>CAWDDH010000003.1:0-3827495 GCA_963801105.1 uncultured Acidimicrobiia bacterium
TTCTTGATCGACCAAGGTGACTGAACCCGGAACGCTGCTTGGAAGTAGGTCTCCGGGGAGTTCAGGTTGCGCAGCATCAGGATCGACGACCACTGCGGGACCGTCACGCCGGTGGTCAGCTTGCCGCAGGACAACGTGATGGTCTTCGTGTCGTGGCCATTGCCGATCGCCTCGCGGACCGGCGGCAGCGCGGCGAGCCCGATCCCGGCGCCGGCGCCGGCCACGGAGCACTCGTACTCGTGCCAGAAGACGTTCTGCTTCTCGGCGAGCAGGTTCGCCATCGCGTGGCACGCCGCCACGCTGGAAGGAACCAGAACGAGTGCTCCAGGTACGGCAGCAGCCGCATGTCGGAGTACGGGAACGGCGGACGTGTGCCCCAGCTTCAGGGCGTCGACCTGGGTCGGCGAGTGCGCCACGGATGATGTCGAGCCACTTCTGCACGTCGTCCTTGTGCTTGAACACGGCCGCTGCGCCCGTGCCCGTCGCCTCGAAGAACGCGTTGAGGTCGAACTCGTCGAACTCACCCTGGCTTGGCGACCGCCATCAGCTCGTCGGGCATCTGGTAGGTGAGCAGCCGCATCTCCGGCAGCGCCCCGTATGGGTTCCACTCGCCCGGGTGCTCGCGCGCGAACTCTGCCTTGGCGCGCTGCTCGTCGGTGTAGGTCCAGTTGAAGATCTGCTCCTCGATGAACTCGCCGGTCGCGAGCGCCTTGAACGGCGTGCCGGAGAGGTACAGGTAGGCCTTCGTGGTGATCGGCAGGAACTCGTCCTCATCCTCCCGAGCTCGTCGAGCTCCTCGTCGAAGTCGTCGAGGTCCGCGGTCGAACTCGGCTTCGATCTCCTTCTTGGCGACCGCGTCGTCCTCGCCTTCGAACAGCTCCTTGGCCGTCTCGCGCCAGGCGCCGAAGTGGTACTCGTCGAAGATCACAAGATCCCAGTTGGTGGTGTGGATCCACTCGTTCTTCGGCCTTGATTTGCCCGGCCTTGTCCCGGCCGAGCAGGTCCTGGAACGAGCCGAAGTACACGAGCGGCCGCTTCTGTGTCGGCCGTGGCGGGTCGCTGCCCGGTGCATTCGAAGGTACTGCCAGCCGTCGAAGTCGGCGTGCGACTCCAGGTCGGTCTGCCAGGCGTCCTCGACCGCCGGCTTGAAGGTCACCACGAGACACGCTTGTCGCGCCGAGCCGCTTGGCCAGCTGGTAGGCCGTGAAGGTCTTGCCGAACCGCATCTTCGCGTTCCACAGGAACCGCGGGACGGCGTGCATGTCCTCCGCCCAGATCGATTTGAAGTAGGCGTGCGTCTTGTCCACCGCTGCTGCCTGCTCGGGGCGCATCGTGAAGGTCTCGTGGTGGGTGCCGGTGAGCCGTCTGGCCCGTCCGCAGCTCGGTGATCGCGGTCAGAACGTCCGTCGACCGTGCAGCGCATCCACTCCACCTCGGCGACGTTCTCGAAGCCCTTCGTCGATTGAGCCGCTGCGCGCACCTCGTGGTCGCGTGAAGAGCGTCCCGTCGTCGCGCTCGGCCGGCTCGTCGAGTGCGATCGTGTAGTCTGCTGATCCTGCCGTCTTGGGTCTGCTGCGGATTGGTCTTCACGTCCTCGCGTGGTCTGCCCGACCTTGAGAGCCCGTCGTGGCCTCGTCGTCGATCGAGTACGCGTAGATGCGGAGCCGCGCCGCCGGCTTCGGCGGCAGGAGGTCCTCGATCGGCTCTACTCATCCTCGGCTCCTCGTCGAGGTCCTCGGGCGCTCAGCGACCTGCGACTCGATGAACGCGATCTCCTCCTCGTGAGCCCGTACTCGCTCGTAGAGCCCTCGTCGGTCCACACCCGATCCAGCGGCAGTCGGGGACGAACGCGTAGACCTCTCGCGTGGCGTCCTGCGTGGGCTTCCGCAGCGAGACCAGGAAGCGCGACGAACCGGCGTGCGCAGGTACGCGGCGTACGTTGCGCGCCTCCTCCTCGGTGCCGAAGCGGCCCGACGACCAGGTAGGTCTCGGTGCAGGCGGTCCCGGGCCCGGCAACGATCGGCTTGCCAAGGATCTTGGTCTTCGACCGCCGCACTCGTACCCTGAACCGCGAGTCATGCAGCACCTTCCATTGTCGATCCAGCTCGTGCGTTCATCGGAACTCCGGCGTTCGACCCAGACTGACCTTCTGCGATCCGATAGAGCTGCACGGGGTCCTTCAGCCCTTCGGCGTCGCTTGCCGTGGAAGTTCGTCGGAGGCCGAACGGCTTCCTCGGCTGGAGACTCGCGTCAGTCGAGGCTAGGCTCGGCTCCCCGTTCGACTCAGCACCTTCTCGAGGATCGAGACGGCCTCGTTGCAGCGAACGAGGACGTCGTACGCGTCCAGGTAGCGGCGACTGGCGGTCGCCGACGGCTGTCCGTCCCACATGCGTCTGGACCGTGCACGGGCCGTCGTAGTCGCGGTCCCACAGGAAGTAGCGAGACGCCGCCCTGATCTTCACTCCGGGGAACACGTCGTAGAGCTTCGGGTAGTCGACCAGATTGCGCAGATGCGTCGGTCGCTGAGCATCCGCTCCCGGAAGTCGTCCAGGCCCTTGCCGCCGGCGAACCAGCGGGACGGGGTAACCATGACGACGAAGCGCGGGTCGAGCTCTTGGCCTGCTCCACGAACTGCTGGTAGATCGGGCGCCGCGCTGTGCCGTACCCGCCGTCGCTCGAGCTGGTAGGGCGGGTTGCCGATGATGACGTCGAACTGCATGTCGTCTCCGAACAGCTCGGCGATGCGAGCTTTGATGTCGTCGGTGTGGATGAACGCGTAGGCGTGGGTCTCCAGGTCGTCGCCGCGGTCGAGCGTCCTCTGCTGGCTCCGCAGAACTTGCACTTGCCGTTGGTGTACCTTGATCGGCTGCCGTCCGGTCAGCGGTGCTCCCGACTCGCGTGCCGCCCGCCCAGGTGTGCTCCAGTGCGCTCGAACCAGATGTTGCCGTCCTCGGTCGTCGAACGACTTGGCGATCGAGTGCTTGCCGTTGGCCCACTTCGAGCAGTACACGCTGCGGCGGGCGAGCAGGCTGGTGAGCTGCGTGATGCCGATGCCGAAGACCTGCTTGGTCAGGATGTGGTCGACGCGTCTCCAGGTCGGGATCTCGTCTTCAAGCCCGTCGATGAGCCGCCTGGTGATCTCGCGGAGGAAGACGCCTGACTTGGTGAACGGGTCGAGGAACGTGCACGGTCGGGTCGGCCCAGATGCTCGCTCCGTCGTGGTCGTCCGCCCAGGCCTCGGCGACGAGTGTCGAGCATCTGGTTGGCGAACTCCGGCGGCGTGAACACCTCGTCGTTCGACAGGTTCGCGATGCAGGTCAGCACGTCGGGGTTGCGGTTGCGCAGGCTGAACGGACTTGCTCGCGTCATCGCTGCGCCAGCTCCTGGCGATGTCGGCGACCGTGAGCGGCCGTGGTCCTGGTCGGGGTGAAGATCTCGTGCTTGCCGAGGTCGGCGAAGAGGGTGTCCTCTCGCCGAACGACGACATCTGGGTGAGGGTGTCGAAGCGGAAGTCGCGGCGGTGGAACTTGCCCTTGCCGAGGTAGGCCCACTCGGCGAAGGTGATCGGCTTGCGGTCGCAGTGCTGCGTCTGCATCGTGAGCGCGTCGCCATGGACGATGTTGACGCGAGCACGACGCGGCCGCCGTCGCGTACATCGTCTCCGGCTGTCGACGCCGAGGAACGTCGGCGAAGACTCCGAGCAGGTTCGCCCGGCACTCGGCGACGTTGTCGGCGAGCAGCTCGATGCCGTAGATGCACATGAGCGCCAGCAGGGCGTGGTGGCGCTCTCTCGAAGTCGCTCTTGCCGTAGCGGGCCTCGACGGTGGCGAGCTTGCGGCGCAGCACCGGGACGAGGAAGTTGCCCGAGCCGCAGGCCGGCTCCAGGAACGCGGGAGTCGATGCGCTCGGCCTCGGCCTCGACCAGGTCGAGCATCGCCTCGACCAACCCGGCGGGGTGAACACCTCCCCGTGGTCGGCCACGCGCTGCTTCGACTTCACCAGGTCCATGGCCCAATCCTGCCGCATCCGGTTGACCCGTTTGTACCCAGGTGTTCGAGTGGTTCTTTCGAACACTGCCCGTGCGCGGGCGCGTGCGGTTGAATGTAGCCCTACCCCCAACACGATCGCACTGTGGGAGAACGGTCAGCTGGTCTCGTGGCCTTGCCCTCGAAGGACCCTCCGCGAAGCGTTTGATGTCATAGACGCCAGCTCGAAGCGTTCGGCACCGCCGCTGAGCATGGCGCCAAGACCATCTACATGAGCTGCGTCGTTGACGGTCAGAAGTTCGCCGCGGCCCGCATTAACCCGTCTGCGGGTAACAATCTCCGAAACCGCGCTCGACACACTCGTACCCAAGTCGCTCAGCAATCACCGTCGCCCGCTCGAGATCTGCCTCCGAGAATCCGTCGTCCGTCACCCCAATTTCGGCATCGCGAAGCGCTGTCCACCAAGTCCTTGGGCAGCTCAGCATTCGAGCACTCGGTTGGGAATCCCGGCCACGACCAATCCCCTTCCTGCATCCACCATTCGAAGTATCCGAATCGGCAATGCGGCGGCGGGTGCGGATCCTGATCCCGAGGATCTTCGTCAGCTTTCCAATCACCCTCGAACGGCGCCGACAAGTCGAGTCCGAAGAACCGAATTGCTTCGGCCCGCACATCTTCAGAAGCCACATCGAGCGACTCGTAGAACTCGCCCCAGGTCGTTGGTCCGTTGATGACCTCGTACAGCCCACTGAGCCGGCGAGAGGCAGGCTCACTCATGAGGGCGAACCGCCCGGGTTCGGGCGTCTCCCCGTACACGAGAGCCGGCTCCCGCGTTCCGCCACTACGTTGTCGCCGCTCTCGCAAGGCGCCCTGGACTGGAAACTCGAAGTACTCGCGGCTGATCGGCAGGCCAAGCGGTGACACCCAACCGGATTCAGGATCGTCACCCACCAGTGAACCCTCGGCGGACAGCGCCCTTGCCGTCCACTCCGAGTTCCACCAGCGGAGAGCGAACCGTCCCGACGGGTCGTCGTACCAACCGGGTTCCGGAGCTCCATCGTCCGTCATCTACTCCCCTCGCCTCGCCCGATCGCCCCTCGACGAAAGCACAGCATGCGCTGGCCGCGGAACCGTTGGGCGCTCACCGTGGCGTTAAGTCGACACGAAGACGTTGGACGATCTCAAGCAACTCTGGCTCTGGGATCCGGCCGGCCAGGTACTTGAGGAGTTCCTCTTGGCGTGGCTGCCCAAACGAGAGCCGGTAGGTCGCGACGGCTTTGAGGAGCCGTTCGAGCTTGCTGGCGTCCCGGCTCAGGGGGAGCACGGGTACGTAACGCTCGATGCGGGCATTGGCACCGGGCGGGCAGAAGACCCAATACGGGGCGAGTTCACCGTCGGGTTCGCTCGGCCACTTTCGCTGCTGCCGCGAACATCGCGACCCATGGGTCGCGATGACTTCGGTCGAGCGCCGCGGCGCTGCATGCTTGCGCGACGTTCTTGCTGATGGCGTGGCCTTTGTAGCGGTGGACGCGCCCTTCGCGTTGCTCGAAGTCGACCGGGTTGGCGGGAAGGTTCCAGTGCACGACCGCATGGGAGTAGAGGTGGAAGTCGAGTCCTTCTTGGCCGATCGATGTGGTTGTGAGGACGAACGGCCAGAACGGCGAGTTGAACGCTTGGCTTGCCTGTTGGGCGCGTTGTTGGCGCTGTTCGCCTTCGATGGCTTGGTCTCCGAATCGGATCGCGAATCGGCCTCGCATCGTGTGCCGATCGACGGTGATCGTCGTGTCTCGGCCGTCGGGATGTCGGTTGCGTAGTTGACGGTGCGGAGGCTGAGGGCGCTGGTCGCGGTTTCGGCGAGGTCGGAGATGATCGCTGGGCCTGACTCGGTGAGGAAGCCTCGCCAGTCCTTCAGGATGTGGAAGTACTCGTCGAGGACGGCTTGGAGGTGGCCCATGGCCGCGTATTCCAGGCGGCGCGCCAATAGACGTCGCCTCCGCTGCCGGTTGCGGATCTGACGACGGCGGTCGCGTCGGGGCCGTTAAACAGGGTGCGGAATCCCCAGGCCACCTTGGCTGCTCCGGCGAGCAGTTCGTCTGTCTTGATCGACTTCGCTGTCGCTGACGCGGCTCGAGTGATCGGAGGGCGCAGACAGCGGGGCTGCCGAGCGCGGTTGCGACAGTACGTCGACGAGGTCGTCGGGAACGCGTCCGAGGGGTTCGGCCTCGGGGTCGTTCACGAATGCCGCGGCGGCGGCGAGGTGCCGCGAGAAGCGGTCGTCGGATCGTCGTCGGCGTTGTCGCCGGTCCACAGGCGTGGTCGGGCCTTGCTCCACCAGTGGCGTGTGGCAGAAGGATCAGCTGCAAGGTCGAGCAGGATTGGGGCGGCCCAGTACCACCGCTGGTCAACGGTTCCTGCCTGTGGCCGGTCTTCGGTCAGCGGTCGCATGAGCTCCGGTGAGCTGCTGCGGGACTCCGCTTCGAGGTCTGCGCGGGAGGGACGGGCGCCGTCGATGGTCATCGCGGCGCTCATGTCGAGCGGGTCGATGACGCGGGCGAGCTGGACGTAGGGCGCGACGAGGTTCAGGTTCGGCATGCCTTCGAGACGACCCGTATTGGCGTTGACCGTAAAGTCGATACGTCGGTCGGGCCGGGCGCTGAACTCGTCGTATGGCCGGGCGTCGAGCTCTTCGGATGCCGCGAAGATGAGTCGTTCGGCTTCGTAGCTGAGCAGCGCTGAGATGACTTTGGGAACGAGGTGCCATGCGGAGAACACGAGGCGCTTGGTAAAGGACCGTGCGTCGGGAGCATCGAAGATGTCGTCGGACTCGTAGTACGGGAGGGCCGGGGGAAGCCAGAGCAGCTTCCACATTCCCCTGCCCGTGGTGTCATTGGCGAGTGCGCGCGAGCCGCGCGTTGGCGGGGTCGATCTGTTCGTAGCGGGAGAGCTCGTCCCATTGGAGGAGCCCTCGGTTCTTGGCGATGAGGTCGCGGAGCGCGGGAGGTGCAAGCCCGTCTTCGGTGATCTCGTCGAACGCCTTCTTGAGGGCGTAGCGCTCCATGAAGTTGAGGAGGTAGGGGCCGGACTTCCAGTACTCGACGACATCCTGTTGGCCGAGGAGTCGAGGCGGCGGCGGCAGTCGTCAGGTACCCGTCGATGTCCGATCGTTCCAGGGTGAGTGGAATGTTGATCGGTGTGAGCATGCCGTTGCGGTCGGGCGTCGAACCGAGTCGTTCGGTGCGTGCCATCACGGGTCGCAGGCGATCACCGACTCGTTGGCACGCGAGAGCAGCTGAGTCGCCGCCGTCGCGATCGAGGTTCAGCAGCGACCGGCGAAGATCTCGGAGGTCGCTGCCGAGTGCTTCGGCGGCCAGGTCGTCGTTCAGGAGGAACCGTGCCGTGTGAATGAAGTCTTCGAAGTGGCTGTCGCCTTCGGCTTCGTCGGCGGTGGTGTAGGGCCGGTAGGGAGTCGCGGAGAGGAGCAGGCGTTCGCGTGGGCCGGTCGGTATCCGGTTCGCGAAAGTCGAAGAGTTCGTGCGCCAAGGCGCGTTGCCCAGGATTGGTTGTGGGGATCGAGCAGGTTCCGGAACCGTTGGAACTCGTCGAGGATGACGAGGTCGGGTTGGAGCGCTTCGATACCCACCGTGGCGAGGGCTTGACGGAGTTCGACGATGAAGTGGTTGCGCTGTTCACGGTCCTTTTGCGTGTAGCCGTGCTTGTAGGTGAAGGCCTTCGAGAGACGGTTGAACTCGACCTTCAGGCTTGGCCGGTTCTCGGCGCTGCGCAGCTCGTTCATTCGGCGGATCTGCTGCTTGAATGCACGGAGTACCGACGGTGCTGGGGTCGCTGCCGCCGCTCTCTCCCGGAGCCTGGACCCGGCCGCCCGGTTGTCAGTGATGCCCAGGTAGAAGAGGCGCTCGGGACCCTTTCCCTTCATCGCATCCTTGCCCCAGACTTTCTGGAGTACCGCGTAGAGGAGCGCTCGTTCCCCGAACTTGCCAGCGCTGCGTCCGAACTCCAGGCTCGTGCCGGGCGTGACGGCGATGAGGTTGAGGGATCGTTTCTCGAGCTTGTGGATCTCGTTGGTCAACATCGTGAAGCGGTCGGCCTGGACGATGGCATCGTCGCCGGCAATGTTGAGCTTGCGCAGGTTCTGTCGGGCGATTGCCCCGTTCGAGCAGATGTAGACGATGTCGACGCGCTTGTCTCCGATGCTGCGGAGGTGCTCGACGGCTTGGGCGATCACGCCGCGTGCGACGAGTGTCTTGCCGAGACCGACTTCGTCGGCGACGAGGAACCGCATGCTTGGCTGTTCGGCGTCGTAGAGACGCGAGAACGCGTAGGTCGACGTGCGTCGCTGGAACTGGCGAAGCCCGGTGAGCACTTCGTCCGCAGTCGGAATCGACTCGCTCATCCGCGAGCCTCCTGCGCGGCGGCCCAGATGGGTTCCCAAAGCTCAAGAAAACCATCGGGAAGCATCGAAGGAGCCTCGTCATCGGCTTCGAGGTCGGTAATGAGGTGTTGGATGTGGTCGAGTCGGGCCGGTTCGCGAGCGAGGGTTCGCAGGAGAGCTTCGAGGAGTGGAATCGAGTCGGGAGCCGACTGCCATCGTCCCGGTTCCGCCCCTTCGATGGCGTCGAGAAGATCAGTGAGCCCGTACTGGTCGACTGCGTCGTCGGCGAGCAGCATCAGGAGGTAGCGAAGGAATCGTTCGGCGTCGCCGAGGAGGATCCGGAGGAGCCGGGTGGTCCGATTCTCTGGGGCTTCGACCAGTTGCGCGGTGAGGACAAACCGCGTGCTGAGGTCCTCGTAGGTGAGTTCGTTGGCGAGGAAGGCGGTGATGCCTTCGAACGAGACGACGAAGGTTTGATCCAGCGGGGCTTGTCCCGTGAGGCCGGTGCCTGCGTCGGAGGCAATCGTGATGGGCCAACAGCGCCAGGCGACTCCGTCGGGGAGCGCCGGCATCTCGTCTGTTGTTGCGAAGGTCAATCGGAAGCGGTCGGGCGACGGTTCTTCAATGGCGCGAGCGATGAGCGGTACCGACGCGATGCTCCGACGCAACCGGTCGAGCTGATCTTCTGCCTGGCCTGCGTCGGCCTCGCTTCCGTCGGCCTCATCGAGGGCGACGCGCACCAGAAACGTGTGCAGCGTCGGCTCGCCCTTGTCCTGCTTGGGCGCCAGGAGTGCGTCGACACCGAGGGTCCGGCGCGGTCCGGTGAACTCGGTCAGGAACTCGACGTTCTGGGTGAACGCTGCCGACGTCGCGTTTGCCGAGCCTGAGAGCACGGTCGTGGTGCTGCCCTGATCGAAGACGAACAGTTTGGCGTGGAGGCCTTCGAATGGGATGCCTGGATCGTCTGCCGAAAGGCCAGTTTCGACTGGAGCATCGTTGGCTTGGGTCTCGGTGTCTCCGAGAGGCGAAGCGTCTGGGTCGAGCTGATACACCTCGTCCTTGTCGAAGTGGTCGGTGACGCTTGTGACACAGGCTGAGATCTGGTCGGGTCTCGACACGAGCGCGCGCCGCCCGCTACTGGCTGGGAGACGTCTGAGAAGACCGGCAGTCAGGAACGGCGAGATGACTGCGATCCGGTCGGCCGTTTCGGGGAATGGGAGTGGTGTCTCGGCAAGACCGAGCGGGAGGAAGCGACCGCTCTGGGCGCCCGGCGGCGGTGCCCAGCGAACGGTTACGAGCTGGTCGGCCAGTTCAGCGATGTCGTTTCGTCGGCGTTCATCAATGGGCGCGACGGCAAGGTCGGGCAGCGATCGAACGAAGTCGACGAGTCCACTTCCATCGAGGACCGGGCCGTCGTCTTCGTCGTCTTGGAGCGCGTCAAGGCGCAGGATCGTGTCCCAGGCGCGGTCATGCGTCAGGTTTCTCGACGCGCACAGCGTCCGGAAGGTTGACGGGGAACTCTCAGCGTCGAAGCGAAGCGCCCAGACCTTTGGGTGGAAGACCCCGCCGCCTGGAGCAACGACCGGAATCAAGGCACCTTCGAGATAGGCGAAGAGCCGCCGCTGTGCGGGAACGCTTACCTGACCTGCTTGGAAGAAGACCGTGAAGCGTCCCGCATGGCGTCGTATGGAGTCGAGGAGCTCAAGCGGTTCGACGTGATGAGGCTGGTTTGCGTCCGCGACTGCGTAGAGGGCGAAGGCAGCGGGTGCGGTGAGAGCCGCATCGAGACTGAGGGAGAAGGTTGTTCCGACCGCGCAGCCGAGGTGGAAGCCCGGTGGAGGGCGGAGGGCATCGAGGAGCGTTTGGCGGGTATCCGGGTTCAGCACGTCATGCCGCATCATGGTGCTGGAGGTCGTCAAGGATCTGCCGGGCGTTGCGCCATCGAAAGCTCAACTGGCCAGGGCTGAAGGGTTGACCGTTCCAGCCTTCGAGCGCTCGGTTGTCCGTGAGGCGAGCGAGCTTGCCCTTCAGTCGGAGTTCCCGTTCGATGATGAGGATCTCGCGCGGCAGGATCGGTGGCAACGCTGCGCGGCCGTGCGAGCGCGAGATCGGCCCACGCCAGCACGAAGCGTCGTGTCGGAAGTGGAACTCGCGTCGAGTGTTCAACAAGGCGCCAGAACTCGTCGCCTGAGACCCACTGTGCCAACTCGTTCTTGCGTTCGTCGATGAGGTCGGCCCAGTCATCGAGCTCGCTCGTCAGCGTTTCGAGGAGATCCGTCTTGTCATGGTCGTAGATCTCCTCAGCCCGGCGGGCAAGCAGCACGTTGTAGAGCGCTTGGGCACCTTGCATGAGCTCCGAGAAGTTCCGGGCATGGCGAAGGGTTGCCGAGAGGCGCTCTGGCGGGTTGTGGAGCGGCACTTCCCATGGGAGCGCGGCAGAACGGTCGAGTTCGAGGTCACGTGCCAGCTCCCCGATCATGGTCTCGGGCCGACTGGCAACCATCTTCCCGGCGAGATACTCACTCTCCTCGGCAGTGAGGGTCATCGAGATCGGATCGTGGGGAAAACGGGGCGGCGGAGCGGGCAGGCCGGGGTCCCACATCCGCGCAATCGCATTCAGGGCCTCACCGTCATCATCGGTCTCAACCTGGGCCCGCGTGGTCGCCAAGCGGGCGGCGATGTTGCGGTACTCGGCGGTCGAGACATTCTGCAGTCGGATGCCAAAGACGCGAAGTCCGTTCCAGTAGACGGTCGACGGTAGACGGATCAGGCGCTTGCGGGCGCGGTAGCCGATGACTCCTTGGTCTGCTCCTTCAACGTCGCGGAGCGATTCGACGAGTGCCAACTCCAGCTCGCGGAGCCTTCCGCCGAACTGCTTGGGGGTGAGGCCCTTCTCCCGTTCGAGGATCTGACAGATCCAGGGGATGAAGAGGAAGTACCGGGCCCGAGTCTGGATCGTGCTGATCCCCGGGAAGAGACGGTTCGAGATGGCGTCGCGGATGACGCCGACGCCGAGCGAGTCGATGGTCTCTTGGTCATCAAATGCAGCGAAGACCTCGCGCATTCGCTCTGCCGCTTTGTCGTCGTAGTCAAGCCATCCGAAGAAGGACTGCGCTTCAGTGGTGCTCACGGCGCGTCGACTTCGGCTGCAGGGGCAGGTGCCGTGCCGAGCCGGTCGCCCAACAGGAGCAGTCGTTGCCGCCAGACATCGGGCAAGCGAGGTGACCCTGTAGCCGGCGTCCCTCGTGCCGAGAACGAGACCGAGCAGTGGGCTCGCCAACGTATCGAGCAGGCCTTGTATCTCTTCTTCGCTGGTACCTTCGCTCGCCGGGTCATGCGAGAGGAGTAGATAGAGGTCGCGGGCACTGAGGCGGCCGAACGTCGACGATTCGCTACGCATGGCGGCAAGCACGCCTCCTGCGAGTTGGATGAGCAGGTCCAGCTCCTCGGCCTTCTCGTCGACGAGTTGGGTGTCCAGAGCACCGGGCTCATCAAAGAGTGCGCGATAGGTATCGAGACCGAGCGGAGCCTTCGAATGCTGACGGCAAAGACCTGCAAGTTGTTCTGAGGAAATGACGGAGACGCCGTGCGTGGCTGCCCGCTCAAAGATCCGACCGCCCTTCGGATTAGGGCCGACGAGCGCGACGTAGTCGGCATCGTGCTTCTCACGATGCTCGGTCAGGGTTACCCAATCGACCTGTTGGTCCGAGAGCGAACCCGTGCCCGTGCTCTTGGCATCGACAATCGCTCGATAGCTGTCGACCTTGTCGAGCGGGGCATCGAGAAGCACATCGGTCTTGCCGGCACCGCCGAGCCACTCAGCGCGAAACCCGAGGTACGCGAATGCATCGCGGATCGCCTTCTCGAAACGATCGGGGTTGCCGCTGTCGGTTGCAGCTTCGATCAACTCATCTGAGACCCTGTCCGCGTCGAGGCGGGCTGGGCGTGACCATCGGCGGCAGCGGAGGCGTCACGTGAAGCGGCGGCGGGGCAACCGCTGGGTTGTAGAGAACCAGGTCGGCGAGGAGCGCGATCCCGGCGGCCGAGGCTTGGAGGGTTCCTTCTTCAGTGACCATCAGCATCCCAGCCGACTGCAGCCAACCGCGGCGATTCGAGATCTGGGTCTGCGTATCCCAGCCCATGCCGTATTGTCGTTGGCGATTGCGAGCAGCTCGGTGGTCGTCCGTGCCTCTCGGGCGGCGTGGAGCAACTCGCCGATGAAGCGGCACCGTCCATGAAGAAGCCCGATGATGATCCGGGCATCGCCAGTCGAACGCCAGCGGTGTGTCCAGGGACCAAGCCCGCAAATGCCTTCGTCGACGACAACGATGCCAATCTTGCGCAAGAACGAGGCCCGGAGTTTCGCTCCCGCGGCGCGTGACTCCGAGCGCGGTTTCGAGCCGTGTCGCGAGTTCGCTCGGAGACGGGCGCTCCGTTTCGACGAGGGCGCAGATGGTGTCGAGCGTGTCCAGGTAGCCGTCGTACCCGCCTGGCATCGGGAGGACGCCCTTGGCTCGCTGAGCCCATGCGAAAGTCGAGGGCATTTCGACAGTCACCTCGGGGGTCTCGACCGTCGGTGGTTCTGGGAGCAACGCACTCAGTGCAGACCATTCGGAGTCGCTGAGTGCGAACACCGTGCCCATGGGCGCCCGGATGATCTGATGCTCGCGCAGCTCCGGCACCGCGCGGATCTTGTCTTTGGACACGAACGGGACCGGCTGCAGTCGCGTGAGCACTCGGGTGGTGCCGATTGGGTCTTCCGTCGCGTCGAGCACGAACGGCTGCTCCGCTGGATCGATCTCGTGTTCCTGCGGTTCCGACAAGACCCGCCCGATGCCTATGACGCCAGCCTCCTTGCCACTGCGCCACAGCACGACGACGTCACCCGGATGGACATCACTGGTGTATTGCGGGACACGCCACCAGAGGCGATCGAGAGCAACAAGTGCCGCCTCGACGTCGTAGATCGCCGGGTTCGCCTGCAGAAACCAAGCCCTCATCGCGCACCTCCAGCGTTGACCAAGCAGCGTCAGGCCAAGCCGAGTGGCTCGAGGACGAGTCCCCTCACGTCATACCCCAGTTCCGCCCCTTCCGAAGTCGAGACTATGTGACGGCGCGAAGCGGTGTCAGAAGACGACCGCGCCGTCCGGGGTATATGACTGTCGATGGCTGCGACACTGGGAGCGATCGACATGGCACTGATCAAGAAGTTCGAGCACCGGCCGAACGAGGGGACGCGAGTCCACGACCGCGTGACCTGCGGTTACCGGTGGTTCGATGTGGACGGGCAACGGATCCTTCAGCTCGACACGTACGGATCCTCGGATCGCATGATCCCTGGCAAGGTCAGTCAGTCGATCCAGCTCGACCGCGAAGCCGCAGATGCGCTCCTCGGCATTATTGAACAGTCCTTTTCGCGCTACTTGACGGATCCAGCGACTGGCCAGGCTCGACAGCCACTTCGGCGAGACGGTTCGGTGCACGGCCGGTTCGCGATGGCAGCGGAACCGGGTGCCCCGCATGTCCAGCCCCTGACCCCGGAGGTCACAGCAGATTCGTCATCGGTCTGACGAGTCGGCGTGATGTCCACGCCGCAGGCGGGCCGGCACGGCGGAACCCACCTTCTGACCAACTCGCTGCGCCACGTGCGGCGCGTTTCCGAGGTGGCGCAACAGAGTGGCCCATTGTCGGTCGCTTTCGGACTCCGTCGATGCCTCAAGTTCTCGGATCTGCCTCCCGGGTGGAAGGGCAGGTTGAGCAATGTGGATCGTCCCGAGGTCTCCTCGGTAGGCACGAAGCACGTCGTCGAGTTCGCCGAGAAGGCGATTCAGCCGCGCCCGGCTGATGATGCGAACCTTCTCCAACACGGACTGCGTCCGACTCCCCCCGAGGAGATAGGTAGCGATATCGCCGGCAAGTTGCCGCAAATACTCGTGTCGCTCTACTCGTTGCGCTTCGAACTCGGCAACGAGTACGTCCAGTGTCTCCGGATGCTGCTCGGCTTGGCGCATCAGATACAGCGCTTGCCAGCGCAACAACGCAAGCTCTGCGTGGACGTGAGCCTCAAGCCAAAACCGCGTTCGATCTCGGCGCAAAGCTCGATTGAGATTCCGAGCCCGTTCGCCTACGCCCGCCTTCGAATCTTCTAGGACGGATTCGAGTGCCTTCAGCCCTTGGCTCGTCTGAACGTGCAAGGCTCGAACCCGCTGGGCTTCGTTGGCCACCATCTCCCAGTGGTCTTGGTCAAGACCTCCGTTCAGCTCGACGGATCGGTAGACGTCTTGAAGGACACCGAGCGTCCCACTCACTTCAGCAGCGACGGCACCGTGCAGATGATCAATGACGTACCCCAGGTCCTGCTTGATCTCGTCAAGCTGGCGTTCGATGTGCGCTTGCTGCAGCTGGAAGGCAACCGCGCCGGCAAGGGATGGGAGCGACATCGCGAGCTTCGACAGATTCCCCGGGTTGACGAAGGTGAGGTGCTGTCCGATCGATCCCTGTGCATCGCGAACTACCCCGTAGAACTCTCGACCTGAAGCGGGTGCGGCTCCGTAGCGATCCAGGGCCTCCACTGATTCACGCGTGAGCTTCACCCATCGACCAGTCATCGTCTGCGCGACGCCCTGTAGCTCGGGTACGGCCGCGGCGATCCGGGTCGCCGCCGACGCAAAGTTCGTGGAGAAGGTTCGGCTCGGAGGACCAAGTGCATCAAGAACGTCCGGCGTTCCGAACGCGATGGCCTCAGTCGGCGTGACGCGCCTAATCACAACAAGTTCGGCGCTTGGTTCTTCGAGACCATTACCTCCGCACACCGCTGAGATTATGGCCGATCGGTGCCTATTGAGGCACGGTGTCGATCCGACTGGGGGTTGACCGTGATGATCACGGAGCCGCCGGCGCGGTGAGATTCCGGTCTGATGGTTACCGCAGTCTCGGTAACTCGACCGGAGGAGTTCCGGAGCATTTGCGGGCGATTACGTCTTCGTGATTCGGATCTCGACTGATGCGACGCGCGATGGGCAACTGATCTTGTCGCAGGCACCTGAGACACTGGTGACCTACGAGCAGGGAGATGTCGGTGAGGGTCCTCGACAGTGAGCTGGTACTGAGTCCATCGGACTTGACGGGTTTCGCCGCGTGCGAGCACCTCACCCAACTCGAACTCGGAGCGACCCGTGGCCAGGCGGTCCGCCCCGACCGGACCGACCCACTCCTCGAAGTCCTCTCACGTCTCGGCAGCGAACATGAGGAAGCACTCCTCGCCTCCGAAGTCGCGGACCCGGACCGTGACGTCGTCACGATCTCCACCGAGACCCGCACCCGCGCTGAGCTCGACGCACGCGCCGCGGAAACCGTCGCCGCTATGCAACAAGGCGCCGATGTCATCCACCAAGCGGTCTTCTTCGACGGCCGGTGGGCCGGCTATGCCGACTTTCTCGAACGGGTCCCGCGTCCGAGTGAGCTCGGCGCCTGGTCCTATGAAGTCGCCGACGCCAAGCTCGCCCGCTCGGTCAAGACGGCTGCAGTGCTGCAACTGTCGGCGTACACCGAGTGGGTTGCCCGGATTCAGGGCGTCGAGCCCGAGGAATGTCATGTCCTCACCGGGGACGGGGAGCGGCACAGCCTGCGCGCCGCCGACTTCTCGGCCTACTACCGGCGCCTCAAAGCGGACTTCGAAGCACGGGTGCTCGGCAAAGGCGGAATCGCAGCCGATCCCACGGCGACGTACCCAGAACCTGTCGAGCACTGTTCGATCTGTCGATGGGCTGCGCCGTGCGCGGTCCGTCGACGGGCCGACGATCACCTCAGCCTCGTCGCGGGGATCCGCCGTCAACAACGCGGCCAGCTCGTCGACGCCGGCATCCCCACCCGCCGCGGCGCTCGCGAACACCTCCGCCGGAGATCGCCCGTCGGGCATGGGCCCGGCGACGTTCGAGAAGCTCCGACTCCAGTCGGCGTTGCAAGTCAAAGGCGACGGATGCACTCCACCGCTCCACGAGCTGTTGCCGGTGGTCCGGCCAGACGACGAGACCGACGACGAGTCTCGCCCGGTCGGACTCGCGGCGCTCCCGGAACCATCGCCAGGCGACCTGTTCCTCGACCTCGAAGGCGACCCATATGCCGACGGCGGCCTCGAATACCTCTTCGGCGTAGTCGAGGTCATCGACGGCACGCCGGCCTACCAGGCGTTCTGGGCCCACGACCGAGCCGCAGAGAAGGCAGCTTTCGAAGACGTCATCGACCTGATCACCGATCGACGCCAACAGCACCCGGGAATGCACGTCTACCACTACGCCCCGTACGAACCCACCGCGATGCGCCGGCTCATGGGCGCGCACGGCACCCGTGAGACCGAGGTCGACGAGCTGCTACGCGGCGAGGTGTTCGTCGATCTGTACCAGGTGGTCCGCCATGCGGTGCGGCTCTCGACCGAGTCGTACTCGCTGAAGCAGGTCGAGAAGCTCTACCTGACGCGCCCCGAAGGTGCGGTCATGGATGCCGGCTCCAGCATCGTCGCCTACGAGCAGTGGCTCATCGATCGTCGCCAAGAACAACTCGATGAGATCGAGGCCTACAACAAGGACGACTGCGACTCGACACTCGGACTCCGCGACTGGTTCGAAGCACGGCGATCCGAAGTCGAAGCCAACGGTGGCCCACTCCCCCGCCCGAGCGCACCCGAGCCCGACACCGCCGACCTGGAGGAGCAACTTGCCGAGGTCGACGCACTCAGCGTCGCGTTGACCAACGGCATACCCATCGAACCTGACCAGCGCAGTGCCGACGAGCAGGGCCGCTGGTTGCTCGCCCAGCTGCTGTCGTGGCACCGCCGCGAAGAGAAGCCAGCATGGTGGAGATACTTCGATCGGCTGCAGCCCCGACCGCACCGACGACGACCTGATCGAGGATTCCGAATGCATCGGCGGCCTCCGATACGAGGGAGAGGTTGGCCGAATCAGGCAATCGATCGTGCACCGGTACGAGTTCGTCCCACCAGGACCACAAGTTCGGCATCGACAACACGCCCCACGATCCCGTGACCCAGAAACAGGCCGGAACGATCGTCGACATCGGCGACGACTTCGTGGAACTCAAGCGTGCCGCGAACAGCGCCGCTCCGCACCCGACTGCCCTGATCCCCAGCGGGCCCTACAACTCGAGACACGCAGAAGGAGGCACTCCTCGACGTCGGCCGATGGGTACGATGACAATGACATCGACGCGGCCGGGCCACACCGCGCCGCGCGGGACCTGCTGCTCCGTCATGCGCCGAGAGCCGCCGCGGCAGACGACCGGTGATCTCGTCCGCGACGGCGAGCAGCATCTCGATGCCGCATGCCGGCTCGTCACCGAACTCGACGGGGGCTGCCTCGCGATCCAGGGCCCACCCGGGACCGGCAAGACCTACACCGGCGCCCACATGATCCTCGCGCTGCTCCGAGACGGAAAGCGGGTCGGCATCACCGCGCAAGCCACGCGGTCATCTCCAACCTCCTCCGGCCGTCCTCGACGAAGCCGACAAGACGAAGACCGATGTTGCCGCGATCCAAAAGGCGGGCGACGACGACCACTGCGGTGACGAGCGCATCGGTCATGCGAGTACCAACGCCGATGTACTCGCCGCGCTCGACGACGGCACGGCCCAGCTCGCCGCCGGAACCAGCTGGCTCTGGTGTGACCCGATCATGCGCGACTCGATCGATGTGCTCTTCGTCGACGAAGCGGGCCAACGATCGCTCGCCGATGTCGTCGCCACCAGCGTCGCCGCGACCAACCTCGTCCTCCTCGGCGACCCCCAGCAGCTCGCGCAAGTCTCCCAAGGCAGCCACCCGACGGCGCAGAGCGCTCCGCCCTCGCAGCACCTCCTCGGCGACCACGACACGATGCCGCCAGACCTCGGCCTGTTCCTCCCGGCCACCTACCGGATGCACCCGGCCGTCTGCGCGCTTCATCTCCGAGACCATCTACGAGAACAAGCTCGGGTCCGTGTCCGGTCTCGAACGCCAGGTCGATCGACGGCGGATGGGCTCCTTGCCGGCGCGGGCCTGCGCTTCGTGACCGTGGACCACGAACACAACGCCACCGCTTCACCAGAAGAGGCCGAAGTCGTCGCCCGACTCGTGCACGGCGCTATCGGCGGGACGTGGACCGACGGAGACAGGAAGAAGCAGAAACTCGACGCTTGACGACGTACTCGTCGTCGCGCCCTACAACGCGCAGGTCGCCGAACTCCACCGCCACCTCCCCGCCAACGTGCGCGCGTCGGAACCGTCGACAAGTTCCAGGGCCAAGAAGCACCAATCACCATCTTCTCGATGGCCTCCTCGACGCCCGACGACGTGCCGCGCGGAATGGACTTCCTCTACGACCTGCACCGACTCAACGTCGCGGTGTCGCGCGCCCGGTCAATCTCGGTCGTCGTCTGCAGCCCACTACTGCTCAAAGTCCTCTGCCGGACACCACACCAGATGCGGTTGGCGAACGCTCTGTGCCGCTACGCGGAGGTCGCGACCTGAGGCCCAACCACATGCACGAGACGAGAGTCAGAGCTGAGGAACCAGACTCTCTGCAACGCGGACTCACCGCATCCCGGTCTGACTCATCGTCCTGCGCGCAGAGCACGGCCGACGATTTGCCACCAGCAACAGTCGCGGCGCGCCTAGCTTCATCAGATGGACTCATCGGCTGCCGATCCGGAGAGGAAGCACTGCGCGTTGGTCTTGCTGCTCGATCGCAAGAGACACCCGAATCGCGGTCAGTCGAATCCCGACCGATCCTCGACCGTTGGGACGCTATCTCCCGGGATTCACTGGATACTGCAGGTCAGGTACTGGTCGCCGGTGGTCTCTTCATCGAAGGATCGAACGACGACCTGAGAAGCGACGAGGTACCAGAAGGCAGCGGCCGCGATCAACAACCTTTATGGTCGACTGATTGCGACCGAGTTGTCGATTCCTCGCAATGAGGTCGACTTGGTAATCGAACGCGCGGAAGCGCGTCGATCGCGAATAGCGATCCGGCCAGTTCGATCTGGTGGCCCGGCGCCGGAGTTGTCGAGCCAGCTGCGGAGATGGAGATTCCGCGTGGGTGCGCCAATCCCGAGCAGTCGGTAGGGGGGCAGCGAACGCTCACTGGATCTGGGTTGCCCGACCAGAAATGCTCCAGGACGACTCCGGCAACCCGAGGCCGACTCTGGACCCCGGAGCATCGAGCGAGCGTGGAGACTGGTGGACCTGCCATGAGGAACTTGTGGGTGACGTGATCGTGATTTACGAGAGTGGAACAGGCCACGTGGAATACATAGTGCAGGCATTGAGCGACGCGGTCGCGATTCATGAGGAAGCATCAGAGGAGAGCTGGAAGTACGGCTGCGACTTCCGGAGTCTTGCGTGGCTCCGAAACCCGGTAGGTCTCGCTGAGATGCGCAGGCAGCCCACCCTGGAGGCGATGCCAGCGATTCGAGCCAGCTTTCAACAGCGCGCCTACCGCCTGGACGAAACGGAATGGCAGGCGATGCAACGGATGATTGAGCACAAGAACTCCGAGACCAAGTCGCTCTTTGGTCAGCTCGCGGAACTTTCTCCGAGCTCCAGGCCAGCGGACGAGGCTGCGATCCAGCAGCGCCTCAAATCAAGCCTCGCACCATTCCGTCATGTCGGACTGAAACTCCAGCTGTACAAAGGCGACGACGGCAAGAGCGGAGCCCAGTTCTCCTGCGCGGTGGGCCGCATCGATCTGCTCACAACCGATGATGGCGGCGACTTCGTCGTCGTCGAACTCAAGAACCGAAGAGCAACTCGGAACGACTTCGGACAGCTCGCTTCCTACGTGGGATGGGTGAGAACCAACCTGGCGACCAATCAGGAAGTCTTCGGAATACTTGGGAGTTGACCCGCTTTGTTGGACACCCGATCCTGGGCGTTGCCCAGGGGAAGGAGACCCACGATGGGTCGTCCAGCGAAGTACCCCGAGGAGTTCCGGCGTGAAGCGGTCGCGTTGTATCGCCAGTCGGATCGGTCTCGGGCCGAGGTGGCGAAGTCGTTAGGCATCGCGGATGGGTCGCTCGCTGCGTGGGTGAAAGCCGCTGAGCGCGACGAGGCGCCAGGTGCGCTCGACCCGACGAGCGTGCTGAGCTCGACCGGCTCCGCAAGGAGAACAAGGATCTGCGGATGGATCGCGAGATCCTGCGGAAGGCAGCCGCGTATTTCGCGCGGGAGACGACACAGGTGAGCCGCAGGTTCGTCTCCGAGCACGCCAGCGACTATCCGGTCACGCGGCTCTGCGCACTCGTCGAGGTTCCTCGATCGAGTTTCTACGAGTGGGTCAGCCGGCCGCTGTCGGCCTCACTACCTCGCCGACGTCGACCTCGCGCACGAGATCTATCGAGATCCATGTCGCGTCGCGACGCACCTACGGGTCACCGCGGGTCGCAGGCCAGCTCCGTCACCGCGGCCGGTGCCACTGCCCGCAAGCGGGTCGCGCGGATCATGGCCGAGTGCGGCCTCGTCGGCGCGCACGGCCGACGGAAGTGGCGGCGCGGCAAAGCGAACACGGCGCCGGCACCGGACCTGCTGGAGCGGGACTTCACCGCGGAGCGGTCCGACCAGCGATGGGTCGCGGACATCACCGAGTTCCACTGTCGCGACGGCAAGCTCTACCTCGCCGGGATCAAGGACCTCCACGACCAAGGCCTCGCCGGCTGGTCGATGGGTGAACGTCAGACCACCGACCTCGTCGTCGACGCGCTCGTCATGGCGCTTGACGCGACGCGCACCCGACGGCGATCTGGTCCACCACGCCGATCACGGATGCCAATACACGTCGCTCGAGTTCACGAACCGGCTCACCGACTGGAACGTCACCGCGTCTACGGGCGGACCGGCGACTGCTACGACAACGCCGCGATGGAATCGACGTGGGCGGCGATCAAGAAGCGAGATCCGCCCACATCTGGGGACCGTGGGAACGGCTCACCCGTTCCCAGCTCCGCACGATCCTGTTCGAATACATCGAGGTCTTCTACAACCGCCAACGCCACCAAGCCCGCCTCGGACACCGCACCCCCGCCGAGGCCTACGCTGCCAGCCGAGCGGCCTGACTCACACCAACCCGTGTCCAAGATCGCGTGGTTATTCATCTTGACCCAGCCGCGGTCGGTATACCCGCCTGTTGGGACCAATGGCGTCACGTAGTTGTCGGCGGTCACGAAGACAGAGTCGCCGCTCACCTGCTCGACGTAGGCGACATGACCGCCCTGGAACCAGGCAACCGACCCCACCTTGGGGTTGTGATCCGGCTTGAGGTAACTCCCCCATTGCGAGGCGTTACCCCAAGCGGTCTTCGGGTCGCCATTCCGTTTTGCTGGAGACGCCACGCGACATAGAGCGTGCAGTTGTGCGGACCAGTCGCGGTACCTATGCCGCCCGCGCCCTGCTCTCCGTAGTAGCGCCACGCCCAGTTGTTCCCGGTCGTGGCGGCTGTTGCCTTGTAGCCGCCCGACACGCAGGAATACTGGCCGTTGTGGCAATAGCTCGGTCCTGTGAGCCCCGGAGTCGCCGAGGCGGTGGCAGGAATGACCCCGACCGCGCACAGCGCGACCGCTCCAAGTGCCGCGGTCCTTGTCCTCCGGGTCACTCGTCGCATCAGCTTCACCCTTCTTGTTCGTGTGAGCCTTGAGGCCCTTGTCAGGTAGGTCCGGACTGCTCGACGTGAGTGTGAGCCGTCCTCGTTGCCTGGGGCAGGGGCTCCACTGCCTCTGTTCCGGGGTTGAATGGCCCCCAGTCGGGTACCGCCGTCGCCGGCTCCGGTGGATCCACTATTGCCGTGCCCGGTCCCCATGACTCCGCCACCGGCCATCACGGCGTTTGGAGCGCGTTGGACTCGACCGCTGGAGGAACCAACTCGACGTTCGTCGACGGTCCGGTGGTCGGGCCTTGCCAGTCCGAGACTTCCGGCACGTCGCTGGAGGCACCGCCGGCCGGTCCGGTCGCAGGCTGGGCGGGCGACGTCACCTCAGACTGGTGGCCGGCCCCGGGTACGGGTGCGTCCGGGGTCGACGCTTCTGGGACGTAGATCGCGGACCAGATGCCGTGGTCGTCGATGGCCGGTGCGGTGTAGTTGCCGGTGGCGGTGAGTCCGTCGGGGTTGATCGTTCCGTCGAAGGTCGCGACGCCGATGACGAACCCGAACGAGATGTGGTCGCAGTCGACGACACCCACGACCTCCCCACCGGAGTAGATCGAGTTGGTGATGGTCACGGTGCCGGAAATCGCGTTGCCTGAGATGGTGATGTGCTGATCGGTCGTCCCGTCGACGAACGGGGTCCCGGCCGAGTTCCAGACGCCGACCCAATGTCCGGACTTGTGGGTGGGACAGCCGTCAGCTGGGGTGGCCGCGGGAGGCACTGGTGCCGCCGGCGTGGACGGCGGAGGCACCGGTACCGCTGACGGGGGCACCGGCACCGGGTCGGCAGGCGGCGGATCAGTCTCGGTGTCCGCCACGGCGGGGGTCGTTCCGGGTACTGCCGGAACCGCCAGCGTGCTCGTCGGCGTCGGATCGGCCTTCGCTTCCGCGGACGGAACGTCCGGAATGATCGCCGCCACCGACGCGGCTGCCACGACACCCGCGACCACGCACCATCGGAGGATCCTCCGGCCCGAAGGACCCGGTCCGTGCGTCGAACGGTTCACGAGGTCGATCGGGACACCGAGCTGGTTGCGCCGGGCGCCGCCGAGGAGTCGCTCCCTGAATCTGATGCTCATGTTGTTGCCTCCCTGTCTGATGGCCGGTCGGTGGGACGGACCTGCCGTCCCACCGACCCCCTGCCCTTGCCATGCTTCTGTGGCCCGAGGTGGTCGACGAACTCCCCGAGAGCTCGTGAACATGATCCGCCAGACCCGCTGGTTGGAGGAGAGGCACCGCTGCCCCTTCCTCGCCCCGGTTCCGGGGTAGCTCGGCCCACAAGCACGACACCTCCTCGTCGAGGCCGCGAGATCACCGTGTGCCATCGCCTCGCTGAGGGGTCCGGCCTCACCCCTGAGGCGTGAGGGCCAACAGATCACCCGAGGACCTCGGGGACAGATCGTCGGCGTCTGCCGGCCGACGATCTCAGTGCGTTTGGAAGTACCAGATGTACTCGAGCACGCGTGCCCCGAAGAGGTGGAGCTCCGGGACGCTGATTCCCATTCGGCGGGCGAGGTCCCGGATGGCGGCGACGTCGTCCGGGTTGGTGTAGGTCGCGGTGAGTGTCATCGGACCCGAGCTCGTCGGCGCCGCCGGCACCGGACCGAACCCACCGGACACCAGGTCGAGGAATCGCATGACCTGCGCCCCGAACGCCAACGTGTTGGCCCGCGGGATCCCGAAGTAGTCCGCCGCCTGGTTGAGCGTGGCCGCTTCGGCGGACGAGAAGGCCACGGAGTACTGGACCGTGGACGCGCTCGCCGGAAGTCTCATCGAGAGGCCGTCGTAGAGGAGCCCCGACTCGTGGGACGCTTGGAGCGCCTCGGTACCCGCGGCGTTCTCGATCCCGACGGTCGCGTTCGGACCCGGACTCGATCGTCGTCTGGTCGATGTCCCGGTATTGCAGACGCACCGGCTGGGTCGGGTTCTCGTAGAGCACCGCCTGCACTGTGACGTGACGGTTCGCGTCGGCGTAGAACGTGGCGTTGCGCCATTCGACGACGAACCGGCGGTTCGGAGCGGTGCCGAAGGTGCCGGTCAGGACGCTCGCGGTTGCATCGACGTTGAGGTCGTCCCAGAAGGCGTCGACCGCAGCGTTCGGGGGTGAGGGGTCGGGCAGGGCCGTGTTGGCGTACTCGGTGCTCGGCGCCAGGAAGTTGAGGGTGCCGTTCGTCGAGATGTAGGCGGTCGAGTACTGCTGACCGAAGTGCGTGTAGGCGAACGGCAGCGCGACGGTGGCCGAGTTGTCGTCACCCGTGAGGGCGAGGGTCTGCGGTGAGCGGATCCCAGGCGGGAGTGTCCAGGCTGCACGCTGCGTCCGGAGCCGACACCAGCGTGAGGTCGAGCGTATTCGTGCCCGCTCCCGGTCGCGATCGAGCTGTCGTGCGGATCCAGGCAGATGTGCCGGGCGGTGACGGTGTGCGGGCCGGCCGGGACGCCGCTCAGCGTGTAGCGACCGGCCGTGTCGGAGACCGTCACCGGCGACGAAGCGTCCGCCAGCTGCACGACGGCACCGGGCAGTGGCGCTCCGCGGCTGTCGCGGACGACACCCGTGAGCGTGCCCAGCGTCGGCCGGTCGACGGTCACCGTCGCCGACGTCGCGGAGACGGCGCCGACCGAGAAGCGGATGCCTTCGTCGCTGAGCCAGGACTCGCCGGCTCGCAGGGTGGCGGAAGTGACGCTGAGGCCGTCCTCGGGTCGGACGTCCAGCAGGCTCGCGCCGTCGTCGTGCACCAGGGGACCACTGGGATCCTTCAGGGTGACCATGACGCCGTCGGTGCCGGTCGACGGCAGGTTCGCGTCGAAGTCGGCCGGCCGGCGGTACTCGAGCCAGTACGAGCGGTCGGGCGAGGCGTCCACCTTCGCCGCGACGGTGGCGACGGCGTCGGTCTCGTACGGGGCGAGCGTGGTGCTCCCTCCGGCGGTGAGGTCCTGGACCCGTCCGGGCATCCACCCGAGCTTGTCCTTCTGCGATGCGCTGAAGTGGCCGACGTAGCCGGAGCTGCCCATCGCGTCGTAGTCGTCCCCGTACTCGCTGAACTGGCAGGACTCGTCGATGCGGCCCGCGCACAGCAGCGAGTGTCCGTGCCAGAGGCCGTAGTTGTGGCCTTGCTCGTGCACGCTGACGCGCCGGTCCATGTAGCCGTTGAGCCAGGTTCCTGGCGCGCCGACAAACGCCCAGCCTGCATACGCGCTGCAGTCGCTGCCCGTGCCACCGTCGTAGGGGAAGTAGACGACGAAGTTGTCGAACTGGCTGAGGTCGTATCCGAGCGCCTGCGCCGACGCCTTGGCCTGGGTCATCGTCTGGTCACTGTCCCCGTAGCACTGGTTGTCGGTGGGCGGGTCGATCTTCATCCACGGTGTGACCGCACCGGTCTGGCCGAGTAGCCCGTAGGAGTTGTCGCGATACCACCCGTTCGAGTCACCGAACATCTGGGATGCGGCACTCTCGGGGGTGACGCTGTCCGGGCTGGTCCAGTAGGCCAACATCACCAGCACGTTCGTGGTGCCATCGGTCGCGATCGCCGAGGGCGCTGGGCTCGAGATCGTGGTGACCGTCTCGGCGGCGAGCTCCCCGTTCGCGAGCGTTCCCGACACCCGGACGCGCTGGTTGTTCGGGAAGCGGCGCTTGCCGGAGAGGAAGGAGAAGTGCCCGTCGTCGGCGACGAGCACTGCGTGGTACACGTCCTCCGAGTGACCGTGGAAACCGTGGGCATGGACGTGGTCGTGCCCGTCGGGGGCCACGGTGTCGGCCGCGAGCACCCTGATGGTGCCCGTGCGCGTGACGAGCGTTGCACTCCCGCTCCTCGTCTCGGCGACGAGCAGGAGCGCGACCGCCGTGAGCACGGCGAGGGCGATGTAGCTCATCCAGATCGGGTACCGCTTCCGCCGGCCCCTGATCGATCGACTGTTCTCCCGCCCTGCCCGCATGGTCGTGCTCCCCCTTGGTGAATCCGGATCGGCACCGTCGCCGATCCCCTGCCCCGAGCATCGAGGATCGGATCGTGCAGACCCAGACGCGGATGTGCCCCGCCGATGCCCCATCGTCGGGGCAGTACCGCCCCGGACGATCTTCCGGGCTCCTCATGGCGGTCAGTGGTGGGTACGGGGCAGACTGCCCGGGATCCGAGGAAAGGGGCAGAGGGTGCTCGAGGTCTGGCTCGACGGGGAACGGTTCGATTTCGACGACGGTGAGGTGGTCACGATCGGGCGGGCAGAGTCCTGCCTACTGCGGATCGAAGACCATCGCATCTCGCGGCGCCACCTCGAAGCGAGGTGCGACGACGGCTACTGGCGCCTCACCGATCTCGGCAGCGCCAACGGCACGTTCGCCTCCGGGCGGCGGATCCAGGACATCGAGCTGCGTCAAGAGCTCGACGTGTCACTTGCCGACCCGGATGCCGGCATCGTGCTGCACCTCTCGCCCCAGGGAGCTACCGAGACCATCCGGGTCGATGCCCCCGAGGGATCGGCCTATGCGCTGCGCATCGGACGGGCCCGCGACAACGACATCGTCCTCGACACCACGCTCGCCTCCCGCTACCACGCCGAGCTCATCCCCCGGGGTGAGCGGGCAGAGATCCGTGACTGCGGCAGCGCCAACGGGACCCGCGTCAACGGAAACCTGGTCGACCGCCAAGAGGTCGGGCCGGGAGACCTCGTCGAGATCGGCGACACCACGCTGCGGGTCGTCCAGGCATCCAACCGGCTCATCCTCGAGGTCGTCGCGCAGGGTGTGACCATGCACCCCGAACCGCGTGGCGGCGATGCCACACCGACCACGGCGACGCCGGCGGTCGCAGAGTCCGCGAACGTCACGAGTCGTGAGCGCGAGCTGCTCGCCTTGGTCGCCGGTGGCGCGTCGGACAAGGAGATCGCTGCCGCGCTCTTCATCGGCGTGACGACCGTGCGTTCCCATCTCGATCGCATCCAGCAGAAGACGGGTCGCCGCAAGCGCGCCGACCTGACTCGCCTGGCGTATGAGCTGGGAATCGAACCGCAGGCCGCAGCCTCGTACTCCACCTAGCTCACCATGGATCTCCTGCTGACCGTCGTCGACGACGCTCACTCGATCGACGTCGGCGTCCACGCGAGCCCCGGATCCTTGGTCGGCGACACGGCCTCCGAAGTGGGTCGCCACCTCGGCTCGACATTGTCCGATCTCACGTTTGCCTGTGACCGGGTCGGGGGTGCGGTCGATCCCCGCACACCACTCGTCGACAGCGGACTCTGCACGGGCGATGTCGTGACGATCGTCGACGGACTCGTCGGGCGCGATCAACTCACAGCTCCGACCACGCGTCGGGCGATCCGCCGCCTCGTCTTCCTCGAGGGCCCGATGAGTGGTCACACGGTGGTTCTCGGTCGAGGCCGACACGTCGTCGGGCGCGGTGCGACCTGCACCATCGTCGTCGACGACCCCAATCTCTCCCGGCAGCACCTCCTGATCGACGTCGGCGAGGACGTGGTCGTCGAGGACGCCGGATCGACGAACGGCACCTGGCTGAGCGGGAAGCGCCTCTCAGGTCCGGAGGTGCTGCTCCCGGGTACCGCGTTGGAAGTCGGCGACTCCATCGTGACGCTCGTCGTGGAGGGTGTGGCAGCGCCGGTGACGGTCGATGCCGGCGTCGTCCCGTTCAACCGTCCGCCGCGCATCGAACCACCGTACGTGGGACGCGAAGTGGTGCTCCCTGCGCCACCGAGCGACCCGGCGAAAGTCCGCTTTCCCATCATCATGTGTGTGGTCCCGCTCATCATCGCTGCAGTGATGCTGGGGATCTACCTGAATATGGGTGACAGCACCTACGCGGTGTTGTCGGTCGCTTTCCTCGCGATGTCTCCGATCATGGCGGTCGGCAGCTGGTGGGAGTCGAAGCGCGGAAACCGGAAGGACCACGAAGAAGCCGTGGCCGATCACACCGCGAAGGTCGACGCGATCGTCGACGCACTCGAACGTGAACGCGCCGAGCAAGCCGAAGCTCGCCGGCGGCAGCTCCCCGAAATCGGCGAGATGTTCCACCGGGCGCGTCAGCTCGCGCCGAGCCTCTGGGAGAGAGGGCCCCGTGACGCCGACTTTCTCCATCTCCGGGTCGGCACCGCGACTCTGCCGTCGTTGACCAAGATCAGCATCGAGCCTGGTGGCAGCGACCGGCTCCGCGCCGCGCTGACCGAGATCCCGGATCGGTTCGCAACGGTTCCCGACGTGCCATTGCCGCTCGAGATACCAGCGCTCGGTGGTGTCGGCATCTGCGGCCCGGAGAATCTCGTCGCCGGATTCTGCCGCTGGCTCGTCCTGCAGGCCGCGAGCCTGCACAGCCCTGCTGACCTTGCGATCGTAGGGCTGCTCGATCCCACCGGCTCGGACGACTGGGGTTTCCTGAAGTGGCTTCCGCACACCCGGCTCGCCTCATCGCCGATCCGCGGCCCGCACCTTGCGACCCAGACACGCGATCAATACGACCTGCTGAGCCGCATCTACGACGTGATGAACACGCGCGCCGAGGAAGCGACGCACGATCAGCAGTCTGTCTCCGGACCGGCCATCCTCGTCGTGATCGACGGCACGACGGCGCTCGACCGGGCGCAGGTCCACGCGCTGCTCGAGCACGGCCCCGCGTTGGGGGTGCACTTCGCCTGGCTCGCACGAGACGAACGCGACCTTCCCCGGCCCTGCGGCGCAGTCGTCGAACTCACAGCCAAAGGCCAGCTCGGAACCGCAGCGGTGCGGTGGAGCGGCACGGGGCAGGCGATGGACGGCATCATCGCGGAGTCGGTCGGCGCCCGCGCCGCACTCGATTGGGCGCGGATCCTCTCGCCCGTTGTGGATACCAGTCGGCGGTCCACGGCCGCCAGCGAGCTCCCCGATTCAGTGTCGCTGGTGGAGGTCCTCGGTGACGACACGCTGGCGACCGACGCGTCCACGATCGTGGAGCACTGGTCGCATGGTCTTCCGCTGCGCGCCCCCATCGGGATCAGCGTCGAAGGATCGTTTTCCGTCGACCTCAGATTGGATGGGCCGCATGCGTTGATCGCGGGTACCACTGGGGCCGGCAAGAGTGAGTTCCTCCAGTCATGGCTGTCGTCGCTCGCGCTCGCGCATTCGCCGAGCACGGTCACATTCCTGTTGGTGGACTACAAGGGGGGTTCCGCGTTCCTCGAATGCGCAGCGTTGCCTCACTGCGTGGGACTCGTCACCAACCTCGACGATCACCTCGTGCACCGCGCGCTCGTCTCCCTCAAGGCCGAGCTCGTGTACCGCGAAACGGTTCTGGACCGATTCAAGGTCAAGGACATGCGGGAACTCGAGCGGAGCCACCCCGAGCAGAGCCTGCCCAGCTTGGTGATCGTCATCGACGAGTTCGCGACCCTGGCGAAGGAGGTACCCGAGTTCGTCGACGGTGTCGTCGACATCGCGCGCCTCGGACGCAGCCTGGGGGTGCATCTCGTGCTCGCGACGCAACGGCCGGCCGATGCCGTCACCGAGACCATCCGGGCCAACACCAATCTGCGGATCGCGCTCCGTGTCGCCAACGACTCGGAGAGCTCGGACGTGATCGGATCGAATGAAGCAGCCCGCATCGAGCGCAACCGGCCCGGTCGCGCGCTCGCCCGGGTCGGTCACCGCGAGCTCGTTCCCTTCCAATCGGCCTACGTGGGCGGACCGGCGCGCGCCGGGAGTTCTATGGGTCTGGTGACCGTCGTCGACTTCGACGGGCTTCGGGATCTCCGTCGCGTCGTCACCCCAGGACCGGCGTGGTCGGCGGGCTCCCAGACCGAGCTCGCGGCGATCGTCGACGCGGTCCAGCGTGCCGCGGGAGAGGCCGGCATCGACGCTCCGCGCGTCCCGTGGCTCGCACCGCTGCCCGACGTCGTCCCGTTCGACAGCTCGGAGCCACTCGGCGATGGGCTCGTGCGCCTCGGACTCGCCGACGAACCGCAGCTCCAGCGTCAGCGCCCGGTGACCATCGACCTCGAAGCCGATGGCAGCGTCGCGATCTTCGGCGCCAGCGGGTCCGGCAAGTCTTGCGTGCTGCTGTCGATCGCGGCCTCCGCGGCGCTCGGACACTCACCTCGCGAGGTGAACATCTATGCGCTCGACTGTTCAGCCCGCTCGCTCAACGTGCTCGAGGCGTTGCCACAGGTCGGCGCGGTGATCAGCGGTGACGATCACGAACGCATCGAGCGCCTGCTTCACCATCTACGTGCGGAGATTCGTGAGCGCGCCGACCTGATGGCGTCGCACCACGTCTCATCACTACGCGACTTCCGCGCGCAGGAGCCTGACGTCGCGCCCGCCCGCGTCGTGGTCCTCGTCGACGACTACGCGGCATTCGTAACGGCGTTCGAGCGAGTGGACGGCGGCGAGCTCGTCGATCTCTTGCCCCGCCTGATCGCCGAAGGCCGCGGGGTGGGCATTCACTTCGTCGTGACCGCAGACCGCCGCGGGGCCCTCCCACAGGCCGTCGCGAGCTCGGTCACCCGTCGCCTGGTGTTGCGCATGGCGAGCAGCGAGGAGCTCGCCAGCCTCGGGTTGCAGGCGCGTCAGCACGTCCCCCAAGCGGCACCCGGTCGCGGCTATCTCGACGGCCTCGAGGTCCAGGTGGCTTCGCCGGGGGCCACCGTCGTGGAGCAGCGCTCGCTCATGGCCGACCTCGCCGGATCCGGGGCATCGGATACGGAAGCACCGCCCATCCGGGTGCTGCCGGAGAGCGTCGACCGAGCAACGCTCCCGGCCGGAAGCGACATGAAACCCGTGATCGGGCTCGGCCATCACCGGATCGAGCCAGTCGCGCTGGACCTCACCGACGCCGGGGCCATCGTGGCCGGCCCGCTCCGCTCCGGTCGCACGACCGTCCTCGCCACCATCGCCGGAGCGTTACTGGCCGGTCGACCCGACCTCGACTGCGCCCTCATCGTGCCGCGACGCTCACCGCTCGCGGACATGACCTCGTGGTCGCAGGTCGCGGTCGGTGAAGCCGCCGCCGCGCAACTGGTCGACGCCGTCAGCGAACGCCTGCTCGAAGAACGCGACCCAGGGCGCCTCGTCCTCTTCATCGACGACGTCACCGACTTCCTCGACACCGATCTCGACTACCGCCTCGCCGACCTCGCGAAGACGATGCGCGACCGACAAGGTTCGATCGTCGTCGGGGTCGACGCCCAATCCGCCCGCCGATCGATGTTCGCGGGCGTGATCGGCGAGCTCCGGAAGGACAAGCAGGGCCTGCTCCTCCAGCCCGACGTCGACGTCGACGGCGACCTCTTCGGCGTCCAACTCCCGCGCCGCGCCCGGCTCCGGTTCGGCGTCGGGCGCGGGTACCTCGTGCGCCGCGGCGAGATCGAGATCGTGCAGGTCGCCCGCTGACTCACAACGGGTCCAGCCGGAGGGACGTGACGATCCCCTCGAATACGTCGGCATAGCGATCGGCATCCGCCGCCTCGCACGTGGCGGTGAACACGAAGAGGTCGCGGAGTGAGGCGTGACCGATCCCGGCCACGACGACGAGCTGCCACCGCACGAGTGGCTCGGGCCAGTCGGGTGATCGCTCGCCTCGTACCACGAGCAGCCCGGGCTCGCCTGAGATTTCGGCGGTCTCCTTGCGCAGGATCGGCGAGTCTTCGTCCTCCTCGATAGTGATCGTTTCGAGTGTGGTGTCCGCGGTAGTTCGTGTGACCTCGACCAGCACGTTGGCGCGGAACCCTTCGCCCTTCGGTTCGGCGAGTACGAGCAGGGCGCCGGGAAAGCAGTCGAGTACCCAGTCGTCTGGTCCGTCAATGGAGAATCCCCGAGTCGCCGGAATGATCTCACTGGGATAGGTCGTCGTCTTCATGGTCATCCTCCTCAGAATCCGATCTCGATCTTCCCGCCGGCCTCGGCGCCACCCCCGAAGACGGCGCCAAGCTTGCCGCCGAGCGTGATGTGGTGTCGCGTGATGGAGAACGTGCCGGACGCTTCGGCACCGGCACCGTATGCGGCACTCGCCTCACCGGAAGCCCTCATCGTGAACCGCCCGAGGTGTGCGGCAACCGAACCCTTCGCGGTGGCTTCGGCACCAACGAAGGCGCCCGCGCTCCCGTTCGCTGAGACGCCGTCGAGACCCGCGTGCACCGCTCCATCCGCGTCGGCTCGGGCATCGATTGCGGCGTCGAGCGAACCTCCCTCGCTGAGTCCGAGCGCGTCGCTGCCCTGGGAGGCGTGTGCCTCACCCTGTAGCCGCAAGAGGTCGGCGCGAGCGCCGACCGCGCCCGACGCATCAGCACCGAGGAGGCCGAACGACGCCGCACCCGTCGCGAAGACCGTGCCCGTCAGGACGTCGACCGACCCAGAGGCGCCCGTCCGATTGCTGCCAATCGAGCCGTCCGCTCGCAACACCCCGTGCGAGGACTCGAATGAAGCCGAGGTCGAGTACTCATGCAGCGCGAAGGTGCGGATCGCGTCGAGCGCTGCACCAAACCCGCCGGTGAACAGGTTCGCAGGGACCTTCTGGTCAGTGCTGGTCGCTCGTTGCTGACGCGACTGCGCGGCAACGGTGCGCGCAGCCTCAGCGAGGAGCTGTGCAACCGATCGCACCGCGGCCGCATGGTTGCGCTGCCACTCGGTCTCGAAGCGGGCCGCGCCGATCCCCGCCCACCACACGGACCGCATCGTGCTGTCGATGACCGTGACCGAGCCGAACAATCGCCGGCTCTCGTGATCGAACGTCCGGCTCAACGCCTCCAACGCGTCGACGTCAGCCCCGAGCTGCTGCATGGGTCCTCTCCCCCTTCGTATCGGCCTCACAGGTCGGGGGTGTCTCACCGGCGCCGTTGCCGTCGAGACACCCCCGTCAACCCTGTGACCCTGTCCGGATCAGTTGTTGCTGCAAGCCCGCTGCTGGTTCGCCTGCCGACCGACGACGTGTCCAGTCGCCTCCAGCGCGTGCTGCACCTGAGCGAGACGGGCACGGAACTCGCCGTCCCACTGGTTCTTGAAGTTGCGGGCGTCGTTGCCCTCCCACCACGCGCTGTGCACCTGGCCGGAGATGACCGAGATCGTCTGCTGGATCTTGGCGGCCTCCGCCTGGAACGTCCGGCAAAGGTGGTCAAGAGCATCAACATCTGCACCGAGTCGAGCCATGGTCCTGTTCCTCCTAGGTTCCGCCCGGCCCCGGTGGTCGAGCATGAACCCAGTATGCGGACACCCACCCCAACCGTTCAGAGGCCGTCCTGCCCCTCGAACTACCCCACCCCCGGGGCACCAGGTACCCCCAGTGGCGCCGACCTCTGTACGATCCCCCGCCGTGGCGGGGGAGGCGATCGGATCGTCGTATCGATTGATCGAGCCCATCGGGCGGGGCGCGATGGGCGTGGTATGGCGGGCGGCGGGCCCGACCGGGCCGGTCGCGATCAAGGAGTTGCGGTCGGACTTCGCGCACGATCCGGACGTCGTCGACCGGTTCCTCCAGGAGCGAGCCATCCTGTTGCGCCTGCGGTCACCGCACATCGTGGCGGTGCGTGACCTCGTCGTGGAAGGTTCCCGACTGGCGATCGTCATGGATCTGGTGGACGGTGCGGACCTCCGCAGCGATTCTTCGTCGCGAGCGGACGATTTCGCCCCGTCGCGCTGTCACGCTCGTCGTCCAGGTGCTCGACGGGCTTGCGGCCGCGCACACGATCGGCGTGGTCCACCGCGACGTGAAGCCGGAGAACGTCATTGTGACCGGCACACCGGGCTCGGAAGACGTGAGGCTCGTCGACTTCGGAGTCGCCCAGATCACGGGCCAGGCCTCCACCGGTGCGGCCGGCGTGGTGGGCACGCCGAGCTACATCGCGCCAGAGGTCGGCGAGGGGCGCACACCCGACGGTGCCGCTGACGTCTACGCCGCGGGCGTGCTCCTCTATGAGCTCCTGTTCGGCCGACCACCGTTCATCGGCGGGTCGGTCGCCGAGGTGACGCGGGCCCAGATCGAACAGCCACTGGTCAAGCCTGCGCAAGTGTCCCAGGCCCTCTGGTCAGTCATTGCGCAGATGCTGAGTCGCAAGCCCGGTCGGCGTCCCACGGCGTTCGGTGCCGGCGCGGCGCTCCAGCAACTCCCCGGTGACGCCGTCCCTGTCGACGCGTTCCCACCGTTGAGCCGTGCCGACGACGACGAGGACACGATCCACGACGATCACCACGAGCGGCCGCCGTCGGTCCAGGAACTACTGGAGACGCGGGTGCGGCGCGCCCCGGGCTGGCGGATCGCGACTGTCGCCCTTGTTGTCGTCTTACTGAGCGCGGCCGTCGCGTTTACCGTCGACCACCGACCACACGCCGCGTGCGTTCGGATCCCGGCTGGCTCCGCGCCGACTCCCGCGTACCCGGACAACGAGATCATCGCGGCGACCGACAGCAAGGGACCGCACCAGGCGATGTTCTTCGGCGGAACGTTTCTCGGCTTCGGGTTCCGGGGCAACCGAGGTGACAGGGAGAAGCAAGAGATGCTCGATGCCGGCGCGATCCCGTACGGCATGCCAGTGCACCAGGTCGACATCGAGACCTATCACAGCATGACGAATCGACCGCGCGATGGCGTCCTGTTCCGGGAGTGGCGCACCCGACCCTATGAGCGCGCACCTCTCTACTTCTACGCAGTCGGGGGCACCGTCGTCGCCACCGGCGCCATCGCGCTTCGAGCGGTAGGCGTGGACCCGCGTGGCGCGGTTCTCGTACCGAGATACGTCCTGGATCGCATCAATGACAAGGTGCCCGCCGACGGGTCCGTGTTCAGCATGGGCGGCAAGACCTACGTGATGCGGCACGGTCATCGCGAGCACGCGACGGCGTGTCGGGGCGTCCGTCCCGAGCGACTGCCCGTGTCGAAGCCTTTCCTCGATCGAATTCCCTCCGCCTAGCCCGACGGTCTACGCTGCCGCCCGCATTTGGCAGCGGGGTGGGGTGAAGGGACAGGGGTGGAGTCGGTCGGGGGGCCCGGCGTCGGACCGGGCCGGGGACTGGAAGCACGAGCGCTCGGAAGTTCCTATGTGATCGACTCCGTGGTCGGTCGTGGATCGACGGGCGAGGTCTGGCGCGGCCGGACCCGGGAGACGGGCGAGGCGATTGCCGCGAAGGTGCTCGATCAGGGTCTGACCCGTGAGCCCGAGGTGGTCGCGCGGTTCATCCGGGAAAGGGCATTGCTGACCCGGGTCACCCATCCGAACGTCGTCACGGTGCGCGACCTGGTCGTGGAGGGCGACACGCTCGCCATCATCACCGACCTCGTCGACGGCCCCAGCCTGCGTGCCGTGCTCGACCGGCACGGCACGCTCCGTCCCGTCTACGCCGTCGATCTCTGCGAGCAGATCCTGCTCGGGCTGAGTGCGGTGCATGAGCAGGGGCTCGTCCACCGCGATCTCAAGCCAGAGAATGTGCTGGTCGCGCAGTCCGAAGCGGGCGACGCCGTGGCCCGCATTGTCGACTTCGGGATCGCGCAGCTCGCCCACGGTGATTCGGCCAACGAACGGGGCGAGATCGTCGGCTCCGCGGAGTACATCGCACCCGAGCTCCTCGAAGGTGGTACCGCGACGGCCGCCTCCGATCTGTACGCCGTCGGCATCCTGCTGTACGAGCTCGTGTGCGGTCGCACGCCCTTCGCCTCGGAAGGCGTCGCCACGGTCATCCGCCGGCAGCTCAGCGAACCGCCGGGCCGTCCCGCCGGCATGCCGCTGGAGCTCTGGGGGACGCTCCAACAGTTGTTGGCCAAGGAGCCGCAACGACGGCCAGCGTCCGCACTCGACGCCGTCGACATGCTGTCCGCCGTTCGCCCCTCGGTCCGAACTCTCGACGCCCTCCCCGTTGCCGTCGAAGACGATCCCGTCGTCCTGGACGGCGACGACACGATCATCACGCCCCGCCGCAAGGGGGCGCACCAGACGGACTCCGAGCCGGTTCAGCCATCGAGACCACACAGGCGAAGGCGCCGGGCCGTTGCTGCCCTGATCGCGGTCGCAGCCATCGTGGCGGGCACGTTCGTGTTCACGCGCGGCGACCCGGCCGCCGCGACGACGCTGCAGTCCGTGCCCGAAACGTGGGACAGCGGCAAGACCGTTGTGGATCGAACCCTGACCTTGGACGGGGACACGCTCGATGTACATGTGACCGCCAAACACCTTCCGGACCAGGATTTCTCGCTGGCCGAGCTCATCCCGGAACCGTTCCGCGGTCAACAGATCGCGGTAGCGGGGCACCAGCCCGGGAAGCCCGATCCGAGCGGTGTCCTCTGGATCCGGATCCCGGCGCAAAGGTCGACGACGGCGGAGCGCGATTATCAGATCAAGTTGCCCGAGGCAGACCGGACCCCCGGCTTCGTCCGCGCCTACGAACGCCAGCGCGTCGCCATGATGGCAACGGCACCGGAAGCGGCCCGGCCCGACGCGATCATCCAGCTGGACGTTCCTCGCCAGCTCCGGCTGCGACCGTTCCAGCGGGCATGGCTCCCGGTCGGCGGGATCACCACCGATGGCGGAGCGTCACCTACGGTCGTCAAGGATCTCGGCGGCACCGTGCAGTGGAAGTCATCCGATGCCGGGATCGCGAGCGTGATACCCCCCAAGCAACCGCTCACCGATGCCGACGGGCGAAGCGCTGACACCGAGTACTTCCGGGTCGATGCAGGAGGAAGACACGGCACCGCGACGCTCTCGGCAACCTTGGGAGGCCAGGAATACGCGATCAGGGTGACCGTATCCGGACCGTCAGTGAACGACGGTCACGTCTGTGACCCCGGGGTCTCCCCGGCGACACGGCTCGAGCTTTCTGAGGCAGGGGGACGTCTTCATCCCGTGGAGGGGACCCTCCTGGAGGTTGACTCGACAGGTACCTACCGAGCGAATGGGCTCGACCTCGTCACCGAGACGAGCAAGCCGTGCGAGGGCGCGTCCGTCGTTCCACTGAGCCGAGGGGAGTACACGCTCCTCGTGCGCCCTCGGGAAGAAGGGGTAATCGAAGAGGCGGGATTGCCCCTCCCGGACCGCCGCCCGTTGTCCCACGCTGCACGGAACACGTAGCACCGAGAAGGATCGGATCACCGCGATGACTGTACGACTGGGTTCCCGCTACGAGCTCGACAAGGTCTTGGGACGCGGCGGCTCGGGTGAGGTTTGGCGCGGTTCGGGACCCGATGGCGAAGTTGCGATCAAGGTCCTCCGGCCAGAGCTCTCCACCGACCCCGACATCGTGGAGCGGTTCGTGGCCGAGCGGTCGCTCCTGGTCGGGCTCCAGTCGCCGCACATCGTGGGCGTGCGAGACCTGGTCATCGAGGGCGACCGACTTGCGATCGTCATGGATCTCGTGACCGGCGGGGACCTCCGAAGCCGGCTCCGGCACGATCGCACACTTGTGCCCAGCACCGCCGTCGAGATGATGATCCAAGTGCTCGAGGGTCTGGCAGTCGTCCACGCCGCCGGCGTGGTCCACCGCGACCTGAAACCGGAGAACCTCCTCCTGGAGAACGAAAACGGCTCGGCGGTCCGCGTCGCAGACTTCGGCATCGCGCGCCTGTCCTCCGCGACGCGCGCGACCAGAACCACCGGTTTGCTCGGCACGCCCCGCTACGTCGCTCCGGAGCTCTCGATCCGCGGGCGCGTCACTCCGGCCGTCGACGTCTACGCGGCGGGAGTGACGCTCTACGAGATGCTGTTCGGTCGCGTGCCCTTCGACGGGCCGCACCCCGCGGCGGTGCTGCGTGCCCACGCCGAGGACCTGCCGTACCGCCCGGATGGCGTGCCCGACCCGCTGTGGTCGTTGATCGCGTCCATGTTGGAAAAGAACCCTTCAGATCGACCGTCGGCCTCTGACGCGGCTCGCCAGCTGCGGTCACTCGCACCAACGGTCGCGAAGCTGGCGAGTTTTCCGGCGCTCTCGCGCGCCGGCGGTCCCGACACCGACGACACCTACACGACCGACCCGCACGGCAACGCGACAGATCTCACGGGCATCGGCCGACGAGGCGGCTTGAAGGCGGCCACCGGGCCGGTCGAGATCCTCAGACAACGTCGTCGCTGGATCATCCCCGCCGCCGCAATCGTCGTCATCGTGGCGATCGTCGGCGCCGTCACCTTCGTCGGCGGAAACGACCAGGCGCTTGCCGCGCCCCCGTTCCCCGTCCCGACGACGCCACAAGCGGGCACGGACATCGCACACCTGTGGCGCTTCACCTCGTCATCGGGTGACGAAGTCGAAGGCACGATGAAGGTCAAGTCACGCTCCGGCAAGCAGTTCGGCAAGAACGCGTCGGCCCTCGCCGTGTTCCCCGCCGAGCTCCCGGCACAAGGCTTCGACCCCGCACCATCACAGGAACAGGCGTTCCAGAACGCTACTGCCGGCAAGGCGGTAGCAACCCGGATCCACGCGGTGAGCTTCAAACTGCCGAGGTCCGCCAGATCCTTCACGGTGCACTACCGCGCCGAGGTGCCCGCCGAGGGAACCTCCCAAGATCGCTTCGATCGCTGGGCATTCGAAATGAAGCAGGCGCTGGCGCACCTGTGCACTGGGGACGGCGCTCCGCCCATCTGCGGAAGGGACAGGGTCGCGTCGATCGAGTTCGCCGCCACCTTGGCACCACCGATCGGACCCGGCCAGAAGCTCGACGCGGCCCGCCTGCTCGGCGGCACCACTACGTCGAAGATCGCGATCGACCCGGGGAAGCTCGAAGGCGTCGAGTTCACGGGTGATGACCCCGGAGTTGCGAAGGTAAGCAAGACCGGCCGAGTGACCGGCGTCGGCGCTGGTGAGGTCCATGTTGTGGCCAAGTTGGGGAAGCTGCGTACCTCAACACCGCTGACGGTGCCGGTCGCCGCGGCGCCGGTTCCCTTGGTCACCCGACTGACGGTCTCGGGTCCATCCTCACTGTCGGGTCCCGGCCAGTTCACCGCGCAGGGCTTCACCGAGGACGGAGCGCCACAGCCGGTACTCGTAATCTGGACCGTCAGACCGTCGTCTGCAGCGACGATCGACGCATCGGGACTGCTCACTCCGCTCCAGAGCAACCGCTCCGTGACGATCGAAGCCAACACGCGGAACGCGCGCGGTGATCTCGTCCGCGGTACGACGCGTGTCGCGGTGCGGAAGGTGAACCTCGACCCAGACGGCGACGGCGTGAAGGGCGGCAACGACTGGTGCCCCTTGTGGCCCGGCGATCCGGCCAACCATGGCTGCGTCCCTGCCACCCTGCCGCCTGGCGGTGGTGGCGGCGGCGGCGGTGGTGGCGGCGGCGGCGGTGGTGGCGGCGGCAGCAGCGGCGGCGGCAGCGGTGGCGGTACGACAACCACGACCTCGTCGACGACCACGACGACAACGACGACCACGACCCGGCCACCGGCCAAACCGGACCTCGTCGTGACGGCGTTTTCGGTGCCGACCTCGATGGCGGCAAACAAGTGTCTGACGTTCACCGTCACCATCAAGAACGTTGGCGCGGGCTCGACACCCGGAGGGATCAAGCACGGTGTGCTCTTCGTCATCGACGGAAGCCTGCACATCTGGACGGATCAGTTCACGGGCCCGATGGCCCCGGGCGAATCGAAGACGCTGCAGGCCGACGGCGGTCACGGCGACGCGACCATCTGCTCGCCAGGGGCGCCTGACCGCTTGAGGCCGTATTGGCTGACGACGAGCGGAACCCACAGCATCCTGGCTTGGGTCGACGACACGAACTCAGACCATCCGACCGGATACATCTCCGAATCCGACGAAGGGAACAACAAGTTCCCGCTCCAGTACGTGAGTGTCCCCTGAGTCCGGCGATGGCTCCTCAAGCGCGGATCATCTCCAAAGCAGTCAATGCTGATCCGGTGTCGCAACCATCGGGTTGAACCCGAAGAGGACAACCGTGAGTAACCGTTGAGGTTCGCGTCGGTGGGTTGAGTCAGGGGGTTCGCGCTGGTGGTTAGCGGGCACCCGACCCGAACAAGCAGCGACTACATCTAGGGACTATTCGCAGCCGCCACTCACGCCGATCGCGATCTTCAGGCGATGAACATCCTGAGCCACCGAGGCTGCAGACGATCGAAGGCATAGCTCGGCGGTGCGTGGATCTCGGGGCCTCGGTACGCGAACAACGGCGGTGTGCACCTTGCCCAAGACGATCGGCGACGCCAGTCGACGTCGTGCTCCTGCTCGATTGGGTCATTCCCTGGAGTCGCTCGGAGCGGAGCCCCGCTACGCCACTTCCTGCGCCGGCTCAGCTCGTTTGCCCGCGTCCTCCTCTTCGACGCCGGGGCATCGGCCAATCCGATCTGAGCTCACCGGCGGACCACGACGGTGGAGCAATGGGTCGTGGACACGATCACAGTCATGGACGCCTCCGACTCGCAGCGGGCGTTCGTGCTCGGCAGCGATGTGGGTGGCATGGTCGGGGCGTTGTTCGCCGTGATCCTACCAGACCAACCGAGGGGCTCATCCTCGTGAACAGCTTCCCCGGGGGTGCCGCCAGTCCCGAGCTGCCCTGGGGTGCAGATGAGGAGGACATCACCAACATCCTGGGGGGCATCGCGACGATGTGGGGCCAGGGGTTCCCACCCGCTGACGTGCTGGTCCCGAGCCTGCCGCCCGATGATCCGTTCTACGCATGGGCCCAGAGCGCCCAGCGTCGCGGCGCGAGCCCGACGACGGCGCGGACGATCATGGAGATGTCGCTCCGCAACGACGTCGCGACATCCTCAGGCGATCTGAGCTCCTACGCTGGTGATGCACAGCCGCGGCAACCGGATGGCCAACGTGGAGAGCGGCCGCTACCTCGGCCGTCATATACCCGGTGCCACTTATGTTGAGCTGCCCGGAGACGATCACCCAGCCTGTCTCGCCGACGCCGATCAAATCCTTGACGAGATCGAGCAGATGGTCACCGGCGAACGGCGAGCCGTCGACGTCGAGCGGTCGACGCCTCCATCGTGTTCACGGAGATCGTGAGCTCGACCGGCGCGTCGTTGATCTTGGTGACCGTCGCTGGCGGGCTCTGCTCGACGAGCACGACCGGCTCGTCGGCGTGAGCTGCGGCGTAGCGGAGAGGGAAGAGAGGCGATTTCAGGGCCAGTCGATCCTCAGTGCGCGAGCCACAGTCGAAAGCTTCATGACCAAGGGCTTGATGTGCGCGTAGGTGTGCACACAGGCGAGTGCGAGGTCCGTGGCGACGACCTTGGCGGGTTGGCGGTGCACATTGCAGCGCGGGCAGGCGCCGTCGCTGGAGCTGGCGAGGTCGTGGTGTCGCAGGCCGTGCACAGCCTCACCGCCGGGGCCGGGATCACATTCGTCGAGAACGGCAGCCACGTCCTGAAGGGCATCCCCGGAGAATGGACGCTCTACTCCGCGGTGCCGTAACACGGTGAGGGTCTGCGCGTTGTCTTGGACGTGAACCCTTGTAGAGGTCGGCCCGTGGGAGTCGGATCGCCTTCTCGGACCTCTCCCAGACGTCGATTGGATCACCAACCGACTGCGCGAGTCGAGCAGTCGGTCAACTTCGTGCCTCGGCGAGAACACGACCTTCATGCCGCTGGATTCGGCGTGGGACCCTGCCTCTCGCGACCAGACCATCAGGTCCTCCAACCGAACACGTCGGAGGCGTTGCTCCCGCAAAAGAACCGGGAAGAAGATCCGAACCCTGGACCTGCCCACTACGAGCGACCTGATGGTGAAGCGCCCACCCATGGGCGCACAGATTGCCCGCCCTGCTGATCGCATCGCGACCGATCGCCGGTTCTGGCGCGCCGGCGTGTCAGAGTGAGAGCGGCGCGACAGTGGCGACGGCTTGCGGGTCGGAGCGCCACACGTCTGACACGTCGACATAGATCTCGATCCAGTTGCCGTCTGGATCGGTGATGTAGATGCTCTGCGAGACGGTGTGGTCGGCGGTCATGGCGATCTCGATCCCGAGAGCGTCGAAGTGGTCCTTGGCTTGGCGAAGCTGGTCGGTCGAATCACCAATCTTGAAGGCAACATGGGCGAGCCCCGGGCTCTTCGGCGAGGGCTCCACAGCATCGGGGCCGATGGCTGAGATCGCGAAGTCGTGGTGGTTGCCGAGCGTGAAGAACGTTGTCGTCGGCGATTCCATGCGCGCCGAAACCGCAGCCCGAGAACGTCGGTGTAGAAACGCTCCGACCGTTCAAGATCGCTGACTTGCAGCACGACATGCCCGAGTTGCTGCAGCTTGATCATTCCGACCCCGCTCTGATGCTTGCCGCTTGCACGAACGAACGCGCACCGGGGACGACCCAATCGCACCGCCCACGGGTCTCGATGTCGAGCACATTCGTCATCGTCGCGCTCGGGCGGCACCCCGACGAGCCGGGACCTGGGTCAGCCGAGCCGGGACAGCCCCTCGGCGAGCTCCTCGGCGTTCATGACCGGTAAGGCCTCGACCGTCGCGCCGAGCTCGAGCCACATCGGCTCGGCCAGGCTCGGAAGCGTCGCACCGTCCGGCGCGTCGACGACCAGGGTGAACGCCCGGCGGCCATCCGTGGTGTGGAAGTAGGCCGCCTCCGGCTGCAGCTTCCCCAGGATCCCTTCGATGGTGGCGCCCATGCGCCGTCCCGGACCAGTTGGTTGGTCCGCTCGGTGCCACTCGATTCAGCATCACCCGCACGCCGACCTCCTTGCCCGACGACAACTCGCTCGCCGAGCGTACGCCGAGGGGTCCGGCCGGGAACAGCCCCGATCAGCGTGGCCGGGTCAGCCGGCCGAGGCCATGGCGAGCATCCCATCGAGCGCGGCCTGGTCCGGCGCCGCGAACGGCTCGGCTGTGCAGACCGCGCCGAGGGCGTCGCACATGCGATCGAGCATCGAGCCCGGCGCCGGCGCGAGGTGCGCGCTCAGGACGTACGACGGCGCGATAGCGCGCGTGCGGTCGAGGTCGGCGGCGATGACCGCGGGATCGGCCTTGTGCATCCACGCCGAGTCGATCGTCCCCCACGTGACCTGCCCTTGGTGCAGGTCGGCGTCGGAGAGGTCGTCGGCGCGGGCGGGCAGCCCGTCGGTGAGCAAGGCGCCGAAGCAGTCGGCGCTGAAGAGCGCGTTCGTGCGGTCGTCGTGGAAGCCCACCGTGATCGGGTTGTCGAACGCGGGCGGCTTCACGGCCGTGAGGGTCCGGTCCGCGAGCGTGATCATCTCGCCCGGGTTGACGAAGTTGACGCGGTCCATGGGCAGCGGGTCGAACAGCCCCATGATCCCGACGCCGAAGAACGTGGTGATCACCCGCAGCTCCGGGTTCTCGGCGAGGAGCCGGTGGAGCAGGCCGATGTGGTCGAAGTCCGTGTGGGTCAGCCAGATCCAACGCAGGTCGGCGACGTCGATGACCGAACGGAGCGCGGCGTCGAACGCGTCGGCCTGCGCGATCGAACCGGTGTCGACGAGCACGGGCGCATCCCCGTGCAACACGTAGGCGTTGATCGGCAGATGGCCGAGGCCGGGGATGTCCACGTCGTCGGTGAGGACGTCGATGCCGGACGTGACGGTGGTGGTCGTGACCATGATGATGCTCCTTCGGGTGAGGAGGCGGCGCGCGGGCGCGCGACGCCAGGGGTCGTGACGACGGGATCGGTGCAGTCGGTACGGGCCGCGAGACGCGCGGCCGGTGCGGTCAGGCGGAGTCGGCGGTACGGGCCGGAGCCTCCGCCGCGGCCTTCAAACGCTCGAGCGTGTGGGCCATGCCCTTGAGCAGAGCGCCGTGGCGGTTGCCGAGGACGTCACCGATGCGGGCCCACGTCGGGATCCAGCCGATCTCATAGGACTCGGCGACGCGCGTCCCGCCCTCGACCGGCTCCATGCGGTAGCGCCAGACGACGCCTTCCTTGCCGCCTTCCTCGGTGGCGAACGCGAACTCGCGACCCCGCTCGGCGGCGCGGACCGTGCCCCGCCGCGACCACTTGATGATCCCGCGCGGGCCCGTGTGGTTGTGGCCGACGAAGCGGGCCCCGACCGCGGGACCCGTCGCACCGTCGATCCAGTCGACCGCGCCACATTCGGGGCTCCACTCCCCCATCCGGGGCAGGTCGGCGACCATGTCGTAGACCTGCTCGGCCGGCACGCCGATCACGGTCGACACCTCGTCGGTGGTGAGCCAGAAGCGTTGGTTCTTCGGTGCCATGGGATGCCCCTCCCGATCCGTTGTGGTGAACTGTAGCGTAGGCTAATGGTCATAGCTATAGTTGTCAACAGGAAATCCTGCTAATATCCGAAGCATGACCGAGGCCGGCGTACCCGAGGCCGCGAAGACGCCCGATCGACGGGCTCGTCGACGGCAGGAGACCATGAGCGAGATCCTCGACCTCGCCGAGGACGTCATGGCCGAGGAGGGCGCCGCGGGTCTGAGCCTCGCCGAGGTCGCCCGCCGGCTCGGCGTCCAGCCACCGTCGCTCTACAAGTACTTCTCCTCCCTGACCGCGGTCTACGACGCCCTGTTCGAGCGTGGGCAGGTCGCGAACCTGGCCGCCATGCGTGCGGGCGCCGAGCACGCCGAGCCGGGAATCCCCGCGCTCGTCGCCGCGCTCGATGCCGGCGGGCGGTTCCTGCTCGAGCATCCGGCGCTCGGCCAGCTGCTCTTCTGGCGACCGGTGCCCTCGTTCGAGGCGAGCGACGCCGCGATGGCGGCGAGCCGCGAGATGGTGGAGCTCCAGCGCTCGCTGCTGCGCGACGCGGTCGCGGCCGGTCAGGTCGGCGCGGCGGCTGATTCCGAAGAGGCCGTGATGCTCCTCGGCACGTTCATCTGCGGGGTGTGCACGATGGCCATGGCCAACGAGCCGGGCGTCGCGTTCGGCGACGGTCGCTTCACGCCGCTGCTCCCCCGCCTGATCGCGCTGCTCGCCACCCTGTACCCGCCCGACTGAGTCCGCCCGAGTGACCTGCGCCCGAGCCTCCGGGACGAGCGCATCCGCCCAACCCAGCCACACCTCCCCCAGGTCGCCACCGGCCATGCCGGACAGCTTGCCCTCGTCCGGTCGACCGTGCGACCCGTCGGCCCTCAGCTGTTCGTTCGGCTGGCCGAGGGACGGGCGACAGAAAAGGCGGCTGGAGGTCCCCGCGCAGGCACAGTCGGGGAACGATCCGCGGGACCGCGAACGATCTCCGGGAGGTGCGATCGACGTGAAGGCCCGATCAGGAGCGACGACCGGGCTACTGCCCCACACGGCCATCGGACGGTCTACCCGGCGCCAACGTCGTGCTGGCGGGTTACGGTCTCGGACCTGGCGTGCAGCCCGTGAGGGAGTGACACGGTCGTGCTGATTCTCGCGATCATCGTGTTCGGTATGGCAATCGGTTGGGTCGCCCAGGTCATCCTCGGCCAGGGGACCCGTCCAGACGGCCGATCGCTGGTCGCCGGACTCGCCGGCTCGTTCGTCGGCGGTCTGCTCATCAGCCTCATCGCCGGCGACGGTATCGAGCTGCCGCGAGCGGGATCATCGGATCTCTCGTCGGGGCGATCATCGTCCTCGCCGTCTGGGGCGCGGTGGCCAAGCGCTCCGCGCGCTGATCCCGGGCGCGTAGCCCGACCGACGGAGGGGAGAGCAGAGGCACGACGCGGGTGCGTTCGCAGCGCGGCGTCAAGAAGCGGTCGGCGCGGGGCATGCCGGCCGCCGCGACGATTCCCCGAACGCGAAGCCCGCGACGAGGTCAATGAGGGTGGCGTGCGACCGACACGCGCGCCGACCTCGAGCTCCTCGACGAGCACCGGTTCAGCAAGGGCGTCGTAGCGCTCCGGTACCGAGTTCTGTGACGAGGCGAGAGAATCGCCGCGTCGAGCAGTGCCTCAAGACGCCGGATCGAGCGTCGTGGCATCGTCTGAACGCGCCATGCCCGTCATGGCGCGACGCCGCCGACCGGTGGTGACAACCCACGGGACCACCCGGCATGATGACGTACCGTGCCGGCACCGCCGGTACTTCTCCGTCGCTCACACCGGCTACCAGAAGGACGTCGCGACCCATGACGAAGATCGAGATCACCCGGGACATCGCGGCCTCGCCGCAGGACGTCTACGCCGCCATCGCAGACGTCACCCGCATGGGCGAGTGGTCAAGCGAGTGCCATTCGTGCGAGTGGCACGACGGGTTCGACGCGCCCGTGGTCGGTGCCACCTTCGATGGACACAACCGCAACGGCGACAAGGAGTGGACGACCCAGGGAAAGGTCGTGGAGGCCGAGCCGGGTCGGTCGTTCGTCTTCGAGTGCTCGATGATGGACTTCCACTACTCAACGTGGGGATACGGCATCGAGCCGACCCAGACCGGCAGCCGGGTCACGGAGTGGACCGAGAGCCTCATCCCGGACTCGGCCCAGGAGTACGCCCGGGAGACGTCAGGTGTCCCCGACCGGGAGGCCCGCAACCGTGAGACGATCAGCACGACGCTGGAGCGCCTCGCGGACGCGCTCGAGACCTGAGGGACCAGGACGCCGACCGCCGCGGGGTCTGGCCGAGTCGCGGCGCCGTTCGGCAGCAGCAGCGCGAAATCAGGAGCGTCCTCCACCTGAGCTGCGATCAGTACAGCCCGAGTACCGTCGTCAGCGCTTCGTCGACAGCCCACATCTCGTGAGCATCGAGTTGGCGGATCCGCTTGCCGAGCCGTTGTGCGTCGACGGCGCCGAGCTGCTCGACCAGGACCCGCGTGTCTTGTCCGGCGACGCTCACTACTGGTCGGAACGATGCAGACCGCGCACTGCGGACTTCGCGCTACCACGGTGTCATCGGCGGGACGGGCACCGTTCGTGATTGCCCACCCCGATCACCGGGTGCGGGGCCCGGCGACTTCGTCGGGTGCTGAACCCGGGGAGGGTACTCCGTTGGTTCGCGTTCCAGGTCGGCGCCTGGCTCGCCGTCACCGAGGCGAACCTGGACAACGGTCCGCTCTGGGTGATCCCCGGTTCCCACCGAGAGCCCGTGCACGAATCCGTCGCGCGCGATGTGCGCAGCACGCGAGCCCGTTCTACGTCGAGATCACCGGCGTCGACACCGCCGACGAGATGCCCGTCCTCATACGGCCCGGGGATCTCCTCCTCTTCCACTCGCGCCTGCGCCACCGGTCGACCGACAACGAGAGCAGCCAGGACCGGGCCGCCATGGTGTTCCACTACGCGCCGGCGGGAACCACCGGCTACATCGCGCCCAACCACGACTGGATGCCGGTACTACGCGACGGCGTGCCCGTGCGCACCGCCGAGACGACCTGACCGATCTCCTGGACCAACCCCGCGGCCCGTCGCCCCACACCCGATCCAGCGGCAGCGACGCGACTCGGCGCGAGGGCAGTGGCGACGCGCACGCGGTCGCCCCCGAGCATCTTCGCCAGGCGAGACGCTGCGGGCGACGGCGCAGCCGAGATCACGGGTTGTAGTCGTAGAAGTACTGGTCGACGAAGCGGGTGTCGGTGCCCCTCAGCGAGCGGTACATCGTGCGAAGTTGCAGGAGGACCACGAAGCCGTGCCAATCGCCGAAGGTGTCGAACTTCCGGCAGCACACGGTGACGGGTGCGTGCTTCATCGTGACGAAGCGGCGACCGGTACGTCGGCCGTGGATCCGGAGGCGACGGGCGAACTCGAGGTCCTCTGCGAACAGAAGCGAAGTGTTGAAGCCGCCGACGGCATCGAAGTCCGAGCGGTTGCACCAGAACATCACGCCACCGACGCGACCGAGCGCCGCGCTGAGGCGGATGACCGCGATCGACAGGGTCAGACCGAGGGACGTGCGTTCGGGGACGAAGGCGCACCCTCCGCCGACGCACCCGCCGGTCATGAGCAGTCGGTCGACTTCGGCAAGGGCACGCGGGTGCATCACGCTGTCCGCGTCGATTGTGACGACCACCTCGCCGGTGGACGCGGCAACCCCGGCATTGCGGGTCGCGGACAGATTGCGATGCCCGTCGACGACAACGACGGCGCCGTACCGTCGAGCGATCGATTCGGTGCCGTCGGTGCAGCGGTTCGCTACGACGACGACCTCGGCGGTCCGCCCCGAACGAGCGGCCGCAGTTCGGATCGCTTCGAGTCCTCGGGCCAGCAACTCCTCCTCGTTGTGCGCCGGTACGACGATCGAGAACGAGGAGCGCCCACCGAGAAGTCATCGGGGTCGCGTCGTCGATGCTTGAGGCTTCCCTGGGTCCAGGATGCCCACCGACGTCGCAATCGGCACACGGCCGACGTGTTGCTCGACCGCCACTTCGTTGCCGCAAACCGGGTGCTGGCGAACAGAGCGTCGCTCTGCGAGACTCGTTGCCGCATGGACCAGGATGTCGCGACGGTTCGAGAGATGCCGCGGCCCTGCAGCGACGTCATTGGGTCGAGGTCCACAGGCTGCTCGGCGCGCTCGACCCGGCCGAGCTCGACGGGGCCGAACTCGACGCGCTGGCCGATGCCTCGTTCGCAGTCGGCGACGACGACCTTCGCGTTCGGCCCGGGAGATGCGCAGGCACGCTTCGTCGAGGACGGCGACAACGCGGCGGCCGCGTCGAGTGCGCTGCTCGTGGCGATGGCCGCCATTCTGAAGGGCGAGCTCGCCGGTAACGACCGGGTGGTCAGCGACGGCGGAACGACTGCTCGAAGGGGTTCCCGAGTACAAGGCGCATGCGCGCCTTCTGTATGGACGAGCGGAGGTCAGCTCCTACTTCGGTGACCTTGACGGCGCCATCGAGATCGTCGCTGTCCCGATGGAGGGGTGGGTGGTCCTTGCCGCGGTCAGTTGGTGCCGAGGTCGACCGCCGGGAGGTCGTCGCCCATCTCGCCGGGCCCGTCACCCAGCCAGGTGGTGGATCCCTGGCCGAGCTGGCCGAGGTCGTTGTGACCCCAGCACTTGACGGTGCTGTCGTCGAGCAGCGCGCACGAGTGAACATCGCCGGCGCTGATCGCGGCGGCGGTCCGTCCGGTACCGAGATCGATGGGCGGGAGGTCGTCGCCCATCTCGCCGGGCCCGTCACCCAGCCAGGTGGTGGATCCCTGGCCGAGCTGCCCGTAGGTGTTGTGACCCCAGCACTTGACGGTGCTGTCGTCGAGCAGCGCGCGCAGGTGTGCGCCGACCCGGTGCTGATCGCGGTGGCGGTCCGTCCGGTACCGAGATCGATGGGCGGGAGATCGTCGCCCATCTCGCCGGGCCCGTCACCCAGCCACATGGTGGATCCCTGGCCGAGCTGCCCGTAGGTGCCCCTGCCCCAGCACTTGACGGTCGCGTCGTCGAGCAGCGCGCACGACTGGTAGAGCCGGTGCTGATCGCGGTGGCGGTCCGTCCGGTACCGAGATCGATGGGCGGGAGGTCGTCGCCCATCTCGCCGGGCCCGTCACCCAGCCAGGTGGTGGACTCTTGGCCGAGCTGGCCGGCGACGTTGTAACCCCAGCACTTGACGGTCGCGTCGTCGAGCAGCGCGCACGACTGGTTAGAGCCGGTGCTGATCGCGGTGGCGGTCCGTCCGGTACCGAGATCGATGGGCGGGAGATCGTCGCCCATCTCGCCGGGCCCGTCACCCAGCCAGATGGCGGACCCTTGGCCGAGCTGCCCGTAGGTGCCCCTGCCCCAGCACTTGACGGTCGCGTCGTCGAGCAGCGCGCAGGTGTGCGCCGACCCGGTGCTGATCGCGGTGGCGGTCCGTCCGGTACCGAGATCGATGGGCGGGAGATCTCGCCCATCTCGCCGGGCCCGTCACCCAGATCGGTGGTGGACCCTTGGCCGAGCTGTCCGTAGATGTTGCGACCCCAGCACTTGACGGTCCTGTCGTCGAGCAGCGCGCAGGTGTGCGCAGCCCCGGTGTGATCACGGTGGCGGTCCGTCCGGTACCGAGATCGATGGGCGGGAGGTCGTCGCCCATCTCGCCGGGCCCGTCACCCAGATCGGTGGTGGACCCTTGGCCGAGCTGTCCGTAGGTGTTCCAACCCCAGCACTTGACGGTGCTGTCGTCGAGCAGGCCACAGGAGTGGTCGTAGCTGGCGCTGATGGCGGTGGCCGTCGCGGCGGGCAGCGGGTCGTCGTCACGAATGGTGCCGGTCCCGGTCGGCCGCCCGAGGTCGACCGGGCCGGTGACGTTCGAGAGCACAATCTGGTAGGTCTCGTCGCCTTCGCTGCTCGTATCGGGGTAGGTGAGGACGCCACGGCCTTCTGCACGCCGGTGAAGCCGGTCTTGACGGAGGGCTTGAACTTCAAGGTCTTGGTCTGACCCAGGAAGTCTCGCAGGTCCGTCCCCGCCGGGACCGCACGCGCTTGTAGGCGCCGGTCGCCGTTACCGGCACGATCGTGTAGTCCACCGTCACCAACCCGGCGGCGGGTTCGGTGAGCGTCACCCGGAACTTCGCGCGCCACTTCGTCACGTCGCCCTCGTCGACCGTCGCATCACCGACCGAGACCAGATTCGAAGCGGAGGTGTCATCGTCGACGATCACGCCCGTCCCCACGGTGGTGCCGAGTCCGGGACCGCCCGTCGGGTGCGACAAGGCGACTGTGGGCGTCCCGTCCGCCTCGACGACCGTGTCGGGATACACGACGACCGACACGGACTTCGCAACCTGACCCGGCCTGAACGTCAGGGTCTTGGTCTTGCCGCCCTTCGGATCGAAGTCGGCATTCGCCGTCTTCGCGATGCCCAACTTCGCATCCACCGCATTGACCACGTAGTCGACCGTGACCAGCCCTACGGCCGGCTCAGACAGCGTCACCGCCAGGATCACGCTCCGGTTCTTCGCGTCCCCTTCGTGGACCGACGCGTCGCCGATCGAGATCTGCGGACTCGTCGCCGCCACGACGGGAAACGTGATCCCGGCCAATCCGGCCGCCCCGAGCGCCACCGCCACCATCACCTGGAGGCAGCGCTTCAACCCGCGACCCCCGGCCGACACGCCAACACGCCGTGGGAGACAACTCCCGTGGGGACTGCGCTCCGTCGGTGCCCGGTTTGCTGATCACCGCGCAAACGGTAGGAGTGGGAATCGAGCGTTCCACCCCCAATTCGTGCCAACTTCTGCTCAGCCGGGGCGCGATTCTGCACGCTCCTCGTGCGTGGCTGATCGGATCAGGCGCATGTCATGGGAGCGCAACGTCATCCGGCTCCACCGCGAGCCGCGCGGCTTGCCAACGTGTCGTGGCCGAGAGTCGCCGCATGGCCTCGGCGATGTGGCGGTCGACGGTCCCGGGTCGGAGGCCGAGCGCGACGGCGATTTCCGCGGTCGTGAGTCCTTCGGCGACGAGGCCCAGGACCTGGGCCTGGCGCGGCGTGAGGGTGTCGGTCGGGGTCGGTGGGCTGGTCGGCGATCCTCCGACGGCCCGCAGCGTCGCCTGGATCCGTCCCTTCAACGCCTTCAGTCGGAGCCGCGCAGTCTCGGATTCGAGTGTTTCGAGGAGTGACGTGGCCCGGCGGAGATCCCCGGACCGTCGGAGGGCTTCGGCGTGAGCCCATCGGGTACGCAGCGCGAACCGTGGCGCATCGGCCGCGAGTTCGGCCGCGTGCTCGAAGAGGTCAGCAGCTGCGGCGTACCGCTTGTCGCTGAGCGCCGCGAGGCCCTGGCTCTCGAAGGCGGCCGCTCGGGCGAACGCCCACCCCTCGGCATCGAAGGTCTGCGGTTCGCGGTCGAGTTCTTGCTGCGCCCAGCCCGGAGCACACCGGCGAGCGGCCGGATCGGGAAGTGGGACACCGGACCGGCGAGACACTCCTCGGCCGCGTCGAGGGTCTCCTGGGTCGCCGCGCGAGCCACTGTGTCTCGGCCTCTGCCCACCAGAGCAGCGTCGGTCCGGTCTCGTCACCGATGCCGAGATCACGTCCTTGCCGGGTGACGGCGAGCGCTTCGCGGATGCGGCCCTGGTCGGCGAGGGCGAGTGCGTACACGGCATACGCGAATGGACGGCGGTCGTGAGGTAGGGCCGTACGAACTCCCGTCCCCATCGGGCGACGCTGGCGACCTCACCCGCCATGAGGGCGAGGAGGTGCTCGGTGATCGAGAACTGCTGCTCCCATTGGCGCCGGTTGGCGTTCCGGGCCCGCTCGGCACCGCGTTCCGCGACGGTGCGCGCCACGGCCCGGTCGCCGGCGAGCAGGTGGGCGGCGACCAGCGCATTGGATGCCTCGAACTCCGCATCGAGATCAGCGTCGTCGCTCGGCGAGAGCGATGGCGGCGTCGAGGTGGCTCGGCCCAGTCGTCGGTTCCGGCGACGAGATGGGCGCTGCCGAGCAGTGTCCTCGCGTGGGCTTCGTGGGCACCGACGGAGTGCGCGAGGTCCCAGGTCTCGGTGGCGAGCGCGAGCGATCGGCCGGCGTCGAAGGTGACCCGAATCGGGTACCGGAGTTCCTCGATCCGCAGCGCGACCTGGGTCGCGGTGCGGGAGCCCGATGCCGACGCCAGGCCGGCCTCGACCGCGTCACGCGCGCCCTCGGGGTCGCCGCCCTGCCAGCACAGCCGGGCTCGGAGCAGGTCGATCTCGGGCATCGAGCTGGTCACGGCGAGCCGGTCGAGCGTCTGGGAAGCCAGATCGAGCTCACCGGACCGGAGGAGCGCGTCGACCGCCTCGAGCAGCGAGGGCGACGTCGTCGCAGTCGTCGCGGGTGCAGCCGACCGCGAAGAGGAGATGGTGGGCCCGGGCCGACGGAGTTGCGGTCCGGCGAGCGGCGTCCAAGGCCGAACACCGTGCTGCGAGTGGCTCTCCGGCCGCGAGCCAGTGGGACGCGGCCTCGCCGGGGTCGAGTTGCGTCGCGAGGTCGGCGTGCACGCGTCGACGGGTGGCGGCATCGACCAGGGACGCGGCAGCTTCCGACAGCAGGCGGTGACAGACGTCGATGTGTCGGCCCGTCCCGGTAGGCGAGGCCCGCGGTGATGAGCTCGTCGGCGTCCGGGCCCAGGAGTGTCGGTGCGCTGGGCCGGTCGAGGAGCGCCAGGCGGACGAGCGCGTCGCGTCCACCCGGCGTGAGTCGGTCGAGCCGGTGGAGCAGCGCCTGCTCGAGCGTCGGGGATCCGTCCTTGCCGAGCTCGAGCAGAAGGAGCGGGTTCCCACCGGCTCGAACGAGCAGTCGTTCGATCTCGTCGGTGGCGAGATCGGGATGGGACGCCCGCGCGAGCTCGGCGCTCGGCCCGGCCGGCAAGGGATCGATCGGGAGAGCAGGTGACGGCGGCGTCGTCGAGTGTCTTCAGCGCGGCCGCGGTCCCCGGACCACCGTCACGTACCGTGACGGCGAGTCGCACATGGGGGGCCAGGGACGGAATGAGCGAGAGAGTGCCCGGGTCCGCCCATTGCAGGTCCTCGAGGACGAGCACGCCCGTGCCCACCTGCTCGATGACGTGGTGCAGCGCCGAGGAGTGATCCGATGGTTCCGGGAGCGCTCCGACGGCTCGCGCCAGGGCGAGGTACGGCTCCCGTCCGAGGGTCGCGAGCGCACCTCCTTCGAAGCGCGGACCCCCGACGCGCGCCGCTGCGGCCCGCAGCAGCGTCGTCTTGCCGATTCCCGGCGGGCCGACCAGCGCGACGGAGCGCCCGGCCTCCAGGTGCGAAACGAGCGCGGCGAGTTCGTCCTCACGACCCACGAACGGCGCGTCGTCGACCTGCTTGGTCTCTGTGCGCGCCGCGGCATGCCGTGAGGAGCTCCGCGTTGGTCCCGACGCCCCGTTCGGCTCGGAGGGCGGCCAGCCGACGATGCGCCGTCCGTAGCGACATCCCGACCTCTCGTGCGGCATCGGCCACGGATGCCCCGGTGGCGAGCCGATCGAGGAGTCGTTCCGATTCGCCGGTCCTCTGCTCATCTCGGGTGACGGCGGGGGCTCGGTTGCGGAGTACGCCCGCCTTGGCGAGGTCCTCGACCACGCGGCGCCGGGCCGCACCGGTGAGCGACACCGCCGCGATGATGGAGGCACCCGAGACGAGTGCGTGCAACGCCCGGCCGGCCGTGTCCTCGTCCGAGATGGTGCCGACGCACACGACCCGCGCGGCGGCTTCGCCGGCTCGATGGCAAAGCCGTCGACGACGCTGGATCCCTCGGCGAGCACCTCGCGCCGCCGACGCGCGAATTCTGAGGTGTCGACGAACTCGATGGAACCCGGCGACACAGCCCGCCTGCCGTGAGGATCCCGGCCCCGCCATCGGCCCACCCTAAGTGGCGGACCGACCTCTGAGCGAGGGTGATGGGCGTGAGCGGGTCCTCCGCTCGGTGGCGAGCCCCGCAGAGTGGCACGAATTGTGGAGGTATTTCGCCGTTGCCGTCCGTACGTTGGCCTCGGTAGGAATGGGTCGAGGGGAGAAACAGATGCGGCGGCACCGGGGACACGGATCGAGGCGAGCAGTCGCGGTCGCGGCAGCATTCGCGTTCGCAACGGGGACGATGTTGGTCGCGCCGATGTCGCCGTCGAGCGCCGTACCGAGTTCTCGGTCGCGAACACCATGGCGACCGGCGTGAGCTGGTTCCTCCACGACGACGACCTCGTCGTGTTTCCGCAGTCCGAAACCGCCGAGGGGCACGATCTCAACGGGGACGGCGACACGGCCGACCACGCGGTGCTGGCCGTCTGGGAGGTCTCGACCGGGACCCTGACGAGTCTCGGTCTCGCGATCCCGGGAACCAGCGGCAATCGCGTGGACTGGGTCAGCGTGGACGCCGGCATCGTTGCGGTTGGGGTGTCGGAGTCCGGACAGGGCGGCACCGACCTCAACGGTGACGGCGATACCTCGGACAACGTCGCGCACGTCTGGCAGCAGTCGACGGGCGCGGTGACGAACCTTGGCCTCGCGACGGAGTCCTACGACACGACGGTCTCGAGCGGCGGGGCGGTCGCGGTCTCGGTGAAGGAATCGGACCAGGGCGGCGCCGACCTGGACGGCAACGGTTCGATGACCGACAACGTCGTGCACGTCTGGACCCCCGCCGGTGGCACGAGCAACCTCCGCTGCCGGTCCAGGGCTTTTCGATCGAGGCGCAGAATGGTCGGTTCGCGCTTGCTTATCGAGGTGGTCCGACGTTCGAGTACGGCTACGTCATGTACGACGCCGCGACCACGACGCTGACCGATCTCGGCTTCGACCCGGTGGGCGGACCATCCCTCACGGTCGACTTCAGCGGCGGCTGGACCGCGTTCCCGGGGTGGGAGGGGTACGACACGCCGGCGGTCGACCTCAACGGTGACGGTGACGAGTCGGACTATGTCCTGCAGGTCTGGGACGGGATCGCGCCGGCCGCAACGAACGTGGGCGTCGCGCTCGATCCCCTTGGGAGCAACGTCTGGAGCCTCGGCGACGGCGGGTTCCTCGTCGGGGTGGACGAAGCCCGACAGGGGGCAACCGACCTGAATGGTGACGGTGACGCCATCGACCGCGTCGCCCACATCTGGAGTCCGGGCGGGGGCCTCGTGAACCTCGGCGTCACGATCCCGGCCACCGCCTCCAATGCGCGCAACTCGCGGGCGGCGGCTTCGCGGCGTTCGGAGTCGACGAGGCGACCCAGGGCAACACCGACCTGAACGGTGACGGCGACACCACGGACCGGGTCGCGCACATCTGGAGCGCCGCCGGCGGGCTGCTGAACACCGGCCTCGCGCTCTTCGGCGACCCAGCAGCCGGCCCGGGCGGCGTCGGCTTCTATGTCTCGGAATCGGCGCAGGGCGATACCGACCTGAACGGCGACGGCGACATCGGCGACCGAGTCGCTCATGCCTGGTCGCCCACCCAGGGAGTCGCGAGCCTGGGCCTCGCGGGCGAGACGGTTGCGCCCGCTCCGGCCGGGGAGGCGATCGGCTTCGAGGTCTGGGAGCCCGCCAACGGCAACAGCGACCTGAATGGCAACGGCTCCGCGTTCGACACGCTGCTCTACACCTGGATGCCCTCCACCGGCGACATCGGGCTCGCCTTCCCGTTCGGTGTGTTCGGGTTGACGTATCCCTCCCAGCACGACTCGCAGTACGCGGGATCCGGCCGGTTCGCGGCCCGCGCGTATGAGGGCCTCGCCGGGGCCGACTACAACGGTGACGGCGACACCTCGGACCAGGTCGTCCACGTGGTCGGGGTCGACGCGAACCCGCCGCCGTCGGTGTCGATCGGCGACGCCGCACTCGTCGAGGGCGATACCGGGGTGCGTTCGCTCTACCTGCCGGTCACCCTGTCCGAACCGTCGACCGAAACGATGGCCGTGGACTACACGATCACCGCCGGGACCGCGACTCCCGGCACGGCGAAGACCGCGGGTGCGGACTTCAACCACAAGGCCGGCAAGACGAAGACCCTGACGTTCAAGGTCGGCGCCAAGGGCACGACACCGGTGTCGAAGTTCGTCACCGTCCCGGTCTATCCCGACACGACCACCGAAGGCGACGAGACGTTCACCGTGACCCTCTCGTCCCCGTCCGGTGGATCCACGTTGTACCGGGCCGTTGCGACGGGCACGATCGTGGACGACGACGCCGCGGCCAAGTCGGGTGTCGAGATCTCCGCCGGGGACGTCTCGATCGTCGAAGGGGCCGACGGCCGGCGCATCGCCAAGGCCGCGCTGACCCTCTCGGACGAGGCTGCGAGCGAGGTACGGGTCGACTACACGGTCATCGACGGCACTGCGGACTGCGGTCCGTCGAAGAAGAGGCTGCCCATTGATCCGGCCAGCGACTGCGACGACCGCAAGGGGGTCACCAAGACCGCCATCTTCAAGGTCCGCGCCGCGAAGGGCACGACATCGGCGAAGAAGGCGCTGCCGGCGTTCGTGTTCCCGGATGGAGTCGCCGAAGGTGACGAGAGCTTCTCGATCGTGCTGTCCAATCCCGTCGGTGCGTCGATCCGCGACGGGTCCGCGGTGATCACGATGCTCGACGACGACTGAACCGACGGACACGTTCTCGACGTGCCGGGACCATGGGCCGGTTCGCCGCTGAATACGCATCGCACCAGCTCGCTGACCATCGGGTGGACGCCCCGATGATCTCAGCGGGCGATCGGCACGGTCCAGCTCACGCGAAGCTCGGTCGCGGTCCACGGCGTCGGGTGCAGCGCCACTGGTACGGTCCGGGCCGGCGGAGCGAGGCCCCCCGGGGCCCCCGAGGGAGGTCACGGTGTCCAGACCCCGAGCAAGGAAGCACGCGACGTTCCTGATCGCGTTCGGATTGATCATGGCGGCGTGCGGCGGCGACACCAGCGCACCCGGCCCGGAGACTGCCGACAGTCTCGGGTCGACCACTGCATCCGAGGGTGGCAAAACAAAGGTCGGCGCCCCGACCCTCGATGCTGATGCCGGCCAGGCGTGGGCCGAAGTCGACGGTGACCGGTTCGACTACGAGGCGGCCGGTTCCCAGTACTACGAGTGCTCGATCAACGACAACCAGATCATCGTGAACTTCCAGACCGCGGAGGGTCACGACCTGTCAGTGACCGGCTCCCGCATCTCCGGCACGCTGAATGCCACGACGACGTTCGCCGACGGCGGTGGTGCAGGCATCTCCTACGGCGGGATCCTGACCGGAAACGCCAAGGGCCGCATCGGCATCGGCGACTCGCAGCTCAGCTACGAAGGTCCCGTGAACCGGACGGACCGATCGGACCCGACGAACACCACCTCGGTCGACGCCAAGATCGCCGTGAACTGCACCACGTCGGGTGACGATCCGACGGTCACGGTGGACGGCGAGGCCTTCTCGGTCCCCCTCGCCGGCGCCCAGAGCGTGACCTGCGATGTCGCTCCCGGTGACGTCGACATCCTCATCAACCGCCTCGCGATCGACGAACTCCAGATCCAGATCTCGGTGCGGACCGAGAGCGCCGGACTGGTCGGGTCGGTCGGGCTGACCACCCCTGACGGCTCCTACTCGGGGACGATCCCGCTCGACGGCGAGGGGTTCGTGGTCGAGGGCAACACCGTCACCTTCGACGGCAGCTTCACCACACCGAACGGCGACGAGGTCGACGGGACCGCCGCAGTCACCTGCCCGTAGCGACGATGTTCACTTGCACTCGGACCACGGGCTCGACGCGCAGCATCAGGATGCGGGGCGGATCCATCCCGAACTCGCGGATGTCGAAGTCGTGCGCTCCCTCGATCCGCAATGCCCCCTCGCCGAGGCCGGTCACGCGGATCTCGTCCTCGGCCGGTCGGGTGACGCCCCGGAACATGACCTCCCCCCGCGCGAGATAGGAACGGCCCTCGCCCGACTCGCGCAGCTCGTCGAGACGCCCGGTGATGGCCGGGAAGCGGCGCGCGTCGATACGCCGCCTCAGCTCGCGAGTTTCGAGCGGGTTGCTCCCCGAGAGCCGATCGACGGCGAGCACAAGCTCCGCAGCCGCTCCTGCCGCGAGGTCCAACGACCCGTCGTCGAGCAGGTCCAGATCGACGAACCCCTCGATGCCACGCGCCCGGTTGTGGATCGGGTGGACGTTCGAGGCCGCGTCGATCAGCACCTCCGACCGTTCGGGCACGATCCGATACCGGACCACCAGGCCAGCCTCCTCCGTTCTCGGAGAAGTATGACGGCATCGTCCCGGTCGAAGGACTGCATGGAGAGCCCGCTGACGATCGGGGGAAGATGATCTTCTCGCGCAACCGGGACCGGGCACGACATGCGCTGCAAGCTAGATGTACTCGGCCAGGACGTTGGTGACGGTCCACTGATCGAAAGCGAAGACCTCCGAAGCTGTGGTGATTAGCGGTCGCCACAACATCCGGAGGTCTTCGTGTCTCACCGTAACGCTCGGTTGACGGTGCATGGTCGCCGTCTGCTCGTTGATCGGGTCCGTCATCAGGGGATGCCGGTTGCGCATGTCGCGAAGGCGATGGGGATCTCACGTCAGTGTGCCCATCGGTGGGTCGCTCGCTACGACGCTGAAGGGGACGCTGGCCTGTTCGACCGTTCGTCGCGGCCGCATCGGATACCGACCCGGACGTCGTTGGCGGTGGAGCGACGGGTCCTGCAGGCCCGGTCGAAGCAGCGGCGGGGTCAGGACTGGTTGGGTGCCGAGCTCGGGATACCAGCTCGGACGGTGAGCAGGATCCTGCGCCGTCACGACGTGCCGCGCCTGGCGGCGTGTGACCCGATGACCGGGGCGATGATCCGCGCGTCGAAGACCACCGCGATCCGTTACGAACGAGACCGGCCCGGCGAGCTGGTCCACATGGACGTCAAGAAGATCGGCCGCATTCCCGACGGCGGCGGCTGGCGTGCCCACGGCCGCCAGATGGGTTCCACCTTCGCCAAGAAGAAGGCCCGGATCGGCTTCGACTACGTCCACTCCGTGGTCGACGACCACAGTCGCTACGCCTACTCGGAGATCCTTCCCGACGAACGCGCTGAGACCTGTTCCGGGTTCTTCGCACGAGCGCTCGAGCACTTCGCCACCGTCGGCATCCACGTCGAGCGGCTGATGACCGACAACCACTGGAGCTACACGCACTCCAACTCGCTCGCCGCGCTGCTCGCTGACCACCGGATCGTGCACAAGACGATCAAGCCGCACTGTCCCTGGCAGAACGGGAAGGTGGAGCGCCTCAACCGAACGCTGCAGACCGAGTGGGCCTACCGGCAGGTCTTCACCAGCAACCGAGCTCGCACCCGAGCCCTTGCCCCCTGGCTCGAGTACTACAACACTCGCCGCCGCCACAGCGCTCTCGGAGGCCAGCCCCCGACCAGCCGTCTGTCACCAACCTGATGGCCGAGTACAGCTAGACGCCAGTGATTCGACCCTTCCCTTCTCCGTGCGACGCCGGCTCGGTCACCCGCGCGGTCTCACGGGGAGTTCGGCGATGCCACGCAGGATCATTCGTGCCTCGTAGCGGGGCTCGTCGTAGGCGGGTGCGAGCCGGCCGAAGCGGCGGACCAGTCGACCGATCGCGACCTGGGCCTCGAGGCGGGCGAGTGCCGCGCCGAGGCAATGATGCGGGCCGCCGCCGAAGCTCGCGTGCTTGTTCGCGTTCTCGCGTCGCACGTCGAGGGAGTCGGCCGTTGGTCCCCACTGGCGCGGATCGCGGTTGGCGGAACCCGTAGCGAGGATGACGACCGCACCGGCCGGAACCTGCTCGTCGCGCACGACGACAGGCTCGATGCTGATACGCCGGGCGAACTGGACCGGACTGTCGAAGCGAAGCAGCTCTTCCATGGCGTTCGCATCGAGAGAGGGATCCGCGCGGAAGAGATCCATCTGATCGGGATGGGCGAGGAGCGCCGCGGTCCCGTTCCCGATCAGGTTGACCGTCGTCTCGTGGCCGGCGACGTAGAGCAGCATGGTCGTGTCCAGGAGCTCACGCTCGGTCATACGGTCGCCATCGTCCTCGACTTCGATCAAGGTTGAGAGCAGCCCTGCGGTAGTCGTCCGCGCTTCTCGGCGATCACCTCGCGGACGAAGGACTCCATAGCCTGCGCGGCTTCCATCGACGCGGTGGCTTCTTCGGGCGTGTTGATCGGGTCCAGCGTCTTGGTCATCGTGTGGGACCACGCCCGGAGCTGGGCCACCGAGTCCATCGGCATCCCCAGGAGCTCGGAGATGATCTGCACCGGGATGGGGAAGGCATACCGGCTGATGAGGTCGAACTCGTGCCGGCGCGAGGCCCGGCGGCTCGGGGTCGCCGGCACGGTACGCAACCGGGGCGACGGTTCCGTGGAGGCACGGTTCGAGGGACCGGCGCCGGCCGTGGAGCAGATGATCGCGTGGTGTCACCGCGGTCCGCGCAGCTCGCACGTGCGCGGCGTCGAGGTCGCGCCCGAGCCCCCGACCGGCACCACCGAGTTCAGGATCTCGTTCTCGTCCTGAAGCGGCACCCCGACGAGCGGAGCTGGGTCAGCCGGCGTGACCGCGACCATCTGCGCACTCGAGCTGCAAGCGGTACTCGACCGCGTCGATCTCGAAGGCGCCGGCTTCCCCGACCACCTGGCAATACGAGTCGCAGCGCACGCCGGTCCGGTCCTCGAACGCGAGCACCCCATCCTCGGCATCACGAACTTCCACGGGACCGAGGTCACCCGTGCCGCGCGAATGGAACCACGCACTCCCGACGGTGCGGTCTATGTCACCGACCAGTTCGCCGCGCTCCTGTCACTGGAACCCGACGCTCCCGCCACCTGCCAATACGTCGGTCGGCTCCCGAGCGCCAAGGACTTCGGCACCTTCCCGATGTACGTGCTCACTGACCGCCGCTGAGGACAAGACCTCACCTGCCGGCGCCGCCGACCGGACGGTGCCGTGGCATTGGTCGAAGCTGCGACGCCGACCCGCCGTCCCTCCGTCGCCGCAGGCGTCGCCCAGGACCAGCGGACCCGAGTCAGTTGGTCACGCCGCCAATTGTCGGTGGAGCGGCATGGAGGTCGGCGACCACCTCGGCGAGATGCGACGGGTCCGGGGCCCGGTTGTTGACGAGACTGACCGATTCGGAGACGCCGTCGAGACGTTCAACGATCTTGGCCGCGATCTCGTTCGGCGGGCCGACCACGGCGATGGTCTCGATCAAGTCGTCATCGACGAGACCGGCCATCTCGGTCCAGCGGTCGTCGCGCGCGAGGCGTTTGAGTTCCGGGTGCAGGTCGCCATACCCGTGGAGTTCGAACACCGGCAGGTACGCCGGGGTGGTGCCGTAGAACGCCAGCTGCGCCCGGACCGCTTCCCGACTGCGCGCAAACTCGACCTCGTCACGGCCGGTCACGACCGTCGTCACACAGACGACCTCGATCTCCCCCATCGCACGCCCCGCGCGGCGCGCGCCCGCCGCGAGCGCCGGGAGCGTGAGCTCGATGAGGGAACGGCGCGTGTTCACGGGATGGACGAGAAAGCCGTCCGCCACCTCACCCGCCACCGCAGTCATCTGCGGACCGAAACCCGCGGTGAGGATCCGGGGAGCACCGAACGCGTTCGGTCCCGGATCGAACGCCGGGATCATCCGGGTATGCGTGTAGAAATCGCCCTCGAACCGCAACGGCGTTCCCTCCTCCCAGGACTGCCAGATGGCCCGAATCCCGGACACGAACTCGCGCAGCCGCGCCGCCGGTTGCGACCACGGCATCGAGTACCGCTCCTCGATGTGGTGCCTGATCTGGGAGCCGAGTCCGAGCACGAAGCGGCCGCCTGTCACCGTCTGGAGGTCCCACGCGGTGTTGGCAAGCGTCATCGGCGTGCGCGCGAACGCAATCGCGATCGCGGTGCCGAGTTCGATCGAACGAGTGTGCTCCCCGGCAACGGCGAGCGGAATGAACGGATCGTGCTTCGCCTCGAACGAGAACGCCCGGTCGTAGCCGATCGCCTCCAACCTCGGGTACAACGTCCGGACGTCGCCGAGATCCTCGGTAGGGACCGTCATCGAAACGTGCACCAGCAGAACGCTAGGCGCACCGTCGACCGCTGCGGATCTCTCGACGAGCGGAACTCGCTGAGCCAGCCATCACCGCCCCTGGCAAGCCCGTGCCGCCGCTCCGGTCGGCACGGGCTTGCCAGTCACGGATCCGGCATGGAAACTGCGGCGATGGAGTCCGATGTTCCACCCACCGATTCGAACGCCCCGGTCGAACCTGCGTCGGCCGCCAACGCGTCCGCCCAGGACCGGCACATGCGCGAGTTCAACCAGTCGCTCGACAAGCTCGAGGACACGGTGGAGCACGGGGCCGTCCGCCTGCTCAAGATCGCGATCCCGATGATGATTGGCCTGATCATCGCCGTCGTCGCGGTGTACAAGCTCGGTGACCACCTGCGCGACCGGGCCGAACAGAGGCGCGTTGTACGCGCGATCCGCAAGGCCCGCTCGCCGAGGGGCCGCCGGGCCCGTGCCGCGCGTATCGGCGCGGCCTGACTCACGCCAGGTCGGCCCGGTCGGTATCACTCGCCGAAGAGAGCCGGGACCGGCATCCTCAGCGCACCTGAGCGGGAGGGCACGGGCCCTCCATCGACAGCGACGTGCGCGCCGACAACCGCGTCGGAGCGCTCGGCGAGTTCCCGGGAGGAACCACTCGCGCTAGGTGGCAGTGCGCTTGCTCACGGCGCCGTAGACCGCGAGCACGATGATCGCCCCGAGCAGCGAACCGATGATGCCGGACGCACGGAGGTTGAGACCGTCGCCGGAGATCAGGCTGATCACGAGCCCGCCGACGAACGAACCCGCGAGCCCGGCGAACAGCGTCACGCCACTCAGCTTCGAGCCCTGCCCAAGGATCAGCTGGGCCACCCAGCCGATCGCCATACCGAACACGATGATCGCGAGGATCAACATCGTTGCGTTCCTTCTCGGGGGTCGGAGTACCGGGCGTACGGTAGCCGGGCCGGGGTTCTCCGCGACCGATCGCGACGCAGGTCCTGGCGCCGAGCTCACACGGGCCGACACTGTCATCGGACCGGGAACTCGTCGTACGGGACGAGGCCGCCGGCGTCGCGCTCGATCGCGCGGTGGCCTCGGGCTGCTCGGTGCCGACCTCGACGCGCTCCGCGCCGCCGCCGCCGCGGCGCCAATCGGGTCGCCAACCCGACGAGCGACGGCATCGGGGCTTCGGTCCGACGGTCACGCCTGCAGCTCCGTTCCGGCAGTGAGATGGGCGTATCGATCCTTGAACTCTGCCGAGGTCGGGGCGGCCGGTGCAACGAAGCCGGCCGTGTCGAGCCAGGCGAACCGGTCCGGCTCGAGCCGGAGTACTTGCCAGAGGTTGCGCACGTCGTCGCAGCCGACCGAGCGCAGCGCAGTGGTGGCGAGCGAGCGCCAGAGCGCGGTGTTCGCGCCTGGCGCGGCGTAGACGACACGGACCCGGTCGGCGCCGAGCTCGCGGGCCTGCTCCATCTCGTGGGCGAGCATCTGCTGGCGGAGCATCTGGTAGATCGGCTCGACGAAGAGCTCCTCCAGGTCGAGCTGGTCGGTCCGCACCACACTCCCCCACAGGCCCTCGTACCGCGCCCGCCGGACGGCGTGCTTCGCCGGGTCGGGCTTCGGCGTCACGTGCGGGTAGCTCTCGGTGTACTTCCACTCGACGAGTGCGATCTCGGTGGTGCCGTCGGGCGTGCGGTAGCGGATGGCGGCGTCGACGCTCGTGACGTTGGCGCCGCGCGTCGCCTGCTTGCCGTTCCACTCGTTGACGTAGTCGGCGAGCCCGATCCATTCGAACACGACGTGATCCTCGGGCGCACCGGGATCACCGAAGGGGAGTACCTCCCCGATCGGCAGCACGGAACCGAACAGCGCCGCCAATGCGTCGGGCGAATCGACGAACGGCATGAGCGCGTTGACGCACTGGACCTGCGACGACCGCAGGTGGTTGCTCGGTCCGGATGTGCCATCCGTCGTGCCACTTGATGCCGAGTCGGGCGAAGCGGTCGAGCGCGAGTGCACGCGCTTCGGGCAACAGGTTGTGCGCGGCGTGGTCGAGGGACAGGCAGACGTCGTAGACGGGACCGCTGGGTCGCTTCGCGTACGGCGCCGGCGTGCGATCGACACCGGTGAGGGTCGGGGTGCGGTGCTTCCAGGCGACGAGGTCGGTACCGGCCCGGCTGACGAAGGTGTCGGTCATGCTCACCCGCGCCGCTTCGGGCCGCTCGGCGCGCCCGGCTTGCCGCGGGTGCGGCGCCAGGCCTGCTGCGTGTTCCGCTTGCGCCACGTGTCGTCCGGGACCATGGACGCGACGACTTCCCCGTCGAGCAGGTCGGCCTCGGTGAGGAACTCGTCCATGCGGGCCGAGCCCATCGGCGCCGCCCGCAGCTGCTCGGCCGCGTCGCCGAGGATCTGGCGCGAGGTCTCCCAGTCCCCGCGGTCCGCGGCCTCGATCGCGTCCTTGCGGGCCCGAGCGGCCTGGAGCAGCCAGACCTCCTCGGTCACCTCGGTGTCCACGTCCGCGGCGGCGGCCTCGTCGGCGCTCACCAGGTTGACCACCACCGGGGCCGTGAGCTCGTGGACCTCGATCTTCTCGCCCACCGACACGTACCGCAGGATCACGTCGGCGACCTTCGCGGGACCGAGCGCCGCGAGCTGCGGGATGTGCAGCGCGAACACGAGCCGGCGCAACTCCGCGCCGTAGGCGTCACCGATCGCCACCTGGAGACCGCCCGGCACGTCGGTGATCGGGTAGTCGTTGAGCACGCCGAGCACCTGCACGGCGTCGGTCGGGCGGATCTCGACGCTCACGTTCTGCGCGACGAGGCTCGCGAGCCCGTCGAACTCCTCGGCGAAGATCCCGGGCGCGTCCTCGGGGGTCTCGGCGAAATACGTGTTCCCGTCGGAGCTCCCGGCGATGGCCGCGAGGAGGTCCTCGTCGAAGCCGACACCGAAGCCGATGGTGGTCGTCGCGGCGCGCGCCTTGGTGCCGGCGGCGATCTGGGTGAGCTGGTCGGGGTCGGTGATGCCCTCGTTGGCCTGACCGTCGGTGAGGAGCAGCACGCGCCGAGTCGCGTCGCCGGTGGCGCGGTTCAGCTCCTCGAGGCCCTTGAGCCAACCGCCGGAGAGGTTCGTGCAGCCGCCGGGGTGGATCTGGTCGATCGCGGCGGCGAGCTTCCCGGCGTCGGGCGGACCGAGCGGGACGACCAGGTCGACGTCCTCGTCGAAGGTGACCAGCGCGAGCTGGTCGGTCGGCCGCAACCGAGAGGCGAGGAAGCGGGCGGCGTCCTTGGCCGCGTCGAGCTTCTCGCCCGCCATCGATCCGGAGCGGTCGACGACGAGCGCGAGATGCAACGGCGGCCGGTCCGTATCCGGCGCGTCGGGGGCGTGGAGCTCGAGCATGCAGTGCACGTCGTGCTCGCCCTCGACGGCGAGGAGCTGGTGGTCGAAGCGGAGGTTGGTCTGCATGGGAAGTCCTCGGGGTCGGTGGGTGATGTCCCGAGTGTGCGGAGGGGGTCGGACAATGACGATCCGGTGATGCCGGTTCGAGGGCTCATCGGGGTCGCGTACGATGCGCGGTCAGACCGGGGCTCGGGGGCAGATGGCACCACGCGAAGGATTCGAACGGCAGCTGCGGCTCGCCGCCTACGTCGGCGAATGTCGCGACCGGGGGTGCTCGATCGGTGAGATCGCCCACGACGTGCCCGGGTTCGGCGAGCTCGGCCGGGCCGCCCTCGAGAAGGCGCTGCAGCGCGACGTCAGCGCGTTGAAGGACAGTCTCGGGATCCTGATCGAGTGGTCGGCCGAGGAGAACCGCTACCACATCCTCCCTCCGCTCTTCACGCCCGGCCAGCGCCGGGCCCTCATCGCGGCCGCGGCCGTCGTCGACGTCGAGGGCATCGGCGACGAGCTCCCGCCCGGCGAACTCGGCGCCGCAGTCGAAGCGGAGCTGGCCCGGGTCGTGGTCCGCGTCCACCAGCGCGTCATCGAGCTGCGCGACGCCATCGCGGACCGCCGGACGATCACCTTCACCTACCAGGGCACCGACGGCGCGCCCGCAGTTCGACGCGTCGATCCGTTCGCAGTCGGGCTGTGGCGCAACCGCTGGTACTTCGTCGGCTTCGACCACGACCGTGCGGGCCGTCGCGTCTTCCGGCTCGACCGGATCGTGCCCGGCGGTGAGCCCGCCGCCATCACTGCGGTCACCGGGCCCGACGCATATGTGATCCCGGACGACGTCGATCCCGTCGCCGCGCTGCAGATGGACCCGAACGCGTGGGGAACGGACACGCCGCTCGATGCTCGCGTCCGGGTGACACACGACCATGTTCCGATGTTCCTCGGTGAGCTCGCGGGTCGGGTCGACGAGCACGACCCCGACAGCTCGATCGTCACCGTCGAGGTGCGCGACTACGAATCGTTCGTGATCCGCCTGCTCGGGTTCGGCACCGGGGTCGAGCTCCTCGAACCACCGGAGCTCGTCGACCGGCTGCGGTCCTGGCTCGTCGGACAGGTCGGCGCCTGATGCCTCCGGTCTCGGCGTCGCGCAAGTTCGAGATCGTCACCACCGCGCTCGCGCTCGCCGAGGAACGCGGGGCGATCGCGATCGCCGACGCCGCCACGATCGCGGGCGTGAGCACCGATCAGTTGCGCGAGCTGCTCGAGCCGGTCCTGTTCCTCGAGTTCAGGGACGGCGACGGCGAGATCATCGACCGGACCCACGAGTTCCTCCTCGACGAGCGCGACGTGCTCCAGGTCGAGCCCGGCCAGTCGAACTGGTTGCGGGACCTCGCCGCCTCGGCGCCGAGCAGCGAGGCGCTGCTGCGGCTCTATGTCGCCGCGACGGTGTACCAGGCGACCGCGGCGAAGCCCTCGGCCGATCTCGATGCGGCACTCCGGAAGCTGCGCCAGACCATCGCGATCGAGATGGTCGTGCCCGTGCACCGTCCCGAGGGCACCGAGACCGCCGAGACGGCGCGCACGCGACACCGGTCGTTGCGGTTCCGGTACCTGAAGTGGAAGGACGACACCGCGACCGACCGCGAGGTGCTGCCCTACGACGTGTACTCCGACTGGGGTCACTGGTACGTCGTCGGCCCCGAGGCGCACGACCCCGCGGGACTCGTCAAGCACTGGGTGGTCAACCGGATGCAGGACGTCACCATCGGCTCGATCACCTTCGATCCGCCGGTGGAGCTCCCGGCCCGGGACTGGTTCGACCTCGGCTACCGGCAGCGGATCGTGATCGTCCGGGTCCCCCAGCACCGCCTCCCGGCACTCCCCCGCCCCCACACCGTGCTCGCCATCGCCGACGACGGCGACGGATTCGTGCGGGCCGAGATCGAGCTCGCCGGCGACCGTCAGCTCGACCACCTCCTCGTCTCACTCGGACCGGAGGGGTCGGTGATCGGACCCCCCGAGTACGAGGTGCGACGGGCGAACGAGGCCCGTCGGCTCCTCGCGCACCTCGGTCCCGCCTGACCGGGCGTTCACGGCTCAGCCGTCGGAGTCGCGACCCGACGCGGTGGCCCGGGCGCGGAGCGAACCGGCCATCGGACGGTCATGCACCCGGCCGAGGGTCTCGATCACGAGGTGCGCCGGTTCGATCACCGTCACCGGATCGTCCCACGCGGCGGCACCGAAGCCGTCGTCGTCGACGGTCCACCCGAGCTCGCGCAACACGTCCTCCCGTCCCGCCGGTGCGCGGACGACGGCCACGAGGTTGCCGACCGCGTCGACCTGGAAGCGCACCGCGTTCTCACCGGTGGCGAGGCGCAGGTCGAGCCGGCAGTCGTGGTCGATGATCATGCGGCACAGCGCGCCGCAGAGCTCGGTGATCAGCTCGTCGTCCGTGCGGCCCCGGAGGTCGAGGCCGTCGTCAACGAGCACGACCGGCTGAGGGTCGAACGCGTGCAGGACCACGACGGCGGCGCGCTCGGTGCGGGCGATGGCGTCGGACCACGAGTGCTGAGAGCTGAGGCCGAGCAGCAACTGGGCGAGCCGCCGCCCGGCCCGCTCGACGGTGTCGGCATCGGCCTGCATGAGAGCGAGAATGGCGCGGATCTCGCCGGGATCGACGGCCGGGTCGTCGAGAAGGATCGCGATCTGGTCGCCGCGATGGCAGGCCTCACCGGCTGCGGCGCCGAGCTCGGCCACGACGTCGTCGAACGCCGGTGCCGCGATCGGCGAAGTGTCCTCGCCGGCGCGCACGTCGTCGATCTCCGCCGCGAGGCCGCGACCGACGAGGTACGCCGTCGCGGCCCGCGCCGCTACTTCGTTCGCCGCCCCGGTGGCCCACACCGCGAACCCCGTCCCGCCCGGTGACGATGCGTCGTCCATCAGAGGAGCTGCTCGAGTGGGAAGGCGGCGGCCATGATCTGCTCCTGGGTTCTCGTGGTGACGGTGCGAGTGTGCGGGAGGGCTCGGACAATGTGGGTGGCCCGAAGGGCTCCACCGTCCCCTGTCCTCGACGGCGGAGCCCCTCGATCTGTGGCGCGCGCGGATCAGACCGCGAGCACCAGGGCGGGCTCGGGAAGGATCCGGACGCCGAGCCCCTCCCCCTGCAGCCGGCCGGACAGCGACGACCGGCGCGACACGACGACGACCGGCGTCCCGAGGTCGCGGACTGCGAGTGCCGCGTCGACGAACTCCGCGTCGCCGCTGCCGATCACGAGCCGGTCGAACCGCGCCGCGACCCACCCGGGTTCGGCCTGCGCGAGGAGGATCAGGTCGGCGCCGTCGTCGCCGCGTGCGGCGTGCAGGCTGCACGGCAGGGTGAGGTCGAAGCCGATCTCGCGGATCAGACCCGGGTTGGCCGCGACCACGATCTGATCACCGTCGCGGTAGCCGGCCAGCTCGAGGTAGCGGTCGAGCGCATCGAGCGCGTCGCGCTTCGACGCGAACGGGTTGCCGACGAGGTTCTCGATGTCGACGAGATGCAGGGTCCGGGTGGTGGTGAGGGTCGTGGTCATCGCATCTGCTCCTTGCTCGGGGAAGTACGCAGGGAGCATGAATCGAGGGTGCGACGATTACGCCGGTGTGATTCAGGTCGTGCCGTTCCGGCTGCCACCGGTCTGCCCTCCAGCGTCGAGCGTTCGGGCTCGACGGGTCCGGTCCAGTCGTGAACCGGAGCCATCGAGGCCCGAGTGCACCGCTGCCGTCAGGACATGACCCGCGCGCCGGTCCCCACTCCCTCGCAGGTCGCCGGCGGCGGTACCGCGCCGCTCCCGGGATCTCCGGAGTTCTCCGCGACCGGCGTCGTCGCGTCCGGGACGAAGTGGGTGGACCACGTCCCGGTGTCGTCGACCGCCGGGGCCGTGTAGGTGCCCGAGGCGGAGAGGCCGTCGGCACTCAGCGTGCCGTCGAACGAGGCAACGCCGATCACGAATCCGAGTGTGATCGCCCGACAATCGAGCCGACCGACGACGTCGCCGCCGGAGTACACCGAGCCCGTCAGCGTCACCGTGCCGCTCAGTGCGGTCCCCGAGAGGGTGGTGTACTGGTCGATGGTCCCTCCGATACCTGAACGCGAGGTCCAGATGCCGGCCCAGTGGCCGGGGACGGGCGCCGGACACTCCCCGACCGCGCCCGGATCCGTCACCGGCGGAGTCTCGGGGATCGTGGTCGGCACCTCGGGCGGGGGTGTCGTCTCCGGTGACACCTCCGGACCCAGGTCGGTCGGCGCTTGCGTGACCGGCGCGGTGTCCGTCGGAGCCTCCGGTACCGCCACGGTGTCGGTGGGCGTCCCCGGGCTGTCGGCCGAGGCGGACGGAAGACTCGGACCGAGCGCCGCGAGCGCGGCCACCGCGACGACGAACGCTGCGGCACTGCCGCGTGCGATCGTTCGGCGGGACCAGTGCGCGGGCTCGGAAGTTCGTCCCGCGTACTGCCCTGTCGTGGTGTCGGTGGGAGTGGCGTTCTCTCGAATCGTGGAACGGAGCCTTCTCATCGTGTCCCCCTCATGAAGGTGTTTGATCGACTGGTTGCCGAGATCTCCGGATGCTGTGCTGAACCTGCTCGCACCACTCGACCTCCTTGGCCCACCAGACCGCCACGGTTCAGATGCCCAGGCAGTGCCGAGGCCCCATGGATCACCCAACTGATGCTCCGAGGCGCGCAGCGGTTCCAAAAGAAATCGCGAAGTTTTCTGGAACCTCCGAGCGAGTTCGCGCGTCAATAGCTTTCCGATAGCGGCGATCTTCGAGGAGCGGGCGAGATGACCGACGCAAGGTTCACGGCCGACTCTTGACGGACGAATCACGATCGACCGTGGCAAGACCAGCAACGTTCGGTCGCCCATGCCAGTACTTGCATTCGGACAATGCGCGCCGGTTCATTTTCAACCAGCTGGACCCGATTCAGGATTAGTCATCCGCATTCCTGGCTGAAGCAGCAAATGGTGCAGATCGTGACCCTGGGTCCAGCGGGCGAGGAAATTTGGAACCTGACAGGCGCGTCGCGTGCGTCGTTTACCTTGCGCGCCCTCACGACTGGGGAGGGCAGGCGCAGCGTGGAACCGGAAGGCCTCGGTCTGTCAGATGACGCTGAGATCATCCTTCCTCGGGACGAGGACGGTGAGCCCATCGTCGTGTCGTCGCGACGCGAAGCATTCGACCTTCTCGTCGAAGAACATCATGAGCGCCTCGCGCGATTGGCCTACCTGTTGTGCAACAACATCCACGATGCCGAAGACGCGGTCGCGGAGGCCTACGCGCGTGTTTGGCCGAAGGTGCGTCGCGGGAAGGTCGAGAACGTTCCTGCGTACCTGCGCCAGGCCGTCGTCAACTGCGTCTACGGGGGACACCGACGACGGGCCAGAGAACAACGCGAGGCCGAGCGGCGCCGGGTCGATTGGCGTGACGGAATCTCGTTCGAGCGGGAAGCGGAAGACGCGGCGGTGGTTCGGGCTGCACTGCTCACGCTCGCACCGAAGCACCGGACAGTGGTGGTCCTGCGCTTCTTCGACGATCTCAGCGAAGACGACACCGCCGCCGTCCTCGACCTCCCGGTGGGGACGGTCAAGTCTCGGTGTTCTCGGGCGCTCTCTCAGCTTCGTCATCTCTTGGGACCCGCCTTCGAGCCAACGGATGACGACGAGATCACCCCGGTACGCCCTCATGACGCGGGGCGGCCATGACTGACTTCGAATCTGCACTTCGGTCGGCTCTTCATCAGGCCGGCGCGCAGGCACCACTCGGTCCCGGCCTCGGGTCGCGGGTGATGAGACGCGTCACGCAACGGGAACGGCGCCGTCGTCAGGTGACGATCGGAAGCATCGCGCTCGCCGCGATGACGCTTCTGTCGATCGCGTCGCTCGTGGTAGTCCACGCGATCGATGGAACTCCACCCGGATCCACCACGGCCGAGCCGCCGCGGCTGCAACCACCAAGTCCGACGACGCCTCCACCAACCGACGGTTCCGGCGCGTGGACGGCTCCCCCGCCCGACCCCTGCGACACTCCGGCCGAGGCCGCGCGCTCACTCGAGAGCAGGAGTGGCCTCGCCAACGAATCGGTGGCAAGAGCTTCCGAATCCGTCGCGGCCGCGACAGGCCCGCGGCATGATCCATCTCAAGCGTTGACGGCGGCGGGAGGTGCCCCGGCGTCGAGTACCACGACAGTCCCCAGTCTTCGACCGGCGGCCTCGTATCCGGCCGGTGGCTCCGCTGGCTCGATTCCAAACGATCCCGGTTCACAGGTCCAAGGCGCCACCGCGTCGAGATCAGCCCGCGGGCGGTCCATCTGTCCGTAGTGCATGGTCGCGCATCGGCTCCTGAGGCGTAGGTGGCGACCGCGGACACGGGCCGACGTATCCCGAGGCGCGGTTGGGGTTCCAAAGAATCCAGTGGAGAACTTGGAACGGACCGCCGAGTCGCGCGTCGTTCCCGACGTCGTGCGAACTCGGGGAACTTTCCCGAGGTTCAGCCGGTCACGGAACGAGCGCTGAGGTCGGACGCCGACCTAGACGCTGAGGAGCTCGCGGGCTCCGCTACCGGCCCGGTCACGAATCTTCGATATCGCTCGAGCTTCGATCTGGCGGATCCGCTCACGGGTGAGGTTCAGATACTGGCCGACCTCTTCGAGCGTGCGGGGCTCACCGCGATCCAGTCCGAACCGCAACACGAGGATCCGGCGCTCACGCTCGGCGAGCGGTTCGAACAGCTCGTCGATCGCGGCAGGGAGCAGAGCGGTCGCCGCGAGGTCGAACGGCGACTCAACGGAGCGATCCTCCACGATCTCGCTCAGCTCGAGGTCGCCGCCTTCGCTGATCGGCTCGGACAACGACAGCGGGTCACCCGGGAACGACAGAATCTCTGCGACCTTGCTTTCGGTCATCTCCGCGACTGCCGCGATCTCGCTCACGGTCGGTCGCCGCCCGAACTTCAACTCGAGCCGCGCACGGGCATCGTGCACGCTTCTCATCGTCCCGCGAGCGCTCGGTGGAATGCGGATCGTGTGAGCAGTGTTCTCGATGCCGCGCGACCGCCTGTCGAATCCACCAGGTGGCGTACGTCGAGAACTTGAACCCTCGACGCCAATCGAACTTCTCGACCGCGCGTATCAGGCCGAGATTCCCCTCTTGAATCAGGTCGAGGAAGGACAGGCCGGCGACGCGATACTTCTTCGCGATCGCTACGACCAACCGAAGGTTCGACTGCACAAGCGTCTGCCAGGCGTCCGTGCCCGCGCGGTCCTGACGTCGCAACTCGCCGTCCCGGACCGGATCCCGGACACCGCCACTCGCGAGCATCTCCCGTGCGGCGTTGCCGTCCTCGATCTGTTGAGCGAGGCGCACCTCATCGTCCTTCGTGAGCAGGGGATGCCGGCCGATGTCGTTGAGGTACAGCCGGACCAGGTCGTCCCGTTCCCCTTCGGCTCGCGCCTTCGCCACCAGGTTTCCGTCCCTCATCTCGACGAATGCCACGCACGCGACCGTGGGGATTGCCCCGCTGCGCCGCTCGGAGCCGCCCACCGGGTCCACCGACCGCGGACGTGGGCGCTCCTCGTTGAGCACCCACGCCTTCGGTCTGGTCTCCGTATCAGCTTCCTCGCATCGCGATGCGATGTCGTCACTCGTTCGAGTGGTTCTCGCTGAGTGGGCTCGCAGTCAGGGAGCCGACTGCGGCTCCGAGGCGTCTAGGCAATGCGACGACGGGCGAACTCGGGACCGCTGGCGATCCGAGCGACCGCTTGCGTCCTCGAGCCGACGCCGGTCTTCTGGAAGATCGCCTTGAGGTGGGTCTTGACCGTGTTCTCGCTGATCCAGAGTGCGACCGCGATCGCCTTGTTGCTCAGGCCGGCAGCGAGCAGAGCAGCGACCTCGCTTTCGCGCAACGTCAAGCCGAAGTCGTGCCCCGGCCACGGAGGGCCCTTATCGATGCCGAACTCCGAGCTGACGAACTCGCCGCCGGCGGCGATCTCGAACAGAGCGTCCACGAGCTCGTCCGGCGGCATCGACTTGGCGATGATGCCGCGTGCGCCGGCCGCGAGTGCCGCGTCGCGTTGTTCGCCGGTCAACGTCCAGGTGTAGAGCGCGACCCGTCCCACCTTGGGGTCACCGGCAAGCGACGCAACCCGATCGAGTCCGAGTCGTACGTTGCCATAGGGGTCGAACAACGCGAGGTCCACGCGGAAGTCCGGGTTCTGCGCGACATCGAGCTCCACGACGTCGATTCGTTCACGAAACGGTCGCAACATCGCGGCCACACCGCGCACCACGAGTTCGAAATCATTGACGAGCGCGACCGTTATGCGCCTCGAAGGCGGTGCCTCGCCGTCTTCTCTGGGCATGCGATCCCCTGGCATCGATCCGCCCATATCAACGGCGCGGTCCTCCGATCGTACGCCGAGAACCGCAACGCAAGGCTCGACGGGCGAACGGACTGATCGAAAGTCCCTCCCACCGTCGGGTGCGTTCACCGGATGGTGTTCCGACGGTCGTCGCTCCCGTTCCCCAACGCAGCGCTCTGGATCTTCCTGGGCAGCGTGGTCGTCCGCTCCTTTGCCGCGGAGGGAAACCGCCGTGGACGCGGCCGGCGCCTGGGTCGGCACTGGTGTCCTCACGTGGTGGCCCCTCGAAGAGATGATCCGCGGCGTCAATGCCTGGCAACGGGCGTGGGCGCCTCCTCGCCGGATGCCACAGCAGTCCGTCGGCCATGATCTCCGCCATGGAACCCGGCCCGAATGCGGCTCCCGTGCCCCGACGTCCGGGGCTTCAGCCCGTGGAGCGCGAGGCCTGGGATCGTGACGGCTTCTTCGTCGTCGAGGGCTTCGCCGACCCGAGCGAACTGCCGCCGCTCATCCATCGGATCGACGAGATCGCTGCGCTCGCAGACGCCGGAGGTGACATCGGTGATGCGATGCCGGTGCCCGAATCCGCTCTCGCTGACGCGCCGACCCCGTCGGGCCGCCTCTCGAAGGTCTTCAAGCTGCACCGGCGCGAGCCGCTCTTCCGCCAGCTCGCCACCGACCCGCACCTCGTCGCGCGGGTCGCGGCGCTGCTCGGCGATGACCTCGACTGCTTCCTGTCGCAGTTCATCTTCAAGAAGCCCGGCGCGCTCGGACAACCGTGGCACCAGGACGCCTACTACTTCCGCATGGATCCCTCGATCCAGGTCGGCGCCTGGCTCGCCGTCACCGAGGCGAACCTGGACAACGGTCCGCTCTGGGTGATCCCCGGTTCCCACCGAGAGCCCGTGCACGAATCCGTCGCGCGCGATGTGCGCGAGCACGCGAGCCCGTTCTACGTCGAGATCACCGGCGTCGACACCGCCAACGAGATGCCCGTCCTCATGCGGCCCGGGGATCTCCTCCTCTTCCACTCGCGCCTGCGCCACCGGTCGACCGACAACGAGAGCAGCCAGGACCGGGCCGCCATGGTGTTCCACTACGCGCCGGCGGGAACCACCGGCTACATCGCGCCCAACCACGACTGGATGCCGGTACTACGCGACGGCGTGCCCGTGCGCACCGCCCAGACGACCTGACCGACCTCCCCGACCAACCACGCGCCGGCCGCCCCACACCCCATCCAACCCTGAAACGCCTTACCGAGGACCGCCAAAGGCGCGACGTGATCGGGCTCCTCGCGGTCCACGGCGACACCATGAACCACCACTACCTCGACGAGACCGCACAGTCCGTTGCCCTCCACGAGCTCGGGGCCCGAGCGCTCGGCGAAGCTGAAGCGCTCAGCTGACCATCGGAAAGATCACCCAACCGAACAGGTCATCGGGTCATGGGCCCGACGACCCGCCATCGCGTGTGGAACCCGCTCAAGATCAGCCATCGGGCGGTCTACCCGGGCCGAGGCACCGCGGTCGGCGACGTTCGAGGTCGAGCGCCCCCACCGCGCGCCGGGACCTTGGCCCCTGGCCGAACCCTCAGGCGGATATGGCACGATCTCCTTGGAGATATTGGGAGGTGCCATGTCATCCGCCGACGAAGACATCCGGACGCAAGCGCGGAAGCGCTTGGCGAAGCGACGCGACCTCGGTGCACACGCCGTCGCGTACATCGTCGTGAACGCGATGCTGATCGGGATTTGGGCAGTGACCGGTGCCGGGTACTTCTGGCCGATCTGGGTACTCCTCGGCTGGGGAGTCGGTCTCGTCCTCAACGCCTGGGACGTCTACTTCCGTCGTGAGATCACCGAAGCCGACATCGACCGCGAGGTTGCCCGCAGCCAGCAACCCCCCAGCGACGGCTGAGCGCAGCCGACTCCTGGCCAGGAGCCTCTCGATCACACTGCTCGCCGCCGGCGACGGCCGTGGTCGCCCTACCCGAGCTGAGCACAGGTCTGCTGCTGGACGAGCGCGCGGAGCAGCGCCACCCCGTGATCTTCCAACCGGCGGGCTCCGGCGAGCCGGGCGAGGAAGACACCAACTCGCACCGCGCCGCGAACCGCCGGCGCGACGACGCGGACCTGGCTCATCGTCAATACCCACGACCACGGGTGCTCTCCCGGGGACACGCCGGCGTCTTGGAGGCTGAGCTCGGGATACTGCTCTCTCAGGTTCGAGAGCTCCCTCACCTGCTCGCGCGAGATCGCGAGGAACTCCTTGAGCGGGCGCTCGAACCGATGCTCGGACTCGAGCGATCGATCGAAGACTCCCGTCAGCCCGGCGCGGACACAGCGAAGTCCGAATGCCTGGTCCTCTCGCCGGGACGCCGGTGAGTCAGCGACCGCGAGGGGCACCTTCTCGACGCCGGCGCGCGAGAGCGACACGTTCCCGGCCCAGAGATTCGTGCACACACGGGAGGGGTCACGTTCGAACGCAGCGCACGCCGCCAAGTAGTCGTTCCCGTAGACACGGGCGGTCGCAGCCATGCGGCGGTACCGCTCGCCGACAGGCATGTACCCGACGACGACGAGGTCGTCACGATCGACATGATGGCGCGCGTGCGCCGATGCGAGGCCGGGAGCCGGCAGGACGTCGTCATCCAGAAACAGGACAACCGGTGCCGTCGAGGCCTCGACGCCGAGCTGTCGGGCCCAACCGGGCCCCCGACCTGGTCCGGCAACGATCCGCAGTCGCGGGTCGCCCGCGATCTCCGCCAGGCCATCGCGCACATCGTCGACCTGGCGATCAGCGACGACAGCGATCTCGGCCACTCCATCGTCTGTCAGCGCGGCCAGCACGGATGCAGCCAAGGTCGGCCGGCCGACGGTTGGAATCACCACCGCGACTCCCGGAAGGCCCGATTCCTTCGCCTCCCGATTCATCGGATGAGTGTTGCACGGCACCACACGCGCCGGCGCACCTCATCACCATCCGGCCACTGGGCGTTCACCCGACGAGATGGAAAGAAGAGTCGGGGCCGGAAACCGGTCCGGGCAGGGTGGACCGGCCTCAACGGCCCCGACAACTCCCCACGCTAGGCAATCGGCGGGCGTCAAGCACGACGAGACCGAACCCGCGCTCGCGAGACCCGGCGATACGTCTGGCCGTGCCACCAGCGCAACGCCCCGCGCCCCGGCAATTCCACGGCCGGGCCCTGCCAAAATGGTCGCCGGGACGAGGAGACTGGACGTCGTGGACGACATCGAGCGTCAGACACAGATCGTTGGCCGGTTGGTCGAACAGCTCGGAGCGTCCGTCGACGACGCGAGGTTGCTCGATCTCCTCGACGACGCGGCGCTTCCCCTGATCCAGACCGACCTCGTCCATCGTCTCGTCCCTCACGCGAGGCGCCTGCTCGGGCTCGACTACGACGGTCACCCGTGGGCAGGGCTCGTCGGTGGCGTCGCGCTCTGCTCGATCGATCGGAAGCTCGGTCGAGCGGTGCTGCGGCACGCCCGTGAGACCTTCGAGGGAACCGACGACGCGGTCGGCAATGGCTATGCGTGCTTCCTCGAGGGGCTCGAGAACCTCGGAGAAGGGAAGATCGGGACCGCCAGCGATTGGTGGCGCCGATCCCGCGAGTTCCTCGACGGCGAGGGACCGGTCGACGGCATGGCGCTTGCGCACCTCGCGCTCGGCGCGTACGGCGAAGGTGATCTCTGCCGTGCCGAGCACCTGGCCCGAGAATCGCTCACCAGTGCGCGTCAGCGCGGGAACGACCGCGTGATCGGTATCGCTTGCATGTACTTGGCGTTCGTCCGTATTCACGCGGGCGAGTTCGCGGCGGCGGACGCCGCGATCGCCGAAGGCATTGCCGGTCTCGAGCGGATCGCCGACCCAGTCAATCGATATGAGCTCCCGATGTTGCTCGCTGCGCAGGCGTGCGTGGCCGCGCTGCGCGGCACCTCGGAACTCGCGGAGCAAATCTGGGACGATGCACTCGCGTCTGCGGCGCTCATCGAGAACCGCTGGTACGAGGCGATCACCCGGGTCGTCCGAGCCGACTGCACGTGCAGGTCCAACCCCCGCCGCGCCGTCGAAGACGCGCGTTGCGCGCTCGACTACTTCAGCTGGGCCGGCGAAGAGTGGTGGGTCCATTGGGCACGCACCGCGCTCATCGCCGGGCACCGGTCGTCCGGCGCGCTGGCGACCGCGGCGGAGCTGTCCCGCCGGCTGCTCGAAGCCCCGCTGACGCCGCTCGAGCGCGGGCGCGCCCTCGCGGCCTACGGCGAAACGCTTTGGTACCTCGATGACCCCACCGCAATTGCCGTCCTCGAGGCGGGAATCGCCGAGCTGGACCGCGCCGGCGGGAGCTACTGGGCCGCCGGGGCGGACATGGTGCTCGCCGTGGTCGAACCGAGCCGGAGCGAGGCGTCGACCGCCGGTATCCGTAGGCGGGCGGGCGACGCCATCGGCGACCCCGCGTGGGCCGCGCTGCTCGACCCGGCGACTGCACGCGGGACGTACCAACGCGCTGATGCGCACTCATCGAATGGGACGGCGACGAGCACGCGCTCGATCATCCTCGACCTCGTTGCCCGCGGGTTCACGAGCCGACAAGCCGCAGCCGCGCTCCTCATTGCACCCAGCACGGTCGACACACACATCCGCGCGGCGATGCGTACCACCGGCGCACGAACCCGTTCCCAGGCTGCCGCGCAGCACCGAGCGCGCGAGAACAATGGCGGCGAGGTTCCGCACCTCCGGCGCGACGAACTGGCGGCCCTCGAGCTGCTGGCCGCGGGGCGGACGATCGCACAGGTCGCCCACGAGTTGCACTACTCGCGGCGAACCGTCGAGCGCCGCCTGGCTGCACTACGCGACCGGATCGGCGTCGCGACGAATCAAGGGCTCGTAGCACGCTCTCGCGAGCTGCGGATCGTCTGATCCCGGGTCGGGGTCCGAAGCGGGCGCGGCAGGAGAGGGCCACGGGCGGGGTCGCCGCCCGGAACGCGGAGAGCCGTCGCCATTCGCTGCCGACGACTCTCCCCTGCCTTCGCGCTCGACGCGGCCGAGCACGCCTTCTTCGCGCGGCCGGCGGCCACCCGTCAGCGTAAGGGTGCTCGCGGACAGAAAGATCCCCAGAATGCGACAACCTCGGGCCGCCGCGACGCGATCACCGGGTATCCGACCCAATGGCACGGCCGAGCGGTCTCGATGTCGAACACCTTCGTCGTCGTCCCGAAGGTGGAGCCACATCGCGCTCGACGTCGAGCAGCACCGAGCGCACGTCGACGGCGGCGATCATGCAGCGGTGGGCCTTCGAGATCACCGCCCAGTTCCCGTCCCGGCGACCCTCCACGACCCCAGGTCCCACGCGGAGGAGAGCTCGGTCCCGCGGGTGGCCGCCGTGCTAGGTCGGCGCGTCGCTGGGATCCGGCTCGCGGCTCCGAGAGCTCCCGAGGCCCTGGCGGTCGGCCGTCGCCGCGATCGCCTGCTCGGCCGGCTCGGGGTAGCTGTTCCTCACGCAGGCTTCGAGCAGGGACTGTTGGGCCGCCACGGCCGGTCGTCGCGGCGGCGGCACTGCAGCGTGCAGGTCGTCGAGCAGCGCGCGGAGACGTCGGGCCACCTGCGCGGAGCCGGCTCCGAAGACCCGCGCCTCGTCGAGCGCGATGCTGAGGAAGTCGTCCCACGAGTGTGTGGGATAGCGGAGTCGGACCCGCCCGGACTCGTCGCGGCGTTCACCGGGGGTGAGTTGACGTTGCGCCAGCATCCGGAGCAGGAGCTCGACCTGGTCGAGGGCCTGGACCGAGGTCGTGGGGTCGTTGATGCCCGGCGACAGCGCCTTGGATGAGATGTCGGCGAGCAGTCGAAGCGCGAAGCCGGGATCCTGGCGCATCGTCCGTTCGTCGCCGACGGCGACCGACCGGCGGAGTCGTCCCTCGTCGACGGCGCCGGGGCCCACGACGCGGAACAGGATGGCCTCCGAGGCGATGAAGTCCCCGACCGCCGGGTTGAGCTCGATGATGACGTCGCACTGCTGGGCCAGCCGGACGAGTCCCTCGACATCGACGCTCTGCAACACGCCGGGTGACCCGCCGTACTCGACGAGTCGCGAGGTCTCCGACGCGGACTGGGGTGCGGGTTCCTCAGGCGCCGCATCCGGCGCGAGAAGCGGGTAGGCGTGCGCGATCTCCCGCGCTCCGTCCCGGCCGAGATCCCGTACGACCGAAGCGACCCGGAGGCCCTGGGTCGTCTTGGTGATCAGGCGCAGGAACAGGAGCATGCTGAAGAGCAGCCAGAACAGCGCAACGGTGACCGAGTTGTCGGGCACGAACCTCGGATCGCTCGCGAGCCCGATCGTCCGCAAGACCATCAGCGCGTAGATGAACGTGGCGATGAACACGCCGAGGGAGATCTTGGTCACGGGATCCCGGAGGAAGCGACGCAACATCCGGGGTGAGAACTGGCTCGACCCGAACTGCACCGCGAGCAGCAGGACCGAGAAGACGAACCCGGTGAAGGTGATCATTCCGCCTGCGATTGCCCCGAGGATGGCAGCGGCGGCCCCCGACCCGAACGCGAGACCGATCGTGGTCGTCGTCCCCTCGTCGAAGTTCGGCAGGAGAATGCCGAGCGTGATCGCCAGCACGAGGAACAGGCCGGGCACGATCCACAGGCTGTTGCGGACGTACTCGTAGATCTGCCATCGCGATCGCCAGGACATCGCTGCTCCTCCCGCCCCCCGGGTGCGCAGGTGCGGCGCGGGATCGGATCATCTCAAACGGTGGGCCGGGACGATAGTCCCGTCATCTCACCCGGGTCGGCGCCGAAGCGTTGGAGCGCACGGCACCAATCACCGACGCGCGGAGCGGCTCCCGAGGCTCGTCAGGGAGTCCACCATGTGGCCCCGGGGCGTTGGTCGCGGTCTTCGTCCTCGGCTGACGCGGTCGTTCGGCTGGTCCCTCGGGTTGTTCCTCGGCCCACGTGTGGGCGCGGGCGTCGGCCCGGGCTGGCGTGCCACCCGCCCGACGGCCGAGACTCGGGCCTTCCACGGGCGCAGCACGACCGGAGGTACGAGAGTGAGCGAGAAGCGACGCGCACTGGTGCTCGGCGGTGGCGGACCGGTCGGCGTCGGCTGGCAGACGGGACTCGCCTCTGGGCTCGCTTCCGCCGGCGTCGAACTCACGCGGGCCGACACCGTCATCGGCACGTCCGCCGGTTCCATCACCGGCGCGTACCTCGCCGGCGGCACGGATGCGGCCCAGCTCGCCGACGAGGTGGCCGACCTCTTCGCTCGCAGCATCGAGGGAACCGGCGTCGACCGGGTCTCGGTCGCGGGCCTGGCCGCGGTGATGGACCTGCTCATCGGTGCGGTCGCGGACACCAACGACGCCGTGCCTCCCGAGCGCCTCGCAGGGGTGGGCCGAATCGCGCTCGAGGCCGAGACCATCGACGAAGGCTCGTTCGTCAACGCCCTCGCCAGAGAGTTCGGCGGCCGTCCCTGGCCGTCCGGCTTCTCATGCACCGCGGTCGACACCGCGACCGGCGAACTCGTCGTATGGGACGAGGCCGCCGGCGTCGCGCTCGACCGCGCGGTGGCCTCGAGCTGCTCGGTGCCGGGCATCTACCCGCCGGTCACGATCAACGGGTCGCGCTACATGGACGGCGGAGTCCGCTCGCCGCTCAACGCCGACCTCGCCCAAGGACACGATGCGGTCATCGTCGTTTCAGTCATGCCACTCGAGCTGCCCGCGGGATTCGAGGACGAGCGGTTCCAGCGCTTCTTCGACGCGCAGCATGCCGAAATCGACGCGCTGCGCGTCGCCGGCGCGGCCGTCGAGGTCATCGCGCCCGACGAGGAGTTCCTCGGTGTCTCCGGCTACGGGATGTCGCTCATGGACTTCGGCATCGTCACGCCCGCGGCGGAGGCGGGGTTCCGGCTCGGCAAGGCTGAGGCCGACCGAATCGCCACCATCTGGTAACCGGGCGACCATCGGGGAGAGGATCCCCGCGGCGAACTCATCGGGTACGACGGGCGAGCACACCACCGAGGTCGCCCGGTCCGAGTTCGGCTACGACGGCGGGCGCGTCGAGTCGCGGTGCGCGGGCGGCGTCATGTCCTGATCCGGTGGGGCGTGGAGCTCGCGCGCGCGACGGGCGAGGCCCGAAGTCATGGCCTCGAAGCCCTCCCCGAGCCGCGCGCCGAGCAACCGGTCGACCAGCGGTGCCAGCCGGCCCTCGAGCACGAACTCGGAGTCGTAGCGGGTCGCCTCGGCGCTCACCGCGGTGAGCACGTGCCGCCGCGAGCTCCGGAGAAGGCCCATGGGCAGGTCGATGCCGTACTCGATCAGCCGGTCATCCTCGTTCACCCGGACCGTCTCGCGTTGGCGGATCGTGAGCCGCGGGAGCAGCCGCACCTTCATCACGATCGGCGTCCCGACCTCCCAAGTGGTCCGGCACCCGATCGTGAAGGTGTTCCACTCGGGGTACGCGCCGACATCGGTCACGACACGCCAGACAACCGCCGCCGGCACGTCGATCGTCACCGTTGAGCACGTCTGCAACATCCTCGACCCCACGCCGTGGATCCGACCGCCGACGCTAGCCAGATCATCGGGTGCATGGCCCGAGGATGGGGACTTCGTCGTGCGCCCAGTCCCGCCAGGTGCTGTTGGTGCCGCTCGGATCGGCGTCGACCGAACCGGTGGCAGATCCCTCAGGCGTCGGGCGAGCTCACCCATGGAACTCGCGACGGGAGACGGGTCCCGATGGCGGTTCCGAGCAGGATGCCCAGAGCGATGCCGATCATCGTGGTGAGTGTGGTCACCAAGACGTCGATCCCGGCCAGCTGCTGACCGCCCAGGAACTTCGTGACGCCCACGAGCCCGAGAGCCCCGGGCACGAGCAGCCAGAACCCGGGCAGGAAGCTGACCAGCATCGGCGGGCCCGACGACTGACGGCTGGCGAGCATGGCCGCCGGCGTCATCGCCAGCGCACCGAAGAACGCCGACAGCACTCCGCCGAAGAACACTCCGCCCACTATCTGGCCGGCGTAGGCGACGTAGAGCACGACCGTCATCCACGGCAGCGACGAGCGCCGGCTGCCGTGGAAGAAGAACACTCCGGCGCCGAACACCCCGACTCCCAACCAGGCCATGGCCACGCCGATGGGGTCGCTGACCGGTTCGGTGATGCTCGAGGGCGGCACCCCCACCAACTGGGCGCCGGCCACGATCCCGATGGCGAGCAACGCCAGCTGCAGCACGCCCGACGCGAATCGACCGGCCCCCGAAGCGAGCTGGCCGGACGACAGCTCGAGCACCGCGGTGGTGAGCAGCCCGCCGGGTAGGAGGGTGGCGAGGGGCGCGATCAAGGGCACGAACACCGAGAGGTCGGGCAAGAGGCGTCCCAGCGCAAAGACCGCGGCGGCCACCGCGAACGAACCCACGAGGGGAACGAAGGCCTGGACCTCGCGAACGGCGTCGGCTCGACGTTCGGCCGCCATCTGGAACGCCCCCATCCCGAGGCCGAGGGCCGCCGCCACCACGAGGTCGAGCCAGTTCCCGCCCAGGACCGGCACGAGCCCCATCGCCATGAGCATGGCGCCGAGCAGACGCCGAAGTGGAGTGAACAGCGGCGGCATCCGTCGCGCCTCGGCCAACGCCGCGAGACCTGCTTCGGGTGACATCCTCCCGCGTTCGGCCTCGTCCACGACTCGGAACACCTCGTCGATCTGACCAAGTCGCAACCGCACACGGCCGGCGGCGCGCACCTCGGTCTGTACCTGGCGGTCGCCGGGCACAGAGACCATCAGTGCATTGGGCAGCACCACGAGGCCGACATCGGCGACGCCATAGACCCGGGCGATGAGCGACACACGACGGTCGACATCGTCCGCCGGGTCGCCGGCATCGATCAGGGCACCACCCGCCGCCAGCAGGAACTGCAGCGTGACGCGCTTGTCGTCCCGGTCCGCCGACACGCTGGGCGATCCGGCGTCCTCCGGCATCCCGGTCCCGTCCACGGCGAGCGACGGCGAGGCCGGCGGCACCGATGCCGGCATGACAAGTCGCTGATCGGATCGCCGCCGCACCGCGAGTCCCACGAGGACACCCATGAGCGCCAGAACCGTCGCGGCGATGAGGACCGACCCGACCGGAATCTCGGTCCTACCGGCGGCGGCCGGGACCGCAGGACGGGTCTCGGGTACGCCGCTGGTCGTGGTGGATTCCACCGGTTGGTCCGGGAGCGTTCCGGCAACCGTCGTGGTCGGCGTCGAGCGGGTCGTGGTGGAGGTCGCCGCCAGAGTGGTCGAGGTGGACGAGGGCAGGGTCGTCGTTGACGTGGACGAGGTGGACGACGACGTCGTGGAGTCCGGGGCCGGGGCCAGCAGGTGTTGGACCTGCTGAGCCCCCGCTGGGGCTCCCGGACCGAGCAGAGCGAAGAGCGCCGAGATCATGACGATCACGTGCGGGAGTGGACGCCAGACGCTGCTCGGCGGTCCCGGCACGCGACGGCGCTCGAGGCTCGCCGGGGAAGGCCACTGACCAGAGACGGTCGAAGCGGGCGCCGGATCCAACCGTGGAGAACTCCCCGTCGTGGACCGCCTTCGAACCGTCCCGCAAACCGGGGGCGGCCGAGTCGACACTCAGCCACCCTAGTTCCACGAGGCACCAGAGCCCGAGGGCGTGTCACCGAGGTCGATCGTGCGACGTCAAAGGCAAGTCGTTGGCGGAGAGCTGCAGTGGCGCGATTCGTCCGAGCGCGCTGACAGCGTGGGTTCTAACCTTCGGTGCGGACGTCGACGGTTTCGGCACCGGAGGTCGGGGGCGATGTCGGACATCGTGGGGTTCAGGAGACGAGCGTGCCGGTCGGCGGTGACGGTGCTCGCGATCGTCGCTGCACTTGCGGCGTGCAGCGGCAGCAGCAGTGGACCCAAGTCATCTGACAACGACCCCGGTAGCAACGACTCCGGCAGGGCCATCGGGAGTTCGGCCGAGGTGTGCGCCCTCCTGGACGCCGGCGAGATCGAGTCGCTGCTCGGTGCGACCTTGACGCCACAACCAGGCTCCGGTTCCCCGTACCCGTCGTGCTCGTGGCAGGGAGGTCGGCTGATCGTCCAGGTCGCTGCGGGTACCTCGGTCGTCACCGCACCCGGGCAGGACTGTCCGACGGTCGACATCGGCGACGAAGCGCTCGAGTGCCCCGGCTCCGTCCAGTTCGTGAAGGGCGGCTCACGGGTCATCGTCCAAACGATCGAGGATGTCACCGGGCGCCAGCTCGTCGCGGTCGCCAAGGCGTTGCAGCCCAAGATCGAGGCAGGATCCTGAGCTGACGATCGGGCGTGCTCCCCGCGCCGGGGAGGGCCCGAACGGATGCAGGAGGGTGATTCCATCGGCGGTCGACCGCACCGGCCCACCGATGAGGTGGTTCGGTGATCGGCACCTCCGACGGGTCCAGGCCAAGGCCAGGAGCACCCCGTCAGTGAATGCGGCTCGCAAGATCGTCGTACTCGCTCGAACTGATCTTCCCCCGGGCGAGTCGATCGTCGAGGATCTCCTTCGGTGTGCGCTGGGCAGGTCTTCGCGATGACACCAGCCAGAACGCGCCGACGATGAGGAAGATCGGTACCACGACCGCTACGACGATGATGAAGACTTCCGCCGGTCCGAGACTCACGTCACGATCTTCCCACGACGGCCCCGAGCGCACAAGGCTCACGAGGCCGTTCGGATCGTGACGACGCGCACGCCGCGCGCCCGAGGATCGCGTAGCCCGAGACCTCGAGCATCCACGGCTACGGTGCCGCGGATGACGACCGCTGACCTGCTCGACCCGAACTTCTGGGGTGACGTCGAAGGGATGCACTCCTTCTTCACCGAGGCGCGTGCCGCAGGACCGGTGTGGCACGACGAGGCGAACGGGCTGTGGGCGGTGGTCCGCCACGCCGAGCTGCTCGACGTCGAGCGGCGCGCGGATGAGTTCACCTCCCGCCCGGCGTACCGCTCGTGGGGAAGCCCGGACGAGATGGACATGATCGCCCAGGACGATCCCGAGCACCTCGCACAGCGCCGCGTGGTCAGCGCCCGGTTCGCACCCCGCTCGATCCAGTCGATCGCCCCCACCCTCGACCGACTCGTCCACCACTGCGTCGACGAGCTGGTCACCACAGCCCAACGTGACGGCGACGCCGAGGTCGTCGACGCGCTCGCCGCCCAGCTGCCGGGTCGGCTCACCGCGAACCTGCTCGGCTTCCCCGAGGACCGCTGGCGCGACGTCAAGAGCTGGTCGGAGCGCCTCATGCGCATCGACCAGGCGGCATCCGACATGGACGTCGCGATGGGCATGGCGTCCGCGATCGGCGAGTTCGGTGAGCTGCTCGACGCCACTGCGACGGCACGGCGCGGCTGCCCGGCGGACGACCTCGTGTCCGACTGGGTCGACGCCGACTTCAGTGAGATCCAGCTGGTGCACGAGACCGGGCTGTTCATCTCCGGCGGCGCGGAGACGACACGCACCGTTATCGCCCGCGGGCTGGCGGTCCTCGCCGACCATCCCGACCAGTGGGAGGCGGCGGCCGCCGATCCCGACCTCGTACCCGGGCTGGTCGAGGAGATCATCCGCTGGGTCACGCCGCTCAACAACTTCTTCCGCACCGCGGCCAGACCGGCGCGCATCGGCACGACCGACGTCGCCGCAGGCGACCGGGTCTGTCTCGTCTACCCGTCGGCCAACCGCGACGAGACGACGTTCACCGACCCGTTCCGGTTCGACATCCGCCGGTCGCCGAACCCGCACGTCGCCTTCGGGCACGGCACCCACTTCTGTCTCGGCGTGAACCTCGCCCGGACCGAGCTGCGGATCCTGTTCGGCGAGCTGACCCGCCGCATCACCAACCTGCGCATGGTCACCGATCCGGATGTCGAGCCGAACGTCTTCGCCGGCGCCGTGCGCTCGTTCCGGCTCGCCTTCGACGTCCGGTAGCCACCGACCGTCATGCCGGTCAGTCCTCGGGCGTCACGCCGAGGAAGTCCGCGACCCGGGCGAGGGCCTCGTCGTCGAGGTCGAAGTCGCGCAGCAGCGTCTCCTGCACGATCAGCGCACCCAGCTCACCCGCGACGTTGCGCAGTGACCCGTCGTACACGCCACGCGACGAGCGCGCCTTGCGCGGCGTGAGGTCGAGCAGCATCCACTCGTCCGCCCGCAGCGGCGCGTGGAACCAGACCGCGTGGTCGATGCTCGGCCCACCCGTCGGCAGGCCGGGCACCTCGGTCTGCCCGAAGCCCGTCCCGAGATCCGACGCGTACGCCAGCGCGCACGCGTGCACCAGCGGGTCGTCCGGTAGCGGCGCGCTCGACCGCACCCAGATGCGATCCGAGTGGCGCATCCGCCGACGCACGATCCGCGTCGGCGTGACCTCACGGATGTCGACGAGTGACGCGACCGTCGGCCGGGAAGCGAGGGTCTCGGGATCGGGCACGTCGGTCGCCGCCACCGCGTCGAGCGTCGGCGACTCGCGGAGGATGTGGAACGACGCGAGCATCGAGAAGATCACCTCGCCCTCCTGCACCGCCCGCACGTGACGTGCCGAGAACGACCCGCCGTCCCGATCCCGGTCGACCGCGAAGATGACCGGCCGGTCGACCCGCCCGGGTCGCAGGAAGTAGCCGTGGAACGAGTGTGGGAGCCGGTCGTCGGCGACGGTTGCGCCCGCGGCCCGCAGCGCCTGCGCCGCGACCTGACCCCCGTAGAGCGCGAGCCGGTCACGCGCGCCGGGCTCGTTCTCGCCCCGGAACAGGTCCCGGTCCAGCCGCTCGAGCTCGAGGAGGTCCGCCAACGTCGCCGGGATCACGCGTGGACCGGCATCGCATCGAACGAGGGCGTCACGGCCACCAACCTACGGGACGCCGGAAACCCGCGGCCGGCCTGCTCGAGCCCCAACTCATGGACCGTGTCCGTGTGACATGTTTGCCAGCCCGGCACCAACCACCCAGACCGGCTCCCGGTGCCCGACGCACGAGACGGTCGAGCCACGCTCGGCGCAAAGTCGCCAAATGCGCGTTCGGTGCACCCGGCGGCAGTTGCCGAGTCCACGCGCTAGGAGTAGAACTCTCCGAGAGCCGGAGTTCCGGAGACGCGTTGGGGGGACGACGATGTTGCGCAAGCGATCTTGGAGAGGACTCGTCCCGCGTCGATTCGCGTTCGTGGCCGGAGTCGGCCTCATGGTGATGGCGCTCTCGGCATGCAATCCGTTCCTCAAGTGGGAGTCCGGTGGCGTCAACCGGCCGTGGTACTGCGACCCGACCGACACCGCGATCAACGACAGCCACCCGGGTGACGCAACGTTCAATACGGTGTATACGCAGGAGAAGGGTCCGCTGAGCGGACAGAACTGCCACGATCTCCAGCAGGACCTCAACGCCGCGTTCGACTTCGCGTCGCAATATCCGACCGTGAGCTCGCTCCCGTCGAACTGGAAGCAGGCCGCGGTGTGGGCACACGGGCAGGGGATCCACTACGTCGACACGACCCGCCTGACCGGCCCGTTCGACCCGAAGAAGCCGAACTGGCTCATGTACGACGGCACGTCACCGAACTCGAAGCTCACCGGCATGATGTTCCTCGAGGCCCAACCGGGCGGTGCGAACTCGGTCCCACCGGCCGGCTTCCCGGGTGACAACGACCACTGGCACCGGCACGACGCGCTCTGTGACAAGCCGGGCTCGTACCCGTTCATCATCGGCGAGCACCTCACCGACGCGCAGTGCGCGGCGATCGGGGGCACGAACCAGGTGTTCGCGAACGTCTGGATGGTGCACGTGTGGCTCCCGATCTATGACCACTGGGTTCCCACCGACATCTTCAACATGATGCACCCGTCGCTGATGATGTAGCGGGGCACCGCGACGGCCCTGGGCCCAAGAACCCGTCAACCAGGGCCGAAATCGGGCCGACATTGCCCTGGTGACGATGTTGACCGAGGAGCGGCTGGTCAGTCGCTCCGCCGCGGTGCTCTTCCTCGGCGCCGGCGCCGCGACGATCGTCAACTCGCTCGCCGCCGTGACCTGGCACACCGGACCCGCCGTCGACATACGCGCCCTCCGGTTCTTCGGGATCGTCAGCCTGCTCTCCGGCGGGGTCGTGTGGTGGCGAGCTCCGGCACTGACGGGGCCGGGCCGCCTCGCGGTGGCGGTCTGGGGGCTGCTCCTTCTGATCGGTGCCGCCGCGATCGGACGCTCCGTCGTCACCACCGAGGCCGCGGCCGCGGTCCCGGTGTTCGTGATGGTGATCCTGGTCTGGTTGGGCCTGACCTCCGCGCGGGGCACCGCGCTCGCGTTCGCGCCGGTGACGATCGCGGCGGCCGCATACATCTCGTACGGCATCGACGACTCGCGCGTGGTGTTCGCGAGCTCTCTGCTCGTCATCGTCGTCTCCACGCTGGTCGCGGAGACCATCGGCTGGGCGATGAGCGAGCTCCGCCGGCGCGAGGCGCTGCTCGCCGTGCAGGCGACGACCGATCCGTTGACCGGGCTTCTCAACCGCAGCGCGTTCGCCGACGAGCTGGAGGCAAGCTGTGCGCGTGCCGAGCAACTCGTGCTCGCGTTCGTGGACCTGAACGGCTTCAAGGACGTGAACGACACGTTCGGTCATCAGGTCGGCGACGAGGTGCTCGTCGAGTGCGCTCGGCGGCTCACCGACGTCGTACGCGACCACGATGTGGTCGCGCGCTTCGGCGGTGACGAGTTCGTCGTGCTCTTCCGTCGGATCGATCCCGGTGTGAGCGCCAACGACCTGCTCGAGCGCATCCGCACGGCGATCGGCTCCCCGCTGCCGGCGATCGCGCCGGCGGCCATCAGTGCGAGCGTCGGCGTCGTCGACGACCGCGACGGGTCGAAGTCGCCGGACGAGCTCCTTCGTGCGGCCGACACCGCGATGTACTCGCGCAAGCACGGCATCACCGGTGCGTCGTCGCCGGCCCGGTTGACGTCCCGGTCCCTGGTCCATCACCGCCGGGCGATGGACGGGCTCGGCGGCGGCTTCACTGTGCTCCAGCGCGTGGAGACGGCGGGGAGCCACGACTGGCGGATCGTCGAGGCCAACACTCGAATCCGGGAGGTGTACGGACCTTTGGGTGGCGACCCGGTCGGCATGCTCCTTTCGGAGCTCGATCGCTTCGCCGACAACAGCGCGCTCGCGTCGATGTACTCCGCTGCGCTCGAGACCAGTACGCGCCAGGAGACCGAGTACGCACTGACTCTGCCCGACGGCGGGGAGTACTGGCGCCACATCGACGCGATCCCGGTTGACGACGGTGTCGTGGCCGTCCTCACGGCGGACATCACCGCGTCGAAGCTCGCGGAGCGGGCGCTCGCCGACGCCGAGGAACGCAGCCGGACGATCGTCGAGGGCGCGGCCGACGCAATCATCACCGTGGACGCGGATGCACGTGTCTGCAGCTTCAACCGCGCCGCCGAGACGATGTTCCGGATGCCGCGCGCCACGGCGATCGGACGCTCCTATCTGCCGTTCGTCCCCGAGTCGGCGCTCGGCCACCTCCGGGACGCGTTCGCCTCCGGGACCGAGGGAGAGCGATTCGAGGTCACGCTCGCACGCGGCGACGGTGAGGACTTCGACGCCCAGGTCGCGATCTCGCAGTTGGAGACCGCAGCGGGCACGTTCTTCACCGCGATCGTCCGCGACGTGACCGAGCAGCGGCAGGCGGCCGCGGCGCTGCGCACGGCGCTCGAGTGCGACGAGCTGACGGGCCGTCCGAACCTCCGGTCGATGCTCACGATGATCGAGACCGCCGCGGCGGCCGCGGGTGAGACGGGGACCGCCGTCGGCCTGCTCTCCATCGACCTCGACCGATTCACACTCGTGAACGACAGCCTGGGGCAGGAACTCGGCGACGAGTTCCTCGTGATGGTGGCCGACCGGATCGCCGGCGCCGTGCGCGACACCGACACCGTCGCGCGGGTGAGCGGTGACCACTTCGTCGTCCTCACCGAGCGGATCGACTCCGAGGCCGCCCTGCTGGCGCTCGCGACTCGCATTCAGGACGCACTGCGGAACCCGTTCCACCTCGGACGGGAGCGCGAGGTGTTCGCGACCGCGTCGATCGGCGCGGTGGTGTGGAGCGGCACTGAGCTCCCACGCGAGCTCCTGCGCTACGCCCGCACCGCGATGCACCGGGCGAAGGCGCGCGGACCGTCGGGCATCCAGCTCTTCGACGACGCGATGCCGGCCGCCAGCGCGTCGCGACTCGAGGACGAGATGGCGCTGCGGCGAGCAGTCGAGCGGGACGAGCTGTGCGCGTACTACCAACCGATCGTCGCCCTCGACGACGCCCGCATCGCGTACGTCGAAGCGCTCGTGCGGTGGAATCGCCCCGGCATCGGCCTCGTGCCGCCGGACGCCTTCATCCCGATGGCCGAGGAGACGGACCTCGTCGTCGACATCGGCACCTGGATGTTGCGACGCGCGCTCACGGACTGTGCGACCTGGCAGGCCGAGGCGCCGGGGGTGGGCGTGTCGGTCAACGTGTCCGCCCGTCAGTTCCACGTCGGGGACCTCGCCGGAACGCTGCACGCGGCGATCGCCGCCGCCGGGCTCCCTCCCGAGCTCGTCGTGCTCGAGATCACCGAGTCGGTCATGCTCGAGCACTCCGACTGGAACGTCGCGGTTCTCGAGCACATTCGGGCGACCGGCGTCCGCATTGCGCTCGACGACTTCGGGACGGGCTACAGCGCGCTCACCCACTTGCGGCGCCTTCCAATCGACACGATCAAGATCGACCGCTCGTTCCTCCAGCAGATCGAGACGGAGGCCGACCTGCCGACCATCCGGGCGATCGTCGCGCTCGCGGACGCGCATCACCTCGACGTCGTCGCCGAGGGCATCGAGACCGACGTGACCTGCGAGCTCGTCCGGCGCGCCGGGTGCCGTCAGGGTCAGGGCTTCCTGTTCGCGAGACCCGCTCCCTACGACGTGACCGTCGCGCGGCTCCGGGCCGACGCTGCGTCCGTCGAGCGCGCGGGTGGCTGACGCTTTCCGGCGCGGATCGACGGTCGGACCCATCCGTTGCGCACCCGGGCATCGAGCCGTCAGGGAGCCTGGATCCAGGGTGCCATCCGCGGCGGGCACCGATGAGAAGTCGAACGGCCCTACCAGCTGCTCGCGCGACCCTCTACGGTGTCTCCTGAGGGAATCCGGCTGACGAGGGACCCACACCCATGAACGAGCGGACTCCGGAGCACCACGAGGATCGTCCCCACATCGACGTGTCGCCGGCGCTCGGCGAAGGCGGGTCCGAGGTCGAGCAACTGGGCTACGAAGGCGTCCCCGACACGGGCCCTGTGCTCGGGAAGGACGTGGAGAACGCGCCCGATCTCGATGACGTCGCCGACCTGGCGTTGGACAGCTTCCCGCCGGACTGAGGTCCCGGGTCGTGACCACCGAGGAGAGCGCCGGCGCGTCGGCACGTGCCATGGTCAGCGAGACGCACATTTCGGTGCTGTTCTTCGTCGGCGATCGCGCGTACAAGCTCAAGAAGCCGGTGCACCTCGACTTCGTCGACCTCTCGACCGTCGAGCGACGGGCGGCGATGTGCCGGCGAGAGGTCGAGCTGAACCGTCGACTCGCGCCCGACGTGTACCTCGGCACCGACACGATCCTCGACGAGCACGGCGACGAGATCGACCACCTGGTCGTGATGCGCCGGATGCCTGTCGAGCGGCGGCTCTCGACGCTCGTGCGAACACATGTGGACGTCGACGACGAGCTGCGCGCGATCGCGCGTCTCGTCGCGACGTTCCATGCACGCGCCGAGACCTCGCCGACGATCGACGCCGCCGGCACGGTCGACGCGGTGCGACGCAACTGGGATGACAACGTCACCACGATGGAGCCGTTCGTCGGCCCGGTGCTGGACCCCGAGGTCGCGACGCGCGTCGCCACTCGAGCGCACCGGTACCTCTCCGGCCGCGCTGCGCTCTTCGCGTCGCGCGTCGCGGAGCACAAGGTGGTCGACGGACACGGCGACCTCATGGCCGACGACATCTTCTGCCTCCCCGACGGTCCGCGGATCCTCGATTGCATCGAGTTCGATGACCACCTCCGCCATGGTGACGTGCTCGCCGACGTCACCTTCCTCGCGATGGATCTGGAACGGCTCGGCGACCCGGAGCTGCGCGATCGGTTCCTCCGGTGGTACCGCGAGTTCTCCGCCGAGACGTTCCCGGCATCCCTGGCGCATCACTACCTCGCGTACCGGGCGCACGTCCGCAGCAAGGTCGCGTGCCTGCGCTCCAGCCAGGGTGATCCGGACGCTCCGGCCGAGGCCGCGCAGCTCCTCGCGATCGCCGACCGTCATCTGGCGCACGGCCGCGTGCAGCTCGTGCTCATCGGCGGATCACCCGGCTCCGGGAAGTCGACCCTCGCCGCGGGACTCGCGGCGGAACGGGACATCACCGTGATCCGCTCCGACGAGATCCGCAAGGACCTCGCCGGCATCAGCCACACCGAGCATCACGATCACGGCTACGCACAGGGCCTCTACGCGCGGGAAGTCACCGACGCCACCTACCGGACGATGCTCGACCGCGCCCGTTCACTGCTCGCGATGGGCGAGTCGGTGCTGCTCGACGCCTCGTGGACCGAGGCGCGCTTCCGCGCACTCGCTCGCAACGTCGCGGAGGCGACGACGAGCGACCTCGTGGCCCTGCGCTGTGAGGTCGCACCCGAGATCGCCGCAGCCCGCATCGCGGCCCGTCGTCGAGCCGGGAGCGACGTATCCGACGCGACCGCCGCAGTCGCCGAGCAGATGGCGGCGACCGCCGACCCCTGGCCGGACAGCATCGTCGTCGACACGAGCGCCGCGCCGCGCGCGGCCGTCGCGAACGCACTGACCCACCTCGACCCCTTGCGACCGGCAGGGACAGCGGCCTAGGTTGCGATGCCGGGAGGGGGCCGACGAGATCGGAGGTCCTCATGCAACGGGTGCTTCGACTATTCGCGGCAGGTGCCGGCACCGCACTGGCGGTCGCGCTGCTCGCCCCGGTACCGATCGCCGGAGCCCACACCGGCTCCGACGACGGCCACGGCCACGGGCACGAGCAAGGGCACGATCGAGGCTGGGTCTTCGCGTCCACGCGAGGCCACGACGACGCCACGTGCGGTCGGGAGTCCCAGCCGTGCGCCACGATCGGCCAGGCCGTGACGAACGCCCCCACGGGCGGCTCGGTCAAGGTGCTCCCCGGGACCTACCGCGAGATGGTGACGGTCACGAAACCGCTCACGCTCGAGGGAACCCACACCACGATCGACGCCAGTGGTCACGACAACGGCATCCTGCTCGGCCCGGGCTCGTCGGGGAGCCACGTCAGCCGGTTCACCGTCGAGCACGCGACGGGCGAGGGGATCCTCGCGACCCAGGTCGACGGCGTCTGGATCACGTGGAACGAACTCGTCCATAACGACCAGGGCGTCACGACCCCGAACAGCTACGGCCAGTGTCAGGCCCAGGGTCAGGTGCCGGGCGACTGTGGTGAGGCACTGCACCTGCAGGCCACGACGAACTCCTACGTCGTCGCCAACCACGTCAGCGGGAACGCCGGCGGCATCCTCGTGAGCGACGACATGGCCGCAAACCACAACAACCTGATCGCGTACAACCGGGTGACCGACAACGCGCCCGACTGCGGGATCACCGTTCCTGCGCACAACCCGGCCGGGGGCGTGTACGACAACCTCATCATCCGCAACTACGTCACCGGGAACGGCGAGGGCGGCGTGCTCATCGCCAGTGGTGTGCCGGGTGCCGCGGCCTACCACAACGTCGTCGCGCAGAACTATCTCGAGGACAACGGGTTCGCCGGCGTCACCCTGCACACCCATGCGCCGGGGCAGAACCTCAACGACAACGTCATCGTGGACAACACGATCAAGACGAACAACGTGCGCGGTGACGACGACGCCGGAGTGAGCGAGACCACCGGCGTGCTCGTCTTCTCCGGCTTCCCGTCCGTGCACATCGATGGGACCGTCATTCGCCGGAACCGCATCAGCGACAACCACTTCGGGATCTGGCTCTCGCCCGGACTCGTGTCCGCCGGGAACATCGGCGGAAACCGGTTCGACGACGTCGCCGTGCCCATCCAGTCCTGATGCGTCGGATGGCACCGCGGACCCGCGCCGCGGTGCCATCCTCGACGTCGCCCGCGTTCTGCGAGCTAGCGCATCCGAGCGCGGCGAAGCGCCTCGGGCAGCTCCTGCGCACCACGATCACGCAGCGCAGACACAGATTCCGGCACTTCGCAGGCCGGTGGCTCGGCGGGGTCCGTGGCCGCGCCCGTCGGATCGCGCAGGATGAACCGAGCGCCGTACTCGGTCTCGATCGACATCGATTCGGCCAGCATGGCTTCGTCGACATCGATGACGAATCCGTCGTCGCCCGCGTAGAGCGCGCGTAGATGGGCCGGCGCGAAGACCTCCACGCCCGCGACCTCGCCGACGGCCTCGCTGTCCGGACCGGGCCAGTAGTCCTCGTACAGGAACGGTGCAGTCGACTCGCAGCAACCCGTCCCGATCGTGAACACCAGCGCGCCGGCCCGTTCGCGCTTCGCCCGCTCGACGACACGGGCCGCCGCGGCGGTGCCGATCACTCTCAAATGTTGCCGCTCAGCGCCGAGAAGTGCAGGTAGCCACTGCGATCGGTTGCGGTGTTCTGCCAGACGTGCTTGATCTGGCGGTACTCGTTGTAGCCGTAGTCGCCGAGCTCACGACCGATGCCCGACTGCTTGTACCCACCGAAGGGCTGCGTCGGCGTGATCATGTGGTAGTCGTTGATCCACACGGTGCCGGTCCGCATGCTCGCCGCGACCGAGTTCGCCCGCTCCGAGTCCGTGGACCACACGCCGCCGCCGAGGCCGTAGATCGAGTCGTTCGCGATCTTGATCGCCTCGTCGTCCGAGTCGAACGGGATGACACACAGGACCGGACCGAAGATCTCCTCCTGCGCGATCTTCATCGAGTTGTCCGCCTCGAAGATCGTCGGGCTGAAGTAGGCGCTCTGGTCCAGCCCGGCCGCGAGGTCGGCGGGCTTCGATCCACCGCACAGCAGCTTGGCACCCTCGTCGAGCCCGAGCTTGACATAGCGCTCGGTCGTGTCGACCTGGCTCGGCGCGACCAGGGGTCCGAGATCCGTGTTCATGTCCATGTTGTCGCCGATGACGATCTTGCCGGCCCGCTCCACGAGCATGCCGACGAACTCGTCGTAGATCTTGCGCGAGACCAACGCCCGGGTCCCCGACTCGCACACCTGGCCGTTGTGGAAGAACGTCCCCCACAGCACCCCCGCGGCGGCGAGGTCGAGGTCGGCGTCGTCGAGCACGATGTTCGCCGACTTGCCGCCCAGCTCGAGCGTCACCTTCTTCACCGTGCCGGACGCGAGCTGCATGATGCGGCGCCCGACCTCGGTCGAGCCGGTGAACGCGACCTTGTCGACGAGCGGGTGCTGGGCGAGCTCCTCCCCCGCGCTGCCACCGGGACCGGTGACGAGGTTCACGACCCCTGGCGGGATGTCGGCCTCCTCGACCGCCTTCACCATCTCGATCGCGCTGAGCGAGGTGAAGCTCGCCGGCTTGAGGACCGCGCAGTTGCCGGCGGCGATCGCCGGACCGATCTTCCAACCGGCCATGAGGAACGGGAAGTTCCACGGCACGATCCCGCTGCACACGCCGAACGGCTCGCGGCGCACGATGCTCGTGGCCGGCGGGAACGGGCTCTCGCCGCGGTCGATCACATCGGGCTCGTTCTCCGCACAGTCGGCGAAGGTCTGGAACGTCGCGACAGCACCGGGGACGTCGGCGAACATCGCCTTCTTGATCGTTCCCCCGCCGTCGCGGGCCTCGACCTCGGCGATCTCCGCGCTCCGTCCGTTGATGATCTCGGCCACGGCGCGCAGCTTCTCGGCCCGCTCCTTACCCGACATCCGCGGCCACGGACCGTCGTCGAAGGCCCGGCGCGCGGCCTCGACCGCCCGCTGCGCGTCGTCGCGGCCCGCCTTGGCGACGTCGGCGATCTTCTCGCCCGTCGATGGAGCGTAGGTGGGAAAGGTCTCGCCCGATGCGGAGTCGACCCAAGCACCGTCGATGAACAGCTGCGTGTCACCCATGACACCAATCCTTCCGAGATCCGAGGGAACCCGATCAGGCTAGGTGTGCCCCCACCGACGGTCCAGCCCGCCCGAGCGGCGGCCTACGCTGCATGCATGCCGCGACACCTCGTCCGCATCACCTACTGCGTCCCCTGAGACTATTCAGACCGCGCCGTGAGCGCGGCTCGAGACCTCCTGCACGACTATCAGCACGTCATCGACGAGTTGACGCTCGTGACCGGGAGCAAAGGGACCTTCGACGTCGAGGTCGACGGCGACCTGATCTACTCGAAGCACCGGACCGGTCGGCACGCGGAACCTGGTGAGGTCCTGCGGATCTTCCGCGAGCAGATCGTTCCGGGTCTGGCCGTCTACGAACGCGGTTGATCGCGGCCGTGCGGCCGGCAGCGCTCGGTCAGGCGCGGCGGCCGACCAGCGCGAGCAGCTTGGTCTGGAGCGGTGCGGAGTCCTCGACGGGGACCGGAGGATCGAACAGGCCGGACTCGGCCAGCAGCTCGGCGAAGGGCAGCGTCCGCTCATAGGCGAGCGCGACCAGCTCCCCGTCGAGCGTCTCGTCGGCGCCGATGCCGCGGGCGAGGTCCCAGGTGTGGATCAGGGCGTCGACGGTCATCTCCCAGCAGTACTCGACCGTCGGTCGCGGACCGTAGGAGAGCGTCACGCGGCCGTCGAGCGCGCCCGGGGCCCCGAAGGCTGCCGACGACTCGGCGACCGCGGTGTTCCAGGCCGACACGGGATCGTCGCCGAGCTGGTCACCGTCGAGGCGGTCACCGACCTCGGCGACGGTGGCCCCGTCGACGAGGGACCGGACCCACAGCTGCTCGACCGTGAGATGGTTGACGAGAGTGCGCACATCCCACTCGGTGCACGGCGTCGGATCGTGCCACTGGGCACCGGTCGTGGCCGCCACGTTCCGACCGAAGCCGGCGACGGCGCGTTCGAACATCTCGATGGGCTCCGACATGCGAACCTCCTCGATCGTCAGTTGCGCGAGAACGCGGTACGAGCCAGCTCCCGAGCGGTGGCCGGCTTGCCGATCGGTGTGAAGCGCTCGCTCTCGGCCGTCAGCTCCTCGACCTCGCCGTCCTTGAGCTCGAGGTCCGCGGCCTCCACGTTGCGGCGGAGCTGCTCCACCGAGCTCGCCCCCGGGATCACCACGACATTGGGGTGCTGGATCAGCCACGCGAGCGCGACCTGCGCGGGCGTGGCGCTGTGCGCGTCGGCGATGCGCCGGACCGTCTCGACCACGGGCATCGCGCGCACCACGTTCTCGGGCAGCCACAGCGGGTCCATCGTGCGGGCCGAGCCCTTCGGCACGTTGTCGGGTCCGTAGCGACCGCCGAGCAACCCTTTCGCGAGCGGGCTGTACGCAATGACCAGCCGGCCGCGCGCCTGCGCCTGCGGCACGATCTCCAGCGACGGCTTCCCCGCCAGCAGGCTGTACTGCACCTGGTTGGACAGCACCGGCCGTCCGAGCGTCTCCTCGGCCGCGGCCCACCGCTTCGCCGAGAAGTTGCTGACCCCGGCGTGACGGATCAGGCCGCGGTCCTGCAGGCGACGCATCCCCTCCATCTGCGCCGACAGCGGCACCACCGGATTCGGCCAGTGGATCTGGTAGAGGTCGATGGTCTCGACCCCGAGCCGCAGCGCGGAGAGCCGTCCGTGCTCCTCGACACGCGACGCGGTCGGCATCACCGGCAGCACCTTGGTGGCGAGAAACGCCTCGGCCCGCCGACCTTCGAGCGCCCGGCCCACGATCGTCTCGGACACACCGTGCGCGTACACCTCGGCGGTGTCGATCAGGTTCAGGCCGAGATCGAGGGCGGTGTGCACCAACTCGACTGCGGTCTCCTGCGCGTACCGGTTGCCGTAACCCCAATCCTTCGAACCGAACTGCCAGCATCCCAACCCGATCGACGAGATCCGGCTGCCTTCCACCTCGACGTACTTCATGAGGGACTCCTTCCGCCTCCCGCAGACTTGCGCATCGCCGGCCGCGGTTCCAGTGCACGCCGTCGGCGGACGCGAAACTGCCGGGATGGACACCGGTACCACCATCCGCCGCCTGGAGCCGGAGCAGTTCGCCACGATGCTCGATTGGGCAGCCACCGAAGGCTGGAACCCCGGGTTGCAGGACGCGATCGCGTTCCGGGCCGCGGACCCCGACGGGTTCCTCGGGCTCTTCGTGGACGGCGAGCTCACCGTCACGGTCTCGATGGTCCGCTACGACGCGTCCTTCGCGTTCGGGGGTTGCTACATCTGCCGCCCCGACCGGCGCGGTGAGGGACTCGGGCTCGAGCTCGCTCAGTCCGCCATGGACCTCGGCCAGGGGATCGCCACGATCGGGCTCGACGGCGTGCTCGAGCAGGAGCCGAACTACGAGCGCCTCGGGTTCGGGACCGACCACCACAGCATCCGGTACGAGGCCGACCTCGCGTTCGATGATCCCGGCGATGCCCGGCTGCGGACGCTGAGCGTCCCCGACCTCGACGAGCTCGTCCGGTTCGAGCGAGTGGCGCAGGTGTTCCCGACCGGACGGCGGGCGTTCCTCCGCGCCTGGCTCACGACACCAGGACAGGTCGCCGTCGCGTTGGGGCCGGACCGCGTGGTCGCGTGACCCCTACCGGGAGTCGACCGCGTCGTGCTCGGCGCCGATGAGCGCGACCGCGAGGACCGCAGGCGCCGAACCCGAGTTGGACCAGCGGTGGCGGGTCCCATTCTGGATGTAGGTGTCGCCCACGCACAGCACGACGGTCGCGCCGTCGTCGAGCTCGAGCGTCGCCTGCCCCGAGAGCACGACGCCGTAGTCCACGGTCGCGGTCGTGTGCATCCCCGGCTCGTCGACCTCGAGGTACTCCGACATGCCCGGCAACCGCTCGTCGAACTCGGCGAGTGCGGCGGCGACGTCGAGGTCAACCGGAATACCCGCGCCGCCATCGGGCGGGATCGTGAAGAAGCCGAACCGGAACCCGCCCACCGGCGGGAAGTAGCGCGGCGCGTCGGGCCGCGACCCGTCGTCGGGGAAGTGCGACGCACGGTCACCGCCCCACAGCTGGTGGAACTCGCTTCCCGGCAGCAGCGCCAGCGTCACCGGAGCGACGGCCTCGTCGCTCACGAAGACCGCCTTGCCGCCCACGTCGTGCCCGGTCACCACTCGCCGTACGTCCATGCCGTCGTCCCCTCAGACCGACCTCTCTTCTACCAGCCGGTACGACGAGGGTCGATCCCCTGCCCGGTCAGTGCCCGTACTCTCGGGTCGCGGCCACGGGGTCCGCGCCTCGCACCGCTCGGTCGGTTGGACTGAGCGCACGTCGCAACGACGCCCATGACGAACCTCCGGGAGGTGCCGGACGTGCCGACGGTGAAGAACGTGCAGCGACACATCAGGAGGGTCGAGGGCTTCGACGTCCACTTCGTCTACGAAGGGCCCGGACCGACCTCCGGACGCGATGTCCGCGACGACCGGTCCGGGATCCCGACCTATCCCTACGTCCGTGCGGCCGCCGACAGGTCGACGGTCGGCGCGTGGATCGACACGCGCTTCAAGGTGACGTTCCCCGGCTTCGACGCCGTCGTGATCGACGGGTCCGGCCACGTCGTCAACCACCGCACCAGGCTCGCAACCATCCGGGCCACCTACCGCGCGTAGACCGCGCCGACGCTCTCACCGTGCTCGTCGGTGACGAGGCGGCCCGCGGCTACTTGAAGATCCGCCAGAAGATCGATCCGACCTTGCGCTGCCGCCCGGACCGCGTCCACGGGATGCCCGTGGCGCGTGAGACGCGCCGCTTCGCCGAGGTCACACCGAACTGGCGCCGCCAGCTCCAGCCACCGCGGTTCATCGCCGCGTCCTCGAGGTCATGCGCCCAGTCTGCACCCGCCGTCGCACACGCTGGAGCGCGACACCGCCGGGCGCCGCTGGGTCAGCGGTCGATGCGGTCCGGCAGCAGGAACGGGTACCGCCGCCGGCGGATCCGTCGCTGCCATCCGCGGTCCATGCGCCGGACCCGCTGGAGCAGGTCCCAGGTGCGGGCGTCGCTGCGGTAGTCGGCACGCACCTCGTCCTCGGTGAGCGGAGGATCCACCCGATCGCCGGCGGCCGCGAGCACCGTGGGGATCCGATCGTCGAGGCGCTCCTTGAGCAGGTTCGCCGCGAGGTCCAACACCACCGTGCGGGGCGTGTGATAACGGCGGAGGATCCCGGGCAGCACGAAACGGCGCACCGGCGACCGCAGGGCCCACGGCAGCGAGGCGAGAAACACCTCGGTATCGAGCTCGGAGCGGCCGTCGGGCCCGCGCAGCAGCGGCGTGGTCACGTCGAAGTAGGTGAGCTGCCCGTCGCATCTCGCCCAGTTGGAGAGCTGCGCGTCGAGCCCCACGGTGTCGTCGACGACCCGGAGCGCAGTGTCGACGATCTCGCCGAGCAGCCCCCCGGCGGCGTCGTGGTCGGCCGCCACGATCGCCGGCGCCAGCTCCGCCGCCGGCAGTACCGGCTGGACGCAGTAGAGCGCGACGCGACCGTCGGGCAGTGCCACCCGGTCGACCCCCGTCTCGACCACACGCACCATGCGAGCGTCGAGGACGGCGAGGTACCGGTGGAGCACGTCCACGAAGCGGTCGGCCGCCGCGGCGCTCGGGAACGGCGGCAGTCGCTTGCACGCCCACTGCGGCGCGTCGGTCGGCCAGCCGAGCACGAGCGAGATCTCGCCGTACCCGAGGACCGCCAACCCGCTCGCGTCGGCATGGTCGAGCGCGTCGGCGACAGCCTGCTCCACCTGCTCGATCTCGGCGTGCTCGATCATCCGAACGTGCTCCGCACGATCGCGATGATGTCGTCCACGTCGTCGTCGGTCACCGTCAACGGGGGAAGGAACTGGAGCACCGACGTGTCGTTGTTCGCGAACACCGCGAAGACACCGGCGCCGATCGCGTCCCGTGCGGCCAGCATGCCGTCTCCCTCGTGCGCGAACTTGAGGCCCATGAACAGGCCCCGGCGGCGCAGCTCGAACGCCAGATCCGCGAACTCGGCCTCGAAGCGCTCGCCGACCGCCTCGACCCGCGCGAGGAAGCCTGGCGCCTCGATGACGTCGAGCGCGGCGAGCGCGGCGACGCAGCCCAGCTCGGCGCCCCCGAAGGTGGAGATGTGCACGAAGGGATGCTCGTCGAAGAACGCGTGGATCTCGGCCGTCATGAGTGTCGCGGTGATGGGATAGATCCCGCCGCTCAGGCCCTTGCCGGTGGTCACCAGATCAGGTCGGACTCCCTCCTGCTGGAAGCACCACATGGTGCCGGTGCGGCCGAGGCCGGTCTGCACCTCGTCGAGCACGAGGCACGCGCCGCGGTCCCGGCAGACCCGTTCGACGCCGGCGAGGTACCCGGGCGAAGGGATCGGCATGCCGAGCGTCGCGGGGATGGGCTCGAGGATGACCGCGGCCGTCGTGTCGTCGACGGCCGCGTCGAGCGCGGGGAGGTCGTCGAAGGGCACCTGGGCGAACCCGGGGAGGTTCGGGCCGAACGGGTCCCGGTACTCGGGGTCCCCGGCGGCGAGCGAGAGCCCGGTGTGGCCGTGATACCCGCCGACCGCGGAGACCACTCCCCCGCGGCCGGTGTGGGCGCGGGCGAGCTTGATCGCGAGGTCGTTGGCCTCCCCGCCGCCGACGCCGAACACGACGCCCGGCAGGAGCCCGCCCGTGCTCGCGGCGAGCCGATCCGCGAGTGTGGCCCGCCAGCCGGACACGAGGTGGTGGTTGCCGATGTCGAGGTCGTCGAGCGCACCCCGCACCGCCGCGACGACATCGGGGTTCCGATGCCCGAGGTTGAACACCCCACCGTTGCAGTGGCAGTTGTAGAACCAGCGGTCCTCGAACGCGTCCCGGAAGCGGGCGCCCTCACGCTCACCCATCACGAGGTCCAGCCCGAGCGCCTCGAACGCCGCGACCTTGCCTCGGTTCACATGCGTCGCGAACGCCTCGGTCGCGGCGGCCCGGGTCGGGTACGGCTGCTCGAGGCTCACGATGCCCGATCCGACGCCACGGTCGCTCCGAGCGGGACGCCGGCCCGGTGGTTGCGGACCTTCCAGTAGCGCCTTGCCCAGATCGGTCGGGTGTCGCGCCCGGTGGCCGCGGCGGCGACGGTCTCGGTCCAGCTCGCCTCGAGCCGGTCGGCCTCGGCGAACGCGACCGCCGGGTCGGGTGGATCGATGAACCACTGCGCCTCCACCGCGTCTCGGTCGGGCGCGAACAGCGGCACGAGTCGGGCCGGATCCGCGAGCGCCCGTCGGTGCAGGAGCTCGTGCCGCCACCAGAGGCTGTCCGGGTCGTAGGTCGCGGTGGGCGCCGGTCCGAGGTCGAGCGGAGCGTCGACGCGGACGGGCTTGAAGATCCCGGTGCAGGGCGCCGCCGTCCCGGTCGCCCAATGCCGGTCGTCGTCGCGGCCGAGCTCGGAGACCCACGAACCGGCCGTCTGTGACGCCGCGATCGTCCCGCCGGCGTGCATGCACGGCCCGGCGAGTGCGCCCGTGATCACCGAGTAGTGCGGCACCGGTCCGCCGGTGCCGTGGTCACGCAGCGCCGCGACGAGGCCGGCCGCACTGGTGCTCCGGCGCGCGCCGGTCTCGGTGATGCGTCGCCGAATGCGGCAGCGCGAGAAGTGGGTGTGCACCGGTTCGGCGTAGGTCTTCGCGAACCCGGGGATCGTGAGCCCGTTCGAGATGGCGCGGGCACCGTCGGTCACGGGCTCGACCGCCCACTTCGCGCCGGCGGTCTCGAGCACGTACGCCTCGTGCCGGTCGGCCACGATGAATCCGTTGTGATACGAGTCGCCGGGCTTCTCGAGCCCACAGCCGCCGCCCTGACCGTGGCGCTCGAGCAGCGCGACGATCGTCTCGACTCCTTCGGAAGCGGTGGTGCAGCGCTCGAGCGCGAGCCGGAGCAGGTCCATCCCGGTGAGGCCGACGTCGGCATAGGTCTCGCGGGTGAACACCGCCTCGTTGCCGACGACCACCCCGTGCTCGTTCGCACCCATCTCCGCGCCCCACATCCAGAACGGGCGGCTCAGGAGCACCGCCGCGGTCTCGGAGACCTGGTCGATCTCGATCCAGGTGCAGCGCAGGCGGGCGCCGGCCGGGTGGCTCCGGCGCGGCTGCCACTCGAGCAGCTGGGCCTCGTTGGGGTCCCGGCCGGAGTTCTTGGCGAACAGCACACCATCGGCGCGGACGACCACCATCGTGTCGCACATGCGGCGAAGGGTAGGCGGGACCGGGGGCGGCCGCGCGTGCCGGGCCGACCCGCCGGCGCTCGCGCCCGTCGGAATCGGGTCCCTCATCGTGATCGGCCAGGCCTTCCGCCCCTGGACACGAGGGCGCCGCCGCACGATCGTGGCCCGGTGACTGACCGCCCGACCGCTTCGGACACACCCTGGGAATCGATCGACGGGAACGAAGCCGCGGCCCGCGTGGCGTATGCCCTCGCCGAGACCATCGCGATCTACCCGATCACGCCCGCGTCACCGATGGGCGAGCTCGCCGATGTGTGGGCCGGCGCGGGAAAGCCGAACCTGTTCGGCTCCGTGCCCGAGGTCATCGAGATGCAGTCCGAAGCCGGGGCCGCGGGCGCCCTGCACGGTGCGACGACGCGAGGCGCGCTCGCGACGACGTTCACGGCCTCCCAGGGCCTCCTGCTCATGCTCCCGAACATGTACAAGATCGCCGGCGAGCTCAGCCCCGCGGTGATCCACGTCGCGGCGCGGACGGTCGCGACGCACGCGCTGTCGATCTTCGGCGACCACAGCGACGTCATGGCAGCCCGACCCACCGGATGGGCGATGCTCGCGTCGGGCTCTGTGCAGGAGGCCTCCGATCTGGCGGCCGTGGCACACGCGGCGACGCTCGAGTCCCGGGTCCCGTTCCTGCACTTCTTCGACGGCTTCCGCACGTCGCACGAGATCGCCCGCATCCGGCCCGTCACCGAAGCCGACCTTGCCGCACTCGTCGACGAGGAATGGATCGTCGAGCACCGCCTGCGCGGCCTGGATCCCGACCGGCCGGTGCTTCGCGGCTCCGCGCAGAATCCCGACGTGTTCTTCCAGGCGCGCGAAGCCGTGAACCCGTTCGTGGACGCGGTCCCCGGAATCGTCGAGCGGGCGTTCGCCCGGCTCGGAGCGCGGACCGGTCGGGACTACGGACTCGTGGAGTACGAGGGCGACCCGGGCGCGGAACGCGTCGTCGTCCTGATGGGGTCGGGCGCGGGTGCAGCAGCCGAGACGGTGGCGGCGCTCCGCGGTCAGGGCGTCGGCCTGGTGCGCGTCCGGCTGTACCGACCGTTCCCCGCCGCGGCCTTCGCCCGTGTGGTCCCCGAGACCGTGCGCTCGATCGCGGTCCTCGACCGGACCAAGGAGCCGGGCGCCACCGCCGACCCGTTGCACCTCGACGTCCTGGCCGCGCTGACCGATGCGCACCTCACCGACGGACGACCGATGCCACGGATCATCGGAGGTCGATACGGGCTCTCGTCCAAGGAGTTCACCCCGGCGATGGTCAAGTCCGTCTTCGATCACCTCGCTACGGGGAGCGAACCTCGCCGCTTCACGGTGGGCATCGTCGACGACGTCACCCACTCCAGCCTGGACGTCGACCCGGACTTCGTGACCGATCACGCCATGGTGCGAGCGGTGTTCTACGGGCTCGGATCGGACGGCACCGTGGGCGCCAACAAGCACACGACGAAGATCGTCGGCGAGCACACCGACCTCCACGTCCAGGGCTACTTCGTCTACGACTCCAAGAAGTCCGGCTCGATGACGGTCTCGCATCTGCGCTTCGACCCGGCACCGATCGATTCGACCTACCTCATCGGCCGGGCCAACTTCGTCGCCTGCCACCAGTTCGGGTTCCTCGAACGGGTCGACATGTTGCGGCTCGCCGAGCCGGGCGCCACCTTCTTGCTGAACAGCCCGTACGGCGATCGAACCTGGGAGCACTTCCCCGTCGAGATCCAGGAGGCGATCATCGCGCTCGGGCTCGACGTGTGGGTCGTGGATGCACATCGCGTCGCCCGTGAGGTCGGTCTTCCGGGCCGGATCAACACGATCATGCAGACGTGCTTCTTCGCGCTCACCGATCTCCTGCCCACCGATGAGGCCACCGCGGCGATCAAGGAGTCCATCGAGCACGCGTACGGCAAACGCGGTGGTCCGGTCGTCGCGGTGAACCTCACGGCCGTCGATCGCGCCGTGCCCGCGCTCGAACGCCTCGAGCATCCTGATGTCGTCGACGCCACCCAGCGGCGCAAGCCCTTCGTCCCGGCGACCGCGTCCGACTTCGTGCAGCGGGTCACGAGCATGATGTTGGCCGGCGACGGCGACCTCCTGCCGGTGAGCGCGCTCCCGCCCGATGGCACCTTCCCGACGGGCACCGCACGAGTCGAGAAGCGCGGGATCGCAACGGAGATCCCGGTGTGGGACCCGGAGGTCTGCATCGACTGCGGCCGGTGCGCCGTCGTCTGCCCACACGCCGCGATCCGCATGAAGCTGCTGCCGCCCGACACCGGGGCGGGCGGGGCGCCGGACTCGTTCCTGACCAAGCCCTTCCGGTCGCACGAGCATCCCGGGTTGCTGCTGAGCATCCAGGTCGCACCGGACGACTGCACCGGATGCGGCGTGTGCGTCGACGTGTGTCCGGCGCACTCCAAGAGCGAGGTGAAACACCGTGCGATCAACATGGAGCCGATCGGGCCTCACCTCGACACGGAGCGTGAGAACTTCGAGTACTTCGTCGCCCTCCCGGAGACCGATCCCACCCTGATCGATCCCGGCTCGGTCAAGGGCGCACAGGTGCGCGAGCCGCTGTTCGAGTTCTCGGGTGCGTGCGCCGGATGCGGTGAAACGCCGTACCTGAAGCTGCTCACGCAACTCTTCGGCGATCGGGTGATCATCGCCAACGCGACCGGCTGCTCGTCCATCTACGGCGGCAACCTGCCGACCACACCCTGGGGCACGAACGCCGCCGGACGGGGGCCCGCCTGGTCCAACTCGCTGTTCGAGGACAATGCCGAGTTCGGTCTCGGCATCCGGGTCGCGCTCGAGCACCAGATCGTGGACGCGCGGCGCCTGCTCGAAGCGCTCGCGGAGCCGGTCGGCAACGATCTCGCGACCGCGATCCTCGCCGTGGACCCGCGCGACCCGGCGGACGACGCCGGAATCGCGGCGCAGCGAGCGCGCCTCGAGGCGCTCGACGCCCGTGTAGACCAGCTCGCGACCGCACTCGGATCGCCGGACTCGGAGACAGCCGCGCTCGCCCGCCGGCTGGCTCCGATCACCGGCGCGCTGGTGCGCAAGACCGTGTGGCTCGTCGGCGGAGACGGATGGGCGTACGACATCGGCGCGGGTGGGCTCGATCATGTGCTCGCGTCGGGACGCGACGTGAACGTCCTCGTGCTCGACACCGAGGTGTACTCGAACACGGGCGGACAGGCCTCGAAGGCGACCCCGCGCGGGGCCGTCGCCAAGTTCACTTCGAGCGGGAAGCCGACCGCGAAGAAGGACCTCGGAGTCGAGGCGATGGCGTACGGCAACGTCTACGTCGGCCAGGTCGCGATCGGAGCGAACGACATCCAGACGGTGAAGACCTTCCTCGAGGCCGAGGCATGGCCGGGACCGTCGCTGATCATCGCCTACTCCACCTGCATCGCTCACGGCATCGACATGACGACATCGATGTCGCACCAGAAGGACGCCGTCCGCTCCGGCTACTGGCCGCTCTACCGGTACCGCCCGGGCGACGACGAGCACACGCTCCCGTTCGCGCTCGACAGCAAGGACCCGTCGATCCCCCTCGCCGAGTTCACCGCGGCGGAGGGTCGCTTCTCGATGCTGGCGCGGGCCAACCCCGAGCACGCGGCCGCGCTCCTCGCACTGGCCCAGGGCGACGTGGACGAGCGCTGGCGCTTCTATCGCCAGCTCGCCGGGATCGAGCGCGCCGTCCCGCCGACCGCGGGCGACGGCACGACCGGCGAGGTCCCGACCACGGAGGACGCATGACGGATCTGTCGACCCAGTACCTCGGGCTCGAACTCGACTCCCCGCTCGTGGCCTCGGCCGGCCCTCTGACCGGGCAGGTCGACACGTTGCGCCGCCTCGCCGACGCCGGTGCCGCCGCGGTCGTCCTGCCCTCGCTCTTCGAGGAGGACATCGAGCGGACGATCCGCGAGCAGGAGCGATTCCTCGGTGCCGGCACCGAGTCCTTCGCCGAGGCGATCACCTACCTCCCCGACATCACCGGGGACCGCACCGGCGTCGACGGCCACATCCGGCTCGTCGAGGAGGCGAAAGCGGCGCTCGGCATCCCGGTCATCGCGAGCCTCAACGGCACCTCGGCCGGAGGCTGGACCTCCTACGCCCGCGCCCTGGTCGACGCCGGCGCGGATGCCCTCGAGCTCAACGTCTACCTCGTGGCGGCGGACGTCGGCGACGAGGCCGTGGACATCGAGACCCGCTACACCGACCTCGTCGCAGCGGTACGGTCCGCGGTGCGCGTGCCGCTCGCCGTCAAGGTCGCACCCTTCTTCACCGCGATGGCCAGCGTCGCGCAACGCCTGACCGACGCCGGTGCTGACGGGCTCGTGCTGTTCAACCGGTTCTACCAACCCGACATCGACCTCGAGACGCTCGACGTCACGCCCAGCATGACCCTCAGCACCTCCGCCGATCTACGCCTCCCCCTGCGCTGGATCGGGCTCCTCCACGATCGGGTCGGGGTCTCGCTCGCCGCGTCGGGTGGGGTCCACACCCCGGCCGACGTGGTCAAGGTGCTCCTGGCCGGCGCCGACGTCGCGATGTCGACCTCGGCGTTGCTGCGGCACGGGCCCGAGCACCTCACCGTCCTGCGCGACGGCTTGACCACGTGGCTCGAGGACGGCGCCTATGCGTCGGTGGCCCAGATGCGTGGCAGCGTGAGCGCCCGCTCGGTACGGGACCCCGATGCGTTCGAGCGCGCCAGCTACGTGAGGACCTTGCTCCATCACGCCCGGCGGACCCAACCCTCCAGCTGGACCTAGCCGCATCGCCGCCGACGCGGCGCCGGTCGGAGCGACGTCACCCGACGAACCATCTGGTCCTTCGTTCCTGGCGCGTCGCTCATCTCTCGAGCGAGGGACCGGACCCGAACTGCGGGAAGTCGGTGGCGAGACGGGCGAGGCAGACCTCCTTCGGCTGGTCCCGACACCCTTCGCAGCTCAGTGGATCGGCGGTACGGAGCGCGCCCCGTTCCGTATGTGACCAACACTGCCCACAGGCCCCGCACAACAGGTGCGCGGAATCGCAGTCGTGCACCCGCATCAGCCCTACCTCGTCGCACGAAGGGCAAACGTGCTCCGTTCGGAACGATGCCCCCAGCGCGGCGATGACAGCCTCCCTATCGGACCGTGCATCCATGGCAATCCCCCCTTGGTCCTCCGATCAATGCGACCTCGGCCGACGCTGCTTTACCAGAGGCGATGGTCCCGGTCCGCCCGGAGAGACGAGGGCCCGCCCCGCTGCCAACCCCGTTCCGGGGGTTCCGGCCACCCTCAGGACCGTGGCAGGAGGCCCTCGGCCGCGAGCCAGGCCTCGGTACGGTGCATCCCGTCTTCGAGGTCGACGCGCGGCTCCCAGCCGAGGACCTCGCGCGCCTTGGCAATCGACACGTCGCCGGTGGCGCTCAGCATGCGCATCGTTGCCGCGTTCGCCTCACTCGGTCGGCCGAGCGCGCGCAGGGCGCGCCCGATCGTCTCGGCGACCGCGACCGCGACACCCGTGCGCGCGACGGGCGGGGGGCGGATACCGAGCATGCGCGAGTAGTGGCCGAAGAACTCCAGCGTGCTGACCGAGCATCCGCCGGTGATGGCAAAGGCCTGCCCGGCGGCACCCGGACACGCGGCGGCACCGACGACGGCGTCGACGAGATCATCGACGTACACCGGGACGAACCGGCCCCGACCGCGGGCCGGGAGCACGACCTGGTGACGGCGGAGCATCTCCACGGGAAGCACCGTCCACGGGCGTGAACCCGGCCCGTACACGTCACCGGGGCGGACGACCGTGACCTCGACCTCGCCCCCGGCGTGGGCCTGGAACGCAACCTGCTCGGCGGCGATCTTCGTGTCGCCGTAGACGGCGCCCGACGGCCGCACCGGCGTCTGCTCGTCGACGCAACCATCCCGATCGTGTGAGTACACAGCCAACGACGAGAACACGACCACGCGCCGGACGTGGGCGCGTCGCGCCGCGTCGATCACGTGACGGGTCCCGCAGACGTTGACGCGCCATGCGGTGTCGAGCGTCGCGGTGTTCGAAACCAGCGCCGCGGTGTGTACCACGACGTCACAGCCGAGCGCCGCGTCCTGCCAGGATCCGGGTCGACTGATGTCACCGGCGAGCACGTGCGCGTCAGGGTCGCCCCGCACGTCGACGCCGACGACCTCCCACCCGTCCGCGCGGTAGCGCGTCGCCAGGGCGGTACCGATGAACCCGGCCGCGCCGGTGATCAGCACGCGGCTCATTGCGGGTGCGCCCCCCGCTCGGCAACGGCCCGGGCCTGGTGGCGGCGTGCCCGTCGCTCGACCGTACGTTGCAACGCGAACGCGAGCGTCGGTGCGATCCCGAGCATCCGCACCATCAGGCCCCGCGACGGCGGCACCGAGGCGAGGACCCGTCGTGATCCGAGGAGCCGCAGACCGGCGGCCGCGACCGCCTCGGGCTCGAGCAGGTGCGCCCCGGTGAAGGACATGAGGTGGCGGGGATCGGCGACATCGACCATCGGGGTCCGGATCCCGTCCGGCAACAGGCACCGGACCCGAACCGGTGTGTCCCGCAGCTCGGCCGCGGCGGCGACGCTGAACGCGCGGACGCCGTGCTTGCTCGCCGAGTAGACCGCGATGTGCGGCGTCGGCGCCCACCCGGCGAGCGAGGCCACGTTGAGGATCGCACCCCCACCCGCGGAGAGCATCGTGGCCGCGGCGGCCCGGGTGCCGTGCACGACACCGAGCAGGTTCACGCGCACGATGCGCTCCACCTCGCGGTCATCCAGCTCCAGCAACGCGCCGGCGCCGGTCACCCCCGCGTTGTTGACCCACACCGCGGGCGTCAACTCCGCGGCGAGCGCGCGGCACGCGGCCGCGTCGGTCACGTCGAGGGTCCGGTCGGTTCCGGTGATGTCGACGGGCACCGCCTCGTAGCCGGCGGCGGTAAGCGCGGCACAGAACGCGCGGCCGAGACCACCTGCCCCACCCGTGACCACCGCCCGTCCCCGCCTGGTCGCCATGGCTCAGGTGTTGTCGGCGTGATACATCAGGGTGAAGTCGTCGAGCCCCGGAGGGTTGATGTTCTCGCGGTCGTCGACGACCACCTGCACGACGGCGGGTCGGCCGGCGCCCAGCGCACGTTCGATCGCGCCGCGGAGGTCGTCGGTGTGCTCGACGTACTCGGAGTGGCACCCGAGGGCGTCGGCGACCAGGTCGTAGCGCACCTCGCTCGTCTTCACCCCGACCGTCGTCCCCGCCGTCTTCTCCATGTACACCTCCTCCATTCCCCAGGCGTAGTCACAGTTGATGACGGCGACGACCCCGACACCTTCGCGGGCCGCGGTCTCGAGTTCCTGGAGGTTGAAGCCGAACGCGCCGTCGCCGGAGAGCAGAACAACGGGTCGGTTCGGGTTGGCCAGCTTCGCGCCGATCGCGTAGGGCAGCCCGGTGCCGAGGTGTCCATAGTGACCGGTCCACATCAACGAGCGCGGTCTGCGCACCGTGAACGCGAGGCTCGCCCACAAGCCGGTGTTGCCTCCGTCCATGCAGACGATCGCGTCCTCGGGGAGCATGGACGCGAGCTCGACCGCGAGCCGGCCGGGATGGACCGGCGATCCGTCGATCTCCGCGTAAGAACGTGCCAGCGCGTGCCGGAACCCTCGGGCGTCGGCCGCGTAGGCCGCGGCGGCCGGATCCGGTGCGCGCGGCGGTCCGTGGCGCCGGAGGGCCACGGCGAGCGCGGCCAGGCCGGCTCGTGCGTCGCCGACCATCGCGATGTCGACGGGACGGTTCACCCCGATTCGGGTCGCGTCGGCGTCGAGGTGCACGAGTCGCTGCGACTCGGGCCCGGCCCAGGCCGGAGGCGAGAGGTACTGGAGCGACTCACCTGCTTGGGTGCCGACCGCCAGGACCACGTCGGATTCCAGGTGGGCCGGTGTCCCCCACGGGAACGCCATGCCGGCCGAGAGCGGGTGGTCCTCGGAGATCGCGCCCCGCGCGGGAGCCGTGGTCATCACGAGCGCGCCGAGGTGCTCGGCCACCTCGCGCAGCTCCTCCGCCGCGCCCGCCCGGTGGACACCGGAGCCCGCGAGCAACAGGGGACGGCGAGCGCCCGTCAGGAGCTCGGCCGCCGCGTCGACCGAATCCGGGTCGGGCGCGCCCGGCGCGAACCGGTACGTGGCGGGATCGAGGATCACGACCTCGTCCTCGTCGACCTCCTCGAGCAGCACGTCGGCGGGGATCTCCAAGAACGCGGGGCCGGGCCGACCGGCAAGCGCGAGGCGGAAGGCCTCCCGCACGAACTCCGGGATTCGACGAGCTTCTTCGACAGACGCCGCGAACTTCGTGACCGGGCGCATCACCTCGATCTGGGGGCCGAACTGGAACCGACCCCGGCGTAACGCGTGGACGGACCGTCGCACCCGCTGGGTGCCGATGGCGAGCAGCGGGACGCCCTCGACCCACGCGCACATCACCCCAGGAACCATGTTCGCGACGCCGGGACCGGCCGCGCCGATCGCGACGGTCATTCGGCCGGAGCTGCGCGCCCACGCGTCGGCCATGTGCACCGCCGCGCTCTCGTGGCGCGGTCCGACATGGCGGATCCCGGCGGCGTGCGCACTCCGCACGATCGGGCTCGACGCGATGTCCGAGATCGAGAAGATGGTCTCGACGTCCTCGGCTCGCAGGGCCCGGACCAGCAACTCACCACCGTCGATGCGTGCCATGTCGCCTCCCATCGCCGAACGTGGCCCGCACCCTAGGAAGAACCGAGGTTCCGGCCCAGGTACGGAAGTCCCGATCTCGGTCAGGACCGCGTCGGAGCTTCGGGAGCTCCGTCGGCCTTCACCGCCGGCGTTCGGCGAGGACCTTCGGCTCTTGTCTTCCCGACCCGTTCGTCGCAGCGTCGAGCCGACACATCCGTCGCCTCCCGCGGTGAGCCGGATCGGAGTCTGATCATGAGCGCACTGCTCGTCCGTCCCCCCGTTCCGCACGGGAACCCGAGGAAGGTCGCATGGACCGATTGACCACGCTCGACGCGGAGTTCCTCCACTTGGAGGACGACATCGCGCACATGCACATCGCCGGGGCGTGCGTGTTCGCCGGCGCGCCGCCGGCGTTCGAGGATCTTCGCGAGCTGGTCGCCTCGAAGTTGCACCTCATCCCCCGCTACCGCCAACGGGTGCGACAGGTCCCGTTCGAGCTGGGGCGTCCCGTCTGGGCCGACGACCCGCATTTCGACCTCGGCTACCACCTGCGGCACACGGCGCTGCCCCGACCCGGTGACGACGCGACCTTCTGCCGCCTGATGGGGCGGCTGATGTCGCAACCACTGGATCGAGACCGGCCGCTCTGGGAAACGTGGCTCGTCGAAGGTCTCGACGGCGGGCACTGGGCGCTGGTGTTCAAGATCCACCATTGCATGGTCGACGGCATCGCCGGGGTGGAGCTGCTCTCCGTGCTGCTGGACGCCGAGCCCGAGACGACACTGCCCGAACCCCAACCCTGGGAGCCCCGGGCCGAGCCCGGCGGAGTCGCGAAGGTGCTCGACGCATGGGTCGGTCTGGTGGGCGACGCGCTCAGCACCGCGCCGCGACCTCACTCGCTCGGCCCTGCACCCGCCCGGCGCGATTCGCGCCGCGATCGGAGCCGTCCGCGGCCTCGCCCGCTTCGCCGGCGAGCTTCGCAGCACGCCGATCCTCTCGATCGAGGGCACCATCGGCCCCCACCGCGTCTGGGCGCACTCCTCCGCGAGCCTCGACGACGTCCGAAGGATCCGGGCCGCGTTCGGCGGCACGATCAACGACGTCGTGCTCGCCGTGGTGAGCGCCGGATACCGAGACCTGCTGATCGCGCGTGGCGAGGCCGCCGACGACGCGGTGGTCCGGTCGATGGTCCCCGTGTCCACGCGACATGCCGACGGCCACGGGGTCCCCGACAATCGCGTGTCGAGCCTCCTGTACGACCTGCCGGTGCACGTCGCCGACCCGGTGGAACGACTCGGGCTCGTCCACGAGCAGATGAGCGAGCTCAAGGGGTCGCACATGGCGGAAGCGGGCGAGGCCGTCACGGCGATCGGTGACCTCGCCCCGCCGATGGTCGTGGGGGCGCTGAGCCGGCTCGCGATCCGCGCGATGCACCAACTCCCGCAACGTTCGATCAACACCGTGACCACCAACGTTCCGGGACCACAGTTCCCGCTCTACTGCCTGGGCCGGGAGATGCTCGAGTACCGCCCGTTCGTCCCGATCAGTCATGGCGTGCGCGTGAGCACGGCCATTCTCTCCTACAACGGGCGCCTCTACTTCGGGATCACCGGCGACTACAAGACCGCCGCCGACGTCGATCTGATCGCCTCCGGTGCAGCAAGGGGTGTCGATCGGCTCCACGCCCGGGCGCTTGCGCTCCTCGATGCGAACCTCACCGCGGTGAGCACCCCTGAGATCAGCGCGCGCGGCAGTGAGGGCGATGCCCCGGCGCCGGCTCCCAAGCCCGACATCGAGGCCGGGGATCGGCCGTGACGTCGGGGGCGGTGGCGTGCACGGTCGTCATCCGCGCTACGAGCGCCTGGTACGGATCGTCGCTGTTGCCGACGAGACCGAAGTTGTTGTCCTCACCGTCGCCTCTTCTCCCACCCGGGGGCTGGTCGGCCCACTCGAACCAGTGGTCACCCACGATCCACGGCGTCGCGTAGAGACCTTCCACCTTCGATTCCCAGAGGTCGGCCCGACCCTCCTGGGTCGGTTCGGTGAGATAGATCGGCGGCCAGCTGTTCGGCAGCCCCGAGTCCGCGCCGCGGAAGGAGTACTCGGTGACCAACACCGGCAGACCCGAGAGCTCGTGGAACCGGGTCAGTGACGGGTCGACGGGCACGAACGGGCCCCAGAGGTTGTCGAGACCTTCGACGAGTCCGGGAATCACGTCGTAGTGGTTGACGCTCAGGACGTCGAGCCACCGGCCGGCCGCGACGACGACCTCCGACGGCGTGAGGAACGAGATCAACCGCGAGCCGAGCACGAGGTGGTTCGGGTCCTCGGCCCGGATCGCCTTCGTCGTGACCTGGTAGTAGCGAGTCGCGAGCGCGGTGAGGAATCCATTCGGGTCGCCGACGTGAGCGTCGGCAACGGCCCGGCCCGGCGCGTCGGGCGGCAACGCGAGGTAATCGTCGAGCAGCGGGTGATCCGAGGCGTAGTCCCGGCCCCAGTGGAGCTCGTTGTCGAGGAACCAGCCGACGAGATTGGGATCATCACGTCGCGGCACGACCTTCGCAGTCACGACCGCCTGTGCGTGGGCTTCGAAGGCCGGAGCGAACCAGTCGTTGCCCGACGCCATCCCGAGGATCTCCGTGTACGGCATCCGACTGCTCAGCTGGTCGAGATCGGACCACGCACCGATCGTGTTGAACCCCCAGCTGCTCAGGCGGGAGACCGTCGTGTCCGTCCACGCGGCCGGGTCCGGGTAGCGCGCGGCCACCGACTCGCAGTAGGGGCAGATCCCGGTCTGGCGGTCCGTGTCCGGCGCCGGTGTCACGTGGTTCACGCCCTGGGAGTAGAACGGTCGCCCGTCCGGCGTGACCAGCCACCACCGCCCGTCGGCCTGCTGGGTGTGGAAGAAGCCCGTCGCGCGGAGGTGCTCGCCGGGCGCACCGTGCCCGTGATGCGGTCGCAACCATCGGCAGCCCGTGAGGGCCGTCACCGCGACGACCACGGCCACCATGATGCGGGCCCGTCGATTCAGCACTCGTCCATCCCCCTCCAGGACGCCGATGTCGACGACCTCCCTGAAGCCGGACGTTAGGAGCACCCCCGCGACTCCAGCAATCGGGCGACGCGTCGAAGGGCCTTCGACTCTGGTCGTGGCCGGGGCGGACGGGGGATCCTGGGGACGCGAGACGGACGCGATGGGGGGACGTCGATGAGCATGGCGGTCGAGCGTCATCTGAGCGATTCGGATGCGTTCACGATGCAGCTGGAACGCGATCCCCTGCTGCGCTCCACCGTCGTCGCGGTCGCGGTGTTCGACCGGGTTCCCGACTGGGACGTGCTGCGCGAGCGGGTCGAGCGGGCCACGCGCCTCGCCCCGACGTTCCGGCAGAAGCTCGTGCAGTTCCCCCTGCAGCTCGCGCCGCCGCGGTGGATCGTCGACCCCGACTTCGACCTCTCGTGGCACCTGCGCCGGGCGCGGATCCCGCAGGCGAGTGGATTCGAGGAGGTGATCGCCTTCGCCAGGAACGCCGGCATGAGCGCGTTCGACCACGAACGCCCGTTGTGGCAGATCACACTGCTCGAGGGCCTGCCCGACGACGCCGCAGCGCTGGTCATCAAGGTCCACCACGCACTGACCGATGGCATCGGGGGCATTCAGCTCGCCACGCACATGGTGGACTTCGAACGCCATCCGACCGGGCCGCCCGGTCCGCTCCCGGAGCTCCCCGTGGGTCATTCCCGCGGCCTGTTCGACCAGCTCGTCGATGCGCTGACCTTCAACGGGCTACGGGCGATGGGGTCGGTTCGCGGCGTCCTCGGGTCCGTCCCCGGGTCGCTCGCGCGTGCGGTCCGGGATCCGATCGGCGCGGCTTCCGACGTCGCGAGCACCATCACGTCGATCGCCCGGATGATCCGGCCCGTCACCGACACCCGGTCACCTGTGATGACGGGTCGGCGCCTCCAGTGGCACTACGACACCCTCGACGTGCCGTTCGCCCGCCTGCACGACGCCGCGCATCGTGCTGGGGGATCGCTCAACGACGCGTTCCTCGCCGGCATCACCGGCGGGCTCCGCATCTACCACGAGCAGCACGGCCAGACCGTCGAACAGCTCCGACTCACGATGCCGATCAGCATCCGCGGCGAGAACGACCCTGAAGGAGGCAACAAGGTCACCCTGGTGCGGTTCGAGGTCCCGACGTCGGTCGTGGACCCGGTCGAGCGGATCAAGGTGATCGACACGCTCTGTCGCGACTCGCGTCATGAACGCGCAATCCCCTATTCGAATGCGATCGCCGCGGTCCTCAACCTGCTGCCGATCACCGTCACCGGCGGCATGCTCAAGCACGTCGACTTCCTCGCGAGCAACGTCCCCGGGTTTGCCGGCGACGTGTACATCGGGGGAGCTCGACTCGAGTCCTTCTATCCCTTCGGTCCGACACTCGGGTCGGCGGTGAACCTCACCCTCATGTCGTACGGAGGAATCTGCAACATCGGCGTCAACACCGATGCCGGCGCGGTCGCCGATCCGGCCGTGCTCCTCGACTCCCTGCGTCGAGGCTTCGACGAGGTCCTCGAGCTCGCCGACTGACGAACGCGCCGAACTCCGAGGAGTCCCGGAATGCTCGAGCTCGGCCGGGTCTGGGCTTTCACCGGTCGGCTCCGACAAGAATGCGCCGTCGCATCATCCACGAACAGAGGAGTTCACCATGCCTGCCCACACCTACAAGGTCACCGAGATCGTCGGGTCGTCGCCCGACGGGATCGACGCCGCGATCCGCAGCGGGGTCGCGCGGGCATCGGAGTCGCTGCGGAACCTCGGCTGGTTCGAGGTCACCGACATCCGTGGCCACCTCCAAGACGGCGAGATCGCGCACTTCCAGGTGACGATGAAGGTCGGTTTCCGGCTCGACGACGAGTGAACCGTCGGGCCGATGCCGCGGGTCAGGCCTGACGGGCCGGGAGCAGCACGCGGAAGGTCGTGCCCGCGGGGCCCGAGTCGATCTCGATGTCGCCGTGGTGGCGCTCGACGACGATCCGGCGGGAGATGTCGAGACCGAGCCCGGTGCCCTTGCCGACCTCCTTGGTCGTGAAGAACGGATCGAACACGCGGGCCTGCACCTCCGGCGGCATTCCGGGCCCCGTGTCGCCGACCTCGACGGCGATCCCGGTCGGCGTCGACCGCACGGCGAGGCGCAACGTGCCCTGGCCCTCCATCGCGTCGATCGCGTTGTCGACGAGGTTGGTCCACACCTGGTTCAGCTCCCCGGGGTTGGCCTCGATGCGATCCAGGCCATCGGCGAACTCGCGCTCCACGGTGATGCCGTCGCGCAGCTTGTGCCCGAGGATGACGAGCGTGGTCTCGATGCCCTCGGTGACGTCGATGAGCTGCACCGACGCGCGGTCGAGTTGGGAGTAGGACTTCACCGCACCGACGAGCGTCGACACCCGGCCGGCGGACTCCCGCACCTCGGCGAGCAGGGATCGCGTCGTGACGGTGCCGGCGATCCAGTCCAGGGCCGCAGGGATCGTCCCGGAATCGAGCGCGGCCGCGGCCCGCTCACACCACGCGCCGTCGGCACCGGCCGCGGCGAGCGCCGGCGCGATCCGCCACCCGTCGGCGACGTCGTGTGCTTCGAGCCAGTCCGACAGTGCGTCCTCGCGGTCCGCGACCCCCAGCGGATCGGCGTCGGCCGTGGTCTCGTCGAGCTCGCGGCGCAGCTGGTCGATGGCCATGAACTGATCCGCGGTCAGCGACTGCTCGGCCAGCCGGACCAGCGTGTTCAGCAGCGAGGTGCAGGTCTCGTCCAGGGCGTCGACCGCGCGGGCGGTGGCCGCCGCCGGGTTGTTGAGCTCGTGCGCGAGCCCGGCCGCGAGGGTGCCGAGCGCGACGAGCGACTCCCGCTGGTGGGATATCGCCTCCATGGCGCGCACGTTCTGGAAGACGCCCTCGATGATGTGCACGCCGAACGCGAACCACGACTGGGTGAGATCGTGGAGCGCCGCCGACGGGACGCGCAGCATGCGTCCGGGCACCGCACCCTCACCGGTCGTCAGGTACCCCGAGGTCTCCGCCCAGGCCAGGAACCCGCCGGCCCAGACGCCCGGCCGCTCCATCACGGCGAAGACCACATCCTCGTTGCCGGAGCGACGGCGCAGGGCGACCTGCCCCTCGACGAGCACCCACCAGAACTCTGCGGGGTCGGCTTGCGCGAACAGCAAATCGCCCCGCTCGAATACGACCTCCTCCCCCGCGTCGAGGAGCTGGCCGACCTGGTCATCGGTGAGACCGTCGAAGAGGAACAGATCCCGGACGTCGGCGAGCTCCATCAGATCGTCGCCAGGTATCGGTGTGCGAGGTACACGGACATGGCTCCCTCCCCGACGGCCGAGGCGACGCGCTTCATCGAGTCCAGCCGTACGTCACCGGCGGCGAAGACACCGGGCACGCTCGTCTCGAGGGCCAGCGGCGGGCGGGTGAGCGGCCACGATCCCCCGCGCGCGGCCACGTCCGGCCCGGTGACCACGAAGCCCTTGGGATCGCGGAGCACCGCATCGCCCAGCCAGTCGGTCCGGGGCTGCGCCCCGATGAACACGAAGAGCCAGTTCGTCGCGACCTCCTCCTCGGTCCCGCCGGCCCGGTCCGCGATGGTCAACGCTTCGAGGTGCCCGTCGCCGCGACCGCCGGCGACCTCGGACTCGAGCCGCACCTCGACGTTCTCCGCGTCACGGATCCGCTCGACCAGGTACTGCGACATCGACTTCTCGAGCGAGTCGGACCGCACCAGCATGACGACACGACGCGCGTAGCGGGCCAGGTTGAGCACGGCCTGGCCCGCCGAGTTCGCGGCCCCGACCACGTACACGTCGTCACCCGCGCACGCGTGCGCCTCGCTCGCGGTGGCGCCGTAGTAGACGCCCCGCCCGGCGAGATCGCCGATGCCCGGCGCGTCCAGGAGGCGATAGGACACGCCGGTGGCCACGAGCACCGCGCGTGCCTCGATCTCGGTGCCGTCACCGAACTGCACCGCGCGGACCGGACCGCGAACCTCGAGGTTCACGACGTCGCGTGCCAGCACCATCTCCGCCCCGAACCGCTGCGCCTGGGTCACCGCCCGGCGGGTGAGGTCCGCGCCGGACAGCCCCTTGGGGAAGCCGAGGTAGTTCTCGATGGCGGCGCTCTGGCCCGCCTGGCCGCCGGGTGCCTCACGCTCGACGATCACCGTCTGGAGACCCTCCGAGGCGCCGTACACCGCAGCGGCCAACCCGGCCGGACCCGCGCCGACGATGCACAGGTCATAGATCGGCTGCTGCGCGGTGGTCGCGAGACCGAGCGCCGTCGCGAGCTCCAGCGTGGTCGGTGACCGCAGCTCTCCGCCCTCGGTGACGAGGACGAGCGGCAGGTCCGCGGGCGTCGCCACCGCCAGCTCGCACAGCCGCATCGCCTCCTCGTCGCGCTCGACGTCGAGCCATTCGTAGTGAACGTAGTTGCGCGCGAGGAACGTCTTGATCTCGTGCGTGCGGTCGGACCAACGGTGACCGACCACTCGGAGCGCGGCCTCGGGGGGCACCTGGGCGGCCTTCCAGTCCTGGAGCAGGTCGTCGAGGACCGGATACAGGCGCTCAGCGGGTGGGTCCCACGGCTTGAGGAGGTAGTAGTCGAGCCCGATGTCGTTGATCGCCCGGATCGCGACGTCGGTGTCCGCGTACGCCGTCACCAGGAGCGTCTTCGCGCTCGGCGCGTGGGTCCGGGCCCGGTCGAGCAGCTCGACCCCGGTCATGGCGGGCATGCGCTGGTCCGACGCGATCAACGCCACGGGCCGGTTCCGCAGCGCGAGCTGTGCGAGGACCTCGAGCGCCTCGGCGCCGGACGCGGCCGGGATGATCTGGTACTCGGAGCCGTACTGCCGGCGCAGATCGCGCGTGATCGCCTGCGAGACCGCGGGGTCGTCATCGACGGTCAGGATCGCCGGCTTGGCCACCAGTACCTCCTCGGGCGGTGACGGGGCCCCTGGGATAGCACAGGGCACGCGGACGCTGCGATCACAGGGGTGCCCGAGGACGGCGCCGCCGCCCCGGACTACCGTGACGACCTGACGTGCACGTCAGGTACCGAGTCGCACCGGGGGTCGGAGTGGAGCTGCCCAAGATCATCAGCGTCGACGACCACGTCGTCGAGCCACCGCATGTGTGGCAGACCTGGCTGCCCGAGAAGTACCGGGAGAGGGGCCCGCGCGTCGAGCGCAAGAAGTGGGGCAGGTTCCGCCTGAAGAAGGGCGCCAAGTACGAGATGACCGAGGATCCCGAGGGCGAGTGGGGCGACGCCTGGATCTACGAGGACAAGGTCATCTACGTGCAGAAGAAGTTCGTCGCGATCCCGAAGGCGGCGACCGAGGGCGACGACGTGTCGACCTTCGACAAGACGGTCATGACGATGACCGCGACGACCTACGACGACATGCGCCCGGGATGCTGGGACGCCAAGGAGCGCAAGAAGGACTTCGAGATCAACTGGGTCGACGGTTCGCTCCCGTTCCCGACGTTCCCGCGCTTCTGCGGCCAGACGTTCTACGAGGCCGACGACCGGGAGCTCGCGCTCGCGTGCGTGCAGGCGTACAACGACTGGATGGTCGAGGAGTGGTGCGACGCGTCCATCGGCATCAACATCCCGCTCGGCATCATCCCGCTGTGGGACCCGGACCTCGCGTCGGCCGAGATCCAGCGCAACGCGGCGCGGGGCGTGCGCGCGGTGTGCTTCTCGGAGCTGCCGACCCGCCTCGACCTGCCGAGCGTGCACACCGGCCACTGGGACCCGATGCTCGCCGCGTGCAACGACACCGGCACCACGCTGTGCATGCACGTGGGTTCGAGCTCGACCGACCCGTTCTCGTCTCGTGACGCTCCCCCCGGCGTGGGCAGCATGGTCGGGTTCAACAACTCGATGGCGTCGCTCGGCGACTACCTCTTCGGCGGGATCATGCACCGCTTCCCGAAGCTGAAGATCGCGTACTCGGAAGGCCAGATCGGCTGGCTGCCGTACGCGCTCGAGCGGGCCGACACCGTGTGGGAGGAACACAACGCCTGGCAGCACTCCAAGCGCCTGTGCCCCGAACCGCCGTCGACCTATTACTACGACCGCGTGTTCGGCTGCTTCACGTGGGACCGCCACGGCGTCCGGTCGCTCGACGAGGTGGGCGAGAACAACATCTGCTTCGAGACCGACTACCCGCACACCGACACGACCTGGCCGAACTCCAAGGAGTACTGCGAGCAGATGCTCGAGGGCGTGGGCACCGACGAGCAGAAGTACAAGATCCTCCGAGGCAACGCCATCCGGATGCTGGAGCTCGACCGGGTCTGAGCCTCGCCGGACCTCGCGGCGCTCCTCGTGCTCGCGACCTCGATCGCAGAGGGCCCCTGGTGGCACCCGGGCATCCCGCACCGGTTGCCGTGTGCCGCCGTCCCGAGCGCGGGACCGACCGGGCCGCCCTGGTGGCGTCCCGACCGGGGTCGAGTCGCCAGCCGTCACCCTGCCCGTACCAGAGGCCTGACAGCCGGAGGACCCGGTCGGTCCGACTCTCTGACCATACGAGCAGCCGAGCGCGCGATCCCATGGTCGGATTCGCGCGACGGGAGAGGGCGTGGTGCTGGCACAATCGGGGGATGCAGGGAGGGGCATGACCGATCCGCAGCTCGCGGCCCTGGCCGATCCTGTTCCCGATTCGCTCGTGACGGCCGCCCGGCACACGGCGCCCTGGTACGGGATCACGACCCGCTGGTACTTCGCGATGATGAACCCGGCGATGTCGCGTCGGGCCCGCGCACTCAACCTCGCCTTCGCCGGCCTCGACATGGGCGAGTGGCTGCTGCTGCGCCGCAGCACCGCAGCCGGCCTCACCTGGCGGCTCCCGCTCCATGTGCTCGACGAAGCCGTCTTCTCCGCCGTCGAGCCATCGGGCTACCTCGTAGCGGTGTCGTCCGCCCGAGGACCATTGGCCCTGGAATCGACCGTACGGTGGGGCGCGATCGGCCTGCTGGTCCCCGCCGCAGGCAGCGTGGCGGTACCGCTCCTCTCCCGCCGTCCGGTCTCACTCGACAGCGCAGGCTGGCCGTTCGTCGCGGGTCTCGCCGGCCTGCTGAGCCGGCACATCCGGAAGGGGCGGCTCGCCCGGTACGACCTCGAGCACGCCGAATGGCTCGACGCCGAGATCGGGGCCGCGGAGCTCATGGGCCGCCACTCGGTCGCCATGGGTGCCGACTCCGTGGTCGATCGGCTCGAGGCCCTGGCACCACTGCTCGACCGGCCCGCCGCGGGGAGCGCGCTGGAGCGGCTCCTCGACGCGTGGAAGGCATCGCTCGGATCGCAGGTCTCCGGACGAGCGAGCTACCTGGGCACCGAGCTGCTCCGGTGGGAACGGCTGCGCAACCTGGATCCCGATCTCGCGGCGCGGGTCCAGCTCGTGGTCGCCGAGGGTGACGGCACCGAGCTGCTCGGTGCGGCACAGGCCAAGGCGCTGGTCGATGCACTCGATGCCCTCGACCCGCGCGGCCGGGTCCTGGTCGGGGTCGCCGGCGGCGGTCCGCGGATCACGACCGCCGACCCCGTCGTCCTGCGGATCGGCGACCGGCTGGTGCACCTGGCCGCCTCCCCCACACCACTGCCGGCCACCTACGATCCAACCCCGGTCGCGTTCGCCGTCGCCGCGATCACCCTGTTGTTCGAGGCTTCCGCGGACCGCTCCGCGGCACCGATCGGCGTTCTGGTGCCACCCGCCGTCGCATACGCGGCCGCGGCCTGGTGGAGCCACCGGAGACTCACCCGGGTCGATACACCGGCCACGCGGTCCCGCATCGTGACCGCCGCGGTCGGGTTGGGTGCGATCGGCAGCACGGCCACGATCCTGGCGCGGCGGAACCGATTCACACCCGGTGGAATGCCCGACCTCGGCGCGATCGCGCTCCTCGAAGGTCCGTTGATGGCCGCCGCCTGGTCGTGGGACCGGCTCCCGCCGCGCACGTGTGCATGGGTCTCCCTCGGATTCGCGGGCACGGTGGCCGGAGTGGTCGCGATGGCGGGTCGGCCACGGTCCTGGCGCGCGCTCGCCGCTGAGGTCGGGTTCCTCGTCACGGCGTTCGGTACCTGGCGGCGAGTTCCCCGGCTGATCGAGGCCGAGGTGGACGCACGGCGAACGGCGGCGGCGGAGTCCGACCGCGCCGCTCGCGCCGTCGCCCACGAGCGCGGTCGCCGCCGCGTGATCGATCTGGTCGCCGCCGCGTGCAACGATGCGCGCGCCGGGGTCGCTTCTACTCCGGGGATGGCCGACGATCTGCGTGCCGAAGCGAACCGGCGACTCGCCGAGGTGGCCGCGCGACTCGAGGAGCTCCGATGCGCCGGGTCGTGATCGTCGACGACAACGAGATCACCCGTGCCGGCTCTGTCCGACTCCTCGAGTCCGAGCCGGGAATCGATGTGGTCGCGGCGATGGACCACGCGACCGCCCTCGATTGGGACCGGGAATGGTGCGGCGTGGACGTCATCGTCGTGGACGCGGCGGACGAGTCACGTGACGGGGACCAATTCCCGGGTGTCGAGGTCGTCTGCCACGTGCGCACGCGGGCCTGCGACACGCGCCCCATCGTCATCGTGCTCACCGGCCACTTCCTGGACGACGCGCTCCGGCGGCGCATGTGGGAGGCGGACGCCGACTTCTTCTACTCACGCACAGAGGTGGCATCCGGCGATGCCCTCCGTGCAGTGGTCCTCGATCCCGACCAGGCCCGGCTCGTGCCGAAGGTCGTCGATCCCTCGGAGCTGCTTGCACTCGGGATCGTGGACTCCTCGAACATCAATTCCTTCGTGCGCTATGTGGAGAAGCACGGACTCAGCACAGTCCTCTCGGCGGACGCCCGCATGAAGCAGGGTCCGCACACGTCCCGGTCACGCTGGTGGTCGCAGTTGCGCCGCTCGCTCTCGGGGGTCGGCCGAATCCGGGCCGTCAACGTCGACGGCGCCCCGCCTCCGGGGACGACCCTCCCGTCCATCACGCAGATCCGCCGGCTCTACCAGTGGGCGAGCAAGACGAAGACGCCACGCCCGTAGGCACGTGCCGTCCCGCTGGGGACGCCGGCGCGGCCCGTCAGACGCGCTCGATGATGATCGCGGGCGCCATGCCGCCGCCGGCGCACATGGTGACGAGCCCGAACTGGCCGTCGGTGCGCTCGAGCTCGTCGAGCAGAGTGCCGATGAGGATCGCGCCCGTCGCGCCGATCGGGTGACCCAGCGCGATCGCACCGCCGTTGACGTTCACCTTGTCGCGGTCGAGGTCGAGGTCACGCATGAACTTCTCGGCGACGACGGCGAACGCCTCGTTGACCTCGAACAGGTCGATGTCGTCGAGCGTCAACCCCGCCTTGGCCAGCACCTTCCTCGCCGCGGGCACCGGGGCGTTGAGCATCAGCGTCGGGTCGTCGCCCATGTTCGACGTCGCAACGACCCGCGCCCGCGCCTGCAACCCGTGCGCCTTCGCGTAGTCGGCGCTCGCCATCAACACCGCGCCCGAGCCGTCGACCACGCCACTCGAGCTCCCTGCGTGGTGCACGTGCTGGATGTCGAGGTCGGGGTACTTCTGGTTGATCAGCTCGCGGAAGGTGGGATTGTCCTCGTGGCGGTAGTCGGCGACCGCCGGGAAGCTCGGCGTCAGCGCCGCGAGCGACTCGGCCGTGGTCTGGGGCCGCGGGTACTCCTCGTGGTCGAGCGCGATCGTCCCGTCGAGGTTCCGCACCGGGATCAGGCTCCGTTCGAACCGGCCCTCCGCGATCGCCCGCGCGGCGCGGGCCTGCGACTCGGCGGCGAGCGCGTCGAGAACCGGCCGGTCGATGCCCTCGAGGGTCGCGATCGCGTCGGCACACACACCCTGGTGCGACTGCGGGTGGATCTCCTGCAGGTGGGGGTTGCCGGCGCCCATCGGCATCAGGCCCTTCTTGGGCAGCGACATCATCTCGGTGCCGCCGCCGACGACGAGATCCTCCATCCCGGCCATGATCGCGTTCGCCGCGATGTTGTTGGCCGTGATCCCCGAGCCGCAGAACCGGTCGAGCGTCACGCCGCTCGCGGTCACGTCGAAGCCGGCGTCGAGCGCCGTCATGCGTCCGAGGTCACCGCTCTGCTGGCCGACCTGCGAGCTCGTCCCCCACACCACGTCGTCGACGTCGGCGGTGTCGAACCCGTTGCGCTCGACGAGCGCCTCGAGCACCGTCCGGCCGAGGTGCTGGGGGTGCAGGTGCGCCAGGGAGCCCTTCCCCTGCTTGCCGATCCCCCGCGGGGTGCGGCAGGCGTCGATGATCAGTGCCTCGGGCATGGGGTTCCTCGTCGTCTCGGGTGAGGTGGGCGAACGCGGCCCACAGCATGGCCGAACCCCGCGCCGGCCGTCGAAGAGCCGTGCTCCGAACCGTCGTCGAACGTCAGCCGCCCAACGGCGAACCGTCCGGCGCCACCGCGAACCATGACGGGATGCTCGTGCCGTTCATGTCGCCGGGCTGGGCGTCGCCGGAGAAGAAGTAGAGCAGGTGCCCGTGGTAGGTGACCTGGTTCGGCTCGGCGCCGTCGGCGGTCGCGAGCGATGCGGCATCGACCCCCGCGGCGCCGGTCGGGGTGCCGGCCGCGACCAGCGGTGGCCACACGCTCACACACCCGCCGGTGCACGCGCTCGTCGTCCCCTGGTCCTGCTCGAACAGGTACAGCGTGTGCCGGTTCGGCCCGACGAGATGGGCGCCGGCACCTCCGGACGCGACCGAGACGGTCGTCTTCGTGGCCGCGGCGGGCTTCGCGGTGGTCGACGGCGTCCCGCCGCCGTACGGGGAGCCCGAACCGGAGCCGGAGGAGCCGCTGCTCCCGCAGGCTGCGAGTGACAGCATCCCGACGGCACCCAGGGCCAGCAGTCGTGTCGTGCGCATGTGATCGCTCCTCGTTCTCGGGGTCTTCCCGATCTACGGATTCGCGACGCCGTGGGATTGCTCCAATCCATCCGGGGCCCGCGTTCGTAGATTGATGACGTGTGGGACCCGTCGGACGAAGCACTCCTCGCCGGCTTCGGCAGCGGTGACGAGACCGCGTCCGCGGCCTTCGTCCGCCGGTTCCAGCGTCGGGTGTACGGACTCACGCTCGCGGTCCTTCGCGACGAGGGACGCGCGGCGGACGCGGCGCAGGACACGTTCGTCCGCGCGTGGCGCCATGCCGGATCGTTCGACCCGCGGCGGGGATCGGTGACGACGTGGTTGCTCGCGATCGCCCGCAACGTGGCGATCGACCGCGGCCGCACCGAGACCGTCCGCGGCGTCGACCCGGTCGACACCGCCACGATCGTCCTCCCCTCTTCCCGGCCCGGGCCCGAGGACGACGCCGTGACGCGCGCCGAGACCGAGCGGGTCACCGCCGCGCTGGCCGCGCTCCCCGAGACGCAACGACGCTGCGTGCTCCTCGCGACGGTCGGTGGTCGGACGACCCGCGAGATCGCCGCGACCGAGGGCATCCCGCTCGGCACCGCCAAGACGCGCCTGCGCGACGGGCTGCTCCGCGTGCGCGCCCGGCTCGCGATCGAGGAACCCAGCCATGACTGAGCGCCGCTGCCCCGACGACGCTTTCCTCCTCGCGCTCGCGCTCGGTGAGCTCACCGGCCGCGAGCGGGCCGACGCGCTCGCGCACGTCGCCGAGTGCGCCGCCTGTCGCGCCCACGTGCAGGATCTGGTGGCGACGAGCGAGCAGGTCCTGCTCGCCGCACCCGAAGCCGAACCCCCCGTCGGCTTCGAGACCGCGGTGCTCGGCGGGATCACCGACACGGTACCCGCCCGTCGCCGCCGGTGGCCGGTGCTCGCGGCCGCCGCCCTCGTCGTGGTGCTCGTGGCCGCAGCCGTGGGCTTCGGCGCGGCGATCACACGCGGCGGCTCCGAGCTCGCAGAAGCGGCGATGACCACCCCCGCGGGTCGCACCGTCGGCCGGGCCTGGCGCTACGACGCGGACCCGACGTGGGTCCTCGTCTCGGTCCCCCGCTGGCAGGTCTGGGAGGAGGCCGGCGCGGCACCACGCGCGTACCGACTCGAGGCCACGCTCGACGACGGCTCGCACGTGGACCTCGGTGCGCTGGAGTTCGCGAAGCGTGCCGGGGCCTGGGGCACGACGACCACCGCCGCCGCCTCCCGGATCCGGTCCGTGACGGTCACCGACAACACCGGCACGGTCTGGTGCCGGGGCGAGTTCTGAGCCGGACGATCGGGACCGCGGCTACGGCCGGGCGAACCAGCGACGCTTCGGGGCCGTCGCCTCGGCCGCGCGACCGGCAGGGATCTCCGCGCACTGGCAGCGGTCCGCCTTCGGGACATCGCCCAGCACCTGCTCGACGTGGGCGCCGCACCCGGCCCAGCTCGGCTTCCCACATTTCCGGCACCTCGTTGCTCTGCACATACCCCCTAGGGTATCAGATCCGCCGCACCGCCTCGCCCATCGCGTGCACGATCCGCTCGGGCGGGCCCCTCGACGTCAGTCGTCGTACGGACCGAACTCCGGGTGCACCTCGCGCCAGGCCGCCGTCTCGACCTCGACGTTGGTGAGCAACGCCATCTCGTCGACCGCGGCGCGCAGCTCCCGTCCCAGCGATTCCGGCAGTCGATGGACGAGCACCTTGCGCAGCGACGCGTAGTACTCGAGCTGGTTGACCGGCGCGGCGTTGAACACCGCCCAGGCCGGCGGGCCCGTGCGGAGGTCGTCGACGATCGTCCGGGCGTTGTGGAGCTTGTCGGCGCCGGTCACGAGCAGGATGCTCGGGTCGTCGACGGTCGCGAGATGGTCCAGGTACGCGGCCTTGCGCGCCGCCCAGTTCTCCGCGGTGCGGTGGGGGGTGACGTCGTCAGCTTGCTCAGGGTCGTCCCCCGGCGCGACCAGATCGTCGGTGCAGCCACGCACGATCTCGACCACCCGTGGCCCGAACCGTCCGGCGATGTCGGCGTCGGTGACCTGCTGATCCTCGATCGCGTCGTGAAGGAGCGCGGCGACCGCCTCCGTCTCGGTGCCGCCGGCCTCGAGCACGATGGCGGTGACCCCGAGGAGGTGCGCCACGTAGGGCACCTGTGGCTTCCCCTTGCGATGCTGAGGCTGGTGGAGCTTGGCCGCCCAGCTCAGCGCCTTGCGGAGCGGCTTGCCCACCACCCCCGGCTCGTCCGACGGCGGGTACCTCACTGCCTGCTTGCTCATTGCCCCTCCCGTGCTCGGTGGGTCCGCCCCGAGTCTGACCCCGCCGTGCCGTCCGACGCGCACCGAGCGGCACGGGGGACGATCGGCGAGACTCCGGCGATGACCGACGTCCCCCACGTGTCCGCGACCGCACCCACCGACACCATCAGCGCCGCGCTCGCCGAGCACGGCGCGGTGATCGTCGAGGACCTGCTCGACCCCGATCTCCTCGGCCGCTTCGATCGCGAGCTCGATCCACTCCTGGCCGACGCGTCGCCGGATCACGGCGGTCGGTTCGTGAACGAGGCGATCGCCTGGTTCTTCGGAGCCCGGACGCGTCACGTGACCGGCATCGCCGGCAAGTCACCGGTGTTCGCGACCGAGATCCTCCCCCACCCCGTCTATCTCGCCGTCGGTGACGCCGTGCTCGCACCGAGCTGCGCGAGCTACGTGCTCAACACCGCGCACGTGCTCGACCGCGGCCCGGGCTCGGAGCGCCAGTACGTCCACCGCGACGAGACCGTGTGGTCGTACCTCCCCGTGCCGCACCCGGAGGTGCAGCTCGCGTCGGTGATCGCGCTCGTGGACTTCACCGCGGCCAACGGGGCGACGGTGGTCGCGCCGGGCAGCCACCGGTGGCACGCCGGCCGTCAACCCCGCGACGACGAGCTCGTCCCCGCCGAGATGGCCGCCGGGTCGGCCGTGATCTACCTCGGGTCGACGTTCCACGCCGGCGGCGCGAACACGACCCACGACACCTGGCGACGCGGCATGCACGTCAGCTACTGCCTCGGGTGGCTGCGCACCGAGGAGAACCAGTACCTCGCCGTCGACCGCGAAGTAGTGCGCGGACTCCCTCGGCGCGCCCAGGAGCTTCTCGGGTACGGGACCCACGACGCGATCATGGCGGGCGGCGGCTACCTCGGCGCGGTCGAGCTCCAGGACCCGATCCGTCTGCTCGCGGACGGCACGCTCTGAGCCGGCTCCTCGCCCGCCGCGACCGGAATGCCGACCGCATCCACCGGGTTGGGAGGGCGAGCACCTGCCGCCGACGGAGCGAGGGATCCATGACCGACGTCAAGGACTTCAACACCACGATCATCGAGGAGTTCCGCGCCAACGGCGGCACGGTCGGCGGACAGTTCGAGGGGGCCCTGATGCTCCTGCTCCACAGCACCGGCGCGAAGTCGGGGAAAGAGCGCGTGAACCCGATGATGTACCAGGCGATCGGCGATCACTACGCCGTGTTCGCCTCGAAGGCCGGCGCGCCGACCAACCCCGACTGGTTCCACAACCTCGTCGCCCACCCCGAGGCGACGATCGAGATCGGCACCGAGATCAAGCCCGTGCGGGCACGGGTCGCGACCGGCTCCGAGCGCGACACCGTCTGGGAGGCCCAGAAGGAGCGCTACCCCGGCTTCGCCGACTACGAGCGCAGCACCGACCGCGAGATCCCCGTCGTCATCCTCGAGCCACTGAGCTGACGGGGATCGATCGCGCGACCCCAGTGGTCCGCGCCGGGAGGCGCGCCGCCGCGATCGTCGCGGGGTTCGGCCACCGGACCTGGGTCGCCCAGCCCCACCGTTCGAACACCCGAATGAGCTCGGCCGCGAGGTCGACCTGGTGCGGGAGCACACCGTGGCGCGCCGAGCTCGGAGACGCGTGGTGGAAGTTGTGCCAGGACTCACCCAGGGAGATGAGCGCGAGCGGCGCGAAGTCGGTGCTGTGATCCTTCGATGCGAAGCGGCGGCGGCCGAACATGTGACACACCGAGTTGACCGACCAGGTCACGTGGTGCAGCAACGCCATGCGGAGCACGCCGGCCCAGATCAGCGCGGCCAGCGCACCGGCCCAGGAGCCCGAGAGCCACCAGCCGATCCCGAACGGGATCCCGAGCGACGCGATCGCGACGAGCGGGAACAGCCGGTCGAGCGCGACGAGATCGCGGTCTCGCAGCAGATCCGGGGCGTACCTCGTCGTCGAAGTCCGGTCGGCCGAGAACAGCCAGCCGACGTGCGCCCACAGGAATCCGCGCAGCTGTGGCCATGCACCGGCGCCGTAGCGCTGCGGCGAGTGCGGATCCCCCGGTGCATCGCTGAAGCGGTGGTGACGGCGGTGGGCGGCCACCCATCCGATGGCGCCACCTTCGAGCGCCATGGAACCGGCCGCGGCGAGCGCGATCTTGAGCACCCGGTGGGGCCGGAAGCTGCGGTGAGTGAGCATCCGGTGGTAGCCGACGGTCACCCCGACCGCACTCACCGCGTACAGCAGGATCGCGAGGATCGCGTCCCGCAGGTGGATCAGGTGGCCCCAGAGCAGCGGCACCGCCACGCCGAGCGCGAGCAGCGGACTCACGACGAGCGCGCCGGTCACGATGCGCCCGGCGAGGAGGCTGCCCGGCGAGGGCCGAACGTCGGACTGGGGTGGGGCCGGAGGTTCGAGAATGGTCTGCATCAGGCTTCCTGGCCGCGCTCGCGACTCGGACCCGCTCACCTCGAGACGGCCCGCGAGCATCCGGCTCGACGGCTTCGGTGCGGGTACTCCGCCCACGCGGCAACCAATCCGACCCCCGGATCGGCGAACCATCTGTTCGGCGAGCAAAGAGCTTCCACAGCCTAGAACCGATGAGGCCCGTCGCGATCGCAGCCTCGACGCGGCCACGGGACCTCCCGGGACCAGCCAGAGAGGTCGGCGGGCGTTGCGGGAGGGTCGAGCCCGGTGCCGTCAGGCGACGGGCTCGAACGGGTCCCGCGTCGAGACCGCCGGGACGGTGGTCGTCGTGGTGGACGTCGACGTGGTGGTGGTCGTCGAGGAAATCGCCGCCGTGGTCGGCGCCGGGGCACCGGCGCTGCCGCCGCTGCCCGAGCAGGCCGCGAGCCCGGCGGCCGCGACGACGACCAGCGCGACTGCTCTCGTCCGACCCGGCATGGCGCACAGGCTAGACACGCGACTCCGGGTCCGTGGGCGGTGACCTCGAAGATGTCCGCGGCCCCCTGGAGAGCCCTGCCCAAGAGGCGAGCCCAGCGCTGTGGTGTGCTCGCTCTGCTTCCGGGGAACCGCGGACGGGCGCAGCATCACACGAGCGCGTTTACGAGGCGCTAACCACCGTGACAGCGGGCGATCAGCGCCTCCGTGCCGGGCTCGGGGCGCGCGCCGATCTCCTCGAGGACGCGCTCGAGATGGTCCAGGATGCGGCGGGCAGCCGAGCGGTCGCCGCGCTCCAGGTGGATCGACGCCAGCAGCCGGTACGCGGCCTCGTTCCACCGATCCGAGGCGATCGTCCGCTTGGCCATCACCTCCGCTTCGCCCAACTGGTGGTTCGCGGCCAGGAGCTCACCCGCGCGGATGGCCGCTCGGGTGAACCGCGCACCGACGCGGATCCGCTCGAAGTCCAGCCACTCGGCCGGATGCACGTCCGCGAGGAGCTCGCCCCGCCAGAGTCCGACCGCGTTCGTCAACGCTTCGAGTACCGCGCGGGGGCGCCCGCCCGCTCGAACCTCTCCGCCTCCGCCATGGCCCACTCGAAGTCCCACAGGTCGACGGACAGGGCCGGATCCTCACGGAGCGTCAGCCGTTCACGCTCCTGGTGGATGAAGTAGGAGGGGGCGCCCCGCTCCCGACTCGGCTCGATCAGCTTGAGCAGGTGGGTCAAGGTCACCCGCAGGTTGCGCATCGCCGGCTCGTCGTCGAGACCGGGCCAGAGCGCGCCCGCCGCCTCGTCCCGTCGGACCGACCGACGGAGCACCAGGAGTCCGAGCAATGCCCGCACCCGCTCGCGACGGAGGGCCGACGCGTCGGACGGGAGACCGTCGACGTCGACCTCGAACGGTCCGAGGACGCGCAGTGCGACGCGATCGGACGCGGCCGGTCCGAGCAACACCGAGAACTCCGCGCCGATCCGCGCGACCTCGGGATCGGTCGAGCCGGCGAAGCGTCGCACCACGTGGCGTTGGCTCGGCCCGATCCGACGGACGAGGTCGATCGGCGGGACACCCCCCGCGGCGGCGGAGCGCACCGCGGCCTCGATCAGCCAGGGAGCGGGCGCGAACCACCGCATCACGGACTCGTTCGGCCACTCGAACCGGGCCAGGAGCTCGGGGTCGCCGTCCCGCGCGGCGACGAACGCAGCCGCGAACTCGCGACGTCGCGCGTGCACCCCCTCGAGGTCCAGGGCGGCGTAGCGGTCGCGCAGCTCGGGCCGCAGCACGAAGAAGAGCACCAGCGCGTCGAGGGGCGGAAAGAACACACCACGGTCCGGCACCCGGGCGAGGACCCTGGCCGCTTCCTCCTCGTCGCCGGCGAGCACCGCCGTGGCGGCCACCGCGGTCAGCTCCTCGTCGACCGTCGCGTCGGTGGCCGGCCCGATCCGCTCGAGCTCGGCGAGGGCCCGGCGCGCACCGTCGAGATCGCCGATGGTCGCCAGCGCCACCACGCTGCGGGACTGCGCGGTCCGCCGGACGATCAGCGCCCCGTGTTCGAGGTCACGCTCGCTCGAGCATCGCAGCTGCTCGAACACCGCGTCGGGCGCTCCGAGCCCTTGGGCGATCGCGAGCTCGACGCCCAGGATGCCGTCCCGCATCCGCGCCTGGTCCGGTTCGGGGATCGCGCGCACGGTTCGCTCCGCCTCGCGGAACCGGCCCCTTCCCACCTGGGCCCGGGCCAACATGTAGGACATGAGCCCCTGAGTCGGATCGTGGGTCAGCTCGGCGATGACGGGTGCCAGCACCGCCTCCGCCCCGCGCAGGTCCCCCACCATGATGCAGAGCCCGCCCCGGGCGGCCGCGTCGAGGGGCAACGCGCCCGGGTAGCCCGACTGCGCGAGCTCCGAGATGCGCACGAAGTGCGGAGCAAATCGCGTCGCGTCGGCCAGGGCATAGGCGATGCTCCCCAGACGGGCGAGCGCGCCGAGCTCACCGTCCACGTCGCCCCGATCCGAGAAGGCCGCCACCGCATCCTCCGCGAGCGCGTACGCGCGTTCGGGATCGGCGACGGTCGTCGCGATGGCGTGGAGCAGCAGCACCTCGGGCTCGCGGTCCAGCGCCACCGGGACGAGCGCGGCCCACTCGGCGGCGAGATGAGGATCGCCCGGCGCCACGGGCTTGACGAGATCGGCCCGCAGGCACGCGAGCGCCTCGTCATGCGCCCCGGCGGCGATCAGCAACCGCACGGCCCGGTCGGTGTCGCCGCCCTCCCGGGCATGGACGCCACCACGTCGGCGGATATCCGCGATCCGCTTCGGGGGCTCCTGGGCCAGGATCGGCTCGGCGATCACCTCGTGCAGCTCCCACCATCCCGCATCGGATCGCGCCGCGAGCGGCATGGCCCCGAGGAGCTGATCGAGGTCCACGGCCTGCCCCGCGACGGCGGACGCCACCTCGGAGTCCGCACCGCCCAGGGCGGCGATCTCCACCAATCGCGCCCGTTCGTCCACGCTCCGCAGGCTGAGCACCTCTTCCCACACGTACTGCTCGGAGCCGACACCGGTCGCACGCGCCTGGAGCTCGGCGAGCGCGGGCCAGCCGTCGGCCGCGGCGATCCGCTCGACGGGCACGCGACGTAGGCGGGCGAACTCCTCGACCTCGGTATCGGTGAAGCGGAGGTCCGAATCACGCAGGACGATCGCCTGCCCCGCGACCGCCAGGCGCGCGAGGCCCACCGGCGGCATGACCCGGGACCCGAGCACCAGGTGCGTGTTGCCGGGCAGCCTCCGCACCAGCTCGCCGAGGAACGCGAGTCCGTCGCACCCGGACGGAAGCTCGTGCACGTCGTCGAACACGAGGCTGATCGGCGTCGGCGCCCGGGACCAGCACACATCGAGCACGAGGTCGACCAACCGATCCGTCTCCACCGCCGGCACGGGCGCGGCACCGAGCCGCTCGAGCAACCGTTGGGCGAGGCGAACCGCATGCGCATCGGCAGCCCCGAGGCGCAGGTGCAGGTCCACCCCGGTGGGGACGGCCCGGTGCTCCGCCAGGGCCTGGCCGATCAGCGTGCTCTTGCCGAACCCGGCACCTGCGACGATCGCGGTCACCGGACGCGACCACCGACCGGCGACGACGTCCAGCAGGCGTCGGCGCACGAGCACCTCGACGGTCGACGCCGCGGGCGCGTCGTCGCAGCGGCGATCGCGCTCGCTCACCCTCCGACCGGCCTCGACCGCCGTCTGCCCACCACGCCCGGATCGTAGGACCGGATCCGGAAGCGGGTCCGGGCTGCTCGAGTCCGCGTGCGCGATGTCGGGGCCGGAGTCGACCCTGGGCAGGGAGGATCGACGTCACGGCCCCGACGGGCGTCGGTCTAGCAGGAGTGGGCGCGCGCCACCTCCGGCTTCTGCGGCGCGCGTCTCGACGTTCCCCGCTGCTGGGATCCGGAATGTCCGGCCTCGCTCCCCCCGTGCTCACTCGTCTCGTTCGCAACATTCAGAACGTTGAGCACTCTGGATGAATCTGGCCACGACTGTTACCGTCCCGCCTTGGCCTCGGCCGTCCGGAAGGTGGTCCGCCACCCACCCGGAGGCCGAAACGGATCAGGCCGGGGAGGGTGCACATCATGGGGCTTCGTCGCAGCCTCGAGATGCTCGGGCGCAGGAAGTGGTGGATCCTGGGCTGCGGGATCGTCGTCGGATCGCTCGTCGGCGGACTCAGCGCGCGTGAGGCCCCGACCTACTCGGCGCAGGCTCGCATCCAGGTCCGCACCGGCCCGCTCGGCGTCACACCTTCGGACCGGGCGGTGAACGCGCGGGTCGACGCCATCACCGACGAGCCGGTGCTCACCCCGGTGGCCTCCCGGCTCGGGCACACCACCACCGCACGGGTGCGCGACGCGATCGCCGTCGATCGGGTCGGGGACGCCGTCATCGCGATCACCGCGACCGGGTCGACGCGCGCGCACGCCGCGCGCATCGCCAACGCCGTGGCCCGCACCGCCATCGAGGTGGACCTCGCCACGCAGGTCCGTGACGCACAGACCACGGTCGCCGATCTCGATGCGCAACTCGCGGGGCTCCAGGCGCGGACGGACGCGCTCGACGAGCAGATCGGTTCCGGCACACCTTCGGCCGCGCAGTCCGCACAGTTCACCGCGATGGCGGACCGGACCCAGGCGGCCCAGGACCACCGTCAGCGCCTCCAGCACACGCTCGACGTAGGCCCGACGGCATCGGCGATCGTCGCGCCCGCCCGCGCGGCCGACGCCGAACGGGGCGGCGACCCGGTACGGGACGGTCTCCTGGCCGGTGTGCTCGCGCTCCTGGTCGCCGCCGCCGCCGCCTGGACGATCGAGGTCCTCGGCGACCGGGTGCGTTCGGCGGACGAACTCGGCCGGATGGCCGGTCTCCCGATCCTCGCCGAGCTACCCCTCGATCCCCGCTCGAAGAAGGACCGTCGCCGCATCGCGGTCTCCACGAGTCCCCGCTCGCCGCTCGGCGAAGCCACCCGGGCGCTCCGGACGAGCATCGAGCTCCATGACGTCGAGCACCCGAGCCCGACGCTGCTCGTGACGAGCGCCGTCTCCGGCGAGGGGAAGTCGCTCGTGAGCGCCAACCTCGCGGCCGCCTACGCGCTCGCCGGGTCGCGGACCGTCCTCGTGGACGGCGACCTGCGCACGCCGCACCTCTCGTCGGTGTTCGGCACCTACCCCGCGCCCCTGCTGGCCTCCGGGGAAGCGGTCCACGGCCTGTCGACGCTCGTCAGCGAGTCGACGGTCTCGGGCGCAGACCGACCCCGACTCGAGCAGGCCGCACTGCTGCGCACCCCGATCCAGAACCTGCTCTTCCTGCCCGCCGGGCCCGCGCCCGCGAACCCCTCCGACCTCCTCGACTCACGCGCGATGGACCTGCTCCTGGGCGATCTCGCGGCCATCGCCGACGTCGTCATCATCGACGCGCCGCCACTGCTGCCCGTCAGCGACGCCGCCGGGCTCGCCCGCCGGGCCGACGCCGTCGTCCTGGTCGGCGCGATCGGCAGCTCCCGTCGTCGGGAGGTCCGGCGCGCCCGCCGGGTGCTCGACGCCCACCCCGGCGTGCTCGGCGCCGTGGCCAACCAGGTCGCTCCGGGCACCGCCTACGTGTCGCACCGGCGCACCGCCAAGCCCCTGAGTCCGGCCAAGACCCCACGCAGCCCGGCGCTGACCGTGATGCGCCGGCTCGAGGTCCCGCCCCCGAGCGGCGTGCCCGACGCCAACGGCGACATCTGGATCGACCTCTCCGACGACGCCGACGACCAGCGTCTCGACCTCGGCTCGCTGCAGGTGAGCAGCTGGGGCCGGTAATCCCCCGCCGTTCGGGGCACCCCGCCGACGCCACGACCGTCGGGCGGGTGCCCCGACGGTTGGGTCGATCGGCTCAACCGGGCCGGCCCACCCGATGCACCCTCAAGGGTCGCGCTCAGCGGACGACAACAGTTCCCGGACCGTCCGGCAGTCAACGTCGCCTGCGGAGGTCCAGACCTGGGTCCGCGCCGCTCTCTTCCCGAGGGCGGCGCGGGCCGCGACTGCGCTGCGATCGCGGCGGGCGATCAGTCGTCGACAGTGACGAGCCCCAGCTCGACGAAGATCGCGACGCGCTCCTGCTCGAACGTCGCCGTGTCGAGCTCCCCGGCCTCGTGGCGACGGCTCAGCTCGCCGTAGCGGGCCATCAGCGCCTCCTCGTCGACCGCGGGCTGGTCGCCCTGGCTCTCGTCGCGCTCCTCGCGCCGCTCCCGCTTGCTCGCCGCCCGTGCCTGGCGCCGCAACTCACGTGCGCGCTTCTCGAAACTCTCGCGTCCTCGGGCCATGGTCTCGCCTCACTTCCGTTCGGGGGTTCACGCGCCTCGGGGCCGGGGTGACGGCCGTTCGACTCGCCGGTCACATCCGGGAAGAGGTCCCGGGGACGGTCGAGCTGTCCGAGATGCGCTGCAGCCGGCTCTGCGGCCGCTGCACGATTCGACCCTAGTTTCGCGCATCCGGACCACCCAGTCGGGACCGGGGCCGATCCGGACACGCGTCACACCGCCCGGACTGCTCCTAGAGTGCCGCCGATGAGCTCACCCAATGCAGAGCAGTCGGCGTTCTGGGATGAGATCGCCCCGGGCTGGCGTGCCTCGGAGCGACACACCGAGATGGTGTCGGAGCGGATCGGCCGCGCGGCAATGGAGCTGCTCGACCTCGGCCCCGGGCACCGGGTCGTGGACATCGGGTGTGGGTCCGGGAGTACGACCTTCGCGCTCGCCCGGACCGTCGGCCCCGATGGCGCCGCGCTCGGACTCGACATCTCCCCGGCGATGGTCGCCATCGCATCGGAGCGCGAACCGGCAGAGCCCAACGCGACCTTCGTCGTCGCCGACGCCCAGTCCGACACACCACCCGGTGGGCCGTTCGACGCCGTGTACTCCCGGTTCGGCGTGATGTTCTTCAGCGACCCGCCCCGGGCGTTCGCGAACATCCGAGCGTGGCTCGTGCCCGGAGGGCTGCTGGCGTTCGCGTGCTGGACGGACGTCTTCGCCAACGACTGGATGTTCGTCCCCGGATCGGCCGTCGTCTCGGTGACCGGCGCGTTGCCGCCGATGCCGGCAGCCGGCGAACCCGGTCCGCTGTCGCTCGAGGACGCCGAGCACGTCCGCACGCTCCTCGCCGGGGCGGGATTCACCGACGTCGAAGTGACGCGACACGCCGAGACGGTCGCCGTTCCCGCGGGCGAGCTCGACGCGCTCGTCGCCACGACGAGTCGCGTCGGCCCGGTCCACGAAGCACTGCGCACCGCCGATGGCCCGACCGCGGCTCGGATCACCGACGCCGTCCGCGCTGCGCTCGCGGAGCGCATCGTGGAGGACCAGATCCGACTCGGCGCGGCCGCGCTTCTCGTCCACGCGCGGGCCTGAGCCGCTCGACGGTCAGTCCTCGAAGAGCGACGGCGGGAAGCCCCCCTTGCTGACCGGGCCCCAGCGCGTCGGCTCGACGAGCACGATGCACTTGCCCTGCTCGGTCATCGCCTGCCGGTAGTCATCCCAGTCCGGGTGCTCACCCGAGATCGACCGGAAGTACTCGACGAACGCGTCTGCGGCCTCGGGCATCTCGACCACCTCGGCGGTCCCGTCGATCTGGACCCACGAGTCGTTGAACTCCGACCCCATCACCGCGATCGACACCCGCGGGTCCCGGCGTGCGTTCTTGGCCTTGGCCCGCTCGGGGTAGGTCGCGACGGCGAGGCGCCCGTCCGCGACGGTCCCGCCGGTGACCAGACTCATCTGCGGTCGACCATCCGCCCGCGTGGTCGCGAGGACCCAGCGGTGGCGGTCGGCGAGGAACGCGTCGAGCCCCGCGCGATCGACGCGCACGTCGGAGGCCCGGTGCGCGGCACGCGGGTCGTCCTGGGGGATCTTCATCAGTGGCTCCCTCTCGTCGGCTCCCTCGACCGTATTGCCCGCCGGCTGTCGACGAACCACCGCGACGCGCCGTCGCTAGCATCGGGGCCCCGACCCTCGACCCGCCAGGTCCATGCGCACGACGCCACCACTCCACCGTTCCGCCACCGCCGCTCACCCGGGCCTGCTCGCGGCGGCGCTGGCGCTGACGCTGGGACTCGGCGCCTGCGCGAGCTCCTCGCCGGCGGCGAAGTCCCCGGCCACGACGACGACCACCTCGAGCCGGAGCACCGCGACGAGCGCCGGCGGCGGTGGCGGTGCCACGGCCACCGGTCCCACCCCGGCTCAGGAGGCGCTGGTGGCCGAGCGCCCGTTCACGCTCCGCGTCCCGCCCGGCGTCGACCCGGCGACACCGGCACCGCTGCTGGTCCTCCTGCACGGGTACGGCGTCACCGGCGCGATCCAGGAGGCCTACCTCAAGCTGAGCCCGGTGACGGACGCGCACGGGATGCTCCTCGCCGTCCTCGACGGCACGACGAACGCGCTCGGCAAGCAGTTCTGGAACGCGACCGACGCGTGCTGCGGGCCGCGGAGCAAGGTGGACGACGCCGCCTACGTCACCGCGGTCATCGCCGACGTGAAGGCGAGGCACGCGGTGGACCCGAAGCAGGTGTACCTGATGGGTCACAGCAACGGAGGTTTCATGTCGTACCGCATGGCCTGCGACCACGCCGACGAGATCGCGGCGATCGCCAGCATCGCGGGCGCGACCTTCGCCGATCCCGCCAGGTGCACGCCGACCGAGCCGGTGGCCGTCCTCGAGGTCCACGGCACGGCCGACAAGACCATCGCCTACGACGGCGGCACGATCGGCGGCGTGGCCTACCCCGGAGCCCGGACGACCGTGAAGACCTGGGCCCGCTACGACGGGTGCGCGCCGGTGGCGGACCGCCGGGCGCCGCGGACCCGCACCATCGTCGAGAACCTGCCCCCCGCGACCGTGACGACCTACGACCGGGGGTGCGATCCGAACGGGGGGGCGGAGCTCTGGACCCAGCCCGACGGGCCGCACATCCCGCCGTTCACCCAGACGTTCTCCGAGCAGGCCGTCTCCTTCCTCCTGGCCCACCCGAAGGTCTCGGCCGGCCTGACGGCTCGCTGAAGCCCGTCGGTCGCACCGAGCGACGACCTCGCGACGCGGTCCCGGATTCCCGGACCATCGCCGCCCCCGACGCGGACTTCCGGCCCTGGCCGCAGACCGCCCGCCGGCACATGATGACCTCACCACGAATGGTCCCCGTGACGCAGTGCCGACGAACGACGTGAAGGGAGACCGACGGAATGAGCAAGCACATCGTGATCCTGGGCGGTGGGACCGGGGGAACGCTCACCGCCAACCGCCTGCGCAAGGCGCTGCCCGAAGCGGAGGCGTCGATCACCGTCGTCGACACCGACGGCCGCCACGTGTACCAGCCGGGCCTGCTGTTCGTGCCCTTCGGCCTGGCCGAGCCCGATGACATCGTCCGCCCGCGCGAGCGTCAGCTCCACCGCGGGATCCACTACCACCAGAGCGGCGTCGAGCGCGTCGACCTGGAGACGGACCAGGTGCACCTCGCCGACGGCGGCGTCCTCGCGTACGACGTGCTCGTCGTCGCGACCGGCTCGCGCCTCGTCCCCGAGGAGACCGAGGGTCTGACCGGTCCGGGGTGGATGGAGAAGGTGTTCACGTTCTACGACCTCCCGGGCTCGACCGCCCTCGCCGAGAAGCTCGCGAGCTTCGAAGGCGGACGGCTGGTCGTGAACGTCATCGACATGCCGATCAAGTGCCCGGTCGCGCCGCTCGAGTTCTGCTTCCTGGCCGACTGGCACTTCCACGAGCGTGGGATCCGCGACAAGGTCTCGATCACGTACGTGACCCCGCTCGATGGAGCGTTCACGACGCCGACCGCGGCCAAGGAGCTCGGCGGAATGCTCGCCGAACGCAACATCGACCTCGTCACGGAGTTCAACACCGGAGAGGTCGACGGTGAGGGGGGCCGGCTCATCAGCTACGACGAGCGCGAGGTCCCCTTCGATCTCGCCGTGGTGATCCCCGTCCACAGCGGCGCCGCGTACGTCGGTAACTCACCCGACCTCGGCGACGATCTCGACTTCGTCGCCACCGACGAGCACACGCTCCAGGCCAAGGCCAAGCCCAACGTCTTCGCGATCGGCGACGCGGCGAACCTCCCCATCTCGAAGGCGGGTTCGGTCACGCACTTCGAGGGCGAGGCGCTCGTCGAGAACATCCAGCGGTTCCTGCAGAACGAGCCGCTCGACGGCTCGTACGACGGACACTCGAACTGCTTCATCGAGACCGGCTTCCACAAGGCGATGCTCATCGACTTCAACTACGACCAGGAGCCGGTCGGCGGTCACTTCCCGACGAGCGTCGGGGTCCCGCTGCTCAAGGAATCCCGACTCAACCACCTCGGGAAGCTGATGTTCCAGTGGTTCTACTGGCACGCGCTGCTGCCCGGACGCGACATCCCCGGCATCAGCCCCGACATGCCCCGGGCCGGCAAGCGGCCGGACGCCGAGGCAACGCACGACGGCTGAACCGACCTTCAGCAGAAAGGAACCGATCATGACCACCGCAACCATCGCCGGCGTCGACGTCGACGTGAACGACGAGGGGTTCTTCGAGCGCCCCGAGCAGTGGAACGAGGAGATGGCCGCCGCGATCGCCCGCGACGCGGGGATCGACGAGCTGACCGACCGCCACTGGGACGTCATCCGCTACATGCGCAAGGAGTACTTCGAGAAGGGCACCGGACCCACGGTCCGCGCCCTCGGCAAGAGCTCGGGCGTCTCGGTGAAGGAGCTCTACCAGCTCTTCCCGAAGGGACCCGCGAAGCTCGCCGCCAAGATCGCCGGCATCCCCAAGCCCCGCGGCTGCATCTGACCCCCCACCGACCGGCCCCGCCGGTTGAAAGGAGCCGTCCCCATGGGCGACACCATCGAAAAGGTCTCGATCGTCGTGTCCCAGGGCTCGCTCGAGGGCATCTACCCGGCGCTGATCATGGCGAACGGGGCACGAGCCGAAGGCATCGACGCGAACCTGTTCTTCACGTTCTTCGGACTCGACGCCGTCCACCGCAAGCGCATCGAGCACATCAAGGTCGCGACCGTCGGGAACCCCGGCATGCACATGGCGACGATGCTCGGCGGCCTGCCCGGGATGTCGGCCATCGCGACGCACATGATGGAGAAGAAGATGTCCGACCTCGACATCCCGCCGATCCCCGAGTTCCTCGAGATGATCGGCGACACGGGTGCGGGCATGTACGCCTGCAAGGCATCGGTCGACATGTTCGACCTCTCCAAGGACGACTTCATCGACCAGATCCAGGACATCATCACTGTCGGCGAGTTCTACGAGATCGCCGCCGGCGGTCAGATCATCTTCACCTGACCGACGCCGTCACCGCTCCGGGAGCCGCACGTCGACCACCAGCGGGCGGTGGTCCGACGCGACCCGGGCCCGGGTGTCGTCCGGGACCTCGACGCCCAGCACCGTCCAGCTCGGATCCACGAGCACGTGATCGATCCGTCCGATCGGGAACCGGCCGAACCAGGTCGCACGGGGCCGGTGCCCGTCCAGCCCTGCCTGCGCGTCGTCCAGCCGCCGGGTGAGGCGGCGCAAGGACGGGAACCACCACAGCGCGTTGAAGTCACCGCAGACGACCACGTCGGTCCGCGCCTCCGGACGGTCGAGCCAGCCCGGACCGGCGAGCGCCTCCGCCGCCATCCGGCGCTCCCGCGGGTGCAGGCTCCAGTGGGTGTTGACCAGCTGGACCGGGCGCATCCCGCCGTCGCGATCCGGGAGGTCCACCTCGACCCAGATGGCTCCCCGCGGCTCGTGGCCGAGCCCGGGAAGCGCCCCGGTCCGCACCGTCCGCATCGGGTGTGGGCTCAGCACCGCGTCGCCGAACTCCTCGTCCGCCAGCGTCAGCGTCGGGTGGAACGCCAGCGACATCTCCAGCGCGTCGGCGATCGCGCGGGCCTGGTCGAGGTGGCCGGTACGGGCGCGCCGGACGTCGAGCTCCTGCAGGGCGACGACGTCGGGCTGATGGCGGGCGATGACCCTGGCGATGCGCTCGGGAGACAGACGGCCGTCGAGACCGACGCACGAATGGACGTTGTAGGTGAGGATCCGCAGGCCGCGGCCGCCGGCACCCTGCTCCACCGGCCGGCGCTTCCCGTCGAGTGATGCGAGCGCCGCTCTGCGCAGATCCCGCGGTCGGATCACGTGCTCGCTCGAGGTCACGAAGGGCGTATCGGGCGGCACGAGCGCGAACGCGCTGGTCTCCTCCGGTCCGGGTCCCGCGTGCGCACCGTGCTCGTGCGGGAAGCTCACCGACCGACCATCGCGGCGCCAGCCCCCGATCACGAGGTCGCCGGCATCGGGATGGCGACACAGCTCGAGGAGATCGGCGCCGACCTCCTCCCGGTACGGATGATCGGCTCCGAGCACGGACGCGGACTCGGCCGGCAGCACGTATCGACCGGTCTCGGTGTGTGCAATCACCTCGTCGCGACGATCGCCGAGGCACAGAACGAGCGGCACCGCCGCGCGCTCGACGAGTGCGCCGGCGAACTCCTCGAGCTCCGCGGCCGCGAGCGGTGCCGGTAGGTACACGTGCCCGACCGGACCCTGCGCCGTCACCGTCAGCGCACCAGGCGCGTGATGGACCTCGGACACGTCGAGGCCGGGCACGATCCGCGCGATGAGTCGCTCGCCGAGCATCCGTGCCCGCTGCTGACCGACACCACCGACCGACGCATCGGTCCACCGGGCACGGTCGGGATCGGCGATACCCAGCTCGGCCGCGAGCTCCTGGATCGCGGTCGCGACCGTCCGCCCGTGCCGTTCGACGTAGGAGTCCGTGACCTCCTGGCCGTGGTCGGAGATGATCCAGACGTCATACTCCCGGCCGCCCGATCGGTGCGCCGCGCCCCACAGGCGTGCGATGGCCCGATCGATGGGGCGCAATGCCTGGAGCGCGAGCCGCGAATCCGGACCGCGCCGGTGCGCGTTCTCGTCGTAGCCGAGCAGGTTGCCGTGCACCACCGGCAGCCCGCGCGCCAGATCGATCGCCATACCCAGGACGGTGAGCTCGCGCAGCACCACGCCGACGGCGACTCTCGACAGCAGGAACTTCAGCTCCGACCCCCGGTCCTCGCCGGCGCGGAGCCCCGCCAGGAGGTCTCGTGGCGCGGCCAGCAGCTCGCCCGCGGCCACCGCGACCACGCGGATCAAGGCCGGCAGATAGCTGGCCGCCACCAGGGGCGTCAGCCACCGCCGGTGCCTGGGCAGCGCGTCGCCGACGCCGAGCGATGCCATGCAGAAGCGAGCGTCGGCCGCGTCCCCCGAGTACACGTTGGCGAACGAGGCACCGCCCGCGAGCAGCGAACCCGACGAGCGTGCTGCGACGCGTTCCTCCACCGTGGTGACGGCCTCGCGCTGGTACATGCGCATCAGCCGCCCGGTCGTGTGGTCCACGAACGTGAAGGCCGGGACCGCCGTGTCGATGCCGTAGAACAGCTCGGCCTGCACGGCCGGAGTGGTCGAGGGCATACCCGAGTAGCACGGGACCAGCTGGAGCTCGCCGGCACCGAGCAGCTCGCCGAGGAAGGGCATCCGTCCCGACGCGACCGCGGTACGCAACCGCGATTCCGACAGACCGTCGATCTGCACGATCAACACCCCGGGTGCGGACGACGGCACAGCGGGAAGGCCCGCGGCGTCGTGGAGCTCGCCCATCCAACGGCTCCGGCTCAACGCTCGGCGAGCCTGCCGCAGTCCTCGTTCCACGAGATCGATCACGTCCGAAAGTGGAGCGGTTGGTCGCGGGCCGCGGCATCGACCCGGCGAAGCGCGACAACGACCGGTTCGGGCGACGGCGCGACGAGCGGAAGGTCCACCTCGATCCCCGCGGCAACGGCCCGCCAGGCCCGCGGCTCGCCGGTCACGGTGGTGACCCGTGTGGTCGGTGCCGGCCGCACGTCGGGCAGCGTCACCGGGCCCGTCGCACCGGCGACGAACGCGTAGACCGTGTCGTCACGCGCGGTGTAGCGCAGCCGATGGCCGTCCCCGGTCTCGGTCCCCGGTACGACCCAGGGTCGGGTGCCGACGATCGCCTCGGAGTGCGCCGGCGCCCATGCCGCCAGCCAGTCGAGCCGCGCCTGCTGCTCGGGCGGGATCTGCGCGTCGGCGCCGCGCGGGCCCACGTTGAGGAGCAGGTTCCCGCCCTTGGCGATCACGTCGGTGAGCAGCCACAGCAGGGCGTCGTGGTCGAGGAAGTGCTCCGGCCGTGAGCTCGCGTTGTACCCGAAGCTGCGGTCCATGCCCCGCACGGTCTCCCACGGGTCGGGCGGGACGCCGGCGAACGTCAGGTACTCGGGCGTGCGGACGTCGAAGTACGGCGGCTTCGGCGGAAGCAACCCCGTGTCGCGCCGGGCTTGCCGGCGGGAGCCGGCATCGATCAGGTGGGCACCGACCCGGGTGCGCGCCGCGGCCAGGACCGGGTGCCACGGGATCCACCGGTCGTTGACCACACCGTCGGGCACCTGCTCGTAGTACTCCGCGAAGAGCGGCCACAGCCGGGCGGCGGGCGCGGGCCACGCGACGTCGTTCCACAGCACGCTCGGGCGGTACCGGGCGATGAGCTCGCGCACCTGCGCCTCGGCGTAGGCCGGGTAGTCGCCCCGCGGGATGGAGGCGAGCACCCCGGCCATCGACCCCATGGGACGCGCCTCGAAGCTCCAGTCGAGGCCGCCGCAGTAGTAGACGCCGAATCGCAACCCGACCGCACGCACGGCTTCGGCCAGCTCGCCGACGACATCGCGCGTGGAGTGCCAACGGTCGCGGTGCGGGTGCGCGACGCCCGTGGGCCAGAGGCAGTACCCGTCGGCGTGCTTCGCGACGAGCACCACCCACCGCGCGCCCGTCGCGGCGAAGCGCGCCGCCCAGTCGTGCGGATCCCACGCTTCGAGCCCGGCCTCCCAGTCGCGGGCGAACTCGGTGTAGGGCCGGTCGCCATACACCTCGCGGTGATGGCGCGAGACCGCGCTGTCGGGGAACCGCAGGGAGTTCTCGTACCACTCGGTGTACGGCGAGGCCGCGAGCGCGTCCGGCGCGTCGGACCGGAGGAGATCGCCGATCTCGGCGTCGACCGGTGCGAAGCCGGGGACCGATGCCGGCGTCCAGTGCACGAAGATCCCGAGCTTGGCGTCGGGCCACCACGCCGGCACCGAGCGCCGGCGCAACGACCTGAGCTGCTGCGAGGTGCTTCCCATCAGGTCAACTCTCGCACCCGACGCCGTCGTGGTCGCTGTCGAATCGGTGGGGATCCGCCCCGACCACGGCGAATCGGCGGTACGGCACGTCGGCACAGTCGAGGTCCGGTGGCGGCGACGGGATGCACACGCCCGGGTACGACGGGTCACAGCTCGACGGCGCGGCCGGCGCCGTCGAGCCGCCGGAGCCCGGTGCGGCCGGCTGGGTCGTGTCGCCCGCGCAGGTGGCGGGCGACCACAGCCCCCGCGACTCCTGGCGCGCGGACCGCTCCGCGGCCCGGAACTCGGCCTGGTACCGGTACGGCACCGAGTAGGTGTACTCGTGGGCATAGCCCTGGGCGATCATCACCTGGTTGAACAGGCGGCCGTCGGGCATCCAGACGTAGGCGAGCGTGCGGCCGTAGCGATCGAGCCGACCCTGACTCGCGTCGTACTCGAGCGAGACGCTCGTGCCGTCGAGGAGCTGATGCGCCCGGAGCGACGCCTCCCGTCCGAAGCACTCGACCACCCGGCGCGGGTCCACGGTCTCGGGAGTGTCCATGCCGATCAGCCGGAGCGTGACGCCTGAGGCGACGTGAATCGTGTCGCCGTCGACCACGCGCGTCACGGCGAGCGGTCCGTCGATCCCGGGCGGCGGGTGGAGCGCGCCGATGGTCGTGGTCGGCACAGGGATCGAGGTGGTCGTGGTCGGCGCGGTCGGCGCGGAGGTCGTCGTGGAGCGCGGTGCGCGCCGCCGGGTGGTCGGTGGCGGCGCCGTCGCGGTCGACGAGGACCGGCACCCGACCGCGAACGGGGCGGCGAGCACGGCGACCAGCGCGACGGATCGCCATCTGAGGACACCCACCCCCTCAGGATCGCCCGGCCGCGACCTCCGGACGCGGACCCCGCGCGGTCAGCTCGACCGGCGGGCCACCGGGGCACGAGCCGCGCGGCGGGGCGACCAGATCCGGACCAACGTCATCATCAGCACGAGCCCGGCGCTCGCCAGGCACGCCCACTGGAACAGCGCGTTGTGCCGGTCGGTCCCCGCAGTGAGCCCGTGCACGGTCGCGACGGCATAGAGCACGAAGCTCGTGAGGTGCACGGCGTGCCACGTGCGGCGGGACAGCTTGCGCATCGCGAGCGAGGTGATCTCGATCGCGAGCAGCAGGTACAGCCCGATGATGCCGAGAGCCACGGCCGCAGGCTTGTACGCGGAGACGAACGGCACGAAGAGGTCCGCAACGCCGTACCCGATGAAGGGGTCGAGCGCGAGGGCGACGACGTGCACGGCGACGAAGGCCACCGAGAGTCCACCGACGAAGCGGTGGACGTCCAGGACCCAGTTCGGTGCCGGCTTGCGCACCAACCGGGTGGACAGCTGCAGCCCGCCGACGACGGCGAGCGTGAGCAGTGCCCACCCGACGATGCCCGCGGCCCTCGCGGTGTACCACCAGGCGTGGGAGTGCACCATCGGACCCTACGACGACCCGCGGCTCAGCTGCCGCGGGTCGTGGTGTGGACCACCGGCGCGGCCCTCGGCGCAGGCGTCGCGCCGGAGGCCGCCGATGCGACCGGCGTCGCGGCCGTCGGTGTGGCAATGGTGGATGCCGGTGCGGTCGCCGGAGCCGGGGCGGCCACGGCCGCCGTCGTGGTGGCGACGTTCGCGGCCGCCACCGTCCCGGCGATGCCGAAGAAGGACGCGACGCTCAGGCCCCCGAGCAGCCAGCGGGTGGCCGCCGCCGGGTGGGAACGGCGGCGACCGCCACGGGCCGGGGGTCCGGTCCGGCCCGGGGCCCGCGGGGCGACGCCGGGGGCGGCGGTGTCGTCACCCGTCCGGGGCCGAGCGGGGTCGGGCGAGCGGCCGGAAGCCGCGCGCCGGGCCTGGAGGCGGGCGATGCGCTCCGCCGGGTCTGTGGTGTCGTCATTCATCGGAGTGCCGTCCCTCGCCTCGGGCGGCCGCGGCGGTCAGCGCGGTCGCGTTCGTGCCCTCGTGCTCGTGCTCGCCCGCCGTCACGACCCGCGGTGGCGTCGTGGTCGACGCCCCGGCCGGTGCGCTCACCGCGCTCGGTGCGGGGCTGGACGCCGGCGGCGCCGAGAACCCGAGGGCGCCGACGTTGGCCGCGACCGCGACGGTCGCCGAGACGAGCGCCATCGAGATCGCACTGGCGGCGGCAACGACGGTTCTGCGTTCCATGTTCGCTCCTCATCCTCGTCCTCGACCGGGTCGGCCGGAGGCGTCGACACGATCCAACCGGACGGCCGTGAAGCCGTGAGCGGCGCGTCCGTGAAGTGTCCGTGAAGGAGGGGACGGCACCGGGAGGGCGCGGCCTACCCTGACCGCCATGGCCACCCGCATCCTCGTCGCCGACGACGAGGACAGGATCCGCGAGATCGTCCGCGGCTACCTCGAGAGCGACGGGTACGAGGTGGCCGAGGCCCGCGACGGCGAGCAGGCGCTGCGCACCGCACGCGACTGGAGCCCCGACCTCGTGGTCCTCGACGTGATGATGCCCGGGCTCGACGGCATCGAGGTGCTGCGCCGGCTGCGGACCACGTCGAACATCCCGGTGATCCTGCTCACCGCTCGCGCCGAGGAGGTCGACACGCTCGTCGGTCTCTCCGTCGGCGCGGACGACTACGTCACCAAGCCGTTCAGCCCGCGTGAGCTCGTCGCCCGCATCAAGACCGTGCTCCGGCGGGCCGACCGCTCCGCGGGCGCGACCGACACCGATCGCCTGACCTTCGAGGGGCTCGTGATCGACCTCGGCGCGCGCGAGGTCACCCGCCACGCCGAAGCCGTCACACTCAGCACGCTCGAGTTCGATCTGCTGTCTGCGCTCGCCCGCGCACCGGGCCGCGTTCTGACGCGACGCCAGCTGCTCGAGAAGGTCTGGGGCTTCGACTTCTTCGGCGACGAGCGCGTCGTCGACGTGCACATCCGCAGTATCCGCAAGGAGCTGGGCGACAACGCCGAACACCCGGAGCTGATCGGCACGGTCCGCGGCGTCGGCTACAAGTTCCTCGGAAGCCCGACGTGAGGTTCTGGAGACGGCTCGACGTCCGGCTGTTCGCGTCGTACGCGCTGGTCGCGCTCGTCGTGTTCGGTGCGTTCGCGATCACCGTTCGTACCGTCGCCCCGGCGCGCTTCGACGACGACCTCAAGAACGTCGGCAGCTCCGAGGCGGAGACGACGGGCTCCCACAACCTCTTCGTGGACTCGCTCGACGCGTCCCTCTGGATCGCCCTCGCCGCCAGCATCGGCGCGGCCGCGATCGCCTCCACCCTCGTCGCCCGCCGGATCCTGCGTCCGGTCCGTGACGTGCGCACCGCCACACGCCGCCTCGCGAACGGGCACTACGACGAGCGGGTCACCGAGCCCGGCGAGCTCGAGCTCGCCGAGCTCGCACGCGACGTGAACCGCCTGGCGGTGGAGCTCGAGACCAGCGATCGCCGCCGCGCCCGACTGGTCTCCGAGGTCGCACACGAGATGCGCACGCCGCTCACGTCGATCGAGGGATACGTGGAGGGCATCCTCGACGGGGTGTTCGAGCCCACCGAGGAGATCCTGGTCGCGGTCGGCGAGGAGGCGTCGCGTCTCCAGCGACTCGCCTCCGACCTCGCCGAGCTGAGCCGCGCCGAGGAAGGTGCCGTCGCGCTGCACCTCCGGGTCGTCGACCTCTCGGAGATCACCGCCCGATGCGCAGAGCGTCTCCGGCCCCAGTTCGTGGACAAGGGCGTCGCCCTCACCGTGCCGGCCGCCCCCCCGGTCCTGGTCGACGTCGACCCCGAACGCATCGCGCAGGTGCTCACCAACCTGCTCGGCAACGCCTTGACGTACACCCCGGCGGGGGGCGAGGTCGCGATGGAGGTCGCGCGGTCGAACCGCACCGCGACCGTCGCGGTGCTCGACACGGGGATCGGCCTCACCGCCGAGGACCAGGAGCTCGTGTTCGACCGCTTCTACCGGGTGCCGAGCGCGGTCCGGCCGGCCGGCGGCAGCGGGATCGGGTTGACGATCGCCCGCGGACTCGCCCGCGCCCACCGCGGCGACCTCGAGGTCTCCTCGCCCGGACTCGGTCGGGGGTCGGCGTTCACCCTCACGCTCCCGCTCGCGTCGGCCCCCGCCGACACGGGGGCCTGACCTTCACGAGGGCTTCACGGACCCACCCCGGAAGGCTTCACCGGCGCGGGGTTGGATGGACCCGTGAACAGGTTCGAGCGCACCTTCGAGGTCATGGGCACGACCGCCCACGTGATGGTGGTCGACGGGCCCGAGGCGCTCGTCGACCGCGCGGTCGCCGAGCTGGACGAGCTGGAGGCGCGGTGGAGCCGGTTCCGCCCCGACAGCGAGCTGAGCCGCCTCAACGAGCGCTCCGGCGTGCCGGTCGTCGTCTCCCCCGCGACGTTCGAGCTCGTCGAGCGTGCGGTGGAAGGCCGACGGATCACCGGCGGACGCTTCGACCCCACACTGCTCGACGCGGTCCGCGCCGCGGGCTACGACCGCTCCTTCGAGCTCGTCGCGGCCGCAGGGGTGCCCACTCCGACCGGACCGGATCGGGCCGTCTCCCCTCGGGCCGGTCGTCCGGTCGGGACGATCCACCTCGACCGGGTGGCCCGCACGGTCACGCTCGGCCCCGACGTCGCCATCGACCCCGGCGGCATCGGCAAGGGACTCGCCGCCGACCTGGTGGTCGAGGACCTGCTCGCCGCCGGTGCCGGGGGCGCCATGGTGAACGTCGGCGGCGATCTCCGGGCCGACGGCCGCGGACCCGACGGCGGCTGGATCGTCGCGGTCACCGATCCCATCGATCCCGAGGACGTCGTCGACACCCTCGCGATCACCGCCGGCGCGATCGCGTCGACGTGGCGCACGCGCCGGACCTGGACCGCGACGGACGGAAGCACGCGCCACCACCTCATCGACCCCGCCACGGGACGCCCCGCCGACAGCGGGCTGGCCGGTGTGACCGTTGTCGGCGGCCGCGGCTGGCAGGTCGAGGTGCTGGCGAAGGCCGCGTTCCTGGCCGGTCCGGTCGACGGCGCGGGTGTGCTGGCCGACCACGGCGTCGCCGGGCTGCTGGTCACCGACGACGGGCTCCACCTCCCGGTCGGCGCCTGGGATCGCTTCCGCGCCTGACGGGCGGACGCGGACCCCGCGGTCCACGTCGATAGGGTCCGTCACCGTGACCGTGCTCGTGACCGGTGGGACCGGATTCGTCGGATCCCACGCCGCCGCGCGCCTCGCCGCGTCCGGCCACCGGGTCCGGCTGCTCGTGCGCGATCCGGCCAAGGTCGCGCGCGTCCCCGCGCTGCGCGCGACCGCCGGCCTCGAGATCGTCCCCGGCGACGTGACCGACACCAAGAGCGTCGACCGCGCCCTCACGGACTGCACGCACGTCGTGCACGCCGCCGCCCACGTCGCACTCGCCGAGCGCGAGGCGGCACGGGCCGACGCCGTGAACGTCGGCGGCACCGAACGGGTGATCGGCGGCGCGGCGGCGCGCGGCATCCCGAGCGTCTACGTGTCGAGCGTCTCGGTCTTCGGGATCGGGCACGACCGCGTCACGATCGAAACCCCGCTCAGCGGCGCCCGCAGCTCCTACACGCACTCGAAGGTCCGGGCGGAGCAGGCGGCCCGCGCCCTCCAGGACGCCGGCGCACCCGTGGCGATCGTCTACCCGTCGGGAATCCTCGGTCCTGACGCGCCGGATCTGAGCGTCAACCACCGGGCGCTGGTGGCGTGGCTGCGCACCCCGCCGCAGACGACGTCGGGCACCTCGATCATCGACGTGCGCGACGTCGCGAGAGCGATCGAACGCGCGGTGGACCGACCCGGTCGCTGGATGCTCGGTGGCGAGTTCCTCGAGTGGGCCGAGCTGCACTCCGCCCTGCAGCGCGTGACCGGCACACGGATCCGGGCCGTGCGGATGCCGCCCCGGGCGCTCCGGCTCGCAGGCCGCGTCGGGGACGTGGTCAAGCGCGTGATCCCCTTCGACTACCCGCTCACGCTCGAGGCGATGTCGATGGCGACCCTCTCCTGCCCGTACGACAGTCGGGCCACCTGCGCCGCGCTCGATCTGCACTGGCGGTCGGTCGACGACACCCTCGCGGCATCGGTCCGCTGGCTCGCGGCGGAAGGTCACGTGCCCGCCGCGATCGCCGGCGTGCTCGCCCCCTGATCCGATCGAACCAGTACGTCGAGCCGGGGTCGCGCGCGCAGATACTCTCCTCGGGATCGATTCGCCAGGCGCAGCGAACGGGCGCCGGACGGGGAGCTGGACATGCGGCTGAGGTGGGGCTCCGGAGCAGCGACACGGCACCGGCGTGGGCGCCGCGCGGCCCGTCTGACCATCGTGCTCGCAGTGGTGCTCGGCACCTGCGTCGTCGCGGTCCCGGCCGCCGCGCCGGCAAGCTTCAGCGGGTGGGAGTCGCTCGGCGGCAAGCTCGTCGGCGAGCCGGCCAGCGTCAGCTGGGGTCCGAACCGCATCGACGTCTTCGCCCGCGGCGTCGACAACAAGCTCTGGCACCGATGGTACGAGAACGGATGGAAGGGCTGGGAGAGCCTCGGCGGCACCCTGACCTCGGCGCCGGCGGTCACCTCCTGGGGAGCGGGGCGCCTCGATGTCTTCGCCCGCGGCAGCTCCGGCGAGCTCGTCCACCGCTACTACGACCACGGCTGGAAGCCCTGGGAGGCCCTGAGCGCGCCGAGCACGATCGGGACGACCCCGACGGCCGCGTCGTGGGGCCCGGGTCGGCTCGACGTCTTCGCGCCGCGCGCCGGTGACCGCAGCCTGCTCCACCGCTTCTACTCGTACCAGTGGGGCTTCTGGAGCCCGTGGGAGAGCCTCGGCGGCTCGCTCGTGGGTGCCGCGGCCGCGAGCGCGTCCGGCGCCGACCACATCGACCTGGTCGCGCGCGGGGTCGACAACGCGATGTACCACAAGGCGTACGCACCGTTCGCGTGGGGCGCGTGGGTGCGGGTGGGGGGTGTCCTCACCGCACCGCCGGCGATCGTCGCCACGTGGCCCGGGATCCTCGACACGTTCGTGGTCGGTACCGACCACGCCGTCTACCGCCAGACCCGGTTCGGTGGCTGGCTCGGTTGGCAGCGACTCGGGGGCACGGCGACCTCGGGCCCCGCGGTCGCGAGCTGGGGTGCCGGTCGCCTCGACGTGTTCGTGCGCGGCACCGACGGCGCGGCGTGGCACACCTTCGTCGCGCCTCCAATCGGCAACGGCCCCGCGCCGCCGTGGGGATCGGGCGCGGGCCGTCGCATCGTGTACTGCAACTCGTGCCAGCGCGTGTGGCACATCTCGGAGAACGGCGACTGGTACACGTTCCCGGTCTCCGGGAAGATCGGCGTGCCCCCGCCGGGCGTGTACCACGTGGTCCGGCGCATCAACCCGGGTGGATCCGGGAACTTGATCCTGCCCTACTTCGTCGGCTTCGCCTGGGGATCCAGCACCGACATCGGGTTCCACGGGATCCCGCTCCGGCCCGACGGCTCCCCGATCCAGAGCGACGCGGAGCTCGGACAGTTCCGCAGCCACGGTTGCGTCAGGGAGAACCAGTCCGACGCCATCCGCACTTGGAACTTCGGCGCGCTCGGCACCCCGGTGGTCGTCACGCGCTGAGTCCGAGGGTGGCGCGCGGTCGCCTCACCACCCCATCGAGCCGGGCCCGCCCTTGAAGGGTCCGACGATCGCGCTCGTGATCCAGCCGCCGTAGAAGCCTCCGGCCTGTGGCTCCACGACCTCGCCGTCGACCCGGCAGTGATCGACCCGTGCGGGGTACACCGAGAGGTAGCTCCGGAGCGGCGCGCACGCCGCGGTGGGCCGCTCGTAGCTCCAGGCGGCCTCGACGGCCTCGACGTCGCCGCTGCGCAGCGTCCAGTAGGTGGCCGCGCCCTTCCACTCGCACCGCGAGCCGCCCCCGGCGGGAGCCACGGATCCGGGCACGAACGCGTCGGGTGGCAGGTAGTAGCTCGGCGGCAGGCTCGTCTCCAGGACGCGCCAGGCCTCGGTGGTACTCGCGATCACCCGACCGCCCAGCACCACCTCGACCAGCTGGCCGGACCGCTCGAGTCGGGGCGGGCGCGGGTAGTCCCAGACCGACTCCTGGCCGGGACCGACGGGATCCGGCGCGGGACGCGGGGGCATGGGCACGACAACGGGGTCGACGAGTGGCCTATTCCGCCCGACGAGCATCCACCGCTCACCGGCGTGGGATTCCTAGCCTCGTCGGTGCTCGGCAGGCTCGGCTGGTGGAGGTGACCGCGTGAGCGGTGGATGGCGCATCACGGACGAGGAGGCGATCGCCGACCTCGATCAGGCCCGGGAGATCGCACGCGCGACCAGGACCGACGACGCGTGGGCCGCGGTGGCCGCCCGCGTCGCGCGCTGCCGCCGGCTGGAGATCCCCGAGGACCGCCTACTCGGCACGTAGGGCTCACCCCGACGCCCCCGACGCGACGCGGCCGTCGGGAGGTGTCATCATCGTCCCTCGTGCGCCCCGATTCCCTTCGTTCCCGTCGTTCCGCCGCAGTCGTGCTCGCGCTCGCGCTGCTCGCCACGGCCTGCTCGAGTGGCTCCGGGCGCGCCGACGCCCCGAAGCGCCCGACGACCTCCGAGGCACCGTCCACCACGTCGGACGCACCCGCGCCGAACGGGACCCCCTGCGGCTCCGGCACCGAGCCCCCGACCACCTACGACTCGGTCGTGGTCTTCAGCTTCGAGAACCGCACCTGGAGCGAGGTCGGACCGGGCTTCGGGCCGGCGATGCCCTACCTGCACGACCTCGGCGCCACCTGCAGCTGGTTCCCGGACTGGACCGAGATCGACCGGCACCAGAAGAGCCTGACCCAGTACGTCGGCCAGGTCACCGGCAAGCAGGAGCCTGCCGTCGCCGACGACTGCAAGCCCTCGGCGACGTGCAACACGACCGCCGACAACCTGTTCCGCCAGATCCGCACCGACGGACGCGACGCCGTCGACTACGTCGAGGGCGCCACCGAACCGTGCAGCGCAGACGGCAATGCCGCGAAGCACGTGCCCGCGCTGTACCTGTGGGGAGCGGACGACCGCGCGCACTGCACCGAGCAGGTCCGTCCCCTGTCGGATCTCGACCCGAACCGGCTCCCCGCGTTCGCGTTCGTCACCCCCACGCTCTGCCACGACGGACACGACTGCTCCGATCAGACGGTCGACGCGTGGGCACGCGCGCACATCCAGCCGATCCTCGACTCCGCCGCGTACCGCGCGGGCCGGGTAGCGGTCTTCGTCTGGTACGACGAGGGCGCCCCCGTGCCGAACCTCTGGATCACCCCGACCGCGCCTGCGGGGCCGCGCGAGGGCGTGGCGGCCGGCTCCTCGGCGACGTTGCGCGCGTGGCAGTCGATGCTCGGCGTGCCGTGCCTCGCGACCGCCTGCACCGCGGTCGACCTGCGGACCGCCGCCCGTTCCTGAGGCTCAGCTCACCGCGAGACAGGGACAGAGGCCGACCGAGCTCACGGTCCCGCCCGCACCCGTTCCCGGCAACACGATCCAGAGAGTGGCGGTGCCCGCCATCGCGTCGGGCGACGCGGTGACCTGCACGGTGAGCTTGGTCTCGCTCTGCACGGCCACGGTCCCCACGCTCATCCCGGTGGCGGGGATCAGCACCGTCACTCCCGGCAGGAAGCCGGTGCCGCTGACGGTCACGGTCGCGCTCGTTCCGCGGGTGATCGACGACGGCGCCACGGCGGACACCGACGGCACGGTCACGGGCTTGATGAAGACGTCGTCGACGTGGTTGCCGTCGCCGCCGACCAGATCCGGAGCCGACGACTGGAAGGCAACCGATCGTCCGTCACCGCTGAGCGCGGGCGCCTCGCTCGGCTCGTAGACCTCACCCTGGAGGAGCGTGGTGCTGATCCGGCGCGTCTTCGACTTGAGCCGATCGCGGACGTAGACGTCGTCCAGGTAGTTCTCGTCGTCGGGAACGAGCTGCGCCGGGGTCGCGAACGCGACGTAGCGCCCGTCGCCGGTGATGCGTGGTTCCGCGCTCGGTCCGTTGGCCGGAGCGCCGTCCGAGGCGACGCCGACGCGCGTCGTGGTGCCCGCGATGCGGTCGCGCACGTAGATCTCCGTGAGCGCGGTCCCGGGCTCGCTCACGAGATCCGAGGCAGCCGATCGGAAGGCGATCCGGTTGCCGTCGTCACTCACGGACGGTTGGTCGCTCGCGTTGTTGCCGGACTTCCCGGGCGCGGTCCGCACCCCACGGCGGACGACGAGGGACACATTGTGGGAGTCGGGTGAAATCGGGAGGAATGGTGCCGAACGCGATGGGCCGATCGACCCTCAGGGAGACCCGGGCGGCGGCGTCGATCCGGACGCGCTACCACACGCCGCTGCGCATCACCTGCTGATAGGCGGCATACGCCGGCTTGGCCTGGCGGTTCCGGCGCAGCAGCCCCATGTTCTGCCACCTGTCGCCGATGTTGGTCCCCGAGTCACGGATCTCCATCCAGATGAGCGGGCCGGTGAAATCGCCGTAGGTCGTGTTCCAGCCGAGGTAGTAGTCGTGCACCCACCGGGACTGCTGCGCCTCGCTCAGGGTGCCGGAATCGGTGCCCGTGGGTGCACCCATCTCCGTGCCCCAGATCTTCTTGTTGCCGTCGCCGTTGGCGGTCATCACCACGTGGAGCACTGCGACCTGCGTGTAGGCGCTCCACCAGTGCGGCTCGAGCGGATTGGTCGGGAAGGAGTACGGGTGGTGACCGACGGCATCGAAGAAGCCGTGAGCACCGAGCGCGTAGAGACGGCGGAGCCAGGTCTCGGGCGTGTAGTCCGTACCGTCCGCGGCGTCGGGCGCCGGAGCGGTACCACCGGTGATCACCGTCGCGGACGGATCGACGCTCTTGATGCTCACGTACGCGGACTTGAGCAGCGCGGTGTACTGCGCGGGATTCGGCTTGGGCTGCGCGTAGGGCCGGTGGTTCGGCTCGTTCCAGATCTGCCAGTTCGTGATCGAGCCGCGCAGCCCGGCGATCGGCGAGTTCGCTCCGTAGCGCTGCGCCGCGGCGGCCATGAAGCGACCGAACGTGTTCGGGTCCGCCGGGAGGCAGTGCGTGTTCCCCGACGGGCAGTTGGCCGGACACGCCCACGGTGGGCTGTACGCCGCGATGCCGATGATCGTGAGGCCGTGCGACCGCGCACGCAGCACCGCGCGGTCCATGGCGCGGTCCCAGCGGAAGCTGAGCGGGCCGTCACCCTGGATGCTGTTCCAGTCGACGTCGAGCGCGAGCCAGCGGGCACCGGCGTTCGCGATCGCCGCGAAGTCGGCCTCCTGCTCGGCGTCGGACTCCCACAGCACCTGCGCGCCCGCGGACATCCCCGCGCGGCGAGACACATCGGGTCCGCTCGCGGCGGTGATGGGCGGCGATGCCTTGCGGACGCAGCCGGCCGTGGCCACGACGAGCGCGAGCACCGCGGCGAGTAGCGCCAACCGTCGCGACGTTGTGCAGCCGCGACGGCGCAGGGGCACAGGACGATTCAGTGCAGCGATGGGGTTCGGCACGGGCTTCTCTCCCTCGACGGCAGTACGTCCGGGACGAACCAGGCCCTCAGAAATGCGCGCGCGTGCACATTCCTTCTCCGTCCCGCACCGAGTATCGGCACGCCCGCGCACCGATCTGAAAATCGTGCGCGCAATTCTCCGCGGAATTTGTGCTTCCCCTCACGTTCCGCGCGCGTCATGCCCGCGAATCGGACAGGCACCCGCAAGGATGACGTCGTGCCGACACACAGCGCAGGGCTGCTCCTCCACCGCGAGCGCACACATGGGATCGAGGTGCTGCTCGTTCATCCCGGGGGTCCGTTCTGGGCCAAGCGCGACCTCGGTGCGTGGTCGATCCCCAAGGGTGAGGTCGAGCGTGACGAGGAACCACTCGCGGTCGCACGTCGCGAGTTCGCCGAGGAGACCGGTCTCGCCGCGCCCGCTGGCGACGCCGTCCCGTTGGGTGACGTCCGCCAGGCGGGCGGGAAGGTGGTGACCGCGTTCGCGATCGCGGCCGATGTCGACGTGTCGTCGATCGTGAGCAACGAGTTCGAGACCGAGTGGCCCCCGCGCTCAGGACGCACCGCGACCTTTCCCGAGGTCGACCGCGCCGAGTGGTTCGGACTCGACGATGCACGCGAGAAGATCAACACCGCGCAGGCCGCGCTCCTCGACCGTCTCGTGGCACACCTCGCCGGCGCCTGAGCGGCGACGCGTCGTCCGGACGGAGGCCGTCGAGCACGGTGCGCACGTCGCGCCCGTGCAGCATCGGCTGGAGGAGGACGGTCGGGTCGGAAACGTCAGCGGTCCCGCAGCGCGGCGGCGAGCGCGCCGAAGCGGGCGAACGTCGCCGGATCGCGGCGGTAGGTCATGCCGGCGTGGTACAGCACCGGCTGGACGTCGGTCCCGCGGAGCGCGCCGAGGCGCTCCTCGATCCGGTCGGGCATCTCGGCCCATGTGCCCTCGACGAGGAAGTGGTCGAGGATCTCGTCGTCGATCATCGCGGTCATGCCCGCGGTGTCGCCCGCCTTCTGCGCGGCGCGCAGCGCCTCGGTGGTGCCGGGGCGGCCGATCTGCTCGAACACGAACGCGTAGTTCGGCGTGGAGCCGTAGAAGCCGACCATGGTTCGGGTGGTCTCGCGCCACATCGCTTGCTCCTCAGTGGTGTCGCCGGCGGCGGTGAACACCGGCACGAACACGGTGAAGTCCGCGAGATCGAGGCGACCGCGACCCTGGAGAAGGTTCGGTAGCAACGTCTCGGCGTGGTACGTCGGCGAGTTGAGCGGGTGGACGTGAACACCGTCGGCCTCGGCCGCGGTCATGCGCAGCATCCACGGGTTCACCGCCGCGAGGTCCACGGGCGGGTCGGGCACATCGATCGGGCCGGGTGACCACATCGCCGGGAGGAGGGAGAGCTCGTAGAAGGCACCGTGGTGGTCGAGCTTCTCGCCGCGGAAGCCGGCGAAGCACGCCTTGACCGCCCGGACGTAGTCCGACAGACGAGGCCCGGGGTGCTCGAACAGCGACGAGTACCGCCGCTCGATGTGCGCGCGCACCTGCGTCCCGAGGCCGAGCCGGAACCGGCCACCCGACGCCTGCGCGAGCTCCCAGGCGGTCGATGCGGTGACCATCGGGCTGCGCGGGAACGCGACCGCGACCCCCGTCGCGAGATCGAGATCGACGTCGGCCAGCGCCGCGACCGCGGTCGAGAGGTACGCGGTCCGGCCCGACTCGGTGATCACCAGCCCCGCGAAGCCGGCGTCGGCCGCGTCACGCGCGACGTCTCCGAACGCGCGCAACGGCGCCCCACCCGTCATCATGTGCACCTTCACGTGTCCTCCAATCGCGCCAGGCACCGGGCACCGGCGGTCGCATCGTCGCCCGCGCGCCGACCAGCCGTCGAGACCGCGAGCACCCGTTCCGGCGTCGAAGGGCGCGCTACCGTGCGCGGCCATGGCCGACGACGCTGCCCCGTTCCCCGTCACGCTCGCCGAGCTCGCCGTTGCGGACCCCGACGCCCCCGCCGTCACCGACGCGTCGGCCACGATCACCCGCCGCGAGCTGGAGTCGCGCACCAACCGCCTCGCGCGCGCCTACGAGGCGCTCGGCGTCACCCAGGATTCCTTCGTCACCATCGGCCTGCCGAACGGGATCGAGTGGTTCGAGGCCGCGATCGCGACCTGGAAGCTCGGCGCGACGCCGGCGCCGGTCTCGGCCAAGCTGCCGCGCCTCGAGCTCGAGACCATCGTCGAGCTGGCGGATCCGAGCCTCGTGGTCGGCCTCGACGCGCCCGGCCGCACCTGCATCCCCGCGGGCTTCGAGCCCGAACCCGAGCTGTCCGACGCGCCGTTGCCCGTGAAGGTCGCCGCGGCATGGAAGGCACCGACCTCCGGTGGGAGCACCGGGCGACCCAAGCTCATCGTCGCCGGCGGCCCGAGCGTGACCGCGGGCCAGGCGCTGACTGCGCTGGCGTTCGGCATGACGCCCGACGGCGTGCACCTCGCGAGCGGCCCGCTGTACCACAACGGCCCGCTGAGCTTCTCGGTCGCCGCGCTGCTGATCGGCAACCACGTCGTGGTCATGGAGCGGTTCGACGCGTTGCGCGCGCTCCAGCTCATCGAGCAGCACCGCGTGGACTGGATGTACGCGGTGCCCACGATGATGCAGCGGATCTGGAAGTTGCCCGACGAGGAGCGGACGCGTCACGACCTGTCGTCGCTCAACGTGGTGTTCCACCTGGCCGCGCCGTGCCCCGACTGGCTCAAGCGCGCGTGGATCGAATGGCTCGGGCCCGAGAAGATCTGGGAGCTGTACGCCGGCACCGAGGCGCAGGCGGTGACAGTCATCAAGGGCGACGAGTGGCTCGAGCATCCCGGATCGGTCGGCCGGCCGCTCGTCGGCGAGATGCGGATCCTCGACCCCGACGGCAACGAGCTCCCGCCGGGCGAACAGGGCGAGGTCTACATGCGCGCCCCAGCGGGCGTCACCACCTACCGCTACATCGGCGCCGAGGCCCGCGCCATCGAGGACGGCTGGGAGTCCCTCGGCGACATGGGCTGGATGGACGGGGACGGCTACCTCTACCTGGGCGACCGCACCTCCGACATGATCCTCACCGGCGGCGCCAACGTGTACCCGGCCGAGATCGAGGCCGCGCTCGACGCGCACCCGAGCGTCGGGTCGAGCTGTGTGATCGGGCTCCCCGACGACGACCTGGGCAACCGCATCCACGCCATCGTGCAGGCCGACGCGCCGGTGGCCGAGGAGGAGTTGCGGACCCATCTCGCCGACCGGCTGGTGCGCTACAAGATCCCCCGCACCTACGAGTTCGTCGAGGTGCCCCTCCGCGACGACGCCGGCAAGGTCCGCCGGGGAGCGCTGCGGGCCGCCCGGATCGCGGAGTAATTCCAGAAGCGTCCGAGAAACCGCCGATATACGTCACAGCCGTCGAAAAGGATGCCCTGTGAGCGATCGATCCTCGTATCTGTTCCGGATGAAGGTGGCCGGCGCGCTCGTCGGTGCCGTGTCGATGGGCGGATTCGCCGCCGCCGCGGCCAGCGTCATGGCGACCCCGTCGACCCCGGCCGCCGAGGAGTCGACCACCACGACCTCGTCGACCCCTCCGCCCACCGACGAGACGACGACCACCACCACGACGCTCGCAGCCGACCCGGCCCCGGCGGCCGACCCCGGCACCACACCGCCGAGCGAACCGCCGACCGATCCCGCGGCCGAGTCCTGTGTCAACCACGGCCGGTTCGTCTCGCAGGTCGCCCACGACACCCCACCCGGCCCGGGCCACGGCGCCGCGGTGTCGGCCGCTGCGCACGACCACTCCGGTGACTGCTCCGACGCCGCGCCCGCCCCGACGGTCGAGGCCGAGTCCGAGCACGAATCAGATGGCGACGAGCAGGGCGAAGCGCCGAAGTCCGCGTCCGGCCGGGGCGGCGCAACCGAGCACGGCCACGGTGGCGGCCACGGCCAGGACGACTGACCCGCGCGACTACCCGTCGTAGAACATCGGGGCGTGCAGACCGACGAGTGAGCGCTCTCGCCCGGTCCGCGCGCGCGCGACGGCCTCGGCGCTCAGCTGGTTCGCGACCGCTGCCGTGCGGATGCGCTGCGCCACGTCGCGACGGCCGTAGTGGACCTGGAGGAAGAAGCGACCGGACCCACCGTCGGCGGGGAGCCCGCGGTGCCACACGTCGGAGACGAAGAGCGCCACGTCGCCGGCCTCGGCCGTGAGCGCCACCGGCGGTCGCCCGTCGTAGTCGAGTGACGGGTCGGTCACGCGGTCGAACGGCGCGAGCCGGCCCGAACGATGGCTCCCGGGGACGACGGCCGTCGGACCGTCGGCCAGGCTGCAGTCACGGAGGTAGAGATGAGCGCCGATCGCGAAGACCGGGTACGGGATGCGGTCGTCCCACTCGATCCCCTCGGGCCGGGGGACGTGAGGTCCCGCGTCGCAGTGCCAGGGACCACCGCCGAACTCCGGCGGGTTCCGCCACGCGGTGTTGGCGATCACGTGGCAGTCCTCGCCGAGCAGCGGCTCGATCACCTCCAGGATGCGCGGATGACCGACCGCGTCCTGGCACCCGGCACTGCGGTTGAGCATCTCGTACCGGAACTCCTCGGCGTCACTGCGGGAGCGTTCGGGCGGACAGGACGCGAACACATCGTCGATCTCGTCTCGGAGCTGGGCCACCGCGGCGGCGTCGAACACGCGACGGATGACGGCGAAGCCGTCCCGCTCGAGCTCCGTGCTCTCCTCGGGGACCGTCCCGGTGCGCACCGTGAGGTTCTTGCCGAGCCGCTCGATCACCTACGCGGACCTCCCGTGACGGAACCGCCGGTCAGTAATCCTGCCCGAGGTGGGTGAGCAGGGTCTCGCCCATCATCCAGCGCAAGGTGTTCTTCAACTTCGTCTGCTGGATGAAGAGGTCGTGCTCCGGATAGAGGCCGGGCGGCACCTGCGGCGACTTGAAGTAGAAGCTGAGCCACTCCTGGATGCCGGCCATCCCTGCGCGCCGGGCGAGGTCCATGAACAACACGAGGTCGAGCGCGAGCGGAGCGGCGAGGATCGAGTCCCGGCAGAGGAAGTCGACCTTCATCTGCATCGGGTAGCCCATCCACCCGAAGAGGTCGATGTTGTCCCAGCCCTCCTTGTTGTCACCGCGCGGCGGGTAGTAGTTGATCCGGACCTTGTGGTACACGTCGCCGTAGAGGTCGGGGAAGCGCGTCGGCTCGAGGATGTCCTCGAGCACACCGAGCTTGGAGACCTCCTTGGTCTTGAAGTTCTCGGGGTCGTCGAGCACCTCGCCGTCGCGGTTGCCGAGGATGTTCGTGGAGTACCAGCCCGCGAGGCCGAGCATCCGGGCCTTGAGCATGGGCGCGAGCACGGTCTTGAGCAGTGTCTGGCCGGTCTTGAAGTCCTTGCCCGAGATCGGCACGCCGTGCTCCTCGGCGTAGGTGCGCAGGACCGGGGTGTCGACCGCGAGGTTCGGCGCGCCATTCGCGAACGGCACACCCTCGAGCAGCGCCGCGTACGCGTAGAGCATCGACGGTGCGATCGACGGATCCTCCGCGTCGATCGCGGCCTCGAACGCCGCGAGGTCGGCGTGGGTCGGCCCCGGCTCGATGTAGATCTCGGTGGAGGCGCACCAGATCATCACGATCCGGTCGCAGAGGTGCTCGTCCTTGAACGCGTTGATGTCGGCGCGGATCTGCTCGAGCATCGCCCGCTTCGACGTGTTCGCCATCACGTTGGTGCCGTCGAGGCGCTTCACGTAGCTCGCGTCGAAGGCCGCGGGCATCGGCCGGATGGCATGCAGCGCATCGCCGATGCCCTCGAGGTGGCGGGCCTGGTCCAGCACCCCGGCCCGGCTGGCGGCCACGAAGGCGTCGTCGGGGTAGGGATCCCACGCGCCGAAGACGATCTCGTCGAGGCTCGCGAGCGGTACGAACTCGTTGATGCGCCGGACGTCCTGGTCGGTGCGCTTGCCGATCCGGATCGTGCCCATCTGGGTCAAGGAGCCGACCGGGACGCCCTGGCCGCGCTTGGCGAGCTCCACGCCCGCGATCAGGGTCGTGGTCACGGCGCCGAGACCCACGCAGAGCACGCCGAGCGTGCCGTCGGCGGGAGCGACGGTCGGGGAAGGAGGGGTGTCGGTCATTCCGTGACCCTAACGAGTCGTCGCCGTCACGGGGGCTCTTGCCCGAACATCGACGGAGGCCGCGCACCTAGGCTCCGCGCCATGGCGGTGGCCGAGATCCCCCTGATCCCCGTGCCCGCGGCACCCGCGGGCCACCGGTACGAGCGCATCGTCGTCGAGCCGTACACCGGCGTCGCCGGAGCTGTGATCTCAGGCGTGGACCTCGCCCGGCCACTCGACGACCAGACCGTCGCGGAGATCCGGCGCGCGCTGCTCGACCATGTGGTCGTGTTCTTCCGGGGCCAGGCGTTGACCTGCGAGCACCAGGCCGGACTGAGCCGCCGTTTCGGGCCGTACAGCCCGGTCCCGTTCATCGAGCCCATCGCGGAGCACCCCGAGGTCATTGCGGTCGTACGCGAGCCGACCGAGACACAGAGCTTCGCGTTCGGCGGGGTGTGGCACTCCGACTTCTCGTTCCTCCCCGAGCCCCCCGCCTTCTCGATGCTGCACGCGCTCGAGGTCCCGCCCTTCGGGGGCGACACGCTCTGGGCCAACCAGCACCTCGCGTTCGAGACGCTGTCGCGTGGCCTGCAACGCGCGCTCCGGGACCTCGACGGCGTGCACAGCGCGCGTGACGCCTACTCCCCCAAGATGCAGGCGGTGCACGACCTCTTCGCGGGAATGACCGTGCACACCAGCGAGGAGGCGAACCGCACCCAGACGCACCCCGTCGTGCGCCGCCACCCCGAGACCGGGCGCGACGCGCTCTACGTCAACCGGCAGTACACCGTCGGGCTCCACGACTGGTGGCCCACCGAACAGCGGGCGCTGCTCGACTTCCTGTTCGCGCACGCGACCCAGGACTCCTTCACGTGTCGCTGGCGCTGGCAGGTCGGCGACGTCGCGTTCTGGGACAACCGCAGCGCTGCGCACATGGTGATGGGCGACGTGCGCGACCACCGTCGCTCGATGCACCGCACGACCGTCGCCGGCGACGTGCCCACGCGGTGACCGGCACCGCCACACCCCCGGAAAGGCAGGGCGATGACGACCCGACCACCGATGATCATCCCAGCGGAGGCGCCGAGATGACGGCCCTCGTGACCGGCGCATCCGGTGGGATCGGCCTCGAGATCGCCCGGGTGCTCGCCCCCGACCACGATCTCGTGCTCGTCGCGCGGTCGGCGCCCAAGCTCGAGGCCCTCGCCGCGGAGCTCGGGGGTGCCCGGGTGATCGCGGCGGACCTCTCGGACCCGGCCACCGTCGGCAAGATCGCGGCCGAGATCCCCGACGTCGACGTGCTGGTCAACAACGCGGGCGTCGGCGACTTCGGGCCGTTCGCGGAGGCCGACGTCGACAAGACCCTCGCGATGATCCAACTCAACGTCACCGCGCTCACGGCGCTCACCCGCCAATACCTGCCCGGCATGCTCGCGAGGGGGTCGGGACGGGTCCTCAACGTGGCCTCGACCGCGTCGTTCCAGCCCGGTCCACTCATGGCCGTCTACTACGCGACCAAGTCGTACGTGCTCTCGTTCACCGAGGCGATCGCGGAGGAGGTGCGCGGCTCGGGCGTGAAGGTGACCGCCCTCTGCCCCGGCCCGACCAGCTCCGGGTTCCAGGCCGCGGCCGACATGGAGCTCTCACCGCTCGTCGCCAACCGGAAGCTGCCGAGCGCGGCCGAGGTCGCGGCGTACGGCGTGAAGGCACTGGAGCACGGCGACGTCGTCGCGGTCCCGGGTCTCATGAACAAGGTCATGGCCGGCTCGGTCCGGTTCACGCCCCGCCCGGTGATCCGCCGGCTCGTCCGCAGGCTCCAGGCCACCAAGCCGACGAGCTGACGGTCAGGTCAGCGCCCCCGGACCGCTCGACGGTGCGTCGAGGCTCACGCCGCGCAGCAGCAGGACCTCGCTCACCATGAAGGTCACGCCGACCGCGACGATCGACACGAGCGCCACGACGTAGGCGAGACCGAGGCGCACGATCTGGATCCCGTCGGCCCGGCTGATCGTGGTCGACACCACGATCACCGCGAACGCGGCCGCGAGCACGAGCACCGCGCCGATGACGAGCCCCGGCAGTCCGACCGACGCCCGCGGCTCACCCGGGCCACGCCGCGCGACCAGCACGGCGCACACCCCGAACGTCCAGAGCCCCACCACCGCGAACGCGCTGACCGCGTCGCTCGGGCGGTGCCAGCCGGCCGCCAACGTCATCGCGGCGATGCCCGCGGCGTAGAGGGCGCCGAGAGTGGCCGCGAGCGGTCGGTGCCGGACCGGCACGACGAGCACCACGGCGGCGGCGAGCGACGCGGCAACGGTGCTGTGGCCGCTCGGCAGGGTGTTGACGGCGATGATGGCGGGATCGTCGATCAGCGACGGCCGGTGGAGGAGCACCTTGAAGACCTCGGTGGTGACGTTCGAACCGAGGATGACCGCGCCGACGGCGAGCGCCAGGTGCCAGCGGCCCCGCGCCACGGCGACGGTCATGATCGCCGCGCCGAACAGGGCGAGCGATCCGACCGAGATCGTGCGGAGGACGTCGTTGGAGCGGTCGGCGATGCGGTGGCTCTGAACGACCCGGCCCTTCAGCGCGGCGTTGTCGATCCGCTGCCCCGTCCGCGTCTCGACGAACACGATCGCGAGGACGACGAGCAGACAGGCGCACACGATCGCGGCGGTGCCGAGCCGGACGACGGCCCGGCGGCGGTCCGCGTCCTGCGCCTCGGGTCGCGCGTCGGTGGCCACCATGGTGAACTCAGACTCCCGCCGTCCTGGTACGTGCAACGATCCGATGATGGATCCACTCGACAACCCGGTCTGGCACGCGCTGACCGGGCCGCAGGCCAAGGTAGCCGAGGGCACGGCGCGCGCCCGGCGGTACGACCCCGCGTTCTCGGTGTTCGCCGCGCTTGCCGACGAGCCCGACGCCGCGGCCTGGGACGATCTCGCGGCGCTCGTCGGACCGGGCGAGACCGCGCTGCTCGTGCCCGACCGGCGCCCGCCCACCGGATGGACGGTGCTCGGCACCGTCGCCGTCCATCAGATGGTCGGCCGCGGCGCGCCGGCGCCTGAGCCCCCTCGCGGCTTCGTCGAGCTCACCGCCGCGGATCACGCCGACATGCGCACTCTCGTCACCGCCACCGAACCGGGGCCGTGGTGCACCCGCACGGCCGAGCTCGGCGCGTTCGTCGGGATCCGCGACCACGGGCGCCTCGTGGCGATGGCGGGGCAACGGATGCAGCTCGAGGGCGCGTGCGAGGTCAGCGCGGTCTGCACCGATCCCGAGCACCGCGGGCGCGGCCTGGCGTCGGCGCTCACCATGATCCTCGCGGCGCGCATCCGCGCGAGCGGCCGCACCCCGCTGCTGCACGTCATGGTGGAGAACACGAGCGCGGTACGCGCCTACGAGCGGGCCGGGTTCGCCGTCCGCGCCACGCTCCGTCCGGGCGCCTACCAGGCACCGGCCTGACCGGAGCGACTCGTCGGCGGGTGGCCTAGCGTGCGCGAATGACCACCGGGACCCAGCGCTGGCAGATCGGGGCCGCCACGATCACGAGCGTCGTCGAGGACGAGGTCGAGCACATCCCGCCCGAGTTCTTCTTCCCCGACGCGACCGCGGCCGCGGTCGCGCGTCACGAGTGGTGCGTCCCGGACTTCGCGGATGCCGACGGCAACGTCGGGCTCCGGGTCCAGGCACTCGTCGTCGAGGTCGGCTCGCGTTGCGTGCTGGTGGACCCGTGCGTCGGGAACTTCAAGGAGCTGGGCTCGCCGTTCTGGAACAACCAGGAGTGGCCGTTCATGGAGCGCTTCGCCGAGGCGGGGTTCACCCCCGAGCGCGTCGACACCGTCCTGCACACCCACGTGCACCCCGACCACGTCGGATGGGACACGCGGCCCGAGGACGGCGCCTGGGTGCCGACCTTCACCAACGCCCGTCACCTCTACACGCCGGCGGAGCTGCAGTTCGCGCGGGACACGGCCGACCAGGAGATGATGCGGTACGCGTTCCGCGACTCGATCACGCCCATCCTCGACGCGGGACTCGCCGACGAGATCGCCCCCGACGCCGACCTCGGCGACGGCCTGACGCTCGAATCGACTCCGGGCCACACGCCCGGGCACGTGTCGCTGTGGATCGAGTCCGAGCGGCAGCAGGCACTCGTCACCGGCGACTTCCTCCACCACCAGGTGCAGTGCGCGGAGCCCGACTGGGCCGAGATCGGCGACGCGGACGCCGAGGAGGCCCGGTCGACCCGGCACCGGATGCTCGCCCGCGCCGCCGAGACCGGAGTCCTCTTCATCGGGACCCACTTCCCCGCCGCCCCGGCCGGGCACGTGATCGCCGAGGGCACCGCCTGGCGCTTCGTCGCGGTGCCCGGCTGATCCGACGCGCCGCGGGACCGAACATCTGTTCGCCTAGACTCGGACGGCGTGACGGTCACGATCCATCAGCCGACCCTGCTCGGCGTCGCCGATCCCGGTGCCGCCCCGACACCCCGCTGGGAGCGCATCACTCTCGACGAGCACTCGTGGATCGACGTGGCGCGCGAGTGGTGGCTCGGCGCGGACCTCCTCGCCGCGGCCCTGATCGACGCCGTGCCCTGGCACCAGGGCCGGCGCCGGATGTGGGACCGCGTCCTCGACGATCCCCGCCTGTCGCACTGGTGCCGTCCGGAGGAGGCCGTTCAACCCGCGCTGGGCACGATGCAGCGCGCGCTCGAGCAGCACTACGAGCGTCGCCTGCGCCCGCCCGGGCTGAACTACTACCGGACCGGTCGGGACAGCGTGGCGTGGCACGCCGACCGAGAGCTGCGGGACCTCGACGACACCCTCGTCGCGATCGTGACCCTCGGCAGCCGGCGCCCGTTCCTCGTGCGTCCGAAGGGTGGCGGTCGCTCGATCGACCTCGCCCCCGCGTCCGGTGACCTGCTCGTGATGGGCGGCGCGACGCAGCGAGGATGGGAGCACGCGGTCCCGAAGACGGCGCACTGCGGCCCCCGGGTGAGTGCATCCTGGCGCTGGACCAGCGGGCACGCGCCGATCCGTGGTGGAATCCACCCGTGGCTCGCAACGTCCTCGGCACCGAGCTCGTCCCGTGCAGTCTCGACCCGCTGACCGGCTTCTACCGCAACGGCTGCTGCGACACCGGCTCGGAAGACGTCGGTGTGCACGCGGTGTGCGTGGTGATGACCGCGGAGTTCCTCGAGTTCTCCGCGTCGGTGGGAAACGACCTGTCGACGCCGATGCGGGGGCACGGCTTCGCCGGGCTCCGGCCCGGCGACCAGTGGTGTCTCTGCGCGGACCGGTGGGTCCAGGCGTTCGACGCCGGCGTCGCGCCGCAGGTCGTGCTCCGGGCGACGCACGCCTGCGTGCTCGAGTGGGCGACGCTCGAGGAGCTGCGCGCCCACGCCGTGGACCACCCGTGATCCGGAGCCGGCGGCCCCGGTAGCGTGCGGAGAGCCACGAGTCGGGAGCACCGATGACCGAGACGACCGCCGCGTACGATCTCTACGACCCCGACGGCTACGTCGCCGGGCCGCCGCACGAGGTCTTCACCCGGCTCCGCAAGGAGCAGCCGGTCACGTGGCAGGACATGCCCGACGGCACCGGGTACTGGGCGGTGCTGCGCCATGCGGACGTCGTGCACGTCGCGCGGGAGCCGGTGCTCTTCTCGGCGGCGACCGGCGGCGTCGTGCTCGAGGACCTGCCGCCCGAGAGCCTCGCGATGATGCAGGACATGCTGTTGGCGATGGACCCGCCGCGTCACCTCGCGTACCGGCGCAGCGCGTCGCCCCACTTCGCGCCGCGCGTGATGGCCCGCCTCGAGAACCGCATCCGGGAGATCTGCCGCGACATCTTCGATACGACGGGTTCGGGCACCGTCGACTTCGTACACGACGTGTGCGCCAAGCTCCCGTCCCAGGTCGTCGGCGAGCTCATGGGCATTCCCCGCGAGGACTGGCCGCGGATCCATCAGTGGTCCGAGATGAACTCCGGTGGCCAGGACCCCGACATCGCGGCCGCGTACGCGGCGGACGCCGCGATGGGCGCCACGGTCGACATGGCCATGTACGCGATCGAGCTCGCCGGCCGACGGCGCGCCGAGCCGGCCGACGACCTCACGACGCTCATGCTGGCGGTCGAGGTCGACGGCCAGGCCATGACCGACGGGCAGTTCGGCAGCTTCTTCGTGCAGCTCGTCACCGCCGGGAACGACACCACGCGCACGATGCTGTCGTCGGGCCTCCTCGCGCTGCTCCAGCACCCCGACCAGCTCGCGCAGCTGCGTGCCGACCCTTCACTGCTCCCCGACGCGCTCGAGGAGATCCTGCGCTGGGCCAACCCGCTCCACTACTTCCGCCGCACCGCCACCGCGGACACGCGTCTCGGCCGTGCGTCGATTCGGGCCGGTGACAAGGTCGCGATGATGTACACCTCGGCCAACCGCGACGAGGCGGTCTTCGTCCGGCCCCAGGAGTTCGACATCCACCGGAACCCGAACCCGCATCTCTCGTTCGGCACCGGCGAGCACTTCTGCCTCGGCATTCACCTCGCGCGTCTCGAGGGCCGCGTGTTCTTCGAGGAGCTGTTCGCCCGCTATCCCGAGATCGCGCTCGCGGGCGAGCCGCGTCGCCAGCGGTCGAACCTCAACAACGCGTTGAAGGAGCTCCCGGTCACGCTGACGGCTTGACCGCCGGTGGCAGGATCAGGTCTGGGACACCACCAGGCCGACCAACCCGACCGTGACGATCGCTGCCGACACGAGCCGACGGCCACCGAGCCGCTCGTGCAGCACCAGCCAACCGAGCCCGGCGCCGAGGACGACCGACGACTCGCGCAACGTGGCGACGTAGCCGACGGGAGCGAAGCGCACGGCGACGAGCACGAGCGAGTAGGCGGTCGCGAGGAGGACTCCCGAGACGAGGTGGCGGGGCCACGAGTGGCGGACCGACGCGACGAACGCCCGACCACGACCGGCCAACGTGCCGACGATCGACAACGCCACCGCACTCCCCGCCGTCAGCACGATCCCGTAGGCGAAGCCGTTGTCGGTATGGCGAGCGCCCGCGGTGTCGATCACCGTGTAGGTGCCGATCAGCACGGCCGTCAGGAGCGCGTAGACCACCTCCGCCCGCGGCGTGTGCGGCCGGATCAAGGAAGCCAGCCCGACGGTCACGACCAGCAGAGCGAGCCAACCGGCGAGCCCGAGCCCGTCGCCGAGGGCCAGGGCCCCGAGCAGCGCGGCCGTGAGCGCGCCGCCGCCGCGCGCCAGCGGGTACGCGAGCGAGAAGTCGCCGTGCTGATAGGCGGAGACGAGCGCCCACACGTACACGACGTGCACGACGGACGAGACCAGGAGATACGGCACCGCCGCGGCCGCGGGCACTCCGGTGAACACGAGCACCGGCAGCAGCACGACCCCCCCGAACGCGAACTGCCCCCAGGCCGCGAGATCGCGGTCGTCCGCGGTCTTGATGAGCAGGTTCCACGCGGCGTGCATCCCCGCCGCACCGAGCGCGAGGACGGTGGCCAGCACCATTCGGTTGGCACCTCTCGTCACCGGCCGGACACCGGATGTTGACCGGTCCGTCGCCCGGCGAGCAATCTCGGCGAGCCCACCACCGACCCTGAGGGACCCATGGACATCGACCCCGACACCATGACGACGCCGTGGCGGCGCGATCCGGCCGAGACCGCGCCGGCGCTCGCTCGCTGGGTCGAGCACACGCTGGGCAAGGGTGTGACGATCACCGATGTCGGCGAGCCCGGCAACGGCATGTCGAGCGAGACGGCACTCTTCACCGCGGTCCACCCCGACGGTCGCACCGAGCGCCTGGTCGCGCGGCTCGCGCCACTCCCGGACGTCTTCCCGGTCTTCCAGACCTACGACCTCTCGCTCCAGCAGGGCTGCATGGACCTCGTCCGCGTCCGGACGAAGGCACCCGCCCCGGTGTGCCGCTGGCTCGAGACCGATCCCGCGTGGCTGGGCACGTCGTTCCTGGTCATGGACCGCGTCGACGGCGAAGCCCCCGCCGACGTCCCGCCGTACGTGTTCGGCGGCTGGGTGATGGACGCGACGCCCGAGCAGCGCGAGCAGCTGGTGCGGACGTCGGTCGAGGTCCTCGCCGAGGTCCACACGATCGACCCCGACAACGCCGACCTCACGTTCGTCGCGACCCCCGCCGCCGACGGATCAGCGATGACCGCGCAGCTCGACGCACAGCGCGAGTACTACGAGTGGGCGCGCGAGGGTGTCCGGTACCCACTCATCGAGCGGACCTTCGCCTGGCTCGACTCCCACCGACCGGCCGAGCGACCCGCGGTCCTCAACTGGGGCGACAGCCGCATCGGCAACATGCTCTACCGCGACTTCACACCGGTCGCCGTCCTCGACTGGGAGATGGCCACCGTCGGACCGCGCGAGGTCGACGTCGCCTGGATGGTGTTCCTGCACCGGTTCTTCCAGGACCTCGCCGAGCGCTTCGAGATGCCCGGCATCCCCGGCTTCATGGCGGCCGACGATGTCTGCGACACGTACGCGGCGCTCACCGGCTACGAGCCGGTCGAGCTGGGTTGGTACGAGGTGTTCGGCGCACTGCGCTTCGCGATCGTGTCGGTCCGCACGAGCACCCGGGGCATCGCCTACGGCCAGATGGAGGCACCGGCGGACCCGGACGATCTCATCATGTTCCGGACACTGCTCGACGGCATGATCTCCTGACCCGGGCGGGCGATCGGCGACGGACCTAGAGTCCCGCGCCGCAGCGCGAGAAGGAGACAACGATGACCACCGAAGGGCTCGAGCAGGCGTTCGCCACGACGCGCGCGGTCGTTGCGCAGGTCACACCGGATCAGTACGACGCGGTCACGCCCTGCGAGTCGTGGGACGTGCGGGCGCTGATCAACCACATCGTGGGCGGCAGCTACTTCTTCGGCACCTCGATGTCCGCCGGAACGGCGCCCGACAGCGCCGGGGAGACCGACTTCACCCAGGGTGACGTCCTCGCAGCGTACGACGGCGGCATCAAGCTGTCACTCGACGCGTTCGGCGCCCCCGGCGCACTCGAGAAGATGGTCGTCCTGCCCTTCGGCACCTTCCCGGGCAGTGCGTTCCTCGGCCTGGCGATGACCGACACGCTCACGCACGGCTGGGACCTCGCACGCGCCATCGGTCAGGACACCGATCTCGCCCCGGAGCTCGCCGCCGAGCTGCTGGTGGGAGCCAAGGCATCGATCGCACCCGAGATCCGCGGCCAGGAGCCGGCACCGTTCGGACCGGAACAGCAGGCCGCGAGCGGTGCGACCAATGCCGACCGGCTCGCGGCGTTCCTCGGGCGTCGCGTCTGATGTGATCGACGTACCGACCGTCGACCTCGCGAGGTGTGGCGACCCGGACGACCTGAACGCGCTCACCGCGGTGGCGCGCGAGGTCGACCGCGCGTGCCGGGACGTCGGCTTCTTCTCGGTCATCGGCCACGGCATCGATCCGGCCCTCCCCGCGCGCCTCGCCGCGCTGGGGCTCGAGTTCTTCGCACGGCCCGACGCGGAGAAGGACGCCGTCGCGATGCGACGAGGCGGCACCGCCTGGCGAGGCTGGTTCCCGCTCCATGGCGAGCTCACCTCCGGCACCCCGGACCACAAGGAGGGCTACTACTTCGGACGCGAACTGGGACCGACCGACGGTCGCGTCCGGAACGAGCTCCCGCTCCACGGGCCCAACCTGTTCCCGCGCGAGCCCGAGGCGCTCGGACCGACGGTGCTCGCGTACCTGGACGCACTCGAAGCGCTCGGGCACCGGCTCACGCGCGTCGTCTCGGTGGCGCTGGGCCTCGCACCCGACGCGCTGGACACGCGCTGGTTCCGCGACCCGGTGATCCTGCTCAGGCTCTTCCGCTATCCACCGCCCGCACCCGGAGCCCCGGAGCGTGGAGTGGGCGAGCACACCGACTACGGGTTCCTGACCCTGCTGTGGCAGGACCAGTCGGGCGGACTCGAGGTCCGGACCGACGACGGCTGGCAGGAGGTCGTGCCGCGTCCCGACGGCTTCGTCTGCAACCTCGGCGACATGCTCGAGCGGTTGACCGGCGGGCGCTACCGCTCGACCGCGCACCGCGTACGGTCACCCCGCGAGGGTGATCGGATCGCGATCCCCTTCTTCTTCGACCCGGACTGGGATGCGCGCGTCGACACGCTGCTCCCGGCCGCGGGGGCGCGAGCGGCGCGCTGGGACGATCTCGACCCGCACGCGTTCTCGGGGACCTACGGCGAGTACCTGCTCACCAAGGTCGGACGCGTGTTCCCCGACCTGCGCGACGCCGTGATCCCCGGCGCCGACTGATCCGGACCGGATCAGCCCTCGCCGGCGAGCTCGGTCAAGCTGGCGAACACCGCCCGCCGGAGATCCGACGGAGGAGGCGCACCGGCACCCGAGGCGACGCCGGCCCCGACCGGCTGCGGCCGGTCGCTGCGGGGCTCGTCGTGCTCGACCCGCGGCTCGTCTGCGGGTGCGGACTCGGCCGCGACCACCGGCGGCGGTGGGAAGGTCCCCGCGCGGTCCGCCATCGCGCGCTCCATCTCGCGGGCGCGCTCCTCCGCGGCGAGTACGGCCCGACGCAGGGCGTGCTCGAGCTCCCGATGCTCGCCGATCTGGTGGTTCATCTCCTCGATGCGGGCCCGGGCCGCTTCGAGCTCGGCGACCTCGCGCTCGGAGTCGGCCGTGCGCCGCGTGCGCGCCGCCGCGATCTCCTCCTCGAGGAGCGTGGCCCGGGCGGTCGCGAGCTCGACCTTCTCGCGGAGCCCGGCGACGGCCTGCTCGGTCGCCTTCCGGTCGTCGGACCGGGTCGCCTCGAGGTCGTCGATGCGCGCGGTCGCGCCGGCGAAGTCCGCGCCCGCCCGCTCGAGCTCTGCGAGGAGCTCGGCCTCGCGCTGTGCCCACACGTCCTGCGCGTCCGCCATGGCCCTGGCGTCTCCGGTGAGGTCCTGCAACCGGGTCCGGAGCTCCTCGTGCTCGACCTCGGCATCCGCGAGTGTCTGCGCCAGCCCGTCGGCCCGGGTCTCGGATGCCGCCACGGCCTCCTCGAGCTGGCCGACCTCCAGCGTCAGCGAATCGGCCTTGGCGACCGCGACATCGCGCTCGGCGCGCGCGGTGGACACCGCCGCGTCGAGGTCCGCGGCCACCGAGACCTGGGCGGCGAGCTCGTCGCGCACCGTCGCGATCTCCGCGCGGGTCGCCTCCCCGTCGGCGGTCGCCTCGCTCAGCGCACCCTCGAGTCGTAGCAGCTCCTTCGCGCCGGCCGCGATCTGGGCCTCCGCCGACGCGAGCTGCTCCGCGCTCCGGTCGAGGTCCGCCTGCAAGGCGGCGATTCCCGAGTCCCGAGACGAGAGCTCGGCGGTGAGCTCCTCCACGCGCGACAGCGCCTCGCCGAGCTCGGCGGTCGTGGCCGAGAGCGCCGCCTCGAGCTGACCGGCCCGCTCCTCGCGCGCTTCGATCTCGCCGGCGAGGTGCTCGGCCCGCGCCGACGCCGACGCCAGCTCGGCCGCGGTCGCGGTGTGGTCGGCCTGGAGGTCGACCGCGTGGCGTTCGTGCTCGGCGGCGGCGGCCTCGAGCCGGACCTCGAGCTCGGCGACCTTGGCCTCGTAGCTCGCGATCGTCGTGCGCAGCTCGTCGACAGAGGCGTCGAGCTCCACTCGCGCGCCGTCGGCGTTCACGAGCTCGCCGTGGACCGCGTGGAGTCGTGTCTCGAGCTCAGCACGCTCGGCCACGGCCTCGGCGAGATCGGATTCCACGCGTGCGGCGCGCGCCTCCAGCTCGGCCACCCGACTTCCGGCGCCGTCGGACTGGTTGCGGGCCTCGGCCAGCTCCAGGCGGAGCGCGGCGACCGCGGCCTCCTGCTCGTCGGAGCGGCCGCTCGTCGTGCGCAGGGTCTCGGTCAGCTCGGCGACCCGCTCCTCGGCCGCCATTGCGCGCTCGCGGGCGTCGACCATCTGGTGCTCGATCTGGCGAGCGTGGGATTCCGCCGCGGCGAGCGCCTCGCCGTCGTCGGCGGTGCGCTGGGAGGCTTCGAGCCCGAGGAGCCGGGCGTGGAGACCCGAGAGCTCCTCGCGGGCCGCGTCGAGGTCCGAGCGGGTGGCCTCCAGCGTGTCGTTGGTGGTGGCCCGCTGGGTCCGGACCGCCTCGATCTCGTCGCGCAGGTCGTTGGTCCGTGCCTCGGCCGACTTGGCCCGGGCGATCGCGATCGCGAGCTCGTCGCGCAGCTCGGCGACGTGGCGCTCCTCGACCCCGTCGCCACCGGTCGGCCGCGGCCCGCCGGTGCTCGTCGCGCGGTGGAGCACCTCGGTGATCTTCTCGAGCCGACGCTCAGCATGCATGCGGGCGTCGGTCGAGCGCTGGAGCTCGAGCCGCGAGGCATCGCGCTCGCGCAGCGCTTCGAGCAGACGCTGACGGTGCGCCTCGCCGAGCTTCTCGCGCTCGGCCAGCTCCGTCTGGAGTGTCCGCATCTCCGGTGAGTAGGGCGCGGGTGCCGGCGCCGGAATCGCCGAGTCGGGCGCACCCTCCTTCGGCTCGCTCGGGATCACGGTGCCCATGCGGCGCCGTTCCTCCTGGGTCGCGCGGAACCGGGCCTGTGCGACCAGGCGCTCGTGCTCCGAGCGTTCCTCCAACATCTGGCGCCGCAGCGCCGCGACCTGCTTCTCGACGTCTCCCTGCGCGGCGGCGAGCTGCTCGAGGGCCTGACGCTGGGCCAGGGCGACGCGGCGCGCCTCCTCGGCGGCCTCGGCGTTCGCGCGTGCTGCCGTCTCGAGCTCGGTGACCGCCTTGCGGCTCTTCCCCGAGCCGGGTGTGACGGCGATGACCTCGCGCTTGAACACCGGCGGGGCCGGGAGCTTCCGGGCCGTGCGGCTCGCGACGATCTCGTCCAGGGTCTGCTTGGCCGATGGCTCGGACGGCGCGTGGCCGGGGGTGGGATCGGTGGTCTGGCTCAGCGGAATCCCCCTTCGACGGCGTGGGGAGCCTCTCGTTCTCCTTTCGGCGAAAACCTGTCCAAAACTTGACTCATCCCCCGAACCGTCATCTTGGGCGCACAGGTGCCGGAGAGCACCCCCTTCGCTCCAGCGCGCCGAATACGCGCGGTTCTCGGCGCGTTTCGCGTGTGACAACGGCACATCGCCCGGCGGCGGCGCCCCCGTGCGGCGTCAGCGGAGGGAGTCGACCGGGACGACCTCGGCGTTCGGGGTCTCGATCGGGCCCTCGGGGAGGAAGTAGCGCCAGAAGACGAGCCCGAAGGCGCGGTCCTCGGTGTCGAGCCAGTTCGGCACGCCCGGGTCGCGGTGCGCGATCACCGCGCGGAACGAGCCGTCGGACTCGAGCACCGTCGTCGACCGGTTCAACGCAACGGTCCGGTGCTCGTAGTCGTAGGTCTGCATGTGCCGGGTCCAGAGGTTGACGTTCGCGCAGCGACACTCGGGCCAGCGGGCGGTCATGACGAGAGCGTCGTCGGGCCCGAGCAGGTACGGAGCCATCGAGTACGACGCGTCGATCGCGGCGAGCGCGTGGTCCATCGGCGGAGTCGGCGGCGGGAAGACGTGGGGCTCACGGGAGACGAACGCCGGTTGGGGCAGCGTCGCTCGGCGGCCCGATGCCGAGCGTGCGGGTGCGGACGTAGTTCGTGACCCGCCGGAGCCCGGCCGAGATCGAGGCGTCGTCGGGTGGCGGCGGCGGGCCGTCGGCGTCGAGCACCTCGATCGTGAGCTTCGGATCCCGGACCGGCATCGCCCCGGGCGACCACGCCTCCTCCCAGTAGTGCCGGGTCGTGATGCGCATCGCACTCCCGGTCAGCGGCATCCAGTTGCGGTCCCGCCCGGGGCCGCCGAGGAAGATCTCGTACGAGCCGTCCGGCGCGATGTCGAACTGCGTGTCGTTGAAGACGCCACCGGTGCGGTCGGGAAAGCTGCCGTCGCCCGCGCCCTCCTCGATCGTGAACGACGTGTAGACCGCACCGTCGATGTTCCCGGTCACGCGGTACGCGTGCGCACCGGAGATCGGCGTGTCGAAGTAGACGGCGTCGGCATTGTCGCCGAGCGACTTGCGCGTCGACGACACGATCGGCCGCCAGACCGGTGCCTCGGGCGTCCCCTCGAAGTGCCCGAGCAAACCGCCCTCGATGACGTGGCAGAGCGCACGCAGCGCACCCGCGGTGTCCTCGGCGCCGACGATCCCCCACTCCTCACCGGCGTAGCGGTCGGCGACCTCGTTGAACGTGGCCAGCATGTCGGTAAAGGCACGGCGTGATTCGGACTCGTCCATCGTTCCCCCTGGTCGCCGGAGTCCCGTCTATCAGACCGCTACGGTGCGGCGCATGGACGTGGAAGCACTGATCGCGCAGGCGTGTGACGAGGCCGGCACCGACGATTTCGGCGACGACGCGTGGCGCGAGGGGCTCGACCATCTCGCCGCCGCGCTGGACTCCGAAGCCCGCCTCAACGACACCGGGCAGGCCGTCGTGCCCGGCGAGCTCACCGGGTACCTGCGCGAGCGGTTGAACGTCGTCGCCGCGACCAAGGAGCATCCCGAGGTGACGACCGTCGACGTGGTGCCGCCGATCGTGATCGTCGGTCAGGGCCGCACCGGCACCACGATCCTGCACGATCTCCTCGCGCTCGACCCCGCGACCCGCGTGCCGATGACCTGGGAGGTCGACCACCCCGTTCCCGCACCCGAGACCGCGACGCTCGCCACCGACCCGCGCATCGCGCAGGTCGACGAGACGCTCGCGATGGTCGACCTCGTCCTCCCCGGGCTTCCGGGCGATGCACCCGATGGGCGCCCGCCTGCCCCAGGAGTGCGTGCGCATCACCGGCTCGGACTTCCGCTCGATGATCTTCCCGACCCAATACCACGTGCCGTCCTACGGGCGCTGGCTGCTGCACGAGGCCGACATGAGCTCCGCGTACCGCTGGCACCGCCTCTTCCTCCAGCACCTCCAGTCGCGTCACCCGACCACGCAATGGGTGCTGAAGTCGCCCGGTCACATCTGGTGCCTCGGCGCGCTGCTGGAGGAGTACCCCAACGCCCTGCTCGTGCAGACCCACCGCGACCCGCTCCGGATCATCGCCTCGATCAGCTCGCTCGTCGCCCACCTCCGCAAGCTCGCGTGCGACGACCCCACGATCCCCGAGGCCGCCGAGGAGTTCGCCGACTACATCGTCGACGGGCTGAACTGGTCCATCGACGCTCGAGAGTCCGGCGCCGTGCGCCCGGAGCAGATCGTGGACCTCCAGTTCGCCGAGTTCATGAGCGACCCGTTCGGCACCATCGGCGCGATCTACGACCGGCTCGGCCTGGAGCTGACCCAGGCGACCGAGCAGCGGATGCGCGACTACCTCATGGCCAACCCGAAGGGCGCACACGGCGTGCACACCTACACGTGGGACGCGACCGGCCTCGACGAGGCCGAGTGGCGCGAGCGCACCCGTCGCTACCAGGACCGCTTCGCCGTCCCCGACGAGCCGCTGGGCTAGGTCTTCGCCAAATCCAGGAGCCCGAGCGTGATGGGAGCCGTGCCGTCGGCGGCGGGCACGACGAGGATGCGGGCATCGAGCGCCTGGAGTCGTGGCGTGCCGTCGACGGGCGCGGCCGTCGTCGTCCAGGCGGTGGAACCCTTTGGCAGCAGGAACAGCCGGGCGCGCCCGCCGGTCGCGTCGGCGATCCCCACGACCTTCGTGCCGCGCAGCTCGGCGATGTCACCGACCGTCGGCGTGTTCGTGCCGCCGAAGCCCGGCAATGGCTCCCACACCTGCGCGCCCGGCTCGTACCAGAGCGCGCCGCCGTCGAGCCCGATCGGCGCCGGGAACACCGGGAGGTAGGCGAGGTGCCCGGCCGAGCACACGATGTTCTCCAACATCGCGCCCCTCGACGCGGGCTTCGCGACGCTGAGCGTCTCCGGCCAGGTGCCGGTCTTCGGATCCCAGGTCCGCAGGCGGAGCGGTTCGGCCACCGCCGCGGGGTTCGGCGACGTGATCCCGCCGTTCTGGAGCTCGCCGGTGATCACGGCGACGAGCCCGCGCCCGACCACGCAGGTCCGGTCCGCGTTCTCGACGTCCGGGAGGTACCGCCACGCACCGGTCCCGGGATCGACCGTGAGCAGGTGCCACCGCCGGTCGAGCTGATCGGCCTCGAACACCGCCACCCCGCCGGTCCACCCGAGGCCGGTGCCGACGAACGGGGTTCCCTGCGTCACCGACGGATCGACATCGATCTTCGGCGCCGGGATCCTTCGCCACGTGCCGGTTTTCGGCGAATAGGCCGCGCCCGCGAGCGTTCCCGGTTCGCAGGAGGCAGGGTCCTCCTCGGCACTTGTCGTGCCGCACGGCGTCCCCACCACCACGACCTCGCGACCGGTCCAGACGCCTGACGCCCGGAACAACGGCCGCGCGAACGGTGCCTCCGGCATCGGTGTCCAGTCGCCGCGGACCATGTCGTAGTCCGCACCGTCGGCGCGCGGGACGTACTTCGAGCCGTCGACGCGGTACCCGCCGTACACGACCACGTGCGATCCCGCGGCGACGACGAGCGGAGATTGCCGCGCCGGTAGCGGGACCGTCAGGGTCCGGTACCCGCGGGTCGCCGCCGCCGGTCGGCTCGTCGTCGACGCCCCGTCGGGGCCGGCCTTCGAGCCCGAGCTCGAACAGGCGAAGAGCGCGAACGCCGTCACGACCACGGCAACGGCGGGCCGGCCCGTCCGCACCGCGCTACCTCGGATCGGGCGACGCGGCGAACACGCTGGGGTCGATGGTGATGTAGATCGCCTTGCAGGTGGCGACGACCTCACCGTTCGCGGTGGCCTCGGCGCTGATGAAGAGCTTGCGGCGCTCCTGACCGTCGAGGCGGGCGCGCATCTCGATCGGCGTCTCGATCGGGACCGGGCCGACGAAGCGCACGGTGAGCTCGCCCGTGAACGCGGGCTGGCCCATGCGGCCGATGATGAAGCCGGTGACGTCGTCGAACGTCGCCGCGACGATCCCGCCGTGCGCGCGACCCGGCGGCCCCTCGAAACCCTTCCGGAAGAAGACCCTCGCGACGACCTCGTCGCCGCCAGGCTCGACGGCGATGTCGACCGCGCCGGGGTTCGCGAGGCCGGCGACGGCGCGATCGTTGAACCCGCCCGCCCCGGCGCCGGCGGGGAACGTGCCGCCGTGACGCTCGCGGGCCGCCTGCATCATCGCCATGCGGTCCCGGCGGGGCATCGCGTCCAGTTCGGCGACGATCGATTCGGCCCGGGCGCGGATCTCGCCGTAGATCTCGTCGTCCTCGGGGTGCGCGCGCACGAACGCGTGGAGAAGGTCGCGCAGCGCGTTGCTGGCGTCGACCCGCGCGTTCTCGAGGAGCGTGCCGTCGTCCTCGGCCGGGAGCTGGGTCATGAGACGCTCAGGACGGTGCGGATGCCCTCGCGCCGGCGCATCAGCTCGAGTGCCTGCTCGGTCTCCTCGAGCGGGAGCCGGTGGGTGATCATGCCCTCGAGGTCGAGCCGCCCCACGCGCCACAGGGCCAGGAGGCGCGGGATGTCGCGTTGCGCGTGCACCGAGCCGAGCAGGCAGCCGATCAGCTTCTTCTCGGTCGCGGTGAAGCCCACCACGCCAGGGATCGAGATCCCCTGGTCGATCGCCGGTGCCCCGACGCACACGATGGTCCCGCCGGCGCGCGTCGCCACGATTCCCTGCTCGATCAGCGCGGCCTGGCCCGCGGCTTCGAACGAGTAGTCGACGCCGATGCCGTCGGTCAGCGCGAACGCAGCCGCGACGGGGTCGTCGCTGGTGGGATCGACGACGTCGGTCGCGCCGAATCCGATCGCCGCCTCGCGCCGCTCGGCCACCGGGTCCACCACGATGATGCGCGACGCCGCCGCGAGGCGTGCGCCCTGGGTCACGGCGACGCCGATGCCACCGGCACCGAGCACCATCACCGTCGCGCCCTCCTCGACCTTCGCGGTGTTGAGCACCGCGCCGACACCGGTCTGCACCGCACACCCGAGCACGCACGCGACCTCGAGGGGCACGTCGGGCGCGACCTTCACGACCCCAGCCTCGGGCATGATCGCCTGCTCGGCCCACGCCGCGGTGGCGAGACCCCGGTAGACCAGCTCACCGTGGCGCGACAGCGGGCTGGTGCCGTCGGGCAGGAGCGACGAGAACAGCGACATGCCGTACACCGAGCACAGCGTCGGCTGATTGCGGGTGCAGAAGTAGCACTGTCCGCATGCCGGCAGCGGGGTCAGGACCACCTGATCGCCGGGCACCACCGAGGTCACGCCGGCGCCCACCTCCTCGACCACGCCCGCGGCCTCGTGCCCGAGCACGACCGGCACCGCCGACGGGAACGAGCCGTCGACCACGGAGAGATCCGAATGACAGACCCCGCACGCCGCGATGCGCACGAGCACCTCGCCGGCACGCGGCCCGGCGATGTCGACCTCGCCGACGGCGACGGGTGTCTTCGGGGCCTCCAGGACTGCGGCGCGCATGAAACTCCTCCGGGGGTGGGCGAACCGGTGGGAGCGTAGGCGCTCCTCCCGATCGCCGGTCTACGGTCCCCCGCATGACGACCGAATCCAGCTCATCCCGCCGGGTCGCGCTCCTCGCCGACGCCGGCTTCTTCGTCGGACCGGCGCTGGCCCGCGTGCTCGCCGCCCGCGGTCACGACCTTGCGCTCGCCCACCCCGAGGACGGGCTCGTAGCCGAGCTCGAAGGCATGGGCGCACGCGTCGAGGTGCTCGACACGCCCCGGGATCTCAGCGACCCCGAGGCGGCGCCCGCGCTCGTAGCGGGCGCGCTCGAGCGCTTCGGACGTATCGACGCCGCGTCCGCGTTCTCGGGCCAGATCGTGATCGGCCGGTTCACCGACTCCTCGCTCGACGATCTCCGGCGCGTGGTACACGGCTGCCTCGAAGCGCCGTACCACTTCCTGAAGGCCGTCGTCCCGCCGATGGTGGAGGCCGGCGACGGCCAGATCCTGTTGCTGACGAGCGCGGCGGGTGCCCGCCCGACTCCGGGCGCGCCGCTCTACAGCTCGGCGCGTGCAGCGGCCAACATGCTCGTTCGCAACGTGGCCGGCGAGATCGCGCGCAGCGGTGTGCAGGTGAACGCCCTCGGCACGAACTTCATGGACTTCCCCGAGTTCCGCCGCGCCAACGGTGCCGACGACCCCGAGGTGCGCGCCAAGATCGAGTCCCGCGTCCCCATGCGCCGGCTCGGCACCGTCGAGGAGTGCGCTGCGTTCTGCGCCGCGTTCCTCGACGGCAGCAGTCGCTTCACGACCGGCCAGTTCGTCGGCTACGCCGGCGGCTGGGTCTAGTCGGAGCCGAGGGAGAAGCCGCCGTCGAGGACGAGGTCCGGCGGGAGCAGCGCCGAGAAGTGCGCCACGACCTCGGCCGCGTCGCGGGGGCCGGGCGTGGGGTCCGCGACGGGAAGCGTCGAGCTCGGGCGCGGTGCCGGTGCGTCGGTGGTGACGAGGCGCAGGTGCGCTCGTCGCGTTGTGCGCCGGTGTCCGGTGATCGTTGCCATCGGATTTGCCTCCGTGAGTGGTGAGTCCCCCATCCCGCTGCGCGCAGCCTTCTCCGATCCGGGCGCGACGGCATCCCCACAATGAGGGATTCCGATGACCGCGCGCAGGAGTGCTAGATGCGGTCGAGCTCGAGCATCCGGATCGCGTTCCCGCGCAGCACCTTGTACGCGACCTCGTCACTGAACCCCGCGAGCATCTTCTGGATGTACGCGTGCGAGTCCGGCCAGGTGGTGTCGGTGTGCGGGTAGTCGGTCTCGAAGCAGACGTTGTCGACGCCGACCTCGTCGAGCGACGCGAGCCCGTGATGGTCCGCGGTGAAGCAACCGAAGATCCGGCCGTAGTAGTAGGTCGACGGCGGCTCGGGGATCAGCTCCTTCGAGTGCTGCCAGCTGTCGTGCTGGTTCCACACCGTGTCGGCCCGCTCGAGCGCGTATGGGATCCACCCGATCTGGCCCTCGGAGTACGCGAGCTTGAGCTTCGGGAACTGGATCAGCTTGCCGCTGAAGAGCCAGTCGGCGAGCGAGGCCATCGAGTTGTTGAAGGCGAGCGTGCCGCCCACGCCCTTGGGCGCGTCCGGTGACGCGGCCGGGTTCGTGGACGACGAGCCGATGTGCATGCAAAGGGTCACGCCGGTCTCGTTGCAGACGTCGAAGACCGGGTCCCACTCCCCGCTGTGGATCGTGGGCAGCTTCAGGTGGTGCGGGAGCTCGCTGAAGCAGAACGCACGGACGCCGCGCTCGGCGTTGCGACGGATCTCGGCGGCCGCGAGCTCGACGTCCCACAACGGCATGATGCAGAGCGGGATGTTCACGCCCTTGGACGGCGCGCACCACTCCTCCACCATCCAGTCGTTGTACGCACGGACGCACGCGAGCCCAAGATCGCGATCCGGGTGCTCGGAGAAGGTCTGGCCGCAGAAGCGCGGAAACGTGGGGAACGGCAGCGAGCCGTCGGTCCAGTTGCGTTCGAAGTCCACGATCCGCGCGTCGCGGTCGTAGCAGCCCGGCCGCATCTCGTCGTAGGTGAGCGCGGTCATCACCATCTTCGTGCGGTCGAACTTCGAGAGGTCACCGTCGGGCGTGGCCTCCAGCGGGATGGCGACGAAGCGCTTGTGGACGTAGATGAGCTGGTCGTCGAAGTACCAGGCGTCGCCCCACAGGCCGTCGGGGTCCTCGCTCATCTGATAGCGCGCGCCGGGCATGTGCCGGAACGGCCCCCAGCGCTTGCGCTCCACGCGTGGGCCACGCGCCCGGTGCCGCTCGGGGAGCCACGTCTGCCACACGTGCGGCGGCTCCACCACGTGGTCGTCGACGCTCACGATCTTCGGCAGCACCCGCTCCGGCGTCGCCGCGGCATGTTCCTGGGTGGCCGTCATGACCGCGAGGGTACCTGACGCCGGCGTCAGCTTCCCGTCGACGGAGACGCGGCGACATCGACCGCGCGCACCGCAACCGGCGTGGCGCTCGCGGCGGACTCGGGATCGAGCTGCACCCGGATCCCGCCCGGCGTCGCCTCCCACTCGCACGGGACGCCGTCGACCGTGGTGACGGCCGTGGTCGGCGTCGCCACGAGGTCGGCGAGCGTCGCCGTCGCCGCACCGCGCTCGAGGAGGGCGAACACCTCACGGTCCCGTGCGGTGTAGCGCACCGCGACGCCTTCGGTCGTCGTGCCGTCGGGTCGCACCCACGGTCGCGTCGACCGCACGGCGGCGCCGAAGTCGTGCATCCAGCCGGCGAGCCACTCGAGGCGGAGCCGCTGCTCGTCGGGAATCTGCGCGTCCACACCCCGGGGACCCACGTTGAGGAGCAGGTTCCCGTTCTTGCTCACCATGTCGGCGAAGGACCAGAGCAGGTCCTCGCGGGTGAGGAAGTGCTCCGGGCGGGAGGCGGCGTTGTAGCCGAACGACCGGTCCATGCCGCGCACACACTCCCACGGCCGGCGCTGGATGTGGTCGAACGACGTGTACTCGGGGGTGCGCACGTCGTAGTACGGCGGCTCGGGCGGAATCAGGCCACCGTTCTTGCGCGCCTGGCGGACCGCGGCCGCGTCGACGGCGCGACGAGCCGGGCCGAGCTTCATCGCTCCGGCCAGTGCGTTCCACGGCATCCAGCGATCGTTGACGACTCCGTCGGGAACGGCCGCGTAGTAATCGGCGAAGAGCGGCCACAGCTGCTTCGCCTCGTCGGGCCACGCGATGTCGTTCCACAACACGCTCGGCCGGTAGCGCTCGATGAGCTCGCGGACCTGCGCGGCCGCGTACGCGGGGTAGTCACCACGAGGGATGGCGGCGATGAGGTCGGACATCGCGCCAAGGGGCCGCGGCTCGAACGTCCAGTCCAGGCCGCCGGAGTAGTACACGCCGAACCGCAGACCGACACCCCGTACCGCTTCCGCCAGCTCGCCCACGACGTCACGCGCGGACTGGAACCCGCCAAGACGCGGATTCGCGACCGCCGACGGCCAGAGGCAGTAGCCGTCGTGGTGCTTGGTCACGAGTACGACGTACCGCGCGCCGGTCGCGGCGAAGGTGCGCGCCCAGTCGTCCGGGTCCCAGGTCGCGAGCCCGGCCTGCCAGTCGTCGACGAAGCTGCGGTAGTCGCGGTCGCCGTAGGTCTCCCGGTGGAACCGGGCGACCGGGCTGTCGGGGAAGCGCAACGAGTTCTCGTACCACTCGGTGTAGGGCGACCACCCCATCGCCCGGCGGTCGCCCGACTGCACCATGGCGCTCACGTCCGCGTCGACGGGGGCGAACGCCGGCACCGACGCCGGCGTCCAGTGCACGAAGATCCCGAGCTTGGCATCCCGCCACCAGGTGGGCACCTCGTGGCGCCGCAGCTCCTTCAGCGTCGATCTGCGTACGGACATTCAGGGGATCCTTCTCGCGCGGGGAGCCGATCGAGCCGGGGCGAGCGCAGAGCCGAGCCGCGTCGGACCGGGCCCATCGGACCGGCACACGGTACCCGTGTGCCGAGGAGAGACGCCGGTCTGATGTCAGACTGCACGATCGTGGAGGTCACCGACTGGTATCGCATCTTCGCCTGGTTGGCGATCGCGACGGAGATCACGATCGTCGGCCTGGTGGTCGTGCGGATCGTCGGATTCACCGCCGGGGGCACGTCGCGCTGGACGCAGGTGCACGACGGGCTGCGGTCCCAGGGGCTCGCGCTCGTCGCGCTGGTCGCGGCCGTCGCGACCGCGGGCTCGCTGTACCTGTCGGAGGGGGCGCACCTCGTGCCCTGCCGGTTGTGCTGGTACCAGCGGACGATGATGTACCCGCTCGCGGTGATCCTGATCGTCGCCGCCGTACGACGCGACTGGTCGATCCGGCCGTACGCGATCGCGCTCGCGCTGATCGGCGCGACGATCTCCACCTGGCACGTGCTCGTCGAGTGGAACCCCGGACTCGAGAGCTCCACCTCCTGCGACCCCACGAACCCCTGCTCCGCCCTGCCGCTGTCGCGGTACGCGGGGTACCTGTCGATCCCCACCATGGCCGGCTCCGCGTTCCTGCTCATCGCCCTGGTGCTGTGGTTCGCGGGTCGACCGACATCCGAGGAGACCTCATGACCCCGAAGCAACGTCCCGCGAAGTCCCAGTTCCCCGTGTTCTGGATCGCGGTCGGCTTCATCGCCGTAATCGCGATCGTCGCGATCGTGGTGACGGTGACGTCGAAGGACAACACCACGAGCTCGGGATCCGGCGGGAACGGCGGGAACGGCGGGACGTCGCACGAGTACGGCACCGTGTCGGTGAGCGGCGAGGACCTCGCTCCCTTCGGGGAGGGCACCGACAGCGCGGTGGGCAAGACCATCCCCACCGTGACGGGCGAGGACTTCAGCGGCAACCAGGTGGTGCTCGGTCCCGACGGCCAGCCGCAGATGATCGTGTTCCTCGCCCACTGGTGCCCGCACTGCAACCGCGAGGCACCGCGGCTCGCGTCCTACCTGCGGGACAACGGCGGCACCCCGCCGGGCACCACGCTGACGATCGTGCCCACCGGGTCGAACGCCACCGCCGAGAACTGGCCGCCCTCGCAGTGGGTGAAGGACATGGGTCTCGGCGACGTCCGCACGATCGTGGACTCGTCGTCCCAGCGGATCGCGAAGGCGTTCGGCGACACGTCGTACCCATTCATCGTGATGGTCGACAAGGACGGCAAGGTGGTCGAGCGCAGGGCCGGGGAGCAGGCCGACGGCTTCTTCGCCGCCGCGTTCGACGCCCTCGCCGCCGGCAAGCCGATCCCGGCGTCGTGACCAGGGCCGCGCGTCAGGACTTCGAGCGCGGGGCGGTTCTCGTTGCCGAACATGTCCGAGCCGGGCCGGGCCTTGGCGAGCAGCGGCCGGATCGCGGCGTCGACCTCGCTCGGGTCGTCGACGGGCTGGGTGCTCGGACCGCGGTGCCAGCCCTCGGCGACCGCGAGCCACCCACCGGACACCTCGAAGACCTGGCCGGTCACGCCATTGGACTGGGGCGACGCGAGCCAGGTGCAGAGCGGCGCGATCCACCGGGGATCCATCGCCGCCTTCTGCTCCTCGGACGCGCCGCCGAGACCGAGGTCCTCGGTCATGCGCGTGAGCGCCGTCGGCGCGATGGCGTTGACGGTGATGCCGTAGCGCTCGAGCTCCATGGCGGCGATCACCGTGAACGTGGCGATGCCGGCCTTGGCGGCGCCGTAGTTGGTCTGACCGGCGTTGCCGTAGATGCCCGACGGCGACGTGGTGTTGATGATGCGCGCCTCGTTGGTCTCACCGTTCTTGGACCGCTCCCGCCAGTAGGCGGCGGCGAAGCGGGAGACGCCGAAGGTGCCCTTGAGGTGCACCTTGATGACCGCGTCCCACTCCTCCTCGGTCATGTTCACGAGCATCCGGTCCCGCAGGATCCCGGCGTTGTTCACGACGATGTCGAGCCCGCCGAAGGTGTCGATGGCCTGCTTGACGACGCTGCCGGCGCCGTCCCAGCTCGAGATGTCGTCGCCGTTGGCAGCCGCCTGGCCGCCCATCGCCTCGATCTCGGCCACGACGTCGTGGGCCGGACCCTCCGAATGACCGCTCCCGTCACGCGAGCCACCGACGTCGTTGACGACGACCTTGGCCCCCTCCGACGCCATCATCAGGGCGTGCTCCCGCCCGATGCCCCGGCCTGCACCGGTCACGATCGCCACTCTGCCTTCGCACATGTTTCCCATGGGCGCAGTGGATAGCAGAGCCGAGCCCGTCCGGGCGACCCGGCCCGGACCCGCGGCGAATCAGCGCCCGAGAACTCGCCCTCTCCCCCAGATCTCCGCGCGCAGGACAACAGGTCTGCCCCCGGGATCGGCGCGGCGCAGAAGAAGGGTGGGGGTGGGTCAGGCGGGGGTGGGGGGTTTCTTGGCGCGGCTGGGGGCGACCCGTGAGGGCTCGTTCGGTTGTTTCGGGTACACCGGTGGCCACGGCGCGTCCAGGAGGCCGTGGGCCATGTCGCGCTCGTGCAACGCGGTCAGCGGCGCCAACGACTGCGGATCGCCGTACATCTCCGCCCACGGATCGCCGTCGGCCTCGAGGCGCGCCGGTGCGTCGGCGATCGTCCAACGGCGCGGCGCGACCGCCTCGAGCTCCTCCCAGCGGAAGGGCATCGACACCGGCGCCTCCGGGTAGGCGCGCACCGACCAGGCACCGAACACCGTCTTGTGGGGCGCGTTCTGGTTGAAGTCGACGAACACCCGCTCGCCGCGCTCCTCCTTCCACCAGGCCGCGGTCACGAGCTCGGGGCGACGCCGTTCCAGCTCCCGGGCGACGGCCACCGCGGCGGCCCGCACCGCGTAGCTGTCCTGCTCGGGCCGGAGCCGGACGTAGATGTGGATGCCCCGGCTGCCCGTCGTCTTCGGATACCCGGCGATGCCGTGCTCCTCGAACAGGACCCGCACCTCGGTCGCCGCCTCCTGGACCATCGGGAAGGTCACCCCCGGTCCCGGATCGAGGTCGATCCGCAGCTCGTCGGCGATCTCGACGTTCGTGGCCCGCGACGGCCAGACGTGGAAGCCGAGACAGCCCAGGTTCACGGCCCACGCGACGTGCGCGACGTCGGCCACGACCATCGCGTTGGACTCGGTGCCGTTCGGGGTCGACACCGTGGCGGTCTCCAGCCACTCCGGCGCGTTCTTCGGGACCCGCTTCTGGAAGAACGAGTCGCCGCCGGCGCCTCGGGGGAACCGCTGGAGCATCACCGGACGGCCACCCATCGTGGCGAGCAGCGGCTCCCGGACGGCCTCGTAGTACCGGATGAGATCCAACTTGGTCTCGCCCCGATCGGCGAACAGCACACGGTCCGGATGGGTCACCGTGAGCGGGCGACCGTCGACCGTGATCGTGGCTTCCTCGGGCACTCGCCGCGACGCTAATCCGAGGGACGAAGGGCCCTGGTCCGAGGCATCACCGCGGGGAATCATGGGACCATGACCAGGATCATCGTTCCGCTGGATGCCAGTCCCGAGGCGGAGGCTGCACTCCCCCACGCGGGCGCTCGCCGGTCACGACCCGGTGATGCTCCTCACGAGCGTCTGGCACGGGGAGCCGGTCACGCCCCGCCGGTACTACGACGAGCGTGCCCTCGCGCTCGTCGGTGAGCCGGTCGAGACGCGCATCCTCGTGGACGAGCCACCCACCGACGCCATCCTCGACACGGCCGCCGCGGATCCGACGGCGCTCGTGTGCATGGCGAGCCACGGCCGCAACGCGATCGGCCAGGCGGTGCTCGGCAGTACCGCCGAGGCGGTGGTGCGGCGCAGCACGAGGCCCGTGGTGCTCGTCGGGCCCCACGCGTCGTACGACGCGACGCGCGCCGAGGCGCGCAACCTCGTGGTCGCCGTCGACGGCGCCGAGACCGCCGAGTCGATCATGCCGGAAGCGCTGCGCTTCGCCGACCGCCACCACCTGCACCTCTGGACCGTCCAGATCGTCTCGCCCGCGCCGTACCCGTTCGTGAGCAACGCGCCGGACAGCCCGGACGCGATCCAGGCCGCGGGACTCGACCGGGCCGTCGCCATCGCCGGCCGGCACGAGCGCTCGGTCGAGACCAAGGTGCTCACCGCGGCGGATCCCGCCGACGCCATCGTGCACTTCGCGGCCGAGCTGCCCGCTTCGTTCGTCGTCATGGGCTCGCACGGTCGGAGCGGGCTCGCCCGCCTGGCACTGGGGAGCGTCGCCATGCGGGTCGTGCACCGCAGCGCGTCCCCCGTGATGATCATTCGACGATGACCTTCGCGAACCGCGTCGCGGCCGGTCGGGCGCTGGCCGAGCTCACGCGGGAGCGGGTGCCGGGCGATGTCGTCGTGCTCGGTCTCCCGCGCGGCGGCGTTCCGGTCGCGGCCGAGGTCGCACGGGCACTGGGCGCGCCACTCGACGTACTGGTCGTCCGCAAGCTCGGGCTCCCCCGTCATCCCGAGCTGGCGATGGGCGCGATCGGCGAGGACGGGATTCGCGTCCTCGACCGCGACCTCGTCGCCCGCGAGGGTGTGAGCGAACGAGCCGTCGCCGGTGTCGAGGCCGCCGAACGGGCCGAGCTCGCTCGTCGCACCGAGCAGTACCGTGGCGGTCGGCCGCCGGTCCCGATCGCGGGCCGGACCGTCGTGATCGTCGACGATGGCCTCGCCACCGGCAGCACGGCCCGCGCCGCGGTGCAGGTCGCCCGGGCGCGCGGTGCGCGCCGGGTCATCCTGGCGGTTCCGGTCGCGCCGCCGGACACGGTGGCGATGCTGCGCCACGACGCCGATGTCGTACTCGTGGTCCTCACGCCGGAGCGGTTCGCCGCGGTCGGGCAGTGGTACGACGACTTCACACCCACTTCCGACGCCGAGGTGGTCGCGGCGCTCGCCGCCGCACCCAACTCCGACGCACGGTCGGCCGCCCGAGCAGAGCCGAGACCCGCCGCGCGCGCCGACGTCGTGATCCCGGTCGACGGCGTCACGCTCGCCGGGTTCCTCGACGTCCCGGATCGTGCCGAGGGCCTCGTCGTCTTCGTCCACGGCAGCGGCAGCAGCCGTCACAGCCGCCGGAACCAGGCCGTCGCCCGCCGCCTCAACGAGCACGGGTTCGCCACGCTGCTGTTCGACCTGCTCACCGACGCCGAATCCGGCGACCGGCGGCTCGTCTTCGACATCCCGGTGCTCACCGCCCGGTTGAAGGCGGTCATCGGATGGCTCCGCCGACGCACCGAGCTGACCGGGTTGCCACTCGGCCTGTTCGGGGCCAGCACCGGGGCAGCCGCCGCCCTGCGCGGCGCGGCCGATCCGGCGACTGCGGTGTGCTCGGTCGTCTCCCGCGGCGGCCGACCGGACCTCGCGGGCGACGCCCTCGAGACCGTCTCGTGCCCCGTGCTCCTGGTCGTGGGCGGCGCGGACGGTCCGACGCTGGCGGTCAACGCCGATGCGGCGCGACACCTCCGGGCGCCGCACCGGACCGAGATCGTCCCAGGGGCGACCCACCTCTTCGAGGAAGCCGGCGCATTGGAGCAGGTCGCCCGGCTTGCCACCACATGGTTCGAGGAGACGCTCGTCGAGCACGGTCGGCACGTTCCGCAACCCGGTCGAGGCGGGTCGTGACCGCCGTCGGCACCCGCGCCGAGGCGGCGCTGACCCTCGCCGCGCGCGCCCATCATCTCGCCCGGCCCGCCGCCGAGGATCCTCGCTTCGTCGCACGACTCGCCGACACGCCCCTCGTGCTCCTTGGTGAGGCGTCGCACGGGACGCAGGAGTTCTACGCCGAGCGCGCCGCGATCACTCGCCGCCTGATCGAGCATCACGGCATGACCGCGATCGCAATCGAGGGCGACTGGCCCGACGCGTACCGCGTCAACCGCTACGTGCTCGGCCAGTCCGACGAACCCGACGCGGAGCACGCACTGCGCGGCTTCCGCCGGTTCCCCACCTGGATGTGGCGCAACCGCGAGGTGCTCGACTTCGTCACATGGCTCCGGGCGCACAACGATGCGTGCGCGCCCAACGAACGCGTGCGGTTCTACGGGCTGGACCTGTACAGCCTCGCCGCCTCGATGGAGGCCGTCGTCGGGTACCTCGAGAAGATCGACCCGGCCGAGGCTGCACCGCGACGGGCGCGGTACGCCTGCTTCGACCGGTTCGGCGGCCCCGAAGGACAGTCCTACGGCTACGCCCTCGCGACCCAACGGGCGATCCCTTGCGAGGAAGAGGTCGTGTTCCAGCTCGTGGAGCTGCGGGCGCGCACGGCCGACTACCTCCGTCGGGACGGGATGGATGCCTTCGACGAGGCGTTCTTCGCCGAGCAGAACGCGGTGGTGGTCCGTGACGCCGAGGAGTACTACCAGCAGATGTATCGGGCGGACGTGTCGTCGTGGAACCTGCGCGACCGCCACATGGCGAACACCGCTGACGCACTGCTCGAGCACCTCGGCCACCACCACGCGCACCCCAAGCTGGCGATCTGGGAGCACAACTCCCACGTAGGGGATGCCCGGGCGACGGAGATGAGTCGGCGCGGTGAGCTCAACGTCGGGCAGCTGGTCCGCCAGCGCTACTCGGGCCGCACCAAGCTCGTGGGTTTCACCACGAACTCGGGCGAGGTCACCGCGGCCCGCGACTGGGGCGCGGTCGCAGAGCGCCGACAGGTCCGGCCCGCGCGGGACGACAGCCACGAAGGCCTGCTCCGGGCCGCGGGCGTGGAGCACGCATGGTTCGACTGCGAGGATCCGGTCGTCTCGACCGTCTTCTCCCAACCGCGACTCGAGCGGGCGATCGGCGTGATCTACCGACCGGAGACCGAGCGTGAGAGCCACTACTTCGTCGCCGATCTCGCGTCGCAGTTCGACCTGCTGGTGCACATCGACCGGACCCACGCGGTCGAACCGCTCGAGCCGGGAGTGCCGTGGTCCCGGGGAGAGCCCGCCGAGACCTACCCGACCGGGATCTGATGCTCCGGACGAAAGTCCCGCGGGTCGGGGTCCGAGGGCACTCCACCGGCGTCGGGCCGGGCGCGATGCTCGCTCGGAGCGAACGGCACGAGACGGACGAGGAGTCACCGAGGCGAATGGAGCTGTCCCCCGACTTCGCTCATCCAGATCCCGATCGTCGCCTTCCGGCGGCGTTCGGTGCAGACGATCCGGCAGCGACCGGGAAGGTAGGGCGTCGGGCCTCCTTTCCGGTCGCCCGGGTCGGCAGCGCAGCGTGAGGAAGCGATGGATCTGGTGGCTGCTGCTCGCCATCGTCATCGGCTTCGGTCTGATGCAGCTGGTCCCCTACCGGGTCTCGAACCCGTCGGCCCGCGACGAGCCGAACTGGGACAGTCCCCGCACGCGCCGGCTCGCCGAGATCGCGTGCTTCGACTGCCACAGCAACGAGACGCACCTACTCTCGTTCGAGAAGGTCGCCCCGATCTCGTGGTGGATCAAGGGCCACGTCGACGAGGGGCGCGCCAAGCTCAACTTCTCGGAGTGGTCGACCCACCACGGCGAGGGCCTGGGCGACTCCGCGGAGACGATCACCGAGGGATCGATGCCACCGGACTACTACACCTGGTTCGGACTGCACTCCGATGCGAAGCTCACGCCACAGGAGATGAAGGACCTCGTCGACGGGTTCCGCGCGACCGCGGCGCGCAGCCCCGCCGGCGGCGGGTGATCCTGGGTCCCGACGATCGAGAGGAACCACGATGAAGCGAGTGTTGGTAGGCACCGACGGATCGGCCAGCGGCCAGGCGGCGCTCGGCTGGGCCGCCGCGGTGGCGAAGGTGACGGGCAGCGAGCTCGTGGTCGCCCACGCGTGGCATCCCGGCTTCGCCGAAGTCGCGCCCGACACGTACGCGGAGCTGCGCGCCGCAGCGCAGACCGAGCTCGCGGACCAATGGTGCCTTCCCGCTCGCGACGCCGAGGTCGACCACCGGGCGATCCTGCTCGAAGGCGACCCGCGTGACCAGCTCCTCACCGCCGCGGCAGCCGAGGACGCGGACCTTCTCGTCGTCGGCGCCCGCGGCGCGGGCAGCCATCCCCACGCGCTCCACCTCGGGAGCGTCACGCATCACCTCGTGCACCACACCGACCGGCCCCTGGCCGCGATTCCGGCCTCCGCGCAACCCGAGTGGCCTGATCGCATGGTCGTCGGCGTCGACGGCTCGCCGGGCAGCGGTGCAGCCGTGGCATGGTGCCGAGACCTGGCCGCTCCGCTGCGGACCGAGGTGATCGCGTTGTACGCCGAGCTCCCGCTCATCGAGATGGTGCCTCGGACCGATCCCGACAGCTGGTACCAGATCGCCCTGGGTCAGTGCCACGAATGGGCCGGCCCGCTCCGCGACGGCGGCGTCACCACCCGGGAGATGGTGGTGGCCCACGACGCCGAGGTCGGGCTCACCGAGACGGGGATCCGCGAACGCGCCGGGCTGATCGTCGTCGGGACGCGTGGTGCGGGTGGCATCTCCGGCCTTCGGCTGGGCAGTACCGCGCTCAAGGTCCTCCACCGCAGCGGGCTCCCCGTGGTGCTCGTCCCCGCGGGGTCGTGACGACCGGCGGGGGCAATCCGACAGACTCGGACCCTCACCCCACCCGACGGGTCACTCCACGACCCGCAGCGTCGACGGCACGTCCATCCGCCGGAGCTTGCGGATGGTGAGCAGCGGCGCCAATCCGACCGCCAACACGCCCATCGCCACCGCCAACCCGATCGTCCGGAGCGAGAGTGCGGTCACGATGGAGAGGTCGGGAAGGGTCGTCGGCAGGAGGGACGTGGTCAACCAGTCGAGCAGCACCCAGCCGGCCACGAGCCCTACGACGGTTCCCAGGATCCCGATGATGAGGCTCTCGGTCACCTCCATCGCTCCGACGGTCCGGACGGGTAGCCCGAACGCGAACATCGTCGCGTGTTCCCGGGCGCGGTCGTCGGCGTTGATGCTGGCGGTGTTGAACGCGATGAGCAGTGCGAGCACGAGCACCGCTCCTTCGACGACCCTGAGGATGCCGAGCGCGCGGTCGATCTCCCTGCGCAGCGCGTCGGTGTACTCCGTGACGGGCTGCACCGCAGTCACACCAGGGACGGAGAAGAAGGCGCGCTCGACCTGCGCCGCGCGTACCCCTGGTCTCGGATCCACCACGACCTCGTTCGTGATCCCGGCCAGGTTCGTGCGCTTCGCGCCGTCCCGGGTGTCCATCCAGCCGATCGACCGGAGCGGGAACGGGCTGACTCCGACCACGCGCAGCCGCGACCTGACGTAGCGGTAGCCGAGGCCCTCCCGCCGGGGGTACCGGACGTCGACCCACCGACCGACCGCGACGCCCAGGTCGTCGACGGCCTTCCGCGTGAGGACGATCCCGGGCCGGTCGATCCGCTGCTGCACGGTCGGACGCCACAGGTGCGAGTCCAGATCGCCGACCACCAGCAGGAGATCGATGGACGTGGAACCCCGAGCGACGGTCGCGGGGAGTCGCAGCTCGGTCATCGAACGCGCGACGAGCGGGGAGGTGCGCGTCGCCACGACCGCCGGCGCGTCCTCGGGAACGAAGGACGACAGCTCGACGGTCAGCCGACGGGGCGAACGGCTGGTGAGCTCGGTGCGCGCGTGGTCGATGGTCGCGTAGAAGGAGTCCAGCATCCCGATGACGCCGAGCAGAACCGCGATCGACGCGGCGATGCCGAGCGCGGTGAGCGCCGTCCGGCGCAGGTCGCGGAGCACGTTGCGCAAGGGCAGGACCGCGATGCTCCGGCCCCGACCCGAGAAGCGTGGTGCATGCCGCATGGGCGCCCGCCGGCGAGCGCGAGCGCCAGTGCTGATCGCGTCCACGGGTGCGACGCGCACGGCGCGCCAGACCGGGATCACCGTCGCGACGAACGGAAGCAGGAGCCCCAGCGCCGCGCCGCGGACGAACGTCGCGACCTGGAAGTCCTGGCGCCAGACCGGCAGCGGGAAGTAGCCCCGCAGCACCGCAATCATGAGGGCTCCCACGCCGAGCCCCACCACGGCGCCGAGAACCACACCCAGCAACGCGATCTGCACGCCGATGAGCAACGGCCGGACCGCCAGCGACCGCGGCGGCACCCCGAGCGCCATGCCGATGCCGATCTCGCGCCGCTGCGCCTCGACGATGCGTGCGGTGAGGTTGAACGCGGCGAACGCGGCGCCGAGGAGGATCAGCAGGGCGAAGATGTCGTACAGCCGCTGGTCGCCCTGGATGTCGTCGTAGAGCAGGCGGTAGGCGCGGTCCTGGCGAAGCGGCACGACCGTGATCGCGGCGTCCGGGAGCTCCTCGGCCAGGGCGTGCTCGAGCGACGCGCGCGCACGCGAGACCGGCACCCCGGGCGCGGACCGGACGACCAGCACGTTGGCGGCACCAGGCGGGCCGAGCACCCGCTGGGCCGTCTCGAGCGGCACGTACGTGAGCGCGAAACCGGCATCGGACACGAAGACGCCCGAGTCCCCGAGCACGAGAAAGTGCTCGGGCGACGCGCCGCGGCCGACGACCCGCAGCGCGTGGTCACCACTCACACGGATCGTGTCGCCGGCGCGCACCTCGCGACGCGCCGCGAAGTGCTCGTCGACGACCACGACATCCCCTCGGGTGTCGCCGGGACGGAACCCGCGCCCGTGCGTGACGAAGAGGCGGTCGACCGCGGGACCGCCGAGCGTCGGCTCGATCCCGATCAGCCGGCCGGGCACGAGGACGGTGCCGCGGGTCGACGCGTCCACCTGGACCGGGCCCTCGAGCTCGACCGCCGCGGCGGCCAGGGTGCCGTCGGAGATCAACCGGGCGCCGACCCCCTTCAAGCGCGCGGCGTCCACGTATGCGCCAGTGGCGACCGTGGCCCGGAGATCGTGCGCGGCGAGGCGCCGGTAGCTCGCGTCGTAGGAGAGGCGGCGCCATTCCGAGGTGCTCGACAACCCGGCATACGTGCCGACGCCCAGCGCGATGATCGCCGCGATCGCACCGACCTGGACCCAGCGGGCGCGCAGGTCCCGCCAGGTCCACCGGAGCCACATGGCGGCCATCGGCTACCAGCGGAGGTCGGCGATGGGCACCTGACCACCCGCCGGCGGACCGTCGGAGGTGACCCGGCCGCTGCTCAGCTCGATCACGCGGTCCGCGACCCGAGCGATCTCCCGGTTGTGAGTGACGATGAGCACCGTGACGCCATGATGGGCCTGCTCGTGCAGCAGGTCCAGGATCTGCACACCGGTACGGAAGTCGAGCTCGCCCGTGGGTTCGTCGGCGAGGAGCACCGGGTTCCCGGTCGCGAGCGCACGCGCGATCGCGACGCGTTGCTGTTCGCCGCCGGAGAGCTGTCGGGGAAAGTGCGCGGCGCGATCGATGAGGCCGACCTGCTCGAGGACCACGCGCGCTCGATCCGGCTCGTGCCGGTACCGGTGGGTCACGTCGACGCCGAACTGCACGTTCTCCAGGGCCGTCAGCGTCGGGAAGAGGTTGAAGGTCTGGAAGACGAAGCTCACGGTGTCACGTCGGAACCGCGCCAGCTCGGGACGCGAGGCGCCCACGATCCGATTGCCGGCCACGACGACCTCGCCGCTCGACGCGACGTCGAGGGCACCGATGAGGTTCAGCAACGTCGTCTTGCCGCAGCCGGACGGTCCGAGCACCACGGCGAACTCCCCTGCATCGACCTCGAGGGTCACGTCGGCCAGCGCGGTCACGACGTTCCCCCCGACCTCGTAGCGACGGGACACGTCCCGCAGCTCGATCATGGCCACGCGCCGACCTCCCGACTCGCCCCGCCACGCGGGGCCCCCACGACGACGAGCGAGGCCGACGACCGCGATCGCCGGAGCTTGTCGAGCGCGTCGACGCCGAGGACCGCTGGTACCGCGAGCAGGGCGACCAGCCACCCTGCCGCCGTCGGCGGGGCCTGCCGGAGCAGGTCCGCCACGGGTGGGATCGCGAGGAACACCGCGAGCGCCAGCCCCTCGCACACGACGGCCCCGAGGAGCAGCCGGTTCCCGAGCCACCCCAGCTGGCCGGGCCGGCGCGTGGAGCTCCGGCAGGCGAACGCGTTCGCCATCTGCCCGAGCACCACCGCGGCGAACGCCGCACCCGACGCGGCGTGCAGCAGCGACCCATGCGCGAAGTCGTCCCCGAACCGCCAGCCGGCGACGAGATAGGTCGTGAGGAACGCCGCCAGCTCGACCACGGCCTCGGCCGGTCCGAGGACCAGGAACACCCGCCGCACGAGGCTCCGGTCGATGAGCTGCGACCGGTGCGGGAGCCCCTCGAGCACGTGCGCGCCCGGAGGCTCCGCACCGAGCGCGAGCGCGGGCAGCAGATCCGTGCCGATGTCCAGGCACAGCACCTGCAGCACCGTGAGCGCGAGTGGGATCCGACCCCCCGACAGCGCCCACACCACGAACGGCGTGAGCTCGGCGACGTTGTCGGTGAGGTGATACGTGAGGAACCGGCGGATGTTCGAGAACGTGGCGCGTCCCTGCTCGATGGCGGCGACGATCGTCGCGAAGTGGTCGTCGAGCAAGACCAGGTCTGCCGCCTCCCGGGCGACGTCGGTGCCCGACGCGCCCATCGCGATGCCGATGTCCGCGGCCTGCAGCGCCGGCCCGTCGTTCACGCCGTCGCCCGTCATCGCCACCACGTGCCCGCGACCTTGGAGGGCACGAGCGATCCGGAGCTTGTCCTCGGGCGAGACCCGCGCCACGACGACACCCTCGTGATCCAGGAGCGCGCCGAGCATTTGCTCGTCGTCGGGCAACGCGGCGCCCTCGACCACGAGCTCGTCCGACCCGACGAGTCCGACCTCCCGCGCGATGGCCAGCGCGGTCGCGGGATGGTCACCCGTGACCATGGCGACGCGGATCCCGGCCTCCCGGCAGGCGGCGAGTGCCGGACCCACATCCGGGCGGGGCGGGTCCTCGAAGGCCAGGAGCCCCATGATCTCCAACTCGGACTCGGCCGCGTGCTCGTCCCGGGGCTCGGCACCGTCGCACTCTCTGCGGGCGACGGCGAGCACGCGGAATCCCCGGGCGGCGAGGCCGGCCAGCTCGTTGCGCAACGCCGCGTGCGTCCCCGGCGCCACGGCGAAGAGGGCATCCGGAGCGCCCTTGACCAGCACGTGGTTCCCGACGACGACCGACATGCGTCGTCGCCGCGCGTCGAACGGGAACCGAGCCTTCTCCTCCCCCGGGAAGGGTGGCGCCGCGAGGCGCCGGGCGAGCACGTCGAGCGCCGCCTCCATCGGATCGCCCCGCGGGACCCAGCGCCCGTCGACCTCCACCGCGCGGCCGTTCGAGCAGCGGAGCGCGACAGCCGCGAGCTCGCGCGCCGCGTCCACCGCCGCGGGATCGCCGGTCACCGAGGCGGCCGGCGCGTAGCCCGCGCCGCTGATCCGTACCGGGCCGGCGGGCGTCCACACCGCGACCACGCTCATCAGGTTCTGGGTGAGCGTGCCGGTCTTGTCGGTGCAGATGAACGTGGTCGCGCCGAGCGACTCCACCGCCTCGAGCCGCCGGACGAGTGCATGCCGTCGGGACATGCGTTGGGCGCCGATCGCGAGCGAGAGTGTGACGGTGGGCAGCAGACCCTCGGGGACGAGCGCCACCGTCACGCCGATGGCGAAGATCACGCCGTCACTCGCGGGGGTACCGACGAGAATCGCGACCGCGAAGAACCCCAAACCGCACACGACGGCGATCACCGCGATGACCCGCACGACGCGGTCGATCTCGCGCGCGAGGGTGCCCTTGGGCCGGACTTCGGCTCGCGTCAGTCCCGCGATCGCAGCCAACCGGGTGCGCGCACCGATCGCCGCGACCACGGCCCGACCCTCACCTTCGACCACGAGGGCACCGGCGTGCACGGGATCACCGGGCCCGACCGCTTGCGGGACGCTCTCCCCGGTCAGCGTCGACGTGTCGATCGCGAGGCCGATGCTGGCGCGGACCTCCAGGTCGGCCGAGATCCGGTCACCCGAGGCGAGGACGACGAGATCACCCTGGACCAGGTCGGCGGCGTCGATCTCCTGCTCCTCGCCGTCGCGAACGACCGTCGCCCGCCTCGGCAGGAGATCCCGGAGTTGCGCCGCGGCCCGCTCGGCACGCGACTCCTGCACGAAGGCGAAGACCCCGTTCACCACGACGACCACCGCGATCGCCACGGCCAGCTGCGCGAGGCCGGCGACGAAGGCGAGCACCGCAGCGATCCAGAGCATGATGGCGAAGAAGTGCACCAGCTGCGCGACGAGCCGGCGCCAGGGTGCGGGCGGTTCGACGACCGGGAGGACGTTGGGCCCGTCGCGCTGGCGGCGCGCGGCGGCCTCGGCCCTCGTCAGGCCCGCGACGGCAGTGGTCATCCTGCCACCATGGGCCCGGGCGGGGCGGACGGGAGGCCGCCGGAGCCGGTCGACGCGGAGCGTGACGCGACGCTGCCGGTCGAGTTCGGGCTCGTGCCCCGCCCGGGGCGATCAGACCTCCGGATCGTCCTCGGCACCCGCGAGATCCTTGAGCCCCGCGGCATACACCGCGGCCTGGGTGCGTCGCTCCATCCCGAGCTTGGTCAGGAGATTGCTCACGTAGTTCTTCACGGTCTTCTCGGCGAGATGGATGCGCTCACCGATCTGGCGGTTGGTCAACCCTTCGGCGATGAGGGCGAGCACCTTGCGCTCCTGGCCGGTGAGCGATGCCAGCCGCTCGTCCTCGACCGGCGGGGTCCGGAGGCGCTGGAGCACCTGCGCGGTGACCGCGGGATCCAGCAACGACTGGCCCGCGGCCACCCGGGTGATCGCGTCCACGATGTCGGGGCCCTTGATCTGCTTCAACAGGTACCCGGCGGCGCCGGCCATGATCGCCTGGAACAGCGCTTCGTCGTCCGAGAACGACGTGAGCATCAAGCACTGGATCTCCGGGTGCGCGGCGCGGACGTCTCGGCAGACCTCGACACCGTTGCCGTCGGGCAGGCGCACGTCGAGCACGGCCACGTGGGGTCGGGTCGGCGGGATGCGCGAGATCGCCTCCGCCGCCGTCGCGGCCTCACCCACGACCTCGATCACGCCGGACGCCTCGACCAGGTCCCGCAGACCCCTCCGGACGATCTCGTGGTCGTCGAGGAGGAAGACCCGGATCCGGCCGGACCCCTCGCGCTCCGTTGTCGACATCGGGATGGACCTCCTGGGGCCGGGCGGTGGACAATGCCGTCGTGGCTGCAGCCGACTGGCACTCCGATGCGACGATACGCCGTCTGCTCGACGCCATGTTCGGCGTCGCGTCCGATCTCAGCCTTGCGGTCGTCCTGCGGCGCATCGTCGAGTCCGCCACGACGCTCGTGGGCGCCCGCTACGGCGCGCTCGGCGTCATCGGCGCCGACGGGACACTGACCGAGTTCGTCCACAGCGGGATCGACGACGAGACCGTCGAGAAGATCGGCAGCCTGCCCAAGGGACGGGGACTGCTCGGTCTGCTCATCTCCGAGCCGCACGTCGTCCGCGTCGCCGACCTGTGCCTGCACCCGGACTCCTACGGCTTCCCGCCCGACCATCCGCCGATGCACTCGTTCCTCGGCGTGCCGATCCGCGTCCGCGACGCCGTGTTCGGCAACCTCTACCTCACCGAGAAGATCTCGGCAGCGGAGTTCAGCAGCGAGGACGAGACCCTCGCCGTCGCGCTGGCGGCGGCGGCCGGCGTCGCGGTGGAGAACGCCCGCCTGCACGCGCGCCTCCAGGAGCTCGTGGTGCTCGAGGACCGCGAGCGGATCGCCCGCGACCTGCACGACAAGGTGATCCAGCAGCTCTTCGCGACGGGCATGTCGCTCCAGGCGAGCGAGCGCATGACCGCCGACGACGAGCTCGGCCGCCGTCTCAACCAGGCGATCGAGGACCTCGACGTGACGATCCGCGAGATCCGCAACACCATCTTCGCCCTCCACCAGCCGACCATGGGGCTGAGCACCCGCGTCGGGTCCGTCGCCGCCGAGATCGACGAGCGGCTCGGGCTGCTCACCACGGTCCACTTCGAGGGACCGGTCGACCACAGCGTGCCGCCGGCGATCGAGGACGACATCCTCGCCGTGGTCCGTGAGTCGCTCACGAACGCACGGCGCCACGGCCGCGCGAACCGCGCCGAGGTGCTCCTGCGCGTGGATGCCGACTGCACCATCCGCGTCGCCGACGACGGCACGGGGATCGCGGACCTCGACGCCGCCCTCGCCGCCGGGGGGTACGGACTCGCCAACCTCCGGGCCCGCGCGAGCTCCCGCGGCGGCACCTTCAGCCTCGTGCCGGGACCCGAGCGGGGCGCCGTCGCCGAGTGGCGGGTCCCGCTCGACGCCTCCTGACGTCGGGCGCAAGCGACCGGGGGATTCGGGACCTCCGACCCTGACTGCAACACCTCGGGTGCAGGGACGATGACGATCACCATGTTCATCGACGACTTCGTGCCCGTGCCCCGCAGCCAACTGTCCACCAACGCGTGGCTGCTCTCGCACGGCGCGGACCTGGCCCGGGAGGCCGCCGCCCGCGCGGTCTCGGCATCGGAGGTGGCCCTCGGGCCGGCCCGCAGCCGGGGCGACGCGCTCGTGATCCCGCTGACGTGGTCCGGCCCGGTCGCCGCCGCCTTCCGTCAGATCGCCGGGGACCTCGAGACCGCGGCGCTGGCACCCCATGTCACCCACCTCCGGCTGAGCGCCTCGTGCGATCTCACCGTCGCGCCCCCCGGCCTGCGGGCTCAGGAGCTGTCGGCGGCCCGGACCACGAAGCAGTCGGTTCGCGCGTTCCTGGCCCACCTGGCCCAGGCGGTCGAGCACCGCGCCCTCGTCGGGCGCTGACCTCCGACCTGCGCGACCATGCGGAGTGCTTCCGACCTGCGCCCGGTGCCGCGTGCGTACGCGCGCGAGCACGACCCGCATCACTGCCCTCGTGCTCGCCCTCGTCCTGCTCGGCGCCTGCGCCTCCGGCACGCCGAGCGCGACCGCCCGCACCGGGACGACCTCGACCCGCCCCGCGCCGGTCGCGGCCGAGCACGTACGGCTCGACCTCGTCGACACGAGCCGCGCGGCGGTCGACCCGTTCGGTGAGCGGAGCGCGCCGACCGCGCGCGCTCCCCACGGAGCTCTACCTTCCCGCCGGAGCCGGCCGCCACCCGCTCATCGTGTTCGCCCACGGCTTCGGCGGCGACCCGTCGAAGTTCACCGACCTCTTCACCCATTGGTCCGATGCCGGGTTCGCGGTCGCGGCGCCCAAGTTCCCGGTCACCTCCACCGGAGCGGACGGCGCGACCATCGGGCGGAGCACCGACTTCACCGAGCAGCCCGCCGACCTGACGTTCGTGCTCGACCACGTGCTCGCGGGCAAGTACCGCGAGCGCATCGACGCCCACCGGATCGGCGCGGCCGGCCTCTCGCTGGGCGGCGTCACCACGTGGGGATGGATCGCCGACACGTGCTGTCGCGACCAGCGGGTCAGCGCCGCGATCGTGATGGACGGCAACCAGTTCGCCTTCCCCGGCGGGCGGTACGTCGACAACCGAGTGCCGGTGCTCGTGTACCACGCCGATCACGACCCGGCACTGCCGTTCGCGAACGCCCGGGCCGCGTACGACCATGCGGTCGCCCCCAAGTACTTCGTCACCATCTTCGGCCCGTACCATCCGCAGCCGTTCGAGGACGAGCCGTCACCACCGGACGACATGGTCAAGGCCTCGAGCACCGACTTCTGGCGTGCGTACCTGCTCGGGGACCGAGCCGCCCGCGCCGACATCGTGACGAGCGCGACGGTCCCCGACATCAGCACCGCGGAAGCCGTCACCGGTTGAGCGCGGTCGCGGTCAGAGGCGGGCGAGCTCCTCGCCGACGACCTCGACCATGTACCCGAGGTCGTCGGAGCTCAGCGCATGGTGCGCCGGGAGGCTCAGCGCCCGCTCGGTGATCGCGTCGGCGTACGGGAGGCCGTCGGTCGGCTCGCGCCGCTCGATGCCCGCGTAGGCCGGGTGACGCAGGATGTTGCCGCTCCAGACCATGAAGCTCGCGACACCGCGTTCGACCAGCGCCCGCTGCAGGGCGGCGCGGTCGACGCCTTCCCGCAGCAGGAACGGGTAGCGCATCCACGTCGTCTGCGTGTCGGGTTCGGTCCCGGGCCGCTCGAGCAGGTCCTCGTGCTCGGCCATCAGCTCGTGCAGCCGGTTCCAGTTGTGCCGGCGCCGGGCGTTGTAGTCGGCGAGCTTGTCGAGCTGTACCAGCGCGTACGCCGCGCCGATCTCCGAGGGCTCGAAGTTGTACCCCACCATCTCGAACTGGAACGTCAGGTCATAGGGCGTCCCGTCAGCGAGCGGGCCGTGGCGATCCCGCTCGCCACGTCGCGACCCGAACAGGTACGTCTCCGAGCGCCGGCCCCAGCGCCGGAGCATCAGACAGCGATCCAGGGCGTCGTCGGTGTCCACGCCGACCATCCCGCCGTTGCCCGCCGCGGTGATCGCGTGACCGCGGGCGAAGCTCGTCACGCTGATGTCGGCCCGCTCACCGGTCCGACGACCGCGCTGCCAGGAGTCGAGCACGTCGCACGAGTCCTCGATGACGCGGAGGGCGTGCGCGTCGGCGACGGCGCGCACGGCGTCCCAGTCCGGGCAGTTCCCGACCAGGTTCGGCACCAGGATCGCCTTCGTCCGCGGGCCGACCATCTCCTCGATTCGGCCGGCGTCGACCTGGTAGGTGGTCGGGCGCACGTCGACGAAGACGGGGACGAGGCCGGCCTGGACGATCGGTGCGAGGTCGGTACCGAAGGTGACTGCGGCGGTGATCACCTCGTCGCCGGGCTCGAGCCCGAGCAACTCGACCGCGAGCTTCAGCGCCGACGACCCGGAGTTGACCATCACGCCGTGACGCTTCGCGAGCAGCGCAGCCACCGCGGCCTCGCACGCGGCGACGTTCGGGCCGAGGGTCAGGTTCGAGGTGCGCAGGACCTCGACGACGGCCTCGATCTCCCGGTCGTCGTGCACGGCCCCGGGATCGGGAAGGCGGCGGACGGGTCGGTCGGTCATCGACAGCTCCTCGGTGGACGCCGCAGCATGGCGGAACCTGCACCCGTGGTGCACGAAACGACGCTACGGTCCCCGCGTGATTCCACGCCAGAGCGACTACCGCACGTTCCTCTACGACAACCGCCGATGGGACGGCTTCGAGCACCGCCCCGGAGACATCGTCGTCTGCACGCCACCGAAGTGCGGCACCACCTGGACCCAGGCGATCGTCACGGAGCTGGTCCACCCCGGCGGATCGCCGGGACCGATCTTCGAGGTCGCGCCCTGGCTCGACGCGCGCTTCGCACCGGTCGAGACCGTGCTGGAACGGCTCGACGCGCAGACCCACCGCCGGCAGATCAAGACCCACACCCCTGCCGACGGCATCCCGTGGTTCGACGACGTCTCCTACATCGTCGTGGGGCGCGACGGCCGGGACGCCTGTGTGTCGTTCTTCAACCACATGCGGAACATGCAACCCGAGCTGATCGGACGCCTCATCACCTCGGCCATCGAGGAGGGGCTGCCCATGGAAGGCGGCCCCCCGCCCGTGGACAACATCCACGACTACTTCGCGTGGTGGCTCGAACTCCGGATCTACTTCGACCACCTGGCGTCGTTCTGGCCCCACCACGACGACGACAACGTGCTCTTCGTCCACTTCAACGACCTGAAGGCGGACCTCGACGGACAGATGCGGCACGTCGCCGCGTTCCTCGACATCGGCATCGACGAATCGACGTGGCCGGCTCACGTCGAGCGGTGCACCTTCGCCGGGATGAAGGCACGACCGGACGAGATCGCCGAGTTCGAGAGCCACTTCGTCGGTGGCGCCGACACGTTCCTCTACAAGGGGACGAACGGCCGGTGGCGGGACGAGCTCACGACCGGCGAGTTGGCCGAGTACGACCGCGTGGTCGCCGAGACACTCCCGCCGGACTGTGCGGCGTGGGCCGCGGGTCAGAGCCCGCCGTCGAACTGATCGAGCCGGGCTGCGAAGCGCTCGGGATCCACGAGCTGCGGGTAGTGCCCCGTGTCGGGCCACACCTCCAGACGGGCGCCGGCGACCCGCGCCGTGAGCCACTCGACGTAGTCGATCCCGGGATCGGATCCGTGAAGCGCGAGGTACGGCACGCGGATCGCGGCGAGCATCTCGCCGGCCATGGCGTCGAGCACCTCGGCGGGCTCCTCGAGCACCGGCTCCCAGATCCCGAGCACGACGTCCTGCTCCGGACTCGACGTGGCGTCGAGGCGGGCCCGCTCACCCGGCGGGAGCGGACCGTCGAGCACTGCGAACATCATCGCGATGGCCTGGCGAAAGCTCTCGTCGTCGCCACGGAGCATCGGCACGAGCGGTTCGAGCGCGGCCTGGAAATCGCCGAGGCGCAGCGCCTGATCCACGTTGACGATCCCACGGGCCGGGAAACCCCCCGCGCCGTAGGCCGTCACCACCACACCGCCCATCGAGTGTCCGACGAGCACGGGAGCGTCGATCCCGGTCGCCTCGACGACCGCGGCGACGTCGGCAGCGAGGGTCGTCGGATCGTACGGGGCCCGTCGTTCCGACTCGCCGTGGCCGCGCACGTCCACCCGGACGACCCGCCACGTGTCGACGAGGAACGGCATCACCGGATCCCACATGCGACGGGACTCCGTGAGGCCGTGCACGAGCACGAGTGGCCGTCCCCCGCCCTGCTCGTCGTACGCGATCGAGACGCCACCGGGACCAGTCACCGAAGTCATGCCGGCAGCGTAGAGGGACCGGGCCGCGCGCCGAACGGGCAGTGCGAATGCCGACCACTACGATGCGGCCCCGATTCCGGGGAGGGGCCATGCAGAGAGTTCGCCGGTTCGCGATCATCGTGGCGGTCGCGCTCGTCGCCGCCGGGTGCACGCGGGCGCAGATCGATGTTTCGGTCCTCGCCAGCGACACCTTCGCCGGTCGCAACAACGCGACGCCCGGATCGGTGGCCGCGCAGAACTACGTCATCGCGCAGCTGCGCTACCTCGGCGCGGCGGGGCTGGACACCGCCGGCACGGGCGACGACGCGTTCAAGCAACCGTTCACCAGTGGCACGAACATCCTGGGGGTGATCCCCGGCACCGAGCTGCCACAGGAGTACGTGATGGTGGGCGCGCACTACGACCATCTCGGCTCGACGTGTCGCAACACCGGACCCGCGGACTCCGTCTGCAACGGCGCAACCGACAACGCGGCCGGTGTCGCCGCGACGCTCGAGATCGGACGGACCATCGCCGCACTCCCCGGCGGCCCCCGCCGTTCGGTGATCCTCGCGTTCTGGGATCGCGAGGAGGACGGGCTCCTCGGGTCGCAGTACTACACCCAGCACCCGATCGTCCCGCTCGCCGGCACGATCGCGTACGTGAACTTCGACATCCAGGGTGCGAACCTGCTGCCGAGCCTCCGCGACTCGAGCTTCGCGGTCGGCGCGGAGACCGGCGGCGTCCGGCTCGAGGACGCGGTGCAGACCGCGGTCGGCGCGACCCTGCACACTCGTCGCGTGTCCTCGATCTTCGGTCAGGGCCGCAGCGACTACGTGAACTTCACCGCGGTCGGCGTCCCGAACGTCTTCTTCAGCGACTCGACCGGTCCCTGCTACCACACGGTCGACGACGAGACCACGATCGTGGACTGGGACAAGCTGAAGATCCAGACGAGCATCGCCACCCGGCTCACCGAGGATCTCGTCACGGGCACTCCCCCGACGTTCGTGGGCAACGCTCCTCTGGCGACCTACGACGACGCGGTGCAGCTCGGCGAGGTCGTGCACGAGGCGGAAGCGGATCTCGGCCGGTTCAGCCAGGCGCAGCAGGACCAGCTGACGACGTTCCGCGATCAGCTCGACGTGGTGATCGCGGCCGGCCCCGGGCAGTTCGACGACACCGACATCCCACCGTTGCTCTCGGGCGCGGCGACGGCGGTCTCGATCCTCACCAGCGGCCCGTGCGACGGGTTCCTGGCACCTCGGGGCTAGGAGCCACCCAGGCTCGCGAGCACCAGCGCGCGCAGGTCGGGCTCGACCTTCTCCGGGGCGCCGGCGTCGAACGGCGGCTGCGGGTCGTACTCGATCGCGAGCTGGATGGCCCGGGCCATGTCGTCACCGACGAGGCGCGCGACGAGCGTGAGCCCCATGTCGATCCCGGCGGACACACCCGCGGCGGTGATCACCCTGCCCCGCTCGACGACGCGCTGACCGGTCGGGCACGCGCCGAGCGCGGCGAGCCGGTCCATCGCGGCCCAGTGTCCGGTCGCGTCCACGCCGTCGAGCACCCCGGCGGCGGCGAGGAACAGCGAGCCGGTGCAGACGCTCGTGGTCCACGTCGTCGTGGGGTGCACCGCCCTGATCCACCGGACGACCGGGTCGTCGGGGCCCTGCGGCTCGACCATGCCGCCGGGCACCACGATCACGTCGGCGGTCGTGGTCGCCGCCAGCGTCGCGGCCGCGACGAGCGTGAGCCGACCGGTGTGGTCGGTGACCCGGCCGGCCGTCTCGGCCACGAACGTGACGTCCAGACCGGGGACGTCGACGAGCGTCTGGAACGGACCGACGATGTCGAGGGCGGTGAAACCGGGATAGAGAGCGAGCGCGATCTGCATGTCCCGCATGGTGACCGAGGGGTCGCACGGCCACAAGGACGCGCTGCCCACCACTCCGGCCATCGCCGGGCACGCGCCCGGGGTGATACAAGTCGGTCATGCGCTTCGGACTCGACCTCGCCCAGCAACGGATGCCCTGGTCCGAGAACGCCGACCGGGCCCGGTTCGCCGAGTCCCTCGGCTTCGACGGGATCTGGGGGTTCGACCACTTCCAGCCGATGTACGGCGACGGGCCCGGCGAGTGCTTCGAGGGCATGACCACGCTCGCGGCGTGGAGCGGGATCACCTCCACGACGCGCCTCGGGCTGCTCGTGACCGGCATGACCTACCGCCATCCGTCGGTGTTCGCGGCCGAGGCCATCACGATCGACCACGCGTCCGGCGGGCGGCTCGAGCTCAGCTACGGCGCCGCCTGGTTCGATCCCGAGCACCACGCGCTCGGGATCCCCTTCCCCGAGCTCGGTGCGCGCGTCGACGCCTTCGAGGAGGCCGTGCAGATCGTGCGCGGCCTGCTCACCACCGACGGCTTCACGTTCGAGGGCGCCCACTTCTCGGTCACCGACGCCACCCTGCGACCCCGCCCGGTGCAGCAGCCGCATCCGCCGATCTGGATCGGCGCGTCCGGCGAGAAGCGCATGATGCCGATCGCGGCACGCCACGCCGACGTGTGGCACTGCTTCGGACCGCTCGGCGGTGCTGCGCGAGAAGTCGGCGCGCATCTCCGCGCACGCCGAGGCCGCGGGCCGGGACCCGGGCACGATCATGCGCGCCGCATCCCTGTCGCTCGAGGACGACGGCGACGCGATCGCCCGTCTCGTCGACGAGTGGACCGACGCAGGGTTCGAGTACCTCGTCTGCGGCTGGCCGGCCGGCGGGCGCGCTCAGGTCGAGCAGTTCGCGCGGCGGTTCCTCGCCGACTGACCAATCGCGCCGTCCCGCGCCCGCGCGCGTCGCGGTCAGGGCGCCCTCGACGCGACCGCCCGGACGTGGCGGGCCGCCTCTTCGGCCGCGCGTCTCGCGGCGCGCGACGCGTCGCGGCCGAGCCGCACGAGCTGGGGGATCCGGCGCGGATTGCGGAGCATGAATCGGATGGCGGCGGCAGTGTCCGGGCTGCCGTCGGGACGGGCGAGGGCGAGGACGGCGTCGTCGGGATGGTCCGACACCAGGTCGCTGATCACCCGCACCGCCGACCACGCGACAGCCCGCTCGCCGCAGGCCCGGGCGACCGCGGCGGTCTCCATGTCGACCGCGAGGACACCGTCGTCGACGAGGCGCTCGACCAGGTCGGCCGTGAGCGCGAAGTCGTCGGACGAGGAGATGACGCCGGTCGCGTCGGCCAGGGGGGTTGCACGGAAGGACTCCCCCACGCTCCGGTCCACGACGGTCGTCGGGCGCACGAGGGTCCCGACCGTCGATGCGCCGAGCCCGCCGGCGATGCCCACCACGATCACGTGCTCCGGATCGGTGTCCTCGATGAGCTGCCGCGTCGCCTGCTCGGCGCGCTCGAGGCCCATGCCCGATCGGACGGCCGCGATGTCTGCGCCACCCACGCGACCGCGGTGGTACCGATCGCCTTCCGCGCGGATGAGGCCCAGCGCTTTGGCCAACGGCGCGAGCTCACTCGGCATCGGCGCCACCAACCCCAACCGTCGCATATGGATCCCCTCCCGGCCCGGATGGCCACTGGACGTGGGCGACCCGAAGCGGACACCATGCCCGGATGTTCTCGCGCGGTACTCCTGCGGTGCGCCCACCTGGCCCGGATCCTCGCACCTGCTCGCGCTGCCCGCCCGCCCCGTCGGGGGCCCGCGTGGATCTGACGGTCGCGGCCACCCCGGGGTACTTCGCGTCGATGGGCCTCGAGGCGCGGTACCTGCGCCGGCGCGCCGCCCGGCTCGGCCCCAGCCCCGCCGACTACGAGCGGCGGGACACCGTGACCAGCCTGACCATGGGGACCTTGAGCCTCGTCGCACCGCTCGTCGCGGCCAAGGTCCTCGGGCCGTTCGTGCCCGGCCGGGGCCGCTACGGGCGAGCGCTCGTGGCCACCGCCGCGGGTGCGGTCGCCGTCACGTGCGCCGCCGATCTCGTCGCGCGTCGTATCGAGGACACGTCGGCGCCAGAAGAGCCCCAGGCGCCGCGCGCGGCACGGCGCGGGAGTGCGCGCCGGATGGCGCGCGCGGCACGGCGCGTCGCGGCGGTGAGCGCTCCGGTCGCCGTGGCGGCCGGTGGCACCGCGATCACCTTGACCTGGGCCTCGCGCCTTCCGATGCAGCGGCTCTGGGAGAAGCGCGTCCTCCCCGACGTCGGGACCGGCCCTCTGGCGCTCGCCGCCGCGATCCTCGGGTGGGACTTCATCTACTACTGGAACCACCGCTTCATGCACACGAGCCGCTACATGTGGGCGATCCACGTGGTGCACCACTCGAGCGAGCGATACAACCTCTCGACTGCACTGCGCCAGCCCGTCGCCGACGCGCTCGGCACCTTCGCCCCCTACGGCCTGCTGTGCGCACTCGGCATCCGCCCCGAGCTCGTCCAGACCGCGCGCGGCGTGAACCTCATCTACCAGTACTGGATCCACACGGACACGATCCGCACGCTCGGACCCTTCGAGCGCGTGTTCAACACCGCGTCGCACCACCGCGTCCACCACGGGAGCAACCCCGAGTATCTCGACCGCAACCACGGGAGCATCCTCATCACGTGGGACAAGCTCTTCGGCACGTTCGAGCCCGAGCGCGCGCCGGTGGTGTACGGGCTGACCAAGAACATCGATTCGTTCAACCCGGTCACGGTGATGGGTCACGAGCACGCGTCCATGCTGCGCGACGTCTCCCGGGCCACGACCTGGCGGGACCGGCTGTCGTTCGTGCTGCGGGGACCGGGCTGGGCGTACGCGCGCGGCACGCCGAGCGCACCGCGGCCTGACCCGAGGGTCGAGCGGGGTCAGACCGTCTCGTAGGCGGCCGGGTCGGGCGCGGCCATGACCTCCCGGAACCGGTCGAACGTCCACGGCCACGTCGCCGGGATGCCCCGATCGTCCAGGTACCAGCTCCGACACCCCGTCACCCAGATCGAGTCGCGCGCGGCGTCGACGCGCGCCGCCTCGTGCTCCGCCATCGCGGCGCGGGTCGGCGCGATCGCGCGGACCCCACCCGAACGGAGCTGCTCGAGCAGCGCCAGCACGTACGCGACCTGGTACTCCGCGACCTCGATCAACGAGAAGTTCCCGACCGGCCCGTTGGGACCGTTGATCATGAACAGGTTCGGGAAGTCGGGCATCGAGATCGAGAGGTACGCGTTCGGGCGCGGCGACCACTCGTCGGCGAGCCGGCGACCACCGCGCCCGACGATCTCCATCGGACGCATGAAGGCGTCCGGGTGAAATCCGGTCGCGAGCACCAGCACGTCGAGGAGGTGCAGCACCCCGTCGGCGGTCCGCACCCCGTCCGGCTCGATGCACTCGATCGCCTCGGTGACCAGCTCCGCCGTGGGTGCCTGGATCGCCTCGTAGAAGTCGGGGGCGACCACGAGCCGCTTGCACCCGGCCCGGTAGTCGGGCCGGAGCCGCTCGCGCAGCTCAGGATCGCGCACGGTCTCGAGGTTGTCCCGGCAGAGCTGCTCGATCATCGCCATGCCGGCCGAATCGGCGTCGATGACGGCACTCGCGAAGCCGCCGAAGGCGATCGCGAGGTTGTCGTGGATCTCCTTCAGGCGGTCGGGGTCGGCGCGGAACGCCGCCTGCTCAGCCTTCGTGTAGGCGTGGTTCGCCTGCGGCAGGACCCACTGCGCGGTGCGCTGGAACAGCGTGTAGTGCGCGACCCGTCGCGCCAGCGCGGTGGTGAGCTGGACCGCGGTCGAGCCGGTCCCGATCACGCCGACCCGGCTGGACTCGAGGTCGACCGAGTGGTCCCATCGCGCGCTGTGGAACCTCGCGCCCGCGAACGTCTCGGCCCCCGGGATCTCGGGGATGTTCGGGTGGTGCAGCACCCCGGTGGCCGCGATCACGACGTCGAACTCGCCACGGAACCCGGCCGCGGTCTCGAGCGTCCAGGCCGCGTCCCCCCACGTACATCCGACGACCTCGTCCCCGAACCGGATCACGTCCAGGACGTCGTTCTCCTTCGCCACACGCTCGAAGTAGGACTGGATCTCGGGGCCCGGGGAGAACGTGTGGGTCCACTCGGGATTGGGAGCGAACGAGTACGAGTACAGGTGCGACGGCACGTCGCACGCGATCCCGGGGTAGCTGTTCTCCCGCCAGGTCCCGCCGAGGCGGTCGGCCTTCTCGAAGACGGTGAGGTCCGTGTGGCCCGCCTCCCGGAGCTTGATGACGCTCAGGATGCCCGCCATACCGGCCCCGATCACCGCGATGCGCAGCGCGCGCGACTGTTGCCCGTCGTCCACGATCACCCCTCGTTCGTCCTCGGTCGCACGCTAGGCCCGCCGGTGACCGGGCCGGAAACCCGACCCCGGCCGCCATCGCGGCGGAGGACGACCATCCCGACCGGGCGCGCACGAACGGATCCATGGCCACGACCTTCACCCGCGTGGACGAGTCGACCGCCGAGCCGCTGGTGCGCGAAGTGTTCGCGCGACCGCGCGGCTGATCGTCGCGCGCTCGACGCGACGCCGCGTCAGTACGGCCGGTCGCCGACGATCGTCACGCGCTCCATCACCCGGCGGGCGGGGAGGAAATCGTTGCTCACGATGTGCTGGGTGGCGCGGTTGTCCCAGAACGCGACGCTGCCCGGCTCCCAGCGGAACCGGCACTGCACGTCGGGGACCGTCGCCTGGCGCTGGAGCCGGTCGAGCAGGCCGAACGACTCCTCGGGGGGCATGTCCTTGATCCCGCAGGTGAACGACGCGTTGACGTAGAGCGTCTTGCGGCCCGTCTCGGGATGCGTCCGCACGACCGGGTGCTCCGACGCCGGGTACTTCGTACGCATCTTCTCCTGTACCTCGGGCGGCCGGCCGTAGCCGAACGCCCGCGTGAAATCGTGGAGCGCGACGAGGCCGTCGATCTCCACCTTCATCGCGTCGGGCAACAGGTCGTACGCGGCGCCCATGTCGGCCCAGAGGGTGTCGCCACCGATCGGGGGCAGCTCGACGGCGCGCAGGATGGACCCGAGCGACGGCTCGGGCCGCCAGGTCACGTCGCTGTGCCAGACACCCGGCGCCTTGTGGGTGCCGCCGGCCGGGATCACGAAGACCTCGGGCTGCTCCTGGTCCTTCGGGGTCAGCGGATGGACCTCGAGCTCGCCGAACGCCCGGCCGAAGGCCACGTGGCGGTCCCGGTCGAGCCGGTGCTGGTCCCGGAAGAAGATCACCTTCCACTCCAGCAGCGCCGCCCGCAGCGCGGCGATCGTCTCGGCCGGGAGCTCGTCGGCGAGGTCGACGCCCCCGACCTCCGCGCCGATCCCAGCGGTCATGGGGTCGATCGTCAACGTCATGGCGACGATGGTAGGGCCGTGGGCCGCGTCCCGCGAGGGGAACGGGCTCGCCCGCCCGGACGGACTGCTCTACCGTCCCGGCCGTGACGGCGATCTCGCTCATCGACGATCCCGAGCGCTCATCCGCGACGATCGTGCTCGACCGGCCGGAGAAGAAGAATGCTCTCTCCATCGCACTCCGCGACGAGGTGACGGCCGCGCTCACCCAGCTCGCGGAACGCGAGGACATCAAGAGCGTGGTCGTGACCGGAGCGGGCGACGTGTTCTCCGCCGGCTTCGACCTCGGCGAGTTCGTCGCGAGCGCCGAGGACCCCGTGATGGCGACCGCGCTCTGGGCGAGCAGCGACCGATTCCACCATGCGCTCCTCTCCTTCCCCCTCCCGCTGATCGCCGCGGTGAACGGCCCCGCCCTGGCCGGCGGCTTCGACCTCGCCGTGCTCTGCGATCTCCGGATCGCGACGCCGGACGCGCGCTTCGCCCATCCGGAGTTCACCTTCGGCGACATCGTGTACTCACCGCTGCACGATCTCGTCGGCGGCGCCGTCGCGCGCGAACTCTGTCTCACCGGTCGTTCGATCGACGCCGCCGAAGCACTCCGTCTCCAGGTGGTGAACGAGGTGGTGCCCCGGGAGTCGCTCGACGAGCGCGTCGCGGAGCTGACCGACGCGATCGCGCGGGCGCCCCGGGCGAACCTGCTCCGCACCAAGGCGAAGATCATCGCCCGCGCCGGGATCCACCTGGGACCGACCCTCGATCTCTGAGCCCGACCGGCCGGATCGCCCGTCGGTGAGCGAGCCCGACGTGGTGCATCGGGACGGGTACCGTGCTGGCATCGGCCCGCGCACCCTGCTCCGAATTCCGGTCTTGCTCGCGGCCGTGGTCGCGCTGGCCGTCACGCTCGCCGGACGCCTCGCGTGGACCGCCTGGCCGTTCGAGCTGGTCACGAACTTCCCGGTGCAGCTCGCCGTCGTCGGACTGGTGCTCACGCTCTGCGCGCTGGCACTTCGCGCTCCGGTCACGACCGCCGTCGCCGCGCTCGGGCTGGTGATCAACGCGGTGGTGATCAGCGGCGCGCTGACCGGTGACCCGCGGCCCGCGGCCCCCGGTGCTCGGATCGTGGTCGGCCACCTCAACGCCCAGACCCGCTCCATCGACGTGGACGAGCTCGGCCAGTACCTCGAGACCATCCACCCCGACCTGTTCGTGGTCCTCGATCCCGTCCAGTCGGACGTCCCGAAGCTCACGCACGCGGCGCCGGGGTTCCAGGTCACCATGGTCGGGTCGCTCGGCGAGAGCGAAGTCGACTTCGTGCGCACCGTGGTGCTGAGCCGCGACCCACTCGACGGCGTCGGCCATCCGGCGGACCCCGCGTTCGGCAAGTCGGCGGTCGAGATGACCATCCACGCCGGCGCCTCCCCGGTCTCGCTCGTCGCCTTCGGCACCGACTCCCCGACGACGCCCGGGCGTGCCAACCGGCGCGACCGCGCCCTGAACGCGGCAGCGCGCTGGAGCGCCGCCCATCCGGCCCGCCGCGTCGTCATGGGCGACTTCAACGCGACGCCGTGGTCGCCCTCGTTCCGCCGCCTGCTCCACGACGGCGAACTGTTCGACTCGCTCGACGGCTTCGGGCTCCAGGTCTCCTGGCCCGAGTCCAATCCCCTGCTCCGGATCCCGATCGACCACGCGCTGCTCGGGCCGGCGCTCGCGGCGACCGACCGGGGCACCGGACCGTCCTTCGGCTCGCAGCACCGGAGCCTGCACGTGACGGTCGCACCCGCCCGGGCGGGCGGCTGATCAGTCCGCGGCCGTCGCGACCTCCGCGAACTCGTCGGCCGCGGTGGCGGGCAGCGGTGGGGCGCCGAGCACCCAGCCGAGGAACGCGAGCAGCGCGGCGGCCGTCGGCCGGACGAGCAGCGCGTCGGCGAGCGGCACCGGCCAGAGCCCGAGCGCGAGCCGGCGGTCGAGCGGGAGCAGGTCGGCGGCGGCGGCCGCGATCACGCCGTAGGTGGGCAGCATGCGCACCGGCAGCGACGGCAGGACGAGGAACCGGACGGCATCGCGCGCCTCCGGGGTGACCCGGAGCCCGGGCACCTCGGCGACCCACGCGCGCAGGTCGCGCTCGGTCTCGGGGACGTCCTGCGCACCCAGGCGGCGGCCGACGACCGCCATCTCGGCGACGTACCGGTCGGCGTCCTCGCGCGCGAGCGCCGGTCCGTAGCGGCGGTAGGCGGCGAGGAAGGAGTCCACCTCGACGTTGTGCACCCACGCGAGCAGCGCAGGGTCGTTGGCCTCGTAGCGGCCGGCCGTCGGAGGCCGTGCCGGTCACGCGGTCGTGGACGGACCGGACGCGGGCGATCGCCCGTTCGGCCTCGGCGGTGGATCCGTAGGTGGTGGCGGCGATGAACCGGCCGGTGCGCGCGAGACGCCCGAGCGGGTCCTCGCGGTAGGCCGAGTGCTGGAACACTCCGGCCATGGCGAGCGGATGCATGACCTGGAGGAAGAGGGCCCGCAGGCCGCCGATGACCATGGACCGGTCCCGGTGGATCCGCCAGGTCATCGACCCGGGCCCGAAGAGGCCCGGGTCCTCCTCGGTGGCGAAGTCGAGGTCCGGCTCACCCGAACGAGGCCCCGCGAGCGCCGACCGGGCCGCCCGGCCGAGCGCCTCCCGGGCCGGGGCGACCGCCGCGCCCGCGGTGGCGCCGAACGCCGTGGTCAGCGCCGCCGGCAGCGGGGGCACGAGTCGCATCCGCTGCAGTCTTCCAGGCCCACCGGGTCGGTTCGCCCCATCCACCGCGAAACGGCGCGGAGTCCCTACGCTCGTGCCGTGCGGGCGGTGCCCGCAGACCGGCGCAGTCCGGCAGGGACGGAGGCATCATGAAGACGGGACACCACTTCGGGCGCACGATCGCCCGACTCGGAGCAGTGGCCGGTGTGACCGGCGCCGCGTTGCTGCTGCCGCTCAGCGCCGCCGGAGCCGTCACCTACCCGAACGGTGGGACGCCCGACGTCGCACCGAAGTCCACCCAGCCGACGTCGGTGCTGCCCGCGCACCAGTCACGATCGACGCTGCCCTTCACCGGCACCGACATCGTCGAGCTCGCAGCCATCGGTGGCGCGTCGGCCGGCGTCGGCGTCGTGTTGCTCCGTCGCTCGCGCCGCACCTCCACCGTCTGATCCGGCGCCGTCGCGCGTCAGGAACCTCGACCTCACGCCCGCCCGATGAGCCCGCGCATCGAGGACTACGCGCTCATCGGTGACACCCAGACCGCCGCCCTCGTCGGGATCGACGGGTCGATCGACTGGTGGTGCGTCCCCCGCTTCGACTCGGGCGCGGTCTTCGCGGCGCTGCTCGGCACGCCCGACCACGGTCGCTGGCTGCTCGCGCCGGCAGGCGGCCTCCAGCGGACCGAACGGTCGTACCGGGACAACACGCTCGTGCTCGAGACCACGTTCCACACCGACGACGGCTCGGTGCGGGTGACCGACTGCATGCCGATCCGGGGCCGCACGATCGACATCGTGCGCCAGGTGGAGGGACTCTCCGGTCGGGTCCCGATGCACATGGAGATGGTCGTCCGGTTCGACTACGGATCGATCGTCCCGTGGGTCGGCCAGGCCGACGCCGGACTGCGGGCGGTCGCGGGCCCCGACGCGCTGCTCCTCCGGACGCCGGTCCACACCCACGGTGCGGGCAAGACCACCGTTGCCGACTTCGTGATCACCGCCGGCGAGCGCGTCCCGTTCACGCTCGCGCACCACCCATCCCACGAACCACCACCCCGGCATGTCGACGGCGCGCGCGCGATCCAGGAGACCGCGCGGTGGTGGCGGCGATGGGCCGACCAGTGCACCTACGACGGCGAGTGGAAGGAAGCGGTCGTCCGCTCGCTCATCACGTTGAAGGCGCTGACCTACGCTCCGACGGGTGGCATCGTCGCCGCGCCCACCACGTCGCTCCCCGAGTGGCTCGGCAGCGTGCGGAACTGGGACTACCGATTCTGCTGGCTGCGCGACGCGACCCTCACCCTCCTCTCACTGACCGCGGGCGGCTACCACGAGGAGGCGCTGGCCTGGCGCGACTGGCTGCTGCGCGCCGCGGCAGGTGATCCCGAGGATCTCCAGATCATGTACGGCGTCGCCGGGGAGCGCCGCCTCACCGAGTACGAGTTGCCGTGGCTGCCCGGGTACGAGCGCTCGGCGCCGGTGCGCGTCGGCAACGCAGCGTGCGAGCAGTTCCAGCTCGACGTGTTCGGCGAGGTGCTCTCGACCCTCTACCGGACCCGCAGCCTCATCCCCGACCCGGCGGGTCACCGCGACTCCTGGGACCTCGAGCTCGCGCTGCTCGAAGGCCTCGAGGGACTGTGGCGCAGGCCCGACGAGGGCATCTGGGAGGTCCGCGGCCCGCGGGCGCACTTCACCCACTCGAAGGGCATGGCCTGGCTCGCGTTCGACCGCGCGGTCCGGAGCGTGGACGAGTTCGGGCTGCCCGGCCCGCGCGGCAACTGGGAGACCCTGCGTGACGAGATCCACGACCAGGTCTGCACCGAGGGGTTCGACCCGGAGCTGAACGCGTTCACCCAGTCGTACGGCTCCAAGCTGCTCGACGCGTCGGTGCTGCTCCTGCCGCTCACCGGGTTCCTCGCCCCCGACGACCCCCGCATCCGCGGCACCGTCGATGCGATCGAGCGCACCCTGCTCCGCGACGGCTTCGTCGCCCGTTACGAGACGAGCCCGAGCGGGGCCGTCGACGGTCTGCCGGAAGGTGAGGGCACGTTCCTCCCCTGCTCGTTCTGGCTCGCCGACACCCGCGGCGCTCATCGGCCGCGAGGACGAGGCCCGCGCGCTGTTCGAGCGGCTGCTCGGGATCCGCAACGACGTCGGGCTGCTCGCCGAGGAGTACGACCCTGCGGGCGGACGTCAGCTCGGGAACTTCCCGCAGGCGTTCACCCACGTCTGCCTGGTGACGACGGCCGCGCACCTGTCCCAGCTCGCCCGCACCGGCGTCCCCGACACGCGGGTCCCGATCCTGCGCATGTAGCGGGCCCGTCCCGGTCGGGACCTCGGCCGGGCTGTGCCACCATCAGACCGCCGAGGCGCTGGTACGGTGAAGTCGCTCCCTCACTCGGGGCGCTGGATTCTCCCCGTCGACCCGACGCATCGGCGCTGCGGACTCGACGTCTCGTGCTGATCGATCAGCCAAGGACCGTCGAGACCGAGGAGCCCGTCATGGGTGACAAGTCCCCCAAGCGCGACAACGCGAAGAAGCCCGCGAAGTCGTTGAAGGAGAAGCGCGCCGACAAGCACGCGAAGAAGGCCGAGAGGCGACCGGGCATCGTCGGCTGACGGGCGACCGCCGCGCCTACAGCGGACCCTTGGCGCTCACCTCGTACCGGAACAGCTCCACCGCCGACACCCGGATCGTCGCCATCGACGCGTAGAAGGTCGCGAGGTGCTCCGACGCGGCGTGCACGGCGTTGGCCTCGGCCGACGCCCACTCCTCGAACACCCGCACCCGCGCGCGGTCACGCGGGTCGACCCAGAAGTCGTAGGCGATGCACCCTTCCTCCTGCGTGGTCGCCGCGACCAGCGGCCCGATGAGCGCCATCGCCGCGTCGAAGTCGTCGGGGTCGAGACGCAGCTCGCCCGAGATGACGAGTCGGTCCATGTCGGTTCCTCCCGGTGTCGGACGGCGGACGCTATCGCCGCGCGGGTACCGTGGGTCGCGTGAGCAACAGCAGCGTGCGGGGCCAGTTCGAGGTCGACGACGAAGAGCTGACGGCCGAGGCGCTCGCCGCGGACACCCCGCCCTCCCTCGACGGTGCGATCCCCTTCTCGCTCGCGATCGGCGAGCCCGACCGGCGCATCCTCCCCGAGTGGTACATGCCCGCCCCCAGCGGCGGCGGGATCCATCTCGGCGGGTGGCGACGCAACGTCGTGGTCCTGTTCGTCATCGCGCTCCTCGTCATCGAGGTCTCGGGGCTCTGCACCACCTACGGCCGCGTCTTCTGACGCCCGGCGGCATCCTCCGCCACCCGCAGCACGGCCGCGCCGGTCACCCGATCGGCCGCCAGATCCTCGAGCGCACGGTCGGCGCGGTCCAACGGGTACTCGGTGACCTCGACGCGCAGCGCCGTGCGCTGCGCGATCGCGAAGAGCTCCTCGCCGTCGCGACGGGTGTTCGCCGTGGTGCTGGTCAACGTGCGCTCCTCGAAGAGGTGCTGCTGATAGTCCAATGTCGGGATGTCGGTCAGGTGGATGCCCGCGATCGCGAGAGTTCCGCCGCGGTCGAGCGCGGCCAGTGCGGGTGGCACGAGCGTGCCCACCGGAGCGAACAGGATCGCGGCGTCGAGCGGCTCGGGCGGCGCGTCCGCCGCGGCGCCGACGGAGTGGCATCCCAGCTCGCGCGCCAGTGCCCGGGCCTCGGCCGACCGCGTCATCACGTGGACCCGCGCGCCTTCCCCGAGCGCGATCTGCGCGGTCAGGTGGGCGGACGCGCCGAAACCGTAGATCCCGAGCCGGCCGCCGGTCGGCAGTCGGCTGCGGCGCAGAGCGCGGAGCCCGATGATGCCCGAGCACAGCAACGGCGCGGCGTGGGCGTCGTCGTAGGCGTCGGGCAGGCGGTAGACGAAGTCCTCGTGCGCGGTCGCGAACTCGGCGAAGCCGCCGTCGCGGTCCCATCCCGTGAACCGCGGCGCCACGCACAGGTTCTCGTCGCCACGCACGCAGAACCGGCAGACGCCACACGTCCGTGCGAGCCACGGAACCCCCACGCGCGTGCCCGGCGCGAAGCGACCGGCGTCGGGACCGCATGTGTCGACCACGCCCACGATCTCGTGGCCGGGCACCGTCGCCGGGTGACGCGGGGCGAGATCTCCCTCGGCGAGGTGCAGATCGGTCCGGCAGACGCCCGACGCCGTGACGCGGACCCGCACCTCGTGCTCGGCCGGCGCCGGGACCGGACGCCGCAGCAGACGGAGCGGACCTTCGTCGATCGGTCCGGGCCGGTCGACGACCCAGGCCTGCATGTCCGCCGGAACGTCCTCGGCGCGTGCGTCACGGATCCAGGGTATGACCACCACCGCATCGGCGACCCCGTGAACTGGCTCGATCTCGCACTCGTGGCGCTCACCGTCGCCGCGATCGTCTGGGGGACCAGGACAGGGTTCGTGGTCCAGGTCGGCACCTACGCCGGAATCATCGCCGGCATGCTCGTCGGCGCCCGCCTCGCCGCGACGACCACCAACTGGTCCTCGTCGACGTTCGGCCCGATGCTGCTCGCGCTCGGCACCGCGGTCGCGTGCGCGGCCGCGCTCGGCAGCCTCGGGGGTTGGCTCGGCGCGTCGGGACTGCGCTGGGTCCGCCGGGCCCGCCTCGGTGGGGCGGACGGCGCGCTGGGTGGGCTCATCGCCGCGGTCGGCCTGCTCGCGGTGGTGTGGCTCCTCGGCGGCGCGCTCGCCAACGTGTCGCGGGCCGACATCGGGTCGACGATCCAGGGCTCGGCCGTCATCCGTTGGCTGGACGACGCGCTGCCACCGGTCCCCGACGTCGCCGCCCGGCTCGGGCGGCTCACCGACCCCCTCGGCCTGCCTCGCGTGTTCGCCGGCCTCGAGCGGGCACCGGCCCCCCCGGTGGCGCTCCCGGCCGACGCCACCCTGCGCGCCGCCTCGGCGGCCGCGAGCCGGTCGACCGTGAGGATCCAGGGCGTCGGGTGCGGCTCGCTCCGGCTCGGGTCGGGCTTCGTCGTGGGGACCGGCCTCGTCATGACCAATGCCCACGTCGTGGCGGGGGCCGGTGACCTGCGGGTCTCGGACACCGCCGGGAACCACGCGGCCTCGGTGGTGCGGTTCGACCCGAGCCTCGACATCGCGGTGCTCCGGACGAGCGGGCTCGCGGGGCCTCCACTACGGATCGCGACGGAGAACGTGGACCGCGGCGCGACGGGCGCCATCCTCGGCTATCCGAACGGGGGCGGCCTCTCGGTCGGCGCGGCCGCCGTCCGCGCCGCCTACGACGCGATCGGCCGTGACATCTACGGCACCGCCCTCGTGACCCGGCCGATCGTCGAGCTCCAGGCGACGGTCCGGCCTGGCAACTCCGGCGGTCCGCTGGTGATCGCCGACGGCACGGTCGGCGGGGTCGTCTTCGCCCGCTCCGTGAGCGACGGCGGCATCGGGTACGCCATCGCCGCATCGACCGCCCGGGCCGAGCTGGACCAGACGACGGCCACCGCCCGGCCCGTTTCCACCGGATCGTGTCCCGCCGACTGAGAGCCCACTGAGGCCGCGCTCGGGAGCCACCCCGGGGCGACAAGAATCGTGTCCGGCCGGCTTCCGCCGGACCCACCGCCAGATCTGCAGGGAAATGGGCATGACCGACGAACCCGACCACGATCTCCTGGACACCCCGCCCGCGGGCGAGCGAACCCCGCCCGGCGCGGCGACGGCGACCATCGCCTCCGACGCGCCGACGGTCGAGATGCCGGGCGCCCCGACGGCGCCACCGCCCGAACGGCCGCCGTCGCCACCCGTGCCGGCCGACAGCGCTCCCCGGCGGCGCGGGGTCCTCGTGCCCGCCTGGCTGCTGATGGCGCTGGCCGCGCTCGGGCTGTTCGGGGTCGGGATGCTCGTCGGATCGGCAATCGGCGGCGACGACCACGGCGGCGCGCGCACCTTCGAACGCCCGGCCAACGGATTCCGCGTCCCCGGCAACGCGAACAACGGGCGGTCGGGTCCGGGCAACGGGTTCGGACGTCAGCCCGACCAGCGTGTCGTACCGAGCCCGGGCCAGGGCGACAACGCGCTCCCGCCGGGCGGGAGCGCGCGGCCCGACGTCTTCCTCGGCGTCGGCATCGCGGACTCCTCGAACCCCGCCGGTGCATCGGTGACCCGGATCGTGACGTCGAGCCCGGCCCAGTCCGCGGGCCTGCGCACCGGGGACGTGATCACCGGCGTGGACGGCACCTCGGTGAAGAGCGCCGCGGCACTCAGCCGCGCGATCCGCGCCCACGCTCCGGGAGACACCGTCACGATCCGGTACTCCCGCGACGGCACGACCGCGACGGCCACGGCGACCCTGAGCGGCGGATCGTCGGTCAGCCAGCAGTAGGGACACGGCGGCACCGGCTTGCCGCCCCGGTCCCGGCTCGGGGAGGATCGACGGATCGGCGAGCTCACGACCACTGAGCTGACGGTCACGCACCGCAGCGAAGTCACCCCGGACCAGATCGACCATCTCGGTCACATGAACGTCCGTTTCTACGGCGTCAACGCGGCCGCGGGCAGCGTCGCACTGGTGGCCGGCCTCGGGGGTGGCAGCGGCGACGGACCGGTGCTGCGCACGGTCGACGCCTACACCCGCCATCACCGGGAGCAGCTGCTCGGCACCCGGCTCGTCGTGCGCAGCGGCGTGCTCGGCGCCGCCGCCGACCGGCTCACCCTCTACCACGAGCTCGCCGACGAGGAGTCGGGAACGCTCGCGGCGACCTTCGTCCACCGGTTGCGTGCGGCGTCGCCCCAGGGCGACTCCACCGACCTCCCCGACCGTCTCGTGCTCGCCGCGCGCGACCGCTGCGGGACCGCACCGGCCCACGGTGCGACCCGGAGCATCTCGCTCGACACCGACCCGCTCGCCCGACCGCCGACGCTGGACACGCTGCGCGCCGGTGGCCTGGCGATCCGGAAGGTCCGCACCATCGGCGTCGAGGAGTGCGCCGAGGACGGCACGTTCGTCTGGGCCATGGCCCCCGGGCTCACCTGGGGCGGGGAGCCCGCGGACGACCGAGCGCCGGTATGGCTGCACGAAGGACCCGACGGCGAACGCATGGGTTGGGCGTCGATGGAGACACGGATGTGTGTCCGGCGCCTCCCCCGACTCGGGGACCGGATCCAGAGCTTCAGCGCGGTGCTCGCACTCGCGGACAAGACCTCGCACCGGATCCAGTGGGCCTTCGACGTCGGCCGGGACGACCTGTTGACCACGTTCGAGGTCGTCAACCTGGCGTTCGACATCACCGCCCGGCGCCCGATGTCGATCCCGGCGCGCCTCCGCGCGGCGGAGGAGGCGGTGCAACGAACCGACCTCCGCCCGACGCCCGCGGACCCGACCTAGCGTGCGCGGCGTGCCCCCGGTCTTTTCGTCCGCCGACACCGCCGCCGTGGACTGGTTCACCGAGTACGGCTGGGTCCTCACCGCGACCCTCGACGGCGCGGGGGCGGCCCGGCTGCGCGGATGGGTGGACGAGATCATGGCCTGGCCGGACGACGGTGAGTGGCTCCACTACCGCGAGCGCACCCACGCCGGCCCGCGCCTCTGTCGGACCGAGAACTTCGTCCCCTTCCACGCGGGGTTGCGCGCGCTGCTGACCGAAGGTGCGATGCCGGCGACGGCGAGCGCGCTGCTCGGCGAGCCCGCCGTCCTCTACAAGGAGAAGATCAACTACAAGGCCGCGGGCGGCGCGGGGTACGCGCCTCATCAGGACGCCCCGGCGTACCGGTTCGTCGAGACCCACGTCTCCTGCATGGTCGCCGTCGACGACGCCGACGAGACCAACGGCTGCCTCGAGGTCGTCTCGGGCGCGCACCACGAGCTCCTACCGACCGACGCCGACGGCTGCGTCGCGCCGGCCGTCGTGAACGCGTTGAGCTGGTCCGTCGTCCCGGTCGTCGCCGGGACGACGCTCTGGTTCCACTCCCGCACACCCCACCGGAGCGGGGCGAACCACTCCGGGCGCGACCGACGCGCCCTGTACCCGACGTACAACGCGCGTCGCGAGGGCGATCTGCGCGAGGCGTACTACCGCCAGAAGCTGACCGAGTTCGCCGCCGCGGGCTCGGCCGGCGGGCGCGTCCAGGTCTCGCTGATCAACGACTTCCAGGGCCGCCCGGTCTGATCGCCGCTCCGACCCCGTGCCGGGCGGTCCCGGCCGCCCTACAGTCGCCGAGTTCCCGATTCTCTTGCGAGGAGCCCCGATGCCCGAGGAGATCTGCACCCATCTCGACCAGGTCGCGGACGTCGCGCCGGCGACCACCGGCTGCGAGGACTGCCTGCGGATCGGTGACACCTGGGTGCACCTCCGCGTCTGCATGTCGTGTGGTCACGTCGGCTGCTGCGACGCCTCCAAGAACCGGCATGCGACCGCCCACTTCCACGCCGGCGGTCATCCGCTGATCCAGTCCTACGAGCCGGGCGAGGACTGGTGGTGGTGCTACGTCGACGAGATCGCGTTCACCGTCGAGGGCCGGGCGAGCTTCTCGCACCCGTGAGCCACGACCGCTCCCGTCAGGCGCGGCGCAGCTCGAACCAGACGCACTTTCCCCGGGCATCGGGACGGTCCGCGTAGCCCCAGTCGTCCGTCAGCGCGTCAACGATGGCGAGCCCGCGCCCCCCTTCGCCCGTGGCCGTGACCACCGGGACGATCTCGGGCGCCCGTTCCGACGCGTCCACGACCTCGACGCGCACTACGTCGTGGGTGACGTCGATCTGGACCTCGACGGGGGGGTCGCCGTGAACCAGTGCGTTCGTCACGAGCTCACTGACCGCGAGCATGCCGACGTGCACGAGCTCCGGTCGGACCGCGCAGCCATCGGCCACGGCGGCCACGAATCGACGTGCGTCTCCCACGCTGGAGAGATCCGGCGGCAGCGCGAGATTCTCTAGTCGGTGGTCGGACATGAGAGAACGCTCCACGACTCCCGGGACCGATGAGTGGTCGAATGGGCTCGTACCCGACCCCGCCACGGACCAAACGGTCGCCCGACGCGATGGGCCGGACGGCTCCCGCGACGAGGCCGGACTGGCCAGCGTGCTCCAGGCGTCGGGTGCGCATGCCAAGATGCAGCCCATGAGCCTAGAACCCGGACAAGCCCGGTTTATCCCTGCCGTCGACGGTTCACCGGTCATCGCCGCCTCGGGCGAGATCGACGTCGCGACCGCTCCGGACCTCATCGCGGCGCTCGACGGGATCATCGGACGGGGCGCGGAGGCGATCTCGGTCGACATGGAGCACGTCACCTTCATCGACTCCTCGGGGCTGGGTGCGCTCGTGGCGGCGCTGAAGAAGGCGCAGGAGACCGGCGCGACGCTCACGCTGGTGAACCTCACCGGCCCGGCGCGAAAGGTGTTCGAGATCACCGGGCTGCTCGAGACCTTCGGTGTCGACGGCGCTCAGGCCTCGTGATCCAGGCGCTCCCGCATCGTCCGCAGGGATGAGGCGAGGAGTCGGGACACATGCATCTGGCTGATGCCGACCCGTTCGGCGATCTCGGTCTGGGTGAGACCCTCCTCGAACCGCAACCGCACGATCGTCTGCTCCCGCTCCGGGAGCTGCGCGAGCAGGTCGTCCACGATCGCTCGGTGCTCCACGTCCTGGTAGCCGCGGTCGACAGTACTCACCGCCCGTTCGGCCACCCCGGGATGGTCGTCGTCGCGCGGGATGTCGAGCGAATCCGTGGAGAACGAGCGGTTCGCCTCCATCGCCTCCAGCACGTCCTCGACCTCGACGTCGAGCGCATCCGCGATCTCCGCGACCGACGGTGAGCGTCCGAGCGTGTGCGACAGCTCGTTCGACGTCGTGCCGATCCTGAGGGCAAGCTCCTGGAGCGGGCGCGGGACCCGGATCGCCCAGGCTCGGTCACGGAAGTGGCGCTTGATCTCGCCCGTGATGGTCGGTGTGGCGAAGGTCGAGAAGGCCAGGCCACGCTCGGGCTCGAACCGCTCGACCGCCTTGAGCAGCCCGATCATGGCGACCTGGGCCAGATCGTCGAGCGGCTCACCACGGTTCGCGTACCGCGATGCCAGCGCGCGGGCCAGACCGACGTGCTCCAGGATGAGCTCGTCGCGCAATGACCGATCGCGGGTGGCGCGGTAGGCGACGAATCGATCCCCGGCCGGAACCGATGCGGTCATCGGGTCAGGGCCGACTTCCGGAGTCGGAAGCGCCGCGCGCCGTCCTCGTGCGACACCTGGTATTCGTCGACGACGGCGCCGACGATCGTCTGGGCGAGGTCACTGAGCGCGAATCGCGGATCGGACTCGTCGCACGCACCCATCACCTCGATCTCGGTGTCGTGAAGATGATAGGTGAGCCGTACCGACCGCTCGGGGTCGCCCTCGGTCAGCGCGTGACACAGCTCGTCCACGGCGATCCGGAGATCCTCGATCTCGTCGACCGTCATCCCGACGCGCGTCCCGGCGTCGGCAGCCGCCAGCCGGGCGAGACGGAGGAACTCGGCCGAACCGGGGATCGTCAGGAGGATCTCGTCTGCAGGCATCGTCGAATCCTGACAGATCGGCCGCGCGCCGGACGGGGTCACTGGCCGGCGCAGTGCACGCGGCATGCCATCACCGGGTGCCGGAGCCGCCGGAAACCTCCGATTCCGATGGTCCCGCCACCGCTCGTCGAGTCCGAGCGCCTCCAGGACGCGGCGGCCCAGCGGGCTCACGTCGACCAGCACGAGGGTCGCCCCGACGTCCGCGAGGGCGCGGTCGAGCTCCTCCAGTACCCGGACGCCTCCCGCCGCGAGATACCGGACGCGCCCGAGATCGAGCACGACGGTCGGCCCCGGCCGGTCGGCGACGATCTCGCCGCCCCACCGGCGGAAGCTCGACGCGTTCTCCGCGTCGAGCACTTCGAACGGGACCTCGAACACGGGAGCAGCCACCCTCCCAACATGGCGGGATCGGCGACGGGAAGCTTCACCCGTGAGGGTGGTGTCGCACGAGGGTGACGCCGTGCACATCGGGGCGGGCGCGGTTTGGGCGGGCATCGAACCGGGGACAGCACCCGCCCGGGCGCCGCCCTCGCCGGCCGATTCCGATCCCGGAGGGACGACATGCCGCTCGATCCCGACCGTCCCTCGACCCGCTCCGACCACTGGTTCTTCTGCTTCGATCACCACCGTGCCGAACCCGAGGACACGGACTGCCCCCGAACAGCCGGATGGGTGCCTACCCGACCCGCGAGGCCGCCGAGCACTGGCGCGAACGCGCCGAGGAACGGAACGCGAGCTGGGACGCCGCCGACCGCGACTGGGAGGCGGGCGGTGCGTCGCTGCCGGATGACCGGCCCGACGCCGGGAACGCCTGAGGACTCGCGGGGCTCAGCTCTCCTGCTCCTCCAGCTCGGTGATCGATCCCTCGGTGAAGAGGTACGTCCGCAGATGACGGTCGAGGACCGGATCGGTCCGGCGGAGCCACTCGAGCGCCATCGCGGCGTGCTCTTTCTCCTCGTCGCGGTTGTGCTCGAGCACCTTGCGCAACTCGCCGTTGTCGGTCGCATGCGCGCGCTGGTTGTACCAGTCGACCGCTTCCAGCTCCTCCATGATCGAGCGGATCGCCCGGTGGGCGTCGATCACCTCGGCGGGCAGCTGGTCGGGCATCTCGTGCAAGCCTTCGGCGGCCATCGTCTTCCTCACTCCTCGGGTCGGCCGCGACCGGTCGGCCGCGTCAGCGCAACCTACCCACGAATACGCCGACCGAACCCCGGACGGGTGAGCCCGGACCGGAGCGATCCACCGCGGCGCCACAGGTTGGCGGGCCCCCACGGGTAGGCCGCAGAAATGGGTGGAGCGCCACCACCGCCTCCCGACGCCGAGTCCGGTGCCGGCGCCGCGCGCGCCGAGAGCCGGGACCCGGGACCCCGACCCGTCGGTCCAGGACCTGTTCGTGCGCTACGACGCCGACCGGGGTTCGGCATTCCTGTCGTTCGCGGTGCCGACGATCCGCGGTGAGCTCCGCCGCCACTTCCGCGACCACGGTTGGGCGATCAAGGTCTCGCGGCACCTCCAGGAGCTGCGGCTCGAGTTCGACGCGCTCACGAGCCCCCTCGGGCACGAGCTCGGTCGCTCCCCGACCGTTGCCGAGCTCGTCGCGGCGGCGGGCACCACGGTCGAGACCGTGATCCAGGCAATGGCGGTCGCGGACATGTACCGGCTGCGCTCGATCGACCGGCCGACGACCTCGGGCGAGCCGGGCACCGCGGCCGACCGCCTGGGTGGCGCGGACGCCGACGTCGCGGACCGAGACGCGGGTGCTGGTCCGCGAGCTGCTCCAGGGGTTCCCGGCACACGACCGGCGCATCGTGTTCCTCCGGTATTTCGAGCAGACGACCCAGGCCGAGATCGCGGAGGTCGTCGGACTCAGCCAGATGCACGTCTCGCGGCTGCTCAGCCAGAGCCTCGCGACCCTCGCATCACGCGCGGACGGAACCGGGACCGGCCCATGAGGCCGGGCATCGGATCCGACGTTCCCGTCACTCGGCCCCGCGGACCACCAGGTGTGCGCCGTCGGTGCGGACCTCGAAGCGTGGCTGTGGTGACGTGGCCGGTCCGCGGGCGACGGTGCCGTCGCGCAGCCGGAACTCGCTGCCGTGCCAGGGGCAGCGGATGCATCCGTCGGTGACCGCGCCTTCGTGGAGTGGGCCACCCTGGTGGCTGCACGTGTCGGCGAGCGCCGAGATCCCCGCCGCCGTCCGGCAGAGGACGACCCGGCGGTCCCCGGCCTCCCGTACGGTCGGCGACTCGTCGACCGATGCCTCACCGAGATCGGTCCACTCCGCGCCGAGCTCGTCGACGATCGAGCGGTTGACGCCGGTCGCGCGCCGGTAGACGAGATAGCCACCGAACCCGGCCCCGACCGTGGCGACCGCGGCGCCGGCGACGCCGAGGCGCACTCCCCGAGCGTGGTGACCGCTCCGGCGCGCGAGCCACGAACCGGCGTAGAGCGCGGTCGCCGTCGTGTTGACCGCCGCGTGGACGACGCCGACCCGCTGCTCCTCCGGACCGAGGCCGATCCAGTCGGCCGCGCCGGACGCGACCGTCGGCAGTGCGGCGAGGACGCCGAGGCCCACGAGCAGCCGCGCGGCGCGCCGGGAGTCCCGACGACCGAGCAGATCGAGGAGGAAGGACGACGTCCACGCGCCGATGACGACGTCGGTGAGCACAGGGTGCAGCGGCTCTCCGATCGGCACCCCTTGGAGGGCGCTGCGGACGCGACCGGTGAGCGCGCGCGCGCCATTGCGCGCGCTCCCGGCCGTACCGCGACGTCGAGCGCCGCGATCCCGGAGATCCTGTCGCCGAGATCAGCGAAGGTCGGCGTCCGCCTCACCGGCTGAGGTGCACGACGGAGTCGACCTCGGCCACGATCGGATCGCCGTCCCGCGAACCCGACGGCGCCGATGTACGGATCGTCGTCGGGCGGGTTCGGTGGGTGACCGTCGTGGCCTGCGTCGTCGTCACGGTTGCGGTGGTACCCCGAAGCGACGAGCGCGAATCATCGCGCGTCGACGGTTGCCCGGTCGAGCGCGCGGGTACGGAGCGGTCATGCCGAGACGGGAACTCACCTCCATCACGGCGACGTTCCCGAACGTTCCGGCGAGCGCTGCCGCGGCGCGGCGCTTCGTGTTCGCCAGCCTTCGCCGGATGGAGGTCGACGACCGCACCATCTGGCGCGCGGTCCTCGCCGCGAGCGAGCTCGTGGCCGACGAGGTGGGCCGCGGGAGCACCGCGGCACGCATCGTCGTGCGTTCGACGGTGACGGGCGGTGCGCGCATCGAGGTGTACGACGTCGACGAGGACCGCGCCGACGCGCAGGAGGGCGAGGAGCTGCGATCGCAGATCCTCGGCGCGGTCTCGCACCGTCGTGGCGCACGTCCCCGTGCGGACGGTGTGGTCGTCTGGGTCGAGATCGAGCCGGACGACTGAGGGCGGGCCGGCCGATGCTTGGCCCGGTCGGCCAGGGGGAATACCTCACCCATGACCGCTCTCTCCCGCGTCCTCGACCTCCGTCCGGTCACGTCCCGCGCCGAGTGGGCGCGCGCGGGCGATGCCACCGGGCTGTCCGTCGCCGCCCGCACGACACCGGCCGACCTCCGGGCGATGATCACCGCCGCCGGGCTCCGCGGTCGCGGCGGCGCCGGTTTCCCGACCGGCCGCAAGTGGCACACCGTCGCGGCGAACGCCACCGGGGGGATCGATCCCCCCACGCTGGTCGTGAACGGAGCCGAGGGAGAGCCCGGCTGCTTCAAGGACCGCGCCCTCATGCGCACGAACCCGCACCGCGTCGTGGACGGCGCGCTGATCGCGGCACGGGCCACGGGCGCCGCCGGCGTGATCGTCGCGCTCAAGCGCACGTCCGTCACCGAGCTCGAGGCCATGGAGGCGGCGCTGGCGGACGCGACCGCCGCCGGCCTGACCGACGGCCTCACGACCCGTGTCTTCGCCGGACCCACCGAGTACCTCCTGGGCGAGGAGACGGCGTTGCTCGAGGCGATCGACGGACGGCCACCGTTCCCGCGCATCGCGCCCCCGTTCCGGCGCGGCGTGGAGGAGATCGCGTCGCCCGGAGGTCAGGACCACTCACGTTCGGCCGCGCGGGAGGAGCTCGCGGGCCCGACGACGGAGACGGTGGCACCCCCCACCCTCGTCGAGAACGTGGAGACGATCGCCAACCTCCCGGGTCTCGTGGCCCAAGGGGTGGAGTGGTACCGGGAGACCGGCACCATCGAATCCCCCGGGACGGTGCTGTGCACAGTGTCCGGCTCGACACCGCGGGCGGGCGTCGGCGAGTTCGCGATGGGCACACCTCTGCGCGAGGTGCTCGAAGCCCTGGGCGGCGTCACTCACGAACGGGTCCGGGCGGTGATGATCGGCGTGTCGAGCCCACTCCTGCGTCCGGAGGAGCTCGACGTCCCGCTGACCTACGAGGCACTGGCGGCGGTCGGCAGCGGCCTGGGCACCGCGGGGTTCATCGTGCTCGGACCCGACGACGACCTGCTCGCCGTGGCCGCCGGCGCCGCCCGATTCCTCGCGGTCGAGTCGTGCGGGCAGTGCACCCCGTGCAAGGAGGACGGCCGGGAGATCGCCGAGCGGCTCGCCGCGGCCCTGACCGCGGACCACGACGCGGCCGCCGACCTGGTGGTCGTCGACGAGCGGCTGCGCACCGTGGCGGACGGTGCACGCTGCAATCTCGCGTCCCAGCAGCAAGCCGTGGTCGGGAGCATCCTCGCCCGGTTCCCGGAGGTCGTCGCCCGCGCCGAGCCGCGACCCCGCTCGGGTGAGGTCCACGCCGTGGCGCCGATCCGGGACCTCGTCGACGGGAGGTTCGTCCTCGACGCTGACGAGATCCGCAAGCAGCCGGACTGGGAGCTCGGGACCGTCGACTCCGGTCAGACGCCGTCGGACCGGCTCGGGTCCGGTCACCCGTCCGGACGATGAGGCGGGACCCGGGCGATTCGGCGCACGGTGGTTCACCGGCCCGCCGACGGGGAATACCACGATCCATGAACGGACGGAGCCAGTGATGATCGACCACCCGGCGGACCTCGTCGCGGTGCGGTGTCACGACTGTGGACCGGGCCTGGTGCCGGTCGACGAGATCGCACTCCGGATCAACGTCGAGACGGGCATCGCCACCATGGCGTTCCCCTGCGCCGCCTGCGGTCGGCGCGACGCCGTGCGCATCGCGCCCAACTCGGTACGACTCCTGCGCGAGACCGGGGTCGAGCCCGACTACTGGCACCTCCCCCAGGAGCTCCGCGAGCACCGCGAACCCGCGGGCCCGCTGGCGCCGCCGGCGTGCGACGTGCACGAGCTCGCCGCGCAGCTGGAGTCCGACATCACCGCGTTCCTCCGCGTCCGCAACCCGTCGAACGGGTGTGACCACTGACTCAGCTCACCCCTCGGGGTGTTGTCCGATCGCTCCCGGCCCGTGAGGATCTCGAAATGGTCCCGACTGCAGACACTCCTTCCCCCATCCGCGTCGCGCTGACGAACGACTTCGAGCTGGTCGTCGCCGGTCTGGCGAAGCTGCTCGGCGCGTTCCGGGACCGCATCCACGTCGTGGACACGTCCGTCCGGGGCGACGACGTCGAGGCCACCGTGGACGTCGCGTTGTTCGACACGTTTGCCCACAAGGGCGACGAGCTCGAGGAGATCGGCCGCCTGGTGCGCGATCCCTCGGTCCGGCGCGTCGCGCTCTTCACCTGGCAGTTCGATCCGAGCCTCGTGGACCGCGCGCTCTCGATCGGGGTGACCGGCTACCTCAGCAAGGCGCTGAGCGCCGAGGAGCTCGTGGAGGCCCTGGAATCCATCGCGTGCGGTCGCCAGACGATCAGCCCGGACCCGGCGTCGGATCGCCACAGCGCGTCCGAGCGTGACTGGCCCGGCCGGCGCGACGGCATCTCCGAGCGCGAGAGCGAGGTCCTCATCCTGGTCGCGGAGGGACTCAGCAACGCGGAGATCGTGGAGCGCCTGCACATCTCACCCAACTCCGTGAAGACGCACATCCGGAACGCGTACCGCAAGCTCGGCGCCGCCACGCGCGCCCAGGCCGTCCGGGCTGTGCTCGACCGCGGCATGGTGCGCTCGACGGTGCCGCACTGATCACGTCGCACTGATCACGACGGGTCGCACCGCTCACAGGGGATTCAACGCCCGACGGCGCGCTCCAGCTCGGCCTTGGTCATCGAGGACCGCCCCTTGACGTTCTTGCGCCGCGCCTCCTCGTAGAGCTGGTCACGCGTCCGACCGCCCGGGCCGGTGTGCGAGCGCAGGCCGCCCCGCCGGCCCGAGGAGATGTCCTCGGTCGAGGTCTTCGACGGTGTGTCGGCCTCACCGGAGCGGGCGCGCTCCTTGTTCACCGTGCGGGCCGCGATCTCCTCGGCGACGTCGTCGGGCCGCCCCCGGTCCTCGAGTGATTCCTTGATGTGCTCGTATTGGCGCTCGCGCTTGTCGCTCCATGCTCGGGGCATCGGGACCTCCAGGGTTCGCCGGCGCCCGTCCTCGGGCGCCCTGCCGGTCGTGTCGCGGCGATACCCGCGGCCGGGGCGGCCCGAAACATGGCGTGCCGACGGCCGTTCCGACATACAACCCCGGCGTGGCGGGTAGGAACGCTCCGACGCAGCCGCGCCATCCGGGAGCACTCATGTCCGTGTTCGACACCCTGAGCAGCACGTGGGACGTCCCGATGCTCGTCGTCACCACCTCCGCCACCGACGACGGGCCCGCCGGCTGTCTCGTGGGCTTCTGGAGCCAGTGCAGCATCGATCCCCCCCGCTGCGCCCTCTTCCTCTCGGAGCAGAACCACACCTTCCGCGTCGCCCGCCACGCGGACGTCCTGGTCGCCCACGTGTTGCACGCGGGCGACTTCGCGCTGGCGAAGCGCTTCGGCGCGTTGACCGGCGACCGGGTGGACAAGTTCGCCGACGTCGACTGGCACGCCGGGCCGGACGGTGCACCCGTCCTCGACGGGCTCGACTGGTTCGCCGGTCGGATCCTGGACACGCAGGTGAGCGGCGACCACGTCGCGTTCATCATGGAGGTCCTCGACGGCGAGGGCGCTGCCGACCGCGCCGGGGAGCCGCTCCTGCGGATGTCGGAGGTGCAGGAGATCCCCGCAGGGCACGACGCCTGACGCCAGCCCGCGCCGCGCCGGCGGCTCCCGCGTCAGTCCACGCGGAGGACGAGGAGCGCGATGTCGTCGTTGCGCTCGCTCAACGGGAGCTCGGCGGCGATCTCGTCCCCGAAGCGGAGCGCGACCTCGTCTGCGGAAGCGGCATCGTCGCCGGCGCGTTCGACCATCCGGTGCATGTCCTCGACGTCGAGTCCGTACGGCGGCGGCAGATCCGTGACCCCGTCCGTGTAGAGGATCACCGTGTCGTCCGCCGCGACGTCGTGGACCGTCGTGGCCAGCTCCGGGACGTCGAGCACGCCGATCAGCGAGCCGGGCCGACCCAGGCTGCGGGTGGTGCCGTCCGAGCCGCGCCGGACCGGCAGGGGGTGGCCGCCGGCGGTCACCGTCAGGCGGAATCCCGCACCCGTCCGGAACAGCTCGCAGTAGAGCGCGGTGCAGAACGTGTTCCGGTCCGAGCGCAGCACCGCGTGGTTGAGCTGCTCCAGGACCCCGGAAGGAGATGCACCCGCCCACGCGGCCGCGCGGATCGTGTGCACGCGCGAGCCCGGTCATCGCGGCGGCCTTCGGACCGGTCCCACATACATCGCCGATCACCACGGCCCAGTGGTCGCCCACCGCGAAGGCGTCGTAGAAGTCTCCCCCGACCTCGGTGCCCTCGCCGGCGGCCCAGTAGCGGACCCTCAGGTCGAGCCCCTCGATGTCGGGCAGCGCGTCCGGCAGCAGGCTCGCCTGCAGGGTGGTCGCGATCTCGCGCTGGTGCGAGGCGAGGCGACGGTTCTCGATGGTCGAGGCCACCCGGCTCGCCACCGCCTCCGCGAGCACGAGGTCCCGGTCCGTGTACACACGCGCCGAGTCGGTATTGACGAGCTGGATCGCCCCGATGACCCGCCCGCGTTTGAGCATCGGGACCGCCATGGCGCTGTGGAGGCGCAGACCACGGACGACGTCGCGCGCCTCTTCGGTGGCATCGGCCTGCTCGATCATCTTCCAGTCGATCTCGGGCAGGAATTCGCTCAGCCCCGTCCGGATCACCGCGGGAACCCCCGTCGGGAAGTCCGGGTCGTAGCGGAAGCGATGGCCGAGCTCCCGGGCGTACTCCTCCATCTCCGGGTCCTCGTGCGCGATCGTGACCTCCGGGACCCGCGATCCGTTCTCGGGGAGCACGAAGACGCCGCACCACTCCCCCAGCATCGGCACCGCGACCCGGGCGACGCTGCCCATCACCTCGCCGACGGTCGCCGCGCCGGCGAGCACCTCGTTCACCCGGGCCATGAACAGGAGGCGCTCCGTGCTGAGCCGCTCCTCGGCGACCGCGGCGAGGGCGGCGTCCGCCGAGCGCTCGCGCTCCTCCGCGGCGAGCAGCTGCTCGGTCACGTCCACGACGCATCCGATCGTCCCCGTCACGGCGCCCTCGTCGTCGAACGTGACCTGACCCTTGCCCTGGAGCCAGTGCACGCTGCCGTCGGGCCACACGATGCGGTGGTGCACGGTGTAGCGCGACCGGTTCGCGATGGCATCCTCGACGGCCGCGAGCACGGCATCGGCATCGTCGGGGTGGAGCAACCTGCGGTACGCCTCGAACGTGCCGTCGAAGGTTCCGGGGGGGAGCCCGTACAACGCCTCGAGGCGCGCGTCCCAGACGACCGAGCCCGACGCCGTGTCCCAGCGCCAGGTGCCGAACTCGCCGGCGTCGAGCGCCAGCTCGAGGCGCTCGGTCAGCTCGGCGGACTCGCGCTCGAGCCGACGCCGGTGGGTGACGTCCTCGCTGATGGACACGGCAGCGACCACGGTGCCGTCGGTCGCGACGATCGGGCGACCGACCGCCTCGACCCGCACGGAACCGCCGTCGCGACGCCGGAGCACGAAATCGCCGCTCCATCCACGACCCGCCCCGAGTTCGCGCATGACCACCGCCGCCTGGGACCGGAGATCCTCGGCCACCAGCAGCTCGATGGCGTCACGACCGGTCACCTCGTCCTCGCACCACCCGTAGAGCGCCTCGGCGGCGGCGTTCCACACGAGGATGTCGCCCCGGGGGGACGTCACGATCACGGCACGCGACATGGCGTCGAGGACGGCGCGGAACGAAATCGCGTCGAGATCGTCCCGGACGCGTTCGGCATGGTCGCTCATCTGGATCGCCGCTCCCGGCTCGGATCGGGTGGTGCCAACGCTGCCGCGCCATGGTCGCACGGAACACGGGGGCCCGCTCCGCGACGGCAGCCGGGGAATCTCGCCTCCCCCGCTTGAGTTGCTCGCAGGCGGGGTAGGACTGGCGGATGCCCACCACCACAACCAAGAAGTCCACCCCCCGCCGGACGAAGCGAGCCGACGACCGGAGTTCGCGCTCACCCTCCCGGCGCGATGCGATCGCGGTGCTGAAGGCCGACCACCGCGACGTGGAGCAGCTCTTCCGGCACTTCGAGCAGGCCGGGCCTTCCGCCCGCGCCACCAAGCGCTCGCTGGTCGACAAGATGATCAAGGCCCTCTCGATCCATGCGGCGATCGAGGAGCAGGTCCTCTACCCCTGGCCGCGGGACACGATCGAGGACGAGGAGTCCACCGTCCTCGAGTCCCTCGAGGAGCAACACGTCGTGAAGTGGCTGCTCTCCGAGCTGGAGGACCTCGATCCGGCGGACGAGCGGTTCGATGCCAAGGTCGCCGTCCTCACCGAGAGTGTCCGCCACCACGTCGACGAGGAGGAGTCGGAGCTCTTCGCGGATCTCCGCACCGTCGCGACCCGCACGGAGCTCCTCGACCTCGGCGACGCCCTCGTCGCGGCCAAGCACCGTGCTCCGACCCGGCCGCACCCGCACGGCGCGGACACACCGCCCGCGAACGTCATCGGCGGCACCGTGAACGCGGCCCTCGACCACGCTCGAGAGGTCGGCAAGGACGTCGTCGGCGTCCTCGGTGCGCTCGGTCCCTCGACCGAGTAGCAACCCGCACCTCGGCCCCTTGGCCCGCACGCCGCGCTTGCACTTCGTCGACGACCGCGAGCCGGGCTTCCGGCGACGAAGGTGCGGTCGCGGCTTCACCTACCTCGACACGCGCGGCCACCCGCTGCACGGCGAGCGCCAGCGCGCCCGTCTCCGGGCGCTCGCCATCCCGCCGGCCTGGACGGACGTGTGGATCTGCCCGGACCCGAACGGCCACCTCCAGGCGACGGGGCGCGACGACCGCGGTCGCAAGCAGTACCGCTACCACGCGGCGTTCCGCGCCCAGCAGGAGGAGGCGAAGTTCGACCGCATGCTCGAGTTCGGCGAGTCCCTGCCGCTCGTCCGTCGCCGGGTCGCCGCCGACCTCGCCGGGCGGGCACTGACCCGCGAGAAGGTGCTCGGCGCGGTCGTCCACCTGCTGGAGACGACCATGATCCGGGTGGGCAACGAGCAGTACGCCCGGTCGAACCGGTCGTTCGGGCTCACCACGCTGCGGGGTCCACAGGTCCACGTGCGTGGTGCCGAGGTCCGGTTCAGCTTCGCCGGCAAGAGTGGTCGACACCACGAGATCGGTGTGCACGACGCCCGGGCGGCCCGGGTGATCCGTCGCTGCCAGGACCTGCCCGGTCAGCACCTCTTCCAATACCTCGACGAGGAGGGGGAGGCGCACGAGATCGGCTCGACGGACGTGAACGAGTACCTCCGGTCCGTGAGCGGTGAGGACTTCACCGCGAAGGACTTCCGCACCTGGATGGGCACCCTGATGGCGGCCGTCGCCCTGAGCGCCGTCCCACCGCCGCCGAGCCGCCGCGAGGCACGCCGCACGGCCACGGCGGCGATGCGCGCGGTCGGTCGCCACCTCGGGAACACCGCGACCGTCGCGCGGTCCGCCTACGTGCACCCGCGGGTGATCGAGCTCTTCACCGCCGGCACGCTCCCGACGGAATGGGACCGGCACCGGGCGCGCGACCAGCGTTGGATGACGGGCGAGGAGCGGACGATGCTGGGAGTGCTCCGGGACCGTTGACGTTCAGGCGTCGTCGCCGACGTCACCGATCTTGTCCAGCACGAACTCGATCGCGTCCTCCATCCGCGCCTGCTCCTCCTCGTGATCCACGCGCGCGGGCCGCTCGGGGTCGGGCATCGGATCGCCGGTCGGCTCAGTCGGTCGGGACCGGCGACGACGCCAGAGGATCGGGATCGAAGCCCGCCTCGGGGTCGCTCTCCCAGATGCTGAAGAAGGCGCTGAGCAGTCGCAGGACCATGATGCGCTCCCGGGTCTCGGTCCCCGCCAGTGTTCCCGCCCGGCGAGCGGGCGAAACCGGTTCCCGCCCGGGTGCGTTTGGATCACGACCAGCCGGGGTACCCGGGCCTCGCAACCCCCCGGTTCCCTGCCGTCCCCCGCCGTGCGACCGATCACGGCGGGGGATGCTGCGTCCCGGTCCGGGGCGCACCAGCTGTCCTCATCCGCACCACGGGTCGGCACCGAAGCACGGTGGAGTGACCGGCCGACCGGCGCCGCCGGCGGAGAGGAGGAGGACCGTGAGGATCGCCGTCATCGGGACCGGGGTCTCCGGGCTCGTGGCCGTACAGGCTCCATCCGGGTCACGACGTGACCGTGTTCGAGGCGTCGGATCGCATCGGTGGTCACGTCAACACGGTCGATGTCGATGTCGAGGTCGGGCGTACGCTGTCGACACCGGGTTCATCGTCTACAACGAGCGCAACTACCCGGGGTTCGTCGGGTTGCTGGCCGAGCTCGGCGTCGCGACCCAGGCGACGGACATGAGCTTCGCGGTCAGCGTCCACCGCGGTCCCGCTCCGCTCCTCCAGGCGCCACTGGCGCTGCGCGGGTGCCGCTCGACCGGCGGCAGGCCACGACGCTCCCGCTCCGACACCCACTGGGCCCGCCGCGCGGCTCGGCCGGCCGCCCGCACTGCGGGCCGGGGCGGATCCGGGCAACTGGAGATGGTCACGTAGCGGCGCGTCGGAAAGGCTCCGAGGTCTCGAACTCGGCCCACACGGCCTTACCCTCGGGATCCGGATCGACGCCCCAGGTGGAGGAGAGCGCGTCCACCAGGATCATCCCGCGACCGCCGAGGCGGTCCGGGCTCGGTGCACGGAGCAGCGGCAGCGCCGGGCTGGTGTCCCGTACGACGAGGCGGACCGTGCCGGGCCGGTGGACCACGGCCAGCTCGAACGGCGAGGCGGCGTGGACGACGGCGTTGGTCGCCATCTCGCCCGCGACGATCGTCACGTCGGTCACCAGGCGGTCCTGCCCCCGGCCGTCGAGTACCGATGCGACGAAGCGCCGGACGTACCGGAGCGTGTCCGGCGTCGGGACGAACACCTGACGGCGCACCACGCCGAGACCGTCGTCGGTGGGTTCCTCCACACCGGTCGGGACGGACGGGAGCGGGACGACCCGGCTGTGCTCGTCGCAGACGCGCTTCGCCGGTCGCAGGTCGCCCCCACCGGCAACGCTCGCCAGCCGGTAGGTGCAGAACTTCGAGATGACCCGGTCCGCGACCAGTCGGGCCCAGCACGCCTCCGCGGCGAGGGCGTCCTCGACGCGGCCGGCGTCCCAGAGCGCGCCGACCAGCTCGCCGACCACCCGCACCGGGCGCTCCGACGAGAGGGTCCGGAGGGTGGCCAGCACCGGTTCGGGGACCGCATCCGCGTCGTGCTCGCCGGGAAGGTCGTCGAGCACCTCCGCTACGTCGATCATCACGAGCCGATCCTGCTCGCGCAGCGCGTCGGACGAGAACCCCACGCGACCGAGCACCTCGTCGATCCCGCGCAGGTGCGCGCGGGTCGCGATGACGATGGCGGTCGCTCCGTCGTCAAACCCCTCACCGAGAAAGTCGACGATCAACCGCACGAGCGCCTCGTCGTCCTCTGCGAACGCCACCAGATGCTCCGGTGTCCCGGGGGCGGCGATCTCAGCGACGGACACCCGGCCAGCGTACGCGCTCCCGATGCACGCGCCGCCCGGGGTCGCGCGGGTGTCGGCGCGGCGCCGGCGCGTGCGTCGCGGTCCACCACCGATCGACCTTCGCCCCGCGGGACCGTTCCAACCAGTCGGTGTGGTGTGGAACGGCTCGGCCCTGGGTACACGCGACGGTGACGGCCACGACCCCGAGCGAGGCGGCGACCACGATGGCGAGCATCCCGACGGGTACCTATGCGATGGATCCTCTGGAGCTCGAGCGGGCCGGCTGGCGGGCCCTGGCCACCGGCGGTGCCGCGGCCGGCTTCTACGCCGAGGTGCTCGCGGACGACGTCCTGATCCTGATGCCCGGCGGCACGGTCATCGACGACCGCGACGCCGTCGTGGCCTCGATGAGCGGTCCGCCGTGGAGCTCGTTCGAGCTGTCCGACGAGCGTGTGCTCACGCCCGCCGCCGACTGCACCGTCGTCGCGTACCGCGCCCGGGCGCGTCGCGGTAACCACGACTACGAAGCGTTGATCTCGAGCACCTACGCCCGCCGGCGCGATGCATGGAAGCTGGCGGTGCACCAGCACACCCCCGTCGGCTGAGGTGGGGCCGCTGGCGCTCGTGTGACCTGCGGCGGTCCGCGTTTCGCGCCCCCGGCGCGCCGGGTACCCCTTCGGAGGTATCGGATCGCCGACCTCAGGGGGGCGGGTCGCAACGACCGGTCCCGAGATCTCCCCCGAACGACGAACGAGAGGTACGAACACATGACGACCAAGAAGATCGAGCGCAGCGCGGAGCACGTCCAGGACTCGGCCCGGCGCAGCACCGCGGCTGCCCAGGAGTCGACCCGTTCGGCCGGGGCCGCCGCCCGCGGATCGGTCGCCCTTGCGGGTGACGTGATCTCGGACGGCGCCCACGCCGTGATCGGCGCCGTGGACCTCGCCGTCGCGAAGGCCCGGCGCAAGAGCGACGCCGAGGTCCTGCCGGGCGACGGGCAGCTGTCGTCGCGGCTCCTCACCGCCTTCGACCACTTGTCGGTGCGCGGCCGGCGAGTCACCGGACGCGTCCGGCGCGAGACCGACGACCGGATCCAGGACGCCGAGCAGCGTGCGCAGCACGCCGTGGACCAGGCCCGCACGACGGGTGAACGCGCCGTCGACGAGACCGAGGAGCGGGTCGCCGACGCGGTGACCACGACCTCCCGACGGTCGAAGAAGGCCGTCGACCGGGCCGAGCGCGTGGTCGAGCCGGACGACGCCGTGCACCGGCCGGGGCTTCCCTACGAGCAGCGTACGGTCGACGAGCTGCACCGGCTCGCGACCGAGCGCCACATCGAGGGCCGTTCGTCCATGACGAAGGACGAGCTCATCGCCGCGCTCCGCGACTGACCCGCCACCCCGGCCACGACACCTCACCCGCCCGGAGGAGCCCGCGCCGTGCCGAGTAGCGTCCAACCGACCGGTGCCGCGGCGGAGTCGCCGGCGCGCCGGGCCACGAACTCCGCGCGACCCGTCTCGAAGAGCCCCGCGAGCCCGAAGAGCGCCGCACCGAACGGGATCGTGCCGTAGGACGAGCCCAGCACGAGTCCGTTCGCCCGGGAGAGGTCGTCGTCCCCGACGAGGTCGGGGATCCCGGCATCGCGCGCCGGGAGGAACACGAGCCCGGCCGCCTCGTTCCACGCCCTGGTCCCTACCCACTCCCGGCTCGCCGCCACCACGAGGGACCGGGGGCGGTTTGCCCGCCCGCCCTGCCGGGTACGCCGCGCGACGGTCGCCGGACCCCGGTGATCGTCGACCCCGACGGACGAGGAGGAACCGCCCATGGGCTTCGCGGTGATCCCCTGCCGCCGCTGCGGCCGGCCGAGCGTCGCGCTCGTGTGTGGTGCGTGCCGCCACGCTGGCAACCCCGACGGCGGCTCGATCGAGGGAGTCGCCTGCCCGGTGCCGTCGATCTCGATCGGGCCGCCCGCCCCGCGCGCCGCGCTCCGGCGTCGCGCCCGCTGCAACTGACACCGTGCCCGTCGACGCCCCCGATCGGGACGCTCCGTGGCACCGGCGACTGATCGCACGGAGCCGTGGGGTCGCTCGCCTCGCCAAGGAGGACGAGCTGACGTTGGTAGCGGCCGGGATCGCGTTCTACGCGTTCCTCGCGCTCGTGCCCGCCCTGGTCGCCACCGCGACCATTTACGGGCTGGTCGCGGACCCGGCGGAGATCGCCCACCAGGTGCACAACTTCGCCAGCGCGCTCCCCCGTTCCACCCAGACCTTCCTCACCGCCCAGCTCCGGGCCAGCAGTAACGGGAGCGGCGCGGGGTCGACGGTGACCGCGGCGATCGCGGTGCTGCTCGCGTTCTGGAGCGCATCGGCGGGAACCGCTGCGCTCTTGCGCGGCCTAGCGGTGATCAACGACGCCGCGGACGAGCGCAGCTTCGCCCGCCGGCGCGGCCTGGCGCTCGTGGTCACGATCGGGGCCGTCGTCGTAGTGCTCGTCGCCGTCTGGCTGATCACCGTGCTGCCACCGCAGCTCGACGCGGTCACCGCTCTGGGCGATCCGCTGCGCCACCTCCTCGCCGTGCTGCGATGGCCGGTGCTGGCGCTCCTGCTGATGCTCGCGCTGCGCGGCCTGTACCACGTGTCGGCCGGATACCACGCCGAGCGGTTCGTCACGCCCGGACCCGTCGTGGCCGCGATCCTGTGGTTGGCCGCGTCGGGGCTGTTCTCGATCTACACCGCGAACTTCTCGAGTCTGGCGTCACGCTACGGGACGGTGAGCTCGATCATCGTGGTCCTGTTGTGGCTGTATCTCGGTGGTCTCGCCGCGCTGATCGGCGCCGAGGTCGACGCAGCGGTGGCGCCGGGGGCGGCTCCGGCCCGCGATCGTCCGTCGGAGTTGGACCTGCCGGTGCGCGACAGCCGAAGAACGCGACGATCGCGCCGAGGAGCAACAACGCCGCCGCGATGACGAGGGCCAGGTGGAGACCCGAGTAGAAGGCCCGCTCCGTCGCGTGCAGCACCTTGTGGACGAGCTGTGGTGCCGCGGCGGCCGCCGGGATTGATCTCGGCCGCCTGCTTCGAGCTCGTCGGCACGGTGCCGTGGGTCACGGCATGGATGACGATCGAGTTGAACTGCGTTCGGATTCCGAGCGCCTGCAACCTCGCCTTCAGGTTCGGCGTGAGATGGGCGTTCACGATCGCGCCGACGATCGCGACCCCGAAGACCGCGCCGAGCTCCCGGCTCGTGTTCGTGGCGGAGGCCGCCATCCCGGAGTGCTCCCGGGGGATCGAGCTCAACACCGTGGTCGTCACCGGCACGAGCGCGATGCCGAAGCCGATGCCCGCGATCGGGAGCGACCAGCCGAGTTGGCCGAATCCGACGTTCGGTCCGAGCAGGAGATCCACCGTCACCAGTCCAGCCGCGCCGAGCAGGCACCCGGTGACCATGGGTGCCCGCGGGCCCCTGCGCGCGACCCAGAACCCGGTACCCACGGAGGCGGCGATCATCAGGATCGTCATCGGCACGAAGTCGAGCGCAGTCATGCACGGGCTCTAGTTCGCGAGCAGCTGGAGGTAGAGCGCCACGAAGAAGAAGATCGAGAACACTCCGAATTCGGTCGTGAAGGCCACGACGTTCGCCGCGAGGAAGCGCAGGATCCGGAGGTACCGGAGCTCGAGCAGGGGATTCTCCACCGCCAGCTCGTTCCCCACGAACGCGACCGCGGCGACGGCCGAGAACACGAACAGTCCGATGATCCACCACGCGGCGTAGCCGGCGGTCTCACCCTCGATCACGGCGAAGATCGCCGCCGCGAGCGCGGCGCCGGACACCGCGGCCCAGGCGCCGAGGGCACGGGCCCGCGGCCCCCCGCTCGGTGTAGAGCTGGCGGATCATCGAGAGCGTCCCCGGTTCGGAGGCCGCCGCCCCCACGCCCATGACGACGCGTCCCGCGGCAACATGTTCGGTCCCGGCGCGATGGCGGCGACGACCGACCCGGCACAGAAGACGGCGACCCCGCCCAACATCACCTTCTTGCGACCGAGAACATCGCCCAGACTGCCGCCGGCGAGCATCAGGCTGGCGAAGGCCAGCGCGTAGCCGTTCACGATCCACGGCAGCGTCTGGACCCCCGCACCCAATCGGCTCTGGATGTCCGCGAGCGTGACGCTGACGATCGTGTTGTCGAGGAAGGTGAGGAACAGGACCGTGCAGAGCACGGCGAGAGCGAGTCGGCGCGAGCCGTGCGCGGTCTCGAGCCGGCGCATCATGGTCGGCCTCCCGTTCCTGTGGCTACATCGCCTCCTTGATCCCCCGGCGGACGAGCCACCAGTTGGCCGGGTACGCGGTCGCGAATCCCAGCACCATCCCGATCTGCATCATGAACCAGTAGGTCGCGGTGTCGGCCGCGAGGTGCTGTACCGGGAAGAGCACCAGCTGCACCAGCGCCATCCAGCCGAAGAGCCCGACCTCGAACGCGGTCAGCGACAGGGCGTCGGCCTTCACCGCCGCGACGAGCGCCTTGCGGGGTCCGAGCCCACGCATCGGCGCGATCGTCAGGTACTGGAACAGCACTCCGAGGGAGAACGCGAGCGCGTAGTCGACGAGATACTCGGGCCACAGCGCGAGACCGGCGATCTCGAGCCCGGCCGCGAGGACCACGAAGCCACCGACGATGTCCCCGAGCGTGCAACCAGCGCCGCAATGGCTCACCGCGACCGCGACCGATGCCGACATCGGCTTCTCCGAACCGTCCTCGCCCCCGCGCCGCTGGGGCCGTCCGAAGCGGCGGTAGCCGATCGACGCCAGCGGACCGAAGTACAACGCCGTCACCGGCCACACCACCTCCATGATCCGCATGCGTTGCCGGTTCCCGCGGCCGAAGATGTCGAAGAGGATCTCGCCTGCGCACACGAAGGCCACGACGAGCGCGACCCACGACGTCCAGGTCAGCCATGCGGCCGGCATCGTGGCCCTCCCGTCCGGACTTCACCTTCGATGCGCTCACGCGGGGTCGGTCCGCCCATGCCGGGGCCGTACCCGGGGACGGGCGGTTCGACACGCCCGCGGTTGCGGACCGGCGTCTCCCGGGTACGACGTGACGCCTGGAGACCATCGTCCGCCACCTCGGCGACGCGCTCGTCCCGTGGGGCTACGTGCTGCTCGGTCTCGTCACCGCGCTCGAGGCCGCGGCCTTCCTCGGACTCCTCGTCCCGGGCGAGACCGCGCTGCTCTGCGCCGGCGTGCTCGCCGCGCGGGGTGACCTCGAGCTGGCGATCGCGATGTCCGTCGCCGCCGCAGGCGCGATCCTCGGTGCGCTCGCCCTCGTCGGCGTCATCGCGGTGATCGGGCATCGTCGGCGGACCGACCACCGTCCGGGCGGACCGGCGGGACCGGACGCGGACCGGGCCGGAGAGCGGGAGCTCCCCGCGCGCGGTGGCCGCGGCCCGATCCGCGTCGGCCGGATAGGTCCGGGCCGCCACGAGCAGGACCAGGCCGTTGAGGACCAGGGTCGGCACCATGATCAGGAAGGTGAGCCGCAACCCCGCCGGACCGCCGCCGGCGAGGTGATCGGCCATCACCCCGAAGAGCACCGGTCCCGCCGACTGGGCCATGGTGCGCACCGCGGTGCGCACCGCCTCGGCCCGGCCCCAGAGGCGCGGGTGCACCACGTCGAGTCGCGCCGCGTCGAGCGTCGGGATCGGGACGGTGAGCAGCGCGCCGTCCACGACCATGAACGGCACCGCCGCGACGATCGAGTGCAGGAACAACAGGGGAACCACCAGGGGCCCCACGGCCAGGAACGCTACGGCCGCGAGCGCCACGCGACCCCCGGGGCGACCGCGCTCCATGAGCCGGTCTCCCCACCGACCGCCGAGCACGAGCCCGGCGACCGCCCCCAGGCCGACCACGGGCACGAGGAACACCGCGGTGTACTGGCGCACCCCGTACTGGTGGATCACGAACGACACCAGAAAGGTCTGGAGACCGGCGAAGAAGAAGTCGCCGACGGAGCCCGCGGCCATCAGCAGCACGTTCGTCCGGATCGAGAACACGTAGCGGGTCACCGTCACGAGCGACAGGTCCGCGACACCGGGATCCGCCGCGCCGCCGCGCACCGGTTCGGCCACACGACGGAGCACGAGCACGAGGCCGACGCCCAGCAGTGCGAGCAGCAGGAACATCGCCCGCCACGACCACAGCGCCACGAGGACACCCGCGAGTACCAGACCGCCGCCGGCGCCGATCATCTCGCCGGTCCGGATCCGCCCGAGGACCGCACCACGGTCGGCGTGCGGGAACAGGTCACCGGTGAGCGACGCGACCGCCGGGTAGGCCACTGCCGTGACACCACCGAGGAACAGGCGCGCGCCGACGAGCACCGCGAACGTCGTCGCGATCCCCGCGAGGGCCATCCCCAGCGCCCAGGTCAGCACCATCGCGGCGAGGAAGGTCACCCGCTGCGTCCGATCGATGGCGATCCCCACGGGGACGGTCGCCGCGGTGGCGACGATGGTGACCGAGCCCGCCAGCAGCCCCAGCTCGGCATGACCGATGTGGAAGGCCCGCTCCAGCGAGGGTGCCAGGGCGCCGACCGCGCCCCGGTCGGCCGCCTCGAGCGCGAGCACGAGCGCCAGCACCACGACCATCCGGCGGGGGCGCAGGGGCGACCGGGACAGCGGCGTCATGTCCTGGCCCTACCCGGCCCGGCGACGGCCGACGCCGGAGGCACACCGCCTGTGCGATTTTCGCGCGCACGTCTGAACGGGCGGCCGATTGGGTACACCGGCGATAGTCGCCACGAGCGCGGGCGTTTCGACCCCTCCGCCCGCGATCGTGGCGGACCCGAGAACCAACGCGATCCTCCGGGAGGCCCAGGGTGTATACCGTCAGCGATTTCGTCATCGACCGGTTGATCGCCTGGGACCTGCACCGCTTCTACGGATTCCCCGGCGACGGCATCGGGGGCTTCGACGGCGCGCTCGGACGCGCCGAGCGCGACCAGAAGGACTTCCGCTACCTCCGGCCGACGCACGAGGAGATGGCCGGGCTGATGGCGTGTGCCCACGCCAAGTTCACCGGTCAGGTCGGGGTGTGCATCGCGACGTCGGGACCCGGCGCGGTGCACCTGATGAACGGGCTGTACGACGCCCGGTCCGACAACCAGCCCGTCGTCGCGATCGTCGGCCAGCAGGCGAGGGTCGCGATGGGCAGCGACTTCCAGCAGGAGCTGAACATGGAACGACTCTTCGGCGACGTCGCCGAGTACGTGAAGGCGGTGACGACTCCGATGCAGGCTCAGCTCGTGGTCGATCGGGCGGTCCGCATCGCCGAGGCCTACCGCGCCCCGACCGTCGTGATCCTGCCCGCGGACGTCCAGAACCTCCCGATGGAGGAACCCGCCGCGGAGCACTGGGTCTCCCGGACGGGGCTCGGACACGCGTCGACGCGCATCGCGCCCCCGCCAGAGGAGCTGGCACGGGCGGCGGAGGTGCTCAACGACGGCCACAAGGTCGCGATGCTCGTCGGGCAGGGTGCCCTCGGCGCCACCGACGAGGTCCTCGCGGTCGCGGACCGCCTCGGTGCGGGCGTCATCACCGCGCTCCTGGGCAAGGGCGCGGTTCCGGGCGGGGTGCCGTACCACACCCAGCAGCTCGGCCTGCTCGGCTCGAAGCCCAGCTACGACATGATGCAGGACTGCGACACGCTCCTCATGGTGGGCACGAACTTCCCGTACGGCGAGTTCCTCCCGCCGACCGGTCAGGCACGCGGCGTGCAGATCGACCTCAAGCCGCGCCACCTCTCCCTGCGGTACCCGATGGAGGTGAACCTCTGGGGGGACGCGAAGACCACGCTCGCCGCGCTGCTCCCCCACCTGCACCAGACCGCGGACCTGAGCTGGCAGGAGGGCATCGCCGACGCGATGCGCGACTGGGACGAGAAGGTGGAGCGCGCCGCCCGGACGAAGGCGGATCCGGTGAACCCGCGGCTCGTCTTCCACACCCTCAACGAGCGGCTCCCCGAGAACGCGATCGTGACCGCAGACGCGGGGACCACCGCCGACTGGTACGGCCATCACGTGAAGCTCGGGCCGGACATGATGGGCAACCTCTCGGGCCGGCTGGCGACGATGCTCGCCGCCATGCCCTACACGATCGCGGCGAAGTTCGCGTTCCCCGAGCGGCCGGTGGTCTGCACCATCGGCGACGGCGCCTTCCAGATGCTGGGCATGAACGGGCTGCTGACGGTCAAGCGGCACTGGGAGGAATGGGCGAACCCGACCTTCATCGTGCTGATCCTGCACAACGACGACCTCAACCAGGTCTCGTGGGAGATGCGTGAGGCCGGCGACCCGCGCTACGACACGAGCCAGCTGCTCGAGGACATGGACTACGCGGGGTACGCCCGGCTGCTCGGACTCACCGGCATTCGCGTGGAGGACCCGGACCGGCTCGACGACGCGTGGGATGCCGCCTTCGCCTCCGAGCGACCCGTCGTGCTCGACGTGCTGACGGACAAGAACGTCCCGCCGCTGCCCGCGCACGTGACGTTCGAACAGGCGAAGAGCCTGGCGGGGGCCCTCCTGCACGGTGATCCCGACGCGGGCGAGGTCGTGCAGAACAGCGCCCGCGCCGTGGCGTCGCAGATGTTCGCCCTCGCGGGCAGCACGACGGCCGATGACCTTCGATAGCGCGCTCCACCGGCGCATCAGGCGTCCGGCGTCGGCGCCGACGGAGTCGGGCCCCGAGCCTGACGGGCCGGCGTCGCGCGACGGCGTGCGCCCGGCCGCCGGGGCGGGACCGCCGGTCGCCCGGGTCTCGGCGGCGGCCTACACCGTCCCCACCGAGGCGCCAGAGTCCGACGGCACGCTCGAATGGGACGCGACCACGATCGTGATCGCCGAGGTGCAGGCCGGGTCCACGACAGGACTCGGCTACTCCTATGCGGCGCCCGCGGCCGTGAGCGTGATCCAGGACACGCTCGCGGACGTGGTGGCGGGGACGGACGCGCTCGCGCCGCGTGCGACGTGGTCCGCGATGGTCCGCGCCGTCCGCAACCAGGGACGGCCGGGGGTCGTGAGCTCGGCCATCTCGGCCGTCGACGTCGCATTGTGGGACCTGCGCGGGCGCCTGCTCGGGCTGTCCGTGGCCGATGCGCTCGGCCGGGCGCGTGACGTGGTCCCCGCGTACGGCAGCGGCGGGTTCACGAGCGCCTCCGACGCGGAGCTCGTGAACCAGCTCGTGGGGTGGGTCGACCAGGGGCTCCGGGCCGTGAAGATGAAGGTCGGGCGCGACCCGGTGGCCGACCGGCGACGCGTCGCCGCGGTGCGGGCCGCGATCGGCGACACCGTCGGGCTGTTCGTGGATGCCAACGGCGCGTACTCGCGCCAACAAGCCCGGGCCATGGCCGAGGTGTTCGCCGACGCGGGCGTCACGTGGTTCGAGGAGCCCGTCAGCTCCGACGACCTCGACGGCCTCCGCGCGGTGCGGGAGACGGCGCCGGCCGGGATGGACGTGACGGCCGGCGAGTACGGGTACGACCTCCCGTACTTCCGGCGCATGCTCGACGCCGACGCGATCGACTGCCTGCAGGCGGACGTGACGCGTGCCGGCGGGATCACCACGTTCCTGCGTGTGGGCGCACTCACCGACGCCCGCGGCGTCGACCTGTCCTCGCACACCGCGCCCCAGGTGAGCGCGCACGCCTGCGCCGGGCTGTGGCACCTCCGCCACGCCGAGTACTTCGCCGACCACGTCCGCCTCGAGTCCATGCTCTTCGACGGTGTCCTCACCCCGGTCGAGGGCGTCCTGCGACCCGATCCCACACGACCGGGCCTCGGGATCGAGCTCAAGCGCAGGGACGCGGAACGGTACCGACGGTGACGCGGGGACGGCGGTGAGCGGACCACGCCGCTTCGAGGCGATGGACACGGTGACGCCGGTCGCCATCTCGTCGCGCGTCGACGCCGACGCGCGCGCCCTCGCCGAGGAGCTGGGCGCGACGACCGCCGGCGAGGTGCGCTTCGACGACGGGAGCCGGTCGGCGTACTCCACCGACGCCTCGAACTACCGGCAGGTGCCCATCGGCGTGGTCGTGCCCCGCACCATCGACGACGTCCTCACGACCGTCGCCGCGTGCCACCGGCGCGGGATCCCGATCACCAGCCGGGGCGGCGGCACGAGCCTCGCCGGCCAGTGCACGAACGTCGCGGTCGTCATCGACTTCTCGAAGTACCTGCACCGTGTCCGCTCGATCGATCCCGAGGCGCAACTCGCGGTGGTCGAGCCCGGCTGCAACCTCGACGATCTCCGGCGGGCGGCCGGCGAGCACGGACTCACCTTCGGTCCGGACCCGGCCACCCACGATCGCAACACGATCGGCGGGATGATCGGCAACAACTCGTGCGGCGTCCACTCGGTGATGGCCGAGTTCTACGGGCCCGGGCCGCTGACCGCGGACCAGGTCGTCTCGCTCGACGTGCTCACCTACGACGGTCACCGCATGACGGTGGGCGCGACCTCCGACGCCGAGCTCACGCGCATCGCCGCCGGGACCGACCGGCGGGCCGCGATCTACCGCGGCCTGCGGGACCTGCGCGACCGCCACGACCACGCCATCCGATCGCGCTATCCCGACATCCCCCGGCGGGTGTCGGGCTTCAACCTGGATCGCCTGCTCCCGGAGCAGGGCTTCGACGTCGCCAAGGCGCTCGTCGGGACGGAGGGGACGTGCGTCGTCGTGCTCGGCGCGACCCTCCGGCTGATCGAAGCACGGCCCGAGCGCACCCTCGTCGTCCTCGGGTACCCCGACGCGGCGACGGCCGGCGACCACGTGCCGGTCGTGCGCGAGCACCGGCCGGTCGGGCTCGAGGGGATCGACTCGCAGCTGGTGGACTTCATGCGGAAGAAGGGCCTGCACCCCGACGACGTGGACCTGCTGCCCAACGGCAACGGCTTCCTGCTGGTGGAGTTCGGCGGGGACACCAAGGACGAGACCGACGCCCGGGCGAAGGCGCTGATCGACGCGGTGACCGCCGGCGACGACGCGCCCTCAGCGAAGCTGTTCACCGACCGCTGGGAGGAGCAGAAGCTCTGGCAGGTGCGCGAATCCGGCCTCGGCGCGACCGCGCAGGTGCCGGGGAAGCCACCCAGCCACCCGGGGTGGGAGGACGCCGCGGTCCCGCCCGAACGGGTCGGCGACTACCTCCGCGACTTCCAGAAGCTGCTGGACGAGTTCGGGTACGAGGCCGCGCTCTACGGGCACTTCGGCCAGGGATGCATCCACTGCCGCATCGACTTCGAGCTCGACACGGTGCACGGCGTGACCGTCTGGCGGGAGTTCCTCGATCGTGCCGCGGCGCTGGTGGTCTCCTACGGCGGGTCGCTGTCGGGTGAGCACGGCGACGGCCAGGCCCGCGCAGCACTGCTCACCACGATGTTCGGCGACGCGCTCGTCGAGGCGTTCGCCGAGTTCAAGGACCTCTGGGACCCCGACGGCGGCATGAACCCGGGCAAGGTCGTTCGGCCGTACCGGCCCGACGAGAACCTCCGGCTCGGACCGGACACCGGCGTGCGCCACCTGCGCACCCATTTCGCGTTCGCCGACGACCACTACGACTTCGCCCACGCGGCCAACCGCTGCGTCGGGGTAGGCAAGTGCCGGGACGTCGAATCCGGGACGATGTGCCCGAGCTACATGGCGACGCGCGAGGAGCACGACTCGACCCGCGGCCGTGCACGGATGCTGTTCGAGATGCTGCGGGGCGAGGAGCTCGACGGATGGCGAGACGACGCGGTGGCCGACTCACTGGACCTGTGCCTCGCGTGCAAGGGCTGCAAGACCGACTGTCCCGTCAACGTCGACATGGCCACCTACAAGGCGGAGTTCCTCTCACACCACTACGCGCGCCGACTCCGCCCACGCGTCGGATACGCGATGGGACTCATCTACTGGTGGGCACGCGTGGCCAGCCGCGCGCCGCGCCTGGTGAACGCGGTCACGCACGCCCCCGGACTCGCTCGCCTCGTGAAGCTCGCCGGTGGCGTCGCGTCCCAGCGCACGATCCCGCGGTTCGCGGCGCCCTCCTTCACCGACCGGTTCCGTTCCCGCGCCCGACCCGTCCGCCACGGCGCCTCCCCTGCCGTCCACGGTGACGCCGAGGTCGTCGGGCACGCGCAGGTCCCGCGCTTCGCCGGACCGTCGTTCTCCACCATCTCGATGCAGCAGCAGTCGGGGGAGAACCGGCTCCACCCCCACGGCCGGATCGCCCCGTTCCGCACCGACCGGGTGCTGCTCTGGCCCGACACGTTCAACAACTACCTCGAGTCCTCCGTGCTCGACGCGGCCGTCGAGGTGCTTGAGGACGCGGGCTACGCGGTGGAGATCCCACCCCGACCGCTCTGCTGTGGCCGCCCGCTCTATGACTTCGGGATGCTCGCCACCGCTGAGCGCCTGTGGCAGCAGACCCTTCGCGTCCTGCGGCCCTGGATCCGGGCCGGCGTGCCCGTGGTGGGTCTCGAGCCCAGCTGTGTCGCGGCGTTCCGGGACGAGCTGCCCAACCTCTTCCCCCACGACGACGACGCGCGACGGCTCGCGGGCCAGACCCTCCTGCTCTCGGAGTTTCTCGAGCGTCAGCACTACGAGCCGCCGCCGCTGGACGCCGCGGTCACGGTGCACGGGCACTGTCACCACAAGGCGGTGCTCGGGATGGACGCCGAGATCGCGCTCATGCAGCGGATGGGGATGGAGATCGACGTGCTCGACTCCGGATGCTGCGGCATGGCCGGATCCTTCGGGTTCGCGGCCGACCACTACGACGTCTCCGTGCGGGTCGGCGAGCGGGTCCTGCTCCCGGCCGTGCGCGACCTCGACCCGGAGCGCCTTCTCGTCACCGACGGCTTCAGCTGTCGCGAGCAGATCGAGCAGGAGACAGGTCGCAGCCCGACCCACCTCGCCGAGCTCGTCCGCCGAGCGATTCACCGACGCGACGAACCCGGTGACGCGCCGGCCGGGCCGGCCGGCGCCCCAACGAAGGAGAGGACGTCATGACGACGAAGGACCTGATCACGACCGGACTCGCCGGAACCGCGGCCGGCGCCGTCGGCACCCTCGCCATGGACCTGCTCTGGTACCGCCGGGCGCGGGCCGACGGGAACGACAGCAGCTTCGGCGACTACGAGCTCAGTCGCGACACCACGTCGTTCGACGACGCCGGTGCCCCCGCACAGATCGGCCGCAAAGCGGCCGCCGCCGTCGGCGTGCGGATCCCGGATCGGGACGCGGGTCTCACCAACGACATCGTCCACTGGATGATCGGGATCGGCTGGGCGATCGGCGGCGCGGTCCTCGCGGCGCGGACCGGCGTCCCGCCCCTTGCCGCCGGAGTGGCGTCCGGATTCGCGGCCTTCGGCGCCTCATACGCCGTGCTGCCGCTCCTCGGCGTCTACCAGCCGATCTGGCAGTACGACGCCGCGACCGTGGGGAAGGACGCGACCGCGCACGCCACGTTCGGCGCCGCGACCGGGCTCGCCCTCACCCTCATCGGGCGACTCGGCGGGCGCGACTGAACGGCGGTCGTCCGGCGAGGTGCTCCAGCCGTCAGGCGATCCCGAGTTGACCGCAACATGCCCGGCACGTCCACGGAGCGCGTCTCACGCACCACGCACCCGCTCGCGTCGTAGTCGGTGAAGCTCGCCCTCTCCGATCGCGACCACGTTGCCCGTGGCTGGCAAGCCGTCGTACTCCGCGACCTCCGCGACGTGTGTCCCGCGCATGACCCACCGGTCGGCGCAGCCTGACGCGCCGCCGGCACCGCGCGTGGTCACGGCGACCACGGACCCGGACCGACGGCCCGGCCGATCCGCTGGGCGCACTCGATGAGGAGGGCGTGGACGAAGGCCTGCGGCAGGTTGCCCCGCTGCTGGCGCTGGGTCACGTCGAACTCCTCCGTGTACAGACCGGGCGGACCGCAGGCGGCCCGGTTCCGCTCGAACCAGCGCGCGGCACCGACGACGTCGCCCTGGTCGAGCAGCGCGAGCGACACGAGGAACCCGCACAAGAGGAAGGCGCCTTCGGCACGCGACAGCGGCTGGTCGCCGTGACGGAACCGATAGGCATACCCGTCCTCGGTGAGGTCCTCGAGCACGGTCCGCAGGGTGGCGACGGTGCGCGGGTCGTCCGCTGCGAGCGCCCCTCTGATCGCCGGGAGCAGCAGCGCAGCATCGACCCCGGTATCGGTGGGGCTGCGCTGCCACCGGCCGGTCCGGTGCAGCCCGCCGCGTGCGGCTTCTGCCACCAACGTGTCGGCGAGCGCCTCCCAGCGCGCGGCGAGACCCCCGGCGCGGGGACGCCTTGCCGCGGCGCGGAGTCCCGCTGCGCACGCGAGCCGACTCTCGGTCCAATGGTCGGGCTCGAGCTCCCAGATGCCCGCGTCGGGTTCGTGACGCCGACGCGAGATCGCGTCGGCCGCGATCTCGGCGGCGCGCCAACCGTCCGGATCGAGCCGGTCGTGCGCGTCGGCACACGCGAAGAGCTGCAGCGCCTCGCCAAAGGTGTCGAGCTGGAACTGACCGTTCACCCAGTTCCCGACGACGTCGGCGCCGCCCGGATAGCCGGGAAGATCGAGCCGTCGTTCGTCGGGGACCCGCGCCCCCGTGACCGTGTACGCGGGCGCGAGGTCCGGGCCGTCGTCGTGCAGCCGCGCGGTCACGAACCGCACGGCGTTGTCGAGGAGCTCCGGGTTCCCGCCGTCGGCGGTGGCGACGCCGGAGATGCACTGATCGCGGATCCACGCGTACCGGTAGTCGTAGTTGCGTCCCTTCTCGGCACGCTCGGGCAGGCTCATCGTCGCCGCGGCCACCATCGCGCCCGAGGCGCTGCTCATCCCGGCGAGGACGGCGTGCGCGTGCTGGACGTCGCGATCGGCCACGAGGCCCACGCCCGCGTCGCGGTGCCGATGCCAGCCCTCCTCCGTCGCGGCCCAGGCCCGCGCCGGGTCCACGATCTCGGGCGCGGTCCCGGTAGTGAGGGTGAAGACCAGATCGTGGTCGCGGCCGGGTGCGAGGCGCAGCTCGAGCTCCAGGTCGTGGTGGCGGCCGTCGTCGACGACGCTCGCCGATCCCGCTCCCTGCCAGCAGAAGACCAGGTCGCCCAGCCGACCCCGCCAGCATCCGTCGTCGTCACACGTGAGCTCCCGGGGCCCGAGACGCCCGAACTCGGCGCGCAGCGCGAGCACGACCCGGACCGTTGCGCCGCTCTCGGCCCGCACCCGGCGCAGCAGCGTCATGCGGTCGGGACGGGACGGGAGCGCGAGCGCCTCCCGGCACTCGACGACGCCGGCATCGCCCACCCACCGGCTGCGCCAGATCAGGCTGCCGGGCTCGTAGCTGCCACCCCAGACGTAGCGGGTGGTGGGCACGACCTGGTAGCCCCCACCCCCGCCGACGAGCGACGCGAACACGGCGGGGCTGTCCCAGCGCGGGAAGCACAGCCACACCATCTCACCCCGCGGACCGACGACCACGCCGCGCTCCCCGTCGGCGACGAGCGCGTACTGCCGAAGCACCGTCGGCGGCCAGCGTTCGCGGGTCATCGGCATCGTCCGCACGTGGGCATCTCCGGAGCGTGTACCCAGGCGCTCGCCGCGACAACCGCGAGGTTTCGGGGACCCTCGGCGCCGGGCATGACAAAGCCATGATCGCGAACCCGCCTCGCCCTGACCGGATGAGCACCGAGGTCCCGATCGCGGTCGTCACCGGTGCGTCGGCCGGGGTCGGACGCGCCACCGCCACCGCCCTGGCGGCCCGGGGCTTCGACGTGGCCCTGCTGGCACGCGGCCGCGCCGGGCTCGAAGGGGCGGCGCGTGACGTGGAGGCGCACGGCCGACGCGCGCTCGTCGTGCCGACCGACGTGGCCGATTTCGACGCCGTCGCCGCCGCGGCGGACCGCACCGAGGCCGAGCTCGGTCCGATCGACGTCTGGATCAACGACGCGATGACCACGATCTTCGCGCCGGTCGCGCAGACCGACCCGGCGGACTTCCGCCGTGCCGTGGAGGTCACCTTCCTCGGCCAGGTGTGGGGGACGATGGTGGCGCTGGAGCGCATGCGCCCGCACGATCGCGGCTCGGTCGTGAACGTGGGCTCCGCGCTCGCGTTCATCGGCATCCCGCTGCAGGCCGCCTACTGCTCGTCGAAGTTCGCGTGCCGGGGATTCTTCGAGTCCGCACGCGCCGAGCTGCTGCACGAAGGCAGCAACGTCCGCCTGTCGATGGTGCACCTACCCGCGGTCAACACCCCGCAGTTCAACTGGTGCCGGACCGCCATGCGGCGCCACCCTCAACCGGTGCCGCCGATCTACCAGCCGGAGGTCGCCGCGAAGCACATCGTGCGCTGCGCGCTCGACGGTCGCCGGTCCAAGGTCCTCGGTTCCTGGAACAAGCTGCTCGTTGTCGCGGGTCGTGCGTTCCCCGGACTCGGCAACCAGTACGCCGCCCGCGGCGCGTGGGACACCCAGCTCACCGACGATCCCGTCGCACCGGACCGCCCGAGCAACCTCCGTGCCCCGGTCGACGACGACCACGACGAGGGCGCGCACGGAGACTTCGACGGCGTGGCCGGCGGCTTCCTCGATGCGAGCTTCCTCACATCGCTGCCGGACACGGCCCGGACGTTCGTGGACGCAGTGACGGCGACCGTGCGCGAGCGGGCCCACCTCATCGCCGAACGGACCTGAGCGGAGACCCGGTCCTCAGGGCAGCAGGCCCGCCACCAGGAGCGCGACGTCGTCGTCGTTCGATGCCTCGCCCAGGAGCTCGCTCAGGAGGTGATCGGCCAGCGCATCCGGATCGGTCGGCCCACCGGCCACGTGGGCGACCAGCCGCTCGAAGCCTTCCGTCACGACCTCGTCGCGACGTTCGACGAGCCCGTCGGTGTAGAGGATCAGGGTGGCGCCCTCCTCGAGTCGGACCTCCTGGCGGAGGTAGGAGGCACCGAGCCCGAGGGGCGGCTGACCCTTGGTGGGGACGAGCGCCGCCGCTCCCAATCCACTGCGGACCACCGCCGGACAGTGTCCGGCGCTCGCGAACGACCAGAGTCCGGAGGACACGTCGAGGATGCCGTAGAGACCGGTGATGAGCACGCCGCCCTCGAACAGCTCGACGGCGCGGCTCAGCCGGTTCAGGACCTCGGAGGGATCCGTGTGCTCCAGAGCGAGCGCGCGCAGGCTGAACCGGGCGCCCGCCATGTCCGCGACGGCGCCGGGGCCATGACCGGCGACGTCGCCGATCGCCAGACCGAGGCGACCGTCGGGCAACGGGACCGATGCGTACCAGTCACCACCGACTGCGCTCGAGCGGGCCGACGCGTACCGCGTGACGAGCCGGACGTCGGGCACCGACGGCAGCTGCACGGGGAGGAGCGTCCGCTGCAGCGTCGCCACGAGATCACGCTGCTCGGCCAGCTCCGCGGCGACGGCCTGTTTGCGGTGCTCCCGTTCGGTGACGTCGAGCGCCACACCGATGGTCCCCGTCGGGCGCCCGTCGGCCCCGACGGTCACCCGACCACGGCATTCCAGCCAGTGGATCGACCCGTCCTGCCAGATCGTGCGGTGGAGCAGCACGTACGGTCCGGGTTCGGCGAGCGCGCGTTCGACGCGCCGCAGACACTCGTCCCGGTCCTCGGGATGGAGCGACGCAATCCAGTCCTCGAAGCGGCCACCGAACCCACCGGGCGGGAGACCGTGCAACTCCTCGAGCCGTACGTCCCAGATGGTCGTCTCGGCCGCCATGTCCCAGGTCCACGTCCCGAGCCCGGCCGCCCGGACGGCGAGATCGAGCCGTTCTTCCGCAACCGAGCTCACACGCGCCCGCCCTTCCGACGGATGAGGAGCAGCAGAGTTCACCACATGGGCCGGGCGAGCGTCTACCGCCGAGCATCCGACCGGCGACCGAGCAACCGACCCAGCCACACGGCGATCGTGACCAGCACCACCTCGATCGCCCGGGCGATGCGCGCCAGCCATCCGGGTCGGGGCGTGCCGGACGGGTCCGGTGCCTCCCCGGAACGCCCGGCGGCCGGTTGCCCCTCCTGATCTGACTCGACGTCGTCCTCGTAGGGCGCGGCCGGCGGCTCGGTGTCCTCTTCCTCACGCGCCACCCGCCCGGTCGCCTTGATCTCGGCGCAGAGCCGCCAGGTGAGGAGCCCGGTCAGGATCGGCAGCCCGACGGTGAGCCCGCGCAGCACGAACGTGACCGGCTGGATGCCCACGTTCAGCTGCTCGGCCACGATGTCCTGTCCGCCCGCGATCATCAGTGTCCCGAAGAAGGTCAGCGCGCCGATGCCGATCGCCGTGCGCACCGGCCGGTCGCTCGGCCGGTCGAGCAGGTGGTGCTCCTCGTGGTCATGGGTGACGCGGGCCTCGAGGAAGGGCCAGAGGTACAGCGCCAGGAACGTCACCGCGGGCAGCACGATCGCCGGCCAGAAGACCTCCGGGATTGCGCCGCCGAACACGTGGGTGTACCACGGCGGGAAGAGGCGGATCGCACCCTCGACCCAGCCGAGGTACCAGTCGGGTTGGGCCGCGGTCGACACCGAGGCGGGCTCGAAGGGACCGTAGAGCCAGACGGGATTGATCTGCACGAGCCCACCGAGGAACGCGAGCACCGACGCCACCAGCGCGAACAGCCCGACGCTCTTCATGGCGTAGGTGGGCCACAGGCGCGAGCCGACGACGTTGTGCTCGTCGCGGCCGCGCCCCCGGAACTGGGAGTGCTTCTGGCGCCACAGGATCGCGAGGTGCACGGACAGCAATCCGATGATCGCGAGCGGCACCAACAGGATGTGGATCACGTACAGCCGGCGGAGGATGTCGTGGGCCGGGAACTCGCCGCCGAAGACGAGAAAGGCCGTCCACTTGCCGATGACGGGGATCGACAGCACGAACGAGTACGCGACCCGCAATCCGGTGCCCGACAGCAGGTCGTCGGGCAGCGAGTACCCGGTGAAGCCATTGGCCATGCCGAGCACGAGCAGCGTCACGCCGACGACCCAGTTGACCTCGCGTGGCTTGCGGAAGGCGCCGGTGAAGAAGATCCGGCAGAGGTGGGTGACGATCGCGGCCAGGAACAACAGCGCGGCCCAGTGGTGGATCTGGCGCATCACGAGGCCGGCCCGCACGTCGAAGGAGAGGTGCACGACGGAGCGGTACGCCTCGGACATCACCGTCCCACGCAGGGGCGTGTAGCTGCCGTGGTAGCGCACCTCGTGCAGGCTGGGATCGAAGAAGAACGTGAGGTAGATGCCGGTGAGCACGAGGACGACGAAGGCATAGAGCGCGATCTCGCCGAGCATGAAGGACCAGTGGTCCGGGAAGACCTTGTTCAACGACTCCCGCGTGAAGCGCGACGAACCCAGCCGCTCGTCCAGCCAGCGGTTGACGCGCCGGATCATGTGGGTCCACCACCGACGGGGGCCGCCGGCAGGTCGGCGACGAGGCGCGACGGGTTCAGGCGCTCGAGCCCGTCGAGCCACGACACGAAGAGGGCGAACGCGCCCACCAAGGCGGCGACCCCACCGAAGCCCCACATCACGACGCCCGCGAGCTGCTGATCGCGCACTGCGGCCCCGACCGAGCCGTGGACGTACTCCGGGTACCAGGGCGATCGGGCGAGCGTCATCATCAGCCCGAGGGCGTTCATCGGGAGCGTGGTGAGGAACAGCACCAGCACGCCTGCGCCCCGTGCCGACCGCCGGCCGGTCCCGAGCGCGGCCCACCACAGCACCGCCGCGGTGAGCAGGAACGTCGCGTGCTCGGCCGCGTGCACCAGAGGATCGGCGAGCGCCGCGGCGTAGGCGCCCGGCAGGTGCCACACCGCGACGGTCACCGTGTGCACCAGCAGCGCCAGCGCGGTGACGGCGAGCCACCGGCGGCCGCGGGGCCCGAACCGGTGCGGGAGTCGCCGCAGGGCCGGGACGGGGTCGCCGTCGCCGAACGCCGCCAGGCAGGCGACGAGCGGGGCGCTGATCGCGAACAGCGGCGCCGCGACCGAGATCAGGAGCACGTGCTGGGTCATGTGCGCCGTCAGGCCCGAGTCGGCCGCGCGGTCCAGGGGGGAGCAGAGCGCGACGCCGGTCGCCAGCAGCGCTGCGACGAAGCACGGCGGCTGCCAGCGGCGGACGATGCGACCGCGCCCCGCGCGCTCCCAGGCGCGCACGACCCCGGCGGCGTAGAGCGCCCCGATCCCAAGGATCCCGATGAGCGCGAGCGGGTCAGCCACAGGACCGGAGGAAGAAGACGTAGCTGCCCTCGGCGAGGATCAGCACCAGGTTGATGATCGCGGTACCCATGCCGACCAGCCCGAGGAACCGGTACTGCGCGGCGAGAGTGCCCTCGCCGGAGTCGGCGTCGTCACGGTGCCGGTAGACGAACGCGGCGGCCACGAACGCGAGGACGCAGGCCAGGCCGGTGACGGCGGTCGCGACGTGCAACGGCCAGACCGACCCGTAGGAGCAGGACGCCGCCGGTCCCGCGCGCGCCCGGCCTCCGAACACCGACCAGGCGCCGCTGAACACGAGGTGCGTGGCCCACGCCGCGGTCGAACCCGCGATCGCGCTCCAGGCGAGGACGGCGTAGCGCGTCGGGCCCTTGCCCGTCGCGGTGCTCATCGCAGGTGCGGTGAGATGAACACCGCGCTGTAGACGAGGATCCAGACCGCGTCGACGAAGTGCCAGTAGAGCGAGAACACCTCGACGCTCGTGTGGTGCTCCTCGTCGACGAGGCCGGTCCAGAGCTTGACCTGCACGACTGCGCTGATCATGAGCCCCACCGCCACGTGGGTCGCGTGGAGCCCGACGATCACGTAGTAGATCGAGCCGTAGGCGTTGGTGTCCCAACCGAAGGTCAGGTCCCGGAACTCGAAGATCGTGTTCACGAGGAACGCGGCACCCATCAGCGCCGAGAGCATGAGGCCGATGCCCACGGCCCGGCGTCGACCCTTCTTGATCGCGGCGTCGGCCCAGAAGATCGGGATGCTGCTGCCGAGCAGGATCGCCGTGAACGTCCAGGCCCGCCAGCCGAGCTCGGGGGGCTCGATCCCGCCGAGCGGCCAGGTCGGAGCCGAGGCACGGAGGAAGAAATAGGTCGCGATCAGCGCGAGGAACAGCATGCCCTCGGTGGCGATCAGCACGACCACGCCCCAGAAGCCGCGTCCGTACCCGTCGCGCCGGGCGGCCGCCGGTGGTGCGACCGAGATGGTGCGCGGCGCGACGCCCACGGGTTCGACCGCGGCGCTCACGGGGTCTCCGCCGTCCGCCACGCCCACCGGATCAGACCGACCGCGCCGATCAGCGTGCCGAGCAGCCCGATCAGGACGGCCTGGACGAGGAGCCCGGCGAAGAAGATCGCGATGCCCACGGCGAGCACGAACGGGAGGTAGGTCGGCTCGGGCACGCTCATCGTGCCCGCCGGTTGCGCCTGCATGCCGCTAGTGAGCGGTGTCTCCTTGTGCTCGGCGCCCTCGCGGCCGAGCGCCCGTGTGGCCTCGTCGGAGCCGGACACCGCGACCGGCATCGGGTCCTGGTCCCACAGCGGATGCCGGCTCGCCACCACCGGGATCTGGGCGAAGTTGTACTCGGGTGGCGGTGAGCTCGTCATCCATTCGACCGTGTCGGCGCGCCACGGGTCCGGGGGCGCCTCCGGGCCGTACCGGTGCGCCCACAGGAAGTTGACCAGGCTGATCAACACACCGATCGCGAACACGAACGAACCGATCGTCGCCAGCAGGTTCAGGCTGTCCCACCCCAACCCGGAGTGGTACGTGTAGATCCGCCGCGGCATACCGAGGAACCCGAGGATGTGCATCGGGAAGAACGCAAGGTTGAACCCGATGAACATCGTCCAGAAGCTCAGCTTGCCGAGCCGTTCGGAGAGCATGCGCCCGATCATCTTGGGCATCCAGAAGTAGACCGCGCCGAAGATCGGGAACACGACCGCGCCGTTGAGCACGTAGTGGAAGTGCGCGACCACGAAGTACGAGTCGGTGACCTGCCAGTCGAAGGGCAGCACCGAGACCATGACGCCAGTGATCCCACCCAGCAGGAAGATGAGCATGAAGCCGAGCGCGAACAGCATCGGCGTGGTCAGCTCGACCTTGCCCCGCCACATCGTCGCGATCCACGCGAAGAACTGGATCCCGCTCGGGATCGCGATCACCAGCCCGACCGCGGAGAAGAACGAGATCGCGAGGGGCGGGATCCCCGTCGCGAACATGTGGTGGACCCACACGCCGAAGCTGATGAACCCGATCGCGACGAGGGAGGCGACGACCCAGACGTAGCCCGACAGTGCCCGCCGGGAGAACACCGGCACGATCATCGAGATCATCCCCTGGGCGGGGACGAAGAGGATGTACACCTCCGGATGGCCCCAGAACCAGAAGAGATGCTGGTAGAGCAGCGTGCTCCCCCCGAGCGCCGGCACGAAGAACTGCGTCCCGAACAGACGGTCAAGCTCGAGCAGGCCCGCGGCCGTCGTCACCACCGGCACCGAGAAGACGACCATGAACGAGAACACGAGCATCGACCACACGAACACGGGCAGGCGGTTCAGCGTCATGCCGGGCGCGCGGAGCTTGATCGTCGTGACGAGGAAGTTCACGGCGCCGACCGTCGTGGAGATGCCCACGAACACCACGGCGATCCCCCAGAAGTCCAGGTTCTGACCGGCGGAGTACACGCGGCCCGTGAGCGGCGTGTAGGCGAACCATCCACCGTTGGGCGGCGCGCCGACGAGGAAGCTCGTGTAGAGGAAGATCCCGGCCAGCACGAAGACCCAGTAGCTGAACGCGTTGAGCCGCGGGAAGGCCATGTCGCGCGTGCCGATCTGCATGGGCAGGAGGTAGTTCCCGAACCCGGCGAGCACCGGCGTGTTGAACAGGAAGATCATCGTCGTGCCGTGGACCGTGAAGAACTCGTTGTAGGCCTCGGGCGGCAGGATGCCCATGTCGGGTCCCGCGAGCTGCAGTCGCATCACCAGCGCGATCAGGCCGGACCCGAAGAAGAAGATGAAGGCCGTGTAGATGTACCGGATCCCGATTCGCTTGTGATCGACGGTCTTCAGGAACCCGAGCAGCCCCGGGTCGTCGGTCCAGACCTCCTCCAGCTCCTCGTCGCTGAGCGCGGGCGCCGGGGTGGGGACAGGGACGGGCAGGGTCGTCGTCATGGGATCACCGCAGGCTCATGAGGTAGGCGACGATCTTGGTGAGGTCGTCGTCGGAGAGTGGGACCGGCGGCATCAGCGCGCCCGGCTTGTAGCGCTGGGGATCGTGGATCCATCGTCGGAGGTTCCGCTCGTTGTTCGAGAGCGCCCCGGCCGCGAGCGTGCGCCGGCTCGCGACGTCGGTCAGGTCCGGGCCCTTCGTGCCGACGGCCTGGGTGCCGCGGATCGTGTGGCACCCGGCGCAGGCCACCCGTTGGAACACGACCGCGCCCTGCGCCGCGAGCTCGGACGCGGGCTCGCTCGGCGGTTGCGCGTGCGCCGCCTGCCACCGTTCGAACAGGCCGGGCGGGTCCGCGTGCACGTACACGGCCATGTTGGCGTGCTGGAGCCCGCAGTACTCGGCGCACTGGCCGCGGTAGAGCCCTGCACGCTCGATCGTGAAGCGGAAGTAGTTGGGCTGGCCGGGGATCACGTCGACCTTGCCCCCGATCTGGGGCACCCAGAAGCTGTGGATCACGTTGTCCGACGTCAGCCGGACCTCGATCGGACGGCCGACGGGCAGGTGCAGCTCGTTGGCCGTGCGGATGCCCGTCCCCGGGTAGCGGACGTCCCACCACCAGTCCTCGCCCCGGACGTCGACGCGGAGCGGATGGCGCCCCGGCTTGCGCAACGCGGCGGTCGTGTCGACGGTGACGACCGCGATCACGAGCAGGATCAGCGTGGGGACGACGATCCCACCGATCCAGACGAACGCACCGTCGGAGATCCGCGAGTCGGGGCGCCGCGCCTTCCGGCCCCGCAGGATCGCGGTGACGATGAAGCCCGCGACGACCACGTAGACGAACGTCGCCAGGCCGAACATGACCCACCACGCGCCGGCGATGTGCCGGGACTCGTTGCCGCGCGAGTCGAGGATCGACGAGGAGCCCGAACCGCACCCGGCGACCACGAGCGCCGCGGCGAACGCGAGCGCGACGGTCCGGATCCGCCGGCTCATCGGGACCAGTACGCGGGGCCGATGGGCTCGGGGAAGTCGCCTTCGGCACGCACGATGCCGTGCTCGTCGATCGTGATCGGGAGCTGGGGCAGGGCGCGCGCCGCCGGCCCGAACACGGGCCGGGCCCGGTCGAGCACGTCGAACGCGGACTGGTGGCACGGGCACAGCAGCTGGTGGAGCTGGGCCTGGTAGAGGCCGACCGGACACCCCGCGTGGGTGCAGACCCGCGAGAACGCGACGAGACCCTCGGCGGTGCCGTCGGCGGAGGGGCTGTGGGCGAGCACGTCGGGATCGATCCGGACGAGCACGGTCTGCCCGTCGGCGGACCCGGGGTGGCCCTCGGGGAAGACCGTGACGAGGCCCCCGACCGGGACGTCGACCGCCCGCACGGGCGACCCGTCGTCGGTGATCAACGCGCGACCGCGGCGCCACGGTGTGGTCTCGAGCGCCCGGCCGGGGCTCGGTCCCAGCGATCGGAGCGGGAACACCGCCGCCGCGCCGAGCGCACCGAGCGCGGTGAGGAGGCTCCCGAGCAGCAGGCGGCGACGGGCGATCTCGTGGCCGCGCTCAAGATCCTCGTCGGTCGCCTCCTCCTGGCGCGATCCCGCGCTCAGCTCGGGGCGCGGCTCCACGAACGGCCCGCGCGGGAGCAGGTGGTGGGCCCACATCACCAGCCCCACTCCCACCCCTCCGAGCGCCGTGCCGAGCAGCAGGCCCTCGGCCTGGGGGTCCCCGCCGTTGGCGTAGACGATCGTCACGCCGATGCCGGCGGCGGCCGCCACGAGGAAGCCGGCCGCCGCGACCCGGCTGCCCCACCGGAAGCCGGCGCCCGGCCCGGAATCGCTCATCGCTTCGTCCCGATCCAACGCACCGCGAGGAGGAGTGGCCCGAGTCCCAGGATCCCGATCGCCGCGCCTTCGGCCAACGGCCCGAAGTGCCAGAGCGGGTTGCCGCCCCGGTCGTCGGGATCGTCGAGGTAGCGCACGTACCCGACGGTGTCGTTCAGCTGCTCCGGGGTCAGCGCGGCCCGACCGAACGCCGGCATCTGACCCGGCCCGATGCGCATCGCCTCCGCGACTTGGGTCGGCGTCGCATCGGTGACCTTGGGCGCCTCGCGCGTGAAGAGGGCGCCGCCCACGCCCGTCGCCGCATGGCACGCCGCGCAGTTGAGCTGGTACTGGCTCGCGCCGGTGGCGAGGTCGGCCCGCCCCAGGTCGACCTTCGGGATGGCCGGGCGGCGCTGCCCCGTGAGCCCGGTCACGTAGCGAACCAGCTCGTCGATGCGCCGGCGCGAGTAGCGCGCCGAGCGGCGCGCCGGCGTGTCGCCGGGCTGCGCGAGGGGCATGCGGCCGGTCGAGACCCAGAAGTCGACGCCCGCCGCACCGGCGTGCGCCAGGCTCGGCCCGCGGTCGCTCCCCCTGCCGTCGCCGCCGTGGCAGACGGCGCAGTCGCTCAGGTACACGGACTTGACCGGGCGGCGGGCAGTCGGCGCGGCGCCGGCGCGCGCCCCCATGAGCCAGGCCGTGAGACCGGCCAGGCCGAGGATCGCGAGCGCGGGAACGATCCGTGCGCTCAGCACATCACCTCCCGACCTCCCGGTTCGCGCCACGGGTGAGGTGGTTGCCCGGATCGCCGCCTCCCTAACCCTCAGGTTCGAAAGAAATCTCGCTCCGACCCCGCCGCGCGCCGCGGGTGGGTGCGGGCGGCGGTTCGGGGGAGCCGCTCGGGGGGTACGAGCCGAGCGATGACGAGCTTCGTGTCCACCTGGCTCCTGGGCGGATGGCGGTCGGCCGTGTACGTGGCCGCGAGCGCCGTGATGATCTACCTGTCGACGGTGTTCGCGATCCGGGCGGTCGGCGAGCGTCGCACCCTCACCCAGATGACGATCTTCGACTTCTCGGTCGCGGTCGCGCTGGGGGCGGTGATCGCCCGGACCGCGACGACGGCGTCACCGAGCTACGTCCAGGGGGTGGTGGCGGTCGTCGCGTTGCTCGGGGCGCACAACGTCATCAGCATCCTGCGCCGGCGGTTCCCCGGCACGCGACGCCTCTTCGACCGGGACGCGCTCGTCCTCGTCCGGGACGGCCGGGTCCACGACGATGCCCTCCGCCGCGCACACCTCACCGTCGACGATCTCCGCACCGTGCTGCGCGAGCGCGGCGTGCCGGCGCTCGACGAGGTCCGGCTCGTCGTGCTCGAGTCCCGCGGCGCGTTCTCGGTGCTGCGCGACCAGGGCGACGACGACCGGCTCTGGCCCGACCGGCACGATGCCGCGGGATCGGGTGTGGACTGATCGGCCGTCTCCGCACCCCGGGGAGGTTGCCCGACGCCGATGCGGGGTACCCGGCTCCCGTGACCACCGCGCCCCCACCGAGTACCCCGTCCCGCCGCCGACCGGCGTGGAGGGGAATCGCCGGACTCGGGCTCGTGGTCGCGCTCGGTGCGACTGCCTGCGCCGGGAGTGGTTCCGCAGCGGACTCGGCCTCGGACTCCTCCTCCACCACCACCACGACGACGAGCGGGAACGTCGCCATCCCGACCATCGTGCGGCGTGTGGGGCCCTCGGTGGTCACCGTCATCACCGACAGCGCCGAGGGCAGCGGCGTGATCTGGAGCGCGAACGGCCGGATCGTCACCAACCGACACGTCGTCGCGGCTGCGAGCTCGGTGCAGGTGCAGTTCGCCGACGGCTCACGGGCCGGTGCGGACGTCGTCGCCGTCGACGCGCTCTCGGACCTCGCCGTGCTGAAGGTCGGCCGCACCGGCCTCCCGCCGGCGACCTTCACCTCGAACCTGCCTCCGGTGGGGAGCCTCGCCGTCGCCATCGGCAACCCGCTCGGCTTCGAGAACACGGTCACCGCCGGGATCGTCTCGGGTGAGGGCCGCGCCATCCCGGGTGGCGGGTCGAGCCTCGTCGACCTGCTCCAGACCGACGCGCCGATCAGCCCCGGCAACTCCGGCGGGGCGCTCGTCGGCGCCGACGGCAAGGTGATCGGGATCAACGTCGCCTACATCCCTCCGACCTCGGAGGCCGTCTCCCTCGGTTTCGCGATCCCGTCGTCGACGGTCACCGACGTGGTCCGTCAGCTCCTGCGCACCGGCACAGTCCGGCACGCGTACCTCGGCGTCCAGGTCTCCACGCTCACCCCGCAGATCGCGAACGAGCTTGGCGCCGGGGTCGACACGGGCGCCGTGGTGGTCCAGGTCACCGATCCCGCCCGACAGGCCGGCGTCAGGCGCAGCGACATCATCGTCGGCGTCGGGTCCACCCGGGTCCGCTCGGCCAGCGACATGCTCGCGGTCGTGGACGGCCACGCTCCCGGCGACTCGATCACCCTGCGGATCGTGCGCGCCGGGAAGCGGCGCACGGTCGACGTGACGCTCGTCCGGCACCCCGCATAGCGGACGCCCCGGACCGCGGGCTTCGTCGCCCCACCCCTCGGGTACCGGCGTGGGGCATCCCGCTCCCGCGGACCGAGAGTCTCCCGTTGGCGCCACCCGACCCGCCTGCACCGCACGAGCGTCCCCGCCGGGGCGCGCCCGGCCGGTCGCGACTCGCACGACTCGGCGAGCGAGCTCAGGACCACCGGCGGGCGGTCCTCGCCGTCTGGATCGTCGCGTTGGTCGGCATCGTGGGCGTGGGCTCGTTCGCCGTCCGGGGCCGGTTCGAGGACAACTTCGGGGCGGGCCACGGCGACTCGCGCGCCGCACAGCAGCTCCTCGAGCGCGCGAGTTCCCGCCCGCATCCGGCGGACGGGCGAACGTCGTGTTCCACACCGACGCGCCCGTGTGCACGACCGCCCGTGGGTCCAGGTCGAGCTGAACGGCGCCGCCGATCGGCAAGGCCATCGGCCTCGACGTCGGGGGCAGCGAGTACGTCGGCGAGCGTGATCGCCGCGACACTGATCCTCCTCGTCGCCTTCGGGTCGGTGATCGCGATGGGACTGCCGATCGTCACGGCGCTGTTCGGCCTCGGCATCGCGATCGGGGTCATCGACCTGTTCAGCAACTCGCTCGTCGTCCCCACGTTCGGCACCCAACTCGCCGCGATGATCGGTCTGGGCGTGGGTGTCGACTACGCCCAGTTCATCGTCGCCCGCTACCGGAGCGCGCTGCACGACGGGACCGACTCACGCGCCGCGATCGCACCGGCCCTTCGCGATCCGGTCGCGGTCGTGCTGGCCGGGGCCACCGTCGTCGTCTCGCTGCTCGGGATGATGCTGCTCGGCGAGTCCTTCGTCTACGGGCTGGCGCGCACCGCCGCCGCGACCAACTCGCGCCGGCCGTGTTCCTCGGACATCAGGCCGTATCCCCGTCGCATGCCGCCAGTGATGCCCGGGATGCGACGACCCGGAAACTCGCGGGCTCAGGTCAGCCGATGACGAAGTCGGAGAAGTCCGGCCGGCGGGTCCAGGTCCAGTAGTCCACGAGGCGCCACGGGCTCAGCCCGTGGATCTCGCCGTACGCGTTCTTGAAGAACGAATGCTTGATCGACGGCTGCGACCACACGAGCGTCTTGATCTCGGCCTGCGTGCGCTCGTGCCAGTCCTCGTACTTGTCCTGGCGTGGCTCGAGCGTCCGGTGCCCACCCGCGACGAGCTCCTGGATGCACTGGGTGATGTAGCGCATCTGGCACTCGGAGTGGAAGATCAGGCTGCCGCCGTGGGCAAGGTTCGTCCCGGGGCCGTACATGCAGAAGAAGTTCGGGAAGTCGGGCACCGTGATCCCCAGGTACGCGGCCGGGCGCTCACCCCAGCGCTCGCGCAGGTCCACGCTGCCCCGACCGCGGATCTCCATCGGGAACAACATGCGCGTCGCGAGGAACCCGGTCGCGTAGACGATCACGTCGGCCGGATACCGCGCGCCGTCGACCGTCACCACCGCGTCCGGCTCGATGTGGTCGATCTCCGTGCGCACCAGCTCGACGTCGTCGCGGGTGAGCGTCCGGAGCCAGCTGCCGTTGTCCTGCAGTGTGCGCTTCCCCGTGGCCGGGTAGTCGGGGACCACCTTCGCGATCAGCTCCGGATCGTCGCCGACCTGGCTGACGATCCAGTCCGTGAACATCTGGCGCGTGAGGTCGTTCATCTCGCTCACCGCGGTCTGCTGATCCGGGTAGTCCGGATCCACTCGCGCGGCTTCGAGCCCCTTGTCGCATCCGGGCCAGAAGATGAGGAAGCGGTACCACCGGCCGTAGAACGGCAGGTGACGGAGCGCCCACTGCACGCCCGGCCCCACGTGCTCGTGGTAGTTGGGGTTCGGGAACATCCACTGTGCGGTTCGCTGGAACACCGTGAGCTGTGCGACATCCGGCGCGATCGCGGGAGCGATCTGGAACCCGCTCGCGCCGGCACCGATCATCGCCACCTCCCGACCGGTCAGGTCCACGTCGTGGTCCCAGCGCGCGGAGTGAAAGGCGGGACCGGCGAAGGTGTCCTGGCCGGGGATCTCGGGCACGTGGGGACGGTTGAGCTGGCCGACGGCCGAGATCACGGCCCGTGCGACGAGCGTCTCCTCGGTGCCGTCGACGGCGCGGACACGGACCGACCAGGTCGCGTCCTCGTCGTTCCACGTCGTGGCGAGCACCTCGGTCTCGAAGCGAACGTGCGGCTCGATGCCGTGCTTGCGCATCACCCCCTCGAAGTACGCCTGGAGCTCGGGCTGCTGGGCGAAGTACTCCGTCCACTGGTCGCTCGGTTCGAAGCTGTAGCAGTAGAAGTGATTGCCGACGTCGACGCGCGCGCCGGGGTACGAGTTCTCCCACCAGGTCCCGCCGACGCCGGCGTTCTTCTCGACGATGGTGAACGGGATGCCCGCCTCCTGCAAGCGGATGCCGGCGAGCAGACCCGACTGACCGCAGCCGATGACCACGACTGGGAACGCCTCTCGGGCCGCCGCGTCGGCGTGGACGTCCACGCGCCGAGCATCGGTGCCGTCGAGCTCCATCTCCTCCATGAGCATCGGCACGTACTCCGCGGGCACGTCCTCGCAGACGAGCCACGTCATCATCTCGTGGAGCAGGTCCGCCGAGACGGGCTCGGGCTCCGGGCAGCCGCGGTCGCGGTAGTCACGGATGACGTCCAGCGCCAGCGCGCGAGCTTCGGCCTTGTCCTCCTCGGTCATGTAGCCCTGGACCTCGTTGAGGAAGAGCCCGGCGGGCTTCAGCCGGCCCCGGATGATCTCCGGATCGCCGGCCATGTGCACGAGCGAGAGCATCAACGTCGGGATGCTCACGTCGGCCAACGCGGCCGCGATCTCCTCGTCGGGCGTGTCGAACGGCTCGCCGGCGTGCGGGTTGCGCATGTGAGATCCCCCGAGGGAATGGGTCGGTCGGAGCCGCGCCGAGTGTTCCCGAGGCGTGGCCGAGCGCGCAAGACCAACGCGCGGGATCGGCGGTCATCGCCCTTCGGCGTCCAGCGCGACGACGACCTTGCCGCGCGCGCGACCGTCGCGCACGTAGGCGATCGCGTCGGCGGCGTCCTCGAGCGCGAAGCTGCGGTCGACGACCGGCGAGACCGTGCCGGCGCGGAGCAGCTCGCCGAGCGCGACGAGGTCGTCGTGGCGCTCCGCCGAGATGAAGGTCCCGAGCTGCTGGCCGACGAAGGGCGAGAGCAGGGTCGCCCGGAGCTGCCGGTCGACGCCGCCGAACCAGGTCCCGCCGCCCTCGCCGCCGACGATCACGAGACGCCCGTCGGGCCGCAGCGCGCGCCGGAGATCCCGCAGTCGCCGGTTGCCACCGACGTCGATGATCACGTCGAACTGCCGGGAGCCGTCGGCGAAGTCCTCGGCGGTGTAGTCGATCACGTGATCGGCTCCGGCGCCGCGGACCACGTCGAGCTTGCTGGTGCTGCACACGCCGGTGACCTCGGCGCCGACCGTCTTCGCGATCTGTACGGCGAAGGTCCCGACCCCGCCGGAGGCACCGACCACGAGCACCTGACGACCCGCGCCGACCTTCGCCCGGTCGCGGACGGCCTGCAGCGCGGCGAGTCCCGACACCGGGACGGCGGCCGCGTCGGCGAACGAGAGGTTGGCCGGCTTGGGCGCGATCCGATCCGCCTTCGCCGTCACGTACTCCGCGAACCCACCGTCGCCCATGCCGAGCACGTCCTCGCCGACCGCCACCCCGCTCACCTTCGACCCGACCGCGACCACCGTGCCGGACACATCACGGCCGGCCACGTGCTGGCGGGGCCGACGGACCCCGAACCCCATGACGCGCATCAGGTACGGCCGTCCGGTCACCAGGTGCCACGTCCCGCGGTCGACACCGGCCGCGTGCACCCGGATCAGGACCTCGTCCTCCCCCGGGACCGGCACCGCGACGTCGGCCACCGCCAACACCGCCTCCGGTTCGCCGTACTCGTCCTGGACCACGGCGCGCATCGTGGTGGGCACCGGCGCGGACCCGGGGTCCATCGGTGTCGGGTGCGGGCGGGTCGGCGTCTCGGTCATGGTCCCCATGGGGATCCTCCTGGCAGATGGTTTCGTACGTTGTAAGTCTGCACCATACGTCGTAAGCTTGTCAAGGCCCGGGGTCCCCCGGGCAGGAAGGCGGCCCGGTGGGAGCCGAACCGATGAGCGTCGAGAACCGAATCGAGCGTCGCACGCGGTTGACGCGTGCCCGGGTGCTCGCGGCGGCCGTCGCCCTCGCCGACGCCGACGGGATCCAGTCGCTCACGATGCGCAGGCTCGGTGCCGCGCTCGGGGTGGAGGCGATGTCGCTCTACCACCACGTGGCGAACAAGGACGACGTGCTCGACGGCATGGTCGACACCGTCTTCGCCGAGATCGAGCTGGCCGACGCCACCGACTGGCGCACCGCGATGCGCGACCGCGCGGTCTCCGCGCGAGCCGCGCTCACCCGGCACCCGTGGGCGATCGGAGTGATGGAGTCGCGCACGAACCCGGGACCGGCCACCCTGTACCACCACGACGCGGTGCTCGGGATCCTGCGCCGAGCCGGGTTCTCGGTCGGGATGTCGGCGCACGCGTTCTCACTGCTCGACAGCTACATCTACGGCTTCGCGCTCCAGGAGACGAGCCTGCCGTTCGACACCCCTGAGGAGACCGCCGAGGTCGCGCAGGCGATTCTCGACGGCGCGCCCGGCGATCAGTACCCGCACCTGACCGAGCTCACGCTCGAGCACGTGCTCCGACCCGGGTACGACTACGGGGCCGAGTTCGAGTTCGGCCTCGACCTGCTCCTCGACGGCCTGGAACGCATACGAACGACGCAGTGAGGCGCAGGTCCGCAGACGCCGCGTTCGGCCGGGGTCCGCGTGACCGACTCGGGGCCGACCGAGCCGCACGTCGATCGATAGAGTCGCCCATCGCACATCGCCGACGCTCAGGCTCGCCCCTCCCCGGGTTCGCGGGTCTCGCGCTCGTCGTCGTGACGATCATCGTGGTCGGATGCGGAGACGCCTCGCCGCCGCCCGCCCGCGCGCACGTCGTGGTCGCGCACGCTCGGTTCCCGGTCGCGCTCACCGGTGACGGGCACGGTGGTCTGCTCTACGCGGAGCGCCTGACCGGACACGTCCGCCGGATCACCCGAAGCGGCCGGCTGGAACCGCGACCGGTCGCATCGGTCGAGGTGTCGACGGCCGGCCAGCGCGGACTGCTCGGCGTCGCGCGCGACGGTGACGATCGACTCTTCGTCGCGTTCACGGCCACGGGGCGCGAGCGCCGGATCGAGGTGGCCGAGGTCCGGCCCACCGTTCGCGTGATCTGGCTCGGGCCCCCCAGCAGCACGCTCGCCAACGGCGGCCATCTCGTGTACGACCCCACCCGTCATCGCCTCGTGCTCGGCGTCGGCGATCTGCAGGACCACGCAGCGGTCGCCGACCCGATCGCCCCGAACGGCAAGCTGCTCCTGCTCGATCCTGGCGGCGAGCCGACGCAGACGCCCGAGGTGCTCTCGAGCGGTTGGAACAACCCGTTCGCGTTCACGGTGACGCCCACCGGCCGGATCTGGGTCGCCGACAACGTGCCCGGCGAGCGGGGCGAGCGACTCGGACGCGGTGATCTCGACGGGCGGCCGACCCACGTCACGCGCCTTCCCACCGACACCGTCCCGTCGGCGTTGACCGCGCCCGACCCCACGACGCTCCTCGTGTGCAGCTTCGCCCGGGCCCGGACACTGCGGTACACGGTGCGGTCCGGCCGCCCCGTGCGCGCCGAGGGTCCGGGCGACGACACGCGGTGCCGGACCGGGCTCGCGTCACAGGATCGCGTCGTCTGGTTGGCGTCCGAGCGCGCCGTGCGCCGACTCCGCACCGGTTGAGCGGGACGGGAGAGCCGGCGCGGCTCACGATCCTGCCGACCGCGCGGACCCGGTGGCGGCGGTGCTCTGGTTCTCGAATGGTGGCCGACACCGTGCCGAGCCCGCCGGGTCGTCGCGGTGGAACCCGACGAAGCACAGGGTCAAGGGTCGCGCGGCGCCGTCAGGGCCTGCAGCTCGCCGGTGAGGAGCTCGGCGAGCTGCACGACATCGGGGCACACGTCGGGATCGGCGATGATCGTCACGACCAGCGAACCCGCGTACGACAGCACCGCGAACGACACGGTGACGTTACCCGTCACCAACGCGACCGGCAGGACATCGACGATGGGGGCTCCCAGAAAGGTCAGTCGCACCTCCGGACCGCGCAGGTTGGTCACGAACGTGTTCACCAGCCGCTGGCGATCGATGAACCAGTGGAAGATCCCCAACCGGGCGAGCAGCCGGAACACCGGACCCATGAGCGCGGCCGATGCGCCTCGCGGCATCGCCTTGGCCGCGCGCGTGGCGCGCGCGACGGCGGCGAGGCGATCCGATCCGCGACCGACGGCGGGGACCTCGACCGGCACGACACCGACCTGGTTCCCGAGGTCGCCGGCGCTGGCCGACCGTCGGGCCGCCACGGGGACTGAGACGACGAAGTGCTCCGCTCGCTCGCCCCGAGCCGCCAGCAGACGATGCAGCGCGCCCGCGACTGCGGTGAGGACGACGTCGTTCACCGTGCCACCTCGGGCGTGCGCCAACGCGACGATCGGCCCGAGCTCGGTCCGCACGACGCCGAACCGGCGCCGCGCCCCTGTCGGTCGGTTCAGCGACGAACGCGCCGGCCGACCCGATCCGCTCGCGCGGAGCTCCGCCATCGCGACGCGCACCCGCGCCAAGCCGTCCGGGAGCCGCGTGACGGCTCGGGATCGCTCCCGCCACGCATCCGCGGCGAGCGCCGCGGTCGACGGCGCGGGGCGCGGGAACGGGACCACGTCCGTTCCGGTCGCCCCGTCCACGAGCTCGGCCAGGACGGCGAGTCCTCCGAGTCCGTCCGCGAGCACGTGGTGGAAGACCACGACCAGGGCGGTCCGGCCACCCGCGACGCCGGTGACGAAGGTCGCCGACCAGAGCGGCCGCTCGGACGGGAGCCGTCGAGTCATCAACCCGGCACTGAGATCCAACAGCGCGGCCTCGTCCGCGGGCGAGGGGCACGCGACGACGGCGACGTGCCGAGCGATCTCGAAGTCCCCGTCGTCGACCCAGACCGGACGACCGCAGCCGATCGGCGTGAGTACCAGCCGCTGCCGCAGGCGCGGAACGGACCGGATGCGCTTGCCGATCGCGTCGACCACGCGTGCGGCGTCGAACCCGGCGGCCGTCTCGAGCAACAGGATCGCACCCACCTGCATGGGCACCGGCCCCGTGTCGGTCGTCAGTGAGGTCAGGTCCTCGGCGCTCACACGCTCCATCGGGCGCCATTCTCGCGAGGACCGCGCCCGGCGAGCACGGGACCCCGTCCCGGGGAGCTCACCGGACCGGATTGCTCCGCGGTCGATGAGCGTCGCCGGCGTCGCGATGAAGACCATCGTGCTGCTGGTGGTGCTCGTCGCCGGGGGCGCCTGGGGATGATCGGTGCGCCGAAGGAGCTGGAGTGGTACGTCGGCTTCGGGCTGATCGTCACCCTCGTCTGGCTCTACATCGCGCTGCTGCGGCTGCTCGCACTGCTCTCCGGCAACCGCTGATGCAACTGCGGGCGGCCACCCGAGACGGGGTCCGACGGGTCACGGTAGGGTCCCAGCATCGTGAGCCGAGGGGCGGCAGCGTCGTGAGCAGAGGGGGCGAACCATGACCGACTCATCGCCGAGGGTCCTCGCCGGCCGCTACGAGATGCAACGCCGCATCGGATCGTCTCGAGCCGCCGAGGTCTTCCTCGCCCACGATCGCGAGCTCGGGCGCGAGGTCGCGGTCAAGGTGCTGGCGGCCGATCTGGCGGGCAACCCCGGCGTGGTCGAGCGCTTCCGCCGCATGACCGGCGTCGCGGCGACGCTCCACGACCAGAACATCGTGTCCGTCTTCGACACCGGGGAGGATGCCGGCCGGCCCTTCTCCGTCATGGAATACGTCGAGGGCACCAGCCTCGCCGACCGGCTCCAGGGTGGGCAGCGACTCGGCGTCGAGCAGGCCGGCTTGATCGGCGAGGCCGTCGCGGACGCGCTCGCGGCGGCGCACCGCGCCGGCGTCGTCCACGGAAACCTCACCCCCCGCGACGTGCTCCTCGCCCGGAACGGATCGGTCAAGGTCACCGACTTCGGCACCGCGTCCGCGGGCCTCGCTGGGCTCGCGGAGGCCCCGATCACGACCGCGATCTACAGCGCGCCCGAGCGCCTCCAGGGCAACCCGCCCGACACGAGCGGAGACCTCTACGCGCTCGGCGTCATGCTCCACGAGGCGGTGACCGGGTCACCGCCGTTCACCGGTCCGGATGCGCTGTCGATCACGCGCCGCAAGCTCGACGAGCAGCCGTTGCCACCTTCGGCGACCGCGCCCGGTGTGCCACCCGCGTTCGACGTCATCGTCGAGCGCCTCACCGCACCGAGCCTCGCGCGTCGATACGCGACGGCCGACGAGGCCGCCGCCGACCTCCGCCGGCTCCGCGTCCCCGCCACGCGCACGACCCCGATGCCGGTCGTCGCCGCGCCGCTGCCGGTCGCCACGGGGGCGCGCCGGTCGAACACCGGGTGGATCGTGGCCCTCGGGCTGGTCCTGGTGGTCGCGATCGGCGCACTCGTGGCGTGGTTGGTGACACGCGACGACGGCTCGACCGAGAAGGTCAACGTGCCGGCGGTCGTCGGACAGCCGGTGCTCGCGGCACAACACGCGATCGAACAGGCGGGACTCAGGGCGTCGACGGTCAACCAGGCGAACCTGACGATCGCCGCCGGCCTGGTGTTCGACCAGTCGCCCCCCGGTGCGTCGCTCGCCAAGAAGGGCTCGGTGGTGAAGCTGAGTGTCAGCAGCGGTACCCCACCGACGAGCACGACGACGACCTCGACCACGTCGACGAGCACGTCGACCAGCACGTCGACCAGCACCACGACGACCACGACGACCACGACGCCCTAGCGGCTCCGCTCAGCGGATCAGCCCGAGGACACCACGCGCGGCGAGCGTTCCGAGCGAAGGTTCGTTCAAGGTCGCGCTCGCTCGCGTCAGCCGGCCTGCTCGAAGCGCGCGGCACCGAACGGAGCGACATCCAGCACCGGGCTGCGTCCGCCGATCACGTCGGCGACGAGGCGGGCACTGAACGGACCGAGCAACAGCCCGTTCGCCCCGTGGCCCGTGCACACGTAGGCGTTCTGCCACCCGGGCAACCGCCCGAGCACCGGGACGTCGTCGGCGCTGACCGGCCGCAGCCCCGCCCGGATCTCCACGAACGTCGCGTCGGCGAGCCCCGGTGCCAGGCGCAGCATCTCGCCGAAGAGCTGCCGGATTCCGGCCGCGGTCGGGCGCGCGTCGAAGCCCGCGTCGGGCTCGAGGGTCGCGCCCACCGCCAGGTGACCACCCGGCCACGGCACGACGTACTGGCTCAGCAGTGGGGACACGATCGGCCAGTCGGCCGTGTCGACACCCTCCAGCCGGATGTGGACGATCTGACCGCGTACGGGTGCGACCGGGACCGACACGCCCAACCGGTCCCCCAACGCCGGAGTCCATGCGCCGCCCACGATCGCGACCGCGTCGCACGCGAGCGCGGTGCCGTCCGCGAGCAAGACGCCACCGACGCGACCGCCGTCCGTCCGGAGCGCCGTGACCGAGCCGGGGACGACCTCGAGTCCTCGAGCGGCAGCCGCATCGAGGAGCGCCGCGGTCATCGCCCGCCCGTCGACCCGAGCCGCCCGTCGGCTGGACCAGGCCGCGCGCATCTCGCCGAGGGGCGGGAACCGGCGGGCGGCCTCCGCCGGCGTGATCTCCTCCACCTCGTCGGGACAGCGGGCGCGTGCCAACCCGATGTTGGTGGCGTAGAGCTCGTCCTCCCACTCGCGGAAGGCCACGCGGAGCAGACCCGTCACGCCGTATCCGGTGGAGCGCCGACCGTCCTCCTCGAGCACCGGGACCAGGGCCCGGTAGTGCGCACCGGCCCCCATCGCCAGCGCGAAGCCGTCCGGATCCTCGAGGCTCGTCGACTCGGGCGAGAGGATCCCGGCGCCCGCGTCGGTCGCCCGGCCCGGATCGTGCCGGTCGACGAGTGCCACGCTCCCGCCCGCCGTCACCAGCTCGTACGCGAGCGCGGTCCCGACCAGTCCCCCGCCGACGACGACTGCGTCGTACCCGCCCGGGCTCATGCGCGGTGTTCGGCTCGGACGATCACGAGTACGACGTCGCGTCCACGGCCCACGGCGCGGGACTCTACCGACGGTCGAGGCGTGCGGGTCCCGGGCGCCGGAGGCCGACGTCGTGAGCCGCGAGTATCGAGGCGTCTACCTTCTGGGGAGCGGGACGGTCGACGAGGAGGCGCGGATGGCACCCGACATGCGGTCGTGGCCCGTGCTCCGCCAGCTGCGGGGCGAGGATCCGCTCGCGCGCGGTGCCGCCGTCAGGAGTCCGGCCACGCACGCTCTGGCGCCCCGGGTCGCAACCGCGGACCGGGTGGTCAAGTCGATCTGTCCCTATTGCGCGGTCGGCTGCGGTCAGGACGTCTACGTCCGCGACGGGCGGGTCGTGCAGATCGAGGGCGATCCGGACTCGCCGATCAGCCGGGGCCGGCTCTGCCCGAAGGGCTCGGCATCGCTGCAGCTCACCACGGGTACGGCCCGCGAGTACCGCGTCAAGTACCGGCGCCCGCACGGGACGCACTGGGAGGACCTCCCGCTCGACACTGCGATGGACATGATCGCCGATCGTGTGATCGACAGCCGTCGACGCGGGTGGGAGTGGGAGTTCGAGGACCAGCGCGTCAACCGCACGATGGGGATCGCCCACCTCGGCGGGGCGACCCTCGACAACGAGGAGAACTATCTCCTCAAGAAGCTGTACACCGCGCTCGGCGCGATCCAGATCGAGAACCAGGCGCGCATCTGACACAGCTCCACCGTCCCCGGTCTGGGGACTTCGTTCGGTCGGGGCGGTGCCACGACCTTCCAGCAGGACCTGCAGCACAGTGACTGCATCGTCGTCGAAGGCTCGAACATGGCCGAGTGCCACCCGGTCGGGTTCCAGTGGGTCATGGAAGCCAAGGCGCGTGGTGCCACGCTCATCCACGTCGACCCGCGGTTCACCCGGACCAGCGCGCTCGCCGACCTCCACGTCCCCCTGCGACCCGGAACCGACATCGCGTTCCTCGGTGGCATCGTCAACCATGTGCTCGCCACCGGGCGCTACTTCCGGGACTACGTGGTGGCGTACACGAACGGCCCGGTGATCCTGCGCGAGGACTTCCGCGACACCGAGGACCTCAACGGCCTCTTCTCGGGCTTCGACGCCGAGCAGCGCACCTACGACCCGACCACGTGGCAGTACGCGGGTGACGAGGTCCCGTCTTCGGCGGGCGCGCGCGACCGGCAATCCGCCGACCGCGAACCGCAACGCGACGAGACGATGCAGGATCCGCGGTGCGTCTTCCAGGTGCTCACGCGCCACTTCGAGCGCTACACGCCCGAGATGGTCGAGGAGATCTGCGGCATCCCGCCGGACCTCTTCGCGCGCGTCTGCGAAGCGATCAGCAGCAACTCGGGACGCGAACGGACGACGGCGTTCGCGTACGCGGTGGGCTGGACCCAGCACACCGTAGGGGTTCAGTACATCCGCACTGCGGCGATCCTGCAGACGCTGCTCGGCAACATCGGACGCCCGGGTGGCGGCATCCTCGCCCTGCGTGGTCATGCGTCGATCCAGGGCTCCACCGACATCCCGACGCTCTTCAACCTCCTGCCGGGCTACATCCCGATGCCCCGCGCGCACCGCGACGAGGACCTCGACAGCTTCGTCGGTGCCGACGGCGCGCCGAAGGGCTACTGGGGGAACATGCGGGCGTACACGGTGAGCCTGCTCAAGGCGTACTTCGGCGATGCGGCGAACGCGGACAACGACTACTGCTTCGATCATCTGCCTCGGCTGACCGGGAGCCACAGCACCTACGAGACCGTCGTCAACCAGATGGACGGCAGGTGCACGGGCTACTTCGTCATGGGTGAGAACCCCGCGGTCGGCTCGGCCAACGCCAAGATGCAACGCCTCGGCATGGCGAAGCTCGACTGGCTCGTCGTGCGCGACTTCTCCCTGATCGAATCGGCGACGTGGTGGCAGGACGGTCCCGAGATCGAATCCGGAGAGCTGCGCACCGAGGACATCGGCACCGAGGTGTTCTTCATGCCTGCGGCCGCGCACACGGAGAAGGACGGCACGTTCACCAACACCCAACGGCTGCTGCAGTGGCACCATGCCGCGGTCGAGCCCCGGGGCGACGCCCGCAGCGAGCTGTGGTTCACCTACCACCTCGGTCGCCGCATCCGCGAGAAGCTCGCCGGCTCCGAGGACCCGATGGACCGCGCGGTGCTCGACCTCACGTGGGACTACCCCACCGCGGGCGAGCGCGAGGAGCCCGACGCGGAGGCGGTGCTCGCCGAGATCAACGGGTGGGACGCGCAGGGAGCGCCACTCTCCTCGTCTGCCGAGCTCGCCGACGACGGCTCCACCGCGTGCGGATGCTGGATCTACTGCGGCGCGTACGCCGGCGGCGTGAACCAGCCCACGCGTCGCGTCCCCGGCGGCGAGCAGAGCTGGGTCGCCCCGGAATGGGGCTGGGCCTGGCCCGCGAACCGGCGCATCCTCTACAACCGCGCGTCGGCCGACCCGGACGGCAACCCGTGGAGCGAGCGCAAGGCCTACGTCTGGTGGGACGCAGCCCAGAGGAAGTGGACCGGCCACGACGTCCCGGACTTCGAGGCCGACAAGGCCCCTGATCACGAGCCGCCCCCGGATGCGACGGGTCCCGACGCGTTGGGCGGCCGCGATCCGTTCATCATGCAGGCCGACGGCAAGGCGTGGCTGTTCGCACCGGCCGGGCTCGTGGACGGTCCACTGCCCACGCACTACGAGCCTCAGGAATCGCCCGTCGCGAACCCGCTCTACGAACCGGCCCGCAACCCGGCCCGGCAGATGATCGGACCGACCGGCGGCAACAACCTCTTCCACCCGAGCGATGTCGGCGCGGCGAACGACGTCTTCCCGTTCGTCGCGACGACGTACCGCCTCACCGAGCACCACACCGCGGGTGGCATGTCCCGCTGGCAGCCGTACCTGTCCGAGCTCCAACCCGAGATGTTCTGCGAGGTCTCGCCCGAGCTCGCTGCCGAACGAGGCCTCGAGCACCTCGGGTGGGCCACGATCGTCACCGCCCGCAGCGCCATCGAAGCCCGGGTGATGGTCACGGACCGCATCCCGAGCCTGCGGATCCAGGGTCGGCGCATCCACCAGGTGGGCCTGCCCTACCACTGGGGACCGAACGGCCTCTCCACGGGCGACGCAGCCAATGAGCTCGCGCACCTCTCGCTCGATCCCAACGTGCACATCCAGGAGGTCAAGGCCTTCACGTGCGACGTCCGCGCCGGCCGCCGACCGCGCGGGGCCGAGCGCGACGCCGTCGTCGCGGAGTACCGGCATCGGGCCGGGATCACCGACGCGACCGGCCGGGAGACCTGACCATGACCGAACGCGTCGGATTCTTCACCGATACCAGCGTCTGCATCGGCTGCAAGGCCTGCGAGGTCGCGTGCAAGGAGTGGAACGGGATCCCGGAGGGCGGGCTGAGCCTCTCGGGCATGTCGTACGACAACACCCGCGGACTCGGCGCCGACAGCTGGCGGCACGTCGCGTTCATCGAGCAGCCCAAGCCGCCCGGGACGCAGGAGCCGGGCCGGCGCGACGAGTTCCGCTGGCTGATGTCGAGCGACGTCTGCAAGCACTGCACCCGAGCCGCCTGCCTCGACGTGTGCCCGACCGGCTCGCTGTTCCGCACCGAGTTCGGCACCGTCGTCGTCCAGGAGGACGTCTGCAACGGGTGCGGCTACTGCATCAGCGCGTGCCCGTTCGGCGTGATCGACCAGCGTCGGGACGACGGCCGGGCGTGGAAGTGCACGATGTGTTACGACCGCCTCACCGTCGGGATGGACCCGGCGTGCGCGAAGGCCTGCCCGACCGACTCCATCCAGTTCGGTGCGCTCGACGAACTGCGCGAGCGGGCCGCGCGGCGGGTCGGGCAGCTCCGGTCCGTCGGGGTCGCCGACGCCCGGCTCTACGGCGCCGACCCCGACGACGGCGTCGGCGGCTCCGGGGCGTTCTTCCTCCTCCTCGACGAGCCCGAGGTCTACGGGCTACCTCCTGATCCGGTGGTGACGACCCGCGACCTGCCCCGCATGTGGCGGTCGGTCGGGCTCGCGGCGCTGTCGCTCACGGGCACCGCCGTCCTCGCGTTCATCGGGCGCCGGGCATGAGCCCGGGCGCGACCGACTCCGGGAGCGCCGGAGGGGGCCGCCGGAGTCGCGGTGAGCAGCCGATGGTCCCCGAGGCGCACTTCGACTCCTATTACGGCCTCCCGGTCCTCAACGCGCCGGTGTGGAAGGCCTGGGAGATCGGCGGCTACTTCTTCCTCGGCGGACTCGCCGGCGCATCGTCGCTCCTGGCCGCCGGCGCCCAGGCGACCGGCCGCCGCGAGCTCGCCGGGCGCACCAAGGTCGTCGCGACGGCCGCGATCGCGCTCGGTGGAGCGGCCCTCGTGCACGACCTCGGCCGACCGTCGCGCTTCGTCAACATGCTCCGGGTGATCAAGCCCACGTCCCCGATGAGCATCGGCTCCTGGCTGCTGGCGGCGTACGGACCCTCGACCGCGGTCGCCGCCGCGTCGAGTGTGACCGGACGGGGTCAGACCGTGGGCACGATCGGGACCGTCGCGAGCGCGGCGCTCGGCCCCGCGATCGCGACCTACACCGCGGCGCTCATCAGCGACACCGCGGTCCCCGCCTGGCACGAAGGTCATCGGGAGATGCCGTTCGTGTTCGCAGGTTCCAGCGCGACGGCCGCCGGCGGTATGGGGCTCGTGTGTGCACCGCTCGAACAGGCCGCGCCGGCCCGGCGGCTCGCGCTCGTCGGCGCCGCCATCGAAGCCGTCGCCGTCCGCACGATGCTGCGGCGCTCCGGGCCCGCCGGGGAGCCCTACCGCCGCGGACGCGCGGCTCGCCTCGTGAACGCCGGCGAGGTGCTGACGGCCGGCGGGCTCGCGCTCGCATTCACCGGCCGGCGGCGGCTCGCCTCGATCGGTGCCGGCGCGGCACTCACGGTCGCATCCGCCCTGACCCGTCTCGGCGTCTTCGAAGCCGGCCGGCAGTCGGCCGCCGATCCCCGCTACGTCGTCGAGCCCCAGCGATCACGCACGGATCGACCGGCGGAGTCGGGAGCACCATCCCCGCCTCCGCGAGGCGGCGGAGCGCCACCCGGCGCATCCTCCTAGGATGAGGCTCCGTCGGCGAAGATGTCCCGGCAGCAGAACTGACCAAGGCTCTCGACTCCGGACCCCGGTCGTGGCCTCGTGACCAAGGGGGTTCCCATGGTGCACTTCCGGCCGATGTCCGACCTGTCGAGCGACCTCGAGCCCGTCGTCGAGCAACTCCTCGAACGCCACCTCGCGACCACGAAGGAATGGTTCCCGCATCGGTTGGTGCCGTGGAGCCGGGGACGCGACTTCGCCGAAGACGAGGCATGGAGTCCCGAGCCCGGATCCTGCTCGGACGCGGCGCGCGTTGCGTTGACGGTGAACCTCCTCACCGAGGACAACCTCCCGTACTACTCCGAATCCCTGAGCGACGGCCGGCCCGATGGCGCGTGGGCCGAATGGTCACGGCGCTGGACCGCCGAGGAAGGTCGCCACGCGATCGTGATCCGCGACTACCTCACCGTCACCCGCGCCGTCGATCCCGAGGCGCTCGAACGGGGCCGCATGCAACAGGTCTCGACCGGCGTGATACCGCGCTTCGCGGACCCGCACCGCGCACTCGTGTACACCTCGCTCCAAGAGCTCGCGACACGCGTCGCGCACCGCAACACCGGCGAGCTGCTCACCGACCCCGCCGGTCGCACGATCATGCGACGCGTCGCCGCCGACGAGAACCTGCACTACCTCTTCTACCGGGACCTCGCCGGTGCTGCGATCGAGCGCGACCCTTCCGCGATGGTGCTGGCGATGGACGACGTGGTCCGCGGCTTCGCGATGCCCGGGACGGGCATCACCGACTTCAGCCGCCTCGCGCGCGTCATCGCCGCGGCGGGTGTGTACGACTTCTCGATCCATTACCACCAGATCGTCGTGCCCGTCGTGCTCCAGCGCTGGCGACTCACGGATCTCGAGGGACTCAGCAGCGACGCGGCTCGGGCTCGTGACCGGCTGGTGCGCTTCGTCGACCGGTTGCGCAAGGTTGCCGCCCGCACCGATGCGCGGCGCGAGAACGAGGCCGCGGTCGCCAGCCAGGTGGCCTGACGTGCCCCGCCCGATGCCGCTAGGTTGCGCGCCATGACCGATCGAGCTGACCTCGTCGCGGCCCACCGGGAGTTGGTCGAGGCGAGCAACGGGGTTCGACACCTGCTGGTGCTCGAGAATCTCACTGCCGAGAAGATCGCCGAGGTCCGCGGCCGGCTCGCACGTGCGTACGAGCAGGTGACTGCCGTCGATGACGACGTCCTCGTCGTCTGAACGACCCCGGAGTCTGCGCTCACTCGCCGGGCTGACGCGATTCCGACGGTTGCGGTCGCTTGAGCAGCACCGCGACGGAACCGCCCTCCAACACGGTCATGCCCACGGCTTCCCATCCCAGTTGTCCCTCACCGTTGAGGAGCGCGACCGCCGGTGAGCCTTCGGCGGTGCGGGCGCTCGTCGGAGCCTCGAAGGGAGGGAGCGCGACGATCGAGTATTCCCAGACGGTCATCCTCCCATCATGACCCGTTCGGACCGCCGAAGCCCGAGGTGTTGACCGTCCGCGGGGAGTTCGAACGCCTCGAACGCGAGCGTGAGGTCCCGACGAGAAGGTGGTGCGGACGCCCGGTACGCCCATACTCTCGGTGGGAGTCAGGGCGACCGTACCGAAGGGAGATGCCGCGTTGCGACGAACGATCCTGCGCCGGGTCGACACACGAGCCGAGCCCGGCGGCGGTCGAGCGCACGCGGTCTCCGCCGGTGTTCGACGGTAGGCCCGGGAGCTTCCGCTCCCGTTTCGTCCGCGATCGCGCGACGCTCCTGGATCGCCCCACCTCGCGTGGTCCGGCGGTGACGGAAGCGGACCTTGCGCCACTGCCTCCACTGCTGCAGACCTACCTGCGCCGCTGCGGCGCGGTCGGGCGGCCGCGCGTGCGCAACCTGCGAGTCGAGTTCGACGCGCAGATGCGAAGCTCGGCCACCTCACCCTGGATGCCGGCACGTGCCACCCAGTACGAGTTCTTCGATCCACCCGCACGCCTGTTCCACATGACCGCGTCACGAGCCGGCATCCCGATCGACGTCCTGCACGAGTACATCGGGGACGCCGCGACGTTCGAGGTACGGATCGCGGGCCTGATCCCGGTGGTGAAGCAGTCGGGCCCCTCCCTCACCCACGACGAGACCGTCACGTTGATGAACGACGTCTTGGTCCTGGCGCCGGCTGCGGTGGTGGATCTGCCCTTCACGTTCGCTCCCGTCGACGACCGATCCGTGCGCGCCACCTTCCGCAATGTCGGATTCGACGTCGAGGCGGCACTCGGATTCGATGCCGACGGCGACCTCGTCGACTTCAGGTCGGCCGACCGGGCACACAGCCGGAAGCAAGGCGACGCGATCTGGTCGACGCCGATCTCGGACTACGCGGACGTGGACGGCATCCGCGTCGGGACGCACGGTGATGCCAACTGGGTCGACGCCACCGGCGAGTGGACGTACGGGCGCTTCGTCGTTCGATCCATCGCCTACAACGTCGAAGAGTGAATCCGGCGGCCGCCCGCGGCCGGGCCGGTCACCGAAGCGACGAGCGGCGCAACTGCACCTCGGGTCAGATCGTCCGTCCCGAGAATGCGACGAGTCGCTCGATGGCCGTCGCACCATCCGGTGGCTGCCGCTCGGCCGCGAAAGCGTCGCCGTCCCGCATATCGGCGGTGATGGCCTGGCGGGCAAAGCCGTCGACCTCCGCGACGAGCGAGTCGGGCAACTCCCAGTCCTGTCCCGTCGAGCTCGCGAGATCCCAGCCGTGGACCAGGCCGTCGAACGCGACGAGTCGGGCGAACACCGCGCCCGGCATCGGTCCTCCCGGCGTCTGCATCGTGCGATCGCCGGCGCCCGGCGACTGGACGGCGTCGAGCAGCTCATCCATCGACCCCTCGAACTGAGCCACCGCTTCGGCATCGCCCGACGCCGATGCAGACTCGGATGGCACCTCTCCTCGGAACATCGGAGCGAATGCCGATGCAAGCCCCGTCATGTGCGCGAGCACCCCCGCGACCGTGAACTTCGCGCACGGGGTGGGCGCTCCGAGTTGTCCGGGATCGATGCGCGCGGCCACCTCCCGAAGCTTCGGGATGATGATCGCCAGTTGCTCATTGCCTTCCATGAGTGTCTCCTCGTCTCGTCGTGCGCACCTGGACCTCGGTCAACCGGCGATCCGGGCCAGCATGTGATCCATGACTGCTCCGTGTTCGGCCTGCGGGCTGAAGAGCACCACTTCGGCGTCCTCGACCACGCGGACGCTGTGGCCCGCCGGCCAGAAGAAGAGATCCTCTCCGACGCAGGTCTCTTCGGTGCCATCGAGGTAGGCGACCACGACCTGTCCGGAGATCATGAACCCCCAATGGGGCGCGTGGCAGGCATCGTCGTCGAGCCCTTCGAGCAGGGGGGCGATGTCGGTTCCCGCGCCGAGCGAGAAGTACTCGGCTCCGAGCGACGCGTACGGCGACGGATCGCCGAAGTCGGTCTGCTGCCGCGCGACCGCTCCGGGCACGTCGATCTTGGTCGGTATGTCGCGCTTGGTGATTCGCATCGGTGCTCGTCTCGGTCGGCTTCGCCGGGCCGGTCGGCTCGACGTCGAAAGGTGACGATCCCCACTCAAGTCGGTACCAGGCCGACCGGATAGTTCCAATACTGAACCGAGCTACGGTCGGTCGATGAAGACCTACGGTCAGTACTGCCCCGTCTCGCGCTCGGCCGAGCTCCTCGGTGACCGCTGGACGATCCACATCGTTCGGGACCTGCTCACCGGAACGACCCGCTTCAACGAGCTGATCCGGGGCAACCCTGGTCTCTCCCGAGCGCTGTTGAGCCGTCGCATGCGCCAACTGCGTACGGCCGGTGTCGTCGAACAGCACGAGGACGGCTCCTACCGGCTGACCGCGTCGGGTCGGGACCTCGAACCGGTCGTGTTCGGCCTCGCCACGTGGGGGGCGCGGTGGGCGTTCGGCGAACCGACGCGCGAGGAGCTCGACCCTGACCTCCTCCTGTGGTGGCTCCACCGGCAGATGGACGCGACCGAGCTGCCCCGCCCTCGGTTCACGGTCTACGTGCCCTTCACCGACCATCCCAATCGGTATTGGATCGTGGTCGAAGAGGAAGCGTCGCTCTGCCTCGCCGATCCGGGCTTCGAGGTCGACGTCACCCTGCGCGCCGACCGAGCCGCCCTCTACCGCACCTACCTCGGCCAGAGGTCTCTCGTCGCCGCCCGCCGCAACGGTGACATCGAGCTCACCGGTTCGCAGAAGTCGGTGCAGGCGTTCTTCAAGGCCTTCCGACATTCACCCGTGGGCGCGATCGTCGCCGCGGAATCACCGTGACCTTGCCCGGTACGGACGCCCCATCTAGACGACGGCGACGTCGACGAACAGCTCGGGGTGGTCGCGGCGAGCCCGATTGAGGCTGAACTCGGAGTCGAAGACCGCGAGCTGGGCGCCATCGGCGCGCTCGAGGATCCGTACGCCGTATTGACCGGCGAGCAGCGACGCCGCGTCGGCGTCGACCCGGCGGGCGTGGTGGGTTCCCATCGCCTCGAAGACCGCCGGCGCGCCGAACTCGTCGCCGAGCCGGAATGCCGCAACGTCGAACTGCAGCGGCCCGACCGCACCGGCGATGGTGAGCGGGCCGTTCGGGCCGTCGTGGAACAGCTGGACCACACCCTCCGCCGCGAGTTGGTCGAGCCCGCGCCGGAGCTGCTTGTGACGCGAGACGTCGCCGGAACGGACGCGGGAGAACAGCTCCGGGATGAAGGCCGGGATCGGCGGCAACTCGGCCGGCGGACCGTCGTAGACGGTCTCGCCGATCGCGAGCCCCCCGGGGCTGACGATGCCGACGATGTCCCCCGGGTACGCGAGCTCGACGGTGTCACGCTCGTTGCCGAGCATCGTGTGCGCGAACTTCGTCGTGAGCTGGCGCCCGTTCGACGAACGTCGCAGCGTCATCCCGCGTTCGAAGCGGCCGCTCGCGACCCGCACGAACGCCACGTGGTCGCGATGGGCGGGGTCCATGTTCGACTGGATCTTGAACACCAGGCCCGCGAACTGGGCGTCGAGGGGTCGCACGGAGCCGTCGATCGTCTCGGGCGGCGCCGGTGCCGGCACGAGACCCGTGAGCGCGTCGAGCAGCGTCCCGACGCCGAAGTTGGTGATCGCTGAACCGAAGAGCGTGGGGGTCGTCGTGCCGGCGCGGTAGCCGTCAGGGTCGTGGACACACTCGGTGGCGTCGAGCAACTCCAGCTCCTCGACGGCGCGTTCCCATTCGGCGCCGTCGCGCGCCGCGGCATCCCGATCGTCGAGCTGCTCCACCGGCGCGATGGTGCTCCCGCCGGCGCTGCGCTCGAACCGGTGGTAGGTGCCGGTCGCACGATCGATCACGCCACGGAGATCGCCGAACCGCCCGACCGGCCATGTCAACGGCGTGGGCCGCACACCGAGCTCGCGCTCGATGTTGTCGAGGATCCCGATCGCATCGAGTCCGGGGCGGTCGCACTTGTTCACGAAGGTCACCACCGGGATGCCCCGACGGCGGGCGACCTCGAACAACGTGCGGGTGCGGGCTTCGACGCCTTTGGCCGCGTCGAGGACCATGACCGCCGCGTCGGCGGCGGCGAGCACGCGGTAGGTGTCCTCGGAGAAGTCCTCGTGACCGGGCGTGTCGAGCAGGTTGAACACGATCCCCTCGCGCTCGAAGCGCAGCACCGTGGAGCTCACCGAGATCCCGCGTTGGCGTTCGAGCGCCATCCAGTCCGACCTCGCGGCGCGCCGGCCGTGCCGGGCCCGCACCGATCCGGCGACGCCGATCACCCCCGAGTACAGCAACAGCTTCTCGGTGAGCGTCGTCTTGCCCGCGTCGGGATGCGAGATGATCGCGAACGTCCGCCGTCGGGCCGCCTCGCCCACGATCTCCGATGAGGTCACGATCGCCGCGACCGGCGGAGCCGCGCATCGGACGCGAACCCGCCCGGCGACTCGAGAAGATCGCGCATCTCGTCGAGACTGCAGTCGAACGGTTCGGACGCCTTCACGAGCCGGGGGCGTTGCCGAACACGGTCGGCAGCACGGCGGGCATGAACAAGCAGCGGCAACTCACCATCCGGACTCCGGGCACCAGCCCTGCGTGACGTGACCCGAGAGTGTAGATCCGGGCGCGAATGCCGACCGCACCGATGGCCGGCGTCGAACCGGCCTGGAAGGTGTTCGGACCGCGGCGACGGAGCCGCGAACGTCGAGACCCGCCCGGTCGGATCCGCCGGACTCGGGACTCACTCGCGATGGCGGACGACGACCACGGGGCAGGGCGCGTGCAGCACGACCTGCTGGCTCACCGAGCCGAGGAGCAGACCCTTGAACCCACCACGACCTCGGGACCCGACGACGAGGAGATCCGCGTCGGAGCAGTTGTCCAACAAGGCGCTGGCGGCGCCCGCAGCCACCATGGCGCGCTCGATCTCGATGCCTTCGAGCTCGGACCCGATCGCCGTGGTTGCCGCATCGATCGTGTGCCGCGCCGCCTGCTCGAACACTGTCGGGTCGAGTGGTCCGACCCCCGGATCCTCGTGTCCCACCGGCAGCGTCCACGCACTCACGATCCGCAGGGGCGCCGCGCGGAGGCGGGCCTCGACCGCAGCGAACCGCAGCGCGTCCATGGACGCGTCGGAACCGTCGACCCCGACAACGACGACCCCCATGTGGCCTCCTCACTCACCGGTACTCTCCACCGAACCTCTCAACCGTCGCGGAAGCGCGCGTCCGAGTCCAGGGCACGAAGTCCCGGGGCCGCGGTGGGCCGGCCCGCTCCCCGCACCCCAGGACGAACCGAGGTCTCGGCCCGAGCACCCGGCGCACAGGACCTTGGACCCTTTCGGCCCGACGCCGTACACGGCCATACTCATGACGGATGTCGGCGTCGCAGTTCACCACCGTGTCCGACCACTCGTTGCCTCTCGACGAGCCATGGCACTCCATCCCGGTCGCGCAGGTCGCGGCCCTGCTCCGGACCGGAGACGAGGGCCTCTCCGTCGACGCAGCCCATCGACGGCTCGGAGTCTGCGGGACCAACGAACTCGAAGCCGCGCCGCCGCCGAGCGCCGTGCTCACGTTCCTCGCGCAGTTCCGGAGCCCGCTCATCTACATCCTCCTCGGCGCGGCGGTCGTGACGGCAGCCCTCGGCGAATGGATCGACACCGGAGCCATCGCCGCCATCCTCCTCATCAACGCGGTCATCGGGTTCGCCCAGGAACGCCGAGCCGAGGCCTCGGTCCGCGCGCTACAGCACCTGGTCTCGCTGCGCGCGCACGTCGTGCGGGACGGGCACGAGCACCAGATCCCCAGCCGAGAGATCGTCCCCGGTGACCTCGTGATGCTGGAGACGGGAGTCCGCGTTCCGGCCGATGTTCGGCTGAGTCATACCGTGGGCCTGCAGGTCGACGAGTCGCTGCTCACCGGCGAGTCGGTTCCGGTGACGAAACGGACCCAGCCCGTCGACGTGCACATCCCGCTGGCCGATCACACGTGCATCGCCCACGCCGGGTCCGTCGTCAGCAGCGGACGGGCCCGTGGCATCGCGGTGTCGACCGGGATGCGCAGCGTGCTCGGCGCGATCGCCGGACAGATCCGGGCCGAGGAGTCGCCGCCCAGTCCACTCCAGATCCGAATGCAGCAGCTCGCCCGCATCATCGGCGTCGTGGTCGCGATCGCCGCGACGGCCGCGTTCGGTATCGGCATCGTCGTCGGCGAGCCGGTGGCTGACATGTTCCGGTTCGCGGTCGCGATGGCGGTCGGCGTGATCCCCGAGGGTCTGCCCGTGGTCCTCACCATCACCCTCGCGGTCGGCGTCCGGCGCATGGCGGATCGGCGCGCCATCATCCGCCGACTGGCGGCGGTCGAGACGCTCGGGAGCACGACCGTGATCGGCTCGGACAAGACGGGCACCCTGACGGAGAACCGGATGACGGTCGAAGCGATCTGGGCTGGCGGCCGCACCTTCCTGCTCGGCGCAGCCGACGTCGCCGAGGTCGCCGAGGTCGCAGCGGACCCAACCGGCCCGCTGCACCGGACGCTCCTCTGCGGCGTGCTGGCCAACGAGGCCCAGCTGTACCTCGAAGGCGACGAGGTCCAGACCGAGGGGGACCCGACGGAGTCTGCCCTGCTCGTCGCCGCGGCCGGACTCGGCATCGAGCCCGAGGATGCGAGGAATCGTCACGAGCTGGTCGCCGAGATCCCGTTCGAGCCGGAGTCCCGTTACTCGGCGAGCATCCGGACCGACCGCACCGGTCACCTGCTCTGTGTGAAGGGGGCACCGGAACGGATCATCGAGCTCTGCGACACGACGCTCGGTCCGGACGGCCCTGAACCCGTCGATCCCGAAACGCTCCACGCAGCGGCTCATTCGCTGGCGGCGCAGGGGCTCCGGGTGCTCGCGATGGCGGAACGCGGGCTCGAACGCGATCCCGGAACCGACGAGCCGGACCGATTCGTGCGCGACGGCGGACTCACCTTCCTGGGTCTCCAGGGAATGCTCGACCCACCGCGCGATGGGGTCGCCGCCGCGGTCGCGGGCTGTCGTGAGGCGGGGATCCGCCCGATCATGATCACCGGCGACCACGTGATCACTGCCCAGGCCATCGCGGCGCGCATCGGGATCGCCGATCAGGACCCGGCCGCGCTCACCGGCGCCACCGTGGAGACCCTGAGTGAACGGGAACTCCGTGATCGCGTGGGGAGTGTGTCCATCTACGCGCGCGTCAGCCCCGAACACAAGCTCCGGATCGTCCAGGCGCTCCAGGCCAACGGGGAGGTCGTCGCGCTCACCGGCGACGGCGTCAACGACGCGCCGGCGCTCAAGGCGGCGAACATCGGCATCGCCATGGGCAAGGGCGGGACCGACGTCGCGAGAGAGGCGGCCGACGTCGTGCTCGCCGACGACGACTTCTCGAGCATCTACGCCGCGGTGCATCAGGGACGGGCCACGTTCGACAACGTGCGCAAGGTGACCTACTTCCTGCTGTCCACCGGCGCCGCGGAGCTCGTCGCCCTCACGGTGGCACTTGCCCTGCGGTGGCCGCTCTTGCTCCTCCCCACGCAGATCCTGTGGCTCAACCTCGTCACCAACGGGGTCCAGGATGTGGCGCTCGGGTTCGAGCCTCCCGAACCCGAGATCCTCCGCCGGCCGCCGCGCCGCCCGCGAGAAGGCATCATGAGCGCGCTGCTCTGGAAGCGCACGATCCTGGTGAGCACCGTGATGGCCGCGGGCATGCTCGTGTTGTTCCGATGGGAGTTCGACCGCACCGGATCCGTCGAAGCGGCCCGGACGGTCGCGCTGACCACGATGGTCTTGTTCCAGACCTTCCATCTCGGCAACGTGCGCTCCGAACAGCAGTCGGCGTTCCGGATCAACCCGGCGTCGAACCCGTTCCTGCTGATCACCGCCGTCACCGCGCTCTCGGTTCACGCGTTGGCCCTCTACGTCCCGCTCACGCAGTATCTCCTCGGCGTCGAACCGATCGGGCTCGACGCGTGGATGCGCGCGGTGGCCGTGGCGGGCACCATCATCCTGGTCGGCGAAGCCGACAAGCTCGTCGAGCGCCGGCACCGGGACGCGCGCGGGCGACCTCGGCACCGCGCCGACGCGTGATGGAGGGCGGACCATCCGCAGCATCCACCCGAGCGTCATCCGCGGCGAACCAGATCCTCGCCGTAGCGGCGCAAGCGGATCTCGGCCAGGTGAGGCCCGGCTCGATTCGCGAGGCGTCGCAACGAATGGCGGATGAGGCGGCCGGTCTCCGCGTCGGTGCTGCAGTCGAAGCACTCACCCAGGTGCTCGGCGGCGCGACGCGCCCGATCGTCACGGAGCTCGTGGTCCAGGTGGCACTGGACCAGGCGGCGAAGACGGCGGTGCGGGCGGGCGGACATCGCCTCGGGAACCCGCTCTGCCCGTCCGGGATTCCTTTGGAATGGGGCAGACCTCGGCCGGGTTCCCGAGTGCGTGGGACGCGCGCAGGTGGCCGAGGACGACCGACGTGCCGCGTTCGCCGAGCACGTGCTGCCCGAGGTGGACGTCCTGTTGCGCGTCGCGATGTCGATCACCCGCCGCACGGTCGACGCCGAGGACCTGGTTCAGGAAACGCTGCTGCGCGCGTTCCGGTCGATGGACCGCTTCGACGGCGCCCACCCCCGGGCGTGGCTGCTCACGATCATGCGCAACGCGGAGGTGAACCGGCACCGCCGTCGGCGCCCGGAGCTGTTGCGGGATCCCGACGCTTCGCTCGCGCGACTCGCGGCGGTGCCGTCGTCGGGCGCCGGTGATCCCGAAACCGTGGTCGTCGGCGAGACCTTCGACGCGGTCGTCGCGGAGGCCTACGACGGCCTCCCGGAGCGCCACCGCGCGGTGGTCCGCCTCGTCGATCTCGACGGGCTCTCGTACGCGGAGGCCGCCGACGTGCTCGGCGTCCCCATCGGAACCGTGATGAGCCGGCTGCACCGGGCTCGCGCCCGGATGCGGGACCGACTCGCGGCCGCCGGGCTCGCACCCCCGCGCGGAGGACGACGATGAAGATGCGTAGGTGGCGTCGCTCGAACCGAGACGCGATGGCAACGTGTCGCGAGGTGGGACGCGTGCTGCAGTCCTACCTCGACGGTCAGGTCGACGAGCTCACGGCGAGGCGAGTCAGCCGGCACCTCGACGCATGCCGTCATTGCGGGCTCGAAGCCCATGTCTACGAGGAGCTCGAGGCCGCGCTCGCTCGGCGTGCGACCCAGGTCGACCCCACCGTCGTCGAGCGAATCCAGTCCTTCGGCCGTGACCTCGTCGATTCGCCTCCGGACGAGGCCACCGGTCCACCCACCGGATGACCCCCCCATCCGACGGTTATTCGGCCGAGCCGCTACATCCGACACCCGGGACGAAGGTGCTTGCACATGGGATGCATCAACAGCCGACCCGCGCGCCGCGAGCGCCCATGACCGATCGCCAGCATCAGCCGGTCGGCCACGGTCCCGTGATCGACGCGGTCGACTTCTACACACGTCCCGGCTGTGCGGTGTCCGCGATGTTGTGGCGAGGACTGCGCCGGCGCGGCATCGTCCTGCGCCCGCACGACATCTGGACCGACCCCGAGGCCGCGGCGCGTGTGCGCGCCGCAGCACGCGGCAACGAAACCGTACCGACCGTTGCGATCGGGCCCACCGTGCTCGTGAATCCGAGGGTCGCCGACGTCGTCGCCGCCCTCGAGCTCCAGGCACCCCACCTGGTCGGGGCTCCGCCGAAGCCCACGGCCTGGCGGCGACGGTGGCGCTCGCTCACTGGTCGATCCGAGACCGACCGATGATCGCGCTGGTCACCGATTCGAATGCGATGCTGCCGGCCGCGCTCGCGGTGCGACTCGGAGTGCGGATCGTGCCGCTCACGGTCGTGGTGGACGGGGTCAGCCTGCTCGAGAACGAGACGCTCGAGCTCGCGGGCTTCTACTCGGCGTTGCGTCAAGGTGCGGTGGTCGCGACATCGGCGCCATCTCCCGGTCTGCTCGCCGACACGTACGCGAGGCTCGCCGCGGCGGGTGCGACCGAAATCGTGTCGGTGCACGTCGGCAGCGCCTATTCGGGAACCGTCAATGCGGCTCAGGTCGCGGCGCGTCTCGCTCCGGTGCCGGTACAGGTCGTCGACTCGGGAACTGCGTCGTTCGGGCTCGGATGCGCGGTGTGGGCCGCGGCCGACGACCTGGCGCGCGGCGGCGACTCCGCGAGCGCAGTCGCCGCCGCCAAGATCGCGACCGACGCGACGACGAGCGTGTTCACGGTCGGTGAGATCGACCGCGCCCGAGCCGGGGGACGCATCCCCGTTGCCGGCGCCCGTGACGGAGTTCCCGTGGTCGCGATGACACCGACCGGGATCGAGACCATCGGCTCGGCGACCGACGTCGAGGCCGCCGTCGCGCAGATGACCTGGTTCCTCGACCGGCGCCTCGTCGGGCCGGCGCGTGTGGGTATCGGCGACGCCGACGATCCCGACGCGGCCAATGCGCTGGCCGACGCGCTCGGCGGCCTCGACCAGGTCGACGAGCTGGTCCGCTACCGGTGCGGCCCGACCGTCGCGGCCCACACCGGTGCCGGCACCTTCGGTGCCGTCGCCTGGGAGCCGGCACCGTGACCGCCGACGAGAGCACGTCGGCGCTTCGTCGTGACACGCGGTCATCTCGATTCCAGGTTCGTCACCAGCAGGCCGTCGGCAAGCCGTGAGCGGCCCACCCGCCCGGTGATGCGGTCGGTCGACTCACGCGAGCACCGCCTGCGGCGGTGATCGCAGCATCCGGTGGTTCACGAGATCGAGATGCGACGCGGTGACGGCGCGCAGCGCTGCGAGCTGGCGCGGCGAGAGCCGATCGCACACCCACTCCCAATGCAACGCGACGGCTTCGCCCGGATGCAACGGCCCCGCGAGCCCATAGCCGTCGCGGGCGATGAGGGCCGATTCGATCGCGGGTGGCCCGAGCGCGAGCGTTCGGCCGTCCCAGACCAGCGGCCGGCACCGCACAACGGCGCGGTCGCCGACGATCGCCTCGATTCGGCCCCAGCGCACCCGGCACCGGTCCAGCACGTGCAGCGGCTCACCGCCGTGCGCGCCCCGCAAGAGTCCGACCCACGGGTACACGGCGAACACGTGAAACCCGTGCTGGATCCGCGGCGCGGCGCCGATCACCTCCGAGAGCTGCGACCAGTCTCGCCCCGCCGGACCGCGAAAGCGCGATTCGACCGACGCAGCCAGGTGGGGGATCGGCACATGGTCGAGGCGATCGTTCCCGATCCAGTACGCCTCGACGACCCGCCGGTCGAGTGGATCGCCGATCTCGTTGGCGGCCGCGATGAGCTCGAGATACGGCCACGCGCCGTCGAACCCGCGCGCGAGCGACCGCAGATCACCGTCGACGACACCCGACGACGCGTACTCGAGCAGTGTCCGGTGTTCTTCGGGGCCGCAGTAACCGAGCGCGTTCGGCGGGTACGCGAACCGCGCGAACAGCGTGGGACCCGACGCGACGGTCACGCGACTGGTGGCGCGGCCACCTGCACCCGCGCACTTCGGGATACGACACACGCGATCACGACGCCGGTCACGATGAGCACCACTCCCGGGCCCTGGGTCGGGAGGTCGACGCCCGACCGGACCGCATTCAGGACCGCGGTGATGATCGCCCCACCGACGAGGACGGCAGTGACGTCGACCGCCTGCGCCCGCGCGAGCGCCGAGAACCAGCACACGACGTAGGAGCAGAGGAGCACGCCGGTGAGCAGGGCCCAACCCCACGCGCCGGCGCCGAGACCCGTGAGCACGTGGAGCCGACCGGTCGCCGCGACCCAGGTCACCAGCGCGACGACGCCGATCCCCATCCGCGCCGCACCGACGGTGAGCGCCGATCGCCGTGGGAGGAGCCGCTTGGCGATCACGACCTCGACCGCCCAGCACAGCGTCGCCGAGAGGATCAGCACCGAGGCCGCGTCCACCCGCAGCGAGGGCCAGCCGCCACCGAGCTCCGCCTGGCCTGCGACGAGCAGCCCGATCGCCGCGACGTGCCAGGCGTTGAGCCGTTCGTGCAACAGGGGAACCGCGAGGAGCGCGACCCACGCGACGAGTGTCTTCTGGAGGAACGCCGCGTCGGTGGAGCCGGCATGCTTCAGCCCTTCGAAGAACAGCACGAACGGGAGGGCGCCACCGATGATCCCGATCGCGAGCAACCCCCACCGATCACGCGTCGTGAACGGGACGCGCTCGTTGCTCGATGGTCGCAAACGCGCGACACCCAACGCGAGACCGACCACGAGCACGGCGGCCACCAGGTTCTTGCTCGTCGTGTAGACGGTGGCGTCCTCGAAATGCCTGGTCCCGTAGCCGTTCACGAATACCGACACACCGCTGATCGCGGCCGTGACGAAGGCGAGCGCAATGCCCGCCCTTCGAGTTCGCGGCACCATCAGGATTCCCCCTTCTCTTCGTGCAAGGAACGGTGGAGGGCGACGAGCTCCGCCGCGTCGCCCGGATCGAGTGTCTCGACGGCGAGGCCCGTGTGCACGAGCAGCCACGTGCCTCGCTCGACGGAACGGCCCTCGAGGGAGAGCACGGCCAGCGACACGAGCTTCTCGGCCCCTCCGATGTCGACGACGGCCTCGCGCCCGGCGTCATCGACCTCGAGCACCCGCGCGGGCATCGACAGGCACATCAGCGGCTCCCCGCGATCTCGGCGCCCACCAGCGCGGCGACCTCGGTCACCGCGCTGGCGACCGCCGGCGACAGCTCCTCACCATGGCCGAAGTGGCCACCCTCGACCGCGAACACCACGAGTCTCCGCGGCATCCGTCCCAGCGCCCGGCCGAGCCCCGCGGCCGTCCCGATGCCCAGCGCGTGGCTGCCGGCGGCTGCGCCCGCCGGATCACCGAGGCCTCGCACGTCCTCGCCGACATCGATGCGCCGGATGGTGCCGGGCGCGGATCCACCGGAGCGCAGCGCGTCGACGACGATCGCCAGGTCGGCGCCGGCCCACGCGTCGACGACCCGCGCCGGCTCGCCGTCGAGCTCGACCAGTCGAGCGCTCGACGCCGAAGTGCCGGCGGCGAGCGAGTCGAGCACTGCGGGACCGGTGCCGTCGTCGCACCGGTACCGGTTGCCGACCCCGATGACGACGACGCCGCTCATGTCCGCTGCACCCGCATGTCGAGGAAGTGCGTCGCACACGAGATGCACGGGTCGTAGTTGCGGATCACCTGTTCGCAGCGGTGACGCAGGGCATCGTCGTCGAGTGCGGCGTTGGCTTCGACGAAGTGGAAGAGGTCGTGCTCGATCGCGGGCTGGTTCTGTGACGTCGGTGGGACGATGCGAGCATCGACGATGGAACCGTCGGCCGCGAGCTCGTAGCGGTGCCAGAGCGTGCCGCGCGGCGCTTCGGTCCAGCCGCAGCCCACGCCGGTTCGCGGCTCGACCTCGATCGCCGGGTGATCCGGTTGCTCGTATCCGTCGACGATGCGCAGGGCCTCGGCGCACGCGTGCACGATCTCCACAGCTCGTACCACGATGCTGCGGAACGGGTTGCGCTCGTCGGGCGACAGCCCGGCCGCGGCCGCTGCGTCGCGCGCTTCGGGCGCGAGCTGCGAGGCATTGAGGGCATATCGGGCGAGCGGTCCCACGAGGTACTCCCCCCGCTCGAGGAGGTGCGCGTGGAGCGCCGTCGAGTGCGCGACATGCTCCTCGACGACGTGGTCGTCGAAGTCGTCGGCGGCGATATCGAGCCCACGCGTCGAGACGAGGCGGCCGCCGAGCACCGCGTAGGCGTCGGGGGAACGCAGCGCCACGAGCTCGAGCTCGTGCGCGAAGTCGGGGAACTCGAAGCCCGAGACCCAGCGCACGGTCTCCAGCGCCGCGTCGAGCGCGACCGACAGCCGTTCGCGGAGCGGTGCGAGCTCACGCCGCTTCGGCACCCGGTAGAAGCCCCCGATGCGCACGTTCACCGGGTGGATCGCGCGTCCGCCGATCAACTCGAGGATCTCGTTCCCGACCTTCTTCAGTTGCAGGCCACGCTCGACGATCGCCGCGTGATCGGCCGCGAGGTCGATGGCGCTCTCGTATCCGAGGAAGTCGGGCGCGTGGAGCAGGTACACGTGCAGGGCATGGCTCTCGATCCACTCGCCGCAGTACAGCAAGCGTCGCAGCTCGCGCAGCTGCCCGTCGACGGCGACACCGCACGCCGCTTCGATCGCGTTGCATGCACTCATCTGATAGGCGACCGGACAGATCCCGCAGATCCGCGCAGTGATGTCGGGGGGCTCGGTGAACCGGCGCCCGCGCAGAAACGCCTCGAAGAACCGCGGGGGCTCGTAGATGCGGAGTTGGACGTCACGAACCTGACCGTCGTGGATCTCCACGTGCATCGCGCCCTCACCCTCGACGCGCGCGATCGCGTCGACCTTGAGCGTGCGATTGGCGGGGCTGCGATGGGTCATGGTCGGCCACCGCTCGTCGCGTCGGCGATCGTGTCACCGGCTTCGCGGAACGGCTCGGCTCCGGCGTTGAACGTACGCAGCATGCGGACGACCCCGCCGTCGTCGACGCCCTGGTCACGGAGTGCCGCCACCATGGACGGCAGGTTCGGCGTCTCCATCGGCCCGAAGCATCCGTAGCAGCCCCGATGGTACGAGGGGCAGAGCGCGCCGCACCCGGCATGGGTGACGGGCCCGAGGCACGGCGTCCCGTGCGCCACCGTCACGCAGACGTTCCCGGCGCGCTTGCACTCGACGCACACGCTGTGCGGGGGCACGTTCGGAGTTCGCCCGTGCAGGAACGCGCTGATCACCTCGAGCAACTGCTGTTTCGTGATCGGACAACCGCGCAGTTCGAAATCGACGGGCACGTGCGCGGCGATCGGTGTCGAGTCGCCGAGCGTTTCGATGAAGTGCGGCTGCGCGTAGACGATCGCGAGGAACTCCTCGACGTCGGCAAAGTTGCGCAAGGCCTGGATGCCGCCGGCGGTCGCGCACGCGCCGATCGTCACGAGCCGCTTCGATACCGCGCGCACCTCACGAATACGCGCGACATCCGTGGCGGTCGTGATCGAGCCTTCGACGAGCGAGAGGTCGTAGGGCCCGCCCGGGGTCGCGCGCCCCGCCTCGAGGAAGTACGACAGCTCCACCTCACCGGCGAGTGCCAGCAGCTCGTCTTCGCAGTCGAGCAGCGTCAGCTGGCACCCGTCACACGACGCGAACTTCCACACCGCGAGGGACGGCTTGCGACGGACGGTCGCCGCGCTCATCGGCCCCGAACCCGGAGCAGCGGCAGCAACCGGGCCGCGTCGAATACCGGACCTTCACGGCACACGAAGACGTCGCCGAGCTGGCAGTGGCCGCACTGCGCGATCGCGCACTGCATGTTGCGCTCGGCCGACAACCTGATCCGATCGAGCGGAACACCGCGTTCGTGCAACCCGCGGGTCGCGAACCGCATCATCACTTCGGGCCCGCAGACGAACGCGACCGTCCGCGACGCGTCGAACTCCGCGCGAGCGATGAGCTCGGTGACCACACCGACGTGACCGCGCCAGCCGGACGCGGCCGCGTCCACGATGATCTCCACGTCGACTCCCCCATCGGGACGCCACCGCTCGATGTCGTCGGTGAACACGATCGTGTCCGGGGTGCGCGCGCCCACGAGCACACTGAGGTGACCGTACGCGTCGCGGTTCACGAGCAGTTGCTCGACCACGGGCCGGAGCGGCGCGAGGCCGATGCCGCCGCCCACGACGACCACGTCACATCCGGCCGCCGATTCGACCTCCCACCCGGTGCCGAACGGCCCTCGAACCCCCACCACGCCGCCCACGGGGAGCCGCGACAGCGCGTCAGTCACCGGGCCGACCGACCGGATGGTGTGCACGAGCGCGCCACCCGAGTGCGACCCGCTGACCGAGATCGGCACCTCTCCGACGCCGAACACCCAGAGCATGTTGAACTGACCCGGACGCGCGTCCAGCGGCGCGTCGGAGATCGGCGCGACGACGAGCGTTACGACGTCGGCCGTCTCGGACTTCACCTCGAGCACGCGATACGGCTGGGGCAGCATCGGCTCCGCCAACGCGTGCGCGCGCTCAGCTGGCACGGTCCCCTCCATACACGTCGACGAGCTGCAAGCGGGTCGCCTCCAGTCGCTGCACGAGAATTCGCGCGAAGCGCTGCATGAGCGCGAAGCCGAGCACGGGATCGGCCTCGCACTTGTCCCGAAGACACACGCCGTCGAGAACGATCGCGTGGGTCTCCTGTGTCGCTTCGGCGTCGAACCGCCAGAAGTGCGGCGGAAAGAGCCATGACCATCCGAGCACGTCGCCCGGCCCGAGGGTCGCGATCGTCAGTGGCTCGTGCTGCGGGAGATGGACACCGACCGCCACGCGCCCGGTTCGCAACACGTAGAACTCGCCGGCCTCATCCCCTTCGCGGGCCAGCGCGGTTCCCGCCGGGAACACCGCCAGCCGGCCACAGCCCGCGATGAACTCGAGGTGCTCCGGCGCCATGCCGGTGAAGAACTCGTGATCACCGAGCAGGTCACGGATCGAGCGTCGCGTCATCCGGGAACCCCTGCCGCTGCCACCGGCGTGAGCAATGCACGGACCTCGGCGGTGAGGTCGATCCCGACGGGACACCATGTGATGCATCGACCACAGCCGACGCAGCCCGAGGTGCCGAACTGATCGACCCACGTCGAGAGCTTGTGGGTGAGCCACTGCCGGTAGCGGTCGCGCGTCGACTCGCGGGTACTCCCGCCGTGGATGTACGAATGACCGAGCGTGAAACACGAGTCCCACGCACGGGTTCGCGTGGCCTCCGTACCGCTCAGATCCGTCGAATCTTCGACACTGCTGCAGAAGCACGTCGGGCACACGAGGGTGCAGTTCGTGCACGCGAGACAGCGGCTCGCGACGTCGTCCCAGTGCGGGTGCTCGAGCACCTCGGCGAGCCGTTCCGGCAGTCCCTCGACCTCCAGCGTCCTGCCCATGCGACTCACTGCACCGTCGGTGACGGCCTGCGCGGCGCCGAGATCTCCGGCGTCGGCCGGCCGCGACACGACCTCGCGCAAGACCTCCTCGCCCCGCTCGGAGCCCACCTCGACGAGGAACTCGTGGCGCCGGTCGTCGACGAGCTCGGTGAGTGCGAGATCGAACCCGGAATCGGCGCGCGGCCCGGTCTTCGTCGATACGCAGAAGCAGGTGCCGGCCGGTGAGCCGCACTGCACGGCGATGATCAAGGCACCGTCGCGGCGCGACCCATAGTCCCGATCGCGGTACGAGCCTCGCAGGAACACCCGATCCTGGACGTCGATCGCCGCGACCTCGCACGCGCGCACACCGACGAACGCGAACCGCGGCGCGCCCCCGTCCCCGTCCGCGCCGGTCGCGACAAAGCCGCCGTCGGGATCGAGCCGAGCGCGAAAGAGCACCGCCTCGGGGCGGAACAGGTACTTCTTCCACGAGTGCGGGCCGACCGCGTAGCCGAACAGCGCGGAATCGTCGCGCTCCGCGAGACGGTACGAGCCCGCGTCCTGCACGTCCGTGACACCGGCAGGCAGGTCCTCGACGCCATCGATCTCGCCGTAGACGATCGCGCCGTCGCTCACGGTTGGGGCGACCACCGTGTAGCCGCGCGCGCCGAGGGCGTCGTACAGCGCCTGCAATCCCGCACGATCGATGACCACGGTCCGGGCCGTGTCCGCCTGCATCACGACCTGTCTACGCCATAGGGGCAGGCGCGACAACAGCTTCGGTGCGCGCGGCGAGCTCGACCTCGATCGCGTGGGTCAGACGGCGCTCCCTCGGCGGTGGGCCCCAGACGCCTACCGGCCGCCGATGGCGTACCGGCCGGCGCCGACCGGCCCCTGCGTGCTCGGGGTGCGCTTCCGCCGCAGCGGCACCGGCGCCGGGGCCACCGCCACCGTCGTCATCGACGACGAACCCGTCGGATCAGCCGAGATCCCCATTGCCATCAGACCGAAGGCCGCGGTTGGTCGAGCGGAAGCCGGCCTTGCTCAGAGAGATGCACGCACGCGTCCACGACGTTCTCGTCGTAGCGGATGCCGCGCCCGGCCTGGATCTCGGCGACCGCAGCTTCGAGACCACGCGCCGACCGGTACGGCCGGTCCGCGGCCATGGCTTCGACGGTGTCGGCCACCGCGATGATGCGGGCGCCCATGAGGATCTCGTCGCCGTGGAGCCCCTCGGGATAGCCGCTGCCGTCGAGGCGTTCGTGGTGTTGGAGCACCATCTCGGCGATCGGCCAGGGGAAGTCGATCCCCGCGATGATGTCGTACCCGGCACGTGGATGGATATTGAGGAGTGCACGTTCCTCGGGCCGGAGCCTTCCCGGGCGGGTGAGGATCTCGGCGGGAACTCCGATCTTGCCGATGTCGTGGATCGTCGCGGCGAGACCGATGCCTTCTCGCTGGTAGTCGTCGACGCCGAGTTCGGTGGCGATGGCGATGGCGATGGCGGCGACGCGTCGCTGATGTCCGGCGGTGTAGGGATCGCGGGCGTCGATCGTTGCGGCGATCGCACCGATGGCCGCATGCAGAAGGTCTTCGCGCGCCGCGTCGGCTTCGTACCGCTCGGTGATGTCGACCACCACGATGCCGACACCGATGATCTCGCCCTCGAGGCGCACCGGGTAGTAGCTGGCCAGAGCGTGGTTGACGCGTCCAGAACTCTGGGCGCCGTCGGTGCTGACGTCAATGTTGAGGACGGATTCGCCCGAGTCGAGCGCGCGGCGGAGCACCGGCTCGATCTGCGACCAGATCGCCGGCACCACATCGGCGATCGTGCGCCCGAGCTGCTCTTCGACCGAACCTCCATTCACGCGCGCGAGCATCTCGTTCATCCGTACGAGCCGACACTCCCGATCGACGAAGCCGATCCCGACGGGTGCGGTCGAGAGCACAGTCTCGAGGAGACTCAGTGTCTCGGCGGCAGCGCGTTCCGATCGCCAGAGCTGCTCCTCGAAGCGCTTGCGGTCGTCGACGTCGGTGGCGGTGCCGATCCACCGTACGACGACGCCGCCGGCATCGCGCCTCGGCAAACTGCGAAAGGTGTGCCAGCGGTACGCGCCGTCGTGCCGCCGGATCCGGCAATCGACCTCGAACGGGTTCTCGGCTGCGATCGCACGAGCCCACTCGCGTTGCGCGCACTCGACGTCGTCGGGATGGATCACATCGAGCCAGCTCCATCCATTCGGCAACTCGACCGGCAGGCCCACGTATTCGATCACCCGTCGGTTGAGGTGCTCGGTGATTCCGTCAGGTGTGCACATCCACACCAGGTGCGGGATCGATTCCGCGATGTTCCACAGGTCGATCGGGTTCACCAATGCGGGGCTCGTACGCGACACAACGCTCACCGCGACTCCCTCGACGTCCGACTGTCGGGCGTCAAGGGGGCAGCGGGAAGTCCCCGCTCTGCCCGACTCGTGGCTCGTCGTCCGTGGCTCGTCGTCCGTAACCCGTTATCGACAGAGATCCACCGTCGCGAGAGGCCCAATCTGTGCATCGGCGACGAGGTCGCCACCCGTCTACGGCGAGAGCCGTACGGGACTCCAGTCGGCGTCGAGAAGACGCCGAGCGAGGGTCGCGGCGGTCCTGGCGGCATGTGCCTTGGCCTCTTCCGCCTTCGGACCCGCCCATCGTTCGTCGACCGACTCGGCGAAGAGCGAGTACCACCGGTCGAACAGCTCGAGCCTGAGGGGCTCGTGCTCGTGCAGGTACCGGTGGGCCGCGAGGATCGCTCCGTCGTAGCCCTCGTGTCCGAGGAGCACTTGACTCCAGTAGTCGATCAGTCGCGGGATGTGGACTGCCCAATCCACTTCGGCGATCTCGCCGAAGACGGGACCGAGCAGATCGTCGAGCGCCACCTCGCGGTAGAAGTGGACCACCAGATCGTGGATCTGGGCACGCGTCGCGAGGTCGTGGCGCGCGACCCGCTCGGTGTCATGCATGACGGCCGCTCTCGGCCCCCCGGTGCATCCGGATCCGGCAGTTGGCCCGACGAGGGTCGTGCGCGATCAGCTCGTCGACGACGAGACGATCGCCGGTGAGCTCGGCGACACCCTCGGCGATGCCGAGGTGAAGATCACAGACGGTGTTCGGATCCGTGAGGACGGCGGACTCGAACGGACAGCTGCGCAGCACCACGTCGACGCGGCGCCCACGTGCGTTGCGAACCTCAGGTTCGAATCCCTGACGCGCCATCGCGTCGACGACGAAGGACACCGGATCGTCCTCAGGCGCCGGGCCGTGCCGTGGGCGGCCCACCGACCGCTTGCCGACGTCGTAGGCCGAGTCGCCGGTGCGGAGCATCTCGGCGAGGAGCACGCTCAGCCGCTCGTACGGGCCCGTCACGCCCCAGCGGCTCTCGGCGCCAGGGTGCAGCCGGTACTGCAGCTTCGGTCGCCCGCGCCCACCACCGACCGCGTGGCTCTCGGTCAGCAGCTGCGCATCGACGAGCTTCGCCAGGTGCTGTCGGATCGCGTTGTGGTTGAGGCCGAAGTGATCGGTGAGTTCCGCGATGTCGACCAGATGCGACGCGTCGACGACGTACTCGAAGATCGCGTGTCGCGTCGGGTCGCCGAGCGCGCGGGCTTGTTCCTGCAGTGTGGTCATCGATCACGCACCTCTGGCTCGACCGCCTTCGCCCCGGATACTTTTGTCAAGCAGAGTCTAGAGAAAACCAGCTATCACCACGACGTCACGGGACGAGCTCGACGATGCGTCGCGTTGCCCGCAGCTCGGCCAGCTTCCGCTCGGCCTCGTCGAGGGTCCGGCCGAGCGACACGTGGTCGACGAGCTCGCCGAGGGCGTTGAGGTCGACCTCGGTGGGGGTGAGCCGCCGCAATGACGCCCCGAAGCTGACGAGCAGGTGTCCGCCGGACCCGGCGATCTCGTGAATCGAGACGGACACCGACGACCGGTCGGGCAAGGTCGCCAGAACACCGTCTCCGAAGCAGACGAGCCGGCCGCCGTCCACGGCGTAGCGCACAGGGTGGGGAGTACCGCCGAGCGAGGTCACCCAGGCGGTGTGATGGCTCGAGGCTGCTGCGGGCAAGGACATGGTCGACCCCCGGTCTCCGAATATTTCTAGATCATACTAGAATTTCCATACGACCGGGGCCAGTTTCGACACCCACGACCGGCACGGGAGTCACCGGTCCAACAGCTCTCCGGTCCGGATCGACAGGACCTCCGCCGCCTCGGCCGCGAGGCGGGACACCACGTCGGCGGCCGACTCGACGCCGGTGACGAGCGATGCGGCTTCGCCGGCCCAGATCGCCCGCTGGGCGACCTCCGCCTCGGGTCCGAGGGCCCGATACTCGTCACCGTGCTCCGCGGCCCAGGCTCGCAGCCCGGCCTCGCGCCCGTGCCACTGCTCCGTGAACTCGTTCGCGATCGCACGACCGGAGACACCCTCGGGCCAGGGGCTCCCGGCTGCGAGATCGAACACATCCGTGAGGATGGTGTCGTCCGCTCCTGCCGCGACGACGCGGGCACGGTACGCGTCGGAGACGCCCGACTCGGCGGTGGCGATGAACCGGGTGCCCAGCCAGACCCCGTCGGCTCCGAGCAGGAGGGCCGCGGCGATGCCTCGCCCATCGGCGATCCCGCCCGCCGCCACCACCGGGATCGGGGCCACCGCGTCGACCACGGCCGGCACCAACGGCAGCGTCGAGACCCGACCCGTGTGGCCACCGGCCTCGGTCCCCTGCGCGGTCACGACGTCCACGCCGGCCGCCGCGGCGCGGCGAGCACCCTCGATCGTCCGCGTCTGGCACAGCACGATCGCGCCCGCGGCGCGTGCCGCCGCCATGAACGGCGCGGGATCGGCGAACGAATGCGCGACGATCCGGACGCCCTCGTCCAACGCGACGGACATGAGGTCCCCCGCCCCGGGAAAGTGGCTGATGAACCCGACGCCGAACGGCCGGTCGGTGAGCGCCCGGGTGCGCCGGATCTGGTCGACCAACCACGGCGCACCCCCGACGGTCGTGCCGCCGATGAGACCGAGCCCACCCGCCTCCGAGACAGCCGCGGCGAGCTCGGCGGGTGCGTCACCGCCGCCCATCGGCGCGTTCAGGATCGGATGCTCGATGTCGAGAAGCTCGCAGAGGCGTGTCTGCAGTCGCATCCGAGGCTCCTCCGGTCGTGTGGTCTCGGGCTCGCACCGGCACGGTACCGAAGAGCGGGCCGGCCTGACGGCGTTCCAGCTGCTCGAGGTGGCGTCGGCCTCATCCGGACCCAACGAGAACGCGACGTCGTGGGCAAGGAATCACACTGAAGCCGATGCCGGCCCCATGTACAGTGACGGCTAGAAAAAACTCTGGCCTCGACCGGAGGCTGCGGGTGACGCCCACAAGGAAGACGCCGCGGAGATGCCCGAGCACCGACCGACACATCCGACCGTTCCGGCTCTTCTCATCATGGTCGGTGTCGTTCTCGCCGTGATCGTCCTCGCAGCCATCAGCACCTCTGGCGGCCCGTAGCTCCGATCACCCATCGACGACGTCCCAGGGAGCTCACATGATCGGCGTGGGATTCCTCCTCGCTGTCGGGCCCGGTATATCTTCTAGTTCCAACTAGAAATACGTCCGAGGCCGGGGAGCCACCATGCGTGACGTGAAGCGATCGGCGCCGGCTCGCGACCTGGACCGCCCCGCCGAGATCGCCGAGATGGTGCGGCGGTTCTACGCGGACGTCGCCCAGGACGACCTCCTCGGGCCCGTGTTCAACGACGTGGCCCAGGTCGACTGGTCCGAGCACCTCCCGAGGCTGACCGCGTTCTGGTGCCGCGCGCTCCTCGACCAACCCGGCTACTCGGGGAACCCGTTCCGAGCCCACGCGTTGGTGCACGACAAGTCCGCGTTCACCCCCGCGCATTTCCAGCGGTGGCTGTCCCTGTTCCACGAGACGCTCGAGCTCGGTTGGGTCGGGCCCAACGCCGATCGTGCCGGCGCGCTCGCCAACAACGTCGCCCGGGTCCACAGCCAGCAGCTGATCGGCGTTCCCGTCGAACCCGATCCCCGCAACCGGGTCGGTGACGGTCGCGACGGTTCGTCGGCCCGGATAGCGGTATGAGCGGGGTGCGGATCGCCGAGGAGGTGCTGGTCCGGGTGGCCCCGGTCGCGGCCATGCCCCGAACCTCAGGGGTGCCGGGCGGATGCGGGTCACCGGCGGGTCCGGCGAGCCGGCAACGACCGTCCCTCAGCGAGGCGTGAGCCGGAAGACGGCCAGACGGCGGTCGGTCATCTCCCGGTAGATCGAGTAGCCCACGTACATGGCGTCGAGGCGGGGCCACAGCGGACCGGCCTCCTCCGCGTCGAGCTCGACGGCCCGGACCTGCTGACGACGGGCCCGGAGGCGGACCTCGGCGTCGGGGTCCGCACGCAGGTTGAGCACCCAGGCCGGGTCGGCGTCGCGGCCGGCGTTGGAGGCGACCACGACGAGGGCGTCGCCGTCGGTGAGGTAGACCAGGGGCGTGGCGCGCCGCTTGCCCGAGCGCCGCCCGGTCGTCGTGAGCACCAGCACGGGCCGCTCGCCGGTCTCGTCGCTGAGCTTGTTGCCGATCCGGCCACCGCTGAGCCGGTACACCCGCGAGTGCATCCGCATGCTGATGCGGCGGAACGGTCCCCGGTCCATCGATACGACCTTCTCGACCCGCTTGCGGGCGACCGCCATGGCGACCTCGTCGCGAACGGCGCTCATCGGAAGCTCCCTTCGGGTAGGACGACGGTTGCGGTCCGCAACGCGGCGGCGAAGGCGTCCCCACGCAGTCCGCCCGCTCGCGTCAGGATCCCCTCGACCACCTCGTCCGGGGCCACCGAACGGATCCGCGCCATGGCCTCGACCAGCTCCGGGAACGAGAGGGCCTGCATCATCAGCTCCTGCGTGGCCGCCATCACGGGCGGCGGGATCGCCGCCATCAGCCGGGCCCGGACCTCGGCCAGCTCGTCGTCGTCGAGATGGGACCAGATGGCAGGCATGACGGCGGTCTCCTCGCTCAGGATGTGGCCGAGATAGCGACCCACGAAAGCGCTTAGCGCCCGGTAGAGGTCGAGGCCCCCGTCCTCGTCGGGATCGGCGAGCACGGACCGGAAGCTGCGCGCCAGGGCGTCGAGCTCGTGCTCGAGCGCGTCGTGCTCGGCGACGAACTCCCGGGTGGAGCCCGGCTCGTGGGCCTCGAGGACGGGGTAGAGGATCTCGTCCTCGTGTCGGGCGTGGTCGCGGAGGAGCCCGAGCACCTGCGCCCACGCCGCGCCCGTCGCCGCCACCTCGGCCGGGTCCGACCAGTCGGTGGACCCGGTCCGGGTGGTCGCGGCGAACAGCCCGACGCGCAACGCCTTGTGGATTCCGGTGAAGAAGTCGTCTCGCATGGCCCCAGTATCCGGACCGGGACCGGGGAGCGGTATCCCAGATGTCTGGGGGTCGTCCACCGACCGCGGCGGGGTGACCGGGGTACCGTTCCTCCCGAATGAGCGGCACCACGGTGATGGAGGAACGGGCGGCGCGACTGGCCCGGCGTCTCCGGCTCACGGCCGAGGGGGCCGACGACTTCACCGAGCTCCGGGTGGGACTCCAACGCGTGCTCCAGGAGGTCGTCGGGTTCGATGCCGGCGCGTTCGGGACGGTCGATCCGGCGACGGTCGTGCACACGAGCTGCGTGCTGACCGGGTTCGACGCCGATCCGGCGCGAGAGCGGATGCTCTTCGAAGCCGAGTACCTCGTGGACGACGTCAACAAGTACGCCGCGCTGGCCCGGGCCGAGGCCCCGGCGGCGGCGTTGCACGGGACAACCGATGGCGACCGCTCGCGCAGCTCGCGGTTCGCCATGCTCGCGTCGGTCGGGATCGCCGACGAGCTGCGGGTGATGTTCCGCACCCAGGGCGCGCCGTGGGGAAGCCTGAGTGCCTACCGGCTCGGCGGTGAGCCCTTCACGGCTGACGACGTCGCGCTGGCGGCCACCAGCTCAGCGCTGGTCGCCGAACTCGTGCGCGACCACCTCGTGCGCAGCGCGGCGTCGACTCCCGGCTCGCTGGCCGATCCGCCGGGCGTCGTCGTCGTCGGCCCCGCCGGGTCGGTCGAAGCCATGACCGGTGAGGCGCCGCGCTGGCTCGACGCTATGACGGAGGCCGACCGGCTGCCGGCGGTGGTGCGATCATTGGTCGCCGCCTCGCGGACGGGTCGATCGAGCTCGGCGCGCGTCCCGCTCGGCGACGGCTCGTGGCTCGCGCTCCACGCGTCGCGTCTCAAGCAGGAGGGCGGCGCGGCCGACGGCTCGGTCGCCGTCGTCATCGAGCGCCCACGGCCCGCTGAGCTCAGCGAAGTCATCGTTGCCGCGTACGGGCTCACCGCGCGCGAGCGTGACATCACCGCCGCGGTGGCCCGAGGGCTCACGACGGTGCAGATCGCCGGAGAGCTCGGCATCTCGGGCTACACGGTGCAGGACCACCTGAAGGCGATCTTCGCCAAGGTCGGCGTGCAGACCCGGGGCGAGCTGAACGCGACGCTGCACTTCACCCACTATGAGCCCCGCGTCGAAGCCGCCCAGCTTCCGGGCCCCTACGGCTGGTTCCTCGATCACACCGAGCCGACGCCCGCCTGACTCACGAAGGGGTGCTCGCAGCCGCGCGTCGAGTTCGGCATCGTCGCGCACGGCGTCGGTCCCGGAGTCGACGACCGTGAAGGTGGCGTCGTCTTCCTCGACAGGAACGCCACGACCACGAGCAAGGCCCAGGTCGCCGACCTGGGCCTTCACTCATCAGATGGTGGCGGGGGTAGGATTTGAACCTACGACCTTCGGGTTATGAGCCTTCGGATCACCAGTTCAGCCCGTCCCGCTTCGTACCGGATCGTGCCCTTGAGCTGGGGTTTCGCGGGTCAGCGTCGTCCGATTGTCCTGTCCCGTGCAGCCCTGTACCGGCCCGCACAGTAGAAGGAACAGTAGAAGCGTTGGCCCCGCTGTTGGCGCCTTGCGACCTCGAGAGTGTCGTCGGTCAACCGACGGATCTCGTGCAGAGCAGCACAGACGAGATCGACGAAGTTGGAAAGATCGTCGGGCTCGACGTCCCAAACGAACCCACGCTGTTGGTGCCGGGCCCGAGGGCGAGTCCGGGAACCTCCGGCGCTTCGAGCTGAGCCTGCTCGACCTTCGCTCTCCTCGCCTCCGATGAACGACGGCCGCTGGTCGAGCCCGGGGAGCGAGCCCAGGGGGTAGCTTTCGTAGCCCAGTTCAGCCAACACTCCTCCGAGCATCCCGATGTAGGCGAACGGGCCAGCCGAGAGACCAGCCCATCGGTCCCCGCCGCCGCTCACGTACGATCAGGGTGGGCTGTCGCCCTCGGGAGCGGCCCGGGCCGAGAGGGACGGACGATGGTTGAGGCGCAGGTCGGCACACGATCGGTTCTGTTCACCGATCTGGTGGGCTCGACCGAGTTGCGCGTCCAGCTGGGCGAAGAGGCCGCCGACAACCTGCGCCGTGCGCACGATGCGCTCCTCGCCGAGGCGGTGACCGCCCACGGGGGTACGGTTGTCAAGGGCCTCGGCGACGGGATCATGGCCAGCTTCGACTCGGCTGCCGACGGGGTGGCCGCGGCCGTGGCGGCCCAGCAGGCCGTCGCCGCCCACAGCCGCCGCCACCCGGACCAGGCCTTCTCGGTTCGAGTCGGGCTGTCGATCGGCGACGTGTCGACCGAGGCCGGCGACGTGTTCGGCGTCCCTGTCGTGGAAGCGTCGCGGTTGTGCGCGTCGGCCACCGGAGGCGAGATCCTCGCCGCCGACCTGGTGCGGGCGCTCGCCCGCGGCCGGGGCGGGTTCACCTTCGAGCCGATGGGCGACATCGACTTCAAGGGCCTCGCCGAGCCCGTCCCCGCGTGCCGAGTGCTCTGGCAGCCGCTCTTCGACCTCGATGGTGACCGGCGCGAGCGAGTGCCGATCTCCGCCGCGCTCATCGGTGCCACGACGGCCTACGTCGGCCGCGAGATCCTGCGCGAGGAGCTGAACCGCGAGTGGGACGACGTCCAGGGCGGCACCTGCCGCACCGTGCTGCTGGCCGGGGAGCCCGGTGTGGGCAAGACGCACACGGCCGCCGAGCTGGCCCACACGGCCTTCAGCGACGGCGCCGTCGTGCTGTTCGGCCGCTGCGACGAGGGCCTCGGCGCGCCGTACCAGCCGTTCGTGGAGGCGCTCGAGCACTACGTGACCCACTGCGAGAGCCCCGTCCTGGGACGACTCGCCGGCGAGCTGCGCCGCATGGTCCCCGATCTCGGACCCACTGTCGCGGCCACCGACCAGCCCGTGGCCTCGGACCCAGCATCGGAAGAGCACCGCCTGTTCGAGGCGTGCACGTCGTGGCTCGTGGAGATGTCCCGGGACGAGCACGGGTGCGTCCTCGTCCTCGATGACCTGCACTGGGCCACGAAGCCCACGCTGCAGCTGCTGCAGCACGTCGTGCGCGGCGTCACCGAGCAAGGAGCACCGCTCCTCGTGCTCGCCACCTACCGCGACACCGACATCGATCGCGCGCATCCGCTGGCGGCCGCCATCGGCGACCTCCGCCGGTTGACCGGTGTCACCCGCGTCGCGGTCGACAACCTCAGCGCCGCGGAGGTCGTCGACTTCATCGCCGCCGCGGCCGGCCACGACCTCGACGAGCCGACCCGCCGGCTGGCCGACGCCGTCTACGCGGAGACCGAGGGGAACCCGTTCTTCGTGGGCGAGGTGCTCCGCCACCTGGTGGAGACCGGTGGTGTCCGGCGGGAGGGCGAGCGGTGGTCGGTCACCGACCCCGACGCCGTGACCGTGCCCGAGGGTGTGCGCGACGTCGTCGGCCGCCGCCTCGACCGCCTGTCGTCGACCGCCAACGACCTGCTGTCGATCGCCGCCGTGCTCGGCCGGGACTTCGACATCGAGGTGCTCACCGCGTTGGTCGATGCGAGCGACGCCGCCGCCCTCGACGCCCTGGACCAAGCAGTCAGGGCCCGGCTCATCGAGGAGACGGGCATCGATCGCTTCCGGTTCGCCCACGCGCTCGTGCGCACCACGCTCTACGAGGAGCTCTCCGCCACGAGACGCCGGCGCCTCCACCGCGGCGTGGCCGACGCGCTCGAGAAGCTGCGGCCCCACGACGTCCGGGCCCTCGCGCACCACTGCATCGAAGCCGGGCCCGACGGCACCGACTTCTCGCGGGCCTTGCGCTACTCCCTCGCGGCAGCCGAGGAGGCCCTGGGCGCACGGGCCTTCGCGGAAGCGAGCGCCCGCTTCCGCACCGCGCTCGAGCTCCTCGACGACGCCGACCAAGCGGGCAGCGCGCCCTGGGTCGCGGCGATGAGCGGCCTGGGCGAGGCGCTCCGCGACGAAGGCGACGGCAGCTTCAGAGAGGTGCTCCTGGCCGCCTCCCGCCGCGCCCTCGAGCTGGGCAACGTCGATCTCGTGGTGCGGGCGGTGCTCGCCAACACCCGCGGCTTGGCGGCAGTCGTCAGCTCCGTCGACCGCGGACAGGTGGATCTGATCGAGGAAGCACTCGCCCTCGTCGGTGACGCGCCGAGCCCGGCCCGGGCCCGGCTGCTCGGGCAGCTCGCCTCCGAGCTCACGTTCTCGGGCCAGCACGATCGACGGGTCGCCCTGGCCGACGATGCGGTAGGCATGGCTCGGGCGCTCGACGACGAGCGCCTGCTGTGCGAGGTCATCGTCAACACCGGCTACGCGGCGATCACCGGAAGTCGATTGCGGCAGCTCACCGATCGCACCGCTGAAGGCGTGCGGCTCGCCGACCGAACCGGCGACCCAGCTCTGCGGGTGATCTCGCGCCTCTTCGACAGCGGCGCACTCGTCGCCACCGGGCAGATCGGAGAGTCGAACCGCGTCGCCCGTCAGGCCGTTGCCATCGCGGACACGGAGGGTTCCCCCTTGCTCCGGTGGATAACCAGCGTCACCGCCATCCGTCTCGAGCTGCTGCGCGGCGACCCCCGACGAGCACCCGAATTGAACGATCAGCTCATCACCACAGGGGCGGAGCTGGGCCAACCCGACGGCGCCCAGTGGTGGGCAGCGGGCGCAGCCGGCATGGCGTGGCTCACGGGCGAAGCGGGTGCACTAGCCGACGCGGCCGGCGAAATGGTCGAGCAGTACCCGGGCGCTCCGGCGTGGCGCTGCTCGCACGCGTGGCTGCTCTGCGAGGCTGGGCGCCTCGCCGAGACGCGCGAGGTTCTGCGCACGAACCTCCTGACACCCGCCGCCGCCGTCGCCGAACCCTATCCCCTCGTGATGTCCTTCCAGCTCGCGACTGTGGCGGCCGGACTGGGCGACGCTGCCCTCGGCGAGCAGACCATCGAGACGCTCGACGAGCACCGCGGATTGTGGGCCCACTACTTCTTCATCGTGCTCGGCCCGATCGAGTGGGCGCTCGGCCTCGCCGCCACCGCGACCGGCGCGCTCGACCAAGCCGTCGCCGACCTCGACACTGCGCTGTCACTCCTGCTCGAACAGGGCGTCCTGTTCAACGTGCCCCGACTCCAGATCGACCTGGTCCGCGCCCTCGAGCGTCGCGGCGCGCCAGGCGACGCTAAGCGCCGCGACGAGCTCCTCCAGGACGCACGGACGCGGGCGCAGGGCCTCGGTGCCACCGCGCTGGTGGCCCGCATCGACGCGCAGCTCGCCGGCTGACGTTTGGCCGATCACCCCAAACGCTCACATGCGGCCTGCCGGCTCACGCCGGGCGCGTCGCCGAACCGTCAGGATCGCGATCGGTGCCCTCCGCACCGACTGGAATCGACTGGCCGGGAAGGAAGCCGGGACGCAGCGTGGCACGGCGTTCGACGGTCAGCGTTCGATCACGGACTTCCACGCGAACCTCACGGGCGGCCCTGGTGGCGACACGTGGCCGTACATCGATCAGCAGGCGTACTTCGTCGCGCCCCAGAGGGAGGAGTCGACCGTCCTCGGCGCGCTCAACAAGACGAGCAGAACAATCTACGACTACAACACCTACGCCCAGGGCCAAGTGACGAGCGCCACGAATCAACTCGGTCCGGCGAGGTGGGAACGGCACGAGGGTGACGTGTCGATCCCGACGGACAACTGGCACATCGACCGTACGTTCGCGTTCGGTCTCGAGAACGGCACCGTGCCGGCTCACGCGTCGTGGCCACTTGTCGTGCACTTCGGGGTTCTTCGGTAGAAGGGCGGCGACGCGATTTCGTCCCGAGGTTAGAAGTGAGACCGGACGGCAGTGAGCCCCTCCGACGGGAGGGGCCCTGACCTGCGTAAATGGTGGCGGGGGTAGTGCTGTGCGTCAGGACATAGGAAACGGGTCTCTCAAGACATAGGAAACGGTCGGGTCGGCAGGCTCGGCGATGTCCAAGGCCCGGTTGATCATCACCGCGGTGGTCCTCGAGGGCCGCTCCCAGTCCACCGTCGCTCGCGAGTACGGCGTATCGAAGGGCTGGGTCAGCAAACTCGTTGCCCGCTACCGCGCCGAAGGCGACGCCGCGTTCGAACCCAGATCGCGTCGCCCCAAGACCTCACCCACCGCGATCGACGCGGCGACCGTCGAACTGATCGTGGAGCTCCGCGAACAACTCGTCGCCGATGGTCTCGATGCCGGACCCGACACGATCCACTGGCACCTCGAACATCACCACCACACGATCGTGTCCGTCTCCACCATCGCCCGGACCCTCACCCGCGCCAACCTCGTCACTCCTGAACCGAGGAAGCGACCACGGTCGTCTTACATCCGGTTCGAAGCTGACCAACCAAACGAGTGTTGGCAGTCCGACTTCACGCACTACCGCCTCGCGGACGGGACCAACACCGAGATCCTCTCCTGGCTCGATGACCATTCGCGCTACGCGCTGCGGATCACCGCCCACCAGCCCGTGACCGGCCCGGTCGTTCTCCACGCGTTCCGCGCCGCGACCGCCGAGCACGGATATCCCGCATCAACATTGACTGACAACGGCATGGTCTACACCGCACGCTTCGCCGGCGGGCGAGGCGGACGCAACGCGTTCGAAGCCGAACTCGTCCGATTCGGCATCGTCCAAAAGAACAGCCGACCGAACCACCCCACCACCTGCGGAAAAATCGAACGATTCCAACAGACCCTCAAACGCTGGCTCGACCAACAACCCACCCCCGAGAACCTCGCCGAGCTCCAAGCACTCCTCGACACGTTCCGCACGATCTACAACCAGCAGCGACCCCACCGGTCACTCCCACATCGAGCGACCCCCGCGACCATCTACTCCGCCGCGACCGAAAGCCATCCCAACCGGCAACGACAACCCCCACTACCGAGTCCGCCGCGACCGCGTCGATGACAGCGGCGTCGTCACCCTCCGCGTCGGTGGCCAGCTCCATCACATCGGCATCGGACGAACCCACGCCCGAACCCACGTCATCCTCCTCGTCGACGACCTCCACGTCCGCGTCGTCGACGCCGCCACCGGAGAACTCCTCCGCACGCTCACCATCGACCCCACCCGCGACTACCAACCCACCGGCGCACCCAAAGGCCCCACCCGACCCAAAAAGAAACGCCCCGAACCCAGTTGAGGGTTCGAAGCGTTTCCCATCTCCTGAGAGATGACATGGTGGCGGGGGTAGGATTTGAACCTACGACCTTCGGGTTATGAGATTCACGATCGAGATCTCAGCCCGTACCAACCAGTACCAGATAGTGCCCTTGAGCTGGTGTTTCTTCGGTCACTCTACACCGGCCGTCCCAGCGCGTACCCCCTCGTACCGAGCCGCACAGTAGAAGGAACAGTAGAGATCCCGCGGGCCTCGGCGGGCTGTGGCGGCGAGCCGGCGACGCCGGTCGGACGGCGGATCTTGAGCGGCGCGGCTCGGACGGGGCCCGTGGACCGGCGGTGATCGTCGGGACGCATCACGCCTCCTCGGTGCCGACGCTGACCATCCAGCTCGTGCCGAAACTGTCGATGCACATGCCGAAGCAGGGCGAGAAGAACGTCTGGCCCAGCGGCATCGTGACCTGACCGCCCTCGACCAATCCGTTGAAGGCACGCGTGGCGTTCTCGGGGGTGTCGAAGATGAGGCTGACCGCTGCGCCCTTCATGCCGCCGGCATCGCCGGTCGGGTCGTCCGAGGCCATGAGGAAACCGCCGTCCTCCATGGTGAGCGCAGCGTGGATGACGAGATCCGGGTTCGGCGGCCCCGGCGGTGGCTCCGCTCCCTCGGGCATATCGCCGACGGTCACCACGTCGAGGTGGCCGCCCAGGACCTCGTGATAACGACTCATCGCCTCGCGACACGTGCCGCTGAAGAACAGGTACGGGTGACAGGACATGGACTTCCTCCGTCAACGAGACAACGTGGACTAGGTAGGCAGACGGGGCCGGTGTCCCGAAATCATCGGTCACCGAGGAGAAGCGCCGGTGGCGGCCGTCTGGACGAGGGAGGCCCGGCGAAGGCCACCCCTGGAAGGAGAACGAGCTCCCGGCCCGCCACCGACGGGAGTGGTGCTCGCCGATGACCGAGGTGCGATGAGATCACGGAGCGCGACACGTCCACACACCGAGAGGAAAGAGGTACTGCCATGGAGATCATCAACCTGGGTGTCAGCGACGATCTGCCACCGGTCGATTGGAATGCCACCGTCGAGCGGATCGCTGATGGTTCACCGCCTGCTCCCGACGCCCACAACGCGCGTACGACGTGGCTCACGACGCTGAACGACGACGGGAGCCCGCATGTGACCGCCGTGGGCGCGCTCTGGCTCGGGGGCACGTTCTGGTTCCAGACCGGTGCCCTCACGAAGAAGCACCACAACGTCGAGCGCGACCCGCGCTGCTCGATCGCGGTGTCGATCCGTGACGCCGACATCGTCCTCGACGGCCATGCCGCCCGGGTGACGGACCCTGCCGAGGTGGCACGGGCGGCCAAGGGCTGGGCGGACGGCGGATGGCCGGCCGAACCCGATGCCAGCGGAACGGGGATCACCGCGCCCTTCAACGCTCCGGCGCAGGGCCCACCGCCGTGGCACGTGTACCGCATCGAGCCTCGCACCGCGACCGTGGTGCTGGGAGCCGAACCCGGCGGGCTCACGCGCTTCAGGTTCTGATCGTGCGCCGCTCTCAGCCGCGGCGTCTGTTGATGCACGGCGAGCCGCCAGCCGTCAGGGCCCCGTCAGTAGGTGCTGGCGAAGATCGACGACACGGCCGTCTCCCCACGGCGGCAGGGGATGGTCCACGGGTTCGTCGACCGCAGACTCAGCGGCGGACCGTGTAGCGCAGGTGGAGCGCCCTGACTCCTTGGACAACGACGGGGTCGTCCAGCATGACGTGGCCACCGACGAGCTCGCCGAAGTAGCGGATGCCGGTCCCGAACAGCACCGGTACCTGGCTGATGCACAGCTCGTCGACGAGGTCCAGGTTGAGCGCTTGCTGGATGATGTCGGCGCTGGCGATCGTGACGAACCGGTCGCCGGCGAGCTTCTTCGCCGTCGCGACCGCCTCCTCGACGCTGCCGGTGAACGTGGTCCGCGGGAACCGCTCGGCGGCGTCGTCGGGCGCTGGCCGGTGCGTCACGACAACGACCGGTGCGCCAGCGGGATGGTTGTCGCCCCAGCCGTCGGTCTGGTCGAACAGGCGACGACCCGCGATCACCACGCCGCACCCCGACGTGAGCTCCTCGAGCATCGGGGCGCTCGCGGCGTCGACGGAGAAGCTCATCTCCTCCTGGGCGCTCGGCACCACGACCTCACCACCCCAGTACCAGTCGAACAACTCGGCTGGGTTGTCATCGGGTTGGGCGACGAAGCCGTCCAACGACATGCACATGTGGGTCAGAACCTTGGTCATACCTTCTCCGACCTAGCAGACCACGAGCACTCATCGGCCCTGGTGGTGCCGAGCGGGCCAGGACTCCGTGGCATCGCTCGGCTCCGGTGTCACGGGTGGTCGGTTAGGGACTGTTGGCGGGCGACGAGCTCCTCGACGGCGGTCGGCAGGGTCTCCTCGAAGTCGATCAGCTTCGCCCAGCTCGGGGTCACGACGATGCGCACCATCGAGTCATACAAGGCGCGCACTCCTGCTTCCCATTCGACGCGTTGGTCGGGGGCCATCGAATACGCGCCATTCGCCTCGAGGAACTCGTCGGGGATCCCGTCGACGTGATCGAGCGTTGCCTCGCCGCGGATCAGCAGGATGTGCGGTGGATGCACCTCGGTGTCGATGGTCAGCGAGACGACGGGGTTGCGGCGCAATGACGACAGCTTCGGGGCGTTGGGCGGGGTACACATGACGATCTGCGAGCCGTTCCACGCGAACCCGATCGGGACGACCCTCGGCGTGCCGTCGACGGCCACGTAGGCGAGGCGGGCGATGTCGCGGTCGAGCAGCTCCCGGCTCAGCGTCTTGTTCAGTACCTCGGAGACTCGGTCCGTCGTCGTGGGATCAGCCATGGTGTTCCTCCTCATGGGGCGGCCGGTCGGTCGCGTTCACCTCTGGACGGGCCGCCTCGAGACTCGAGATGGACCTCGCGAGCAATCCGGGTTTCGGTGGTCACTCCTCGGGCGTGTCCCCGTACGGCGCGGTGATCAGCTCCATGAGGTGGCCGTCGGGATCGTCGAAGTACACGCCGCGGCCCCCGTAGAGGTGGTTGATCTCACCGGGTCGGCGCCGGAACGGGTCGGCGTGCATCGGGATGCGGTCGTCGAGCAGCCGCCGGTGGGCCGCGTCGAAGGTGGCGTCGTCGACGAGGAAGGCACAGTGCTGTTCGGTAAAGGGTGGATTGTCACGCACGTAGTCGAGGGTCACCTGGTTGGTGGTCTGCACCCGCACGAACGGACCCCAATCGGGCAGCACCGTGGTGTCGAGCAGACCGGCGAGGAATTCGGCTGATCGGTGCGGGTCGGTGGCATGGACGATCACGTGGTCGAGGTCAGCAGACATGGGGTACCTCCTGGTGATTCAGTGGGCGGACGGTTGAGGGATCTTGCACACCTGCGGGGCGGCGTCGAAAACGGTGTCGAGGTCGCCGCCGGCGTGCCAGGGGCCGTGGGTGAGCAGCACGACGTGGGCGATGCCGGTCTCGGCGAGCGAGGCGCAGCGGTCGGTGAATGCCTCGGTCGTCTCATCCGGAGCGAGGCGGCTGCTGAGCGTGACCTCGATGGCGGCAGGGTCGCGACCGATGTCGTCGCAGGCCCGGGTGAGCACACCCAGCTTGTGGCGCAGGGTGGTCCCACCGTCGGGGATGTCGAAGAGGTTGCACGCATCCGCGTACCGGGCCACGAGTGGCAGGGTGCGTCGCTCGCCCATGCCGCCGATGAGCACCCGAGGCCGGCCGATGGGGGCCGGTTGGTTGATCGGCGTGTCGAGCCGGTGATGGGGCCCGTCGAAGGCGTCGCGGTTGCCATCCCACATGTGGGCGGCGAGCTGGAGGAGCTCTTCGAGACGTTCGAAGCGTTCGGCGGTCGGCTCGAACGGCAGGGCGAGGTGGGCGGCTTCGTCGGCTTGGTATCCGGCGCCGACACCGAGCCACGCGCGGCCGCCGGAGAGTACGTCGAGGGTGGTCACGGTCTTGACCAGCAGGGCGGGTGGGCGGATGGTCGCCCAGGTGACCATGGTGCCCAGGCCGATGGAGGTGGTGGTGGCGGCGAGGTACCCGAGGGTCGTGTAAGCCTCGAGCATCGGTTCGTCGATGCTGGCGTTGGGGTCCGACTGCAGGAGGTGGTCGGCGACCCATAGGGTGTCCAGTCTGGCCTCGTCGACCGTTCGCGCCAGGTCCCCGAGGTTCGCGGCGAGATGGGTCGGTCCGCCAGGCCAGGAGTAGTTGGTGACGGCGATGCTGAGCTTCATGACCGCACCTGCGGGGTGAGGGCGAAGGTCGGGTGCCGCCGTGCCTCGGCCTCGATGGCTTCGTCGCGTGAGCGGGCGGTGACGTCGAAGTGGCGGCGGACGAACAGCGAGATGCCCTTGGCGAGGTAGGCGCGCAGCACCGGAACAGCCTCGCCGGGGTCGAGCTCCCGGACCCGGTAGCGGGTGCTTTCCTCGCCCCGACGCAGCTCGAGTTGTCCGGCGCCGCGCACGTTGTGAACCCACGCCGTGTTGCCGTAAGCGGCGACCAGCCACACCGCTTCGTCCTCACCGAAGACCGGGGCGATCGGGGTGGTGCGGGGCTCGCCGGTGCGGTGTCCGGTCACGGTGAGCAGACGCAGGAAGGGCGGCCCTTTCCCCCGATCGAGCACACGGCCGAGTGCCCGGTTGACCCATGACAGGATCCGGGGTGGTCGGCGGTCGAGCGTGGCGGTAGCCATCAGCTCGCACCGCCTGGCACTGCCATGAAGCTGTACTGGATGCCGGCGATCCGCGTGTGATCGTCGCTGTCGTCCGGGACGAACACGAACGAGACGCGGGTGTCACCGGGGACCGGGTTGCCGCGGGCCTCGCCGACCGCGTGTTGGCGTGCGACGACGACGGTGGCTTCGCCGTAGTCGCGGCTGGTGACCTCGTCGAGCTCGAGCCGGTCGTAGTGGAGGTCTGGCCCGAGTCGGTCGAGCCAGGCCGGCTTGGGCAGCGTGAAGCCGACCGGACCGATGCCGACGAAGTCCTCGGTCAGCAGATCATCGAGGCGATTACGGTCGCCGGTTCGCTCGGCGTCTATCCAGCGGGCCAACAGGTCACTGATGTCGGTCGTCATGTTCCCTCCTCGGGGTCGGCTCGGGTGGCGGTGGCATTGTCGGAGAGGCGTTGCAGGAGTCGGCGCAAGGTGGCCAGGTCGCGCTCGCTGAAGCCGGCGCGCAGATCGGCGTCGAAGTCGCGTACGACGCCGAGCAGGGAACCGAAAGCGCCCTCCCCCTCGTCGGTCATGGTCACGTCGTGAACCCGCCGGTTCTGTGGGTTGCGGGTTCGGGTCACCAGGCCAGCGGACTCCATCCGGTTCAGATGGTGAGTCAACGTCGCGCCCTCGATACCAAGCTCGTCGGCGATCTCGCGCTGCGACTGGTGCAACCCGCCCGTCAACGACGCCAACACCAGCCAGGTGGCCATCGAGCCATCGGCATCAGCCAGCACGGCGTCGAAGGCCCGGCTGAGCTCCCGCGCCCGGCGGGTCACGAACAGGCCGATCGGCTCCACATCCTGGGACATGGCGAAATGATAGACCTCTAACGCTTAGATGTCAATGCCTTGCCTGGCTCTGGCCCGTGGTCAGCCAGCTATTCGACCGGCTCCAGGCCAAGATGCCCAACCGTGGAACCGGAGCCGGGTGAGGGTCGTCTACCGGCCCGGGCGCGGCCGGTCTCGGTGACCTGCGGTTTCGTGGTGGGGTGGGCCGGTAGACGTCCACCGCCCGGCGTTGGCGATGAGGTCGGCGAAGCGGGTGGCGGCGGCTGCGCTCATACCGGGGAGCAGGTGCTGGTAGGGCCGTGACACGAACGCGAGGCGTTCTTCCTCGTACAGCGCCGCAGAATCGACGTCACGCTCAGGAACCACTCCGCCCATCATTGCCGGAACCGCTCCCACACACGGACGAGCGCATGAAGCCGCGTAGCCAGCGGGAGCTTGGGTGCGCGTCGTTCAAGCGCGCGCTCGAAGCAGCCCGAGTGTGGACGACGTACAACCACAGGGCCGGTCCGAAGCACCCCACAGCATCACCCGGAGGGCTCACCTCACCGGTGGATCACCCCAACCCATCCCGCCAAGGACAACGTCCCCGGTCGTCACACCTAGGGGGCACGCAGGACGTCCTTGAGCTTGACGCGGCGGCCGGTGCGCACGATCGCACGGCGGTAGACGCCGGCCCCTACGCGCACCGCGAGCACGACCGCGATCGATGCCAGCACGAGCGATGCGATGATCGACGCGGGTGACGCAACACCCATGGCGATGCGAGACGGCATCACCAACGTGGACGTCAAGGGCAGCACTGCGAGCACCGCGCCGAGGGACGAGTCCGGTGCGCTGAGCCCGACCAGGTACGAGCCGACGAGGATGATGCTGAGCGGGGCTGCGGCGCTGCCCGCCTCTTCCTGGCGCTCGACCAGCGCGCCGAGCGCTCCTGCGATCGTGAGGTAGAGGGCCGCGCCGAGCACGAACCAGGCCGCCCCCGCTCCGATCGCCGACGGCAGGCCGGCGGGGAGGTCACCGCCGATGCTCAGCTTGATGAGTACCGGCGCGACGCCCGCAGCCAAGGTGAGGAAGCCGACGAGCCCGACGGCGATCACCTTGCCGAAGAGCAGCGGCGCGGGTCGCACGATGGCGAGGAGCACCTCGCTGATGCGGTTGGCCTTCTCGATCGCCGTGCCGTTGGCCACTTGGATCGTGAGCATCAACAAGATGAGGTAGAGCGCGATCGAGATGATGGAGGCCGAGCCTCGACGCGACTCGCTGTCGGCCTTGCGCTCGTCGACGGGCACCGCGGGCTGCGCCATCGCCGTCGCGACCTGCGATGGGCTGAGACCGGCAGCCATGAGCCCTGCTGCCTGGATCCGACGGGCGAGCACCTGTTGCGCCAGAGCCACGATCTGCTCGTTCTCACCTGCCTTCACGACGATGCTGGGCCGATCACCGCCCAGCACGGCGATCGACGCCTTGCCGTCGTCGACGGCCCGGCGGGCTTCGTCGACCGAGCTCGTCGTCGTCAGCTCGATATCGGCGTCGAGGACGCGGCCGGTGTCGATCAGCTCGTCGTGAAGCGCCTGGTCACCGCTGGCCACGACGACGTCGTAGGTCGTGCGGCTGTCTCCGAGCACCGCCGGCAGGGTGACGGCGGCGGTCGACGCGAGGAGCGCGACTCCGATGACGATCCAGAAGGTCTTGCGCCGCGTGGCCTCCCGCAGCTCGCGCCCCACGACGAGCGCAAGCGCTCGGCGCTCGCTCACGCGCTGACCTCGACCGAACCGGGGGCACCGTCGGCCCCTTCGCCTGCGGCGGCGAGGAAGAGCTCGGACATCGTGGGTGACTCGACGGCGAAATCGTCGACGGGGCCGTGCCGGCGAACCTCGTCGAGCACTGCGCCGGGGTCAGCGCCGGGAGCCAGGCGCAGCCGGGTGCCGGAGGCGTCGATCGTGGTGATGGTGGCGTCCGATCCGCGGAGCCATCGTTGGTCGACGGTCACGTCGACTCGCAAGAAGCGATCGGTGCTCGCTGCCTTCAACGCCCTCACGTCGCCGCGGAGCACGACCTTGCCGTGGTTGATCATCGTGACCGTCTCGCAGAGGCCTTCGACGAGGTCGAGCTGGTGGCTGGAGAAGAGCAGGTTGCGCCCGGCGCTGACATGGTCGTGGATGACGGCCGACAGGAATTCGACGGCGGCGGGGTCGAGGCCGGCGAACGGCTCGTCGAGCACGAGGAGATCGGGGCCGTGGACCATCGCCGCGGCCAGCTGCACGCGTTGAGCCATGCCGCCCGACAGCTCGGAGATCTTGTCGGTGAGGCGATCCGCGAGACCGAGCCGCCCGAGGAGGTCCTCAGCCCGGGAGCGGCCGTCGAGCTTGGTCAGGCCGTGGAGGCGGGCGATCCAGGTGAGCAGGTCGATCGCGCGCATGTCGCGGTAGAGCCCGCGCTCCTGAGGCATGTAGCCCCACGAGCGCCGGTCCTCCTCCGACGCCGGCACACCGCGCCACAGCACGCAGCCTGCATCGGGGACGAGCACGCCGAACAGGATCCGCATGAGCGTCGTCTTCCCGGCACCGTTCGGGCCGAGCAGGCCGGTGACACGACCCGCAGGGACGCGGAGATCGACGCCGTCGAGCACGACGCGATCACCGAAGCGTTGGCCTATGCCTCGGGCTTCGAGGAGTTCAAGCACCGCGGCAATACCCCTTCCCGATCCCGGGAGCCGGCAAACCTCAGGCTGCAGATCGGCAACCGGTCCCCCAGCTCAGATCGCATCGGCCCAGTTGCTCGGTCGGGACGGGTCGACGACCCTGATGCCCGCTCGCTGGAGTGGGCCCGCGAGCTCGCTGACCGAGCAGACCTCCTCTGGGCGGAGCACGCCTCCGCCCGAGCCCTCCGCATCGAGGCTGACGAGCGCGTCCGCGAAGATCACCGCGCTCTGGGCGGCCATTCGGTAGTCACCATGCCCCTGGATGGTGCGCGCCGCGAGGCGTACGCCGTTGCGACGCACGGCGACCCAATGACCGACCGGCTCCTGGGTGCCGACCCCTCCCCCTCGGCGTGGCCCGGGACGCAGCGCCCGGCGCGGCAGGTGCGAGAGCAGGCGACCCGAGTTGAGCCTGACCATGAGCCGGTGCACCGACGGCTCGGCGAAGCAGATGTACGTGCGCACGGGTCGGCCCCCCGCGACCGGGCCGAGCCACCCTGCGTCTGCCTCGGCGAAGCCGATGCACCGGCGGAGGCCGAACGGCTCAGGGAGTGCGACCACTGTCGTGTCGTGACGGCGTGCAGTGGTGAGGCCTCGGTGGGCGAACGCCGCCGCGGCAGGACCGCTGGTGCTGCGGGTCGACACCGTGAAGACCATCTCGACCTCGTCGGCCTCGGGGTGCAAGTCGAGCAGGTCCGCTGCGACGATGTTGGTCAGGCCGGGCGCGACGCCCGCGTCCATCACCACTGCGCCACGTGCCGTCGTTGCTTCGGTTCGCAGTCGGCGAGCGGCATCGGCGGGCATCGCGGAGAGGTTCACGAGCGCGCCGCCGCGCTCGAGCACGAGCCTCTCGGCCGTGAGCGCGAGGTCGGGAACGGAGTTGATGGCGACGTCGACGCCTTCGAGCGCGGCGGCGACGGTGTCGGGACGGTCGAGGTCGACGAGGGTCTCGGTCGGGTCGGTCGGCCGGCGGTGGACGCCGGCGACGACGTCCCAGCCGGCGCCCCTGAACGCGGCAGAGACGAGGGCTCCGAGCGCTCCTCGGGACCCGATGACGAGCACTCGCGGAGTGGCGTGACTTGTGGTCTGCATGGCGGGGTGCCTCACTTCGGTGGCTTGGTGGTTCGCTTCGGTGGCTTGGTCGTTCGCTTCGCCCGCGACTTCTTCGGCCCCGAGCTCGCAGCAGTAGGCGGCGCGACGTCGAGGTACTGGCCGAGGTGGGCGTCGAGGATCGCGACGGCGTCCTCGGGCGTGAGCCCGATCGAGCCGGTGAGCAGGTGCAGCAACAGGCCGTCGACGATCGCCACGGTGGACGTGGCCGCGACGGCAGGGTCGATCCCGGATCGGGACTCGCCCCGCTCGACCGCGAGGCGGAACGCCGCCTCGCACTGGTCGCGCATCGAGGTCATCATCGCCGTGTGGACTCGAGCGAGGCCGGGTGACACCGCGGCTCTCGCCGCGAACGCCAGGTAGACCCTCGCCTCGACCCGACGCTCGTCGTCGAGGGGCAGGAACTCGAGCATCGACAACCGGATCAGCGCACTGACGCTCTCCCCGGCCGCCGCTGCGGTGGCACGACCGAGGATCCGTGAGGTGATGTGCTCGAACGCCATCTGGAGCATCTCGTCCTTGTTGCGGCAGTAGTACTGCACCGCCCCGATCGAGACGCCGGCTGCTGCGGCGACCTCTCGGAGGCTCACCTGGTCGAGTCCCCGCTCGGCGGTGATCGTCACCAGGGCCTCCAGGAGGCGCTCACGCACCGGGTTCTCTCTTGCGTCCGCTCGTACCATACGCTCATACTAGTCATTCGTATGGTACGAGTGCAATGGAGAACCAGATGATCACCACCGACCACCACCGCTCCGCCTCACCTCCGCCTCGCGGCCACCCCGTGCAGCTCCTGCGCCGGCGAAGCGTGCGCGCAGGGATCGCCGGATGGGCCGGCCTGAACCTGGCGATCGTCGCCCTCGCCGATGGCCACCTCCCGTTCCATGCCGAGGCGCTCGCCCAGCCGGACACGATCGACGCCGTGCTCAAGGCCGACGCGATGTTCGTCGAGGTGTTCGGCCTGATGGTGGTCGTCCACCTGCTCACCCGCCATCGATCATCGCCGGACCTCTCCGATCGCGCCCCGGACCGCCCCACCGCTCGCCGCGAGACTGTTGCCGTCCTCCTCTACTCGTTCGGCGCCGTGATCGGCGGCGCGCTCCTCGGACGTGCTCTCGGGTGGCACGCGCTCGGGTTCCACCTCGACGGGATGGTGGTCCGCACCGGCGACACAGTTCGGCCCGCCGAGGCGATCACGCTCGCGACGTACAACCTCACCGCCTACGCAGCGATCCCCTACTGCTGGTTCCGTCGTCGCTACAGCACGGAGCAGCTCAGCCTTCGATCGTCCGATCGGCGCTCCGATCTGCTCGTCGTCCTCGTCGTCCTCGCGATCGAGTCGACCGTGCAGCTGGCCACCGCGTCGTCGTCGATCCTCGACCTCGACGCGCACCAGATCGCCGTCGGGGCGCCTCTCGCCCTCGTGCTCGGCCTCGCCAGCACCGTCCTGCCGACGATGGTGCTCGTCTACTGCATCCTCACACCCCGTTACCTCAAGCTGACCGGCTCCGTCCCCGCCACCGTCATCCTCGGCGGCATCACGTACGCGCTGCTGCACCTCTTCGACGGCTGGACCAGCTACACGTCCCCGACGGCCGCGCTGCTGTCCGTGCTCTACCTCGTCCTCTTCTACGGGGGGCCCGGCATGTTCAAGACCTTCATCACCGTGCGCACCGCCAACGCCTGGACCCACGTGTGGGCGTACCACGCCATCGCGCCGCACACCCTCGTCGACAGCCCGCTCGTCGTGAAGACCTTCCACATCCGATGAGCCGGTTGACAAGGCGTTGACAAACTGGCCGAAACGCGCTCGAGGGAGGCATCCAGGAACTGACCTACCGGCCCGACCTGCACCGCTCGAACTCCTGAGACCATCGGGGAGATCGGCAGAACGGACGTTCACCAGGCCGCAGTCTCCGCACGTCGTGCGGTCGGGTGTCGCGGGAATCGAGCGTCCATGCGACCATGGCCTGATGGATCTCCTTCCGGCGCCGGCCGGCTATCACACCCTGACTCCGCGAATCGCCGTCGCCGATGTTGCGGGACAGGTCGATTTCCTCCGGCACGCCTTCGGTGCCAAACGGCGAGCTCGAAGATGGTCGGCCCACAGAGCTCCGCATCGGAGACTCGCTCATCATGGTGACCTCAGATGCGGAACGCGGCGCCTACACCGCGCACCTGTACGTGTACGTCCAAGACGCCGACCTCGCCCACGAACGGGCGGTGTCCGCAGGAGCGACCACCCTCGAAGAGCCGTTCGACACGCCCTACGGCGACCGGCGCGCCATGGTGTCGGACCCGTGGGGGAACGTGTTCCAGATCGCCCATCGCATCGAGCCGATCTGACCGTCGCCCACCTCGGGTGGGTCTGCGGCTACAGGTTCGCCGGCGCCCCGCCGCGGCCCCGATGGCAGGAGCGGTCGCAGGTGGCACGGGCCCACCGTCGGCCCACGCGTTCGCTCACGTTCGTCAACGGTGCGAACTCGATTCGGCGGCTCGAGTGGAAGGACAGCGACCGTCGTGGTGGCCGCACGCCTCGACATCGCACAGCCGACACGCAAAGCGCGCCGCGTCGCGATCGCCGATGGCGCCCACCAAGATCGCCTCTCCAGCCTGGGCCAGCGCAGTAGAAGCACAGTAGAAATTGCTCAACCGACCCCGAACAGCAGAAGGCCCCACTCCGAAAAGTGGGGCCTGACCTGCATGTTCGATGGTGGCGGGGGTAGGATTTGAACCTACGACCTTCGGGTTATGAGCCCGACGAGCTACCAGACTGCTCCACCCCGCGGCGTGCCGGACATCGTAGCCGCGGAGACGCTCGGCCACCCAGTCATCGGCGTACGGTCGGGGCCACCATGACGCACTCCGCCCGCTTCCCGATCCGCTTCACCGGTGCGAACAAGGCGATGGCGCTGCTGGGTCTCACACCCCGGACCTCCTTCGTGGAGGTGTACGAGACCGAGATGATCGTGCGCATGGGCTGGGCGTTCGAATGCCAGATCCCGAGGTCGTCGGTGCGGTCGGTGGCCGCGGACCACGCCCGGGTCCTCGGATGGGGCGCGCACGGCTGGCGGGGCGTCTGGCTCGTGAACGGCTCGTCGAGCGGGATCGTGCGCATCGAGCTCGAGGCGCACGGCCACGCCCGGGTGCTGATCTTCCCCGTGACCGTCCGCGTGCTCCGCGTCGCGGTCGAGGACCCGGACGGCCTCATGCGCGCGCTCGGCTGAGCGGGCTCAGCCGATCTCGACGGTGGCCACCACCGCGTCGTGGTCCGATCCGGTCCGGCGGAGCAGCTCCGCCATGCGGATGCCCGGGATCTCGACCGCCCACGTGCCGGCGTCCACGACCAGGCCCGCCATCGGCACCGCGCCGCGGACGAGCACATGGTCGAGGCGGGCCAGCGCGGTCCAGTCGTCGCCCGGCCGGGCGTAGGGATGGGTCGGCGCGAAGACCTCGAGCTCGTTGAGCGCGTCGACGAATCCGGCGTCGGCGACGATCGCCCCGAGGTCGGTCCCGGCGGTGTCCTCGTTGCAGTCCCCGGCGACGAGGTCGAACACGCCGTCGGCCGCCGGGAACGTCGCCAGCGCGGTCGGCAGCTGCGCGCGACGCAGCTCGGGATGGTCCACATCGAGGTGCACGCTCACGACCCGCACGCGCGCGCCGGACGTGTGCGTCAACTCCACCGTGGTCGCGACGTTGCCGCCGCCGAGCGACACCTGACTCGGGACAGCCTCGGTGAACGCATCGCGACGCCATGCGACCGCGGTGCCGTTCGGCTCCCACGGCAGCTCGGGCGTCGCCCAGTTCGCCCAGAGCTCCTCGCCGTTCGCGACGGAATGCACGTCGTACGCGTCGGCGGTCGCGAAGACGGTCGCGAGGTCGGACGGCGTCGTCTCCTGCAGGCAGATCACCTCGGCATCCAGGCCGACGAGCGCGGTGGCGACCAGCGCCGCGCGCTGGTCGCGGTCGAGCAGTGCCGGGTCCATGCCGTCGGGGTAGAACGCGGGCGCGGCCCAGGGAGCGGCCAGCACGTTCCAGGTGGCGACGCGCACGGTCACCATCGCGCCCGACACTCCTCCGCGAATCCCTGCAGCCCCTCGAAGGTCAGGTCGCGGCCGTCGTCGGTGCAGAGCCGGCCCGACCAGTCGCCGAAGACCTGGTGGACCTCCATGGCCATCACCCCCGCCTCCGTGCGCGAGTGCTTGTCATAGCGGGGGTGCAGCACGAGATCGACCGCGCCGTCGGGATCGCGCACCGTCCAGGGCTCGAGCGGCGCGTCCCAGGAGTAGCACCACTCGAGCTCCGCGCCGATCTTGGTGAGGCGACCGTCCACGATCACGCCGTTCTCGGTCGCGCCCGTCCCGACCGTCCACTTCCCACCGAGCTGCAGCCCCACGACCGCGCCGTCCGCGCGCCCGGCACCGGCACCCCAGTTCCAGTGCGTGCGGTACGGCCAACGACCGCGGCCGACGTCGAGGACACCCCACGCGTCGGCGACCTCGTACCGCTGATTCCCCACCACGAGCTCACCCGTCGCCGGGCGCGCCTGATGCTTCGACGTGTACTGGAAGACCGTGTCGGACCACGGGATCACGACGTTCAGCGACTCGTGCCCCGGCGGCAGTGAGACGGTCACGTCGAGGCGCGCCGGCGTGCCGTCGCGCTCGGTCCACGTGGCGCGCAGGTGGGTGCCGTCGACCTCGTCGACCATCTCGACCGCGAGCTGCTTGCCGACGTACCGGAGGGGCTCGGTCCCTGGATGCTCCGGGAGGCGCAGATGACGCGGGAAGGGCACGGTGGCGCCGCGCCCACCGACCTGACCGGTGACGAGGTCGGTCCACCAGACGTCGACGATGCCGAGGTAGTCGACGTTCGAGTACGTGGAGGAGATCAGGAGGTCACCGGCGAGGATCCCCCAGTAGTCCCACCGCTTGGTCCGCCCGAAACGTCCCGAGAGATTGCACCGGTGCAACGGTGTCCGCGACCAGCCCCGCGCCTGGGGATTCAGCCGCCCGTCGGGTCCGACCAGGTCGACCGGCTCGGTCAGCTCGCGCTCGTGGGTCGCCATCGGGCCCATGCTCGCCGATCCACCCGTGCCGGCGCGGATCCGGCGGATCAGGCCTCGGCCAAGGAGGCGAGCTTCGCCTTCACGGTCGCCTCGTCCGGCCGGTAGAACAGCTCGGCCGTGCCGTCGGGCCGGACGAAGACCCACGCGGGCTGGCCCCGGACGCGCGCCCGCTTCCAGACGTCGAGCTGGGTGTCCGCGACCGACGGGAACGGGACGCCGTACTTCTTCACGAACTCCCGCATCGGTCCGACGTCGTCACGGCCGGCGACGCCGAGGAACGTGACCTTGCCGTCGTAGCGCCGTGCCAACTGCACGACTCCGGGGGCCTCCCCGTTGCACACCGTTCACCAGGGCGCCCAGAACCACAGGGCGAGCGCCTTGCCCGAGTAGTCGCGGCCACGGATCTGCCCACCGTCGACCGCGGGCAGGGTGAAGTCGAGGACCGCGCGGCTCGAGACCGACGCGCCCTTCGCGGCGGCACCGCTCCGGGATGAGTCGTTCGACCCACACGCGACCGTGACGAGACCGGCCGCGAGGACGAGAACGACGAGACGGCGCACCTGTGCACGGTACCGGTCAGCGCCGCGCGGGGATCATCGGCCCGCGTGCGCGAACCCCGCCCGCCCGAGGTCGGGTACCATTCGTCCCTTCCATGGGGCTGCGCACCACACCATTCACCGCACGACGCCGACCGCGTTTGGGCCGCGCCGTCGTCGTAGCTCGGCGCGCTGATGCTCAGCGCGTGCGGGGTCGGGTCGTGGACCACCAACAGCACGCCGGCTCCCGTCCGTGCCGTGCATGCCGCGTTGCTGCCCAACGGTCACGTGCTGCTGATCCAGGGATCAGGGAACAACCCCGATCTGTTCGCGGCCGGCACGTTCACCACCACCGAGTGGGACCCGGTCGCGAACACGTTCCGGTCGATCCCGACGCCGTACGACATGTTCTGCGCCGGTCATGCGTTCCTGCCCAACGGTCAGCTACTCGTCGCGGGCGGTACCACCGGGTACCCGGACTCGCTCCACGCCACCGATTACCTCGGCTCCGATCAGTCGTACCGGTTCGACCCCGCCACCCACAAGTACGTGCAATCGCCGAACCTCGACGAGGGCCACTGGTACCCGACCCTCGTGAACCGCGGCGACGGCTCGGTGATCATGGTCGCCGGCCAGGATCAGAACGGTCAGATCCAGAGCCACTACCAGGTGTTCGACCCGACCGCGAACAACGGCAGCGGCTCGTGGACCCCGCAGCAGTCCTCGGCGGAGTTCTTCCCCGAGTACCCCGCACTCCACCTGCTCGCCGACGGGCGCTACCTCTACAGCGGTGTCTCGACCTTCGGGGTCGGCAACGTCCCCGCCGGGATCTGGGACGCGAGCGCGAACACCTTCTCGCCGATTCCCGGGCTCACCGACGTCGACCGTCGGGACATGGGCGCGTCGGTCCTGCTCCCACCCGCGCAGAGCCAGCGCGTCATGGTCATCGGCGGGGGTCAGCACACGGACCCGAGCGCCAAGGCAGTCGCGAGCACCGCGATCGTCGATCTCACGAAACCCAATCCCTCGTACGTCCCGGGACCGCCGATCAGCGAGTCGAAGCAGTACGTCAGCGCGGTGATCCTCCCGGACCGGACGGTGCTCCAGACCGGCGGCACCAACGAGAGCTGGTACGACGCGGGTCAGCCCGGCTTCACGTTCCGCTACACCGCGCAGATCTACCACCCGGCCACCAACACCTGGGAGGACGCGGCGCAGAACACCATCGGCCGCACGTACCACTCCGAGGCCCTCCTGCTCCCGGATGGTCGCGTCGCCACCTTCGGCGGGAACTACTCGAACAGGGGCGAGGACTTCGAGCTCCGCATCGAGCTCTACTCGCCGCCCTACATGACCAAGACCCGACCGACGCTCAGCGGCTTCAGCTCGGCGTCGATGGCGCGGGGCGGAACCATCGGCTTCTCGTCCGACGTCCCGCTGCAGTACGCGGAGCTGGTCCGGCCGTCGGCCGCGACGCACAGCAACGACCCCGACCAGCGGCTCGTCGACCTGCCGGTGACCCAGTCCGGCACCCACGTCACCGCGTCGCTCGACCCGAACCCGAACCTCACGCCGCCGGGCTGGTACATGCTCTTCGGCGTGGACCAGACGGGCACGCCGAGCGTCGCGAAGTGGGTCCAGGTGACCTGACCGACGGCGGCGAGTTGCTGTCGGTCACGGTCTGGTTCCTCTTCGGCGCGCTCCTGATCCCGGCGCTCGACCCTGCGGACTGGCGGATGAAGGTCTGCGCCGGCCTGAGCCTCACCGTGCTCCGGATGGATCCCCGTCGCATTCGCGCTCGCCGGAACGGGACTCGACCGACGCTCGGTCGGCATCGTCGGATGGTTCGGGCCACCGGGGCTCGCGTCGGTGGTCTTCGCCAGGCTGGCCTCCGACAGCCTCGACCCGCACGACGGACGGACGGCGCTCGCGGTGATCGCCACGGTCGTGCTGATGAGCGTCGTCGCCCGCGGCGCGAGCGCGTCACCGCTCGCGCGCTGATCGAGCCAGGAGTCGGCTGCGTCCCGAGCCGTTATCGTGCGGACGGACGTGCGCTGTTCGCCAAGGAGGACTCGAACCGTGACCGACCAACCGAACATCCTCGTCATCTGGGGCGACGACATCGGGATCTCGAACCTGAGCTGCTACAGCGACGGCCTGATGGGCTACCGAACCCCCAACATCGATCGGATCGCGACCGAGGGCGCGCGGTTCACCGACTACTACGGCGAGCAGAGCTGCACGGCGGGCCGCGCCGCATTCATCACAGGCCAGAACCCCTACCGGACCGGTCTCACCAAGGTCGGAATGCCGGGCGCGGACATCGGCCTGCGCGCCAAGGACCCCACCATCGCGACCGCACTGAAGGCGCACGGCTACGCCACCGGTCAGTTCGGCAAGAACCACCTCGGCGACAAGGACGAGTTCCTGCCCACCGCGCACGGGTTCGATGAGTTCTTCGGCAACCTCTACCACCTCAACGCGGAAGAGGAGCCCGAGCAGCGTGACTACCCCACCGAAGCGGACTTCCCCGACTTCCGCCAGCGGTTCGGCCCACGCGGTGTTCTCCACACCTGGGCGAACGAGGACGGGACCCAGCGCATCGAGGACACGGGCCCGCTCACCAAGAAGCGGATGGAGACTGTCGACGAGGAGTTCCGCGACGCCGCGATCGACTTCATCGGGCGCCAGAAGGACGCGGAACGACCGTTCTTCCTCTGGTTCAACTCCACCCACATGCACTTCCGCACCCACGGCAAGCCGGAGAGCCGGGGACGCGCCGGCCGCTGGCAGTCCGAGTACCACGACACGATGCTGGACCACGACGACGTCGTCGGTGATCTCCTGAACGCCGTCGACGAACTCGAGCTGGCCGAGAACACGATCGTCATCTACTCCACCGACAACGGTCCGCACATGAACACCTGGCCCGACGCCGGCATGACACCGTTCCGGAACGAGAAGAACTCCAACTGGGAGGGCGCGTACCGCGTCCCGGCGATGATCCGCTGGCCCGGGCACATCGCGGCCGGCCAGGTCCTCAACGGCATCGTGAGCCACAGCGACTGGTTCCCCACCTTGCTCGCCGCGGCCGGCGTCACCGATGTCGCCCAGCAGCTCCTGACCGGCGCTGATCTGAGCGGCACCACCTACAAGGTGCACCTCGACGGCCACAACCAGCTGCCGTACCTCACCGGTGATTCCGACGAGAGCCCCCGCCGTCACTTCTTCTACGTGTCCGACGACGGCGACCTCACCGCGCTGCGGTTCGACAACTGGAAGCTGGTCTTCCTCGAACAACGGGCGACCGGCACGCTCAACATCTGGGCCGAGCCCTACACGCACCTCCGCGTGCCGAAGATGTTCAACCTCCGCACCGACCCGTACGAGCGGGCCGACATCACGTCGAACACGTACTACGACTGGATCCTCGACCACGCGTGGCTCGTGGTTCCGGCCCAGGCGTACGCGGCGCAGATGCTGAAGACCCTGGCCGAGTTCCCACCGACGCAGAAGCCGGCGAGCTTCTCCCTCGAGCAGGTGGTGGCGACGCTCGAGGCCGGCATCCCGAGCGCTTGACCGCCGGCCCACCACGCGCCACGGCGTCCCGTCGCGACCCCGTGCCGATGGTGTGGGTCCCGAGCGCAACCTTCACGATGGGCTCCGACGCGCACTACCCCGAAGAGGCACCGGCGCACCGCGTGCTGGTCGACGGATTCTGGATCGACGCGTTCGCGGTCACCAACGCCCGCTTCACGGAGTTCGTCGCCGCGACGGGGTACCGCACGGTCGCCGAGCGGCCGCTCGACCCGGAACAGTTCCCGGGCGCGCCGGAGGAGAACCTCGTCGCGGGTTCCATGGTGTTCACACCGGCGCCCGGGCCGGTCGACCTTCGACACCTCAGCCAGTGGTGGACCTGGGTTCCCGGCGCGAGCTGGCGACGCCCCGAGGGGCCGGCGAGCGACCTCGGTGGACGCGCCGACCATCCCGTGGTCCACGTGGCGCACGAGGACGCCGTCGCCTACGCCCGGTGGGTCGGCGCATCGCTCCCGAGGGAGGCCGAGTGGGAGCTGGCCGCGCGCGGCGGTCTCGAGGGCGCCGAGTTCACCTGGGGCGGCGAGCGCCGGCCGGACGGCCGGACGATGGCGAACACCTGGAGCGGCCCCGACTTCCCGTGGCGCCGGCCGCCGGAGGACGGCTGGGCCCGTACCGCGCCCGTCGGATCGTTCCCACCGAACGGATTCGGCTTGTACGACATGGCCGGCAACGTCTGGGAGTGGACCGACGACTGGTACGCCAGTGCCCATCCCGCCGACGCCGACAAGCCCTGCTGCGTTCCGGAGAACCCGCGGGGCCCCGACGTCGGGCGGAGCTATGACCCGTACCAACCGCAGTTCCGCATTCCCCGCAAGGTCGTCAAGGGAGGCTCCTACCTCTGCGCCGACACCTACTGCCGGCGCTACCGCCCCGCAGCGCGGCGCCCGCAGATGGTGGACTCCGGCATGAGCCACATCGGGTTCCGCTGTGTACGCCGTGGTGCTGCACCGGACGAGGCTTCGCCATGAGCGCGTCGGACCGGTTGCCGTCGTGGCGCCGGGGAGCGACGCGGGACGCGATCATCGCGTTCCTCGACGCGTCGACCGCCCTGCCCCCCGCCCGGCGCGTCGCCGCGTTCGACCACGACGGCACCCTCTGGTGCGAGAAGCCCAGCTACGTCCAGTTCGACTTCTTCGCGGCCACCCTGCAGGCAGCGGCCGAACGCGAACCGGCACTGCGCGACCGCGTCGAGTACGCCGCCGTCCTCGACGGGGACATCACCGCTCTGGGCGACCTCGGCCTGGTTCGGGTGGGCTTGGCCCTGGCCGAGCGCTTCGACGGCATGACCCCCGACGAGTTCACTGCCGCGGTATCGGCGTTCATGGATCACGCGCGGCACCGGACGCTCGACGTCCCGATGCGCCGGACCGTGTACCAGCCGATGCTCGAGCTGCTCGACGAGCTCCGGGCGCTCGGCTTCACGATCTTCGTCGTCACCGGCGGGGGCACCGAGTTCGTCCGCGCGATCAGCGAAGGGCTCTACGCCGTCCCGCCCGAACGCGTGGTCGGCACGCTGATCGAATACGAGTTCGTCAGGGACGGCGACCGACCGGTCCTGCGACGCACGAGTCGCGTGCTGGGGGACGCCAACGAGGGCCCGAACAAGGTGGGCAACATCCAGACCCAGCTCGGCCGCCGTCCGATCCTCGCCGCCGGCAACTCCGGGGGCGACCGAGAGATGTTGGAATGGGCGTGCAGCGGCGGCGCACCCTGTCTGGCGATCCTCATCGACCACGACGACGCGGACCGGGAGTTCGCCTACGTCAGCAAGGCCGAGACCGTCGCCGAACCAGAACCGATCACCGAGGTCGGGTCCCGCCTCGGCTGGACGATCGTGAGCATGGCGACCGACTGGTCCACCGTCTTCCCCGGGGTCTGACCCGACGCGCGCCGGTGCCGGGGCCGCTCACGCGGAGGGTGCCGGCTCGTCGGCCGAACCGCCGGCTGCGAGCATCTGGATGACACCGAGACCGACCACGCCGAGCACGCCGAGGCTCAGGATCACGAGACCCGTCGGGCGGTCCCAGACGAAGAGCGTCAGGACCAGGACGGCGAACAGGCCGATCCGCAGCCCCATCACGTTGGCGGCGGCCCACCGGCCGACCGGTCCGATCTCGACCACCTCGCCGATCCCCTCGCCCGCCCGACCCATGAGCCGGTTCCAGCGGGTCCGTACCGCGGTGGCGCCGCGCGACGGTCCGGCGAGCCACGCCGCCGCCCAGACGACGAGACCCAGCACGAGCAGGGTGCGGAGCCCGCGCTCGACGAACCGGGTCACGGTGTCGAACACCGCGGCGGCCGCCGCCGTGCTCTGGACCGACGACGGGAGACCGTCGAGGTAGGCGCTCCGCGCGAAGCCGTAGGCCACCAACGAGACGACCATCGCCACGGCGACGCCGAAGCCGACCCGCATCAGCGCGACCCGGCGACGCGGTCCGACGTACACCGCGGCGGCGTAGAGCAGGAGGGTGATCAGGGGCAGGATCCACGCGAGCTTGTCGAGCAGGCGCGCGTAGGTCTGGACCGACGCGAGGTCGTCGGAGGCGACCAGAACGAACTTGGCGTTGATCTTCGAGACGTCGATGTTCTCGGGCACGCCGATGCCCAGATCGCCGAGCTGGGTGGCGACCTTCTGGGCGAGCGGACCGAGGTTCAGCACCACCTTCCCGTCGTCGGTGGTGACCGCACCGCGTGTCCGACCGGTCAGCGCCACCACGATCTGATCGTGCGCGTTCTCGTTGGCGAACTCCCAGATCTTCGGGAACGCGTCGGACTCGAGGACCTTGATCGTCGCGTTGTCCACCAGTTGCTGGGCGCCCGCGGCGATCGGGGCGGCGAGGAACTTGGCGCGCGTGGGGAGCGCGTCCTGCGCCCGTTGCTCTACGTCGAGCACGTCGACGACCCTGGCCGCGACCCTCTGGGCAACGGCTTCCCGGATCGCCGGGTCCTTCGAGAGCGGGGCCACCGTGTCCACGTAGCGGGAGGAATCGAGGACGAGGTTGCGGACCCAGACGGTGATACCGGCGAGCGGCAGGAGCAGCGACCCGATGACGATCAGCGCGATCGACGTGGTCGACCGCCCACGATGCTTCGCGACCTGCGCCTCGGTGTCGACCCCGGTCTCGACCGTCATGCTGATGCTCCCGGATTCGGTAGGCGCCGCTCACCCGCCGGCGCGCAACTGCTGACTCCGTCCGTCACCCACCGCCTGCGGTTCCTACCAGCGAGCACCGGACGGGTCGGCTCGCCGCATCTCCCCTGCGAGGAGACTTCCCATGCTCGCAGACTTCGCGATCGGGCAGGTGCTTCTGTCGGTTCTCGTGAGCTTCCTGCCCTGCCTCGCTGCGTTCTTGGACCTGGTCGTGCACGATCACCGAGGAGCAAGCATGCCTGCAGGCCACCGAAGCCCCCGCACGCGGCGAACCCGCTCACGGCTCCGCGTCCTCCGCGTCCGCCTCCGCCGAGGAGAGCTGCTCCTCGAGGTCGAGGGCGTCCGGCACCGTGTGGCCGAGCCGCTCCTCGTTGCGGAACCAGAAGGCGGCATTCACCGCCGCCGAGAGCGTGATGATGCGACCGAGGAAATACGCCCACAGCAGGATCGCGAGCGACGCGCCGATCGCGCCGTACGTCGCCGACTTCGCCTCGATCTCGTAGGCGAAGTAGTAGACGGTCGCCGTGTGGAGTAACACGGTGCCGACGCCGACCACACCGGCTCCGGGCAGCAGCGCCCACCAGGGCGTCTCCGCGCGAGGCAGGCGCAACGACACGAACAGCCAGATGGCGAACGGGACGAGCCCGGTCACGACGATCCCGGCGATCCCGAGCAGCGTCGACCGGGACCGAAGCCACCCGACACCCGCGCCGACGAGGAGCTCCATCGAGACGAGACCGATGAACGCCGCCGCGACCCGGGACGACCTCGTCAGCTTGGGGATCGGGACCCGCCAGATCAGGCCGTGGGTGATGCGCAGCACCTTGACGGCCGCGCGCGAGGACAGGAACAGCGCGAACCCGCTGATCACCAACGCCGTGATCCGCTGAGTGGTGCTGAGGTCACCAGCTCCACGCACCGCGCCGGCGATCAGCCCGCCGATGCCGACGGCATGAGTGAGCGAGTTCGGGTCACCGTTCGTGACGTCGGAGACGAACCCCACGCCGACCACGAAGAAGAACACGTACGGCACGAGGAACAGGAAGATCCGGAACGCGACGGCAGCCGACAGCACGCCACCACCGGTCGCGGTGTCGACCTCGATGGCCCGGAAGACGGTGTCGATCAACGACGAATCCGGTCGGGCACCCTCGAACCGCTCGCGGGTCGAGTCGATGCGGTGCTCGATGATCTCGCGTTGGTCCTTGAGCCGGCGGGCGAGCGAACGGGTCTCCGGATCCTCGGCGACCATCTCGTCGCGAGGATCGGCCGGACCCGGGCTCACGGGTCCTCGTCCTCTGACGCGGGCGTCGTCGGGCTCGACGGCCTCGCCCGGGCGCGGCCCAGATTCCCGACCAGCAGCGCCACGACGCTCACGAGGTACAGCTGGCCGAACAGGGCCTCGGACACGGCCAGCATCTTGCCCAGGCTGTACGCGGGCGTGAGGTCCCCGTACCCGAGGGTGGTGATCGTCGTGAAGCTGAAGTACACGAAGTCCGTGGCCGCCGCCGTGGCCCGCTGCACGAAGAAGGGGTCCCCGACGACGTCGATCACCCGGAACACGAGGGCGAAGGAGAGGCCGGCGAGGAGATAGACGCACAGCGACGCCGCGATGGTCTCGAGGTCGATGCGCGCGTGGTGACGGATCCGGCGGATGATCGCCACGGGTCCTGCGAGCGCGAGGAGTGACCCGATCAGCGCCGGCCCGACCGACTGCTTGTCGACGGCGATCGAGACGACCGTCCCCACCGACGCGAACGTGACCACGACGGCCGCGACGCGGAGGGTCCGGGCCGAGACGTGCGAGGCGTAGAGGATCACCAGCAGCGTCACGCTCTGGACGACCACGATGATCATCTGACCGATCTGGTGGTCCCCACCGGCGGCGAACGCGATGATCGAGGCCACGATCAGCCCCGCGGCCATGAAGAATCGGTCCTCCAAGCTCTCCATCTTCGAAGCTCGGGGCACGGGCACGCCGCGCATCGTATGACAGCGGATCCGGCGACCCGGCGCTTCGCGCTCGGCGACTGCAAGAATCAGCGCTGCATGGTCGACCTCCCCGCCCGAGCCGTCCGGGTCCGCAGTGTTCCCGCGACCCGAGGGTCCCCCGAAACGTTGGCGGGCGCGGCCGCGAGGGTCTCCGACCTGGGCGTCGGCGCACTGTCGGTGACCACGGCTGCGATCGCCGACGTCCTCGACCGGTTCTGGCCGGGGCCGTCGCCGGACCGGGCGCACAGCTCGTTCGCCCGGCGGGTGGCCCGGGCGGCGACGGGCGCGGCGCTCGTGACCGAACAGCGCCTGCTCGGCGCCGGGGCGGCGGTGGAGGAGCTGACCCAGCGCTCCGTCGACATCGGCCGTTCGTTGCCTCTCGTGCGCGACGTCCTCGCCGGCGTGGATTCGTCGCTCGACCGGTGGGGCGCCCGAGCCGATGAGGAGACCCAGCGAAGTGAGGATGCCCTCGCCACGTTCGTCGGTCGGTTGGTCCCCGCGGTCGCCGAGACGATGTTGGCCCGGCTCGACGTCCCCGCGATCGCCCAGCGCCTCCCGATCGCCGAGATCGTCACCGAGCTCGTCGCCTCGATCGACCTCGACGCGCTGCTCGATCTCGTCGACCTCGATGCGGTGCTCGCGCGGATCGACATCGACGCCCTGCTCCTCCGGGTGGACGTCGACGGCATCGTCCGCCGGGTCGACGTCGAGGCGCTGATGCAGCGGGTCGACCTCGACGCGCTGATGCTCCGGATCGACATGAAGCCGATCATCGACCGAGTGCTCGCCGAGGTCGATGTCGGCGGGATCGTCCGCGAGTCCACGGGCTCGATCACGAGCGACGCGGTCGACGGTGCCCGGATCAGCGCGATGCGGCTCGACAACTTCGTAGGACGGGTCGCCGATCGCGTGCTGCTCCGCGGGACCACCCCCCGGAATCCGCCGGCCGACGACGACGTACCGGCATGAGCCGGGTCATCCGCGATCCGCGCGCCGAGGCGCTCCAGGGCGGACGGGCCGGCTTCGTCTCGCGCGTCACGGCGGACGCCGTCGACCTGGTCGTGCTCCAGGTCCTGTTCTTCGGGTGCCTGACCGCGGTGGCGGTCGTGCGGTTCCTGCTGCACGAGGGCGGCGGATTCGAGATCTCGGCACCACAGACGTGGGTCTCGATCGCCGTCGAATGGGGCCTGCTCGTCATCTACCTCGGCGCGGGCTGGAGCAGTACCGGCCGGACCGTCGGCAAGACCATGCTCGGGCTCCGGGTCGCAGAGCTCGACGGTTCCACGATGCGACCGGTCCGGGCCTTCGCCCGGGCCGTGCTCTGTGCCAGCTTCTACCCGGGCCTGCTCTGGATCGTGGTCAGCCGGCGCAACGCGGCGCTCCACGACGTCCTGCTCCGGACCCAGGTCCTCTACGACTGGCGCGCCGCGACCGCGGCGCGCCAGGTCGCGTAGGGGCTTCGCGCGCACCGGTCGGACTGAGGCGTCACAGGCCCCAGGCGTGCAGCTTGTTGTCGTACGAGCCCACGTAGACCCGGCCGTTGATGACCGTCGGCGCAGTGAAGACCGGCCGGGTCAGCGTGGTGTCGCTGTTCCAGAGCGGCTGGCCGGTGAGGGCGTCGAACGCGTAGACGCGGTTCGCCCCGCCGGCCGGGTAGTAGACGACGCCGTTCGCGACGGTCGGCGTCCCCACGACGTAGGACTTCACGCCGGCGAAGGTGTTCCACGCCTTCTCCAGTCGGCACGAGGCGTTGAGCCGGAAGGCGACCATGCCGTTGACGTAGGCGCCGTCGGGAGTACCCGTCGGATTGGCGAGGTAGAGCATCTGGGTGTCGGGGGACCAGGCCGGGACACCGATGAACTCGTCCACCGGGGCCGGGAGGTGCACCGCGTCCTGGCCGATCGACGGCTTGAGGGCCTGGACCGGTCCCGACGCGATCGAGTCGCGGTTGTACAGGTAGAGCGAGCCGTTCTTCTGCTCGACCGCCAGCTGCGGCGGGCAGCCCGGCTTCTGGAACAGCATGGGCGTGCTGCCGAAGTCGTCGTCGCCGATGAGCACACCCGGCGCGTTCGATGCGACGACGTTCAGGTCGCCGGTCAGGCGCACGACCGCGTCGCCGTACGGCGCGTTCTCAGGAGTCGCGAACAGGTTGCCGGTCGCGACGTAGACGTTGCCGTCGCGCGGATCCACCGATGCTCCGCCCCACCCCCAGATGCCCCCGCCGTCGGGGCCCGTCGCGCTGCCGCCGGTCGCGTACCAGGCCTTGGTCGCGCGCGTCGTCGTGTCGATGCGCACGACGCTCCCGTGGTACGGCCTCTGGTCGCAGTAGGAGCCGGTCTCGACGTAGAGATAGTTCCGGAAAAGGGTCGGAGCGCCGTAGATCGAGTTGTGCACGGGGTCGGTGGTCACCGTGACGGGCCAGCCCGCGTTGGTCGTGCCGGTCGCGGGGTCGAGTGCGTAGGCCTTGCCGTCGCCGCCCACGACGAGGACCCGGTTGTGGTCGCGGTCCCAGGCCGCGCTCGCCTGGATCCCGTAGACGCTCCCCGGGGTGTCGGGGCAGTTCGCGACGTGGTTGCCCAGGTTCCTGGACCACAGGATCTGCCCGTCGGTCTTGATCGCGGAGAAGATCCCCTGCTCCGTGCCGACGAAGATCAGGTCGGTCTTCACGCCGTTGACCGGGATGTCGATCGCGACGATCGGCGCGGCGTTGATGTAACCCCCCAGGTCCGTCGCCCAGAGGTGGCGGAGGCTGCCGACGTTCGATGCGCTGATCGCCCGTTCGGTGAGGCTCGCACCCTGGCGCTCGACGTTGCCGCCCCACTGCGACCAGTCGGCGCGACAGGCCCCGAGCGTCAGCAGCACCAGCGTGACGAGGGCGACGGTCCGCACGCGGCGACGGATCGGGATCATGCGCAAGAACCTCTCGGCGATCGGGATGCGAACAGCGACCGGGACCCGCGACAGGGCCCCCTTCCCATCACAGATCAGGACAGTCTAGGCGCTCTCCGTGGCCGTGCCCACCGCCGCGACCACCCACCGCGGTCACGGTCGGGGTCACGCCTCCCCGGGTTCGGGCCGCACGACCCTGCAGCGATCCACGACCACTTCGGGTCGAGACGCCAGGCGGGGGGACGACGCGGTCGATCGCGGGGAACTGGAACGTGCGCGTCATCGCCACGCCGGCGACGGCCGCGGGGCGTCCTGCACGGACGCGGTGTCCAGATCGACGATGGCGGTGACCATCGGGCGCACGGCATCGGGGCCCCGGAGGCGACTGCGACGACCGCCGTACACTCCGACGATGCGCCTCCCGGAGCACGGCATGAGCACCGAGGAGATCGTCGGCGCCCTCACCGACAAGCGCCACGCCGACGTCCGCTGGCAGGAGGGACGGACGTTCGGAATGGTCTACGACGCCGGCCCCGAGACCCACGACGTGATCGCCGCGACCGCGCTGATGTTCCTCCACGACAACGCGCTCAACACCCAGGCGTTCCCGAGCCTCGGCGCGATCCAGTCCGAGGTCGTGGGCGTCACCGCCGACCTCCTCCACGGCGGTCCGGAGGCAGCGGGGTTCCTCACCTCCGGCGGGACCGAGTCGATCCTCATGGCGGTGCACGCCGCGATCGAGCGCGCCCGGGCCGAGCGGAACGTCGCCGAGCCCGAGATCGTGCTCCCCGTCAGCGCGCACGCCGCGTTCCACAAGGCCGCGCACTACTTCGGCGCGCGTATTCGCAAGGTCCCCGTCGACACCGACTGGCGCGCCGACGTGGATGCCGCCGCCGACGTCGTCGGACCCCACACGGTCCTCGTCGTCGGCTCCGCGCCGCAGTACCCGCAGGGCGTCATCGACCCGATTCCGGATCTCGCCGCCCTCGCGCAGTCCGTCGGCGCGAGCTTCCACACCGACGCGTGCATGGGCGGCTTCGTGCTGCCGTTCATGGAGCAGCTCGGCATGGAGGTGGCGCCCTGGGACTTCCGCGTGGAGGGTGTCACCACCATCTCGGCCGACGTCCACAAGCTCGGATACGCGCCCAAGGGCGCGTCGGTGATCCTGCACCGCACCAAGGCGCTCCGGCGCTACCAGACCTTCGTCTTCGAGGACTGGCTCGGCGGCTTCTACGCCTCGCCCAACATGCAGGGCACGCGCGCCGGACTGCCGATGGCCACGGCCTGGGCGGTGCTGCACCACCTCGGGCTCGAGGGCTACCGCCGCCTCACCGCGACGACGATCGCGGCGGCCGACCGCATGCGCGCGGGCGTGCGTGCGATCGACGGCATCACCGTGCTCGGCGACCCGCACGCCCACTTGCTCGCGATCGCGGCCGACGAGTCCTCCGAGCGGGCAGTGGACGCGTTCGCGCTCGGCGACGCACTCATGCGGCGCGGGTGGTTCCACGACCGCCAGAAGCCACCCGACGCGCTGCACTCCACCGTCAGCGCCGGGAACGCACCCGTCATCGAGAAGTACCTCGCCGACCTGACTGCGTGCGCGGACGAAGTCGCGGGTTCGAGCACCGACGACCGCAGCACGACCTACTCGACCCTGGAGTAGGGACCGTCAGCCCGTCGTTCTCAGCGGGTGCGCGACGAAGAACTTCCACATGATCTCGTCGGCGCTCACGCTCGTCGTCGTCTTCCCGACGATCTTCCCGATGCTCACCGAGAAGTCGCTGCCCGGCCACGAGTGGCCGCCACCCTCGATCCGGTACAGCTCGGTCGCCGCGGCGGGCGGGCAGTCGTAGGCGACCTCGACCACGTCGGCTGCGACCGAGTGCTCCTTCGCACCCCGGCCGCAGCCGTTGCGGTGGCCCCACGCCTGCATGATCTCGGGCACCGACTTCGTCCCCCCGGCGTCACGCAGCTGCTCGGGGCCGGCCACGTCGCGGATCGAACGGCCCGACCCGTCGGGCGCCGGCAGGTCCAGGCCCTTCTCGCCGAGACCGCCCTCGAACGACACGTACCCGTCGGCCGTGCCGTGGAACGCGACGATCGGGACGGCCCGGTCGAAGTGGCACCCCGGGAGGTCCCGGACGCCGGCGACCGGCGCCACGGCCGCGACCCGTTCGCTGTAGGCGCACGCGACGGCCGACGTCATGAACGCGCCGTTCGACAGGCCGGTCACGTAGATGCGCATGGTGTCGACGCAGAGCTGCTCCTCGACCGTGTCGAGCAGATCGCCCACGAACTTCACATCGGGGCCGTCGAGGGCGGTGTCCCACTGGGCGACCGGGCCCGTGCCCTGGGGCGTGATCGTGACGAACCCGTGCTCGTCGCCGAACCCGCCGAGACCGCTCATCAGCTGGTGGACGGTCGCGCCCTCCGAGTACCCGTGGAGGTCGAGCACGAGCGGCACCGGCGTGGTGCCGTCATGGGCGGGCGGGACGTGCCGGAAGTACCAGCGCTCCCCGGCCGGCGCCGCGAGGGTCTCCTTGGTCTCACCGGCGCGCACGCTCGACGTGCCGCAGCCCGAGGACGGCACGGGCGCCACCGCCGCGGGGTTGGCCGGCGAGGTGGTCGAGGTCGCGGCAGTACCCGTGGCGTTCGAACTGCCGGAGGAGCACCCCGCGCCCGAGAGCACGAGCCCGATCCCCACTCCGATGATCCCCAGTCTGTGCACGCGACCTCCCCGTTGCGGCGGCGACGCTCGAGGGCGCCGGCGCGAGCGTCACATCGCTACGCGGACGCCCGCCGTCGTACGGACCGGACCGCGGCGGCGCCGATCTTCAGCAACCGCTGGTCGCCCACGGGCGTCCCCGCCATGCGATTGCACGTCATCGCCACCGAGAGACCGAGGTCGGGATCGGCCCAGCCGCCCGAGCCCCCGAGTCCGAAGTGGCCGAAGCCGCGCGGGCGCACGCCCCGTGTGGTCGCGGCCATGTGCCACCCGAGCCGCCAGCGCATCGGGAATCCGAGCACGACGTCCCGCTTCGTCGTCCGCACGGTCGTCGCGGTGCGCTGGGCCGGTTCCGAGAGGAACCGTGCGCCGTCGACGGTCTCGCCGGTCGCGAGCGCCGAGTACATCCGCGCGAGCGACCGCGCGGTGAAGCAACCGTTGAGCGCCGGCGACTCGGCGTCGTAGATCGCGCCGGACTCCACCATCTCGGGGACACCGGGGATCATGAAGGCGTCGATCGTGTATTGGAGCCAGCGCCGCCGATCCAGACGGGCGACGGCGCGCTGGGCCCGGGTCTCCTCCGGGAACGCGGCGAGCAGCTCGGCGACCTGCGCCCGCCGGGGCCCCCGGGCACCGATCGACATGCCCTCGATCCCGAGCGGCGCCGCGATCTCGGCCTGGATCACGTCGTCGACCGTCCTGCCGGTGATCCGGCGGAGGACCTCGCCGACGAGGTAGCCGTAGGTGATGGCGTGGTAGCCGTGACGTGTCCCGGCCCGGTACGCGGCCGGCGCGGCGGCGAGCGCCGCGGTGGTGCGATCCCAGTCGAGCAGCATCTCGCCGTCCTCGATCACGCCGCGCACGCGGTGCATGCCGGCGGAGTGGTCGAGGAGGTGTGCGACTCGCACGTCGTCCTTCCCCGCGGCCTCGAACTCCGGCCAGTACTCGGCGACCGGCGCATCGACGTCGAGCTCCCCGCGGTCGGCGAGCCGATGTGCCGCCGTCGCGACGACACCTTTGGTCGTCGAGAAGCACATCACGGTCGTGTCCTCGGCCCACGGCGTGCCCCGGGTGTCACGCGTGCCCGCCCAGATGTCGACGACGGGCTCACCGCGGTGGAACACCGCGACCGCGGCACCGCCACCGCGCTTGTGGGCGACGGTGCGGCGCAACGCCGTAGCGACCTCGGCGAAGTCGGGGTGGACGTGTCCCTGCATCATTCGGTCATGGTCGCGCGCTGCCAGGGCAGCGTCCGCATCCCGCGCACGAGCGTCGACGGCGCCCACTCGGCTGGGCCCGTCACCTCCCATTCCGGTGTCGCGGCGAGCAGCTCCTCGAGCAGGATCCGGGCCTCCGTCCGGGCGAGTGCTGCACCGAGGCACAGGTGCTCACCGAAGCCGAAGGCGAGGTGCGGCGGGTCGACGGGGCGGGTCACATCGAACCGGTCGGCCGTCGGACCGAAGGTGGTCTCGTCCCGGTTGGCGGAGGCGTAGAGCATGATGACGAACCCACCCTCGGGGATCGGGGTTCCCGCGATCGCGGTAGCGGCCGTGGCCGTGCGGCCGAAGGCCTGGATCGGCGTGACCCACCGGAGACACTCCTCCACCGCGGCCGGGATCGCCGACGGGCCGGCCGCGAGCGCGGCGCGCTGGTCCGGGTGCTCGGCGAGTGCGAGCACGGCACCGGAGACGAGATGACGCGTGGTCTCGTTGCCGGCGACGAGCAGCGAGAGGCAGAACAGGCGCGCCTCGGCGTGGGTCACGGGCCGGCCGTGTACCTGCGAGTGGACGAGGAGCGAGACGAGATCGTCGCGCGGATGCTCGGCGCGGTCGCGCAGGTGGCAGTCGAGGAAGCGCCAGAGCTCGGCGGCGCACGCCAGCACCGCGGGATCATCGGTGTCGGGCGCCTCGATCATCGCGTCCGACCACCGCCGGAAGTCCTCCCGGGCACCGTCCTCCACACCGAGCAGCTCCGCGATCACCTGTACCGGAAACGGTGCCGCGACCGAGGCCACGAAGTCGTCCGGCGTTCCCGGCTCGACGGTGTCGAGCACCTCCCGCGCGAGCTCCCGGATGCGGTCCTCGAAGCCGGCGATGCCGCGTGGCGTGAACTCGCGGTTCACGAGCCGGCGGTAGTCAGCGTGCTCGGGCGGGTCCATGTGCAGCACCGAGCCGGACATGTCGGCCGGCGCGGCCCGCAGCGGATCATTGACGAGCACTCCGCGGCTCGAGCAGAAGCCGAGCGGGTCGCGGGAGACCGCCCGGATGTCTTCATAGCGCGGCAGCAGGAAGACGTCGTCGTCGATCGCATGCACCGCGCCGGCGCGCCGGAGCTCGGCGAGCTGCTCGTAGTACTCGGGCGCGAGGAACGCGCCCGGCACCCGCGGGTCGAATCTCTGGTCGCGCTCGCGCACGAGGTCTCAGGCCGCCAGGGCGGCGGCCGCGGTGCCCATGAGGTCCAGGAAGTTGTCGGAGTAGAACGCCTGGCGCACCGCGTCGCTCGCGTCACCGAGCGAGGCCTCGAACCGCTCGTACGGCTTCCGGCCGCCCTCGACGTGGGGGTAGTCGGACGAGAAGAGCATCGTCTCGGGTCCGGCCTGCTCCACGATCCAGCCGACGTCCTCGGTCGGGTAGGGCGTGAACCGCATCTGCCGACGCACGTAGTCCGACGGCCGCAGCTCGAGCGCCCGCACCCGCTCCTCGTGGCGGTGGAACGCGTCGAACGCGGACTCCATCTGGCGCATCCACGAGGGCACCCAGATCGCCCCCTGCTCGATCACCCCGACGCGCAACGTGGGGAACCGGTCGAAGACACCGTCGAAGACCATCGTCGCGAGCGTCTGCGCCGGCGGTCCGGGGATGCCCATGTAGTCGACCGAGCGGAAGTTCTCCTCGCCGCCGTGGAAGTCGGGTGGGATCGGGAGCCCGTTGACGAAGTAGTTCGGGTCGATGAGGTCGCCGGTCCCGCCGACGTGGAAGACGATCGGGATGCCGGCCTCCTGCGCACGCGCCCACACCGGATCGAGCGAGCGGTGGCTCGGCGAGTGGCCCTTCGGGCACCCCGACGCGACGAGGAGCGCGGCCGCGCCCATCGCGATCGACTCCTCGGCCATCTCCTCGGCGGCGCCGAAGTCCGCGAGCGGCACGTAGCACGTGGGCAGGAGGCGGGGATCGACGGCGCAGAACTCGACCATGCCGCGGTTGTGGGCACGGGCCGTGCCGTAGGTGAGGTCCAGGTCGCCGGTGTGCTCCCAATCGTGGAGCCGGCGGTTGTGGAACGTGTTGAACAGCAGCTGGCTCGCGAAGCCGAGATGGTCGAGTGCCCGCGGGCGGTCCTCCGCGAGGAAGGAGCCGGTCGCGGCGAAGTTCTTCCGCGCCATGATCTCGGCGGCCTCGCTCGCGCGGTAGTCGTCGGAGCGGTGCTTCGCAGCCAGACGCGAGAACGACGCCTCGAGATCGCGCAGCTGCTCCTCGGGATCACCGGTCTGGCGCAGCTCGTTCCCGCCCGTGAGGGACAGGGGTGCGATCCGGTCCCGCAGCTGCGGATCCGCGTGATCGCGGAGCCAGCTCGGCGTCTCCATGATGTGCGCATCCGCGTCGTGGATCACGCGTCCGGTCACGTAGGGCACGGCAACCTCCCGGCGTCGGGGCGACGGTACCGCGGATCGGCGGTGCGCTCGACGGCCGGTCAGCGGGCGAGCGGTCCGCCGGGCGCGAAGGCGAGGGCCCGGAAGCGTTCGCCCATGAGGCGGTAGCCCTCGGCGCTGGGGTGCAGGCCGTCGGGCAGGTCGGGTGCGTCGGCCTCGCCGAACAGCTCCAGGCCCGAGAGCGCGTGGATGTTCACGTCGCCTCGCCCGCGGCGGCCGTCGACCACCTCGGTCACGATCCGGCGGATCTGGCGGAGGGTCAGGCTGGTCGCGCGCAGCTCCGGGGGCGCGTCGGTGAGGATCCGGAAGCCGCCGTGGTCGTCCGGAAGTGTCGGTCCGGGGTGGTCCTCCACCATCGGGCAGATGATCGGGCTGACGACGAGGATCGGCACCTCCGGCAGCCGCTCGCGCAGGGTGTCCAGGAAGCCGTGCAGCGCGGGGGCGAACGTCCGCACGTCGAGCGTGTCGGCGTTCACGACGTTGATGCCGACCTCCATGCTCACGAGGTCGGGCGCTTCGTCCCGGATCGAGCGGGCGACGAACTGGTCGAGCTGACATTGCCCGGCGAACGCGAACTGCAGGAGGTCGACCCCGGCGTCCCTCGCCGCGATCGCCGGCCACGCGTCGGTGGGCCCGTGCGCCTCGACGCAGTGACTGATCGAGCTGCCGTAGTGCGCCCAGCGGGGGCGCGCCGCCCTCGACCTCTCGATGCTTGCGCCGTCGGCCACGCGCAGCTCGCGAAGCTCGGTGGCGGCCGACTGGGGCAACCACAGCTCGTACTCACGCACGGTGCTGCCGAGATCGTCGAAGCGCACGGTCCCGACGTCTCCTGCGCGCACCTGCAGGTCCAGCGTCGTCAGGTCGAGCACGAAGCGCGTGCCGAAGTCGACCGAGTGTCGCCCCACGCGCTCGTCGTCGGCCACGAGATCGAACACCACCTCGGGCGCCGGCGAGGTGGTGACCTCGAAGCCGGTGGGCAGCGCGTCGAGCTCGATCCACGGCGAGTCGGTGCGGAACACGAGCCGCACGCCTGCGCTCAGCGAGACCATGAAGTCCATGAAGAGGTCGGGGATCTGCGGCCGCGTCCACGCCGGCAGCCGGCGGGGAGCGATGCCCGTCTGGGTGCGGTCGAGGTCGAGCGCACCGACGATCCCGACCGGACCGCCTTCGAGTGGGACCTGCACGATGGGACCTCCTGAGCGGGTTGGCGCAAGGTACCCGCGAAATCGACGCACGCAGTGGGGCCCAGGTGTGACGATGGGCCGATGACCGACACCTACTCGCACGGGCACCACGAATCCGTCCTGCGCAGTCACCGCTCGCGCACCGCGGAGAACTCCGCCGGTTACCTGCTTCCCCACCTACGGGCCGGACAGGACCTGCTCGACGTCGGCTGTGGTCCCGGCAACATCACGCTGGACCTGGCGGCGCGCGTCGCTCCCGGTCGGGTCGTCGGCATCGACGCCGCGGCCGACGTGATCGAGGCCGCGTCCGCCGCGAACACGCGGCCCGGCCAGGTGACGTTCTCGGTCGGCGACGTGTACGCGCTCGATGCGCCCGATGCGTCCTACGACGTCGTGCACGCGCACCAGGTGCTGCAACACCTCTCCGATCCGATCGCCGCACTGCGCGAGATGCGACGGGTCACCCGACCCGGCGGGGTCGTCGCGGCGCGCGACGGCGTGTACGCCGCGTTCAGCTGGGCGCCCGACGCTCCCCTGCTCGTCCGGTGGAACGAGCTGTACCACCAGATCACCGAGCACAACCGGGCCGAGGCCGATGCCGGGCGCTACCTGCTCGGCTGGGCGCAGCAGGCCGGCTTCGCCGACGTGACCGCCACCAGCTCCACGTGGACGTTCGCGGACCCGGAGTCCCGGGCGTGGTGGGGTGGGCTCTGGGCCGACCGGGTGCGCGAGTCGTCGTACGCGACCCAGGCGCTCGAGTACGGACTCTCCGACCGCGCCGAGCTCGATGCGATCGCGGCGGCCTGGCGCACCTGGGCGGAGGCCCCCGACGCCTGGTACGCCGTGCTCCACGGCGAGATCCTCGCCCGCGCCTGACCGCGGTCCTTCCAGTTCCTGGGACGTTCCGCGGAACGCATCCCACGTGGTCGCCTCAGGCGGAGACGACGGGGAAGCGGACGTACTCGTCGATCAGCGTGAGACCGAGGTGCTCGTCGCGGCCGACGGGGGTGCCGCGCCGGGCCGAGAGGTCGGCACAGAGCGTGTCGAGGATCGAGTCGAGCGTGAGGTCGTCGGAGTGCTCGCGCCAGGCGTCGCGCGCGGCGTCGTCCGCGAAGCAGTACGCCTTCCACGAGACCGAGAGTCGCAGCTCGGTCCAGTCGTAGTCGGCGAGCACCGCGTCGTCCGGGCCGCGCAATACCCAGCGGTCGCCCTCGGCGGCGAGCCCGCACCCGGGCCGGATCGGCGGCATCGCGTCGGCGTCGACGGGTGCGACGCGGTCCACGCCGTGGAACACGGTGTCGGTGTCGAGCACCAGCGCGGTGTTGGGCCGGATGCGGTGGTGGCACACCGGGCCGTCGCGCCCCTCGGGCCAGTACGCGAGCGCGCCGCCCTCGAGGTCGGAGAACCAGCCGATACCGGTGGCGATGTGCAGGCGCCAGTCCTCGAAGCATCCGGAGTGGTGCATCACCACGAGCAACCACTGCGGCACCGTCTTGCGGCTCACGCCTCGGAACTCGGGCACGTCGGTGTGTACCGCGAGCTCCTGGCCGGGGACCATCAGGTTGGCGTACGCGATCTGCGGCTCGATCACCGGCCGCCCGTGCACCGTGCGCGCCGCCTCGGCGAGGCGCGGGGAGTGGAGGAACGGCGCGATCGCCGGCGTGAACAGCTCGCCTGCGTACGCGTACTCCTCCCGGAAGTAGCTGGTGCGCGCCGCCAGGGTCCGCGCGCTCTCGTCGGCCCGGTGCAGGCCGCCCGACGACAGGAAGTTCATGACGCTGTCGTGGCGCGGGACCAGACCCGGGCCTTCGGGAATCTGGATCGGCTCGTGCTCGCCGTAGGTGCGGTAGCGCCCGAACGTGGTGCAGAGCTTCTCGACCGACGCGGCGTCGTCGGGATCGAGCACGGGATCGACGGGCACGATCACGACGGCGGGCACCGGCCCATCGTAGGACCGGCGCCGTCGCGTAGGTTCGGGGCCGTGCAGATCTCGTGCGTCTGGGACGCCCCCCGCCCGTACGTCCACCCCGTGACCACCCCGGCCGGAGCGGTGCTCAGCGTCGAGGCGCCGGCGGACCACCCGTGGCACCACGCCCTCTGGTTCACGATCAAGTTCGTGAACGAGGAGAACTTCTGGGAGGAGTACGGCGAGTTCGGGCTCCTGCGCACGACGAGCGTGAACGAGTCCGATGCCGGCGCCACGGCCACCCTCGAGTGGATCGCGCCCGACGGCGAATCGGTCCGGCTCACCGAGACCCGCACACTGCGCACCGAGCCGATCGACACCGGTGCCTACGCCCTCGACTGGTCCGAGGAGCTGCGCGTCCCCGTCGACAGCGTGCTGGACCGGACACCGTTCACGACCTGGGGCGGGTACGGCGGGCTCACGCTGCGCGGCGCACCCGACTGGACCGACACGGTGGTCCGCCTCGACGACGGCGAGCCGCGCCAGCGCGCTCTGGGCGAGCGCTCCGCCTGGCTCGCGCTCGACGGCGTGGCGCGCACACCGGACGGCACCGCGATGGACGCGGGCATGGTGATGCTCGAACACCCCGACAACGTGCGCAGCCCGTGCCCCTGGTACGCAAGCACGCGCGCGGACACCTACGGCGAGGGCTGGGCCAACTTCGTGAACGCCGCCTTCCTCTGGGACGAGCCGCTCACGCTCCCGGCGGGCGAGACGCTCGCGCTCCGCTACCGCGTGATCGTGCACGACGGCCGGTGGGACCTCGACCGTATCCGGGCCGAGCACGCGCGCTGGATCCCGTGATCCGCGACAGTCACGCGCTCGGCGAGCGCCTCGTCGAGTTCACGGCCGCCACGCTCACCACCCTCGTCACCAGCCACTTCCCCGAGTGGCGGATCCCGGGCACGTTCGGCGGCCACCGCGTGGACGCCGACGTCCGGGCCGATCTCCTCTTCACCCTCACCCACCTCGCCGCCGGCGGCGTCACCGAGATCGCCGGGACCCGGGTCGACGACGCGATCGCGTACCAGCTCGCCCGGGTGGACGGCCGCTCGACACACACGTTCTTCTCCTACCGGGTCGCCGAGACGCTGCTGCGTGCCGGGCCGTTCGCCGGCAACCCACTCCTGCGCGACTGCGACGACGATCAGCGGGCCCAGGTGGTGCGGGCCGTCGACAGCCGCGACTGGATCGAGCTGCTCGACGCCGACGTGCTGCCCCGCAACTACGCGGCGGTGCTCTCCCGCTGCGAGCAGGCCCGCCACGAGCTGGGCCTCGTGGAGGACACCACCGTGCTCGACGGGCTGGTCGAGCGCCTGCGCGCGCTGCTCACCGAGAACCCGGAGGGCTACCTCGACGACTCCAACGACCGGTCGGGCCGCTACGACATCTACACGGCCGACCTCTGGCTCTTCTGCGAGCCGCTCGCACCACGCATCGGTCCCGGCTGGCAGCACGGCGTACGCAACGCGCTCGCGCTCGTCGACACCGTGGCCGGCCCCGACGGCGCCGCGATCCCGTGGGGGCGCTCGACCGGGGTGCTCTCAACCGCGCTCACCGTGGAGCTGGCCGCGCTCGCGCTCCGCCCCGACCTGCGCGACGACCGCGCCTCGGCGTGGGTCCGGCGCGGTGTGGAAGCACTCCGCTCGGTGGAGCCTCGCTTCGCGCCCGACGGCGTGTGCGACGCGCACCAGGGCCGCGACCAGGACGACTACCGCGGTCCCGCCCGCCGGCTCCAGCTCACGCTGGACGTGCTCGGCAAGCTCGCCTGGGCCGGCACCGCATTGCGCACCGCGGCGCCCACCCCGGTCGCGTCGCCCGCCGACGCCCACCGCCCGACCGAGGAGCTCGTCCGCTTCGAGGCCGACCGCAACGCCGCGGTGTGGGTGGCCGCGAACCCGGGCCGGCGCGTGGTCCTGCCGTTCGTGGGCGCGACCCGGAGCCACTACCTCCCGGTCCCCCACGCGCCCGGCATCTTCGAGGCACCGGTCGACAACGACCAGGTCGTGTGGGCACCGCTCGTGATCAGCAGGGGTCGCCGCGCCACCACCGGCGAGCTGCCCACCCATCTGGGGTCCGCGCCGGGTTCGGTGACGGCGACGTGGGACTCGCTCGCCGTCGGCGGTCGCGGGCTCGACGGCGATGCCTGGCCGCCGGTCGGCGGGAGCTGCACCACCTCCTACCGCCTGGACCGGCGCACCCTTGTCGTCGAGCACGACCTCTCGGTGGCCGATCCGGTCGAGGCGATCGGCGTGCAGATCCCCGAGACCGCACGGGCACCCCTGGCCGTCACCTTCACCGCCGACGCGCCCCACGCGACCACCACGATCGACGTGCGGGGGATCCGGGAGTGGTCATCGCCGTACTCCGGCCTCGTCACGGTCCACCAGGTCGACGTGGACCCGGCGCCGCACGTCCGCATCCAGGCGCGCGTGACGCCGCTCCTCCGGGTGGCATCGACCGCGTTCGGTCACTGGTACGACCGCCTCCTCTACACCCCGATCGCCGACCGCGTGCGCGAGCTGCCGTGCCCCATCGGCATCCAGGCCGACGCCGGAACGCCGATCGAGGACGTCGACCTGCTGCACCTGCACTGGCCCGAGTGGTTCGGCTTCGACGACCTCGGTGTGCACGAGCAGCTGATCGCGACCCTCGCCGACCGCGGCATCCCCGTGGTCTGGACCGCGCACAACCTCACGCCCCACGAGAAGCGGCCCGACGTGTACGACCCGATCTACCAGCGGTGGGCCGAGACCGCCGGCGCGGTGATCCACCACTCCATCTGGGGCCGTGACCGCATGCTCGCCCGCTACCGGTTCCGCCCGGACTGCCGCCACGAGGTCATCGAACACGGTCACTTCGGCGACCTCTGGCAGCATGCCACCACGCTCACCCGGGTCGAGGCCGAGCAACGGCTCGGGCTGGCGCCCGCGCCGATCCGCATCGGCCTGGTGGGCGCGCCCCGCGCCGACAAGCGCGTGCGCGAGTTCCTCGACGGTGTGGTCGCCAGCACACGCGACGACATCCAGGTCGTCTGCTGGTCGCTCGGCTTCGGAGAGACCGCGCCCGACGACCCCCGCATCGCAGTCGCGGAGCAGTACCACGGCGCCGACGAGCCCACCTACGCCACCCGACTCGCCGCGTGCGACGCGATCGCGCTGCCGTTCGACCCCGAGGGCGAGATGCTCGCGACCGGCACCATCGCCGACGCGATCGGGCTCGGAATCCCCGCGCTCGTCTCCGACTGGCCGTACCTCACCGAGATGCTCGGCACCGCGGGCATCCCGGCCGGACACACCTCAGCACAGATCGCGACCGCCCTCGACCGCCTCGACCGGCCGACGCTCGACGCGGCCGCGACCGCGATGGCCGGTCTGCGGGACCGGTTCTCGTGGGCACCGCTCGCCCGGCGGACCGCCGACCTGTTCGAGCGTGTGGTCCTCCGCGAGCCCTGATCAGGCGTCGAGACCGTCCAGCCAGGTCCGCAGGACCGCCGCGTCCGCGCGCAATGCATCGGGATCGTCCTCGACGACGAACTCCACGAAGGCGATCCGGTCTCCCGACCAGTCGCCGTCGGCGGTGGCCGCGGCGAGCACGGGCCGCCACCGGTCTGCGCCCTCGGCGAGCGGCCGGCGCTGCTCGGGGCCGGCCCACTCGTAGACGTGCAGGTGTGACAGGCGCCCGCGCAGCTCGAGAACCTCGGCGGCGTCGGCCGCGGGCGGCCGCGGCTCCCGCCAGTACGGCGGCTGCCAGTAGGTGAAGACGTTCGGTGCGGCGACCGCGTCGAGCAGTGCGCGCGCACCGGCGACCGTCGCGGTCGCGGTCCCGCCGTGGTACTCGAGCGAGACCGTCACCTCCCGGTCCGCCGCCTGTGCCGCGAAGCTCCGCACCTCGTCGGCGAGCGCCGAGAGATCCGGCCCGCCCGGCTCGGCACCGAACCGCGCCCAGACGCGCACGTTCGGCGCGCCGAGCGCCACCGCGGTGTCGAGCAGCTCCTCCTGCTCCGACGCGGACGGGTTCCCGAGTGCGAACGCGTAGGTGCCGTAGGAGGCCATCCGCACGTCGGCCGCGTGCGTGGCGGCGACGGCCCGGACGATCGCGGCCGAGTCCCCCGGTGGGACGTGGATGTCCGCACCCCATTCGAGATCGGTGAGCCCGCACTCGGCGGCGAGTCGAGCCACGGCGTCCACGGGCTCGGCCCGCAGCGTCACCGAGCACAGGCCGGGCCGGATCCGGGTCACGCGATCCGCTCGATGTCGGCGGCGCGCACGGGATGGAGCGGCGGCTCCCCGGCCACGAATCGCTCGACCTCGGTCACCGCCAGCTCGGCGAGCCGCTCGAGCTCGTTGCCCATCGCGCCCGCCACGTGCGGGGTCACGAACACGTTGGGCAGCGCCAGCAGCACGTGGTCGGCCGGCAGCGGCTCGGGATCGGTGACGTCGAGGACGGCCGCGATCCGGCCGGCCGCCAGCTCGGCGATCAGCGCGTCCTGGTCCACGATCGCGGGACGGGCCGTGTTCACCACGGTCGCGCCGTCAGGAAGCGCCGCGAGCTCGGCGGCACCGATCATTCCCCGCGTGGGCGGGATGTCAGGTGCATGGATCGACAGGACCTGGACCGACGCGCACAGCGCGTCGAGGTCGTCGACCTTCTCCACCCCCATCGCGTCGGCCTCGGTCGTGGTCAGGTACGGGTCGTAGACCGCGAGCTCGAGATCGGTCGCGCCCAGCGCGTCGATGACGAGCCGGCCCACCATCGACGCGCCCACGATCCCGACGCGCGCGCCGTGGTTGCCGACGCGGGTGAGGTCGAGTGGCAGCTTCACCGTGGGATCCCGTTGGAGCTCGCGGACGAGGAACACACCCTTGTTGGCGAGCAAGATCGCGGCGACCGCGTACTCCGCGACGGGGACCGCGTTGGCTGGCGCCGCGGACGTCACGAGGATGCCCCGCGCGAACACGTCGTCGGTGACCTGCCACTTCACCGTGCCCGCGCCGTAGGCGAACAGCGCCAGACGGGGCGCCCGGTCGAGCAGGTCGCCGGTGAGGGTGGGACACCCCCAGTGGCCGACGAGGATGTCGGTCTCGGCGAGCAGGGCATCGGCGCGGGGATCGTCCCAACCGGTGAGCGGATCAGGATCGAGGATCCGCCCCACGGCGTCGAGTCGGGCGAGCTGAGCGGGCGTGAAGAGGTGGCCGACCATGCCGTCGAGCATCGCCAGCAGGATCCCGGGTCGGTCGCCGCTCATGCGACGCATGCTCGCATGTCTACCCTTCACGTTGCGTGGTCGGTGCCCACACTGCGAGACTCCGACTCTTCGGAGGGGGCGTGGCATGCGGAAACCTTTGGTCGTCGCGGTGTTGGTGGCGATGGTCGCGACAAGCTGTCGTGTGCTCCTGGTCCCCGACCCGCCCGGTCCGCCGAGCACCGACGGGTTCGTCCCGGCCTCGTGGTGGAAGGCCCGGCAGGATTCCTATCTCGACTACGCGTCCACGCAGTTCTCGCCGAGCTCGTTCACCAACCTGATCGCCAACGCCGAGCACTCCCGGCGCACCGGTGCCCCGTTCGACACCGCCGGCATCACGCTCGCCGACTTCGCGAACACCTTCTCCCGGCTCGACAACTACGTCGACACCTCGGACTTCGACCTCACGTACCTGATGAACCTCTGGTACGGGTACCGGGACCTCCTCCCCGCCGACGTGCGCGCCGAGGTCGAGAGCCACTTCCGCTCGTTCAAGTACTGGTTCACCGACCCGCAGCCGGCGGGCGTCGTCGACCAGCGGTACTACTGGTCCGAGAACCACCAGCTGCTGTACCACGCCGACGAGTACCTGGCGGGCCAGGCGTTCCCGTCCGACACGTTCTCGAGCGACGGCAACACGGGCGCGTGGCACACCGAGCGAGCCCGGAAGTTCATCGCCGACTGGCTGGACCAGAAGGTGAAGTTCGGGTTCACCGAATGGCACTCCGACGTCTACTACCAGAAGACGCTCGACGCGCTCCTGACCGTCGTCGAGTGGGTCGACGATCCCGTGCTCGCCCGCCGCGCGTCGATGGTGCTCGACCTCCTCCTGTTCGACATCGCGCTCAACATCCAGAAGGGCAACTTCGGCGCGACCCACGGCCGGTCGTACATGAAGGACAAGAGCGTCGCCACCGACCAGGACGTCTTCAACCTGTCCAAGCTCCTCTTCGACGACACGAGCCTCGGCTACACCTCGACCGGCGACGCCGGCGCGGTGCTCCTGGCGCGCGCCAAGAAGTACCGCCTGCCTGCAGTGATCCTGCGGGTCGCCCAGTCCAAGCACACCACGGTCGACCAGGAGCACATGGGCGTCGCGCTGGACGCCTCCGCGCCCGTCGACCCGGCTCAGACCGGCGTCGACGGCTATTCCTTCTCCGACCCGGCCAACGTCGCGTTCTGGTGGGAGCGCGGCGCGCAGACGGCCTGGCAGACCGTGCCGCTCACGCTCGACACACTCGACCAGTACGGGCTCTGGGATTCGGATTTCTTCAGCCCGTTCAAGCCGATCGCCGACCTCACCGGCGGCGACCGTGCCGTGGCCCAGAGCCTGTCGCAGGCGCTCGAGAACATGCTCGGGTTCGCGCTGCTCACCGCGGTCGACACCTACACGTGGCGCAGCGACTCGGTGATGCTCTCGACCGCGCAGTCGTACCGGCCCGGGAAGGCCAGCGAGCAGCATCACGTCTCGCAGGCGACGCTCGACGAGCAGGCGATCGTGTTCACGACCCACCCGAAGAACGAGCCGCAGTCGGGTACCCAGTGGCCCGACGACGACGGCTACTGGACCGGCAACGGGTCGCTCCCCCGCGCCGCGCAGCACGGGGCGCTCTCGATGAGCCTCTACGCGCCGACGTTCGCGAGCCCCGGCCCGCCATTCACCGCCTTCCGGTACCTGCCCTACACGCACGCGTACTTCCCGCAGGAGCGCTTCGACGAGGTGGTGCAGAGCAACGGATGGACCTTCGGGCGCAAGGGCGACGGCTACGTGGCGCTCTGGTCGTGGCGACCGACATCGTGGCGCACGTACACCGACCCGGGGATCTTCACCCACGGGCTCACCCAGCCGTTCGATCTCGTCGCGCCCGGCGGCGCCGACGACGTCTGGCTGACCCAGGTCGGCGATGCCAAGACCTTCGGTGACTTCGCCGCCTTCCGCGCCGCGGTCGCCGGCGGTGCGATCAGCGTGGCGCCCCGGCCCGCGACCGGCGACGTGCCCGGCGGCTTCGACGTCAGCTACCAGTCGCCGACGGAGGGACTCGTGCAGTTCGGCACGACCGGTGACCTGAAGGTCAAGGGACAGGTCGTCCCGCTCGACTCCGGCAGGCGCTTCGACAACCCGTGGGCGTCGGCGCCGGTGGGCGCCCAGCAGATCACGATCGCTGACGCGGCCGGGGACCTGAAGCTCGACTTCGCCACCTCGACACGCGTCGCGTCCTCGAAACGCGCGAAGCCGCACGACGACGGTCACGGTCACCACGACCACCACGACCACGGTCACCACGACCACGGTCACCACGACCACGGAGACCACTGACGGCCTCAACTACCCTCCGGGCATGATCGCGGGAGCGGGAGCATGAGCGGAGCGGGACACCACTGCGGTCGCACCCGGTCGGACAGCGGAGCGTGGCCCGAGCGGCCCACGCCGAAGGCGTAGGAGCGGGAAACCGGTGACGCACGCGCTCGGCATCGACGTGGGCACGACCAACGCCAAGGTCGCGCTCGTCGACGAGCAGGGGACGCTCGTCGCCTCCGCCGCCCGTCCGATCGCAACGGTGCGCAACGGCGAGATCGCCGAGCAGGATCCCGAACGGCTCTGGACCGCCGTGGTCGAGGCGGTCCAGGAGGTCACCACCCGGGCACCCGTGGCGGCACGGGACGTCGGGCACATCGGGATCGACAGCCAGTACTCCTCGACCGTGCCGGTCGACGCCCTCGGCGATCCGGTCGGACCGCTCGTCATGTACCTGGACATGCGCGGCACCGACCACTGCTTCGCGATCATGGAGCGGGATCCCGACTCCTTCATGACCTTCGTGGAGCACCACGGGATCCCGCCCATCGGCGGCGGGCTGTCCCTGGCGCACATGCTGCATCTCCAGCACGACCGACCCGACATCCACGCCGTGACCCACGCCTACCTCGAGGTCATGGAGTACGTCGTGGCACGGCTCACGGGCGTGATCGCCGCGAACCAGTGCACGGCGTTCGCGTCCCAGCTCGTCGACAACCGCTCGCTCGGCGCGACCGACTACGACCCCGATCTCGTCGAGGCCAGCGGGATCGACCCCACCCGGCTCCCGCCGCTGCGATCCCTCACCGAGCCCATCGGGCCGCTGCGCCCGGACGTCGCCACCGAGCTCGGACTGCCCGCGTCCGCCGTCGTGCACGCCGCGATCAACGACAGCCACGCCGGCGCGATCGCGACCGGTGCGCGCGATCCGCACCGCATCGGGCTGATGATCGGCACGACGTCGGTGCTGCTCGACACCACCGACCATCACGGCACCGACCTCGACCACGAGGTGCTCTCGATGCCGAGCCCCTTCCCGGACGTCTACCTGGTGTGGGCCGAGAACGGGCTCGCCGGCAAGGTCGTCGAGCACATGCTCGAGCGGGTCGTGCATGCGTCGGACGACCTCGGCGACCACACGACGACCGATCACTTCGCGCATCTGGACCAACTGCTCGCGACGGTCGAGCCCGGGAGCGGCGGTGTCATCTTCATGCCCTGGCTCGCCGGGTCGCTCTCACCGTCGGCCGACGGCAACATGCGCGGCGGATTCCTCAACCTCTCGCTCGACACCGAGCGCCGCCACCTCGTACGCGCCCTCATCGAGGGGGTCGGCTACAACCTCGGCTGGCTGTTGCCCATCGTCGAGACGTTCTCGGGCCACGCCGGTCAGGAGATCATCTTCGGGGGAGGTGCCGCCCGATCGCCCCAGTGGGTGCAGGCCCTCGCCGACATCCTCGACCGGCCGGTCTCGCCCTTGTGCGACCCGAACCAGACCATCGCCCGGGCCGGCGCGTTGCTCGCGCTCGCCCGGGGTGGTGTGGTCACCGATGCGGATCTGGACCGGCTCGTGGCCACCACCTCCACCGTGGAGCCCCGGTCCGAGACCCGGGAGCGGTACGCGCCGCTCCAGGAGCAGTTCATCGCCGCGTTTGCGGCGCTACGACCGATCTACGCCGCCCTGCACAGCTGACGGCGAGCAAACCCGCTCGCAGAAACGAGAGACATGAGCGCCTACCCCTATGCCGACCGCTTCCCCGTCCTCCGCGGACTCCCGTCCGATGGCCGGGACCGCAACGCAATCGTGACCGAGCTGGCCGCGATCGCCACCGAGGAGGACAAGACCTGGGAGACCGGGAAGTGCTCGGGAACGATGTACTGCGGCGACCACGACCACTACGCGTTCATGAACGAGGTCTACGGGATGTTCGCCCACATGAACGTCCTCCAGCGCGACATGTGCCCGAGCGCGACACGCTTCGAGGGCGAGATCATCGCCATGACCCTCGACCTCATGCACGGCGACGCCGCGCAATCCGCCGACGACGGGCCCGTCGGGATGGTCACGACCGGTGGGACCGGCAGCATCCTGCACTCGGTGCTCGCGTACCGCGAAGCCGCGCACGCCCGCGGCATCGAACGGCCCAACATCGTCAAGCCCGAGACCGGCCACCCCGCGTTCGACAAGGCCTGCCACCTGGTCGGAGTCGAGCTCCGGCGCGCGCCCGTGGACCCGGTGACGGCGCAGGCGGATCTCGGCGCGGTGGCGAACCTCGTCGACGACTCGACCGCGGCCATGATCGGGTCCGCCTGCAACTACGGCTACGGCACCATCGACCCGATCGCCGAGATGGGCGCGCTCGCGCTCGACCGCGGCATCGGACTCCACGTCGACGGCTGCCTGGGCGGCTTCATCCTCCCCTGGGGCGAGCAGCTCGGCTACGACATCCCGCCGTTCGACTTCCGCGTCCCCGGCGTCACCAGCATCTCGGCCGACACCCACAAGTACGCCTACGGCTTCAAGGGCACCTCGGTGCTCGTGTTCCGCGACAAGGCGCTGCGCAACGGCCAGTACTTCTACCTGACCGACTGGACGGGCGGGAAGTACTGCTCGCCCGGCATCGAGGGCTCCCGCTCGGGTGGCCTGCTCGCGGCCACGTGGGCGGGCATGGTCTCGCTCGGGCGGGCCGGCTACCTCGGGTACGCGAAGCAGATCTTCGAGACCGCGTTCGCCATGCAGGACGCGGTGAAGGCGCACTCGGAGCTGCGCATCATCGGGTCACCCACGTTCTGCTTCAGCTTCACGTCGGACGACTTCGACATCTACCACGTGAACGACTTCATGCGGACGAGAGGCTGGCGGTTCAACGGTCAGCAGTACCCGAACTCGATCCACATGGCCGTCACACGTCCCCAGACCCAGCCCGGCGTCGCCGATGCGTTCGCCACCGACCTCGACGACGCGGTCGTCTACGCGCGCGAGCACACCGGCGAGGCCCCCAAGAGCGGCGCGATCTACGGCGGCATCCCGGGCGGCCCGACCGCCGAGGCGGCGAGCTTCATCGAGGCCGTGATGGCCGAGATGATGGACGAGCAGCAGGCCCTCCCGCCGGTCGCCTGACGGCGCGTCCCCTCAGGAGCCCGGTGGCAGCACCGCGTCACTGACGATTGCGAGATTCTGCTCGGAGTCGCTGCCGAGTGAACCACCGCCGAGGTGAAGCATCGAGCGGTGCAATAGCCACAGCTCCGGAAGGATCTCGGTCAAGAGGCGGCCCCCTGCGTAGATCCGCACGACGGAGCTCTCCGACACCACGATCGCGATCGCGCCGGTACTCGCCGAGATGGACGCTGCCGCGAGGTGCCGCGTCCCGAGTCCGAGCGGCTGCTCGCGCTGGGACAACGTCGACTCGAAGTAGCGGCATGCGGACAACACCACCCCGTCGTTGGCGACCACGAACCCGCCGTCGAGCTGGGCGAGCTCTTTGATCGTCTCGCGCACACCGGGGTCGTCGATTCGCGGGCCGCCATCGACATGGCCGGCGAGCGGGTCGAGGATCAGGCAGCGACTGTGCCGGAACACCGCATCCTGGTCGCCGACGGTAAACAGGGTTCCGACCCGATGACCCTCGCGACCCTCGCGCGCGATCTCGATCGCCAATTCCGCGACTGCCTGGAGCACATCGACCGTCGTTCCTGCGTCACGCAGCTCGATGTCATCGAGCACGGCGGTGAGCGACGTCGGCGTCGTCTCCACGGTCACCACCGCGTGGGCCCGACGTCCGCGTCGAGGTATCGCCTGGTGGTTCGGACGTCGACATGGCCGGCCTGGCGCTGGATGTCCTCGATCGAGTCGCCGCTCGCGTGCGCGGCGACGATGTACCGGCGCCGCAGCGTGTTGCCCGAGACGGGGCCAGTGACCCCCGCGACGCGTGCGACCTCCTTGATCACATAGTCGATTCCGAAACGAGAGAGCCGGTCCGAGCGCCGGGCCCGCCCCTGGCTCAGCAGCAGCGGGCCGCTCCGTCGGCGCGCGAGGTAGGCATGGACGACGGTCGCGGTGTCCGGATGGAGCGGGATCTCTCGCTTCCCGACCGTGAGCGCCATGGCCGGTGGGCGGCCGGATACGTCGTTCGCGTCTGCCGCCGCGACCTCACCGACCTTCAGCCCGTCGAGCATCAGCAGCCGGACGAGGACCGCGCTCCGTCGGGCGATGCCATCGGCAGCTTCGAGGAGCGCCGCGGCCTCTTCGTCGTCGAGGACCTCGGTCGCGCTCTTGGATCCGACCGCCGGCCGAGCGATGTCGGAGAACGCGGCCTCGCCGCTCGCGGTGGCGTAGACGCCGAAGGATGCCACTGCCGAGAGCCGTCTCGCGGTCGTCGCCGCGCTGACGCCCGTTCGTTCGACCGCGTTCCGGTACCGGCGCAGCGACCCGACATCCGCGGTGAGCGGATCGATCTGCTGGTCCCGGCACCAGGCGAGGAACCGGTCGAGATCCGCGGTGTACGCGGCACGCGTGTTCTCGGACCGCTGGGTGGCGAGCCATTCCGCCCGGAGAACCTCGATGGTGGACCGTCGGGTGCCACGCGCCATCCGCGGATCCTGCCAGAGCACCTCTTGACAGTCAACATAATCACGGACATTATGTTGATTGAACGGCGCCAATTCGGTGCCCCGAACGGAAGGATGCCCATGAGCATGCTGATGCGATTCGACCCTCTCCGTGAGTTCGACCGCGTGTTCGACCAGGCCTGGAGTCAGACCCGCGCCGCGAGCGTCCCGATGGACGCCTACCGCCACGGCGACAGCTTCGTGCTGAATCTCGACCTGCCGGGTGTCGACCCCGACTCCATCGACGTCACGGTCGAGCGCAATGCGCTGACCATCACGGCCGAGCGGCACTGGCAGCCCGTGGAGGGCGATCAGGTGGTCGCCACCGAGCGGCGTCACGGCACCTTCAGCCGGCAGGTCTATCTCGGAGAGGGACTCGACTCCGAGGGGATCCACGCCACGTACGACCACGGCGTCTTGACCGTGACCCTGCCCGTGGCCGAGCGGTCCAAGCCTCGCCGGATCGAGATCTCGGCGAGCCGTCAGCCGGAGGCGATCACGACCGGCGCCTGACGTGCAGCGTACCGTTCCGACTCCGTCGCCATCCGGCGGCGGTCGGGACGGCACGCTCGCGTCAGGCCGGGCGGATGGCGTCCGCCGGTGCGAGGCGGGCCGCGCGCCCTGCAGGCGAGATGCCCGCGATCGCCCCGACCACGATCGCCGCGCCCAGTCCGGCGAACCACGACCAGATCGGCATCGAGAAGGTGATGTGCTGCACCGCGGCGTAGACCGCGGTGATCACGACACCGAGGCCGACGCCGAGCACCCCGCCCAACGTCGACAGCAACACCGCCTCCACGAGGAACTGCACCCGCACATGGCCCTTCGTGGCCCCGAGCGCGCGGCGCACGCCGATCTCGGTCCGCCGTTCGAGCACCGAGATGACCATCACGTTGGCGATGCCGATCCCGCCGACGAGCAGCGCCACCCCACCCAGTCCGAGCAACAACGCGGTGAGCGTGCTGTCGACCTCGTTCTTCGCCTTGATGACGTCGGACGGACGGGAGACCTGCACCTCGCCCGGGCTCTGCGGGTTCGCGGTCGCCGGCAGTACTGCACGCACCGGGTCCACCTGGGCCGGGTCGGTCACCACGAACACGCTCGACGGCGCGACCGTCGCGTCGAAGAGCCGCTCCGCGATCGGCAGGCCGATGAACGCCGCGGTGTCGAGGTTCGGGTACAGCGGCGCGGGCTCGAGGATGCCGACGACGGAGAACCATGTGCCGCCCACGTACACCATCGGGTCGGCATCCAGGTTCAAGAGCCCGAGGGTCGACGCGGCGTCGGATCCGAGCACGATCGTCGGCTGCGAGACGTCGGCTGCGCTGAGGAACCGCCCGTCCCGGACTCGAGCGCCGATGGTACGGGCGAGGTCGCGGTCGGTGGCCTGCACGCTGATGCCACCGGTCTCGGACTCGGAGACGTACGGTGACCGGCGGACGGTCGCGCTCACGGTCGTGATCCCGCTCGCCGTCTGCACCGGACCGACGCGCCGGATCATGACGACGGAGTCCTCGCCGAGGGCGGCCGTGCTTCCGGGCGTGAAGGAGGTACCGGCCTGCACCTCCAGGCGGTTCGTGCCGAGCCGGTCCAGGCGCCGCGACAGGTCGGCCTGGCTGGACGACGAGATGCCCAGCACGGCGACCAGAGCGGCGATGCCGATGGCGATGCCGGTCGCGGTGAGTGCAGTGCGGAGCTTGCGCGACCGCAGCCCGACGGTCCCCACGCTCACCGCGTCGCGCGGGAGGAGGCGGCTGCGCAGCTCCGGCGCCGCGACCTTGGTCGCCGTCATTCGTCGACCCGCGTCTCGTCCACGATGCGCCCGTCGCGCAACGTGACCCGGCGCGGGATCGTCAGGGCGAGGGCGGGGTCGTGGGTGATCATCAGGATCGTCGTGCCGTCCTGGTGCAGCGCGCGCAACACGTCCATGATCGCGTTCCCCGTCGCGCTGTCGAGGTTGCCGGTGGGCTCGTCGGCGAGGACCATCGCCGGTTCGGCGACGAGGGCCCGCGCGATCGCGACCCGCTGGCGCTCACCGCCCGAGAGCTTGCCGGGCGAGTGCTCGGCGCGGTGCGCCAGCCCGACGCGATCGAGCATCTCGAGCGCCCGCTCCCGCCGGCGGCGGTGCGCCACGCCGGAGTAGAGGAGCCCGAGCGCCACGTTCTCCTGGGCATCGAGCCCGTCGATGAGGTTGAACGTCTGGAACACGAAGCCGATGCGCTGCCCGCGCAGCGCGCTCAGCTGCGCGTCGTCGAGCCCGGCGACGTCCTCACCCGCGATCCGCACCGTTCCCGACGTCGGGCGATCGAGCGCTCCCACGAGGTTCAGCAGGGTCGACTTTCCCGAGCCCGACGGGCCCACCACCGCGACGAACTCCCCCGACTGCACCGAGAGGTCCACGCCGCGGAGCGCGTCGACCGGCGGGGTGCTCGGGTAGGTCTTCCCGACGTCGGTGAGCTCGAGAACGCTCACGATGCCCACTCTCGGCCCCGCGGGCAGAGCCGTTCGGGCCCCGCCCGCCCCGCGCGGCATCGCGGCACCAACGTCCGGGCCTCGCTCACGGCGTGACGACGCGATCGCCGTCGCGGACGTTGCCCTTCACCTCGACGAAGCCACCCGCGTAGGTCCCGGGCGTGACCGAGACGAGCTGGTGGACACCCCCGCGGACGCGCTCGACCGCGTAGCCGCCCTCGGCCAGCGCCAGCAGGCTCTTGACCGGGACCGACAGCACGCTCTCCGCCCGGGCCGAGACCAGGTGGACGATCGTCGTGCCACCGTCGAACTTCGAGAGATCGGCGTCGGGCACGACGATCGTCACCGGCACGGTGGTGGTCGTCTGGGACTGGTTCCCCTGCGCCGCCGACGACGAGCTGCTCGTCGGCGATCCGATCGCGAAGACGACGCCCTTGACGGACGAGCCGTCGGGCAGGTCGATCGAGAGCGAGTCGCCGGCCTTCACCTCGTTGATCTTCGACGCGTCGAGGTCCACCGAGACGAGTGGTGTCGTGCCGGTGACATCGAGGATCGTGCCGGTGGCGCTCGCGCCGAGCGACGCGACCTGGCTGGCGACCCGCACCGGTCCGGACAGGAACACGATGTCGGACGGACCGAGCGAGCCCGTCTGGTCGAGACCGTTGGCCGCCTGCCACGCCTCGATGGCCGAGGTCGTCGCGCTGCTGAACGTCTCGTCGACGGTCATCGATCCCCGAAAGCCGAGTTGCGTCAGCGACTGCTCCAGCTGGAGGACATCCGGACCGTCGGTGACGCCGGCGGTCAGCGTGCGCCACATCGGTCGCGTGCCCACCATCACGAACACGCTGGGGGTCCCGTCGATCTCGACGAGCGACTGGCCGGGCGCGACGACCGTGCCCACTGCCGGCAGCGCCGTGATGATCCCGCTCCCCGAGCTCGAGCTGCTCGTCGCCGCCGTCGACGCGCCGGTGCTGTCGGTCTTCGCCGCGCCGGCGGAGCTCGACGAGTTCGACGATGACGAGCTGGACGCGCTGATCTGCACCGCGACCGGTGTGCCGAAGCCGACGGTCCCGTCGACGTCGTCGGTCGTCTCGAGTGTCCGGACCCGCACCGGTTGCAGGGTGACCGACCGGCGAGGCCTCGACGTTGTGGACGACGCGTCGCCGGAGCGCACGACGAGTGCGACCACGAGCCCGGCGACGACGATCGCCCCCGCGCCGACGGCCAGGACGCGCGGCCTCGACATCAGTTCGTGCTCGCGGCGGTCGAGCTGCTGTTTCCCGAGCCGCCGTTGCCGGACCCACCGTTGCGGGGACCGTCGGGAGGACCGAAGCCTCCGCCGCCCGGACGACCACGACCGAAGGTTCCGCCGACCTGGCTCTGGCACGCGTCACGGGCCGCCGTGACCGTCGGGTCGTTGCGGTCGAACGCTCCGCCCCCGGGTGCGTCCCGGTTGAACTGCGGCCGGCCGTTGGCGTCGAAGGTCGGGTCGGGGAAGTCCACGCCCTTCGACCGCATGCACTTCGCGAAGGCCAGCAGGTTCTTCCTGGTCTGCGCCTGCTGCTCGGGCGTGAGCTGGAACTGGCCCGCGAAGTCGGGGCGCTTGGACTCGCATGCAGTGCGCGCCTTGTCGAACGCGGGACTGTCCCGGACGTCCGCGAAGTTCCCGCGGCGTCCCCCACCGTCGAACTGCGGACGCCCGTTCGCGTCGAACTGCGGATCGGGGAAGTCCACGCCGTTGTCACGCATGCACTGCGCGTACGCCAGGAGCTGCTTGCGGAACGAGGCGGTGCTGGTGGACTTCTGGGACGACGACGCCTTGCCGTTGCTCCCCGACAGGCTGGCGACGCCTCCGGAGCCGCTTGAACCGCCGCCACAGGCTGTCACCGCGAGGGCGAGCAGGCCGCCCACCACGGCCAGCCGGGTTCGGGCACCAGGAACTCGGGACATCGCTACCTCCAGCGCGGTGGTCACGGGCATCTCGCGTGACACCAGACAGGAAGTGTGACGACCGATTCTGGGAGTTCCCCGAGTCTGGACGCCGGACCTGTGAGTCCCCTCAGACAGGCGGCCCGCGCCGTCAGGCCCGTGATTCCAGGCCCAGCTTCATGCGCCTCGGAGAACTCCCCGAGCAGAAGAACGTGGAGAAGCCGACGACCACTCCGCAGGCCGTCGCGCCCAAAGGCAGGGTCCACGCCCGGGACACGAGCACGCGGCACGCGTCCCGGGCGACGGACCTGATCCTCCGGCAGCGCCCGTGGGCGTTCCGGTCCGTGCTACCCGACGACCTGAGCCTTCAGGCGAGCGAACTCGGCGTCGTCGATGACACCCTTCTCCTTCAGGTCGGCCAAGCGCGCCAACTCGTCGGCCGAGCTGGGGGTCGTCCCGGCCGCCTGCTGGATGTACGCGCGCGCGGCCGCGTCCTGCGCCTGGGCCGCCTCGACCGCGTGCTCACTCATCTTGTGACCTCGGGCGATCAGGTACACGAACACGCCGAGATACGGAACGACGATGACGAACAAGACCCAAATGGCCTTCGCAAAACCGCCCATGTCGTGGCTGCGGAAGATGTCGGCGAACACCGAGATCAACAGCCAGATCCAGATGAAGAACAGAAAGAACCACAGCATGGACAGAAAGACCTGTCCCGACCCGAAATCGCTCGCGATCATTGATTCAGCTCCTACTCGCAGCAGATGAAACGAAGCGGCAACGTAGCATCGGGGTGGAGTCGCCTCAATATTCTGGAATGCATATTGCGAACGCGATCCGGTCTCGCGAGGTTCGAGATCGCTAGTCCTTGAGCAGCCAGGCTCGGACCTGCGCCTCGTGGTCGACGAAGTGCTCGCCGGTCACATCGACGATGACCTTCTCGATCGTGCCACCCGTGAACGCGAAGGTCCCGCGGTCGGCGTAGTCCGGGGTCACCGGCGACGCGCTGTCCCGGCCGACGCAGATCCCGTCACCGATCAGACAGAAGTTCCCGGGCTGGGTGACGATCTCGCCCGAACCGACCGCCTCGTTGTCGACGTAGAGCGTGGCGGTCCCGGTGAAGCCCGGTTGCTTCGGATCGCTGGACGGCGCGCTGACGACGAACTCGACCGTGAGGACGTGACGACCCTGCGTGAGCTCACGCTCGGCTTCGATGGTCTGGAGGTAGGTCCCGACCCAGTTGAAGCAATACGTCAGCTTGCGGTCCTTCACGTAGAGCGAATGCCCCCCCGCAACCCCGCCGTGGGCGAACAGCACCCCTGCCGCGTCCGGCGAGTCGAGCACCACTCCTGCCGCGATGGTGTACGAGCGGCCGTTGATCGCGACGCCGGCGGATTCCGGCACGTCGGCGATGCCGGGGAAGTACTCATAGCGCGAGCGCGCGGGACCACCCTTCGGTCGCTCGGCGAGCACCTGCTCGAGGGCGGTGCGGTCGTCGAGCGGCAGACCGTTGTAGATCCCGGCGTAGTAGAACCACAGCTGCTCGAGCGCGGCGACGCGGTCGGGATGAGCGGCGGCGACGTTCGTGCTCTGCGAGCGATCCGTCTCGAGGTGGTAGAGCTCCCACTCGTCCATATCGAACTTGCCCCAACCCGACAGTGGGGGATGCATGGTCGCGGCGAGCCAGCCGTCGTGATAGATCGAGCGCTGCCCGAGCATCGTGTAGAACTGCGTCGACTTGCCGGGCGCGCCCGCGTCGGTGAGCGCTGATGCGAAGCTCTCGCCCTCGATCGGGCTCTGCAGGTACCCTTTGATCGACTCGGGCGGTTCGATCCCGATCAGGTCGTAGACCGTGGGGACGACGTCCACCGCGTGCACGTACTGCTGGCGCGGGGTCGGATCGGGGGCGATCCTCGCCGGCCACGACACCAGGCACATGTCCGCGACCCCACCCTCGGCACCGGCCCAGCGCTTCCAGTACGGGAAGGGCGTGTCGAGCGCCCAGGCCCAGCCAGTGTTGTAGTGGTTGTAGGACTTGGCCGAACCGAGCTCGTCGATGTGGTCGAGCGTCACCGCGGGATCGCTCGGCAGCCCGTTGAAGAACCGCCACTCGTTGAACTCGCCGTTGGGCCCGCCTTCACCGCTGGCGCCGTTGTCGGAGATGACGACCACGATCGTGTTGTCGAGCTGGCCCGACTCCTCGAGGTAGTCGAGCACCCGCCCCACACGGTCGTCCCAGAACGAGATGTAGCCCGCGAAGACCTCGGCCATCCGCGCGAAGAGGCGCTGCTCATCCGGGCTCAGCGAATCCCACGGTCGGACGGTGTCGAGCTGGGGCCAGGGCTGCCCGTCGGGACCGGTCCGCTCCGGTTCACCGTGCGGGTTGATCGGCGACAGCTGGGTTCCCTCGGGCAGGAGACCCATGGCGATCTGGCGTTCGAGGATCTCCGCTCGGATCGCCTCGTACCCACCGTCGAAGCGACCCTTGTACCGGTCGATCCACTCGACCGGTGCCTGGTGCGGCGCATGGCCCGCCTGCGGGGCGAGGTACATGAAGAACGGCTTGTCCGGGTCGATCACCTTCGCGTCGCGGACGAACTCGATCGCCTTCTCCGCGAGGTCGTCGGCGACGTGGTAGCCGTCCTCGGGCCGTCCCGGGGGATCGATCTGGTGGTTGTCGTGGACCAGGTCCGGATACCAGTTGTTCGTCTCGCCGCCGAGCCAGCCGTAGAACCGCTCGAACCCGCGTCCGAGTGGCCACCGCCCCTTGTAGGCCGCGAGGTTGCACTCCTCCCCCGGCGTCAGGTGCCACTTCCCGACGCAGTAGGTGTTGTAGCCGTGCTCGGCGAGGACCTCGGAGATGAAGCCGTTCTCGAACGGGATTCGCGTGGAGATTCCCGGGAATCCCGACGCGAACTCCGCGATCGTCGCCATGCCGTTCGACGTTGCGTTCCGTCCGGTCAGCAGTGACGCCCGTGTCGGCGAGCAGAGCGCGGTGGTGTGGAAGTTCGCGAGCTTCACGCCGCGGTCGGCGAGCCGCTGCATGTTCGGACACTCGACCGGTCCGCCGAAGCAGTCCATCGTCCCGTAGCCGAGGTCGTCCCACGCGATGAACAGCACGTTCGGTGCGCCGTCGGATGCCCTCGGCGCCAGGAACGGCTCCCAGTCCGGCTCCGAGTCCCGGACGTCCAGCGCGATCTTGCCCCGGTACGGCTTCGTCATTCGTTGCTCCCTCATCGTCCGTCGTCGGGAATCTACGCGCGCGCTCGCCGTCCGTCGACCGTGCTCCGGAGGGTTGCAGAGCTCGACCGGACCCTAGGGAGTCCAGTTCCAGCGGACCAGGGCCCGGGAGTCGTGCTCGTGACCGATCACACTGACCGAGCCGGCGTCGAGGGTCAGTACCCGTGCCGCGCCCGGCGAGAGCCCGAGGGCACACGCGGTCAGGACCCGCAGCACGTGGGCATGGGCGAAGAGCACGACCCGGCCGTCGAAGCCCTCGACTCGTTGGAGCACCCGCTGCGTGCGCACGGCCACGTCGGCGATCGACTCGCCATCGACGATCGGATGGGTCCACACGGTCCAACCCGGGATCTCCTCCTGGATCTCCACGGTGGTCCGGCCCTCGTAGATCCCGTAGTCCCATTCCCGGAGGTCGTCGAGCACCTCGGCACCGGCGAAGCCCGCGAGCCGCGCGGTCTCGCGCGCCCGCACGAGCGGGCTGGTGAAGGCCGCGACGAACGGCTGCGCGTCGAGGGGCCGGAACAGCGCCGCCGCCTGCGCCTGCCCGTGCGGCGTGAGGGCGAGGTCCGTGCGTCCGGTGTGGCGACGGTCCCGCGACCACTCCGTCTCGCCGTGCCGGACGACCCAGAGGTCGGACGTCACGCGGCTCGCTCGCGGTGCTCGACCCCGGCGGCACCGGCGACGAGGAGATCGGTGGCGAGCCCGAGGAACAGGCCGTGCTCGACGATCCCGGCCCGGCCACTGAGCCGCGCGGCGAGGCGTGGCAGGTCGGCGATCGGTCCGAACGCGCAGTCGAGGATCCAGTTCCCCTCGTCGGTGACGAACTCGGCGCCCTCGGGATCCCGCCGGATCGACACCGACGCGCCGAGGTCGTCGAGGTAGTCGGCCTCGGGCCGCCAGCCGAACTGCGCGACCTCGACCGGGAGCGCGAAGTGGGTGCCGAGCGCGGCCGAGAGCTTGGTGTCGTCGGCGACGATCACCTCGCGCACGCTCGCCTGCGCCACCATCTTCTCGTGCCACAAGGCACCGCCCCCGCCCTTCACCAGGTCGAGGTTGGGATCCACCTCGTCGGCACCGTCGATGGTCAGGTCCACCACCGGCTGCGCTCCGAGATCGGTCAGCGGGATCCCGGCCGCGATCGCCTCGACCTCACTCGCACGTGAGGTCGGGATCCCGACGACGTCGCGCAGCGTGCCGTCGCCGAGGCGCGCGCCGATCGCCCGGATCGCATGCACCGCGGTGCTGCCCGTGCCGAGGCCAACGACCATCCCCGGCTCGACCCAGGACGCGGCGAACTCGCCGGCGGCCTGCTTGTGTTCGTCCTGACTCATTGCGCTCCTTCGATCACCGGATCGTGCCAACCGCCGTCGTGCCTGATGAGTCGGTCGGCCTCGGACGGCCCCCATGTCTTCGGCCCGTACGGCAACGCCGACTCGTGGTGGGTGAGCACCTTGTCGACCACCCGCCAGGCCTGCTCCACGCCGTCCTGGCGCGCGAACAGGAGGTCCTCCCCCCGGATCGCGTCGCCGAGCAGGCGCTCGTACGGGCTCATCTCGTCCGGGAAGTCGTTGCTGAGGTACAGCTCGCGAGACTCCCCGACCATGTCCTCGCCGGGGAGCTTCGCCCGGGCCCCGATCGCGATCGCGATCTCGGGCGCGAATCGGAACCGCAGGTAGTTGCCGTCGCCATCGGCCACGGCCGAGTCGGGGAACACGGCCTGGGGCGGCGCCTTGAGCTCGACCCGCACCTCGGTGCACTTCACCGGCAGCTCCTTGCCGGCGCGGATGTACCAGGGCACGCCCGCCCACCGCCACGAGTCGATGTGCAGGCGGCAGGCCGCGTAGGTCTCGACGTCGGAGGTCGAGGCGACCCCGGGCTCGTCGCGGTACCCACGGAACTGACCGCGCACGAGGTCACGGGACGTCATCGTCCCGACCGCCGTGAAGACCCGCTCCTTGGCGTCGCGCAGCGCAGAGTCGCCGATCCCGGTCGGTGGTTCCATCGCGAGCAGGGAGACGATCTGGAACAGGTGGTTCTGGACGACGTCGCGCAGCGCACCGACCTCCTCGTAGAACCCACCCCGGCCCGCCACTCCGAAGTCCTCGGCCATGGTGATCTGCACGCTCGCGACGTAGTTGCGGTTCCAGACCGGCTCGAGGAACGAGTTGGCGAACCGGAAGTAGAGGAGGTTCTGCACCTCCTCCTTCCCGAGGAAATGGTCGATGCGGAACACCCGGTCCTCCGGGAACACCGTGTGCACGATGCGATTGAGCTCCCGGGCCGACTCGAGGTCCCGCCCGAAGGGCTTCTCGACGATGACCCGGCCGTCCTCGGCCGCGCCGGACGACGCGAGCGATTCGATGACCGGCCCGAACATGCTCGGCGGGATCGCGAGGTAGTGCGCGGGAGCTGTGGCCCCCACCGCGTCGAGCTCCTTCTTGAGCTGGGTGAACGTGCTGGGGTCGCTGTACTCACCGTGCACGTAGCGCATCGAGCCGAGGAGGTGGTCGAGGGCCTTCGCGTCCGTGACGCCTCCGTGCTCCTCGACGCTGGCTCTGATGCGGTCGTCGAACGCCTCGAGCTTCAGCGCGTCACGCGCGATCCCGATCACCGGTACGTCGAGGCGGCCGTGACGCGCCATCGCGTACAGCGCCGGGATCGTCTTCTTGTAGCCGAGGTCGCCGGTGGCACCGAACCAGCACAACGCGTCGGCCTGCCCGACCCCTCGTGCACTCCTAGGACTTCTCGTCATGACCGCCGAACTCCTTGCGCATGGCCGACAGGATGCGGTTCGCGAACTCCGACTCCTCGCGCGATTCGAAGCGGTCGAACAACGCCGCGGAGAGCACGTGGATCGGGACGCCTTCGTCGATCGCGGCCAGGGCCGTCCACCGACCCTCGCCCGAGTCCGAGACGCGCCCGGCGAATCCCTCGAGCGTGGGCGATGCGGCCATGGCCGCGGCGGTGAGGTCGAGCAGCCACGACGCGATGACGCTGCCGCGTCGCCACACCTCCGCGACCGCGGGGATGTCGATCTCGTACTGGTAGTACTGCGGATCGCGCAGCGGAGCGGTCTCCGCATCGCGGTCACGGCTGCGCTTCCCGACGTCGGCGTGATGCAGGACGTTCAGGCCCTCGGCGTACGCGGCCATGATCCCGTACTCGATCCCGTTGTGGACCATCTTGACGAAGTGCCCCGCGCCCACCGGACCGCAGTGCAGGTAGCCCATCTCGTCCGGCGTCGGGTCGCCGGTCCGCCCCTCCGTGCGCGGCGCCTCGTCGATGCCCGGCGCGATCGTGCGGAAGATCGGATCCAGGTGGGAGACGACGTCGTCCTCGCCGCCGATCATCAGGCAGAACCCACGCTCGAGCCCGAACACACCGCCACTCGTTCCGACGTCGACGTAGTGCACACCCTTCGGCGCGAGGGCAGCGGCGCGGTCCACGTCGTCGCGGTAGTAGGTGTTCCCGCCGTCGATCACGACATCACCGGGCTCCATACGGTTCCCGAGCTCTTCGACGGTCGAACCGGCGAACGCCGCCGGGACCATCACCCATGCCGCTCGCGGGACGGTGAGCTTCTGCACGAACTCGTCGAGGCTCGACGCGCCCACGGCGCCTTCGGCCACGAGGGCGTCCACCGCGGGCGCATGAACGTCGAACACCACGCACTCGTGGCCGGCGCGCATGAGGCGCCGGACGAGGTTGGCGCCCATCCTGCCGAGCCCGACCATTCCGAGCTGCATGTCGTCTCCTTCAGTTGTCGCGGAGTTCGCGGTAGCGGCGGATCAACGCGTTCGTCGACGAGTCGTGCGCGAGCGGACCGTCGCCGGCGAGCTCGGGCACGATGCGCTGCGCGAGCTGCTTGCCCAGCTCGACGCCCCACTGGTCGAACGAGTTGATGTTCCAGATCGCACCCTGGGTGAAGACCTTGTGCTCGTAGAGTGCGACGAGCTGTCCGAGGGTGTGCGGGGTCAGCTCGGGCACCAGGATCGTCGACGAGGGGTGGTTGCCCGCGAAGACCCGGTGCGGGGCCTGCTCGGGTGCGATCCCTTCGGCCAGCACCTCGTCGAGCGTCTTGCCGAACGCGAGCGCCTCGGGCTGCGCGAGCAGGTTCGCCACGAGGAGGTCCTGGTGATCGCCGAGCGGCTCGGCCGCGCGTGCGATCCCGATGAAGTCGCAGGGGATCAGCTTCGTGCCCTGATGGATGAGCTGGTAGTAGGCGTGCTGGCCGTTGGTGCCCGCCTGGCCCCAGACGACCGGGCCCGTCGACATCGTGACCGGCCGGCCCTCGCGGTCGACGGACTTGCCGTTGCTCTCCATGTCCAGCTGCTGGAGGTAGGCGGGGAGATGGGCGAGGTACTGGCTGTAGGGCAGCACCGCGAGCGTCTCGGCACCGAACAGGTCGCCGTACCAGACGCCGATGAGGCCCATGAGCATCGGCAGGTTCGACTCGATCGGCGCGGTCGCGAAATGCTCGTCGATCACGCGGAACCCCGCGAGCATCTCGGCGAACCGGTCGGGCCCGATCGCGAGCATCAACGACAGCCCGATCGCGGAGTCGAACGAGTAGCGGCCGCCGACCCAGTCCCAGAAGCCGAACATGTTGGCCGGGTCGATCCCGAAGGCCGATACCTCCTCGGCGTTGGTCGAGACGGCCACGAAGTGACGGGCGATCGCCGCGTCATCCGGCATCGCGGCCAGCACCCACTCGCGGCGGAGCGGGCGTTGGTCATCGTCTCGAGCGTGGTGAACGTCTTCGATGCCACGATGAACAGCGTGCTCTCCGGATCGAGGTCCCGCGTGGCCTCCCGGAAGTCCGCGCCGTCGACGTTCGACACGAACCGGGAGCGGATGCCGCGGTCCGCGTACGGAGCGAGGGCGGTCGTCGCCATCCGCGGACCGAGGTCACTGCCGCCGATCCCGATGTTGACGACCGCGTCGATGCTCCGGCCGGTGTGTCCGGTCCACCCGCCGCTGCGCACGCGGTCGCAGAACTCGCGCATGCGGTCCAGGACCTCGTGCACCTCGGCGACGACGTCCACCCCGTCCACGACGAGCTTCGTGCCCCGCGGCGCCCGGAGCGCGACGTGGAGCACCGACCGGTGCTCGGTGATGTTGATGCGGTCGCCGCGGAGCATCGCGTCGCGCAGCTGCTCGACCCCGGCCGCACGAGCGACCGCGGCGAGCCGCGTGATCGTCTCGTCGGTGATGCGATGCTTGGAGTAGTCGAGGGTCAGGTCGCCGGCAGTCGCGACCAGTCGCTCACCCCGAGCGGGATCCGCCGCGAACAGCTCGCGGAGATGGCGGGTGGCCAGCTCGCGCTGGTGATCCGCGAGCGCCTTCCATGCTGAAGTGTCGATGATGCCGGTCACGCGTCGGATTGTACGGCGGTCGTCGGTGGCAGAGCTTTGACTCACCCGAGATCGACGAGACGCGAAAGGCCCAACGAGTCCAGCAGGTTGGTCAGCTGCGCGCTGAGCCAGGTCATCTTGTTCAACGCGAGCAGCAGTCCGAACACGAAGAGGATCGTCGCCGAGACGAAGGTGATGACGCGCAGATGCCGACGGAGAAACGCGAGTGCGCCGGCGGACGCCCCGAACGCCACCCCGATGGCGAGGAATGCGGCACCCATCCCGACCGAGTACGAGACCAGCAGCGCGACGGCTCGGGCAGAGGTCTGGGTCGCGGCGACGCCGAAGACCGCGGCCAGGACCGGGCCGAGACACGGCGACCAACCGAAGCCGAACGCGGCACCCACGATCGGCGCGGTCGCCCACCCGAACCTCCGCGTGACGAGGAAGCGCTTCTCCGGATACAGGCGCGGCGCGCGCAGCACCTGGGATCCGATCAGGTAGAGCGCCATCACCATCACGAGCACACCCGAGACACGCGTCAGCGTCTCCTGGTTGTCGAAGGCGGCCTGCCCGATTCCGCTCGCCGCGAGCCCCAGGATCGTGAAGACCGAGCCGAACCCGAGCGTGAACAGCCCGGTCGCCACCGCGATCCGTCCCAAGTCGGCCCGGCGGCCGGCTTCGAGGTCCGCGACGGAGAGCCCACTCACCATGCTGAGGTAGCCGGGCACCATCGGGAGCACGCACGGCGACAGGATCGACACGAGCCCGCCGCCGAACGCCACGATGACCCCGACGTTCTGGGAGCTGACCGCGAACACCGTGCCGAGGCTAGGAGACCTCGTCCGCCGGGGTCCGGTCGTGCAGCAGGCCGTGCGCGGCGACGTCGTCGCGCGCCGCGGCGATGCGCCGCTCGGCCAGGTCCGCATACTCGGGGTCGGTCTCGAACCCCAGGTAGTGGCGTCCGTTCTGCAGAGCCGCGATCGCCGTGGTGCCCGAACCCATGAAGGGGTCGAGCACGAGGTCGTCGACGTAGGTGAACAATCGGATGCACCGGCCGGGCAGCTCGATCGGGAACGGTGCCGGGTGCCCGACCCGCTTGGCGCTCTCGGGCGGGATCTGCCACACGTCGAGCGTCGCCTCCATGAACTCGGCCTTGGAGATCGTGTTCTCCGCCGGCAGCCCGCGCTTGGCCCGCACCGGACGGCCGACGGCCCGGTCGAAGCGACCCTTGCTCGCGATCACGATCCGCTCGCTCAGGTCCCGCAGCACCGGGTTGGCGGCGCTCTGGAACGAGCCCCATGCCGTCGAGCCGGTCGCGCCCTTGCCCTTGACCCACACGACCTCTCCACGCAGCAGCAGGCCAAGGTCGTCCTGGAGGATCGCGGTGACGTCGGCCGCGAGCGACCGGTAGGGCTTGCGCCCGAGGTTGGCGACGTTCACCGCGATGCGCCCGCCCGGCTCGAGCACGCGCGCGCACTCCGCGAAGACGTCGCGCAGCATCTCGAGGTAGGCCACATAGTCGGCCGGCACGTGGCCCTGCCCCATCTCCTCCTCGTACGCCTTCCCGGCGAAGTACGGCGGCGACGTGACGACGAGGGCGACGCACGCGTCGGGGACGGCCTCCATGCGGCGCGCGTCGCCGACCACGATCCGGTCGACCGCCGTCGCGCGCGGACCACAACCTCGTCGTCAGAGATCGTGGGCGCCGTGAACCGCTCGTAGAACGCCGTCGCATCGTGGCTCTCGCGGCGGCCCGCGCCGAAGTTGGAGGTGGACGTCGGGCGACGCCGCGGTGGCATCCGCCTACGGTACCGGGCGGCGCCGCGACCGGCGGAGCAACAGCGCAGCGCCGGCCAGGACCGCGAGCACCCCGGCGAAGAGCACCAGGGAGCCAGCACTCCCGCCTCCGTCGCTCCCCGAGCCGCCGAGCGCACCGGCCGCGACCCGCGCGTCGGGCCGCTGCGTGCGCGCGGCCTGCACCTCGGTCGCCGTACCCGAACCGTCCGGACGGGTCGTGGTCGTCGTGGTCGTGCTCGCAGCCGCGCGCGCCGCGGCGATCATCAACAGCTCCTGCGCGGTCGGCGGCCGCGTCGCGCCCGGGTTGACCGCGTTCGGTCCCGACGCGGCCGGAGTCGTTCCGCCACCCCCTGCCGCCACCGGGGGCACCGTCGGTGGCGGCGGAGGCGTCGTGGGCGGCACCGGCGGGAGAGCGGACCATGCGGGCGCGTCACCCGTGGAGAACTTCCATCCCTCGACATCGCCGTCGTGCACCTGGGTCGCTCCCGCGCCGGTGCGCGAGTACGTGAAGCTCGCCGTGCCCGCGGGCGCCCGGAAGTACGCCCAGTACCGGTTGTCGCCGTCGGCACCGCCGAGGCACGAGGGGCTGGCATCGCGCCCGACGCCGAAGAGCCGACACACGGCACCGCCCTGACCGGCGAACGAGTACACGACGGGGTCCGCGCCCGCGAGTTGGAGGGCCTGGATCCCACTGATCGAGGACTGGTCGAACGTGATCACGCGGCGGTAGGTCGTGGAGCCGGTATCGACGATGACCAGCGCCCGGTGGGCACCGGCCGCCCCGGCGCCCGGCATCAGGATCGCACCGAACGTGGCGCACGCGACGGTCGTGGCGAGCAGCAACGCTCTGCATCGAGCCATGGAACCCTCCGCCGGCCCCGTTCCACGAGGGCCGCAAGTCTTGGCACGGGCACGTCGACGGAACGACGGAACGTGGCGGTGGTCCTGGCTCACGGGCCCGAGGGCTCGCTCACAGTTGCGGGTCAGCGCCGGTCTCGCACCGGCTTCCTCCACCTGCCGTCCGGGTGCGACCCCGGCCGGCGGGCCGCTCCCACCATCCGGGGTTGGGCGCGACCACGTTCGAGCGGGCACCCTAGGGGAATGCACCGTCCCGCGGCAACGCCCCGCCCCTGGCACTCGGTCACCTGGCTCGCCTGGGCGATCGCGGGCGCGGCATCGGTGCAGCTGGCGCCGAGCCCGATCTCGGTCGCGCTGATCGTAGGGATCGCATGGGTCACGGTCGAGGCGCATGCGCCCGACGGGCCGTACCGCCGAGCGTTCCCCGCGCTCGTCCTGCTCGGCACGGCGTTCGGGATCATCCGCATCGTCATGGCCGCGCTCACCACGCACAACGGCGTGCACGTCCTGTTCACCCTCCCGCACGCCACCGTTCCCGACGTCCTCGGCGGCTTCACCGTGGGTGGCAGCGTCGAGACCGATGTGGTGCTCCAGGCGGCTGCGCTCGCGTTCACGATCGTCGGGATGATGGCGGTCTTCGGCGCGGTGAACGCGATCTGGTCGCACTACGAGCTGCTGCAGTCGATGCCCCGGGCCTTCCACGAGCTCGGTGTGGTCGTCACGGTCGCGCTCGCCTTCGTCCCGGCGACCATCGAGTCGCTGCGGGCGGTGCGCGAGGCGGATCGCGCCCGCACCGGCGGTCGGCCGGTGCGGCGGGGACGGATCCTGAGGACCATCCTCCCGGTGCTCGAACGCGGGATGGAACGCGCGGTCGCGCTCGCCGAGTCCATGGACTCGCGCGGCTTCGGCATCCGCGGCCCGGCACGCGCCGACGTCGAGGCCGGCTGGTGCGTCCTCGTCGCGCTCGTGGCGTTCGCGGTGGGGTTCCTGGCGCTCGTCGGTCGCGGCACGACGGCCGCGCTCGCGTGCGGCGCCGTCGGGGTCGTGGCGCTCCTCGCCGGGATCTGGCGAGCATCGCGGGCAGTGCAGCGCCGCACGTACCGGCGCCGTCGGCTCCAGGGAGCCGACTGGCTCGTGATCGCCACGGTCGCGCTCAGCCCGCTCGCGCTGGCCCTGCTCAACGCTGCCGGCAACGACACGCTCACGTGGTACGCGAGTCCGGTCACCTGGCCGCGGTTCGACCCCGTCGTCGCGCTCGCGCTGGTCCCGCTCCTCGCGCCGCTGGTCCGGCTCCCCGCCGGCCGGCCCGCGCGAGAGCACGCGCCCGAGGTCGACCTGGCGGTGACGACATGACCGGCGCGGATCTCACGCGGGAGGCCGTCGCCGGGTCGCTCGACTACGCCGGCGTGTCGTTCGGCTACCCCGACGGTCCCGCCGCGCTGCGCGACGTGGACCTTCCGGTCACGCCCGGTGACATCGTGCTGGTGGTCGGGTCCTCCGGCTCGGGAAAGAGCACCCTCCTGCGGGCCGCGAACGGTCTCGTCCCGCACTCGTCGGGCGGCCGCTTCAGCGGCGAGGTCGTCGTGTGCGGGCGGTCGACGCGCGAGCATCCCCCGCGCCTGCTCGCGGACGTCGTCGGGTTCGTGCACCAGGACCCCGAGGCGCAGTTCGTGGTCGACCGCGTGGAATCCGACATCGCGTTCGGACTCGAGAACCTCGGACTCGACCCGGCCGGAATGCGCCGGCGGGTCGAGGAAGTGATGGACGCGCTCGGCGTCGCCCATCTGCGCGACCGGAATCCCACCACGCTGTCGGGCGGGGAACGGCAACGGTGCGCGATCGCCGGCGCGCTGGTGACCACACCCTCGGTCCTCGTGCTCGACGAGCCCACGAGTCAGCTCGATCCCCAGGGGGCGGAGGACGTGCTCGCGGCCGTGGCGCGCCTCAACGCGGACCTCGGTACCACGATCGTGATCGCCGAGCACCGGCTCGAGCGTGCCGCGCCGATCGCGCACCACGCGGTGCTGGTCGCCGAGGGTCGCATCGTGTCGGCCGCCGCGAGCCCGGCCGCGGTGCTTGCCTGCTACCCCGGTGCACCCCCCGTCACCCGGCTCGGGTCGCTGCTCGGGTGGGACCCGCCGCCGCTGACGGTACGCGACGCGCGCCGGCGTGCCGCGACGGCTGATCTGCCCGAGCCGCGGCCCGCGCTCGAGGGCCACGCACGGGGCGACCGGCTGCTCGGAGCCGAAGCCGTCGAGGTCGAGCTCGGCGGCGCCACGGTGCTGCACGACGTCTCGATCGACGTGCACGCCGGTGATGTCATCGCCCTGCTGGGTCGCAACGGCGCGGGCAAGAGCACGCTGCTCCGGGCGCTCGCGCACCTGGTGCTCCTGCGGCGCGGCCGCCTCACCGGCACCGCGGGATCCGCCTACGTGCCCCAGGACCCCTCGAGCTTGTTGTTCCGACCGACCGTCCGGGACGAGGTGACCGAGACGCTGCGACTGCTCGGCCGCCCGGACCCGCTCGCCGTCGAGCACTGGATCGACGCGCTCGGGCTCACCGCGGTCGCCGACCGGCATCCACGCTCGCTCTCCGGCGGGGAGCGCCAGCGCGTGGCAGTCGCCGCGGTCGCGGTCGGCGGCGCGTCGGTGCTGCTGCTCGACGAGCCCACGCGCGGGATGGACGCGGCGTCCCGCCACGCACTCGAGCTGGCCATCGCGACCCACGCGGCCACGGGCGGCGCGGTCGTGCTCGCGACCCACGACGTCGAGCTGGCCGCGCGCTGTGCCACCCGCGCCGTGGTCCTCGGAGACGGCGAGGTCGTGGCCGCGGGGCCCGCTCACTCCGTCCTCGCGGACTCGCTGTTCTCGCCCCAGATCGCCAAGGTCGTCCCGGGGTTCCTCACCGTCGAGCAGGTCCGGGACGCGCGGGGTGGCGCATGACGGCGTCGACGCTGGCCCGACCCCACACCACGGGCCGCGCCGCGCGGGTGCAGCCGGTCGCGATCTACGTCCTGGTCACGATCGTGGGCGTCGCCGCGTTCCTCTACCCGTTCTGGCTGCCGGCCCACGCGCTGCCCGACCAGGCCCACGCCGGCGACGCGCCACTCGTCGCGGGGGTAGTCGGTGCCCTCGCGCTCGCCGCGCTCCTGGTCGAGGTACGGCGGGGTTCCATGACCGCCATGACCGTCGCGGTGCTCGGCGTGCTCGCCGCGTCGGAGGGCTTGCTCCGACTCGTCGCGCTGCCACTCGGGAACAACGCCTTCTACTTCTTCGTGATCCTCGCCGGCGCGGCGTTCGGCGCCCGGTTCGGGATGCTGCTGGGCCTGAGCGCGATGGCGGTCTCGGCGATCATCACGGGAGGCATCGGACCATGGTTGCCGTTCCAGATGCTGACCCTCGCCTGGGTCGGCGCGTCCGCCGGGCTGCTCGGCCGCCTCACTCGCCGCTGGTCACCACGCGTCGAGGTGCTCGCGCTCGGCGCGTTCGGTTGGTGCTGGGGCTTCGCGTTCGGCGCGGTCATGAACTTCTGGTTCTGGCCCTACCAGCGCGACGGCGGCGACCTGTCGTGGGTGCCCGGCTCGGGAATCGGCGCGACCCTGCACCACTACTGGTCGTTCTACGTGGCGACGTCCTTCGCCAACGACGCCGCGCGCGCGCTGCCGACCCTGGTGCTGATCCTGCTCACCGGGACAGCGGTCCTGGCGACCCTGCGGCGCTTCGCGCACCGGCTCGAACCCGTGACCGACTTCGCGTAGGCCGGCTCCCCGAGGGTCAGACGAAGTCCGGGAGCCGGGGCACGCCGCCGGCGAGCAGCTCGTCGGTGCGGGTGCGCAGTGATCCCCCGTAGCTGTCGCTCGTCAACTGCAGGAACCGGCCCGAGCGGATCGCGTCGAGCACGATCGGCACGACGAGCTCCGGCTCCATCCCCCGCTCGGTGTTCTCGACGAGCATGCGCTCCACGAACTCCGACGAGTCGGTGGCCGCGGTCCGCGTCACGGCGGGTCGGTTGCGCGCCGAGCTGCCGATCGCGGTGCGGATCGCCCCGGGGCACAACGCAGTGACGCCGATCGGCACCCCGCTCGCTGCGAGCTCCGACGCGAGGCACTCCGTGAGCCCGAGCGCCGCGAACTTCGCCGCCGTGTAGGGGGCGGAGAACGCCGACGGGAACAGACCGGCGGCCGAGACGGTGTTCACGACGTGACCGGGGCGTCCCCGCTCGATCATCCCGGGGAGGAACGCGCGGATGCCGTGCAGGATCCCGTAGAAGTTCACGCTCATCACCCACTCGAAGTCGGCGACCGGGCGCTCCCAGACCGTGCCGCCGGCGAACACGCCCGCGTTGTTGCACAGCAGGTCGGCCCCGCCGAACGCGCCGTCGACGGTCGCGGCCAGCTCGGCCACAGCGTCCGCGTCGGCGACGTCGACCGCGACCGCGACCGCCTCGCCGCCGGCCGCGGTGATCGCGGCCGCGGTCGCCTCGGCCGCGGCGATCTCGATATCGGCGACGGCGACGCGCATCCTCTCCGCCGCGAACCCCAGGGCCAGCGCGGCACCGATGCCGCTCCCCGCCCCCGTCACCACCGCGCAACGCCCCGCGAGCTCGTCCATGGCCGGAGGCTAGCGAAACCCCAGGTTTTCTGGGCTTGGAGGCGAGGGATTGACTGAATGACTCAATCAGTTGATACTTCCGCCATGGCCCGACCCGCCGCCGCCGAGCGGCTCGACGCGATCGTCTCCGCCGCCCTCACGACCTTCGCCGAGCGGGGCTACCGCCGGGCCCGCATGAGCGACGTCGCGGCCGCTGCCGGCGTCTCCCCCGGGCTGCTCTACAGCTACGCGGCGGACAAGGAGGCGCTGTTCACCCTCGTGCTCCGGCGCGAGGCCGGCGTCGACATCGCCGGGCTGGACCTGCCCGCCGCCCGCCCCGACGACCGGGAGCTGCGGCGGGTGGTCGGACTCGCGCTGGCGGACCTCCGTGCGATCGCCGCGCTCGACCACGCCGAGGCGACCGAGGACCCGGATGACGTCGCGGCTGAGGTCGCCGCGATCGTCGGCGGAGCACTTCGACGCGGTGTTCCGCTACCGCACGCTGCTGCGGCTGATCGAGCGCTGCGCGGCGGACTGGCCGTCACTCGCGCGCATCTTCTACGACGACGGGCGCCGCGCGCACCTCGACCGGCTCGCGCGCTACCTGCGCCGTCGGCACGATGCCGGGCTGCTCCCCTCGCTCGGCGACCCCGAGATCGCGGCCCGGTTCGTGATGGAGACCGTCGCCTGGTTCGCCGACCACCGGTTCGGAGACCACGACGGTGCGCGTCTCGACGATGACCGCGTCCGCCATTCGGTCGTCGCGCTCGTCACACGCGGCATCGTCGGGGCATGACCGCCGTCGTCGGCTGGATCGCGGCTGCCACTGTCGCGTTCCACCTCGCCACCGCGAATCTCTGGGGCTACCACCGCGACGAGTTCTATTACCTCGCGTGCGGGCGCCGGTTGGCATGGGGATACGTCGACCACCCTCCGCTCACACCACTCCTCTACCGCCTCGCCGACATCACGGTCGGGCCGAGCCCGTTCGGCCTACGGATCCTGCCGGCGCTGCTCCACGGCGGGGTCGTCGTGCTGGCGGCCCTCCTCGCCCGGGAGCTCGGCGGCGGCCCGCGTGCTCAGGTGCTCGCAGCGCTCGCGACGGCGGTCGCGCCACTCCTGCTGACCACGGGTCACTTCCTCGGCACCGTGACCGTGGAGATCGCGGCGGGCGTGGCCCTCGCGCTCGTCCTCGTCCGGTTGGTCAATGGTGGTGACCCGCGCCTCTGGGTCCTCGTCGGCGTCGTCTGCGGGATCGGACTCCTCAACAAGTGGACGTTCACGTTCGCGATCGCCGGGCTCGGCGTCGGCCTGCTGCTCGACCACCGGTCAGTGCTCGCGACGCCGTGGATCGGCGCGGGAGCCTTCGTGACCGCGGTGCTGATCGCGCCGAACGTCTGGTGGCAGGCCCAGCACGGCTGGGTGCAGCTCGAGTTCGCGGGAACCCTGCGGGACTACGGCCAGGCGCCGATCGCGGTGCCCGCACAGATCATCCTGCTCGGCGGTGCGGCCGTGCTCGCGATCCCGGGCATCCGTTGGCTCGCGACCTCGGGCGCCGGCCGGCCGTTCCGGTTCCTGCTCGTCGGCGCGGTCGTGGCGCTGGTCGCCGTGCTCGTGACGGGCGGGAAGCCGTATTACACCGCGTCGGTCGCGGTGGCGCTGATCGCGGCCGGCGCGGTCGCGATGGAGCATTCGGGCGCGTGGGTACCGATCGCCGTCCTCGGGCTGGGACTCGTGTGCGCGCCACTGTCGCTACCGCTCACGCCGATCGGGACGGCCGACGCGCTGCGGCGGGTGAACCCGGAGCTCGGCGAGATGGTGGGGTGGGAAGCGCTGGCGCATCGCGTCACGCGTCTTCACCGCGCCCACCCCGGCGCCGGGATCCTCACCACCAACTACTCCGAGGCGGGTGCGGTGGAGCTGCTCGCGCGCGACCTCCCCCGGCCCGCGAGCGGGCACAACTCGTACTGGTACTGGGGCCCGCCCGCCGGCGATCCCGAGACGCTCCTCGTCCTCGGACAGGACGAGGCGTCGCTGGCGCGGTCGTTCGGTCGCGTCGAGCGGATCGACACGGTGAACACACCGGACGCCGTCCACAACCACGAGGACGGGACCCCGATCTGGCTGGTGAGCGCACCGCGGGCACCGTGGTCCGAGCTCTGGCCGCGGTTCCGGCGCGTCTGACCCGCGACGACCCGGCTCAGGCGGTGCGGTGCATGTGCCCGGCGTCCCAGGCTGCGAAGAGCCCCGCGTACCGCCCTCGCCGCTCGAGCAGCTCGTCGTGGGTCCCCACCTCGAGCAGTCCGCCCTGGTCGACCACCGCGATGCGATCGCACCGGGCGGCGGTCGAGAGTCGGTGGGCCACCACGACGACGGTCCGACCCTCGGTGAGATGGTCCAGCGCCCGTTCGACCGCGTGCTCGGTGCCGGGGTCGAGGTTCGAGGTCGCCTCGTCGAGCACGAGGACCGCCGGGTCGGCGAGCGCGGCCCGGGTGAGCGAGACGAGCTGCTTCTCCCCCGCGGAGAGCCGCGACCCGCGCTCGCGGACCTCGGTGTCGAGACCCTGCGGGAACCGGGCGAACACGTCGGTGAGCCCGAGGGCGGCGACGGCCGCCTCGACCTCGACGTCGGAGGCGTCGTCGCGCCCGACGCGTACGTTCTCGCGGATCGTGCCCGCGAACAGGAACCCCTCCTGGGGCACGACGACGATGCACCGCCGCAGGCTCCGCAGCGTCGCGTTCCGCAGGTCCACGCCGCCGAAGCGCACCGCGCCGGCACGCGGGTCGTAGAACCGGGCCATCAGCTTCGCCAGGGTGGACTTGCCCGCACCGGTCGGCCCGACCAGCGCGACCCGCTCCCCCGCGCCGACCGTGATCGACACGTCGCGTGAGGACCGGTGGGCCGAGCGGATGCACGACCCCCTCGCTGTCGGGCGGTCCGCCGCCGTAGGCGAAGTCGACGGCCTCGACCACGAGCTCGCCCGTCTCGGGCAGGTCGACCGCTCCGGGCTTCTCCGCGATGGACGTCTCGGTGTCGAGCAGGCCGAAGAGCTTCTGGAGCGCGGCCCCCGAGGACTGCACCGTGTTGTACAGCTGGCTCAGCTGCTGGATCGGCTCGAACACGTTGTTGAGATAGAGCACGAGCGCGAGGACGGTGCCCACCGTGACCACCTCGTGGTCCACCAGCACCCCACCGAGCCCGACGATCACCGCGATCCCGACGACACCGGTGAGCTCGACGATCGGGAAGTACCTGGCGGCGATCCGAACCGTCTCGAGGTGCGCCTCGTACTGGTTCTCGTTCGTGCGCCCGAACCGGCGGATCCATCCGCGCTCGCGCCCGAAGGCCTGGACCACCCGCACGCCCTCGAGACCCTCCTGGAGCGTGGCGAGGTTCTCACCGATCCGCTCGCGGACCTCGAGGTACGCGACGTTCGACCGTCGACGGAACCACCGGCTCGCCCAGATGACCGGCGGCACGATCAGGAGGACGCCGAGGCTCAGCTGCCAGCTGAGCGTGACGATGACGACCACCGCGCCGACGAAGATCAGGAAGTTCTGGACGAACATCACCAGGCCCTGGCTGATCAGCTCCTGGAGCGCGTCGATGTCGGAGGTCATCCGCGAGACGAGCCGGCCGGTCTTCTCGCGCTCGAAGAAGTCGAGAGACAGCCCCATCAGATGGCCGAAGACCCGGCCGCGGAGCGAGCGCAGGAACTGCTCACCCGTCCGGTTCACGAACCAGATCGAGAGCCGGCCGAACACCAGCCCGAGGAACGCGACGGCGAGATACAGCGCCGCGGCGCGGTTCAGCCAGGCCGCGCTGTGGCCGACGAGCCCGCGGTCCACCCCGGTGCGGACGAGGATCGGCCCGGCGAGCAGACACGCGGTCTGGAGCACGAGGACGACGACCGCCCCGCCGATCGCGCGCCGGTGCGGCCGCAGCATGCGCCAGAGGCGGCGCACGACCTGGTGTGCCGCGTCGCGGTCCAGGCGGGTGTCGTCGTCGACGACGTTGGCGCCGATGTGCCCGGCTCTCATGCGCGGACCTCCGGCTCCGGCTCCGTCTCGGTGACCGTGGCGGCGGGGTCGACCGCGCTCAGCGCGGCCGAGGCGAGCACCCCCCGGTACTCGGGCGAGGTCGCGAGCAGCTCGTCGTGCGTACCGGTTGCAATCACGCGGCCGTCGCCGATCAGCACGACCCGATCGGCGAGCGCGATGGTCGCGGGGCGGTGGGCGATGATCAGCGTGGTCCGCCCGGTCATGACCTCGCGGAGCGCCGAGCGGATCTCGTGCTCCTTGGTCGGGTCGACCGAGGAGGTCGCGTCGTCGAGGATGAGGATGCGGGGATCGGCGAGGACCGCGCGCGCGATCGCGATGCGCTGGCGCTGACCGCCCGACAGCGAGAACCCGTGCTCGCCGATCACGGTGTCGTAGCCGTCGGGCAGCGCGTGGATGAACTCCGCCGCCCCCGCGAGTCTCGCGGCGCGCTCGACCGCGGCCATCGGCGCGTCCGGATCCGCGAAGGCGATGTTCTCGCGTACGGAGTCCGAGAACAGGAACGTGTCTTCGAAGACGATGCCGACGGCGGCGCGGAGTTGCTCGACCGGAAGGTCCCGCACGTCGATGCCGTCGAGGGTGACGGCACCCGCGTCGACGTCGTAGAACCGGGGCACGAGGCGCGCCACGGTCGTCTTCCCGCTCCCCGTCTCCCCCACGATGGCCACGGCCTCGCCGCCCCGGATGTCCAGGTCGAAGCCGTCGAGCACCGCCCGCCCCGGTCCGTACCCGAAGCGGACCCCGGCGAAGGTGAGCTGACCGTCGCCGGGACCGAGAGGTCGCGCGCCCGGTGCGTCGACGACGGCGGGATCGGTGGTCAGGATCTCGTGGACGCGCCCACCCCCGGCTGAGGCCCGCGACGCCTGTGCAATGAGCATGCCCATCATCCGCAACGGCCAGATGAGCATCAGGATGTACAGGTTGAACGCGAGGATGTCGCCCACCTGCAGGTGGCCCTGGAGCACCTGGTGACCGCCGTACCAGAGGATCGCGACCATCGAGACGGTGGGAAGGAAGTCCACGAGCGGCATGAACCCGGCCCGAAGCCGCGCCGCGGCGAGCGCGCGGTCGAGGACGGAGTCGGCCTCGGCCTCGAGGCGGCGGATCTGCTCGCGCTCGGCACCGAAGCCCTTCACGACCCGGATACCCGAGAGCGTCTCCTCCACGACGCCCGACACGTCGGCGAGCTCCTGCTGGATCGCGAGGTTCACCGGGGCGATCCGTCGTGAGAATCGCGTCGCCGCGATGTTGAGGAACGGCAGCGCGCCGAGGGCGAGCAGCGCGAGGACCGCGTTCTTCGAGATCATGATCACGAGCACGCCGCCCAGGGTGAAGAAGCTCGCGAACGTCAGCGGGATCAGGATGACGACCGTTTCGATCTGCTGGATGTCGGTGTTGGCCCGCGCCATCAGCTGGCCGGTCTGGGCCTGGTCGTGGAACGCGAAGTGCAGCCGCTGGAGGTGCGCGAAGAGCCGGTGGCGCAGGTCGGTCTCGGTGCGCAGCGCGATGCGGAACGCGCTGTAGCGCCGCCATCCGGTGCAGACCGCCTGGACGACGCCGACGAGCACCATGATCACCGTGAGGCGGATGACCGTGCCCTGGTCACCGGCGCGCATGCCGTCGTCGATCGCCGATGCGGCGAGCAGAGGGATGACAAGCTTGGCCCCGGTCCACACGATCCCGGCGACGACGCCGCTGATCACCCAGTTGCGCTGGGGCCGGATCGCGCTGCCGATCAGGCGCCAACCTTCGCGCCGCTTGGTGCGTTCGTGAGCAGCGTGATCAACGACAGGAGGGGGGGTATCCACGACCTGGCGAGGGTACCCCGGTTCGCCGCGAAGGCTCCTAGGACTTCGGGGCGTCGTGTTCGCGGAGTGCCTCGAGCGGATCGAGCGTCGCCGCGAGCCGTGCTTCGTGGATCACCGCCGTGATCTCGTCGCCGACGAGCTCGTCGTTCGCGAGCAGCTGGTCCCGGAGCGCCTCGACGACGTGCCGGTTCGCGTCGAGCAGCGTACGCACCGACTCCTTGGACCGGTCGAGGAGCTGCTCGACCTCCTTGCGGGCGCTGTCGTCGTTGAGCACCTGGGCGACGAGTCCGGCGTCGACAGGACCCCCACGCGCGGCGTCGAGACTCACGAGCGATCCCGACATCCCCAACGCCCCGACCATCATCGCGGCGATCGTGGTCGCGTGGACGAGGTCGGAACCGGGACCGGTCCCGGACTCGCCGAACCACAGCTCCTCGGCCACCATCCCGCCGAAGCTGATCTGGATCGTCGACAGCAGCTCGGTCCGGCTCCGCAGGAACCTCTCCTCGGTGTCGGAGTGGGCGAGCAGGCCCAGGGAACCCGCCCGGCGGACGATGGAGAGCACCTCGAGCTTGCGCCCGACGCCGACCGCGTGCGCGACGACCGCGTGGCCCGCCTCGTGCGTGGCGATGATGCGCCGCTCCTCGTCGGTGTACTCCACGGGATTCGCCAGCCCGATCTCCTCGGTCAGCTTCGCCCGCTGGATGTCGGTCCACTCCATCGACTCACGTCCGTCGCGCAGCGACCACACCAACGCCTCGTCGAAGAGGTGCTCGATCATGACCGGCGAGTACCCGACGGTGAGGGCCGCGAGCTGCTCGCGTCGCTCCTCCTTGTCCAGCTCGGGGACGTGGGCCTTCTTGTCGATGTAGAAGTCGATGATCTCCCGCCGACCCGAGCGGCTCGGCAGGTCGAAGTGGATCGAGCGGTCGAATCGACCCGGGCGCAGCAGCGCCGGGTCCAGCGCCGCGGCGCGGTTGGTCGCCCCGATCACGAGGATGTTCGACGACACCGGCGGACGCTTGCGGATCTCGAACCTCGCGGGAAGGAACCGGTTCACCCGGGAGATCCACCAACCGGTCAGCTTCTCGGTCGCGGTCGGCTCGTCGAAGGACTGCAGCTGGATCAGAAGCTCGTTGATCACGCCGGCGAACCCCTCACCGAGGCTGCGGTGGATCATCGGCCCCGCAGGGTGCTGGTCGTGGCGAGCCTCCGGCGTGCGCATCCCGTTTCGGGCGACGCCGATCGCGTCGATCTCCTCGATGAACCCGATCGCCCCACCCTCCCGGCGCGCCGCCTTGCGCAGCTGCTTGAAGAAGCTGGCGATCTTGCGGTTCGTCTGGCCGAAGTAGGGCGACTGGATCGAGCTCGCCGCGATATAGAGGAAGGGCACACCTGCCTCACGCGCCATCGCCTTCGCCATGTACGTCTTGCCGGTTCCGGGCGGACCCTCGAAGAGGATCGCCCGCCGCGGGTTGCCACCCATGCGCTCGCGGAACGTCTTGTACGCGAGGAACAGGTTGAGCGTCTTGACCACCTCGTCACGCACGACGCCGAGGCCCACGACGTCGTCCATCCTCACGTTGATCTCGCTCGGGCGGTACATCACGTGCGGCGACCGGCCCATCAACAGCATCGGGCCGACGAGCACGAGGCACAGGACCGTGATCAGGAGGATCTGCGGCAGCAGGTCCTGGACGCCCTGGGGCAACGCGATGTGCGGGAGGCCCCAGTGGACCGGGCTGCCCCCCAGCGCGCGGGCGAGGGCGTAGTCGGCCACCAGCGCCAGCACGAGTCCGTACCGGAGGAGCCGGCGTCGACGACCGGACTCGCGGATCCGGGCGACGTCGCCCGTGCCCCGGAGGACCTCGTTGCCACCGATCAGACCGACGTCCATGTACCGACCTCCCGAGCCAGCCCGAGAGTCTAGCGGATCCCGGGGCTTTTCGACCGGAATGTCGGACTTATTCAGGACGGACCGGGCGCAGTCGATGAAATCACTCCCGGCAGTAGGTTCGCCCGATGCAGCTCGTCGACCCCCGCGCCGGCCGATTCGAGCTCGGCGTCGTGGTCGTGGTGCTGCTCGCCGGGTTCGTGTTCCGAGAGGCCGGGAGCATCCCGATCGCCGCGGTCGTGGCGGTTGCCGGGGCGGTGATGAGCGAGCGCTCACCGATGGCCCGGATCTGGGTTGCGGTCGGATCGCGGCGCCGGCGGCCGGTCACGCTCGTCCCGGCCCACACGATCCAGGTCGAGTCCGGGCTCGTCGCCGCGTTCCTACTCCTCGCGTGCCTGCTGCTCCTGGCCGGATCGGTCGCGCTCGCCGCCATCCCCGCGACCGTCGCGGCAATCCTCGCCGCCGTCGGCGCAACGGGCGTCATGAGCCCCGTCGCGGAGCTGCGACGACGCCGGCGAGGCTGAGCGCCTATTCCGGGACGAGCTCCGCCGGGATGTCGGCGACGCGCGGGTTCGCGCGGTCACGGTCCGAGAGGATCGGCGCCTCCGACGGCCAGTCGACCCCGAGCACCGGATCGTCCCAGGCGACCCCTAGCTCGTCGTCGGGGTTGTAGTAGTTGTCGACGAGGTAGGTGATCGTCGCGTCGGTGATCGCGTAGAAGCCGTGGGCGACGCCACGTGGGATGTAGAGGCCGCGATGGTCGACGCCGTCGAGCACGACCGTGAGCGACGCCCCGCCGGTGGGTGACGAGCGTCGGAGGTCGTGCAGCACCGCAAGGACCGAGCCGAACGGGACGTACCAGTAGTCGGCCTGGAAACGGTGATAGTGGAGCCCGACGAGGGTGTTCGCCTGCCGGTCGGCGCGGTTGCCCTGCACCATCGTCGGCGCACCCTCGGGGAGCCACTCCTGGCGGAACGTCTCGGCGAAGAACCCCCGCGGGTCCTTCCAGAGCGTCGGCTCGACGACGACGACGCCGCCGATCACGTCGGACGGCTGGATGTCGGCCACGTCATTCGCTCCCGAGGAGGCGGCCGTACCGGCCCTGGTAGAAGAGCAGCGGTCCCGCGTCGGCCGTCAGGCCCAGGTCGCGGACGCGCCCGACCACGATCACGTGGTCGCCGGCGTCGTGCTCGGCCTCCACGGTGCAGTCGAGGAAGGCGTGCACATCGTCGAGGATCGGCCCCCGCGAGCCGATGCGCCAATCGATCTGACCGAAGCGGTCCGCTCCGGGAGTGGCGAAGAGGCGGCAGAGGTCCTCCTGGTGCTCGTCGAGCACGTTGACCGTGAAGTGACCGGCACGCTGGATCCGCGGCCAGGTGCTCGAGGACTTCGCGGCGCAGAAGAGCACGAGCGGCGGATCGAGCGACACGGACGTGAAGGAGTTCGCAGCCAGCCCGACGGGCTCGTCTCCGTCCATCGCGGTGATGACCGTGATGCCGGTCGCGAAGTGCCCGAGCACGGATCGGAACGCGGCCGAGTCGGGCTGGAGGATGTCGGTGTCGTCGGCCATCGTCGCTCCGGGGCTCAGTGCCGTGCGGGGAAGCGCAGGACCATACCCTCGGCCGCGGCGAGCACGTCGGCACCGCCGATGGCCGCGGACCGGTCCTGGGCGACGCGGGCAAGGCGGTCGACGTCGTCGTCACTGTGGGCGGGATCGTGGTGGAACAGAGCCAGCGTGTGCGCGCCTGCCTCCTTCGCCACGTGCAGGGCATAGTCCACCGTGCAGTGCCCCCAGTGGCGCTTGCGCTCGAACTCCTCCGGGGTGTGCTGCGCGTCGTGGATCAGCAGGTCGACGCCGTCGCACAGCTCGAGCACGTCGTCGGGCACGTACTCGTCCGACGGTCCGCCACCACATCCCTGCCCGTGATCGGAGAGGTAGGCGACGGTGACGCCGTTCCATTCGACGCGGTAGCCGAGCGTCGGACCGACGTGCCGAATCCACCGGGATCGCACCTTGGCGTCGTGCAACGCGAAGTCGTCGTCGCCCGCGTCCTGGAACGACAGGTTGCCCTCGAGCTGGTCGGGCCGGATCGGGAAGTACGGAGGCCTCATCAGGCCCTCGAAGACCTCGGCGAGCGGACCCTCGGACTGCCGTGGCCCGTAGACGTCGAGGATCGTGTCCTCCCAGTGGAGCGGCACGAAGAACGGCAGGCCCTGCACGTGGTCCCAGTGCAGGTGACTGAGGAGCACCGATCCCTGGAACCCGGCCAGCCGGCCGGCGGCGGCGAGGGCGGTGCCGTAGTTCCGCAGCCCGGTGCCGAGATCGAAGAGGATCGGCGGCTGGTCCCCGGACTCGAGCGCGACCGACGAGGTGCTGCCCCCGTAGCGCGCCAGCTGCGGTCCGTCGCACGGCGTCGAGCCCCGCACGCCGTGGAACGTCACCGTGAGATCCCCCGTCACGGGGCGTGAGGATAGTGACAAATCCGCGGCGCGGAAATGGTCACCGGTCACGCCTGGTGACCCGCATCGGATCGTCGAGAAACCGTCGAACTCGAAGTTCCCCGCTGGAGGTGACCGATACCGTGAGCCGGATGTCCGAGGTCGTGATCCGCACCGAGCAGCTCACGAAGCTCTATCCCGGCAAGATTCTCGCCGTCGATCACCTCGATCTCGAGGTGGAAGCGGGCGAGATCTTCGGCCTCCTCGGTCCCAATGGAGCCGGCAAGACCACGACCGCGGGGATGCTCACGACCCGCGTGATCCCCACGAGCGGGACCGCGGTCGTGGGCGGCGTCGACGTCATGGCCCACCCCACCCGCGCCAAGCAGGTCATCGGCGTGGTGCCCCAGACCAACACGCTGGACCGGTCTCTCGACGTCTACGAGAACCTCTACTTCCACGGTCGGTTCTTCGGGATGACGGCCCGGACCGCCAGGGCCGAGGCGCACCGGCTCCTCGAGCAGTTCCGGCTCACCGACCGCGCCACGGTCCCCGTGCTCGCACTCTCCGGCGGGATGGCCCAGCGGCTCATGGTGGCGCGGGCGATCATGCACCGCCCGTCGATCCTGTTCCTCGACGAGCCGACGGCCGGTCTCGACCCGCAGAGCCGCATCGCGCTCTGGGAGATCCTCGGCGAGCTCCACCGCGATGGGCAGACGATCCTCCTGACGACCCACTACATGGAGGAGGCCGACCAGCTCTGCGACCGCCTCGCCATCATCGACCACGGACGGCTGCTCGCGGTCGACACCCCGGCCGCGCTGAAGCGGTCGATCGGGATCGACGCGATGGTGACCGTGACCGCGGTCGGCGATCTCGAGCTGCTCGCCGGCGCCCTGCGCGACGGCGTGCCCGGCGTGTCCCGTGTCGAGACCACCGACGGCATCGTCCGACTCTGGTCGTCGAAGACCGAGGGCATCCTGCCGCGCATCATCGACATCGCCGAGGACGAGGGCCTCACGGTCACCGACCTGTCCAACACCGCAACCACACTCGAGACGGTGTTCATCCACCTGACCGGGAAGGAGCTCCGCGAATGACGACCACCGTCGCGCCCCCGAGCCGGGGCGACCTCGTCCCGGTGCGCTCGCCGCGCGCCAGCGCAGCCGTCGCGTTCCGGGCGCTGCTGCTCCGAGACCTCGTGGTGCTGCGCAAGAACGCGATGGAGTTCCTGCCACGGACGCTGCTCCAGCCGCTGCTCCTCGTCTTCGTCTTCGCCTACGTGTTCCCGAAGATCGGGCAGGGCGTCGGCGGCGGAGCCGGCGCCGCGGAGTTCTCGACCGCGCTCGTTGCCGGGGTTGTCGGGCTGGCCATCATCTTCCAGGGGATCCAGTCGGTCGCGCTCCCGATGGTGCAGGAGTTCGGGTACACGCGCGAGATCGAGGACCGCGTCCTCGCACCGCTGCCGGTCGACCTGGTCGCGATCGAGAAGATCGTGGCGGGGGCCCTGAACGGATTGGTGAGCGCCATCCTCGTGTTCCCCATCGCGGCGATCGTGCCGGCGACGCCGGTCCATCTGAACATCAACTGGCCGGTGCTCCTCACGCTCACCCCGCTGGCGTGCTTCATGTGCGGATCCCTGGGGCTGGCGTTCGGCACGCGCTTCGAGCCGCGGACGGTCCCGATGCTCTTCGGCATCATCGTCCTGCCGCTCACGATGCTCGGGTGCATCTACTACCCGTGGCAGGCGCTCTCGTCGATCAAGTGGCTCCAGGACCTCGTCCTGCTGAACCCGCTCGTCTACATGTGCGAGGGCTTCCGGGCCGCGCTCACCGAGGGCGCGCACATGAGCCTCTGGGCGGTGTACCCGGCGATGGCGGGCTTCAGCGCGCTGTTCCTCTGGCTCGGGCTGTCGGGCTTCCGCAAGCGCGTCCTCGCCTAGCGTCGGCGCCCATGAGCCAACCGTCCCGCATCACCGTCAACGACGTCGACTACGCGTACCTCGAGGCCGGCCCCGCCGACGGACCCCTCGCGCTGTGCCTGCACGGGTTCCCGGATCACGCCCCCACCTGGAGCCACCTGATGCCCGAGCTCGCCGCCGCCGGCTACCACGCCGTCGCGCCGTGGTTGCGGGGGTACTCCCCCACCGGACTCGCGCCGGACGGCAATTACCAGTCGGCGTCGGTCGCGCTCGACGCGGTCGCGATCGCCGATGCCCTGGCCGGAGACGGGGACGCCGTGCTCGTCGGCCACGACTGGGGCGCGATCTCCGCCTACGCCGCGGTCGGTCACCGGCCGGATCGCTTCTCGAGGCTCGTGACCCTCGCGGTGCCGCATGCGAGCGGTCTCACGTCGATGTTCCTCACGCCGGCGCAGCTCCAGCGCTCCTTCTACGTGTTCTTCTTCCAGACGCCACTCGCCGAGATGGTCGTCCCCGCGAACGACTTCGCGTTCATCGACTACCTCTGGAGCTACTGGTCGCCGGGCTTCACCCCCGAGCCCGAGCACCTGCGAGGCGTCAAGGACACGCTCGCCGCGCCCGGGAGCACCGAGGCGGCGATCAACTACTACCGCTACATCCTCGGCACCATCCCTGCCGACCCCGCCCTCGCCGACGTCGCGGCCGCCGCCGACGGACCGATGCAGGTGCCCACGCTGTACCTGCACGGGGTCGACTGCGGGTGCATGGGCGTGGAATCGGCGAACGAGGAGCTGCTCCGACCCAACTTCCCCGCCGGACTCGAGCTGCACCTGATCCCGGACGCGGGCCACTTCCTGCACCTCGAGCACCCCGAGCTGGTCAACCGGCTGATCCTGGACTTCCTCGCCGGCTGAGCGCCTGCGAACCCCGTCGCCGGTGCGGCTCAGGCACCGCCGATCCGGTGCAGCTCGGGATAGCCCTTGTTCATCGACGCGCCGTCGACGAACACCGTGTCGCCGCTGACCCACCGGCCTTCGTCGCTCACGAGGAAGAGCGCGACGTCCGCGACGTCCTCCGGCCGGCCGGCGCGCCCGAGTGGCGTCGCCGCGACGTACGCGTCACGGATCGCCGGGACCATCTGGGTGAAGGCGGTGAGCGGCGTGTCGACGAACCCCGGGCCGATGCCACTCACCCGGACCCCCGACGGTCCGAGCTCCATCGCGCTCGACGCGGGTGAGCATCTCGACGCCCGCCTTCGCGCAGCAGTACGCGCCCATCCCCTCGGCGGCCACACGCGCGTTGATCGACGCGATGTTCACGATCGCGCCCCGCCCCGCGTCGCGCATCACCTTCGCCTCGTGCTTCACCGACAGCATGACCCCGGTGAGGCACGTGTCGATGACCGCCCGCCACTCGTCGACGGGATGGTCGACGATGAAGCCGAACGTGCCGAACCCCGCCGCGTTCACCGCGGTGTCGAGGACTCCGAGCTCCGCGGCCCGCGCGACCATGCGCTCCACGTCGCTCTCGTCGGTCACGTCGACCTGCTCGGTGAGCACGCCGTCGCCGAGCTCCTCGGACGCCGCCGCGAGCGCCTCGGGGTTCCGGTCGGCGACCACGACGCGAGCGCCCTCCGCCACGAAGCGGCGCGCGCATGCCAGCCCGATGCCCGACGCGCCGCCGGTGATGACCGCCACCCGACCGTCCAACCTTCCCGTCATCCGATGCTCCCCACGTGGACCGGGGTCGTCCGCCCCGGACGATCGACGTACCCGGCGGCGCGCAGGCTACGGGGTCGGTCGGGGGCCCGTGGAAGTTGCGCGTAGCGTGCAGGTCGTGTCCGCGCACCACCACCACGCACCGTCCGCGTCGTCGAGCACGCCGGCGAGCCCGGGAGCGCGCCGGCGTGCGCTGACGATTGCACTCGGCGCGAACGCAGCGCTCCTGGTCGGCCAGGTGATCGCCGCCCTCGCCTTCGGCTCCCTCGCCCTGCTCGCGGACACCGCGCATCTCGCGACCGACGTCGTCGCGCTGATCCTCGCCCTCGCAGCCCAACGGCTGCTCACGCGCCCGGCGACCGCGCGCACCAGCTACGGCTGGGAACGAGCGGAGGTCGTGGCGGCGGTCGCGAACGCACTCCTCCTCGTCGGCGCGTCGATCTGGATCGCGGTCGAGGCGGTGCACCGGTTCTCGCACCCGCAGTCGATCGACGGACTCGGCGTCGCCCTGATCGGCGCCGTCGGACTCGTCGTGAACACGGGCAGCGCCGTCGTGGTCGCGCGCGCGAGCGGCGCCAACCTCAACCTCCGGGGCGCCTTCCTGCACCTCGCGTCGGACGCCGTCGGATCGCTCGCCGTCGTGGTGGCCGGGATCGCCGAGGCGACCACCGGGGCGACGTGGGTGGACCCGGCGACGTCGCTCCTCATCAGCGTCCTCGTCGTCGCCGCGGCATGGTCGCTGCTCAGGGCGGCACTCGACGTGCTCATGGAGCGGGCGCCCAGTGGACTCGACCCGGACGACGTGCAGGCGGCGCTCGCCGCGGCGCCCGGCGTGGCCGCCGTCCACCACGTGCACGTCTGGTCGCTGGGCTCGGAAACACCCGCCATGTCCGCCCACGTGGTCCTCGACGGCGAGCCGACGCTCCACGACGCGCAGCTCGTCGGGAACGATCTCCGGTCGCTGCTCGTTGACCATTTCGGCATCGATCACGCCACGCTCGAGCTCGAGTGCCACGATTGTGCCGACACCGCACACGGGCCCACGGCCCCAGGAGGTCACCCGTCGTGACAACGACCACCGAAGACGGCCCAACGCCTTCGGCCGAGGCACACGATCCCGCCGAGGACGACACGCCCGGAGGAGGCCTCGGGGTCTGGCGTTGGATCGCCGTGGTCGCCGCAGTGGCGCTCCTCGCCGGCGTGATCGGCTGGCGGGTGGGTCGCACCCAGGGCGAGCCCGACGTTCCGTCGCGGTCGAGCGTGGACGTCGGGTTCTTCCAGGACATGCAGACGCACCACAACCAGGCGGTGGCGATGGGATCCATCTACCTCGACCACGGCACGGATCCGCTGCTCCGCCAGATCGCCGGCGAGATCGTCACCTATCAGTCGGCTGAGATCGGGATCATGGGCGAGTACCTCCACAACTGGGGACAGGCCGGGACCGAGACGAACACGTCCATGGCATGGATGGGGGCACCCACCCCCCGAGACCAGATGTACGGCCTGGCGACGAAGGCGCAGATGCAGCGGCTCAAGGACGCCCGCGGCACCGACCTCGACCAGCTGTTCACGCGACTGATGATCGTGCACCACGCGGGTGGCATCTACATGGCCTCGTTCGCGGGCAACCTCGCGCACACCGAGGCCGTCAAACGGTGGGCCACCGGCATGGAGGACGGCCAGCGGGGCGAGATCGCCGAGATGAACCGCTGGCGCGTCAACCACGGCATGCCCGCCGTCGATTCACACGTCAGGTAACCCCCGCCCGGGGACGTTCAGTCTGTGGGGTACGGACGTTGCCGCGGCTTCGCGGCTTCGCGCTTGGGCACCATCACCTTGCGCTTGAAGTAGCAGACCTCTTCACCACGCTGGTTGTACCCGAACGTCTCGACGCTCACGATGCCGCGGTCGGGCTTGCTCGAGCTCTCCTTCTTCTCGAGCACGCGCGTCTCTGCGTAGATCGTGTCGCCGTGGAACGTGGGCCGCTTGTGCTGGAGGGTCTCGACCTCGAGGTTCGCGATCGCGAGGCCGGAGACGTCGGGCACGCTCATGCCCAGCACCAGCGAGTAGACGAGGTTCCCGACGACGACGTTCTTGCCGAACTGAGTCTGGGTCTCGGCGTACCACGCGTCCGTGTGCAGCGGATGGTGGTTCATGGTGATCATGCAGAACAGGTGGTCGTCGTACTCGGTGATGGTCTTGCCCGGCCAGTGCCGGTACACGTCACCGGGTTCGAAGTCCTCGTAGTACCGGCCGAAGGGGCGCTCGTGAACTGTCATGGCGTCGGAGCGTACCGAGCGCGGCCCGGGCACCGGGAACGACCACAGGAGCACGGGTCTACCCTCGCCCCATGACCGACGCCGTACTCCAGACGGTCCCGCTCGGCCTGCACTGGCCGACGCTCGACCCGTTCCTGTTCTGTGCCCACCACGACGACCACTACCCGGCGGCGAACGGGAGCCTCGGCCCGGCCGCGTCGCTCGCGGAGCGCAACCTCGGCATGGACTTCGACGGGCTCGACGGCTGGAACATGTACCACGGCGCGACGGTGCCCGGGTTTCCGCAGCACCCGCATCGCGGCTTCGAAACGGTGACGATCGCGCGGTCCGGGCTCATCGACCACGCCGACTCACTCGGCGCGGTCGCGCGGTTCGGCCGGGGCGACGTGCAGTGGGTCACCGCGGGGCGCGGCATCGTCCATTCGGAGATGTTCCCGCTCCTCGATCCGTCGGCACCGAACCCGGTCGAACTCTTCCAGATCTGGCTGAACCTGCCCGCGGCCGACAAGCTCGTCGACCCGTCCTTCACGATGTTGTGGGACCGCGACATCCCGCGAGTCACCGCCACCGACGACGCGGGCCGCACCACCGAGGTCTCGTTGATCGCCGGTGCGCTCGACGGCGTGCAGTCGCCGTCGCCGCCACCGAGCTCATGGGCCGCTCGACCCGACGCGTTCGTCGCGATCTGGCTCGTACGCATGGACACGGGCGCGGCGTGGGTGCTCCCGGCTATCGCCGATTCCCGCGCGAACCGCACGCTCTACTGCTACGAGGGATCGACACTCGACGTCGGGGGCACCGACATCGGCCGCGACACGGCGGCGCTCCTCGGCGACGACGAGATCGCCCTGCGCGCCGGCGACGAGACGGTCGAGTGCCTCCTGCTCCAGGGTCGGCCGATCGGCGAGCCCGTCGAGCAGTACGGGCCGTTCGTGATGAACACCCGCGACGAGCTCGAGCAGGCGTTCGCCGACTACCGCGCGACCGGGTTCGGCGGCTGGCCGTGGCCGGCGGACGACCCGACCCACGGGCCCGAACCCGCGCGGTTCGCCCGCCATGCCGACGGGCGCGTCGAGACGAGCGGCTGATCGCCGTTCACCGCCTCGCGCGGCGGTGGGTCAGCCCAGCTCGCTGGGCTGGATGTTGCAGTCGCTCAGGATGGTGAACAGCTTCGACTGGTTCCCGAACGCCTTGGTGAACGCGTCGGACGAGTTCGCCCGCCCCAGCATCGAGTTGACCATCGCGTCCTTGAAGGCCTGCTCGGACAGCAGCTTGTCGAACAGGCAGCGCACCTTGGTCTCGCTCAGCTTGCCGAACGCGTTGTTCGAACCTGCCGCCGCCTCCTTGATCACCAGGTCGGAGAAGTTGAAGCACTTCCCGTTGGTGAACACGTCGACGAGGTCCTTCGCCTGGGAGAGTGTGAGCTTCTTGCCGATCGTGCTGAATGCGTCCCCGGACGAGAGGTCCTTCGGGGAAACGCCGGCCGACTCGAGCGTGTCGGCGCCGACCGCATCGACGGTTCCCTTTGCGATGCACTCGGCCTGTGTGCGGTTGAGCGAGTCCTTCACGCCCGAGGTGGAGCCGTCGTAGCTCTTCATCATGGCGTCGACGTAGTCGGCACCCTTCCCGTTGGACGAGCTCCCGCTGCTCCCGCAGGCAGCGAGCATTCCGACGACCGCGAGCACCAAGAACCGACGCATGAGGACACCAAGCCTTGTTCGGGGAATCCGCACCAGGCTAGGGGGCCGGCACCCCCCGGTCGGGGACTCCTGCGTCACCCACACCCGAGGGCCGGACCGTTAGGGTCGCCGAGCGCGTCCGACGCCGGAATCCGTTGGTGATGACCACTCTCGCACCCCCTCCCAAGACGCCGTTGTGGCCGCGCCTGCGTACCGCGCTCGCCGTGGCGCTCCCTGCGTGGATCGTCGCCCGCGTGCTCGTCGGCGTCGCGCTGATGGTGGCGCGCATCGTCACGGACCACGGTGTCGACGACCCGCTCGCGCGGACCACGGCGTCCCACGGGCTTCTGGCCTGGGACGGCGCGTTCTACGCCGACATCGCGCAGCACGGGTACGCCGCGCTCCCCCGAGCCGCACTCCGCTTCTTCCCGGCGGCCCCGCTGGCCGGGCGCGCCGTCGGCCAACTCGGCGTCGGCGCACGCGTCGGCGTGGTGGTCGTCGCCAACGTCGCCGCGCTCATCGCGGGCGCGTTGCTCGTGGTCCTCGTCCGGCGCGAGACCCTCGGCGACCGGACGGCGGCGCGCGCGGCCTGGCTGCTCGCGCTGGCACCGTCGGCGTTCGTCCTGGTCATGGGCTATGCCGAGGCCCTCTTCCTCGTGGCCGCGATCGGCGCGTTCCTCGGTCTCCGGGAGCGCCGCTGGATCCTCGTGATCGTGCTCGGCATGCTCGCCGGGCTCAGCCGACCGAGCGGCTTCGTGCTCGCCGTACCCATCGCGATCGAGGCGGCACGGGACCTCCGCGCGACCCGCTGGCCGGAGCGGAGCGCTCGCCTGGCGGCGATCGTCGCGCCGTTCGTCGGGTGTGCGCTGTACCTCGCGTGGGTCGACCACCGGTACGGGGACGGGCTGCTGCCGTTCCGCATCCAGACCCGTGCCAACCTCAAGGGCTCGTTCGCGAACCCCCTCACCAGCATCTGGGACGCGTTCGACGGTCTGGTGCACGGCCGCACGATCGGAACCGGACTGCACGTTCCCTGGATGGTGGTCGTCGGGGTGCTCGTCGTGGTGGCGTTCCGCCGGCTGCCGTCGAGCTACGGCTGGTACGCAGCCGCGACGGTCGCGAGCGCGGTGACCTCCCACAACCTCGACTCGTTCGAGCGCTACGCGCTCGCCGCCTTCCCAGTCGTGATCGTGGTCGCAGTGCTCGCGCGCACGCCGCGCTGGGAGCGCGCGGTCCTCGGCACCTCCGCACTCGCGATGACGGGGTACGCCACGCTCGCCTTCGCCCACGCGTACGTGCCCTGACCGCGCCGCCGCGGGTCAGACGGCGTAGCGCTGGAGCAGCCCCCGGGCGATGACGAGACGCTGGATCTCGTTCGTTCCCTCGCCGATGATCATCAACGGCGCGTCCCGGAAGTAGCGCTCGATCGGCAACTCGGTGGTGTACCCGACGCCGCCGTGGATGCGCAGGGACTCCGTCGCGAGCTCGAATGCCGTCTCGCTCGCGAAGAGCTTCGCCATGCCCGCCTCGACATCCGCCCGCGCGCCCGACTGCTTCAGTGCGGCGGCGTGCTCGGTCAGCAGCCGCGCGGCCTGGAGCTTGGTGCCCATGTCGGCGAGCTTGTTCTGGATGCTCTGGTGTTGTGCGATCGGCTTGCCGAACGTCTGGCGCTCCTGGGCGTAGCGGATCGCGTGCTCGAACGCCACGCGCGCCACCCCCACCGCCCGCGCCGCGATGTTGATGCGACCGACCTCGAGCGCCGAGAGAATGAAGCCGAGTCCGTGGCCGAGTCCCTCCTCGCCCCCGAGCACGCAGTCGGCGTCGATCCGGTGATCGTCGTAGAACATCTCGACGGTCTCGATCCCCTTGTACCCGAGCTTGCCGATGTTCTTCGAGACATGGATCCCCTCGAAGTCCGGGCCGGGCTCCTTCTCCACGATGAAGCACGTGATGCCCTCGTCGGTCCGGGCCGCGAGCGCGACGATGCCGGCCCGCTCGCCGTTGGTCACCCAGGTCTTGGTGCCACTCACCACGTACTCGTCGCCGTCGCGCCGGGCGCGGCACGAGATGTTGCGCGTGTCGCTGCCGGCGTCGGCCTCGGACAGCGACAGGCAGCCGCGCGGCGCGCCCTGGGCCAGGCCGGGGAGCCAGCGGGCCTGTTGCTCCGGCGTCCCCTGGCGCATGATCAGGCTCGCGGCGATCGTGTGCGTGTTGATGATCCCCGAGAGCGACATCCAACCGGCCGCGAGTTCCTCGATGACCGCGATGTAGGCCATGAGGTCGAGCCCCAGGCCGCCGTGCTCCTCGGGGATCGTGATGCCGAAGAGGCCCATCGCCTGCATCTGGGCGACGAGGTCAGCCGGGTAGGCGTCGTCGTGCTCGAGGTCCCCCGCGATCGGGAGCACCTCCCGCTCCACCCACCGGCGCACCGTGGCGCGCAGCTCGTCTCGAATCTCCGGATCCGTCATGCGCCGGAATCTAGGGCGGTACTCGCCCGAGCCGCGAGCCGGATCACGTGAGCTGGCGGTAGCGGCGGATCGCGAGCGGAGCGAACACCGCGATTGATCCGGAGCAGCGCCGAAACCACGTTGTCGGCGGTCGGCCCACCGACCGTGAGCACGCGGACCCGGCGCCACGACGTCTCCGAGCCGCTTGCCGCGGTGCTCCGGCGACGATCGTGACATCTGCCATCGGCGCAGCCCCGCAGAGGCGGGGCGCGCTTCGCACGCCGATGGAATCCGGGAACAGACCGACGACGCCCTAGGTTGGCGCTTCACCATGCAGATGCACCAGACCCTCATGGGGTTCCGACGGGATCCCGACACGGTGCGCGGCAAGCGGGTCGAGCGTGCCCTCATCCGCCGTGTCCTCGGCCTCACCCGCCCGTACCGCGGCGCGCTGATCGGCTTCCTCGTCACCGTGGTGCTCGCGGCCGGCGTGGGTGTCGTGCCGGCGCTCCTCTTCCGGGCACTGCTCGACGACGCGGTCGGGAGCAAGGACGAGACCCTGGTCCTCGGACTCGCGCTCGCGGCGGTGGGCGTGGCCTTCGCCACCGCGCTGTTGAGCTTGCTCCAACGGTGGTACTCGGCACGGGTCGGTGAGGGCCTGATCTACGACATGCGGGTCGCGCTCTTCGACCACGTCCAGCGCCTGCCCATCTCGTTCTTCACCCGCGTGCAGACCGGCGCGCTGATGAGCCGGATGAACGGCGACGTCATCGGTGCGCAGCAGGCGGTCACGAACACGATCGGCACCGTCGTCCAGAACGCCATCACCCTCGCGATCACCCTCGGGGTGATGATCGGGCTCGAGTGGCGACTCACGCTCCTGACGCTCGTCGTGCTCCCGGCGTTCATCATCCCCGCGCGCCGCATCGGTCGTCGGTTGCAGGTGATCACGCGCGACGGCTTCAACCTCAACGCCTCGATGAGCAACACGATCGCCGAGCGGTTCAACGTCGCCGGCGCGCTCGTGGTGAAGCTCTTCGGCAAGCAGGACCGCGAGCGGGACGACTTCGCCGACCGCGCCGGCCAGGTACGCGATATCGGTGTGACCTCGGCCATGTACTCCCGGGTGCTGATGGTGGCGCTCGGCTTCGTCGCCGCCGTCGGCACCGCGATCATCTACTACGTCGGTGGGCGGATGGTGATCGACGACACGATCTCCATCGGGACGCTCGGGGCACTCACGCTGCTGGTCGCGCAGATCTACCAACCGCTCACCCAACTCACGAACGCCCGCGTCGACGTGCTGACGGCGCTGGTGAGCTTCGAGCGCGTGTTCGAGGTGCTCGACTTCCCCGCCCTCGTCACCGAGAAACCCGGGGCCTACGACCTCGTGGACCCGGTCGGGCGCATCGAGATCGACCACGCGTGGTTCCGCCATCCGGCCCCGGCGGTCAGCTCGCTCCCCTCGCTGGAAGAAGGCATGCCCCAGCTCGAGACCGAGCCGAGCGACTGGATCCTGCGCGACGTCACGCTGACGGTCGAACCCGGTGAGCTCGTCGCGCTCGTCGGCCCCTCGGGTGCCGGCAAGACCACCACGGCGATGCTGGTGCCGCGCATCGCCGACGTCGAGCAGGGCTCGGTCAGGCTCGACGGGCACGACGTCCGCGAGCTGACGCTGTCGTCGATCGGCGGCGCGGTCGGCTTCGTGATGCAGGACCCGCACCTCTTCCACGACACGATCCGCGAGAACCTCCGGTACGCGAAGCCCGACGCGACCGGCGCCGACCTCGAGGCAGCCTGCCGGGCCGCGCGTATCCACGACCTCGTGATGTCACTCCCCGACGGCTACGACACGATCGTCGGCGAGCGCGGCTACCGAATGTCCGGCGGCGAGAAGCAGCGACTCGCGATCGCGCGCGTGCTCCTGAAGCAACCGGCGATCGTGATCCTCGACGAGGCGACGTCCCACCTCGACTCGGAGTCCGAGCACGCGATCCAACGTGCGCTCGACGCCGCGCTGGCGGGTCGCACCGCGATCGTCATCGCGCACCGGCTCTCGACGGTCGTCAACGCCGACCGCATCCTCGTGCTGAACGAGGGGCAGGTGGTCGAGAGTGGCCGCCACGACGAGCTGCTGCGCCGGGACGGTCTGTACGCGGATCTGTACAAGACCCAACTCGATCGTGACGAGCTCGACGCGACCCCCGGGCTCCTCGCCCCCCTGACCGTGGCCGATCCCGCCGCCGAGACCGCCTGAGATCGCACCGGGACCGCGCCCGGGGATGGCACACGGCCCCCGATACGATCGGGAACCCCATCCGCTGCCGGTGACGTTGACGACCGAATGGCCGATCCCGAATCCAACTCCCGCTCGCGCCGCCTCGCGCGTTCGCAGCGAGCCCGCCGGCACCGCTGGGTCGTCGGCGGCGGCATCGTGCTCGCGGTGGCCGGCACCGCGACCGCGTTGCTCGCGACCGGGGTGGTCGCGCTGTCCGACGGCGGTTCCACCACGCCGACCACCACGGCACGCGTCGCGATCGGCACGACCACGACCACCGCCCCCGCCAAGGCGCCACCGCGGCGGTTGACCGTCGACCAGCCGCTCCGGCTCTGGATCGCGGGCGACTCACTCGCCGGATCCGTGGGACCGGCGTTGGGGCAGATGACCGCCGACACCGGCGTCGTGGCGCCCGAGTACGACTCGCGGGTGTCGAGCGGGCTGCTCAGCCCGAACTTCTTCGACTGGCCCAAGCACGCGAAGCAGCAGCTCGACGTGATCGATCCCGAGGTCGTCGTCTTCCTGGTGGGCACGAACGACGCCAACGTCTGGAGCAACCGCCTCGGCCCCGAGTACCGGGCGCGCACCGAGGCGATGATGCGCATTCTCGCCGGCAACGGACGACAGGTGTACTGGATCGGGCCTCCGGTCGCGCGCGCCTCCGACCTCGAGCGGGGATCGATCGCGGTCGGCCTGATCGCCCGGGCGGCCGCGTCGAAGGTCAAGGGGGTGACCTACGTCGACGCCCACGGGCTGTTCGATGACGCGAACGGGGACTACCAGCAGAGCTTCGCCGACGAGACCGGGAAGCGGCACGTGATGCGTGCGGGCGACGGCGTCCACTTCTCCGTCGACGGTGCCGACTATCTCAGCCGGTTCGTGTTCCGACTCCTCGACGAGTCGTGGGACATCCTCGCCCAGGCCGATCCGAGCCACCCCCAGAAGGTCAAGGAGACCGAGGGGTCGACGCAGGTACCCGGAACCCACCGCTCCGTCAACACCCGGACCGGAGTGACGTCCACGACCCGCGCCACCGCGACGACGACCACCACGACGACGACGACCACGACGGTGGCGCCACCGGACACGACGCCGAGCACGTCCTCGACGACCACCCCGACCACCCCGACCACCCCGGCCACCTGAGCCGCACCGCTTCGGAGCGGCCGGTGGGGCCATCGGTAGGCTGCCCGGCCATGACCGACACCCACGCGGACGCCGGCGCGGCCGTCGACGCCGCCGCCGCTCTCGTCGCCGCCGCCGCACGCCATCTCGCCGAGCAGGCAAGTGACGACGGACGGATCTCCGTGTCCAAGCTCGACCGTCACCAGGTGGTCGCCTACGACCTCGCCCACGCGGCGGCCGCCGTCACGGGCTCCCGCGTGATGCTCGAGTACGCGCGGTACGGCGACCTCGAGGCGAAGCTCGCCTACGCCTACATCGCCGACGCGTTCGTCGACATCATCGGCCGGCTCGTCGGGCGCGAGGCGGCGTGGGGCGTCGACCCCGCCGACCTCGCGAGCGCCCACGACTTCGTGGCCGCGTACCGGGACCCTGAGTTCCTCGAGGCGCTCGCCGACGAGCTGCCCCGCCACGGCACCGGTCCCGCACACCTGGACGACGATTTCGACATGGTCCGGGACACATTCCACCGGTTCGCGGAGGACAAGATCCGACCGGTCGCGGAGCACATCCACCGCGCCAACGCCGACATCCCGGACGAGATCATCGACGGCATGGCCGAGATCGGCGGGTTCGGGCTGTCGGTCCCGGAGGAGTACGGCGGCTTCGCGGCCGGTGGCGACTCCGACTACCTCGCGATGTGCGTCGCCACCGAGGAGCTGTCGTGGGGCTCCCTCGGCGCCGGTGGTGCGCTCATCACCCGGCCCGAGATCCTCACTCGCGCCATCGTCAAGGGCGGCACCGAGGAGCAGAAGCACCGCTGGCTCCCACAGATCGCGAGCGGCGAGCGCATCGTCGGGGTCATGGTGACCGAGCCCGACTACGGCTCGGACGTCGCGGGCGTGAAGGTGACGGCCACGCCCGTGGACGGTGGGTACGTGGTGAACGGCGTGAAGACCTGGTGCACGTTCGCGGGCCGCGCCGACACGCTCATGGTGCTGGCCCGGACGGATCCCGACCGGTCGCTCGGTCACCGCGGGCTCTCGGTCCTCGTGGTCGACAAGCCGCCTGCTCCCGGCCACCACTTCGCGTTCGACGACGGCCGCGAGGGGAAGATGGAAGGCCGAGCGATCGACACGCTCGGCTACCGGGGCATGCACTCCTACGAGGTCGCGTTCGACAACTGGTTCGTCCCGGCGGAGAACCTCATCGGTCTCGACGGCGGGCTCGGCAAGGGCTTCTACCTCCAGATGGAGGGCTTCGAGAACGGTCGGCTCCAGACCGCGGCTCGCGCCGTCGGCCTGATGCAGGCGGCCTTCGAGGCCGGGCTCGCCTACGCGCAGGAGCGCAACGTCTTCGGGAAGCCGGTGTTCGACTACCAGCTGTCGAAGGCGAAGCTGGCCAAGATGGCTGCGCTGATCTGCGCGGGCCGCCAGTTCTCCTACGACGTCGCCCGCAAGATGGCCCGGGGTGAGGGCGCGCTGGAGGCCTCCATGGTGAAGGCCTACGTGTGTCGCGCCGCGGAGTGGGTCACCCGGGAGGCACTGCAGCTGCACGGGGGCATGGGCTACGCCGAGGAGTTCCCGGTGTCGCGCTATTTCGTCGACGCCCGCGTCCTCTCGATCTTCGAAGGTGCGGACGAGACCCTGTGTCTGCGGGTCATCGCCCGCCGCCTCACCGAGCAGGCGCTCACCACCTGACTCGCTCCCCACGCGAGGCTCACCGGATGGTTATCCCGGGGTTCACGCTCGAGGGCCGCGTCACCCGGCTCACGCCGCTGACGCTCGCGGACGTGGATGGGCTGCTGGCGGCGGCGAACGAGGACCGCTCGACCTATGGCTACACGAGCGTGCCAGGAGACCGGCCGTCGATGACGGTCGCGATCGAGGCTCTCCTCGCTGCCCGCGACCGCGGCCACGACCTGCCCTTCGTGACCCGGACCGCCGACGACGACCGGATCGTCGGTGCCACGCGATTCCTCTGGATCCGCCACTACTTCGGGCGGCCCGAACCCGACGCCGTGGAGATCGGCGGCACGTGGCTCGCCGCGTCCGCGCAGCGCACGGCCGTGAACACCGAGGCGAAGCTCCTCATGCTCAACCACGCGTTCGAGACGTGGAGCGTGCGGCGGGTCGACCTGAAGACCGACGCGCGCAACGCCCGCAGCCGCGCCGCCATCGAACGGCTCGGCGCGCACCTCGACGGCGTGCTGCGCGCCTGGCAACCCTCGTTCGTGCCCGGCGAGGAGGGGAGGCCACGCGACAGCGCGCTGTACTCGATCCTCCCGGAGGAGTGGCCTGCGGTGAAGGCGCGGTTGGTGGACCGCCTCGACTCGATCCGCTGATCATCCAGCCGACTCGACCGCACGGTGGTGCGACGAGTCCGTGGTCCACGAGCGTGTCGCTGGTCGGGCGCGGTCCTGTCAGGCTGTGGCGATGCCAACAGCGCGACCGAGGCCCGGTACCGGCTCACGCCGGCGGACGGTCCTGCTCGCGGTGCCCATGGTCGCGTTCACCATCACCGGCTATGTCGGCAACGCGCTCGCCCCCTCCCTCGTCGAGGACGCGCCGCTGCTGCTCCTCGGGTTGAGCCCGAAGCTCCGGTGGCTGTTCCTCACCTCGCCCAACGTCGACATCGTCTGGTTCTTCGCCATCCCCCTGGTGCGGTCGGCCGCGGTCCTGACGACCTACTACCTCCTCGGGCACTGGTTCGGCGATCGCGCGCTGCGATGGCTCGAGTCGCGGTCGGGGAACGCGATCCGGCCGGTGCTCTGGATCGAGCAGCGATTCCACCGGGCCCGCGTCCCGGTGACGATCCTCTTCCCCGGCGGTCCCGCGGCGATGCTGGCCGGCGCCGACGGCATGCCGGCGATCGCGTTCTTCCCGATCGCGCTCGCGAGCAACGCGCTGCGGATCTGGGCGGTGCGGTCGCTCGCGGAGGTGTTCCAGGGTCCGCTCCTCGACGTCCTCGATTGGATCGGCGCGAACCAGCTCTGGCTCACCGCACTGTCGATCATCGCCGTCGGGCTGTGGGTCGTCTGGTCCAACCGACACGGGGTCGGGCCGGAGGAGACCATCCACGAGCTCGTCGAGGACTTCGAGCCGAGTGACGAGCCGGGCTAGGCGTCGCGACGTAGCCGGAAGCGCGCCGGCACCGCTCCCCCGTCGACGAGATCGGCGATCATCCGACCCACGAGGGGCGCGAACTTGAACCCGTGCCCCGAGCAGGGCGACGCGATCACGACCGACCCGACGCGATCGAGCAGGAAGTCCTCGGTCGCCGTCGTCGTGGAGAGGCACGTGACCTCGTCCACCGGTGTGGCGTCGAGACCGGGCATCCACGCCCGCACGAACTCGACCACCCGCTCGCGCGCGAAGGCGTCGACCACCCGGTTGCACGTGTCGGGGTGCACGTCCGGTCCCGTGTGGTGCTCGGCGAGCTTGACCCCGATGCCCGGGGTCTCGAGGCCGTAGACGACGGGCGAGCCGTGGCGGATCAGGCTCGGCCACCACGACGGGTGCTCGCGCGGCGCGAAGTGGAACACGGACTCCTGGGTGACGCGTAGCGGCGGCAGCGGGATCCCCGCGTCGTCGCAGCGGTCGGCGATCCACGCGCCCGTCGCCAGGACGACCACGTCGGCATCGAGCACGCCGTCATCGAGCAGCAGCCGCGGCCGCGCACTCTGAGTCTCGATGCCCCGCACGGCGGTCTGCCAGCGGAAGCGCGCGCCGCGCGCCTGGGCCTGCTTGACCATCGCGAGTCGGGCCGCACCCGACGCGATCCGGCCGCCACCGGCCTGGAACACGACTGTGCCCGAGAAGCGCATCCCCGGCCAGCGCTCGCTCGCGACCTCCGGGGTCAGCAGCTCGACCGGCACTCCCTCCGCGTCGAGCGCGGCGAGGACGAGCCCGACACCCTCCGGGTCACCGTGATCCACCGAGCCGGTGCGGGCGATGAGCGCGAGGTTCGCGTCCTGCTCCAGCTCGGACCACTCGGCGAGCGCCTCGGCGGCCAGCCGGACCCAGAACGGATCGGGATAGCCGAGCCGGAAGATCCGCGACGCGCCGTGGGAGCTGCCCCGGCTGTGCGCGTCCTCGAACTGCTCGAGCACGGTCACACGCTCGCCGCGTCGGCTGAGCTGCCATGCCGCGGCGCACCCCATCACGCCGGCACCCACGATCACGACCTCACGGGGCGCCATAGGCCCGAGGCTACGGCGGCCGCTCAGGCGCGCGGTGACATCGCCGAGCCGGCACCGAGCGCGAGGCAGAGCGGCGCGAAGAGCCGGCGGTCGTTGCGTCGGAACCGCGGCGAGTCGCTCCCGGGGACGAGCAGGTCCGTGCGCCCCGCGAGGCCGAACGCGCCGCGGGTCGCGAGCACCGTCGCCGCACCCGCGACGATCAGGCGGCGGAGCCCGACCGTCAGCTCGCGCTGCGCGTCATCCCGGCGCGCTCGCCGCGGGAGACGAACTTGTTCGCCATCTTGCGGCTCGCCTCGTCGATCATCTCGTCGCCGAACATCACCGCGCCGCGGCGCTCGCCCTCAGTGGTCGCCTTCTCGTAGGCCTCGAGGATGTCGAACGCCTTGTCGAACTGCTCCTGGGTCGGCGTGTACACCTCGTTGATGACGGTGACCTGGTCCGGGTGCAGCGACCACTTGCCGTCGTAGCCGAGGATCCGGGTGCGCATCGCGTAGTCCCGCAGCGCGTCGAGCTCACGGATCTTGAGGAACGGCCCGTCGATCACCTGGAGGCCGTTGGCGCGCCCGGCCATCAGGATCTTGCTGAACACGTAGTGGAAGTGGTCTCCCGGGTACTCGGGGATCTGCACGCCCCCGGTGAGCACCGGCATCTCGGTCGACGCGGCGAAGTCCGCGGGGCCGAAGATGATGGTCTCGAGCCGGTCGCTCGCCGCGCAGATCTCCTCGACGTTGATGAGACCCCGCGCCGTCTCGATCTGCGCCTCGATGCCGACGCGGCTCGTCCGGCCGGTCACCTTCTCGATCTGGGTGAGCAGGAGGTCGAGCGCCACCACCTGCGCCGCGTTCTCGACCTTCGGCAGCATGATCTCATCGAGTCGCTCGCCGGCGTTCTCGACGACGGTGACGACGTCGCGGTAGGTCCATTCGGTGTCCCACACGTTGACGCGCACGCACACCACCGTGTCGCCCCAGTCCTGGTGCTTGATCGCGTTGACGACCTTCTCGCGCGCCGCCTCCTTCTCGAGCGGGGAGACGGAGTCCTCGAGGTCGAGGAACACCATGTCGGCGCCGAGGCCGGGGGCCTTCCCGAGCATCTTCTCGTTGGAGCCGGGCGTGGCGTGGCAGGACCGGCGGGGCAGGTTCTTCGTGCGTTCGGACATGGAGCGAGAGGCTACGCAGCGATCCGGTGAGGCCCCAACTCGGGCCGTGACGGATCGGGCATGATGCGGGACCCGATGCCCTGGAGGTGTGCATGAGCGCGGCGATCGACGTGGTGGAACAGATGATCCGGGCGATCGAGGACGGTGACCTCGACGGAGTGAGGCGCTGCTACTCCCCCGACATCGTCGTCTGGGCCAACTTCGACGGGCGGGCGCGCGATCTCGACGGTGCGCTGCGGGTGCTCGCGTGGATGCTCGAGAACACGTCCGAGCGCCGCTACGAGATCCAGCGCCGCATCGAGATCGAAGGCGGCGTCCTCCAGCAGCACGTGCTGCACGGCACCGCGGCCCGGACCGGGAAGCGGTTCTCGATGCCGGCGTGTCTCGTCGTGAGTGTCCTCGGCGGGCGGATCGACCACATCGACGAGTACCTCGATCCCTCGGTGCTCCAGCCCGCGTTCACCGAGTAGCCGCGCCGAGTCCGGGCACCGTCAGCGGGTGTTCGCCGCGACGGCGCGCAACGCCGGGACCCACGCGTCGATGCCCGGCACCACCCGGCCGACGACCTTGGCGGCCTCGTCGGCCCGACGCAACGTCGCCGCGGCCGCGCCGTGCGGGTCGGCTTCGTACGCCGCGACCTCGGCGGCGTCCATCGCCCCGCCCTGGTGGGCGAGGCTGAGCGTGCTCCCGGCGCTGAGCGCGTCGGCGTAGGCCGGGTCGGTCGCCACGAGATACCGCTTGGCCGGAACGTGGAGCGCGGTCAGTCGCGCGACGCGCTCACCCAGCAGCGACGCGACGAAGGCCGCTCCCACGGCGCCGTGGTCGGTGACGCTGCCGTGCGCGACCGCGTGTCCGAGATCGTGCACGAGCCCCGCGACCTGCAGCTCGGTGTCGTCAGGTGCGACGCGTGCCAGCTCGGCCGCGCACTGGAGGGAGTGGTCGAGGATGTCGACCGGGTCGCCGTCCGCGCCGAGCGAGTCGAACACGCCGTCGCAGGCGTCGATGAACGCCACCAGCTGGTCGACGCTCCGGACCGGCTCCACGCGGGGCACCGTACCGTCCGCATCGGTACGGTGGGGGGCGTGACCGACCGACCGCAGCTCACCCTGGAGGAGATCGCGGACCAGGTCTGGGTGTGGATCCAGCCCGGGGGAGAGAGCGGCGTCTCCAACGCCGGCGTGATCGAGGACGAGGACGGCCTCACGGTCGTCGACACCCTGATGGTGCCGTCCCAGTGGGGGCCCTTCGCCGAGGCGGTCAAGGCGCTCGGCCGGCCGGTCAAGCGCGTCGTGCTGACGCACGCGCACATCGACCACGTCGGCGGCACGACGGCGTTCCGCAACACGATGGTGCTCGGCTCGCCCATGACGTCGGCGCTGCTCGACCAACCGATGCCCGTCGACGCCTACAAGGCGTTCATGCCCGCGTTCACCGAGGGCTTCGAAGAGCTCGCGGTGATCGGCACGCGCCCGGTCTCGCACCTGGTCGACGACGCCGCGCAGCTGACCACCCGGATCGAAGTCCTCCCCGCACGCGGGCACACCGACGGAGACCTGATGGTGCTCGTCGCCGACTGCGACGTGCTCTTCGCCGGGGACATCTGCTTCTTCGGCGTGACCCCGCTCGCGTTCCAGGGCGACCCCGCGGCCTGGGCCGACGTGCTCGGCGTGGTGGGCGATCTCGCCGAGACCATCGTGCCCGGGCACGGACCCGTCGGTGGCGGCGCCGAGGTGGCCGAGCTGCGCGACTACCTGCGCCACTGCGTCGCGGGATCCATCCCGCCCGGGCCGTGGGACGCCTGGGTCGAACGGGGCGAGCGCGACCCGATCAACATCGAGAAGGCCGCGATGCTGCGCGCCGGCGACGACGGCATGCCGCCCAGCATGCTCAAGGCCATCGGCCTCGCCTGACCAACCGGTCTGCGGGCTCCCATCCGGCTGTGGGCACTCGAGACGCGCGGTTCTCGGCGCGGCATCGAGCGCGCCAGGGCGGGAGGCCGGGCGTCAGTAGACGCCGGCGAGCTTGGAGTGGTCCCAGCTGGTGACCTTCTCGGGCCGGACGCGCACGACGACCCGCTTCGCCCCCATCATGCGGACGCCCTCGCGGACGAGGTCGTTGTCGATCGGGCCCCAGTACTTCTCGTACACCCGCTCGCCGAAGGCGAGAACGTCGTCGAGATCGTCGACGACCTCCGCCGTGCCGTTGATGGACACCCCGCGCAGCTCCTCGTACACGTCGCCGGTCGCGACGAGCACGGTGATCCTCGGGTCGCGGCGCACGTTCACAACCTTCTGGCTCTTGCGGTAGGTCCAGAACGCGAGCTCGTCGCCGTCGCGGACGTACCACATGGTCACGAGGTGGGGAGTGCCGTCGGCGTTGAGCGAGGCGACCTGGAGGTCGCGGCCGGCGTCGAGGAAGCCACGCTGCTCCTCGGGGGTCATCATGATCTGGTCGCGTCGAGACATGGGCGAGCAGCGTAGGGCGACGCCGGAACCGGGGTGACGGCCGGGCGTCGCGCTACCGTTCCCCGCCGTGGCGAAGAACCCCGATCCGACCCTCGCCCTGTCGACCGCGACCGGCACCAGCCGGACCCTGGACGACTGGACGACCATGTTCCACCTCTGCCTCGTGCTCCTGCCCGACCGCCCCGAGGCCGCGCAGTGGGTGCCGGTCGCGCGGCGGATCTTCGACGTGCTCGGCGACAGCGACGCCCGGACGGCGTACGTGATCCCGTCGACACCCGCGATCGCGAAGCGCATCCTCGGCGACGAGGCGGAGCGGGCGATGGTCTTCGTCGACCCGGATCGCGCGCTCATCTCGAGCCTGGGCCTGGAGCACCTCCCCGCGTTCGTCCACATCCGCCAGGACACCAGCGTGGGTGCGGTCGCCGAGGGATGGAATCCGGGGCAGTGGCAGAAGGTCGCCCGGGAGATCGCCCGGGCCATGGCGTGGTCGGTCCCCGACGTCGCCCCCCCGGGTGCCGCGATGCCCGCGACGACCACGGGATGGGTCGCCTGACCTACGAGTGATACCACATGTGCAACACCCACCACACGTGCAACGCCAATATCACAACGCGGACGACGCCGCCGCCATCCTCGGTTTGCGAACCGCCTGGTCAGGCGCCTTTCTTGCGCATGAGATGACTTTCCGAGGTCTCGCCGTTTAGGGTTTCCGGAACCGCTCACCGACTGGTCGTGCCCTGGCGCGTCCCGATGGGCGGCGAGTTGTTTTTGCTCAGACCGCGTTCAGCAGGACCGCGTTCAGGCAAGGACCGACAGCGGCACTATCCACCAGCCAATGGGAGTCCCCCCAATGAACCTCCGGACCCGAGTCATGGTCGTGGCGGTCGCCACCACCATGGTCGCGGCGACCGTGTTCCCGGCCGTCGTGGGCGCCAGCCCGGTCGATGACAAGCGTCGCCAGGCCGCCGAGCTCCAGCGGCAGATCGCCGCCAACGACACGAAGCTCGTGACGCTCTCGGAGCAGCTCAACGGGGCCCGCTACCGGCTGGCCCAGACCGAGGCCGCCATCGCCGAGGCCCAGCGCCGGACCGACGCCGCCATCGCGCAGCGCCAGAAGATCCGCCGGCTGCTCGGCCAGCGGGCGGCGCAGATCTACCGCCACGCCGGCTCGGCCACGCCCCTCCAGCAGATGAACGTCTCCTCGCTCGGGGAGATGGCCGCTCGTTCCAAGTACGCCTCGGCTGCCGCCGACCGCGACGACCAGCTCATCGCCCGCCTCCAGAAGGCCGAGGAGGAGCTGGCCGCGCGCAAGGCCGATCTCGAGACCAAGCGCGCGACCGCCAAGGCCGAGGCCGACGCCGCCGATTCCGCGCGGACCAAGCTCGACGCCACCAACCGTCAGAGCCGCACCCTGCTCGGCCAGGTCAACGGCCAGATCGCCGACTACGTCCGCCGCGACAACGAGGCCCGGGCCGCCGCCCTCCGGCGCACCGCCGCGGCCGCGGCCCAGCGCGCCACCACCAACACGGGCAACAGCGGTGGCGGCCACAGCCCGATCCCGGCGAACTTCCCCGACGCCCCCGCCCCGAACGCGGGTGCGGCCGCCGCGGTGGCCTTCGCCAAGGCGCAGGTGGGCAAGGGCTACCGGTACGCGACATCGGGCCCGGACACGTTCGACTGCTCGGGCCTCACCGCCGCCGCCTGGGCGCAGGGTGGCGTCGGCCTCGCCCACTACTCCGGTGCGCAGTACCAGCAGACGATCCGCATCGGAGCCGGCGACCTCCAACCCGGCGACCTCGTGTTCTACGGGCCCGGCGGCTCCAACCACGTCGAGATCTACATCGGCGGTGGCATGGTCGTGTCCGCATCGAACCCGTCGAGCGGCGTGAAGCTCGCCGGGGTGCGGTACGGGTCGGCCAGCGGCTACGGCCGCGTCCGCGCCTGAGCACCTCGCCGACCCCTGGGGGCGACGAGCTCGCGCTGACGCGCTTCTCGCACGGCGCGGGCTGCGCCTGCAAGCTCTCCCCCGACGACCTGCGCACGGTCCTCGGCCTCGTCCGCGCGTTCGACGGCCCGTCGGATCCAGACCTCCTCGTCGGCTTCGACACCGCCGACGACGCCGCCGTCTACCGCGTCCGCGACGACCTCGCGATCGTGCTGACGACCGATTTCTTCACCCCCATCGTCGACGACCCGTTCGACTGGGGCCGCATCTCGGCCACGAACGCGCTCTCCGACGTCTACGCGATGGGCGGCACACCGCTCGTGGCGCTCAACCTCGTGGCCTGGCCCCGGGAGGGCCTGCCATTCGACCTGCTCGCCCGCGTGATCGACGGCGGCGCCGAGAGCGTGCGCGGCGCGGGGGCGATCATCGCGGGCGGGCACTCGATCGACGACCCGGAGCCGAAGTACGGCCTCGCCGTGGTCGGCACCGTCGAGCCCGACCGGATCTGGACGAACTCCGGCGCCCGCGCCGGCGACCGCCTCGTGCTGACCAAGCCGATCGGACTCGGGGTGATCAGCACCGCGGTGAAGCGTGACGGCGCGACCCCCGAGCTGATCGATACCGCGATCACCCTGATGACCACGCTCAACGCCGGCGCCCGCGACGCCGGGCGCGCCCTCGGTGACGCGGTGCATGCCGCGACCGACGTCACCGGGTTCGGTCTGCTCGGCCATCTCGGCGAGTTGGCTCGTGCCTCGGGGTTGGCGGCGCGCGTGGACGCGACGGCGGTCCCCCGGATCGAGGGTGTGGAACCGCTCGTCGCCGCGGGGTTCGTCGCGGGCGGCACCCGGCGCAACCACGCCTTCGTCTCCGAGTTCGTCGATTGGGGCGAACTCCCCGGACCGGACCAACTGCTCCTCGCCGACGCCCAGACGTCCGGCGGGCTGCTGTTCGCCGTCGCCCCCGACGCCACCGACGCACTCGTCGCCGGGCTGGTCGCGGCCGGGACGCCGGCCGCATCGATCGTGGGCACGCTCGATGCCGGACCCCCCGGACGGGTGAGCGTCTCCTGACCACCCTCCGCGCCCACCATCCCGAAAACCGGACCCACCCGGCGGTACCGTCGCGATTCGGGCGAGAGGGAGCCCGACACGGGAGGTCCGCGGGTGCGGCGGCGAGTGCGGCAATGGCTGGGAGCGACGACGGGCATCCCACGACGGATCGTGATCGGTGCGGCCCTGACGGGCAGCCTCGCCGCCCTGGTCGCGTTCGCGACACCGGCGGCGGCCGCCGACCCGGGATGGTCCGCGAGCCCGACCTCCTCGCTCCCCGGTGGGACGGTGCGCGTGGCTTCGTCGCCCTCCACGCTGTGCCAGTGGCTCCAACCCGCGCCCGATCCGACCACGGACCCGACGACCGATCCCACCACCGATCCGACGGGACCGCCGACCGACGCCCCGACCGCCTATGACGGCACGCGCGTCGAGCTGACCTTCGAGGGCGGCTCCACACCCGCAGCGCTGGGCTCGGTATCCGTGAGCGCCGGCGGCGCGTGGTCCGGCACGTTCACCGTGCCCGAGACGACGGCGGTCGCACCCGGCACGTACGACCTCATCGCGCACTGCGTGGTCGACACCCCCGAGCTCGACGGCGTCCGGTCCTTCGACTTCGACCCGATCTCGTTCACCATCGTCGAGGGACCGCCTCCCACGACGCTCGAGATCCCGACCGAGCTCGTCCCGCCGGCGACCGCGATCAATCCGGTCCAGGTCCAGGGCACCCAGCTGAGCCGCGTCGTGAGCGCGACCGGTTCCTCGGGAAGCGCCGCGCCGGGCGGTCCGACCCTGCCGCGCACCGGTGACGGAACGCTCGGCGTCGCCCTGGCCGGCCTCGGGGCACTGCTCCTCGGCGGCGCGACGCTCTGGTTCGGAGCCCGCCACGCCGAGCCCCGCCCCTTCGACTGACCCCGGACCCGCCGGCGCCGGCCGGGCGCTACGGGATGACCAGCATCCCGAGCTCGGCCTCGAGCTGAGGCCGGGGCTTGGCGCCCAGTGAGCTCCGCTCCATCCGCCCGTTGCGGAACAACGCGATCAGCGGGATGGACTGCACCTCGTACTGCTGCGCGAGCGCGGGCTCCTCGTCGATGTTGACCTTGACGACCTTGTAGGAGCCCTCGCGCATGCGGGCGATCTGCTCGACGATGGGACCGACCTGCTTGCACGGCCCGCACCACGGCGCCCAGAAGTCGACGATCACCGGCAGGTCGTCCTGGAGGACCTCGGAGGGGAAGCTCGCGGTCGTGACGCTGCGGACCGGGCCCTCGGCCGGAGGTTCGGGAAGGGCCGCGGACGGGCGCTCCCCCGCGACGACCGCGTCGAGCCAGTCGCGCGCGTCCTCGACACTCTCGAGCGCGACCTGATGACCCATCGGGTACTCGCGGTAGACGACCGGCACCTGGTGCTCGGTGAGCGCCGCCGCGAGCTCGCGGCCGACCCGGACCGGGATCATCGGGTCGTCGGTGCCGTGCTGCACGAGCACCGGGACCTCCCGCGCCGCCTCCCAGTCCACCCCGAGCGCGTCGAGGTTCGGGGCGAACGGGCTCATGGCGAGGACGCCGCTCGGCATCGTGGCCCCGGACCGCAGCGAGACGCTCAGCGCGATGCCCGCGCCCTGGGAGAAGCCGCCGATCACGGCCTCCGAGCGGGCGAGGCCGAGCTCGGCGCACTGCTCGTCGATGTACGCGTCCACGAGATCGACGGCCGCGGTGAACGCCTCGGGATCCACGCCCGACTCCGTGATCGGGAACCAGGCGAACCCGGGGGCGCCGGGCGCCGATTCGGGGCCGCGGGGCATCACGGCGGCGAACCGGCCGTCGGGATCGAGATAGGTGAGCAGCGGTCCGAGGTCGCGCTCGTCGGCGCCGTAGCCGTGCAGGAGCACGAGGAGGCGGGTCGCGGAGCTACCGCGGACCACGTTCGAGATCAGCGCCATGCGCACCCTTTCGCAGCGTGACGATGCGGTCCCGAGCATCGTAGGGTCCTGCGACACCTCGGACGGAAAGGCCTCGCATGCGACTCGGCGTCAACTTCGGCTACCAGGACTGGGGCGCCGGCCTCGCGCGAGCGGTGAGCACCGCGCAGGAGGCCGAGCGTCTCGGCTTCCACTCCATCTGGACCGCCGAGGCCTACGGCACCGACTCGATCACCCCGATCGCGTGGATGATGGGCCAGACCGACCGCATCAACTTCGGCTCGGCGATCATGCAGATGCCGGCCCGCACGCCGGCGATGACCGCGATGACGGCGGCCACGCTCGACCTCATGAGCGGCAACCGCTTCCTCCTCGGCCTCGGTCTCTCCGGTCCGCAGGTCGTCGAGGGATGGCACGGACAGCCCTACGGCAAGCCGCTCGGCAAGACGCGTGAGTACGTCGACATCGTCCGCACGATCCTGCGGCGCGAGGCACCGCTCGAGCACCACGGTCCGCACTACGACATCCCCTACACGGGCGACGACGCGACGGGTCTCGGCAAGGCGCTCAAGATCATCGTGCACCCGAACCGCGCCGACATCCCGATCTACCTGGCCGCGATCGGCCCGAGGAACGTCGAGCTCTCCGCCGAGATCGCCGACGGGTGGCTCCCGATCTTCTTCTCGCCCTATCGCTTCCGCGAGACCTACGGGCCCTCGATCGACGCCGGCTTCGCGAAGGCGGGTGGCGGCAAGAGCCTCGACGCGTTCGACGTCGCTCCGACCGTCAGTGTTCTCGTCGGCGACGACCTCGACACGCTCCGCGGCTTCGTGAAGCCGATGGTCGCGCTCTACGTCGGCGGCATGGGCGCACGGGGCAAGAACTTCTACAACGACCTCGCGTGCCGGTACGGGTTCGAGGCCGCCGCCAAGAAGATCCAGAACCTCTACCTCGACGGGAAGAAGCAGGAGGCCACCGCCGCCGTTCCCGACGAGCTGGTCGACGAGATCGCGCTCATCGGACCGAAGGAGCGGATCGCCGACCGGTTCGACGCGTGGCGCGAGTCGGGCATCACCACGATGATCCTCGGCGCGCAGCAGCCCGAAGCCCTCCAGATCATGGCCGAGCTCGCCCTCTGACCGAGCGCACGTCAGTGTCCCCGCGCGTGCTGGGACCCGTCCGGATCGTCTCCGCGTCGTCCATCCGGCCACCGTCGCATCCGAACGGGTGCCCGCGCCGTGACACCCGCTACCGTGCCCGCGATGGAGCTGCGGGCGGTGATCTTCGACCTGGGCGGGGTCGTGTTCCCGTCGCCGTTCGACGTGTTCGACGAGTACGAACGTGAGGCCGGACTCCCCCACCGGTTCATCCGCACCGTCGTCGCGGCGAGCGCGGATGCGGGCGCGTGGGCCGGGTTCGAACGGTCCGACCTCGACTTCCCGAGCTTCTGCGCGGCGTTCGAGGCCGAGTGTGCGACGGCCGGCGGAACCGTGGACGCGGCCGACCTGATGAGCCGCATCGGCTCCGGCTTCGCGCCGCGCGCGGTGATGACCAGCGCGATCCGCACGCTGCGGGAAGCGGCGTTGCGCGTCGGCGCGCTCACCAACAACTGGGTGCACGCCGAGCGCACGGACGACCGTGATCCCGCCGCGCTCGGCTTCGACACCGTGGTCGAGTCGGCGGTGGAGGGCATCCGCAAGCCGGACCCGCGCATCTACGAACTGGTGTGCACACGGCTCGAGGTCCGGCCCGAGGAGTGCGTGTTCCTCGACGACCTCGGCGTCAACCTCAAGCCGGCGCGTGCGATGGGTATGACCACGATCAAGGTCGAGGACCCGACCGCCGCGCTCGTCGAGCTGGGCGACCACCTCGGCCTCGTGCTCGTCGAGCGCTGATGGAGCTCCTCGTCATTCGCCACGCCGAACCCGTCAGGGTCACGGCCGACGAGACCGGGGGTGGTCCCGCGGATCCCGAGCTCACCGACCGGGGACACCAGCAATCGCGCCGGCTGGCGGCATGGCTCGCGGCCGAAGGCGTGGACCACATCGTCTCGTCGCCCTTGCGACGCGCAGTCGACACCGCCCGGCCGCTGGCCGACGAGTTGTCGATCGACATCACGATCGTCGACGGGCTGCGCGAGTACGACTCGAACGCGGACTCCTACATCCCGGTCGAGGAGATGCGCGCCGAGGGCCACGAGCGTTGGCAGGCGATGATCGAAGGACGGTGGGAGGACTTCGGCGGCGAGCCGCCGGACCAGTTCCGCGCCCGGATCGTGCCGTGCCTCGACGAGATCATCGCGTCGCACCCGGGCGAGCGCGTCGCGGCGGTGTGCCACGGAGGCGTGATCAACATCTACCTCGCCGCGCTCCTCGGCATCGACCGGAACCTGTGGTTCGACCCGGCCTACACGTCGATCAGTCGCGTCCGCGGGTCGCGTTCGGGGGTCCGCTCGGTCGCGTCGGTCAACGAGACCGGTCACCTCGTCGGGACGAGGTCGGCGTCGTGACCGTCACCTCCGAACGCGAGGGTCCGGTCGCGATCGTGACGATCGACCGACCGGAGGCGCGCAACGCGGTCGATCGACCGACGGCCGTCGCGCTCGCCGACGCGTTCCGCACGTTCGACTCCGACGACACGCTCACGGTGGCGGTGCTCACCGGTGCCGGCGACACGTTCTGCGCCGGAGCGGATCTCAAGGCGTTCGGCAGCGACCGCGCCAACTCGGTGAGCGCGGACGGCGACGGGCCGATGGGGCCGACCCGCATGCTGCTGGACAAGCCGGTCATCGCCGCGGTCGAAGGGTACGCGGTCGCCGGCGGGCTCGAGCTCGCGCTCTGGTGCGATCTGCGGGTCATGGCCACCGACGCCGCATTCGGCGTCTTCTGCCGGCGCTGGGGCGTGCCGCTCATCGACGGCGGGACGATCCGCCTCCCCCGGCTCATCGGTCACTCCCGCGCGCTCGATCTGATCCTGACCGGTCGCGAGGTCGGCGCCGACGAGGCACTCGCCATCGGGCTCGCGAACCGGCTCGCCGAGCCGGGCCGGGCACGCGAGGTCGCCCTCGCGCTCGCCACCGAGATCGCGCAGTTCCCCCCGGACTGCCTCCGGGCCGACCGCCGTTCGTCCTACGACCAGTGGTCCCTCCCGTTGGACGCCGCGCTCGCCCACGAACTGCGTGAAGGGCGCGAGGTGCTCCGATCGCCCCAGCTCGCCGTGGACCGTTTCGTCTCGGGCGAGGGCCGCCACGGCGCACCGACCGGTCCGGACGGCTCGCAGGGATAGCCGAGTCCTCGCGGAAACGGGTCAAGCGACGGTCACCGCCGGTCGACGGACCACCATTCGGAGGGAGTGACCACGGTGACCACCCAGACCAGCGAACGCGCGCGCCCGGGCCGCCACGCGCGGGAAGGGTCGACGGCGCGTCGCCGCGGCGGCATTGGCGATCGGCCTCGTCGGTGTCGCCGGCGCCTCGGCCAGCAGCCTGGGCGGGCTCAGCGCGAGCGGCGTGGGTGCCGACCGCGGTGCGGTGGCGAGTTGCGACCGCAACGGCGTCAGCATCTTCTCCGGGCGGATCACCTTCGACCCGACCGTCAACGCGTTCACGATGAAGACCTTCAGCGTGCGAAAGATCGCCCGTGCGTGTCGGGGTCGTACCCTCTCGGTCACCGTGCACGACCCGAGCAACGCCTCGCTCGCCTCGCTCGCGGCGACGGTGGGCGGCCATCGGGTCAACCTGACCCTTCCGACTCCGCTCCCGGTCTCCCAGATCGCCGGCATCGCCGTCGCGATCGACTGACCGACCCGTAGGCCGACCGGATCATTCCTCCCGGTCAAATGCGACGGACCCGGACGTTTTGTTTCTCCAAGACTCAACCACGGAGCGCGCGCAACCGAAGACCCGCTCGTTCCCGGGCAACGGACTCGGGCCAACGAGAGGAATCCCCCACACCATGAACCCGGTCCAGAACCCACCCCGTGAGCGTCGTCGTCGGGGCGCAGTGCTCCTGCTCGGTATCGCCGCCTTCGGTCTGGCGGCGGCGTCCGCGGCCAGCCTCGGCGGTCTCACCTCGGGCAGTCTCGGTGCCGACAACGGCGCCGTGTCCAGCTGCGACAACAACGGCGTGGCCATCGCCTACGGCGCGCCCACCTACGACGCCACCGCCGGCGTCTACAAGGTGAGCACGGTCACCGTCTCGGGCATCGACGCCACGTGCGCCGGCAAGACCGTCGCCGTGACGCTCTCCGACGCGGGCAACGCCTCGCTCGGATCCGGCTCGGCGGTCATCGCCGGGACGTCGGCCAACATCACGCTGAGCTCGCCGGCCAACGCGAAGCTCGTCGTGGGTGCGGCTGCCGTCATCAGCTGACCGATTCGGGTGCGGCGCCGGAGATCCTCCGGCGCCGCACCCGCGTCCAACGCCCGCTCCCATGCGCACCCGCCGCACCCTCCGGAACCTCGCCGCCACGCTCCTGGCGGTCTTTGCCGCGTCCGTCGTCGGCGTCTCGGCCGCGAGCCTGAACGGCATCGCAGCGGCGAGCCTCGGGGCGTGGACGGTCCCGGGCGGTACGGGAGCGCCGACCGTGCTCACCTGGACCGACTTCACGGGCGCGAACAACACGAACCTCGCGGGCGGGACCCTGAACGGCGGCGGCACCTGGATCGCGCAGAACGGCACGTGGCGGTCCTTCTCGAACCAGGCGCGATCCTCCAACCGAGCGCGCTCGAACCTCACCACGCATGCCGGCACCACGTACGCGTCCGTGGAGGCGCAGCTGCATCCGGGCGGGAACCCGAGCTCCGGGCTGGTCGCGATGAGCGACGGCAACTCGTACGTCTGGGCCGAGCTCACGAAGTCGTCGGGAGGTCGGATCCGGCTCTATGAGTACGTCGGCGGCACCGCGACGCAACTCGCCGAGATCACCGGGGTGGGCCTGCCCGCGTATGCGCTCATGCGACTCGATGCCAGTACGGACACGATCAAGGTGAGCTGGAACAGCGCCGTGGTGCTGACGTACGCGCTCACCGGCTCCGAGATCGCGCGCTTCAGGAGCACCGGCCACGACCGGTTCGGACTCATGGCCAACAGCGATCCGGCCACAGACTTCGACGACTTCCACCTCGACACCTGATCCACCATGCCGACCCAGACGCTGGAACGCCGCCCCCGCAACATCCCACGGCGTCCCGCGCGCGCAGCAGATCCGACGGCGACGACCATCACCGACGAGCCGGTCCTTCCGCGCGAGTTCGAACCGTCGCCGGGCTCGCGGCTCGCGGAGCGGACCGAGGACCCGGACGCGGGACTCACGCGCGCGGAGCGCCGGGCCCGACGGCGTCCGAGGTCCCGCTACCGGCGTCCGCGCCACCTCGCCGTCGACGTGCTCGTGTTCGGACTGGTCGCGGTCGCGCTGTGGTTCACCTGGCCCGCGCGCCTCGGCGGCGCCGCGACCTTCGTCGTGGTGCACGGACACTCCATGGACCCGACCTTCCGCAGCGGCGACGTCGTGCTGGTGCGGCGCGCGGCGAGGTACCACGTCGGCGAGATCGCGGCGTACCACGTCCCGCAGGGACAGGCGGGCGCGGGACAGGGCGTCATCCACCGGATCCGCAAAGTGGAGAACGGCCACTACACCTTCCGCGGCGACAACCGCACCACCGAGGACCAGTGGCACCCCACCACGAAGGACATCATGGGACGGGTGATCCTCCGCGTCCCCATGCCGGGCGAGACGTTCTGGGCGATCCTCCCGTGGTTCTGGTGTGCAGCCGTCGGCGTCATCGTGACGTGGATGTTCTGGCCCACCCATCATCATCGGCACGGAGGGCGCGCGACCTCGTCGTAGAATCCGACCCGGCCACATTCCCCACCCGACCTCCGGAGGAGCCCATGGCCGTCGACGAGCCCGGCAAGTCGCGCACCGTCGCCGACATCATGAGTCGTCCGGTCGTCACCGTCGGCTCCGCCGACAAGATGGCCGAGGCCGCCGCCGCCATGGGCGAGCACCGTGTGGGCTCGGTCGTGGCCGTGGAAGGCACCCGACCGCTCGGGATCCTCACCGAGCGGGACCTCGTCCGGTTCACCGCCTCGGGCGGCGACGCCGGGACCGCTCTGGTCTCGGAGTGGATGACCGCCGCGCCCGACTCGGTCGCTCCGAACGTGGACGTGACCACCGCCTTCGCGAGCCTCTCCGAGCACGGCTACCGGCACATCCCCGTCGTCGACGGGGACGAGCTCGTCGGCATCGTGTCGATGCGGGACCTCATGCGCATCGCGCAGATCCAGCCGGCCGAGAGCCTCGCCCACGAGATCCCGCGCGGGCTCGAGGGCGTCGTCGTCGCCGAGACCGACATCGGCGACGTCCGGGGACTCGAGGGCTTCTACCACTACCGCCAGTACAACGCCGTCGACCTCGCGGAGCAGCGGACGCTCGAGGACGTGTGGCACCTCATGTTCCAAGGCCAGCTCCCGACGTTGGCCCAGCGCGACCAGTTCTCCGCTCGCGTCGCGCCGCTCCGCGTGATTCCCGAGACGGTCGCCGCCGTGCTCCCCGACATCGCCCGCGTCGGCGCGTCGGCACCCCCACTCGACATGCTGCGGACGACCATCTCGTTGGTGGGCGCGCACCTCGGCTTCCGCCCGTCGCTCGACGTCGACGCGGCCGAGCTGCGAGCAAACGCCTTGCAGGTCTGCGCGGTGGTCCCGACGCTGTTGACGGCGATCCACCGGCTCCAGCACGGCCTCGAGCCGATCACCCCGGACCCGGAGCTCGCGTACGCGGCGAACTACCTGTACATGCTCCACGGCGAGGTCCCGCCCGCCGAGCACGCGCGCGCCGTCGAGCAGTACCTGATCTCGACGATCGACCACGGCTTCAACGCATCGACGTTCACGGCCCGCGTGATCACCTCGACCGGCGCGGATCTCGCAGCGGCCGTGGTGGGCGCGATCGGCGCGCTCTCGGGCCCGCTCCACGGTGGCGCACCCAGCCGGGCGCTGGACATGCTCGACGCGATCGGCACCCTCGAGAACGCGGAGCCGTGGCTCCGGGCCGCGGTGTCGCGGGGCGACCGACTCATGGGGTTCGGGCACCGGGTGTACAAGACCGACGATCCGCGTTCGCTGATGCTGCGCGGCGTCGCCGAGCGCCTCGGGGGTCCGAAGGTCGAGCTCGCGGAGCAGATCGAGGCGAAGGCGATCGAGGTGCTCGCCGACCTGAAGCCGGGCCGCCGGCTCTACACGAACGTGGAGTTCTACGCCGGAATCGTCATGGACACCTGTGGTCTCCCGCGCGAGATGTTCACACCCACGTTCGCGTCGAGTCGCGTGATCGGGTGGTGCTCGCACATCCTCGAGCAGGCCGCCGACAACCGCCTGATCCGCCCGAGCGCCACCTACGTGGGCCCGCCGCCACCCCAGCCTCTGCCCGAGCTGACCTGACGCGGCTGCAGGGACGCGCCACTCCGCGGCCGACGGAGCTAGGTGGGGGTCTGGAGGACCCAGAGGGGCAGGGTCGCGCGGTGCTCCCCACCCACGTAGCAGCGGACCTCGACGGCACCGAAGCGCTCGACCGGCACGTTGCGCAGGTCGAAGGTGATCGGCAGGTTGAGGTTCTCGTTCACCATCAGCTGGGTCTCGCCGAGCTGGATCTCGCCGGAGATCTCGGCCAGCTCCCGGCCGTCCTCGTCGACCACGACCACCCGGACCTCGTGCGGGCGCTCGGCCTCCAGCCGATCCAGCTCGAGCACGATGGCGAGGTGGACCCCGAGCGGGGCCGGGAGCTGCTCGCGGTAGCAACGGGTGATGCCACCCGATGCGACGAAGAGCAGTCCCTCGCGTACCTGGGCGAAGTCGGCGAGCATGGCAGTCGTGACGTCCATCGGGGGGTCAGCGTAGGCGGGCCGGGCCTCGAGGCCGGGTTCGCGGCCCTCACGCCGGCCGGGACGACGCGAGACTCTGCCCATGAGAGTGCTGAGCAGCCGGATCATGATCGCCGGGTCGGACTTCGCGCGGAGCCGCGCCTTCTACGAGGAGACCCTGGGCCTCGACCTCTACCGCGAGTACGGGGCGGAGGGCACGGTCACCGGCGTCGTGTACTTCCTCGGGGGCGGGTTCCTCGAGCTGACGGCCACAGGGCCACCACCCACCGGCGTCCGCATCTGGCTGCAGGTCCCGGACGCAGCCCGGGAGGAGCAACGGCTGCGCGACGCGGGCACGGTGGTCCGGCGGGGTGCGCAGCGGATGCCGTGGGGGCTCATCGAGTGCTGGATCGAGGATCCCGACGGTGCCGAGCTGCGCCTGGTCGAGGTCCCGCCGGATCACCCCTTGCGGCGACGCGTCGACTGAGCACCTCGCGCCCGGCAGTGCTCAACGGCGTCCTCAACGGCTGAGGTGCGCTCCGGTCGTCGCCAGGCGATCAACCGTCTCCACGTCGCGGACCGACGGGATCACCTGCCACTCGACCGGGATCTCGCGCATGACCAGCGCCGAGTCGAGCTCGATCGATCCTTCCGGGAAGCGAGCCTTGTCGTCGAACACCGACGACCGCACGTGGCGGATCCGTGCCGGGTGGACGGTCCAGTCCAGGGACCGGAGCTCGACACCTTCGAGGCGGCTGGTCCCGACCTCCGGCGAGAAGCCCTGCGGGCTCAGACGTAGGAAGTCCGATGCTTCGGCGGCCGACGCGAAGAGGCGGCTCCCTTCGAGTTCACCGCCGATCTCCGCGGCCGCGCTGACGTGACACCGTGCGTGCCGATCGCGGAAGTCGATCGAGACCCCGGTCGCCGTCTCGCTGACCTCGAAGCGCGCCCATTCGTGCAAGCCCGGGAACAGCTTCCCGCCGAGGGCCGCATTCACCCGGGACGACGTGTGCCGCTCGGGGACATAGACGCCGGTCCGGAGCCCGGACCCGTCGCGCCACTGGACGGCGAAGCGATGCGCGGCGTTCTCGTTCCTGATGCCGAACCGCGCGGGGACTCCGCGCGGGCGTATGCCCCCGAGCCGGATCATGCAGATTCCCGCCACGGCGTAGCCATTCACCAGTTGCGGCTCGAACGGGGCGGGCAGGACCCTGGCGGCGTGGTCCGGCGCCATCCGGTAGTTGATGAGCAGTCGTCGCTCGACGACGCTGCGGACGCTGGAAAGCCTCATCGGTCTGCTCCTCGGTGCTCGGCGAACGCTCCGACCGGGTGTCCGCTCGTGCGTGATCTCGTTACTATATACTCATTGAATGAATACTAGCAAGATCGACGACGATCAGGACCCGGGTCTGACGATCGACCAGCTCGCCCGACGGGCGGGCATTCCCGCATCGACGGTGCGCATGTACCAGCACAAGGGGTTGCTGCCACCGCCGAGCAAGCGCGGGCGGATCGGCTACTACGACGAACGGCACGTCCAGCGGCTCGACGCCATCGGGCTGCTCCAAGCGCGGGGGTTCTCACTCGCCGCGATCCGCGAGCTCCTCGTCGGCGTCGAGTCCGGTGAGAGCCTGCGCTCGGTGCTCGGTCTGGACCCGAGCTCGATCTGGCGGGCCGAAGCGCCGGAGACGATGACCCTCGGTGACCTCGCGGCGCGGCTCCCCGGCGTCGAGTTCACCCCCGCGCTGGTGCAGCGGGTCGTCGACCTGGGTCTGGTCACGCTCTCGGACGACGGGTCCCGGGTCGTCGTGCAGAGCCCGTCATTCCTCCGGGTCGGTGCCGACCTCGCGGCTCGCGGCGTCCCCGGCGACGAGATCCTCGATCAGTACGAGCTCCTGCGAGCGCACACCGACGGCATCGCCCAGCAGTTCACCGAGCTCTTCCGCCGCCATCTCTGGGCACCGTTCGCGACGCGAGGTATGCCGCGCGATCAGGTCGCGCCGTTGGTGCGGACGCTCGAGGACCTCGCGCACCTCGCTGAGAACGTGACCGCGATGGCGCTTCGCCACTCGTTGCAGGCATCCGCCGACTCTTTCGTCCGATCCGAATCCGAACGACTCGGCATCGACGTGCCGCGGGCGGACGCAGGCGACGACGGGATGCCGGAGTAGCCGTACTGCGCGGCTCCCGCGCGTTGTCGCGCGAGGTCGGCACCACCCGACACGTGGCGGGGGGACCCGCCGGCGCGGCGCGCGCCGACGGGTCCCCGTTGTCTCGCCGCTGGACGCGGCCTTCGGCTGCGCCGTCGATCGGCGGGCCTCAAGCGTCGACGTACCCGACCGCATCCCAGTCACGCGCGAGCGAGTAGATGATCACGATGTCGATGGCGATCATGACGGCCGACCAGAACGGATAGTGGCCGAGGTACGCGAACTGGAACATCAGGTTGAGACTCACGAGCACGATGCCGACGAATCGAGCCCACGTCGCGCCGGAGAAGATCCCGAGCCCGACGAGTATCAACAGGATGCCGAGCAGGAGTCCCACCCAGCCCCAGTTCTTGACGTTGTTCGTGATCGGCAGCTCGCCGCCGATGTTGCGCTCGATGTAGTGCGTCTGGGTGATCGCCACCAGGCCGTCGAACACGTTGAGGATGCCGACGACGAGGATCATGATCCCGCCGAAAGTCGCCCATCCGGGTCGTGTTTGCATGGTTCGCCCTCCTTGGGCAGTTGCCCTCCCGCTCCGGGGAGGTCGATGTCCGGCGGCGCGGGTCGCGCGGCGCCGACGACGGTCAGGCGAGTGCTTCGCCTGAAGCTGTTGTGACCCCCTCTACCCAGCGTCGGCCCGGGTGATCGGGCCGACTGTCGAGACGTCACGCTACCCACCGACGGGGCGAGGCCGCATCGAGCCGAGAGGTTGCATCCAGTTTGCGACGGATGTCCGGGTCGGGAGGTAGCCCAGTACGGCCCGTTCACGCTCACTCAGGGGGTCGGCGGTGCCGTGGCCTGGTTCGACACCATGCACCTGAGGTGTCCTTCGCGCCCGCCGAAGCGGCGCGGTGACACCCAGCCGGACTAGTAACCGGTGCAGTCCAAGAGAGGGGCATTCCGAATGACCACGCCACCCGACCGCCATGGCCGCGCCATGCTCCCGATTCCGGATCGCCCGGCCCCGGGCCTGACCACCTACGACGCGAAGGATCCGGACACCGCGTATCCGCCGATCGAGCCGTTGCTCCCGCCCGAGGGGGCGCCCAACATCCTCATCGTGCTGCTCGACGACGTCGGCTTCGGCGCGTCGAGCGCGTTCGGAGGCCCGTGCGCGACACCCAACGCCGAGAAGCTCGCGGCGGGCGGATTGAAGTACAACCGGTTCCACACGACCGCGTTGTGCGCGCCGACGCGCCAGGCACTGCTCACCGGCCGGAACCACCACTCGGTCGGGATGGGCAGTATCACCGAGACCGCGACCTCGGCGCCCGGCAACAACTCGCTGCGGCCCAACACCAAGGCGCCGCTCGCCACCACGCTGAAGCTCAACGGATACTCGACCGCGCAGTTCGGCAAGTGCCACGAGGTCCCGGTGTGGCAGTCCTCTCCACTGGGGCCGTTCGACGCGTGGCCTTCGGGCGGCGGCGGGTTCGAGACCTTCTACGGCTTCATCGGCGGTGAGAACAACCAGTGGGACCCGGCCCTCTACGACGGGACCACACCCGTCGAACCACCGAAGACCCCGGAACAGGGCTACCACCTGACCGAGGACCTCGCCGACCGAGCGACGAACTGGGTGCGCCAGCAGAAGGCGTTGATGCCCGACCGGCCCTTCTTCTTGTACTTCGCGCCCGGCGCGACGCACGCCCCCCACCACGTGCCCAAGGAGTGGGCCGACAAGTACGCCGGCCGATTCTCCGCCGGCTGGGACGCCCTGCGTGAGGAGACCTTCGCCCGTCAGCAGGCGATGGGCGTCATCCCGCCGGACGCGGAACTCACCGTGCGTCACGACGAGATCCCGGCCTGGGACGACATGCCGGAGGAGCTCAAGCCGGTGCTCGAGCGCGAGATGGAGGTCTATGCCGGGTTCCTCGAGCACACCGACCACCAGGTCGGGCGGGTCATCGACACGATCGACGACCTCGGCGTGCTCGACAACACGCTGATCTTCTACATCATCGGCGACAACGGCGCGTCCGCCGAGGGGACCCTCAACGGCGCCTTCAACGAGATGGCCAACTTCAACGGGATGGCCGCGCTCGAGACCCCCGAGTTCATGCTGGGCAAGGTGGACGAGTTCGGGTCGCCGACCTCCTACAACCACTACGCGGTCGGCTGGGCCTGGTCGATGGACACCCCGTTCCAGTGGACCAAGCAGGTGGCGTCCCACTGGGGCGGCACCCGCAACGGGACGATCGTGCACTGGCCGGCGGGGATCGACGAGCGCAACGGGCTGCGCACCCAGTTCACGCACGTGATCGACATCGCGCCGACGGTCCTCGAAGCCGCGGGTCTCCCCGAGCCGACGATGGTCAACGGCGTGCAGCAGTCGCCCATGGAGGGCACCAGCATGGTGTACACGTTCCGCGAACCGGAGACGCCGGAGCGGCACGACCTCCAGTACTTCGAGATGTTCGGCAACCGCGGCATCTACCACAAGGGATGGAGCGCGGTCACCAAGCACCGCACGCCGTGGGTCATGGTCGGCGGGGAGCTCCCGCCCTTCGATGACGACGTCTGGGAGCTCTACGACGGCAGCACCGACTACAGCCAGGCCCACGATCTCGCGTCCGAGCACCCGGAGATGCTCGCCAAGCTCCAGCGCCTCTGGATCATCGAGGCGACGAAGTACAACGTGCTCCCGATGGACGACCGCACATCGGAGCGGCTCGAACCCGAGATGGCCGGGCGACCCACGCTCATCCGCGGAAACTCACAGCTCTTCTTCCCCGGCATGGGTCGCCTGTCGGAGAACAGCGTGGTGAGTATCAAGAACAAGTCGTTCTCGGTGACCGCCGAGGTCGAGATTCCCGACGGAGGCGCCGACGGCGTGATCATCGCGCAGGGCGGTCGCTTCGGCGGCTGGGCCGTGTACGCCACCGACGGCAAGGCGAAGTTCGTCTACAACGTGCTCGGCATCCAGGAGTTCCCGGTGACGGCCGATACTCGGATCCCGGAAGGAACCCATCAGGTCCGCGTCGAGTTCGCCTACGACGGCGGCGGACTCGCCAAGGGTGGCGAAGTCACCATCTACTACGACGGGACGCAGGTCGGGGCGGGCCGCGTCGGCGCCACCCAGCCGATGGTGTTCTCCGCCGACGAGACGACCGACATCGGGTACGAATCCGGCACGACGGTGACCCCCGACTACACGACGGCCACGAGTCGGTTCACCGGCAGGATCACCTGGGTGCAGATCGACCTCGGCGACGACGACCACGATCACTTCATCGATCCCGACGAGCGCCTCAGGATCGCCATGGCGCGTCAGTGACCGTCGGCGTCGCGGCCCGCGTCAGCCGGAGACGACGGCGCCGGCAATCGAGACCGAAGACCTTCGGCGGGAGCGCGTCGACCGGCGCGGTGGCCGCGAGCCCGACGGCATGTCCACTTCGGCTCCCGGGGTGCACCTCGCGTCCCTGCCGAGCCGCCGATATCACCCCATCCGGGGTGACGTCGGCTCACCCATCCTGAGCGACCATCATGCGTGCCTGCGACGGCAACGGCGACGTCGTGGCGCACGCACCGGCTCCGACACGAAGGACCTGAAATGTCACCGAAGACCGGCACCGACGAGGCCACACCCGTCACCGTCCCCGATGTCTCCACCGATGCCGGCCCACGCGCCGGATACACCGTGCCCGTCCTCCACGTCGAGCTCTCCGAGAGAATGGTCAATCTCGGCTTCTGGGGCGGTCTCGGCAGTGCCGTCGTCTTCGGCGCGATCGACCCACCGCTCGGCATCCTGATCGGCGCGGGGGTCGTGGTCGCACGCCACACGGCGCACAAGTAGCCGCCACGTTCGCACCGCGACCGATCCGGCGGGGCTGTTCCTCGTCGGTGTCGAGCGGTCCTACGACACGCCGAGTCACATCGAGCGGGACGCCGCCCGAATGAGCGCCTGCGGAAGCAACGCGACCACCTGCGCGACAATCAGTGCGCGAAGTTCTTCCATGTCCTGCTCCGACGTCGAGGACATCGCGAGCGACGGTAAGAGGTCATGGTGAACGGCCGGTGAGTGCCGTCTGACCGCGCAAGGAACATCGAACCGCGAGATGCCGTCAGTGCGACGGTCTCGCCCGTTGGGTCAGGATGTCCGCGACCCGAACAGGAGGACCGCCGTGCCCGAGGGGGCGAACGTCGAGGTTGCCCACTCGCTGACCGAGCAGGGGGAACATGGTGGCCACAGCGAAGGTTGGCACCGTGTCCTCGAGATCCTCGAGGTCGGCCTGCTCGCCATCGTCGCCATCGTCACCGCGTGGAGCGGCTTCCAAGCCGCCAGATGGGACGGACGACAGTCCGTCCTCTACGGCGACTCCAGTCGCGATCGATTCGAGGCGGAGACGGCTACGACGACCGGCGACCAACGCCTCGCGGCCGACGCGGGGATCTTCACCGCGTGGCTGCAGGCGCATTCGGGCGGGGACACCGAACTGGAGGCGCTGCTACTGAAGCGACTCACCCCGGACTTCAAGGTGGCATTCGACGCGTGGCTCCAGACGGACCCCTTCGTCAACCCGTCGGCGCCGCCGGGACCGGCCGGGATGCCCCAATACAAGAACCCTGACACGGAGAAGGCAGCGCGGCTGAATGCTTCGGCCAGTGCTGCCTTCGACGACGGAACCAAAGCTCGCGAGACCGGCGAGAAGTACGTGCGCGACACGGTGGTGTTCGCCATGGTGCTGTTCCTCGTGGCGATCGCCCAACGCATGAAGGACAAAACGCTGCGCGGAGGCGTGAACGTCATGGCCCTACTCCTGGCCGCGTACGGCCTCGTCTCGGTCATACGCCTCCCTCGACTCTGAGGAGCGCGAGGCACGACGCGCGGCGGCTACGGCGCGAACGAGATCGAGACGCGGACGCTTGCCGTCGGATCGAGCGATCCTCCGTCGTTGAACACGATCTGGCAGTCGCTGCTCGTGGAGTCGCAGACGCCGGTTCCGACCGGTCCGGTCACGATCTCCATCGGGAGCGAGCCGCTCCCGATGGGGTCGGGTTGCAGGATCTTGCCGGTCTTCAGGTCGCATGCGCTTGCGTCGCCCGCGGTGCGGTTCGAGCACTGCACGATGTTGATCGTCTTGCCCGGGGTGAACCCTTTCCACGACACCGTGACTGTCTGCCCGTCCGTCAGGTTCGTGTCGGGCGAGACTGGGGCCTCGAGCTTGCGGGCCGGCTGGGTCGGCACGGTCGGCAACGTCACTTTCGTGCCCGACTTCGACGCGAACACGACCCGCGTCGTGCGTGAGTTGCCATCGACTTCGAGGCGGTCGAGCGCGTCGGCATCGGCCTTCAGGTACGCGTCGAAGAAGTCGTTCGTCGTCTTCACCACGCCGGCGAACGCGGGCCCCGCCGAACTCACCGGTGCGCCGTGACTTTCGTCGAGCGTGATCGAGGTCGTTGCGTGACCCAGCCGCTCGCTCACCACCTTCGGGTGCACTCCTGCGGTGAGCGCAAGCGTGGCCCACGTGTGCCGCAGATCGTGCAGGCGGATCTGCGGCACACGGGCGCGCCGCGCCGCAGACTGGAATCGGCGCGTGAAGCGGCTCGGGTGGAGTGGGCCACCGAGCTCGTCACAGAACACCAAGTCCTGATCGGCCCACGCGTCGCCTGCAGCGACGCGCTCCTCGAGCTGACGCGTGTGATGCGCGCAACGCGCTGGTCGTCTCCGGATCGAGCGATACCGAACGGCGCGACCTCGCCGTCTCGGGTGCCGCCCACTCGACGACATCGTCCACGACGACCAGCGAAGGTTCGATGACGAGGCGACCGCCAGCGAGATCGACGGACGACCATCGCAGCCCCAGTGCTTCGCCGCGCCGCATCCCCGTCGCGATGAGACAGCGATACAGAGGCGCCAATCGATCATCGGCGACGGCGGCGAGGAAGGTGCGGACTTCGTCGGCGGTCCACGTCGTGAACTCGGGCCGCGTGACCGAGGGTGGCTTCACGAGCGCAGCGACGTTGCGGGGAACGAGCCCAAAGCAAATCGGCCCCCGGAAGGCCGCTGGCTCCTCTACGTCGGAGCCAGAAACCCAGTATTTCCGGTGCCCGGAACAGGATTCGAACCTGTACGCCCCCGAGGGGACCGGCGGGTTTAAGCCGCCTGCGTCTGCCGTTCCGCCACCCGGGCGCGTGCGGCGAGGTTACGGCGTCGGGGAGGCTCGACCGTCAGGTCGATGTCCGCGGGTGCCACGGCGGCCTGGAGCCGGGCACGCGTCGCCTCCGCCACGGAGGGTCCGAGCCCGTTGGCGACCACAATGCCCTCGATCATGTCGGTGGCGACCTCCGACTCGGCGCGGCCCCGGAGCTGGATGGCGACGACGGCGCCGTCCCGGGTCCGCCGGATCGTGCGGGCCGACCCCGCGACCCGCGGTGGACTGCGGAACGCCGGGACCGCCAGGCCGGCCGCCCGGCTCTCGGCCGCGAGGAAGCGGGCCATCGCCGCAAAGCTGGTCGCCGCCACTCCGTCCACCCGTCGAGGATCGCACGCACGTGTGACCATCCTCCCGCCGCCGCCCCCGCCCACCCGGCCTGACAGAGTGAGGTGATGGCGGCGGGGAGTCGGTGGCGGAGCCCGCACGACGTCGAGATCGGTCGCCTCGCCCTCCCCGCCTTCGGGGCGCTCGTCGCCGAGCCGCTGTACCTGCTGGCCGACACCGCCATCGTCGGCCACCTCGGGACCCGCCAGCTCGGCGGCATCGCGATCGCGGCCATCGTCCTGACCGCGGTCTTCGGGATCTTCAACTTCCTCGCCTACACCACGACCGGGACGGTCGCCCGCCACCTCGGGGCCGCCGACCACCGGGCCGCGGCCGAGCACGGGATCGACGGGCTCTGGCTCGCGACCGGCCTCGGAGTCCTCCTGAGCGTCGTGGGGATCGCACTGGTCTCCCCCGTCGTCACCGCCATGGGGGCGTCCGACCACGTCCGGCCCTACGCGGAGGAGTACCTGCGCCTCTCGCTCCTCGGCGCGCCCTTCGTGCTCGTCAGCCTGGCCGGGGCGGGCTATCTCCGCGGCCTGCAGGACACCCGCACGACGTTCTACGTCGCGATCGGCGCCAGCGTGGTCAACCTCGGGCTCGAGATCCTCCTCGTCTACGGCCTCGACGCGGGCATCGCCGGGTCCGCGTGGGGCACCGTGATCGCCCAGGTCCTCGCCGCGGCGGTCTTCGTCGCCATCACGGCGCAGCGCGCGCGTCCCACCGGCGCCCGCTTCGCGCCCCGGCGCGGCGGGATCCGGGATGCAGCCGTCGTCGGCAGCCGGCTCGTCGTGCGCACCGGGTCGTTGCTCGCCGCCCTGCTCGCGACCACCGCCATCGCGTCCCGCATCTCGGACGTGGCGCTCGCGAGCCACCAGATCGCCTTCCAGATCTGGAGCTTCCTCGCCCTCGCGCTGGACGCGATCGCCATCGCCGGGCAGGCCATCGTCGGGCGCTACCTCGGCGCGGGCGACTCGCCGGGGGCCCGCCGGGTCGCCCACCGGATGCTGGAGCTCGGCATCGCCGGTGGCCTGGCCATCGGGCTCGTCGTGGCCGCCACGCGGCCCTGGCTGGTCGTGCCCTTCACCGACGATCCGGCCGTGCGGGACCTCGCCGCCCAAGTGCTCTGGTTCGTGGCCGCCCTCCAGCCGCTCGCGGCGGCGGTCTTCGTGCTCGACGGGATCCTCATCGGCGCGGGTGACGCGCGGTACCTGGCCCTGGCGATGGTGGCCGCCTCGGGCGGGTATTCGGTCGTCCTCGTCCTCCTCCTGGCCACGGGTCCGACGCTCCTCTGGCTGTGGGCCGCCTTCGGGCTCTGGATCGGCCTGCGGTGGTACGGCATGTACCGGCGGTTCCGCACCGACCGCTGGCTCGTGACCGGGGCCACCGGCACCTGACGACCAGCCGTCGCGCCATTCGTCCCCCGAGTTGCAACCCGGCCACCGACGCGGTTTCCTCTGTGCGTGGCTTCCGCGGGCGACGACACTCCCCCCATCGCACCGGTCGTCAGACCGGTCCGCGACCCCGGCGACACCGCGACGGACACGTCCGCCGGCGCCGGCGTCGTCGACCTGACCGGCACTGACGAGCAGAGCGAACGCCGCGTGTCACTCGTGCCCGCGCCGCGCCCCGAGCGACTCGACCTCACCGAGCACGAGCACGAGCTCCGGCGCGGCGACGTCGACGCCTACGGCCGGAGCGAGCGCATGCGCGCGCTCGCCCGCCGCCTCTACGACCCGATGTACAAATACTGGTTCCGCGCCGAGTGGGAGGGGCTCGAGCACATCCCGCGCGACGGCGGCGCGCTCCTCGTCTCCAACCACGCGGGCGCGATCCCCGCCGACGCGCCGGTGATCATGCACGGCATCGAGGAGGAGCTCCACCGTCCGGTGTACGGGCTCGCCGAGAACCTGTTCCGCGCGATCCCCGGCGTCGGCACCATGTGGTCCCGCCTCGGCGGCGTCGCCGCGCAACCGGACAACGCGTATCGCCTGCTGCACGACGACCGTCAGCTCGTGCTCGTCTTCCCCGAGGGGACCAAGGGCACCGGCAAGACCTACCGCGACCGGTACAAGCTGCGCCGGTTCGGACGCGCCGGGTTCGTCGAGATCGCGATGCGCTCGGGCGTGCCCGTGATCCCGATCGCGGTCGTCGGCAACGAGGAGGCCATGCCGATCCTCTTCAAGAGCCGCCGGCTCGCTGCGCTCATCGGCGTGCCCTACTTCCCGGTGACCGCGAACATGCTCGCGTTCGGGCCGGCCGGGCTCGGCGTGTACCTGCCCGCGAAGTTCCGGATCCGGGTGCTCCCGCCGGTCCAGTTCGACGTGACCGCCGATCAGGAGCGCTACCCCCGAGCACAGGTGATGGACGAATCCGACCACATCCGCGACGCGATCCAGGACGCGCTCTACGACATGCTGCGCACGCGCCGCAGCGTCTGGCGGGGCTGAGCCGTGCGGGTGCTCGTCACCGGCCTCGGTAGCTTCTGGGGCAGTCACCTCGCGCAGCGCCTCGAATCCATGCCCGAGGTCGAGATGATCGTCGGCCTCGACACCCGCGAACCGCGCCTCCCGCTCGAGCGCACCGAGTTCGTCAAGGCCGACTCGAACTACTCGATCCTGGACCGGATCGTGCGCGCCACGCAGGTCGACACGATCCTGCACACGCACCTCATCGTCGACTCGACCGAGCTCCCCGGCCGGGCCATGCACGAGATCAACGTGATCGGAACGATGAACCTCCTCGCGGCCGCCGGCGTCGCCGGCAGCCCGGTGCGGAAGGTGATCGTCAAGAGCTCGACGCTCACGTACGGCGCCAACTACCAGGACCCGTACTTCTTCCGCGAGACGATGCACCGCACGCGCGCGCCGCGCACGGGGGTCGAGCGCTCGCTCATCGAAGCCGCGTCGTTCGTGCGGGACTTCGCCATTGACAACCCCCACGTCTCGGTGACCAAGCTCCGGTTCACCAACGTGCTCGGCGACGACCTGAACACCCCGTTCTCCAAGGCGCTCCGACTGCCCCTCGTCCCCGAGATCCTCGGGTTCGATCCGCGTCTGCAGTTCACCCACCAGGAAGACGTCACCGGCGCGCTCGTCTTCGCGACCGTCAACGACGTGCCCGGCATCTTCAACGTCGCGGGGGACGGGTCGCTGCCCTGGAGCGAGGTCTGTGCGATCGTCGGCAAGCGCCGGTTCCCGCTGCCGCCCATCGGGACGCAGTGGGCGGCCGAGCCGCTGCGCGTGGCCCGCATCGTCGATCTGCCGCCCGAGGTGCTGAGCCTGCTGCGCTACGGCCGGGCCGTGGACAACAGCCGGTTCAAGCAGACCGGGTTCCGGTACCAGTACTCCACCGCGGGCACCGTCGACGCATTCGCCCGAAGCCTGCGGCTCGAGCAGACCGTCGGAAGCAACCGACCGCGCTACCGCTACGAGCGCGACGTCGAGACGTTCTTCCGCCACTCTCCGGCGGTCCTGCGCGAGCAGCCCTGACCGTGCCCCTTCACGTCGATCGGCACGGGCGGGTCGCGCTGCTGACCCTCGACGAGCCCGAGCGGCGCAACGCGCTCACGCCCGATCTCGTGCCGCGCGATCGTCGAGGCCATGGACATGATCGACGCCGACCCCGAGGTCGGTGCGGTCGTGGTCACCGGAACCCCTCCCGCGTTCTGCTCCGGCGCCGACGTCAAGGCGCTCGGCGCGATGGCCGACGGCACCGAGCCGCCCGGAGACGTGCGCGCGATCTACGCCGGGTTCCTGCGGGTGCTCGATTCGCCGTTGCCGACCGTCGCCGCCGTCAACGGTCCGGCCGTGGGCGCGGGGATGAACCTGGCGCTCGCGTGCGACCTGCGGATCGCCGGCGAGCAGGCGCGCTTCGACGCGCGGTTCCTCCGCATCGGGATCCATCCGGGCGGCGGACACACCTGGCTCGCCGACCGCACCGTCGGCCCGCAGACCGCGGCGGCAATGAACCTCTTCGGCGAGCGCCTGGACGGGGCGCGGGCGGCGGCGGTCGGCCTGGCATGGGAGTGCGTCGCCGACGACGCCCTGGTCCCGCGTGCCCTCGAGCTGGCGGCCCGAGCCGCCGAGGTGCCGCGCGAGCTGTCGATCCGGACCAAGGCGACCCTCCGTCACACGCCGACGCTCCCCGACCACGACACCGCGATGCGCTTCGAGCTCGAACACCAGGTGTGGTCGCTCCGTGCCGGGCTGCGGCCGGCCGGACCGCCGCCCTGACCGGACCCCGGTCCGCGAGGGTCCCGGGTTACGCTCCCACCCGGTGATCACCGACGACTCGGGCGAGTCCCTCGACGCCAGCCCCGACGAGCCACTCGAGGCGATCCCGGTCGACACCGGCTCGGGCGGGCGGTTCGTTTCGGTCTTCGCGTGGGTCGCCGTCGCGATCGCCGTGGTCGTGGTCGGGGGCTGGGTGTGGACACGGTGGATCGACCCGCCGGTCGGTGGGACGATCGACCGCTACGCCCATCACGGCGGAGGCGTCGTCTTCGAGAGCCCGGCCGACGAGTTCCGCGCGATGTACCCGACGAAGTGGCACCGGACCACCGAGGCCAACGACCTCGGGACGATCGTGACGGTGAGCGACGACCCCGGCGGCGGCTACGCCTTCTCGGTGACCAAGACGCCCGAGTCCGCGGCGCTGCTCGAGAACTACGAGTCGACGCTCAACCAGCTCGCCGGGCAGCTCGCCTCGGCCGAGGGCGCGGAGCTCGTCGACCAGGCGGGCCCGGTCCCGCTGCACGACGTCGCACTCACCAACATCGTCTACCGCAAGGGCGGGACCTACTGGCGGGTCCGGCTCATCCTGCTCAAGGACCGGCTCTACACGATCGTCGCGAAGGCGCCCAACGACGACCCGGCCCCCTACCGGCGACTCACGACCACCTTCCAGATCCTCGGACCTCGCTGATCCGGCCGCTCAGCGCCTCGAGCTCCGACCGCCGGGACAGCCATTCCTCGACCGTGATCCCATAGCGGACGTGGTCCTCGTAGACGCCCGCGATCTGGAGAAACCGCTCGGCGACACCCTCCTCGCGCAGGCCGAGCTTCTCGGCGACCCGCCGACTCGGCGCATTGCGCGGCACGATCGCGACCTCGATCCGGTGCAGGTGCAGGTCGTCGAACGCGTGACCGAGGATCAACGCCACCGCCTCGGGAACGTAGCCGTTGCCCGCGACCCGCTCGTCGACCCAGTAGCCCACCGACGCACTCTGGAACGGGCCCCGCTGCACCCCGCCGAGGCTCACCTCGCCGACGAAGCGCTCGTCGGACGCGAGGAACATGCCGAAGCCGTGGGCCGCGTCGAACTGGCGCTGCCGGTCCCACGCCGCGCACCGCGTGCGAAACGCGTCGGCGCTGACCACCGGGTCGGCCGCCCCCGGCTCCGGGCGCGGCTCCCACGGCTCGAGCCACGCACGGTTCGCGGTGCGCACGGCGCGCCATTGGTCGTAGTCGTGGCTCCGGAGCGGACGCAGGAGCACGCGCCGGCCCACGAGCCGCGGTCCGTCGTGGCGCTTCACCGGGCGTGCGCGATCGCGTCGAGCGCGGCTGGATCCTCCAACCCGGACAGGTCCCCCGGCGACTCCCCCAGCGCCACCGCGCGGATCGTCCGGCGCATCACCTTGTTGCTCCGCGTCTTCGGCAGCGCGTCGGTGAACCAGACCGCCGAAGGCGCGAACGACTTGCCGAGGGCATCGCTCACCCGACCCCGCAGCTCGGCGCGCAGCCCGTCGCCCGCGACGGCACCGCTCCCGAGAACGACGAAGCACACGAGGGACTCGCCCTTCTTCTCGTCGGGGACCCCGATCGCGGCCGCCTCGACGACCGCCGGATGCGCGACGAGCGCGGTCTCGACCTCGGCCGGCCCGAGCCGCTTGCCCGCGAGCTTGATCGTGTCGTCCGAACGGCCGTGCAGGAACCACTGACCGGAGGTGTCGATCGAGGCCCAGTCCCCGTGCCACCAGACGCCCGGCCACCGTGACCAGTAGGTCTCGAGGTAGCGCTCGGGCTCCTTCCACATGCCTCGGGTCATCGCAGGCCACGGCCGGCGGCAGATCAGCTCCCCGACGACGCCGCGCACCGGGCGGCACTCGTCGTCGACGACGTCGACCGCACAACCGAGGGCCGGACCTCCGAGCGAGCACGGGGCGATCGGCTCGACGACGTGCGGAGACAGGAAGCATCCGACCTCGGTGCCGCCACTGACGTTGATGACCGGGCACCGCCGTCCGCCCACGGTGTCGAAATACCACCACCACGGCCCCTCGTTCCACGGCTCGCCGGTGGAACCGAGCACCCGAAGGCTGGAGAGGTCGTGCGCGTGCACGGGCTCGTCGCCGTACGCCATGAGCGCGCGCGCCAACGTCGGGGAGATCCCGAGAATGGAGATGTGGTGACGCTCGACCATCTCCCACAGCCGGTCGGGGCCCGGATGATCAGGCGCGCCGTCGTAGCAGAACATCGTCGCACCCCAGGCGAGAGTCCCGAAGATCTGCCACGGTCCCATGATCCAGCCGAGGTCGGTGAGCCAGAAGAGGACGTCGTCGCGGTCGCCGCCGGTCGGGAGGGAACGGCAATCGGCCTGGAACCCGACCTCCTCGGCGATCTTCACCACGAAGCCGCCGTGCACGTGCACCACCCCCTTGGGGACGCCGGTCGTGCCGCTCGTGTACGCGATGAAGAGCGGGTGCTCGGCGTCGACCGCGACCGTCGGCACCGGGGGCTCGGGCGCGAGCGCGGTGCACTCGGCGAGCGTGAGGTCGCGCCCTTCGGTCATGGGCACGGCGCGTCCGAGCCGGCGCACGACCACGACCGTGTCGACCGCCGGCGCCGACGCGAGCGCGGCGTCGGCCGTCTCCTTCATCGGGATGACCTTGCCCCGCCGCGTCGTGCCGTCCGCGGTGACCAGCGCCTTCGCCTCGCCCTCGGTCAGGCGGACCGCGACGGCCTCGGGCCCGTAGCCCGAGAAGATCGGCAGGAAGATCGCTCCGAGCTTCGCCACCGCCATCACGGTCGCGACGGTCTCGGGCAGCATCGGCAGGAACACGCCGACCGCGTCGCCCGGACCGACGCCACGGGCCGCGAGCCCGCCCGCGATCGCGTCGGTGAGCGACCGCAGCTCGGCGTAGGTCACGGTGCGGGGCACACCGTCCTCGCCCTCCCAGACGATCGCCGGATGGTCGGCGCGGGAGGGATCGTCGGCCCATCGCTCGACGCAGACGGTCGCGACGTTGAGGTGTCCGTCGGTGAACCAGGTCGCCCACTCGATCCCGGCCGACTCGTCGAGCACGGCCGAATAGCTCGTCGCGAACGGGAGCTCCAGGAACCGCACGAACGCGTCCCAGAACCACTCGGGGTCCTCGATCGAGCGACGGCGCAGCGTCTCGAAGTCGTCGATGCCGTGCGCGGCCATGAACCGTCCGACATTGCTCCCCGCCGCCGCGTCGGGCGTCGGGGTCCAGACTGCTGCGTGGGAGTCGGGCACGGGCGCAGGATACCGGCGGCCCGCGCGTAGGGTGGCGGCGTGAGCGACGAACGGCTCGTATGGATCGACCTCGAGATGACGGGCCTGGACACCGCCCGTCACACGATCGTCGAGATCGCAGTCCTCGTGACCGACTCCGACCTCGAGCTGATCGACGACGGCATCGACCTCGTGATCCACGCCTCCCCCGAGGAACTGGAGCGCATGGACGACTTCGTGCAGACGATGCACACCAAGTCCGGGCTCTTGCCCCAGATCGAGGCGTCGACCCGCACGCTCGAGGAGGCAGGCGCCGAGGTGCTCGAGTACCTCTCGACCCGCGTCCCGGCCGCGACCGCGCCGCTGTGCGGCAACTCGATCGGCGTCGACCGGCGCTTTCTCGACCGCTACCTCCCGACCGTCGACCAATACCTGCACTACCGCAGCATCGACGTGAGCTCGTTCAAGGAGCTGTGCCGGCGGTGGAACCCGCCGGTGTACAAGGGGCGGCCGTCGAAGCAGGAGACCCACCGCGCGCTCGACGACATCAAGGAGTCGATCGAGGAGCTGCGCTACTACCGCGACCAGTTCCTGCGCCGGCCCGAGCCGGCCGGCGCCGAGACCGACGCCGGTCCCCCGGCCCCGACTCCCTGATCGCTGCAGTCGGTCAGAAGCGGACGCGCGCGATGACCGGCAGGTGGTCGCTCAGGGCTGCCCACCGAGGCCAGTCCTCGGGCACGCAGGCCTCGAGCACCTCGCTCGACGGTCGCGTCATCAGGTAGTCGAGGCGCTGGGTGGGCGGGTGGGTCCGCGGGCCCGGCGCCCAGTTCGTGGCGGGCGACGGGCGGTCGCCGTGCAACCGGCGCTCGGCGTCGACGAAGCCGCGGTCGGCGAAGGGCGCCAGCTCCGCGTCGCCGGGCTCGGCGTTGAGATCGCCGGCGATCAGCGCCGCGTTCGGCGAGGCGCCGAGCAGGGCGCGCGCCTGGCGCGCGCGCTCGGCGGACGACACCCCCGCACCGAGATGCACGTCCACGATGCGCACCAGTCGATCGTCGACGACGACCGCGGCGTGCACCGCGATCCGGCGCCGCCAGTTCCAGAACTCGACGAAGCGCGCGAGCGTCTGGACCTTCACCTCGTGCAACGAGAGCTGGGACAGGATCCCGAGCCCCTCGGCGGGGACACGCACGGGCCAGTGCTTGAAGCGCCAGCGCGCGTCGCCACAATGCATCGCCGCCCGCAGCGCGCCGAGCTGCGCCCGCTGGACCTCCTGGAACAGGACGAGATCAGGAGCGAACTCCTCCAACGCGGCCGCGACGGCAGGAACGTTCATGCCCCGACTGCCCTGCGCGTTCCAGGTGATCGCAGTGACCACCGATGCCTCGTTCATGTGCGTCCCTGCCCGGAACTGCGGCCCCTCGCCGCGCCCTGTCACCTCCAGCGTAGAGCCTCGCCCGCCAGTAGGGTGCCCGGGCGATGCCCGAGCTCACTGTGCACCGAGAGGTCGCCGCGCCGGCCGAGACCGTGTGGTCGCTCGTGAGCGACGTCACGCGGATGGGCGAATGGTCGCCGGAGGCGACGGGGGCGACCTGGAAGACGGCTTCGGGACCGAGCGTCGGCGCCAAGTTCACCGGCAAGAACCGGATCAACCGGCGATCCTGGTCGACCTCCTGCGAGGTCACCGAGTGTGATCCGGGTCGACGCTTCGCGTTCAAGGTGACCTCGGGCCCGCTCGGCGTCGCGACCTGGCGCTACTGCATCGAGCCGACCGACGGCGGATGCCGCGTCGAGGAGTCCTGGACCGACGACCGCGGGATCATCATCCGCGCGCTCGGCCGTCTCGTCACCGGGGTCGCCGACCGGACCGACCACAACCGGGCCGGCATGGAGCAGACGCTCGCCGCCCTCGCACGGGCCGCCGAGGCCTCGGACGCCGCCGCCGGCTAGAGCAGCACGTCCAGCGCGCCGAGGAGCGCGTCCACCGAGCGGTGACGCGCGGTGTGGCCCATCAACCCGATCCTCCACGCGACCCCGGCGAACTCGCCGAGACCGCCGCCGACCTCGATCGAGTGCTCAGCCAGCAGACGCGACCGCAGCGCCGCCTCGTCGAGGCCCGCCGGGAGCCGGACCGACGTCAGCTGCGGGAGTCGCGCGCCCTCCGGCGCGATCAACGAGAACCCGCGCCGGGTGAGCGCGTCCTGCAGCCGTGTGCCGACCTCCCGGTGGCGCGCCCACACCGCCGGGAGCCCTTCGTCGAGCACCGCACCGAGCCCGGCGTGCAGGGCGACGATCATCCCCGTCGGCGCGGTGTGGTGGTACTTCCGGGCGGTGCCGACGTAATCGCCGATGAGCCCGAGATCCAGGTACCACGACTGCACCGGGTGCGTGCGCGCGGTCAACCGCTCGACCGCGCGGGGCGAGAACGTCAGCGGTGCGAGGCCGGGCGGAACCCCGAGGCACTTCTGCGTGCCCGAATAGCACGCGTCGATGCCCCATTCGTCGACCGCGAGCGGCATGCCCGCCAGCGACGTGACCGCGTCGACGAGCAGGAGCGTGTCGGTGTCGTGGATCGGACGGAGCGCAGCGACGTCGTTCTCGACGCCGGTCGACGTCTCGGCGTGCACGACCGCCAGCAGGCGGGCCTCGGGGTGCTCGCGCTGCGCGTCGAGCAGGCGGGCGGGGTCGACGGGCGTCCCCCAGGCCGCGTCGACGCGCACGATCGTGGCACCCGCGCGCCGCGCCACCTCGCACATGCGCTCGCCGAAGACCCCGTTCACACCGACGATCACGACGTCCCCCGGCTCCACCAGGTTCACGAAGCACGCCTCCATGCCCGCCGAGCCGGTCCCTGAGACGGGAAGGGTCAGCGGATTGGTGGTCCCGAACGCGACCCGCAGCCGGTCGCAGGTCTCGTCCAGGATCCGGAGGAACTCCGGGTCGAGGTGACCGAGGAGGGGCTGGGCGAACGCGGCGACGACCTCGGGCGCAGGATTCGAGGGGCCGGGGCCCATGAGCAGGCGGTCGGGCAGCGGCATCGGAGCATCGTAGGACGGGCGCCCCGTGGGTGCCGGGAGGTCGCTGGGCGCGGTCAGGCGGCGCGCATGACGCAGAAGAACTCGCGCTCGAGGTGCGCGATCGCGTCGTCGGAGCCCGCGACCATCGCACGCGCCAGGAGCGCGGCCTCGCGGGCGACCCGGGTGACGACCGTCGTGGAGACCTCGTGATCCGCCCCTGCCACCGCGGTGCGAATCGCCTGGACCGCTTCGTGGGCCGCTCGGGCGGCGACACGCGAGCGTCCGTCCCGGCGGAGGGCGTCGTCGACGCGCATCAGGTCCTCCCACGCGGCCACCTCGTCGGCGGCGGTGCGATGACTCCGGTCGATGGCCTGGGCGACGGCGCCCAGGTCATCGGCATCCAGCCGACGGAGCATCTCGACGAACGCCGCGAGTTCCACACCCAGAGCAACGGCGCGAAGGCGCCGAGAGTTGAGCCCATCCGTGATTCGGCCCGGATCGGTTCACCGGAGGACGAGATCTCGCACCAATCCGTCGAGAATGTCCGCTTCGCTCGTGAGGACCTCGTCGAACCCGAACGCCCGCAGGATGCTCACGAGGATGACCGCGCCGCCCACGATGACGTCGACCCGGCCGGGCTCGAGGCCCGGGTTGTGGGCCCGATCGGCCGCGGCCTCGGTCGCGAGCGTACGGAACACGTCCTCGGCCGCGGCCCGGGTGATGCGGAAGTGGTGCACCCGGTCGCGGTCGTAGGTGCGCAGGCCCTGTTCGATCATCGCGAAGCTCGACACCGTGCCCGCGAGACCTACGAGCGTCCGCGCGGTCGCGACCCCGGGCACCTCGCGGGCGACGTCGGTGAGGTGCTCACGCACCACGTGCATCGCCTGACTCAGCTCCTCCGCGGTCGGGGGATCGCCGTGCAGCCACGCCTCGGTGATGCGGACGCAGCCGATGTCCACCGAGACGAGACCCTCGGGCTCGCGGGTTCCCACCACGAACTCGGTGGATCCCCCGCCGATGTCCACCACGAGGTAGGGACCCGGCGCGACCGCGTCGAGCCCGGTCGTCGCGCCGAGGAACGAGAGGCGCGCCTCCTCGGCTCCGCTCAGGAGCTCTGGGGTGACGCCGAGCGCTTCGTACGCGGGACCGAAGAAGTCGTCGCGGTTGGTGGCGTCGCGAGATGCCGAAGTGGCCGTCGCGCGGATCCGCTCGACGCCGCCGATCGCCTCGATCGCCTCGCGGTAGCTGCGGAGGGCGTCGACCGTCCGCGTGATCGCCTCCGGTGCGAGACGATGCGTGGCGTCGACTCCCTGGCCGAGCCGGGTGATGGTCATGCGGCGGTCCAGGGTGCGCAGCTCTCCGTCGGGCGCGCCGATCTCCCCCACCAGCAGTCGGGTCGAGTTCGTGCCGATGTCGATCGCGGCGGCTCTCACGACTCGGATGACTCCGGATCGTCGAGTCGGGCCGCGACCCATGCCCCCACGGGGTCGCTCCCGTCGACGAGGTACGCGGCGTAGTGCGCGTGCAGGCACTTCACGCCGACGCGGGTACCACCGACCCCACCGAACGGGCGCGGCCCGGCGTGGTCCGGGTCGATGCAGGCGTCACGCGCCGCGGCGTAGCGGTCGTGGGCCGCGGCCAGCTCCGTCGGGTCGACCGCGACCATGGCCGCGCGCACCCCGCCGGCGGCCTCGAGCCGGGCGATCCGGCGGGACAGGTCCGGATCGACCAGCCAGTACGTGGTCGGCAGCGGGGTCCCGTCGTCGAGGAAGGGCTCGTTGCGGATCACGACCGGCGCACCGGCACCGTCGCGCACGACCACCCGGAACGGGGCCCGCGGCTCGCGCCCGAGGCGCTCGGTCACCTGCGCGAGCTCCGCCGGATCGGTCATCTCGCCAGCGTACCGACGGGGAGTCCTCCGCCCGCCGGGATCAGGGCGCGCTGGGCAGCGTCGTCGACGTGGGAGGCGCCGGCACCACCGAGTACGCCTGCTCGCCGTGACGCACCATGCCGTACCGGGCCCGGGCGAGGCGTTCGATCTCCTGGGGGTCGGTGAGGCGCTTCGCCTCGTTCGCCAGCCGCGCCTGCTCGCGCTGGAGCACTTCGAGCTGGTGCCGGCTGCGGTCGAGCGAGGCCCGCTGGTCCATCCACGCCCGGACCGGGAACACGACGACGAACAACAGCCCGACGACGACGAACACCGCGACGCTCGCGCGCAGGGCGACGGTCCGGCGCCGCCGAACCTGGTCGGGGGTGTACCGCCGCGCCGGCGTCGTCACCGTCACGAGCGGGCGCCGCCCCACCGCGCGAAGGCCCGACCGCCGTGGTAGGCCGCGGCCTCACCGAGGCCCTCCTCGATCCGCAGCAGCTGGTTGTACTTGGCGACGCGGTCGCTGCGCGCGGGAGCGCCGGTCTTGATCTGACCGCAGTTCGTCGCGACGGCGAGGTCGGCGATCGTCACGTCCTCGGTCTCGCCCGACCGGTGCGACATCATCGCGGTGTAGCCGTTGCGCGCCGCGAGGGCCATCGTGTCGAGCGTCTCGGTGAGGGTGCCGATCTGGTTCACCTTGACGAGGATCGAGTTGGCGACACCGAGGTCGATCCCGTGCTGGAGCCGCTCGGGGTTGGTGACGAAGAGATCGTCGCCCACGAGCTGGACCCGGTCCCCCACGGCCTGGGTGAGCGCGGCCCAGCCGTCCCAGTCGTCCTCGGCCATGCCGTCCTCGATGGAGACGATCGGATACCGGTCACACAGGTCGGCCAGATACCCCGCGAACTCGGCCGAGCCGAACTTCCGGCCCTCACCGGCGAGGTCGTACGCGCCGTCGTGGAAGAACTCGGTCGACGCGGGATCGAGGGCGATCGCGATGTCGGTCCCCGGTGCGTAGCCGGCCGCGTCGATGGCCTCGATCAGGAGCTTCACCGCCTCCTCGTTCGACGGGAGATCGGGCGCGAAGCCTCCCTCGTCGCCGACCGCGGTCGAAAGACCGCGGTCGTGGAGCAGCTTCTTCAGCGTGTGGTAGGTCTCGGCCCCCATCCGAAGAGCCTCGCGGAAGCTCGGCGCGCCGACCGGCGCAACCATGAACTCCTGGAGGTCGACGTTGCTGTCGGCGTGCACGCCGCCGTTCAGGACGTTGAGGCAGGGCACCGGCAGCACGTGGGCGTTGGCGCCGCCGACGTAGCGATACAGGGGCAGGTCCGCCTCGTCGGCGCCGGCCTTGGCGACCGCGAGCGACGAGCCGAGCACCGCGTTGGCGCCCAACCGGGACTTGCCGTCGGTGCCGTCGAGCTCGATCAGGACACGGTCGACGTCTCGCTGGTCGAGCGCCTCGAGGCCGAGGAGGGCGTCGGCGATCTCACCCTCGACGTTGCCCACCGCGGCGCGGACGCCCAAGCCGGCGAACCGGTCCCCTCCATCGCGCAGCTCCACCGCTTCGTGCGCCCCGGTGCTGGCGCCGCTCGGCACCGCGGCCCGGCCACGGGCGCCGCTCAGCAGCTCGACCTCCACCTCGACGGTGGGGTTGCCCCGGGAATCCAGGATCTCCCGGGCGTTGACGTCGACGATGCTGCTCACGGTCCCCCTCTGGCGCGCGACTCAGCCGTGGTACGTGTGGACGGTGTGACGAGGGTAGTCCCATGCGGCGCGCGAATGGGATCTATGGCGCTGGGGCACTCCACCGCAGGAGATCGCCGCGCCCTTCGAGGAGCATCGTGCCGGGGAAGACCCTCAGCCGGTACGGGTCGAGCCGCAACGCCGCGAATGCCGCACCCCGGGGCCCCTCCGCCCACGGCGGGATGATCGCGGGGTCGTAGCCGACGGGCGGCGGCAACGTGGCGAAGGTCTCCCAGACCCGCTCGCAGGTCTCGTCGTCGAGGTGCCAGCTCGCTGCGCACTCCGCAGTGCACGTGTCGTGGTTCGGGGACCAGTAGCTGACCGACACGTTGGGTGACCGCGCCAGGGCCTGCTGCTTGAGCGGGGTGGGGCTGGTCGCGATCCATCCCACGAACCGGTCGCCGTCCCACTCCCAGTACGGGTGGAGGATGCGTGACCGGGGCCGGCCGTCGGGATCCACGGTCGCGACCGTGCACCACACGATGCGGTGGGCCATGGTGCAGAACGCGTCGGCGGTCTCGGCGTACCCGCTCATCGTGCGACCCCGACCACCTCGGCCGCCAGGAAGGTCATCTGCACGTCACCGATGTCATTGCCCGACCTCCCCGGCCTCGTCCCACAGCGCGTGCGCCACCCCGGCGTCGGCGCGGTCGAGCGTACGGCCCTGGTCGGCCGCGAGCACCTCCATCTGCACGAACCGGTCCCGGAAGCGCGCCGACCACCCCCGGAGCGAGCTCTCGGCGTCGACCCCACGGTCACGGGCGACCACCACCGCGCCCGCCAGCAGGTCCCCGAGCGCACGCTCCGCGTCGACCGGTCCGTCGCTCGCCCGGAGTCGGTCGAGGGCATCGCGCATCCGCGCGTCGCCGTCGATCACCGGATCCGGGTCCAGCCCGACGCTCGCCGCCTTCCGGTAGAGCTTGTGGGCGTAGAGCAGCGACGGGAGGCCGGGGCTGATGCCGTCGACCAACGACGTGCTGGCGCGCTCGGCCTTCTTGATCTGCTCCCAGTTCGCGACCACGTCGGATGCAGTCTCGGCGTCGACGGTGCCGAACACGTGCGGATGGCGGCGGACGAGCTTCTCGTGGACCGCACGCGCCACGTCGCCGAGGTCGAACGCACCCGCCTCGGCCGCGAGGATCGAATGGAACACCACCTGGAAGAGGAGATCGCCCAGCTCGTCCTCGACGCGTGCGTACGCGTCGAGGTCCACGTCGCCGCCGGGCGCGTCGCCGGGCAGCAGCTCGAGCACCTCGACGACCTCGTACGCCTCCTCCAGGAGATAGCGCGTGAGCGAGTGGTGGGTCTGCTCGGCGTCCCACGGGCAGCCGCCGGGGCCGCGGAGACGACGGGCGAGCCCGACCAGGGCGGCGACGTCGCCGGCCACCGACCGGTCACCGGTGTCGACGAAGACCGACGTCAGATGATCGGGCTCCACCGTCCGGTCGAGATCCTCGAGCGCGACCTCGGTGACGGCCTCGTCGGGGAGGCCCAGGCGGGCGAGCACCACGACCGGCGTGTCGGGCGGCAACGCATCGAGCAACGCGAGCTTCAGCTCGGACAGGATCAGGCGGCTCGTGGCGTGGCCGACGAGCATCGGGCCCGCGCGACCGGCGGCCGACGGCAGGAAGTCCTGGGCGTCGACGACGTGCACGCCCGCCATGGGATCGCGCCCGAGGCGTGCCCACGCCAGGTCCACGAACGACAGCCCCGGGTGCACGACCACGTCGACCGCGTCGCTCTCGCGCAGCAGCACCACGCTGCGCTCGGCGACCCCGGGGTTCCCGGGTACGGCGTAGACCACCTCACCGTGCTGTCGGGCCGCCTCGACCAGCTCGGCCACGATGCCCGGGTAGAGGGTCGCGAAGTCGGGGGCGCGGCGGTACGCCTCGTCGAACGACGTGCACGCCACACCGAGCGTGGCCAGCTCGTCGACCGCGGGGTGGCGGGCGGTGCGGACGTAGCGGTGGTGGATCCGCTCCATCTCGGCGCGCGCGATCGGGAGCATCAGGTCGAGACCGGCGGGCCCCAACCCGACCACGACGACGCGCGGCCGGTCCACCGCGGGACTACCCGCCGCTGCTGCTGGCGCCGCCCGGGGCCGGCGTCGGCGTGGCCCCGAGCGGGACGGTCGTCGTCGTGGTCGTCGCCGGGCGGCTCTTCACCTGCTTGGGCGTGGGCGGCACGATGTTGAACGACGTCGCCGAGCGCTGGAGCTTCCCGTAGCGGGGGTTCACGTAGATGGTCGCCCTGGCCAGGTACGGCCCGAGCACGCGCGCGAGCGGGTCCGGCGTCTGGACCGACGCGAGCATCGGCTGCGCGTTCGCCTCCGTGAGCGGCAGCACCTCGATGACGTGGTAGCCGAACTGGGTCTTGACCGGCGGGGAGATGCCACCCGTCGGGACCGCCTCCGCGCCGGCGCGGAAGTCGGCGTCGAGCTGGGTCCACTGCGAGGAGTTCTCGCACAGGAGCAGACCGCCCTGGGCCGCGGCCGTCGTGTCCTTCGAGACGTCCGAGGACACCGTGGCGAAGCTCTCACCGGCGTCGAGCCGATCGATCACCTGCTGGGCCTCGGCCTCGGAGGCGACCAGGATGTGGCCGACGAGGCGCTGGGTCGGACAGTCCGCCTGCAGCGCCGCGTAGGGCGACTGCGCCGGATACGAGGCGCGGAGGGCGGCGAGCAGGGCCCGCTGCTCGACGAGGCGGCGCTTCAGCGACGCAGGGATCTGACCGAACGCGGCGCCGTTGCTCTGCTCCAGCTGGGCGCTGGTCTGGGCCAGCTCCTGCGGCGTGGTCGTGACGTGACGCTTCTCGGCGATCTGGGCCACCGCCTCGTTCTGGATCATCGAGGCGAGCCACTGGCTGGCGAAGCTCATGGGGACGGCCTGACCCGGCTTCAGGATCACGTTCTGCTGCGCGAGCTGGTCGCGGAGGACCTTCGAGGCCGCCACCCCCTGGAGGTCCTGGTTCAGCGAGTCGGTGGAGATCTCGGCTCCGTTGATGCGCGCCGCGACGCCGGGGCCGTTGGAGCAGGCGGGGAGGATCGCCAGCACACCGGCGAGGAGCAGGAGGAAGAGGGTGCGTCTCACGAGGCGGGCAGCCTATCGGCGACATCCCCGCCGTCCGGATCGGGTCAATCGAGCAGCCGGCGCAGCACGTCCACGAGCGCGTCGGCCACCTCGACGCCGCGGACATCCACCGGGATCGCGATCTCACCACCGTCCTTCACGACCGCCTTCGGCCAGAGCCGCCTGAGCCTGACCTTCCTGCTCTCGGGCAGCTCGAGGCCGTCGATGCGGGCGATGCCCTTCTGGACCGACACGCTCCTCGCCCGCACCCGCACGCACTCGGCGCGCAGCCGGGCCGCGCCGAGCAGCGCCGCGGCCGGCTCCGGGACCGGCCCGTACCGGTCCAGCCACTCGTTCCGGATGTCCTCGACGTCGGCCGGGTCCTCGACCGCGGCCAGGCGCCGGTAGGCCTCCATCCGCACGTCGTCCCGACTCACGTAGTCGCGCGGGAGGTGGGCGTCGACGGGAAGGTCGAGCACGACCTCGAACGGCTCCACCGGCTGCTCGCCCTTCAGCTCACCGACGGCCTCGGTCACGAGCTCGCAGTAGAGGTCGAACCCGACGGCGGCGATATGCCCGCTCTGCGCGCCGCCGAGCAGATGACCCGCGCCCCGGATCTCGAGATCGCGCATCGCGAGCCTGAAGCCCGAGCCGAGGTCGGTGAACTCCCCGATCGCCTTCAGCCGCTCGTACGCCTCCTCGGTCAGGGCGCGGTCCCGAGGGTGCAGCAGGTAGGCGTACGCCCGCTGACCCCGGCGACCGACCCGACCGCGGAGCTGGTACAGCTGCGCGAGCCCGAGCAGGTCGGCACGGTCCACGACCATGGTGTTCACGGTCGGCATGTCGAGCCCGCTCTCGACGATCGTCGTGCACACCAGCACGTCGGAGGCCCGGTCCGCGAAGTCCAGCACCACCCGTTCGAGCTGCCCCTCGTCCATCTGCCCGTGCGCGATGGCGACGCGAGCCTCTGGAACGAGGTCACGGATGTGCTCCGCGACGTGCTCGATGTCCTGCACGCGGTTGTGCACGTAGAACACCTGCCCCTCGCGCAGCAGCTCCCGCCGGATCGCCTCCGACGCGGCGCGGTCGTCGTACTCGCCGACGTAGGTGAGGATCGGTTGGCGCGCCTCGGGCGGCGTCTGGACGAGCGAGAGGTCCCGGATGCCGGTGAGGCTCAGCTCGAGCGTGCGCGGAATCGGGGTCGCGGTGAGCGTGAGCACGTCGACGTGCGCGCGCAGGTGCTTGATGCGCTCCTTGTGCTTGACGCCGAAGCGCTGCTCCTCGTCGATCACGAGCAACCCGAGGTTCTGGAACTCGACGTCCTCGGAGAGCAGCCGGTGCGTGCCGATGACCACGTCGACCTCGCCCGCCTTCACTGCGGCGACGGTGGCGGTCTGCTCAGCCGGCGTGAGGAACCGCGACAGCACCTCGACCCGGACCGGGTACGCGGCGAACCGCTCGCGGAAGGTCTGGCCGTGCTGGTTGGCGAGCAGCGTGGTCGGCGCCAGGATCGCGACCTGCTTGCCGTCCTGCACCGCCTTGAACGCGGCGCGCAGCGCCACCTCCGTCTTGCCGAAGCCGACGTCGCCGCAGATCAGCCGGTCCATCGGCACCGAGGACTCCATGTCCTGCTTGACCTCCTCGATGGCGCGCAGCTGATCCGGCGTCTCCTCGTACGGGAACGAGTCCTCGAGCTCGCGCTGCCACGGCGTGTCCGGCGCGAACGCATGGCCCGGGGTCGCGAGGCGCTTGCGGTAGAGGATCACGAGTTCGGCGGCGATCTCCTGGACGGCCACCCGGACCTTCGCGCGGGCCTTCTGCCAGTCGGCGCCGCCCATGCGCGACAACGACGGTGAGTCCCCGCCGGTGTAGCGCCGGATCGTGCCGACCTGGTCGGTCGGCACGTAGAGCTTGTCGCCGCCGCGGTACGCGACGAGGAGGTAGTCACGCTCCACTCCGCCGATGGCGCGAGCGACCATCCCCTCGTAGCGACCGACTCCGTGCACCTGGTGCACGACGAAGTCTCCTGCCTTGAGGTCGTCGTAGTAGTCGACTTGCTGGCGCGTGCTGCGCGCGGCGCGGTGCACCCGGCGGCGGCCGGTCAGGTCGGCCTCGGCGACGAGCGCGAGCTGCGCACCGGGCACGACCACGCCGCGCTCCATCGGCGCGATCACGACCGTCACCGCGCCCGGGGTGGCCGGCGCCCCGACCAGCGCGTCGATCCCCTCCCCTGCGAGCACATCGACGAGCCGGCGCGCCGATCCGGCGCCCTCGGCCGCGAGCACCACGCGGTCGTTCCGGCGGGTCAGGGCCCGGATGCGCTCGGCGAGCGCCTCGACGTCGCCGACGACCGGGTCGAACGCCGTGGCGACGAGCTGGGGGGTGTCGGGCGAATCCGGTGCCGCGAGCACCGCGGTGGTCGCGGTCCGGGTGCGGGTCAGCAGCCGGTCGAACGGCAGCGACAGGGGCGGGAACGCCTCGTTCTCGGCGCCCCAGGTCCCGGCGAGGGTCTCGGCGAGCGCAGCCTCCTCGTCCAGGAGGTCCTGGGCCCGGTCCCGCATCCGGCGCGGCTCGACGAGAAGCACCCGCGCGCCGTCGGGCAGCAGGTCGGGCAGGAGGTGCTCCTCGGCGGTCAGCCACGGAAGCCAGGACTCCATGCCGTCGAAGGTCTGCCCCTCGGCGAGGCGCTCCCACTGCTCACGACCCCAGGGCGCGTCGGCGACGAGCGCGCGGGCCCGGTCCCGCACCTCGAGGGTCGGGAGCAGCTCCCGGCACGGGAAGACCGAAACGCTGTCGATCAGGTGCGTGCTGCGCTGGTCGGTCACCGCGAACTCCGAGACCCGCTCGACCTCGTCGCCCCACTGGTCGATCCGCACCGGGTGCTCGGCCGTCGCGGGGAAGACGTCGACGATCGATCCCCGGACCGCGACCTCGCCGCGCCCTTCGACCTGGTACTCGCGCCGGTAGCCCATCGTGACGAGCTGCTCGACGAGGGCGTCGCGGTCGATCACGTCTCCCACGCGCAGCCGGATCGGCTCGACCTCCTCCACGTGCGGCCCCAGGCGTTGCACGACGGCCCGGACCGGCGCCACCACCACGGCGGGGACGTCGTCGTCGCCGGCGCGCAGGCGCCACATCACGCGCAACCGGCGGCCCATCGTCTCCAGCGCCGGCGACACGCGCTCGAACGGGAGCGTCTCCCAGGCGGGGAACAACTCGACCGCGTCGGCCCCGAGCATCGGGACGAGATCGCCGGCGAGGCGCTCGGCCTCCGCGACCGTGGGCACGACCACGAGCACCGGACGCAACCCCGCGACCCGCTGCACTGCGGCGGCGAAGAGCGGCCGCGCCGCATCCGGCACCGCGACCACGTCGGCCCGACCGCTCGCGACCGCGACGACGGCGTCGTCCGACGCGAGCAGTCGCGGCAGGTCGGCGAGCGCGGGATCGGCCATCACGACACTCTGACCTACCCGGACCGGTGCAGACGAACGATCCCGCAGTCGGCGGTCAGCCGGGATCGGCGGCGAGCCGGTCGAGCATCGCCGTGGTGCTGTGCCCGTCCGTCAACGGCGCCCGCAGCACCCGACCGCCCCAGGAGCGGACCTCCTCGGCCCCGACGATGTCGGATTCGACGTAGTCCTCGCCCTTGATGAGCACGTCGGGGCGCAGCGCCTCGATGACCGCGAGCGGCGTGGGCTCGGCGAAGAGCACGATGCCGTCCACCGAGCTCAACCCGGCCAGCACGCGGGCTCGGGCGTCCTCGGCGTTCACCGGCCGGTCGTCGCCCTTCAGGGCGCGCACCGACTCGTCGGTGTTGAGCCCGACGACCAACCGGTCGCAGTTCCGGCGGGCCCAGTCGAGGTAGGTGACGTGTCCGGCGTGCACGAGATCGAAGCACCCGTTGGTGAAGCCGATCTCCTGGCCCTCCGAGCGCCACCGGCCGACGAGGCGCACCGCGGTCTCGAGCGAGACCGTCTTCTCGTCGAGTGGCTGGGGCGCGCTCGTCGCCGGCCCGAGCGTGGCGAGTAGCTCCTCCTGGCGGATCGGGACGGTGCCGGTCTTGCCGACGATGATGCCGGCGGCGAGGTTGGCGAGGACCGCGGCGTCGTGCGGGTCGAGCCCGGCGGCGATCCCGGCCGCGAGCGTGGCGATCGCGGTGTCTCCGGCACCGGAGACGTCGAACACCTCGCGGGCCCGCGCCGGCACGTGCCGGGTGCCTCCCGGTTGGACCAGCGAGATGCCCGCCTCCCCCCGGGTGAGGGTGACGAACTCGAGATCGAGCAGCTGGCGGAGCCGGATCGCCGAGTCGAGGAGCTCGGTCGGGTCCAACGCCGAGACCTGGGTGGTGGCTGCGAGCTCGGTCTCGTTCGGCGTCACCGTGGTGGCGCCGCGGTACTTCCCGTAGTCGAGGCCCTTCGGGTCCACCAGCACGGGGATCCCCCGCTCACGGGCCCGCTTGATCATCCGCCGGCACAGGTCGTCGGCCAGGACACCCTTCGCGTAGTCCGAGATCACGAGTGCGTCGTAGCCGTCGTCGAGCAGCGCCACGATCCGGTCGTCCCAGGCCCGCCGGTCGATGCTCGGGCGCGGCTCGACCTCCTCGTCGTCGATCCGCACGAGCTGCTGCTGGCCCGACAGCACCCGGGTCTTGGTCGTGGTCGGACGGCCCCGGACGAGCTCGACGCCCTGGACCCGCACGCCGGCGAGCCCGAGGAGCTCGCGCAGCCGGGCTCCGGCCTCGTCGTCACCGGTCCAGCCGGCGACGTCCGCGTGGACACCGAGGCCGACCAGGTTGAGCGCCACGTTCCCCGCGCCACCGACGCTCACCGTCTCGCGGCTGAGCCGCACGACGGGCACCGGGGCCTCGGGCGAGATGCGGGCGACGTCGCCGATCAGGTAGCGGTCCAGCATCAGGTCGCCGACCACGAGCATGCGACATCCGACGAAGCCGCCGCGGACCGCGGCGTCGACCAGGTCAGGCCGGTCGAACATCGTCGCTCCCCTCGGAGACGGCTTCCTCGATGAGCTCGCAGAGGGCGTGTCCGAGGAACAGGTGCGCCTCCTGGATCCGGCACGTGCGGTCGCTGTCGACGACGATCGGGATGTCCACGCTCCACGCGAGCTTGCCGCCGTCGGCTCCGGTGAAGCCCACGGTGAGCGCGCCGATCGAAGCGGCGGCGTCGATGCCCTGGAGCACGTTCGCACTGTTCCCCGAGGTCGAGAGCCCCACCGCGACGTCACCGGGACGGCAGAGCGCCTCGATCTGGCGAGCGAAGATCACGTCGAACGAATAGTCGTTGGCGACAGCCGTGATGAGCGACGTGTCCGCAACGAGCGCGTAGGCACCGATGCCCCGTCGCTCCCGCTCGAACCGGCCGACCATCTCCGTGGCGAAATGCAGGGCCTGGGTCGCGCTGCCGCCGTTGCCGAACCAGTACACGTTGCCACCCAGCGCGACCCGATCGACGATCTCGTCGGCGGCGCGCTTCAACGACGGCCACGCTGCGTGGAGGCCTCCCATCATCGACTGGTGCTCGCGAATAGATTCTTCGAAGTCCACGCGTGATTTCTCTCGACGGGCCGGTGACCGTGCTTGAGGGTAGCAACGGGGTGATCCTGCTCGACAGGGACGGCGTCCTGAATGTCGACCGCGCCGATTCGGTCAAAGCGCTCTCGGAGCTCGAAATCGAGCACGGTGCCGTCGAGGGCTGCGTGCGCCTGCACGCCGCGGGCTACCGACTCGCCGTCGTCACCAACCAGTCTGCGGTGGGTCGCGGTCTCACCGACCGCGCGACCGTCGACGCCGTCAATGCCGAGCTCGACCACCTCCTGGGTGAGGTGATCGACGCGTGGTACGTATGCGACCACGCGCCCGAGGCCGGCTGCGCGTGCCGCAAGCCGGGAACGCTGCTGCTCGAGCAGGCTCGGGACGAGATGGGCTTCGCGCCCGCCGACACGTGGTTCGTCGTCGACGCGGATCGTGACGTCGTCGCCGCGCAGCGCTTCGGCTGCCGGCCCGCGATCGTGCGGACCGGCAAAGGCACGCTGACCACGAGCCGCTTCCCCGACGTCCCGAGCTTCGACGACCTCGCAGATTTCGCCGCCGCCGTCACCTGACGGCCCGAGCGCGCCGGCTCAGTTGAAGGCGTTCATCGCCTCCGGCATGCCATCGCGGGCGATGGCCTCGACGGCATCGGCGGCGCGCTCGATCGACACGTCGATGTCGGCGCGTTCGCGCTTGGAGAACTTCGCGAGGACGTGATCCGCGCCGCGTTCCTTGCTCACCGGCTTGCTCACGCCGATCCGCACACGCAGGAACTCGTCGGAGTGCAGGTGCGACTTGATCGACCGCAACCCGTTGTGCCCGGCGAGCCCGCCACCAGCCTTGAGCTTGAGGGTCGCCACGGGCAGGTCGAGCTCGTCCTGCACCACCACGATCTGGGCGGGCTCGACGCCGTAGCGCCGGGCCAGCAACCGCACGGCTTCGCCCGAGTCGTTCATGTACGTCAGCGGGATGGCCAGGGCGACACGGGCACCCTCGATGCGGACCTCGTCCGCGAGCGCACGCTCCTTGCCCTTGCGCAGCGCGGCGTCGTGGCGCTTCGCGAGCAGCTCGACCACCTCGGCGCCGACGTTGTGCCGGGTCTTCGCGTACTCCGCTCCGGGATTCCCGAGCCCGACGACGAGGAGGTCAGCGGGCGTCCCCCGGCGTTCGCCGGAGCGCCGCAGCACCGGTCAGTCCTCGCCGCCGCCGGAGTCCTCGCCCGACTCCTCGCCCTCGGCGCCCTCCTCGCCCTCGGCGCCCTCCTCGCCCTCGGCGCCCTCCTCGTCCTCGGCCATGCCGCGGGGGATGGTCACCTGGACGACGAGCTCGTCGTTCTCGTGCTGGAGTGCGACACCGTTGGGCACCGGTAGATCACCGACGTGGAGCTGGTCGCCGAGGTTGAGCGAGCTCACGTCGACCTCGATCATCGTCGGGATGTTCCCGGGCATCGCCTCGACGGTGACGTTGAACAGCAACTGCTCGAGCATGCCGCCTTCGCGTGAGCCCGGCGCGTCGCCCTCGAGCGTGAGCGGCACCTCGGCGCTCACCGCGACGTCGCGGCGGACGCGCACGAAGTCCACGTGGACGAGATCACCACGCGTGGGGTGGCGCTGGATCTGGCGGGCGAGCGCGAGGAGGTCGTCGCTGCCGAGCGTCAGGGTGATCAGGGTGTTCGCCCCGCTGGCACCGTGCAGAATGCGCTCGAGCTCGAGCGCACCGACGGTCACGGGCTCGGGATCGGCCTCGAGGCCGTAGACGATCGCGGGCACGCGACCGGTGCGGCGGAGCCGTCCGGCCGGCGCGGACCCGAACTCGGTCCGCGGCTCGGCAGTGAGAGTGACATCGACCATGGCGCGTGGAGATCCTTCAGGAGGTGCCCAGGGGACCTGACATTCTGGTCCGTGGCGGGTCCCTGCACCAAACCGCTCCCGCACCCGGATCCGCCGGGCCCGGATGCGGGGGTCCGCGCCAGGCGTGGCGCTCAGACGTTGTCGCCGCTGAAGAGCTCGGAGACGCTGCGCTCCTCGAAGACGGCCGAGAGGGCGTCGGCGATGATCGGGGCGATCGAGAGCACCGTCAGCGAGTCGAAGTGCTTCTCGGAGGGGACCGGGAGGGAGTTGGTGACGACGACCTCGCGGATCGGACCGTTCTTCAGCCGGTCGACGGCCGGCCCGGAGAGCAGCCCGTGGGTCGCGAGGATCGAGACCGACTTCGCGCCCCGGCTCATCAGCAGCTCCGCAGCGCTCACCACGGTCCCGGCGGTGTCGATCATGTCGTCGATCAGGACGCACTGGCGCCCTTCGACCAGACCGACGACCTCGGTCGCGACCGCCACGTTGTGCGTGCCCTTGGGGCGCCGCTTGTCGATGAACGCGAGGTCGGCGTGCACCCCGTGCCCGTCGAGGCAGTTCGCGAAGCGGCGGGCCAGCTTGCCGCCGCCGGCGTCGGGTGAGACCACCGTGACCTCGGTGGTGCGGTCGAGCACGCCGACGAGGTGGTCCGCCAGGAGTGGGACCGCCGTGAGGTGGTCCACGGGGAAGTCGAAGAAGCCCTGGATCTGGCCGGTGTGGAGGTCCACCACGACGACTCGGTCGGCACCCGCCACCGTGAAGAGGTCCGCGAGCAACCGCGCGGTGATGGGCTCGCGGCCCTCCGCCTTCCGGTCCTGGCGCGCGTAGCCGTAGAACGGGCACACCGCGGTGATCCGACGGGCCGACGCGCGCTTCAGCGCGTCGATCATGATCAGCTGCTCCATGATGTGGTCGTTGATCGGGTCACAGTGGCCCTGCAGCACGAACGCGTCGGCGCCGCGCACGTTCTCGCCGAGGCGGCAGTAGAGCTCGCCGTTGGCGAAGCGCGACAGCTTGACGTCGCCGAGGGGCACCCCGAGGCTCTCGGCGATCTCCTGGGACAGCTCGGCATTGCCGGAGCCGGCCAGGAGCATCAACGTCTTCGTGGGTACGAGTTCCATCAGTCCTGGTCCTCCGCGCTCGCGCGCTCCGAGTCCTTCCGCCGTTGCGCCCAGCCCTCGTCCACCGTGGCCGGGACGCCCTTCGCGAGCGCGCCGGGCGGCACGTCCTCGTGCACCACCGCGCCGGCACCCGTGTAGGCACCGTCACCGACGTCCACCGGCGCGACCAGCACCGAGTTCGAGCCGATACGCGCGTCGGCACCGATCCTCGACGCGTGCTTGTCGCGACCGTCGTAGTTCGCCGTGATGGTGCCCGCGCCGACGTTGGCCCGGGGCCCGATCTCGACGTCGCCCATGTACGCGAGATGGGGCACCTTGGCGCCTTCGCCGATCTCGGCGTTCTTCGTCTCGACGAAGGTGCCCACGTGCGCTCGGGCTGCGAGATGGGTACCCGCCCGCAGCGACACGTACGGTCCGACGGTGCACTCCTCGCCGATCAGCGACTCGCGCGCCACCGTGTTCTGCACGACGGCCCGCTCGTGCACGACCGTGTCGACGAGTCGCGTGTCGGGACCGATGACCGCACCCGCGGCGATCGAGGTCCGGCCCTCCAGGATCGTGCCCGGGAGCAGGCGGACGTCGGGAGCAAGCTCGACCGTGGCGTCCACGTAGGTGGCGGACGGATCGACCATCGTCACGCCCTCGGTCATCCAGCGCTCGTTGATCCGCTCGCGCAGGACCGCCTCCGCGGTCGCGAGCTGTGCCCGGTCGTTCACGTGGCGCGCGGCGGCGGGGTCGTCGGCGGCGACCGCGACCACCGGATGGCCGGCTTCTCGCAGCACGCCGATCGCGTCCGTCAGGTAGTACTCGCCCTGCGCGTTCTCCGGGTTGAGCCGCCGGAGCGCGGGCGCGAGGAGGCTGCGGCGGAAGCAGTAGATCGAGGTGTTCACCTCGGGGATCTCGAGCTCCTCGGCGTCGGCGTCGGTGCGCTCGACGATCCGCTCCACCCGGCCCTGCGAATCACGAACGATGCGCCCGAAGCTCCAGGTCCACGGCGCGAGCTCGGCACTCAGCAGGGTGACCGCGGCGTCGGACTCCCGGTGGCGGGTCGCGAGGCGGGCGAGCAACTCGGGCCGGACGAGCGGCGCGTCGCCCGGCATGATGATGACATCACCCTCGTCGTCGGGGTCGTCGGGGAAGGCGGTCAGCGCCACGCTGGCGGCATCGCCGGTGCCCCGCTGCACGGCCTGCTCGACGAACACGACGGGGACGTCGGTGCTCACCTGGTCCTGGAGGGTCTTGGTCACCCGCTCGGCGCCGTGGCCCACGACCACGACGATGCGCTCGAGGGGCAGGGCGCCCAGCGCGTCCACCACGTGGAGGACCATCGGGCGGCCGCAGAGGGGGTGGAGCACCTTCGGGGTGGTCGAGCGCATACGCGTGCCCTCGCCCGCCGCCATCACCACCCCCGCCAGGGGTCGGTACCCACTCACGTCGTCTTCCCTTCCCGACACCCCCGCTCGGGGGCGAGGTTTCGAACCTCGACTTGGGACTCCAAAGGACCCCGTGCTGCCGTTACACCACCCCCGAAGGACTACCGCCCGACCTTACCCGCCACCCCTCCCGACCCCGACCGCACACGAGGGCGGATGTGCCCGGTCGGACCCGGTCGGGTAGCGTGCGCCCCGCCATGGGATCCCTGATCAAGAAGCGCCGCAAGCGCATGCGCAAGAAGAAGCACAAGAAGCTCCTGAAGAAGACGCGCTGGCAGCGTCGGCAGCAGGGTCGCTGAGCGACCCGCCGCCCCGGTCCGGACGGCCCCGCCGTCGCGACCGAGATCGGGCGATCAGGCTTCGAGCATCCCCGGCACCGCACCGAGCACCGGGCCGGACCACGCCTCCACGCTGAGCTCGGCGCGCACGCGCGCGGCGAGCGCGCCGGCGTGATCGGCGTCCGCGGCGGCAACCCAGCACGAGGAGCCGCTGCCGGCGAGCATCGTCGGGAGCCCGACGACCCGCTCCAGCCCCTCACGGAAGCTGCGGACGCGAGCGTCGACGTGCTCCGCTGCGGACTCGAGGTCGTTCACCAGCCCGTCGACGATCCCGGCGAAGGCGTCGGGCGGTGCCACCACCCGGTCGCTGCTCGGTCCCCCGAGCTCGTCCCACGCCCGGAACACCGGTGGGGTCGGCACCGAGAATCCCGGCCACGCGATGACGACCCACAGGTCACCGACCGGATGGACCGGCTCCAGCCGTTCTCCCCGACCCCGCATGACGACCGGCCGGCCCTCGACGCACACCGGCACGTCCGAGCCGAGCGCTTCGGCGACGGCCATCACCGTCTCCGGGTCGAGCCCGAGCGCGTCGCGCGCCACGCGGAGCAGCGCCGCGGCATCCGCCGAGCCGCCGCCGAGACCGGCACCGGACGGGATCTGCTTGGTGAGCCCGATCTCGATACCGGCGTCGTCCGGGCCGAGCACCGCCTTCGCCGCGCGCGCGACGAGGTTGTCCGCGCCCGTCGGGACGTCGACGCCGTCGCGCACCTCGAGGTCGATCACGCCCCGCGCCGCGGGACGCACGACGAGCACGTCGGCGGGGACCGCGACCATCACCGTCAGCGCCTCGAGCTCGTGAAAGCCGTCGGGCCGGGTACCGAGGACACGCAGGGACAGCGTGAGCTTGGCCGGGGCCACGACCCTGACGCCGGTGGGCGGGAGCCCGGTCACGCCTCGGCCCGAGCGATCGCGGCCCAGTCGGCGAGTGTCAGCTCCTCGGCCCGGACGCGCCCGTCGATCCCCGCAGCGGCGAGCACGGGCTCGACCCGCTCGCCCAGCTCCGCCCGGAGCGCCCCGCGCAGCATCTTGCGTCGCTGGCCGAAGCCGGCGCGCACGAGGGTGAAGAGGCGGTCCGACGAGGGAACCGCGACGGGGACCGAGGAATGGCGCTCGATCCGCACGAGCGCGGACTCCACCTTGGGCGCGGGCACGAAGACCGTCGGCGGGACCAACCCGACGACCTTCGCCGACGCGTAGTACGCGACCTTCACCGAGACGGCACCGTACGCCTTCGTGCCCGGGCCGGCCGCGAGCCGCTCCCCCACCTCGCGCTGCACCATCACGAGGATCGACGTGACCGTGGGCGCGACTTCGAGCAACCGCATCACGATCGGTGTCGCGACGTTGTAGGGGAGGTTCGACACGACCCGCCACGACGCGTCGCGCGCGTCGGCGAACAGGTCGTCGATCTCCACTCGCATCGCGTCGCCGACGATCACGCGCACCGCGCCGGGTCCGACCGTCTCCGCGAGCGCGGGCACGAGGTGACGGTCCATCTCGACCGCGGTGACGCGCGCGCCCGCCTCGATCAGCGCGACAGTGAGCGAGCCGATGCCCGGTCCGATCTCGACGACGCGGTCACCGGCCTCGACGCCCGCGAGCCGCACGATGCGCCGCGCGGTGTTGGGATCGGCGAGGAAGTTCTGCCCGAGCGCGCGGCTCGGGCGGAGGCCGTGGCGTTCAAGGAGGGCCGGGATGGTCGCCGGGGTCAACGCCATCGGCGCGACGCGTCAGCCGACGACGTACATCTTGACGTAGATCCGGCCGGTGCCGAGCGGCGCCAGCTGTTGGAACACGTCGGGGTTGAGATCGATCGAGTTCCCCGTCCAGGCCTCGGGGCCGCGGTCGCCGACGCGGCACTGGGCCGTCCGTCCGTTGTTGGCAACGAGCTTGACGATGGTCCCGAAGGGCAGCGTGAGGTGGGCGCAGGCGCCCGCACCGGCATGGCTCCTGTACCACGTCGCGTACCCGCCACCGATGGACCGGCCGCCACCGACGCTCGTGGCGGGAGTCGCCGCCGGGACCTGCGGGCCCGACTTCCTGGTGCCCCGGGCGAGGATCCGCGTCACGGGCGCCTGCACGACGACCCGGCTCGCCTCGTGCCACTCCTTGATGACGCCGTCCTTCTTCACGACGTCCGAGATCACGTGGGCGAGCCCGTTCTTGCCGGCCTGGATCGTGCTCAGGTGTCCGGCGCCGAGGTTCGGGTCGGCGCGGTACTGCGTCTCGAACGGGATGACCTGGTCCTCGACGACCTGGTCGTCGGCGACGCGCACCACCTGGACGGCCATGCCGCTCGTGAGACGCGTGTCGGGTGCCGGCAGCACCTCGTCGCGCGGACCGACAGCGACCTTCTGCGCGCCGAGCAGCTCGCCCACCGTGAGCGCGGTGCTGTGCGCTACCGGCTTCTCCACCCCGTCGACCGAGATCACGGCGTCGTGCGGGGTCCGCAGGACGATGTGATCGCCGCGACCGAGTGTGGCGCTGCCGCCGACGCGCACCATGGCGCGCGGCACGTGGAGCTCGTGGCGCAGGTCGGCGAGCGAGTGGACCGTCGTGCGGTGGCGGGTGATCGTTCCGTCGATGTCGACGACGACGGGGAACGAGTGCACGACGTGCACCGCGATGCCCTGGTGCAGCCGCGTCGAGAGCGACGGCACGACGCGGTCGCCGGACCGCAGCACGACGCCTTCCGCGGCAAGCAGATCGGCGACGGTTCCTTCACGCGTGACCACCGTGCTGGCGCGACCGTCGACCGAGACGGTGACGTCCCGCCGCGGCGGTGTCCCGCCCATGACCTGTCCGGCGACGACGACGAGCGCCGCGGTCACGCCGACCACGAGCGTGGTGAGGATCAGGCGACGGCGCAGCCGCAGCGCCCGGCGCCGGGCCACGATGGCGGGCCGGTTCGGCCGCAGCACCGCGTATTCCTCGGGAACCGGCCACGAGGGGTCGGGGACCACCTCGGGTGCCGGTCCGAGCACGCCGGTCCCGGTGTCCGGGCTCGGCGCGCCGTGCGCGGCCGGCGTGAGGTCGTCGGCCGCGGTCTCGTCCCGTCCGGGAGCGTCCGTCGGGCGGTCGAAGATCGAGATGGGGGTGACGACCTCGGGGAGCGCGCCGGTGAGGAACGGGTGCTCGGTCTCGGCGAGCCGCCAGAAATCGGACTCGAGGTCGGCGAGCTCGCGGTCGAGGTCGACCTGGCCCTCCTCGAGCTGGAGCAGCTCGAGCTCGCCGGTGAAATCGACGGCGCGAAGCTCGGCGGTGAGGTCGATCGGCAGCCAGGCATCCGGCTCCGGCGCCGCCTGGCGCGCGGGTGAGGGCTGCACGGCACGCAGCGCGTATCGACGCGCTCGGGTGTCGCCCACGCGCGCAGCACGGCGTGCCAGGTATTCGCTGATCGGGTCCGCCTCCCGGTCGGGCAGCCGCACTCCGGGCGGCTGTCGGAACGGGGCCGAACCTAACGACGGCTCCCCGGAGGGTCAATCTCGATACCAGGATCTGTCAGCGAATCCGGGCCCGCGGGCCGGGCCGACCGCGGCCGACCGGGCTCGGAATGCCCCGGGGACAGGCTCTCGCCGAGCCGTCCGGGCGGGTTCAGCGACCGGTGAAGATCACCTGAGCGTTTGCTGAGGTGATCCGCGCGATCTGCGCGATCGGGACACCCCGGACCGTCGCGAGCCCAGCCCCGACGTCGGCCACGAACGCCGGCTCGTTGGTCCGGCCCCGGTACGGGACGGGCGCGAGGTAGGGGCTGTCGGTCTCGACGAGAAGCCGGTCCGCGGGGACCACCGCGGCCGCGGCGCGGACGTCGTCGGCGTTCTTGAACGTGACGATCCCGCTGAACGAGAGAAAGGCGCCCCGCTCGACACATGCCGCGGCCTCGTCCGGTCCGCCGGTGAAGCAGTGGAACACCGTGCGGCGCGGCAGCGACTCGTCGTCGAGGATCGCGAAGGTCTCGTCCCACGCCTCCCGGGTGTGGATCACGAGCGGGAGGTCGAGCTCGTGCGCCAGTCGGATCTGCGCCCGGAACGCGCCGGCCTGGTCCGCGGCCGGCGAGTGCTCGTAGTGGTGGTCGAGCCCGGCCTCGCCGATGGCCACGACCTCCGGCTCCGCGGCGAGCGCGACCAGCTCCGGCCACTCGGCGTCCCGCCGGCTCGCGTCGTGGGGGTGGAGCCCGACGGTCGCCCGCACGTCGGCGTGGCGACGGGCGGCAGCCACCGCGGCCCGGGAGGTCTCGAGGTCGGTCCCGACGTCCACGACCCAGGCCAGTCCGCCCGCGCGGGCCCGGGCGAGGATCTCGTCGGCCTCGGCCGGTGTCGCCGGCAGGTGGCAGTGGCTGTCGACCCACCCGGTGGGACGGGCATCGGGGGTCACCCGTCGAGCCGCGGGAAGAGCGACGCGCCCTTCTCGAGCGCGTTGCCGGCCGTGTGCACCGACCCCCACCGGACCGCGTCGGGGAGGCGGACGTCCTCGGGGCTGCCGTCGAGCCCGAGCCGAGCCCACAGCTCGCGCGCCGCGCGCGGATCAGGGGCGACGCGAGGATCGCGACGACCCGCAGCACCTCGAGGCAGTCGCCGAGGACCGCGGCAACGGCCGTCGCGTCGCCGGCCTTGTGCAGTGCCCAGGGCTGCGAGTCCTCGATGTACGCGTTCGCGTCGCGGATGAGCTGCCACACCGCGCCGAAGCCGTCCGAGTAGTCGAGGCGCGCGAGCGCGGCCTCCATCGCCTCGACCGCGGTCGCGGTCTGCTGCGCGAGCGGACCGTCGGCGCGGGTCTCGGGCACGATCGCGTCGCAGTACGACACCGCCATGTTGAGCACGCGACTCGCCAGGTTGCCGAAGTTGTTCGCGAGATCGGCGTTGTAACGCGCGACCATCGCCTCGTAGCTGAAGTCGCCGTCCTGACCGAAGCGGACGTCGGCCACGAGGTGGTACCGGAACCCGTCGCTGCCGAACTCCGGGATGAGATCCGCGGGCGCGATCTGGTTGAGGCTCGTCTTGCTCATCTTCTCGCCGCCCACGAGCAGGTAGCCGTGGGCGTACACGCACTCCGGCACCGCCAGCCCGGCCGCCATCAGCATGGCCGGCCAGTAGACGGCGTGGAAGCGGAGGATGTCCTTGGCGATGAGGTGGTACTGGACGGGCCAGCGGTAGGCGAACCGCTCGGGGTCCGTGCCGAAGCCCGCCGCGGTCGCGTAGTTGATGAGCGCGTCGTACCAGACGTAGGTGACGTGGGCGGGGTCCCACGGGAGGGGGATCCCCCAGGAGATCGAGGTGCGGCTCATCGAGAAGTCCCGCAGGCCCTGGCGGATGAAGCCGAGGACCTCGCTGCGCTTGCCTTCGGGTCGGACCGCCTCCGGATGGGCCTCGTAGTGGTCGAGCAGCGGCTGCTCGAACTTCGAGAGCTGGAAGAAGTAGTTCTCCTCGGTGACCGTCTCCACCGGACGCCCGTGCACCGGGCACAGGCCGTCGACGAGGTCGTCCTCGGTGTAATACGCCTCGCAGGCCACGCAGTAGAGGCCCTCGTAGGTCGCGAGCTCGATGAAGCCGTTGTCGTACACCCGCTGGAGGAACTCCTGCACCGAGATCCGGTGGCGGTCCTCGGTGGTCCGGATGAAGTCGTCGTAGCTGATGTCGAGATCGGTCCATGCGGCGGCGAACCGGGCACTCGTCGTGTCCGCCCACTCCTGCGGGCTCACGCCCCGCTCCTCGGCGGCGCGCTGGATCTTCAGCCCGTGCTCGTCGGTCCCGGTCAGGAAGAGGACGTCGTCGCCGTGGAGCCGCCGCCACCGGGCCAGCACGTCCGCGTGCACCGTGGTGTAGGCATGCCCGATGTGCGGTGCGTCGTTGACGTAGTAGATCGGCGTCGTCACGTAGAAGGATTCGGACACGCGTCCTACAGTACGACGGTCCGGGCGGTACCGAGCTCTCATTCCGGAGGGGACCACTGATGTCGAACGGCGTCGCCCGCAAGGTCGATCAGCTGGGCCGGGTGGTGCTCCCCGTCGAGATGCGCAAGGCACTCCGGATCGACGTCGGCGACCTCGTCATGATGTCCGCGGAGTCCGATCGGATCGTCCTCGAGAAGGTCGAGCAGCAATGTGTCTTCTGCGGGGGCAGCGAGCAGCTGCGCGACTTCTCGCGCAAGCTGGTGTGCGCAGGGTGCGTCGCGAAGGTCAGCGCGCTCTGAGCGAGACGGCCCGCTCGTAGGCGTCGCGCTTGGTGACGCCGAGCGCCGCACTCACCAGACCCGCGGCGTCCCGCGTCGACGCGCCCGCCGCGATCGCCTCCCGGAGCGCGGTGTCCAGCTCCTCGGCCGTGACGGGCACGCGCGCTTCGGAGGCGGGCCCGACCACGATCACGCACTCACCCCGCAGCTCCCCCGGCACCCGGTCGACGAGCTCGCCGAGGGTCCCGCGGAGCACCTCCTCATGGAGCTTGGTCAGCTCACGGGCCACGGCCGCCGGTCGATCGGCCCCGCAGCTCCCGACCAGGTCGCGCAGCGTGTCGGCGACCCGGCGCGGCGACTCGAACAGCACGACCGTCCGCACCTCGGCGGCGACGGCGCCCAGGCGCTCGGCACGGACCCGGCCCTTGCGCGGGAGGAAGCCCTCGAAGACGAACCGGTCCGTGGGGAGCCCCGAGAGGACGAGCGCGGTCGTGACCGCCGACGGCCCGGGCACGACCTCCACCGCGAGCCCGGCCGCGACGCACGCGCGCACGAGGCGGGACCCCGGATCGCTGATGCCGGGCATCCCCGCGTCGGTGGCGAACGCGACGATCGACCCGGCCGCGACCTCGTCGACCACCCAGCCGACCTGCGCCTCCTCCGCGTGTGCGGGGACCGAGCGGAGCCGGCCCGACGACGCGATGCCCGCGTGCGTCATCGAGCGCGCGGGTGCGACGCGTGTCCTCGCACGCGACCACCGCCGCGTCGCGCAGCACCTCGACCGCGCGCGGACTCAGGTCACCGAGGTTCCCGATCGGCGTCGCGACGAGCACGAGGCATCCCGCCGGTCCGGTCACGCGTCCGCTCACGGTCGGAGCTCCAGGCAGTCGCCCGCGCGCACCCGCCAGCGCGCGAACGCGGCCGACTCGGCCTCGACGACCCACGCGGCGCGCCGTACGAAGGGCGAGAGGCGACGCGGCGCCAGCGTGCAGGTGCGCAGCACGGTCCCGTCGGCCGCACAGAACGCCACGTCGATCGCGAAACGCATCCCGAACGTGTGCACGTGCCGGCAGGGGCGCAGCACCATCACGCCGTCGATGCCGTCGCGCCCGAGCAGACCCCGCATGCGGCCCCGCGCGCCCGGAGGCGTCTCGACCGCGGCGAGGACCTCCCCGGCGCGCACGAGCCACAACGCTTCGCTCCCGGTCACGCTCTGACGGTACCGGGCCGCCGCCCGGGAACCCGGCCGGAGCGTCGGTACCATCGCTCGGTGTCGACGACCGACGTGGCCGACCGGAGCCGGCTCGCCTACCACCCCCCACTGGACGGACTCCGCGCGCTCGCGGTCACCGCCGTGGTCGTCTTCCACCTGCACGAGACCGGATTGACGGGCGGGTTCCTCGGCGTGGACGCCTTCTTCGTCCTGAGCGGGTTCCTGATCACCACGCTCCTCGTCCTCGAGTGGCGCCGCACCGAGGGCATCGGCCTGGTGGCGTTCTGGGGTCGCCGGGCCCGCCGCCTGCTCCCGGCGCTCCTCCTCCTGCTGGTCGCGGTCGCGGTCTACGCGTCGTTCGAGGTGCCGAGCACCGAGCTCGGCCGGCTGCGGTGGGACGGGATCTCGGGGCTCTTCTACGTGGCCAACTGGCGGTTCGTCGCGTCGGGCCAGTCCTACTTCGACCTCTTCTCGGGCGCGTCGCCGTTCCGGCACCTGTGGTCGCTCGCGATCGAGGAGCAGTTCTACCTGGTGTGGCCGCTGGTCACGCTCGGCTGCCTCACGCTGGGGAAGGGTCGGCTCCGCGTGCTCGGCGGGGTCGCACTCGGCGGGGTCGTCGTCTCGACCGCGCTCATGGCCCTGCTGTTCGACGCCGCCGATCCGTCGCGCGCGTACTACGGCACCGATTCCCACGCGCATCCGATCCTCGTCGGGGTTCTGCTCGCGCTCGCACTCGTCGATCGTCCGACGGTCTCGGCCACCACGGCCCGCGCGTTGGATGGCGTCGGCATCGTGGCGCTCGGCGGAATCGTGGCCGCGTTCGCCTTCGCCCACGACACCGCGGCGTCGCTGTACCACGGGGGCTCCCTCGCGTTCGCCGTCGCGGTCGCGGTCCTCATCGCGGCGGTGATGCGCGCGCCGCGGGGCCTCCTCGCCCGGGCGTTCTCGCTCCGGCCATTCGTGCTCCTCGGCATGATCTCCTACGGCGTGTACCTCTGGCATTGGCCGGTGATCGTCTACGCGACGGGGCACCGCACCGGCCTCTCGGGGTTCGCGCTCGACGCGTTCCGCGTCGGCCTGACGCTCGCCGTCTCCATCGCCTCGTACGTCCTCGTCGAGCGACCGATCCGGCGCGGGCTGCATCACCGCTTCGCGTGGGCCGCCGCGCCCGCCGGCATCGCCGCGGGATTGATCGCCGTGCTGCTCGGCACCACCGGTGCGACCGCCGCCCCCGCGTACTTCGACGCCGCACCGGCGCCGACCTCGAGCACCACGCTCGTGCCCGGGGACCCCGGCGACCCTCGAGCGCGTGGTCCTCGTGGGCGACTCGCTCGCGGCGTCGCTCGGGCCCGGTCTCGACACCGCGTTCGCGGCGAAGGGCGTGAGCTTCACCACTGCCGCGACCCCCGGCTGCTCGATCCTGCGGGGCGTGACGCTGGCGGGTGACGCCCGGCCCTACCCCTGGTCGCAGGGCTGCGCGGACGCGATCACGCCGGCGCTGCGAACCGTGGTGGACACCGAGCCCCGGCCGGACCTCGTCATCTGGCTCGCGAGCTGGGACGCCGTCGACCGCTCACTCGACGGCCGGACCGTCAAGCTCGGCACCCGCGACGGGGACGCCGTGTTGCGCCGGGAGGTCGAGCGCGCGTCCGCGCTGCTGACCGCGAAAGGCGCCCGGCTGATCATCCTCACGGTGCCCCGCCCGGTCCCGGGCAGCGAGACGGTCCTGCCCGGGCTCGACGAGGACTCACGAGTCCGAAACCTCAACGCGCTGTACGAGCGCGCCGCGCCGACCACCGACGGCCGCGTGGCGGTCCTCGACCTCGGCGCGATCGTGTGCCCCGACGGACACTGCCCGGCCCGCATCGACGGCGTGACGGTCCGGCCGGACGGATCGCACTTCGGCACGGAGGGCGCGACGTTCGTCGGCCGGGTGCTCGCGGACCGGATCCTCGGCTGCTGGCACGAGCCCGGCAGCTGCTCCTAGGACGCGCCGGTCCGCAGCGGGAGCCGGACGAGGAACGTCGCGCCGCCGGTCCCGGAGGGATCCACTGCCGCCGAGCCGCCCATCGCGCCCGCCAACTCGCCGACGATCGCGAGTCCGAGTCCGGTTCCCACGCTGCGGCCCGGCGCCGCACGCGACACGAACAGTCGCTCGAAGACGCGCTGTTCCTCACCGGGCTCGATGCCCGGACCGTCGTCGACCACGCGGATCTCGAGCACACCGGCCCCGGCGTCGCGGAGGCCGACGTCGATCCGGTCGTGCGCGTACTTCAACGCGTTCTCCACCAGGTTGGCCACGATCTGCGCGAGCCGGTCCGGGTCGCCGGTGCCCGCCAACGTGCCCGGTGCGTCGACCGAGAGCGCGATGCCGAGGTCGGCGGCCGCCGGGAAGAACGCCTCGACCGCCGTCCGCACCGCCGCCGCGAGGTCGATCGGCCGCGGGCTCAGCGAGAACTGGTGCGCGTCGATCCGGGCGAGGTCGAGCAGATCGGCCACGAGCCGGTTGAGGCGGTCGGCTTCGGCGGTGATGACCTCACCGGCGCGGGCCTGCTCGGGCGATCCCGGGATCGTCCCGTCGGTGAGCGCGGCGGCGTAGCCACGGATCGACGTGAGCGGGGTCCGCAGATCGTGGGACACCGAGAGGAGGAACTGGCGCTCGGTCATGCGTGCGCTCTCGAGCTCGACGGCCATCCCGTTCAGTGATCGCGCGAGGTCGGCGAGCTCGTCATCGGGGTGATCGCCGAGATCGACGCGCGCGGTGAAGTCGCCGGCGGCGATCGCACCTGCGGTCGCCCCCATGGTCGCGAGCGGGCGCGTGAGCCGGCGCGCGAGCACGAAGGACACGATCGCCGCGGCGAGGAGGGCGAGCGCCGCACCGACGAGGAAGAACCCACGCGCGCGCGCGATGGCTGCGGAGTCGACCTTCTCCGTGAGCACGAGCACCGACGTCCCCAGGGGACCCACGCGGATCGGCTCGGCGACGAACGCCCTTCCGCCGACGGTCCCGGTCTGGGTCTCCCCCGACCGCAGGAGGTCCGCGTCGAAGTCCGTGACACTCAGACCCGCGGGCAGCGGGTTGGCGCGCGCGCTCGTGGGGGCCTCGACACCGGCCCGGCTCTCGGCGAGGCCCGTGACCCCTTCGGTGATCTCACCCGAGTCCGAGACCGTGAGCAAGGTGCCGTCGTTCACGCGCAGGACTGCGGTGAGGAGCTGGCCCACTCCGGCGGTCGGGCGTCCCGCCGTCGACCGGCCGCGCAGGGCAGACCCGAGGCGCCGCAGCTGGTTGCGCACGGTGGGCGCCTGCTCCTCCAGGTGGGTGATGGCAGTCCGGCTCGCGGCGCGGCGCGCGAGCGCCACCGTCGTGAGCCCGGTGACCACGAGCACCCCCACCGCGATCGCCGCCATCGCCACGAGCAGTCGCGTGCGCAGACGACGGCGGCGACGCCCGCTCACGGCACTACCGGTCACCCGGGTCGAGCCGGTAGCCGAGTCCGCGCACGGTGGCGATCGTGCACGCGCCCGCGAGCTTCTTGCGGACCTGCGCGATGTGGACGTCGACGGTTCGCTCGTCCCCGTACCAATCGGGGCCCCAGACGCCGTCGAGGATCTGCTGCCGGCTCAGCGCGAGGCCCGGGCGCTCGGCGAGGAACCGCAGCAGCTCGAACTCCTTCGTGGTGAACTCGACCGGCTCGTCGTCGACGCGGATCTCCCGCCGACCGACGTCGACGACCGCGCGTCCGGCCTGGACGATCTCGGCGGTCTGCGCGCCGTCGGTCCGGCGCAGCACCGCCTTGACGCGCGCGACGAGCTCCGTCGGGCCGAACGGCTTGGTCAGGTAGTCGTCGGCGCCGAGCTCGAGCCCGAGCACCCGGTCGACCTCCTCGGCCCGCGCGGTGAGGAAGATGACAGGGACCGAGCTCGTCGCCCGGATCCGCCGGCAGATCTCGAGCCCGTCGATGTCGGGGAGGCCGACGTCGAGGACGACGAGACGAGGTCGGTGGTCCCGGATCGCATCCAGGCCGCCCTGGCCGGTCGGCTGCTTCAGCACGCGGTAGCCGTCGCGACTCAGGTAGAGGTCGACGAGGTCGGCGATGTTGGGTTCGTCCTCCACCACGAGGATCGTGCCCTTGTCCATCCGCGCATGTTCCCATGGCCTCGGTGGGCGGATTGCGATCCTCCGGTCATGGTTCTGTGAAGGCACGACGAGCCGCCGTACGCTGCGCCGATGCGCATCCTCATCACCGGCGCCGGGCGCGCCATCGGTCGGGCCACGGCGGAGGAGCTGATCGCCCGTGGTCACGATGTGATCGCCACGGCCCGCGATCCCGAGCTCCTGGCCGACCTCGAGGGCGCGCGAGTGCTCCCGCTCGACGTCACCGACGACGCGTCCGTCGCGGCCTGCTTCGCCGCCGCCGGCGAGCTCGACGCGCTCGTGAACAACGCCGCGATCAACGGCACCGGGCCACTGGACGGCTATCCGGTCGACCGGCTCCGACGCGTGCTCGAGACCAACACGTTGGGTGCGCTGCGGACGGTCCAGGCGGTGCTCCCGAGCTGGCGCGAGCGCCGTTCGGGCGTCGTCGTGAACGTGTCGAGCATCCAGGGCCGGGTCGCGACACCGCTCGCCGGGGCCTACGCGTGCTCGAAGTACGCGCTGGAGGCGATCTCCGAGTCGCTCCACTACGAGGTCGGACACTTCGGGATCCGGATCGTGATCATCGAGCCCGGATATATCGCGCCCGGCATGAAGCCGAGCGACGACCACCGCGGCGACCCCGTCTACCAGGAGCTCTGGGACCAGTGGGCGGGCACCGACCAGAAGCTCAACGCCGACGGCCGGCCGGGCTCGGATCTGGTGGCCCGCGCCATTGCCGCCGCGATCGAGCAGCCCGACACGCCGTTGCGGGTCCCGGTCGGCGCCGACGCCGAGCTGTCGCTCGGGAGCCGAGCCGCGCTCGGCGACGCCGAGTTCGAGGCGCTCATGCGCTCCACCCTCGGCGTCACCTGGTAGCCCGGACACCCGGCCCGGAGGGAGCCTCCGGGCGGCCATCGGCTAGCCTCTCGGCTTCCCCTCGGAGGACCGACGTGAGCAAGAAGACCAAGAAGCGCAAGCTGCGCGCCCGGCGCAGCAAGGCCAACCACGGCAAGCGGCCCCTCGTGGGTCGACGCTAAGCGCCGCCCGCACCGGTCAGGACCCGGCCCCGACCGGCACGGCCCGTCGGGCCCCCGTCGTCGCCACGAGCAGGACGACGGCCACCACCGGCGCCAGCACCAGCGACGCGAGAATCGCGACCTGGTCGCTCGAGGCGAACATGTCGACGTGCCCCGCGTGGTACACGACGTGAAGGACACCGTTGACGATCATCGCGAGCAGTGCCGTCCGGACCAGCGGCATCGACAGCGTGATCGCCGCCGCCAGCACGACGACGAGGAGCGCGAGGTTCAGCTCACCCACGTCGCGAACGAGGTGCTCGTTGTAGGGGCCGTCGGCCGAGACCCAGTGGCGGCCCCCGCCCGGGAAGTCGCCGTAGAAGGACCGGGGCGCGAACGCCGCCCAGAAGCCGACGAGCGCGACGGACACCGCCAGGTAGCCGAGGCCGATGCGCAGCCAGGTGGCTCTCATACGAACTGCCCCTCGCGCGCCGCGGCGACCGCCCCCCAGCCCTCGCGTGCGCTCGGGAATCGCGGCGCCCAGCCGGTCGCGTGGCGGAACGCGCGGTTCGAGACGCGCTGCGACGCGACGAGGCCCGCGGAGCCGGAACCGCCCGCGAGCTCGAGGAGCCGGGACGGCGTCGGCTTCGGAGCCCGGATGCCGAACGCCTGCCCGAACGTGGCGAGGTACTCGCCGCGCCGGAGCGGCTCGTCGTCGACGACGTTGAAGACACCACCCGGTGCGCCGAGCGCCGCGACCACTGCGGTCGCGACATCATCGCAGTGGGCCGACGACATGAACGCGGCCGGATCGCCGGCGACGGTCGACCGGCGCAGTCGCGCCAGGCGCAGCGCTTCGTCGGTCCCCCGGTTGCCGGCACCGCCGTAGAACAGGCCGAACCGGAGCACGGTCGCGGTCCGACCGTCGCCGCCGAACGCGAGAGCCCGCTGCTCACCGTCGACGGTCGGGGCGAGCAGCCCGAGGTCGGGGAGCAAGGGCGAGGACTCGTCGATCCAGCGGTCGCCGGCGTCACGGTAGACGAAGGTGATCGACTCCTTCACCACACGCGTCGCCCCGGTCGCGCGAGCGGCCGCGACGAGATGGTCCGTCGCCTCCGTCCGGAGCCGGTTGTGCATCGCCCAACCCTTGGGACGCGCGGCGCGCATGAGCGACGGGACGTTGGTCGCCAGGTGCACGACCGCGTCGCATCCCTCGACGGCGCGGGTCACGGCATCGGCATCGAACAGATCGACCGCCACGGGCTCGGCGCCCGCGGCGCGCAGAGCCGCAGTCGCCTCGGCCCGCCGCGAGACGGCGCGCACGTCGTGGCCCGCGGCCACGAGCTCGGGGACCGTGCGTCGCCCGGCGACGCCGGTCGCCCCGGTGAGGAACACCTTCATCCGATCACCTCCTGGATCCATGCCGCCCCGGCCCGGAGACCCTCGGGCGGCGCATCGGTCGCCACCGTGGCGACCAGGTCTGCGACGGTCACGGCCTGGAGCGACGCTCGCCACGCGAGGTCGGCGCTGCGCATCACCCGGTGGATCCCGCACGGGACCCGGTACGCGCCGGGCGGCTGCGCCGCCGGACCCCGCTGACGGATCTCCTGACAGCGGAACGCACTCTCACGGCCGTCGATGGCCTCGACCACCGCGAGCACGGTGATCTCGGCGGCGGGCCGGGCCAGCCGGTACCCGCCGTGCGGTCCGTGGACCGACTCGAGGATCCCGGCGCGGCTCAGCGCCTGGAGGTGCTTGGAGAGGTAGGCGGCGGGAACCCCGTGGAACTCGGCCAGCCGGGCCGCGGGCAGGGCCCGATCGGGCGGGAGCACCGCCAGGAGCGTGGTCACGTGGAGCCCCGACTCGACGCCGTCCGAGAGTCGCATAACCCGGATGTTAGATATCCGGATTTAGGGTGTCAAGAACTCGGCGTCATCCGTAGCGGTCGAGCCGGCCGAGGGTGCGGCCGTCGGACGCGACGTGCGGGAGCACCACGAGATGCCGCCCGAGCGCGGCCCAGTGGTCCCACGCCACGACGGTGAGCCGGACGACCGCCCGGTCGCCCTGCTCGACGCAGAGTCGGAGCGGCGTGGTGCGGAACCGGCCGAGCCGCAGGCTCGTGTGGGCCGGATGGGACTGGCCCCACCCGATGCGGACCAGGCGGACAGCGGTGATCCGGTCGACGGGGAGCGCGGAGCGGCCACGGATCCGCCGGACGGCCAGGAGCTGTGGGCCGAGCTCGACCCGCGGGATCCACGTCGACGCGAGCAGCAGCCCCAGCACCAGCACGACAGCCCCGGTGCTCGGGGACCAACCCAGCGCGAGGGTCGTCGCCCCCGCACCGACGAGGAGGAGCGCGCCGACGCGCGCCACCGCCGACGGACGCAGGACCACGACCGGGCTCTCGGCGGGGCTCTCGGCGGTACCCCGGAGCGTCACGCGGCGCTCGGTGGCGAGGGCACCGGCGCCGGGCACCGCCGGCTCGGTGCCGAACTCGGCGGGTGGCGCGTGCCCGCGCTCGGTCGACATGGACCCCTCATTGTGGGCCGGTCGGTCCACGCGAGCAAGGCGCGCCGACCGCGACCGTCCCGGGAACTTCGCCGGTCGCACCGTCGTCGAAGCGACGTCCCTCGCCGTCTCACACCCGGAGCAATCATGCCGAACCTCACCCGTCGCCACCGTCTCGTCACGCTCGCGGTCGCACTCGCGGCCGGCGCCGTGGCACTCCTCCTGGGCGCGCCGTGGCCGGCCGGCGCGGCGAGGAGCGCGCCGCACACCGTCACCACCGAGGCCACCGGCACGGCGAGCGGCGTGCCCGATACGGCCACGATCGTCCTCGGGGTCGACACCCACGCCACGACCGCGGCCGAGGCCCTCGCCACGAACGCCACGAAGACGAAGGGCGTCATCGACGCGATGATGTTCGTCGGTGTCAAGGAGGACGACATCGCCACGAGCGGCATCTCGCTCTCCCCCACGTTCGACGGCAAGGGCCACATCACCGGCTACGCGGTGAGCACCCGCATGACCGCCAAGACCCACGACGTGCCCGGCGCGGGCAAGGTCATCGACGCCGCGGCGAAGCTCGCCGGCGACGACGTCCGCGTCGAGTCGGTGAGCCTCACCATCGAGGACACCGGCGCCGTCCTCCGCCGCGCCCGGACCGAAGCGGTCCGGACCGCACATGAGCAGGCCGACCAGCTCGCACAGGCCGCGGGCGCGCGTCTCGCCGGGGTCCGCTCGATCGTCGAGCACCGTCGCCAGACCGCGCCTGAGTACGGCGCCGCCATCGCGCTGCACTCCGACGCGGTGACGAGCATCCCGGTCGCCCCCGGGACCCAGGACCTCGAGATCCAGGTGAAGGTCGTCTACGCCTTGCAGTGAGTCAACGGGAGAGATCCCGGAGCCGGCCCTCCCGGATTCCGCGCCGATCCCGTACCATGGCGCCTCGCGCCGCAGGAGACACGCCATGCCGGGACCGCAGGACACCGAGCGCTTCGAAGCCCACATGTCCGACTCGGACGCGCTGATGTGGAACATCGAGAAGGACCCGCTCCTGCGCTCGACGATCGTCACGGTCCTCTTCTTCGATCGCGCCCCCGACTGGCACACCCTCGCCGGCCGCGTCGAGCGCGGCTCCTGGCTCATCCCGCGGATGCGCCAGCGCGTGGCCACTCCCCTGCTGCGCATGGGGCCGCCGCACTGGTCCGCCGACGCGAACTTCGACCTCTGGTACCACCTCCGCCGGGTGCGCGTCTGCGAGCCGAGCGACGACGCCGTCCTCGACCTCGCGCGCACCGCCGCGATGGCCGGCTTCGACCGCTCCCGGCCGCTCTGGGAGTACACGCTCGTCGAGGGTCTGTCCGACGACCGCGCCGCCCTCGTGCTGAAGGTCCACCACTCGATGACCGACGGCGTCGGTGGCATGAAGCTGCTGCTGATGCTGTTCGACTTCGAGCGCGAGCCCCAGGACCTCGGGCCGCTCGACCAGGTCGAGGCGATCCCGACCTTCGGCGCGACCGACCTCGTGCTGAAATCGCTGAGCCACCGTCGTCGTCGCGCGCTCGGGATGACGCGGCGCGCGTTCATCGACGTGTGGAGAGGCGCCGGTGCTCTGGCCACGCATCCCCGCGAGGCGATCAGCCACGCTGCCGAGGTCGGGGGCTCCATCGCGCGGTTCCTCGCGCCCGCGACCACTCCGCACTCGCACCTCATGCGCGCCCGGACCCTCGCACGCGGGTTGGGCACGCTCGACGTGGCGCTCGACGACCTCAAGCGCGCGGGCAAGGCGGTGGGCGGATCGCTCAACGACGCGTTCGTCGCCGGGGTCATCGGCGGGCTGGCGCGCTACCACGAGTTCCACGGCGAGCACGTGGACGACCTCCGGATGGTCATGCCGATCAACCTGCGGGAGACGGCCTCCTCGCTCGGCGGCAACCACTTCACACCCGCACGCTTCCTCGTGCCGATGACGATCAAGGACCCGGCCGAACGCATGGTCGAGATCGGGCGGATCGCACGGTCGGTGCGCGACGAGCCTGCCGTCGCACTCACCGACGCGCTGGCCGGCGTCCTGAACCAACTCCCGACCACGGTGACCACCGCGCTCTTCGGGTCGATGCTGAAGGGCGCGGACTTCGTGACCTCGAACGTGCCGGGAGCCCCGTTCCCGATCTACGCCGCCGGCGCCGAGCTCGAGCGCATGTACGCGTTCGGACCGCTCTCGGGCGCAGCGATCAACGTCACCCTCCTGTCGAGCAACGGCACGTGCTGCATCGGCGTGAACGTCGACGCGGTCGCGGTGGCGGATCGCGACGTCCTCATGCACTGCCTGCAGGAGGCCTTCGCCGACATCGTGGCGGTGGGCGCCGAGGCGCAGGCGAGCCGCCGCGGAGTTCTCCGGATCGTAAGGCCCACCGCGTCCGGGCCCGCCGGAACCAGTCCTACCCTGGACCCATGACCGCAACGGCCGGTGATCCGCCGGCGGCCACCGACGACGAGGCGGGCGGGCGGCCACTGGGCCGGCGCCTCTTCCTCGGCCTCGTCGGGCTCGGGACGGTCGGCGTGCTCACGGGCGCCAAGGTGTCGACCTGGTACCAGGAGCTGGCGAAGAACGACCCCACCGGCTTCACCTCGCTGCTGCCCGGCGGAGGCGGATGGCGGTACTACACGGTCACCGGCGGTTTCCCCCGACGGCCCGCGGCCAACTGGTCGATGAAGGTGGGCGGCGCGGTCGAACGGCCGTTCACGATCTCCTTCGCCGAGCTCCGGGCGATGACGCCGACCCACCTCGACCGCGACTTCCAGTGTGTGACGGGCTGGCGCGTGGCCGACGTGAAGTGGACCGGCGTCCGTCTCGCGGACCTGATCGATCGCGCCGGAGCCGGAGCGAAGGGTGTGGCCGTGCGGTTCACGAGCTTCGACGGCGCCTACACCGAGAGCCTCACCCTCGAGCAGGCCCGCCGCCCCGATGTGATCGTCGCGTACGAGCTCGACGGCAAGCCCATCGGCAGCGACCACGGCGGACCGGTCCGCCTCTACGTGGCACCCATGTACGGGTACAAGTCGATCAAGTGGCTCGACGGCATCTCGGTGACCCCCGAAGTCGTGCCCGGCTACTGGGAGGAGCGCGGCTACGACGTCGACGCCTGGGTGGGCGCCTCGAACGGACGCAACGATGAGCACACCTGACGTCGTCGCTCCGAAGGCGGCCACCCCCGCGTCGAGCCCGCGCCGCGTCCTGCGCTTCACCCGCGTCGAGCGCATCGCCCACTGGGTGAACGCGGGCCTGTTCCTCGTCGTGATGGCGACGGGCGCCATGTTCCGCTTCGGCATCGGCCAGTCGCTCGTGTCCGACCGCGCGCTCGCCCGCGCCGTACACGTCTACGCCGGGCTCGGGATCCTCGCCGCCTTCGGCGTCGCGATGGCCGGGCGCTGGGGCCGGGCGCTGCGCCTCGACGTCCGGCGGCTCGGCCGCTGGACGCGCGACGACACGCGCTGGCTGCGCAGCTTCGGCAGCGACTCCAAGGTGCGTCTCGGCAAGTTCAACCCGGGCCAGAAGCTGAACGCCACGTTCATCGCCGCGGCGGCCGTGGTCCTCGCGGGCACCGGGTCGATCATGTTCTGGAACAAGCCCTTCTCCACCGACCTGCGGACGGGCGCGGACTTCGTCCACGGCTGGTTCGCACTCGGCGTCGGCCTCAGCGTGTTCGGCCACATCCTCATGGCGCTCCGCGACCGCGAGTCGCTGCGGGGCATGACCGGTGGCACGGTGTCGCTCGCCTGGGCCCGCCACCACCGCCCCGCGTGGCGCGCCGACCCGGTCGACTGACGCGGCTCCGTGGCGCGCGGCGCCGGCGCGGATTCGGCCCGAGCGCCCGGAGGGCCCACCGCTAGGCTCGACCGGGTGACGACGGACCCGACCACGATCTCGCTCCCGGCCGAGCTCCGTCCCTCCGACGGGCGCTTCGGCTCAGGTCCCTCGAAGGTGCGGGTCGAGGCGGTCGCGGCGCTCGCCGAGCGGGCCGGCGACTATCTCGGCACCAGCCACCGCCAGAAGACGGTCAAGTCGGTCGTGGCCCGCGCCCGGGCCGGGCTCGCGGAGCTCCTCGGTCTCCCCGACGGGTACGAGATCCTGCTCGGCAACGGCGGCACGACCACGTTCTGGGACGCCGCGAGCTTCGGCCTCGTCGACCGGCGAACCCAGCACCTCGTCTGCGGCGAGTTCTCCTCCAAGTTCGCGACGGTCACCCGCTCCGCGCCGCACCTCGACGACCCCGAGGTGATCGAGTCGCCGGCGGGGACCCACCCGGCGTCGCGCGCGAACGCGGACGTCGACGCGTACTGCTGGCCGCACAACGAGACCTCTACCGGCGTCATGCTCCCGATCCGCCGGCCCGACGGTGCGACGTCGGGCCAGTTGGTCCTCGTCGACGCGACCTCCGGCGCCGGCGGACTCCGCTTCGACCCCGCGGAGACCGACGTCTACTACTTCGCACCGCAGAAGAGCTTCGCCAGCGACGGCGGGCTCTGGCTCGCCGCGGTCTCCCCGGCTGCGGTCGCCCGCATCGAGCGCATCCGCGACTCAGGCCGATGGATCCCCGCCAGCCTCGATCTCGGGATCGCGCTCGAGCAGTCCCGGCTCGACCAGACCTACAACACGCCGGCGCTCGCGACCCTGTTCCTCCTCGCCGAGCAGGTCGACTGGATGCTCGGCCACGGTGGTCTCGAGTGGGCCGCGAGCCGCTGCGACACGAGCGCCGAGGTGCTCTACGGCTGGGCCGAGGCCAGCGCGGTGGCATCTCCCTACGTCGCCAAGCCCGACGAGCGCAGCCACGTCGTGGGCACGATCGACTTCATCGACGAGGTGGACGCCGCCGCGATCGCGAAGGTGCTGCGCGCGAACGGCATCGTCGACACCGAGCCGTACCGCAAGCTCGGCCGGAACCAGCTGCGGATCGCGATGTTCCCCGCGATCGAACCCGAAGACGTCGCCACGCTCACGCGTGCGATCGACTTCGTCGTCGAGGCCCTCAGCGGCTGACCGCCATGGCGACGACCGCACTGCCCGACGGGCTCGTGGCGATCGTCAAGCGCGACTGTCCGACGTGCACGCTGGTCGGACCCGTCCTCGCCGAGCTGCGCACGCGCTTCCCCGGCACCGTCACCGTCTACTCCCAGGACGACCCGACCTTCCCCGAGCCGACGGGCGGCGCACTCGACGACACCGATCTCACGGTGAGCTTCGCGCTCGACCTCGACACGGTGCCGACCCTGCTGCGGGTGCGCGACGGCGAGGAGATCGGTCGCACGGTGGGTTGGAGCCGCGAGCGGTGGGCCGCGCTCAGCGAGGTCCCCGACCTCGGCGAGGGGCTGCCCCTGCACCGTCCGGGGTGCGGATCGCGGACCCAGGACCCGGCGATCGCGGCGGCGCACGCGGCGATCGAAGGCGCGGCGCACCTTCGATCCCGGCGGGTCGAGCTCGGCACCGAGGAGGACGAGGTCGAGGCGATGTTCGACCGCGGGTGGTCCGACGGCCTGCCGCTCGTCCCGCCGACGCCGGCGCGCGTGGTGCGCATGCTCGCGGGGACGAACCGGGCTCCCGACGACATCGTCGCCGTGATCCCACCGGATCTCGTCGAGTGCACGGTCGAGAAGATCGCGGTCAACGCGGTCATGGCCGGCTGCCGGCCGGAGTACCTGCCCGTGGTCATCGCCGCGGTCGAGGCCGCGTGCACGGACGAGTTCAACATGCACGGCCTGCTGGCGACGACGTGGTTCAGCGGACCGGTGATCGTCGTCAACGGACCGATCACCCGCGCGATCGGCATGAACTCGGGCATCAACGCGCTCGGGCCCGGGAACCGCGCGAACGCGACGATCGGGCGCGCGCTGGCCCTCGTCGTCCGCAACGTCGGCGGCGGCCGGCCCGGCGAGGTCGACCGCGCGACCCTCGGACAACCCGGCAAGTACACGTTCTGCTTCGCCGAGCACGAGGACGCGTACTGGGAGCCGATGCACGTCGAACGGGGCTACCACGTGGATCAGAACACCGTCACCCTCTTCGCCGGCGAGGGTGTCCGGGGAATCGTCGACCAGATCTCGCGCACCCCGGAGTCCCTGACGCGCAGCTTCGCCGCGTGCCTGCGGACGGTGGCGCACCCGAAGCTGCCACTCGCGTTCGACGCGATGCTCGTGATCTCGCCCGACCACCTGCGCGTCTACGAGGAGGCCGGCTGGTCCAAGGCCCGCTTCCGCGACGAGATCGGTGACTTGCTCCTGCTCGACGCGGACGAGCTGATCCGGGGCGTCGACGGGATCGAGGAGGGGGTGCCCGAGAGCCTCGCCGGAACGACCCTGCCCAAGTTCCGCGACGGCGGGTTCCTGATCGCCCATGCCGGGGGTGGCGCCGGATTGTTCTCCGGCATCATCGGTGGCTGGGCGAGTGGGAAGATGGGCTCCGCTCCCGTCACCAACGAGGTGAGGACATGACGACCCTGCTCGACCCCACGGGCGAGCGACGGCCCGGCACGCGCGAGCTCGCGCCCCGCCCCGCGTCGCTCGACGGCCTCACCATCGGTCTCCTCGACATCACGAAGGCGCGCGGCGACGTGTTCCTGGATCAGGTGGCACGCCGACTCGAAGGCCTCGGGCACACGGTGCTGCGGTTCACCAAGCCCACGTTCACCAAGCCGGCACCGATCGACCTGCGTCACGAGATCACGACGAAGTGCGACGTCGTGATCGAGGCCCTCGCCGACTGAGGATCCTGCACGTCGTGCAGTGTGCACGACATCGTGAACCTCGAGGCGTCCGGCCGGCCCGGCGTGTTCGTCGCGTCGACCGAGTTCGTGGACGCGGCGGCAGCCCAGTCTCTTGCCCTCGGCGCGACGCCGGCCGCGGTCTTCGTCCCGCACCCGATCCAGGACCGCACCGACGACGAGCTCCGCCGTCTGGCCGACGACGCGATCGACGGACTGCTCGCGGCGATCGCAGGCCCGCCCGCCCCGCAGTAACGTCCCGTCGTGCTCTTCGTCCACGAGATCCACCGCGTGATGGGCCAGCATGAAGAGGCGTTCGAGGAGGCGTTCCGGACCGAGTGGCTCCCGACGCTCGCCGCCGGTGACGACGGCCGCCTCCTCTACTTCATGCGCCTCGCGCATGGGACCGGACGCGCGTACAACTTCGTCACGCTGACGGCGGTGCGCGACGGCGCCGCGTGGGAGCGGCTGGCCGACCGGTTCGCCCGGGGTGACCTGCGGGCGTGGGCGGCGAGGCTGGACACGCTGCGGTGGGACGTGACCGCCAAGCTCCTCACTCCCGCGGAGTGGTCACCGCTCCAGGCGGTCGACTTCGACCACGTGCCCGCCGACGCCGGCGAGCACCACCAGACCCTCTACATGGAGGACACCGCCTGGCCGCACGTGGGGATGCTCGAGCAATACCTCGAGGCCGCGCGCGACAACTACGCACCGAGCCTCGCCGAGGGTCGCCACGGTGGCCGGCCGCTGCTCGAGTTGCAGGCGGTGTTCGTCCCTGCCTGGGGCGCGGCGGCCCGCCGGCGCGAGGTCATCCTGTGGCAGCGGGTGACCCGGCCCTCGGGCATCCTCGGGCTGCTCACGTCCGAGGTCCCGGTCGAGCACCGGGCTCCGGGGACCTGGATGCACGACGCCCTGCGCGTCCGGGACGACTGGGAGAGCCGGATGCTGAGGACCGCGGCCTGGTCGCCGCTCTTCTGATGCCCGCCGTCTTCGTCCACGGGGTCCCCGACACGCCGACCACGTGGGAGCGGGTCCTGGCCGCGCTCGACCGCACCGACACCGTGACGCTCGCGCTCCCCGGCTTCGCCGACGAACCTCCGGCGGGCTGGAGCGCGACCAAGGAGGAGTACGCGGCCTGGGTCGAGGAGCAGCTCGCGGTCTTCGGCGAGCCCGTCGACCTCGTGGGCCACGACTGGGGTGCGCTCCTCGCCCAGCGGGTCGCCTCGGTACGCCCCGACCTCGTCCGTACCCTCGCGTGCGGGAGCGGGCCGCTCGACCGTTCCTACGAGTGGCACCCCATGGCCCAGGCCTGGCAGACGCCCGAGGTGGGTGAGCAGATCATGGAGGGGATGCTGGCGCTGGCGCCCGAGGATCTCGCCGCGGGCCTGGCCGCCGGCGGTGCACCACCGGACCTCGCCCGACGCCAGGCCACCCACGTCGACACCGCGATGGCCGACGCGATCCTCGCGCTCTACCGCTCGGCCGTCACCGTCGGCGACGAGTGGCAGGACGCGCTCGAGGCGATGCCCCACCGTCCCGCAGTCGTCTTCCACGGCGCCGACGACCCGTTCCTCGCCACCGCGACCGCAGAGGCGATGGCGCGCCGGCTCGGCGCCGAGCTGGTCGTGTACCCGGACTGCGGCCACTGGTGGCCCTGGGAGCGGCCCGCCGAGACGGCCGCGACGCTCCAGCGCCTCTGGGCCGTCGATATTCAGTACTAAAGTACCCCCGTGCGCGATTCGACCAGCGATCCGAGTCCATTCGAGGGTGACGAGCAGCTGATCGGCCTTCGAGCCGCCGCCGACCGGCTCGGCGTCCACTACATGACCGCCTACCGCTACGTGCGCCTCGGCACGTTGCCCGCCCGGAAGGAGAACGGGACCTGGCAGGTCCGCCTCGCGGACCTCGAGGCGGTCGCGAGTCGCGATCAACCGCGACCCGGGCCGGGAGGCATTCGTTGGGGGCCCTACCGCAAGCAGCTCCGTGACCGCCTCGTCGCCGGTGACGAGGCCGGCTCGTGGTCGTTGACCGAGCGAGCCCGGGTCTCGGGCGCATCCGCCGAAGAGATCCACATGAAGCTCATCGTGCCCGTGCTCCAGAGCATCGGCGACGCGTGGGCCGCGAACGATCTCGACATCGCAGGCGAGCACCGCGCTTCGAACATCGCGGCGCGCCTCGTCGGACGGTTGGGACCGTCGTTCGCGCGGCGCGGCCGGCGACGCGGCACCGTCGTCATCGGCGCCGCAGCCGGGGATCGTCACTCTCTCCCGATCGCGATCCTCGGTGACATCGTGCGCGGGCACCGCTTCGACGTCGTCGATCTCGGTGCCGATACACCGCCGGAGTCGTTCATCGAGTCGGCGCGCGCCCATGACGATGTCGTCGCAATTGCCGTCGGAGTCGGCTCCGATGACACCATCGACTCCGCGCGACTCACCGCCTCGCGGCTTCACCAGGAGCTCCCGGGCGTGCCCGTCTTCATCGGCGGTCCGGCCATCAGCAGTGAACTGGATGCCCGAACGCTCGGAGCCGACGAGTACGGCGCGACCGCGATCGACGTCGCTCGCCGGTGTACCGAGCTCGCAACCGGGTGACCGCGCGGCGCGCTAACTCCCGCTGCCGGCGGCCAAGGTCGACGCGAAGATCTGCCACGCCAGCAGGCTCTTCGCGACGAGCGACAGCGTGATGTACACGCGCTCACCGACGAGATAATCGCTCCACCTGCCCACCTGTCGGTACTGCAGCCATTGGTTCACAGCGAAGCAGTTGAAGAGCACGAACAACGAGAAGAAGATGCCGTAGACGAAGCCGGGGGCATGCTGATTGGCGCCCGGACCGACGAGGTAGACGCCGATGGCGATCCACGGGATGCTGCCCGCGACGCACCCGATCCAGAACGGTCCGAGACCCGCACCGGGCGACTCGTACCGCTCCTGCATCCAGCCGAATCCGATCATCGACGCGTTCACGCCGGCGAGGGCGACGAGGGCGGCGACATCGTCGATCCCGACCAACATCGCGATGAGCACGATCATGATCGACGCGCTCACCGAGTACTCCAGCCACCGGTAGGGGTTGCGCCCGGCGCGGAGGTTCTGCTGGTACGACGCCCATCGCGGGCCGGCCACGGTGAAGTGGGCCAGCGCCGAGACGGCGAAGAAGGCGGCGATCGCCCCCGCGAAGCCGAGATCGAAGAGGGTGACCACCTGCCGTCCGACCCCGGGACCGGGTGCGCCGGTCATGTACGAGGCCCGGACCGGCAACGAGAAGTCGTTGGCGAGCACGACGATCGCGAGTGCCTGGACCAGGTGCAGCGATCCGGCCACGAGGTTGTAGGACCGAAGCCGGGCGAGCCGGGGCGAGCGGGCGTCTCTCTCGGGGGTGGCGGTGCTGGCGGACACGTGGTCTTCCTCTCGTCCTTCACGAAGGTGCGGTACCGGCGGGTGGGGGATCCCGCCGGTACCGCACCGATCATGCTGCCGGGGGGAGCAGCACGCAGTCGACGACGTGGATGACGCCGTTCGACGCTTCGATGTCCGTCGAGACGATGTTGCAGCCGTTGATCGTGGCCTTGCCGGCCGCGACCTCGATGTCGACGTCGCTGCCCTCAACGGTCTTCACCATCTGCGTCGGCTGGAGATCCGACGCCAGCACCTTGCCGGGGACCACGTGGTAGGTGAGGATCGACGTCAGCTGCTCCTGGTCGGCGAGGATCGCGTTCAGCTGATCCGCCGGGATCTGGGCGAACGCCTCGTTCGTGGGGGCGAAGACCGTGAAGGGCCCGGGTCCCGCGAGTGTGTCGAGCAGATTCGCCTTCGTCACCGCCGTCACCAGGGTGCTGAAGTCGGGGTTCCCCGCCGCGACGTCGACGATCGTGTCGGTGGAGACCGAGGTGGTCTCCGGTGCGGCCGTGGTCGGCGGCGACTTCGCCGGCTGGGAATCGGACTTCGAGCTCGAGCTGCCACAGGCAGCGGCGGTCAGCGCGACCACCGCGATCGTGGCGGCGAGTCGGAGGGGGATGCGACGCATGATCAGAACCTTTCATCGGGGTCTCGTACTGGGACTCCGCAGTTTTAGCACTAAAGCCCTCGCCAGGCAAGCCGCCCTTCGAATGTCCTCTCTCGGGGCCGCTTCCCGACGTACGGGCCGGCGGCACATCGCGCCCCGAACGTGGGGGTGTCGACCCGCGGATCGAGTGCGCCCGTCGTCGGGCCCATCACCGACGGTGGGCATCATGGAGCCCCGATGCGACCGCGCCCACCGAGCGCTACGGCTCCGTCCCCAGGGGTCGCGTGAGGGACCCGGCCGCGGCGCTCACCCCACTCCGGGTGTGCGTCCTAGCTCGAGCCGGAGGCGCCGCTCGAGCCCGTCGCCGACCCGAACGCCTTCGGATCGGGCGGATCGAACACGTTCCCGCCGACGCGCCCGCCCAGTTCGGGGCACTCACCGGCGAAGACCCCCCAGCCGCACTCCCAGCCCGGGGCGACCCAGTCGTGGACCATCCAGATGTCCTGCAGGTTCACCTTGCTGCCGCCCCGCTGGGCGCACTCGGCCGGGGTGGTGGCCTCGTTGCCGACCACGACGCCGCCCTTGCCGATGCAGAGGCCGCCGTTGGTGTTGTGCTGGTGCCAGACGTCGTTCGGGCCCGCGAATCCCGCGGGCGGACCGCCCGGGTGCAGCACGAGGAAGCTCAGGCCGACGATCTTCGAATCGGGGTTCGTGCCGTCGAAGAGGAGCTCGGACGGCGCCGCGGGGTTGAAGGTGGGAACGAGCGAGATCTTCGTGTAGTGGGCACCGATGCACGGGACGAACGGGGTGGACTTGCGGTAGCCGTCGGCCTCGGCCGCGGCAACGGTCGGGTACTTGACGATGACACCGCGCGCGGCCGATTGCTGCAGGACGAGCTGGATCCGCTCGGTCTCGGTCACCGGCTTCTGCAGGAGCGGGCCACGGTGGTCGTGCCCTTCGGCGTCGGCGCCGACCTGGCCCACCGATGCGGGCGGACCCGACTGCTCGCACGGCGAGTCGCCGGTGAGCGCGCCGGTGACGATCGTGCCCGCGCTCGTCTCGAGCAACCCGGGATCACCGGTCGCGGTGTGCACGTGATCGTGACCGTCGGACGCTGTCCCGGCGGGCGCCGCGGCGTCCGCGGATCCGCCGCTCGAGCCACCCCCGTCCGCGAGTGCCGGCGCGGCCAGCACCAGCAGCACGGTGGCGGCGACGATGCCCGCGAACAGGCGGAGACGATTGCGATCGGAGTGCTCGTTCATGCTCCCCCCCGGTGACGAGCCGGCCAATCTAGGCCCGATCCGGCCCGGGCCGCGTTCGGATCACGCCTCGGCCATCAGCTCCCACCCCGGGGGCGGCACGTCGAGGCGCCACAGCTGCTCCGGGGCGACCAACTTGGGCCCGAGCTGCCAGTCGGCCTCGAGGGCCCGGAGCTGGGACTCGTAGCAATCCAGGGCTCGGAGCTTGGCGTCGGGCGTCGGGTCGTGGTCCACCGCGACCGGCGTCGGCCAGAGCCCGCTGCGGAAGAGCCGGCTCACGCGCCAGGCGAGCATCCCGGGGATGTGCTTGTAGCCGAGGTCCTCGTACGCGAACCACGCGGGCTCCCGGACCTGCTCTCGGGCGAGGAGTGCTGCCCGGTGGGTCGCGTCGTGGTCGGGGTTGGCCAGGCCGAACGGGATCAGGACCGCCGTCGGCTCCAACTCCCTGAGCACGGCGACCAGGGTGTCGACCGTCGCCGCGGGCCCGACCCAGTCGGGTCGGTCGAGGTACTGGTGCTCGACGAAGCCGAGCCAGCGGGGCACGGCACCGAGGACCTCGAGCGCCTTCGCGTCCTCCTCACGGCGGCACGCGAGCACGTCGTCACCGGCGACGAACCCCGAGATCGTGTCCCAGTGCGTCATCGGATCGGGGTAGGCGACCGGCGCCCCGGCGTAGACCGTCACCACGGTCGTGCCCGGGTGACGAGCCATGAGCCGTCCGCACCCGAGCACGGCGTCGTCCAGGTGGGGTGAGAGCACGACGATGCGCGCCAGCTCCTCCGGGGGGACCAGTCCCCACGTCCGCATCTCCGGGACCGCGTCGGCCACCCGTCGAGCGTGCCACACCGGCCTCGGGGCGCTGGGTGCGAGCCCGAGAAAACCGGCTTGCCGGGATTAGTTCGGTCAACTAATTTGTTTGACGAACTATGAGGAACCCGACCCGGACCCCCGACACCGACCCGGCGGACGATCTGACGGTCACCGACGAAGCGCTGGCCGCCCGACTGCGGCTGGGCGTGGCCCGACTGCACCGCCGGCTCCGCCAGTCGGCGGAGCCGGGCATGACCATCTCCCAGCTCTCTGCCCTCGCGTCCGTCGAGCGCGACGGCCCCCTGACCCTCGGCGAGCTCGCCCGCATCGAGCAGGTCCGCCCGCCCACGATCACCTCGCTCACGGGCAAGCTCGAGCAGGCCGGCCTCGTCACCCGCGTCATCGACGAACAGGACCGCCGCATCCACCGCGTGCAGGTCACACCCGAGGGCACCCGCTGGCTCGCCCGGCACCGCAGGCGCAAGAACGCCTACCTGAGCCGCCGCCTCCGCGCGCTCACGCCCGAGGATCGTGACCTCCTCGCGCGCGCCGCCGGGATCCTCGAGGACCTGGCGCGGGAGGCCGCGCCATGAGCTGGGTGGGGCGCGCCGGACGCCAGACCTTCCGGTCGCTCGAGATCCCCAACTACCGCCGCTACCTCGGTGGCCAGGTCATCTCCGCGAGCGGCTCGTGGATCCAGCAGATCGCGCTCATCTGGCTCGTCGTGAAGATGACGCACGGCAACGGCGTCGCGGTCGGAACCGTCACGGCGTTGCAGTTCACCCCGGTGCTGATCGGTGGTGCGTGGGCCGGCGTGCTCGCGGACCGCCTGAACAAGCGACGGGTCCTCGTGATGACCTCGGCCGGCGCGGGCATCTTCGCCGGGTTCCTCGGCGTCCTCGTGCTGACCGACTCCGTGCAGCTCTGGATGGTCTACGCGCTGGCTGCCGCGTTCGGCGCCGCCACCGCACTCGACTCCCCCACGCGGCGCTCCTTCGTCACCGAGCTCGTGCCCGACACGCACGCCGCCAACGCGGTCAGCCTCAACAGCGCCGTGTTCACCGCCGCCCGCGTCATCGGCCCGGCGATCGGCGCACTGCTCATCCAGACCGCCGGCACCGGCTGGTGCTTCATCGCGAACGCCGCGTCGTTCCTCGCGGTGATCTTCGCGCTCCTGTCCATGGACCCGACGACGATCCGGCGGAGCACGCCCGTGCCGCGTCGGCGCGGCCAGCTCCGCGAGGGGCTGCACTACGTCCGCCACTTCCCCGCGCTGCGCACCACACTGCTCATGACCGCGGTCATCGGGACCCTTGCGTTCAACTTCCAGGTGACCGTCTCGCTGATGGCAAGCAAGACCTTCCACGGCGACGCCGGTACGTTCGGGTTCATGTACGCGCTGATGAGTGGCGGCGCGGTCGTCGCCTCCCTCGTGGTCGCCCACCGACAGGACATCAGCCTGCGCTTCGTCGTCTTCGCGGCCCTCGGGCTCGGGGTCGCGATGCTCGCGGCGACGTTCGCACCGTCGCTCCCGCTCTTCGGCGTGGCGCTGGTGGCCGTCGGCCTGATGTCGATCGCGTTCCTCTCCGCCTCCGGCGCGCTCGCCCAGACCTGGGCCGCGCCCGAGTACCGCGGACGGGTCGCGGCGCTCTTCGCGGTTGCGTTCCTCGGGTCGACCCCGATCGGTGGACCGATCGTGGGCGTCGTCTCCCAGGTGTTCGGTCCCCGTTTCGGGCTGCTCCTCGGTGCGGTCGCCTCGCTCGCGGTCGCCGGCGTGGCGCTGCGCAGCCTCCACGGCGCGCCCTCGGAGGCGCCTGCGCCTGCCGCCGCAGCCTGACCGCGCGCCGGCGCCGACCCGAGCGCGCACGGCATACGCTCCGAGCCGACCTCCGGGGGATGCCATGCACGTACCGCTGACGACACTCGACTTCCTCGAACGCGCCGAGGCCGTCTCCGGCGCCCGCGTCGGCGTGGTCGACGAGCCTGCCCCACCCGGCGGCGGGCTGGGCTCGATCACCTACACCGACCTCGCGGCGAAGGCCCGATCCGTCGCGATCGCCTTCGACGAGCTCGGTCTCGACGCCGGGGCGCGGATCGCGATCCTCTCGCCCAACGCCGGTCGTTTCCTCGCCGCGTTGTTCGGCATCCCGGCGCACGGCCGCGTGCTCGTGCCGATCAACTTCCGGCTCAACCGTGACGAGATCGCGTACATCGTCGAGCACTCCGGCTCGGAGGCCCTGCTCGTGGACCCCGAGTACGCGTCGCTCACTGCCGACCTCCCCGTCCGGCACCGCTTCGTTCTCGGCACCGAGACCGACGCCGAGCTGTTCGGTCGAGCGGGGATGCCCCGGTTCGTGGCCGACGACGAGACGGCCACCGCGACGATCAACTACACCTCGGGCACCACCGCACGGCCCAAGGGCGTGCAGATGACCCACCGGAACCTCTGGCTCAACGCCGTCACGTTCGGCTGGCACATGGGGATCGACGACCACGACACGTACCTGCACACGCTGCCCACGTTCCACTGCAACGGGTGGGGGCTGCCGTTCGCCGTGGCGGCGATGGGTGCCCGCCAGGTCGTGATCCGCAAGGTCGACGGCGAGGACATCCTCGGCCGGATCGAGCGCGAGGGCGTCACCTTCCTCGCGGGCGCGCCGGCGGTCGTCGCCGCGGTCCTCGACGCCGCCGCGGCGCGCCGGCAGCGGGGCGAGTCGGTGCCCGGCCGGGGCACCGTGCGCATGGTCGTCGCGGGGGCGCCGCCACCGTCGAAGGTCATCGAGCGCATCGAGGCCGAGCTCGGCTGGGAGTTCATCCAGATCTACGGGCTCACCGAGACCTCGCCGCTGCTGACGGTGAACCGCGCCTCCCGTGAGTACGAAGGGCTCGACCCGGCCGAGCGGGCCCGCCGGCTCTCGCGCGCCGGGGTGCCGGCGATCGGCGTCCGCATGCGCGTCGACGAGCAGGGCGAGGTGCTGGCACGCTCCAACCATGTCTTCCATGGCTACTGGGACCAGCCCGACGCCACCGACGCGGCCATCGTCGACGGGTGGTTCCACACCGGCGACGGCGGTGAGCTCGACGGCGCCTACGTCGTGATCGCCGACCGCAAGAAGGACGTCATCATCAGCGGCGGCGAGAACGTCAGCTCGATCGAGGTCGAGGACTGCCTGTTCCAGCATCCGGCGGTCGCCGAAGCCGCGGTCATCGGCGTGCCGGACGACAAGTGGGGCGAGACCGTGAAGGCCCTCGTGGTCCTGCGCCCCGGTCACGACGGCGTCGACGAGGCCGCCCTCATCGCCCACTGTCGCGACCACATCGCCCACTACAAGTGCCCGACGTCGGTCGAGCTCCGCCCCGAACTCGCCCGCACCGCCACCGGCAAGCTCCAGAAGTTCAAGCTCCGCGCCCCCTACTGGGAAGGCCGCGACCGCCAGGTCAACTGATCGGCCGGGGCGAACCTCGTTCGGTTCGACAACTCCCGGCCGGGCCGAGCGCACCGAGGTCGAGGCGACCGGGCTCCGGCCCCGTCACGCGTCCGCCGGCGCTGTTTTGCCGGATCGATGGCGACACCTCACCGCTGGTCGAACGCGACCTTGATCGCGCCGCTCGTCCCCTGGTCGGCGAGCGCGGCGAACGCGTCCCGCCACCGCTCGAGCGGGAACGTGTGCGTGAGCATCCCGGTCAGGTCGATGCGGCCCGACTCCACCATGTCGAGGTACAGCTCGATCCCGTGCTTGCGGACGCCGTCGACCTCCTCGAACCCGAACGCGTTCGAGCCGGTGAAGATGAGCTCCTTGAAGTAGAGGGGCGTGTCCTCCCAGCGGGCCGGCCCGTGCATACCGAGCTTCACCAGCGTGCCGCGCGCCCGCAACACCCGGGCTCCGACCTCGAGCGTCTCCGCCGCGCCGATCGTGTCGTAGACGACGTCGATCCCGCCCGGGAACGCCATCGGGAGCCCGTCTGCGGGTTGGAGGACACCGCCGGACCAGTCGGCGACGGTCTCGATGAGCGCCTCACGCGGCTCCGGGGCGACGGTGCGGGCACCGAGGGACTCCGCGAGGGCGCGCTGGGTGTCGAAGCGCGCGACCGCCATGATCTCGACACTCGGATACAGCACGCGCAGGATCGCGATCACCGACGTGCCGAGCGCGCCGGCGCCGTAGACGAGGACCTTCGTGTCGGGACCGGGCGGATGCCGGGTGACGCCGTGCAGGGACACCGCGAACGGATCCGCGAGGACGGCCTGCTCGTCGCTGATCGCGTCGGGCACCGTGAAGAGCATCGAGTCGTGCGCGGGCATGAGCTCGCCGAATCCGCCGGGGACGTCCTTGCACATCCCGGTGTGGATCCCCGGTGCGATCGGGCCGACCCCGAAGGACCAGCACTGGCTGAGGTCCCCGGCCGCGCACGCCGGGCACAGGTCGGTCACGCCGCGGGGTGCGCACGTGAGCCACGGGTTGAGCACCACGCGGTCGCCGACGTCGACCCCCACGGCCTCGGGACCGAGCGCCACGACGTCGGCCACGACCTCGTGGCCCATCACGTGGGGGAACGACACGAAGTTCTTCATCGGGTTGTCCCGGAACGATCCCGACCGCTCAGGCGACGTGAAGCTGGCGTAGTCGAAGAAGACCTGCTTCGACTCCGAGCCGCAGATCCCCGTCAGTCGCGGCCGGGTCAGGACCCAGTCGGGGCGGAGGAAACCGGGATCATCGAGATCGACGAGCGCCATCGGTGCCGCCGCGAGCATCTTCAGGTTGCGGTTGTCGGTCTCGGGCTCGGGGACGGACTCGGGCTGGGTGCCGAAGAGCAGTGCGCGCATCGCGGCAGCGTATGACGCCGGCGTCAGGTTTGCCCACCTGCCCGGACCGGATACGGTCCCCGGCCGATGGCCGAGGTCGCGAAGCTCCTGCTGAACAAGATCCGCATCAACGGCCGGCCGGGAACGGTCGAGATCTTCTCCGACCGCATCGTCGTGACCACCGACGAGGGCAAGCGCACCGTGCCCATGCCGGAGTTGGAGAAGGTCGCGATCCGCCAGTCGTGGAAGGGCAACCGGCTGCTGCTCGCGTTGACCGGCGGGGACCTCTTCGAGATCCGCCGGCTCAGCCCGTCAAGCGTCCGGATCGCGCATCGGACCATCCTCGAGACCGCCCGCGGCGTCGGCTGAGTCGGCCCCCTCCGTCGCGGCCGCGACCGCCGCCGGAGCCACCGCGGCCTCGTTCCCGTTCCGGCCGAGGTACCGGATCAGCGACGCCGCCAGGCCGTCGAGGCTCCCGCCACCACCACCGGTGACCAGCACTTCGGGCACCACCGCGATATGGCCGTCCGCGACGGCGTTCGCCACCGCGACCAACGCGGTCGCCGTCTCCCCGAGGGCCTGCTTCTGGGCTTCGAACCCGGTCGCGCGCGCCACGCCGAGGGCCTCGGTCGCCTTCGCCTCGGCCAGCCCGATCGCCTCGACCTTCGTCGCCTCGGCCCGACCCGTGAGCTCGACGTAGGCCGCGTCGCCTTCTCCCTCGGCCTTGCGCGCATCGGCCCGGTTCTTCTGGATGTCGACGCTGACTTGCGCGTTGGCCAGCTCGGCCTGCATGTCGGCAGTGCCCTTGGCCTTCTCCATCTCGATCCGGGTGGTCTGCGCGCGCTGCATCTCCTCGAAGGTCGCCTTCTCCTGGTTGGCGATCTCGCGCTTGGTGAGCACCTCCACCAGCTCCGGGGGGAAGTGCACGTCCTGGATGTAGACGCCCTTGGTCTCGACGTCGTACAGCTGCAGGTACTCGGTCACGTGCACGAGCGCGGCCTGCTGCACCTGCATGCGGGTCTCGATGAACGTCACCGCCGGCTGGTCCTGGAGCGTGTTGCGGAAGTGGTTGCCCACAGCCGACTGGAGGACCTCGTTCACGAGGTTCAACATCGTGCCGACCATGGAGATGACCTTCGGCGCGCGGGTGTCGGGCACGTGGATCTGCACCTGGAGCTCGATCGCGAAGACGAAGCCCTCACGGCTCTTGCCCTCGATCGGCGAGAGGTGGGCATCGAGGTTGTGGGACGCGCTGATCTCCTTGGACCAGTTGAGCGTCAGGATCGACGTCGGCACGATCTCGGCCGCGTAGCACCGGGGGTTGATCGGGTACTTGCCCGTCCGCAGCGGCTCGCGCCAGATCCCGCGGTGCCCGGGCGAGACGATCGATCCGAACTTGAACTCGACGCCCGACGTGTCGAGCGTCGGCAGCCCGACGAACGCCTTGATGACCGCGACCTCACCCTGGTTCACGACGAGCATCGGCACCATCTCCACCCGCACGAGGAAGGGGTTGAGGAGGTACGCGCCGTAGAGCAGCGGATCGTGCTGGAGGCCGATCTTGCCCCCGTTGTCCAGGAACCGCTGGAGGTCCTGGTAGTTGTTGTGCTCGTTGTTCTTGTTGCCGAGCAGCATCTCGATGATGCGCGCGTCGGTCTCGCTCGTGGACGCGCCCCGACTCGTCGCGTCGTCCTCCATCCCGGTGACGTCCGCGTACCCACCGAGCCGGCTCGCGATGTCTCCCGACGGCAGCGGCTCGCCCTCGAGCACCGTGACGATCCCGATCATGTCGACCGGGCCTTCCGGTGAGATCACCACGACGCGCAGCGACTCCGACGACAGCCCGAACGAAGCCGGCGTCAACGTGCCGCCGCTGCCGCGCGTGACCGCGGCCAGATCGGGCGAGACCGGGAGACCGAACACCTGACCCGGCGTGAGCACGAGGAACGCCACCGGGTGGATCGGCACGAGCGTCCCCGGCGGGAGCACCGGGCGCTGCACGCCCTTCTGTCCGCCGCCCTCGATGAAGGTCCCGAGGTTCGAGAAGTTGCCGAACGCGGTCCGGTAGACACCGCTCTTGGCGCCGATCGGCAGCGGTGCCCCCACCTGGGCGATGACCACCCCGATCTCACCGCCGGGTACCTGGACCCACGGGAACTTCTGCACGGCGAAGATCGGCCAGAGCTTGATGCGCACGCCCGGCATGAGCATCCGCGCCTGGTAGCCGGCCTCGCCATGGAACGCGATCGGGTTGTCCTCCGGCAGCTTCTTGAAGGCGAACCGCTTGTTCACGAGGCCGACCTGCGCCGGACCGATCAGATGGACCGACTTGAAGCCCACGATCGCAACCAGGAACACCACCACGAGCACCCCGATGACCGTCGCCACTGCCCCGCTCCTCCGATCGCGAACTGCGTGCTCACCTTCGTATCACCCCCCGCTCGGGAGCGGGACCGGTTTCCCCGCGGCCGGCATTCTCGGGGCATGCTTCTCCGATGGCTTCCCGGCCCGACGGCGAGACCCACCACTTCGATCGCATCGGCTGGCTGCGCGCCGCGGTGCTCGGCGCCCAGGACGGCGTGGCCTCCACCGCGAGCCTCCTCATCGGCGTGGCCGCCGCCAGCTCGGATCGCAACGCGCTCATCATCGCCGGGGTGGCCTCGCTCGTCGCCGGGGCACTGTCGATGGCCGCCGGCGAGTACACGTCGGTGTCGTCCCAGCGAGACACCGAGCGGGCCGACATCGCGAAGGAGAGCGAGGAGCTCGAGGAGTACCCGGACGTCGAGCTCGAGGAGCTGACCCAGATCTACGAGCAGCGGGGCCTGGACCGTCCGCTCGCGCGCCAGGTCGCGATCCAGCTCACCAAGGCCGACGCCCTCGGTTCCCACGTGCGCGACGAGCTGGGGATCCACGGGAGCAGTTCCGCCCGCCCACTCCAGGCCGCGCTCGTGTCGGCGAGCGGGTTCGTCCTGGGCGCGCTCCCTCCCGTCCTGCTCGCCGCGCTGGTCCCGAGCAGTGGACGGATCGTGGCTATCGCCGCGACGGCGCTGGTGATGCTCGCCTCGATCGGCGCGATCGGGGCGCGCCTCGGTGGGGCACCCGTCGGACGCGCCGCAATCCGCGTCACGCTCTTCGGGGGCATCGCCATGGCGATCGCCGCACTGATCGGAGACTTGCTCGGCACCGTGGTCTGAGCCGGTCGATTCCGGCGCGCGTCAGCGCGAGGCGCGCGCGAGCGCCGGCGCGAGGTCCCCCCGTGGCTCGACCACGACCCGTTCCAGCCCGAGCCACCCGCCCAGCAGCTCCAGCTCGGCGGCCAGCTCCTCCGCGACCTCGGGATCAGCGACCGGATCCTCGCCGAACGCGCCTCGCACGAGGAGCGCGCCGCCCCTCCGGTCGGCCTTGAGGTCCACCCGGGCGACGAGCCGGTCGCCGAGGAGGAACGGCAGCACGTAGTAGCCGTGCACCCGCTTCTCCCTGGGGACGTAGATCTCGAGCCGGTACCGGAAGTCGAAGAGCCGCTCGGTGCGGCGGCGGTCCCAGACCACCGAGTCGAAGGGCGACAGCAGCGCTCGGGCGGTGACGCGACGCGGCACCGTCAGCCCGGGGTCGGCGTAGGCCGGTCCCTTCCAGCCCTCCACGGTCGCCCGGGCGAGCCGGCCCTCCTCGACCAGCTCCTCGAGCAGGGGGCGCGACGTCACGGTGTTGAGCCGGTAGTAGTCGGCGAGGTCGGCCGCAGTCCCGACACCGTGCGAGCACGCGGCCTGCACGAGCATCTCCTTGCGGGCGTCGACCTCGGCGAGCTTCGGGGCACCGACGTGCACCGCGGGCAACATCCGGTGCAGAAGGTCGTACTCGCGCTCGAAGTTGCCACGGCGCCGGGCCGACACCTCACCCCGGTAGAAGAGCACCTCCAGCGCGCGCTTGGTGTGGTCCCACCCCCACCACGGTCCGGACTTGCCCGCACGACCCTCGAAGTCACTCGCCGCGACCGGCCACGCGCGGTCACCGTCGCCAGCACCTCGGCCACGACCTCCGGGTGGTCCTCGGCGAGTCGTGCGATGCCGGGCCACCGTCCGGCCGCCGACTCCATCTGCCAGCGGAACCACGGCAGCGTCGCGATCGGCAGCAACGAGGCCTCGTGCGCCCAGTACTCGAACAGCTCCCCGTCCGCCGTCATCCGCGGCAGCAGATCCCGTGGGTGCGGGCCCAGCCGCGAGAAGAGCGGCAACTCCTGGGACCGGACGAGCACGTTCACCGAGTCGATCTGCACCAGCCCGATCCGCTCGAACAGCTTGCGCACGTGGCGACGGTCGACACGACCCTTCGGGCGCCGCCCCGCGAAGCCCTGCGCGCCGAGCGCGGCGCGGCGCGCCTGCGCCCGGGACAGCTCGATCACGCGCACCGCCCCGATCGGGCGGCCAGACTGCGCAGATGCGGAGCCGAGACGAGATCCACGAGCAGTTCGACCTGACCGACCGCGTCGCGATCGTCACCGGCGCAAGCCGCGGCATCGGCCGCGCGATCGCCGAGACCTTTGCCGCGTGCGGTGCGCGCGTCGTGATCACCAGCCGCAAGGCCGACGCGTGCGCCGAGACGGCCGCGGCCATCACCGCCGCGGGCGGGCACGCGATCGCGGTCCCGGCCCACGCCGGGCACGTCGACGAGCTCGGTGAGCTGGTGGCCACCACGGTCGAGCAGCTCGGCGGCGTCGACATCGTGGTGAACAACGCGGCGAACGCGCTCGGGTTGCCGATCGGCTCGATCACGCCGGGGGCGTGGGAGGCGTCGTACTCGGTGAACCTGCGCGGCCCGCTGTTCCTCGTGCAGCACGCGCTCCCTCACCTCGTCACGAGCGGGCGCGGCGCGATCGTCAACGTCATCAGCGCGGGGGCGTTCACGCACGGAACGTATCTGTCCCTGTACTGCTCGGCGAAGGCCGCGATGCTCCAGATGACACGGGCGATGGCGGCCGAGCTCGTGGGGCACGGCATCCGCGCCAACGCGCTCGCGCCCGGGACGACCGATACCGACATGGTGCGCAACAACTCCGAGGAGGCACAGCAGCGGATGGCGGCCGCGGGCCTGATCCAGCGCATGGCCTCACCGGAGGAGATCGCCAACGGCGCGTTGTTCCTCGCCAGCGACGCCGCCAGCTTCATGACCGGTCAGGTCCTCGTCATCGACGGCGGCATGACGACGCCCTGACGGGACGCGCTCGGCTCCCCCATGGTTGCGCTCCCTCGTCGGCGGGATACCCGCCGTCGCCCTCCGGGGCGGTCGCCGCAACTGCTCGCCTCCGCCCTACGGGCTCCGGCTCGGGATGCTCACAGGCGCTCGCCGGCCCATCGGCGGGTCACAGACCGAGGCGGCCGTGGTCGTGGTCGCAGGCGCGGGTCTCGCCGGGCTTGATCTGACCGGCGCCGACGCCGAGCAGCGCGGCGAACGGTCCGCAGGGGTTGGCCCGGATCCACACGTGCACCTGGATGTTGGGATTGAACTTCACGAGCGGTGGATGGCACTGACCCGCGCCGTCGGTGAGTCCTGCGACCGTCGGCGCGTCGCCGGTCGTGAAGCAGAGGTTGTCGTGGTAGTGGAACTGCACCAGCGGGCTCGCGATGGGCGGCGGCGAGTCGAGGGTGTACTGCTTCGGCATGATGTACATCGCCGCCTCGAGGGTCTTGGCGCCCGTCGCGCGGTCGACCCGGAACACGAGGGATTCGGGGTGCGTCGGGTCGAAGACCGTGTTGTCGTCGATCCAGTCCCAGTGGAGCAGGTGCTCCTCACCCGTGAGCCCGTCGCCGATGGAGCGGAAGCCCGCCGCGAGGTCCTGCTGGTAGTCGGACCACATCGGCAGGACCTTGACCGTCGACACGAGCAGCTGCTCCGCCGCGCGCTGGTGGGCGGCGTCCACCCCGGCGACGCCGGAGAGATCGACGTTCGTCGGATCGATCAGACCATCGGGCGTGTACGAGAGGGGCTTCACCGTCGGCGGCGCGACGCTGTGCACGTGGGCGGCCGCGCCGGCGCCCGCAGCCTGCGAGGCATCCGAGCCACCCGAGTCGGCGAGCATCGGCGCGACGAGCGCCAGCACCAGGGTCCCGGCGGCGACGCCGACGAGCATTCGCAGTCCTGTACGGCGCCGGCTCATGCATTCCCCCCGCGGTCGGCCCCGACTCTACGGCCCGGCCGGTCCGGTCGTGACGCGCGGGCGCGGCGGGGCGCGGCGGGATCACTCGGACTTCTTCTTGCCCTTCGCCTTCTGCTCCTGCTTCCACGCCCGGACCCGCCGGAACGATTCCGGCGAGTCGATGTCGGCCACCGAGCGGGGCTCGTCGTCGCCGAAGGCCCCGGCCAGCCGCTCCCACCCGGCCGGGGCCTTGCCGAGGCGCTTGCCGAGGATCGCGAGCAGGATCCGCGCCTTCTCGTCGCCGTAGCCGGGCAGAGCCCGGAGGCGGTCGAAGACGACCTGGGGATCCTTCGCCCGCCGCCAGATCTTCGCCGCGTCGCCGTCGTAGGTCGCCACGAGGTGCGCGCAGAGCGCCTGGGTCCGCTTGCCCATGGCGGAGGGGAACCGGTGCAGCGCCGGCTTCTGGCGGAACACTTCGTCGACGGCCTCCGGGCTCATCGCCGCGATCGCGCGGGCGTCGAGGCCACCGAGGCGCGCCTTCAGCGTCGCCGGGCCCTTGAACGCCCATTCCATCGGCACCTGCTGATCGAGGAGCATCCCGATGAGCAGCGCGAGGGGGTCGTCGACGAGCAGCCGGTCGGCATCGGGGTCGCCGGTGATGGGGAACGTCGCGCGGGCCATGGCGCGAGAGCGTACGCGCGCCGCGGCCCCGACCGCGAGGGCCGGGGCCGCACCGGTGGTCCGCGCCGATCAGCCGACGTTGATCACGAGTTGCGGAGCGTTCACTCCCTGGCGGCTCGAGAACTGGACCCGGTCACCGTTGGCACCGGTGAGCGTGAAGCTGTACTGGCCGGGACCGGTGACCACCGGGGTGACATCGAACTCGACCCACTGGTTGAGCGGTGCGATCTGCGCCGGCGCGATCTGCGCCCCGCTCGTGGCCGGTCGGTTGTTCCAGGTCAGCCCGTTCTCGGTCCACGTCGCGTTCGCGGTCTGGAAGAGCGCGCCGGTCGTGGTGCTCGAGTCGGTGACGTAGAGCCGGACCTTTGCCGACACCGGCGTCCCCGACAGTGCTCCGACCGAGAACCGGAAGAACGGTTGATAGGTCGCGGCGTTGCGGCCGCCGGTCGAGTAGCCCTGGATCGTCGTCGCGGTGCCGTAGTTCGAGTTCGTCGAGTCCGAGCGGGCATAGGTGTCGGCCACCGCGGTGACCGTCACGGGCGCGACCATCGCCGTGATCGACTGCGTGGCGGTGTTGCTCCCGTTCGCGTTGGTGACGGTGAGTGACGCCGTGTATTGACCGATCGCCGAGTACGTGTGCGAAGGGTTCGCCGCCGTCGATGTCGGGCTGCCGTCACCGAAGTTCCAGACCCGGGTGGTGACCGCGCCGAACGTGGTGTCGGTGAACTGGACGGTCACCGGTGCGACCCCCGAGGTCGGCGTCGCCGTGAACGCGGCGTTCGGCGGACCATCGACGATGTCGAACACGAACACCGCGTACTTCAACGGATCACCCGCGGCCCGGAAGTCGTAGCCGTCGGCCACGAAGATCTGGCCGTCGATCAGCTCCACCGCCCGGGAGTCGAGGATCCCGAACGGGCGGAGGTCGATGTTCCAGCCCGGCACCAGCGCGTTCGTGGTCGCGTCGAGGAGGACGAGGCGCTGGGTCGTGGTCACTGCGATGCCGTACTTGCCGTCGGGCGTGTACGTGAGACCGGTGATGCCTCCCGGGAGGGAACCCGAGACCGGGACCGGGGTGCCGAGCGTGTTGGTGTCGTAGTCGTAGCTCGTGACGACGCCACCGTGGGCGAAGAACAGACCCACACCCGGACGCCATCCGGAGCCGGTCGGGTCCGTGCCCTCGGGGAGCGCCTGGTAGGACTCGACCTGGAACCGGCCGCCCGAGTCACGGGTCAGGCGGTAGATCGCGGGGTCGTACGGGGGCTGGGTCGTCCCCGGCGTGCTCGAGCAGCAGTTGCCCGAGAACTGGTACAGCACGTCCTTGATCGGGTCGTAGACGGTCGATTCGAAGTCGTCCGACCGGGAGAGACCGGCGGGGCTCCCCACGCCGCCCGGTGGGAGGGCGTTGGAGAACTCGGTCCGGTCGATCGCCCGTCGCACCGTGCTCTTGGTGGCGTCGACCTCGAACACGCGGTCGCCGTTGTCGTCGGAGAGCCACAGGGCGTCGTCCGCCGGGACGTACGCCGAGCCCTCGAGGTCGAACGAGCGGATGGCGGGGTTGGTGCCCTTGAACGGCGCCGTCGTGAAGGAGCGGCTCAGCGCGACTCCCGGCGACGTCGGCATCGGCAGCGAGTCGGCCGAGCTGCTCCCGTAGGAGATGACGAGCTGCGGCGGGTTCGCCCCTTCCTTGCTGGAGAAGGCGACGAGGTCGCTGCTGTGGTTGGTCAGGGTGAAGCCGTACTGACCGGCGCCGGTCACCGTCGAGGTCACGTCGAACTCGACCCACTGCCCGGCCGTGGCGTTGCGGCTGTCGCCGATCGAGTTCCCGGTGGTCCCGGGCCGGTTGTTGTAGGTGGTGCCGGTCTCGCTCCAGTTGGTGGTCGAGGTGCGGTACAACCTGCCACTCGTCGCGCTCGGGTCGGTCACGAACAGGCGGAGCGTGGCCGAGACCGGGGTCGCCGGCAGGGAGCCCACCGAGAACCGCAGGTACGGGAGGTAGGTGGCGCCCTTGCGACCGCCGGTCCGGTAGCCCTGGAGGTCCGAGGCGGTCCCGTAGTTGGAGTTGGCGGAGTTCGAACGGACATACGTGTCCGCGACCGGCGTGAGCGTGGTCGGCAGGGCCGCCACGTTCACGTAGTCGGTGCGGATCCGCGTGTTGCTGCCGTCGGGGCTCGTCACCGTGAGCTTCACGGTGTACTTGCCGTTGGTCGTGTAGGTGTGCGACGGGGCTCTGCGCGGTGGACGTGGCCCCGTCGCCGAAGTCCCAGGCCCAGCCGTCGCGCCGCCGACGCTCTGGTCGGTGAACTGCACCGGCAGCGGCGCGCCGCCGGCGGTCTGGTCGGCGGTGAACTTGGCGTTCAGCAGCGGCGGGTTCTCGGCCACCGTGACGAGGTCGGTCTGCGTGGTGCTCGCCGAGCCCTGGTCGTTCGTGACGGTGAGGGTGACCGAGTAGGTGCCCGCGGCGATGTAGGCGTGCACCGGGCGGGCGGCGGTGGACGTCGAGCCGTCGCCGAAGTCCCACAGCCACGAGGTGGGCACCCCGGTGCTGCGGTCGATGAAGGTGGTCGACACGGGCGCGACGCCGGTGGTCGGCGACGCCGTGAAGCTCGCGGTCGGCGCACCGGAGCCGTCGACGAGGTCGAAGACCGAGACGGCGTAGCGCAGCGGGTCACCGACCGGACGGAGACCGCCGTCGGCGACGAAGAGCTGGTCACCGACCAGGGCGACGCCGCGAGGGTCGACGAAGCCGTACGGGGTCAGGTCGAAGGTCCAACCCGGCACCGTGGCCCACGTCGCGGTGCTGATCCGGTAGAGCACGTTCAGGTGGCTGGTGACGAGCAGGTCCTTGCCGTCGGGCGTGAACTGCATGCCGCTCGAGCGCGGTGTCGACGCCCGGGATGACGATCCCGGTGCCGATGGTGTTGGTCGCGTAGTCGTAGGGAAGGATGGTCTGGCCCTTGCCGAAGTAGAGCCCGGCGCCCGGACGGACGCCGGCGGCGACCGGGTCGGTGCCCGCGGGCAGCGGCTGGTAGGACTCGACCTGGAACGCACCGTTGCCGTCACGCGTGAGGCGGAAGACGCTCGGGTCGAGACCCGTCGCGGTGCAGCAGTTCCGGGAGAAGACGTAGAGGACGTCGGCGGTCGGGTCGTAGGTCACCGCGGCGAGCGAGTCGCTGCGGCTCGTGCCGGCCGCCGCGCCACCGCCGACCGGCAGGGCGTTGGTGAAGTCGGCCGTCGGGACCACCCGCCGGAGGGCGTTCGTGGTCGCGTCGGTCTCGTAGAGCCTGGTGCCGTCGGTGAGCCAGACCGCGTGGTCGGCACGGGACCGAGGCGTCACCGCCGCCGCCCGAGGCGGCCGTGGTCGTGCCCGCGAACGGGGACGTCGTGAACTGGTGGTTCAGCCGGAGCGCGACGTTCGGCGGGTTGGGCAGACCCGACGAGGGTGCCGGGTTGGGGAACGTGAGGACCAACTGCGGCGCGTGGGCACCCTCGCGGCTGGAGAAGGCCACGGTGTCGGAGCTTGCGTTCGTGAGCGTGAAGCCGTAGTTGCCGGCCGCGGTGACCCGGGCCGACACGTCGAACTCGACCCACTGGCCGAGCGGTGCCGACGTGCTGGGCGCGATCTGGGCACCCGTCGTGGAGGGGCGGTTGTTCCACGTGGTCGAGGTCTCCGACCACGTGGTGTTCGCCGTGGCGTAGAGGCCACCGGTGGCGGTGCTCGAGTCGGTGACGTAGAGACGGAGCGCCGCGCTCGCCGGCGTCGCCGGGAGAGCGGGCACCGTGAAGCGGACGTAGGGCTGGTAGGTGGTCTTGCCCTGCCGGCGACCCTGGATCGTGGTCTGGGTGCCGAAGTTGGAGAAGCTCGAGTCGGACCGCACATAGGTGTCGGCCGCCGCGTTCACCGTGACCGGCGCAGTCGTCACGTGGACCAGGTCCGAGCGCACGCGGGTGTTGGAGCCACCGCTGTTCGTCGCGGTCAGCGACACTGCGTAGCTGCCGGCCGTCGCGTACGAGTGCGACGGGTTCTGCACGGTGGAGGTGGTGCCGTCACCGAAGTCCCACGCCCACGAGGTGGGGTTGTTCGTGGAGGTGTCGGTGAAGTCGACGGTGAGCGGAGCGCCACCATCGGTGTTCGCCGCGCTGAACTGCGCGACCGGCGTGTGGGCGGCGACGGTCACGAGGTCGGCCTGGGTCGTGGTGTCGTTGCCGGCGGAGTTCGTCACCGTCAGGCTGACGCTGTACGTCCCCGCCGTGGTGTAGGTGTGCGCGGGGTTCGCGAGGTTCGACGAAGAGCCGTCGCCGAAGTCCCAGGCCCAGCTCGTCGCTCCACCCTGGCTGGCGTCGGTGAACTGCACCGGTAGGGGCACCTCACCGGAGGTCGGCGTGGCGGTGAAGTCCGCGGTCGGCTGGACGCTCAGGTCGTTGACGTCGAACACGAAGATCGCACGACGCAGCGGGTCGCCGGCGGTGCGGCTCGCACCGTCGCCGATGTAGACCTGCTGGCCGACGATCGTGACCGAGCGCGGGTTGAGGATCTGGAACGGCGCGAGGTCGAGCGTCCAGTTCGGCTCCGCCGCCCACGTCGTCGCGTCGACCCGCGCGAGCAGGATGCGGTCGGGGTCCGGGCTGACGCCGGCCACGAAGGTGGTCACGTACATGTGCGCACCGTCGGCGGAGAAGCCGATCCCCTGGATGGCCGCGTCGACACCCGAGACCTTGATCGAGGCGCCGATCGTGTTGGTGTCGTAGTCGTAGGTGTTGATCTTCGAGCCCTTGCCGAAGTAAAGGCCGACGCCGGGGCGGTAGCCCGCGGCCTTCGGGTCGGTCCCCGCGGGGAGCGCCTGGTACGACTCGACCTGGAACGCTCCGGCGAGATCGCGCTTCAGCCGGAACACCGTCGGGTCGAGTCCGGTGGCCGTGCAGCAGTTGCGGGAGAAGACGTAGAGCGCGTCGTTGGTGGAGTCGTACGCGAGTGCGGCGAACGAGTCCGAGCGCGAGGTCCCCGCGGGGGTTCCGACACCACCCACGGGCAGGGCGTTGGTGAAGTCCGTCGTCGGGATCGTGCGGCGCAACGCGTCGGTCGCGGCGTCGACCTCGTAGGCGTTGCTCGAGTCCACGAGCCAGAGCGCGTTGTCCGCGGGCACGGACGCGGAGCCCTCCTGGCTGTTCGCGGTCGTCGTCGTACCCGCGAACGGCGCGGTGGTGTACGAACGGTTCAGCGACAGCGAGGGCATGCCGGCATCCAGACCGGCCACGGCCACCGAGGCCGGAAGAGTTGAGACACCGATCGCCACCGTTGCAACGGCGACGAGCACACGACGCACCGTGAATCGCACGGAATTGCTCCCCTGTGGATCGCCCGAAAGAAGAGGAGAAGTGTACGTTGCGGTTTTGATGAAACTTTGGGGAGAAGCGGGGTTTCACCGGCGAACAGGCGAAATGAGGAGAACGGCCTATCAAGTCGGGACAACGGCCGGTCTCAGCACTTCGCCGATGTTCGCGCCCGACCGGTCAGGCGCCCTCCCGCCGATGCCCGGAGCTCAGCTCGGTCAGCACGTCCCGGTCGATCCTGTCGGCGGGGACGACCGCGACCCGGCACTTGGTCCCTGCCCGGAGCGTCGAGGTCCGCGCGCCGCCCTCGAGCACGGCCCGTTCGCCGAGCACCGCACCCGGACCGAGCTCCGCGAGCGGCTCGCCATCGTGCTCGACCACGAGCACGCCGTCGAGGACGAGGAACAGCTCGGCCCCTGGTTCTCCCTGGCGCACGAGCGTGGCGTCGGCCTTGACCGTGCGGATCGCTGGCTTCGCGCCGCCACGCATGATCGTGGACGACAGGCTGCGCTCGAGTGCCGTCTCGACCGCGGTAACGAGCGCGGGTGAGTCCTCGTCGCCCCACGGCGTCTTCTTGCCGAACGACGCGCGGTACCAGCCCTTGAAGTCGGCCAGTCCGATCTTCTCGACGAGTCGCAGCTCGTCGTCGTAGACCCAGTGGCGCGGGAACTTGCTCGCACCCACGACCTCGCGAGCGACGGTCCCGTCGGCGTGGACCGTCAGCGCGAGCGTCGTCCACACGGTGGGCGCCCGGAACTGCACGAAGGGCGGGCGGTTGACCCGGCGGGGTGCGGGGAGGGCGGTGCGGCCGCCCGTGGTCTGGACGAAGCGCACCGCGTCGTCGCGCCGTTCGGGCTCGTGCCGGAGATCGTCGAGCGACACCGCCTCGAAGGTGGCCGCCCTCCTGCCGAGCCGCACCGTGGTGGCACCCATCAGCCCACCACCGTCGTACCCGCAGTCGACGATGCGACCGTCGACGACGTCGACCCATGCCGCGAGACGGTTGGCGAAGCGGAACCCGTCCGCGTCGCGGCAGCTCGTCGAGGTCCTCGATGAGGTCGGGCGGGGGGTCGTCGTAGTGCGTGACGCCCGAGTCGAAGATCCCCTTGTTCATGCCGGTGACGGCTTCGGACGGGATCCAGGACACCGAGGTGACCGATGCTGAGATGCGCATGGGGGCTCCTTCCGCGCGGATCGGTCGACCATACGGAGCCGCCCCGGCGGCGACGAGGGGGGCACCCTCGGGACCAAGGGGGTGGCAGCCTCACCCCGCGACCGGGGGCGGACCACCTTGCCGCCCGACGACGGACGGATGATGCTCTCACTCGTGGCCATCAGCGTGTTCCTCGCCGACGACAACGTGATCGTCCGCGAGGGCGTCCGCGCCCTGCTCGGCATGGAGTCCGATCTCGACGTCGTCGGAGTGGCCGGCGACTACGACGAGCTGGTCGACGGCGCGACCGAGCTCGCCCCGCAGGTCCTCGTGACCGACATCCGGATGCCGCCGAACTTCCAGCAGGAGGGGATCGACGCGGCCAAGGAGATCCGCCGGCGCCATCCGGGGACCGGCATCGTGGTCCTCTCCCAGTACGACGACCCCGAGTACGCGGTGGCGCTCCTCTCCGACGGCGCGGCCGGGTATGCGTACCTGCTGAAGGACCGCGTCGCCGAGGGCGACCAGCTCGCACGGACGGTGCGCGAGGTCGCCTCGGGTGGTTCGGTCCTGGACCCGAAGATCGTCGAGGCGATCGTCTCGCCCGTCGCGCGCGACGGCGGCCTCACCGCCGACCAGGACCGGTTGCTCCAGCACGTGGCCGAGGGTCGCCCGATCAAGGCGATCGCCGCGATCGAGCAGACGACCCCCGCGGCGATCGCCCAGGCCGTGGAGGAGCTGTTCGTGACCCTGTCGGAGGAGGTCAGGACCGGCGGGTCCGGCGCACTGCGCCGGCTCCGCCTGCTCCACCAGGCGATCGTCGACCGTGAGGAGCAGGGGGAGACACTCAGCCGGCTCCTGCCCACCGGCGTCGCCGAGAAGGTGCGCGCGAGTGGTGGACGCATCGGTGAGACCGAGGAGCTGACCGTCACCGTCCTGATGTCGGACGTCCGCGGCTACTCGGCGATCGCCGAGCAGTCGGATCCGAGCGCACTCGCCGGTCAGCTCAACGAGCACCGGGCCGCGATGAACCGCGCGATCGTCGACTGCGACGGCACCGTGATGCAGTTCGTCGGAGACGCGGTGATGGCGAGCTTCGGCGCGCCGGTGGCACAGGAGCACCACGCGCAGCACGGGCTCGACGCCGCGCTCGCGATGCTCCATGCCCAGACGACGCTCGACGCCGACTGGGCCGCGCGCGATCTGGCACCGTTCGGTCTCGGAATCGGACTCTCCACCGGGCCGGTGGCCGCCGCGCTGCTCGGCTCCGAGGAACACCTCGAGTACACGCTCGTCGGCGACACGGTGAACCTCGCACAGCGCCTCCAGGACCTCGCGCGACCGGCCGGCTGCGTCGTGGTCGCGGAGCCGACGCTCGCGGCCCTCGACCGCGTGCCCGCCTACGACGAGCTCGGCGAGCAGCTCGTGAAGGGCCGCCAGATGCCGGTCCGGGCGTACCGGATCGACGGAGCACGCTCGACCATCCCGGGAGGGACCAGGTGGACACCCCAGTCATCGTGACCCGCGCGTTGCGGAAGAACTTCGAGTCGGAGGGGGCGCCCGTCCGCGCACTGCGGGGTGTGGACTTCGACATGGGCGCCGGCGAGTTCGTGTCGGTCATGGGACCGTCGGGATGCGGCAAGTCCACGCTCCTCAACCTGGTGGCCGGCCTCGACTCCCCCACCGACGGCGAGCTGCTCCTTGCCGGCGAGTCGCTGGTCGGCAAGACCGAGGACGAGCTCGCGGTCATGCGTCGGAGCCACATCGGGATCGTGTTCCAGTTCTTCAACCTGCTCGAGGGGATGAGCGCGCTGGAGAACGTCACGCTTCCCGCGGTGATCGCCGGCACCGCCCGCAAGCGAGCGGAGACGCGGGCGCGGGACCTTCTGGATCTCCTCGGGCTGGCCGAGAAGGCCAAGGACGCGCCCGGGGTCCTCTCCGGCGGTCAACGCCAGCGCCTCGCGATCGCCCGCGCGCTCGCGAACGAACCCACGCTCCTCCTCGCCGACGAACCGACGGGCGCGCTCGACTCCGAAGGCGGCCGCGAAGTGCTCGAGCTGTTCCGCCGCCTGCACGCGGGTGGCCAGACGATCCTGCTCGTGACGCACGACCGCGACGTCGCCGATGCCGGCGACCGCATCGTGCACATGCGCGACGGACGCATCGACCACGAACAGGTTCCGGGCGCGGTCACGTCGCGCCCGACCGCGGTCTGAGCACTGGACCACCGGGCGGACGCTGGACGCCACCCCGAGAAGGGCACGACGATCAACACCATCGACCGACCACTCGAGCTCACGAGCCTCCGCGAACCGACTCCCGACCGGATCCGGCCCGCCGGCTCCACGGCCCCGGCGCGCATCGGCGCGCTCGCCGGCGCGCTCGCCGCCGTCCTCGCGACGGTCGAGGCGTCCGCGGCGCGTCTGGGACCGGGTCGGTACGTCCTGCTCGCCGTGGCCCTCGCCTGGGCCCTCGGAGCGCTGGTGACGAGCATCGAGCGACCGGGCGAGCCGCTGGCCGGGGTGATGACCCTCATCGCCGGCGCGGTCGCGCTCGTCATGCTCGGATCCGCTGAGGTCGCACGCCGGGCCTCGCTCGACCCGGCCGCGGTCCTCCGCGGCGTCGGGCTCGCCGCGCTCCCGGCGCTCGGGCTCCATCTCGTGCTCGGCCTGCCCGATGGCCGCCTGCTCGACCGGCGCCGGCGGACGCTCTGCCTGATCGGCTGGGTCGCCGGAGCCGGCCTGGCCGTGTGGGCCGTCGTCGTGCGGCCGGACGTGCCGATCGGGGGAGTCGTCGCGACCACCGCGTACGGGCTCGCAGCCGGCGTGAGCTGCTACGTCGGTCGCTGCCAGCGAGCCAACACCCAGGCGGCACGCGCCCGGTTGCAGTGGCCGGCGTGGGGGGTGCTCACCGCCGTCGCGATCGCGTGTGGTGCGATCGTGCTCGATGCGCTGGTCGGCTGGCCACGCGAGATCCTCGCCGTCTCGGTCGGCGCCACGACGCTGATCCCGGTCTCGCTCGCGCTCGGCGCGAACCGCGCGCTGGTCGTCCGCATCGACCGGCTCCTCGTCGGCACGATCACGGCCGTTGGGCTCGCCGCGCTCATCGCCGCGGTCGCGCTCGCCGTGGTGGCAGCGCTCGGTCGCGGGCTCGACGGCGGCGAACGGAGCGTGCTCGGGCTCTCCATCGCGGGCGCCGCAACCGCGGCACTGCTCTGGGTCCCCACCCGCGAGCGGCTCCAGACCTACGCGAACCGGCGCGTCTACGGCGAGCAGCACGCGCCGGACGAGGTCATCCGTACGTTCGGGAGCCGGCTCACCCGCGCGCTGCCGCTGGACGAGCTGCTCCTCCAGCTCGCGGAGTCCCTGAAGAAGACGATGGACCTGCAACGGGCCGAGGTCTGGACCCGAAGCGGCGGCCAGCTCGACCGCTCCGTCTCGGTGCCCGACCGCGGCCGGGCCGAGCTCGCGATCGCCACCGAGGAGGAGACGGTGATCGCGCGGGCGGGAGTCTCGGGTCCCGCCTGGATCCGGGTGTGGCTCCCGGCCCTGCTCGAGGCCGACGATCCCGAGATCGAGCCGCCCATCCGGATCGCGCCGGTCACCAACTCGGGCGAGCTGCTCGGGGTGATCGTCGTCCGGCGGGCCTACGGAGACACACCGTTCACCGAGGACGACGACCAGGCCCTCACCGAGCTCGCCCGCCAGGTGGGCCTCGCGCTGCACAACCTCAAGCTCGACTCCGCGTTACAGGACTCCCTCGACGAGGTGCGCCGCCAGGCCGAGGAGCTGCGCCGCTCGCGTGCCCGCATCGTCGAGGCGACCGACCACGAGCGCCGCCGGATCGAGCGCGACCTCCACGACGGCGCCCAGCAGCATCTCGTCGCGCTCGCGGTGAGCACCCGGCTCGCACGTCAGCTCGCCGATGCGAACCCCGATGCGACCAAGGAGATGCTCGACCAGATCGCCGCCGACCTCCAGGACGCGGTCCAGGAGCTGCGCAACCTCGCCCACGGCATCTACCCGCCGCTCCTCATGGACCGGGGGCTCCCCGACGCGCTGCGCGCCGCCGCCGACCGCGCCGCGCTCCCGTCGCGCGTCGCCGCCGAGGACGTCGACCGCTACCCGCAGGCGGTCGAGGCCGCGGTCTACTTCTGCTGCCTCGAGGCGCTCCAGAACGCCGGGAAGCACGCGGGGCCCGAGGCGAGCATCGAGATCGCGCTCCACGAGGAGCAGGGTGCGCTGCTCTTCTCCGTGGTCGACACCGGCGCCGGCTTCGATCCCGCCACCGGCGCGGCACAGGGCCACGGCTTCGTGAACATGGCCGACCGCGTGGGGGCCTTCGGCGGTTCGCTGACGGTCTGGTCGGCACCCGGTCGGGGCACGAGCATCAGCGGGCGGATTCCGCTCGAGGAGGGCGAGTGACCGGTGCCGCTCAGGCGCCGTGCCGGCGGGCCCACAGGTCGACCACGACCGCGGGCTCGAACTGCTCCTTGTTGACGTATCCCGCGGCGCCGCAGCTTCCCGCGTCCGCCGGCAGGTCATCGGCCCGGTACGTCGACAGCAGCAGCACCACGGCGTCGGGATGCGACGTCGTGATGCGACGGGTCGCCTCGATGCCGCTGATCCCCGGGAGGTTGATGTCCATCAGCACCAGCCCGGGACCGAGCGCCTCGAACTGCTCGACCGCTTCCTCGCCGCTCACCGCTTCGCCGACGACCTCGAAACCCGGCGTCGCCGTGAGCACCATCTTCGCGGCGCGCCGGAACGGCACCTGGTCGTCGACGATGAGCACGGGCACGGCGGTCACCCAGCCATCGTCGCGTGCGTCGGTCACGATCGGAACCGTACGGGCTCGGTCGGTCCCGGGGGTGCAGGCACCACCGGACCACCCCGCGCGCTCACGACCGTTCCGAGAGGTGGAGCAGCACCGCCTTCACCCGCCGGTGCACCTCGGGCTCCTCGGAGACGCCGAGCTTGGCGAAGAGCGAATTGATGTGCTTTTCCACCGCACGTTCGGAAAGTCCGAGAGCCGCGGCGATCCCGGCGTTGTTCCGGCCGAGGGCCATCTCCGCGAGCACCTCGCTCTCACGCGGCGTGAGGAACTCGAGCGGCGACTGCCGGCGCGCCCGGGCCTGCACGAGCGTCTCGACCACGCGCGGGTCGATCACCGAACCGCCCTCGGCGACGGTCTCGATCGCGCGCACCAGCACGTCGACATCGCTCACCCGTTCCTTCAGGAGGTACGCGCGTCCGTCCGAGCCGGCTTCCAGGAGGCTGAGCGCGTACTCCGGCTCGATGTACTGGCTGAGCACGACCACGCCGATCGACGGGTGCGAGACGCGCAGCACGTTGGCCGCGCGCACACCTTCGTCGGTCCCGGTCGGGGGCATGCGGATGTCGGTGAGCACGACGTCCGGCGGGTCGTCGCCCACGCCGGCCATCAGGGCGTCGTAGTCCTCGAAGGCGGCGACGACCTCCACCGCCGGCTGCGTCTCCAGCAGGCGCACCAGACCCTCACGCACGAGGTAGTTGTCCTCGGCCACCACGACGCGCACTGCCACGGCGTCGAGACTACGGCCTGATGGCCACTCCCCCGTCGGATGCATCCTCCACCTCCGGAGCCGCCGAGTACGACGCGGTCGTCGTCGGGTCGGGGCCGAACGGACTGGTCGGCGCGATCGCGCTGGCGCGGCGCGGGCGGAAGGTGCTCCTCCTCGAGGCCGCCGACACGATCGGCGGTGGGACCCGCTCGAGGGCGCTGACCACTCCCGGGTTCGTCCACGACGTCTGCTCGACCGTTCACGCGCTCGGTGTCGCGTCCCCTGCGTTCGCGGACCTCCCGCTCGCCGACCACGGGGTCGAGTGGTGCCACCCGGAGATCCCGGTCGCGCACCCGCTCGACGACGGTCGCGCCGCGCTGCTGCGTCCGGACGTGACCGACACCGCCGCGGGACTCTCCGGCGCCGACGGCCGCCGCTACGCGCAGCTCATGGGTCCCCTCGCCGCGCGCGCGCCCGAGCTCGTGGCGACGTTCCTCTCCCCGCTCTCGCCGCCGCGCCATCCCGTCGCCGCCGCCGGCTTCGGTCGCCATGCGATCCGCAGCGCGTACGGCCTCGCCGCGGACGCTTCCGCGACGACGCCGCCCGCGCGCTCGTGGCGGGCATCTCGGCCCACGCGATGCAACCGCTCACGCACGTCGGGACCGCCGGCTACGGCCTCTTCCTCGCGCTGCTGGCGCACGCCGACGGCTGGCCGGTCGCGAAGGGCGGCAGCCAGGTCCTCGCGGACGCGCTCGGGGCGATCCTCGTCGGCCTCGGCGGCGAGATCGTGACCGGTCACGAGGTGCGGGACCTCGCGACGCTGCCGCCGGCACGGATGACCCTGCTCGACCTCACGCCCGCGCAGGTGCTGCGGATCGGCGGGGATCGGATCCGCGGCCGGTACCGCCGCGCGTTGGAGCGGTACCGGTACGGGCCCGGCGTGCACAAGGTCGACTGGGCGCTCACCGCGCCGATCCCCTGGGCCAACCCCGACGTGCGGACCGCGGGAACCGTCCACCTCGGCGGGACGCTCGAGGAGATCACGCGGGCGGAGGCCACGGTCGCCGCGGGCGCACACCCCGAGGCGCCCTACGTGATCCTCGTGCAGCCCACGCTGATGGACCCGACGCGCGCGCCCGCGGGCGGACACGTCGCGTGGGCGTACTGCCACGTGCCCAACGGGTCGACGGTCGACCAGACCGACGCGATCGAGCGCCAGGTCGAGCGTTTCGCCCCGGGCTTCCGCGACGTCGTGACGGGCCGCCACGTCATGGGTCCGGCCGCGATGGAACACCACGACGCCAACTACGTCGGTGGCGACATCAACGGTGGTGCCGGGGACCTGCGCCAGCTGTTCACCCGGCCGACGGTGTCATTGCATCCCTGGGCGACGTCGATCCCCGGCGTCTACCTCTGCTCCTCCTCGACCCCACCCGGCGGGGGTGTGCACGGCATGGGCGGGCTGCACGCGGCCCGTCTTGCACTGGCGCGTGACGCGTCCCGAGACTGACGCACAGGAGTCACGGACCGTTGGTGGACCCGCACCGCCGAAACGCGCGGGCACCTCGGAGATGGAAGTGACGGATTGCACGGTGGGCAGCGGGTGCCGGCGGTCCTAGCCTGACGCCGTCGCTCCCGCCCCCGACCAGGAGTCCCGTCGTGCGAGGACTCGCCCGCGCCTGCTACCGCCACCGCCGTGCCGTCCTCGCCGTGTGGGTGGTGGTGCTCATCGGCCTCTCCGTGCTGGCCGGCAGCGCCGGCGGCGTGTTCAAGGTGCAGAACGGTCTGCCGGGCTCCGAGAGCCAGCGCGCGTTCGACCTGCTCAAGGAGAAGGGCTTCGGCGATCGCGCCGGGATCCAGGCCCAGATCGCGTTCACCAGCGGCGCCGGCGTGAAGGACCCCGCGGTGCAGCAGGCCATGGAGGACCTCTTCGCGAAGATCCGTCGGGACGTCGACGGCGTGTCGATCGCGAGCCCCTACGACCCGGCCAACGCCCGCCAGATCTCCCAGGACGGGACGATCGCCTATGCCGAGCTGCAGTTCCGCGACCGGGAGTCGGCCGCGTACCAGGACGCCGCCGACGCCCTCCGGGCACTCCGGGACGACGTCCACGTCGACGGGCTGCGGATCGAGCTGGGCAACCAGCTGTTCTCGAAGCAGGAGTTCGGCAGCGAGGCGATCGGCCTGATCCTCGCCATGATCATCCTGCTCGTGGCGTTCGGATCCGTGCTCGCCATGGGCCTGCCGATCGCAACGGCGCTCGTCGGCATCGGGTCCGGGGTGGCGGTCGTGAAGCTCGTCGCCAACGGGGTCAACATGCCCGACTTCACGACCCAGGCCGTGCTCATGATCTCGATCGGGGTCGGGATCGACTACGCGCTGTTCATCGTCACACGCTACCGCGAGGTTCTCGCGTCGGGCCGCGATCCCGAGTCGGCGGTGGTCGTCGCGCTGGACACGGCTGGTCGCGCGGTGCTGTTCGCCGGGACGACCGTCGTCATCGCGCTGCTCGGTCTCCTCGTCCTCAACACCGAGACCTTCCGCGGGGTCGCGATCGGTACCGCGATCGGGGTGCTGATCACCCTGCTCGGGTCCCTCACGCTGCTTCCCGCGCTGCTCGGGTTCGTCGGCCGGAACATCGACCGGTTCGGCCTCCCGCGCCGCCACCGCGACGACGCCGGCCGGGCTCCGTTCTGGAAGCGCTGGAGCCACATGGTCCAGCGGCGTCCGTGGCCGGCGTTCGTCGGCGCGCTGGCGGTGCTCGTCGTCATCGCGTTGCCGGTCTTCTCCATGCGGCTCGGCTTCGGTGACGCCGGCAACAACCCGAAGGGCGACACCAGTCGCGAGGCGTACGACCTCCTCGCGAAGGGATTCGGTCCGGGCTTCAACGGCCCGCTGATCATCGCGGCGGAGACCCCCGACGGTGCGACCGACCTCGCGGTCCTCGACGGGCTCAGCCAGGAGCTCAACGCCACACCGGGCATCGCGTTCGCCACGCCGCCGCGGCCCAACGCGGCCGGCGACGCCGCGATCATGCAGGTGATCCCGACCACCTCACCGCAGGACAAGGCGACGGACGACCTCGTGGACCGCGTCCGACACGAAATCGTGCCGCAGGCCGTCTCCGGTTCGTCGGTCACGGTTGCCGTCGGCGGTCTGCCCGCCGCGGTCGACGACTTCGCGAACTACACCTTCCGCATGTTGCCGCTCGTCGTCGGGCTGGTGCTGCTGCTGTCGTTCCTGCTGCTGATGCTCGTGTTCCGCAGCCTGCTGGTCCCGCTCAAGGCGGTGATCATGAACCTGCTGTCGGTCGGCGCCGCGTACGGCGTGATGGTCGCCGTGTTCCAGTGGGGTTGGGGCATCAGCCTCATCGGGGTCGGCAAGGCGGGTCCGATCGAGGCGTGGGCACCGCTCATGCTCTTCGCCGTCGTGTTCGGCCTCTCGATGGACTACGAGGTGTTCCTCCTGTCGAGGATCAAGGAGGAGTACGACCGCACGGGTGACAATGCGACCGCGGTGGCCGACGGGCTCGCCATGACGGCGCGGGTCATCACCGCGGCGGCCGCGATCATGGTGTGCGTCTTCGGTGCCTTCGTGCTCGGGCCGAACCGCGCGCTGAAGGTGTTCGGGCTCGGCATGGCGGTCGCGGTCTTCGTGGACGCGACGATCGTCCGGCTCGTGCTCGTCCCCGCCACGATGGAGCTGCTCGGCGACCGCAACTGGTGGATCCCCCGCTGGCTGGACCGCATCCTGCCGCACGTACAGGTGGAGGGGCACCCGGACCTCGACGCCGAGCTCGCCGACCTCACCGCGACCGAGAGCGCCCCGACCCTCTGAGCACACTCAGAGCGTGATGCCGCCTGCGGCGTCACCAACTCGCACACTCGACGACCTCGAGCGTCAAGCTGACGCGACGTCGAAGGGGTCGAGCCCGAGGCGGGCCCTCACCTCGGGTCGCCGAAGGGGCGGATCCACCTTGGGCGGCTGCCGCCGCGCCGGCAGATCGGCGAGCAGGTGTTCGGTGATGTGCGAGATGCGCAGCGCCGCGTCCTCCATGGCCGCAGCGACGTCGGCCTTGGGCTTGGCGACGCCGGTGACCTTCCGGACGAACTGGCGGGCGGCGGCCTCGATCTCCTCGCGGGTGGCGGGGGGCTCGAGCCCTCGGAGCTCGGTGATGTTTCGGCACATGCCCGCAGCGTAGGTGGCCTCCCGCCGGTACGTCCCGGCGCTCACTCGAAGAATCGACGCGCACTTCTGCGCCTCCACGCTTCGCGCATCGGTTGGACGGGATGGCGGCCGGACCTGCGAGGATCCGGCGATGCCTGACGACGCACACGGATACTGGCCGAGCCGCTGGCCCGGGGAGGACGGCGGCCCTCGACGCACCGAGGTGCCCCGCGACGGGAGGGGGCTCGACCTCCGACCCGGAGAGCGCCTGGTCGCAACGACGAGAGAGGCGATCGTCGCCACGATGGTGGTGTTGCGCGATCCGGGAGAGGTGTACCTGTTGCGCCACACGGGCGGCCCCGACGCGATCAGCTGGGTCGAGCGCATCGACCCGCTGACCCTCGAGGTGATCGAGCGCTCGCCCGATCTGCCGGGCGGCAAGACCTGGCCCGGCGGCGTCGCCGCGCACGCCAACGGCTCGCTCTATGTCGCCTTCGGCCGGCACGCCCACCGCCTGTCGCCCGACCTCAGCGAGGTGACCACCGTCGAGCTGCCCCGGGACCGTCCGTACAACAGCTTCGTGATCCTCCCCGACGGTCACCTCGCGCTCAAGGACTTCGGCGGCACCCTGCCTCCCGGGATCGACCAGCTCGACGACGAGACGTGCGAGCTCCTCGTGCTCGAGCCCGAGCGGCTCGGCACCGTCGCGCGGGTGACGCTGCCCGAGCGGTCGGTCGCGCGACTCTCCGCCGACGGGAACGACGTGTACGTCGTCGGCGTCGAGCACCTGTGGCGCGTCCGCTGGAGCGGCGAGGCGCTGACCGTCGACGACGCCTTCCAGCCCCGGTACCGCACCCAGCGCGGACAGACCTACGGATGGGATGCCGTGCTCGCGGGTGGCGCCGCGTGGTTCCTGGACAACGGTGAGGGCTCGGAGAGGTTCGCGGGCAGCTTCCGCGGCGTGACGCGGTCGACGACGCCGCTCCACCTCGTGCGTGTCGACCTCCGATCGGCGGCGGTCACGCTCACCGAGATCTGCGGGATCCCGGGTGGGATCGTGGCGAACCCTCCCGCCGTCGACGTCGAGCGCGGCATCGTGGTCGGTTACGACAGCGCCAACGGCGTCCTCGCCGCCTTCGACATCGGTGCGGACGGCACCTGTACCCCGCGATGGCGCCGCGACCAGCAGCATGCCTGCCACCCGATCCTGTACCCGGACACCGGCGAGCTGGTCACCGCCGACCACGACGGCGAGCGGATGATGGAGCAGCTCGTGGTCCTCGACATCGCGACCGGCGAGGAACGGGGCCGGGTCGACACCGGGAGCCCGCTGCAGTCGCCGGTGTTCCTTGCCCCCGGCTTCGACCGTGACCTGTACTACGTCGCGTTCCCGGTCGTGAGCCGGATCCATGTCGCCGCCGCGGGTTGACCGGCCGCATCCGCCGACGGCCGGCCGGGCTGGCTACCGTCTCGCCCGATATCCGTCCCCCACCACCCGGGAGCACCCATGCCTCGCCTCGATCTGACCGGAGCTTCGGCCGTCGTCACCGGAGGTGCCTCCGGCATCGGCGAGGCCTCGGCACGCCAACTCGCCGCCCTCGGCATGCGCGTCGTCGTGGCCGATCTCAACGAGGAGAGGGGCACCGCGGTGGCCCAGGACCTCGGCGGCCTCTTCGTGCGCTGTGACGTCTCCAGCGAAGAGGACGGTCTCGCCGCGGCAGGTGCGGCGTCGGAGATGGGACCGCTCCGCGCGCTCGTGAACTCGGCCGGCCTGGGCAACGCCAACCGGACCGTCGACCGCAGCGGCAACCCGTTCCCGCTCGACCAGTTCGCGTTCGTCATCAAGGTGAACCTGATCGGCACGTTCAACATGCTGCGGCTCTGCGCGGCGGCGATGTCCAAGACGGATCCCATCACCGACGACGGTCAGCGGGGCGCGATCGTCAACATGGCGTCGGTCGCCGCGTTCGACGGCCAGATCGGCCAGGCCGCCTACTCGGCGTCGAAGGGCGGCGTGGTGGGGTTGACCCTGCCGGTCGCCCGGGACCTGAGCGCGGTCGGGATCCGCGTGAACACCGTCGCACCCGGACTCATCGACACGCCGATCTACGGCGAGGGCGAGGCGTCCGAGGCGTTCAAGTCGCACCTGGGCCAGTCGGTGCTCTTCCCGAAGCGGCTCGGGTCGGCCGAGGAGCTCGCCTTCATGGTCACCGACCTCATCACCAACCCCTACATGAACGGCGAGGTGGTACGGGTCGACGGCGGCATCCGGATGCCGCCGAAGTAGGCCACGCGCTCAGGGACGGTTCGCGACCACCAGGCAGTCGATCGCGTCGCGCGGCCCGTCGGGGGTGTCGACCCGACGGGTGATCCGCTCGGCCCGGTCGATCGCGAGGTCGGCGACCCCACTCGAGCGCAGGTCCTCGGCGACCAGCTCGGGCGTCGGCATCACTCCCGGGTCCTGCGGCCCTCCGACCCCGTCCGCGATGTTCGTGAGGTCGTGGGCGACCATCACGAAGCGCCCGCCCGGAGCGAGCGCATTCGCCGCCCGGTGCAGCATCGCCTCCCGCGCCGGCGGCGGGATCTGCACGTAGAAGACGATCACCAGGTCGAAGGACGCGGGCGCGAGCTCCACCGTGGTCACGTCCGCCACGACCCACTCGACCTCGACGCCGCTGTCCGTCGCGAGCCGCTCCCCCTTCGCGATGCCGACCGAGGAGAAGTCCACTCCCGTGACGTGCCAGCCCTGCTGCGCGAGCCAGACGGCGTTCCGGCCCTCACCGCACGCGAGGTCGACGGCCCGTCCCGGCGCGAGGTCCGCCACCAGGTCCGGGAGGAACTGGTTGGGAGCCACGTGCCACACGTAGTCCTTGGTGTCGTAGCGGCGGTCCCACTCCTCGGCGTTCATGCGCTTGCCTCTCGTGACGGTGACGCGCCGCGTTCGGCCCGCCAGTGGGTGGGCGGCGCCCCGTGCGCGCGCTCGAACGCACGACCGAACGACCTCCTCCGATTCATAGCCCACCTGCCGCGCGATCGCGGACACGGTCACGGCGCGCGACCGGGGCCGGGTGGGCCGGCGAACGCCTGGGCGATACGCATCCACCGCGTGGCCACGTCGCCGCTGACGACGAGGTGGGTATCCGCGAGGTTCCGGCGCTGGGTGACGACGAGCGCGAAGTCGAGCGCGGGTCCCTCCACACGATCGGCGGCATCGGGGGCACCGAAGGTCCACCGCGAGCCGTCGGGCGCGGTCAGCACGACGGCAACGGGCACGTCCGGCGCGTCGAGGCCGTTGTTCGCGAACGAGAACCCGAAGGTGCGGACACCGAGGTACGCCACGTGGCGCACCGCGGCGGTCACCGGGTGCTCGACGCCGAGCGCGTCGAAGACGTCCTGCCCGTGGGCCCAGGTCTCCATGATCCGGGCGGTCAACGACGACGCCACGCTCATGGGCGGCCCGTACCAGGGCACGCGGGCGGACGGGTCGAGCGCGAGGAACGTGGTGACCATCGCCGCACGCGAGACGCGGAACCACTCCAGCACCTCGGCGCCGGTCAAGGTCCGGGCGCGGTTCGAGATCCGCTCGGTGATGCCCGCGGGATCGGCGAGCGCCGCCTCCAGCTCACGCGTGAACGCGTCCGCGTCCGTCGCCGCGAGCGCCGCCTGTTCGTCGAAGTAGGCGAGGTGGGCGATCTGCTCCTGGATCCGCCAGCCCGCCGCCGGCGTCGGCGTGGCCCAGCCCTCCTCGTCGAGCGGCTCCACCACCGCCACAAGCGCGCCCGTCTCCGCCGCGAGATCCGCGGCCAGCTCCTCGAGATCCACCGGCATCAGGAGCGAAGGTAGCGTCCCTGAGAGATGGACTTCACCGAGAGCACCGAGCAGGCGATGCTGCGCGCCGCCGTGCACGACGTCGCCGCGAAGTTCGGCCACGAGTACTTCGCCGAGAAGGCCCGCACCGACGGACGGACCGACGAGCTCTGGGACGCGGTCGGCGAGCTCGGGTTCCTGGGCGTCCACCTGCCCGAGGAGTACGGCGGCGGCGGGGAGGGGATGTCGGAGCTGGCGATCGTGTGCGAGGAGCTCGCCGCGGTCGGATGCCCGCTCCTGCTCGTGCTGGTGTCCCCCGCGATCTGCGGCGAGCTGATCAAGCACTTCGGCACGACCGCGCAGCGGGAGGCGTGGCTCGCGCCGATGGCGCGCGGCGAGAAGATGGTCTTCGCCATCACCGAGCCGGACGCGGGATCGAACAGCCACAACATCGCGACCACCGCCCGCCGCGACGGCGACGTCTACCGCCTCAACGGCTCCAAGACCTACATCTCGGGCGTGGACGAGGCACCGCGCATGCTCGTCGTGACCCGGACGGGCACCGACGAGTCGACCGGCCGAGGTCGGTTGTCGCTGTTCGTCGTCGACACCGACGCCCCCGGCCTCGAGCGGACGCTCATCCCGATGGAGATCCGCGCGCCCGAGAAGCAGTACACGCTCTTCTTCGACGACGTCGTCGTCCCTGCCGACCGCCTCGTCGGCGACGAGCACGAGGGTCTGCGCCAGGTCTTCGTGGGGCTGAACCCCGAGCGGATCATGAGCGCGTCGATCTGCACGGGCATCGGGCGCTACGCCCTCGAACGCGCCGCGGCCTACGCCAACGAGCGGTCGGTGTGGGACACACCCATCGGACGCCACCAGGGCATCGCGCACCCGCTCGCGACCGCGAAGATCGAGGTCGAGCTGGCCCGGCTGATGACGGCGAAGGCGGCGTGGATGCACGACCACGCCGAGGACCGCATCGCCGCGGGCGAGGCCGCGAACATGGCCAAGTACGCGGCGGCCGAGGCCGGGCTGCACGCGCTCGACGCCGCCATCCAGACCCACGGGGGCAACGGCCTGGCGAGCGAGTACGGACTCGCCGACCTCTGGGGCATGGTCCGGCTGCTCCGGATCGCACCGGTGAGCCGGGAGATGGTCCTGAACTTCGTCGCGCAGCAGTCCCTCGGGCTCCCGAAGTCCTACTGAGCCTCAGACGGTTCTCGGGACAGGGGACACCCGCGCGTGCCTACGCTGCGCCGATGACGACGAGCGACGCGACCACACCTTCGACCGGTCTCGCCCACACCCTCGAGAAGCTCTCCCGCGACGAGCTCGCGACCTTGCTACGCGAATGGCTCCTCCACGGACACCTCCAGGACCGGGTCGGCATCCCCCTGCTCTACCAGTACGACGTCGACCGCGAGGGCGCGCAGGACGTCGCCATCGACGAGTGGATGAGCAGCGAGCCCGATCTACTCGGTGCGTACGCAGCACCTGCTCGGCTTCCGGGGCACGAACGTCGAGACGATCCTGAAGAACATCCAGATCGACATCGGCTCGCCGCCCCAGTACATGGACTTCCGGCTCCGGGTGGACGACGACGACCACGGTGAGTTCTGGCTCGACCACTGCGGTGCGCTGATGGACGTCGAGCCGATGGGCGAGGACTGGGTCCAGGGCATGTGCCACACCATCGAGGACCCCACGTTCGACGCGACGGCGCTCGCGACCAACCCGCACGCCAAGGTGCGCCCGCTCCACCGTCCACCGCGCACGCCCGCCGACCGCATGCCCCACTGCCACTGGACGGTGACGATCGATCCCGACCACCCGAGGCCCGAGCCGCATCCGAACCAGGCGGTCGTCGAGGCCTCGGTCGTGGCCTCGGCGCCGGTCGTGCCGCTCGCGCCGGTCGACGACGCCGACGGCATGGTCGACTACTCGGGCCCGCTCGACCCCGACCTGCGGTTCGAGGACTTCTCGCGCGCGACCCTGCTCGCGATCCTCCCCGAGGTCGCGCGCCAGAGCCACCTGCTCATGCGGGGCTACCTGCTGTCGGTCGCCCAGCGCGTGAGCCCCGAGATCGCCTCGGAGGTCGGCCCGCGGGTGCTCGTGGGCGTCGTACCGGTCACCGCGTCGCGGCTGGCCCGGGCGTTCGGCATCGCCGGGACGGATGCGGCCGCGCTCGCCGCGGTGCTGGCGCTGCACCCGTCGCTCCGGCCCGAGGGCTACGTGGACGCGACCGTCGAGGTCGTGGACGACCGGACCGTCCGGCTCGCCTTCGCCCCCTCCGGGATCTTCCAGGAGGGCGACGACCACACCTGGCTCGCCGGCCTCGGCGGGGCGGGCGACCGCGCGATCGACGCGCTCGCCCGCGCCGTGAACCCGCGCTTCGCGGCGTCGTCGGTGGCACCGCGCGAGGGCGAGGTCCACGCGTACGAGATCACGCTGGATCCGGGGGCCGAGCCGCGCCTCGAGGAGCCCGAGACCGCGCTCGCCCGGTTCAGCGGCGCGGCGACCTTCGAGTTCCGCTGACCCACCCACCCGTCGATGGCGCGCCCAATGCGCGCCGTTCTCGGCGCGTTTCGCGTCGGAAGGGTCCGGTGGCTCAGACCGCGTCGAGCTGGAGCGGCGCGTCGACCACGAGCCGGAATCGACCGCGCCCGGTCTTCTCGATGCGGATGGGCGCGTCCCGTTCCTCGAGCCGGCGTTTCAGGAGGATCAACCGGCTCTCGAGGTTGTCGCGGTACTCGGGGAGGTCGAGCGTCGGGTCGAGCCGAACCTCTCGGTTCGTGAACTCCTCCCGGCCTTCCGCCGTGTACTGGTTGAGCAGGGACCACAGGATCCGGCCGGCGACGCCCTTGATGAGGTAGTCGGTGCCGAGGAACACGCTGCCGTCCACGGCGAAGAAGCGGACCTGCGCCACCGGAACCGCGCCGCGCTGCTTCCGCGACGGCCGGACCGGGGCCGCCCCGGCCGCGGGCTCGGTCCGCTCCCGGACCAGGTCGATCTCGATCGCGCTCGCGAGCATCCCGGCGACCACCGTCAGCACCGCTTCGTCCTCGGAGTCGAACGCGAGGTTCCGCTCGGACTCCACCATCAGCACGCCGACGAGGCGACCCATCGCCATCGCGGGCACCGCGAGCTGCGTCTCGGCCAGCTCCAGGCCCGGCATCGGGATCTCCACACCGGGCCCCACGCGTCCCTCCGCCTCGAAGCTCTGCCGCACTGCACGCGCGTACTTTCGGGCCTGGGTCAGGTTGGCGACGCGCACGGCCCGGCACTGATCGGCGACGACGCCGATCGTCCCCTCCCCGACCGCGACCTCCGAACCCACACCCTCGGCGGCATACCCGTGGCTCGCGATCGTGTACAGCCGGGACCCGGTCTCGTCGACCAGGACCAGGATCGAGTGCTCGAAGCCCAGCAGGTCGGCAAGGCTGCGGAGCGCCGTCGCCACGAGCGTGTCGAGGTCCGGCGCCCGCCCCAACCGCATGCTGAGCTCGGCGATCTCCGCCGGTCCGCCCACCGCCGTCCCCCGGAACGTGTCGCGCGCTTCGACGACCCCGGCGCGCACCTGCTCGATCCGCACCACGCGGTACACGTCGGCGGCGCGCAGGCGGAACACGTCTTGCATGCCCTGCAGCGCCGCGACCGTGTCGACGTCGCGCCGCAACGCCTCGAACGCAGGCCCGTGCCGGTCGGTGCGCTCGTACTCCAGCGCCACCCGGTACTGGCCGTAGTCACGCGGATCGATCAGGAGCAGCGACGCTCGCGGGTTCTCCATGACGTTCCGTGCCGTCTTCGAGAAGAACTGGTTCGACAGCGCGATGCGCTCACCGTCGACGATGTGGGCGCACGAGAGATACGTGACGTTCGGAACGCCGAGCGAGTCGGCCGTCGCCAACACCGGCGGGACCACACCCTCGCAACACGGGCGCAGCTCCTCCAGGTCGAACTCGCGCTCGTCGCCGCTCACGGCGCAGCCGGGAAGCTGGCGCCGGCCTGTGGGCCGGGTGTCTGGTTGTAGAGCTCCTCGACATCCAGGGTGCAGGCGACGAAGTGGTCCGGCACCATGTTGTCGATCAGGCCCCGCGGTGTGTGGTCGGTCTCGTTCACGTCCCGCACGAAGAGCTCGGTCGCGCGCTCACGCGTCGCGATGTCGAGCGCGCTCGAGCGCGCCGAGCGACCGGACGCGTCCCTTCACCTGTGCCGACGACAGGGTCCGCACACAGGCGCCGGTGATCGCGACCGCCGTACCCTCGGTGAGCAGTGGCACCACGGCGGTGTCCTCGGCGTCCAGGTAGACGCGCAGCGCCGCACCGTCCTCCACCACCGTCGCACCCCATGCCCGGGCCGCGTACGGCGTGCCGTCGGCGTCGGCGGCACCGACGATGAGGGCGCTTCCGTCCTCGAGGTACTGAGCGGCGTCGGGTCCGATCCTCACGGCGTTCCTCGGATAGTGACTACTTAGCGTTCCGGTACGGGGCTTTCAGGAGCAGGCGGGCACGCTATCCCGCATCCTCGTGGTGTCACCCCGGCACGGGGCCGGGGATCGAGGAAGGAAACACACCATGGCCGTCATCGACACCACCACCCCCAGCACCTACGAGCTCGTCGCCGTCGACACCTACCGCGACATCCACAAGGGCATCCGGGCCGATCTCTTCGCGCTCACGGGCGCGGCCGGCCGGATCGACCCGGCCTGTCCCGGTGACGTCCAGGCTCTCGCCGCCCACCTCGGCGCCACCGTCGAGCTGCTCGTGACCCACGCGGGGCACGAGGACGGCCACATCGGCCCGATCATGGCCGAGCGGCTGCCCGACCTCGCGGCCGCGATCGAGCGGGACCATGCGGTCCTCGAGGGTCGGCTGCTCGACCTGCAGACGTGGGCCCGGACCGCGGTCGAGTGCCCCGAGGCCGAGACCCGCTTCGAGGTCCAGCGCCTGTACGTGGAGCTGGCGTCGTTCACCTCCGCCTACCTGGCCCATCAGGACCTCGAAGAGCGGATCGTGGCGCCCGAGCTGCAGCGCGTCCTCGGCGTCGACGGCATGCTCGCCGTCCACCAGGCGATCCTCGCCAGCATCCCGCCGGAGGTGATGGCGACGTCGCTCGCACTGATGCTGCCGGCGATGAACAACGCCGACCGCACGGAGCTGCTCGGTGGTATGCAGGCGGGGGCCCCGCCCGAGGCGTTCGCCGGGGTCTGGAACCTGGCCGGCTCGGTGCTCGAGGCTCGCGACGTCGCGGTCCTCGCCGCCCGGCTCGGCCTCTGAGCCGCGGTCCGGCCGACGTCCCTCGCCAATCGACGCGCACATCCGGGGGTGTACCCCCGGATGTGCGCGTGCATTGCGAGCACGCGCCGCGGTCTAGGAGAAGCCGGGGAGGTACTCGGCCTCGGCGTCGAACAGCTCCAGCACCATGGCGCGGATCTCGGCCGGGCTGCAGACCGCGGCCGTCAACGGGTCGAGGGTGACCGCGAGGATCGCGGCCTCCTTGCTCCGCTCGATCGCCGCCTGGGCGCCGAGGTCATAGACCGCCATGTTCGACGCGCAGATCGCCGCCATCTGGGCGGGCAGGCGGCCGTACCGGGTGGGACGGAACCCGGTGCGGTCGATCAGCGTCGCCACCTCGACCACACCGTCGTGGGGCAGGTTCTCGATCAGGCCACCGCGGTTCGGCACGTTGCCGTGAATCCGGTACGGGACGTCCTTCTCACGCGCCTCGATGATCCACGACGCGTACTCCCACGACCGCTTCGGCTCGACCGTCTCCTCGCCCGTGAGGAGACGGTCGCGCTGCGCGTCTGCGTTCGCCGCGCCACTGCGGCCAGTTGCGCGAGTAGTAGTGCGATTCGCCTTCGTACGCGGCGCGCAGGTACCGCTGCCGGAGGTCGGCGCGCTTGCGGTAGTAGGGCAGGTACTCGGAGAGATGCCCGCTGCTCTCGGTGATGAACGCGCCGAAGTGCAGCATCATGTCCTTGCGGACGAGATCCCCCTCGTCCCACCAGACCGTCGGCTCCCCCGCGAGGTCGGCCCGCGCCTTCTCCATCAGCATCGGGTAGAGGTCGGTGCCCTGGTGCTCGAGGCGCGTGAACCAGCTGAGATGGTTGATCCCGGCGCACTCCCATGTCAGCTCGGTCACGTCGAGCCCGGCGCGCGCGGCGAGCAGCAGGCTCGTGGCCTGCACGGAGTGGCACAGCCCGACGACGCGCGCCGACGACGTGCGCGCGCGGCCGCGAGGCACATCATGCTCATCGGGTTCGTGTAGTTGAGGACGAGCGCCCGCGGGCACAGCCGCTCGACGTCGGCGAGCACCTCGATCCACACCGGGATCGTGCGCAGACCCTTGAACACCCCACCGGGGCCGACGGTGTCGCCGATGCACTGGTCGACGCCGTAGCGCGCCGGGATGTCGTTGTCGAAGCCCACGCAGTCCACGCCGGAGACCTCGATGCAGTTCACGACGTAGTCGGTGCCGGGGAGGATCTCGGTCCGGTCGGTACCGGCCTCGACCGTCCACCGGTCCGAGACGCCGATCTGGTCCGCGAGGAGTCTCACGAGCTTCGCCATCGTCGTGAGCCGGTGCTCGTCGACGTCGACCAGGCCGATCGTGCCCCCCACGGTGCCGGGGACGAGGAACAGGTCCTTGACCAGCTCGGGCGTGAACATCGAGCCCGCGCCCAGCATGGTGACCTTCACCGCCCGTGGCATCTCCCCGGGCAGGCCCCGCGCCCCGGCCTCCTTGATGTGACCCTGGTGGCCCTCGACCGTCTCCGCCATGGAACGGAGCGTAGAAGGATCGCCCCGCCGCGTCCGACGATCCGTCGGGTCCGCCCCTCACGGAGGAGAGCGTCTCGGATACTTTTGACAGCATGACTGTCAATAGTTAGTGTCGCCCCGAAGCGCCGCGCGGGAGGTTTGGATGGACCAGTACGAGCGTTTCGAGGGTGAGATCGGGCGCACGCTCGCGGAGTCGACGCCGTGGTGGGCAGAGCCACCGCGTGCCGGCGCCGGACGCGCCCAACGTGGTCGTGATTCTCATCGACGACCTGGGCTTCTCCCACTTCGGGAGCTACGGCTCGGACATCGACACCCCGAACATCGACCGGCTCGCGGCGAACGGCCTTCAGTACACGAACTTCCACGTCACGCCGCTCTGCTCCCCCACCCGGGCCTCGCTGCTCACCGGGCGGAACCACCACCGCGTCGGGATGCGGGGCGTCAGCAACTGGAACACCGGGTTCCCGCACATGACCGGGCACATCTCGCCCCACGCCGCGACCGCGGCGGAGGTCCTGCGTGACGAGGGCTACGCCACGCTCGCGGTCGGCAAGTGGCACCTGTGCCAGATGGAGCACGCCTGCGCCGCCGGTCCGTACGAGAACTGGCCCTGCCAACGCGGCTTCGACCGGTTCTACGGCTTCCTCGACGGCGAGACCGACCAGTTCCACCCCGAGCTCGTCGCCGACAACCACTTCGTCGACCCGCCGCGCACCGTCGCGGAGGGCTACCACCTCAGCGAGGACCTCGTGGATCAGTCGATCCGGCTGATCTCGGACACGAAGTCCATCCGGCCGGACAAGCCGTTCTTCCTCTACCTCGCGTTCGGCGCCACCCACGCGCCTCACCAGGCGCCGGACGCGTACCTCGAGAAGTACCGCGGGAAGTTCGACGACGGCTGGGACGTCACGCGCGAGCGCTGGTTCGCGAAGCAGAAGGAGCTCGGGCTCGTCCCGCCCGACACCGACCTCGCGCCGCGCAACCCCGGCGTGGACGCCTGGGACGACATGCCCGAGAACCACCGCAAGCTCGCGGCCCGTCTGCAGGAGGCCTTCGCCGGCTTCCTCGACCACACCGACGCGCAGATCGGCCGTCTGGTGTCCTACCTCTCCGACCTCGGCGAGCTCGACAACACGATGGTCGTCCTGCTCTCGGACAACGGCGCCTCCCAGGAGGGCGGGCCGTTCGGCGTCCTGCACGAGTGGAAGTTCTTCAACTTCATCATCGAGACGCCGGACGAGGCGATCGAGCGCCTCGACGACATCGGTGGACCGCACAGCCACAGCAACTACCCGTGGGGGTGGGCGCAGGCCGGGAACACACCGTTCAAGTGGTACAAGCAGAACACCCACGAGGGCGGCGTGCACGTGCCCTGCATCGTGCACTGGCCCGAGCGGCTCGGCACCACCACCGGACTGCGCCACCAGTTCCACCACGTGAGCGACGTCGTCCCGACGATCTACGAGGCGCTCGGGGTCACGCCGCCCGACGTGTACCGCGGGTACGAGCAGATGCCGGTGACCGGCACGTCGATGGTGTCGAGCTTCGAGGCTGCGCCCGAGGCGCCGAGCGCGAAGGAGGTGCAGTACTTCGAGATGGTCGGTCATCGGGGCATCTGGGCCGACGGCTGGAAGGCCGTGACCCGCCACCAGCCCGGTGTGCCCTTCGACGACGACCAGTGGGAGCTGTACCACGTCGCCGTCGACCGCTCGGAGTGCCACGACCTCGCGGCCGACGAGCCCGAGCGGCTCGCGGCGATGATCGACCTCTGGTGGCAGGAGGCCGAGGAGCACGGGGTGCTCCCGCTCGACGATCGCGGCATCGAGTTGTTCGGCGCGCGTTTCCGTGAGGGATCGCCGCACCGGCCGGACCGCCACTACACCTACCGTCCGCCGATGTCGTCGATGCCCGCGCAGGTCGGCGCACAGATCGGCGGTCGGAGCTGGGACCTCGACGCGCGGATCGAACGGGCGGCGGGCGAGAACGGCGTGCTGTACGCGACCGGGACCGGCAACTCCGGCGTGAGCGTGTTCCTCCAGGGCGACCGTCTCGTGTTCGACTACAACGAGTTCGGTACCCACCACGTCGTCGAGTCCTCTCGTGAGGTCCCGACCGGTGCCTCGACCGTCGGCGTGCGGTTCCGCCGCCGGGGCAAGGAGGGCGATGCCACGCTCGTCATCGACGGGCAGGAGTGCGGCTCGCTGCACGTCCCGTTCGTGATGAACATCATCTCGAGCATCGGCCCGAGCGTCGCCCACGATCACGGCTCCCCGGTGAGCGACCGCTACGACGACGCGTTCGCATTCGCCGGGCGGCTCGAGCGGGTGGACATCCAGCTCGTCGAGCGCGTCACCCGACGGCGCGGCGGCCGCCGAGCGGGCCGAGATGGGCCGGCAGTAGATGGGGACGGTACGCCGGGAGGTCATCGTCGACCGACCCGTCGAGGGCGTGTGGTCGGTGCTCGGCGACCCGGCGGCCATCGCCGACTGGTTCCCGGGCATGGCCGACGCCCAGGTCGACGGCACGGTCCGCACGATCACGACCGACTCGGGGATCCCGCTCCCCGAGGAGATCGTGACCAACGACGCGATCCTCCACCGCTTCCAGTACCGCGTCACGGCACCGTTCATGACCCACCATCTCGGCACGATCGACGCCTTCGACCTCGGCGATGGCCGCACGCTCGTCTCGTACGCCACCGACGCCACGCCCGACGCGATGGCGCTCATCATCGGCGGCGCCACCGGCAACGCCCTCAAGGAGCTGAAGCGGCAGCTGGAGAACGCCGGAAAGGACGGCTCGTGAGTCGCAAGATCCTGTTCGTCACCACCGACCAGCAGCGGTACGACACGCTCGGCTGCAACGGCGGTGCGCTCGCCCGCACGCCGGTCGTCGACGGGCTCGCCGCCGCGGGCGTCCGCTACGAGCGGGCGGTCCCCCAGCGCGTCGTGTGCATGCCGTCACGCTCGACGATGCTCACCGGCCAGCACCCCAGCACCCACGGCGTGTGGATGAACGGCGTGCCCCTGCCCGTGGACGCGCCGTCGGTCGCGGCGGAGCTGCACCGCCACGGCTACAGGACCGCGCTGGTCGGCAAGGCCCACTTCGAGCCGTTCATGGACCCGTTCGGCCGCTTCACCGAGAACGCGCTCGCCGCGCTCGGGCGCCGAGACCGCCGACCGCCCCTGGGCCGACGGCACGCACGGCCCGCACCGCGGGTTCGACCACCTCGAGTTCGCCACCCACGGCGCCGCGGGCTCGCAGCACTACGCGCAGTGGATCGCGCTCAACCACCCCGAGGCGATCGGCATGTACTACTCACCGATCGATGCCAACTTCAACGTGAACGCGGCCGGCGGCGGCGACACCGACGCGCCCCAGGTGAAGGACAACCCGATCCCGCGCGACTGGTACCACACCGACTGGGTGGCGGACCGGACGATCGCGTGGCTCGACTCGCTCGCCACGGACGACGACTGGTTCTGCTGGATGAGCTTCCCCGACCCCCACCACCCGTGGGACCCTCCGGCGTCGGAGATGGGTCGCGTCGACTGGCGCGACGTCCCGCTGCCGGCGGGCTACCCCGAGTCGGCCGCCGAGCGCGAGGCCATCCTCGACGCCAAGCCGCGCCACTGGCGCCAGTGGTACGACGGCACCCTCGTCTCCAACTACGAGGCGCCCAAGGAGTGGGTCCCGGCCACCATGACCGCGGACCAGGTCCGTGAGGTGAACGCCGCGCAACGCGATCGAGTGCGAGCTGATCGACGAGGCACTGGGACGAGTGCTCGCCACCATCGACGCCCGCGGCTGGTCCGACGACGTCGACGTGATCTTCACCACCGACCACGGCGAGCTGCAGGGCGACTTCGGTCTCCTGTTCAAGGGCCCGTACCACGTGGACGGCCTGATGCGGCTCCCGCTCGTGTGGCGACCCGCGCCATCGGCCGGCGTGGCCCCGGCGGTCGTCTCGGCCCCGGTCGGGCTCGTCGACCTGGCCCCGACGTTCTGCACCATCGCCGGGCTCGCGCCGACCCAGTGGATGCAGGGCGCGCCGCTGCCGGTCGACGACGCCGACGCCGCCGCCCGCGGGATCGAGCAGGTGCTCACCGAGTGGGACAGCGAGCTGTTCGGCGTCGCCGTCCACCTCCGCACGATCACGCGCGACGGATGGGTGTGCACGGCGTACCGCCCGGGCTCGGTCCACGACGGCACCGAGGGCGAGCTCTACTCCCTGGCCGACGACCCGCTGCCAGCAGGTCAACCGCTGGGAGGACCCTGCGTGCGCCGCGGTGCGGGCGGACCTCGTCGCGCAGCTGTGGGAATCCCAGCCCCCCGCGCACGACCCCCGGCTCGAGGTCGAAGCGCCGGTTTGACGGTCGCGCTCGCTGCGACGACCGCCCGGCCTCGGTCGGCCCGGCGCGGACGCGCGATGCTCGCGAGGTGACGGACCCGGACATCACCGCGCGGATCCGGCCGCGGCGCACGATCACCGGGATGTCGGCCATCCTCGTGCCATTCACCGAACACCTCTCCGTGGACTGGGCGCACCTCGAGGCCCACGTCGTACGCACGAGGGACGCGGGACTCACGCCCGCGGTGAACATGGACACCGGGTACGTCCAGCTCCTCGGTCCGCCCGACCGCCAACGGGTGCTCGACGTGACCCGACACGTCACCGACGGCCGGTTCGTGGCCGGCGCGTACGTCGCCGACGAGCCCGGTGCGCCGTTCGACCTCGATGCGTACCTCACCGCCGCCGACACGATCGCGACGCGTGGCGGAATCCCCGTGATCTTCCCGTCGCATGGGCTCAACGCGCTCGACGACGACGCCTGGGTCGCGGCGCACGCGGCCTTCGCCACCCGGCTCGACCGCTTCATCGGGTTCGAGCTCGGCCCGATGTTCGTGCCGTACGGGCGCATCGTCGGCCTCGCCGCGTACCGCGCGCTCATGGACATTCCGCAATGCATCGGCGCCAAGCACTCGTCGCTGAGCCGCGTGCTCGAGTGGGAGCGCCTCGCCGTGCGCGACGAAGTGCGGCCCGACTTCATGGTGCTCACGGGGAACGACCTCGCGATCGACATGGTCATGTACGGGTCGGACTACCTGCTCGGGCTCTCGACGTTCGCGCCGGAGGCATTCGCACGTCGAGACCGCATGTGGGCCGACGGCGATCCCGCGTTCCACGAGCTCAACGACGCCCTGCAGTACCTCGGCGCGTTCACGTTCCGCGATCCGGTCCCGGGCTACCGCCACGACGCCGCGATGTGGTTCGAGCACCGCGGATGGGCCACGAGCGACGCCACGCCACCGACCGCACCACGCCGCCCGCCATCCGACCGCGAGGTGCTCGCGACGCTCGCGGCCCGCCTCGACGCACAACGGTCATGAGGTTCACCCAGGTCAAGAAGCTCACGACGGTCGAGGGGTTCGGCGCCCACGTCGCGGCCCTCGGCGTCGACATCCCGATCGACCACACCGTCGACCGGGCGGGTCCACTCGCGGCGCCGGTCACGTTCACCGATGCGAACGCCGGGAGCTTCACCGCGCCCAACCGGTTCGCGGTGTTGCCGATGGAGGGATGGGACGGCACCCGCACCGGCGCCCCCACCGACCTCGTACGGAGGCGCTGGTCCCGCTTCGGCACCAGCGGTTGCGGCCTCGTCTGGGGCGAGGCGACCGCCGTCCGGGCGGACGGGCGCGCCAACCCCCATCAGCTCGTGCTCGACGCCACGACCGTCGACGAGATCGCGGGGCTCCGCGCCCTGCTCGACCCCGGCCAGGTCGCGGGTCTGCAGCTGACCCACTCCGGCCGCTGGAGCCGCCCCGACGGTACGCCCGCACCGCGCACCGCGTACCGCCATCCACTGCTCGACGCACGCGTGGGCGCCACCGGGGCCTCGGTGCTGCGCGACGAGGAGCTCGAGGACCTCGCGGCCGCCTACGTGGACGCGGCCGTGCTCGCCCGTGACGCCGGCTTCGCGTTCGTCGACGTCAAGCACTGCCACGGGTACCTCCTCCACGAGCTGCTCAGCGCACGCGGCCGCCCGGGTGCGTTCGGCGGCGAGCTCACGGGCCGGACCCGCTTCCTCCGGACCGTCGTCCGCGGCATCCGCGACCGCGCGCCCGACCTCGCGATCGCAGTCCGCCTCTCGGCCTTCGACCTGATGCCCTTCGTGGGCGGCGCGGACGGCCGCGGCGAGCCCGAGACGAGCGGCACGTACCCGTACGGCTTCGGTGGCGACGGGACGGGGCTCGGCATCGACCTGACCGAGACCCATGCGCTCCTCGACGAGCTCGTCGCGCTCGGAATCGGACTGGTGAGCATCACTGCCGGCAGCCCGTACTACAACCCCCACGTCCAACGGCCGGCCTACTTCCCACCCTCGGACGGCTACGACCCGCCGGAGGACCCGCTCGTCGGTGTCGCGCGACAGCTTGCGGCGACCGCAGAGCTCACCCACGCGCATCCCGAGCTCACGATCGTGGGCTCGGGCTACTCCTACCTGCAGGACTGGCTGCCGCACGTCGCGCAGGCCACCGTCGCGCGCGGCGACACCACGATGGTCGGGCTCGGGCGCGTGATCCTGTCCTACCCCTCGCTCCCCGCCGATGTGCTCGCCGGTCGCGGCGTCGACCGGCGGCTGGTGTGTCGCACGTTCTCGGACTGCACCACCGCACCCCGCGCCGGGCTCGTCTCCGGCTGCTTCCCCCTCGATCCCTTCTATCGGCAGCACCCCGACCGCGTGGAGCTCACGAGGGTGAAGAAGATGGCCCGGCGCCGCACCGAGGTCGACGAGACCTGATCCCGGACGGGTCGGGTACGGTCGCCGCCTTGGCGCGTGTGCTCCTGCCCCTCCCCGATCGCGACTTCGACGTGACCGAGGTCGCGGTCCCCTGGTTCCTCCTCCGTGAAGCCGGCCACGAGGTGGTCTTCGTCACCGAGCACGGCGACACGCCTGCCGCGGATCCGCGCCTGCTCACCGGCGTGCTCTTCGGGCAACTCGGCGCCGCGCCCGAGCCTCGGCGCCACTACGCCACGATGACCGGCGCGGCCGAGTTCCGGACGCCGGGATCATGGCTCGGGCTCGACGTCGCGGCGTTCGACGCGCTGCTGCTCCCCGGCGGGCACGCGCCGGGCATGCGCCAGTACCTCGGCAGCCCGGTGCTCCAGCAGCACGTCGGCGCGTTCTGGGCGCTCGGACGACCGGTCGGCGCGATCTGCCACGGGGTACTCGTCCTCGCGCGCGCCCGAGACCGCACCACCGGCTCGAGCGTGCTGCACGACGCGCGCACGACCTGCCTTCCGAGGTACATGGAGCGCAGCGCGTACCTCGCGACCGCCTGGAGGCTCGGGCGCTACTACCGGACCTATTCCGCCTACGTGGAGGACGAGGTGCGCGGCGCCCTCGCCGACCCCGCGACCCAGTTCCGTCGCGGACCCCGCACGCTCACGCGCCGTGGGACCGCGACCGACGACTCGGGGACGTTCGTCGTCGAGGACGGCCGGTACGTCTCCGCCCGATGGCCCGGCGACGCGTACGCCTTCGCCCGATCGTTCCTCCGCCGGATCGCATGACCGACCCCGACACGACGCGGGTCCGCCGCGCGCCGCCACCCTTCCGCACCGCCACCGTGGTCGACACGTCCCGGCGCGGCCCCCGCCTGGTGGTCGTCACGATCGCGGCGGACCCGCTGCGCGACTTCGCGCCCGACGGCCCGGCCGCGAGCGTCCGGCTCCTCCTGCCCGAGCCGGCCGGCCTCGTCGTCCCTGTCTGGAACGGGAACGAGTTCCTCCTCCCGGACGGGCGCCGACCCGGGATCCGGACCCTCACCCCCGGACGCGTCGACCGATCGGCCGGCACGCTCGAGCTCGCGATCGTTCTCCACGGCGCCGGTCGCCTCTCCGACTGGGCCGAGAGCGTCACGCCCGGCGCGCCCAGCGCCTACTCGGGCCCCGGCGCGGGATATGCCGTCGACGCCGCCCGGTCGCGCTACCTCCTCGCCGGCGACGAGACCGCGCTCCTTGCCATCGCGCAGCTCCTCGACGCGATCCCGACGAGCGCGTCGATCGACGCCGTGGTGGAGATCGCCGCCCCCGAAGGTCGGATCACGCTCCCGGAGCATCCTGGTGCCACGGTGACCTGGGTGGCGTCGATCCCGGACGCCGCCCCGGGCTCCGCACTCGTCGACGCGGTGCTCGCCCGCCCGATCCCGGACGCCGCCGCGATCTGGATCGCGGGCGAGGCCGCCGCGGTGCAGCGCATCCGCAAGGAGCTGTTCACCGTGCGCGGTATCGACCGGTCGCGCGCAACCGTGCGGGGATACTGGAAAGCCGGTCGGGCCGGGACGTGACCGACCGATGTGAGGTTCGCGCGGGCAGTCTGCCTACGCTCGGACGATGTTCCTCGCCTGGCGCGAGATGGCGCGCGCCAAGACCCGATTCCTGCTCCTCTCCGGTGCGGTCGGCCTCCTCGTCTTCCTGATCCTGTTCGTTCAGGCGCTCACCGGCGCGCTGATTCGCCAGTTCATCGGCGCGATCGACCACCAGTCCGGCACCGTGCTCGTGTACGGCGCCGACGCCCGGAAGAACCTCGAAGGCTCACGGGTGCCGACGGGGACGGTCGCCGAGGTGGCCGCGGTGCCGGGGGTCGCGGACGCCGGCCCGCTCGGTGAGGGAACCTTCTCGGTCCGTGCCGGGCGCGAGCTGCGCGACGCGGTGCTCCTCGGCTACGAGCCCGGCCATCCGGGCGCGCCCACGACGCTCGAGCAGGGCCGGCTCCCGCGCGACGCCTTCGAGGCCGTGGCGAGCGCGGGGAACGAGGACCAGGGATTCCGGATCGGGGCCCGCATACGCCTCGCGCGCAGCCCGCGCCCGATCGAGATCGTCGGCCTCGCACGCGACGCGAACTACTCCGTCACGCCCACCCTCTTCACCACCTTCGCCACGTACGAGCAGGCACGCCGCGACGCGAGCCCCGGCACCACGGTCGTGATCCCGTCGGCGGTCGCGGTCACGACCGAGCCCGGTGTGTCGCCGGCGACGGTCCGGGACCGCGTCAACCGCGCGGTCGACGGGGTCGAGGCCCTCACCCGGGACGAAGCGGTGGCCGAGGCGCCCGGCGTCGCGAGCGTGAGCGAGTCCATCGGCTCGGTGGTGCTCCTGTGCTTCTTCGTCGTGGTCGTCGTCTCGGGTCTCTTCTTCCTGATCCTCACGGTGCAGAAGGCGGCCGCGCTCACCCTGCTGCGCGCGATCGGCGTCCGGAGCGCCGCGCTCGTCCGCACGCTGCTCGTGCAGGTGGTCGCGGTCGTGCTCGTCGGCCTCGCCGTCGGCGCGGTGCTCGCCTGGCTGTCGCTCGACGCGGCCGGGAACCAGCTCGGCGCCCGGTTGGAATCCTCGAGCGTCCTCACGACCGGGCTCGCCGTGCTGGTCCTCTCGCTCGTCGCCGCCCTCGGCGCCGCCCGCCGGGTGCTCCGGATCGACCCGGTCCGGGCCACGGTGCCGGGAGGACTCACATGAGGACCGCCCTGCGCGAGCTCCGACGCCGGCCGGGTCGCTTCGTCGCCGTCACCGGCGCACTCAGCCTGCTGACCGTCCTGCTGCTGTTCCTCGGTGGTCTCCTCGACGGCCTCTACCTCGGCGCGACCGGGGCGTTGCGGGCCCAACGTGCCTCGGTCGTCGTGTACTCCGCGGACGCCAACGACTCGCTGATCCGTTCGCGCATCGACCCCGAGCTCCGGGCGGAGGTCGCGCGCGCTCCCGGCGTCCGGGCGGTCGGCGGGCTCGGGGTCAGCCTGCTCGGGGCCGCGGTCCCCGGGCAGGCCGACCTCGCGGACGCGGCGGTGATCGGCTACCAGCGTCGCCCCGCGGGCGTCCCCTCGGCACCTCCCGCCGGACAGGCGTGGGCGGACCGGCGACTCGAGGCGTTCGGGGTGCGCACCGGCATGACGCTGCGGCTCGGGACCGCGCGGACGCCGATCCGGGTGCGCGGCTGGGTCGAGGACACCAACTACCTGCTCCAGGGGGCACTGTGGGTCGCACCCGGGACGTGGCGCGCGGCGCAGAACGCCAACCGACCGGACACCCCGTTCGCGCCCGGGACGTTCGCGGTCCTGGTCGTGGAGGGCGGGCCCGACGCGGGCACCCTGGCGCGGTCGATCGACCGCGCCACCGACGGTGCGACCAGGACGCTCACCAAGGAGGAGGCCGTGCTCTCCTCGCCCGGGACGCGCCAGCAGCGCTCGACCTTCAACGGGATCATCGGCGTCACCTTCGCCGTCGTCGGCCTGGTGGTCGCGCTGTTCTTCGCACTGTTGACCCTCGAACGGACCGCGCTCTACGGCGTGCTGAAGGCGATCGGCACCGGGACTCGCAGCATCGTGGCGGGCGTGCTGCTCCAGGCCGTCGTCGTGGCGACGATCGCGTTCGTGATCGGCGGCCTGGTCACGATCGGTCTCGCCCAGCTGCTCCCGGCGCGGATCCCGCTGCAGCTCCAGGGCTCACGGGCCCTGACCACCTTCGCCGGCATCGCCGGCACCGCCGCCGTGGGCGGGGCGCTGTCGCTCCGCCGCATCGCCCGCATCGACCCGGTCACCGCCATCGGTACCGGAACCTGAGGAGCCCTCTCGTGCCTGCACTGCGCCTCGACGACGTCTCGAAGGTCTACCGGTCCGGCGACGACGAGATCGTCGCCGTCGACCACGCGACGCTCACCGTCGGCGACGACGAGATGGTCGCGCTCGTCGGCCCCTCGGGATCGGGCAAGACCACGCTGATCTCGATGGCCGGGGGCCTGTTGTCCCCGACGTCGGGCCGGGTGGTCGTCGGCGGGCAGGACATCACGGACTACTCGGCCAGGGAGCTCACACGCTTCCGGGCCGAGCAGGTGGGCTTCGTGTTCCAGACCGTCAATCTCGTCCCGTTCCTGACCGCGCGTGAGAACCTCCTCGTCGTGGGTGAGCTCGTAGCCGCGGGACGGGGCGGGAAGAAGGACGCCGGCGGGCGCGCCGACCGGCTGCTGGGCGAGCTGGGCCTGGACCACCGCGCCCGCAACCTCCCCGCGCAGCTCTCCGGCGGCGAGCGCCAGCGGGTCGCGGTCGGCCGGGCGCTCATGAACGAGCCCGCGCTCGTGCTCTTCGACGAGCCGACCTCCGCGCTCGACTCGCACCTCGGGGAGCAGGTCATGGAGCTGATCCGCTCCGAGGTCAAGGGCCGGGGCACGGCCGCGGTGATCGTCACCCACGACCAGCGCGTCCCGCCGTACTGCGACCGCGTCATCGCCATCGCCGACGGCCGTCTCGCGCCGTGAGCCTCACCGACGCGGTGATCATCGTCCTCGCCGGCATGGGCGCGGGGATGATCAACACCGTCGTCGGATCGGGTTCGCTGATCACGTTCCCGACCCTGATCGCGTTGGGCTACCCACCCGTCCTCGCGAACGTCTCCAACAACATCGGGCTCGTGCCCGGCGCGCTCTCGGGCGTCTACGGCTACCGGCGTGAGCTCGGGGGACAACGAGCCCGGCTGCTGCGGCTCGTCCCCGCCTCGGTCGCCGGTGGCACGCTCGGCTCGATCCTGCTCCTCGTGCTCCCGAGCTCGGTGTTCGACCGCGTCGTGATCGTGCTGATCGTGGTCGCGTTGGTGCTGGTGCTGATCGGGCCGAAGCTCTCGCGCCGTCTCGCCCGCCCCCACGGGACGGCCGGTGCGGTGCCGCTCGGGTTGGTGGTGCTCGTGGGGCTCGCGGGGATCTACGGCGGCTACTTCGGCGCCGCCCAGGGAATCATCCTCATCGCGCTGCTCGGCATCTTCGTGCTCGACGACCTGCAACGGCTCAACGCGACCAAGAACGTGCTCGCCATGAGTGTGAACCTCGTCGCGACCGTGGTGTTCCTGTTCGCCGCGAAGATCGACTGGGCCATCGTCGCGTGCATCGCCGGCGGCTCGATCGTCGGCGGTCAGCTCGGGGCGACCGTCGGCCGGCGGCTCGACCCCCGCGTCCTGCGCGGCGTGATCGTCGTCGTCGGATTGACCGCGCTCGTCCGCCTGATCTGACCCCCGCCCCGGGCGCCCGCCGCACGCGGGATCAATCCTCGGCGAAGTCCTTGGGGTTCGGCACTCCCGGTCGGGTGCCCTCGTGGTACTCGATGAGCTCGAGCAGGTAGCCGTCGGGGTCCTTGACGAAGGCCACCGTCACCGGCCACCGGTCCAGGCGTTGGGGCGCGGACTCCACCTCGCACCCGGCCGCGACGCAGCGATCGAACAGACCCTGGCAGTCGTCGGTGTTGACGTAGAGCTTCCACATCGCGGTGCCCATGTCGACCGGGCCCTCCCGATCGAGGAACTGCGCCAGCTGCATGCGCGATCCGCCGTGCGGTGCCTGGACGACGGCCTCGAGCACGCCGGGGATCTCCGTACGGCTCTGGACCGGGAGCCCGACGACGCCCTCCCAGAAGGCGATCGACCGCTCGAGGTCGGCGACGGTGATGCAGAACTGACCGAGGATCTGCGGCATGACGTCCTTCGTTCGCGCGGTGGTTGACCGTCATGGTCTAGCGACCGGTCGCCGCGCGCCACAACCACGACGGCCCGGCGCGCACCCGGAAGGCTCGCTACGCTCCGCCGCTTGTCTCGATCCCGGAACCAGCGATGACCCCGTCGGCGACCATCGGCTTCGTCGGACTCGGCGCCATCGGCGCGCCCCTCGTGGAGACCATGCTGCGCAGCGGGCTCGCGGTCGTGGTCCACGACCTCGACCCGGACGCCGTGGCGGCAGTGGTGGCCAAGGGTGCCGAGGCCGCCACCTCGCTCGCCGACCTCGCCACCCGCTGTTCGCTCGTGGGGGTCTGTGTGCCCGCCGACGCGCACGTCCGGGCCGTCCTCGACGGGCCGGACGGGCTCATCACGCATCTCCCGGCCGGAGCGGTCATCGCGATCCACAGCACCGTGCTGCCCGAGACGATCGTCTGGGCGGCGTCCGCCGCCGCCGGCCGGGACATCGCGGTGGTCGAGGCCGCGGTCACCGGCGGCGCGGCGATGGCCGCCGAGGGTCGGTCGACGTTCCTGCTCGGCGGCGAGGCGGACGACCTCGTCGCCCTCGAGCCGATCCTCGCCGCGTGCGGCGACGTGCGGATCCACGCCGGGCCACTCGGCCAGGCGAGCCGCCTCAAGCTGTGCATCAATCTGCAGACCTACGCCACGTTCCTCGGGGTCCACGAGGCCGCGACGCTCGCCCGACGGGTCGGGCTCTCGATCGCGGACCTGAAGACCGCGATGGCGGCCAACGGACAGCTCGGTGAGATGACCCGCAACTACATGATGCTGCTCGACTTCAGCGACGAGCAGCTCGCCGATCCCGGCACCCGTCGCTTCCTCGAGGGCTACGCCCGCATCATCGAGAAGGACCTGGACCTGATGCTCCGCCTCGCCGCGGAGGCCGACGTCGACGTCCCGACCGCGGCGCTCGCCGGCCAGCTGGCCCGGCGCGTCTACCGACTGGAGGAGCCGACATGAGTGACGGCCGTGACACCCCGGAACCACCCTCGGTCGACCCGGACCGCATCGCCCGCGGCGGCGCGGTGTTCGAGGAGGTCTACGCCGGCACCGTGCCCCTGCCCCCGGCGGGCTTCCTCGAGTTCGCCGACGTGATGCTGAGCCAGCTCTTCGCCGAGCAGTGGACCCGGCCCCAGCTCGGGCGCCGCGACCGACGCCTCGTCACCCTCGCCGCGGTCCTGGCACTCGGCGAGCCCGACGCCTGGGCGATCCACCTGGAATCGGCGCTGCGGAACCAGGAGCTGACCCCGACCGAGGCCCGGGAGATCCTCATCCACCTCGCGCAGTACGTGGGGTACCCGCGCGTCCAGGGCGTCGTGCGCACGACCGAGGAGATCATCGCCCGCGTGGGTGCGCAGGACTGACCCCAACCTCGGCGTCCCGATCGGTGGACGACATTTTCCAGATCCGTCTTGCCTGCCGCGCGCCGCTGTGCGAACCTCCCAGACCGGTCACGCGCGCCCCAGGAGGTCCGGATGGTCGAAGGCCATGACGCGAACTACGTGGTGATCTCGTCGGACTGTCACGCCGGTGCGAACGTGGCGGACTACAAGCCCTACCTCGAGGCCCGCTACCACGACGACTTCGATGCCTGGTACCGGACGTTCGAGAACCCCTACGACGACATCGCCGGTGCGGATGCGAGCCGGAACTGGGACTCCGACCGGCGCCTCCGCGAGATGGAGGCCGACGGCATCGTCGCCGAGGTCCTCTTCCCGAACACGATCCCGCCGTTCTTCCCCAAGACCTCGTTGGTGCACCAGCCGCCCGGCGCGGGGACCGGCGACCTCGAACGACGGTGGGCCGGGTTGCGCGCGCACAACCGGTGGCTCGCCGAGTTCTGCGCCGCTACTCCCGGCCGGCGCGCCGGCATCGCGCAGATCATGCTCCACGACGTCGCGGGATCGGTCGCGGAGATTCACTGGGCCGCCGACCACGGACTCACCGGTGGCGTCCTCCTCCCCGGCGCGCCGCCGGGATCGGGCGTGCCGCCGCTGTACGCGCCCGACTACGAGCCGATCTGGTCGCGCGTGCGAGGAGCGCGGGCTGCCGGTCAACCACCACAGCGGCAGCGCGGCTCCGGACATGGGCGACTACCCGGCCTCACAGGCGATCTTCCTGCTCGAGGTCACGTGGTGGGCCCACCGCACGCTGTGGCACCTGATCTACGGCGGCGTCACCGAGCGCCACCCCGACCTGCAGTTCGTCTTCACCGAGCAGGGCACCGCGTGGGTTCCCGAGGAGCTCACCCGGCTCGACTACTACTTCGGCCGTCTTTCGGGCGCCGACGGGGCGGGCGGCTCGCAGGAGGCGATCTTCGGTCAGTCACTCGGCGCACTCACCACCAGACCGTCCGAGGTGTGGGCCCGCCAGTGCCACGTCGGATCCAGCTTCATCCGCGCCCACGAGGTCGCGGCACGAGAGCGCGTCGGCGTCGACCGCATCATGTGGGGCAGCGACTTCCCGCACCTCGAGGGCTGCTGGCCGTACTCGAAGGAGCACCTGCGACTTGCCTTCGCGGGGGTGCCCGAGCCCGAAGTGCGCGCGATGGTCGGCGGCAACGCCGCCCGGCTCTACCACTTCGACCTCGACGCCCTCGCACCGCTCGCGGCGAGGTTCGGGCCGAGCCCGTCGGAGGTCGCGGCACCGATCAGCCCGGCGGAGATCCCCGACGACGCGCTGCGGTGTCCCGCCTTCGCCGCGGCCCGGATGCAGGCCGCGTGATGGAGCGGGCGTGATGGAGGATTTCGACGGTCGGGTCGCGGTCGTCACCGGAGGGGGTGGTGGCATCGGGCACGCCCTGGGGGCACGCTTCGCGCGGGCCGGCATGAAGGTCGTGCTCGCCGACCTCGAGGGCGAGCCGCTCGCCGCCGCGGTCGCCGCCCTGCGCGAGGACGGCGCGACGGTGATCGGCGTCGAGACCGACGTCTCCGACCACGAATCGGTCGCGGCCCTCCGCGACCGCGCGTACGCCGAGTTCGGCGCGGTCCACGTGCTCTGCAACAACGCCGGCGTCGGTGCCGGGGCCGAGGGCAAGGTGTGGGACCACACCGACAACGACTGGGGCTGGGGCCTCGCGGTGAACGTCTGGGGCGTCATCCACGGGATGCAGGCCTTCGTCCCCGCGATGATCGAGGGCGGCGACGAGGGCCACGTCGTCAACACGTCGTCGGGCAACGGTGGGATCGCGCCGCTCGCGGCCTCGGCCATCTACGCGACCACGAAGGCGGCGGTCACGACCGTGAGCGAGGTGCTGTGGGCCCAGCTGCGCTCCGTCGACGCGCGCATCGGCGTGTCGGTCCTGTTCCCCGGGCCCAAGGTGCTCCGCACCGGCCTGCTCACCTCCGCCAGCCGGCGCCCGGCGCACTGGCAGAACGACACGCCGCGCACCACGCCGTTCACCACCATCGAGTCGTTCGAGGCCCGCATGCGCGCGGCCGGCATCGAGCCCGACTACACGCCCGTCGAGGCGGTGGCCGAGGAGGCGTTCCGGGGGATCCGGGAAGATCGCTTCTGGATCCTGCCCGCCAGTGATCGCACGGACGACAAGATCCGCGCCCGCGCCGAGTCCCAGCTGACCCGGAGCGAGCCCACCTACGTCGAGGAGCTGTGATGGACCCGTACCTGGTGATCTCGGCGGACTGCCATGCCGGACTGCCCAACGCCGAGTACCGAGCGTGGCTCGACCCCGAGTACCGGGAGACCTTCGACGCCGCGCTGATGGAGCGCCAGCGGATGGCGGAGCTCGCGAACCAGGGGTTCCTCAACCAGGAGTTCGCGGACGAGTGGCACGCGGAGAACGAGGAGGGCCTCCGCGGTGGCTGGGACGCGGGCCGGCGCGACAAGGAGCTCGACGCCGACGGGGTGGCCGGCGAGGTCATCTTCCCCGACGCGGACTCGGTGACCTCCGGGGCGTCGGCGCCGTTCGGCGCCGGGCTCGGCTCGACCGGCGACACGCCGCCCGAGCTGCTGCTCGCGGGCGCCCGGGCCCACAACCGCTGGCTCGCGGAGCTGTGTGCCGACAGCCCCGAGCGACGCGCCGGCGTCGCCGTGGTGCCGATCCTCGCAGACATCGACGCCGCGGTCGTCGAGATCCGTCGCGCCCACGAGTCCGGCCTGCGGGGCGGGATCCTCATCCCGCCGATGTGGCAGCCCTACGAGCCCTACCACCATCCGCGCTACGAGCCGGTCTGGACCGTGTGCGAAGAGCTCGGCATGCCCGTGCACGTCCACTCGGGGGTCGCCGACAAGGCGGCCTACGGCCCGCACATCGGCATCTACACGGCCGAGGTGCGGTTCTGGTCCTCACGTCCCCTGTGGTTCCTGATCTGGTCGGGGGTGTTCGAGCGTCACCCCGACCTGCGCTTCGGCGTCGCCGAGTGCGGCGCGTTCTGGGTGAACGACCTGCTGTGGCGCATGGACCTCGTGTTCGAGCGCGACCACGGCTCCCGCAAGCTCGGCGAGCAGCTGACCGCCAACGTGACGATGCGCCCGAGCGAGTACTTCGACCGGAACTGCTTCATCGGCGCGTCCAACACGCAGCGGCGCGAGCTCGCCCGGCGCTACGAGATCGGCGTCGGCAACCTGTGCTGGGGGAACGACTTCCCCCACCCCGAGGGCACATGGCCGCACACGATGCAGTTCCTCCGCGAGGCGTTCTGGGACATCCCCCGCGACGAGACCGCGGCGATCCTCGGGCTGAACGCCGCGGAGGTCTACGGCTTCGACGTCGACGCGCTCACCCCGCTCGCCGGCCGGATCGGTCCGTCCCCCGAGGACCTCGGCCAGACCGGCGACCCGAGCGCGAAGTGGGCCGCGCTGAAGGAGGCCGGACGGCCCTGGATCACCGGCATCGAGACGCTGCCACCCGCCCTCGCATGACCGAGACCGCGGCCCGCTTCGACCCGCTCGCACCGGGCTACGCCGACGACCCGTACCCCCAGTACGCGTCGCTGCGCGATCACGACCCGGTCCACCGCTCCGAGCTGCTCCAGGGCTGGGTGGTCACCCGCTTCGACGACATCGGTCGCCTGCTGCGAGATCCCTCGATCTCCAGCGACATCCACCACGCGACCCCCAACCCGCTCACGCAGATGGAGCTCGCGCTCCTCGAGGACCAACCCCGCGGCGTCGCGCACGATCGTCCTCCTGGACGATCCCGATCACGCGCGGATCCGCGCGCTCATGGCCGAGCCGTTCCGTCCGCGGGAGGTCGAGCAGCTCCGGGCCCAGGTGACCGAGCGCGTCGACGGCGCGTTCGACCGGCTCCGCGCCCACCACGGCGCCGGGACGGCCCGCTTCGATCTCGTCGCCGAGTTCGCGTACCCCCTGCCCGTCGAGATCTTCTCCGAGATGCTCGGGCTCCCGGAGGAGGACGGACCGCAGTTCCGCTTCTGGACCCAGTGCGTGGCGCGCATGGTGGACCCGGTGATGGGCGCCGAGGAACGCGCCGAGTGCACCCGCGGGCTCGACGACATGTACGCCTACCTCGCGGCGGAGGCCGATCGGAAACGCGCGCATCCTGCAGACGACCTGATGTCCGCGCTCGTCCACGCCGAGGTCGACGGCGAGCACCTCTCCCAGGAGGATCTCGTCGCCCAGCTCGTGACGCTCTACATGGCCGGGCACGAGCCGACCGCGGCACTGATCGCCGCGGGGACGCTGGCACTCCTCCGCCAGCCCGACGAGCTCGCGCGCCTGCGCGCCGACCGGGCGCTGCTGCGCAACGCCCTGGCCGAGTTCCTCCGCTTCGACGGGCCCAACCACTTCGTGCGCCGCATCACGACCGCCCCCACGACCATCGGGAGCGCGGAGCTGCCCGCGGGGTCGGTGATCTACGCGAGCCCGGCGTCGGCGAACCGCGATCCTCGCCGGTGGGGCGCCGACGGCGACCGCATCCGGGTGGACCGCCCCGACGCGAGCCAGCACCTCCAGTTCGGCGCGGGGGTGCACGCGTGCCTCGGCTCCCACCTGGCGCGACTCCAGGCCGAGATCGCGTTCAGCGCGATCCTCGACCGCCTGCACGACGTCGACCTCGCGGGCGAGCCCGTCTGGGGCAACCGGATGTTCATCCGGGGGCTCCAGTCGCTCCCGATCACCGCGACGATCTCGCCCGGCCGGTCATGACCCCGCCCGACGACGAACCCCGGCTCGCCTCCATCCGCATCCCGCTCCACGACCTGCTCGGCTTCGAGTTCGAGTCTCCGCAGGCCGGCGCGACGACCGCCGAGGTCCGGATGCCCGTGCGAGCCGAGTCCTGCGGACCCACGGGCAGCCTCCACGGCGGGGCGATCGCGACCCTCGTGGACTTCGCCTGCGCGCTCGCCGCCGTGCGGGCCAGCGACTTCGACGCCGCGACCGAGTCCCTCATCACCGCCGACATGCACGTCCGCTACCTCGGGCGCCCGCGCACCGACGCCGTCGTGGCCTCCTCCGAGGTGGTGAAGGTCGGCGCGCAGCTCATCGTGGTCGAGTGCCGCGTCGCCGACACCGACGACCACGTCATCGCCACTGCCGACTTCTCGATGATGAAGGTGCCGCGACGGCGGCCGCTCCTCCCCGACTCCCCGCCGGCGGGAAGCTCACCCGAGCTCTGACGCCCGGCGGCTCCGTCGGGACGACGCGGCCGTCAACCGGGATCGGGGCTGTCGCCGTCGCCGTCGAGCAACGCCGGGACGAGCATGCGGCGCAGCAGCGCCGTCAGCTCGGCGGGATCCACGATGGTGGGCCGGCGCAGGAGCCCGGTGGCCACGATCTGGAGCCACTGCATCGCGATCTCCGGCGTGACGCCGTCGCGCAGCACCCCACGCGCCGCGGCAGCGACGAACATCGGCTCGACGAGCGGGCGGATCCCCTCGGTGAGCGCGGTCCCCGCGATCCGCGCGACCGAGGCGCTCGCCGACGGCTCGAGCAGCGAGGTGAACACGGGGTCGTCGGCCATCTCGGTCAGGGCGATGACCAGCCCCTCGACCACGAACCGCTCGGGTACGGCCGCCTCACCGAGGCTCGCGATCACGTGCCGACCGACGCGGAGCGACGCCTGGACCACCACCGCGACGACGAGGTCCTCCTTGGAGTCGAAGTAGCGGTACACCGATGACCGGTGCAGCCCGACCGCGTCGGCCACCGAGTCGAGCCGGAGCCCACCGAGGCCACCCTTCCGCACGGCGGTCGCAGCCGCGTCCACGAGGCGCTGCCGCATCGCCTCGTAGTCCGGGCCTGCCGGACGGGCCTTCCAGTCCCCCACGGTCGTCACGCGCCCCGGACTCTACGCGGTCGCCGGATCGGACCGGCCGCCGCCCGCACTCAGAGGCCGAGCGACCGGCCGATGATCTCCTTCATGATCTCGGTCGTCCCGCCGTAGATCGTGGTGATGCGCGCGTCGGCGTACGCGCGCGCGATCGGGTACTCCATCATGTAGCCGTAGCCGCCGTGCAGCTGGAGGCAACGGTCGACGGTCCGCTTCTGGAGCTCCGTGCACCACCACTTCGCCATCGCCGCCTCCTCGGCGGTGAGCGTGAACGCGTTGAGGGCGAGCACGCACTGGTCCACGAACGCCTGGGCGACCTCGACCTCGGTCGCGATCTCGGCCAGCGTGAAGCGGCTGTTCTGGAAGGTGCCGACGGGCTGGCCGAACGCGGTGCGCTCCTGCACGTAGTCGAGCGTCCACCCGAGCGCGGCGCGTGCGGCCGCGACGCCGGCGACCGCGATCGACAGCCGCTCCTGGGGGAGGTTGTGCACGAGCTGGAGGAAGCCCTGGCCCTCGTCACCGAGCAGGTTGCCGACCGGCACGTGGACATCGTGGAAGAACAGCTCAGCGGTGTCCTGGGAATGCAGGCCGAGCTTGTCGAGGTTGCGACCGCGCTCGAAGCCCTCCATGCCCCGCTCCAGCACGAGGAGCGACATGCCCTTGTGTCGTTGCGAGGGATCCGTCTTCACCGCGGTGATGACGAGGTCGGCATTGATGCCGTTCGTGATGAACGTCTTGGAGCCGTTGACCACGTAGGAGTCGCCGTCGCGAATCGCGGTGGTGGCCATCCCCGCGAGGTCCGAGCCGATTCCGGGCTCGGTCATGGCGATGGCCGTCACCAGCTCACCCGACGCGATCCCGGGCAGCCACCGGGCCCGTTGCTCGTCGGTGCAGTACGCGAGGAAGTACGGCGTGCAGATGTCGTTGTGGAGGCTGATGCCGAGGCCGGCGCCGCCGACGCCCGCCGCCTGCACCTCCTCGTCGATGACCTGGTGGTACCGGAAGTCGTGGACGCCCCCGCCGCCGTGCTCCTCCGGGATCGCCATGCCGAGGAAGCCGTGGCGCCCCGCCTCGGCGAACAGCTCGTGCGGGACGATGCCCGCCTGCTCCCACGCGAGGTGGTGCGGCACCACCTCGCGGTCCAGCCAGGTGCGGAAGCTGACCCGCAGCTCGTCGTGCTCGTCTTCGTACAGCTGTCGTTCCATCCCGGCGATTCTTCACGATCCACGCGCGGAGCGCCGGATAGGTTCTCGCGGTGCCCAAGGGACGGCTGGAGGCCTTCAGCGACGGCGTGATCGCGATCCTGATCACGATCATGGTGCTGGAGCTGAAGATCCCCCACCGCGGGAGCCTCCACGCGCTGCGCCCGCTCGTGCCGGTGTTCCTCGCCTACGTCCTCAGCTTCGTGTACCTCGGCATCTACTGGAACAACCACCACCATCTGCTGCAGTCGGCGCGCCGGGTCAACGGCCGCATCCTCTGGGCGAACCTTCACCTGCTGTTCTGGCTGTCGCTGTTCCCCTTCGTCACCGCCTGGATGGGCGAGAACCACGCGGACAGCGTCCCGACGGCGTTCTACGGCATCGTCTCCCTGCTCGCCGCGATCGCGTACTACGTCCTCCAGACCGCGATCGTGGCGGACCACGGACGCGACTCTGCGCTGGCCACCGCGCTCGGCCGGGATCTCAAGGGCCGCATGTCGCCGGTCGCCTACGCCGTCGCGATCCCGCTCGCGTTCGTGAGCAGCTGGATCTCCATCGCGATCTACGTCGGCGTGGCGCTCATGTGGCTCATCCCCGACCGACGGCTCGAATCGAGGTTCGAGACTCTGCACGCTGAGGCCGACACGGCAGATCCCGACATCACCCCTTGACGAGGCGGCCCCCACGCGAAATCGTCGGTGGTCCCCTCTCGGGGGCGGTCAGCTACGGGCCCGTGCCGGGCTCGGTCTATGCCGGTCACCGCTTCGTCGACGTGCTCGTCCACGGCTGGGACCTCGCCGTCGGCGCGGACCAGGACCGCGACCTTCCCGAAGATCTCGTGATCGCGTGCTGGGAGGTCGTGGAGCCGCAACTGGACATGATCCTGACCAGCGGCGCATTCGGCGAGCACCACGACGTCCCGGTCGGTGCCGATCCGCAGACCCGCCTGTTGCGCACCCTGGGGCGCGACTCGGACGCTTAGCGGCGACCCGACGCGACCCGCAGCAGCGCCTCGTTCGCGTCCGGCGGGAGCTCCACGAGCGGCTCGCGCAGCTCCTCGACCGTCGGCCCGAACTGCTCGGCGAGCGGCGCGAGCGCAGCGAGGTCGAAGTCGTAGAGGCTCGCCGCGTTGCCGGCCAGGATCCGACGGATCTCGTCCTCGGGCAGGTCGTGCATGACCTGTCGCAGGTGCTCTCGCGTGAAGGGACCTGTCCCCTCGTTGTGCGGGTAGTCGCTCCCCCACATGAACCGGTCGGCGCCGAGGTACTCACGCGCCGCGACGTCGGACAGTCCGGGTTGGGACACGCCCATCCAGCAGTTGCGCCGGAAGTACTCGGTGGCCGACAGGGGTGGGACGGCGTCGACGTCGTAGGCGAGCTCGCCCGTGCGCCCCGTCCGGCGGATGCCGTCCAGCGTCTGGTCGAGCTGCTTCAGCAGCGGCGGGACCCAGTGACAGCCCGTCTCGGTGATCGCGAAGCGCAACTTCGGGAACCGCTCGAAGATGCCGGCGAGGATGAACTGCACGAGCGGACGCTGCGAGTAGAACCCGACCTCGTTGATGAAGACGAGTGGCGTCGCGGCGAACCGGCCGTAGTCGGGTGCCCCCGTGCCCCCGTGCAGGTTGATGACGACCTCGAGGTCCTCGCAGACCTTCCAGAGCCGGTCGTACGCGGGATCGATCAGCGGCGACACCCAGGTGCAGTCCGGCGGCAGGTTCGGCAGGAGCAGGCCGCCGCGGAGTCCGTGCTCCTTGATGAAGTGCACGTCGGCGATCGCGTCGTCGATGTCGTTCAGGAAGATCTGCCCGATCCCGGCGCGCCGCTCGGGGAAGCGCCCGCAGAAGTCGACGAGCCACCGGTTGTGGGCCTGGACGCCGGCGTGACGGTGCTCGTACTGCTCCGCCGTGGGCGGCTTGGCGAAGAGCACGAAGCTCGGGAAGAACGGCGGCACGGTGTTGGGGAAGATCACCTCGGCGACCTGACCGTCCTGCTCGAGGTCCGTATTGCGCCGTTCGTCGTCCCAGTTGCGCACGCGCCCGCCGTCGTGGAGGTCGCGGTAGGGGTTCTTGTACTTGTTGCGCCAGGCGTCGAAATCGTCGCGGTACGCGGGGTCGAGATACTCGCGGTACTGCTCGTGACTCCCGCCGGCATGACAGTCCGCGGAGATGATCGTGTAGCGCGGGGATGTGGTCGTCATCGGTGTGCACTCCTCGTCACCGGGACCGGGGGACGGTCCCGACCTCCGCACTGTAGGACCGCGCCGGCCGCCCAATCACCTGCGGCGTGGGCGCTTTCGCGGTGGGTGCCGCGTCGGGACCCCGAACCGCCTAGGCTCACGGCTGCGAGCCGGCCGAATCCTTTGGTCGACCGCGTCTGAGAAACGAGTACATCTGTGCAGCAAGGCACCGTGAAATTCTTCAACGCAGAAAAGGGCTTCGGCTTCATCTCGCGCGAGAACGGCGACGACGTGTTCGTCCACTTCTCGGCGATCCAGGCCGACGGCTACAAGACTCTCGAGGACGGCCAGCGCGTCGAGTTCGAGACGGCTCCCGGCCGTAAGGGCGAGGAAGCGCAGAACGTCCGCGTCATCTGACGCAGTTCCACCGAGCAACGCCGCGGGTCGGGAGCAATCCCACCCGCGGCGTTCTCAATTCTCGACGCCTTCCGGCTTCGGACCCGGAGATCACGGCATGAGGCCCTCGACGACGAGGTGGCGTTGGACCTGGCCGGTCGCCGCCGTACGCGGCAGCGAGTCCACCCACTCGACCCGGCGCGGCAGCTTGTACGCGGCGAGGCGTTCGGACGCGAACGACCGGAGGGTGCCGAGCTCCGGGAGCGGCCCGTCACCGGCCACCGGCACCAGGACCGCCACCACGATCTCGCCGTAGTCCGCGTCGGCGACGCCGACCACCGCGACGTCCGCCACCCGCGGGTGGGTCTGGAGCACCGACTCGACCTCGGCCGGGACCACGCTCTCACCACCGGTGCGGATCAGCGTGGTCGCCCGACCGACGATGCTGACGTAGCCCTCGCCATCGATCTCCGCGAGATCGCCCGTGCGGTACCAGCCGTCGACCAGGGCGGCCGCGGTCGCGGCGGCGTCGTCGAGATACCCGTCGAAGAGCAATGGTCCGGCGACCTCGAGCTCGCCGGACTCGCGAAGCCGGGTCCGCGTGTGGATGCTCGGCACGCCGACCGAGCCCGGCTTCGCGTCGAAGTCGGCCTGCTCCAACGTCATGACGTTCCCAGCCTCGGTCGAGCCGTAGAACACCCGTACCGTGGCCGCGGGCAGCGCCCGCCGGAGACGGTGCAGCAGCTCGAGCGGAGTCGCCGACGTGCCGGTGTCGGCGAAGCGCAGCGAGCGGAGCTCGTCGCGGTGGATCGCGCCGGCGTCCATCGCGTCGAGGATCCGGCGCCAGACCAGTGGGATGCAGTTCATGCGCGTCGCCGAGTGCTCCCGGACGGCGGCCGCGAGCGCCGCCGGTTCGGTCGACTCCGGCAGGACGAGGACGTCGCGCGCCTGCCACTGCTGCATGCCGATCGTCCAGCCCGCCATGTGGAACAACGGGAACATGCAGACCGCCGCGCCGCGCGGCTCGAACTGCGCACCCGGGTGCGTGCGCAGCAGGTTCACCCGGTGGGACAGCACGGCCCCCTTGGGGCGACCGGTGCTCCCGCTCGTGAAGAACACGACGTGCGGAGCGTCCTCGGCGAGAGCGACGTCGGGATCGTCGTCGCGTTCCGCGCCGACCATCTCGTCGAGCGGAATCACGGGGACACCGAGACCCGCACCCAACGACGATGCGGCTTCGAGGCACTCCCCGTCCGCGACGATCGCCGCCGGACGGGCGATCCGGACGATGGGCTCCGCCTCGTCGGCGCCCAATGCGGGGTTCACGGGGACGAACACCGCTCCCGCCTTCGCCGCGGCGGCGAAGGCGACCACACCCTCCAGACGCGTCCCCGCCCACAGCACGACCCGGTCGCCGGGAGCGACCCCGTGGGCGTCGAGCACGGCGCGGCTGCCGTTCGCGAGCCGGTCGAGCCCGCCGAAGGTCAGCGCGTCCTCGCCGCGGACCACCGCGACGCGCCCGGGCACGGCACGCGCGCAGTTGCGAAACAGGTCACCGACGAGCAGCGGCGCCACCACCGGTCAGTTCACCCGCTCTCGGCGCTGAACGCGTCGGGCCGCTCGGGCCCGCTCGCCCCTCGACGGAATACCCGTCTCGCCACGCTCGCTCAGTCCTTGAGCTCGACGATGATCTCGTGGAAGACCTCGGCGCCGACGTTCACCGCGGTCTCGATCCCGCCCCGTCGATGGAAGCTGAAGTCACCCGGCGCGACGGGTGCCTCGAGGTACGGGCCCCACGGGGTCGGCGAATCGGGCTCGGACTCCACCGCGACGCGGTCACCGTCGATCTGGACGAGGACGTGGTCGAGGTCATGGCGATGCAGCTCGCCCCGCTCGCCCGGCGCGAGCCGGACCTCCCAGATCCGCACCCGCGCGTTCTCGAACCGCAGCCGGGTCCCGACCGGCCCGAGGGCCCGCTCCGCGTCGCTCATCGCCACATCCTCCCCCGGTCAAGTCGTCCGCCGGCGGCACGCTACCGGTCCTGGCACGATTGTGGACTTCCGTGCTCAACTGCCGCACCACCGACGACGGGAACACCATGACGGACGAACTCCACCCGCTGCGGACCGTCGGGCTCGAGTTCCTCGACGCGGCGACCGTCCGCTTCGACTACGAAGCGACGCTGCCGGCACGGGTCGAGCGCGTGTTCGCGGCGATCAGCGCCGACCCGACCACATGGACCTGGTTCCCCGGCCTCGCCGACGCGCGCTATGACAGCGCGCCGCCCCACGGGGTCGGAACGAAGCGGTCGGTGGTCATGAACGGCACCCGCTACCGCGAGACGATCCTCGCGTGGGACCCTCCGGTGCGGTGGGCCTACCGCGTCGACGAGAGCAGCGACGCGACCTTCACCGCGCTGGCCGAGGACTGGCTCATCGAGCCGGACGCGAACGGCGCGGTGCTGCGCTGGCGGTTCGCGGTCGACCCGCAACCGAACCTCGTCGAGCTGATCGCCGGCGCCCGCGAGATGATCGGCGGCGTGTGGTCCGAGGCAATGGACGGGCTCGGCGCGCACCTGCGCGCCGAGAGCTGACGATCCCCCGATCAGGGTCGCTCAGGCGCGGCCGAGCACGAGCCCGCTCGTCGGCACGCCGGTCCCGGCGGTCACGAGCACGTGCTCGACGGCGGGCACCTGGTTGCACGACGTGCCGCGGACCTGGCGGACCGCCTCGGTGATGCCGTTCATCCCGTGGATGTACGCCTCGCCCAGCAGGCCACCGGCCGTGTTGATCGGCAGCTCGCCGCCGAGGGAGAGCCGCTCGACGGTGGCGTAGTCCTTCGCCTCGCCCCGCCCGCAGAATCCCAGCTCCTCGAGCTGCATCAACACGAACGGCGTGAAGTGGTCGTAGAGGAACGCGGTCGAGATGTCCGCGGGTGTGAGCCCCGACCCGGCCCAGAGCGTGCGGGCCACGTCGCCCATCTCGGGCAGTCCCGTCAGGTCGTCGCGGTAGTAGCTCGTCATCATCTCGCCGTCGTCGGTCGCCCCCTGGGCCGCAGCCGTGATGAGCGCCGGCGGCTGGCGGAGGTCGCGCGCCCGCTCCGCGCTCGTCACCACGATCGCTACGCCGCCGTCGCTCTCCTGGCAGCAGTCGAGCAGTCGCAGGACCGGTTCGACGATCCAGCGCGACGCCTGGTGGTCCTCGATGGTGATCGGCCGCTCGTAGAACCACGCGGCCGGGTTGGTCGCCGCGTGCTTCCGGTCGACGACGGCGACCGTTGCGAAGTCCTCGTTGGTCACCCCGTACTCATGCATGTACCGCCGCGCGTGCAGCGCGACCCAGGCGGCCGGGGTGAGCAGCCCGAACGGCGCGTACCAGTCGAGCCATGGCGGCATCGTCGTGATGGACCGGCCCATGTCGCCGAAGCGCAGGCCCGACCGCTCGTTGAACGCGCGGTAGCAGACCACGACCTCGGCGGCACCGGCGGCGATCGCGAACGCAGCCTGGGCCACCGTGCCGGCAGCAGCACCGCCGCCGTAGGGCACCCGGGTGAAGACCGAGAGCCTCGGGATCCCGAGGTTGCGCGCGACCTCCGTCTCCTCGCTGCTGTCGAGCGTGAACGTCACGAGCCCGTCGACGTCCGCCGGCGTGAGCCCGGCGTCGTCGAGCGCCGACTTCACCGCCTCGCAGGCCAGCTGGAGCTCGCTGCGCCCCGAGGCCTTGGAGAACTCGGTCTGGCCGATCCCGGCGATCGCCGTCCGGTTGCGGAGCCGGTCGTTCACGTCCGCGCCGCCGCGACCGGCAGGGTGATCGTCACCGTGCCCGTGATGTGATCGCCGAGGTCGTTCGCGGCACGAAGCGTGACCTCCACGACGCCCTCGCCATCGGCACCGATCGTCGTCGAGGTCACCGTGCCCGAGTACGTGAGTACGGAGCCGGCGAACGCCGGTACGCCGAGACGGATCGCGAGTCGGGTGACCATCGCCTCCGGGCCGGCCCAGTCGGTCACGAACCGGCTGCAGTAGGCGGTGTCGGAGAGGATGTTCATGAAGATCTCCGGCGCGCCCTGCTGGTTGGCGTAGTCGCGGTCGTGGTGGACCGGCATGAAGTCGCGCGTGGCGATGGCGCCGGCCACCACCCGTGTCGGCGTCATCGGGAGCACCAGCTCGGGGAGCACGTCGCCGACGGCGACCGAGTGGAAGTCCAGGGTCCGGGTGCGGTCCTCGACCGTCATGCCGATGCCGTCGGACGGAACTGGTGCAGCACGAGGCCGTCGTCGAAGTGCTCGAAGCACAGCTCGACCGGCATCCCGATCTCCACGTCATCGGGCGCGACCCCGCACAGGTTGGACACGAGGCGCACACCTTCCTCGAGGTCGACGAGGACCACGATGTAGGGATATTCGAACCACGGGTACTGCGGGTGCCGGGGCATCACGAAGCTGAAGACCCGGCCGCGTCCCGACGCCACGACGGTGTCCCAATCGAGCGAGTTGCACCGTGGACACATCGGACGGGGCGGATGGCGCCGCGCGCCGCACCCGCCACACTGCTGGATCAGGAGCTGCTCGTCGCGCAGCGCCGCCCAGAGGAACGCGGAGTCGGGGGTGGTGGTCGGTCCGAGCCGGCTCGCCACGTCAGCCCCCGGCGCCGGGGATCTGCGGCTTGAACTTGAGGATGCGGAAGATCTGGCGCCCGACGACGTCGCCGGAGTCGACGGTGTAGGTGGTCACCCAGGTCACGAAGTACCCCGGGCCGATGCGGGTGCGCTTCTCGTCCGAGATCGACTCGAGCACGGTGCTCGCCGACACCGTCTCGCCGAGCCGGAGGTAGCGCACGATCTCGAACTCGGAGTTCGAGGCGAGTGTGCCGACGAAGCCCGCGTCGTCGAAGATCGCGAGCGGGCTCTCCCCACTCAGCTCGACCGGCGCGCCGCCCCGCTCCGCGATCCCGGTGATCTGCGGGGTGGCCATGCTCCAGGTCTGGAGCATGAGCGGCGGCGCGACGACGCCCCCGAAGCGCGTGCCGGCCGCGAACTCTGCGTCGGTGTAGACGGGGTTGGCGTCCTCGAACGCGGCCGCCCAGTGCCGGATCATGGGCTGGTTCACCGGGTCCGGACCGGGCGTCGGGCCTGCCGCGCCGAGCGGTGCGCCGACCCAGGCGTCCAGAGCGGCCCGGAATCCACCCACGTGCTCATCACTCATCCACCTGTCATAGTGCGGAGCCCGCGGACGAGGAAACTCCATCTGCACCGCCGTTTCCCCGCCCGACCGACGCTGCCGGTCGGGCGGAATACCCCAGGGGGTACTTGGGTTACAAGGAAACGAGACCACCACCGAGAAAGCGAGCCCGCATGGCCACCGTCACCCTGTCCCAGGACAACTTCGAACAGACCGTCACCGGCGACGGCGTCGTCCTCGTCGACTGGTGGGCATCCTGGTGTGGGCCCTGCCGCGTGTTCGCGCCGGTCTTCGACGCCGCGGCCGAGTCCCACCCGGACATCACGTTCGGCAAGGTCGACACCGAGGCCCAGACCGAGCTCGCACGCGCCGCCAACATCATGTCGATCCCCACGCTCATGGCCTTCCGCGACGGCATCCTCGTCTTCTCCCAGCCGGGCGCGCTGCCGGCCGAGGCGCTCGAGCAGCTGATCACCGCCGTCGGCGAGCTCGACATGGACGACGTCCGCGCCCAGGTCGCCGCGGCCTCCTCCTGAACCGACCGTGACCACCGCGTTCGTACTCTCCGGCGGGGCGAGTCTCGGCGCGGTCCAGGTCGGGATGCTCGCGGCGCTGCACGAGCAGGGCATCACGCCGGATCTCGTGTTCGGGTCGTCGGTCGGCGCGGTGAACGCCGGCTGGGTCGCCGGGGATCCCGGGCTCGAGGATCTCGACGAGCTGCGCGCGATCTGGACCTCCCTCCGCACGGCCACGGTGTTCCCGCTCCGGCCACTCACGGGCCTGCTCGGGTTCCTCGGCCGGCGCGACTCACTCGTTCCCGCGTCGGGACTGCGCGCGCTGATCAAGGGCCACCTGCGCTTCGAGCGCCTCGAGGACGCGGAGATCCCCATCACTGTCGCTGCGACCGCGCTCACCTCCGGGCAGGAGGTGGCACTGCGGACGGGGAGTGCCGTCGAGGCGATCCTCGCGAGCGCCGCAATTCCGGGTGTCTTCGCACCGGTCACGATCGACGCGGACGCGCTCGTCGACGGCGGAATCGTGAACAACACGCCGATCTCCCTCGCGATCGAGGCCGGCGCGACCCGCGTCTACGTGTTGCCGACCGGGTACGCCTGCGACCTCGCCGAGCCGCCGCGAAGCGCGCTCGGGATCATGCTGCAGGCGATCTCCCTGCTCGTGCAGCAGCGGCTCATCCTCGAGGTGCGCGACCTCCAGCGCGAGGTGGATCTGCGCGTCCTCCCGCCGCTGTGCCCCCTCGCCGTGTCACCGGCCGACTTCTCGCACTCGACCGAGCTGATCGATCGCGCCTACGAGGCCGCCCACCGCTGGCTCGGGGACGAGTCCGCCAACGCGGCCCGCGACCAGACCCGGGACCTCGGCTTCCATCGACACGACCGATCCTGAGAGGCCCGAACGCGGGCGCATATCGCATGAGGGGCGTCGGTCAGGCGACGTCGACGTCGACGTCGAGCGCGGGGCCCATGAACTGCGCGTTGTAGAGCCGGGCGTACGCGCCGTCGGCCGCGAGCAGCTCGTCGTGGTTGCCCTGCTCCTGGATCTGGCCGTCCTCCATCACGAGGATCGTGTCGGCGTCGCGGATCGTCGACAGCCGGTGCGCGATCACGAAGCTCGTGCGGTTCGACCGCAACGCCGCCATCGCGCGCTGGATCAGCAGCTCGGTCCGGGTGTCGACCGAGCTCGTCGCCTCGTCGAGGATCAGGATCGCGGGATCCGCGAGAAACGCACGTGCGATCGTGAGCAGCTGCTTCTCCCCCGCGCTGACCGTCCCGCCCTCGTCGTCGATGACGGTGTCGTACCCGTCGGAGAGCGAGTGCACGAACCGGTCGACGTAGGTCGCCTTCGCCGCCGCGAACATCTGCTCGTCGGTCGCGTCCAGGTTGCCGTAGGTGATGTTCTCGCGGATCGTCCCGCCGAAGAGCCAGGTGTCCTGGAGCACCATGCCCATGTTCGAGCGCAGCTCCTGGCGGCTCATCGTCGCAATGTCCACGCCGTCGAGCGTGATCGCGCCGCCGTCGAGGTCGTAGAAGCGCATGAGGAGATTCACGAGCGTCGTCTTGCCGGCGCCCGTCGGCCCGACGATCGCGACCGTCTGACCCGGCTCGGCCACGAGGGACAGGTCCTGGATCAGCGGCCGGCGGGGATCGTACGAGAACGACACGTTCTCGAACGCGACGCGGCCGCGGACCGCCGGTGCCGTCGGCGGGACCTCCTCGACGATCCCCGGCTCCTCCTCCGCGTCGAGCAGCTCGAAGACTCGCTCGGCCGACGCGATTCCCGACTGCATCACGTTGATCATCGACGCGAGCTGGGTGAGCGGCTGCGTGTACTGGCGCGAGTACTGGATGAACGCCTGGATGTCGCCGATGGTCATCTGGCCGGACGCGACCCGCAGGCCCCCCACCAGTGCGATCACCACGTAGTTCAGGTTGCCGAAGAACATCATCGCCGGCTGGATCGCGCCGGAGATGAACTGTGCGCGGTAGCTGGCGTCGAACAGCTCAGCATTCTTCTCGTTGAAGCGCGCCTCGATGTCGCGCTGGCGACCGAAGACCTTCACCAGCGCGTGGCCGGTGAAAGCCTCCTCGACCTGGGCGTTCAGCGTCCCGGTGTGGCGCCACTGGTCGACGAACTGGCGCTTCGAGCGCTTGGTGATCACCTTGATCGTGAGGATCGACATCGGCACCGTCACCAGCGCGACCATGGCGAGTGGTGGCGAGATGGTGAACATCATGATCAGCACCGCGAGGATCGACAGCGTCGACGTGAGGAGCTGGCTCAGGGTCTGCTGGAGGCTCTGGGCGAGGTTGTCGATGTCGTTGGTGACCCGGCTGAGCATGTCGCCACGAGGCTGGCGATCCACGTAGCGCAGCGGCATCCGATTGAGCTTCAGCTCGACGTCGGCACGCAGCCGCTGCATCGCGCGCTGGACGACGCCCGCGAGCATGTAGGCCTGGATATAGAGCAGCGTCGCCGCGACGATGTAGACCGCCGCCGCGATCGCGAGCACGCGGTGCAGGGCGCCGAAGTCGATCCCCTTCCCCGAGATCACACCGGTCACGATGATGTTCGTGGCGTGACCGAGGATCCGGGGCCCCGAGGCCGTCAGTCCCACGCTCGTGACCGTGAGCGCGAGCACCGCGACGAGGCCCCACCGCTCCGGCCGCAGTCGGGCCGCGAGACGGCGGGTGGAGTTCTTGAAGTCCTTCGATCGTTCGAGCGGGAGCCCGGCCGCACCCCAGCGGGCACCGAAGCCGCCGCGGGGCTCCTCGGACGAGGGCCGGGCGACCTCGTCGTCGTCCAGTTCCGGCGGGGTGGCGTCGACCGTGTCGGTCACGCCGCCTCCTCCGCCGTGAGCTGGGACTCGACGATCTCCTGGTACGTGGGACACGTCGCGACGAGCTCGTCGTGCGTGCCGAGCCCGACCTGGCGACCGTCCTCGACCACGAGGATGCGGTCGGCGTGGCGGATGGTCGAGACGCGCTGGGCGACGATCACCGTGACGGCGCCCCGGACCCACGGACCGAGCGCTGCGCGCAGCCTTGCGTCGGTGGAGAGGTCCAGCGCCGAGAACGAGTCGTCGAAGAGGTAGATCTCCGGCCGGCGCACGAGCGCCCGAGCGATGGCGAGGCGCTGACGCTGACCCCCTGAGACGTTGGTCCCGCCCTGGGCGATGCGCGAGTCGAGCCCGCCGGGCTTCTCGGCGACGAACGCTCGCGCCTGGGCGACGTCGAGTGCTCCCCACAGCTGCTCGTCGGTCGCTTCCGGATCGGCGTGGCGCAGGTTGCTCGCGATGGTGCCCGAGAACAGGTACGGCTTCTGGGGGATGAGGCCGATCCGGCTCCACAGCAGCTCCGGCTCGATCTCGCGCACGTCGACGCCGTTGACGAGCACCGCGCCGGCGGTCGCGTCGAACAGGCGCGGCACGAGGTTCAGCAGCGTGGTCTTGCCGGCACCGGTGCTCCCGATGATCGCGAGCGTCTCGCCGGCATCGGCCCGGAAGGTGATGTCGGACAGGACCGGATAGTCGGCGCCGGGATACCGGAACTCGACCCCCCGGAACTCGAGCGAGCTCGGCCCGGGCAGATCCGTCACGGGCTGCTCCGGCGGCACGACCGAGGTCTGGGCGTCGAGCACCTCGTAGATGCGGTCGGAGCTCACCGCAGCACGCGGGGCCATCACCGCGACGAAGGTGGCCATCATCACCGACATGAGGATCTGTATGAGGTAGCTCAGGTACGCGATCAAGGCGCCGATCTGCATGTCGTGCGCGCCGATCCGGTTGCCGCCGAACCAGATGGCCGCCGTGCTCGAGAGGTTCAGGATGACCATGACGGTCGGGAACATGAACGCCATGAGCCGCCCGGTCCGCAACGAGATGTCGGTCAGGTCGTCATTGGCGACGCCGAACCGGAGGCGCTCGTGGCGCTCCCGGACGAACGCCCGCACGACGCGGATGCCGGTGATCTGCTCGCGCAGGACCTCGTTGATGCGGTCGATCCGCACCTGCATGACCTGGAACCCGGGCACGAGTCGCACGATCACGAGGCCGATGGAGATGACCAGCGCCGGAATGCTCACGAGGAGGAGCAGCGACAGGGGGCCGTCCTCCCGAATCGCCATGATCGTGCCGCCCACGGCCATGATCGGCGCGGCGATCAGCAGGGTGCAGGACATCAGCACCAGCATCTGCACCTGGGTCACGTCGTTGGTGATGCGGTTGATCAGCGACGGCGCCCCGAACTCGGCGACGTCCTGCGCGGAGAAGTCGGTCACCCGGTGGAACAGCGCGCCCCGTACGTCGCGGCCGAACGCCATCGCGGCCCGCGAGCCGTAGTAGACGGCGGCGACGGCGAACACGACCTGGATGCAGGTCACCACGAGCATCACGCCACCGGTCCGCCAGATGTAGCCGGTGTCCCCGGTGATGACGCCCTTGTCGATGATGTCCGCGTTGAGACTCGGCAGGAACAGGGTGCACATCGTCTGCACGAACGTGAGCGCGAGCACGACCGCGAGCAGCGCCCGGTAGCGGAAGAGGTAGACACGGATCAGCTTGAGCAGCATCTAGCGCTCCTCCTCGCCGAGCCGGAGGCGGACGCCGTCGAGTACGAGCGAGACGATCTCCTCGCTCGTGAGTGGCTCGTCGAGCGCCATTGCCGGGTGGGTGGCTGCGACCGTGACCCCGCGCAGGAGGTGCGCGGCGCGGATCGGATCCCGGCGCAGGCGGTCCCGGTCGGGCTCGAAGACGCTCGCGAGGCGCCCGAGGTCGGTCGATCGGTGGCGCTCGGGGAGCAGCGGCCCGTCGGGTCCGCGCATCATTCCGACCGCGGTGCGCAGTTGGAGCACGTCGGCGACGCGCCGCCGCAGGATCTCCACCGCGGCGACGAGTCGGTCCTCGAGCGGCAGCAACCGGTCGATCGCGTCGAGTGCGGCGTCGGCCGCGGCGGTGTCGAGCGCGGACTCCACCACCGCGGCGACGATCGAGTCCTTGTCCGGGAAGACCCGGAAGATGGTGCCCTCGGCGATCCCGGCGGCCTCGGCGATCTGGCGCGTCGTGACGGCGGCTCCGTGGGCGAGCAAGAGCGGCAGGGTGGCGGCGACGATCTCCGCGCGACGCTCGGCCGGTGGCAGGGCCGACGCCCGCGCGCGGGCCGGAGCCCCGAGGGGCGCCACGATCACGTCGTCGCGGTGGGCGGTGCTCCCGGCGGCCATGGCAGGCCACCCTAGATGAGTGAGCACTCACTCATCTCACGGACGGTGGGTGACGCCCGTCACCCACGCGCGACCACCCGGGCCACCGATGTCGCGGCCGCGACCGAGCCGTACGGGCGACGGCGACTCGATGGGGCCCACCGGCCGACACGACCCCCCGATCTTCGGCAAGGCTGCACCCAGCGGTCGGGCACCGGACGTCCCAACCCATGCCTCGACCAGGAGGAACACCTGATGGCACCCGTGATCGGCGATGTGCTGATGGACTCGCTGCAACGGCGGATGCGCACGATGCACTCGCTGTACTACCAGGCGGTCGACACGATGGACCTGGATCACGTCAACCACTTCGAACGCGAGGGAGTGCTGCCGATCGCGTTCTCACTCTTCCACTACACGAACATGCAAGACGCGTCCTTCATGTTGATCACCGGCATCCCCCCGATCTGGAACGACGAGTGGCAGGCCAAGGTCGCGATGACGATCGACGATCACGGCAAGCACAAGACCGTCGACGAGATGATCCACCAACGCATCGGCGACTACGAGGCCTTCAAGGAGTACCAGCGGACCGTGTTCCAGCGGACCGAGGACTACCTCGAGACCATGGATCCCGCCGACGTACTGCGGGTGCTGATCACGCGCCCGTTCCCGCCCCAGGTGGCCGACACCTACAGCGCGCGCTGCGCCGGCCCGGAGGGGATCACGGTGCTCGACGGTTTCGAGTGCTGGCTGTACCAGCACGGGTTGCGCCACATGGGTGAGATCGAGCTCGCGCGTGGTCTCGTCGGCCTGGGCGGCATGACGTCCTGACGCGGGCGGCTCGACCGACGAGTCGGGATGTGTCGTTCAACGCGGCGATGCGTCACTCGGGTTCGTCTTCTCAGCATCACGCAGCATCGAGCGCAGCTGCACGAGCCCTCCGATCGTCCGTGGCACCCGCCGCACCAGAGAAGACCGCGGCGGCCGAGTCTCCTGGACGGTCACCGGGAGCTCAACGATCGGGAGGCCGGCACGCTCGCATCGCAATACCAACTCAGTGTCGAACAGGTCGGCACCCATTCGACACGCCCGTACAACTGCTCCGAGCTGGTCGAGCCGCAGCACCTTCATTCCGTGCGTGTCACTGACCCGGGTGCGCAACGTCAGCCGGAGCAGGCCGGAAAAGGCCGCCGTGGCGGCCCGCCGCATCACCGGCCGATGGTCGTGGGCTCCGCGCCCGCGCTTCACGGCCAGGACCATTGCGGGACCTGGCGTTGCGTCGCTGAGGCACCGGAGCCCCGTACGGAGGAAGTCGAGATCGTAGTAATCGACGTTGAAGATCGCCCCGACCTCGCCAGTAGCGTCGAGTAAGCCGCGCTGGAGCGCGATCCCGTAGTCCGCTTCGGCGAGTGACGTCGTCACGACTTCAGGGATCTCATCGGCCAAGCGCGCGGCGATGACGTCGCTCCCATCGGTCGAGCCGTTCTCGACGATCCGGAACTCGAACGGAACCTCCATCGCCCGCGTCCCGTTGACGATGGCGCGCGTGGCGGCCTCGAGCAGCTCGGCCTCGTTGTACGCCGGCATGATCACCGAAAGCACGTGGCACCTCCAACCCATTGAGGGCACCGCTCACCGGTCACGTACCTGCGGCAGTCGACGATCGCGCCCGAGTGTAACCTCGCTCGCCAATGGACCCAGGGGGCACCGGACCACTCGGTGGCCGGCACGCTTCGAACGAGCGGGTCCCGCGTGCGTCGCCCAGGCGTTCGGTGATCTTCTTCGCGGTGACGGTTGCGCTCGCGTCGGCGACAGTGCTGGCGGGGGTCGCGCAGCGGGTGACCGACCACTGGCAACCTCAGGGCGACGATGCCGCGATTGCCTTCCTCACGAATGACGTGTTCACCGCGCGAAGTCCCCTGCTCGGCATGCCCTCGACCCTCGGCGGTGGGTCCCATGCCGCGCATCACTGGGGGCCCTTGCTCTTCTGGGTGCTGGCCGCGCCACAGAAGCTCGCGTCCGGAAACCCGGTGGGCCTCCAGGTGGGTCTCCTCCTGCTCGAACTCGCGGCCATCACCTGTGTCGCGGTCTTCACCTACCGGCGCCTCGGTCGTTTGGGCGCGCTCACCATCCTGGTGCTCCTCGGGCTGCTGACGTGGTCACTCGGACGTCAGATCGTCTCGAGCATCTGGAATCCCGACATCGCTGTGCTCCCACTGGTCGCCCTCTTCGTGCTCGTATGGTCAGCAGCGGACGGTGACACCGTGGCGTGGCCATTTCTCGCCTTCGCGGCGAGCTTCGTCGTGCAATGCAACCTCTTGTACACGCCGTTCGTCGCGGCGCTCATGGTGTGGGCGATCGTCGGCCTTGCCCTCACGCACCGTGAGCGGCGCGCACACGGCACCACATCGAGTCGTCCCGCGCACCGGCGGATCTGGATCACCGCAGGCCTCGTGCTCGTCGCGTGTTGGAGCGCTCCGATCATTCAAGAGCTCACCCATCGACCGGGCAACATCGAACTCGTTCTCCAGAACGGAACCGGTGAGACGGGCCAACACGTTGGGCTGGTGCGGACGTTCTACCTCCTGGTGCACACGATCGGTGTAGTGCCCTTCTGGTCGCACCCGATGTCGGGATCGAGCGAGGCTTTCTTCGGGATTTTCAAGCCGGCGTCCGTCCTCACCACAGTGACTGCGCTCGGACTAGGGCTCGCAGTGATCGGAGGGTTGGTGTGGACGTGGCGGCGCGAACCGACTCTCCGATCTCTGCTCGGGACCGCCGCGTTCGGCTTTACAGGCGCTGCGATCGTCGTCGCGCGCTTGCCGGTGTCGTTCGGCGTTGGGTTCTACCGTCTCCGCGGCGTGTGGGTCACCGGCATGTTCGTGTGGTTCGCGTTCATCATTCTCGTCGCGCGGGTCGTCGCGCTCAGACTCTCGCGCGGGGCTTTGTCCGAGGATCGCGGCTCGAACGCGCGCAGCAGACAAGTCGTCGCCGTCATTCTCGGCGCGCTGCTCGTGTTGGTGGCCGCGCTCGGCGCGACCAGCGACACACCTCGGTCGCTGATCAGCGCGGACTCGTCCGCGGTGGTGAGTCGGATCGTCGACACGGCACGCCGCAAGCTCCCGACACCCGGGCCCTATCTGGCGTCCGGGAGCGCGCCGTTGATCGGCTTCGGCGTGCTCTGGGGTCTGCAACGTCACGGGTTCGATATCCGGGTGACGAAGAAGTCCTCCCGCTCGGTGGCGCAATATATCGGCGAGAGCCACGGCCCCGAGGGTCAGAAGCTGCAACACCTCCTCCTCATCGCAGACGCCGCCGCGAACCCACCCTCGCGCGGCCAGAAGATCGTCTACGCCACGCCCGCCGGCAGCATGAGCCACGCGCGACATGCCGTTGCGAGATCGCACACCGAAGCGTGCAAGCAGTTGACGGCGGACCCACCCCGAATCACCGCCGGAGGAAGACGCCTGCTGCGGGATCACGCGCGCAGACGCGACGCTCGGGACCGCGATCTCCGATCGCTCGCCGGCTACGCCGGCGGTGCGACCCCGTGCCGGCTGATCGACAGCGGGCTGGGGCTGGCCGGTCGAAGCGCCATCGAGCTCTCATCGCAGCAGGAGGGCGCTTTGTTCGCCCTGACCATGGCCGAGTCGAACCTGAAGATCCATGATGTTGCGCTCTACGTAGGACCCCCTTAGGAGGCCGCGGGAACGGGCTCTGTGGCCGCGAGTCGTCGGCCCTCGTTGGCCGTGATCGCGAGCGTGGAGAAGATCCGCGGAGTGATGGACTCGAGCCACACGACTCCCGGACGCTCGATTGGCGTGCCCGCTACAACTCGACCGGGAAGGTCGCCAAGACGACGATGCCGGCGAGCATCATGAGCCCGCCCATGATCAGCAGCGTCGCGCGGTGCTTGTTGTTGTCGAACTTCGAGCTGATGCCGGCGAAGAAGAGGACAGTGGCGAACACCACGGTCGCGAGCACGTAGTTGTCGCCGCGCTGGTTCGCCGCCCTCGCTTCGGCCGCGAGACGATCCGCCTTCGTCGTGAGACGATCGGCACGACTCGCGTCCGCGACCACGTACTCCTTCATCGCGAACGGGGTCGGCGGCGCCTTGGCGTTCTCGAGCGGCCGGAGGTCGAGCCATGCCTGCACCGCCGGCTTGAACTCGTCACGGAACCGGGTGAAGAGGAACCCGGAGAGCTGCGTCGGATCAGGCACATACTCTCCGTCGGGACCCATCGACGCCTGCGGATCCAGCCGCCGTTCGTCGGCATAGGCGGCGATCCATTGCTCGAACGTCGTGACGTCGACCACGGAAAGCTGCCCGGCGAGGGTCGACTCCTTCGCCGACTCCGTCCGCGCGGCTCCCGCGCTCGCGTAGCTGTTCGCCTGGACACCGCCCCATTTCGTGCTCTGGAATGCGCTCCACGCCGTGAGGACCGTCGCCATCGCGATCATCACGGTCGCGAACAGCTCGAGCCGGTTGGTCGCGCGCTGCTCGCCCGCGGGGACGTCATCCTGATCCGGAGCCATTGCCCGCCTCTCGGTGATGTCGGGGAACGACCGGCAGCGTACGGCCGTGGCGCCCGCCACGGCGTGATCGGGCTGCTCATCGAATGTGCGGCAGCCGTTCTCCCGGTGGATGCATCCCCGCAACATGCGTGTCACGTGCGACCACGACGCTGCACGGGACGACGGAACGAGTCGGGAGTCGCGGTGATGGAACCGAACCGTGCGGACGAGGAATCCCTGCGCTGGTTGGCGGCATCCCTCGGATGGGAGGTGAACCTGCGCAGGCTGCGCGCTCGTCACGACGAGCGGTGGCACCACGCGTGCAACCACCCGCCGCGGGCGCTGCCGGGCCGGCCAACCCGTCCCGGCGCCGATCCGCGTGGACCGCGTCGCCTGACCGGTGCGCTCAGGCGCTGAACCATGAAGCCGGTGGGAACTCGGTGCCCGCGTGCTCGACGACCCATTCCCAGAGTCGCGCGCGCTCGGCCGGCGTGTCCGACGCGCGTGTCGAGCGTCGCTTGTGCAGCGAGCGCTCGCGGCGGTCCAACCAGAACCGGCCGCTGGTCGTGCGCGGCTCACCGTCGTCGGCGGCGAGCCAGACCAGCGTGTCCGCGCCCTCGGCGGGCGTGCGCAGCAGCGGGCCCATCACCCGGCGGAAGGCCGGCAGCGACCGCTCGACCCCCGGGGTGAGCGCCCATCCCGGGTGCATCGCGTGCACCACGAGCCGCGCCGGATCCGCGCGCGCCGCCATCAGCTGCGCCAGCGTGACCTGCGCCCGCTTGGCGCGCGCGTAGGCGACCGACCCGCGGTACCCGTCGTGAGGGATCGTGAGCGCGTCCACCGACAGCGGCTCCGCGTACATCCCACCCGAGGAGACCCAGAGGATCCGTCCCGGCGCGGAACGGATCAGCGGATCGAAGAGCCGGGCGCTCAGGAGGAAGGGTCCGACGACCTGGCTCGCGATCGTCTGCTCGATGCCGCTCGGCGTGAAGGTCGGCTCCGGATCGAGCGCACCGGCGTTGTGGACGAGCACGTCGATGCGCTCGTGCCGGGCCGCGATCTCGGCGGCCGCGGCGCCGACCGCACCGAGGTCCGCGGTATCGGCGATCGCCGCATCGACGTGCGCGCCGGGGATCTCGGCACGCAGCCGGTCAACGGTCGCCGCGGTCTTCTCCGGATTGCGGGCGACGATCTCGACGGTCGCCCCCATGCGCAGCCACGCGCCCGTCGCGGCCAGCCCCAGTCCGGAGGTCCCGCCGGTGATCACGACGACGCGGCCGTCCATGCGGTACTGGTCGAGGCTCGTCCAGTGGTCGAGCCGGGACCGCACCGCGGGCCCGATGCGCGAGAAGCTCGGGACGATGGTGGTCTCGAGCGCGCTGTCCGCCAGGTCGGTCAGGTCCACCGACGCAGGCTAGGTGCGCGATCCCGGTCAGCCTCCGAGCGGGAGCTTGGCGATCCGGAGCGCCGCGGGACCGAGGATCACCACGAACAGCGCGGGGAGGATGCAGAAGATGAGTGGCAGGAGGATCTTCACCGACATCTTCTGGGCCCGCTCCTCGGCCCGGGCCTTGCGTCGCTCACGACCCTCGGTGGCCTGCACCCGGAGCGCGTCGGCGATCGGAACGCCGTAGCGGTTGGCCTGGCCGACCGCGAGGACGAAGTGGCGGATGTCGGCGACATCGGTGCGCTCGGCGAAGGCCTCGAGCGCCGTCTGGCGGGCCATGCCCGTCTGGACGTCCTGCAGCACCCGCTCGAGCTCGGCGGCGAGCGGGCCCGAGCCCGATCGCGCCGCGTGCGCGATCGCCGCGTCGAGACCGAGCCCGGCCTCCACGCAGACCGTGATCTGGTCCACCGTGTTCGGGAAGGCCTGCTCGATGAGCGAGCGGCGTTCCCGCGCCTTGGCGTTCATCACGACGTCGGTGGCGAAGAAGCCGACGAAGGCGAAGATCATGCCGAGCAGCAGCGTGGCGCTCGTCGGGTTGGGGAGGAACACGAGCAGTCCGAGCCCGAGCCCGAGCACACCCAGCCCGGCCTTGACCGCGAGCAGGCGCTCGAGCGTCCAGCCGGCGTCGAGCCCGGCGTAGTCCCGGCGCTGCTCGAGCGCGTCGAGCAGGCCGGCCGGCGTGATGCGGCGGGCGAGCCGAGATCCCTTCTCCATCGCAGGACGGCCGACCCGTTCCCACAGCGGCTGGTCCAGGACGACCTGGCGCATGTCCGGTGCCGTCGACACGCTGGGTCCGAGGTTGGCGCGGACGAGCTTGCGCCGGGCCGGGAGGTCGGCGTCGACCCCTCGGAGCGCCCAGGCGCACACGCCGACGCCGGCAACGACCGCGAGTGCGGAGATGACGAGCTGGAACGACACAGTTCCTCCTAGTACACGAGGCGGACGATCCGCCGCAGCCAGAGCGCACCGACGACCATGAGCCCCCCGCCGACGACGAGCATCACGGTGCCGGCGAACGTGGTGAACAGATCGGTCAGATAGCTCGGGTTCACGAGCGCGATGAAGAGCATCACGACCACTGGCAGCGCCAGCAGCACCACCGCCGAGAGTCGACCTTCGGCCGTGAGCGTGTCGATCTGACGCCGCACCCGGGTGCGGTCACGGATCGTGCGGGTCACGTTGTCGAGCACTGCCGCCAGGTCGCCACCGACCTCGCGCTGGATCTCGATCGCCTGGACGACCCAGTCGAAGTCCTCGCTGCGCACGCGAGCCGCGAGCGCGCGTAGTGCCACGGGGAGCGTGTGCCCGAGCTGGGTCTCGAAGAGCGCCCGCTGGAACTCGTCCCGGGTCGGCGACGCCGCCTCCTGCACGAGCGCGTCGATTGCCTGGGGCAGGCTGTGACCGGCCCGCAGCCCTCCGGCGATGAGCGCGAGTGATCCGGGGAGCTGCTCGTCGAACTGCGTCCGGCGACGCGTCGCCTTCATGTTCACGGCCATCACGAAGCCCGAAGCGGTGACCGCGAGGGCGATGACCGCAGCGACGACCCCGCCGAGCATCGCGCCGATCAGCCCGGCGCCGGCGCTGCTGACGAACGCGAGCATCAGGAACTCACCGGCCCGCATGTCGATCCCGGCCCGGTCGAGCGCGGTGGCGACGACCTGCTCGCGGTCGTGGCGCTCGAGTCCCCGCTCGGCGAGCTCGGTCGCCTTGGTCCCGAGCGTCGACATCTGGGACCGCACCGACGTGTCCGTGGGCTCCGCGAGCTCCTTGGCCAGCCGGCGTCGGCGCACGTGCGGCATGGTGATCGCCGCGATCACCATGAACAGCGCGCCGAACAACGCGGCGGACCCGGCGATCAGCATCCACGAGCCGCTCGAGGCGGCGGCGGTCGCGGCCGTCATCGCCGCGTCCCCGGACGGGCGAGGCTCGGGGCGTCGATGCCGAGCAGACGGGCGGGAAGCTCGATGCCGCTGTCACGCAACCGCTCGGCGAAGCCCGGACGGAGTCCGGTCGGCGTCAGCGTGCCGCGGTGATGACCCTCGTCGTCGAGCCCGGCGCTGTAGTCGAAGCCGAAGATGTCGGACAGGCTGACGACCTCGCCTTCGGCACCCGCGACCTCGGAGATCTGTGTCACCCGGCGGGAGCCGTCCCGCAGCCGGCTCAGGTGCACGACGACGTCGAGCGCCGAGGCGATCTGGTCCCGGATCGCCCGCAGCGGGAGGTCCATCCCGGCCATGAGCGTCATGGTCTCGAGCCGGAACAGCGCGTCCCGGGGCGAGTTGGCGTGGACGGTCGACAGCGAGCCGTCGTGACCGGTGTTCATGGCCTGGAGCATGTCGAGCGTCTCCGCCCCGCGGACCTCACCGACGATGATGCGGTCCGGCCGCATACGCAGCGCGTTGCGGACCAGGTCGCGGATGGTCACGCCCCCGCGGCCCTCGAGGTTCTCGGGCCGGGACTCGAGCCGGATGAGGTGCTCCTGGTCGAGTTGGAGCTCGGCCGCGTCCTCGATCGTGACGATGCGCTCGTCCTCGGGAATGAGCGACGACATCACGTTGAGGAGCGTCGTCTTCCCGGTGCCGGTGCCGCCGCTGATGATGATGTTCATCCGACCGGCCACGCACGCCTGGAGGAACTCGGTCGCCTCGGACGTGAGCGTGCCGAAGGCCATGAGGTCGTCGGCCGTCAAGCGGTGCTTGGCGAACTTCCGGATGGTGAGCGCGGGGCCGTCGATCGCGAGCGGCGGGATCACGGCGTTGACCCGGGACCCGTCGGCGAGGCGGGCGTCCACCATCGGGGACGACTCGTCGATGCGCCGACCGACCGCGGAGACGATCTTGTCGATCACCTGGCGGAGTCGGGCGTCGGAGCCGAACCGCTCCTCGGTGCGGTACAGCCGACCACCGCGCTCCACGTAGATCGCGTCGGAGCCGTTCACCATCACCTCGGTGACGGTCGGGTCGGCGAGGAACCGCTGGATCGGTCCGTAACCGAGCACGTCGTCGCTGATCTCGGCGACGAGCTGGTCTCGCTCGGTCACGCTCAGCGGAACGGTCTCGTCATCGAGGACCTTGCCCAGCTCCTCGATGACGTGCTGGTTCAGGTCCGCCGGCGAGAGGGACGCGTCGTAGAGCCGGGTGCCGAGCCGCTGGAGCAGAGCGTCGCGCGCCCGCGCCTTCAGCCCGGCGATCGGGTCGGCGGACGGGCGGGCCGGCGGCGCGGAGGTCTCGCCGTCCCGGTCCGGCTGCGCCGCGGCGCGGAGGTGGTCGCTCAGGCTCACGATCGGGTCTCCTTCGTTCGGGTCAGCGTGCGCCGGAAGAAGCCCGGCTCGATGCTTACGGTGGGCTCGAAACGGCTGACGAGACGCCCGAGGGCCTCGCCGACGTTCGAACGGCGGTCACTGGCGATGACGGGGGTGCCCTGGTTCACCGAGATCGGGACGGACCGCGAGCTCGGGATCGTCACCTCGGCCTGCATGCCCACCGTGGCCTCGACCTCGCTCACCGGCAGCCCGACGCGGGCGTCGGCGCGGTTCACGACGAAGTGGCGCGCCTGGTCCGTCATGCCGAGCAGGTCGAGCATCTCGACCTCCTTGCGCGTGGCGCGCACGCTCGGAACGTCGGTCGAGGTGACCAGCACCAGATCGGTGCAGAGCTTGAGGACCGCGAGGGTCCCTTCGTCGAGCCCCGAACCCGTGTCGATCACCACGTACCGGAACTCCGACGCGAGCAACGAGATCACGTGCTGCACGTGCTGGGGAGTGATCGGGTCGGCGTCGACCGGCACGTCCGGCGCGCACAGGGCGTAGAGCCCGTCGTCCGACGCGGTCAGGAACACCTTGATCGTCGTGACGTCGACCGCGTGGTCGGACTTCGCGATGTCGGCGAAGGTGTGCTCGGGAGTCATGCGCAGCGCGCTGGCCACGTCGCCGAACTGGAAGTCCAGGTCGACGATCACGACCTCACCCGGCGCCTCGAGCGCGAGACCCGCGGCGAGGTTGGTCGAGACCGTGGTCTTGCCCGTCCCACCCTTGGGGGCGAGCGTGCAGATCACGTGCCGGCTCGGCGCGTCGAGATCCTGCGTGCTGAGCGTGCTCCGCCGCCGGTCGGCCGCGTCGACGGCCTGCTCGAACGCCTCGCGCAGCTCCTCGTCCGGCGCGTCCGGTGCCACAACGTCGCGGGCCCCGGAGCGCAGCGCGCGCTCGAGCAGCTGGAGCGACGGCTCGGCCACGATGATCACCGTGACGTCGGGCCGGTGCGTGTCGAACGCCTCGACGAGATCGAGCGCCTCGTTGTCGGCGAGGTCGGGACCGATCGCGACGACCGCGGGGTCGGTACGGGTGAGCTCGGCGACCAGCGACGACGAGGTGCCCTCGAGCAACCCGTCCCGCCAGTAGCGGCGGTGGCTGGTGAGCGTGCCGCCGAAGACGTCGGCGAGCTTGCCGTCGAAGTCCTCCGACGGGCTCGCCACCAGCAGTCCGCTCATCGTGCGACGCCCGCGTTCGGGTCGGCCGCCAGCCAGACCCGACCGGAGTTGGCCGCGGTCACGACCTTCTCGAGGTCCGGCTGGGTGAGGGCGAAGGTCACGAAGAACTTGCCGGTCGGTGCCGCGGTGACCTCCTTGCGCTTCGGGTTGTCGCCGTTGCTGCCGTCGATCTGCACGCTCGTCACGAGCACGTTGCTGGAGAGGAGCAGTGCGGGGTCGGCCGCGGCGCCACTGTTGGTCAGGATGCCGACGATGGCAACGTGGTCACCGGCGCGAATCTGGCCACCGAGCGCCTGCTCGGGGTCGAGCGAGAGCGTGGCACCGAACATGCCGGCGGGAACGCCCTTGGTGGTCGTGTCGCTGACCGCGGTCGCCGAGACGAAGCGGCTCGTGACGAGCTGCTCGCCCGGGAGCACCTCGATCGAGGTGACCTCGCCCTTGACCTTCTTGAGGCTCGTGACCGCGTCCTGGGCCCGGACCTTGGTCGGGACCTTCTGGGTCTCGATCTTGTCGGCCAGCTTGCTGACCGGGGTGCCCGCAGCGATGCGATCGCTCGCGACGTAGACCGTGACCAGCTTCTCGCCGGCCACGGCGCGGTCCTTCGCCCCCTGCACGTACCCGACGAGGCCGAGCGTGCCGAGCAGAGCGAGAACGATGGCGGCGACGACGCCGACGGTCCTGCGCTGGTAGGTCATCGTGTGCTCCTTGTGCGTCCGCACCTACGGACGATCGATGTGCTGCGTTGCGGGTGACGGGACCTGCGCCCGTCGGAGATCTGGGTGAGCCCGCGTGATGCGGGCTCGGTCCGTCGACCGGGCCGCGCCCTGCGCGCGACCCGATCGACCGACCCAGTGGTTCAGTTCTTGATGCTGTTGGTGATGCTGTCGAACGTCGAGGACAGCTGGCCGCCGAGGGCCAGAACGGTCGCGACGATCGCGACGGCGATCAGCGAGACGAGCAGCGCGTACTCCACTGCCGCCGCACCACGGTCGTCCATGTCGATACGGGCCTGCAGCCACTGCATCAGGGTCATCATTGGTGTTGGTCTCCTTGTCGTTGATCCTGCGCTTCAGGACGAGGGCGATGGTGCGGGATCACGACGCGTCTGCCATCACCACGATTGGTGATTGCACGACCGGCGGTCCGACGGGTCCGCGAATCGGGACGATCGACCTACGCGGTGCGCGTCCTGAATCACCAATCGTGAGGAAGAGGTCGCGCGGTGAGATTGCGACAATCCCCGGACCATGAAGACGACAACTGACCCAGAGGTTCGTGCGGCGAGCCGGCGCCGAGTGCGCCGTCACTCCTTGCAGCAGGTTCGTGCACGCGTCGGCTCCGAAGGACGCGAGCGGGGCGCCGTGGTGGTCGAGTTCGCGCTGCTGCTCCCGGTCCTCGTGCTCCTGACGTTCGGCATCATCGAGTTCTCGTCCGCCTACCACGACTCGTCGATCGCGGCCGACGCCGCCCGCGCCGGCGCCAGGGTCGGCTCCGCCCGCGCCACCCAGACGGATTACGCCTCGGCGGTGGTCCAGGCCGCGAACAGCGCGGTGTCGACACTCCCGAGCGATGTGCCCCAGGAGCTCTGGATCTACCAGGCCAACGCCAACGGCTACCCGTCCGGGAACAGCTTCTCCTCATGTGGTGCGAACTGCGTCCGCTACACGTACAGCTCCGGGTCGAGGTCATTCGTCGCCTCCGGCGGCGGCGGATGGGATGCGTCCACCCACCAGGTCTGCACCCAGCCCTACGACGAGATCGGCGTGTACGTGAAGCTCGACCACAAGTTCGTCACCGGCCTCTTCGGTTCGAGCGTCACCCTGACCGACCACGCGGTGTTCCGATTCGAGCCGGTCGCCAGCTCGGCGTGCGGGTTCTGATGCACCGGTTCCGCAATCCCTGCTCGATGCGTGCCGACGAACGCGGCGTGGTCGCGGTCTGGGTCGCGCTCACGATGGTCGTCCTCCTCGGCTTCGCCGGGTGGGCGATCGACTTCTCGCACTGGCAGAACGAGCGAGCCAACATGCAGAAGGCGGCCGACGCCGCGGCGCTCGCCGGCGCGGTCTACCTGCCCGACGACCCGGCCGGGGCCGTGGCCGCGGCCAGGGAGATCGCGGCCAAGAACGGCTACCCGAGCGGTGTGTCGGCCAACGTGCTCAGCAACTCGAACCAGCTGAAGGTCACGATCAACACGTCGGTGAAGAGCTCCTTCGCGCAGGTGGTCGGGGTCGGCTCCGCGAGCCTGTCGAAGCACGCGGTCAGCGAGTTCGAGTCGCCCAAGCCGCTCGACATCGTGCTGATCCTCGACCGCACCGGCAGCATGCTCACCCCGAGCCCGGCCACGCTCCAGAACGCGAAGGACGCGGCGCTCGACCTGCTCGGCTACCTCAACCCTCGCAACGAGTCGATCGCGCTCGCCGCGCTCGGGCCCAGCGACACGACCAAGACCTGCACCGGTGCGAACACCGGCGCCTACGGACTGCCGTCGGCGACGGATGTCGCGGCGCCGGGCAACACGTGGATGGTCTCGCCGTTCCCGCTGGCCGCGCCGGCGAACGACTACCAGAACGCGAACGGCACGCTGAACACCGGCAGCCAGATCGTGAAGTCGGTGAACTGCCTGGCGGCGGCGAACCGCACGGACCTCGGCGACCCGATCGCGGCCGCGACCTCCTACCTCAACACCTACGGCCGACCCGGCTCGCGCCGGGGCATCATCCTCATGACCGACGGTGCGGCGAACCTGCCCGCCGGAACCCAGCCGTGTCAGTACGCGAACGACAAGGCCGGCGCGGCGAAGGCCGCCGGCATCCAGGTGCTCACGATCGGGTTCCTGAGCGGCTCGAACGCGTGCGTGCGGGACACCTCGGGTCCGTTCAGGAACGCGCAGGTCACCCAGGTGCTCGCGAGCATGGCGAGCCCCATCAAGGGTGTGCCCGCGCAGGACAACGGCTGCACAGCGGCCGAGAACTCCGACGGCGACAACTTCTTCTGCCAACCGAAGTCGGGCGACCTCTCCGCCGTCTTCCTCCAGGCGGCAGCCCAGCTCGCCGGCCGGCTGCCCAGGATCATCGAGTAGTCGGCCCGGCGCGGAGGGCGACTGCGCCGGCCGACCACTCGATGCCGTCGACTCAGGGAGAGATCGGTCGGCCGCCTCAGCGGGCCGCGCGCCACATCGCAGTGAGGTCGGGACCGCCGGCGACGGGGATGGCTCGGATCACCGCGAATCCGTGGCGCTCGTAGAACGACACGTTGCGCGGGTTCGTCGACTCGAGATACGCCGGAGATCGCGCGGCATCGACGACCTCGAGCGAGTGGGTCAACACCGCCGATCCGAGGCCGCGTCCCTGGTGCTCGGGCTCGACCGCGGTCACCCCCAGATACCAGTGCGGCTCCGAGGGATGGAAGGCCGCCTGCGCGGCATCGAGCGCCTGCAGGCGCTCGAGATCCCCGGACGTGCAGTGCTCGGCCAGCACCGCCTCGAACCGCTTCCCGCGCTCCTCCGGCCAGGGGGCGGCATCCGGCGGGGTCCACGCCGCGCACGCCCCGTCCCCGACGAAGGTGGCACCCAAGGGCACGAGTGCCTCGTGGGCGAGGAAGCCGAAGAACGCATAGAGCTTCGCGGCACGATCGGGCTGCTCGAAGACCCAGCCCAGCACGGGGTCCTCACCGAACCCCTCGGCGAGGACCCGCCCGACCGTCTCGGCGTCGCTCACCGTTGCCGTGCGAATGGAGGGCACCCCCCGACGGTAGCAACCGGTCGCGCGCCGAGCCTGCGGCGAGGTGGTCGACGAGTGCACCGAGCACGCCTTCGCCGTGCCGGTGGGCGAGATGGAGCGCTCCTTCCCGACGCTCCGGCGGCACCGGACCGTGGACGCGCCCCGGGACGACGGGCGCGGTCGGCTCAACCGGGTCCGGGTATCGCGGTCCAGGGAGTCGACTCGTCGTTGCGGGTGCCGCCGGTGTCGGGACAACCGGCCAGGTCGGCCCCGCCGGTGTTCAGGACCTGGCCGCGGTCGTAGTAGCGGCTCACCGATCCACCGACGGTGACGTTGATCACCGGCACCGTCGAGTCGATGGCCGTGAGACACAACACCGGGTTGCAGCCGTAGCACCCGGCCGTGCTCGTGTCCGAGCCGTCGAAGGTCTCGAAGCCCATCTGCGCGAGCACGAGGCTCCGACCCGCCGGGATCACCTGCTGACCCCAGAGGTCGAAGGTGTGCTTGCCGATCGTGACCGTCACCGCGACGGCGAGCGACGCGCCGGACCTGTTGTCGACGCGCACCGCGCTGGTGTCCCAATCGCCGGCCGCGTTGTCGGCTTCACCGACGAACACCGTGTTCGGCGACCCGAGCCACGGCGACGGCCTCGTGCGGAGGTGGTGGGAATGGTGGGTGTCGTAGTAGCCGGCGTAGACCGCGACGTCCGACGACGACGCCGTGCCGACCGACACGACACGGGTCGCGCTCGCGGCCAGCCCCCCGCGGTCGGTGACGGTGACCTTGACCGTGAAGGCACCGGTGGCGGTGTAGGAGTGCGACGCCGTCGCCTTCGTCTGCGGTCCGACGACGGTCCCGTCACCGAAGTCGAACCGGTAGGACGCGATCGGCGTCGCGTCGGTGTCGGTCGAGGCCGACGCGTCGGCCGTGACGGTGAGGGGCGCGATGCCCGAGCTCGGCGACACCGACAGCGCCGCGACCGGAGGCGCGTCGACCGGAGGAGGCGGAGGCGGCGGGGGCGGAGGTGGCGGCGGCGGCGGGGTGGCGCGCGCGACCGGCAGCAGTGCGAGATCACGCGCGATGTCCCAGCCCGGCCACGACGCGGCACCGCTCGCCGCGCGTGGGACCGCCCCCCCGCCGACGGCGAACGGGTGCAGCGCGCCGAAGCCGTCGACGGTCATGCCGCCGCTCCCGTCGTCGTAGCGGGCCACGCCCTGGACGCTCACGCGCTGTGACACGAACACACCCGTCGCGGGTGGAGGGACGGCACCGGTGGCGCCGATGCGGAAGGGATGCAGGACACCGGTGCGGTCGACGACGTCGCCGCCCTTGCCGTCCGGCGCGATCGCGATGCCCCGGGCCATGTCCTGACCGAGCCAGTAGGGCGCGCCCCGCACAGCGGGTGGCGCCGCGTGACCGCCGACGGCGAACGGGTGGACACCACCGTACGCGTCGACGACGTAGCCACCGGTCATGTCGGGCATGAGCGCGACACCACGCGCGACGTCCCATCCGAGCCAGTACGGCAGGCCGTGGACCGATGGCGGCTTCCGCCCCGAACCGACGACGAGCGGGTGGAGCCCGCCGAACCCGTCGAGCACGTAGCCACCGGACCCGTCGGCGAGCACCGCGATCCCCCGGGCGATGTCCCAGCCGAGCCAGTACCCCCCGCCCGAGGTCGCGGGCGCGGTCGGACCCGAGCCGGTCCGGAACGGGTGAACACCACCGAAGCCGTCCAGCGTGTAGCCCCCGGACGGAGTCGTGGCGGTGGCTACTGCCCCGACCGCGACGCCCGTGCCGACGGCGGTGGTGTCGACCGCGGCGACCGCCGGACCGGCGACGCCGGTGACGACGACCGCGGCCGCGACCGCGGCGACCAGCGCTCGGATCCCGCCCACCACAGTTGTGCCTCCCTCGTCGATCCTCGCGATCGGCGTCCGCCCCGGACGCACGACCGCGGTCTTCCAGGAGTGGAAGCTACGACCGTTCGGGCGACGAGGCTCTGAGTCGATTGCACCATTTGCGGCGCGCCCAGGAAGGCCTCCCCGGTCCGGCCGGCGACCGGCCCCGTCGGCTCGATCCGTCTGGACGGACCCGACCGAGCGCTGCGAACGGCCCGATCCGCCGAGGAGGACGACATGAAGGTCGAAGGCAGCGCACTGGTCACGGGTGCGAGCCGGGGCATCGGGCGCGGCGTCGCCCGGGAGCTGGCCCGTCGTGGCTACGACGTCGTCGCCACCATGCGGGATCCAGCCGACGGCGCCGACGTCTGGCGACAGATGTTCGAGGTGAACGTGCTCGGCGTCGTCGCGCTCACCCGCGCCGCCATTCCGACGCTGCGCCGCAACGCCCCCGGCGTCATCGCGACCGTCACCTCGAGCTCGATCTTCGGCATCGTGCCCTTCTACGGGGCGTACCGCGCGACCCACTCGGCGACGGCCTCCTCGCCCTCTGGCGTCAATCCGACGACGAGGCGATGTGGAAGCTCATGGGCGAGGGCCTCGCCGGCGTCTGACCCCACCGGTGGACGGGCGCCGACATCGTGGGAGGATCACGGGATGGATGCGGTGAACGGAACGGCCCTGGGCGTCGAGCGCCGCGGCGGAGTGGTGATCCTCGAAAACCAGGACCCGCCGCGGAACCGGATGACCTTCGAGTTCATGGACGAGCTCGAACGGGCCGTCCTCGCGCTGCGCGACGATCGCACGGCGCGAGCCGTGGTGATCACCGCGTCCGGCACCGAGCACTTCAGCGTCGGCATGGACCTCAAGCAGCTGATGACCGGAGCCCAGGAACGCGGTGGGTTCGAGGCGGTGCTCGACCAGCGGCTGCGCGTGCTGACGATGATCGAGCAGCTCGACAAGCCCGTGATCGCCACGATGTTCGGGTACTGCCTCGGGGGCGGTCTCGAGCTGCCGCTCGCGTGCCACTTCCGCTTCGCCGCCACCGAGGGGGCCCGCATCGGCCTCCCCGAGTTGGATCTCGGCACCGTGCCCGCGTGGGGAGGCACGGCTCGGCTCACGCGGACAGTCGGGCGCGCGCGTGCGCTCGACATGATCCTGCGCGCGAAGAAGATCGACGGGCCCACCGCGCTCGCGATCGGGCTCGTGCACGAGCTGCACCCTGCATCCGAGCTCAAGGCGCGCGCCGTGGAGCTCGCCGAGGAGCTGGCCGCCCAGCCTCCCCTCGCGGTCGCGGGCGTGCTGCGCGCGGTCGTCGGGGCCGAGCACCTGCCGCTGGAGGACGCGCTGCGAGTCGAGCGGGACGCCGTACGGCGGTGCAGCAGCTCGGCCGACCAGATCGAGGGGATGCGGGCCTTCCTCGAGAAGCGGCGGCCCCGGTTCGAGGGTGCATGAGCGGGGTCGCGATCTTCCTCGTCCTCCTGCCGCTCGTGCTCATCGGTGGCGCGGCCGCGGCTGCGTGGGTGTCGGTGCGCAACAGCTCGTTGCGCATCACCACGGATGGCGTCGAGATCCGCAACCACCGGCGGCCGCCCCAAGTCGTCCCGCTCGCCCAGGTGGCACGGTTCGAGGCGCCGGCCGCGGTCGGCTTTCTCTCGAGCCTGCGGCCGCGGACCGGCGTCCTGGTCCTCACCGACGAATCGCGTCTGCCGGTGCGGAGCCTCCGGGAGCCCGAGGCCGGGATCGGGATCGACGCGCTCAACGCCCGAGTGGAGCGTCTGCGCGCCGGTCCCTGACCCGGGCGAACGGCGCGCGCGGGCCGCTACGGTGCTGGGAATGACGAACCCCGACATGCCCTATCGCCGCCTCGGACGCTCCGGGCTCAAGGTCAGCGCACTCTCCTTCGGGAGCTGGGTGTCCTTCGGCGCCCAGCTCGACGGCGGGATGGCCAAGGAGTGCCTCGCCGCGGCCTGGGACGCCGGCGTCAACTTCTTCGACAACGCCGAGGCCTACGCGGGTGGCGAGTCCGAGCGGATCATGGGCACGGCCATCGCCGAGCTCGGCTGGGCACGCGAGAGCTACGTCGTGTCCTCCAAGTTCTTCTGGGGTCTCACGCCCGGGGTGAACACGCGCAACACGCTGAACCGCAAGTACCTGCTACACGCGATCGAGCGCTCGCTCGAGCGGTTCGGGGTCGACTTCCTCGATCTCGTCTTCTGCCACCGACCCGATCCCGAGACACCGGTCGAGGAGACGGTCGAGGCCATGACCGACATCATCGAGTCGGGACGTGCGCACTACTGGGGCACGAGCGAGTGGTCCGCGGACGAGATCCGAGCCGCGTGGGACGTCGCCGACAAGCGCAACCTCCGCAAGCCGGTCATGGAGCAGCCGCAATACCACCTCTTCGAACGGCGGAAGGTGGAGCGTGAGTACGCCCGCCTGTACGAGGACATCGGCCTCGGCCTGACCACGTGGAGCCCGCTCGCGTCGGGCCTGCTCACCGGCAAGTACGTCGACGGCGTCCCCGAGGGCAGCCGGGCCGCGCTGCCGGGGTACGAGTGGCTGCGCGACGCCCTGACCGACGAGCGTCGCAACGGCCAGGTCGTCGAGCTCATGGGCGTCGCCGAGCAGCTCGACGTCACCGTGGCCCAGCTCGCGATCGCGTGGTGCGCGGCCAACCCGCACGTCTCGACCGTCATCACCGGCGCGTCCCGTCCCGAGCAGGTGATCGAGAACATGGGTGCCCTGCGGGCGCTCGAGCAGATGACCGCCGAGCGCAAGCACGAGATCGAGTCGATCTGCCGCCGGTAGCCGTTGAGACGCGGGTCACGCCCGCCGGAACTTCACAGCGAGTGCAAAAAGATGGTTCACTGCGGGAACCAGGACGGCATGGCACCGCTCGGAGAACCCCATGACCACCACTCCCACGACCGGCACCGCTCCACCGATCGACCGAGAGGCGCTGCGGCGCCGGTACCGGGAGGAGCGGGACAAGCGCATCCGCCCCGAGGGCAAGGACCAGTACGTCCAGCCGACGGGCCGGTTCGCCTCGCTCCTCGAGGATCCGTACACGCCTCGCATCGAGCGCGATCCGGTCCACGACGAGGTGACGGTCGCGCTCATCGGCGGCGGCTTCGGGGGTGTCTGCACGGGCGCGCAGCTGAAGATCGCCGGGGTCGAGGACGTGCGCATCGTGGAGGGCGGCGGCGACGTCGGCGGCGCCTGGTACTGGAACCGCTACCCCGGCGCGATGTGCGACACCGCGGCGATGATCTACCTGCCCATGCTCGAGGAGACGGGCTACCGGCCGTCGATGAAGTACGTGCCCGCGAGCGAGATCTTCGGACACGTCCAGCGCATCGCGAAGCAGTACGGCCTGTATGACAACGCGCTGTTCTCGACCGAGGTCACCGACCTTCGCTGGGACGACGCCATCGCCCGCTGGATCATCCGCACCGACCGCGGCGACGAGTTCCGGGCGCGGTTCGTGGCCATGGGCACCGGCCCGCTGCACCGGCCGAAGCTCCCCGGGATCCCCGGCATCGAGACCTTCGCCGGGCCCAGCTTCCACACGAGCCGCTGGGACTACGGCTTCACCGGCGGTGGTCCCGACGAGCCCATGACGAACCTCGCGGACCAGCGCGTCGGCATCATCGGCACGGGCGCGACGGCGGTCCAGTGCGTCCCGCCGCTGGGTCGGGACGCAGCGGAGCTGTACGTCTTCCAGCGAACCCCGTCGTCGATCGACGTCCGCAACAACCACGAGATCGACCCCGAGTGGTTCGACACGCTGGAGCCGGGCTGGCAGCACCGGTGGCTCGTCAACTTCGCCACGCTCCAGACCGGCGGCTTCGCCGACGAGGACCTCGTGAAGGACGGTTGGACCGACATCGCCCAGCGCATCCGCGACCGCGTACTCGCGAACATCGCCGCGAACGGCGACCAGGAGTTCGACGTCACGCTGTTCCAGCAGGCCTACGAGGACAGCGACGACGAGAAGATGGAGGAGATCCGAGCGCGCGTCAACGAGATCGTCGCGGACCCGGAGACGGCCGAGGCGCTCAAACCCTGGTACCGCCAGCTCTGCAAGCGCCCGTGCTTCCACGACGAGTACCTGCAGGCCTACAACCTCCCGAACGTGCACCTCGTCGACACGGACGGTCGCGGCGTCGACCGGATCGACGACACCGGGGTCTGGGTCGGTGACACCCACTACGACCTGGACTGTCTGATCTTCGCCTCCGGCTTCGAGGTCGGGACGAGCTACGCGCGTCGTTCGGGCTACGAGACCGTCGGACGGAGCGGTGTCACGCTCACCGAGCGGTGGAAGGACGGCATGGAGACCCTCCACGGGATCCACGTGCACGATTTCCCCAACCTGTTCGTCATCGGCCTCACCCAGGCCGCGAACCTGATCTCGAACATCACGAGCAACCTCGTCGACAGCGGCCGGACGATCGCCGCCGTGATCCGCCACGCGCTCGACGTCGGGGCCGACGAGGTCGAGGTCACCGAGGAGGCCGAGCAAGCGTGGGTCACGATGCTCGAGGGCAACCCGAGGGCGTTCCTGGGCAGCCCCGACTGCACTCCCGGCTACTACAACAACGAGGGCCACGAGATCGGCCGCCGGGAGCGGCTCAGCGCGAGCGGATACCCGCTCGGCCCGGTCGCCTACTTCGAGTACATCGACGGGTGGCGCAACTCCGGCGACTTCACCGGCCTGGAGTTCCGCACGCGGTGAGCGCGAGTCGCCGCGTCGCACCTCACCCCTGGAGCGCGGGAAGGACCCTGTCCGCCACGAGGTGCAGCGTCTCCCACCCGAGCTCCGGCGGGCACCCGCCGCACAGTGGGTGGAGGGCGAGCATGCCCGCGGAACGGATGTGGTCGACGGCCTGGTCGGGGGTGAGCACCCGGTAGGCGCCGCCCTCGGCACGGAGCGCATCGATCGAGACCGCGGTGGACTTGCTGGCGGCCGCCGCGTCGCCGAGCCATGCCGCGTACATGCGCGCGTCGTGGAGCAGGTACGGGCCGAGCTGGTCCCACGCGCGGTCCACGTCCTCGGCGACGAACACCGAGGTGGCGCTGCCCCGCGCCGGGACCACGCACATGCCCGGCTCTCGACCGAGCCGCCGGCACTCCTCCTGGTAGGTCGCCTCGAGGCCGTCGGCCCACGTCTGGGCGAAGAAGCCCAGCCCGAACCGCGCCGCGCGGCGCGCCGCCGCCGGGCTCCCCCCGCCGTACATCAGCGGTGGACCCCCCGGCGTCGCGGGTGGCGGCGTCACGTGCACCCACCGGCCGTCGTGGTCGAACGCCTCGCCCGACCACGCCCGCTGCAGGACGGTGAGGCACTCGTCCATGCGGTGACCACGATCGGCGAGGGACCGGCCGAACATCGCGTACTCCTCGGGGCGGTACCCCAGACCAACGACGTACACGACCCGGCCGTGGCTCATCACGTCGAGGACCGCCATGTCCTCGGCGAGGCGCACTGGGTCGTGGAGGGGCACGAGCAATGCCGCGACGAGGATCGGCACCGTCGACGTGCGGGCGGCAATCGCCGATGCGAGGACGAGCGGCGCCGGCAGGTAGCCGTCCGGCGACCCATGGTGCTCGGAGACCACGACCGAGAGCGCGCCATGCTGTTCGGCCCATACCGACATCTCGAGCGCGGCGTCGTACAGGTCGCCGACCGCGGCCGGGCCGTCCGTGGGCGCGCGGATGTCGAAGCGGAGCATGAACATGCCGGCATCGTACGTTCGGGTCGGTGCCGGGGTGGACGCTCGCCGGGACCTCGGTCAGCCGGGTCGACGCGGCGAGTGGCCCGCGCGCGGAGCGGTCGGAGTCGAGGAGGAACGTCGTCTCCTCGGCCCACTGGTCGAGGAACGCGTCGGAGACGCCGTCGCTGAACAGGACGTCCGCGGCCGCCGCGAGGATTCGACGCACCTCACCGTCGTTCGTCGTGTGGTTCATCGGTCCATACCGCCTGCCTATCGGTATCACCACATCGCGTGTGGATGTCCTCACGCTAGACCCCTGCCGCCACCGCGCGGACGCACCCGCAGGCCCGGCGTCCTCGGACCCGGCGGTACGGTGCGCCGATGCAGATCACGATCGTCACCGGCTGCTCCACCGGCATCGGCTTCGCCACCGCGCTGCGCCTCGCCCGGGAGGGCTGCCGCGTCTACGCGACGGTACGCTCGGAGGCCTCGGGCGCGCCGCTCCTGGAAGCCGCGGCCGGCCTTCCACTGTCGCTGCTGATCGTCGACGTCGACAACGACAAGTCGGTCGCGGACGGCGTCGACATCGTGCTCGCCGCCGAGGGGCGCGTCGACATCCTCGTGAACAACGCCGGCGTCGTCGTCGGTGCCGACATCGAGGGTACGGGGCTCGACGTGTTCCAGTCGCTGATGAACACGAACACGTGGGGCACGCTCCGCGGGATCCAGGCGGTGCTGCCGACGATGCGCGAGCAGGGCAGCGGGTGCATCGTCAACGTCACCTCGATCGCGGGGCGCGTCGCGAGCCCCGGCCAGGCCGCCTACGCCGCCTCCAAGTGGGCCGCGGAAGCGATCAGCGAAGTGCTCGCGGCCGAGGTCGCGCCGTTCGGGATCCGCGTCGCGATCATCGAGCCCGGGGTCGTCGCGACGGCGATCGTCGACAAGTCCATGCAGCAGCCGATCGACGTCGAGTCGCCCTACTTCCCGATCACGTTCCGGACCTCCCGGTACCTCCTCGCCGGCCTCGCGGACCCGTCCGCTCCCGAGGACGTCGCCGAAGCGATCTGGGGCGCGATCACGACCGACGCGCCCAAGCTCCGGTACACCGTCGGCGCCGACGCGGCCGCGATCGCCGAGCACCGGCCGGCCATCAGCGACGAGACATGGATCGGTGCCCTCAGCTCCCCCGACGACGACGCCTGGCGGGAGAACATGCGCACCTGGGGTGCCGTCGAGGTCCCCCCGATCTAGCGGTCGCGACCACCCGGCGCCGAGCCCGCTACGACGACGCGAACGAGATCGAGACCCGGACGCTCGCGGCGGGATCGAGCGAGCCGCCGTCGTTGAACACGATCTGGCATTTGGAGTGCGACGCGTCGCAGGCTCCGTTGCCCACCGGCCCGACGACGATCTCCAACGGCAGGGAGCCACTCCCGGTTGGATCCGGATGGAGGATCTTGCCGTGTTTGAGGTCGCACGCGCTCGCGTCACCGGCGGTGTGGTTCGAGCACTGGACGATGTTGATCGTCTTCCCGGGAGTGAACCCGCTCCACTCCACGGTGACCGTCTGCCCGCTCACGAGTCCGGTGGCGGGGGTGACCGTGGCGTGCAGCACGCGCTTCACGGGCGGCCGCGTGGGAACGGTGGTCCGGGTCCCTCGCGTGGCGACGAAGACCACCCGCGTGGACTTGGACCTTCCATCGGCCTCGAGGTGGTCAAGCGCCGTGGTCCTGCCCTTGAGGTACGCGTCGAAGAAGTCGACCGTGACCTTCCTGACCGGCGCGAACGAGGGGCGGCCGGGAGCCACGGGTGCGCTGTGGTCTCCGTCCCGGATCGTCATCAGGCCCTTCGGGCCGTTCACCGCGTTGAACACGTCGATGCTCGCGTCGTACGGCACCAGGTCGTCCGCGTCGCCGTGCACCAGGAGGATAGGGGGCGCGTTCCCGTAGTCGAACCGTCCCGTCGGGAACGTGAGAGGGTCCCCCGAGAGGACGACGGCGGCCTTGATCCGGCTGTCGCGACAGCACGTGTGGGCCGCGACACCGAGCGTCGTGATCCCACCGAGCGAATGACCGGCGACGCCGACGGCGTTCGCATCGAGGCTCCCCGCGAACGCGCCGTCCTCGCTCGCGGACAGCCGCTGGACCCCGGTGATGACCGCGCTGACGTCGGCCGGTTGGTTCACGAAATCGCCCGGATCGACACCGCCGGCCGTCTCGGAGCTCGTCGCCGGGAACTTCGGTGCGGCGACCACGTATCCGGCGCGCGCCCAGGCCCGGAGCAGTGCGTCGTAGGACCCGGGACTCGCACCGAGACCGTGGGCGAAGACGACGAGCGGGTACGGGCCGGCGCGCCGATCGACGGCTGCGCCCGGGACCGGCGCGCTCCCCGCGGCGCCGCGTGCCGGATAGAAGATGGTCGTCCGGAGCGTCCGCGCCGGCGACGAGGCTCCGGTGGGCGCATCACGCGTGAACGTCTCGGTGCGCACACCGAGGCCGTCGGCGGACGTGCGCGCCGTCGCGTCCGTTGCGTCCGACGTGCTGCTCGAACCGGACGAGCACGCCGCGACCAGCGGTACCAGGACGACCGCGGCGAGCCACCGCGGGCGCCACCGCGAATCCCGACCTTCCCAAGTCGTGCGCACGCCCGGACACTACGCGCCGCCTGGGCCAACCCGGCCTCCGCGCCGTGCACACCCGACCCGGGAATGGGTACGAGACCGCCGCCGATCCTCGCCCTCGGCGCCTCTCGCCCTAGGACACGTTGCCCTTGATCGTCGATGTGGACGTGACCGCGACCGCACCGCCGGTGACGGTGACCAAGACCTTCTCACCGCGCTCCTTCGTCCCGTCGAGGAGCGTCGGGATCGACACGAACACGGGGCCGGTCGTGCCCGCGGGCACCGCCACCGAACCCGCACTGGGCGAGCCGAGATCGGCCATGGTCGCAGTTCCGCCGGTGATCGCGAGTTGGAGCACGAGGTCCTGGGCCAACGGAACCTTCGCCGTGATCGCGAAGTAGACCGGCGCACCTTCGGGGACGCTCGAACCCACGACCTTGACCGTCGGGAGATCGTCGTTGAGGAGCGTCACCAGGCTCGCGCTCGTCCCGAGCACCGCGCCCGACGCTGCGGTGATCCCGACCGAGAACGTCTCGGCGCCCTCGGCCTTGGCGTCACCGTTCACGGTGACCGGAACGGTCGCCGCGCTCGCACCCGCAGGGATCGTCACGGTCCCCGTCGCGCGCGTGTAGTCGCCCGCGCCCGCTCGGGCCGTGCCGTCCGCGGTCGCGTAGGCCACGGTGACGTCCTCGGTCGAGGGGGCGTTGAGGACGACGGGCAGCCCGACGACGTGCTTGCCGTCGCTCCCTTCCATGATCGCGGTGGAAGCGGCGATCGACACCACTGACACGCCGACGCCCGAGAACGTCGCAACCGGGTTCAGCGCCCCTCCGATCGCGGCGTCGACCTGGGGATGGACGAGGGGCGAATACAGACCGATCGCGATCGAGACGAGGCTCGGGCTCACGCCGTAGAGATTCCCGATCTGGGTGGCGAAAGCGCCGGCGACGGCGTCGAAGCCCTGGGTCGTCGTCACGCCCACGTCGATCGCATCCGTACGCTGCCCTCCTCGGGTCGGTGAGAAGGTCGCGAGCTCGGTACAGCTGGGAGTGGTCGCGCCGTCGGCGCCGACGCAGTCACCCGAGATCGCGAAGTCCGTCCCGGTCCCGAAGCCGACGTGGTCGACGCGGAACGCGATCGGCGTGGAGTCCGGCAAGGACGCGAGCGCGGCCACCGTGGCGGTCTTCACCTGGGCGGCGGTCAGGATGGTGAGGCCGCCGTACGAGATGTCGCCGAAGACGATTCCGCCAGCCGCGATCTGCGCATCGATCGTCGAGCGTTGCTCACCGATCGTCGTCGTGAGTGGGACGGTGACCGCCTGGCTCGCGCTGGTCAGACCCACCGTCACGGTTCCGAAGTCATGGTCGGCACCGATCGCCGGGCCCGCCACCGCCTCGCCGACGGGTGCGGCGCCGACGGAGCCCACGACACCGATCCCCAACGCCATCACGACCCCCACCGCGACGCCGTGCTGTGCCACCCGAGTCCATCTCACGACTGCTCCTCCCGCATCCTGCCGGCCATCGCAGCATCCAGGAGGTGGCGGCCGGCGGACAGGGTGCCTCCACACCCGTCGGACCGCCTGCCTGCCTCCCGGCCGGCCGCGGACATCCATCCGTTGACGACGGTCGCTCCACCGAACGGACAGCCCGCGCCGCGCCCACCGAAGACGGCTACGGTCCGGAGCGTGCGTGACGGCGAGTGGGTCCGGTTCGTGATCCGGTTCGAGATCCTCGATGCGGGCCGGTTCCGGGAGATGGTGGACGCCATGGTCGCGGTGAGTCGTGACGAGCCGGGAACGGTCGTCTACGACTGGTACCTCGACGAGGAGCGCGGCGTCGGCATGTTGTACGAGGCCTACGCGTCGGCCGAGGCCCTCGCGACCCACGGCGCGGGTGTCGTCTTCACCGAGTTGGCGCCCCGCTATGTCGACGCGGTCCGCGTCGCCACCGTGGACGCCTTCGGCGAGGCCGCGACCCTGCCCCGCCGTGACGTGCTCGGCGCGCCGACCACGTGGTGGGGGGCTCCGATCGGCGCGGTCACGTCGTCGGGCTGACCGCACCGGCGGTCATCACACCGTGCCGGGCACGGTGCGACATCAGCGACCATCGCGACCGGGACGACAACGCGCACCCGATCGACGCGAGCGAGCCGACGGAGAGCACCGACAGGAACGAACCCGCGGAGCCGATCGAGAGCGCGGAACCGACCGATCCGACGGAGAGGATCGATCCCTTCGAGCCGATCGACAGGATCGAATCCTCCGACCACAACGACCAACGGGAGCGCGCCGGCGTTCTCGTCATCCGGTGCGGTCCCTCCGATCGCCACTGACGCTCCTACGCTACCCACTCCCCACCGCTGGAGGTTCCCGGCGATGCAGGTCCTGCGCGGGCACGACGCCCACCTGGCCGAACACACCTTTCGACGTTACGTCGACCGGCGGCACGGGGGATGGCGCTCAGGCCCGCGGCGCTGCTGGCGCGTCGAGCACCGAGATGGGAAGCGATCCGTTGATCACGCACTGAGCGACGTCGACGAGCCGGAGGTTGTGGTTGCGGGCATGGTGTCGGAGCGTGGAGAACGCCTGCTCCATCGTGAGCCGAGCGTGTTCGGCGACCATCCCCTTGGCCTGTTCGATCACGATGCGGCTGTTGAGCGCGTGGTTGAGCTCCTCGTTGAGGGCCCTGGCCTCGAGCGCGGCGCGGTGCGCGAGGATCCCGATCGTCCCGACATCGGCGAGGGCCCGGGCGGCTGCGATGTCGGATGCGCTCATGTCGCCCGCTTCGAAGTCGAACAGGTTGAGAGCACCGATGACCGAGCCGCGGAGGCGCATCGGCAGAGCGTGCGCCGAAAGGAAGCCGGCCGCGATCGCCCGCGCCGCGAACTGCGACCAGGGTCTGGCGGCCGCGGCGAGATCGCCGGTCATGACCGGTTCACCGGTGCGGTAGCAGTCGAGGCAGGGACCTTCCTCGGCTTGGAGCTCGAACAGCTCGAGCATTCGCATCGTCTCGCTGGAGGATGCCATCAGGCGCAGGTCGCCGTCGGGCGCGGCGAGCATGAGTCCAGCGGCACTGATACCGAGCACTTCGACGCAGCGGTCGACCAGCAGCGTGAGCAGCTCCACGACGTCGAAGTCCTCGACCAATGAGTCCGCCAACTCCACGAGCGTTCTCGCGAGCAGCGCTTCCCTCGGCATCGAATCACCCATCAATCTGCCCTCCGCGATCTGGCATCCCCCGAAGAGTGAGGTCCGTTCCCCACCACGCTACGCCTCGCCGCACGCGGCGCGTCGACCAGTCGGCGTCCGGTCACCCCGGCAGGTCCTGCTCGCCGCTGGGGCCATCGAAACGGAGCTCGCGTGCCACCACGGCTCGAGCGACCGTGTCGAGGCGACGGTCGTTGCCGAAGGCGTAGGCCCTCAGCCGGATGAGCGCCTGCCCGACGCTGACACCGAGTTGGACCGCGACCATGCCCGACGCCTGGTGCACTACGTAATGGAGCTCGGCCCCGGCTTCGAGCTCGGTCGCCAGCATCTCGGGCGGCGCGTCCGCCTGAAACACGAGGATGGCCTGCGCCGCGATCTCGGCCGCGACGAGGGCATCGGCGTGCTGGTCGTCCGTCAACGAGCCTGGCCGGTCGCGGTACAGGTTGAGCGCGCCCAGGCGAACCGCACCCACCTGGAGCGGGAACCCGAACACCGCCCGCGCCCCCGCTTCCACCGCCGCCGGGCTGAAGGCGAACCATCGCGGCGTCACGGGGTCGGCGAGATCGGGTTCGACGACCGGCCGGTCCCGCGCGTAGGCATCCACGCAGGGTCCCTCACCGAGCGAGTACTGGAGCTCCTCGATGCGCGCGCTTACGCGGTCGGTGGTACAGAGCGAACCCCGGGGGACATCGCCCGACATCAACATGATTCCGGCTCCGGTCAGGTCCGTCACCTCGGCGCAGACTTCACACAGTCGCTTCGTCTCCAGTCCGGGAGCTCGGCGCTCGACGAGCCGGGCCAGGATCTGCAGCCGCCGTTCGCCGGCCACGCCCTACCCGTGCTCCACGAGCGCGGTCACCCCGCGCCCGATGTGCGACACGTACGACGACTCGGATTGGCCATGGGAACTCCTGGCAGTGACCGTGCGATCGACGCGCCACCAGGGTCAGGAGCAACGCACACGACAGGATTCCGTCGCGTGAAGGTCACCGTATACCCACGGCAACGAGATCCACGCGGCGCGGTCCGGCCCGCTCGGCGGCAGCGCAGTGCAGCGACGGTCCGGTGGGGTTCCGGCGTCCGGGGTCCCGTCGAGGCCATGATCATGGTCATGGCGGGCCGGGCGGTACCGACGAGCGAGCTCCACAACGACCACATCGATGTGCTCGCCGTACGCCTCGCGACTCCCCCGGCGGCGGTGTGACGATGCCCGACGTACCTCCCGCCGGCTCCGGAGACCTCGTCGCGGCGGGGAACGGCGCGTGACCGACGCCGCGCCGGGTCTCCGTGCCCGGCTGTCGGCCCGCGACCTCGTGGTGCACATCGCGGCCCGCATTCGCGAGGAGTCGACGAGCGGGGGGATCAGCCTGCGCCTGGGTCCTCTGCGGTCGTTCGCGGCCGGACGGGCTCCACGTGCGCGACGGTGGCTGCGGCAACGAGTCAGCGGGGTGGCCCCTCGGCGATGGCACCGAGCGCGTCGAAGTCCTGGACCGCGGCGACCATCCGCTCCGTGTTCGCAGCAGTGATCGCGGGGCCGTAGTTCTCCGGCGGGGTGATCAGCCAGCCGATGACCAGACCCCACAACACCGCGCGGCGGCACCACTCCCACGCCTCGTCCGGGGCCGGCACGTCAGGGACCCCGAACGACGCCAGCGCGTGGAGATACCGGCGCACCAGCGCCCGGCTCTCGCCGCGGCGGACGTCCGGTTCGAGCGCGGTCGAGAGCAGATACACGACGTCGTGCGCCCAGCAGCCGCGGACCTGGAGCTGCCAGTCGAGCAGGCCGCCGGTTCCGTCCGGGAGGAGGTACGTGTTCGCGATGTGCGCGTCCCCGTGCAGCAACGTGACCGGCGCGGCCTCGAGCGACCGCTCGGCGACCGCGAGCGCGGCCCAGAGCCCGTCCACGTCGAGCCCGAGCGGTGCGATCAGCTCGCGCTTGAACGGGTGACGGTCGACCTGGTCCGAGACGATGGCGAGCCCGTGGCGCTCGAAGATGCCGGACATCCCACCGGCCTTGGGTGTCGCGACCCAGGCGAGGTCGGAGGCGAAGCGCGGCGACTGCCAGAACTCGGCATGCAGCGAGGCGAGCTGATCGAGCAGAGCACCGACCTCGTCGATCGCCACCGGAACGGTCGCGTTCGGGAAGCGCGCGCCGCGCTCGGTCAGGTCTTCCAGGAGCAGGCCGAACTGACCTGTGGCCGGGTCGAAGGACGCCGCGTAGCAGCGCGGGGTCTCGACCGACAGCGACGGACGGAGCTCGCGGTAGAAGCGGACCTCCGTCGCGTACATCTCCGCCGGCGCGTGAGGGGACAGCAACATCGTCTTCAGCACCATGCGCGCGGGAAGGTCCCCCGAGGATCCCTCGGCGTAGGTCAGGTCGAGCAGCATCCGATCCGCCGTCGACGCGATCCCCTCACCGCAGCGTTTCGTGGCGACGACCTCGACCGCCTTCACCTGCACGCCCGGATGGTCGACCGCGAGCACGTCGGTGAGGACCTCCGCGGTCAGGTCCTCCTCGCGCCGCCCGAACCCGACCGCGCTCAACCGGCGACGCTCCGGGCGATGATCTCGGCGAACCGCCCGCCCGTGACGTTCAGCGTGTCCTCGCGACGGGATGCGAACCGCCAGCCGGCGTCGGTTCTCACGTACTCGTCGCGGTAGATGACGTTGACGTCCATCAGCTCGTCCACGTCTTTCCATGTGAGGCCGTGACGGGCGAACGCGTGCAGCGATCCCTTCGCCGTCCGCTCGCCCGTGAACCTCAGGCGGTGCGTCGAGATGGAGTGCATCGTCCATCGGAACAGTGCCATCGCCTGGGGCATCCACGCGGCGACCTCGGCCGCATTCCCGGCGATCCCGCCGGAGGACCGGTAGTCGATGGCGGCGTCCGGGACGAACAGGTCCTCGAACACCTCCCAGTCGCCCTCGTCGACGGCGTAGGCGTAAGCGACCACGAGGTCGGTGATGAGGGCCCGGTCGTCAACACGCGCGTCCACGTTCGGCATCCTTCCAGATCTGCGTTCCACCGCGCGACGGCCGGCCGCTATTGGTGACGGAGGATTCGGGCCAGTTCCGCGTCGAGGTCGAACGGCGGCGCCGGCCCCACGGCGATCTCGACGTCGAGCAGGCTCGCCGGCGCCGGCGCCGGCGGTTCGTAGTCCGCGCTGACCGGGAAGGGTCGGGCGTACCCGACGGTGAGGAATGCACCGTCGGGCGACCAGGCGAGTGGGATGGCGACGCCGAGATCGGCGCGGCCGATCTCGGCTCCGTCCGCGGTCATCGTCACGACGAGCCGACCTTCGGTGATCTCGCCGCTCGCCCCGAGCACCCGCGCGCCCGCGGGGACCCGCGCCGTCGAGACACGAGCACCGTGGCCTCCGGCGAGGCACCAGCGGACCTCGTCGTCGACGAGGTACCAGGCCCAGCCCGAGAGCCAGTCGCCCTGCTCACAGACGACCGCCCGGCCGCGGCGGGGAACCGGCTCGGTGAACGCGGCGAGCATCCGGAATCCGCCCGCCAGGTTCGGCCCGGCCACCTCGTGCACCTTGTCGCCGGGCCGGAGCCGGACGCTGGGCCGGTGGGCGCTCCAGGGAATGTGCAGGTGCCTGATCCGATGCACCGCACCGTCGTCGAGCGGAAACACCCCGTTGCGTTCGGCCTCGGCAAACCATGCCGCCACGAGCTCCTGCAGCTTGTCGGGGTGCTGAACGGCGAGATCGACCTGTTCGGTGGGGTCGACGCGGGTGTCGAACAGCGACCATTCGTCGGCGGCGAAGTCGTGGCTGCCGACGAGCAGGTTGCGTTCGGCAGCAGTCAACTGGTTGACGTGGTTCGTCACGGCCTTCCATCCGTCGGCATGGATCGCCCGGCTCCCCCAGCATTCGAAGTACTGGCTCGACCGCGGACCGACGACCTCGCCGTCGTCCACCACCTCACGCAGGCTCGTGCCGTCGAACGACATCTGCGCGACGCCGTCGAGCTCGTCCGGCAGTGGGACCCCGCACAGATCGAGCACCGTCGGCAGCACGTCAATCGCGTGGCAGTACTGATCACGTCGGCCACCGCGCTCGCCGATCCCGGGCCCCGCGAGGACCATCGGGCTGCGCACCCCACCTTCGTACGTGTAGCGCTTCCACCGCCGGAACGGTGTGTTCGCCGCGAGCGCCCAGCCCCATGGGTAGTGCCCACTCGAGTGGAAGCCCCCGAGGTCGTCGAGATGGGCGAGGCTGTCCGCGATGTCGTCGGCCGCGTCGGAGATGTAGTGGCCGAGCTGGTTGAACGCGCCGTGCGGTCCACCCTCGGCGGACGCGCCGTTGTCCGAGACCACGACGACGACCGTGTTGTCGAGCTCACCGGTCGCGTCGAGGTGGTCCAACACCCGGCCGAGCTGATGATCCGCGTGGGCGATGAACGCGGCGCAGACCTCCATCATCCGGGCGTAGAGCCGACGCCGGTCGGGGTCGATCTCGGACCAGGGCTCGACCCACTCGGGCCGCTCGGACAGCACGGTGTCGGGAGGAACGATCCCGAACGACTTCTGACGGTCCAGCGTCGCCGCGCGCCACGTGTCCCATCCGTCGTCGAAACGACCGCGGAACTGCTCGATCCATTCCGGCGGCGCCTGGTGGGGGGCGTGAGGAGCGGCCGTCGCGTACCAGAGCAGGAACGGACGGTCCGGCTGCGACAGGCGCAGCTCTCGCAGGTAGTCGATCGCGTGGTCGGCCAGGTCCGCGTCGAGGTGGTACCCCTCGGCCGGAGTGCGCGGCGGCTCGACATGGTTCGTGTCCCGCACGAGGTTGGGCGTCCATTGGTTGGTCTCACCGTTGAGGAACCCGTAGTAGCGATCGAACCCGAGGCCGGTCGGCCACATGTCGTACGGCCCGGTCACTCGTTGATCGCGAGGGACGAGGTGCCACTTGCCGACGCAGAACGTCGCGTAGCCCGAATCGCCCAGGATCTGCGCCAGAGTCCCCGCCGACCTCGGGAAGATCCCCGAGTACCCGGGGAAGTTCGTCGGGAGGTCCGGCAGCATCCCCATGCCGACCCGGTGGTGATTGCGCCCGGTCAGCAGACACGCCCGCGTCGGCGAGCACACCGCGGTCGTGTGGAAATTGGTGAATCGCAGTCCGCGCGCCGCGAGCGCGTCCACGTTCGGCGTGGTGAGGTCCGATCCGTAGCTGCCGAGGTGGCCGAACCCGAGATCGTCGAAGACCACGACCAGGAGATTGGGCGCGCCGGCCCGGAACGGCGGCTCACTCGTCCCGCGCGCCACCGATGCCATCGTCGGCGGGGGGACGGGATCGCGCATCCGGCCATCATGCGACACCGGCGCAGCCCGAAGCCAGATCGACCGGGTCGACGCTCGGCGAGCGTCGAGCACGCCGTAGCCTGCGGCGACGTGATCCTGATCGACGCACAAGGCCTTCGGGCGACCCGGCCGAACCGCCCGCTGTTCACGGATCTCTCCCTGACCCTCAGTGACCGCGACCGCATCGGCGTCGTCGGCCTCAACGGATGCGGCAAGAGCACGCTGCTCGGCATGCTCAGCGGCGAGCGCGAACCCGAGGCGGGCGTCGTCCGGCGCGGGCGCGGCGCCCGCATCGGTGCGTTGGCCCAGCTCCCCGTGCTTCCCCCGGGCCGCGTGCGGTCAGTCGTGTGCGACGGTCTCGACGGGCACGAGTGGCACGGCGAGGCCATGCTCGATCGGCTGGGGATGGCCGGCATGCTCGACGCACCGACCGACGAGCTCTCCGGCGGCCAGCGCAAGCGCGTGGCGCTCGCTGCGCTCCTCGCCCGCGAGTGGGATGCGCTGATCCTCGACGAGCCGACCAACCACCTCGATCTCGACGCGATCGCGTTCCTCGAAGAATGGTTGGCCGGGTTCAACGGTGGCTTGGTCCTCGTGACCCACGACCGCCACGTGCTCGACCGGGTGACCACCAAGGTGCTCGAGATCGACCGGGGCCACGGCTACGTCCACGTGCCCCAGGACCGCACCGCCGGTTCCGGCTACGCCGCGTACCTGGCCGCACGGAGCGAGCGCGAAGAACAGGCCGCGGCCGCCGAGCAGACCCGCAAGAACCAGGCCCGGCGCGAGCTGGCCTGGCTCCGGCGGGGCGCACCCGCGCGATCCACCAAACCGAAGGCCCGCGTCGACGCGGCGACGGCGCTCATCGCGCGCGGCCCCGAAGCGAGTGCACGCGACGGCGACATCGGCCTGTCGCTGGGCAGCACGCGCCTCGGGTCACGCGGCGTAGAGCTCCACGGGATCGACTTCTCCTGGCCCGACCGCGGCACCCGGCTCGTCCTCGACCACGTCAGCCACACGTTCGAGCCCGGAGATCGTGTCGGCATCGTCGGCGCCAACGGCGTCGGAAAGAGCACCCTGCTCGACCTGATCGCCGGCCGGTTGCGGCCCACGCGCGGTTCGGTCGACATCGGGACCACGGTGAAGATCGGCTACTACGACCAGCTCGGACGCGAGCTCGATCCGAACCAGCGCGTGCGTGCCGCGGTCGCGGGCGACAAGGGTGAACCGTCGGTCGCCGACGGACAGCTGATGCGCCGGTTCTGGTTCGACGGCGACACCCAGCTGGCGCCGATCGGCACGCTCTCCGGTGGGGAGCGGCGGCGCCTGCAACTCCTGCTGACGCTGGCCGAGCAGCCGAACATGCTGCTGCTCGACGAACCCACGAACGACCTCGACCTCGACACGCTGCGCGCCCTCGAGGAGTTCCTCGACGATTGGCCCGGCATCGTCGTGGTGGTCAGCCACGACCGCGTGTTCCTCGACCGCACGGTGGACGTGGTGCTGGCGATCGACGGGCACGGCCGTGCCGCAGTCGTCCCGGGCGGCGTCGCGGGTTGGCTCACCCAACGAACTCGACCGGCGGCCACCCCCGCGCCGGTCACGCGCAGCTCGCCGCCGACCACGACCGCCGCGACTCCCCGGGCGGCATCGAAGAAGAGCCCGAGCACGCTGCGCCGCCAACTCGGCGTCGCGGAGCGCGAGCTGGCCGCGGCCGTCGAGGCGCGCGACCAACTGCAATGCCAGTTGAGCGCGCCCGGAGTCGACCACGAGACATTGACGCGACTCAGCGGCGAACTCGGTGCGTCCCAGACCCGCGTCGACACCACCGAGGAGCGCTGGCTCACCCTCGCCGCACAGGCCGAATCCCTCGGCATGGACATCTGAGTCCGGGAGCCGCGTCGCTGGTCCACGGCCGTGGATCCGGGCGACGCTCAGGCCGGCTTCTGCCCCACGCAGTGCCAGTTCAGCGTCAGCAGCTCTTCTTCCTCGGCCTGGATGTACGAGTGACTGTTCTCGTTCATCCGCTGCATCATCGCGTCGGTCTTCCTCGGGATCACGTGGATCTTCGCGAGGAACTTGAACACCGCTTCGTACCGGTCGAAGAGCGCGACTTCCTTCTTCACCATCTCCACCGCACCCCTCCCGACGGAGGAGACGAGATCGAAACCGGCGTTCGCGTAGGCATCCTCCCAGTATTTGGAGTACCAGAGCCCGCCGAACACGGTCAGCTCGCGGGTGTGCTGGATCAAGGTCCGCTGATGCTCGTCGTCCCGGTCGTACGCGTCCAGCGCGGCGACGTCGTTCATCACGAACCTCCCACCCGGCTTCAGGACGCGGAAGACCTCCCCGAACGTGAAGTCGTGATCGGTCAGGTAGGTCAGGGGCTGGATCGCGTACACGGCGTCGAACGTGCCGTCGTCGAACTCGAGCGCCTTGTTGAAGTCGCCGACGGAGAAGTTCGAACGCACAAGGTTCGGGTTCCGCCACGCCTTCTCGATCTGTGACTCGTCGAGGTTGATGCCATAGGGCGTGGCTCCGGTCAGCTCGGCCATGTGCTCGGCGATCGCCCCGCACCCGCAGCCCAGATCCAACACCTTGTCGCCCAGACCGATCGCGAGGTCGTTCGCCACGATCCGCTCGAAGAGAATCTGGTTGTCGAGCACCGATCGCTCAGGATCGATGACCGGCGGCATGTACATCTTCTCCACGGACCCGAGCGTGCAGAGCAGGTGGATGATCCGGTACAGCTGCTGGAGCTCCGCGCTGCTCCCCTGTCGGTAGCCCCGGATCGGCACTCCGGCCTCGTAGTCGGCCTTGGTGTTCTCCGGCGAGTCGGTGAACAACTCGTCGTAGGTCCCCATGAAGGCATGGAACTCCGCGTCACTCACCCGGAGCAGGCCGACGAGAGCCCCGAGGCGGTCGCGAACGGTCGTCGGCTTGTGCTTCATCCTCGGGCTCCCGGCACTGGCGAGATGGACCCTCGCGAGAGGGCACGCGTGTCTGGCCCGGTCAGTGTTCCATAGCCCGGTACCGCCGGTGCGAGGCCGCCCGTCGTCGACGCCCGGTCGGTCTCCCGGCCCATACTGGCCCCATGTCCCACGACCCTCAGCTGGTGATCCGCTCCGACCGCGACGGCCTGTGCACGCTCACGCTCAACCGGCCCGACAAGCTGAACGCCCTCACCCCGGCCACGTTCGTCGCGCTGCGCGGGCACCTCGACGCGATCGCCGCCGACGAATCGGTCCGGTGCGTGGTGCTCGCCGGCGCGGGCCGCTCGTTCTGTGCCGGTCACGACCTCGGAGCGATCTCCAGCGGGGAGCGGGCGCCGAGCCGGCACTTCGAGCCCGAAACGGTCGATGCGCTCGAACGGCTTCCCCAACCGACGATCGCGCGGCTGCACGGGCACTGCTTCACCGGTGGGCTCGAGCTGGCGCTCGCGTGCGACCTGCTGGTCGCGGCGACCTCGACCCGGCTCGGTGACACCCACGGCCAGTGGGGCCTCGTCCCGATCTGGGGCATGTCGATCCGCCTCCCTGAGCGGGTCGGGCGGTCCATGGCGAAGCAGCTGATGTTCACCAGCCGGCGCATCGACGGCGCGACCGCGGCCGAGATCGGTCTGGTCGACGTGGCGGTACCCGACGCCGACCTCGATGACGCCGTGGCCCGACTGGCGGCGGAGATCCTCACCAACTCGCCGGGGACGAACCGGCGGGTCAAGCGCCTGCTCGCAGACCGCGAGGACCTCGCCCGTACGGCCGCGTTGGACCACGAGCGCGAGTTGCCCTACGGCGTGCCCGAGGACATGGCGGAGCGGATGAGCCGTGACTGACGCGACCGCGGACGGCGAGAGATTCCCCGGCCGCCGCGCGCTCGAGACCCTGCTCGCCGAGCTGCTCCCCGCCGGGTGGGGCGACGCCGTGCGCGCCGGTGACGCGGCGACGGTCGAGACGCTCAGGGGAACGATCGACAACCCCTCGGTGGTCCATGCGCTCGGCGCGGCCGGCTGGGTCGCACCGCACTACGCGCCGGAGCACGGTGGCCGCGGCCTGACCCGCGGCGAGGCCCGGCGAGCACTCACGCTGCTGAACCGATGGGAGGTCCCGCACGTGCCCCGGGGCTCGGGCCTCGCACTGGCCGCGCCGACGATCGACGAGTGGGCGACCGACGCCACCAAGCGCCATCTGCTCCCCCGTCTCCTCACCGGCGAGGAGCGTTGGTGCCAGCTGTTCTCCGAGCCGGGCGCGGGCTCGGACATGGCGTCGCTCGCCACCACCGCCGAGCGCGACGGCGAGCAGTGGGTGGTCAACGGCCAGAAGGTGTGGACGACGTTCGGACACCAGTCCGAGCGCGCGATGCTCCTCGCGCGCACCGACCCCGATCAGCCGAAGCACAAGGGCATCACCTACTTCGGGCTGGACATGCGGGCCCCGGGCGTCGAGGTACGTCCCCTCGTGAACATCGCCGGGCAGCTCGAGTTCAACGAGGTGTTCCTCACCGAGGCTCGCGTCGACGACCTCGATCGGATCAGCCCCGTCGGCGAGGGATGGGCGGCGGCGATGACGACTCTCGGCGCCGAGCGTCACGCGCTCTCGGGCGCGCGCACGAAGCGCAAGTCCTCCGACGAGATACTCGGCGGCAAGCCCTACGCCGAGGTCGAAGCGATGGCCGTGGCCCGCGGCATCGGCACGGATCCGACCGGCCGGCAGCGGCTCATGGACGAGCACATCGCCGGCCGGGTCCTGGCCATGAACCTCGAGCGGGCCCGGGCCCGAGCAGCGGCCGGTCAGGCCCCCGGGCCCGAGGGTTCGCTCACCAAGATCGCCAAGGCCAGGGCGAACCAGCACCTCCAGGAGCTGGCGATGGACCTGCTCGGCGCGGATGCGATCGCGTGGCTCGACGGTGACGACACCGCAGAATGGGTGACCCAGTTCCTCCGGACGCGGGCCAACTCGATCGAGGGTGGGACCTCGGAGATCCAGCGCAACATCATCGGCGAGCGAGTGCTGGGCCTGCCCCGCGAGCCCGACCCGTACCGGGGCCGGCCCTGGCGGTCGGTCCCCAGGAGCTGAGCGGCGGCGAGCCGCGGCGCGCCCCACATCTGTCCACCTCGCAGGTCGCTCCGGGGCTCAGCCGTGGGAGCTCGACGCGGGACCAGGAGCGGCGACGCCGGTGAGATCCTCGAGCGCGCGCTGGAGCTGGGCGTAGCGGGGAGCTCCGAGCGTGTCGGCAATGCGCCGCTCGGCTGCCTGGGCCTGGCCGAGGACGGTCTCTTGCAGCTGCCAGCCCTTCGCGGTGAGGCGGACGACGCGGGCACGGCCGTCGTCGGGATCGGGTTCGCGGGTGAGGTAGCCGCGCGCTTCGAGATGGCGGAGCAGGTCGTTCACCGACTGCTTCGTGATCTGGAGCTGATCCGCGAGCTCGGACGGCCGCTGCCCGTCGAGGCCCGGGTAGCGAAAGAGTCCGACGTGCGCCGGGTTCACGTCCTCATAGCCCGCCGAAAGGACCCCTGCGAAGATCTGCCGCCACACCGATTGCCAGGCGAGGCGCATCATCGCGCCGACGTGCGGGCCGGCCTCGGAAGATCTGCTTGACACGATAGTAAGGATACCATACGATCTAGTAGTAAGGTATCCTGACCACCCACCGACGGGAACGAGACAGACCGATGACCACCGCGATCGTTGACGCACCTGGGAACGACCAAGCACCGGCGTGGTGGTTCCTCGACCTCCTGGTCCTCGAGCACCGGTGCGCGCCGGGGATGGAGACCGTCGTGCTCGAGATGACGTTGCCGGTCGGGTCCTCCGCGCCGCTGCACGTGCACGAGTCCCTCGACGACACCTGGTACATCCTCGATGGCGAGATGGTGGTCCGCTGCGGTGACGACACCCGACGCGTCGGCAGCGGACACTGGGTGTCGATGCCACGCGGTGTCCCCCACACCTTCCGGGTGGTCGGCGACCACGACGCTCGCATCCTGCTCGTCCACGACAACGCGACCTTCCGCGACCTGATCCGCGATCTGGGCGTCCCGGCCCAGGCCCACGTGGTGCCGCCACAGCCGGTGTTCCCTCCGATGGAGGAGCTCGCACGCGTCGCCGGCTCTCACGACCTCACTCCGGTCGGGCCACCGATGAGCGCCGAAGACGCCGACGCCATCCTCGCGGCCACCCACTGATCCACGGACCACTCGACCGGTCGGGAACGGCTCGGGACAACCGACGATGCTCGTGCACTCGCTCGGCCACGTCGTGCTGAAGGTACGAGACCTCCGCCGCTCCGAAGCGTTCTATGCCGACGTGTTGGGCATGCCGATCATCTCGCGCATCTCGGATCCGGTCCTCATGACCTTCTTCTCACTCGGCGTGCATCATCACGATTTCGCCCTCATGGCAGTCGGCGAGCACGCACCGTTGGCCGACTCCGACGCGACGGGACTCGCGCACGTCGCGTTCAAGGTCGGTGACTCACTGGATGAGCTCGAATCCGTCATGTGCGACCTCGAGGCCGCGGGAGTCGCGATCCAGTGCGTGGCGGAGCGCGCGTTCACCACCAGTGTGCACACGCTCGATCCCGACCAGAACGAGATCGAGCTCTACGTCGATACCTCGGACGCGTGGACGACCGCGGAAGCCGCCACCTCCACCTGACGCGCCCCTCCCTCACCCACCCCGGCCGTCCTCGGCCCGGTGGCACGTTCGGATTCGAGGAGCGCAACGAAGACCGCGAGCATGCTGAACCCGTAGACCGCGACCGCGCTGGGTAGCAGCGCCGTGAACTGCAGCCCGATCAGTGCGACCGACCACACGCCGGCGGCAAGCACCGTCAGGCGTCGCCACCCTCCCCAGCGGCCGGACTTCAGTGCCGTGCGACCTGCGACGACCAAGCCGATGGCCTGCGTGACGGAGAACAGACCGAACAGCGCCAGGACGATTCCCGGTCCGGTGTCGTCGATCCGCTGGGTGCGGAACGCGGTCAGCACGAGCTCGCAGGCGCCGATGCCCGCCGCGCCGACGATCGCCATGTTCATGCCGACCGACGCGGACCGCGTTCCGCCGGCCGCCCCGCTCCGGTGCACCCCCCAGAGGCCGATGACCATCAACAGCTGCCCACATGCCCACATCGGCTCGATGGTCCACATCGCACCCGGTGTCCAGGGGTAACTGACCTGGTGGGTCCCGACGGTGCCGCTCGCCTGCACCACCTGGGTGATCACGCCGCCGAACGCGATGACGGTTGCACCGACGATGCCGGCGATGGCGGCCCGCTCGATCGATTCCCGCATCAACCCGCTCCCTCCGTCTCTGGCTAGAGTCAGTTACTAGAGTGCTTCTCTAGTGACTTGCTCGTATATTGACTCCCTTCATGGCCAAGGTCAAGGGAAGCGCTCGACGCGACAAGGCGGTCGCGACTCGCGGCCGGATCATCGCGGCCGCCGAAACCGAGTTCGCCGCCCACGGGTACCACGGCGCGACGATCGCCGACATCGCCACCAGGGCCGGCGTAGCACCACAAACCGTGTACTTCACCTTCAACACGAAGGCCAAGCTCATGAGTGCGGTCATCGACCGGGCGGTCATGGGCGACGATCCGCATCTCCCGGAGAGCACCGACTGGTGGTCGGCGATGATCGCCGAACCGAGTGCCGAGCTCGCGTTCGGACACTTCGTGCACGGTGCCGGCCCGCTGCTCGCTCGCGCCAGCCTCATGTCGGAGATCCTGCGCGCCGCAGCGTTGACCGACGACGAGGTGCGAGAGACCCACGAGCTCCACGAGCGCATGCGCCGAGATGCGTACCGCAAGGTCGTGGAGATCCTGGCCGAGAAAGCCCCGTTGAAGCCAGGACTGACCACCGAGACCGCGACCGACATACTGTTCGCGTTCCTCGGCGACAGCCTCTACCAGCTCATGACCACCCAGCTCGGCTGGACGCACGACCGGCTCATCGAGTGGCTCGATGACACGCTGCCCGGACTGCTCTTCGAATCCCGCGCCAATCCGTGAGCCGGATCCTCGGTCATCCCGCCATCATCTGCTCGAGTGCTGCTTGATCGGGTCCGACGAACGGCGACGCGTCCGGCGCGGCCGAGAGGGACGACAGCAACCGCTCGGTCATGGCTCCCGAGGCTGCGGGCAGATGGCTGCTCAGGACCATCGTCGGCGCCAGGCTCGCGATGCCGTCGAGCTCCTTGGCGAAGGCGGCCCGGTCCACCTTGTGGAGCCACGGTGAGTCGACCGTCGCCCAGAGCACCTGACCGTCGCGGAGGTCATCGTCTGCGAGGTCGGCCGCGTTCTCGGGCACCTCTTGCAGCAGCGCACCGAAGCAGTCGGAGCTGAAGAACGCGCCGGACCGGTCGTCGAGGAACCCGGTCGTCGACGGGTTGTCGAACACGGGTGGCTTGATCGCGGTCAGCGTCCGGTCGCCGACGGTGATCTTCTGGTCGGGATTGACGAGATACACGCGGTCCATCGGGAGCCCGTCGGCGAGTCCCATGATGCCGACGCCGAGGAACGTCGTGATCACCCGGATCTGCGGGTTCTCGGCGAGCAGCCGGTGCACGTTGCCGATGTGGTCGAAGTCCGTGTGCGTGAGCCAGATCCACTGCAGGTCGGCGGGGTCGATCACGGACTGCAGTGCGGTCATGTACTCGTCGCGCTCGACCGACCGTTCCGGTGTCGACGAGCACCGGCTCCGAGCCGTGCAGGACGAAGGCGTTGACGGGTACGAGCCCGAGACCGGGAATCGCGACGTTCGAGGTGAGGACGTCGATGCCGGGTGCGGCGGTGTAGGCGGTGGCCATGGTGGTGTGCTCCTCGGGATCGGTTGGTTCAGAACGGGACGACGGTGGCGAGCAGGCCGGTCGCGGGCTCGCGGCCGGCGAGGGTGCGGCAGAACTCGACCGCGTCGAGCGAGAGCCGCTCGACGTCCGCGGCATCCGGCTCATGGGCGTAGGTGCCGCCGGCCGGGCCGGTCAGCTCCAAGACGAACGGCCGGCCGTGACGGCGCGCCCATTCGGCGACGACGTCTTCGACGATGCGGCCGTCGTGGTCGGCGCTGAGCTCGAGAGGAAGGTCGAGCGCCTGAGCGGTGTCGACGCGGTGCATCCAGGTGTCGCGCAGGTAGATGGTGTCGACGAGGTACCCGAGCTTCCAGGTCTCGTGCACCGGACCGTCGATCTTGAGCTTCGCGTGATTGCGGAAGAGTCCCGGGGTGCGGCGGCGACCGCGCACCGTCTTGGGCGCGACCGCCGTGAGCCGCTCGACGATCTGCGGCGGGGTGAGCTCGGCGCGTTCACGCACCTGGACGTCGGAGAGCGCGGCCTCGAGCGGTCCGCCGTGCGCCTTGCGGTGCGCGTAGCCGGCCCGCAACTGATGGACGTTCTCACGCATCGACGCTCCGGCTTCGCATGCGCCCAGGACGTGCTGGTACATCGCGCGCACGTCCCAGGCCGGGCACTCGGTCTGCGTTGCCCATTGGGCGGGATCGAGCCACGCAGCATCGTGAGGGTCCGATCCAGCTCCGCCGCCTTGGAGGCGCATGGCCTCGTCATGGGTCAGCGGTGCAAGGGTCGAGACTTCGGTGGTGGTCATGGTCATCATCTGCTCCTTGTGGTCTTGGACTTCTTGCGAGACGGGGACGAGTCGCCGCGACCAGCATGTCGACCGCCCGGTCCACGAGGACCGCCCATCGGTCGCCGCCCGGCTCGTTCGACAACTGCTGCGCGACGAGACCGGCGAGCACCGCGGTCCACAGATCGACACCGAACGGATCGAGACCGACGGCCTCGAGCCGTTCGGCCGTCAGGTCGTAGGCAGCCTCGCGCGACCGCGTAGCTGCGCTCCGACGGGACGAAGTCCGGGATCGTCCGCTGGAACAGCAACTGGTACCGGACCGGATCGCTCACGCAGAACTCGAAGAACCGGTGAGCGCTGCGGCGGGCCGCGTCGAGTCGCCTCTCGACGCTCTCTCCGGCGTCGGTGTCGTCGGTCATCCACTCGAGGAACGCCTGGTTCCCCTGGGCGAACATGGCGTCGTAGATCTCGTGCTTCGAGGCGAAGTACGAGTAGAGCGACTGGGCCCGCATCCCCACCCGGGCCCCGAGGTCCCGCAGCGACAGGCCGGCCAGACCGTGCTCGCGGACCTGCTCCCAGGCCGCGTCGACGATCTCGTCCGCCGTTTCCTGACGGCGTCTGGTTTTCCTGTCGCTATTCGGTGTTCCTGACATTGTCAGGCATTCAAGCAAGACGGGGATGCAATGTCAAGGGACAATCGCGTCGCTCGGAACGTCGGCGACCCCGCGAGCGAAGGAGCCCTCAGGTTCACTCAGATATCCGTCGACACCTGAGTGGAATCTCGAGGGAACACCTGAGTGGGATCTCGAGGGACAGGCGGGCGACGACATGGCCACCGACACGACACTCACTTCACGGCTCGCCCAGGTCCCTCTGGGTCGGGCCGATCATGCTGGCCCTGGGCGCGGTATCCCCGCCACCCCGGGTCCACGTTGGGTGCCGTCGTGCAGGAGCCATCGCCCCGCGCGTTCCCGTCTTCTCGAAGATCGCCTTGCAGCGGTCCTGCACCGCCCACGGTGAGATGAAGAGACGCTCGGCGATCGCCGCGGTGTCCCGCCCTGCGCAACCAGGGTCGCGGCCTCGGGGGGCGCCAACCGCCAACCGCCAACGCCTTCGCAGTGCGCCTAGCGTCGGCTCGTGCCTCGAGGTGACGCAGAACCACACACCGACCAGGTCGTGGTGATCATCCCGACCGTCGGACGACCGACCTTGGCGCGTGCTGTCGCGTCGGTGCTCGATGACGTCGGCGTCGAAGAAGTCGTGGTTGTCGCCGATGGTCGGCCGGAGGTCGTCCACGCCGAGCTGTCCGAGTTCGCGGACAACCCGCGGGTGCGGATCATTCCCGGAGACGGTCAGGGCCCTGCGTGGGCTCGGCAACGTGGCGCGGAGCAATCGACCGCACCGATCCTCTTGTTCCTCGACGACGACGTGTTCCCGTCACCCGGGCTGGCGTCTGCCCACGCACGTCGCCACCGCGAGCGGGACGATCTGATCGTGATCGGGTACATGCCGGTGGGCGAGGCCTATCTGACGGCCGCCACGGCACGCGTCTACGCCAACGACTACCTCCTCGCCTGCCGACAGCTCGAAGAGGAGCCGGATCGCATCCTGAACGATCTCTGGGCCGGGAACATCTCAATGTCGCGCGCTTCGGTCGAGAAGGTCCCGCTCGTCGCCGCCGACGCGCCGTATCTGCGGCGCGAGGACCAGGAGTTCGGACTCCGCTGTGCCCGGGCCGGACTCACCGGAGTCTTCGATCGCTCCCTGACCGCTGAGCATCAGTTCGAACGTTCGCTTCGTCAGTTCCTGACCACCGCGTCCGAGCAAGCTGTGGAGATCGCGCGGATGCGGGCGCACTATCCCGAACTCGGCGACCGCGACGCGGGCGCCCGTCCGGTCCAGGGGCTCGTGTCGTGGACTCGGAAAGCCGCCGGCGCTCGACCGATCGGCTCCGCCCTGCGGGGAGTCACCCGCGCCGGGGTCTTCGTCGCGGGACGGCTCGGCGCGAATCGGCTCGAGGACCATGGGGTCGCCCTGCTGCGGATGCTGGTCCAGCGTGACGCCCTCGACCGCGCACGGCCCCAGACGACAGCCAATACACTGCCGACTTGAGCACTATCGGGCGTCTGAGCCCGATTTTGCAGTTCCGACGGGGCCCGGGGAGGGTGCGAACGATGGCGCAAGTGATCGGGCTGGGCATCGACGCCGGCACCGTCGGGCTCATCGAGGAACTCGTGGACGCGGGTTCGCTTCCGAACCTGCACGCCCTCCGGGAACGGAGCGCGCGTGTGCAGTTGGACGGTGCGCCGAGCCACCGCCATGGTGTCATCTGGCCCCAGTTCGTCGCTGGTGCGGACGCAACGCTCGAGGGCGAATGGCTGCGGTTCTCGTTCGACCGCTCGACCTACGAGGGCTTTCAGACCGGTGCTCGGCACCGGATCGAGGGCAACCTCCCCTTCTGGGAACCGGCGAACGCCAAGACGATCACCCTCGACGTGCCCGGTACGACGGTGATGGGCCCGGGCGTGCACGTCACGGCGTGGGGCGCCGATGCGGCCCTGTACCCACGCGCATCGCAACCGCCGGGTCTGCTCCGAGAGTTCGACGCTCGCTTCGGCGTTCACCCGGGGTTCGAAACCTACGACTGCGGCTGGCACGACCCCAAGCGTCTCGATCGCTTCACGGGGGCGTGTGTCGTCGGAGCTCGACGTCGGGCCGACATCGCGGTCGAGATGATGCACCGCTTCCCGGACTGGGACCTGTTCCTGATGGCGATGTCGGAAGCGCACATGGCATCCGAGATCATGTGGCACGGCGTCGCGCCCGGCCACCCGCTCGCCGATTTCGATCCCGATGCCCGGGCTCGCCTCGTGCGGGTGTTCACTGCGATCGACGACGCCGTCGGAACAATCGTTGCCGCGGCTCCCGAGGGTGCGGTGATCGTCGTGTTCTCCCTCGACGGCATGCGCCCCAGCCCCGGAGACGTCCCATCGCTCGTGCTCCTTCCGGAGTTGCTGCACCGACACCGCTTCGGGACCGGGAAGCTGCGCGACGTCGATGCCGAAGCGTGGCGACGCGCCGGCTGCCCGCCGCTCGTTCCCCGGCGGGGGCGTCCCTGGCGCATGGATCTCAACGAACGAATGGTCGAACCGCCTTCCGAGCCGTGGACTCACCGCGTTCCCGGGTACTTCGCGGCGCGGCTCTCACCGCTCGGGCGTCGCCTCCTGAAGCTCCGCAAGGGGATGGAGATCGGAGTGCTCGGCGTTCCCGTCCCACCGGAGTGCACCGCAGACCCCGAGACGCTGGATGCAGTTCCCGACTCCGCCGACGAGTTCCTCTTCATCGGGAACTACCGCGAGGATCGCGCCACGATGCGCGCGTTTGCGCTGCCGACGTTCGGTGGCGCGTATGTGCGCATCAACTTGGAAGGGCGCGAGCCGGCAGGGATCGTCCCGCTCGCCGAGTTCGAGGCCGAGTGCGAGGCCGTCGAATCACTCATCCCGCGTGTCGAGATGTGCGAACTGGTGAACCCATCGTCGAGAGCGTGCAGCGGCTGGGCGGTTCCGATCCGCTCGATCCGAACGGCGAGCGGTACGGCGATCTGCTCTTCGAATGGAGCCGGCCAATCGACGCGTTCGAGCACCCGGACCTCGGGATCGTCGGACCGGTGCCCCTCAACCGCACGGGCGCCCACTCGGATCGTGGATTCGCCTGGGTGAGCGGGCCGGGGCGCACCGCGGATGACCTTCCCCTGCACTCGGTGCTCGATCTCCCACCCACGATCGTGCGACTTCTCGGCGACGACAAGCAGCTCCCCCCGGCGGGTGCACCCATCCCCGGACTCGTCGGGACCCGCGTGCACGCTGACCGCGGCTCGGCCGGTCTGCGCACCGCTCGCGTCGGCGGGCGGGCTCGGTGACCCCAGCCCTCGTGCCACGAAGGTGATCGGCCCCAGGACTTTCCGAAAGTGGAGGTGATGGGACTTGAACCCACGACTTCTACGTTGCGAACGTAGCGCTCTACCGGGCTGAGCTACACCCCCGAAGGAAGTTCGAGGGTAGCAAACCGGGTCCCGCCGGCCGGGCCGAACGGGACCCGGTCGACTCACATCGGGTTCGTTGAGCTGGATGACCGCGAAGGTGGCGCCCCTCGGATCGGCGAGGACGCTGAAGCGCCCGACGTCGCCGGCCTCCATCGGCCCCGACCATCGTCGACGCGCCGAGCGACTCGGCCTTCGCCTTGGCCGCTTCGATGTCGGCGACGCGAAGTACACCAGCCAGTGGGCCGGGACCTCGGCGGGACCATCTGCGGGGCATCGCCATGCAGCCGGCGACGACCTTGTCGCCGAGCTTGAACTCGTTGTACTCGTGGCTGCGCTGCGCGACGAGACCGAAGACCTTCTCGTAGAACGGCAGCGCCGTCGTCGACGTCACGCGAGTCGAAGCTCGTTCCAGCAGAGCGTGCCCGGCTCGTTCACGATCTCGGCGCCGATCGAGCCCTTCGCCTGCCAGATCGAGAAGAAGGCACCGGTCGGGTCCTGCACCACCGCCATGCGTCCCGCCTCCATCACGTCGAACGGCGGGGCCGACGACCGTGCCGCCCGCGGCGGTCGCCTCCTTGCGCGGTGGCGTCGACGTCCGCGACGGTGATGTAGGTGGCCCACGCCGGCGGGCCGGGGTTCTCGGCGGGGCCGATCGCGGCGACCGGCTTCCCGCGGAGCAGACACATGGTGTAGTGCCCCGCCTCCTCGCCGAGGTCCTCGGTCTCCCAACCGAACAGGGCGGAGTAGAAGGCACAGGCCGCGGCGCCGATGTCGGGCACCCCGATGTCGGCCCACGAAGGGGTGCCGGGTGCGTAGGCGGTCATCTCGGTCATGGGGGTGTCCTTGCCGTCGGGGAAGTGGTCGCGGTTGTAGCACCGCCCTGCGACCAGCGCACCCCCGAGGCGGGCCGCGGACCGCCGGGTCAGGGCAGCGACTCGATCATCCCCGACGTGCACCAGGTGGGGGTGTTGATCGGGTTGCAGCGGCTCGGCGTGCCACCCGGGATCTGCACGAAGTACGGCGTGCCGAACGCCCGCCCCGGCACCACGAAGTCGCTGCTGACCCAGGTGGATCCGCTCGCGAACGCGGCATCACGTGCCGTCGTGTCGTTGGCGCGCGCCTCGACGGTGTCCGCGTCGGCGCGGGTCCGCACCACGTAGCCCTGCGCGATCAGCGACTGGATGTCGGCGAAGGAGCCCTTCGGGTCGTTGCGCTTGATGAACGCGGCATCGTCGGCGCCCCGGGATCCGCGTTGGTGAAGATCACGCGCCCGGCGAGGGCCGGGTGGCCGGCCAGGTAGTCCGAGCGGTACTGCCCGCCGTTGTCCATCACGAACATCACCTGGCCGCGCGTCGAGTCGATCGTCGGCCAACCGTCCTGGGCGATCGCCTCCGGGAGGGTCGCGTGGGAGCCGCGCAGGTCGTCGGGCGTCAACAGCTCCTTCTCGCTGAACACCGAGCGGATCTGCGCGTCGAGCCGGTCGTAGTCGGCCGCACCCCACGCGCCGTAGGGCACGGGCAGGTTGAACTCGTTGGCCTCGAGCTCGAGCTGGATCCCGATCACCGCGTGCCTCGGGTGCGCGAGCGACCACGTCTTGATCGTGGTCAGGCAGTCGACGAGCGCGTGGCACGTGCTGCCCTCGTCGATCGTCGGGATGTGGAAGACGTCGATGCGGCCGGAGCCGTCATTCGCGGTGTTCACGTCGAGCTCGAACTGACGCACACCCTGGCTCTCGAGCTGCACGTCGAGCGGGTTCTCGAAGTACTGCAACACCTCGACGCCATCGACGGGTGGGGCCGGGTACTCGTGGTAGCTGTTGTGCGTCCCGAGCGCCTGCAGCTGGTTGACCCGCATGCGGTCGTCGAGGAACGTGAAGCCGTTCCGCTTCTCGTGCCGGCTGATTCTCGCCTGCACGTACAGCGAGTGCAGACCGGGACCGATCGCGCTCACGTCGAGATCGAAGTGCAACGGCAGCGTGGTGCCGGTCGCGAGCACGTGCCCACCCGGGTGGTCCTTCCACACGGTCGTGGTCGCCGCGGTCCCGGCGGGCAGATCCGCCGCGGTGATGTCGACCGGCCGCACGCCGGCCGCGCCCGGCGGCCCGACGTGGACCGCGAGATTCGGGCCGAGCCCGTGCCCGGGTGCAAGCCAGTGGCAGCCCGCGCCGACGACGGCGAGCAGGACGACGATCGCAACACGCTTCAGCACCGGTGCCTCCCCAGCTGTCCGGAAGGTCCGGATCGTAGGCGACGGCCGAGGGGGGTGGAACCGCGGGTCGGGCTCAGTCGCGAGCGGGTGAGGTGGGCTGCGAGTCGATCGCGGCCCGCAGCCGTTGCGCGACGAGCGCGTTCGTGAGGTCGCCCCGCGTGCGCTCGATCACCGCGCGGAGGGCGTCGGTCGTTCGCCGCAACCCGCCCGTCACCGCGTCGGGATAGTCGACGGTCACGAGCAACGCGTAGACCTCGTCCATGAGGCCGAGCAGATCCTCCGCGGCGAGAGCCGATCCGCGCGGAGGCAGTCGAGCGTGTGCCGTCGCAGCTCGCTCGCGGCCTCCGCCATGCCGTTGAGGTAGGGCGCGAGGTCCACCCCGATCGCCGCGGGCTCCGGGAGCGGGTCGCCGCGCACGAACGCGAGGGTGAGGTTCGCTTCGGCGAACTCCTTCTTCGCGTCGTGGAGGTACCCGCCGTGGCGCACGTCCGGCTGGTCGGTCACCGCGGCGTCGGCGCGTGCGAGATGCCCCGCGGCCTCCGCGATCAGACGCTCGGCCGGCTCGTACTCCTCCCGCTGCACGGCGCGGATCGCCGCGGCACAGGACTGGATGGTCTTGCGGCAGGCGGTGAGGGTGATCTCTCGCGCCGCGTGCTTCGCGTCGAGCGCGGTGCGGGCCTGGTCGCCGAGCGCACGGATCTCCGCCGCGCGGTCCACCGCGGACCGGGTCAGGAGGACGCGGTCCGGCGGAGCACCATCGCCGGGGACGACTGCGACGCCGGCGGGCTCAGGAAGTGCACGCTCGCCTTCCGTTCCTGGGCCTTGCGGCGCAGGTGCACGAGCACCGCGACGTACGCGACGAACGCGAGGTCGGTCACGACCTGGACCAGCCAGAGGAGCATGCTCCCGCTCACCACGGCAAGGAGCAGCGTGGCCAGCACGGCGACGCCGAGCACGGCCAGGGTGTCCCGACGACGCTTCTGGGCGGCGGCCGACATGGGCAGCCCGGCCGGGCGCGCCGACGGTGTGGCGACGAAGGAGACCGGACGAGGTGGCAGCGACATCCGACGTGGCGCGCGCGCCGGTGCGTGACCCCCGAGCCGGCCGATCGAGGTCAGCCGTTTCGAGAAGTCGCCGATCGAGTCGCGTCGAGTCCCGGAGATCCGGCGCTGGACGAAGGGCCACGCGAAGAACGCCGCCCACAGCACCGCGAGGATCAGGATGATGGAGATCGCCAAGGCTCCCGGTCGCTTTCCGTGTCGCGGACGCTAACAAGCAGGAAACTCGAGGCGGTGGATGCCGACGGTCCCGCTGAGGTGCCGCGACCCTAGACGGGGTGTCGCGAAGCATGCGAGCCAGACGACCGCGCGTAGGTCGCGCGACCTAGAGCGCGAAGTCGTCGCCGTCGCGACCGGGCCGGCGCCAGACGCCGGAGCGACCACCGGTCTTCTCCCAGAGCGCGAGGTCGCCGATCGTCATGGCCCGGTCGATCGACTTGCACATGTCGTAGATGGTCAACGACGCGATCGCACAGGCGTGCAGCGCCTCCATCTCGACACCGGTGCGGTCCACGGTCTCGACCTGGGCCTCGACCTCCACGTGACGCTCCTCGATTCGGAAATTCACGTACACCGACCCCACCAGCAACGGGTGGCACAGGGGCAACATGTTCGAGGTCTGCTTGGCCGCCTGGATCCCGGCGACGCGGGCCACGGCGAGCACGTCACCCTTGGTGATCGCGCCGGACGCGATCTGGGAGGCCGTCGCGGGCTCCATGTGCACCCGGCAGCGGGCGACGGCGCGGCGATGGCTCGCGTCCTTGGCCGTCACGTCGACCATGCGGGCGCGACCCAGGGGGTCGAGGTGCGTGAACTCGGAGGCCATCGCCGGAGTCTACGGGCCGGGTCAGCCGCCGATCTGGCTCATGGATCGGTCGGGACGGACGAAGTCGACCGCGCCGATGCGGTGCCCGGCCCACTTCTGGCCGACCGCGCCGGCGAGCGCCACGGCGAGGTCGTCGTCGGTCCCGCCGTCGCGCATGACCAGGCGGAGGTCCGTTTCGTCCAGCGCGAACAGGCACGTGCGGAACTTGCCCTCGGCGGTGACCCGCACGCGATCGCAGCTCTCGCAGAACGGCTCGGTGACACTCGCGATCACCCCGACGTCGCCGATGCCGTCGCGGTACCGGAACCGGGCGGCGGGCTCCACGTGCGCGGGATCGGCGTGGGTCTGCTCCAACGGGAACACGGCATCGATGCGCTCGAGGATCTCCCCGGCCGGCACCACCTGGTCCATGGTCCAGTTGCCCGGGGCGTCCAAGGGCATGAACTCGATGAAGCGGATACCCACGCCCCGCTCGCGCCCGTAGGCGGCGAGGTCGACGATCTCGTCGTCGTTGACCCCCCGGATGACCACGCAGTTCACCTTCACCGGGTCGAACCCCATCTCGAGCGCAGCGTCGATCCCCGCGAGCGTGCGGTCGAGCTCGTCGCGTCGGGTCAGCGCGAGGAAGGTCTCCCGCCTGAGGCTGTCGAGCGAGACGTTGACCCGCCGGAGCCCGGCCGCCCGGAGCGGAGCCGCGAGCTGGGGCAGCTTCACGCCGTTGGTGGTCATCGCGAGGTCCACGCCGAGCGGCGCGAGCAGCTCGAACAGCCGGGGCAGCTCGGCCCGGATCGTGGGCTCGCCGCCGGTGATGCGGATGCCGTCGAAGCCCCAGCGCTCCACGCACACCCGTGCGATCCGGGCCAGCTCCTCGTAGGTGAGCAGTTCCGAGCGGTCGAGCCAGCGGAGGCCCTCGTCGGGCATGCAGTAGGTGCACCGGAAGTTGCAGCGGTCGGTCACCGACAGGCGCAGGTCCCGGACCCGGCGGGCGAAGGAGTCGACGAGGGCGGTCGGCGTGGCCACGTCGCCACCATATGCGCGCCCACGTGCCTGGCCACCGGGAATCCCCAGTTGTGATGACCACGCTGGGTCGTGCGGACCATTCACATTTCGCGCACAGAGTGGTTGCATGGCAATCGTTCCACGCGCTGCACGGGAGGCAAGCGGCGGGACGCTGACAAGAGAGATCAGGTCACTCCTCGGGGAGGCGTTGATCCGCAGGCGCACGTTTGGTCGCATCAGCCTGCGGGGAGCCAGTGCGAAACCGGCCCCTCCATCCAGGGGCCGGGTCTCGCAGTGGACGACGTACCCGAGGTATCGATGCGACTGCCTTCCACCATCCGGCGCACCCGGCTCCCGGCCCTGGCCTTGCTGGCCGGCCTCGGGCTGCTCGCCACCGCGCCCGCCGCCGGTGCGGACTCCACCGCCCTCATCGTCTCGGTCACGGGCCGGGGCGCGGCCTTCTCGACCTCGATCGAGCTCACCTGCGAATCTCCGGCGGCTCCGGCCGCCGACGGTGTCGACATCGGCGGCGCGGCCGTCGCCAGCCGGCACGACGTCTCGGTCCCCGCCAACGGTGCGACGTCGATCGTCCTCGACGTCGCCGACGGCAGCGCATGCGCCGTCACCGCGGCGGGACCGCAGGCCGCACTTCTGACCGCGGCCGACGGGGGCACCGCCCTCGTCGGCGCCGACGGTCGCCTTCGTGGGGTGGCGGTCACGGTTGATCGGGGGACTCCCGTGACCGCCCACCTCACCTACACGGTTCCGGTTGTGCTCGAATCGACGGCGCCTCGGACGGAGGCCGCTTCGACGACGACCACCACCGGCTCGGGCAGCGCGGCTTCAACACCGCCGCTGCTGCCGGCGAGTGACGAGGCCGCTTCCGCCGCGGCTCCTGTCGCGCTCGCAGCTGCTCGGTCGACGACAACGGCGTCGTCGGCCGCGCTGCCCGACACTTCTGGTTCCGGCACGGCCCTCGTGCTGGCGACCGTCGGCGTGCTGCTCTGCGGCATCGTCGGCTACGGGCTCGCGCTCACCAGCAAGCGAGAGCACGAGGCGCCCTGACCCGGCGCTCAACGAGATCGTGCGGGAGGCCAAGTGCCCGGGGGCTCGCCCCCGGGCACTTCCGCGCCTGGAATCAACTCAGCAGCATGACCTCGATCTCGGCGCCGGCCTCGACGCCGGGACCGTCGGGGAGGATCGCGAGTGCGTTGGCCCCCGCCATGCCGCTCAGCACGTTGCTCGCCTGATCGCCGCTGCGCACCGCCACGTACCGGCCGTCCCCGTAGGTCACCCGCACTCGGTCGAACGAGATGCGTCCGTCGGCGCGGCGGGGCATCGGCGCGCCGGCGACGGCGGTGACGACGGGCCGTTCGATCTCACGGTGTCCCATCATCTGCAGGAGCGCCGGGCGCGCGAACAGTTCGAAGCTCACGTGCGAGCTGACCGGATTGCCGGGCAACCCGAAGATCGGCGTCCCGTCGATCGTGCCGAACGCGAGCGGCTTCGCGGGCCGGATCGCGACCTGCCACCACTCGAGCACCCCGAGCCGGTCGAGCACCGCCTTCACCACGTCGTAGTCGCCCACCGACACACCGCCGCTGGTGATGACCGCGTCGCACCGCGCCGCCGCGTCACGGAACGTGGCCGCGACCGCGTCCTCGTCGTCGCGACCTATGCCGAGGTTCACCGGCTCGGCGCCGGCCTCGGCGACGAGCGCCAGCAGCATGGGCCGGTTCGAGTCGCGGATCTGTCCGGGCGCGAGCGCGACCGCTCCTTCGCGCAGCTCGTCGCCGGTCGAGAGCACACCCACGCGCAATCGGCGGTACACCGGCACGTCGGTCATCGCGAGCGAAGCGAGGACCCCGAGGTGCGCGGGCGTCAACACCGTGCCGGCGGTGAACACCTCGTCGCCGTCGCGCACGTCGCCGCCGGCCGGTCGGATGTGGTCGCCGGCGGTGGCCGCGACCTCGATGCGCACGCCGTCCTCGCCGTCGCGCGCGGTGCGCTCGACCATCACGATCGCGTCGGCGCCCGGCGGGATCGGCGCGCCGGTCATGATCCGGATGGCCTCACCGGGACCGACGGGAGTGGCGGGCGCGTGACCGGCGGGAAGGTCGCCGACCACCCGGAGCCGGACGGGCGCGCCGGCAGTGTCGGCGGCGCGGACCGCGTAGCCGTCCATCGCGGTGTTGGCGAAGGGCGGCACCGGCTCGCCGGCCACCACGTCGGCCGCGAGCACGAGGCCGAGCGCGTCGGCCAGGGGGACGACGGTCGGATGCGGCTCCCGCACGGTCGATCGGATCCGGGCCTGGACCGTCTCGAGTGACTCCATGGTCATCATCCCTCCCGACCCGCCGGCGGCGGGCCCGAGATCAGATGATGCCGCGCCGGCGCAGGCTGTCGAGCAGGAAGGCCTTTGTCTCGGGTCCGAGATCGTCCCGGTCGAGGGCCAGCTCGATGTTGGCCCGGAGGAAGTCCACCTTCTGGCCGATGTCGAACCGCCCCTCCGTGAAGACCTTCCCGTAGACCGTCTGGTCCTGGTTGAGCAGGCCGATCGCGTCGGTCAGCTGGAGCTCGCCGCCCGCACCGGGCTCGATGCGGTCGAGCGCGTCGAAGATCTCCGGCGTGAACACGTAGCGGCCGATCACCGCGAGCGTCGACGGCGCGTCCTCGGGCCTGGGCTTCTCGATGATCGAGTGCACGCGCACGAGGTCGTCGTCGACCTCCTCGGGCTCGACGCAGCCGTAGGAGGAGATCTCCTCGCGCGTGACGTCCTTCAGTGCGAGCACCGACCGGCCGTAGCGGTCGTGGACGTCGAGCATCGAGCGGAGCAGCGCGGAGTCGTCGACCATGATGTCGTCGCCGAGGAGCACCGCGAACGGCTCGTCGCCCACGTGCTCACGGGTGACCGACACCGCGTGACCCAGACCGCGGGGGTCCTTCTGGCGGATGTAGTGGATGTTGCCGAGCTCGGAGGACTCCTGCACCTCCTTCAGGAGGTCGGTCTTGCCTTGCTTCTCCAGGTAGAACTCGAGCTCGAAGTTCCGGTCGAAGTGGTCCTCGATCGCGCGCTTGCCCCGGCCGGTGATGATCAGGATGTCGGTGAGCCCGGCGCGGACCGCCTCTTCGACCACGTACTGGATCGACGGCTTGTCGACGACCGGGAGCATCTCCTTCGGCTGGCTCTTCGTGGCCGGGAGGAACCGGGTACCGAGGCCGGCCGCCGGGATGACGGCCTTGCGGACACGGGGATTCATCGGGGAGACCTCACTGGGTCGACGGTAACAAGCGGACTCCCGGTTGTCGGCACGCCGGACGGATCAATTGACCCCGGAATCGGGGGCGTCACGCCCCGGCGTCTTGAGCTCGCGTCCCGCCACGAGCCGGCGCAGATTGGGCAGATGGCGGAGGAGGACCAGGGCACCGAGGGCCGCCGTCGAGCGCGATCTCCCACCCGGCCCGGCCACTCGAGCGCGACCCCGACGGGGAAGAGCACTGCCACGAGCATCGAGCCCACCGACGCCAGCCGCAGCACCCGGGCGACCAGGAACCACACGACAGCGAGGATCAGCACGAGCAGCGGGTGCAGGACCGCCAGCATCCCGCCCGCCGTCGCCACGCCCTTGCCCCCCTTGAACCGGCGGGTCACGGGGTAGGTGTGGCCCAGGACCGCGAGGATCCCGAGGACGTACGCCGCGCCGCGACCGGCCACCGCGAGCCCGACCCCGGCCGCGATCGCCCCCTTGGCGAGGTCGCCGGCCATCACCAGGATCCCGGCCCTCCAGCCCATCAGGCGGGCGACGTTCGAGGCCCCCGGGTTGCCCGAGCCCTCCACCAGCACGTCGTGGCCGCCGGCACGGGCGACCAACAGTGCGGTCGGAAACGTCCCGAGCAGGTACGCGGGAACCGCCAGGAGCGCGACCAGCGCGGCGTCGCTCACGGCCGGGGGCGTCCGATCTGGTGGTGGCGGGCCTGCACCCCCCTATTCAAGGCGACGAGTACGTCGGGTAGCATGGATGCTCCCTTCGGTCACCCCCTGGACCCACGAGGAATCCGGCAATGCCGACCTATGAGTACGTCTGCTCGAAGTGCAACCAGCACCTCGAGGTGTATCAGACCTTCAGCGAGGAGCCGCTGAAGCGCCACGCCGGATGTGGCGGGAAGCTGACGAAGGTGCTCGGGGCGGTCGGGATCGTCCTCAAGGGCTCGGGCTTCTACCGGACCGACAACCCGTCGTCGTCACGGCGCACCGCCGAGAAGGCCGACTCGTCGTCCAAGTCCTCCTCGGCCGACTCGTCGGCGAAGTCCACGGACTCGGCAGGCTCGGCGAAGTCCACGGACTCGGCCAAGACCACGAAATCGGACTCGGGATCCTCGTCGGGCTCGGAGAAGAAGAGCTCCACCAAGAAGTCCGCCTGAGGACCGCGGGCGACGGCCCGCCGGTCCTGCGTGGCACTCGCCACCCCCACTCCCCCGGATCCAGCCCAATCACCTCCGGGGGTTCCCCATGCTCCGCCGTTCTCCGCGCGCACTCGCGCTCTGGGCCGCTGCGGTCGTCGTCGCGATCGTGACCACGCTGCTGGTCGTCTCCACTCTCTCGTCCTTGCGCCGCCAGGACGAGACCTACGGCCGGCTCCACGCCGTGCTCGTCGCCCGCCGTGATCTTCCCGTCGGGACGCGGCTGCGCGCGGCCGACGTCGCGACCCGCGAGGTACGCGGCGACGGCCCGTCTCCCGATGCGGCCACCGCCCCCGCCGACGTGATCGGCCGGGTCGTGCGCGTCCCGTTGTTGCGCGACGCGACGATCACCGCGCGCCACCTCACCGCCTCCCGGCGCGGGTCGCTCGGCGACGCGGTCCCCGCCGGCCGGCGCGCGGTGCGCCTCGTCGTCGAGCACGGCCTGCGCCCCGCCCCCGGCGATGTCGTCGACGTGCTCGCGACGTTCGACCCCCAGACGCTCGGCGACGGCGACGACCCGACGATCCTGATCGCACCGGCGGTGTCGGTGGTCGCGGCCGAGACGACCGGCGACGCAGGCGACACCGTTGCCGTCACGGTCCTGGTCAGCCCGCACCAGGCGGGCCGGCTCGCCTTCTCCGCGGCGGCGGGAACGATCAGCCTCGCGCTCGCCCCGCCCGAGGCGGCCGCCGGGAACGGGTGAGCGGTCGGCTCCGCTAGGTTCCGGCCCGTGATCGAGGCAGTCATCTTCGACTACGGCGGCGTGTTCTCCACCCCGCTCTTCCGCGGCATCGGCGACTTCGAGGCGCGCATGGGCTACCCCGGGGGCTCGGTCCTCGAGCTGCTCTTCGGCGACAAGGCCTACGTCGGGGTCGAGGGCGCTGCCCACCGGGTCGAGCGTGAGGTGCCCACCCAGACGGTCAGCCACGACTGGCACCGCCTCGAGGTCGGCGAGCTCACGCTCGACGACTGGTTCGCCGGCGTGCAGGCGCGAGCGCCCGAGGTACTCGGCACCGAGATCGACATGGGCGCGTACCTGCAGTTCATGGCGGAGATGCCGATCGGAGTCCACTGGCCGATCGTGCACCGTGCGCGCTCGCTCAAGTCCGACGGCACGAAGATCGCCTTGCTGACCAACAACGTCGCCGAGTGGGGGGACAACTGGCGCTCGACCATCCCCGTCGACGAGCTCTTCGAGATCGTCGTCGACTCGTCCGCGGTGAGGCTGCGCAAGCCCAACCCGGAGATCTACCTGCTCACGTGCGAGCGGCTCGGGACCCCCGCCGACGCGTGCGTCTTCCTCGACGACAACACCGACAACGTGAAGGCCGCGCGGGCCGTCGGCATGGAAGCCGTCCTCGTCGGCGAGGATCCGTTCGCGGCCGTCGCCGAGCTCGACGAGATCCTCACCCGCCGCAACGGGTGAGGTGGCGCAACGTCAGGCGCCCGCCATCGTCATCTCGGACACGAGCAGGGTGAGACCGGCCGTCCCACCGGGGAGCCACGTCTGGTCGGCGCCGACCTCGGCGATGTCGAGCAGCATCCGCGGCAGCGTCGAGGAGACCGTGATCTCCCGCACCGGCTCCGCCAGCGCGCCGTCACGGACCATGAGGCCCTCGGCGCCCACCGAGAAGTCGCCGCTCACCGGGTTGGTGCCGGAGTGCAGCCCGGACACCGACTGCACATAGAGCGCCTCGGGCACGGCGGCGAGGACCTCCTCCACGCTGCGGGTGCCCGGCCTCAGGTGCAACGCCCTCGCCCCGACGCCGGGGGTCGAGCCGTACCCGCGGACCGCGGATCCGGTGGTGGTCGCGCCACTGCGCCGCGCGGTGAAGAGGTTGTGCAGGAACCCGAGCAGTTGCCCGTCGCGCACGAGCGTGGTCGCCCGGGTCGGGATGCCCTCACCGTCGACGGGGCTGGCGCCGAAGGCCTCCGCGTTGGTCGGATCGTCGGCGATCGTCACGCCGACGGCGGCGATCGCCTCGCCGACGCGCCCGGCGAACATGGACCGGCCCTTGAGCACCGCCTCGCCGCTGAGCGCACTGCCGATGAGCGAGAGGACCGACGCCGTCACCATCGGGTCGAGCACTACCGGGATCCGCCGGGTGGCGGGCTGGGTCGCACCCAGCAGGCGCGTCGAGCGCTCGGCCGCCATCGCGGCGACACGATCCACATCGAGGTCGGCGAAGCCACGTCCCGCGTCGAAGCCCCATCCGGTCTGGGTCTCGTCGCGGTCACCCGCCATCGCAACGCTCGACACCGACGCCGACGTCCGCGTGATCGAGGCGGTGACGCCCGTCGAGGCGACCATCGCCATCTCGAGCGCCGCGTCGCCGTAGTCGGTCGACTCGACACCGCGGATCCGTGCGTCCGCCGCGAGCACGGCCCGGTCCACGGCGACGGCGAGCGCGACCTTGTCCTCGGTCGAGGTGCCGAGGACGTCGTTGCGCCAGAGATCCAGCACGGCCGGGATCGCGTCGCCGACGTCCTCGGGAGTCGCCAACCCGTAGGCGGGATCGGGGGCGCCGTAACGCGCGTTGTCCCGCGCGTCGGCCAGCGTGGCCTGCACGACGTCGGGGTCGAGCGAACCGGCCGACGCGATGCCCTGCCGGCCGTCGACGATCACCCGCACGCCGATCCCCGCCGCCTCCGCGACCGCGAGCGACTCCACCTCGCCGCCGAACACCTTGATCTCGGTCTCGCGCGAACGCACGACGTAGGCCTCGACCTGCTCCCCCGCGCCCGCCACCGCGGCGACGGACCGGGCCAGCACCACCAGCTCGTCGCTCACCGCTTCCCGCCGCTCACTCGGCGGTCCCGCCCACGGTGAGCTCCGCGACGCGCAGCGTCGGCTGTCCCGACGACACGGGAACGCTCTGCCCGTCCTTGCCGCACATGCCGGTCCAGGTGTCGAAGTCGTTGCCGACCGCGTCGACCGCGCGCAGGGCCTCGGGACCGTTCCCGATGAGCTGCGCGGCGCGCACCGGCTCGGTGATCCGTCCGTCCTCGATCATGTACGCCTCGGTGATGCCGAAGACGAAGTCCCCGGTCGCGGTGTTCACCTGCCCACCGCCGAGCGCGACGCAGTACAGCCCGTAAGGGGTCTGGCGGATGATCTCGTCCGGGTCCTCGGTTCCCGGGGTGATGTACGTGTTCGTCATCCGCACCATCGGGAGGTGCTGGTAGGTCTCCCGCCGGCCGTTGCCGGTGCTCGCCCTCCCGGCGCGCCGGGCGCGGACGAGGTCCCACATGTAGTCGGTGAGCACACCGTCGTCGATGAGCACGTTGCGCTGCGCGGGTGCGCCTTCGTCGTCGACCGCGCACGCGCCCCAGTCTCGGGCCAGCCGACCGTCGTCGACGAGCGTGACGCCCGGGCCCGCGACCCGCTCACCCACGCGGCCCCGGAACACCGACGCGTCCCGGCCCACGAGATCGGCCTCCAGCCCGTGGCCGCAGGCCTCGTGGAAGAGCACGCCACCTGCGCCCTTGCGGAGCACCACCGGCAACCGGCCGCTCGGCGCCGGGCGGGCGTCGAGCTTGGTGACCGCCCGGGCGGCCGCGAGATGCGCGATCTCCTCGGGTGGGTGCTCGTCGAAGAACTCGAACCCGACCGTGCGGCCCGGGGCCTCGGACCCGGTCTGGAGGCCGGTGTCGGCCGAGGCGACGCAGGTGACCGCCATCCGCGTGCGGACCTGGTCGTCCCCCGCGAGCAGGCCGTCGGAGTTGGCCACGAGGAAGCGGCGGCGGCCGTCGGCGTAGCTCGCGCTCACCTGGGTGATCGCGTCGCTCTCCGAGCGCGCCGCGTCGTCGGCGCGGACGAGCATCTCGACCTTGCGCTCCTTGCTGACCGTCTCGGGCAGCGTCCCCACGGTGTGGGGAGGCGGGACGTCCTGCCCCCGGAGCGCCGCGACCCGGGTCCCCGGTCCGCCCGCCCGGGCGGCGGCGGAGGCCGCGGCCGCCGCCGCGGCCAGCCCGGCCTCGGTGAGGTCGGTGGTGTGCGCGAACCCGGTGGTCTCGCCCCGCACGACGCGGATGCCGGCGCCGCGGCTGCGCGACGAACGCATCTCCTCGACCTTGCCGTCGTCGTAGGTCGCGGAGGTGGACGCGCGGTCCTCCACGAAGACGTCGGCGAAATCACCGCCCCCGGCGAGGGCCTGGTGCAGGGTGGTCTCGACGATGGAGGGCTCGATCAACACGGGGCGGGCCTCAGGTGACCAGCTTCACGCATGCGAGTGCCTCCAGGCTTGCCGTGATTCGTCGCGGGTTGCCTATGGTACGTCCGTGCCACTCGACGCTGGACTGTCCGGCTCCGCATCCCGGACCGTCACCGACGCGGACACCGCCTCCGTCCAGGGGACCGGATCGGTCCCGGTCGTCTCGACGCCATCGGTCGTGCTGCTCGCCGAGCAGGCGGCGGTGGCCGCCGTCGACGGTCACGTCCCGGCGGGTCACACGACGGTGGGCTACCGCGTCCAGCTGGACCACCTCGCACCCGTTCCCGTGGGCGAGGAGGTCACGGCGGAGGCGGTGCTCGAGACGATCGAGGGCCGCCGCCTGACGTTCCGGGTCTCGGTGAAGTACCGGGCCGGCCTCGTTGCCGCCGGGCGTATCACCCGGGTCGCGGTGGAGGAGGCGCGCTTCATCGCGCGCGCCACCGGCGCGGTCTGAGCCCGCCGGTCCGACTACGCGGCGGGCGTCGGGGCCTCGACCACGGCCAGGAACCCCTGCAGGGTCTCGAGCCAGGCCGACGGGTTCTCGAACTGCGGCGAGTGGCCGGCGTCGGGGATCACCTCGCAGCGGGCGTCGGCGATCGCCGCGGCCATCGCCTCCGAGACGGCGGCGAAGGGCGCGTCCTGGACGCCGACCATCACGAGCGTCGGGCAGGTCAGGCTGCACATCGCGTCGAGCTCGTCGGGCTGGTCTCGGATCTCGATCAGCATCTTCGTGTACATCGCGGGGCTGAGCGCCTCCCACTTGCGGTCGTTGAACTCCCGGTAGCCGGGGCGCTCGACCAGGGTCCGCTCGTAGGCGGGCGTACCGAGCGGCGAGAAGGCGTCCATGACGCGCTTGAGCTCGTCCATCCCCTGCTCCCTCGCGATCTGCACGCCGAGGTCGATCAGCTCGGCGTCCATCCCGGGCACGGGACCGGGTGAGGTGTCCATGAGCACGAGGGCCTCGACCCGCTCGGGCCGGGCGAGGACGAGGCGCCGAACGATCATCCCGCCCATCGAGTGGCCGAGCAGCCGGAACGTGGGCAGGTCGAGCGCGTCGGCGACGTTGGCGACGTCGGCGGCGAAGCGGTCGAGGGAGTACGCCGCCTCGTCGGCCGGCCCATCGCTCTCGCCATGACCGCGGAGATCGAACGTGACCACGCGATGGTCGCGCGCCAGGACGTCGACGTGGTCGGAGAAGTCCTCCTTGGCCCCGCCGAACCCGTGCACGAGCACGAGCGCCGGCCCGGAGCCCTGATCCACGACCTCGAGCTCCACCCCGTCGTCCATCACGATCCGCACGCGTGCTCCCGTCCTCGGTCGGTGCCCGGCCCGTCGGCCGACATGGAAGCCCATAGGCTACGCGGCCATGCCCGACGCCGAAACCGTCGACGAGCACGCGCCCACGACGCGCGGTCGCCTCGGATTGGTGATCCGTCTCGTGGTGAGCGCCGCGCTCCTGGCCTTCCTGATCAGCAAGATCGACCTCAACGCGGTCGTCCCCGAGAACCGGTCCGGCTCGACGCTGCTCTGGGTCGCCCTGGCCCTGGCCTCGGCCGGCGTCGGCATCATCCTCTCCGCCTGGCGCTGGCAGCGGGTCATCGACGCGTTCGGGATCCACGTGCCGCTGCGGAACCTCTCGACCCACTACTTCGCCGGGCAGTTCGTGGGGAACGTGCTTCCTTCCACCATTGGCGGGGACGTCCTGCGCGTGACCCGCAGCTCCAAGAACATCGGGTCCACCGAGACCGCGTTCGCGGCGGTCGCCCTCGAGCGGCTCACCGGCTTCCTCGCCCTGCCGGCCCTCTGCCTGCTCGGGTTCGCCATCGACCCGGGTCTGCTCGACACGTCGACGGGATGGGTCGCGCTGCTCGTCTCGGGCATCGCGCTGGCCGCGCTGGGCACGATCCTCTTCCTGGCCGGGCACCCGAGGGCGGCCGGCCGCTTCCAGGACCGCCAGAACTGGATGCGTTTCATGGGCGCCGTCCACGTCGGCCTCGGTCACCTGCGCGGTGACCGCCGCCGCGCGCTCGGGGTGCTCGCGACCGCGATGCTCTACCAGATCTCGGTCCTGGCCACCGTCGGGTTCCTCGTGCTCGCCTTCGACTCCGGCGTGCCCTTCGCCGCCGTCGTCGCGTTCGTCCCGGCCGTCGCGATGGCCCAGGTCGTGCCGATCTCGGTCTCGGGTCTCGGCATCCGCGAGGGCATGCTCGTGCTCCTGCTGCACCCGCTCGGGATCCCGAAAGGCCAGGCGGTCGGATTGGGACTCGCCTGGTACGCCACCATGCTCATCGTGAGCCTGCTCGGGGCGCCCGCTTTTGCCGCCGGGCACCGCACCGCGACCTCCGACGCCACCACCACCCGGACGCCGTGACATCCACCCCGACCGAGACCGTCGCGCCCTCCGGACCCGACGGCCCGTGGTACCGACGCCTGCCGGGCGGCCGCACGCTGACGGGCGGCCGGAGGATCTACTGGTGGTTCGAGATCGTCGCGGTGCTGACGTACTACGTCCTGTACTCCGCGATCCGCAACGCCGACGCCGAGCATCCCGAGCGGGCGTTCCAACACGCGAAGGAGCTCATCGGCTGGCAGCGCGATCTCGGGATCTACCACGAGCGCGCGATCAACCACTGGGCCGCGCACGTCGAGCCGCTGATCGTGACCGCGAACTACTTCTACGGCTCGCTCCACTTCGTCGTCACCATCAGCGTCGCCGTCTTCCTCTTCACCAGGTGGCCCGACGACTACCCCCGATGGCGCAACACCCTCGCCATCGCCACCGTCATCGCCCTGGTGGGCTTCCGCTTCTGGCCGCTGATGCCACCGCGCCTGCTCCCGCACCACTACGGCTTCATCGACACGCTCGACAAGTACCCCACGTTCTGGAGCTTCAACTCCGGCGCGATGAAGAAGATCTCGAACCAGTTCGCGGCCATGCCGAGCGTGCACTGCTGCTGGGCGCTCTGGTGCGCGTGCGCCCTGGTGCCGCGTGTGAAGTCGCTGTGGGCCAAGGTCCTGGCCTGCTGCTACCCCGCGATGACGGTCGGGGTGATCGTCGTGACCGCGAACCACTACTTCCTCGACGCGATCGGCGGGTTCGCGATCTTCGGCGTCGGCTACGTCGCCGCCCGGATCGTGACCCGGGCGGGGCGCCCCCGCGCCGATGAGTCCCGTCCCGGAGCCGGCCACCGCGCGCCGGCGCCCGGCGCCTCGTAGGACTTGCGGGCCGCGGGGCGCCGCGGGAGCCTCGCCGGATGGACCTCGACCACCTGGCGATCGCCACGACCGACATCGGCGGGACGCTCACGACCCTGGTCGGCGATCTCGGTGGGCAGCGTGATCCTCGGCGGCGACGGCTACGGCTTCCGCTGGGTCCAGACGCGCGTCGGCGGGCCGGCGATCGGGACCACGATCGAGTCGCTCGTGGTCTGGCGCCCCGAGGTGAACGACTTCCTCGCCCGCTTCGTGGACCGGCACGGTGGCGGGGCGCACCACCTGACCTTCAAGGTCGACGACCTCCCCGCGATGGTCGAACGCTGCGCGGCGCGCGGCATCACGCCGGTCGGCGTGAACCTCGAGAACCCCGAGTGGATGGAGGCGTTCCTCCAACCCCGGGACGCGCACGGCACGGTCGTCCAGCTCGCGCAGAGCCAGGACCACTGGACCATGGCCGACCTTCTGGCCGACGGCGTGCCGCGCCAGCCCACGCTGGTGGCCGGATCCCCCCTCGCCCGCTCCGGACCCGGTGACGATCACCAGGGTCGTGCTGGGCAGCCCCGAACCCGCCGCGACCGCGTCCTTCTTCGCCGAGCTGCTCGACGGAGTCGTCGAGCACGAGGCCGGGAACGCGTTCGAGCTCGTCTGGCCCGGCGGCGGACGCATCCGCGTGGAGACCGCGGCCACGGTGGGGGTGCTGCGCCTCGACGCCGTCGGCGTGTCCACCCGCACCGTCTCGCTGAGCGGCGTGCCGGTCGTGATCACCACCGCCACGCCGGCCTGAGCCGGAAGGCTCGCACGTCGGGATCAGGTCCGCCGGGTCCAGCCGACGATCCCGAGCACGGCCTCGCGCACGGCGCGGTCGGCGAGGGAGAGCGGCGCGTTCTTGAGGGTCGCGAGCCCGAGCTGGCGGACCGGTAGGTCCACGATGTCGAAGGTGCGGATGCCGTCGAGGCTCGACGGCACGGCGGTCTCGGGGAGCACGGCGATGCCCGCACCGGCAACCACGAGGTCCGCGATCAGTCGGATGCCCTCGACCTCGACGGGTACTTCGAGCTGCACACCGAGCTTGGACGCGGCCAGCTCGATCTCGGCGCGGAGCGGGTTGACCTCGGGCGGCAGCACGAGCCGCATGCGCGCAAGGTCGGAGACCTTGAGCGTCCCCTCGGGAATGTCGGCGTCGATCGGCGCGAGCCCGACCATCGGCTCGTCCGCGAGGTGCTCGAACGTGATTCGCGGATCGCGCACCGGCGCGGTCACGATCGCGAGGGCGATCTCCTGGTCGAGCACCTCGGCGAGCAGGCGCTCCGACGCGCCCTCGTGGACGAGCAGCCGGATGCCGGGCGCCTCGTCGCGCAGGTGCGCCACGAGCTCGGGGACCAGCCAGCGACCGGCCGTGCCGACGACCCCGAACGTCGCGTTGCCGACCTGGAGGCCGCGGAGCGCGGCGAGCTCCTCGTGCAGCATCTCGATCTCGCGGCGGATGCGCCGGGCCCGCTCGAGCACGACCCGGCCGGACTCGGTCGGCGTCGCACCGCCGCGACCGCGGGCGAACAGCGTGACGCCGAGCTCGTCCTCGAGCTGGCGGACCTGCTCGGACACGTTCGACTGCACCGTGCGCAGCGTCGCCGCGGCAGCCGTGAACGTCCCCTCCTCGTCGATCGTGACCAAGGTCTCCAGATGACGCAGCTCCATGGTGGGCCCTTCCCGGCCCGTCCTGCCCGGGCCCGACGTTGATACATCGTTATCAACGATGGATGCCATCGATACTACCTGTTGGACAGATCCCGCGTCCAGGGTGTTGCATGGTGGGCGTACGAGGTCGGGGAGCCGGTATCCCCCCATCGGCTCCCCGACCAACTTTCTCCAACTCCCCCGACTCCGCGCCGTGTGGCGCCGCACGACACGAGGAACCATGGCTGCAGAGAGCCTGTCCACCCTGATCTTCACCGGGCCCCTTTCCTGGACCGACGAGGCGGCCTGCGCCGGCCGGACCGAGCTGTTCTTCGCCCCTGCGGGCGAGCGGCCCGAGGCCCGCGCGGTGCGCGAGGGCAAGGCCCGCGGTGTGTGCACCGAGTGCGAGGTGCTGATCGCCTGCCGCGACTGGGCACGCGAGCACCGCGAGTACGGCTTCTGGGGTGGCGAGTCCGAGGAGGAGCGCGCCGCCGCCGGCTTCCGGGTCGACATGCCCGTCGGTCGCGTCGCCGCGCTACCCGAAGGGCGACGGCACGCCGGTCGCCCCGCGCACGCCGAAGGTCGCCTGAGCGCGTTCCCGATACCCTCTCGTCGCTCCCCCGACGAGAGGATCCGATGGGTACCACTCCGGACGGCGTCGATCTCGAACGCCTACGGCCGTTCTTCGCGGCGAACGTCGACGGTGCCATCGACGCGCCGCTGACCGCCGAGCTCATCGCGGGCGGCCGGTCGAACCTCACCTACGCGATCTCCGACGGCGCCACCACCTGGGTGCTGCGCCGTCCACCCCTCGGCCACGTGCTGCCGACCGCGCACGACATGGCGCGCGAGTACCGCGTCATGTCCGCGCTCACGGGCACAGACGTCCCCGTTCCCCGCACCCTCGCCCTCTGCGAGGACGACGCGGTGAACGACGCGCCCTTCTACGTCATGGAGCTCGTCGAGGGCGTCATCTACCGCGACGGCGCCGCGCTCGCGTCCCTCTCCGAGACCGACGCCCGACGCGCGTCCGAGGTCCTCGTCGACGTGCTCGTCGCGATCCACGACGTGGACTACGAGTCCGTCGGTCTCGGCGACTTCGGTCGGCCCGACGGCTATCTCGAACGCCAGGTCCGGCGCTGGGGGCAGCAGTGGGAGCGGTCCAAGACCCGCGAGCTGCCCTCGGTCGACGAGCTCGCCCGGCGCCTGAACGCCGCGCTCCCCGAGTCGGGACCACCGACGATCGTGCACGGCGACTACCGGCTCGACAACACGATGATGAGCCCGACGGATCCCGGGACGATCGTCGCGGTGCTCGACTGGGAGATGTCCACGCTCGGCGATCCGCTCGCGGACCTCGGCCTGTTCCTCCTGTACTGGGGGCGTGCCGACGCGCAGGTCATCGCGACGGGAGCGGCGATCGACACCCAGCCCGGATTCCTCTCGCGCGACGAGATCGTCGAGCGGTACGCGCGGGTCAGCCGGCGGCCGGTCGACGCCCTCGACTGGTACCAGATCTTCGCGGCGTACAAGCTCGCCATCATCGTGGAGGGCATCAACGCCCGTTACCAGATGGGCAAGACGCTCGGTGAAGGGTTCGAGGCGATGGGTGCGATGGTCTCCGGTCTGATCGACAGCGCCCTCGACCAGGCGAACGGATCCGAGATCACGGCGCTGCGCGGGTGAACGACGCGCGCTCCGTCGCGCTCGTCTCCGTCGGCGGAGCGCTGGGGACCCTGCTGCGGTACTGGACTGGTGAGCTCGCTCCGGTCGGCGCCGGCACCTTCCCCACGACGACGCTGCTGATCAACGTGCTCGGTGCGTTCGCGCTCGGGCTGGTGGTGGGGGTCCTCGCACGGCGCCGGCCCGACGACGCCGTCCTCCGGCCGTTGCTCGGCATCGGCCTCCTCGGGGGCTTCACCACGTTCTCGACATTCGCGGTCGAGAACGCACAGCTCCTTCGTGCCGATCGGGTGGGGACGGCCGTGGCCTACTGCGTCACCTCGATCGCCGTCGGGCTGTTCGCGGCGGCCCTCGGGCTGCGCATCGCCGGGGTCCGACCCGGCGTGGTGAGCGAAGGCGAGTCGTGATCGCCGTCGCGATCGCGCTCGGCGGCGCGCTCGGCGCCCCGAGCGCGCTTCCTCCTCGAGCGCACCGTGACCCGTCGGAGCGGTCACGGGTTCCCCTGGGGCACGACGGCGGTCAACCTGCTCGGATCGCTCCTGCTCGGACTCGTCACCGGGGCCGCGCAGTTCCACGGCTGGTCCTCCGACGCGCGCGCCGTCGCCGGCACCGGGTTCCTCGGTGCCTTCACCACCTTCTCCGCCTTCGCGATCGAGACCGACCGCCTCCCCGCTCGCGGAGCCGTCGCGTACGTCGCGATCAGCGTCGGCGGTGGGATCGCCCTCGCCGCTGCCGGCCTCGCGCTCATGGCCGCCTGAGCCCCTCCGTCCCGGGCTCCCGGAGCGCGCCGTGGGCGGACGCGATCGTCGGCGGAGGGAGGTACCCGGCGAGTCCGGAGCACCTCCGCATGAACGGGTGAGGCCCGCGCGCCGTACCATCGGCGCATGAGCCTGCGCTGGGACCACGAGCCCGTCCTGCACTCACCCGTCCTGCTCGCGGCCTTCACCGGCTGGAACGACGCCGCCGACGTCGCGAGCGACGCGGTCGACTGGCTCGCGGCGCGCTACGGCGCGATGCAGTTCGCGTCGATCGACGAGCAGGTGCACGTCGACTTCCAGGCCCAGCGCCCGCAGGTGACGCTCGTCGACGGTGCGATCCGCGACCTCCGCTGGCCGCAGTACTCGCTGCGGGCCGCGGCCACACCCGACGGCGATCCGGATCTCGTGCTCGTCTCGGGCCCGGAGCCGAACTACGACTGGAAGGGCTTCTGCCGCTCGGTGATGGACGCGGCCCGGACCGTCGGTGCGGAGACCGTCGTGACCCTCGGCGGCCTGCTCGCCGACGCGCCCCACACCCGGGCACCCATGATCACCGGGAGCGCGACCGACGGCGAGGCCATGCGCCGCATGGGCGTGACCCGCTCGCGTTACGAGGGACCGACCGGCATCGTCGGCGTCCTGCACGACACCTGCCGGCGGGAGGGCTTCACCTCGGCGTCGCTCTGGGTCCCGGTGCCCCACTACGTCGCCGCCGCGCCGAATCCTCCCGGGATCCTCGCGCTGCTGGAGGGCTTCGGGCGCTGCGTCGGCATGGACGTCGACGTCCGTGAGCTCGGCGTGACCGCCGAGGCCTGGCGCGCCCGGGTCGACGCCGCAGTGGCGTCGGACGACGACCTGCGCACCTACGTGACCAACCTCGAGGAGCAGGACGACGAGGACGCCGAGCTCGACTTCGACGTCGCCGACGGCGACGCGATCGCCGAGGCGTTCGAGGAGTACCTGCGCGACCAGGGCGACTGAGCCGATCGTCAGCCGAGGAGGTCCTCGGCGAGCGCGAGCCAGAGACGGGTCGAGAGGTCGAGGCTGTCCTGGTCCACCCGCTCGTCGTGGCCGTGGAACATCTTGGCGTAGTCCTCGAAGCGGATCCGGCGGCTGAACAGCCCGAACCCGTAGCCCACCGAGCCGGTCCGCCGGAAGAACCGGTTGTCGGTGCCGCCGGTCATGATCGTCGGGACGAGCGCCGACCCCTCGCACAACCGACCCGTGACGCGCGTGAGCGAGTCCCACAACGGGGTGTCGATCGCGGACGCCGTGGCCGGGTCGTCGTTGGAGGTGACCTCGACCCGGTCCGCGAGGTCGCCGATCGCGTCCAGGAGCAGGTCGCGGGCGGCGTCCCCCGACTGGCCCGGCATCGTCCGGACGTCGACCTGGAGCTCGACCTTGTCCGGGATGATGTTCGTCTTGGTCCCGCCGCGCGCGACCGTCGGCGCCATCGTCGTGTGGGTGCACGAGTGCGCGAGCCGGCCGAACGCGAGTGGCAGCTCAGGGATGATGGCCTCGACCCGGTCCGGGTCGGCGAGCTCCTGAGGGAGCCCGAGGCCCTGCACGTAGGCCTTCCACGTCTCGCCGATGCGTGCCTCGGGTCGGTACTCGGCGATCCGCTGCACGATCTTCGCCGCGGTCACGAGCGCGTTGTCGGTCTTGTACGCCTGCGACGCGTGGCTCGGGGTGCCGTGCACGGTGATGTTGGACCAGAACGTGCCCTTCTCCTCCACCATGATCGGCAGGCGTGGACCCTCCTGGGTCGGGACCTGGAATCCGCCGGACTCGGTGATCACGTAGTCGGCGTGCACGTGGTCCAGCTCGTGCTCGACGAGGTACTTCGCACCCCACGTGCCGAGTGCCTCCTCGTCGGCGACGCCGAGGAAGAGCAGCGTGCCGCGGGGCGTGAAGCCCGACCGGGCGAGATGGCGGAACGCGACGGCCATCGTGGAGGTGAGGTTGAGCATGTCGACCGCGCCGCGGCCCCAGATCATGCCGTCGTCGAGTTCGCCCCCGAAGGGGTCGCGACTCCAGCCCTCCGGGCTCACCGGGACGACGTCGGTGTGGCCCATCAACATGAGCGTCGGCGCGTCGGGATCGGAGCCCTCGATGCGGCCGAGCACGCTCGTGCGACCGGGCTGGGGCTCGTACGTCTCGAGGTCGAAGCCGCTGGGACCGAGGTAGTCGGCGAGGAGGTCGGCGCTGCGGACCTCCTGACCCGACGCGGCGGTACCGTCGTTGACGCAGGCGTTGCGGATGAGTTCCTGGAGGAGGCCCGTCGCCTCCGTCGTGAGCTCGTCGGTCATGCGTCGCACCGTAGCGCCGGGGCCCACCGGATGCGCCGGGGCGGTCAGGCCGACACAGCCGCCACGCGGTAGACGAACGCACCGTCCTCGTCCCAGCGCTCCGCGTCCCCCGACTGCCGGAGGTGCTCGAGGTGGGCGAAGGTCTCGCTCTCGGCCATGACGCCCCAGTGCTTCTCGGGGAACAGCTCGTGCGAGAGCGCGACGACGTTCGCCGGGCCGAGCGAGAGCGACGCGGCGCGCAGCTTCTCCATCCGCTCGAAATGGTGCTCCTTGATCGCGGACACGCGACCGGGGACGTCGTCGAAGGGGTGACCGTGGGCGGGAAGGCCGAGCCGCACGTCGTCGAGTCCGGCCACCAGGTCGAGCGTCGCGAGGTACGAGCTCGAGCGCGTCACCCTGACCGGAGCCGGCGATGTGGGGGGTGATCGTGGGCAGCACGTGATCGCCCGAGAGCAGCACGCCGTGCTCGGGGTCGAACAGGCAGAGGTGATCCAGGGTGTGGCCAGGGGTGTGGATGGCGAGCCAGTCGCGGCCGGCGAGGCGGATCGGCGAGCCGTGCCGGACGCGACGCGTCGGATCCGGCGGCGCGAAGAGGAGCCGCATCGCGCGGATCATGAACCGGCGCGACAGCGGCGGCTGCGGGTGGGTGCTCCCGCCCCATGGTGTGGTCCCACCCCACGGCACCGACATGCGCTGAGTCTCGGTCGTGATGTGCTCGAGCGCCGCGTGGTCGTCGTCGCGCAGCGCCGGGAGCTCGTCGAGCGAAGGGCCGGAGTAAGTGGCCGCCTCGTCGATCGCCTCCTGCTCGAGACGCTCGGCGTCGGCCCTGGTGAGCGTCGCGCCGCGCCGCTGGAGCGACCAGGTGGTGAAGGCCTTGTGCGCGATCAGTGCCGCACCGGCCTCCTTCTTGATGCGCCCGGCGGCGCCGAAGTGATCCGGGTGCGAGTGGGTGACGAGGACGGTGTGGATGTCCTTCACCCGGTACCCCGCTGACGCGAGCCGGGACTTCAGCGCTTTCCAGCTCGACGGACCGGGGAGGCCGGGGTCGATCACCGCCAGCCCGCGATCGTCCATCAGGCCGTACATGTTCACGTGGCCGAGGCCCGGCATCCAGATCGGCAGCTGCATGCGCAGCACGCCCGGGGCGACCTCGGTGATCTCCTCGGAGGCCTGCTCCTGCTCCTGCTTGGGGGGCCTGGACGCCCGTGGGTCGCCCGGACGACTCGACACGTCGGTCACGGCCGGAGCGTACCGCTCCCCCGGGCCGGTCGATCCCGGCGGGGGGGGCGGAACCGCTCAGGCGCCCGGCGCGAACTTCGGCCAGGGCCGCACGGCTTCGAGGACCGCGCCCGCGGCCAGGCAGAGATGATCGTCGAGCCGGCGCGCGACCACCTGCAATCCGCACGGCATTCCGCCCACCGTCCCCGCCGGGATCGAGATGCCCGGCTGGCCCGTCATGTTGAACGGCGCGGTGAACGGAGCCGACAGGTACAGCAGGTCCACCTCGCGACCGTTCACCTCGCCGGTCAAGGTCCCCTCAGCCTGGTACGCGGTGGTGGGCGTGGTGGGCAGCAGCAGCAGGTCGACCTGTTCGAAGACGCGGGCGCTCGCGTCCAGGATCTCCTGGCGCCGCCGCACCGACGCGCCGAGGTGCCGGGCCCGCAGGTTGGGGAGCCCCTCGATCGAGACACGGCCCAGCATGTCGAGGTCGTCGAGCGCCTCGACGCACCGGTCGTAGTACCAGGCGGCCATGTTGCCGGCGCCGAGCAGTCCCCACGCGCGTCCGGGCCTCGGGAACTCCATCGGCACGTCGATCAGCTCGAGGTCCGCCGCGTCGACGAGCGCCTCGGCCGCGGCGCGCGTCACGGCGGCGACGTCGTGATCGGTGTCGGCGTACCCGAGGGTGGAGGTCCAGGCGACCCGGCGGCCGCGGAGCAGCTCGCGCGCTCGGTCCACGTCGGCGACGATCGGCTCGTACGGATCCGGCTTCGGCAGGGACGTCGGGTCGGCGAGGGTCGGTCCGCTCGTGACGTCGAGATACCGCGCGGCGTCCCGCACCGATCGCACCATCGGTCCGCTGACGGACGTGAGGCCGGTGTCGAACGGGTCGGACAAGCCACCGTGACCGATGCGGCCGAAGGTCGGCTTCATCCCGGGAAGTCCCGAGTACGACGACGGGATGCGGATCGATCCCCCGCCGTCGCTGCCGGTGCACGCAGGGAACAGGCCGGCGGCCACCGCCGCGGCGGAGCCCCCGGACGATCCACCCGGGGTCCGGTCGAGGTTCCAGGGGTTGCGGGTGATCCCGTGGAGCGGGGTCGCGGTGTAGCTCGGGATGCCGAACTCGGGGGCGGTGGTGAGCCCCGCGATCACCGCACCCGCGCCGCGCAACCCCGCGACCTCGGGACAATCCTCGGCGGCGACGTCGTCGCGGAACACGACCGAGGCGTGGGTGTCCGGGAACCCCTTCGCCCGCGCGAGCTCCTTCACCCCCACCGGGACGCCCGCGAACGGACCGGGGTCCTCGCCGCGTGCGACCGCGGTGTCGATCTCGTCGGCGCGCGCACGGGCCCCGTCGGCGTCCAGGAAGCACACGGCGTTCAGGTCGTCGCGCGCGGCGACGCGCGCGAGCGACTCCTCGACGAGCGCACCCGCCGTGACCTCACCGCGGCGGACGCCGTCGGCCAGCTCCCACGCGTCCCGCTTCCACAGCTCGCTCATCCGGCCGCCCCCTGGTCGATGTCGTGACGGATGCCAGCTTGGCGCAGATCGGCGAAGGCCGTCTCGACGTCGGCGACAAGATCGTCGAGATCGGGCCACGAGTCCGCGTCCGCGTACAGCCCGATGTGCAGCGACCCGCAGTACGAGAGGATCGCGACACCGAGGCTGAGGTTCTGCGACAGCGGGACGATCGGGTACGCCTCCTCGACCCGGGCCCCCATGCAGTACAGCGGGACCTGCGGGCCCGGCACGTTGGTGACGACGAGGTTCACGAACGGCTGGCGGTGCACGAGCCGCGCCGCGAGCCCCAGCAGGGTCGGCGCCGCGTAGTGCGTGAGGTCGAGGAGGAACGCGGCACCGACCGCCTGCTCCCGCTCCTTGAGGTCGGCCGTCGTCGCCGCGACCGCCCGGAGCCGCGCGATCGGGTCCGGATCGGCCATCGGGAGGTCCACGAACATCGCCGAGACCCGGTTGCCGAGGTGGAGGTGTTCTTCCTCGTCCCGGACCGAGACCGGGCACAGCACCCGGAGGTGATCCGGGAGCGTCTCGCCGCGCGCGATCAGTCGTCGCCGCAGCGCCTCCGCGATGCCGGTGAGCACGACGTCGTTCACGGTGCCGCCCACGGACCGGCGCACGGCCTTGACGTCGTCCAGGGACACGCGCACGCCGCGGAACCGGCGGGCACGTCCGACGTCCCGGTTGAGCGATGTCCTCGGCGCGATCGGTCCGCCCGCCACCAAGCTGCGCAGCGCGCGCGTGACCTGCTCGGCCCGGGCCGCGAAGCGTTGGGGGCTCCGCGTCACGCCGCGCACGGTGCGGGCCAGCTCGGCCGGCTCGATCGAGCGCTCGACCAGCGTGTCGCCCAGCAACTTGGCCGAGCTGGGCGCCAGCTCGGGCGTCCACGGCTCGGCATCGAGGAGCGTGGGCTCGGGCGAGAAGTCGAAGAGCACTGTCGCGACGTCGACGCCCGACACGCCGTCGACCAGCGCATGGTGCGTCTTCTGCACGAGCGCCACCCGGCCCGCCGCGAGCCCTTCGACGAACCACAGCTCCCAGAGCGGGCGCGACCGGTCGAGCAGCTGGGCCTCGATCCGACTGGTCAGCGTCAGCAGCTGCGCCCACGACCCCGGTGCGGGCAACGCGGTCAGCCGGACGTGGTACGAGAGGTCGAAGTGCGGATCGTCGACCCAGACGGGCCGGCCCTGATCCATCGGCACGGTCATGAGCCGGCGCCGGAACCTTGGGATCAGGTGGAGCCGGGAGCCGACGAGCGCGCGCACCTCGGCGAGGCGGAACCGACCCGACACGTCGAAGAACGGCGCGCCTTCGAAGATCGCCAGCGAACCGACGTGCATCGGCGTGGAGATGGACTCCAGATGCAGGAACGAGGCGTCGAGCGAGCTCAGCCGGTCGTAGGCCGTCACTCGCCGGATGGTACCGGGTTCGGACGCATTCTCATCCGGCTGCGGTGGTGGTGATGCAGGTGGCCACGCCGAGCTCCCGGGCGATCGCATCGGCCCGGACGGCGGTGGCCGCCCCCTCGGTGTTGGCGTTGGTCGCCGCCGCGAGGTCGCCGCGCTCCTGGGCGCGCAGCGATGTGTCGGCCGCGGCGATCGTCCTGGCCACGAGCCCGAGCCACTGGTCCACGCGCGCCCGAGTGCTGTCCGGCGGGTCCAGCGCGGCGAATGGTCTGCAGCGCGTCCCGTTGGATCGCGACGGTCCGGCGGCCGAAGCGCACGAGCACGGCGGGGTCGGTCGCGGCGGGCGCGTGCAGCGTTCCGGTCCGACGGGCCGTGTCGCGGCAGATCGCCCGCACCTGGCTCCGGTACTCGGTGACCGAGAGCGCACCGCTCCCGCTGCACGCCACGAGCACACCGAGCAGAGCTCCGAGCAGGACGGCCGCGCACCGGCGCGGTCGGGAAGGACGCATCACGTGCGGGCACCGTAGTGGGCGGGCGCGGGGCGGTAGGTTCGCCGGGTGCAGACCGCGGCGGCACTCTGGTCGATCTCCCCGGAGCTGGTCCTGGCGCTCGACGCGCACCTCGGACCACCCGTGGACAGCTACGTCAACGGATCACAGACGTGGTTCACCGGCGAGCCGGTCGTGGAATGGCGTCTGCATCCACCCGCCGGGTACCGACCGCCGGCCGACGTGTCGCCCTACGACGTGTGGGAGCTCACGGTCACCGCGTTGAGCAACGGCGCGGACCCGGGTGGGCTCGCACTCGGGCCGACCACGGTGGCTCTGACCGACCTCTGGGAAGGGCTCGAGTGCTTCCCGGCCTACGGCGACGAGCTCGAGCCGGCGACCGTGGTACGACCGCGCCGAGGAGCTGGTGCCCATCGCACCCGACGCCAGCGGCCTCGTCGACCACCAGGCGGTCGGCGACGAGTGGGAGCGCACCGAGGGATCGGTGTCGATCGTCGAGCTGCTCCGTCGCCAGCTCGTCGGTTGAGCAGCCGCGGCGATCACCCCTCGCGCCACGGCGGTGTCCGCGGCGGATCGAAGTCGGCGGGGAACTCCTCGCCGTCGATCGCCCGGAAGGCGAGCTCACCCCAGCGATGGAACCCGGCCAACGGCTGCGGCAGTGCGTCGCGAGCGAAGAAACCCACCGCACGCGTCTCCAACGGATGCCCCTTCAGCTCGCCGCCGAGCATCCGGCAGTGGAACACGAGCGAGTACATGGGAATACGGGCGAAGCCGAGGCGCAGACCGTCGAGCACGGTGATGAGCGACACCGGCTCGGCCTCGATCCCCGTCTCCTCGTAGACCTCCTTCACCGCGATCTCCGCCGGTGAGTAGCCGACATCCGCCCAGCCCACCGGGTACAGCCAGATGCCGCTGTCGGACCGCTGGGTCAGGAGGATCTCGCCGCGTTCGTTCGCCACGATCGCGGCGACGGCGACCTTCGGGGTCACGTATCCGGCCACCCCCTGACCGACGGTCTCGAGCCACTCCTCGTACAGCGCCTCGGCCTCGGCCTCGTCGATGGCGGCGGCGCGGATGTCGGCCGCGACCTTGAGCACCTCCTCGAACCGCTCCTGCTCGTACAGGCTCTGGGTGAACCCCAGACCCGTACGGGCGATCGCCGAGAGCGTCTCGGCCCAGCGGAGAACATCGGAGGCAGCGATCGCGTCGTCCATCGCGCGGAACCTATCCGCGCGACAGCGCCGCGAGCAGCCGCCGCTCGAGCGAGGCCAGCCGCAAGGGGTCGGTCACCTTGGCGGCGTGCTCCTGGACGTAGAAGACGTCGACCGCGAGCTCGCCGGTGGTGGAGACCTTGGCGAGCGTCACGTCCAACCCCAGATCGGCGAAGACCCGCGCCACCACCGCCAGCAGCCCGATCTCGTCCGGGGCGAACACCTCGACGACGGTCGCCTCCTCCGACGCGTCCTGGACGATGGTCACGCGCTCCGCCGAGGTCGGCATACGGCTTCCAGCCGCGTACGCCGCCCGACGGGCCGCGATGCCCTCGTACACCGACACCGATCCCGCCAGCACACCCTCGATCGTGCGCGCCGCGTGGGCCCGCCCGTCGTCGGTCGCGAGCCGGTCGAAGGTGTCGACGCCCACGAAGATCTCCGCGGCACGGGCTCCTCGCATCGAGTGGCCCTCCGCCGACGCGATGTCGAACCCCTCGAGACTCAGCGCACCGGCGACGTCCGCCAGGAGGCCGGGCCGGTCCGGCGCGCCCACGCCCGCCCGCCAGCGGCCGTCGTCGAGGCGCTGCCATTGCACGACCACGCCCGGGCCCGCGAGCGACGCGTCCGGCAGCGCGGCCTCGACCACGTCGGGCCGGACCGGGCGTCCCGCGACCGCCGCACCGGCCCGGTCGGCGAGCTCGCGTACCAGCGCGGCCTTGCCGGGACCCCAGGCCGCCGGTCCGGTGGCGCGGGAATCGGCCACCGTGAGGAGGGTGAGCAGGCGCAGCCGCTCGGCAGTGACGTCGTGCGCCACGAACCGCTCGATGGCCACGGGGTCGGCCAGGTCGCGACGGGTGGCCGTGTCGGCCATGAGCAGGTGCTCGCGGACGAGCCAGGCGAGATCCGCCACCGCCGGCCCGGGCAACCCCAGCCTCGCACCGACGTCTTCGGCGACGCGCGCACCGACGACCGCATGGTCTCCCGGCCGGCCCTTGGCGATGTCGTGCAGCAACGCGCCGAGCAGCAGCACCGCGGGTCGCTCGAGCTCGGCCGCGCCGCGGGCCTCCGGCGCGTCGGGGCGGTCGAGCAGGCCGGCCGCCTCCGCGACCGTCTCGAGCAGATGACGGTCGACGGTGAACCGGTGGTAGGCGTTTCGCTGAGGGCGGAAGCGGACGTGCTCCCACTCGGGCAGCAGCACGCGTACCAGGTTCTCGTGGTCCAGGGCCTCGAAGACCTCGACGACGGCACGTCCGGCTCGCAGGGTCGCGACGAAGTCCCGGCGGGTGGACTCGTCCCAGTCGACCTCCTCCACCACGCGGAGCTGGGCGAGGGCGCTCCGGTCCAGCGAGAGTCCCTGCTCCGCGGCGACGCGGGCGACGCGCACGAGCAGCGCGCCGTCGATGTCGGTCGCGGTCAGGTGCAGGCGGTGGTCCCGCTCGACGATGCCCGGCGCGAGCTCTGCTACCCGGGCGGCGCGGCGAACCCGGCGGCCCGCCGGTGCGCGGAGCCGCGACCACGCGTCGTCCGACACCCACGCCACCTTCCGCGCGGCCGCGGCGAGGTCCCGGATCATCACGTCGGCGTCCGCGAACCCCAGCAGCGCAGCCACCGCGTCCTGGTCCTGCAGCGCGAGCACGTCCGAGCGCCCCGTGGTGGCGCGGTGGAGCGCGACCCGCACGTCGAGCAGCACGTCGTTCGCGGCATCGAGCATGGCGACGTCGTCGCGGTGGAGCACCCCCGCCGCGACGAGCGCGGCGAGCCCGCCGGTGCCGTCGCGGTCGCCGATCACCCATCCGGCCCACGCGAGCGCCTGCAGATCCCGCAGGCCACCGGCGCCGTCCTTCAGGTTGGGCTCGAGCATCTCGGCGACGAGCCCGGGCCGCAGCCGTCGCAGGGTCGCGGCGTCGGCCAGGGCATCGAGCACGCCGGCACGGCGCTTGCGCGGCAGTCGCCGCGCGTCGGTGATCAGCTCCTCGGCGGCTCCGGCGAGCGCACCGCCGACCACCCGAGCGGTCATCAGCCCGGTCAGCGTGTCGAGATCGGTCGCCGCGAGCGCTCGTGACTCCCCGACCGTGCGGGTCGCGTGGCCGAGCACGAATCCGGCATCCCAGAGCGGGTACCAGAGCGCGTCGGCGATCTCACCCGCGTCGGTGCCGTCGTCGTGGAGGAGCAGCGCGTCGACGTCGGAGCCGGGACACAGCTCCCGGCGCGCGTACGAGCCGAGGGCGACGAGCGCGATCGGCGTGTCGGCGAAGCGGTCGAGCACGGCTGCCATCACCTCGTCGAGCACGGCGCTGAGCTTGCGTCCGAAGTACCGGCCTCGCAGCGTCTCGTCGGCAACGAGGCGATCACGTGCGGCGCGCACCGGGCCCGCGCCGCCCGCTGCGGTCACAAGGCGTCCGGCCCCGCCTCGCCCGTCCGGACGCGGATCACACTCTCCACCGTGGTGATCCAGACCTTGCCGTCGCCGATCTTCCCGGTGCGCGCCGAGTCGACGATGGTCTGGGCGACGGCCGCGGCCTCCGAATCGTCCACCAGGACCTCGACCCGGACCTTGGGGACGAAGTCCACCTCGTACTCCGCGCCCCGGTACACCTCGGTGTGCCCGCGCTGGCGGCCGAAGCCCTGGACCTCGGAGACGGTCAGACCCTGGACGCCGTGCGCCTTCAGCGCCTCCTTCACGTCGTCGAGCCGGAAGGGCTTGATGATGCCGGTCACGAGCTTCATGTCTCTCCGTTCGCTGCGGGGATCAGACCCGGTCGAGGGCGTAGGCGACCTCGGAGTGCTGGGTGAGGTCGAGGCCGGTCTCCTCGTCCTCCTCCGGCACCCGCAGCCCGCCGGGCAGCACGGCCTTCAGGACCCTACAGATCGCGTACGTGACGACGAACGAGTACACGAGCGTCGCACCGACGGCGAGCAGCTGCTCGCCCATCAGCCCCCAGCCACCACCCTGGAGCACGCCGTCGCGCCCGGCCGCATTCACCGACACGTCGGCGAACAGCCCGAGGAGCAACGACCCGAGGACGCCCCCGACGAGGTGCACGCCGATGACGTCGAGCGAGTCGTCGTAGCCGAACCGGAACTTCATGCTCACCGCGAGAAAGCAGACCGCGCCGGTGGCGAACCCGATCGCAAGCGGTGCGAGCCCACCCACGAACCCGGCGCACGGTGTGATCGCCACGAGTCCCGCCACCGCACCGGACGCGGCGCCGAGCGTGGTCGCGTGACCCGTCCGGGCCTTCTCGACCACGAGCCACCCGATCATGGCCGCGGCCGCAGCCAGGTGCGTGTTCATGAAGGCCTGCGCGGCGAGCCCGTTCGCACCCAGAGCGGAGCCGGCGTTGAACCCGAACCAGCCGAACCAGAGGATCCCGGTGCCGATCAGCGTGAGCGGCAGCGAGTGCGGCGGCATCGGGTGCTTCGGCCAACCGCGGCGTTTGCCGAGCACGAGCACGACGGCGAGCGCCGCGATCCCCGCGTTGATGTGCACGACGGTCCCGCCCGCGAAGTCGAGCGCGCCGCGCTCGAGCAACCATCCGCTCGGCGCGAACACCCAGTGGGCGACCGGCGAATAGACGAGAACGACCCAGAGGCCGAGGAACCAGACCCATGCCGAGAACCGCATGCGGTCGGCGATCGCGCCCGTGATCAGCGCCGGGGTGATCACGGCGAACATCATCTGGTAGCCGCTGAACGCGAGCGGCGGAACGGTCAGTCCCCCGAGACCGGGCGGCGCGACCAGCGCGGCGTCCTTCATCCCGAGGAAGTCGAGGTTGCCGAGCCACCCGCCGGTGCCGCCGAACGCCAGCGAGTAGCCGACGAGGGCCCACAGGACGCTGACGAGACCGAGCGAGAAGAAGTTCTGCATGAGCATGCCGAGCACGTTCTTCGAACGCACCATGCCGCCGTAGAACAGGGCGAGCCCCGGGGTCATGAACATGACCAGGGCCGCCGCCGCCAGGACCCATGCGGTGTCACCCGCGTTGAACTTCACCGTCATTCCCCCGTATGTCCGTGACGTGAGCCTGAGCGGAGGAAGCTATACGGAAGCGGCGGGGCGGGTCCGGTCCCGGGGAGACGGTGGGGCGGTGACGGTCAGATCGCCCAGTCGGTGCGGCTCGCGACCCACGGCTGCTGGTTGAGCAGACCGGCGAACTCCGAGGCGCTCCGAGGACCCGAGAACCAGTATCCCTGGGCGCGGTCGCAGCCGAGCTCCACGAGCGCCCGCAACTGTCCGCTGGTCTCGACGCCCTCGGCCACGACCGTGAGCCCGAGAGCGTGGCCGAGGCTGACGACGGCGGCCACGATCGCCGAGTCCTCGCCGTCGGTGCCGAGGCCGTCGACGAAGGAGCGGTCGACCTTGACCGAATCCACCGGGAACCGCTTGAGGTAGCCGAGCGACGAGTAGCCGGTGCCGAAGTCGTCGATCGAGAGCGTCAGTCCGAGGTCGCGCAGGGAACGCATGATCTCGACGGACGAGTCCTCCATCAGCACCGTCTCGGTGATCTCCAGACACATGCGCGACGCCGTCGGGCGACTGCGCTCGATCACCGCGCGCACCTTCTCGGCCAGGTCGGCCTGTGCGACCTGACGGGCCGAGAGGTTGACCGACATCGTGAAGTCGGCGCCGAGCAGTCCGACCTGCTCCCAGCGCGCCACCGTGCGACACGCCTCCGCGAGCGCCCACTCCCCGACCGGGATGATCAGGCCGGTCTCCTCGGCCAGCCCGATGAACGCGTCGGGACTGACGAGCCCGAGCTCGGGATCCTGCCAGCGCAGGAGCGCTTCGCCACCGACGCAGCGCCCGGTCGAGAGCTCGACGATGGGCTGGATGAAGAGACGGAACTCGTCCTGCTCGATCGCGCGTTCGAGACGGTTCTCCAGGTCGAGCCGGCGCGACATCGAGAAGCGCATCTCGTCGTCGAACACCTCGAAGCGGGCCTTGCCGTTCTGCTTCGCCTCGTACATCGCGGCGTCGGCGTCGCGCAGCAACGCGTCGGCCCTGCTCGTCGGAGTCGCGATCGCGATCCCGAGGCTTGCCGAGAGCCTGCGGTCCTCACCGTCGACGCTCAGCGGCGCCTCGATGATCTCCAGCAACCTGGCCGCGACCTCGCGGACCTGTTCGGCGGCGTCGGTCGGGTCCAAGCCGTCGCAGAGCACCGTGAACTCGTCGCCGCCGAAGCGCGCCACCACGTCACTCGGCCGCATCGCGTCACGCAGGCGCGCCGCGAGCTGGACGAGGAGATCGTCGCCCGCGTCGTGACCGAGACCGTCGTTGATGTGCTTGAAGCGGTCGAGGTCGAGAAAGAGCACCGCGAGCGTGCTCTCGTCGCGCTTTGCACGTGCGAGGGAGAGGGAGAGGAACTCGAGGAACAGGACGCGGTTGGGCAGGCCGGTCAGCGAGTCGTGGTTGGCGCGGTGTGCGAGGAGATCCTCGGCCGCGCGACGCTCGATCGCGATCGCGGCCGTCCGCGCGAACATCTCGACGACGGCGTCGTCCGTGTCGCGGGTGGGCTCGGGCTCGGCGACGAACGCGACGATCACACCGATGACCCGGCCGGTACCGGTTTCGAAGATCGGCGTCGGGCGGAGTCCGCCGACGCCGGTGTCGCCGACGGCGTGCAGCAGGACCGGCATCGGGCTGTGCCGCAGGTCGAGCAGCTCACCGATCTCGTCGAGCGGGCCGCCGAACAGCGCCTCCGCCTCGGCGACGGAGAGATCGCCGCAGCAGTCGATGAGCTCCGCGGGAACCTGCGGACTCGCGACCAGGTGGAGCCGCTCGTCGGCGGCGTCCATCAGCAGCATGCCGAAGGCCGCGGCGTCGGCGTGACGTTCGAGCACGCCGCAGATCGCCATCACGGTCTCGGTCAACGGAGCCCCGCGTGCGATGAGCTTCAGGATCTCCGCCTGATCGGCGACGAGCGCCTCGGCTCGGGTGCGGTCCGACACGTCACGCGTGGTCACCACCAGGCCGCCGACCGCGGGATCGGCGGTCATGTCGCTCATGATCGTCTCCACCGATCGCCACGAGCCGTCCGCCGCCCGCAGGCGGAATCGGACCGGACCGCGGTCACCGTGCTCGAGGCGTTCACCCATCTCGCGGGTCGCGCGCTCGCGGTCGTCGGGATGGATCCGCGCCGTCGGATCGGTGTGGCTCACGTCGTCGTCCTCGAAGCCGAACAACCGCGACGCGGTCGGGCTCGTGTAGACGATCGAGCCGTCCGGCTCGACGATGGTGATGACGTCCGACAGGTTCTGGACGAGCGCGGACAGGCGCGAGTCGCTGCGCTGCGCCGCCTCCTCGGCCTCCACCCGCTCGGTGATGTCGCGGGCGGTGACCACGACGCCCTCGACGTCGGGATCGTCGAGCCGGTTGTGGCCGAGCGCCTCGATGACTCTGATGTGGTCGTCGGCGCCGCGCACCCGCAGCGTGATCGGACCCTGGATGCCGGGCTCGGAGAAGGCCCGGGCGACGGTTTCGGCAATGCCGTCGCGGTCCTCCTCGACCACGAAGTCGAGGCCGAACCTTCCGTCTCCGTATCCCTGGTCGAAACCCATCATGCGGGCCGCGGAATCGCTCGAGTACTTCACGCTGCCGTCGGCCGCGAGCACGGTGACGCTCTCGGCGAGGTTCTGGACCAGGCCCCGGAATCGGCGCTCGCTCTCGCGGAGGGCGTCCTCCACCTCGAGCCGGTCGGTCACGTCGTGCGCGTTGAGGACGACGCCGCCGATGTCGGGGACGTCGAGCAGGTTGGTCACCACGATCTCCATGGACCGATAGACGCCGTCCACCCTGCGGAAGCGCGCGATGAACTCGCGAGACGCCGACGCGTGGCCACCGGCGAGCACCTCTTCCATGGTCGCGACGACCACGTCACGGTCGTCGGGGTGGACGACCGAGTCGTCCGGATCGAAGCGATCGGCTTCGCCCATCCCGAGGAAGCGCGCGGCGTTCTCGCTCAGGTAGCGCAGCTGGAGGTCGGGACCGACGACGACCACCAGATCGGTCGCGTGCTCGGCGAGAGTCCGGAAACGGATCTCGCTCGCCCGAACGGCGTGCTCGGCATCGAGCCGCTCGATGGCGACGACGAGCGCGGCGACGACGACCTCGAGCGGCTCGAGCTCGTCGGCGGAGACGTCGCTGTCGGGCGGCCACTCGAGGACGAGGACGCCCCGCGGTCGGTCGGACCCGCCGAGGACCCAGCCGGCCCGCTCGGCTCCGACCGGGTCGAAGGCGACGAACGGGCCACCGTCGGGCAGCTCGAGGTCCGCCACCGAGACCTCGGCACCCACGGTGGAGAACCGGGGCTCGTCGAGGGTGCGGAGGAAGAGCGCGCCACCCCGCGCCGCGAAACGGGTCACGAGGGCGCCGAGGCTCTCGATCACGCGGGCGTCGAGCGTCTCGGGCGTCGCCGCGACCAGCGACCGCGACAGCGCGGCCACGAACCGGTCGACCTCCGACCGCCGTTCGAGCTCGATGCTCGCCAGCCGGGCTTCGGTGACGTCCCGGGAAATGAAGACGAAGCCGCGGATCACGGGGTCGTCGAGGAGGTTCTCGATGTGCGTCTCGAGCGTGCGGATGGCATCGTCGCGCCGGCGCACCTCGTACTCGACGGCGGCCGACCCGTCGCGGCGGGCATCCTCGACGGCCGCGGCCAGCTGCTCGGCATCTGCGCCCTCGATCACGTGCCACGAGCTGTCGCCGATGAGCTCGCCCGCCTCGTAGCCGAGCACGTCGTGACACGCCGGGCTGACGAACGTCGCGCGCAGATCCTCCGAGACCACCGCCACCATGTCGGCGGAGTGCTGCACCAGCGCGCGGTACCACTGTTCGCTCTGGGCGATGCGTTCCCGGGCCTCGTGCATCGCCGTGTCGTCGCGTGCGATGCACAGCACCGCTCCGAGGCCACCGTCGATGTCGCGGAGCGCGAACAGCAGCAGCCCGACCGGGCGACCTTCCTCGGGACCGACGGCCAGCGTGCCCTCGGTGAGGAGGTAACCGTGCTCGAGCAGTGGCGCGGTCGCGATCGTGTCGACGACACCCTCACTCGCGTCCGCGAAGCGCGCGAGGTCATAGGCGGAGAGCCCGGTGAGGTCGGCGTCATCGTCGATGCCGAGCAGGTGGCGGGCCGCGTGGTTCAGGCTCAGCACCCCGCCGTCGGGCGCGAGCACCGCGGCATAGTCGGGGGCCGCGACGACAAGTCGTTCGCAGAGCGCGATCTGGGCGGCAAGAGGATCGCGACCGTCGGCGGGTCTGGGCGCGGGCGCGGGGGCGGCCGCGGTCACGACCTCGACGGTCGTCGGCTCGGCGAGCGTGACCACGAACCCACCGCCCAGGTCGGCGGCGACGGGCGTGAGCGCGACCTCCGTGTCCCAACCGCCGATCGGGCAGCGGCCGGACCAGGGCATGGCGGCGTCCATCGCGAGCCGGAGCGGCGCGACGCCGTCAGGCGCATCGATGCCGAGCGCGGCGCGCAGGTCGCCGTCGACGTCGACGCCGGTCCGCGCCACCCAGGCCGGGTTGGCGAACTCCACTGTGCCGTCGGGCGCGGCGTACGCGATCGGTTGCGGGACCGCGTCGACGAGCACGCGGTACGGGTCGGATGCGTCAGCCGGGCGCGACCCGGTCGACCGATCGGTCGCCGCCGACGCGTCGGACGCGCGCTCGGCGGCCGCCGCATCGCTGGTCCTCGTCGCGCCGGCCGGGCGAGCCAAGGGCTGCACGAGCCCGACGAAGACGGAGCTCCCACCAGGGACGGGCGTCGCGCCGATCACGACCCGCAGGGACTCGATGACCCCGAGACGCACCTGCATCCGCACCGGGAAGGCCGACCGCGCCCCGGACGTGCACGCGGCGTCGATCGAGCGGCGCAAGCGGTCACGGTCGTCGGCGTGGACGGCCGCCATCCAATCCCAGCCGCGGGCGGTCGACGCGCTGAGACCGGTGACGGCGAGGAACTGCTCGTTGGTGCGGAGGATGCCCTCGTGGGGCGTGCCCTTGAAGAGCCCGAGGCCCTCGGAGTCGGCCCGTGTATCCAGATCGGTGACGATGTCGAGGGGATCGACCGAGCCCGGCGCGACCGAAGCCGACGACGGCGCGTCGCGAGAATCTGGAGATGTCCCCTTCACGTGGTTGGTCTCGGCGCCGGGACGGGCCGCCTTGAGGGCCTGACGACCTATCCGGGCTGCTCAGACCCCCTCCGGAGCAACTTCGCCTTGGCCATGCCCCACACGAGGAGCTGCGCGCCGAGGTCCGCGTCGCCCAGATCGGCCAGCGACCGGGGCACGAGGTCGTACCGGTCCTCGGGATGGGCCCGCTCGTCGAAAGGGTCGCGGGCGACGGGTGGGATCCCGAGGGACACCAGCACCGCAGTGGGCTCTCGGATCGCGCTGCGCACGACCTGGAGCGGTGTGGCGGCCTGCTCGGTGACGTCGCGGTCGAAGAGGGCGCGGAGCTCCTCTGCCACCCGCCGGGCCGCGTCGGCACCGGCGGTGACCGCACGCTCGCGGGCGACGCGGAGCTCGTCGGGATTCAGCCGGCCCCAGGCCACGAGGATCCGCTCGACCCCGGTCACCGCCCAGCCCGGGATCAGGCGCTCGGCACCGTCGACGAGCTCACGCGCGGCGCTCTGCATCGCGGCGCGGAGCTCGTCGGGGGCGTCGGGGACGTCGGTCACGTCAAGATGGTCCCATGCGGATCGTTGCGTTGTCGGTGTTCGAGCGCATCGTGTACCACTGCCACTGCGCCGACCCGTCGGATCCGGGCCGCCCGGCGCTCGAGGTGGACGCGGTCATCCGCGACGGCGACGCCGACGGACCGCTCCTCGTCGCGGTCGCCGACTACAAGCGCATGATCGGCTTCGGCGCCGCGCTCGCGCACCTCCCGGCACTGCGCGACGCCGGCCGGACCACGGTGATCGACGGCGTCGAGTACCTCACGTTCCCCCTCTGGGCGCCGGTCGGGTGACGGCGGGCAGGCACCCGACCCGGGTACCACTCGGGCGCCGACGTCCCAGGATCTGGGAGTCACGCGTGCGCGGACGCGTGACTACCCCTCGAGGATGTCGCCCTCCATACGGTTGACGGTGCAGCCGACGCTCTCGAGGTAGCCGATCGCTCCGGCGACGGCGTCGTCCTCACCCGACAGCTCGAGGATGACCCAGCCCGAGTGCGCCTCGACCGCGGCGCGCCGCAGGTTCGGGACCACCGCGTGGGCCTGCATCATCTCGTAGAGCATCGGCCGGTCGACGAGCTCCTCGGGGAAGGACACGTGCAGTCGGACCTTCATGCGGATCGCACCCCCACGGCATCGAGCACCTCGGTCGGCGGTCCGACGAGCCCCGTGATGAACGGACCGAACTCGGCGTACCGGGCCGAGACCTCGTCGAAGCGCATCTCGTACACGATCTCCTTCAGCGCCACGATGTCGTCGGCGAGGAGGGTGACGCCCCACTCCCACTCGTCGAGCCCGGTGGAGCCGGTGATCAGCTGGAGCACGCGTCCCGCGTAGGTGCGCCCGACGCGCGCGTGCCCACCCATGAGCCGCTTCCGGGCATCGAAGCCCAGCGAGTACCAGTTGTCGGGGCCGGTACGGCGCTTCGACATCGGGTAGAAGCACATCGCCGCCTTCGCGGGCAGGCGCGGATGAATGCGCTGCTCGCGGTAGTGCTCGATGCGCTCACGCCACACGGCGAGCCGCTGCTCGACCTCGTCCGGATCGGTGACGCCCATCTCGGACGCGAGCCGGGCGCGCTCGTCGTCCTCGGTCTGCGCGTACTCGGACTGCTCGGTGAGCGACACGTAGGAGTACTCGGGCACGAGCGGCCCGTGGAGCATCTCCTGCTGGAACCGCTGGAGCCGCGTGAGATCCGGGCCGAGGGCCATGACGCCGAAGTCCGCCTTGTGGCCGAGCACCGCGAACGCGAGCACCTGGTGGTCGTCGGCCTCGAGCCCGGCGATCGCGTCGAGGATCGGCTTGGCCGCCCCGGGATCCTCCGCCCGGTCACGGTCGATGCGGTAGTAGAGGTGCAGGACCCCCCAGCCGACGGACGGGCTCACGGATGGCAACGGCATGTCACCACGCTACCGGCGCGGCGAACCCGTGCCTCAGTTGGCGAGGCTCCCGGCCATGGCGGTCAGCTCGGCCAGGTCCATCGTCTCCGACGCGGGTGGCGCGCTCGATGTCGACGGTGACGCCGTAGTCGGTGAACTCGATCGACTCGGAGACGAACGCGCTCCCGGCCTCGAGCTTGATCGAGAACCGGCGGGTGAGCCCGTCGTCGTCGATCCAGGCGTCGATCGGGAACTCGCGGCCGAACGTGTCGAGACCCTTCTTGGCCTGCCGGCGCAACTCCGGATCATCGATCTGTGCAAGGGCCTTGGCGACATCGACCGTCGCGCGGAAGTGCGTGGTCGCGATGCCTCGGATCTCCTCCCGACCGACGCGCTCCACGTTGCCGGCGCCGCGGAGGGACTCGAGCATGCTCGCCGGGCTGTCGCCCGACCCCGTCGCATCGGCGCCGAGCTCGGAAAGATCCATCTTCACCCACTGTTTGTCGCGCAGCAGTGACGGGGCGCCGGCCCCGCCGAAGAGGTCGCCGAGCTTCATGTACATCACGCCGTCGACGAGCCTCGCCTCGATCTCACCCCCACCCGGAAGCCCGAGCGTGGCGAGATCCATCTTGAGCCGGCTCCCGCCGGAGCGGAAGTCGACGACGCCGTCGATCGGCACCGTGCGCGTCCGGGAGTCGACGGTGAGCGTCAAATTCCCGATCATCCGCGCCGAGCCCGCGTCGGCGGCCGCGTCGGGCGATCCGGTCACGAGCGCGAGCGTGGAGACCTTGTCGGCCTTCGAGGCGGTGCGGGCCGTGCTGCCGCAGGCGCCGAGCGCCAGCACGAGCACGACGCCGGCGATCAGCGAGCGACGCATGGTGACCCCTCCCTGGAGACCCGCGGATCTTCGACCCGCCGGCCCGGGAGCTTGAACCCATCCCGGACGCGAACGGGCCGCCCCGGAGGGCGGCCCGTTCGGCGTGCAGATGGTGCCGAGGGACTAGAAGTCCATGCCCCCCATGCCGCCCATGTCGCCACCGGGCATGGCCGGAGCGGCTTCCTTCTCGGGCTTGTCGGCGACGACAGCCTCGGTGGTGAGGAACAGAGCCGCGATCGAGGCTGCGTTCTGGAGCGCCGAGCGGGTCACCTTCGCGGCGTCGATGACGCCGGCCTTCACCAGGTCCTCGTACTCGCCGGTGCCGGCGTTGAGGCCGTTGGAGCCCTTGAGACTCCGGACCTTCTCCACGATGACGCCACCCTCGAGACCGGCGTTGACCGCGATCTGCTTGAGCGGCTCCTCGAGCGCACGAGCGACCAGCTTGGCGCCGGTCGCCTCGTCACCCTCGAGCGTCTTCGCGAGGTCGAGCACCTTGGCCTGGGCCCGCAGCAGCGCGACACCACCGCCGGGCACCACACCCTCCTCGACCGCGGCCTTGGTGGTCTGCACCGCGTCCTCGATGCGGTGCTTCTTCTCCTTGAGCTCCACCTCCGTGGCCGCACCGACCTTGATGATCGCCACGCCGCCGGACAGCTTCGCGAGGCGCTCCTGGAGCTTCTCGCGGTCGTAGTCCGAGTCGGTGCTGTCGATCGCGGCGCGGATCTGGTTGATCCGACCGGCGACGTCCGAGCGCGACCCCGAACCCTCGACGATGGTGGTCTCGTCCTTGGTGACGACGACCTTGCGGGCCTTGCCGAGCAGCTCGAGGCCGATGCCCTCGAGCTTGAGGCCGACCTCCTCGGAGATGACCTGACCGCCACAGAGGACCGCCATGTCCTGGAGCATCTCCTTGCGTCGCTCACCGAAGCCGGGGGCCTTGACCGCCACGGACTTGAACGTGCCGCGGATCTTGTTCACGACGAGCGTGGCCAGGGCCTCGCCCTCGACGTCCTCGGCGATGATCGCCAGCGGACGACCCGACTGCATGACCTTCTCGAGGACCGGCAGCATGTCCTTCACGGCCGAGATCTTCGAGCTCACGAGAAGCACGTAGGCGTCGTCGAGGACGGCCTCCATGCGCTCGGGGTCGGTGACGAAGTACGGGGAGATGTAGCCCTTGTCGAAGCGCATGCCCTCGACGAGGTCGAGCTCCATGCCGAAGGTCTGGCTCTCCTCGACGGTGATGACGCCGTCGGTGCCGACCTTCTCGAGCGACTCGGCGATCATCTTGCCGATCTCGACGTCGGCGGCCGAGATGGCCGCGACGTTCGCGATCTGCGCCGGGTCGGTCTTCACGCTCTTGGAGACCGTGCGGATCGAGTCGACCGCGGTCTCGACCGCGGACTCGATGCCCTTCTTCAGAACCATCGGGTTCGCGCCGGCCGCGACGTTGCGCAGGCCCTCACGGACCATCGCCCAGGCGAGCACCGTGGCCGTCGTCGTGCCGTCACCGGCGACGTCGTCGGTCTTCTTCGCGACTTCCTTGACCAGCTCGGCGCCGATCTTCTCGTACGGATCCTCGAGGTCGATCTCCTTGGCGATGGATACGCCGTCGTTGGTGATCGTGGGCGCGCCCCACTTCTTCTCGAGGACGACGTTGCGGCCCTTCGGGCCGAGCGTCACCCGGACGGCGTCGGCGAGCTTGTTCATGCCCGCTTCCAGCGACCGGCGAGCGTTCTCGGCGTAGGCGATCTGCTTCGACATTGCGGCGTACCCCCTGGGGGATCGAGGACGGGGTCGATCGGATCCGATTGATCCGTTAGCACTCGGGTCAATGGAGTGCTAGCCCATGTTGGCACTCGCGATGCCGGAGTGCAAGTTGGTCTCGGGGGCGGGCCCGGGCACGCCCACCCCGCGGGGGCGGAGCCCCGGAGGTGACACCGCACGGTGGTTGCACCGGTCTCGGGGGCATGCGAGCCTCCCGTCGAACGGGCCCGAACGATCAGGAGACGACCCCCGGATGCTGGTATCCCGCGTGGGCCTCCGTCGGTTCGCAATCCTGTTCCCCGGTCGCTCGGGCGGGACCTTCCTCGCGAGTGCGCTCCAACAGCATCGCTCGATCTCGCTCCGGACCGAGCCGCTCACGGCATCCCAGCACCTCGGCAGCGACGGGCAGGCCCAATGGATCCGCCAGTACCTCCGGGGTCCGCTGGTCGGGACCCATCGCGCCGTCGGGCTGACCACGAAGCTCGGCGACATCCTGGACCCGGACATGACCGCCGACGTGCTCCGAGCCCTCGACACCCGGATCGTGCTGCTCGAACGGCGCAACGACGTGAAGCACGCGATCTCGATCATCCGGGCGCGCGCGTTGAAGGACAGCACCGGGAGCTGGAACCGACGCTCGCCGGACCCAGGCCTCGGTCCGATCGCCGTCACCCCGGAGGACTTCGCGCTCCGCCTCGAGCGCAGCCGGGCCCGCAAGGCTGCCACCGCCGCCTACGCCGAGGGCCTCGGTCTCGCGCTGCTGCGGATCGACTACGCCGAGCTGCTGACCGCGCCGGCGGACACCTTCGCACGGGTCTTCGAGTTCGTGGGCATCTCGCCGGCCGTGGTGACCGGCGAGACGTACAAGGTCACCAGTGACGATCTGCGCGCGTCCGTGCGGAACTTCGACGAGCTGCGCGGACACTACGTGGGTACCCCGCTCGAGCCGATGTTCGACGAGGTGCTGGTCCCCGGCCCCTGAGCCGGTTTCGGGCGGGGCCGGAGCGTGGACCGAGGGTTAGGGTTCGGGCGTGGCCGAGATGCACGATGCGACCGAGGAATACCTCGAGACCATCCTCGAGCTCGAGGAAGAGGGCATCGTCCCCATCCGGGCCCGGCTCGTGGAGCGGCTCGGCGTCTCCGCCCCCGCGGTATCCGAGCAGGTGAACCGGCTCGTCGGCGGTGGCTACACCGAGCTGATGGACGACCGCAGCCTGCGTCTCACCGACAAGGGCCGCACCCTCGCGACATCCGTCGTCCGTCGCCACCGTCTGGCCGAGCGGCTGCTCGTCGACGTGATCGGCCTCGAGTGGGAGAAGGTGCACCGAGAGGCCGACCGTTGGGAGCACGCGATCTCGGCCGAGGTCGAGGAGAAGCTGGTGCAGCTCCTCGGCGACCCCGCGACCTGCCCGCACGGCAACCCGATCCCCGGCGCACGCCACCCGGCGAGCAGCGCCGACCACGTGATCCTCGCGGACGCAGTACCCGGCCACTTCCGCGTCGCGCGGATCAGCGAGAAGCTCGAGCTCGACGACGCCGCGCTGGCGTTTCTCGCCGGCGCCGAGCTGGTCCCGGGCCAGGAGCTCGATCTCGTCGGCTCCGGCGCCGCGGGGCCGACCGTGCACACCGGATCGGGCGAGCACGTGGTCGCGCCCGACCTGGCCGGGCTCATCTGGGTCGCGGCCGCCTAGCCCGCACTCACGGCGGCCTCGACGGTCAGCCGACGGTGAACGAGCCCGTCATGCCCTTCTCGGCGTGATCGTCGATCCCGCAGCGGACCTTGTACGTCCCGGCCCGGGACAGGGTCAGCACGACGCGACCGGTGTGCCCCGGCTTGGTCGGTCCGACCTCGCCGATCGCCTTCCCGTCCGGGCCGAAGACCTCCATCTCGTGCTCCTCGGCCGGCGCGTCGTTCTTCAACGCGAACTCGACCGTCTCACCCTTCGCGAGCTTCACGCCGTCGATCCCCTCGTACGCGTAGTCGATCGCCTTCACGTCCACGGTCTCGGAGGGCTCCGCGGTCGCGGCGCCGCCCGCGCCCGTCACGGTGATCTTCGTACGGATGCCGTCGCCCTTCATCCCGGGCTTGCACGCGATCTCGTACCGGCCTGCGGTGAGGTCGACGTTGAAGCTGCGGGTCGTCCCGGGACCGACGTTCTCGACCTCGCCCTTGACCTCGTCGCCGTGGGCGTACACGTAGACCTCGGTGACGTCACCGCCCGCGTTCTTCACCGCGAACGTCGACGGCCCCGCAGGGATCGCCGACTTCGCCACCTGGCACGCATCGTCGGTCGAGGTGATCGCGATCGCGCCCTTCGTGTCGTTCGACGAGCACCCGGCGACCAGGGTGGCGACGAGGACGAACGGCAGGACGAGGGCGGCGCGCATCAGAGCTCTCCTTCGGGAACGGGAATGGGGACCGGAACCGGTCAGGTGGGGGACTTCGTCGCGATGACCGCGCTCGCGCGACGGTCCCGCTCGACACTGGGCGGTGCGGCACCTGCGTCCACCGTCGGACGGCCAAGGCCGCGGACGAACAGCGCCATCACCGGGATGAGGTACGCCCACCAGACGACGACGTCGACCACGGTCGGCTCGGGCGAGAAGTTGAACACGCCCTTCAGGATCGAGCCGTACCAGCTCGTCACCGAGTACCACGACGTGAAGTCCCACGCCGTCGCGGCACCGAAGGTGATGATCCCTGCCTCCTGCAGGTCGTGCACCGCGTAGCTGAGCACGCCCGCGGCGACCACGATCAGCGCGATGCCGGTCCACGTGAAGAACTTGGCGAGGTCGATCGCCACGGCCCGCCGGTAGATCAGATACCCGAGCACGCCCGCGCACCCCAGGCCGAGGACCGCGCCGAGCAGCGGCTGCGTGCTCGAGCCCGTCGCCTGGGCGTTGGCCCAGAGGAACAGCGCCGTCTCGAGCCCCTCGCGCCCGACCGCGACGAACGCGGTGAGCAGGAGCGCGCCGGTGCCCATCGCGAGGGCGGCGTCGATCCGCCCGTGGAGCTCGGTCTTCATCGAGCGGGCCGCCCGGCGCATCCAGAAGACCATCCAGGTCACGAACCCGACGGCCACGATCGAGAGGAAACCGCCGAAGGCCTCCTGGGCCTCGAAGCTCAGCGAGTTCGAGGTGAAGGTGAGGATGGCGCCGAAGCCGAGGCTGAGCGCGACCGCGGCCCCGATGCCCGCCCAGACGGGGGCGAGGCGGTCACGGCGGTCCATCTTGACCAGGTACGCGACGAGGATCCCGACGACGAGGGCGGCTTCGAGGCCCTCGCGGAGCCCGATCAGGAAGTTGCTGAGCACAGTGCACCTCGCGATTACTAAGGTGCACCTAACTTAATCGGCGAGCCGTGGCGATGTCAACCCCGCCCGCCGAAGATGGGTCGGGCGGGCCAGGTGCCCCGGCCCGTCAGCCGCCCGCGACCGCCGGGACGATGCTGACCGTCTGCCCGTCGGCCACCGCGGTGTCGAGCCCGTCGAGGAACCGGACGTCCTCGTCGGCCACGAACACGTTGACGAACCGCCGGAGGCCGCCGCTCTCGTCGAACAGGCGCCCCCGGAACCCGGGGTGCGCGGCCTCGAGCGCATCGAGCACCTCGGCGAGGGTCCCCGGCTCGAGGCCGACCTCGCCGGCACCGCCGGAGAGCTCGCGCAGCTGGGTCGGGATGCGGATCGTGACTGTCATCGTGTCTCCTCTTGGCCTCCGGGCCGGGCCGGAGGGGCCCCGCTCGGCCGGGTGATCGGCGGTACTTCGGAGTGGAGGCCTCGCTCACGGGTCTCCTGGTCCTCCCGGATCACGCCAGGTCCTCGGGATCGAAGGCCGCGTGGAACGCGTCCAGGGTCGGGGAGATCGTGGCCGTCGGACCGACCTCGCCCACCACCGCGTCGAGCGTCTTGAGCCCGTGCCCGGTGATGTACGCCACCACGCGCTCGTCCGGGCGGATGTCCCCGCTCGCGGCGCGCTTCGCGAGCGTCGCGATCGTCACGCCGCCGGCGGTCTCGGCGAAGATCCCCTCGGTCCGCGCGAGCAGGCGGATCGCGTCGACGACCTCGTCGTCGGTCACGGCGCCGAACCCGCCACCGGTCTGGCGGACGGCGTCGAGGGCGAAGTACCCGTCGGCCGGGTTCCCGATCGCGAGCGACTTCGCGATCGTGTCCGGCTTCACCGGCTTGATGGTGTCGGACTCCCCGATCCACGCGGTAGCGACGGGCGAGCAACCGAGCGCCTGCGCGCCGGTGACGCGCACCTCGGGGGTCTCATCGAGCAGGCCGACATGGTGCAGCTCGTCGAACCCCTTGCGGATCTTGGTGAGCAGCGACCCGCTCGCCACCGGGACCACCACGTGGTCCGGGGCCTGCCAGCCGAGCTGCTCCGCGGTCTCGTACGCCAGCGTCTTGGAGCCCTCGGCGTAGAAGGTGCGGATGTTCACGTTGACGAATGCCCACGGATAGCTGCCGGCCAGCTCGGCGCAGAGCCGGTTCACGTCGTCGTAGTTCCCGTCGATCGCGACGACGTTGCCGCCGTACACGGCGGTCGTCACGATCTTGCCCTGCTCGAGGTTGGCCGGGACGAAGACGAAGGACCGCAGACCGGCGTGCGCCGCGTGCGCCGCCACCGCGTTGGCGAGGTTGCCGGTCGACGCGCACGCCGCGACCTTGAAGCCGAACTCGAGTGCCTTGGAGAGGGCGACCGCCGTCACCCGGTCCTTGAACGAGTTCGTCGGGTTCGTCGTGTCGTTCTTGATCCAGAGCTCGCCGAGCCCGAGCTCGGCCGCGAGGCGGTCAGCCCGCACGAGCGGCGTGAAGCCCGCGCCGAGGTCGACCGCGGGGTTGCGGTCCACCGGCAGCAGGTCGGCATAGCGCCAGATGCTGAGCGGACCGGTCGCGATCTTCTCGCGACTGACCGACGCCCGGATCGCGTCGTAGTCGTAGGTCACCTCGAGCGGGCCGAAGCACCACTCACAGGTGAAGATCGGGGCGACCTCGTACTCGCGGCCGCACTCCCGGCAGCGCAGGGTCTGCACGTGAGCCATCTGTTCTCTCCTGGTCTCCGGAGCGGTCTCCCGCTCGTTCTGCTCGGCGCGCTCTGGCTCGGACCTTCCGGTCCTCGGTTCGAGCGCCTTCGAGCGGGTGACCGGGGAAACCGGTGGACCCACGCTCTGGGCTCTCTCATCGTTCGGGCATTGGCACCTGGCCCCCCGGGGTCTCCGGGGTGCTGGTTGCCGCGGCGTCGTCGGGCCCGTCCCTCAGCCGCTCTGGATGAGCGCGTGAAGCGGAGATCGTAGACGACGCGGTCGGCGGCGGCGCAATGCATTGACCGGCCGGGTCGGGACGGGCCCTACGCTGCGGGCCTGTGCCGACGCCGTCCGCCTCCCCCACCGATCCCGGTGCCGGGCCCGGCCCGGACGCCCGCAGCCTCGCCCGGATCAAGCAAGATCAGGGGCTCGCGGTGTCCGTATGCATCCCGGCCCGGGACGAGGAAGCGACGGTCGGCCACATCATCGCCACGGTGCGGCGGACCCTGATGGAGTCGACCCCCCTCGTCGACGAGATCGTCGTGCTCGACGACGGCTCGGTCGACGCCACCGCGGAGGTCGCCGCGTGGGAAGGAGCGCGGGTGCTGGCGGTGACCGACATCCTCCCCGAGACCGGTCCCGGCCGCGGCAAGGGGAACGCGATGTGGCGATCGCTCTACGCCGCGGGCGGCGACATCGTCTGCTGGGTCGATGCCGACATCCGCAACTTCGGACCCCAGTTCGTCACCGGGCTCGTCGGCCCGCTGCTGACCGGACCCGATCTCGCGTTCGTGAAGGGCTATTACCGGCGACCCCTGCACGGGGAGCCGACCGGCGGGGGCCGGGTGACCGAGCTGCTCGCGCGCCCGCTGCTGTCGGTGCTGTTCCCGGAGCTCGCGGCCTTCGTACAGCCGCTGAGCGGCGAGTACGCGGGGCGTCGCTCCGTGCTGGAGACGGTGCCCTTCGTCGAGGGCTGGGGGGTCGAGCTGGGCCTCCTGGTCGACGTCGTCGCGCGGGTGGGCCTGCACGCGACCGCACAGGCCGACCTCGGGGTCCGGGAGCACCGGAACCGGCCGCTCGAGGAGCTGGGCCCCCAGGCGACCGCAATCCTCGTCACCGCACTCCGGCGCGCGGGGCTGAGCACCGTCGACCACGCGACCCTGACGCGGTTCAGCGACGCGTTCGAGCCCATCGCGGTCGAGGTCGACACCGCCGAGCGACCGCCCATGGACACCGTCCCCGAGTACCGCACGAAGTTCGGGCTCGACGTGCGCGCGGCGCGCTGATCAGCCCCGTACCAGCTCGACCGCGGCCTCCTCGACCAGCAGGGCGGCCCGCGCGAACGCCTCGCCGCCCTGCCACACGCGGTCGGTGAGCGCGAGCACGGTGATGTCGCCGAGCACCGACGTCTCCTCGCGCGCGTCGTCGGTGACCTGGCCGGCGATCACGCCGATCCTCGGCACGCCGGCATCGGTCGCGAGCTCGAGCACGCCACCGACCACCTTGCCGTCGAAGCTCGTCCGGTCGAATCGGCCCTCGCCGGTGACGACACGGGCCGCGCCCTCGAGCAGCCCGGGCAACCCGACGACCTCCGCGATCGCTTCGAACCCCGGCTCGATCTCGGCACCGATCGCGGCGAGGCCTCCGGCGAGTCCCCCGCGGCTCCCGCGCCCTCCAGCGTGGTGACGTCGATCCCGCCCCGGTCGCGGTAGACGTTCGCGACCTGCTCCAACCGCCGGGTGAGCAGCGCGACCTGCGCGGCGGACGCCCCCTTCTGCGGTCCGAACACGGTCGCCGCGTCCAGGAACGAGGTACGCACGTCACACGCGACCACGACCGGCACCGCGTGCAACGACCAATCGAGCGCCTGCACGGCCGCGAGGCCGCCGTCGGTCGTCGCACTCCCGCCCACGCCGACGAGGATCCGCGACGCTCCGGAGCGGATCGCCGCGCCGATGAGCTCACCGGTCCCCCGTGTGCTCGCCTCGAGCGGATCACGGCGGTCGGGAGCCACCAGGGACTGGCCGCTCGCCGCGTGCCATCTCGATGACCGCGGTGCCGTCACCGAGCATCGCCCACTCCGCGCCGACCGGGTCACCCAGCGGCCCGGTGACGGTGCTCGTCCGGCGCGAGCCACCGCGCGCCGCCACGATCACGTCGAGCGTGCCGTCGCCCCCGTCAGCGAGCGGGAGCTCCATCACGTCCTCGACTCCGGCGGACCGGAGCCCACGGCCGATCGCCGCGGCGGCGGCCGCCGCGGACAGTGAGCCACGAAACTTGTCAGGGCAGGCCACCGTCGCGCCGATCACGACCGATAGATTGGTACTTGGTCCCTCCTCCCGAAGGAATTTCGTGCTCGAACGCGTCCCGCTCCTCGAAAAGCAGCTCGACGACTACTCCGACGTGGTCGGGCCCGAGGTGCTCGATCGCATTCGCGCCGCGGCCGAGCCGCTCGCCGGTGCGCGAATCCTGCACATCAACGCGACCGCGTACGGCGGCGGTGTCGCCGAGCTGCTGGCGACCCACGTGCCCCTCCTGCGCGATCTCGGCATCGAGGCCGAGTGGCAGGTCATGCACGGCAGCGAGGAGTTCTTCGGGGTCACGAAGTCGGTTCACAACGCGCTCCAGGGTGCGGACATCGAGTGGACGGCCGACATGCAGGAGACCTACCTCGACAAGGTGCGCGACAACGCGGCCCTCGTCGCGGGCGAGTTCGACTTCGTCGTGATCCACGATCCGCAGCCGGCCGCCCTGCGCACGCTCGCGGCGTCGTCGTCGATCAACGGCCCTGACACCAAGTGGATCTGGCGGTGCCACATCGACCTCACCGACGCGAACCCCGCGGTGTGGGAGTTCTTCCGCCCGTTCGTGGAGCCGTACGACGCCTCGGTGTGGACAATGCCCCAGTTCGTGCCCGACTCCCTCTCGATGGACAACATCGTCCAGGCGCCACCGTGCATCGATCCGCTGTCGGTGAAGAACCTCGATCTCCCCGGTCCGTTCGTGAAGGAGATCTGCAAGCAGTACGGGATCGACCCGAACCGACCCATGCTCTGCCAGGTGAGCCGGTACGACCCCTGGAAGGACCCGCTGGGCGTGATCGAGGCGTACCGCCTCGTGCGCGAGCAGATCCCCGACGTCCAGCTGGTGCTCGCGGGCTCGATGGCGACCGACGACCCCGAGGGCTTCCAGGTGTGGGAGTCGGTCAACGCCGCCCGAGCCGGGGAGCAGGACATCCACCTGCTCTCGAACATCCAGCAGGTCGGGAACGTGCAGATCAACGCCTTCCAGCGTGCCGCCGAGGTCGTGATCCAGAAGTCGCTGCGAGAGGGTTTCGGCCTCACTGTGGCCGAGGGCCTCTGGAAGGGCCGCCCGGTGATCGGCGGCCGCGCCGGCGGGATCGAACTGCAGATCCGCGACGGTGAGGACGGCTACCTCGTCGACAGCGTCGAGGAGTGCGCCAACCGGTCGATCAAGCTCCTCGAGGACCCCGAGCGCGCCGACGAGATGGGAAGGTCGGGACGGGAGCACGTGCGGGCCAACTTCCTGTCGACGCGGGAGCTCGAGGACTGGCTGGCGCTCTTCAACTCGCTCGCCGCCTGAGCCCGTGATCGTCGTCTCGCACCGCGGGCCGGTGAGCTTCCGGCGCGAGGCCGACGGCACGTTCACCAATCGCCGCGGCGCGGGAGGCGTCGTCTCGGCGCTGGCGCCCCTGCTCCGGGACCGCGCCGACACCCGCTGGATCGCGGCGGCGATCGGTGACGAGGACCGGGCGGCCGTCGCCGCCGGCGCCGTCTCGGTGCCCGGCCTCGACGTCGACCTGCTCACCCTGGACCCCGAGCTCCACCGGCTCCACTACGACGTCGTCTCCAATCGGATCCTCTGGTTCTGCTTCCACGGGCTCTTCGACCTCACCCGTGACCCGGTATTCGACCGCGAGCTGCACGACGCCTGGGACGCCTACTGCGAGGTCAACCGTGCGTTCGCCGACCGGATCGCGACCACGGCCCCCGAGGGCGACGTCGTGCTGGTGCAGGACCTCCACCTGCTGCTCGTGGCGCGGGAGTTGCGGATCCTCCGCCCCGACCTCGCCGTCACCCACTTCACCCACACACCGTTCTGTGACCCCTGGTCACTGCGCGTGCTGCCCGATGCCATCGCACGGGACATCGTCAGCTCGCTCCATACCGCCGCGGCGGGGTTCCACACCGAGCGCTGGGCGCGCGCCTACGTCGAGAGCTCGCGGTCGCTGCTCGGCATCACCCCGTCGAGCGCGTTCGCCGCCACGTTCGGACCCGACGCCGACGACCTCGCGGCGACGGCGTCCGGGGAGGAGGCCCGTGCGGCCAGCGCGGCCCTCGCCGAGCGAGTGGGCGATCGTCAGTGCATCGTGCGCATCGACCGCATCGAGCCGTCGAAGAACATCGGGCGCGGCTTCCTCGCGTTCGATGAGCTGCTCGCCGAGTACCGCACGCTGCGCGGTCGGGTGACCTTCGTCGCCAACCTGAACCCGTCACGACAATCGCTGGTCGAGTACCGCGAGTACCGCGCCGAGATCGAGGCGATCGCCGAGCAGGTCAACGACCGGTGGGCACGCGACGACTGGGAGCCGATCATCCTCGACACGCGCGACTACTTCCCGCGCTCGGTCGCGGCGCTGCAGCGCGCGGACGTGATCCTCGTCAACCCGATTCGCGACGGTTTGAACCTCGTGGCGATGGAGGGCCCGATCCTCAGCGAGCGCGACGCCGTGGTCTGCCTGTCGCGCGAGGCCGGTGCGTTCGACCTGGTCGGCGACCACAGCGTCGCGGTTCAGCCCTTCGACGTGACCCAGACCGCGGTCGCGCTCCACCGCGCGCTCACGATGGAGCCCGGCGAGCGTCACGAACGCGCGGCGGCCCTCCGGGAGCAGGCACTGGGCTATCCGGCCGCGGCGTGGCTCGACGAGCTCGTCAACCGGGCCCGACCAGCTCGCTGAGGAACGCCGCGAGTCCCTCCGGCCCGTCGACCGCGAGATCCGCCGCGCCGACCAGCTCCTCCGGCTCCTCGGCCGAGCGCACCGCGATCCGCACGATGCGTTCGAGGGCACCCTCCTCCTGCAACCGGCCGAGCACGGCGAACGCGCTGAGGTCACCGTGGTCGTCGCCGGCGAAGAGCGCCGCGTCCATGCCGGCGACGAGAGCCGCGAGCGCCGCGCCCTTGTCCACCGGCACCGGCGGACGCAACTCGACGGCCATGCGCGTCGGGTACCGGTCGAGCCCCAGCTCGGTCGCGACCGCGGCGGCCCAGCGCTCGATCGCCTCGCCGTTCCCCGCGTGCGCACGCCAGTGCAACGTGACCGCGATGTCACCCTTCCGCTCGATGTCGACCCCGGTGAGCTCGACTCGGGCCCGGCGCGCGACCTCGGCGAGCGCCGGGGCATACGGTGCGGCGCGCTGGTCGACCACGACGCGTCCGTCGACCCATCGCTCGAGCCCGTACTGACCGACCAGCACCACGTCGGGCACGGGCACCCGGTCGTGAAGAAACGCAACCGGCCGTCCGCTCACGATCCCGACCAGACCGAAGCGACGCGTTGCGCGGGCCAGCGTCTCGACGACGCCCGGCAGTGCCACCGCCGCCTCGGGGTCGTCGACGATGGCGGCGAGCGAGCCGTCGAAGTCCAGGACCAGCGCCGTGCGGTCCGGCGCGACCATGAGAGCGCGGACGGCGGCGTTCAGGAGCTCAGCTCCCGATGATCACGATGCAGTCGGCGTCCTGGCCGCCGGGGACGGACGCGGGCATCGGCGCCACCTTGGCCCCCGGGACCAGGTCGGCGAGCGTGGTGCACTCCGCGGTCTTGTTCGACTTGGCGTCGACCACCGTGCCGCTGCGCGACGGCGCGTCGCCGGCGACGAGGGTCTTGTAGCCGTTGGCCTTGAGCGTGTTCGTCAACTGTCCCGCGGCGCCGGCGACGCCGGAGCCGTTGAGCACTCGCACCGTCACCTGCTCGGGCGCCGCCGCGGCGTTGGTCGTCGACGAGGTCGAGGAGTCGCCCGATCCGCCCCCGGTGGTCGTGCTCGACGTGGCGGTCGTGCTCGGGGTGGTGCCCCCGTCGCCGACCGGGCCGTCGTTGCCGTCGTCGATGGCCTGGAGCAGGACGATCCCCAGGATCACGGCCAGCGCGACCAGCGCCGCGCCGCGGGCGGCCGAGAAGCCCGGCCCACCGCCGTCGCGACGGTCCCGGCGCCTGATGTTGGGGGTTCCGTTCGGATCGCTCATCCCGTGCCTCGACGTACCGGCCCCGTCGGCACCCCGGTTCGGGCACGCTCCGGGGGACTTGATCCCGACGCAGCGACCCTATCGGTTCTCCCCCCACGAAGCGGGGAACCGTGGCGCGACCGGAGGGGTTCAGCGGGCGTGCGCGACCCGGGCCAGGAACGGCAGCAGACCATCGAGGAAGTCGTTGCGCGGCGACGCCGCCGCGGGGTCGTTGTGCGCGTAGGTCGCAGCGCGGTTCACGAGCGTCACGTTCTGGCTCGGGATCCCCGACTGGGCCGCGAGCGTCTGAGCCGCGTCGAGTGATCCCTGCCCACCGAGCGACGCCCCGAACGCGTAGATGAGCGTGCGCGGATCGAGATCGTGGCCGTGCACCGCCTTCACGTCGAGGACCGCCTGCGCCGGATTGGCGTTGCCGTCCGCGACCGCGCCCGCGTCGATCGTCAGGCGCAGCGGGTGATACCACGCGCTGCCGTCGAGATTCCGGAGGCCGGCGCCCGCCAGCATGCTCGCGTAGCGCCGGATCGGGGAGATGTCCCCGGCGCGGTCCCACCCGCGCGGATCGCCGGACGCGGCGAGGCGGCCGACGTGGGCCTGCGCCGCGATGAGGTTCGCGGGCGACGTGTCGGTGTCGATCGCGTAGCCGAACTCCGCCTCGTTGGTCGCGGGGACCGGCGCCTTGATCTCGGCGGGCAACAGCGAGAACGACTGTCCGAGCGACGGCGCGTCCGGATCGATGACCGTCGCGATCGAGCCCGTCGCCGAGTAGAGGCCGAGGAAGGGTGCGCCGATCCCGCCGAACGCGAGCCACGGCGAGGAGGTCTGCAGGCTCTGCAACGACTGGGTGGCGCGCTCGGGGGTCACCGGCGTCGGGTTGCTGCCACCGTCGATGTAGACGAGGCCCGCGAGATCACGCCCACCGGGCGTGCCGTCGAAGTCCCAGGTCGCGTACGCGGTCGTCATCGAGCCGCCGAGCGAGTGGCCCCCGAGGACCACTCGCCGCCCGCGCTCGTGAGCCGCCTCGACGACGCGGTGCAGGTCCTGCATCTCGACGTTCAGGCCCCAGCCGCGCGCGTAGGCGACGTCGGAGTCGGGGATCAGCTGGAAGTGGTCGGTCACCGCCGGATTCGTGATCCAGCCGAGGTAGTAGTCGAACAGCGTCTGGCCACTGACCTTGCGCTGCTTGTAGAGGTTCAGCACGGACTGGTCCTCGAGCTGGTTCTCCCGCCGTTCGACCGACCACACCTGCCACGCGCCCCGCGACTCGCGGACGATGTCCTGCGCCATCGGGAGGAAGTACGCCGAGCCGCCCGACGTGCCCGGATTCAGTACGAGCACGTTCCGGGCCCACGGCGAGCCGATCTTCAGCACGCCGACGCGGTCGAGCGCGTTCGGGGTGGCGGGATCGTCATAGCCCGCCATCCAGGTGAAGCGGACCTCACCGCAGGCCGTCAGACGCTGGAAGCCCCGGCAGGCGTCGGTCGACGGGAAGTGCCGCCCGAACGGCCCCGTGCACGCGGCGGTCAGCGCGACCACCATCACCACCGAGGCGATCCGCCACCGCCGCATCCGTCCCCATCCCCGCATCGGCTTCGCCCCCTTGTCGCCGCACGATCGTGCCGCCGTGCGATACCCCGCGGCCACACCGGGAAACCCCGAACCGCCCGCGCCGGAGCCAACAGGCTCCCGGCTCGGGCGGCCGGGTGTCAAGCCTCACGGGCAGGGAGATGGAGCCGGAGGTCGGATTCGAACCGACGACCTGCGGTTTACAAGACCGCTGCTCTAGCCGACTGAGCTACTCCGGCGCGGCGCCGAGGCTACAAGGGGCGGCGCTCCCCATCGGGCGGGTCCGGCGGTCGGCGGCGCGCGATCGCGTGCAGCCCGATCGCCGCGGCGGCCGACACGTTGAGGCTCTCGAGCCGACCGCGCAACGGGATCGACGCGACCACGTCGCACCGCTCCCGGGTCAATCGCGCGAGGCCGCGTCCCTCGGCCCCCAGGACGAGGACGACGGGCCCGTCGGCGACGGCGAGAGCGTCGACGTCGGTGTCGCCGTCACCATCGAGGCCGACGGACCACACCCCGGCACGCCGGGCCTGCTCGAGGAATCCCGGGATGCCGCCGACGAACGAGATCGGGAGATACTCAACCGCGCCGGCCGCGGCCTTGAGCGTCGTCGGACCGAGACGCGCGGCGCGCTGGCGCGCGATGACCACGCCCGTGACCCCCGCGGTCTCGGCCGTCCGCAGGATCGCGCCCAGGTTGCCGGGGTCGGTCACCCCGTCCACCGCGACGAGGAACGCCCGTGGGTCCTCGAGCAGCGCGTCGACGTCGACGCCGGATACGGGCGCGGCGCGCGCGATCACGCCCTGGGGTGCCTCCGAGCGGGCGCGGGCGGCGAGCTGGGTCCCGCTGACGGGTCGGACGCGGATGCCGTGCTCGTACGCGAGCGCCGCGAGCTCGGTGGCTCCCGCCGTGTCCTCGACCAGCCACACCTCGTGGACCTGGCGGGAGCCCGCCCGCAGCAGCTCGCGCACGGCGTGGAAGCCCTCCACGACCTCGCCGTTGCCGGTGTCGCGGACCTCGCGGTCGCGCGGACGGTCGCGGTCGGGGGCCGGGCGTGGGGTGCGCTTCCCCCCGCGGCCCCGGTCGGAGCGGGTCATCGGTGCCAGGTCGTGCCGGACGCAGTGTCCTCGATGACGACGCCCTGCGCCGCGAGCTCGTCCCGAATGCGATCGGCCGTCGCGAAGTCGCGAGCCGCGCGCGCCACGTGGCGTGCGGCGACGAGCTCGTCGATCTCGGTCTCGCCCGAGGTCCTCTCGGTGTCGGCCGGAGGGAAGCCGAGGACGTCGAGCAACCCGTTCACCGCGCCGAGCGCGCCGACCGCCGCCGCGGCGTCACCGGCGTCCATCGCCGCGTTCGCCCGCCGGACCGCGTCGAACACCGCGGCCACCGCGGCCGGCGTCCCGAAGTCGTCGTCCATGGCGTCCGTGAACGCGGCGACGATCACGGGATCGGCTTCGCCCGGTGCGATCCCCTCACGTGCCGCGCGACGCAGGACGTTGTCGATGCGGGTCAGCCCCTCGGCCGCGGCGCCGAGCTCTCGCTCGGTGAGTTCCATCTGGGATCGGTAGTGAACCTGGAGCACGGCGAGCCGGAAGGCGCGCGCACCGAAGCGGTCGAGGGCGTCGCCGAGCGTCGTGAAGTTCCCGAGCGACTTCGCCATCTTCTCGCCGCCGACCATCACCATCCCGGAGTGGATCCAGTGGCGCGCGAAGGCGTGCCCGGCCGCCTCGGCCTGCGCCCGCTCGTTCTCGTGGTGGGGGAACACGAGGTCGTCGCCACCGCCGTGCAGGTCGAACCCGTCGCCGAGGATCCGCAGCGACATCGCCGAGCACTCGATGTGCCAGCCCGGCCGACCCCGGCCCCACGGCGAGTCCCAGTCGGGCTCCCCCGGCTTCGCGGCCTTCCAGAGCGCGAAGTCGACCGGGCTGCGCTTCTGCTCGTCGACCGCGACGCGTGCGCCCGCCGTGTCGAGCAAATCCTCGAGCCGGCGGCCGGACATCTCGCCGTACCCGGCATAGGAGTCCACGGCGAAGTAGACGCCCTCCCCCTCGATCACGTAGGCGTGCCCCCGCTCCACCAGCTCGCCGATCAGCTCGATCATCGGCGCGATGAACTCCGTGGCGCGTGGGACGTCGTCGGGCCGGCGCACGCCGAGGCGATCGAGCTCGGACCAGTACGCGGCCTCGAAGCGATCCGCCAGCTCGCGCTCGGTCGTTCCCTCGGCCGCGGCCCGGGCGATGATCTTGTCCTCGACGTTGGTCACGTTGCCGACGAAGGTGACCTCGTTCCCCCGCCACTCGAGGTAGCGCCGGATGACGTCGTACACGAGCGCGGTGCGACCGTGGCCGACGTGCGGGAGGTCGTAGACGGTGGGCCCGCACACGTACATCGACACGCTGTCCGGGCACGCGCGTGGTCAGCTCCATCTCGCGCCGCGCCAGGGTGTCGAAGATCCGGACCATCGCGCCGAGGCTACCGGTGCCCCACCCGCCCCCGATCTCATTCCGGAGGTCCGACGCCGCTCGGGCACCGGGTCGCTGCGACGCGTCGGGCTACCCGCCCTCCACGAGCGCGACCGCCCAGGCCGCGATCCCCTCGCCTCTCCCCACGAAGCCGAGGGACTCGCCGCGCTTGGGGCGGACCGAGACGTGGATGCCGCGACCCATGGGCTCGCGGGCGGCCTGGAGCGCGCCGGCGATGTTCGCCGCCATGGCGCCGATGTGCGGTGCGAGGCGCGGCCGCTCGGCCGCGATCGCGACGTCCACGTTCCCCACCCACCACCGCTCCTGCGCCACCAGCCGGGCGACCTCGCGCAGGATCTCGAGCGAGGAGATGCCCGCGTGAGCCGGGTCCGAGGCCGGGAACAGCTCCCCGAGATCCGGGAGCCCGACCGGACCGAGCAGGGCGTCAGCGACCGCGTGAGCGACGACATCGGCGTCGGAGTGCCCGACGAGCGCGGGCAGTCCTCGACGACGACCCCACCGATCACCAGCGCGCCCTCGGTGCCGAAGGGATGGACGTCGTACCCCAGCCCGACGCGGATCATCGACACGCCTGCCGCGCGAGGTGCTCGGCGGCGAGGTCGAGGTCCTCGGGATCGGTGATCTTGAGGTTCGTCCGCTCGCCGGGTACGACCGCGACGCGACCCCCGGCGGACTCCACGACGGCGGCGTCGTCCGTGCCCTCCGGCTCGCGTTCGTGCGCGGCTCGGAGCACGGCTGCCCGGAACGCCTGGGGGGTCTGCACCGTCACGAGGTCCTCCCTCGGCACGGTCGCGATCACGATCCCGTCGGCCGTGCGCTTCACCGTGTCCGCCACCGGCAGTCCGGGGACCGCGCCGTCCGCGCCCTCCCGGACCGCGTCGAGGACCGCCGCGAAGAGCGACTCGGTCGCCAAGGGTCGGGCCGCGTCGTGCACGACCACGATCTCGGCGTCGGCGGGCACCGCGGCCAACGCACGCCGCACGGAGGCAGAACGCGTCGCACCTCCGGTCACAACGGTCACGCCGGCGAGGTCCCACTCGGCACCCGCCGGGATCGCGACGACGACCCCGTCACACGAGCGTCGCGCCCCGGCGATCGCATGGTCGATCACCCGTCGGTCGCCGAGGGGTCGCAGTTGCTTCACCGCGCCGAAGCGCGACCCGCTCCCCGCGGCGACCACGATCGCCCACACCGACATGGGCTCATGATGCCCCACGGGGCGCGATCACCCGGCGTTGCTGGCGACCACGGCCCGACGCGTGTCCTCGGGCCGGGCGAACACGATGCGTCCGGCACTGGTCGGGACGATCGACGAGACCACGAACGACATGGTCCCGGCGTCCACGAGGTCTACGCCACCGTTGACCACGACCATCGATCCGTCCTCGAGGAAGCCGACGCCCTGGCCGGGATGCCGACCGGCCCGGGTGAGAGCGACCTGGATCGTCTCGCCGGCCAGGACCCCCGGCACGAGATCCGCCGCGAGCCGGCGCGGGATGACCGTGAGGATCCCCTGCACCTCGGCGACGCGCGCGAGGTTCACGTCGTTGGTCAGGAGCCGCAGTTGCAGTTTGCGGGCCAGCGCGACGAGCTTGGCATCCACCTGGGGGACGTCTGGCACCTCGTCGTCAACGATGTACACGCGGTTCGGCGCGTCCCGCTGGAGCACCTCGAGCGTCTCCAGCCCGCGCAGCGCTCGTCGCCCGCGCTCGTCGTGCGCGTCGGCCATGCCCTGGAGCTCATCGAGCACGAAGCGCGGGACGAGAAGGTCGTCGCGGAAGAGCCCGGACCGGCAGAGCGGCAGCAGCTGCGTGTCCATCACCGCGGACGAGTCCACGAGGAAGCCGTCGGCATCGTCGTACGCCCGCGCGCGTACGAGAGGTCGCGTCGAGAGGCCGGCCATCGCGAACAGCTCCTCGGTACGACGGGAGGCGACGCGGTAGCCGAGGTAGAGGCACACCGACATGAAGATCCCCGCAGCGGGGAGCCCGATCTCGGGCTCGACGAGCACGATGAGAGGCAAGGAGCCGGCGACACCGAAGACACCTCCGACGGCACCGCCGAACACGCCGCAGAGGAGTTGTGGCACCGGAATGCGGTCGGAGCTGCGCTCGGCGAGCCCGATCGCCCGGTCGAGGAGGCGGCCGAGCAGGCCGCCGATCAGGTAGCCGCCCAGGCAGCCGACCATCCCGCTGATGGCTGCGACCTTGTCGGACCCGCCGAAATCGCGCGCGACCATGAAGCCGACCGCGGTGACGAGCACCACGGTGAACAACCTCACGATCTCGACGAACACAGCGACCTCCGACCCGCAGGATCGGCGTGGTCGGGAGAGTTCTTGACCCCCGACCCGTTCGAGCCGCCGTGCGACCTACTTCGCCTTGGCGGCCTTCGTCGCCTTCGCGGCCTTCGTCGCCTTCGCGGCGGGCTTGGCGGCCTTGGCGGCCTTCGCGGGGCTCTTGGCGGCCTTCGCCGCAGTCTTCGCGGGCGCCTTGCGCGCCTTGGTGGTGATCGGCGGCGGTGCCTTGGTCAGCGCGCCGTCGTCGTCGAAGTCGATCGAGGTCCGCCGGCCGGTGGTGGGCGGCTTGCCCAACACCTCGTCGAGCTTGTCCTCGGCGGTCTCCTCGTCGACGGCGAGGGCGAAGGTCAGTTCGGAGACGAGGATCTGGCGGGCACGGGCCAGCATGCGCTTCTCGCCGGCCGAGAGGCCCTTGTCCTTCTCGCGGATCGTCAGGTTCCGTACGACCTCGGCGACCTGGTAGATGTCGCCGCTCTTCAACTTCTCGACGTGGTTCTTGAACCGGCGGGACCAGTTCGTGGGCATCCGCGCTTCCTTCTTGCGGAGCACGGCGAAGACCTCTTCGACCTCTTCGTCGTTGATGACGTCGCGCAGGCCGATCTCGTCCGCGTTGTCGGCGGGGACCTTGAGCGTCAGGTCGCCGTAGGCCAGGCGCAGGATCAGATAGTCCTGCTTCTTGCCGAAGGCCTCGACCTTCTCCCGCTTTTCGATCGTGGCGGCACCGTGGTGCGGGTAGACGACCTTGTCACCGACGTCGAACGGCATGAGGCAGACGAACTCCTGAGCGCGAGCGGAAGGTCCCCATGGTACCGGAGTCAGGCCGGGTGCCCGGATCCCTGGATAGTCTGCGTCCGTGCCCGACCGTCGCGTCCTGAGCTCCACCGAGCTCTTCGCATCGCTGCCCGAGGACATGGTCGAACGCCTCCGGGCGAAAGCGCGGCTCCGAGAGCTGGCCAAGGGCGATCTGCTGTTCTCCCAGGGGGACGAGTCCTCCGAGCTCTTCGTCGTCGTGGAGGGTCGGATCGCGATCTCGACCCGTTCCTCGGACAACCGGGAGTCGATGGTCGCGGTCCTCGAGGGCGGCGGCCTGTTCGGCGAGATGGGCCTCTTCGACGGTGGCCCCCGTTCGGCCGAGGCGCGGGCCCTCACCGACTCGGTGCTCCTCGAGGTCAGCTTCGACGACGTGCGCACCGCGGTCCAGGAACGGCCCGAGGTGCTGTGGGTGATCGTGCGCCTGCTCGCGCAGCGCATCCGCGCGACCGACGAGGCACTCGCCGACGCGGTGTTCCTCGACGTGCCCGCCCGCACGGCCAAGCGACTCCTCGAGCTCGCCGGCGACGCCGACGAGTTCCAGCTCCCGATGACCCAGGAGGACCTCGCCGGGCTGGTCGGTGCGTCGCGCGAACGCGTGAACAAGGCGCTCGCGATGTTCGTCCGCCTCGGCTGGGTCGCGGCCACCGGCCGTAGCCGCTACCGCATCCTCGATCGCGACCAGCTCGAGCACCGCGCCAATCCCTGAGTCGGCCGGGCCGTTCGCCGTGCGGTCCTCCGGCGCGGTCGGTCAGGCCACCCCGAGGAAGGTCAGGACCCGGCGCCAGGCGTCGGCGGCGTCCTCGGTCCGGTGCGACGGTCGGTCCGGATCGTGCACGAACCCGTGCTCACCCTCGGCATACACCACGGCCTCGCAATCGTCCCGCCGGGACCACGCGTCGCGCAGGGCGGTGATGTCCGCGTCGGGCGTGAACGGATCGGAGCCGCCGAAGATCGCGAGCGTGGGGCAGACCTGCTCGGCCGTCGCGAGTGGCTCGGCCAACCCGGGCCCTCGCCAGCCCTCGGGGACGCGGATCATCCCGTAGAACGCCACTGCGCGGTCGAAACGACCGCTCGCGGCCGCCTTGAGCGCGTACATCCCTCCCATGCAGAAGCCGAGAACCGCGACGTCGGAGACGTCGTCGTGGACCACCAGGTAGTCGGCCGCGGCCTCGAGATCCCCGATCTGGGTGTCGTCGTCGAGCTCGGCGACGTGAGCCATCCGGCGGTCCAGGTCCGAGAGATCGACGCCGGACGCGATCGCCCGGGCGAACGGCTCCGGGCACACGACCGCGAGCCCGTGGGTCGCGAGGCGGCGGGCCAGGTCGTCGAAGAGCGGTCGGAGCCCGCCGATGTCGGGATGCACCACGACCCCGAGACGGGGCATGCCCTCGGGCCGGGCGTGAATGGCCGGCACCGCCTCGCCGTCGGTGCCGCGGACGATGATCCGCTCCACCTCGACGTCGACGACGGAGCCTTCGCGCAGTGCGGTCATGCCGAGACGGTAGCGGGGCTCAGACGTAGCGCTCGAGGATCGACGACTCGGCGAGGCGGGCGAGCCCGTCCTTGATCGCCCGGGCCCGCGACTCGCCGACACCCTCGACCTCCACGAGGTCCGGCACGCTCGCGCGCAGGATCTTGCTGAGCTGGGAGAAGCGCGCCACGACGTGGTCGGCGACCGACTCGGGCAGGCGCGGGATCTTGTGCAGCAACCTGAAGCCCCGAGCCTGCACCGAGGTGTCGAGCCCGACCCCGCGGGGCAGGTTGAGCACCTCGGCCACCTCGCGGACGTCGAGCAGCGACTCGGTCTCGAGCTCCGCCAGCACGTTGAGCACCGACCGCGTGTCGACGCCGTCGCCGTCGACGAGGTAGTCCTTCGCCACCAAGCGGCGGTCGTCCTCGACGCCGCCCATCAGCTCCTCGAGCTGCAACAGGATCAGCCGCCCGTCGGCGCCGAGCTCGACGACGTACTCCTCGATCTCCTCGGCGATCCTTCGCACCATCTCGGCCCGCTGCAGGGTCGCGGCGACGTCGCGGACGGTGACGAGGTCCTCGATCTCGAGCGCCGAGAGAGCGTTGCTGACCGCGTCGAGCCGGACCTTGTAGCGCTCGAGGATCTGCAGCGCCTGATCCGCTCGGCTGAGCACCCGGGCGACGGGCTCCAGGGTGCGCTTGCTCCCACGCCGGTGGACCGCGACGAGCGACAGCTCTTCTGAGATCGTGATGACGGGCGAGTCGATCTGCTTGGCGACGCGCTCGGCCGTGCGATGGCGGGTGCCCGTCTCACCGGTCGGGATCTCGGGATCGGGCATGAGGTGCACGTTGGCCCGGGCGATGCGCGTGCAGTCCGACGAGAGGATCATCGCGCCGTCCATCTTCGCCAGCTCGGAGAGCCGCTGGGGCGTGAAGTCGGCGTCGAGCAGGAAACCGCCCGAGCACAGCGCGAGGACCTCCGGCCCGTCGCCGACGACGATGAGCGCGCCCATCTTCGCCTGGAGGATGCGGTCGAGCCCCTCGCGCAAGGGACGACCCGGCGCGACGAGACGCAACGCCGAGCGCATGGCTTCCGATCGGGGCTGGGACACAGCGAATCCTCGTTCTGGTGCGACTCGGACGGATCCGCCACCCGTCCGAGGTCCGCGGCCGACCGTAGCAGCGAACGGCGCGAGATCGGCTGGGCGGGACGAAAACCTGAGCGGCGAAGTGCTCAGGATTGCACCAGTCGCGGCGTGGTACGCGCCGGTCAGGCCAGCTCGAGCGTTTCGAGCACCTCGGCGATGTGGTCGGCCCGCAGCAGCCGCACACCGTCGATCGCCGGCGTGGAGGAAGGGACGATCGCGGCCTCGAACCCGAACCGCGCGGCCTCGCCGAGGCGACGCGGGGTCTGGGGCGCCTGGCGCAGCTCGCCACCCAGGCCGACCTCCCCCACCGCCACCAGCCCGGCCGGCACCGCGACGCCGCGCGCGGCGCTCGCGACCGCGATCGCGATCGCGAGGTCCGCGCCGGCATCGTGGACCTTCAGCCCTCCGGCGGCGCTGGCATAGACGTCCAGACCGTGTACGGGGAGACCGGCCCGGGCCCCGAGGACCGCGAGCAGCATCTCGAGCCGGCCGCCGTCGAGTCCGCGGGCCGATCGACGCGAGCTCGGCGCCCGGGTATCGGCGACGAGCGCCTGGACCTCGACGAGCAGAGGTCGCACCCCCTCCATCGCCGCGGTGACCATCGAGCCGGGCAGGCCCGGGCGCCGATCGGCGAGGAACAGCGCCGAGGGCTCGTCCACCTCGGCCAGGCCGTCCTCGACCATCTCGAAGACGCCCAGCTCGTTCGTGGTCCCGAACCGGTGCTTGAGCGCGTGCAGCATCCGGAGCGCGTGGTGCCGGTCGCCCTCGAACGACAACACGGTGTCCACGATGTGCTCGAGCGCGCGTGGACCGGCGAGCGAGCCGTCCTTGGTCACGTGCCCGACGAGCACGGTGGCGATGGCGCGGTCCTTGGCGACCCGTACGAGCCGGTGCGCACACTCACGCACCTGGCCGACCGATCCGGGCACACCGGCGAGCTCCGGATCGAGCACCGTCTGGATCGAGTCGATCGCGACGACGTCGGGCTCGCACTCGTCGATGCGGGCGAGGATCGCGGGCAGCGACGTCTCGGCGACGACGAGCAGCGACGGCGCGAGGGTCCCGAGCCGCCCGGCACGCAGCCGCAGCTGCTCGACCGACTCCTCGGCGCTCACGAGCAGGCACCGGGCGCCGGCGGCGGCCATCCGGCCGAGGGCCTGGAGCATCAGCGTGCTCTTGCCGATCCCCGGCTCACCGCCCAGCAGCGTGACCGACCCCGGCACCAGGCCACCGCCGAGCACGCGGTCGAACTCGGGCACGCCGGTGGGCCGCCCCGTCGCCGACGCGGGCTCGATCTCGGCCAGGGGCATCACGACCGCGTCGGCGCCGGCCCTCCCGGGCGCGCGAGCCGGCCCGACCCGCTCCTCGACCAGGCTGGACCACGCCCCGCACTCCGGACACCGGCCGAGCCACTTCGGCGCCTGCGCACCGCACTCGGTGCAGCCGAAGACCGACTTGGTACGAACACTCGTTCGGGTCATGGCGGCAGGGTACCCGCCCGGTGTGACCGGGGCGCGGACGTCGCCGCGGGTCCGTCAGGGTGCGGCCGTCACCGCGGTGACGAGCGGGGCCAGCACCTGGTCGGCACGGGTCGCCGCGTCGGCGGCGGTGCCACCGGGGGACTCGAAGTAGAGGGTCCGGGTCCCGGTCAGCGAGTCGGTCCCACCGAGCGCCGGGTCGGTGACCGGCAGCGTGCTGTTGATCCACGAGCCGCTCGACCCGTAGGCGAACGCGTCACCGGTGCACTGGGTGTCCGACGGGGTGGAGTCGTCGAGGTAGTACGACGTGACGCTCGCGGGCGTCCATGTGGTCGAGAGCTGCTGGACCTGGTTGATCGTCCCCTGCGGACCGGTGACCTGCTCCCACACCGGCGCTCCGGCAGTGAGGGTGTCGGGCGAGCCGTCGATGGTGACACCACCGGGGTTGAGCTCGTTGCGGTAGGTCATCCCCGACGCGGCGGGCGAGTAGTCGAAGAAATCCATGATCGCGGGGATCGAGTGCACGCGGAGGTTGGTGATGATGTCCTCGCGCCGGTCGTAGAAGATGTGCGTCCGTTGCGTGCTCGGCCCGCTGTTCGCGCCGACGTAGGACCGGATCACCCGGACGGGTCCGACCTTGCTCGTCACGAAGGCGCCTTCCACGCTCCCCGCGATCGGCGTGTCGAAGGTGTCCTCGCTCCGACCGCAGAAGCCCGGATTGAACAGCGCTTTCTGGCGGTCGAGGACGTCCACACCGCTCGCACCCGGCGCGGTCACCTCCAGCGCGTCGCTGGCCCAACGGTCCGAGAAATGGTGCTTGTAGGTCGCCCCGGTGAACAGCGTGTTCTCCGGGTTCGGCCCGTTGGTGAGCTGGTAGTGCTTCTTGTACCCGCCACCGAGGAGCTTCCACTTGTATCCGACGTACTTCACGCGGGCGCCCTGCTTGAGCCCGCTGCCCGCCGCCTTCCGGTACAGGTACACGTAGCCCTCCGATCCCGGCACGAGCGGATCGGTGACCTTGACCTGCACCCCGGTCCCGGGCTTGGTCCCGGTCGGCTGCCCGCCGGGCGAGAGGAGTCCGGCGTCGCGGCCCATGAAGACCAGCTCGTCGTTCGCGTCGAACTTGCGGTTGGGGTCGTTCCCCGTCCACGTGTTGCCCGACGTGTACACGAGCTCGTTCACGAGCCCGGGCTGGCTGTTGTAGAAGACCGCGTTCGGGTTGTTGTAGATCTTCCCGAAGTTCACGACCGCGCGCTCGTCGATCTGGATCGGCAGCTGGGCCCAGGCCGAGCCGGTCCAGCGGAACCCGACGATCGGTCCCCGCGGGCCGTTGTCGAAGGTGGGCAGGTCCGCGCCCGTGAGCACCACGGGATCGGCCGGCCGGGCGAGCGGCGCGGCCGCTGCCGCTCCGGTGGGGACGATCACGGCGGCCACCATGAGCGCGACCGACCCGACGATGATGAAGCTCCGCAGGCGCATCGGGACAGTGCAGCAGGCCACTCGGGTCCCCGTCAATCACGTTCCGTGGTCGCAGGCCCACCGGTAGGGTCGGCGGATGGCCGCGTTCGTCGCCGGGTTCGACCTCGACATGACCCTCATCGACTCGCGACCCGGCGTGACCGCCACGTTCGACGCGTTGAACCGCGAGCTCGGCACGGCCATCGACGGCGTCGCGATCGCGGCTCGCCTCGGCCCCACGCTCGAGTCGGAGATGGCGAAGTACTTCCCGGCCGCCGACGTCGATCCGGTGTGCGACCGCTACCGGGAGCTCTACGCCGACCTCGGACCTCCGGGCTGCTCGTTGCTCCCCGGCGCCGCCGACGCGGTCGCCGCGGTCCGCGGGCGCGGCGGCACTCCGCTCGTGATCACCGCGAAGTTCGGCCCGAACGCGCACCGCTGCCTCGACCACGTCGGCCTCGCCGTCGAGCACGTGGTCGGCTGGCGTCACGGCCCCGAGAAGGCGGAGACCCTGCGTGAGCACGGCGCGCACCTCTACGTGGGCGACACGTTGCCCGACATCGAGGCCGCCCACGTCGCGGGTGTGCTCGCGATCGGCGTGTCCACCGGCCCCGTCGGTCGCGCCGACCTCGAGGCCGCGGGTGCCGACGTCGTGCTCGACTCGCTCCTCGAGTTCCCCGGCTGGCTCGACCGGCGGCCGCTCGGCTCGTCCGCCTAGCTCGTCGCTCCGTCCAGACTCGCGTCGGCAACGAGCGCGGCGGCGTACCCGGTGAGCGTGTTGTTGTCGACGTAGATGTGCTGCGATCCCGCGAGCAGGTCGCGCAGGCACCGTTGGATGATCCCGGGCCGCAAACCCGCGGAGCCGGCCCACGAGTAGGCGAAGCGCGCGGCATCGGCGGCGACGCGCGTCGCGTAGGTCGCGGCGGCGCGCATCCGCGCCTGCACCGTGGCGTCGACGACGTCACCGCGACGGGCCTGCGCGTCCGCCTCCGCGAACGCCTCGAAGGCGAATGCCCGCGCCGCGCGCATCGCGCAGTCGTGCATGCCGAGATCGTGCTGGAACAGCTGCTCGGTGCCGATCGTCGCGAACCCGGCCATGCGCACCCGGGTGCCGGCGAGCACGGTGATCTCGTCGATCGCGCGCCGTCCGACGCCGAGTGCGAATCCCGCGTGGCCCGCGGCGGTGATCGCGAACAGCCCGACCCCGAGCTCAGGTCCACCCCGGAGCTGGGTGTGCTCGAGGAGCGAGTACGTGGAGTCGTCGGGCACGAAGACGTCGTCGACCACATAGTCGTACGAGCCGGTCGCGGTGAGCCCGATCACGTCCCAGTTCCCCCGGAAGTCGATCTCGTCCCGGGGGATCAGCACCACGCGCATCGCCGGCATCCCGGTGGCGGACGTGAGCGGGTTGCCGTCTTCGTCGACCTCCACCGTCCCCGCACCGATGAAGTCGGCGTGTGCGCACCCGGAGCCGAACTGGTAGCGGCCCGACACGCGGTAGCCGCCGGCGACCTTCCGGGCGGTGCCGACCGGCCCGAGCATCCCGGCGTGTATGCCGCGCGTGCCGGCGAGGAACATCTCGCGCGCCGCGTCCTCACCGGCGTAGATCGCGGCGAAGCACGACGACGTCGCGTTCGCCATCAACGACCAGCCGGTGGAGCCGTCGGCGTACGCGAGCTCCTCGAAGACCGCGAGCGACGTGACGACGTCGGTCCCGAGTCCGCCGAACTCCGTGGGCACGAGGAGCCAGAAGAGCTCCTCGCGGGCGAGCGCGTCGACGACCAGGCTCGTCGTCGTGGTCTCACGCTCCGCGCGGTCCGCCTCCGCCTCGATGATCGGTGCGATCGTGCGCGCCCGTGCCACCAGCGCTTCGTCCACGACGATGCTCATGCTCCTCCTCGGTCGACGGGTCCGGGCACGCTACGGGCTGGCGGGCCGCCGGCGCCGACCGCGCAGCTCGCCGACCACGATCAGGGTGATCGCGACGAGTCCGGCCAGGACACCGAGTCCGAGCAACACGACCCGGCCGAGGGCGGTGTCGTCGGCCGTGGCGTGGAGCGTGGCGCGATGGCCGACGCCCGCGGCGACGGAGTCCCGCGTCCCGGGGAGCTCGGCCGTGAGGTGCACCCGCAGCCCCCCGAGCGCGTCCCGTAGCCGCTGCTCGATGCCGGTGACGTCGACCTGCGCGGCGGTCAGGCCGGCGACCAGCTCGGGGTCGTCACCGACCGCGGGCTCGACGGTGCGGAGGTCGACCGCGCCATCCACGGTCCAGCGCGTGCTGAAGGTGGCGGCCTCCCGGTGCGCGGCGACCCCCCGGAGCGGACCGTGGGCACCGTTGATCTCCGCGACGATCCCGGCGACCTCGGCCGGATCTGCGAACGCCTTGCTCACCGTCAGCACGGCCCCACCCGATGCCGACCGGGTCCAGGGCGAGACCCTCCATCCGGCCGCGGTGAGGTCGGTGAGCCGGACGCGGTCGGCGAGCTTCCCACCCGCGACCTCGGCCGCCCGCACCGCATCGGCGTCGAGCGCGACGCGCACCGATACGCGACCCGAGCCATCGGCGCGCATGCGCACTGTGACGGTCGCGTCCATATGACACGCCGTCACCAGGACCGCGAGCGCGGCGACCAGGAGAAGGGAACGGGCGCGCACGCCCGCACGCTACGCGGAGGTGGAACCGCCGAGGAGGCCCGGACCCCTCGGCGACGAGGTCAGCCCTCGGAGCCGGAGCCCGCGAGCTCCATCGGTGGGGGCTCGAAGCCCTCGATGGCGCGGAAGACGATCTCGCCCTCCTCCGAGTCCACGATGATGGTCTCGCCCGCGTGGAACTCCTTCCACAGGATCTTCTCGCTGAGCGCGTCCTCGACGTAGCGCTGGATCGCCCGGCGCAACGGCCGCGCCCCGAGGGTGGGGTCGTAGCCCTTGTCGGCGAGCGTGTCCTTGGCGGCGTCGGTGAGCTCGAGGCCGAGACCCTGGCTCTGGAGCTGGGTCTGCACCCGCTTGATGAGCAGGTCCACGATGTTGTGGACGTTCTCGCGCGTGAGTTCGGCGAAGACGATGACGTCGTCGATGCGGTTGAGGAACTCCGGCCGGAAGTGGCGCTTGAGCTCCTCGGTGACCTTCGACTTCATGCGCTCGTAGGTGACCGCCTCGTCCGCCTTCGCGAACCCGACGTTCGCCCGGCGCAGGTCCGAGGTCCCGAGGTTCGACGTCATGATGATCACGGTGTTCTTGAAGTCCACCGTGCGACCCTGGGCATCGGTCAGGCGACCGTCCTCCAGGATCTGCAGCAGGGCGTTGAAGACGTCGGGGTGGGCCTTCTCGATCTCGTCGAAGAGCACCACCGAGAACGGCTTGCGGCGCACGGCCTCGGTCAGCTGACCGCCTTCGTCGTAGCCGACGTAGCCGGGGGGCGAGCCGACGAGCCGACTCACGGTGTGCTTCTCCATGTACTCGGACATGTCGAGCTGGATCAGCGCGCTCTCGTCGCCGAAGAGGAACTCGGCGAGCGTCTTGGCGAGCTCGGTCTTGCCCACGCCAGACGGGCCCAGGAAGATGAACGAGCCGCTCGGGCGCTTCGGGTCCTTCAGGCCCGCACGCGTGCGGCGGATCGCCTGGCTGACCGCCTTGACCGCGGCGTCCTGGCCGACGATCCGCTTGTGCAGCTCGTCCTCCATGCGCAGGAGCTTGGCGGTCTCCTCCTCGGTCAGCTTGTAGACCGGGATGCCGGTCCAGAGCGCGAGCACCTCGGCAATGGACTCCTCGTTGACCTCGTTGAAGAGATCGACTCCCTCCGCCTTCCACTCGGTCTCCTTGGCCGAGCGCTGCTCGAGCAGCTCCTTCTCGCGGTCGCGCAGGGAGGCGGCCCGCTCGAACTGCTGGCCCTCGATCGCTGCTTCCTTCTCCTTGCGGACGCCGGAGATCTCGTCCTCGAGTTCGCGGTAGTCCGGGGGGGCCTGCATCCGACGGATGCGCAGGCGCGAGCCGGCCTCGTCGATGAGGTCGATCGCCTTGTCCGGCAGGTGACGGTCCGAGATGTAGCGGTCCGCGAGGTTCGCGGCCGCGACCACGGCCTGGTCGGTGATGGTCACGCGGTGGTGGGACTCGTAGCGGTCCCGCAGGCCCTTCAGGATCTCGATCGTGTGCGCGACCGTCGGCTCCTCGACCTTGATCGGCTGGAACCGCCGCTCGAGCGCGGCATCCTTCTCGAGGTGCTTGCGGTACTCGTCGAGCGTGGTGGCGCCGATCGTCTGGAGCTCACCACGGGCGAGCATCGGCTTCAGGATGCTGGCGGCGTCGATGGCACCCTCGGCTGCACCCGCGCCGACGAGCGTGTGCAGCTCGTCGATGAACAGGATGATGTCGCCGCGGGTCTTGATCTCCTTCAGCACCTTCTTCAGCCGCTCCTCGAAGTCGCCGCGGTAGCGCGAGCCGGCGACGAGCGCGCCGAGGTCCAGCGTGTAGAGCTGCTTGTCGGTGAGGGTCTCGGGGACGATGCCCTCGACGATGTCGGCCGCGAGGCCCTCGACGATGGCGGTCTTGCCGACGCCCGGCTCACCGATGAGGACCGGGTTGTTCTTGGTGCGGCGGGACAGCACCTGCATGACCCGCTCGATCTCCTTCTCGCGCCCGATCACCGGGTCGAGCTTCTTGTCGCGCGCGAGCTGGGTGAGGTTACGGCCGAACTGGTCGAGCACGAGCGAGCCCGATGTGCTCCCCGACTCGACGGGCGCACCGGCACCGGCGGGCGCGCCCTCCTTGCCGCCCGAGTAGCCGGACAGCAGCTGGATGACCTGCTGGCGCACCCGCGAGAGGTCGGCACCGAGCTTCACCAGGACCTGCGCGGCGACGCCCTCGCCCTCGCGGATCAGACCGAGCAGGATGTGCTCGGTCCCGATGTAGTTGTGGCCGAGCTGGAGCGCCTCACGCAGGGACAGCTCGAGGACCTTCTTCGCGCGGGGCGTGAACGGGATGTGTCCGGACGGCGCGGAACCACCGTGGCCGATGATCTCCTCGACCTGCGCGCGCACCGCCTCCAGCGAGATGCCCAGGGACTCGAGGGCCTTGGCCGCGACTCCCTCGCCCTCGTGGATCAGGCCGAGCAGGATGTGCTCGGTCCCGATGTAGTTGTGGTTCAGCAGGCGCGCTTCCTCCTGCGCCAGGACGACCACTCGCCGGGCTCGGTCGGTGAAGCGTTCGAACACGTGGCATCCGCCTCTCGTCGGTGGGCTCGGCCCCGCCAGCGCGCGACCGAAACTCGCCCGACACTCTATCGGTCGGGCCATTTTCGGCCCGGCCGTTCACGATCTGACATCGACCCCGTCCGCCGGGGCCTGAAGCCCTCCGCGCCCACCACCCTCCGCGGTGGGCATGGGGTGATCCGGCCCGGAACTGCTCGGTGACGGGCGCACACCCAACGACGTTTCCGGCTTGGTCTTTGTTCCCGGCAGGCCGTACCCTGCGCCGCATGTCACCACTCGACGCGCTCGGCTTCGCGCCGATTTCCGCCGACATGGAGCGCGTCGAGACCGCCCTGCGGGGCTCGGTACGGGCCGAGGACCCGTTCCTCTCGGACGTCGCGGGGCACCTCATCGCCGCCGGCGGCAAGCGCCTCCGGCCGGCCCTCGCGCTCTGCGCCGCCTACGCGTCCAAGGGGCTCGGGCCGGTGTCGGAGGACGCGGTGACCGGCGGGGTGGCCGTCGAGCTGGTCCACCTGGGCTCGCTCTACCACGACGATGTGATCGACGAGGCCGAGACCCGGCGGGGCGTGCCGAGCGTGAACGCCCGCTGGTCCAACATCGTGGCGATCCTCGCCGGCGACTACCTGCTGGCCCGCGCATCGTCGCTCGCCGCGTCGCTCGGCGCGAACGTCGCCGCCCTGCTCGCCGCCACGATCGGCGAGCTGTGCCGGGGCCAGGTCCTCGAGCTCCAACACCTCTTCGACGTCGACCGCTCGGAGGAGACCTACACCTCGGCGATCGTCGGCAAGACCGCGTCACTCTTCGGCACGGCGTGTCGCGTCGGCGGCATGGTGTCGGCCGTCGACGACCCGACGCTCGACGCGCTCACAGAGTTCGGCCAGCACCTCGGGATGTGCTTCCAGATCGTCGACGACGTGCTCGACGTGACCGGGACCGACGAGTCGCTCGGCAAACCCGCGGGCAACGACATCCTCGAGGGCGTGTACACGCTCCCGGTGATCCACGCGCTCGCCGAGTCGGAGGAGCTCCGCGAGCTGCTCGGCCGCAAGATCGGTCGGGAGCCGCTGGCCCGGGCCCGGGCGCTCGTCACCGCGGGGGATGCGGTGGATCGGTCGATCGCCGCCGCGCGCGAGCACGCCGCCGCAGCCAGCTCCATGCTGCGCTCCACCACCGCGCTCGACGCGGAGGTGACCGAGGGCCTCGGCCGCCTCGTCGACACCCTCGTCACCCGCGAGTTCTGACCCGCACGATCAACGAGCCCGGCCGGATCCCCCGGCGCTCTCCGGTCTCGCGCGCCGCGGGCGGTCTCGCACCGCGCACGACGGGCGGGCGGTGCTAAACCCGGGGAATGGCACTCGAAGGCATCTACGAACCCAGCCCGTGGCCACCCATCGCGGAGCAGGTGGCGTTGTACGAATCCTCCCGCGGCACCCAGGGGACCGAGCTCGAGGGGCAGCCCTGCGTGATCCTCTGGACCCGTGGCCGCCACTCGGGCCACGTGCGCAAGAGCCCGCTGATGCGGGTGACCGACGACGCCGGCCGCTATGCCGTCGTCGCGTCGATGGGCGGCGCGCCGGACCACCCGGTCTGGTTCCACAACCTCACCGCCGACCCGCACGTCTCTCTCCAGGATGGTGCAGAGCTGAAGGACTACACCGCGCGCATCGTCGAGGGTGACGAGAAGGCCGAGTGGTGGAAGCGGGCGACGGCGGTCTGGCCGAGCTACGACGACTACCAGACCAAGACCGACCGGGTCATCCCGCTCGTCGTGCTCGATCCCGCCTGAGTCGCCCCGCGCGCCGGTCGATCCACCTCGCGTGCGGGGGGACGGAGCCGGCACCAGGTCCGCGACTCGGCTCGGGCGCGTCCCGAGGAACACGGACCCACCGGTATCCCTCGCGGTCACCGCCGCGAGCAGGACCCGGGCCGAGGCCGACCCGGCACATTCTCCGCCGCGGGGTTGACTATCGAAGTTCGATATATCACACTACGACTATGAGGCGACATCGCTCCACGCTGCCCGCAGCATCACAACACCTCGTCTTCGCACTCCTCGACGGTGAACAGCACGGCTACGCGCTCATGCGGAGGGTCGAAGAACTGAGCGGCGGGACGGTCCGAATGGGACCGGGGACGCTCTACGGGACCCTCAACCGACTCGCCACCGACGGGCTGATCGTCGAGACGACCCACCGTTCCGAGCGCGACCCCGGCGACCGCCGCCGCTATTACGAGCTGACCGGGCCCGGACGCACCACCGCACTGGCGGAGCTCGAGCGGCTGCGCACCCTGGTCGCGCGGACCGCGCACCACCTGCCCGGACCGGCGCTCTCATGACGTCGACCCCGCGGGGAGCGCGCGCCTACCGAGCCCTCGTGCGGCTCTACCCACGCGAGTTCCGCAAGGAGTACGCCGACGACCTCGTCGCGCTCTTTGCGGACCAGTGCCGTGACGAACCCCCGGTCCGCGTCTACGCGCGCACTGCCCTCGACCTCCTCATCACCGTCCCGACCCGACACCTGGAGTCACCAATGCACCGACGAGCACCCACCACGACCGCCCTGCTCTACATCGCCCTCGCCGTCGGCGGGCTCGCGATGACGGCACTCAGCGGCTCGAACCTGACCGCCGGGAGCGTCGGACTCGTCGTCGCCGTCGTCGGCGTTGCACTCGCCGTCACCACCTGGCGGCGTGAGGCCACGGCCGCGTCGGTGGGCGCCCGCGCGGACTGGTGGAAGCTCACGGGCGGAGGCGTCGCGCTCGTCGTGGGGGTGCTCGTCGCCGCCGAGGCCGGCGCCGACGCCTGGTACCTCGGCATGGCGGTACTGCTCGCCGGGTTCTCGCTCGTCCTCGCCGGGCTGCTGATGGCCGGGTTGCATCTGGTCCGACGGCGGTCGTCCCCGCTCGGGGGCTGAGCTCCGCCGAGACGCCGGCCCTACGACCTCGCGAAGCGGAGAGCTACGGATGACGACCATCCCCGGACCTCGTGGTGCCGCCGCGGTGCGGGCCGCGCGGGGGTTGCTCAACGAGCCCACGGTGGCCGTCCCGGCGCTGGCCGCGGAGTTCGGCACCACGTTCGGAGTGCATCTCGGCGCCACGACGATCGTCGTCGTCGGCGACCGTGAGCTCATCAAGGTCGTGCTCACCGGACCGCAGGAGCGGTACCGCTGGGGACCACTGTTCCGCGTCGCGCTCGGCGTGTTCGTGGGCCCGACGTCGCTGCTCGTCAGCGACGGTGAGGACCACGCCCGTCGGCGCGGCCTCGTGCAACCGACGTTCGCGCTGCGCCGGCTCCAGGCGTGGCGCGCACTGATCCTCGATGAGCTGGACCGCATGATCGACGCGCTGCCCGTCGGCGAGCCGGTCGACCTCGCGCCGCGGATCCAGGCGACCATCAGGCGCGTCGTCGTCCGCGTGCTCTTCGGCGAGACGCTCGACGCCGACGACATCGGCGAGCGCCTGGCCCCCGCCGCCGCGTACATCAACCGGCCGATGGCGAAGCAGCTGCCACACCCCTTCCCCCTCGGTGCCCGCCAGCGCGCCCGTGACTCTCGCGCCTCGTTCGACGCGGTCCTCGACGCGGAGATCGCGCGGCGGCGCGAGCACGACGCCGAGCGGGACGACATCCTCGAGACGCTGCTCGCCACTCCCGATCTCGGCCCGCGCGAGCTACGCGACCAGGTCGTGTCGCTCATCGGCGCGGGCTACGACACGACGACGGCGACCGCGAGCTGGGCGATCCTGCGCGCGGCCCCGCGCGCGGACGTCTGGAGCCGGTTGCGGGCGGAGGCGGACACCGCGGGGGCGGACGACCGCCGGCCCTGGGCCGAAGCCGTCGTGCACGAGTCGCTCCGGATCCATCCGGCCGGTGCGTACGCCCCTCGCCTGGTGGCGCAGAGCTTCGACCTCGGGCCCCACCGCGTACGTCGGGGCAACCTGATCGCGTGGTCGCCGCTGCTCGCCGGGCGCGATCCGCGATCGTGGCCGGATCCGATGCGCTTCGACCCCACCCGCCACCTCGGCGGTGAGGACCCCGAGTACGCCTGGGTGCCCTTCGGCGCCGGCTCCCGCAGCTGTCTCGGGTTCGGTCTCGCCCGGATGAACCTGACGCTGCTCGCGTCGCGTCTGGCCGAGCGGGTGGACCTGGAGCTCGCGTCCGACGAGGTCCCGCCGCCGGTCGGCGTGGTCACCGCCCATCCACACGGCGGCGTGCCCGTCACCGTCACCGCCCGCGCCTGAGGGGCGAAGCCCTCAGGCGGTCTCGCGGCGGTCGACGGCCTCCTCGGCGCCGTCGGCATCCTCGAGGAACCGCAGCACGGCCTCGTTGAAGCCGTTCGGCGCCTCGGCCATCAGGCCGTGGGCGGCGCCGGAGATCACTTCGAGCCGCGCGTGCGGCATCAGCTCGGCGAGCTCCTCCGCGTCGCCGACGGGGGTCAGGGCATCCTGAGAGCCGGTGATGACGAGCACCGGGACCCGGATGGCGTGCAGCTCGTGGCGCAGCTCGTCCGGCGCGTCGAGGATCGCACGCACCTGGGCGATGAAGGGCTCCGGCGGTTGCTGGAGCACCACCCGGGCGATCAGGTTGAGCCAGATGCCGAACCGGCGGCGCAGGCGAGGACCGACGAGCCACTGCAGAGCCTCGTCGCCGAGGGCGGCCATGCCCCCGGCCTCGACGGCGTCGGCCCATTCGGCCAGCAGCTCGCGGCGCCACTCGTGGTGCCGGCACGCCGTACAGGCCAGGGTGAGCGACCGCGTGCGGTCGGGGTGCAGCACCCCGACGATCTGGGTGATCACGCCACCCATCGAGGCGCCCATCACGTGGGCCCGGTCGATCCGCTCGGCGTCGAGGACGGCGATGACGTCGTTGGCCATGCGCTCGAGCGAGTAGGGCTCCGGTGCGGGGCCGGTCCGGCCGACGCCCCGGTTGTCGATCGTGATGCAGCGGTACCGGCGACCGAAGGCCAGACGCTGGAGCGCCCAACCGCGCGAATCGGTGCCCAGGCCCTGGATCATCACGAGCGGCGGACCGTCCCGACGGCCGAAGACGTCGTAGTGGATGGTCATGCCGTCGTCGACGACGACCTCGGACACCCGGACCTCCCGCACGCCACGCGAGCCGAGTGCTCGCGATCGCGATCAGACGAGGCTACCCAGGTCCCGCCGCGCTCGGTGACCGACAGCGGACATTCGCGCCGAAACCGAACGGGCGCGCGGGATCAGATCAGGTCGTGCACGGCCTCGCGCACCGATTCCGCGAGCTCCGCCGCCGACAGCGGGTCCCGGTCGCCGATCGCGCCGAGGAGGATCGGCGCGCCGACGATCACCCGCCAGCGCCGAATCGGCAGGCCCAACGGTCCGCCGGGCCGCACCGCCACGGGGATGACGGGGTAGCCGAGGGCGCTGACGAGCAGCTCGGTCGGCGGCATCCCGCCGCCGGTGCGCAGCCAGTGCGCGCCGAGCGGCAACGCGGCGAGGTGGCCCGCCCGCAGCAGGGCGGCGAGGTCTCCGGGGTAGGCGGCGATGCTGCCGAACTTGCGGAACAGATCGCTCACGATCGGGAGCTCGGGTGCGCCGACCACGCGCAGGCGCCGGCCGGTCTCGGCCCGGACCGCGACCGACAGCGCGGTCGGCTCGAGGAGACCGCGGCCTCGGTTCGAGACCAGCAGCCCGGCGCCGGTGGCGGGCAGGTGCTCGGCGCCGACGACCCGCACCGGCGTGGCGCGCACCACGAGCGGGGCGAGCACGTCCTGGAGCTGGGGGTCGGCGCCGAAGGCGTCGATGGGATACCGGCCGTCGAAGCGGCGCGCGATCGCATCGCGCACACCGACGTCCTGCGCGCGGTCCAGATCGACGCCGAAGGCGGGGAGCGCCGCGACCTCAGCCACCGGACACCTCGGCCACCGGTGTCGCCGCCCGCAACGGGGTCACGGTCGCCCACTCGTAGAGCTCGGTGCAGACCTCCTGGGTCGACCGCAGCCGCCCGAGCCCGAGGAGGGACTCGGCCCGGGCCCCGTCGGCCGCACTGCCCTTGGTGAGCAGCTCGATGACGTGTGGAGGCGCGGGCGCGCCGGCGAGCTCCACGATCTGGGCCGCCAGCGACCACGCGGGGCCCGACACCGGAACCGGGACCCGCCCACCGAGGCGGACCGCCTGCCAGACGCTGGCCGCGCCGGGGCCGACGACGTTGACCGGGCCGTCGAGATCGCGCACGAGGGCCGCGACGATGGCGCGGGCCGCGTCCTCGGCGTGGACGAGCTGGAACACCGGGTCCGCGAAGGCCGGGACCGGGACCGCGGGGAGGCGCAGGAGCCGCCCGAGGGGACTCGGGATGTGGGAGCCGGCGGGGGTCGCGATCCGGACCGCCGCGACGGGGAGGTCGCGGGTCCGGCCGATGTCGGCGGCCATTGCCTCCACGGCCAGGAGGGTCCGCCCGAACGCCGTCGTCGGCGCCACCGGCGCGTCCTCGTCCGGGACACCAGGGCGTCCCCGGCCGCGTCCGTACACCGCGATGCTGCTGCGCAGAGCGATGCGCTCGAGCCGCCCGGCACGTGCCGCGGCACCGAGTGCGGCGACCGCCGAGGCGCGGGTGTAGAGCGCGGCGGTCTTGGGCGGGAGGCGCGACGCCGGCTCGTACACGCCGACGTGGGCGACCGCCTCGGGCGCGAAGTCCTCGACGAAGGCCGCCAGCTTGTCGCGGTCGCGCGGGTCGATCCGGCGGAACTCGCTGCGGCGGAGCCGGCGGCGGGGCGGCACGAAGTCGACGCCGACGATCTCGGTCATGTCGCGTCGCTCCTCGATGAGCTGCGCGACCCGAGTTCCGAGCTCGCCGCCCATCCCCGTGATCAACACCCGCATGCGGCCCTCCGACCCGACGCGAAGCACTCCAGGCTACTCAGTGTCGGCCGTTCTCTCGCCGGGCCTGAGCGCGTCCAGGCGCTCGGTGCGACGGCGCTCAGGCGAGGTTGCGCTCGAAGATGATGCGCAACCCGTGCAGCGTGAGCCACGGCTCGTGGTGTTGGATCGTCTGGGAGAACGGCATGATCGGCTCGGCGAGCCCGCCGGTGGCGACCACGGTGCACGCGCCGAGCTCGGCTTGGAAGCGGTGGACGATGGCGTCGATCTGCCCGCTGAATCCGTAGATCACCCCCGACTGGATCGATTCGACGGTCGACTTGCCGATGACGTTGCGCGGTGGGATCAGCTCGACGCGCCGCAGCGCGGCGGCGCGCCCGAACAGCGCGTCCATCGAGATCTCGACCCCCGGGAAGATCGCGCCGCCGAGGTACTCGCCCTTCGCGCTGATGGCCTCGACGGTGTTGGCGGTGCCGAAGTCGACGACGATCGTCGGCCCGCCGTAGAGCTCGAACGCGGCGACCGCGTCGGCGATCCGGTCGGGTCCGACCTCCTTGGGGTTGTCGTAGAGGATCGGCATCCCGGTGCGGACACCGGGTTCGAGCACCATCGCGTCGAAGCCGAAGTACCGAGCCGTCATCTGGCGCAGGGCCGCGGTCACGCTCGGGACGCCCGAGCACACGGCGACGCCCGTCACCTGGTCGTTGAAGGAGAACCCGTGGAAACCGAGGAACTGCTGGATCATCAGCGCCAGCTCGTCCGAGGTGCGCGACGCGACGGTCGCGATCCGCCAGTGGTCGGCCAGCTCCGGGCCGTCGAAGAGACCGATGACGGTCTGGGTGTTGCCGGTGTCGATCGCGAGCAGCACGGCGGTCAGGTCCTGGGCTCGATGTCGAGCGCGAGATCGAGCGCCGGCGCGCTGTGGGTGAGCGCGCCGACGGAGATGTACTCCGCCCCCGTCGCCGCGTAGGCACGGATCGTCTCGAACGACACGCCGCCGGAGACCTCGAGCGGGACGCGCCCGTCGACCTTCTCGACGAGCGCGGTCACCACGTCGGGCGACATGTTGTCCAGCAGGATCAGGTCGGCGCCCGCCTCGATCGCGGCCCACACCTGCTCCGCGGTGTCGCACTCCACCTCGACGGTGCGTCCCGGCCACCGCTCGCGAGACCGGCTGACGGCCGACTCGAGCCCCAGGTACGCGAGGTGGTTGTCCTTGATGAGCACGGCGTCGCTCAGGCACTCGCGGTGGTTGAAGCCGCCGCCGGCTCGGACGGCGGCCTTCTCCAGCGCGCGCAGGCCGGGCAACGTCTTGCGGGTGTCGCGCACCTTGGCCCGCCCGTCGGAGGCGTCCACGTAGGCGCGGGTCAGGGTCGCGACGCCGGACGCGTGCTGGAGCAGGTTCAGCGCGGTGCGCTCGGCCGCGAGTATCGACCGCAGGTTCCCCGCGATTCCGGCGACGACCCGGCCCGGCTCCAGCCGCGTGCCGTCGTCGTCATGCCAGTCGAGGTCCACCGTCGGGTCCACCTGTCGGAACACTTCGGACGCCGCGGCCCGGCCGGCCAGCACGCCCCCGCTCCGGGCGACGATCGCGCCGCGGGCGGTCGCGTCCGCCGGGATCGTCGCGACCGACGTCAGGTCGCCGAGCGTGCCGAAGTCCTCGGCGAGCGCGCGGGTCACGAGCTCGCGGAGCACCACCTCGGGCGGGTCGAGATCGCCGGTCATGCCGGGACCTCGGCGGGGAGCGGCACGAAGGCCGGCGGCCCGGAGCCAAAGAAGAGCCGCCCGGCGAAGGTCTCGCTCGTCTCGGGGAAGTCCAGGCGCGTGTGGGTTCCCCGGCTCTCCTCGCGGGTGATCGCGGCCGCGACCAGTGCCCGGGCGACGCTCAGCAGGTTTGCCAGCTCGTGGTCCGCGACCGTCGTCGCCGGCACGTCGACGGCGACGGCGTTCGCCACCGCCTGGAGGCTCGCGGCGTCGCGCAACACGCCGGCGCCGACGGTCATCGTCTGCTGGAGCTCGGGGAGGGTGATGGTCCCGGTCAGCGGCACCATCGCCGGCGCGCCCCGGAAGGCCAGGGGGGCGCCGCGCAGCACCCCCGTGGCGTCCGGCGCGTCCTTCCCCGCGGCGATGGCCTCGACGATGCGCGGGGCGAACACCAGACCGTCGAGCAGCGAGTTGGACGCGAGCCGGTTGGCGCCGTGCACGCCGGAGCACGCAGCCTCACCACACGACCAGAGCCCGGGCAGGGTGGACGCGCCGTCCAGATCGGTCGCGATCCCTCCCGAGAGGTAGTGCGCTGCCGGCGCCACCGGCAGGAACTCCACGCGCGGGTCGATGCCCACCGACTGCGCCGATGACCAGATGGTCGGGAAGCGGTCGGAGAAGTCCGCGATCGTGGTGGCATCGAGCCAGAGGTGGTCGAGGTGACGCTCGACGAGTCGCCGGGCGATCGCACGGGCCACGACATCGCGGGGCGCGAGGTCCGCCAGCGGGTGCTCGTCGACCATGAAGCGGACACCGTGCTCGTCGCGCAGCACTGCGCCGTCGCCGCGCAGGGCTTCGGAGAGGAGCGGACGCGGCATGCTGGCGTGATCCATCGCCGTCGGGTGGAACTGCATGAACTCGACGTCCGCGACCGCGACGCCGGCGCGGAGTGCCATCGCGATCCCGTCACCGGTGGAGACCTCCGGGTTCGTGGTGACGGCGTACAGCTGCCCGGCACCTCCGGTGGCGAGCACGGTGTGCCGGGCCCGCAGCTCCAGGGGCCGGCCGGACGGGTCGAGCGCCCGGACCCCGACGCAGCGACCGTGCTCGACGATCAGGTCGACGGAGAAACAGCGCTCGCGCACGTCGATGGTCGGGAGGGAATGCGCGGCATCGGCGAGCGCCCGCTCGATCTCGGCACCGGTCGCGTCGCCACCGGCGTGGACCACGCGCGGGAGCGAGTGGCCGCCTTCGATGGCGAGCTCGAGCACGCCGTCGCGCGCATCGAACCGGGCACCGAGCTGCATGAGCTCGCGCACTCGGCGCGGCCCCTCGGTGACGAGCACGTGCACCGCGTCGACATCGCACAGCCCGGCGCCCGCGGTGAGCGTGTCGGTCTGGTGGAGCGCGGCGGAGTCCGGGGCTTCGAGCGCGGCCGCGACGCCGCCCTGCGCGTAGCGGGTCGCGGACGTCGCCAGCAGGCCTTTGGTGACGACCCCGACCTGCCAGCCGCGCTGCGCGCCGTGAATGGCCGCCGACAGCCCTGCGATCCCGCTCCCCAGCACCAGGAGGTCCATGCGCGGAGCCTACGGGGTGCCCGCGGCGAGGGGACCGTCCGCCACCCGCACCCCGAGGTCGGCGACGACGTCTGCGCCCGTGACCGCGACGACGACGTTGTCGATGAGCCGGGCCCGTCCGGCCCGGGCGGCGAGCGCGATCACGAGCTCACCCGCCAGCTCGGAGACCTCGGTCAGCTCGTTCGTGTCCCGGATCTCGACGTATTCGAGCGTGAGCTGGGGCATCGGGGTGATCCGGTCGCGGATCAGCGTCGTGAGCGTGGCGGCCCGACGCTCCCCGGCCCGGATCGCGTCGACCGCGGCGACGAGCGCCCGGTGGAGCGCGGGCGCGACGGCGCGCTCGTCCGCCGTGAGATAGGCGTTGCGGCTGGAGAGCGCGAGCCCGTCCGGCTCCCGCACGAGGGGACACCCCACGACCGTCACCGGCAGGTCGAGGTCCGCCGCCATCCGCCGGACGACCGCCACCTGCTGGAAGTCCTTGCGACCGAAGTACGCGCGGCACGGTCCGACGATCGAGAACAGCTTGGCGACGACGGTCGTCACGCCGTCGAAGTGTCCGGGCCGGGCCGCCCCGCACATCCCGTCCGTGAGCCCGGCCACGTGCACGGTCGTCCGGGACCCGCCGGCCGGGTACATCTCCGCCACCGACGGCGAGAACATCAGGTCGACGCCCGCGGCCTGCGCGGCCGCAGCGTCGCCGGCCGGGTCCCGCGGGTAGGTCGTGAGGTCCTCACCCGGTCCGAACTGGGTCGGGTTCACGAAGTTCGAGACCACGACGAGGTCGGCCTCGGCGCGCGCGGCGGTCATGAGCGACACGTGCCCGGCGTGGAAGTACCCCATCGTCGGCACGAGTCCGACCGTCGCACCGGCCGCACGAGCCTCGTCGCACCAGTTCCGGACCTCGCCGATGTGCTCGACCTCCTTCATCCGAGCACGCCCTCGAGGTCCTCGGGCCGACCGGCGACGCGAGCGGCACGGCGCGCCATGGCGACATAGGCGTCGCGCTCGGCCGCGGGAATCGCGTCCAGATGACGCCGGACGGTGGCGGCGTCGCCGCGCGCGACCGGGCCGGTGAGCGCGGCCACGGGGCCGACCGCGGCGACGTTCTCGACGGTGGCACGCACCAGCGGCAGGAATGCCGCCAGTGGGACGGTCGTGCACGCGTCGGCCTGCGCGAGTAGCGCGACGAGGTGGTTGCTCGCGATGCACGCGGCCGCGTGGTAACCCGCCCGCTCGGCGTCGTCCACGACGAACGGCTCGAGCCCGAGGTCGCGGGCGAGTGCCGCGACCTCCGGGGCGCCGGCGACCGCCGCCGGACTCCCGCGCAGCCGGGACCGACCGAGACCGGCCGACGGGATCGTCTGCAAGGGGTGCAGGGCGCCGGTACGGCAGGCGAGACCGGACAGCACCTCGGTACCGAGCGATCCGGCCAGGTGGATCACCAGCTGATCCGGATGCATCGAGCCGGCGATCTCGTCGGCGACCGAGCCGATCGCGGCGTCCGGCGTCGCGATCACCACGAGCGCCGCGCCGTGGACGACGTCGGCCGCCGACCCGGCGGTGGTACCGAAGCCCTCGGCGACGGTGCGCGCCGACGCCGCATCCTCGGTGCGCCCGGCGACGCCCACCACCGTCCACCCGGCGTCGCGCAGCGCGTCGACGACCGTCGTGCCGGCGCGTCCCGGTCCGACGAGGGCCACGGTTCGCGGGTCGGGTTCGTGCACAGGGGCTCCTCGGGGACCGCGGTCCCGGGTTCCGGCCTCTCGGTCCGGACCGTCAGAGAGAGCGCAAGGCTACCGGCGCCCGCCGGACCCCGGTCCAGCCGCCGCTCGGGCGCTCGACGGTGTCGGGATCCAGGTCGTGCAGCGGGGCCAGGACGAACGCCCGGTCCCCCATGCGGGGGTGCGGGATCGTCAGGTCGGGGTCGTCGAGCACCAGGTCGTCGTAGGTCAGGACATCGACGTCGAGCGTGCGCGGGCCCCATCGCACCTCGCGCCGGCGCATCGCGGCCGCCTCGGCCGCGTGGCCGGCGGCGAGCAGCGCGTGAGGATCGAGGTCGGTGTCCACCGCCACGACCGCGTTCAGGTAGTCGTCCTGGGGCGGGCCGCCCACGGGGTCGGTCTCGTAGACCGGCGAGACCGCCACGACCTCCACGCCCGCGGTGGCGGCGAGGAAGTCCACCGCACTCTGGAGGTGGGCGAGCCGGTCGCCGAGGTTGGACCCGATCCCGAGGTACGCGCGGATCACGCCGTGATGCGCACGCCGACGTGGTCGACGGCGGCGGCCACGGGGGGCCGGAGCTTGCGCACGGTCACGGTCGCGGCGGTGACGCGCGCATCGGCCCGGCAGATCTCCCCGATCCGGGCCGCGAGCCGTTCGAGCAACTGGTAGTGCTCCTGCTCGACCACCCGAACGGCGGACTCGATCACCGCGCCATAGTCGATCGTGTCGGCGAGGGCGTCGGACGCGCCGGCCGGGCCGAGATCCACCTCGAGCTCGAGGTCCACGGCGAAGGGCTGGGCGCGAGTCTGCTCCTCGGGCAGGACGCCGTGCACGCCGAGGACCTGGAGGCCCGTGACGAGGATCGTGCCCACTCAGCCCCGCGTCGCGCCCGGGCGGATGATGCCGTCGTCGACGGTCACCGCGACGATCTGGCGCCCGACCGCCCCGATCTCACGGTTGGTCAACCGCTCGATCAGCAGCGTCGCGTGCGGACCCTCGTCGACGAGGCCGGAGTAGAGGAGGTATCCGGCGAGCACGCCGATGAGCCGGTCGCCGAACTCCTCGTGGTGGAGCAGCACTCGCTCCTCCGGGACGTCGAGCCGACGCGCGACGGACTCGTAGATCGCGGGGAGGCGGTCGGCGAGCTCGTCGTGACGCCCGAGCGGCACGTGCTCGCACGCGATGCCGGCCTCGGCGTAGGCGTGGAGGTTGTGCGGCGAGTCGAGCAGCGAGATCACCCGCGTGAAGCCCTGCTGGGCCAGCCAGATCAACTCCTCCTGCCGGCGGATCTTGCGGTGGTTCCGGGCGAAGCCACCGGGACGCTCGGACGCAGCCAGCCGGTCCTTGATGATCCAGCAGAACATCCGCGGCTCGAGCCCCTGGGCCCAGCGCCCGCGCAACGTCGTCATCGCGACTCCACCACCTCTCGGCGCGCGACCGAGGCCCGCGCCAGTGCTCCGAGTACAGCTGCCCCCTGGACGGCCGCGCGCACCTCGTGCACGCGCACCATCGTGGCACCCCGCTCGAGCGACCACACCACCGTGGCGAGCGTCGCGTCGTCACGCGCCGTCGGGTCGTCCTCGTCGACGATGCGGCCGAGGAAGGTCTTGCGCGACGTGCCCACGAGGACCGGGACGCCGACGCCCGCGATGATCTCGGGGAGATGGGCGAGCAGCGCGAGGTTGTGCTCGAGCGTCTTGCCGAACCCGATCCCCGGATCGGCCATCAGCGCGTCGTCCTCGACGCCCGCGTCGCGCGCGGCCTCGAGTCGCGCGGCGAGGAACTCGGTCACATCGCGGGTGACGTCGCCGTAGGTCGGGTCCTCCTGCATGGTCCGGGGCTCGCCGCGGCGGTGCATCGCGACGTATCCGCACCGTGCGTCGGCCACGACGCCCAGCATCTCGGGGTCGGCCAGGCCGGCGGAGACGTCGTTCACGATCGACGCGCCCGCGCGCAGCGCCACATCGGCGACCTCCGCCTTGGTCGTGTCCACGCTGATCGGCACGTCGACGGCCTCGGCGAGCGCCGCGATCACGGGCAGCACCCGCTCGCGCTCGCGCGCCGCGTCCACCGGCGCCGCGCCCGGACGGGTCGACTCGCCACCGATATCGAGCACCGCCGCCCCGGCCGCGGCCAGCGCGATCCCGTGGGCGACGGCGTCCGCGGGCGCGTGGAACCGGCCACCGTCAGAGAACGAGTCAGGGGTGACGTTGACCACACCCATGACCGGCCCCGAGATCGTCGCCCACCGGAACATCGGGGCCAAGCGTACAGGCCGCCCTCCCCGTGGTTCCGAGGGGGCTGGGCCCGGATCAGCGGCGCGAGCCGGGCGTGCCGATGAGGGCGATGGCCTCGGCGCGGGTGGACGGATTGTCCTTGAACAGCCCCCGCACCGCCGAGGTCACGGTGAGGGTCCCGGGCTTGCGGATCCCGCGCATGGACATGCACAGGTGCTCGCATTCGATCACCACGAACACACCTTTGGGCGTGAGGGTGTTCATCATCGCGTCGGCCACCTGGGACGTCAGGCGCTCCTGCACCTGGGGCCGCCGGGCGAAGCCGTCGACGAGGCGGGCCAGCTTGGACAGGCCGGTGACCCGTCCGTCATCGCCGGGGATGTACGCGACGTGCGCCACCCCATGGAAGGGGACGAGGTGGTGCTCACAGGCCGAGTAGAGGGAGATGTCCCGGACCATGACCATCTCGTCGTGCTCGGCTTCGAAGGTGGTCGTGAGGTGCCGGGCGGGATCGTCGTGGAGTCCCTCGAAGATCTCCGCGTACAACCGGGCCACCCGGTCGGGTGTCGCCTTCAGACCGTCCCGATCGGGGTCCTCACCGACCGCGACGAGGATCTCGCGCACCGCGCGCGCGATGCGGTCGAGATCGATGGGCTCGCCGGAACCTTCACTCACTCGGGTCTCCCGCTCTCGGTGATACCGAGAGCGGATGGTCGCGCACCACCCAGGCCCGGCGCATCCTGGGGAGTGACATCGGCGAGGATCACCCCGACCGAGTCCGCATCGAGCGTCTCGTGCTCCAGGAGCGCCACGACGAGCCGGTCCAGGACGCCGCGGTACTGCGCGAGCAGGTCGCGGGCGCGTTCGTGCGCGGCGTCGATCAGCACCTGCACCTCGGCGTCGATCCGCGCGGCCACGGCGTCGGAGTAGTCGGGCGTGGACGCGAAGTCCCGGCCCAGGAACACCTCGCCCTGCTTCTGCCCGTAGCGCATGGGGCCGAGGACCTCGCTCATGCCGAACTCGGACACCATCTGCCGCGCGATCACGGTGGCACGGGCGATGTCGTCGGACGCGCCCGTGGTCGGGTCGACGAAGACCAGCTCCTCCGCGGCGCGTCCGCCGAGCAGCATCGCGAGCTGGGCCTCGAGCTCGCTCCGGCGGACGAGGAAGCGGTCCTCGGACGGCAGCGAGAGCGTCGATCCGAGCGACTGACCACGCGGGATGATCGTGATCCGGTGGACCGGGTCGGTACCGGGGAGGGCGTGCCCGACGATCGCGTGACCACCCTCGTGGTAGGCGATCACCCGTCGCTCGGCGTCGGAGAGGATGCGGCTGCGGCGCTCGGGTCCGGCGACGACGCGGTCGATCGCCTCCTCGAGCTGGGGCGTCCCGACCTGGGTGAGCCCGCGCCGGGTCGCGAGCAGCGCAGCCTCGTTGACGAGGTTCTCGAGGTCGGCGCCGGTGAACCCCGGGGTCCGGCGCGCGAGCGTCTCGAGGTCGACGCCGTCGGTGAGCGCGATCTTGCGGGCGTGCACGGCGAGGATGGCGCGGCGGCCGTCGAGGTCGGGCCGGTCCACCACGATCTGGCGGTCGAAGCGCCCGGGCCGCAGCAGGGCCGGGTCGAGGATGTCGGGGCGGTTGGTCGAGGCCAGCACGATCACCCCGGCGGTGGCGTCGAAGCCGTCCATCTCGACGAGCATCTGGTTGAGCGTCTGCTCCCGCTCGTCGTGCCCGCCGCCGACGCCCGCGCCGCGGTGACGGCCGACGGCGTCGAGCTCGTCGACGAAGACGATCGCGGGCGCTGCGTCCTTGGCCTGCTGGAAGAGCTTGCGCACCCGTGACGCGCCCACCCCCACGTACATCTCGACGAACTCGGAGCCCGAGAGCGAGAAGAACGGGACGCCCGCTTCACCGGCGACCGCGCGGGCGAGCAGCGTCTTGCCGGTGCCGGGAGGTCCGTAGAGGAGGACACCCTTCGGGATACGCGCGCCCATGCGCTCGAACCGCGTGGGATCGGTGAGGAAGTCGCGGATCTCGGTGAGCTCCTCGACCGCCTCGGGCAGACCCGCGACGTCGGCGAAGGTGACGGTGGACGGCCGGACCGGCCTGCCGCCGCGCCCGACACCGAGGAGCCCGCGGCCGCCCTGGGTCTGGCGCAGGATCAACAGGACGATCCCGCCGATGAACACGAACGGCAGCACCGCCAACCCGAGGGAGACGGCGCGGTTCTGATGCTGCTGGTCCACCGAGAAGCGGGTCACGCCGGCCTCGGTGATCGCCGTGGTGACGTCGGCGGTGGACTGACTCGGGAAGCTGACCCGGAACTCGCTGCCGTCGGTGAGCCGGCCGCGGAGCTCGTGGTCGGCGTCGAGGAGGGTCACCCGGGCGACGGCCCCCGCGTCGAGCCGCCGCTGGAAGGTCGTCAGGTCGAGCGAGGGAGGTGTGGACGGGCGTGGCCACCACACGAACGCGGCCACGAGAAGCACCGCCATGACGCCCGTGAGACCCAGCACCCGTCGTCGACCAGCCATGACCGCCCCTCCGGAGGGGCGTCAGGCTACCCGGATCGCCGAGAGTTCCCAAACCACTCGATTCGGGCATTCCTGGCCGGGACCGCGACTGCAGATCAGGCGGTGTACTCCACCACGTGGTCGAGGTTGCGGTACCGCTCGGCGACGTCGAGGCCATAGCCGACGACGAACGTGGGCGGGATCGCGAACCCGACGTAGCGCAGGTCGGGGTCGCTCTTCTGCTGGCCCTCCTTCAGCAGGAGGGTGCACACCTCGAGCGAGGCCGGGTCGCGCGCGAGCAGCGTGCGGCGCAGGTACGCGAGGGTGAGCCCGGAGTCCACGATGTCCTCGACGATGATCACGTCGCGGCCGTCGAGGTTGATGTCGAGGTCCTTGATGATGCGCACGACGCCGGACGACCGCGTTGCCGATCCGTAGGAGGAGACGGCCATGAAGTCGAACTCCACCGGTAGGTCGATGGCCCGGGAGAGGTCGCTCATGAACATGAACGCCCCCTTGAGGATCCCGACGAGGAGCGGTGCCCGACCCGCGTAGTCGGCGCTGATCCGCGCGCCGAGCTCGGCCACTCGCGTCTGGAGCACGTCGCTCGACACGACGACCGCCCCGAGGGGGGATCCGAGTGGCGGTTCGAGCATGGCGGTCAACGTAGCGGCTCCCGCTGCTCGCGGCGGAGCCGTCCGCCCGATCGTCGCACCACCCGGCCTCCGGCGAGCTCGGCGCCCACCCGGGCGCCCCGGACCACCTCCACGACCCTCTCGATCTCGCCCGCCGCGGGCGGAGGATTGCCGAGCCACCGGCGCAGTGCGCGGCGGGTGATCGGCAGCGGCGCCTCCTGCAGCGGCCCCACGGCCACGGTGTCGTCCGTCCGTGCCTCGCGCGAGCAACGCGTCGCCCAGCTCGTCGAGCAGATCTGACTCGGCCCGGACCACGTCGGCCTGCCGGGCGAGCACCGGCACGAGGTCGCGTTCGGATCCCTTCCCCAGCATCGGGAGCAGCTCGTGCCGCACCCAGGACCGCCGCCAGTGGGTGTCACGGTTGGTCGGGTCGTCGACCGTCGGCAACCCACGCGAGACCGCAACCGCTCGGACGTCGTCGCGGCGCAGGTGGAGCAGTGGTCGCACGATGTCGCCCCGGCGCGGCGCCATGCCCCCGAGCCCCGGCGTCGCCGCGCCGCGCATCAGGTTGAGCAGGACCGTCTCGGCCTGGTCGTCGGCGGTGTGTCCGACCAGGATCGCGGTCGCGCCGAGCTCCTCGCGTGCGACGCGGAGCGCGCCGTACCTCGCGTCGCGCGCCCGGGCCTCGAGGTTGCCGCCCGCGCCGATCGCGACCCGCATGCTGCGCCACCGGACCCCGAGCGCCGCGGCGACCGCGGCAACCACGTCGGCGTCGGCCGCGCTGTCCGGCCGCAGCCCGTGATCGACGTGCACGGCCACCGGGTCGAGCGCGGCCTCGGCCGCGAGCACGAGCAACGCGACCGAATCGGGGCCGCCGGAGCACGCCACCACCACCGGACCGGTGAGATCGCTGAAGTCCGCGGCGATCATGCGTCGTACGGTGGCTCAGCCGGCGACGCGTGCGCCGACCCGGGAGAGCCAGTCCTCCGGGGCGGCGAACTCGGGAAGGGTCGGCAGGAACTCGGGTCCCTGCCACGCGGCGTCGAGCGCCCGGAAGCCGGCCCGCTCGGTGACGGCGTCGACGAACGCCTCTCCCACCTCGTACTGGCGCATCTTCATCTCCAGCCCGAGGAGTCGGTGGAGCAGCGCGGTCATGCCGCGGGTCGTGCGGCGCGCCGAGAGCACCGCCGCCATCCTCGCCTGACCGTCGACCATCTGCGCGCCGAGCTGGTTCATCACCGCGTTGCCGTGGCCCTCGAGCAGCGACATCAGGGCCTGGACCCGGTCCATCGCCACACGTTGCGCGTCGGTGGCGAACAGGCCGACGATCCCGCGCTCGTCGACCGGGTTGCGACCCGACGCGACGGCCTCGGCGGCGCGGCCGGCCGCGGCGACGAGCAGGCGCGGGTCGGGCTCGATTCCACCGACGAGCTCGTGCACCTGGCCGAGGAAGTAGTCCCGCAGCCAGGGGACGCCGGTGAACTGCGCGCGATGGGTGACCTCGTGCAGCGCGATCCAGAGCCGGAACTCGCGCGGGCGGAACGCGTAGCGCTTCTCGAGGGCGAGCACGTTCGCGCCGACGTAGTACACACGGTCGGCGTCGGACCCTCCGGTGTCGTCCGGGACGAGCAGATCGTACTGCCCGAGCACGCGCTGGGCGACGTAGCCGAGCAGGACGCCGAGCTCGGTGCCCGCGACGCGGCGACCGACGGGCGCGAGCGGGCTGCGCGCCATCTTGTCGGCCATGCGCTCGGTGAGCGGGGCGAGCATCGTGCGCATCGACCGCACATTGGCGCCGACCCAACCCCCGCGGTCAACGACCTCCGCGGTCGCGGGATCGGGAGCGACGAGACCGGTGAACTCCGCCACCGCCTGCTCGGCCCGCGCCGTGGCCACGGCAAAGTCGGGTTGCAGGGACGACGCGAGGTAGCTCCCGGAGAGGGCGTGACGCCCGGCGATCCCGCGAGCGATGCGCTCGGCGAGGCGCCAATCGACGGGCTCGGGTCCCTGTTCGCCCCGGGCCGCGGTCGGCGCCGTGTCAGCGACCCCGGTGCTTCAGCCGCCACACCTTGCGGTAATAGGTGAGGGGCATCACGACGAGAAGGACGAGGAGGGCGCTGCCGAACATCGCCAGCGCGATCCAGTAGTGCCACGGCTCGGCGGCGTTGTTGTCGCACCCGGCCGCGAACACGGCGATGAAGGCGACGAGCAGGACGTTACGGATCGACGAAGGCAGCTTGGTCACGCCGGCAGGCTCCTGGATCGGTGAGGCCCGGTCATCGTAGAGGGCGCCGCGGCCCCGTCCCCAACTTCTGGCTCCCGGAGCCGCCACGGCCCGACCACCCGCGTCATTCGAGGCCGAGCGCCTCGCCGATCCGGCGCCGGAGTGACGCCGGCGCCTCCTCGGCACACGAGACGGCGATGACCCGCCGGATCTCCAACTCGAAGGTGAAGCCCTCAGCACAGGGTGGACAGTCATCGAGGTGGCGCTGGATCGCGCGCCGCTTCCACACCGTCATCTCGCCATCCAGATAGTGGTACACGCGATGCATTGCGCCGTCACAGTCCATCGTGCTCCGGTTCCTATCCCCCCGCGGGCGACGACCCGCTCGGCACCAGCCCTCGCTCCACGGCGAGATTCCACAACCGCCGTTGGAGCTGCTTTCTTCCCCGATGCAACCGGCTCATCACGGTTCCGATCGGTACCTCGGTGATCTCGGCGATCTCCTTGTACGAGAAGCCCTCGACGTCGGCCAGCAGCACCGCGATGCGGAACTGCTCCGGAAGATCCTCGAGCGCCTGCTTGATGGACTCCTCCGGGATCGAGTCCAGGACCTCCATCTCGGGCCCCCGCTCCGCGTCGACGGCCTCGAGGCCGCCGATCTTGCGGTAGAGCGAGAAGTCCTCCATGTCGTCGAGCGCTTCCTGCTGCGGCCGCCGCTTCTTCGCCCGGTACATGTTGATGAACGTGTTGGTGAGGATCTTGTAGAGCCACGCCTTGAGGTTCGTGCCGTCCTGGAACCCTCCGAAGCCGCGGTACGCGCGGAGGTACGTCTCCTGGACGAGGTCCTCCGCGTCGGACGGGTTGCGCGTCATGCGCAGGGCGGCGGTGTAGAGCCCGTGCATGAACGGCATCGCCAGCTCGGCGAACTCGGCTTGATCGGCCACGGGGGGACACTACCCAGTTCCGGCCGAAGCACCCGGTGCGGTATCCACCACCCGGGGGGTGGGTCGCGAGGGAGAATCCCCGCATGTGGCGCGGCATGCGACTGACCGACGGTGTCGTCGAGCTCCGGTCGCCCCGCCGCTCGGACGCGGACGACCTCCACCACGCCGTCCGCGAGTCGTTGCCCGAACTGCTGCCGTGGATGGCCTGGGCCCACCCCGGCTACTCCGACATCGAAGCCGGCGAGTGGGTCCGCCGTGCGGGCCGCGCGTTCGCGGACGGGCTCGAGTTCCAGTTCGTCGCCCGTGAGGTCGCGACCGGCGACCTGCTCGGCACGGTCGGAGTCAACAGCATCGACCGGCTGAACCGCTGGGCGAACCTCGGCTACTGGCTGCGCACCAGCCACTGGGGCCGAGGGCTCGCGACCCGCTGCGCCCGGCTCGTGGTCGACTTCGGCTTCAGCGAGCTCGACCTGGGCCGGATCGAGATCCTCGCGGCGGTGGAGAACCGCCGCAGCCAGGGGGTCGCGGACCGACTCGGTGCCCTACGCGAGGGGGTTCTGCGGCGCCGACTCCGGGTGGGCGACGACGTGCAGGACGCCGTCGTCTTCTCGATCATCCGGTAGCGGTCACGAGGTTCCACTCGCCCACCGGCGTCTCGCCCGGGAGACCCTGGTCCGATCCCCGGTGGACGGCGAAGCCGACGGGAGCGGCCAGGCGCGTGCCGATCCCGGTCGTCGGGTCGATCACCCACAGCTGCGGTCCCCGCCGGTACAGGATCGTTCCGTCGGCCAGCCACACCGGGACGTTGGGTGCGGTTCCACGCGTGATACGCACACCGTCGCCCGCGCCCTGGAGGAGGTCCCGCCCGAGGTCCTCGAGGGTCCGGACCACGCCCGTGCCGAGCTCGAGCACCCGGAGCGCACCGTCGCTCACGTACGCGAGCTGCGTTCTGTCGGGGTTGAACGTCGGTCCGACGACGAGCCCACCGGTCGGCATGAACGTCGTGCACCCGCTGGCTCCGCCGAGGAGCGCGGTGGGGCAGGTGACGATCGTGTCGCCCGGTCCCGCACCGCTGTCCGCAACGATCGCGACCGAGGTCCCGTCGGGCGAGAACGCCGACCAGGCCGCGGGGTACCTGGCATCAGCGCCGGTGGACGTCGCGAGCTCGCGTGCGCCGATCTGCATCAGGTGACTCGCGTCGACCTCCACCCTCACGAGTCGGATCGTCGAGCCGTCGACGACGAGCACCTTGTGCCCGTCCGGACTCCACGCGGCGAGTTGCCCCGCGGCGACGTTCGTCGACCGCCCACCCGCGGCCGGCACGGTGCGGGCCGACCAGACCGACCGCCCGCTCCCGGTGATCGTGGGCGAGGAGCTGTACCCGACGGTCGCGCCGTCGGGCGACCACGCGACCGTGGCGATCTGCGTCCCGCCCGGCACGATCTCGCGTGGGTCGTGGCCGGGATCGACCACGTACACCCCGCCACCGCTGGAGCCGCAGCACGCCCCGGCGATCGCGAGCCGGTGGCCCGTCGGCGACCAGGAGTACCGGTTGTCCATGCCCTCGAGCGCCCGCGCCCCGGAGCCGTCGGCCCGGGTGAGCCAGGTGGTGTAGTCCTCGTAGCCGGGCGCGTCCCGCACGCTGAACGCGAGCCACTGCCCGTCGGCGGACCAGGCGAACCCGCTCGCGTCGCCGGCACGCGTGAGCTGCGCGCGCGGTGTGCCGGTCGCCGTCGACCACGTAGGCACGGCTCCCAGACACGAACGCGAGCCGGCCGCTGCGGATCGCATCGAGCGTGACCGTCGGGCCGTCCGGGAACGTCGCGATCGCCGCGTGACTCGGCGGCCCGGCGCGCACCACCACGGCGCGGTCGTCGCGGAGAGCGAGCGACACCACCAGCGCGACCACCACCGCCGCCGCGACCGCGACGGAGCCCGCCCGCACCGCCTGCCGGCGCGGCGCGCCCGACGCCGCGAGGATCGCATCGAGCCGGTCCGGGACCGGGGTGGCCTCGGCCACCTCGCGGAACGTGTCGCGGAGCTGCGTCTCGATCGTCATGGCTCGATCTCCAACCTGAGGCGCGCGAGCGCGCGATGGACAAGGGACGCGACGGTGCCGACCCGGCATCCGAGAAGCGCGGCGATCTCGGCGTCGGGCAGGTCCTGGTAGAACCGGAGGACGAGCGCGGCCCGCTCGCGGTACCGGAGCCGACCCACCGCGTCGAGCAGCTCCCGGGCGTCGAGCGACGACACCTCGGGCGTCAGGAGGGGGCTGGTCCGCCGCTCGAGCGCCCGGCGGCGATGGTGGGCCCTGCAGCCGTTGACCACGGCCTGACGCAGGTAGGCGTCGGGCATGCCGCACACTCGACCATTGCCGGTGCACGTGGAGGAAGGCGTCCTGGACCACATCGGCGGCGACCTCGGGGGAGCCCACGAGGAGGCGGGCGAGGCGGACCATGGGGGCGAAGGCGCCGCGCGTAGAGGTCCTCGAGGGAGTCCCCGGGCGCCACGTCGTCGTCGCTCGTGCCCACGCCCCGCTCCCCGACTCCCGCGCTCCCGTTCCCCACGTCGATGAGATGCCCGAGCGGACCAGAACCTTGCCGATCGGGTTCGTTGCCGTCAGATCGGGGTTCGAGGCAACGCCGCCTCGCCCGCGGGTGTGTGGGGCGCGCCCACTGCGATCGTCACGAGCCGCCGACCCGGGATTCTTCCTCCCGGGTCGGCGGCTCGGACGGAGACGTTCAGGTCAGAACAGGCCGAGGATGATCCCCGTGCCGGAGGAGCGGACCACGGTCACGGTGCTGCCGTTGCCGTTCACGTTGGAGAGCGTGACGGTGAAGTCCTGGTCCGGCTCGGTCACCGGATCCGCCCAGATCTGCAACGAGATCACCTTCAGCGTGTTCCCCGGCTTGAAGGTCAGGGTCTTGAAGACCTTGCCGCCGTAGTCGCCGCCGCTCGGTGGCCTTCTTGCTGTACGTCGCGGTCCCGGGCGTCACGGTCACATCGACGGTGACGGTCGTGAGCGCCTTGTCGGACAAGGTCACCGGGAGCTTGATGGACTGCTTGCCGTCGTGAGCGGAGACGATCGACGTGTCGCCGATGCCCATCGTCAGACCGGACGCGATGCCGTCGTCGTTGACGATGGTGCCCGTCGAGCACCCGACCGAGCTGCCACAGTCACCCGTTCCCGTCCCGGAGCCGATGGTGTAGCCACCGGTCGGGTTGGAGAGGACCACCGTGAAGGTCTCGTCCGACTCGGTGTCGGTGTCGCCGTAGACCGGGATGGCGATCGTCTTGGCGATCGGCGTCACGCCCTTGTTCGTGTTCAGCTTGAACTTGATCGTGCCGGACTTGATCTTGTAGTCGACCCCGGGCCCCGCCTTCGTCCCGCCGGTCGCAGTGCCTTCGACGACGGTGTAGTCGACGGTCACGGTCTGGGTCGCCGGCTCGGACAGCGTCACCGGGAACTTCATCGGATGCGTCCCGGCATCGGTTTCGAGCTGCGTGGCGTCACCGACGCCGATGCAGGCGGTCGTGCAGCCGGAGGCCACCGGCTGGAACGTGAACTCGTCGTTCACGGAGATGGCGGACGTTCCGCCCGGTGCGGTGACCGTGACGTCGACGGTCGCGGCCGCGTGCGCGGGCGACGTTGCGGTGATCTGCGCGTCGCCGTCGACGGTGTAGCTCGCCGCGGGCGTCCCGCCGAAGCTCACGTCGGTGGCGCCGGTGAAGCCCGAACCGGCGATGGTGACGCTGGTGCCGCCCGCGGCGGGCCCGGAGCCCGGACTCACGCTCGAGATGGTGGGCGTGGCGACGAAGGTGAACTCGTCGCTCGCGGACGTCGTGCTGGTCCCGCCCGGCGCGGTGACCGAGATGTCGACCGTCGCGGCCAGGTGTGCCGGGCGAGGTCGCGGTGATCTGCGCGTCGCCGTCGACGGTGTAGCTCGCCGCCGGGGTCCCGCCGAAGCTCACGTCGGTGGCGCCGGTGAAGCCCGTGCCGGTGATGGTGACGCTGGTCCCGCCCGCGGCGGGGCCGGAGCTCGGGCTGACATTCGAGATCGCCGGCGCGGCGACGAAGGTGAACTCGTCGCTCGCGCTCACCGGACTCGTGCCGTTCGGCGTGGTGACGGTGACGTCGACGAGCCCCGGAGCGTGCGCCGGCGCGGTCGCGGTGATCTGGGTCGGGGTGTCGACCGTGAAGCTCGCGGCCGGGGTCACGCCGAAGTTCACGTCGGTCGCGCCGGTGAGGTCGGCGCCGGTGATGGTGACGCTCGTGCCCCCGATCGCGGGCCCGGAGCCCGGGCTGACGCTCGAGACGGTCGGCGTGGCCACGTAGGTGAACTGGTCGTTCGCCGACGTCCCGCTCGTTCCGCCGCCGGTCGTGACGGTCACGTCCACCAGGCCCGGTGAGTGAGCGGGCGCGGTCGCGGTGATCTGGGTCGGGGTGTCGACCGTGAAGCTCGTGGCCGGGGTCACGCCGAAGCTCACGTCGGTCGCGCCGGTGAGATCCGTGCCCGTGATCGTCACGCTGGTGCCGCCACCGGCCGGTCCGGTGGTCGGATTCACGTTGGTCACGATCGGCGCGGCCGGGGTGGTGGTCGTCGTGGTGGTCGTCGCGCACACGTCGGGTGGTCGACAGGCCGGAGTGGACGACGTGGTCGGACCGCCGGCGCCGACGAGCGTGGCCGAGATGCCGTCGACCTGGGGATCGGCGTGCGGGATCGTGCACACCGTCTCCGTGTCGCCGGGCCCGACGAGGGTGGCGGTCGTCGTCACCGACGAGGTGTAGGTGGTGACGGTCGCGTCCGCGGCAGGCGCGGCGAGCGACACGGTCACGTCCGGGACCGTGAGGTCGCCCGGCTCGGCGGTGGCGCTGGTGAGCACCGCGGTCGTGAGCGTCGAGACGCTCCCCAGCGTGGTGCCGGTACCGCCCGGGTTGGCGAGCGTGTCGATCGCGCTGGCAGCAGCTCACGGACGCCGATCCCGGATCGGTCGCGCCACCGGCCACCGTGAACTGGTCCGGTCCGACGATTCCCGTGACCGTCTTGTTTCCGTTGTAGCGGCCGGGTGACATGTTCTGGGTCGTGATCTTGTCGCCGACCTGGAGCCGGTGGTCGAACGCGGTGGTGAAGGTGATGACGGATCCGGACCACGTCCCGGCCGCGACGGGGATCGCGTGCCCGGTGACCTGGAACTGGGTGGTCGACGGGACTGCGCGGACGAGCGCGCCCGACACGTTGTAGCCCGTCCTTGCCGAAGCCGGTGATGTCCACGGCCTGGTTCTTGGCGAGGTTGTGGGCCACGCCGGTGTTGTACGTGATCCGCCCACCGAGAGCGCCGTCCCACGACGCCGAGGTCACTGCCGTCGTGGAGCCCTCGTTGGTGAAGCCGGTGTTGAAGGTGATCGGGTTGCCGTTGCTCGTCGCGCTGCCGTTGGCCACCACGTTCGTGATCGCCGGTGCCCCGGCGCTGCTCCGGAAGAGGTAGGTCTGGCCGATGTCCTTGAACCCGCTGATGGTGAACCCTTGCGCGCTGGACGGGAGCGTGGCGGTCCCGCCGGGAATGGTCGCGTCGTACGCGGCGCTCTGTGCGACGGAGTTCGGCACGACCGCCTGCACCGTGACGTCCTGGGGCTGCATGATCGTCGTGGTGCCGAAGAGGGTCGCGATGCACTGGGTCTCGGCCCAGAGGATCGGCTCACCGTTGGTCGTGACCGCCCCGGCCGACAGGATCCCGACGAACGACGCGGTGCCGACCATCGAGCCGATCAGCAGTGCGGAACCGACCGCACGGCGGCGGCGGCGAGTGCCGAAGAGGCGACGGTGAATCCGGCCACGAACATCCATGGTTCTCCCCCCAGCCGGGACCCGAGCCCAGCGGCCCGGTCAAGCTAGACCGGGACATCGGTCACGGCAAGGACTTCCAGCCCGCCTGGAGGCCACTTCTCCCGTGCCGACCGCGCGGCGCGGCCGGATGCTCTCAGCGCCGCCGACCGCGGAGGTCGCCGAATGCGATCCGGTCGCCGATCGGCGGCGTCGTCAGACCCCGGCGTGGTGGGCCGTGTCGGGACCGCGAACCGTGGTGATGTGGAACGGCAGGTAGAGCGGGCAGACGCGGACCGTCGCGGTGACGGCGAGGACGACCGCCAGCGCGATGGCGATGATCCCGCCGACCGAGCCGATACCGAGCGCCAGCGACAGGGCCAGCAGCACGAGGGCGGCGACCCCTCGGACTCGCCGGTCCGTGAGGCTCATGTTCTTGGTCATGACGTACTCCCTATCGAGTGGGGTGGTCTTGCCCCGACGGTACGGGGATCCCCGAGCGTCCGCTAGAGTCGAAGGTCATACCCCATGGGGTATCTTGTGGGCGGGTTCGGCGCAGTGAGGCGCTGGCTCAGATGTCGTCGGAAGCAGGGGCCGCGGCGCCACCCGGGGCGGCGTCGCCACCGGCCTCGAGGCCGCCCACCGGCCCCGGTCGATTCGGTTGGACGTCGAGATGGAAGATGTCTGACCGCGCGTAGTGCCCGACGACGTCGAACTGACGCTTCGCCCGCCGAACACTGGCGAGGTCGAGGTCCGCGGTCACGATCCCTTCTTCGCCGATCAACGGTCCGGCAACGATCGCCCCTCCCGGCGCGACGATGGTGCTGTTCCCCTTCGACATCCAATCATCGTCACCGCCGTAGATCTCGTCCCGGCCGGGAATGTCGTCCGGGACGTCGGATCCCCGCAGACAGGGCGTCGCCCCGAGCACCCAGCACCGGCCTTCCTTCGCGATGTGGCGCAGCGTTGCGATCCACTCATCGCTGTTGTCCCACGTCGGTGCGACGTAGATGTCGACGCCCAGCGCGTAGAGCGCTGCCCGAGCGAGCGGCATGTAGTTCTCCCAGCAGAGCAGTCCGCCGACGCGACCGAACGGTGTCTCATAGACCCGGAGACCGGAGCCGTCCCCGGTGCCCCAGACGAGCCTCTCGCCACCCGTCGGCATCAGCTTGCGGTGCTTCCCGAGCAGTGCACCGTCGGGGCCGAACCAGAGCAACGTGTTGTACAGGGTCCCGCCCTTCGGCTCGAGCTCGTTCACCCCCATCGCGACGTAGGCACCCGCGTCGCGAGCAGCATCGGCGACTGCCTCGGTGGTCGCGCTCGGGACGACCACCGAGTTGTCGACGAGACGACCGAACCAATCGGCCTCGCCGTCGTTCCACGGCGTCCGACGCCACACCCAGTCGGGGTAGGTCGGGATGAAGGCCTCGGGGAAGACGACCAACTCCGCCCCGTCGGCACCGGCCTCCCTGATCAGCGAGCACGCCTTCTCAGTGGTCGCCTCACGGTCGAGAAACACTGGGGTGGCCTGGATCACTGCTGCTCGTACACCGTCCATGGATCCCCGTCCGCGCTCGGTCGTGTGCCCACCGGCTCGACCCTAGAGCCTTCGCTCGATCGAGTCTCGCGGTGAACGTACGCTCGCTGCTCTTGCGTATATTGCGCGCGTGCAGGATCGTGACGGGGCGCTGCGGAGATCACTCGAACTCTTCGCGCTCACGGGGCTCGCCTTTGCCCAGCCGATGTTCGACCTGGTCGCGAAGAACAACGACATGCTTATCGCGACACGTGTCGGCGGCTTCGAGATCGTGCTCTTCGCCATCGCTGTCCTGATCGCGCCGACGCTCGCGCTCATTCTCCTCGAAGCCCTTGTCGGACTGATGGGATCGAACATCCGGCGTTGGGTGCACAACGCGATCTGCGCGGCATTGATCGGCCTGTTCGTGATGGACCTCACGAAATCCGAGACCGACCTCCGCGTCGCTGCGCTCGTCGCGATCGGCGTCGCTGGCGGCGCGATCGGATTCGCGCTGATGACTCGAGCTCCGCGGTTTCACGACTTCGTGCGGTACGCCGCGGTCGCTCCACCGATCTTCGCGATCCTGATGGTGGGGTTCTCGCCCGTGACCGACGTCGCGTTCGGCGCCGAACCGACGGTCGTCGACGTCACGGTCGGCAAGCCGTCGCGACTCGTCGTCGTAGTCATGGACGAGTTCTCGTTGATGTCGCTGCTCGATGGTGCCGGCCACATCGACGCGGAGCTGTTTCCGAGCTTCTCGGCCTTGGCGAGCACCTCGGTGTGGTATCGCAACGACACCACGGTGTCGCCGGTCACCCAGAAGGCCGTGCCGGCGATTCTCGACGGCAACTTCCCGAAGCCGGACGCGGACGCCACCGACCACGCGCACCCGAACAATCTCTTCACCCTGCTGGGCCATGCGTACGAGATGAACGTCCACGAAGTGGTGACGAGCCTCTGCCCCAAGTCGGTCTGCGCCCAAGGCGCAGGACATTCGGTGGCCGGTACCAGCGACTTCGTACGGTCGGCACTCGACCTGTGGCGCGAGTTCGCGGCACCCAGTCGCCCGAAGTTCGCGTTCTTCCGGGAGCCGGCGATCCAGCGCGTGCAACGAACGATCAGCGAGTTCCAAGCCTCGCTGCAACCGAGCGACGCCGGGAAGCCGCGCCTCGACTTCGTGCACCTCGAGCTCCCACATCAGCCTTGGGATCTCACGGGCTCCCTCCAGGACTACGGGACCACCGGTGGCAAGCCAGGGACGTACTTCGAATGGACCGATGCCTTCAGCGCCCGGGCCGGGCGGGTCCGTCACCTGATGCAGGTGCAAGCGGCCGACACGGTGCTCGGAGACATCGTCCGGCGGCTCAAGGAGATGGGAGAATGGGACACGACGACCTTCGTCCTCACGGCCGACCACGGTGTCGCCTTCACGAGCGGCGCATCTCTCCGGGGCGTCTCGCGCGCCAACTATCCGCAGATCATGTGGACACCGTTGTTCGTCAAGCTGAGCGGCCAGAAGACCGGCAAGATGGACGATCGCCCGGTTCTCTCGGTGGACGTGCTCCCGACAATCGCCGATGCCCTCGACGTCGACATTCCGTGGAAGATCGACGGTCGATCGGCGTTGGGGGCCCCGCGACGGGAGGGACAACGGCCGCTGTATCAGTTCGCCCTCAGCCTCTTCTCCCCTTCCCGGACGCTCCGCGCGCCGAAGGGAGGGCATCGCTTGTCCTTCGACGGGCGATCCGGGTTCGCCGAGGTCCTCGCCGCGCGCGCGGCTCTCCCCGGTGGTGACCCCACTCTGAGAATCAACCGGATCGGACCTTACGAAGCGCTGATCGGGCGAGCTGTCGATTCCGTCCCGGCGACGGGAACCACGGACATCACCGCGTCCATCCCGGACGGGCAGCTCCTGAACATCGTCGATCCGCATTCCCACCTCGCACCGTGGATCTTCTCGGGTGGGTTGTTGACCAATCTCGGGGCCGACCGAGACCTGGCGATCGCTCTGAACGGGCGCATCGTGGCGCTCACCGAGGCACGCCCCATCGACGATGCCCACAACGGAGGCTTCGCCTTCGTCGCGCCACCTTCAGCCTTCGTCCGAGGACGGAACGACGTCCGGGTGTTCCTCGTCACCGGAACACCGAGTTCGCCCGTCCTGGCAAACATCAGCGTCACCATCGGGCCGCAATAGTCCCCGAGGATGCGCGCTCGTCCCCTCGGAACGACGCGCGAGTGGGGGCTCGCGCAGGCGGGACCCGACCCGCAGATTCGGCGATGATGGCACCGTGAGAAGGACGGCTTGGTTCGTGGCGCTCGCCTACGCGTTCTCGTGGTCGTGGTGGATTCCCCTCGCGGTATCGCACACCACCGTCGACCAGGGACAGGGCTGGCCCACGCACCTGGTGGGACTCATGGGTCCGGCGGTCGCGGCGATCGTCGTGACCGGCTTCAGTGAGGGTCGCGCCGGATTCCGTGATCTCTGGTCGCGGATCGTTCGGTGGCGTGTCGGGTGGGTCTGGTACGGAGTGATCGCGGCAACCGTCGCTCTCACGGTCATTCCGCTGATCACGAAGTCGGACCTGGACGCTGGCGATTTCGTCCTCTACTCCGGCGCCCCGAAGGCCGGCCTCGCCGTCGTGGTCTACGTGCTGGTCATCAACGGGTTCGGAGAGGAGATCGGCTGGCGGGGCTTCCTCGCCGACCGACTGCTGCAGACGACGAGTCGCGGAAGGACGGCACTGATCGTGTGGCCGATCTGGGCGCTCTGGCACCTGCCACTGTTCTGGGTCGTCGCGAGCTTCCGCGACTTCGGGGTGGGCGGCACCGTCGGCTGGGCGGTCGGGATCGGTTTCGGATCCGTGCTGCTGACCTGGCTGTACCAGTCGGCCGCATCGCTCGATCCTGATCGTGGCGCTCTGGCACACCGCCTACAACTTCACGACCGCGACCGAGGCGAGCAGCGGCATCGCCGCCGCGGTCGCAACGACCGCTGTGATCGTCGCGAGCGTGATCATCCTGCGCCGCACTTCGACCTGGACCTCGCCCGCCATCGTCGTGGATTCCGCTCTCGACTGATCCCGGACAATCGGTCCGGGGACCGCGCGGGACCGGGCGGTCGAGGACCTCGCGGTCGAGGTCCTTGCTCACCGCTCGCTTCAGTCGGTCCGACCCCGGCGGGCCACCTCGTTTCGGACGGCTCCGATACAGGCGAGATGGTGCCGTGCGAGCCACGTCGCGTCGTGGGTCGACATCTGAGAGGACAGGGCCTCATACTCCGGACGGACACCGAGCAGCTCCGCGATGTGGTCCGAATACGGAAGGAGCTCGGATTGTCGTCGGTAGCTCGACGTCAGCAGCAGTTCACGCGCCGTCGGCTCATCGCCTTCGGCGAGGGCGAGCACTGCGAACACGAGCAGCATGTTCCCCGCCTCGAGTCGGACCCGACCCGCCACGGTCCGCTTCGCCAGGGAGCGCATCAGCCGGTGGGCCGTGTCGAAATCGGTGAGGCCGATATGGCAGAGGGCCACGTGAAACTCCGTGGTCCCGAATGCGCTCCGCACGAAGCGGCCTCGATCCGCGGCTTCCAGCGCGGATCGAGGCCGATCGAGCATGAGGTTGCACACGACCGCGTTGCGCGCCGCGGCGACACCGAACTCGTACTCCGTCGTTCCGTCCCAACTCGCGAGCAGGTCCTCGGACGTCTGCAGCGCGCGCTCGACCTCCCGGCCTGCGAGAAGCATGTCGGCGGTCACCGCCTGCAGGTAGCTGCTCACTTCGTCGGCTTCCGGGCCGGGGGGAAGGGCCGACATCTCGCTGGACGCAACGTCGAGGAACCGCCGACCCTCGACCGGATCGAGCGTGGCCGCCATCCATCCGGCATCGGCATTGCCGACGACCCGCCACAGCGGCAGCGGGGAGCCGGTCAGCTGCATGGCAGAGCCGAACGCGGCGGTGAACTCGGCACAGACGACCGCGACCCAGAATCGGAGTGCGTGCAACCTCATGGCCTGATCGGGATCGCCGTCGTCGATCGCCTCGATCGTCCGGTCGAGAAGTCGGAGCGCCTGTTGGTCATCGGTGAGCAGTACCGCGAGCGCTCCCCGGAGCAGCTCACCCCCCACTCTCCACTGGTGCCGAGCCGCCGCCCATTCGAATGCGGCGACGACGTTCGCCCCGTCGTGCTCGAACACGTCTCGGGCGGCGATGTCCCACATCACCATCGTGGCCCGGAAGGGCGCGGCTGCATTGTGGTAATGGGCGAGGTGTCGGTCACGGGCGACTTCGCCGCGCAGAACGCATCACCGGCCGTCGTGAAGACGTAGCCACCACGCTCTTCGATCGACGAGCGCATGATCTGATCGTGCACACGAAGCGACGCCGACATCGCATCCGGGTCCTCCGCCCACAGCCGCGTCGACCCCTCGACATCGGTGAACAGGAACGTCACCGAGCCGGACGGAGCAGCAATGCCATCGACCATGGCGACAGGATCACACCGACGGGTCGGCGCGTTCACCGGACCACCCTGCGCCGGGCACCGGGCGCTGTCCACCACGATGGCCTCGCTGGACTCACTCTGCCAAGATCAGCCCCGCCGAAGGCAGGCGGATCGCCAGCCCTTCTCTCACTGATCGTCGCGAAGAGGACCACTGTGGAACCCGATGAGGTTCGAGACCAGCAGCGCGCGACCTGGGACCGGTTCTCGCCCGGCTGGCGGAAGTGGGACAAGCTCGTCAAGGACATGCTTCATCCCGTCGGCGAGTCGATCGTCGCAAGGATCGACCCCCGTGAAGACGCCTCACATCTCGACGTCGCCGCGGGAACGGGAGAACCGGGCCTCACGATCGCCGCACTCGCGCCTCGGGGTCGCGTCGTTCTCTCCGACCTCTCGCTGGGCATGCTCGAAGGAGCGAGGAACGCGGCCTCCGAGCGAGGCTTGGAGCATGTCGAGGTACGCGAGGCCGATGCCGGTGCGCTCCCATTCGACAACGCATCGTTCGACTCGGTGTCGTGCCGCTTCGGGTTCATGTTCTTTCCCGACATGGCCGCCGCGGCGCGCGAGTTCGCGCGAGTGCTTCGTCCCGGTGGTGTTGTCAGCACGGCCGTCTGGGCCGAACCGGCGTCGAACCCGTGGGCCACGATCCCCATGGGCGAGATCGCCAAGGTCGTCGACCTCCCGGCGCCGCCACCCGACGCACCCGGTCTGTTCCGATGCGCAGCTCCCGGCTTCATGCCGGCGGTGTTCGAAGCAGCCGGGTTGCACGTTGTCGCCGAAGATGACGTCGCCGTCGCCGCACGCGTCGCGGTGCCGCATCAATTCCGGAGTTCATGGCGGAGGTCGCGGCACCCGTCGTTGCCGGACTGTCGATGACCGACGATGCCGGTCGGGAGCGCATCCGCTCGGCGACGCTCGCGGCCATGGCCGAGCACGAGGTCGACAATCTCCTCGTAGCACCCGGCCTCGCTCGCGTCACCACCGCACGCAAGACGTGAGACGGGCCGTGCTCAGTACGGCGCGAGTTGGGAGCCGGGAAGGAGATTCGAACCCCTGACCTGCTCATGACGACCAAGCGCACGCCGCGCGCGGTGCTCCCCGACGAAACTCCAGGTCACGCGTGAGCGACAGGCCCAGAGTTCTCTCCTGGAGCCAGGCTCGCTCACGACAGCAGGTCAGACATCACAGACGGCGGTCGCAGGAGCGTCGCGGCGAGCCTTGTCGGTTGCGTCGCGAGATCAGCCAGCGGTGTGTAGGTCGCGCGGTCGGGGTCGATGCCGAGCGCCTGGGCGTCGGACGGACTGAGGCGCTCGACGAGAAGCTTCGACGCGAGCGAGCGCCCGCCCGTCGCGCACGCCTCGATACGAGCGGCCTCATTGGCCTCGTCGCCCAGGGCAGTCACTTCACTGCGCCCGGCGGTGGTGATCCGACCTACATAGAGCGTCGCACCCCAATCCTGGCGCCCTCGACGTGACGACAACAGTCATGGTTGTCGCCACCCGCGCGTAGGGTGCCGCCATGCCGGGTGACCAACAGCAGTCGTATCCGCTGCCCGACGACCCGGTGTTGGCGGAGGCCGCGGCAGCACTGCGGGAGACCGGGCATTGGGCCTGGGTGGTGGATGCGCACCAGCGGCTCGTGTTCGTGACCGACGAACTCCGTCGCACGTTCGGCGGTCTGGTCGAACTCGCACCCTTCGCGATCGGGAAGCACATCTTCGGCCCCGAAGCCGTGCGCGCCAGCCAGCAATGGCGGCTTGGTTCCAACACGATCGAACTCCAGCGACGCTTCTTCGTGGGCCTGGGAGGAGTGATCCTGGCGGATACCCCCGGCGGCCACGACGAACTGCGCGAGATCGTCGACCCCGCGCTTCGTGACATCGTCGACGATCTGTCACCGGAAGATCCAGCGATGTTGTCGTTTTTCGGCGCCGGGACGGCAGTGCAGGGATCGGTGGATATCCCGATCATTCTGTTCCGAATCCGGGACCACGACGGCGAGCTCGTCGGCACGGTGCTGATCTCCAAACCCGCGGCAGGTATGGCGACCATCGCCACGATGACTTCGATGGAGATCTCGACCACTTCGAGCGCATGCAGCGCGTCGCACAGGCAGCTCGGCGACCGGCCGCGATCCTGTTCGCCGACCTCGAGGCTTCCTCCATGCTCGGTCGGAGCCTTTCCACCGCCAGTTACTTCGCCCTGGGTCGGCGCCTTGTTCGGGCGGCGGATCAATGCGTCGTGGATCATGGCGGTCTCGTCGGCCGCCACGTCGGCGACGGCGTCGTCGCCTTCTTCCTCGCCGAGCAACTCGGTTCCGAGTCCACGGCGGCTCTGGCATGTATCCAGGCCGCGCGCGCGCACTGAGTGCGTCGGCCCGAGATGTCGCCCTCCGCAGTGAGTTGGCGCCTGACGACGTCGTACTGCGCTTCGGCCTTCATTGGGGATCGACCCTCTACGTCGGCAACATCGCGACAGCGGGCAGAACCGAGGTCACCGCGCTCGGCGACGAAGTCAACGAAGCAGCCCGCATCGAAGCCTGCGCGACCGGAAGGCGCGCGCTCGCCTCGAAGGACCTCCTCGAGCGCCTTGATCCAGACGACGCGGCCGCCCTTGGCCTCGACCCGGACCGCGTGACCTACACGCGACTCAGTGAGTTGAACACGGCCACCGAGAAGGCGCGACGCGACGCCCCGGCGATCGCGGTCTACGACGTCGGCGGCGGTTGACCGGCTGATGCCGCGTCAGGCGGCGAAGATGACCTTGACGAGCCACCCAACGACGCCGCCAGAAACTCACGAATGCTGATCGGCTGCCGACGAGCCCGTCGTTGCTTCTCGGAGACCGACGACATCGATCCGGGCCGCCCGAAGCCCCGTGTCGATAGCCGGCTCAAAGCATCGGTGTCGCCGCAGCCACTTCTCGAGCCGCGGATAGAAGTCCGTGTTCCCTCATGAGCAGCCGATGCGAGCACGACGCCCTTCGAACGGCCAAGACGCTGTGGGCAGCAGCCACGGCCACCGACGGGAGACGTCCGAGCGCGCTGACCTAGTCCCAAGAACGACGGACACAACGAGCCGGTTGCAGTGGGGGCAACGAGCAGGTGATGCGGCGCCGGTCTCGTAGGCGTTGTACTCGTTCGTCACGAACTGCTTGCACCAGTAGCACGAGTGGAGCTCGTGGCCAATCCCGGCCTTCCCCCAGCCGACCGACTCCTCACGATCGACGTCACACCCATCACAGGAGAGCCGCGCCAGTTCACCCATCGCGTCGCATCCCCGCGAACGCCAATCCACCGGCACTGGTCGCGCCGAGCACGGGCAGTCAATAGACAACGCCGAGCTCCCTGGTCGCGGACCCTTGACACATCTCGTCATCGAACCACCACTCGGGCGGCGTCATCTCACCGCAGACGGAGCATCTCCGGAATCGCCGACGGCGTCGACGACGCAATCGCCGAGCTGCGGCAATGGTCGCCGCGGTTCGGTCGTCTTGTCCGGCTGAGACCGCCTCAAGTCCGCTCGACATCCGAAAGGCATGCGGCGTGCCGGGCCCGAGCCACGCCACGGCCATGGAGCCGGGAAGGAGATTCGAACTCCTGACCTGCTCATTACGAGCAAGCACCGCCTGAGCGCTGTGCTACCCGACGAAACCCCAGGTCACCTGTGAGCGTACGACCCATAGTTATCTGCTGTAGCCGGGACCTATCGCCGCAGCCCATGGTGCTATAGACGCGCTGGCAAGTCCCACGATCGTCGCGTCCAACGCGTGGACCCGCTCAGGGCAATCAAGGTCGTCTCCGTCGGTAACCTAGGGACGAAGACATCGGTATCCTCCGGCCGCGTGACCCCAGACGTCCGCTACGCCCTGAACGGCGATGTTCACCTTGCGTACCAGGTCTGGGGTGAGGGCGAACTCGATCTCGTTCTCGTTCCTGGATTCATCTCGCATGTCGAGTTGCTGTGGGAGCAGCCAGCCATCGCTCACTTCAACGAGCGGCTCGGTTCCTTCGCTCGGGTGATCGCGTTCGACCGGCGCGGCACCGGTCTCTCGGATCCGGTGACGGTGACACACGCCCCGGACCTCGACACCCGCATGAGCGACATCGGTGCCGTCATGGACGCCGCGCGGTCGGATCGAGCGGTGCTCTACGGCATGTCCGAAGGTGGGCCGACTGCCGCCCTATTCGCGGCGATGCATCCTGAGCGCACCGAGGCACTGGTGCTCCACGGAGCCATGGCTCGTTCGACGTGGAGCGATGATCATCCGTGGCTCCGGACAGTCGAGGACTTCACCGAGGCGGGCGTCGAGTTGCTCATGCCATCGTGGGGCCGGGGTGTCGTCATCGACACATCCGCACCTTCACAAGCGGGCAACCGCGATCTGGTCGCCTGGTACGGGCGGCTCGAACGAGCCGGGATCAGTCCGGGAATGATCGCCTCGGTCGCGGCGATGTTCTACGACACAGACGTGCGTGCCGTGCTCCCCACGATCTCGACGCCAACCCTCGTCCTTCACCGACACGGCGACCGTCTTGTCAACGTCCGCAGCGGCCGGTACCTCGCCGAGCACATCCCGGCCGCCACGTTCGTGGAGGTGCCTGGAATCGATCACGTTCCGTACTACGAGAACCCCAGCGTGTTCCTCGACACGATCGAAGAGTTCCTCACGGGCACACGGCCTGCCGTCGAACCGGATCGCAGGCTGGCGACCGTGTTGTTCAGTGACATCGTCGGCTCCACGGAACGGGCGTCCGACATTGGTGACGCCGAAGTGGCGCGAGCTTCTCGAACGTCACCACGGGGCCGTCCGATCCGAGCTCGCCCGGGGCGGCGGCGTCGAGATCAAGACCCTCGGGGACGGCTTCCTCGCCACCTTCGACGGTCCCGCGCGCGATCCGGGTGCGCGACCGCGATCCGCGCCGCAACCGAAGGGATCGATGTGCCGGTTCGGATCGGGCTGCACTGTGGCGAGGTCGAGATCATCGGCGACGACATCGGCGGCATCGCCGTGCACATTGCAGCCCGGATCGGAGCGCTCGCCGACTCAGGCGAGGTGCTAGTCAGTCGCACCATGAAGGACCTCGTCGCCGGTTCGGGAATCTCGTTCGAGTCACGGGGCGCCCACACGCTGAAAGGCATCCCCGACGAGTGGGAGATCCTCGCCGTGGTCGGCTGATCTCGGTGACGTCGAAGGCACGACACGGCGCGAGCGCGGGTCGTCATCTCATCAGAGATCGTCGAGCCGGGAAGGAGATTCGAACTCCTGACCTGCTCATTACGAGCAAGCACACGCTGAGCGCTGTGCTACCCGCAAGAAACCGCAGGTCACTGTCGAGCGTCGGGGGCATAGTTTTCCGCTGAAGCCAAGTACCCCGACGAGGGACCACGGACCGTGCACCACGATCTGGGGATGTCAGGACGAGGCACGGTCTGGATCGGCGTCGCGCCGGAGTATGCGTACGACGCGGTGACGGATCTCCCGCGGATGGGTGAGTGGGAGCCCCGAGAACCTCGGAGGCGAATGGACCGGCGAGCTTTGCCACGCCGCGGTCGGCGGCGACGTTCCGCGGGCACAACCGCGGCGCGGACGGCGAATGGGAGACGGTGCTCACCGTGATCGAGGCCTCACGCTCGCGGAGATTCTCCTTCGTCGTGGCACCTCTGGGCGAGAAGGGTACGACGTGGCGCTTCGTGTTCGCCCCCCAAGACGGTGGCACGCTCGTCACAGAAGAGTTCGAGTGGCGCTGGACACCAGGGGACGGGTTCCGAGGACGCCTGGGTCAGATGTCGTCCGCCGACGCCGCAACCGCAGTCGCCGAGCGCGAGACCCATCTCTGCGCTCAGATCCAAACGACACTTCCCGCTCTCAAGGCGGCGCTCGAACCGAAGCGGGCGAATGGAGCCGGGAAGGAGATTCGAACTCCTGACCTGCTCATTACGAGTGAGCTGCTCTGCCGACTGAGCTATCCCGGCGGGGTCCGGCAGTGTAGCGAAGGGCCTCTCGCCTCCCGGGCTTGGTTGCCTCAGGCCGAGGCAGGCAGCTGCGAGACGAGGTGCAACAGCAACGACGAGACGTTGGGGTTGAACTCGTCGGCCCGGCGGGCGGCGCGACAGACATCGAGCGCGGCGGCCGCACGGTCGGGTGCAATCTTCGGGGCGTGGTCACGTTCCGCCAGGACGTCGAGGTACACCTCCTCCACGGCGCCGATGCCCTCGATGAGCGCGTCCGTCTTGGCGCGCCGCTGCTCCTGCCGGTGCCGTTCGGCCAGACGACGGCGGAGGGCCGTTGCGGTGCGGGGTGGGTACCCGCTCCGCTCGATCTCGACGTCGAGCGCGGCTGCCTCCTCCGCGGCGGCGGCCTCCTGCGCCGCGCCCGCGTCGTCGAGCGCCGCTTCGAGGTCCTCGACGCGCGCCACCGTGGTGGCCGCACGGCCGTCGAGCGCGGCGACGGTCGCGGCGAACACGGTGCGCACCGCCTGGATGCGCTCGCTGTACACGGGCGGCGCGTACGCGAAGTCCACCCGCTGGCACCGCGAGCGGATCGTGGGAAGGAGCGCGTCGGCGCGGTCGGTGACCAGCAGGATCACCGTCCGCGACGGCGGCTCCTCGATGCTCTTCAGCAGCGTGTTGCCCACGATCGGCTCCATCCGGTCCGCGTCCCGCAGCACGACGACCTTGCGCTCGCCCTCGATCGGCGACTTGTGGATCTCGGGGATCACCCGCGGCAGGTCCGCGTCCCGTCGCGCCGTCTCGCCCGAACGGGGCGCCCGGATCTCGTTCGGCAGGGTGTAGGTCGCGGTCGTGGGCTCGAACTCCACGACGTCGGGGTGCGTACCGCGGTCGACCAGCCCGGCCGAGCGCTCGTCCGTCGCGCCGATCACCGCACCCGCGAACGCGCGGGCCGCCTCGATGACCCCCGAGCCGCGACCGCCGACGAGGAGGTACGCGTGCGACGGGTGCTCGGCGGCGGCACGCAACGTGGCGACCGCATGATCCTGGCCCACGACGTCGTCCCACATCCGGCGGCGATCCTAGGATCCGGCGGTCCGCGCGAGCAGCGGCGCCACGGCGGTACGCACCCCGACGGCCACCTCGTCAGGGCTGCCGCTCGCGTCGATCACGACCCACGCCCGACCGGACGCGAGGTCCCGGTAGGCCGCGCGCACCGCCGCGTGGAACCCGGGGCCCTCCCGTTCGAGCCGGTCCGCCTCGCCCGAGCGGCGTGCCTCGGCGGTCGCGTCGTCCACGTCGAGCAGGACCACGAGGTCGGGTTCCATGCCATCGGTCGCGAACCGCGAGATGGAGTCGACAGCCTCGACACCGAGCTGGCGGACCACGCCCTGGTAGACGAGCGACGACGGAACGTGTCGGTCGCTCACGACCCACTGCCCGGCCGCGAGCGCCGGCCGCACGACCTCGGCGACGTGCTGGGCCCGGTCGGCGGCCATCAGCAGCGCCTCGGCACGCGCGTCGACCGCACCACCGTCGAGCACGAGCGCGCGGATCGCCTCGCCGAGCGCGGTGCCGCCCGGCTCCCGGGTGACGACCACGTCGACCCCGGCGGACCGGAGGTGCTCCACCAGGAGCGCGAGCTGGGTGGACTTCCCCGATCCGTCGCCACCTTCGAGCACCACGAACCGCCCGGTCATCGGGCCGCCTCGGTCCCGGGGACCTGCCGGTCCTCGTAGCGGCGGAGCGATCGGCGGGCGTACACCCCCGAGAGGATCGTCAGCACACCACCACCCCAGAGTGCGAGTCGCACACCCGGGAAGGAGTACGAGAAGCCTCCCAGCTGCACATGCTGGGAGCTGTTGACGAGATGGAACAGCCAGTCGTACAGGTCGGAGAAGAGCGGCGACAGGGTCAGCGAGACGAGCAGGCACAGCCGGAGCACGGCGTAGAGCGTCGCGAACGTCCGGCCCCGCATCTCGTCGCTCACCTTCTCCTGGATGAGCGTGAACCCGGTGACGTACGCGCTCGCGGCGCAGGCCCCGACCGCGGCGATGAAGAGCGCGGTGATCCCGCCGACGTTGAAGGCGACCCCGGCGATCAGGAACACCCCGACACCGATCACGGCCCAGCCGAACACCTCCTCGCGCGGAAGTCGCTTCTGGACCGCGAGCACGACGAAGATCCCCACGGCGGCGCCCGTCCCGAGCGCGGTGAGCATCACGCCGTACTGGGCCTGGGAGCCGAGCACCTCCACGGCGAAGACGACGCCGAGCGGGATCATCGCCCCGGCGCCGATCAGACCCCCACCCAGTCCCACGATGACGGCGCGGCTGAACGCCTCGCTCCGCATGAACCGGAAGCCGTCCTTGATCTCGCGGATGCTCGATGCGAGATCCATCTTCTGATTGCCGTCGTGGGTGGGCTTCGGGATCGGGAGCCGGAGGACGAGGATCGCTGAGACCACATAGGTCGCGGCGTCGAACCACAGGGAGACGACGTCCTTGTTCACCTTGAGCGATGCGAGCGCGTCGAAGCCACCGAGCCAGGTGGCCACCACGGCGAGCACCGCGGCGATCGCGGCGCCGAGTGGCATCGTGCCGTAGGACGCGACCAGCGAGAGCGTGTTGGCCGAGGCCAGCTTGTCCTCGGGGACGAAGTGCGGGACGGACGCGTCCTTCGCCGGCCCCCACAGCAGCGTCATGATCTCGATGAAGAACGAGGCGACGATCAGCAACCACAGGCTGTTGACGAACGGAATCGTGCAGATCAGCCCGGCCCGACCGAGATCGCACAGCACCATGATCTTGCGGCGGTCGAAGCGGTCGACCATGACGCCACCCAGCGTGGCGAGGAAGAATCCCGGCAGCATTCGCGCCCCCATGACGAGGCTGAGCGCGAGCGCCGAGTTGTCCGAGAGCTGGGCGGTGATCCCGAGGATCGCGAACAGCCCGACCCAGTCACCGAGACTCGAGAGGACCTGCGCGATCCAGAGCCGCAGGAACGCCTTCGACCCGAAGAGGCGGAACGTCTCCGGAGGGACCGGCGGCTCCTCGCCGGCGGGGATGAAGGGCGCCGGGTCGGCCCCGGGTCGGCGGTCGGACCCCGGGCGGCGTTCCGGCCCGGGTGGCGTCGCGTCAGTCTCCGTCACTGCTTCCGAGCGCATCGAGCGCGGCCGCGTTCGCAGACTGCTTCGCCTTGGCCTTCTTCGCGGCGGCGCTGGTGCCCTTCTTGACCACCCGGGTGGTGGACGTCGCCGCCGCGGTCGCCTTCTTCTTCGTGGACTTCTTGGCCGTCTTCTTGGCCGCCTTCTTGGTGGTCTTCTTGGCGGTCTTCTTCGCCTTCTTGCTCGGGCCCTTCGCGGCGCGCTCGCGCAGGAGGTCCAGGGCGTCCTCGAACGTCAGTGTCTCGGGATCGAGGCCCCGTCGGACGGTCGCGTTCGTGGTCCCGTCGGTCACGTACGGACCGAAGCGGCCGTCGAGCACGCGGATCGGCTTCCCGGTGTCGGGGCTCTCCCCCAGCTCGGCGATCGGCGGCTTCGCCTGCTGACCGCGACCGCGCTTGGGCTGGGCGAAGATCGCCTCGGCCTCCTCGAGCGTGCAGGTGAAGAGCTGCTCCTCCCGTTCGAGGCTGCGGCTGTCGGTCCCCTTCTTGAGGTAGGGCCCGTACCGGCCGTTCTGCGCGGTGATCTCGTTGCCCTCCGCGTCCGCACCGACCACGCGCGGCAGCGAGAGCAGCCTGAGCGCCGTCTCGAGGTCCACGGTGTCGGGGTCCATGCTCTTGAACAGCGACGCCCGGGGCGGCTTGGCCTTCGACCCCTCTTCGAGCACCCCGAGCTGCACGAAGGGTCCGAAGCGGCCCGTGAGGACGAGCACCATCTCGCCGGTCGCCGGATCGGCGCCGAGCTCACGCGGGCCACCGGAGCCCTTGGCGATGAGCTCGTCGGCCCGCCCCACGGTGAGCTCGTCGGGAGGGAGGTCCGCCGGCAGCGGGCACTTCTCGTCGCCGTGGTGGAGCGACTCGCCGGTGTTCCACACCCGCACCACGTACTCGCCACCGTGCTCGTCGGTACCGATCAGGATCTTGTTGACCTCGCTCATGTCGATCTTCGCGAGGTTGTCCTCGGAGACGAGCTCGCGAAGCCCGGTCGCGCCGTTGCCGAAGTAGAAGGAGTGCAACCACTTCTCCGCCTCGCCCTCGCCGCGTGCGACCGCGTCGAGCGCCTCCTCCATCGTGGCGGTGAAGCCGTAGTCCACGAGGTGCGCGAAGTAGCGCTCGAGCAGCTGGGTCTTCGCGAAGGCCGTCCACGACGGCACCAGCGCGGTTCCCTTCTTCCACACGTAACCGCGCTCGCTGGTGATCGTGTTGATGATGGACGCGTACGTGGACGGCCGGCCGATCCCGGAGTCCTCGAGCACCTTGACCAGCGTCGCCTCGGTGTAGCGGGCCGGTGGCTGGGTGGTGTGTCCGTTGGCCTCGAGGCCGTTGCACGCGACTCCTTCGCCCTCACCCACGTTGGGCAGGACGGCTTCGTCCTCGTCGGCGGCCGACGGGTCGTCGCTCACGTCCACATAGGCCATGCGGAAGCCCAGGAACTCGTAGGACTTCCCCGACGCGCGGAACACCGCGTCCTCGCCGGCCGAGGACGTGCCACCGAGACGGACGGTGACCCGGCGGCCGCGCGCGTCGGTCATCTGGCTCGCGACCGTGCGCATCCAGATCAACTCGTAGAGCTGCTGCTCGTCGCGGGACAGCTCGCCGCGCACGTCCTCGGGCGTGCGGAAGCGGGCGCCGGCGGGGCGGATCGCCTCGTGGGCCTCCTGCGCGTTCTTGGTGGTGTTGGCGAACGAGCGGGGCGCGGGCGGGAGGTAGGCCTGGCCGAAGCGCTCGACGATCTGCGCCCGGGCCGCGTCGACCGCCTGGTTCGAGAGACTGATGGAGTCCGTCCGCATGTAGGTGATGTACCCACGTTCGTACAGACCCTGCGCGACCGACATCGTGCGGCCGGCGCTGAACCGCAGCTTGTTGCCGGCCTCCTGCTGGAGCGTGGTCGTCTTGAACGGCGGCTTCGGACGCTCCGTGAAGTCCTTGGCCTCGACCCCGCGCACGGCGAACGCGGTGTCGGCGAGACGCGCCGAGAGCTCCCGGGCGTCGGGCTCGCGCAGGTGGGCCGCGGTGGATTCGGGCGCGAGGAGCCCGGTCGCGGCGTCGAAGTCGCGGGTGCCGGCCACGCGGCGCCCGTCGAGCTCGACCAGCCGGGCCCCGAACTCGGCACCGCGTGCGGCGAACCGGCCGTCAAGATCCCAGAACTCCGAACTGCGGAATGCCATGCGCTCGCGCTCGCGTTCGACCACCAGCCGAACCGCGACGCTCTGCACCCGGCCCGCGGACCGAGCGCCACCGACGCGCCGCCACAACACGGGCGAGACCTCATAGCCCACGAGGCGGTCCAGCGTCCGGCGTCCCTCCTGGGCCTCGACGAGGCGCATGTCGAGCTCGCGCGGGTTGGCGATCGCGGCGTCGATCGCCTCGCGCGTGATCTCGTGGAAGACCATGCGCTTGACCGGCGTCGTCGGGTTCAGCACCTCGATGAGATGCCACGCGATCGCCTCGCCCTCGCGATCCTCGTCGGTCGCGAGGTAGAGCTCGTCGACGCCCTTGAGCGCCTTGCGCAACGTGCTGACCACGTCCTTGGCCCGACCCTCCGGCGGCGCGTACGCGAGGCGGAAGTGGTCCTCGACGTCCACGCCCAGACCCTTACGCGGCAGGTCGCGCACGTGACCGAAGCTGGCGAGGACGGTGAAGTCGTCGCCGAGGAACCGGCCGATGGTGTCGGCCTTGGTCTTCGATTCGACGATCACGAGGGATTTCGGCACTGCAGGTCGATCCGTTTCGGGGTATGAGACGTGGCGACGGTAGCGCCAGGACCAAATCTCACGCGGCATACAGGCCCCGCGCCGGGCCCCCGGCGCGGGGAGGGCCCGAAACGAGCCTGTAGTCTGGCTCGATGCTGGCCGGGCTCACCGACACGATCGACCCCCAACAGTTGATCAAGTCCTTCGGGACGATCGGCCTGTTCGTCATCATCTTCGCCGAGTCCGGGCTGCTCATCGGCTTCTTCCTGCCCGGCGACTCGCTCCTCTTCACCGCCGGCCTGTTCGCGGCCCGGGGAGACCTGAACCTGGCGGTGATCCTCGTCGGGTGCTTCGTGGCCGCCGTCGCCGGCGACCAGGTCGGCTACGCGTTCGGCAAGAAGGTCGGGCCGTCGATCTTCAAGCGCCCGAACTCACGACTCTTCAAGCAGGACCACGTCGACCGAGCCAACCAGTTCTTCGAGGAGCACGGCGCCAAGACGATCCTCATGGCCCGATTCGTTCCCATCGTGCGCACCTTCGCGCCCATCCTCGCGGGCGTCGGCACGATGCGGTACCGGACGTTCTTCGCGTACAACGTCGTCGGCGGTCTGCTCTGGGCGGTCGGCGTGACGAGCCTCGGCTACTTCCTCGGCAACGAGATCGGCGCCGACAACATCGACAAGTACCTGCTTCCGATCATCGCCGTGATCATCGTGCTCTCGCTGATCCCGCCGTTCCTCGAGTACCGCAAGCACAAGCGCAACCAGAGCGATTCCACCGAGCTCGACGCCGAGACCCGGGCCGCGCAGCTGCACGAGGCCGTCGAGGACTGACCTCCGGTCAGGACTCGCACCGGTACCCCATCCCGGGCTCGGTCAGGAAGTAGCGCGGCCGGGACGGGTTTGGCTCGAGCTTGCGGCGGATCTGGGCCATGAACACCCGGAGGTAGTTCGTCTCCGTCCCGTACTCGGGGCCCCACACCTCGTGCAGCAACTGCTGCTGGGTCACGAGCTTCCCAGCGTGACGCACGAGCACTTCTACGATCTGCCATTCGGTCGGCGTGAGCCGGATCTCCTCGCTCGTCGCCCCGAGCGACGCGCTTCGCGGCGAGGTCGATGCGGAAGTCGCCGGTCTCGATCATGCGGCATCCTCCTCCGACGGGTGCGGACCGGCGCAGCGCAGCGCGGAGGCGTGCGAGCAGCTCGTCCATGCCGAAGGGCTTGGTCACGTAGTCGTCGGCCCCGGCGTCGAGCGCCGCGACCTTGTCCGGCTCGGCATCGCGCACCGAGAGCACGATCGACGGGCACCTGGCTCCAGCCGCGCAGTCCCTGGATCACCTCGACGCCGCCGATCCCCGGCAGGCCGAGGTCGAGCACCACGACGTCGGGGTGGCGCCGGGCCGCGAGCTCGAGCGCTCGCTCACCGGTCTCGGCGCGAGATCGACCTCGTACCCGCGGGCACGGAGGTTGATGCCGAGCGCCCGCAGGATCTGCGGCTCGTCGTCGACCACGAGCACCCGCGTCGCGCTCACGACGCGCGCCACCGGCATGCTGAGCACCATCGTCGTCCCGCCCCCGGGCGTGTCCTCCACGATGAGATCGCCGCCCATGGCCTCCACGAAGCCGCGGGCGACGGCGAGCCCGAGCCCGACGCCGCTGCCGTTGCTCGGGTTGTCGCCCGAGCCGCTGGAACGGCTGGAACACGAGCTCGCGCTGGGCAGGCGGGATGCCCGGGCCGTGATCGATCGACCCGCAGGTCGACGCGTTCCTTGACCGCGCCCGCCTCGACCCGGACGGGACGGTCCGGCGGGCGACCACGACCCGGGCGTTGTCGACGAGGTTCGCGACGGCACGTTCGAGCAACCCGGCATCGCGCCCGTACCGGCGGCAGCGTCTCGGGGAGGTCGAGGACGAGCGGCACCGGGCGATCGGGCAGCCCGGACAGCGGCCTGGGGAACGACCTCTTCGAGCCCGACCGCGCGCATGACGAGCTGCAGTGCGCCGGTCTGCAGTCGACTCATGTCGAGCAGGTTCCCCACCAGCGAGTTGAGGCGATCGCTCTCCTCGTCGATCGTCGCGAGGAACTCGCGGGTGGCCTCCGTGCGGTCCACGCTACGTCGCGCTGGAGCAGGCTCGTGACCGAGGCCTTGATGGACGGCGAGCGGCGTGCGGAGATCGTGCGAGACGGCTGCGAGCAGCGCGGTGCGCAACTCGTTCGCCTCGGCCAGCCCGGCTGCCGCGGCGACGTCCGCCCTCAGCCGTCGGCGCTCCACCGCCACCTGGACCTGCGCGGCGAACGACCGCAGGACGTCAAGGTCCTCCTCGGTGAGATCGGCTCCCGCGACCACGAGCTGCTCGCACGGGCCGATCGCGACCGCGAACTCCGCGACGTCTCGGGCGCGGCGGCACCGGGCGTCCCGGCGGAGGCCTCGACGGACCACGAGTCGTCCTCGCGGTGGAGGACCGCGACGGCGTCGGCCGACGAACGCGGCGCGCAGCTGAGCCACGAGCTGGGGCAACGGGTCGTCGCTCGTGGCGAGCGTCCCGCCGAGCGCGGCGAGCGTCTCCGCCTCGGCGCGGGCCCGCGCCGCGTCGGCCGTTCGCCGGCCGGCGACGCTCACCAGCCAGCTCACGACGCCGGCCACGGTGAGGAACACGCACAAGGCGAGGATGTGCTCGCCCTCGGCGATCGTGAATGTATGGACGGGAGGCGTGAAGTAGAAGTTGGCGAGGAGCAACCCGACGACCGCGGCGAAGAGTGCCGGCCAGAGACCGCCGACCGCGGCGACGATCACGACGAGCGCGAGGAAGAGGAGCAGGACGCTCGGAAGCCCGAGCCCGCCCGAACCCGAGGTCAACGCCATGCTGAGGAGCGGCGGGACGAGCACCGCGAGCGCCCACCCGATCTGGTGCCGACGACGGGAGACGTGTCCCGCGCAGCGACGGCCGGGCGACCGGAACACCGACGGTGGCGATCGGCTCGGCCGTCGAGATGACATGGACGTCGATCGCGCCGGAGGACCGGAGCACCCCGTTCACCACCGACCCGCGGAGGAACTCGTTCCAGCGCGACCGCTGGCTCGCGCCCATCACGAGCTGGGTGGCGTTCTCCATGCGCGCGAAGGCGACCAGCGCGTCGGCAACGTCGCTCCCGCTGACCTCGTGATAGGTCCCGCCCAGCTCGGTGAGGAGGCCGCGCAGGGACGCGAGCCGCTCGGTCGATGGACCGGTGAGCCCGTCGGCGGGGCGGACGTGGACCCCGAGCAGGTCGCCGCGCGTGCGCATCGCCATGCGGGCCGCCCGACGGATCACGTCGTCACCGCCGGGGGCGCCGGTGATCGCGACCACGACGCGCTCCCGCGTCTCCCACGTCCCGGTGATCCCGTGGGCCTCGCGGTAGGTCTCGAGCGCCTCGTCCACGCGGTCGGCGGTCCACATGCAGCGCCAGCTCGCGCAGCGCGTTGAGGTTGCCGACCCGGAAGTAGTTCGCGAGCGCGGCGTCGACCTTCTCGGCGGTTGTAGATGTTCCCGTGCGCCATCCGGCGCCGGAGCGCCTCGGGCGTCTGGTCGACGAGCTCGACCTGCTCGGCCCGGCGCACGACCTCGTCGGGGATCGTCTCGCGCTGCTCGATGCCCGTGATCTCGCTCGACCACGTCGTTCATCGACTCGAGGTGCTGGATGTTGACCGTCGAGATCACGTCGATCCCGGCGGCGAGCAGCTCGTCGACGTCCTGCCACCGCTTCTCGTTCCGGCACCCGGGGACGTTCGTGTGCGCGAGCTCGTCGACGAGGGCGACCCGGGGTGGCCGGGCGAGGATCGCGTCGACGTCCATCTCCTCGAAGCGTGGTGCCGCGGTACTCGACGCGCCGGCGGGGCACGACCTCCAGATCGCCGATCTGCGCTTCGGTGTTGCTCCGGCCGTGCGTCTCGACGAATCCGACCACGACGTCGGTCCCCCGCGTCCCGGCGCCGTCGACCCTCGTTCGAGCATGGCGAAGGTCTTGCCGACGCCCGGCGCGGCTCCGAGGTAGATGCGGAGTCGTGCCGCGGGTCATGACGGGAGCCTACGGACTCACGGAGCGGCGGTCGAGGGCGAGGTTGAGCTCGAGCACGTTCACACCGGGCTCGCCGAGGACGCCGAACGCCCGGCCGTCGGTGTGCGTCGTCGACGAGCGCGGTCGACCTGCGCGCGCGGCGAGGCCGCGCGCCCGCGCGACCCGCGCCGCCTGGATGCGGGCGTTGGCCACGGAGATGTGCGGGATCGAGGCCCGACCCGGACGCGGTGACCGCGTCGACCGGGACCGGCGCCGTCGGCGGCGAGCCCGTTCTCGCGCCGGTAGGCGCGCGACCCGCGCCGCCGACCGCTGCGAGGAGCGTCCGGGTTGGTGGGCCCGAGGTTGGAGCCGGCGCTGTGTCCTGGCGAGGTCGGTCGGGTCGTACGACCGTCGCCGCGCCGCGCCGACGGGCCGGAGGCTGGCAGCACTCGGCGCTCGGTCGCCGTGGAAGTGCTGGCTCGGTGAAGGTCTGGCCGAGGAGCGACGACCCGACCACCGGCCGTCGGCCTCGACCAGCGACCCGTTGGCCTGGTCGGGGAACGCGACCTGCGCGATCCCGGTGACGACGAGCGGGAACACGACGCCCGACGCAGCACGGTGAAGACGACCAGCATCGACGAGCGCCGGGAGCGAGCTGGCGACGCATCACCGTCACCCCCAGCGCGGTGACGAGCAGGTCGATGAGCTTGATGCCGACGAACGGGGCGACGAGGCCGCCGAGCCCGTAGACGAGGAGGTTCCGCCGCAGCAGCTGCGGCCGCGCCGACGCGGCACGGAACTTCACGCCCCGCAGCGCGAGCGGGATCAGCAGCGACGATGATCAGCGCGTTGAAGATGACCGCCGAGAGGATCGCCGACCGCGGCGTGCTGCAGGTCCATGATGTTGAGCCGGTCGAGCTGCGGGTAGCACCGCGAGCGAACATCGCCGGGATGATCGCGAAGTACTTGGCGACGTCGTTGGCGATCGAGAACGTCGTCAGCGCGCCCCGCGTGATGAGCAGCTGCTTGCCGATCTCGACGATCTCGATGAGCTTCGTCGGGTCCGAGTCGAGGTCGACCATGTTCCCGGCCTCCTTGGCCGCCTGGGTCCCGGTGTTCATCGCGACGCCGACGTCGGCCTGCGCCAGCGCCGGCGCGTCGTTGGTGCCGTCGCCGGTCATCGCCACGAGCCGGCCGCCGCGCCTGCTCCGCGCTTGATCAGCGCCATCTTGTCCTCGGGCGTCGCCTCGGCGAGGAAGTCGTCGACGCCCGCCTCGGCGGCGATCGCCGCGGCGGTGAGCGGGTTGTCGCCGGTGATCATCACGGTGCGGATGCCCATGCGCGCGCAGCTCGTCGAAGCGCTCCGCGCATGCCCGGCTTGACCGATGTCCTTGAGGTGGATCGACGCCGAGCACGCGGGCGGCCGCCGTTCCGGTCGGCGACGACGAGCGGCGTGCCGCCCGCGCCGGCGATGCGCGTCGACGATCGGTCCGTCAGCTCGGGCGGCACCGTGCCGCCCTGCGTCCTCGACCCAGCGCGCGCACCGAGTCGGCCGCGCCCTTGCGGACGCGGCCGCCCGTCGGAGGTCGACGCCCGCTCATGCGGGTCTGCGCGGTGAACGGCACGAGCTCGGCGTCCGCGGATCGTCGCGCCGCGCGCAGCCCGTAGCGCTCGCTCGCGCCAGCTCGACGATCGAGCGACCTTCGGGCGTCTCGTCGGCGAGGCTCGACAGCAGCGCCGCGTCGGCGAGCTCGCTGCTCGGTCGACGCCGTGCGACCGGGATGAACTCGGCGGCCTGGCGGTTGCCGAAGGTGATCGTGCCGGTCTTGTCGAGCAGGAGCGTGTCGACGTCGCCGGCGGCCTCGACCGCCCGGCCGCTCATCGCGAGCACGTTGCGCTGCACGAGCCGGTCCATGCCGGCGATGCCGATCGCCGAGAGCAGGCCACCGATCGTCGTCGGGATCAGGCACACGAGCAGCGCGACGAGGACGACGATCGGTCTGCTCGGCGTCCGGAGTAGATCGCGAACGGCTGGAGCGTGACGACGGCGAGCAGGAAGATGATCGTCAGCCCGGCCAGCAGGATGTTCAGCGCGATCTCGTTCGGCGTCTTCTGCCGCTCGGCGCCCTCGACGAGGGCGATCATCCGGTCGAGGAAGGTCTCGCCCGGCTCGGGCGTGATCCGCACCACGATCCGGTCCGAGAGCACCCGCGTCCCGCCGGTGACCGCGGATCGGTCACCGCCCGCCTCGCGGATCACCGGCGCCGACTCGCCGGTGATCGCCGACTCGTCGACGCTCGCGATGCCCTCGACGACGTCGCCGTCGCCGGGGATCACCTCGCCGGCCACCACGACGCACCTCGTCGCCGAGCTCGAGCTGCGGTGCGCCGGCACCTCCTCGAGCGTGCCGTCGGCGCGTCGCCGGCGCTGCCGACGGTCTCGGCGCGCGTCTTGCGCAGGGTGTCGGCCTGGGCCTTGCCCCGCCCTTCGGCGATGGCCTCGGCGAAGTTCGCGAACAGCACGGTGAACCAGAGGAACGCGGCGACCAGCGCCGGCGAAGACGTTCTCGTCGGCGTCGCCGCAGCCGAGGTCCGTGAGGAACAGGATCGTGGTCAGCGACGCTGCCGACCTCGACCACGAACATGACCGGGTTGCGCAGCGAGGTCGCGCGGGTCGAGCTTGACGAATGCTGTCGCCGACCGCGCGCCGGAGGATCGCCGGGTCGAACATCGACGTCGACGACGCGGGCGCGGTCCGGCCGGGTCTCGCCCGGTGACGACGGTCGGGGTCGAAATCATCGGTCGGTGACCTCCTAGATGCCGAGCTGCTCGACGATCGGGCCCGAGCGCGAGCGCGGGGAAGAACGTCAGGCCGGCGACGACGACGATCGACGCCGAGCGAGCAGGCCGGCGAAGAGCGGGCGTGTCGGTCGGGAAGCGTGCCCGACGCGACGCCGGGACCCGGTCTGCTTGCGCGGCGAGCGACCCGGCGATCGCGAGCGCCGGGATGATCAGGAAGAACCGGCCGATCAGCATCGCAGATCGCCGAGCGACGTTGCATGACCAGTGGTGTTCGCGCGTCGAGCCCGGCGAACGCCGATCCGTTGTTGTTCGCCGGCCGACGTGAACGCGTAGAGCACCTCGGAGAACCCGTGCGGTCCCGGATTGAGGATCGAGCCGTGCGAGCACCGTCGGCGTGACGATCGCGATCGCCGTGCCGAGCGAGGACCGCGACCGGCATGGCGAGGATGTACAGCGACGACGAGCTTCATCTCGGCCGCCTGGATCTTCTTGCCGAGGTACTCGGGCGTCCGGCCGACCATCAGCCCGGCGATGAACACCGCCGAGCAGGGCGAAGACGAGCATGCCCGTTCAGCCCGACACCCGACCCCGCCCGGGCTGATCTCGCCGAGCTTCATGTGCGAGCATGCGACATCATCCCGCCGAGCGGCGTGTAGCTGTCGTGCATCGAGTTGACCGAGCCGTTCGAGGTCCCGGTCGTCGAGGCCGCACCAGGTGCGCGGACGCCGGCGTGCCGAACCGCACCTCCTTGCCCTCGAGGTTGCCGCCACGCCTGGGTCGTCGGTGCGCGCCTGGTTCACGCCCAGCGCGGTCGAGCTTCGGGTTGCCACCGCTCTCGAACATCGTGGTGAGACCGACGCACGACGACCAGATCACGACCATCACCGCGAGCAGCACCCAGCCCTGGCGCGTGCTCGCCGACCATCCGTCCGAAGGTGACGGTGAGCGAGAACGGGATCAGCGAGGATGCAGGAACAGTCTCGAACAGGTCGGAGAGCCGCGTTCGGGTTCGAGAACGGGTGCGCGGAGTTGGCGTTGAAGAACCCGCCACCGTTCGTGCCCAGCATGCTTGATCGATCTCCTGGCTGGCGGCCGGCCCGCCCGGGATCACCTGCGTCCGTCCTTCGAGCGGTGGTGCACGCACCGTCGAAGCCGTGAAGGTTCTGCACCACGCCCGGTCCCGACGTAGACCAGCGGCACCGACGAACGCGATCGGCAGCAGGATGCGCAACGTCGTCGCGGGTGAGATCGACCCAGAAGTTGCCGACCGTGTCGGACCGCGGCGCGCGCGAGGCCGCGGATCGAGCGCGGCCATCACCGCCATCCCCGCCGCGGCCGAGACGAAGTTCTGCACCGTGAGGCCGACCATCTGCGTGAGGCTGGCTCAGCGGTCGACTCGCCGCGCGTAGCTCTGCCAGTTCGTGTTCGTGACGAAGCTCGACCGCGGTGTTGAACGGCAGAGTGCCGGACCGACCGTCGGCGCGTGCGTTGGGTTGAACGGCAGCACCGACTGGAGCCGCTGGATGGCGTAGAGCAGCAGCATGCTCGACCACACTGAACGCCAGCACCGAGAGGGCGTAGACGGTCCAGCGCTGCTCGCGTTCGGGGTCGACCCGGCCGAGCCGGTAGATCGCGCGCTCGACGGGGAGGAAGACTCGGTCGCCGGGCGCGGGCCCCTCGCCGTAGACGCTGCGCCATGTAGCTGCCGAGCACGGGCACGGCCAGGGCGAGCAACCCGACGAGCAGCGCGAGCTGTGCCCACGCCGCCGCGCTCATCAGAACCGCTCCGGGACGACGAGCGCCGCGACGAGGTAGACCGCGAGCATCACGGCCAGCAGGAGCCCGACGAGGTTCTCGGCGCTCACGGCATGACCTCGGTCGACGCGGTCGGCTCCACCGGCTCATCGCCGCTGACGAGCCGGTCGCACCCGGCCACGAAGGCGGCGGCGAGCCCGAAGAACCCGACGATCATCACGACGAACACGATGTCGGCCATGCGGCCTCCTCCTGAGCACGGGCGCGACGGGGCGACCCGGCGGATCTACACACGGACGGTTTCCGGGCCGGGCCGGGCGAGCACGGAGCCGAGGAGCTGGGCGAGGGCGACTGCAACCTTCCGCGACTCGAGCGGGACCGCCACCGCGCGGCGAGGGACGAGCCGGAACCAGCCGACCGTCGCGCCCGCGCCCACCACGGCGAGCGCGGCGCCGTCGCGGGGGAGCTCGAACCCCTCACCCGTGAACACGAGCGTGGAAGTCTCCACGTGGCCGTCGGAGCACAGCTCGGCCAGGTCCGGACGCTCCCGCTCGAACCGACACTCGGTCAGCGACAGCACGCCGGAGATCTCTTCCTCGATCAGCGTGATGAGCGGCGAGACCCGGGCGTCGGTCGCGAGGCGCGCCGCGACGTGCTCGAGCCGGCCGAGCTCCTTCCGGGCCCGGCGCGCGTCCCGCCGGCGCTCCCGGCCCACGATCGAGATCTGGCCGACCGCCAGACCGATGCCGAGCAGGATCAGCGTGGTCTCGATGTCGGGCGCGGAGTCGACCCGCAGGGATCCGTAGGGCCGGGTGAGGAAGAAGTCGAACGACGCCGCCGCGCTCACGGCGGCGATGGCCGCCGCGACCCGGTCACCCGACGTCGCCACCGCCACGATGGCGAGGACCATCAGCAGTGCGAGGTCCGACCGGTCCAGCACGCCGCGCACCGCGACGAGAAGACATGCGAGCGCGATCGGGAGGATCGCTGCTGCCACTCTCGCCGGCTGGGACCTCGTTCCGCTCACACGGCCGGTCTACGGAGCGTGCGGATCGAAGGGAAGGGTCTTGACGTGTTCCTGACGGCGGGCGTCGCGGTCTTGACATACCCCTCGCGCCGGGGCGCTCGCTCGCCGGGGACCGACCCGGCGAGCGCCGCCTGCAGCGCTGCGATCTAGTACGCGGTGCCGGTGACGCCCGTCTCGGCCTCGGCCGCGACGAAGATCTCGGACTCCTCGGCGAACGAGCCGCCCTTGCGCTTCGAGAACATGACCGCTCCGGTCAGGACGATCACGCCGGCCAGCGCGATGACATAGCGGATGTCGTTGTCGCGCAGCGAGATGATCGCGGGCAGGATCAGCAGGGAGACGAGGTTCATCACCTTGATGAGCGGGTTCAACGCCGGACCCGCGGTGTCCTTGAACGGGTCGCCGACGGTGTCACCGATGACGGCCGCCTTGTGCGACTCGGAGCCCTTCCCGCCCTCGTTGCCGTCCTCGATGTACTTCTTCGCGTTGTCCCAAGCGCCGCCGGAGTTGGACAGGAAGTTGGCCATGAGCTGGCCCGTGAGGATCACACCGGCCAGGAACGCGCCGAGGGCGAAGTAGTTGATGCCGAAGCCCACGATCACCGGTGTGAGCACGGCGAGCAGCGCCGGGGTGGCGAGCTCCCGGAGCGAGGCCGCGGTGCAGATGTCGATCACCGGTCCGTAGTCGGGCTTCTTCGTCCCGGCCATGATCCCGCCGTCGGCGAACTGGCTGCGCACCTCCTGGACCACGACGCCGGCCGTGCGGCCCACCGCGCGGATGGCGAGCGCCGAGAACAGGAACGCCACCGAGCCGCCGATCAGCAGACCGATGAAGGTCTTCGGGTCCGCCACGTTCATCTGAGTCGTCAAGCTTCTGAACACCTTCGGGCCGCTCGGCAGGTTGAGCTCCTGGCCGATGGTCTCGATGAACGAGGCGAACAGCGCCACGGAGGCGATCACGGCGGAGCCGATCGCGAAGCCCTTGGTGACTGCCTTCGTCGTGTTCCCGACCGCGTCGAGGCTCACCATGATGCGCTCGGGCTCGCCTTCGAACTCACCGGACATCTCGGCGATGCCGGCGGCGTTGTCCGCGACCGGACCGAAGGTGTCCTCCGAGACCACCACACCCGTCGTGGCGAGCATGCCCATACCGGTGAGGGCGACCAGGTAGAAGATGAACTGGATGTTGCCGTCGCCCATCGCGATCGCCACGCCGAGGGCGCCGCAGATCGCGATGATGGCGTAGACGCTTGACTCGAGCCCGGAGCTGATACCGGACAGCACGACCGTGGCGGGCCCGGTCCGGGACGCCTCGGCGATCTCGCGGACGGGAGACGTCTCGGTCGAGGTGAAGTACTCGGTCAGCCGGCTCAGGATCTGCGCGAGCACGAGACCCGATACGACCGCGCCGAAGCACTTCCAGCCGGCGTTCGAGTAGTCGTTGCCCACGTAGCCGAATGCGACGACCGCGGTGCCGACGACGGTGAGCAACCCGGCGGTCAGGAAGCCCCGGTTGATCGGGGCCATGGCCGACTTGTCCTTGTCGGTGGCGCGGACGGCGAACACGCCGATGATCGAGGCGAGCACACCGATCGCGCGGGCGGCCAGGGGGAAGATCAGACCGAGGGCCGGGTTGGCGCCGATCGACTTGAACGCGGCGACGCCGAGAATGATCGAGGCCACCAGCGTGACCTCGTAGGACTCGAAGAGGTCGGCCGCCATACCGGCGCAGTCACCGACGTTGTCGCCGACGTTGTCGGCGATGGTGGCGGGGTTGCGGGGATCGTCCTCCGGGATGCCCGCCTCGACCTTGCCCACGAGGTCGGCGCCGACGTCCGCGGCCTTCGTGAAGATGCCGCCACCGACCCGAAGGAACAGCGCGAGCAACGAGCCGCCGAAGCCGAAGCCGATGAGCATGGCGGACGCGGTGTTCTGGAACACCATGATGATGATGGTCGCCCCGAGCAGACCGAGGCCGACGGTGAACATTCCGGCCACACCACCGGTACGGAACGCGACCTTGAGCGCGGCCGGCAGCGATCCGGCCTTGGCGGCCGCGGCGGTACGTACGTTGCCGCGCACCGCGAGACTCATGCCGATGAAGCCGGTGAGCCCCGACATCAGGCAGCCGGCGATGAACGCAAGCGTGCGGAACGCACCCGAAGCGACGAACGAGAGACCCTCGGAGCCGCCATGGAACGAGGCGGGCTTGGCGACCTCGGTGGCGGTCGCGAACACGATGACCGCGAGTGGGATCACGATCACGGCGATCGTCTTGAACTGGCGCTTGAGGTACGCCATCGCGCCCTCCTGGATCGCCAGCGCGATCTCGACCATGGTCGGGGTCCCGGTCTCGGACTCCAACACGCCGCGCATGAGGAAGAACCCGACGGCGATCGCGATCAGCGCGGTGACCGCCGAGAACACCAGCCAGAACCACTCACTCGAACCGAGTTCGAAGACCTGGTAACTGCCTTCGGCGATGACGGTGCTCATCAGCTGTAGTGCTCCTTGGTGTGTCGATACGCGCCGCGCCAGGACCCGGCGCTCACAGCCCAGGGACGGTATGGGGGCCGTCACGAGCGAGTCAATCTAGCCAAGCAACCGCGTGGGGCGCCGAAACGGCTGGGGGACACCACGAATCGCGTCTGGACGACGGATCAGACGTGGTACGGCACGGACGTCACGACGGTGCCCTTGCGGAACAGCAGCCGACCCTTGAGGAACAGCGCGCTCTGGTTGTGGAGGAGCTGTCCCCACCACGATCCGACCACGAACTCCGGAATGACCACCGTGACGACGTCGTTGCTGCGCACCGCATCCAGCTCGTCCACGAAGCGCAGGACCGGTCGCGCAAGCTCCCGGTACGGCGAGAACACGATCTCCAAGGGGACGTCGATGTTGAACCGCGACCACTCCCTGGCGATCTTCTCCTGTTCCTCCTCGTCCGAGACCACCGTCACCGCGAGGAGCCGCGTCGGTCGCATCGAACGGGCGTAGGCGAGCGCCTCGAGCACGCCTCGGTGCACGCTGCCCACGAGCACCACGACCGTGTGGTTCATGGGCCTTGGTCGATAGTCCGGATCCGCCCTCAGCCCCCGTTCCACGGTCGCGTAGTGGGAATGGATGCTCTTGAACAACAGGATGATGAAGGGAATCACCACGATCGGAACCCACGCACCGCCCTTGAACTTGGTGATCGCGATCACCAGCAGGATGACGAACGTGGTGAACGAGCCGACGCCGTTCAGCCACGCGTTGAACTTCCAGCGCGGCTGACGCTCCTTCTGATGGTGGCGGACCATGCCCGCCTGCGACAGCGTGAACGACGTGAACACGCCGACGGCGTAGAGCGGGATCAGCGCGTTGGTGAGTCCGCCGAAGGCGACCAACAGGAGCGCCGCGGCGCCGGCGAGCACCAGGACGCCGTTGGAGAACACGAGCCGGTCCCCCCGGTTCGCGAGCTGTCTCGGGAGGTACCGGTCCTGAGCGATGATCGACGAGAGGCGCGGGAAGTCGGCGTAGGCGGTGTTGGCCGCCAGGGTCAGGATCGCGGCCGTCGCGAACTGCAACACCACGTAGATGGGCCCGTTGCCGAACACGAGCAAGCCCATCTGGGAGAAGACGGTCTGGTCGTGGCTGGGATACGGGTGCACGCGATGCGCCAGGACCGAGACCCCGAAGAAGAGCGAGCCGAGGATGATTCCCATCCACGTCAGGGTCATCGCAGCGTTCTTCGACTCGGGTCGGCGGAACGCGGGGACGCCGTTGGAGATGGCCTCGACACCCGTCAGCGCGACCGCACCGGACGAGAATCCCTTGAGAATGAGGAACAGACCGAGCGTGCCACCGACCTCGCGGGTGCCCTCGAACTCCGACTTGTCGAACGGCACGTGGCCGAGGTGCCCGAAGTAGCTCTGGAACAGGCCGTACCCGATCAGCAGGGTGAGCACCGAGATGTAGATGTAGGTGGGGACCGCGAAGATGCGGCCCGACTCCTTGACGCCACGCAGGTTCAGCAGCGTGATCATGCCGATGAGGATCAGCCCGATCTCGACGCGGTAGTCGATGAGATCCCGGAACGCGGGGATGGAGATGATCGCGGCGACCCCCGCCGAGATCGACACCGCCACGGTGAGGATGTAGTCGACGAGGAGCGATGCGCCGGCGATGAGCGACGGCATCTCACCGAGGTTCTCGCGGCTCACGACGTACGAGCCACCTCCGCTCGGGTACGCGTGGATCGTCTGGCGGTAGGACGTGATGACGATCGCGAGGATCAGCGCGACGGCGATCGAGATCGGGATCAGGGAGTTCAGCCCGAGGGCGAGGCTCGAGGTGCCGAGCGCGGTGACGAAGAGGATCTCCTCCGTCGCGTAGGCCGTCGAGGAGATCGCGTCGGAGGAAAACACCGCGAGCGCGATGACCTTCGAGAGTCGCTGGTGCTCCTGATCCGCGGTGGCCAGGGGCCTGCCCACCAGGATGCGCTTGACGACAGACACCCTTGCTCCCGAGTCGGCGCCGAACGAAGGAGGGAGTCTGACACGCTCGAGCCCGCCACCGACGGCTCGGCGGCGCTAGCTTTCGTCCTCGATGCGAGTCGCGATCGCCGGTGCCGGAAACGTCGGGCAGCACGCTGCCAACTCCCTGCTCGAGGCCGGCCACGAGGTGCTCCTCATCGAGCAGAACCAGAACGTCGTCGACCGCGCGACCGTCGACAAGCGGATCGAGTGGCACGTCGGCGATGCGTGCGAGGTCTCGTCCCTGCGGGAGGCCGGGCTCGACCGCTGCGAGGTCCTCGTGGCGGCAACCGGTGACGACGAGGACAACCTGGTGGTGTCGCTCCTCGCGAAGCAGGAGTTCGCCATCCCCCGGGTGATCGCCCGGGTCAACCACCCCAAGAACGAGTGGATGTTCACCGAGAACTGGGGCGTCGACCTCTTCGTCAGCACGCCGACGCTGATCACCGCGATGGTCGAGGAGGCCGTCAGCGTCGGCCGGCTCGTGGAGATCCTGCGCTTCGAGGGCGGGCTCGCCCGCCTGGTCGAGGTCACCCTGGCCGAGGACGCCGGCGTGGTCGGCCGATCGATCGCCGAGATCGCCCTGCCCCGGGACGCGACGATCGTGGCCATCCTGCGGGACGAGCACCTCGAGGTCCCGCGCGGCGACACGGTCTTCGCCGCCGGCGACGAGGTGCTGGCGCTGGTGACGCCGGACTCCGAGGACCAGATGCGCGAGATCCTCACCGGCCCGCCCACCTGAGCGAGCGCGGCGCCCCCTAGGCGAGCAGCTCGTACGCGGGGTTGTATACGACGTTCTCGTTGCCCTCGCGGATGACCACGCCGTCGATGACCACGCGGCGACCGGGCGTCATCCCCCGGACCCGGGCCCGCCCGAGGAACACCGCGACCGCCGCGGCCCGCCCGTCGGTGATCGTGACCTCGATCGCCGGGGCGCCGGCGCGCGGCACGATCCGGAGCGAGGTGATCTCACCCGCGAAGCGCGCCGGCTTCCTCGGCTCGAGCGCGTCGATCGGGGTCAGGCCCAGGTTGTCGCAGAACTCCTTGAGCCGCTCACGGTCGGACTCCTCGACCGAGCGGCCGACCCGCCGGACGAAGCCGCGAACACCCATGTCGTCTCCTGCATCTCGAGCCGGAATCCGCACGGTATCGCCGATAGCATCAACCTCGCCCGCTCGGAGATCCAGGAGGACCGCTGTGCACGTCGTCGTGGTGGGGTGCGGACGCGTCGGGAGCGAGCTCGCGGGGACCCTCGAGCAACAGGGGCACACTGTCGCGGTCATCGACAAGAAGAAGGACGCCTTCCGGCGTCTCCCCAAGGGATTCGGCGGCTACCGGATCGTCGGGTTCGGCTTCGACCGCGACACCCTCGAGGACGCCGGGGTGCGCGACGCCGGGGCCGTCGCGGCGGTCACGAGCGGGGACAACTCGAACATCATGGCCGCACGCGTCGCTCGCGAGACGTTCGAGGTCGAGCGGGTCGTCGCCCGCATCTACGACCCGCGCCGCGCCGCGATCTACCAGCGGCTCGGCATCCCCACTGTCGCGACGGTCTCCTGGACCACCGACCAGGTGATGCGCCGGCTGCTCCCTGGCGAGAGCCCGGCGGACTGGACCGACGCGTCCGGCGCCGTCGGACTCGTGGAGCGGAACCTTCCGGCCGGATGGGTCGGCAAGAAGCTGAGCGGCCTCGACGAACCGGGCAGCCTCACGGTGACCGCGGTCACGCGACTCGGATCGGCACAGGTCGTGCGGCCCGATCTCGTCGGCCAGGACGGCGACATCGTGCACGTCATGGCCGATCTCGCCGCACTCCCCCAGCTCGAGCACAAGCTGGCTCACGGACCCGGGCACTGAGCCCTGCCACCGGGGTGACGCCGCCTTCTGGCATCCTTGATCGCTTCATGCATCTCCACGCCCCCCGCGTCGTCGCGGCCCTCGCCATCGTCGTCCTCGCCGGCGCCTGCTCCGGCAGCGGCTCCAAGACCGTCGAGAAGCCCAAGCCGAAGGTGGACACGCGCGTCGACGCGACGATCGGGACCGTCACCGTCCAGTCGGCCGGTCTCCCCACCGAGCTCCCCACCGCCGACCGCGACGCGCTCGTCGCGGCCGTCGGGAACTACGTCACCGAGGCCACGCTCGGTCCGCTCGACGGTCATCCGTCGAAGAACCTCGCCTCCCTGCTCAGCACCCAGTCCACCGACGCGCTGACGGGACCGAACGCCGACGCTTTCGCCGATAGTGCGGTCCCGCCGGCGAAGGGCAAGGTCACGGTCACCCTCACGCCGGTCAACCTGACCGCACTCGCCGACCGGACCGCAAAGATCGATCTCGTCGGCGCCACCGTGGACCTCACCGTCCAGGCGGCGACCACGCAGGGCCCGGTCGCGATCCACCGCGCCGGCGAGCTCATGTTCACGCGCCAGGACGGCGGATGGAAGATCCTCGGGTTCCAGCTCGCGGTCACGCGCGACGGCGCCGGCGTCGACGCGGCGGCCGCGTCGACGTCGTCGACCACGGGGAGCACGCCATGATCCGCCGCCACCCGATCCGTACGACCCTCATCGCGGTTCCGCTCGTAGTAGTCCTCTCCGTCTCCACGTTGGTCGGACTGTGGCTGGCCGGAGTCCAGGTCCCCGGCGCGAGTGCGTCGCGCTGGTTCACGATCACCAAGACGGCGGGCGCCGACTACGCGCCGAGCCCCACCGCTCCGGTGTTCGTGCTCGTGATCGGGAACGACGGACGCACCGGCGAGACGGTCACCCGCGGTGACTCGATCCACCTCATCGGCGTGAACCCGGTGCTCCACCAGGCGACGATCCTGGACATCCCCCGCGACACCGGGATGGACATCCCCGGTCACGGGCTCGACAAGGTGAACGCTTCGCACACGATCGGCGGCCCCCGCCTGGAGGCGGACACGATCGGCGCGGTCGTGGGGGTGCAGATCCCGTACGTGGTCGACACCAACTTCGACGGCTTCATCGGCATGGTCGACGACATGGGCGGCCTCACCGTCAACGTGCCCTACCGGATGTTCGACACGTACTCCGGGGCGGACTTCCAGCCCGGCGTCCAGAAGCTCGACGGCCACCAGGCGCTCGCCTACGCGCGCAACCGGCACCAGTTCCCGAACAGCGACCTCACCCGGACCCAGAACCAGGCGTACCTGATCCTGCAGGCCCTCGCCCAGTTCCGGGCCGACAACACGGGACCGGTCAAGACACTCGGCCTGCTCGCGGACCTCGGCCGCCACGCGCAGCTCGACGGCATCGGCCTCGAGGACCTCTACGCCCTCAGCCGGCTCGGCCTGTCGATCGACCCGGGCACCGTGAAGAACGTGCTCGTCCCGGTGACGAGCGGGAGCGGCAGCCGACTCCAGCTCGCCGGCGACGCGGCGAGCCTCTTCCAGGACTTCGCCGACGACGCTGTGCTCCAGTCGCACTGACCCCGCCGCGCGATGCTGCGGCCATGACCACCGGCGATGCGGTCGACGCGCTCGACTCCATCGTCGCCGACCCCGAGCTCTTCGAGCGGGCGATCGCGCGGATCGACCTCCCCGGTCGGGCCGCGCGGACCGCACCACTCCACACGCCACTCCATCCCGACGTCGAGGCCCGGCTCGCGAGCCGCGGGATCGGTGAGCTGTACACGCACCAGGCCGCGACCGTCGACGCGCTTGCCGCGGGCGAGCACGTGGTCGTCGCGACCGGGACCGCGTCGGGCAAGTCGCTCTGCTACCAGCTGCCGATCATCGACGCCGCGGTCCGCGGCAGCGGCGACACCGCGCTCGCGCTGTTCCCGACGAAGGCCCTCGCCCAGGATCAGCTGCGGTCTCTCCGCGGCTGGCTCGTCTCGGGACTCCGCGCCGTGACCTACGACGGCGACACTCCGTCCGACGACCGCATGTGGGCACGCAAGAACGCCACTGCGGTCCTCACCAACCCCGAGATGGTCCACCAGGCGATCCTGCCGTACCACCAACGCTGGTCCACGTTCCTGATGCGGCTGCGGATCGTCGTGATCGACGAGCTCCACGCGACCCGGGGCATCTTCGGCAGCCATCTCGCGAACGTCCTACGCCGGCTACGGCGCGTGTGCGCGCACTACGGCTCGGACCCGGTGTTCTGCTTCTCGAGCGCGACCATCGGCAATCCCGCCGAGCTCGCGTCCACCATGCTCGGCGCACCGGTGCGCCTGATCGACGACGACGGCTCACCCCAAGCCGAGCGCGGCTTCGCGTTCTGGCAACGACCGCTCGTGGACGCGGTCTCGGGCGCGCGCGCCTCCGCGAACGTCGAGACCGCTGAGCTCCTCGCCCGCTTCGTCGCGGCCGGCCATCCGACGCTCGCGTTCACGCGCAGCCGCCGGGGTGCCGAGCTCGTGGCGACCCACGCGCGCCGCATCGTCCGGCTCCGTCGACCCGACGCCGCGGACCGCATCGCCGCGTACCGCGCCGGCTACCTGCCCGAGGAGCGCCGCGCGCTCGAGCGCAAGCTCAGCGGGGGCGAGCTCCTCGGGATCGCCGCGACCAACGCGCTCGAGCTCGGCATCGACATCGGCGGGCTCGACGCCGTCGTCGTCAACGGGTTCCCGGGCACACTCGCCTCGCTGCGTCAGCAGATCGGCCGGGCCGGTCGGACGGGCCGGCGGGCCGCGGCGGTCCTCATCGCCGGCGACGACCAGCTCGACCAGTGGTACGCCCGCCATCCCGACGAGCTCTTCCGCCGGCAGGCCGAGGCGGCGATCGTGAACCCGCAGAATCCGTTCGTGCTCCGGCCCCATGTCGGCTGCGCCGCGCACGAGCTGCCGCTCACCACCGAGGACGAGATGTGGTTCGGCGCCGGGCTCGACGACGCCGTCCGCGAGCTGGTGCAGGCCGATCTCCTCAAGCCGCGCGCTGGGAAGATGTACTGGGCGGGGCGGCAGCCGCCGGCCCCCGCGGTCGGGCTCCGCAGCGGGACCAGCGCCGAGTTCACCCTCGTCGACCCGGACCTCGCCGCAATCGGCACTGTCGACGGATCGCGCATCTTCTCGGTCGCGCATCCCGGCGCGATCTATCTCCACCAGGGTCGGCAGTGGCGCGTGGACCGGCTCGACGTGGATGCCCGGGAGGCGCACCTCGTCGACGCGGACGACGCCGACGAGTACACCCAGCCCCGCGAGACGACCGACATCGAGGTCCGTTCGCTCGACGCCCGCCAGCCGTGTGGCGCCGGCCACGTCCATCTCGGCATGGTCGAGGTGACGAACCAGGTCGTCGCGTACCAACGCAAGCGGGCGTCCACCAACGAGACGATCGAGACCGTGCCGCTCGACGTGCCGCCTCGGACCCTCGTGACCCAGGCGATCTGGTACTCGGTACCGGCGCCGGTGCTGGAGCGCGCGGGCGTCACCCCGTCCCAGGTCCTCGGTGCGGTGCACGCGGCCGAGCACGCCATGATCGGGATGCTGCCCCTGTTCGCGATCTGCGACCGCTGGGACGTCGGCGGTGTCTCGATGGCGATCCATCCGAGCACCGGCGAGCCCACGATCTTCGTGTACGACGGGTACTCCGGCGGGGCGGGCATCGCCGCGCTGGCCTACGCCGACGCGCCCGAGCATGTGCGGGCGACCGCCGAGCTCGTCGCCGCCTGCCCCTGCGAGACCGGCTGCCCGTCGTGCGTTCAGTCACCCAAGTGCGGCAACTGGAACGAGTATCTCGACAAGGCGGCCGCGGTGCGCCTGCTCGGCCTGCTGCGCGCGCCGTCGGGCACGGTGGAACGCACCTAACGGGGCGACGGCGACTTCAGCGTCACCGTGAAGCTCTCGGTCGCCACGGGCGGGACATCACCGAGTGCCTGGATGGTGACCGTGTGCTGGTTGCCGTCGCAGGCGATCGGAACCCGGTGCTCACCGCCGTTGCCCTGCGCGGACGTCGCCTGGATGTCGTCGACGAGGAACACCGCGCTCCGGGAATGCGCGATCTTCCAATCGACCATGATGCCGTCACCGACGAAGTCATCGAGGCAGGCGACAGGAGGGACCGGCGCGAACCGGACGATCGACGCCGGCTTCGGATCCACCGCGACCGGGATGTCGAGCACCTTGCAACCGGAGACCGATCCCCCCGGAAGCACCGTGTAGCACTGCAGCATCCCGGTGCGATTGCTCCCGACCCAGTCTGCATGTTCCAACCGCGTGCCACTGACGACGGCATGCGACAGGTCGGCGCCACGTAAGTCCGCTCCGGTCAGGTCGGCGTCCTTCAAGTTCGCGCGTTTCAGGTCCGCGTCGCGGAGATCAGCGTGCCGGAGATCGGCGTTGGTGAGATTTGCTCCGGAGAAGTTCGCGCCCCGGAGATCGCTGTCGGACACGATCACGCCCGCGAGATCCATGCCCGGGCACTTCGCGTGTGGCTCGAACGTGCACCCACCGAACTCGTTGGTCAGCAGGCCCTGCGAGCTGCCGCAGCCGGCAACGACGAGGGCCACCAGCACCAGACCGGCGAGAGCACTGCGACGCATGGCCGGACGGTAGCAACAGATCGGTTCAGATCCGTCGCAGGCCGGCCCGCTCCCGGCGCATGATCACCTCACCGGCACTCGACGACGGCGAGCAGGCAGTCCATCCGGACCTCCGCGCGCGCCCGCCCGACCGCATCGTCGACCACGACGGCGACCTCGGCGTGATCGCCGGTGCAGTCACAGCGCCGGAGGGCGCCGCCGTTCGCCGCCGCGGCGGTCCGCGCCGCTTCGAGCGCGGCGTCGGCGCCACCGAGGCGGGCGAGCGTCTCCGCCGCGGCGAGGGCCGCGGCATCGGCCGCGGTGTCGGCGCGGGCCGACCGCCCCGCAGCCCCGCCCATCCGGGCGACGCCGAGTGCCACGACCGCGGCCAGCACGACCAACGCGACCGCGAGCACGGTCACGCCTCCGCGTTCGTCGCGCTTCATCGCTCGACCCGCATGACCGCGGTCGCACGCAGCACGGGATCGGGGAAGAGGAGCCCGACCATCGGCAGGTCGGTGTGGGATTTCACCGTGACCTCCACGCGGATCGGCTCGCCGACCGGAGGCCGATCGCCGACGGTGACCCGCGCGTCCCTGAGCACCCGGCGCGCCGCAACCCGCGCGGCGCCGGGTTCACGGTCGACGCTCGCCGCGCGCGCTGCCTCCCGCGCTGCATGCACCACCGCGACGTAGTCACGCACGATCAAGGCGGTCTGGATCACCGCGAGCAGCAGGAACACGACGAGCGGGAGGATGAGCGCGAACTCGACGGTCGCCTGCCCCTCCTGGGGGCAGGCGGACCGACGAGCCCGCGTGGTCCGGGTGATCACCCGGGCAGGATCTTGCTGATCACGACGTCGAACAGCTTGGCGATCGAGTGGCTCTTGGTGGCCCACGTGATCACCAACGTGCCGATCGCCGCGGCACCGAGAATCACGAGCGCGTACTCGGCCGTGGTCTGCCCGGCCTCCGTCACCTGGTCCCGCGCCACGCGCACGCGCTCGCACAGGGTCTTCCAACCACGTCGCATCATCAGATGCACTCCTTCGATTCGTGAGATGGCGGGGGAAGCGAGGGGCCGACCGGTCAGAGCCGGGACAGTGCCGAGAGGACCGCGGGCGCCACGGTGAGCAGCGCGAACGCCGGGAGCACGAGGAAGACGAGCGGGAACAACAGCTTCACGGGCAGCACTCGGGCGCGGGCCTCGGACCGGCGGCGGGCGCGGCTCCGGGACTCAGCCGCGAGGCGCCCGAGCGCCCCCGCCGCCGGTGCCCCGAGGCGCGCGCTGGCACTCAGGACGTCGGCGACCGGGGCGAGCGGCGGCGCGGAGACCGAGAGCTCGGCGAGCGAATCGGCGAGCGACCCGCCGAGCTCCGTGCTCACGAGCACGCGGCGGAGCGGCTCGGCGACCACCGGCGGCGACCACCGCGCCGCGATCTCGATCGCCTGGCGCGCGGACGATCCGGATTCGACCGCGACGACGAGGAGATCCAGCGCCGCCGGGAGCTGCCGGTCCAGATCATCGGCACCGTGTCGGTCCCGCCACCGCGCCACGACGTCGACCACCACGCGTCCGACCGGGCCCGTCGGCACGCGGGGCCGAGCGCGCCGGGCACGGCCCGGCCCGGGCAGCCGCGCCGTCACGGACATGCGTCGCGCCCGCACGACCAGCGGCATCACGGCGATCCCCGCCCATCCGAGCCCGAGCGCGACGGGCAGCACACTCACGAACGCGTCCCGACGAGTCGGTGCATCCACCAGGCGGCCAGGGTCTCGAGGCCGAGTCCGACGACGAGACACACCCGGCCGGCGTTCGAGCTCACCAAGACCCGAACCGATGCGGGATCAGAGGCGCTCGTGAACACGAGGTACGCGAGGGGTGCGGCGCCGACCACCAACGCCGAGATCCGGGCCTGGGCCGAGAGGGCGCGGGCCTCGCCGCGGGCGGCCTCGTCGTCGCGGAGCGACGCGGCCAGGCCCTCCAGCGGCGTCGACGCCGCGCCGCCCACGGTCGTGACCATCGCGAGGGCGCCCGCAGCGGTGGCGAGGTCCGCGACCGGCCGCTCGGCGCTCCACACCACCAGCGACTCCTCGAGCGACGCGCCGAGCGCGACACGTGCCACCACGCGGCGGAGGTCACCGGCGAGCGGGCCGGGCCGACCGGCGAGGGTCACCAGTGCGTCCGGCACGGTCCCGCCGGCGCGGAGGTGGGCCACGACCTGGTCGAGGATCCCCGGGAGGGCTCCGGACGCGGCTCGATCGTTCCGGCCCGCCCGCCGGTGCAATGCCACCGGACCGGCGACGACAGCCGCGAGCACCGCGGGGAGCACCAGGACGGGGACGAGCACGAGCGTGAGCCAGGCCGCGGCCGCGATCCCGCCGAGATACCACCCGATCGCCGCCTCCGGCGTGAGCGCGAGATCCGAGCGGGCGATCCAGCGCGCGAACGCGGCGCGAATCGGCGCCGGGAGGACCCGTGCCGGCGGGCGCAGATTCCGGGCCCGCGCGCGGCCGTCGATCCGCACCGCGGCGCGTGTGCACCCGGCGGTCACGGCCACGCCCCCGGCGATCATGACGAGGTCGGTGGCGCTCATCGGGCGCCGAGCTTCCTCGCGACACGCGCCGGCTCGGCACACGCCATCAGCACACCGTCGCGACGCGTGAGGAGCGAGGTCACGCGGAAGGGCCCTTCCTCGTCGACCACTTCCACGACCTCGGTGACCTCCCGGCCGCCGCCGGCTCCGCGACGAACCTGGATCACGACGTCGACCGCCGCCCGCAGCTGCTCGGAGATCGCGTCGTGCGGCAAGCCGGTCCCACCGAAGAGCGCGAGCGTGGCGAGCCGACGCAACGCGTCGACCGGGCCGTTCGCGTGCACCGTCGACACCGAGCCGTCGTGACCGGTGTTCAGCGCCTGGAGGAGGTCGAGGGCCTCGGCGCCGCGCACCTCACCGACCACGAGCCGGTCCGGTCGCATGCGCAGCGCGGCACGCACGAGCTCCCGGACCGCCACCGCACCGCTGCCTTCCGCGTTGGCCGGTCGGGCTTCGAGCCGCACGACGTGGGGTTGCGCGAGCCGGAGCTCGGCCGTCTCCTCGATGGTGACGATCCGCTCGGCCGGATCGACCGCGGCGAGCAGCGCGTTCAGCAACGTGGTCTTGCCGGATCCGGTGCCACCCGCGATCACGATGTTGGCGCCGCGGCGTACGAGCCGGTGCAGGACGGGCACCACCCCGTGTCCGACACCGAACGCGTCGAGATCGAGCCGACGCGCGCCGAATCGACGGATCGTGATGCAGGGCCCGTCGATCGCGAGCGGTGGAATCACCGCGTGGAGGCGGGAGCCGTCGGCCAGGCGGGCGTCGACCATGGGCGACGCCCGGTCGAGCCGCAGGGCGAGCGGGGCGAGGATCCGTTCGGCCACGCGCAGGATCCCCGCCTCGTCGAGATGCAGCGGGACGGCCTCGATCCTCCCCGATCGCTCGACGTAGCAGCGCCCCGGGCCGTTGATCATGATCTCGTCGATCGTGGGGTCGAGGAGCAGCGGCTCGAGTGCTCCGAGCCCGACGACGTCGTCGACGACCGCGTCGACGAGCCGTTCGCGTCGGTCGAGGGCCAGGAGCGGATCCTCCACTGCGAGCAGCGCGGAGATCCGCCCTCGCAGCTCGTCGACCGACGCGCCGATCAGATGCTCCGCACCGTCGGCGGCGAGCAGCCGCCGATGGACCGTGGCGCGCAGCGTGCGGTCCTCGACCGCCGCGTTCACGCGGCGGCTCCCCGGCGCACGATCCCGAACTCCCGGAGGATGCGCGCGGCGGCCCGCGCGAGCGGTTCCGGGAGTCGGGTCGGCAGCACCCCGGCGTCGACGGCGCGGGCGATGGCCGTTCGGACCGGGACCCGGGCGACGACCGGCCGGCCCAGCACCTGAGCGACGTCCGCCGGACCGAGCGAGCGCCCGGGCTCCTGGAGCACCACGAGGCCGTAGGCCCGGGCGGTGAGCGAGAGGTTCACCGCCCGGCGCAGCGAGAGGTAGCACTCCCGCGTCACCACGAACGCCGCGTCGCTGACCTCGACGACCGCCCGACCGACGGCGGTGTCGGGCACTCCGACGTCCACGATCGTGAGGGGGCCGTCGCGCAGGGCGACCGCGAGGGCCGCGCCGACGGCGGCCGCAGGCTCGGGTTCCAGCACGCTCTGGCCGCGACCGCGTGCGAGCAACGACAGACCGGGGACGATCTCGACCCCGAGGCGCTCGAGGGCGTCGGTGGGTGCGGTCGGACCGGCTGCGAGCCAGTCGGCGACCCCCGTCTCGGGCTCGGCCCCGAGACCGAGCACGGCAGGCAGGTCACCGCGGAGATCGACCAGCCGGACCGCACCCACGGCGCCCGCGGCGTGGACCGCGCACGCAGCCGCGGTGACAGAGGTACCGGAGCCGCCCTTGGGCGACCAGAACGCGAGGAGAGACACGGACCACTCCCGGATCGGAGCGCGCGACGGCGCGCGGACGAGATCTCCGGGGAGTGGTGCGGGGAAGGCCGTCACTGTGACGTATCGGACGAACCGTGTCAAGGGTCGCCCGTGCGCGTGGGAACGGACGTGGCACACCGGACGCCGTAGTCTCGCCGGCATGGGCGCCGCGGCCTTCTTCGACCTCGACAAGACGATCATCGCCAAGAGCTCGGTGCTGGCCTTCGGCAGGCCCTTCTACCGCGAGGGACTCCTTTCGCGACGGGCGATCGTCAAGAGCATGTACGCGCAGATCGTCTACATGCTCGTCGGCGCCGACGACTCGAAGATGGAGGAGGTGCGCGAGGCGATGCTGTCGCTCACCAAAGGCTGGCAGCAGGACCACGTCGCGTCGATCGTCGCCGAGACGCTCGACGACGTGATCTCGCCCATCGTCTTCGCGGAGGCCCTCGAACTGTTCGACGAGCACCACCGCGCCGGGCGGACCGTCGTGATCGTCTCGTCCTCCCCCGAGGAGGTCGTGAAGCCGCTCGGCGCGTACCTCGGAGTCGACCGCGTGATCGCGACCCGCGCGCGGATCGACGAGGACGGCGCGTACACCGGCGAGCTGGAGTTCTACGCGTACGGTCCGCACAAGGAGACCGCGATCGTCGAGTTCGCCGAAGCCAACGGGATCGACCTCGCCGATTCCTACGCGTACTCCGACTCGATCACCGACGTCCCGATGCTCGCGGCCGTCGGCCATCCCGTGGCGGTGAACCCCGACAAGGACCTCGAACGCGAGGCGGTCGAGCGAGGCTGGGAAGTCCGGCGCTTCGCGCGTCCGGTCCGCCTGCGTGATCGCGTCCCCGTCCCGCCGAAGGGCCCCACGATCGCGGTGGGCACCGTCGTCGCGGCCGGCGGTGCCGCGATCGGCGCGTACGCGTGGTGGCGACGGCACGCGAGCCGCGCGTTGCGTTGAGCGCGATCAGAGAGCTTGCGACGCTGCCGACGCCGGTCCAGCGCATGGACGCGCTCGCGGCCACGCTGACCACTCCGGCCACGATCCTCGTGAAGCGCGACGACCTCACCGGCCTCGCGCTCGGTGGCAACAAGGCCCGCAAGCTCGTCCTGCTCGCGCAGGAGGCCGTCGCCGACGGTGCTGACTGCCTGGTCACGGGCGGCGGAGCGCAGAGCAATCACGCCCGGATCACGGCGGCAGCGGCCCGCCGGCTCGGTATGGACTGTCACCTCGCGCTGGCCGGCCCGACACCCGCCGGCCGCGAGGGCAACCTGTTGCTCGACGAGCTGCTGGGTGCCGAGCTGCACTTCTCCGGCACGGCCGCCTACTACGAGATCGAGGACGCCATCGCCGCGCTCGCGGCGCGGTTGCGCTCGGAGGGCCGCCGGCCCTACGCCATCCCGGTCGGCGGGGCTTCGGTCGCGGGAGTCGCGGCGTACGCCCTCGCCATCGACGAGCTGCGCGGCCAACTCGACCGTGACCCGGACTGGATCGTGGTCGCCGACGGCTCGGGCGGCACCCACGCGGGGTTGCTGGCGGGCCTCGGCGAGGATTCGCCCACCCGGGTCATCGGCGTGGACGTGGGCACCCGACCGGATCTCGACGAGGCGGTGCCCCGGATGGCGGCCGGCGCCGCGGAGCATCTCGGCCGCGGTGCGGCGAACGGCGCCGTGCTCGTCGACCACGATCACGTGGGTGCGGGGTACGGCGAGCTGTCGGACGCGTGTCGCGACGCGTTGCGCCTGGCCGCGCGCTCCGAGGGCCTCGTGCTCGACCCGGTGTACTCGGGGAAGGCGATGGCCGCGCTCTGCACGGCCATCCGCGCCGGACGGGTCGGGGACGGCGAAACCGTCGTGTTCTGGTCCACCGGCGGCTCACCGGCACTGTTCGCCCGGCGCTACGAGGCCGGCCTCACCGGCCCCTGACAAGCAACGAGCGGGCCCCGGAGGACCCGCTCGCCGTGGGTGTCGTGCAGCAGATCAGGCGTCGCCACGCACCTTGTACGCGACTGCGGCCCCGAGCGCCAACACGACGAGCAACAGCAGGAACTTCTTCACGGTGATCCCTTTCCGCCTGACGGTGACGTCCGGACTCTATCCCCAACCTCCACCCCGGAGGACCGATGTCGCCGGTCGTGCCAGGATGCCGGCGGAGGTGAACGGGGTCTGGTGGCCCCCCTCGTCTTCAAAACGAGTGGGACGGGCGAACCCCGTCCGGTGGGTTCGATTCCTGCCACCTCCGCCGAGCGTCGTAGCCCGCCACCATCCCCGGTCATAAGGTCGCAGACGCAACCCCGACGAGAGCGAGCACGACCATGGAATACCGCCAACTCGGCCGTACCGGCACACGGGTCTCGGAGCTGTGCCTGGGCACGATGACCTTCGGCAACGAGGCCGACGAGACCACGAGTCAGCAGATCGTCGACCGCTTCGTCGACGCCGGTGGCAACTTCATCGACACCGCGAACGTGTACAGCCAGGGCGCGTCCGAGGAGATCACGGGCCGCGCGATCAAGGACCGGCGCGACCGCATCGTCCTCGCGACCAAGGCGCGCTTCCAGATGGGCGACGACACCAACGCCGCCGGATCGTCGCGTCGCAACCTGCGCGCCGCGTGCGAGGCGTCGCTGCGCCGGCTCGGCACCGAGTGGATCGACCTGTACCAGGTGCACATGTGGGACAAGCGCACGCCGCTGGAGGAGACGCTCTCGACGCTCGACGACCTCGTGCGCGAGGGCAAGGTCCGCTACATCGGGGCGAGCAACTTCGCCGGATGGCATCTCGCCAAGGCGCTCGGCGTCGAGCGCGCTGCACGACTGGGAGCCGTTCGTCTGCCTCCAGCCCGAGTACTCGCTCATCACCCGCGACGTCGAGCGCGAGCTGCTCCCCCTCTGCCAGAGCGAAGGGCTCGGTGTGATCCCGTGGAGCCCCCTCGGCGGCGGCATCCTCACCGGCAAGTACTCCAAGGACCAGGAGTTCCCGACCGGCACCCGGGGCGCGGACACCGAGAACCCGATCACGTTCACCTACCGCTTGGACGACCGCGCCTGGAACATCGTGGAAGCAGTGAAGGACGCTGCCGCGACGACCGGCAAGAGCGCCGCGCAGATCTCGCTCAACTGGGTGCTGCACCGGCGCGGCGTCACCGCGCCGATCATCGGTGCTCGCAACCTGACCCAGCTCGAGGACAACCTCGGGGCGACCGGATGGCAGCTCGACGAGGAGACGTCGAAGGCGTTGGCATGGGCGAGCGCGTTCCGGCTCGGTTACCCCTACGAGTTCATCCAGTACGCCGGCTGACCGCTCCCTCGACGAAACGAGACGCCGCCATGGAACTGCGCCGGTTCGGAACCACCGGTATGAGGGTCACCGAAGCGTGCCTCGGCGCGATGACGTTCGGCCGTGAGACTCCCGAGGACGAGAGCCGTGAGATTCTCGATCGCTATCTCGACGCGGGCGGCAACTTCATCGACACCGCCAATGTCTACAACCGCGGCGCGTCCGAGGAGATCCTGGGTCGCGCCCTCGGCGCGAGCCGCGACCGGATCGTCCTGGCCACCAAATGCCGGATGCCGATGGGAAGTGGTCCGAACGACCGAGGGGCGTCCCGGCGCGTCATCCGCGACCAGGTCGAGGCCTCGCTCCGACGACTCCAGACCGACTGGATCGACCTCTACCAAATCCACTGTTGGGATCGGAACACTCCGCTCGAGGAAACGCTCTCGACGCTGAACGACCTGGTGCGGGAGGGCAAGGTCCGGTACATCGGCGCGAGCAACTACACGGGCTGGCAGCTTGCGACCGCCCTCGGCGTGTCTCGCAGCCACGGGTGGGAGCCCTACGTCTCGATCCAACCTCAGTACTCGCTCGTCACGCGCGACATCGAGCGTGAGTTGATCCCGCTCGCGGAGTACGCCGGCCTCGCGGTCCTGCCGTGGAGTCCGTTGGGTGGCGGCCTGTTGTCGGGCAAGTACCGCCCGGGTGAAGCCCCGCCGGCCGACACGCGCGCCGCGGACAGCACTCCCTCGGCGGTCCTCATGCGCCTTCGGATCGAGGATGAACGGAACTTTGCCGTCGCCCAGGCCGTCGCCGATCTGGCGACCCGGCTCGGCAAGACCATGGCGCAGGTGGCCCTCAACTGGGTCCTGCACCGCCCCGGCGTCACCGCGCCCATCCTCGGGGCGCGGACCGTCGCGCAGATCGAGGACAACCTCGGCGCGATCGGTTGGCGCCTCGACGACGAATCCCTCGCCGCCCTCGAGGATGCGAGCGCGATCGACCCGGGCTACCCCTACAACTTCATCGACTGGATCCACGCCCGCTGATCGCCTGCGCACTCGTTCCGACGCTTGATACGTGCTGCGTTCGGCGCGCTTCGAGCGCTCAAAGGCGGGGAACCGGGCCCGACGACCCGGGCGGCGTGAGGGTCAGACGGCGAGGAGGTCGCGGGCGCCGGTGTCGGCCGACGGGTGACGCAGCTTGCTCATCGCCCGAGCCTCGATCTGGCGGATCCGCTCCCGGGTGAGGTTGAAGTACTCGCCAACCTCCTCGAGCGTCCGGGGCTCGCCCCGGTCGAGGCCGAACCGCAACGCCAGGATCTGACGCTCGCGCTCGTCGAGCGGCGAGAGCAGCTTCTCGATCTCCGCCGGCAGCAGCGCGGTGGCCGCGACCTCGAACGGCGACTCGGCCGAGCGGTCCTCGACGATGTCGCCGAGCTCGGCGTCGCCGTCCTCACGAAGCGGCTCGGAGAGCGAGAGGGGCTCGGCGGCGAAGCGCAGCGCCTCGGTCACCTTGTCCTCGGGCATCTCGACCTCGGCCGAGAGCTCGGCCAGGGTCGCCGGGCGACCCAGCTTGAGCTCCAGGCGCGAGCGCGCCTTCTGGAGCCGGGCCAGGGTGTCGCCCGCGTGCACCGGCAGACGGATGGTCCGGCCGGTGTTGGCGATGCCGCGGGTGATCGCCTGGCGGATCCACCAGGTGGCGTAGGTGGAGAACTTGAAGCCCTTGCGCCAGTCGAACTTCTCGACGGCGTGCATCAAGCCGAGGTTGCCCTCCTGGATCAGGTCGAGCAGCGGCAGGCCCGAGGCCTGGTACTTCTTGGCGATCGAGACCACCAGCCGCAGGTTCGACTGCACGAACGTGCGCTCGGCGTCGTCACCGATGCGGATGTTCTTGCGGATCTCGCGCTTCTTGGCCGCGGTGAGGCTCTTGCCTCCGGCTTCCTGCTCCTCCCGCGCCGATTTCCCCAGCTCGATCTCCTGGGCCAGGCGTACTTCGTCGTCCTTGGTGAGCAGGGGGTACTGCCCGATATCGGTCAGATACAACCGAACCAGGTCTTCTTCGTCCCGCTCCACGCGCTCCTTGGCCAAGAAAATCGGTCTCCGAAACTAGAAATACTGCAGACAAAGGGACAACCACCGAAGGAACGGGGAATGTTCCCCGATCCGCGTGGGAGGTCCCTGTACGATACCGGTCCCGTCAAGGACGCTTTTCCACAGGCCCTGGGGAAAAGGATCGGCTGCCGGGAGGCCCCGTGACGGAAGTGGAGATCACCGTAGTCGCCGGGACCTTCCAGGCTCGCAGCGGTTCCGAGCCTGAGCTCGCCGCGATCCTCGCCCGCTACGTGGTGCTCACCCGGGCCGAACCGGGGTGTCGGAACGTCGATTTGGTGGCCTCGACCTCCCAGGCCGGGCGGTTCCTCATGATCGAGAAGTGGGACGACGCCGACGCGCAGCGCGCCCACCTCGACGGCGACGCCATGGTCACGATGGCCACCGACGCCACGTCGGTGCTGTCGGGTCCGCCGGACCTGGACCTCTACGCGGTCATCTCCGCCCACGACCTGGAGTGACGCGCACCGGTCGGAGCCGGCCGGATCCGTGCGTCAGGACGCGACGGCGCGGAGGCTCTCGCGACGCAGCGAGCGCTTGCGCTCGGGCCGCGTGTCGGCCGCCGCGAGCTGCTCGGCCATGGTGGCGACCTCGTCCCAGGTGAGCGTGGCGCCCTGCCAGATCCGCTCGAACTCGGCGTCGGCCACGTCGTTGAACCCGCAGTAGAGCCGGAACGTGTAGCGGCGACGCTGCACCCGGACGGGGAACCCCAGCGTGGCGAGTCGGCCTTCGGCGTAGGCCTCCCACACCCCCCGCTGGCGGTCGTCGAGCTCATCGTCGGCGGGGGCGTTCTCGAAACCGCCGAGCAGGCGGTCCTTCGCCCGGAGCAGCGACGAGCCGAGCTCCACCCGGGTGTTCTCGACGGACAGCCCGGTCTGGCGCTGCGGGCTCTCGAAGCAGCCACCGCTGAACCACAGCTGCGCGGCGCCGTCGGCCGCGTCGACGAACGACGCCGTCAAGGGGTGCGGGAGGACCTCGTCGACCTCGACCGTCACGTCGACGTCGGCGGGGAAGTCGACCGCCGCCATCGTCTCGGCGATGATCCGCCGGACCTCGTCCGCATCGAACTTGACCAGCGTGAACTCGGCCGGGATCAGCGTGAGCTCACCCACGAGCGGAGCTCACGAGGCGGAGCCGGCGACCATCGCCTCCGCGTCGGCCTTGGCCTGCGCTGCGATCTCGGCGAGCTCGTCGATCTCGGCCGTCGAGAACCCGGCCATGGCCCGCAGCTTGCGCGCGAGCTGGATCGGGTTCTCGTCGGTCTCGCCGCGGAAGCCACCGAGGCTGAAGAGCTTGTCGACGGTGCGCTGGAAGTCGAGCGCCCGCTCGCGCCGCTCGGGGTCGTCGGCGGTGAGGCGACGGAGCCAGTCCGACCCCATCTTCACGTGGGTCACCTCGTCGGCGAGCATCCAGTCCTCGCAGAACTCGAGCACCGGGTCGCCGGAGCTGTCGCCGAACTCCTTCATGGTGTTGAAGACGTCGATCGCGAGTCCTTCGAGCGCCCGGTTGACACCGCACAGGCGCAGGATCGGATCGGGCGCGCAGGCCGCCTCGTAGAGGAAGGTGGCCTCGGAGTACTCGCCGATCTCGGTGCCCATCCAGTCGCCGAGCTTGACCGAGATCTCGACGTGACGGCTCTCGTCCCAGCACTGGCGGGCCATGTCGAGCTTGAGCGCGAACGGAGCCTGCTCGTCGTCGAAGTCGAAGGTGGTGCGCCCCGCGCCCTCGAGCGCCTGGATCTCGCCGGTGAAGATGCCGTGCATCAGGTTGCGGGCCCGGTCGGCGGCGGCGGGCCGTTGGGGCTCGAGCCGGGCGGAGCCGAGGTCCCGCTCCCCGATCTTCTGGTTCCGGGGGTCCATCACCTGATCCATGATCGAGGTGCGGACGAAACGCGAGTCGCGTGCCAGCATCTCGGGGGGCAGTTGCTTCCTCATACCGAGGCTCCTTCGATTGTTCCCGCGCCCAGGCTACCCGGGCCTGCGATGCCGCCGGCCGCCAGCATGATCGCTTCGAGCTCCTGCTGGCGTCGGCTCGCCCGCTCGAGCTCCTCGGGCGTCTCGATCAGCGACTGGAGCAGCATCTCGCCCTCCCGCCAATCGTCGAACTCGTCCTGGAGCATGAAGCCCAGCGAACGCTGGGTCGGGCTGTCGGTGATCCGGCTCGTGCCGTTGAGGTGGTAGGTGTACGCCGCGATCTTGCGGGGGATCAGCACCCGGTAGACGCCGACGAGCTTCTCGATCGTGTGCTCGGGATCCTCGGGCTCACGCAGGGCCTCGACGAACGCCTCCATCTCGGCGTTGGCCGGCTCGGTGAGGCGGTCGGTGTTCATCTCCCGCAGCTCGGGGAGCCGCTTGTCCATCAACTCGGCGTGCCAGGCGTGGTGGTAGCAGTGCCGGCCGAGGACGAGCTTGACGTCGAGCTCGGGGACGGTGGCCACCCAGCCGCCGAGGGACTCGAAGAGCCGCATCTCGAGCCACTTGTAGGCGCCGACGCGGCGGGCGGTCTCCTCCACCGAGAACAGGCCGGGCAGCTCCCGACGGTCCCACGGTGCGAACGCCGCACGGGGCTTGAACGGGTCGGACATGCACAGGCTCCGCTCGACATGGCCCGGCACGACGCCGGACGAGGGATTCGCCGCATTCTTCGTCCCGTTGCGACCGAGGGTCAACTACGGGTGACGCGGGTCACGTTCGATCGCTCACCCGGGCCAGCGGTTCGTGAGCGGGAGACGGCGGTCCTTGCCGAAGGCCTTCCGGGAGACGCGCACGCCGGGTGGTGCCTGACGCCGCTTGTACTCGCTCCGGTCGACCAGCCGCGCGATCCGCACGACGGTCTCGCGCTCGAACCCGGCGGCGACGAGCTCGGCGACCGAGCGGTCCTGCTCGACGTAGCCCTCGAGGATCGCGTCGAGGACCGGATAGGGAGGGAGGGAGTCCTCGTCCTTCTGGTCCGGGCGCAGCTCCGCGCTCGGTGGCTTCTCGATGACCGATCGGGGGACGACCTCGCGCTCGAGGCGGCGGTTGACGTCCTCGCACAGCGCGTAGACGAGCATCTTGGGGACGTCCTTGATCACCGCGAAGCCACCCGCCATGTCGCCGTAGAGGGTGCTGTATCCGGTGGCCATCTCGCTCTTGTTGCCGGTTGTGAGGACCAGCCAGCCGAACTTGTTCGAGATGGTCATGAGGATCGTCCCGCGGATCCGCGCCTGCAGGTTCTCCTCCGCGATGCCGGGTTCGGTGCCGGCGAAGGGCTCGGCGAGCATCTCGGTGAACGCGTGGTGCGCCGGCTCGATCGGCACCACGATCGTCGGGATGCCGAGGTTCGCGGCAAGCGTCTCGGAGTCGCGCACGCTGCCCTCGCTCGAATAGCGCGACGGCATCAGGACGCCCGTGACCTTGTCCGGACCGAGGGCGTCGGCCGCGATCGCCGCCACGAGCGACGAGTCGATGCCGCCCGAGAGACCGAGCAGGACGTGGGTGAAGCCGTTCTTCACCATGTAGTCACGCGTGCCGAGCACGAGAGCCCGGTAGACCTCGTGCACGGGGTCCAGCACCGGCTCGATCCGCGGTGCACGGGACGGCAGCCCGAGGTGGCTCTCCGAGACCGCGACCTCGGGGAGCGGTGCCGAGCGCTCACGGCCGGCCGGGCGGCGGCGGTGGTGGGCCCGTTGCACGTCCAGGTCGACGACGAGCAGGTCCTCCTCGAACTGCAGCGCCCGTGCGATCAGTGTCCCGTCGCGGTCCACGACCATCGAGGCGCCGTCGAACACCAGCTCGTCCTGACCGCCGACGAGGTTCACGTAGACGATCGGCGCCTGCGCCTGCCGCGCCCGCTCGGCGAGCATCGCCTCACGTTCGTGGACCCGGCCCGCGAAGTAGGGAGAGGCGTTGATGTTGACGACGACCTCGGCGCCCGCGACGGCCTGGGTCACGATCGGGCCGTCGGAGCGCCACGCGTCTTCGCACACGGTCAGGGCCACCTTCAGACCGCCGACGACGAACAGGGGGCCGTCGACCGTCGACGGCTCGAAGTAGCGCTCCTCGTCGAACACCGCGTAGTTCGGGAGCAGGTGCTTGCGGTAGGCGCCCTGCACCGAACCGTGCGCGCAGAGCACCGCGGCGTTGGCGAGCCGGCCGTCGGGCAACGGGTCGACCACCCCGAGCACCGCGGCCGTCGTCCCGGTGCGGCTCGCGATCTTCTCCAGGATCTCGGCCGCCGACGCGACGAATGCCGGGCGCAGCAGGAGGTCCTCGGGCGGATACCCGGTGATCGCCAGCTCCGGGAAGGCGACGAGGTCGGCGTCGAGCGCCGCCGCCCGGTCGTACGCGTCGAGGATCCGCGCCTCGTTGCCGTCGAGATCGCCGACGACGAGGTTGAGCTGGGCCGCCACGACCCGCATCCGAGGCATGGCGAGAGGATACGGGCCCGCCCGCCGGCCTCCCGACGGGACGGGCGCCGTCGGAATGGGATCGCGCCCGGGCCGCGCCGTACCCTTTGGCCCGCCCGAGAGCGTCCGCCTCGGAGCGCAGCGTGCGGAGGAGCGACAAGTGGCTCGCAAGGTGTTCGTCATCGGCGTCGGCATGACCAAGTTCGAGAAGCCCGGCGGCAAGGACTGGGACTACCCGGACATGGCCAAGGAAGCGGGCACCAACGCCCTCACCGACGCGGGCATCGCCTACGACGAGATCGAACAGGTCGCGGTCGGCTACTGCTACGGCGACTCCACCGCCGGTCAGCGCGCGCTGTACGAGATCGGCGTGAGCGGCGTGCCGGTCGTGAACGTGAACAACAACTGCGCGACCGGTTCGACCGCGCTGTACCTCGCCAAGCGCTTCATCGAAGGGGGCCTGGCCGACTGCACGCTCGCGCTCGGCTTCGAGAAGATGGAGAAGGGCTCGCTCGGCATCAAGTACATGGACCGCGCCATGCCGATGCAGCGCACGTTCGAAGCGATGAACGAGAAGCGCGGCTTCACCCAGGCACCGCCGGCGCCCCAGATGTTCGGCAACGCGGGCCGGGAGTACATGGAGCGCTACGGGGTCAAGGCCGAGAGCTTCGCCCGCATCGCCGAGAAGAACCACCGCCACTCGGCGAACAACCCGTACTCGCAGTTCCAGGACATCTACACGCTCGAGGAGATCCTCGCGTCGCCGATGGTGCACGAGCCCCTCACGAAGCTGCAGTGCTGCCCGACCTCGGACGGGTCGGCCGCCGCGATCCTCGCGTCGGAGGAGTTCGTGCGGTCCCACGGCCTCGAGGACCAGGCGGTGGAGATCCTCGGCATGTCGATGAAGACCGACTTCCCGTCGAGCTTCGACTCCGGCAGCGACATGAAGTTCGTCGGCTTCGACATGACGCGGGCCGCTTCCCAGGAGGTCTACGAGCAGTCAGGCTTCGGTCCGAGCGACGTGGACGTCATCGAGCTGCACGACTGCTTCTCGGCGAACGAGATGATCACCTACGAGGGGCTCGGACTCTGCGGTGAAGGCGGCGCGGGCGAGCTCATCGACTCGGGTGCGGTCACCTACGGCGGCGACTGGGTCGTGAACCCGTCGGGCGGTCTCATCTCGAAGGGACACCCCCTCGGCGCGACCGGTCTCGCCCAGTGCTCGGAGCTCACCTGGCAGCTGCGCGGCACCGCGGACGCCCGTCAGGTCGACGGTGCGGAGCTCGCCCTCCAGCACAACCTGGGCCTCGGCGGCGCCTGCGTGGTCGCGATGTACAAGAAGGCCGAGCTCGTCTGACCGACGCGCCGCCCACTCGAGCTACTTGCAGGTGGCGATGCCGCCGTCGACGGGGATGATCGCGCCGGTCACGTAGGTCGACGCCGGGCCCGCGAGGTAGACGGCGATCCCCGCCATGTCGGCGGGCTTGCCGATCCGCTTCATGGGTGCGCTCTGGGCGATCGCGTCGCCGAAGGCGTCGAGCGTCGCGGCCATCATCTTCGACTCGAACGGGCCGGGCGCGATCGCGTTCACCGTGATGCGCGGCGCGAGCTGGCTCGCGAGGTGCCGCGTCAGCTGGTGCACGCCGGCCTTCGCCGTCGAGTACGAGTAGGTCTCCATCATCGGGACCTGGATCCCGTCGATCGACCCGATGTTGATGACCCGCGCGGGGTCGTCGTCGGTCGCCGCGGCATCGAGCAGCGGGCGCAGGAAGCGCGTCAGGTGGAACGGGCCTTTGACGTTGATGTTCAGGACGCGGTTCCAGGCGGCGTCGTCGTGGTCGGCCAGCGGTGCACCCCACGTGGCGCCCGCATTGTTGACCAGCACGTGCAACCGGTCCTCGCGTCCGGAGATCTCGTCGGCGAGCCGCCGACACTCCGCCTCGGTCGAGAGGTCCGCCGGGATCCCGACGCACTCGCCGACTCCGGACAGACGGGCCGCGACTTCCGCGCACACGTCGGCTTTGCGCGACGACACGTAGACCTTCACGCCGGCGCGCACGTAGGCGTCGGCGATCATCAGGCCGATCCCGCGGGTCCCGCCCGTGATCAACGCGGTCTTGCCCCGGATCGAGAACAGGTCCTCGAGTACGTCGTCGGTCACGTGCATCCTCCTCGCAGCAGGTCCGGGACCGTAGCTCCGCCCACGCGCGCGACGGGTCAGTCGAGTCGCGAGGGGCGCACACGGCGTCCGGTCAGCGGGATCGGGTCCGCTCCGGCCAGCTCAGCCGATCGGTGCAGCACCTTGTCGAGCAGGGCGGCCAACTGCTTCCGTTCGGAGGCGGTGAGCACCGACATCATCGACTTCTCGACGACGCGGATCCCCGGCAACACGCGATCGGTGACCGCGCGCCCCTCCGGTGTGATCTCGACGAGGACACTCCGGCGATCCGCGGGGTTCGGGAGCCGGCGTACCCACCCGCGTCGCTCCAGCACGTCGAGGGTCGCGGTCATCGTCGCGCTCGCGACGAGGACGCGATCCGCGATCTCGGACGGCGTGAGTGGCTCGCCGGCTCCGTCGAGCACCGCCAGCGCCGTGAGGATCGGGTGCTTGATGCCGAGAGAGGCCCCAATGCACCGGTCGAGCTCGGCCAGCACGGCCTCGCCGGCGCGCACCAGACTGGCGTAGGCCTCGGTGCTCGGCGCGTCGCCGTCGGGGTATTCCTCGGCGTAGTCAGCGTCGACGCGCACTGCGCCGCGCGCGCTGACGGCGGAGCGGTTTGAACCGCTCCGCCGTCCGTCGGCCGGGACACGCTCAGGCGCCGGCAAAGATCTCGATCCTCGGTGCACCCGCAACGCCGCCTCGCTCCATCGCCGCCTTGAGCGCGGGGTCGGAGGCGAAGGCCTGGGCATGCTCCACGGACGGGAACTCGTGGATGGCGACGACGTCGTTGGCGTCGGTCGGGAGCTGGAGCACACGGGCGGCGGTGCAACCGTGCTGGTCTCGCAACGCGCCGACCTCGTCGTAGGTGACCTTCCAGGCGGCGAAGTCCTGCACCGGGTGCCGCACGATCAATGTTCCGGTCATGGTTGATTCCCCCTGTTCGACCCGCCGGGGACCTTCCTCGGCGGCGTTGACACGATACAAAGTATTTCGGCTCGGAGTCAAGTAGTTTCTCTCCGAGACAAACTAATACGGCGATTCGACGGTGCCGGTCTCCACGTAGACGGTCTTGCGCTGGGTGAAGTGCTCCAGCGCCGCGACCCCGTTCTCGCGGCCGATCCCCGACTGCTTGACGCCCCCGAACGGGACCTCGATGGGCGTCAGGTTGTAGGTGTTCACCCACACGATCCCCGCCTCGAGCGCGGCGGCGACGCGATGGCCGCGCGCGAGGTCGCGGGTGAAGAGCCCCGCGGCGAGGCCGTACTCGGTGGCGTTGGCGCGCGCGACGACCTCGTCCTCGGTGTCGAACACCAGCACGCTCATGACCGGTCCGAAGATCTCCTCACGCACGATCGACATGTCGTCGGTGCAGCCGGAGAAGATCGTCGGCTCGACGAACCACCCGCGGTCGAGGACGTCGGCGCCGATGGCGCGACGGCCTCCGCACACGAGCTCCGCGCCCGAGGCGATTCCCGCGTCGATGTACCGGAGCACCTTCTGCAGGTGCTCCTCGGAGATCAGCGCACCGACGTCGGTGTCGGGATCCATCGGGTCCCCGACGACGAGCTTCTCGGTGCGGGTGCGCAGCGCGTCGAGGAAGCGGTCGTGCACGTCCCGCTGCACGAACACACGCGTGCCGTTCGAACAGACCTCGCCCTGGGTGAAGAAGTTGGCGAGCAACGCGCCGGACACCGCCTGCTCGACGTCCGCGTCCTCGAACACGAGCAGCGGCGACTTCCCACCCAGCTCGAGCGTGACCGCCTTCAGTGTCTGGGACGACGCCGCCATGACGCGCCGCCCCGTCGGCACCGACCCGGTGAGGGAGATCTTGGCGATGCCCGGGTGGGTGGCGAGCGCGGCACCGACCGCGCCGCCGCCGTGCACGACGTTGAACACGCCGGCGGGCAGGCCCGCCTCGGTGTAGACGGTCGCCAGCTCCATCGCGCTCAGCGGCGTGAGCTCCGAGGGCTTGAAGACCATGGCGTTGCCGCACGCGAGTGCGGGCGCGGACTTCCAGCACGCGATCTGGATCGGGTAGTTCCACGCACCAATTCCCGCGCACACGCCGAGTGGTTCGCGTCGCGTGTAGGCGAACGCACCACCGAGGTCGTGGTACTCGCCGTGCAGCGTGGCGCCGGCCGCGGCGAAGAACTCGAGGCAGTCGGCGCCACTCGCGACGTCGACCGTGAGCGCCTCCGAGATCGGCTTCCCCGTGTCACGGACCTCGAGCCGGGCCAGGTCGTCGTTGCGCTCCCGCAGGATCGCGGCCGCCCGCAGCAGGATCCGGGACCGTTCGGCCCCGGTCATCGCGGACCAGATCGCGAACCCCTCCCGCGCCGAGGCCACTGCTCGGTCCACGTCCGCCGCGCCTGCGACGCCCACTTCGGCGAGCACCGCGCCGGTCGCGGGGTTCACGCTCGTGAACGTCTCCCCCGACGTCGCCGCGACGGTCCGGCCGCCGATGAACAGGTCGATCGAGGAGTTGCGCACCTTCACCGTGCCCGGCCGGCAGACCCGGCCGAGGTCGACGAGTCGCGCAGCTCCCGGAGGTCGACACCCAGGTCGCGCACCGCGGCCAGCGCCTCGGGGAGGGTGAACCGGGCCGCGTAGAGCGCCTTGCCGACGATCGCGCCCTCGATGTTCGCGCCGTCGGCGGCGGCGCGGGCCAGCGTGACCAGGTCGGCGATCCGCGCGACGCCGCCGGACGCGATGACCGGGGCGGGCGTGGCCTCGGCGACGTCGCACACCAGCTCCACGTTCGGGCCATCCAGCGTGCCGTCCCTGCCCACGTCGGTGACGACATAGCGGGCGCAGCCGTCGCGGTCGAGCCGGGCGAGGGTGTCCCACAGGTCGCCGCCGTCGGTGGTCCCGCCGCGCGCCGCCAGCCGGTGCTGCGGTGCGAGGCGGTGTCGTTGTGGGTCCGCACGTCGAGCGCGACGGCCACCCGTTCGCCGTGAACGGCGATCGCACGGGCACACCAGTCGGGGTCCTGCAGCGCGGCCGTGCCCAGGTTGACTCGAGCGCAGCGGGTGGCGAGCGCACGCGCCAGGGAGGCGTCGTCGTGGATGCCGCCCGACAGCTCGACCCGGACGTCCAGCTCGCCGACCACCGCGGCCAGCAGCTCCGCGTTGGAGCGGCGACCGAACGCGGCGTCGAGGTCGACGAGGTGGATCCACTCCGCGCCGTCGCGCTGCCAGGCCAGGGCCGCGTCCCGAGCGTCGCCGTACGTGGTCTCGGTTCCCTCCGCACCCTGGACGAGCCGCACGGCGAGTCCGCCCGCGACGTCGACCGCGGGAAGCAACGTGAAGGTCACGCCGACGAGCCTACCGAGGGCCGGTCTTCGCCGGTCCGAAGCCGTCGCGATGGGAACGCCCCGTCAGCGCGCCCCCTCCTCGGATCCCCGGTGCCGGTGGTACGCCACCGGTTCGGGCGTCAGCATCTCGTTCCCGAGGATCGCGTCGGCGGCCCGCTCCGCCAGCATCATCACGGGGGCGTAGATGTTGCCGTTGGTGACGTAGCGCATCGCACTCGCATCGACGACCCGCAACCCCTCGACCCCGTGGACCGCGAAGGTGTCGGGATCCACCACCGACGTGGCGTCGGTGCCGAGCCGGGCCGTGCACGAAGGGTGGAGCGCCGTCTCGGCGTCCCGGGCCACCCAGTCGATGATCTCGTCGTCGGTCCGGACCGACGGTCCCGGCGACAGCTCGCCGCCGTCGAACGGCGCGAAGGCCGGTTGCGCCAGGATGTCGCGCGCCGCATGCACGGTCTCGACCCACTCCTTCCGGTCGGTGGCCGTCGAGAGGTAGTTGAACCGCAGTGCAGGCTTCGCCCGCGGATCACGCGAGCGGATCGTCACCGTGCCCCGTGCATCGGAGTACATCGGACCGGCGTGCACCTGGTACCCGTGCCCGCCGCCGCCCTCGGGCACCGTGCCGTCGTAGCGGATGGCGATCGGCAGGAAGTGGAACATCACATTGGGGTACGCGACGTCCGGGTTGCTGCGGATGAAGCCACCCGCCTCGAAGTGGTTGGTGGCGCCCGGACCGCGCCGCGCCAGCCACTGCAACCCGATGAGCGGCCGTCGCCATCTCGCGAGGTTGGGCGCCAGCGACACCGGTTGCGTGCACGTGTGCTGGAGGTACACCTCCAGGTGATCCTGGAGGTTCGCGCCGACGCCGGGGAGGTCCGCCACGACCGGGACGCCGAGCCCGTCCAGCAGCGGGGCGGGCCCGACGCCCGAGAGCTGGAGCACCTGGGGCGAGTTGATCGCCCCACCGCACAGGACGACCTCGCCGGCGCTGATGCGCTCGACGCCGCCGCCGCGCCGCAACACGTCGACACCCACGGCGCGCCGGCCGTCGAACGCGATGCCCGTCGTCAGCACGCGCGTCCGGACCTCGAGGTTCGATCGGTGCAGCACCGGGTGCAGGTAGGCCCGAGCGGCGCTCAGCCTCCGGCCGCGATGGATGTTGCGGTCGAACCGGGCGAAGCCCTCCTGGCGGTAGCCGTTGACGTCGTCGGTGAGCGGGTACCCGGCCTGTTGCACCGCCGCGAAGAAGGCCTCGAAGAGCGGGCTCGCCGCCGGCCCGCGTTCGAGGGTCAGCGGACCCTCCGCGCCCCGGAACTCGTCGCCGCCCTCGAGGCATCGCTCCATGCGCTTGAAGTACGGGAGACAGTGCGCGTAGCTCCAGCGCTCCATCCCGGGGTCGGCGGCCCAGCGCTCGTAGTCGAGCGGGTTCCCGCGCTGGAAGATCATCCCGTTGATGCTGCTGGAGCCGCCGAGCACCTTGCCGCGTGCGTGGTAGATCCGCCGCCCGTGCATGTGCGGCTCGGGCTCGGACTCGTACCGCCAGTCGTAGAAGCGCGACCCGATGGGGAACGAGAACGCCGCGGGCATGTGGATGAAGACGTCCCACCGGTAGTCCGGGCGACCGGCCTCGAGGACCAGCACGCGTCGCGACGGATCGGCGCTCAACCGGTTGGCGAGCACGCACCCGGCCGAGCCGCCACCGACGACGACGACGTCGAAGTGCCGGTTCATTCCACGCGCCCTCATGATCGGAGGCACCCTACGGTCTCCACCCCGTCGCCGGGTAGGGTCCCCCGGTCGATCGAAGGGGGACGAGATGCATCGTCGAACGACCATCGGGCTGCTCGCCGGGTTGCTGACGCTCGCGACCATGGTCGGGGTCGCCCTGACCGGACCGGCCGGCGCCGCGGTCCCACCCCCCGTCCCCTGCGTCGGCTGCTACGTCCCGGCAGCCACGACCAGCTGGCAGATCCAGCTCCAGGGCAAGGTCAACCAGAAGAAGTCGGCGAGCCTCTACGACATCGACCTCTTCGACAACGCCGCGTCGGTCGTCGACTCGCTCCATGCGAAGGGTCATACCGTCGCGTGCTACTTCAGCGCCGGCTCGTTCGAGAACTGGCGGCCCGACGCGTCCTCGTACCCGGCCGACGTGAAGGGCAACGGCAACGGTTGGCCGGGCGAGAAGTGGCTCGACGTGCGTCGCCTCGACGTGCTGGGCCCGATCATCGAAGCCCGCCTGGACCTCTGCCGGGCCAAGGGCTTCGACAGCGCCGACGCCGACAACATGGACGGCTACACGAACAACTCCGGGTTCGGACTCACCGCGGCGGACCAACTCGCGTTCAACGTGTTCGTGGCGAACGCCGCGCACGTGCGCGGCCTGTCCATCGCGCTGAAGAACGATCTCGACCAGATCCCGGACCTGGTTCCCTACTACGACTGGGCCGTCGACGAGCAGTGCCACCAGTACGACGAGTGCGACCTCCTCCTGCCGTTCAGCGCGGCCGGGAAGGCCGTGATGCAGATCGAGTACAAGGGTCCCAAGGCGAAGTTCTGCCCCGCCGCCAATGCCCGGAACTTCAACGCGATCAAGAAGCCGATGAGCCTGCGCGCCGCCTTGCACCCCTGCCGCTGACGGCGAGTCAGAGTCGCGACTTCAGGAGCGGCCGGCCGCGCGCCGATCTCCTTCGGGACGGTGAGATCGGCGTCCGAGCCGGTCGGAGGGATCGACAGTGTCGCGGTTGGCCTCGGGCGCGACGGCAGCGCTCATCGTGGTCGTCGTCGTGGCGGTCGCCATCGGGGTGCACGCACACGGGCCGACGGCGCGCGCCCGAGCCACCCGCGCCCGCCCCGGCGCGCCGCTGGCGCCAGCCCGGGGCGCGCTGCTCGGGTCGTTCGTCTCCGCCGACGGCACCGGATGGAGCCCGGCGCTGATCACCGCGCGCGAGGCGATGATCGGGCGACGCTACGACATCGACCACCGGTTCCAGAACTGGACCACTCCCTTCCCGACGCCGGCCGACCAATGGGACGTGGAGTCCGGCCGGGTTCCGATGGTCACCTGGCAGCCCGACACCACGACGCTCGACGCGATCAACGCCGGGACGGCCGACGCCGCGATCCGCGAACGCGCCCGGGCCGTCGCGGCGTTCGGTCATCCCATGTTCCTGCGGTTCGCGCACGAGATGAACGCGAACTGGTATCCGTGGGACGGCGCGCACGCCGGCACCCCCGGAACGCACGACGGGCCCGCGAAGTACGTCGCCGCCTGGCGCCACGTGCACGACCTGTTCGTGGCGGCCGGCGCGACCAACGTCGTCTGGGTGTGGAGTCCCAACCGCACGAGCATCCCGGACGTCGCGTGGAACGCGGCCAGTGAGTACTACCCGGGGGACAAGTACGTGGACTGGGTGGGGATCGACGGGTACCAGCGCGATCCCCGCCACGACCGGTCGTTCACGACGCTGTTCGGTCCGCTCTACGACGAGTACGCACGGCGGAAGCCGATCATGATCGCCGAGACCGCCTCGGTCGAGGGCCCGGCGCCGGGACGCAAGGCCGCTTGGATCGACGCGACCCGCAGCGACATCGAGCATCGCTTCCCGGCGATCGCCGCGCTCGTCTGGTTCGACACCGACAAGAACGGACTCGACTGGCGCGTGGACAGCTCGGCTGCGACCCAGCGCGCGTTCCGCGCGCTCGCGAACGACCCGTACTTCCGGACGCGCACCGATCCGACGCGGTCTACCCTCGGCCGATGGACCTGACCACTGCGCTCGACTTCGCCCGCGCGACCCGCCAGGGTGTCCTCACGACGATCCGGCGGGACGGCCGCCCCCAGCTCTCGAACATCGTGTACGCGATCGACGCCGACGCCACCGTGCGCATCTCGGTCACCGAGACCCGGGCCAAGACCCAGAACGTCCGGCGCGACCCGAGAGCGTCCCTCTACGTGTGCCGCGACGACTTCTGGGCCTACGTGGTGCTCGACGGCACGGTCACGCTCTCCGAGGTGACCCGCGACCCGGGTGACGCGGCGTCGGGCGAGCTCGTCGAGCTCTACCGCTCGCTCGCGGGCGAGCACGAGGACTGGGACGACTATCGCGCCGCCATGGTCCGCGACGGTCGGCTCGTCCTGCGACTCACGCCGGTGCACGCGTACGGCATGCTGCCCTGACCTGAGGTCAGCCCATCTGCGCGACGGCCTGCTGCATCTCCTCGGGCGAGACGTCGCGGATGTGGGTGTGGAACGACCACAGGTGCCCGAACGGATCCTCGAGCAACGACGCGCGATCACCGTAGAACTGGTCCTCGGGCTCCCGCACGACCGTCGCGCCGGCGGCGGTCGCCTTCGCGACCGCCGCGTCCACGTCGGGCACGTACTGGTGCAGCAGGACGCTCGAGCCCCCGAGCTTCCTCGGGTTGGCCCCTGAGCCGGGCATGTCGTCGGGCGCGTCGGCGAGGTACACGGAGGCACCGTTGACCACGATCTCGGCGTGACCGATGCCGCCGTCGGGCATCGGCAGCCGGTACCGCTCCTGCGCGCCGAACGCTGCGACGTAGAAGTCGATCGCGGCCGCGGCACCTTCGATCATCAGGTACGGGATCATCCGACCGGCCTGGTCGGGAGGGACAGCGTCGACCATCGGAAACCTCCAGGGCTCGAACCGTATCGCCACCCTAGGCCCGGCGCTCGGTCCGCGTCCGGGCCGCGCCAATCCCGGTCGGAGGCGGAGAGCTCGTCGCTATTCTCGCCGCGGTGGACGAGCGGCGCGCCGGAACGCTCACCGGGGCCGCGGCCTACGTGCTCTGGGGTCTGCTGACCCTGTACTGGCACGAGCTCACCGGATTGCCGGCCATCGGCCTGATCGGGTGGCGGGTGACGTGGTCGGTGGTGCTGCTGGCCGCGGCGTTGACGCTCTTGCGGCGGTGGTCCGACCTCCGCCCGGTGATACGGGATCGCCGGCTCGCGTTGCGCATTGTCGCCGCGAGCCTGGCGCTCGCCGTCAACTGGACCAGCTACGTCTGGTGCGTCACCCACGGGCGCGTCATCGAGACGGCGCTCGGCTACTTCCTGTCGCCGATCGGGCTCGTGGTCGCAGGAGTGCTCGTGTACCACGAGCCACTCCGGCGCGCGCAGCAGATCGCGCTCGGGCTCGCCGGCGCGGCGGTCGTGGTCCTGGCGATCGGCTACGGCGCACCGCCCGTGTTCGCGCTGCTCATGGCCACGACCTGGACGGCCTACGGCATGCTGAAGAAGTCGGTGCCCCTCCCGATGCTCGAGAGCCTGACCGCCGAGTGTCTCGCGCTGCTGCCCTTCGCGATCGCGCTCCTCGTCGGGTTCCAGCTCGCGGGACCCGGCAGCCTGCACGGCGCGACGACCCTGCAGCTGGTGCTCATCCCCATCACCGGACTGGTGACCACGGTACCGCTGCTCCTGTTCGCGCACGCCGCCCCGCGCGTGCCGCTCGCGACGCTCGGGTGGCTGCAGTACAGCGTGCCGACTATCAACCTGGCGCTGGGCGCGCTCCTCTACGGCGAGGCGATGCCGGCCTGGCGCGTCGTCGGCTTCGCCCTGGTGTGGCTCGGCCTCGCGCTCATCACCGTCGACACACTGCGCCGCCGGACTCCGACACTCGAGCCGGTGGCCTGAGCATCTCCTAGAGCGGAAGCTCCACCGACTCGGTGCGGCGGGCCGGGATCCGCGCTCCGGGCAGGATCACCCCGGTCACGTTCAAAGGATCCACGCCGTTCACGGTCACCGTCGCCTCGGACGGATCCAGCCGCCGCACGGCCTTCAGACCGTCGACCGCGGCGGGCAGCGCGAACTGCTCGCCGCTGAAGCCGTTCACGAACCGTCCGCCGCGGATCTGGCCCCGGTCCTCCATGCGCCGCAACGCCCACTGCAGCTCGCGCCACCGCAGGGCTGCGCCCTCGTGCGCGGCGATGTCGTAGAACACGACCCCCCACCGCGCGAGCAGCTGCTCCGCCCACGCCTCCGCGAGTTCCTCCCTGTCGATCGCGTCGGGACCGGCATCCTCGTCGCCGGCCACCGACGCCGCCGCGCCCACGAGCGACCACCGGCCGGCGCCGGTGTCCGCGGTCGGGGCGCCCCGCCGGAGCCGGCTCAACCGGCGCTCTCGCTCGTTGCGGGGTCGGTCGCGCCGCGTCGCCGCACGGATCGCGGCGAAGCCGTCGCTCGTGACCAGCCCCCGCGCGACCGCCTCCCAGAGCGCGCCCTCGATCTCGACCGGGAGGCGACTGGTCCGCTCGGCGAGCTCACCAGCGAAGCACGCACCGCGCGCGGCAAGGACGTCGAGGACCTCGCGCACGGCGCCGGCGGCCGGGACCGGCGGCATCTCGGGACCTCGCACCGCGGCGAGGAGCCACTCCAGGTCGGCCCGGAAGACCAGCGAGACCGGCGTCGCCTTCGACGTCGCACCGCTCCGCTTGTCGGGATCGACGAGAGTCGGGGGTGCGAGCCGGAGCCAGGCGAGCTCGCCGGCGAGGCACCGCTCGTCGAGCCAGGCGGGCCGGTAGTCGGCGACGCGCCGGGCGAGCACGTGTGGCTCCCAGGCCGCCGCCGCCACCGACGCGCCCTGGAGCTGCTCGAGCACCGTGCCCAGTCCGGCCCGGCCGCGGAGCTCGTGACCCGGCGCGAGGTGCTGCCACCGGACCCAGAACCGCACGAGCTGCTCGGGCGTCACGGGATCGATCTCCCGGCGGCGCTGCCCGCGGGAGTAGCTGTGCATCCGGGTCAGCAGCCGCCGCGAGCACCACTCGACCGCGTCGCTGTCGGGGTCGGTGAAGTGCCCCTGGATCGCGAAGCCCTCGGCCTCGAGCCGCGCCAGCCCGATCGCGACCGCCCCGGTTCGTAGCCCGGTGGCGCCGGCCAGGGCGGGGACCGTGGCGGGGCTGTGCAGCTCCAGGTGGCCGCGCAGCAGCTCCGCGACCGTGACATCGGCTGTCTCGCCGCCCTCCGACTCGGCGCAAGCAGCGCGCCGACGGCCGCGGACGCCTCGAACGGGTACCACCGCTCCCCCGCGGCGTCGCGTCGGCGCACCGCGCGTCCGCGCGCCTCGAGCTCCGCGAAGAGCGGCTCCCACTCGGGGCGTGCGAGGGTGAGCACCAGCGCCGACAGGAGGTCGTGCAGCTCGTCGGCCGTGGTCGGGCGGGGCGTCGTCTCCTCGCGGACCTGCTCGATCGCCCCGGGCCGGAGCGGGCCGAGCGACGACGGGTCCACCGGGAGGCCGCGGGGCAACGAGAGCGCGTTCGTCCGCCGGTCGACGGCTTCGCCGTCGTCGAGGAACGCGTACGGGCGCGCGGTGAGGATCTCGTGTGCGAGCAGCGACGGCTCGGTGGTCTCGCGGCAGTGCACGCGCACCTCCTCCCGCTCGATGCGCTCCCACAATGCGACGAGCCCGTCGACGTCGAGGCCCTCGGTCAGCGTGTCGTGCACGGTCTGGCGCACCACCGGATGGTCGGGGATCTCGATCGGGCCGACGACGTTCTCCTGGCATGCCGCCGCGCCGGGGAAGAGCGCCGCCATGAGGTCGTCGGACTCCATGCGCTGGATCGGCGGCGGGTTCTTCTTCCCGCCACGGAACCGCAGCACGATCAGCGACCGGTTGAGGTTCCAACGCCAGCGCGACAGGAAGATCGGCTGATCGAGCACGGCCTGGGTGAGCGTCTCCGGGATCGTGGCGCTGGTGATGAAACGCGTCACCTCGCCGAGCGGGAAGCTGTGGTGCGGGCCGAGCGAGATGACGACGGTGTCGTCGTTGGCCGAGGCCTGGAGCTCGAAGTTGAACGTCCGGCAGAACTTCTTTCGCAGCGCGTAGCCCATCGCGCGGTTGATGCGGCCGCCGAGCGGCGAGTGGATCACGAGCTGCATGCCGCCGGTGTCGTCGAAGAACCGCTCGACGACCAGATCGGTCGTCGTCGGGAGCCGGCCGAGCGTCGCGCGTCCGGCCTGGAGGTACGCGACGACGGTCTCGGCCGCGGCGTCGTGGACTCCGGCGGTCTCGGCGACCCAGCGCGCGGCGCCGCCGGGGTCGGCGGCGGCGAGCCGGTCGTCCACGCCCGCGCGCAGCGTCGAGACCTCGGCCGAGAGCTCGGCAGTCCGGGCCGGTGCCTCGCCCAGCCAGAACGGGATCGTCGGGGGCTTGTCGCCGGCGTCCACCACCCGCACCTGCCCCGCCGTGACCTGGCGGATCTGCCACGAGTGTGTGCCGAGCAGGAAGATGTCGCCGGCCATCGACTCGGTCGCCCAGTCCTCGTTGACCGTGCCGATGAAGGTCTCGTCGGGCTCGAGCACGACGCGGTAGTCGCCGAGCTCGGGGATCGCGCCGCCCGAGGTGAGCGCGGCGAGCCGCGCACCCTTGCGCCCACGCAGCTCGCCGTTCACGGCGTCGTGATGGACGTACGCCGCACGCGGGCCCCGCGCGGTCGTGACACCCTTGCTGACCACCTCGAGGACCTCGTCGAACTGCTCCCGCCCGAGATGGCGGTAGTGGTGCGCGCGTCGGACGAGCGCGAAGAGGTCGTCGGTGCGCCACTCCGCCGCGGCGGTCTCGGCGATGATCTGCTGGGCGAGGATGTCGAGCGGCGCGTCCGGCGGGAGCACCGCGTCGAGCCGGCCGGCGCGCACCGCGGCGAGCAACGCGGTCGACTCGACGAGCTCATCCCGGGTGAGCGGGAACAGGCGGCCCGTCGGGGTCCCGGCCCGCGTGTGGTTGGACCGCCCGACGCGCTGGAGGAACGTGGCGATCGACCGCGGCGAGCCGATCTGACACACGAGCTCGACCGGTCCGATGTCGATACCGAGCTCCAACGACGCGGTCGCGACGAGCGCCTTCAGGTCACCCGCTCGCAAGCGCGACTCGACGCGAGAGCGCCGCTCGCGGCTCAGGCTTCCATGGTGCGCGGCGACGACGTCCTCGCCGAGGCGCTCGCCGAGCTGGTGGGCGAGCCGCTCCGCCATCTTGCGCGTGTTGACGAACACGAGCGTGGTCCGCCGGTCCGCGACCATCTCCGCGATGCGGTCGAGGACGCTCTCCATCTGGGCCGCGGAGATCACGGCCTCGAGCTCACCCGCCGGCAGCTCGAGCGCGAGGTCCAGCTCCCGCTGGTGGCCCCCGTCGACGATCGCGGCGGCCGGCGCGCCGCCGGCATCGGTGCGGGTGCCGACCAGGAGGCGGGCCACGGTGTCGATCGGCTTCTGGGTCGCGGACAACCCCACGCGCGTGGGGGGCACAGCGCACACGTGCTCGAGCCGTTCGAGCGTGAGCGTGAGGTGTGCGCCACGCTTGTCGCGGGCGAGCGCGTGGATCTCGTCGACGATGACGGTGCCGACCGTGACGAGCGACGCCCGGCTGCGCTCGGCCGTGACCATCAGGTACAGCGACTCGGGGGTGGTCACGACGAACGTGGGCGGGGTCCGGACCATGGCCGCACGCTGCGAGGCGGTGGTGTCTCCGGTGCGCACGCCCACCGTCAGGCCCGGCGCGGAGAGTCCGAGCTCGGCCGCGACCTCCGCGATCTCACGCAGTGGCCGCTCGAGGTTCTCCGCGATGTCGACGGCGAGTGCCTTCAGCGGCGAGACGTAGGCGACCCGGGCCCCGGCCGTCGAGCCGCCGCGCGCGTGCTCGAGGTAGAGGTCGTTGATGCACATGAGGAACCCGGCCAGCGTCTTGCCCGATCCCGTGGGCGCCGCGATGAGCGTCGAGCGCCCCGCCGCGAGCAGCGGCCAGCCCTCGCGCTGGGGCGGCGTCGGACCATGAGGAAAGCGGCGCTCGAACCAGGCGGCGACCGCGGGGTGGAACGCCACGCCCTCGACCAGGTCGGTGCGGGGCGCGACCGGCCCGTCGCCGAGGCGCGGCCGGGGGTTCGGGGAGGTCTCGAGCAGCGTCATGGGAAGGTCCGACCACCGTACGCCCCGGGTGTGACCGGGGGTCGAGCGGTCGGAGGCTCCCGACGCGGCGAGGCCCGGACCCCGGCCCGAGAGCCTGGGTCCGGGCCGTCGGCCGGAGGCCGGTGTCTCCCTAGGCGAGCGCGGAGCAGCAGGTGTCGACGATGAGCCGGGTCACCACGTAGGGGTCCATGTTGGCGTTCGGACGCCGGTCCTCGATGTAGCCCTTCTTGTCGACCTCGACCTGCCACGGGATGCGCACGGACGCACCGCGGTCCGAGACGCCATAGCTGTACTCGTTGTACGGGGCGGTCTCGTGCTGACCGGTGAGCCGATGCTCGATCCCGTCGCCGTAACCCGCGACGTGCTCGTCGACGCGCTTTCCGAGGGCCTCGCACGCCGTGATGATCGCGTCGTAGCTCTCGCGCATCCCGTTGGTCGAGAAGTTCGTGTGCGCACCCGCGCCGTTCCAGTCGCCGGCGACGGGCTTCGCGTGCAGCGTCACGGCCACGCCGAAGTCCTCGGCGATGCGGTACAGCAGCCAGCGCGCCATCCACAGCTGGTCCGCGACGTCGAGCGGGCCGAGCGGGCCGACCTGGAACTCCCACTGGCCGGGCATGACCTCGGCGTTGATGCCCGAGATGCCGATGCCGGCCTCGATGCACGCGTCGAGGTGGGTCTCGACGATCTCACGACCGAAGACCTCGTCCGCGCCGATGCCGCAGTAGTAGAAGCCCTGCGGTGCCGGGTACCCACCCACGGGGAACCCGAACGGGCGGCCGTCCTGGAAGAAGTTGTACTCCTGCTCGATGCCGAAGAGGGGCTCCTGGCCCGCGAACTTCTCGGCGATGGGCGCGAGCTTGGCCCGGTTGTTGGTCGCGTGCGGCGTCATGTCGGTGTAGAGGACCTCGCACATGACGAGCTTGTTCTCGCCGCCGCGGAGCGGGTCCGGGCAGTCGAACACCGGACGCAGCACGCAGTCCGACTTGTCGCCGGGCGCCTGGTTCGTGCTCGAGCCGTCGAAGCCCCAGATCGGGAGGGCGGCACCGTCCTCCAGAACCTTGGTCTTGGACCGAAGTCGCGCCGTCGGCTCGGTGCCGTCGATCCAGATGTACTCGGCCTTGTACGCCACGTGATGCTCCTGATCGTCGTGCGGTTGTGGGTCTGTCCGCGATCACTCGGGACCGGTGCACTCCGCTGCTCACCGACACCGGCGGGCGTCGGCGAGGGGAAGCCTCCCGGACCGGGATTTCCGGTCCATTGCCGAAATGTGAACGCTGTGTAACCCCGGGATTGCGGGCGGCGGGAGCCTAGGCGAGCCTCCGTACACTGTGCCCAGCCGGGCCTGATCGCCGGCGTACGTCCGTGACCGTCCGAGCGACCACGACCACCTTCCGACCCCAGGAGCACCGCGATGGGACCTCAGCTCGAGTACGTGCTGCGCACCGTGGAGGAGCGCGGTGTGCGCTTCGTCCAGCTCTGGTTCACCGACGTGCTCGGCTCCCTCAAGGGCTTCGCGATCACGCCGGCCGAGCTCGAGGGTGCGCTCGAGGAGGGCATGACCTTCGACGGCTCCGCGATCGAGGGCTACTCCCGGGTCCAGGAGTCGGACATGCTCGCCATGCCGGACGCCTCGACCTTCGAGATCCTCCCGTGGCGGGGCGACGACCACCCCGTCGCCCGGGTGTTCTGCGACATCCAGGTCCTCTCCGGCGACCCGTTCGACGGCGATCCCCGCAACGTCCTGCGCCGGAACGTCGAGCGGGCCCGCGAGCACGGCTACACCTTCTACGCGGGCCCCGAGATCGAGTACTTCTACTTCCGGTCCGCCTCCGAGGCCGTCCCCCTGGACAACGCCGGGTTCTTCGACCTGACCCACACCGACATCGCCAACGAGTTGCGCCGCCGCACGATCCTCACGCTCGAGGCCATGGGCATCCCGGTCGAGTACTCGTTCCACGAGAACGGCCCGAGCCAGCACGAGATCGACCTGCGCTACACCGACGCCCTCACCATGGCCGACAACGTCATGACGTTCCGGATGGTGGTCAAGCGGATCGCGAGCGAGCTCGGAGTGCACGCCACCTTCATGCCCAAGCCCATCGAAGGCGCGTTCGGCTCGGGGCTCCACGCGCACCTCTCCCTCTTCGAGGGCGACGTCAACGCCTTCCACGACCCGGGCGACCCGCACGGGCTCTCCAAGGTCGGCAAGCACTTCGTCGCCGGCCTGTTGCGCCACGCGCGCGAGATCACCGCGGTGACGAACCAGACCGTGAACTCCTACAAGCGCCTGATCGCCGGGTACGAGGCGCCCACGTACATCTCGTGGGCCCGGAACAACGAGTCCGCCCTCGTGCGCGTCCCGATCCCGAAGCGGGAGAAGGAATCGAGCACCCGGGTCGAGTTCCGCTCGCCCGACCCCGCGTGCAACCCGTACCTCGCGTTCGCGCTGATGCTCGCCGCCGGGATGAAGGGCATCGAGGAGGGTTACCCCCTGCCGGAGGAGGCGACGTCGAACATCTTCGAGATGACCCCGGCGGCGCGGGTCGCGGCCGGGATCGACCTCCTCCCGCAGTCGTTGGCGGAAGCGCTCGACGTGATGGAAGGCTCCAGCCTCGTGGTGGACGCGCTCGGGGAACACGTCTTCGACTACTTCGTGCGCAACAAGCGGCGGGAGTGGAACTCGTACAAGGAGCAGGTCACGCCCTGGGAGCTGTCGCGCTACCTGGAGTCGCTCTGACATGAGCACCCACCGCCACTGCGGCCGGCGCCGGACGAAGCGGGCGGCCCGGTGATGACCGAGCCGATCCTCGTGTTCCCGGATCCCCCGCCGGCCCTGCTCGTCCAGACCCTGGACCTCGGCGGCTACTCGTGGAAGGCCGTGACCAACGCGGCCGTCGCCGCCGCGGACGAGCCCGCCGACGGCTGGGGCGGCGCCATCGTCTGCGCCGACCTCGACCCCGAGCAGGCCCTCTCGCTCTGCCGGACGCTGCGCAAGCGCGACTCGGTCCTCGAGCCGCTGCTCCTCCTCGTCTCGGGGACCCAGCTCGGCGACCTCGGCGATCGGGAGGACCTCTTCGACGACTTCTGCCTGTCGCCGTTCCACCCTCAGGAGCTCGAGGCGCGCCTGCGCCACCTCATGTGGCGCACAGGCCGCGGCGCGGCGCCCGAGCTGGTCGAGTACGCCGACCTGGCGCTGAACCTCGAGACGTACCAGGCCGCGCTCTCCGGCCGTCCGCTCGACCTCACCTACATGGAGTACGAGCTGCTGAAGTTCTTCGCCACGCACCCCGCGAAGGTGTTCACCCGCGAACAGCTGCTGTCACGGGTGTGGGGGTACGAGTACTACGGCGGCGCCCGCACCGTGGATGTCCACGTGCGGCGGCTGCGGGCGAAGCTCGGTGAGGAGCACGCGAACCTGATCCAGACCGTGCGGTCGGTCGGGTACCGGTTCGGCCAGACCCGCGCCCTCTGAGCGACGGGCCCCGCAGCGGCGGAGGGTCAGACGGGTTGGCCCTCGGCCCGCTGGTCGGCGTCGTCGCCGAGCATCCAGCCGACCGCGGCGCTCCACGCGGCGCCGCCGAGCATGACGGCGACGGGACCGAGCAGGACCATGACGATGACGATGATCAGGACTCCGGGCACGGCCAGACCCTACCGAACGGGCACGTGGGCCCAGGCCTCGATCTCGACCTTGGCCCCGCCGGGCAGGGCCGCGACCTGGACGGTCGAGCGCGCGGGTCGGTGATCGCCGAACGCCTCGCCGTACACCTCGTTCATCGCGCCGAAGTCGGCGAGATCCGTCACGAACACCGTGGTCTTGGCGACGTCGGCCATGCTCGCCCCGCAGTCGGCGAGCACCAGGGCGATGTTGTCGAGGGCCCGTTGCGCCTGCGCCCGGGCGTCGCCGCCGACGAACCGGGCGGTCGCGGGATCGAGCGGAACCTGGCCGGCGAGGACGAGCCAGTCGCCCGCGCGCACCGCCGGCGAGTACGGCCCCGCGACGGGCGGGGCGCTCGGGGTCGGGACGGGTTCCACGGTCACCGACGCAGCATACGGGCGGCGCGCGTCCCGACCGCCGGGAGGGTCTCCGGGCGGGCGGCCTCCGCCGCGGTCACGGCGTTCCAGATCGCGGCCGCCACCGCGGCGAACGCGGCGTCGGAGGCTCCCCCGCGCGGCGGATCCGTCGCGGTGACGATCTCGACGGCGACGGGCGGCATGGTCTTCGCTCGAACGATGTCGAAGGACCGGATCGTGAGGTCGAGCACGTCGCCGGTCTCCGGGTCCACGGCGACGCCCTCGGTGAGGACCCATCCGAGCGCCATGTGCACCGCGCCGATCACGTAGGACCGCAGGACCACGTCGTCGAGCGGGTCCCCCGCGTCGACGCGCACCGTGATCTGCTCGATGCGCCCGGACTCCGCGTCGAGATCGACGCACGCCCCGGCGAGCGCGCCGGACGGCGACGCCGCGAGCGTGTCGAGCAGCACTCGCGCGCCCGCGTGTGTCGACCAGTGAGGCGCGGTCGGCCCCGGCCGCGTCGATCGCGCCCTCGACGAGGAGATGCTGCTCCGCGAGTCCCGCCGCGCGCGGCGCGCCGGCCACCGGCGGTCCGGGAACCGTGACGACGTCCCAGCGTGCGTCGACCTCGAGCAGGTACGGCAGCGCGTAGGCCGGCGGTGGGAGCGGCGTGCTCCCCCGGATCTCGATCAGAGCGTCGCGCAGCACGGCGGAGGCGGCGATCGGCGGCCGCTTCGGTCCGAGCCGGACGACGTCCTCCCGCGCGAAGACGACCCTGACCGTGCGCCCGAACGTGTCGGCGAGCTCGCGCGCCGCGGCGGGAGCCGGGCTCTCGGTCTTGCCACCGAACGCGCCGCCGTTGGCGAGCGGGCTCGCAGGCTCGCCATCGGGAGCGCACCAGCTCGCGTCGGGCTCGAGGTACGCGGGCTCGACCCACCCGGTCACGAGCCGCACCCCGCCGTCGGGGAGCGGTGGGAGCAGGAGCGGAGCCACATCGGCCACCGTCGTGCGGCGACCCTGCACCTTGCCCGCACGGGCACGGGCGTCGAACAGGGTCTCGCCGACGACCCACTCCTGCCCGACTGCGGTGATCGTCTCGGCCGCGGTCCCGGGCGGAGCCGGGACCGCGACGAGCGTGTCGCGCGGTGCGGTGTCGTCGGCGAACCCGGCGTCGCCGAGCGGCGTGTCGCGACCGACGTGCTGCACGGTGTGACCTTCCAGCTTCGCCCGTCGTGCCGCCGCGTCCAGGTCCCGACGCGACTCGGGCGCGTTGGTGGGGCCCACGGACCCGACTTCGGCGCCGAGGTGACGGTCGACCGCTTCGTAGATCGTCTGCCATCCGGTGCAGCGACAGAGGTGGGCGGCAAGGGCCTTGTCGAGGTCGGAACGCGTGGTCCGGCCCTTCGTACCGAGTGCGGCCACCCGCACGATGATCCCCGGCGTGCAGAAGCCGCACTGGGAGCCGCCGGTCGCGACGAACGCGTCGGCGAGCGACTCGACGGTCCCGGTCGGCAGCCCCGCCAGCGTGGTCACGGACCGGCCGGAGACGCGAGCGGCCGGGGTCACGCAGGAGACGCGGGCATCGCCGTCGACGAGGACCGTGCAGCAGCCGCACTGGCCCTGAGGCGCGCAGCCGTCCTTGACCGACGTGATGGCGCAGCGCTCGCGCAGGACCGAGAGGAGCGTCTCACCGTCGGCGACGTCGACCTCGACGGGCGTGCCGTCGAGGGTGAACGCGAGATGGGTCAGCTGAACGACTGACCGCAGCCGCAGGTGCGCTCCGCGTTCGGGTTGGAGATGTGGAAGCCCGAGCCCTGGAGCGAGTCCCGGTAATCGAGCGACCCACCACCGAGGTGCTGCATCGACGCGGGGTCGATGACCACCTGGACGCCGCTCTGCTCGCTCTTCACGTCGTCATCGGCGACGTCGGCGTCGAAGAACATCTCGTAGCTGAAGCCGGAGCAGCCGCCGGGCCGGACGGCGACCCGGAGCGCGAGGCCCGGGGTGTCCTCGGCCTCGATGAGGGACTTGACCTTCGCCGCGGCGGCGTCGGTCAGCAGGAACTGGGACCGGGCGTCGGTGACAGTGAAAGCGCTCATGGTGTTCTCCGGATTGTCGGGGAGGTCAGGGTACCGCGACGACGACGTGACACGGATCGGGTTCGTACAACGACGAAAAGGCCTCAACTGTTCCTCGGCCCCGTTCCGCCACGCCTTCACAGATGCCGCGGTGGAGGTTGCACACCAGTTCCGGGTAGGCCTCGGCCAGCTCCCGGAACGGGCAGTGGAGGAACTCGATGCGCGTGGCGCCGGTGTCGGCGGCAGTTTCGTCGGCCGCGGGCTCGAACCCGAGGCGGTCGAGCTCCTGGGCCAGGGCACTCAGACAACCCCGGCCGGCGGTGCGCTCGGCCGTGTGGCGGCCCCAGTCCCGGCCGGCCCGGCGGGCCGCGTTGGCGTCGGCACCGCTCGACTCCGCCAGCGCGCCGAGCAGGCCGGCGAGGAGCACGTGGGCAGGAGGATCGAAGCCCAGCCCGGGCGCGCCCGGCGCGAGGGAGTAGCGGTGCTGAGGCCGGCCCACCCGTCCACGGTGGATCGCCTCGACCTCGAGCAGGCCGGCGTCGCGCAGGCGCTCGAGGTGCAGGCGGACGGTGTTCGGGTGCAGGCCGAGCGCCTCGGCGAGCTCGGCGGCCGAGCGGGGAGCGGTCGATCCGGCCAGCTCCCGGTAGAGCGCGTAGCGGGTCTCGTCGCCCAGGGCCTTCAGCACCTCGAGGTCCATGCGTTGACCGTAGATCCCGGATGGGCATATTTTCAAGGCCGATGCTGTTTTTATTGGGGATGCCCCACCGCCCGCCCCCGCCGACGCCCCGCCAGGTTGCCCCATGACTGAATCCGACCGGACCGCCCAGGACCTCACCGTCGACACGGTGCGCGGGATGCTGGGCGGGGTCATGGACCCCGAGCTGAAGGCGAGCATCGTCGACCTCGGCATGGTCCACGACATCGACGTGGCCGGAGACGGCGGCGTCACGGTGCACATCGCGCTCACGACGCTCGGGTGCCCACTCCAGGCCGAGATCCGGCGCGAGATCCAGTCCAAGCTCGACGGTCTCCCTGGCGTCACCGACGTGAAGGTCCGTTGGGTCGAGATGACCCAGGAGCAGAAGTCCGCGGCGATGCAGCGCGCGCGGCTCAACGCGCAGGAGCACGCGCCGACCACCGACATCCCCGCGACCACGCGCGTGCTCGCGGTCTCGAGCGGCAAGGGCGGCGTCGGCAAGAGCTCGGTCACCGTGAACCTCGCCGCGGCGCTCGCGGCTCGCGGGCTGACCGTCGGCGTGCTCGACGCGGACATCTGGGGCTTCAGCGTGCCGCGCATGCTCGGCGTCGAGGGCCGGCTGACCGGCGAGGACGGCAAGATCGTCCCGCACCGGCGCGAGGTCGACGGCGGCGGCGCGCTCGAGGTCATCTCGATGGGATTCCTCGTCGACGACGAGTCGACCGCGCTGATGTGGCGCGGGCTCATCCTCACGAAGGCCGTCGAGCAGTTCCTCACCGACGTCCGGTGGGGCGAGCTCGACTACCTCCTCGTGGACATGCCGCCTGGGACCGGCGACGTCCAGATGGGGCTCGCCCGGATGCTGCCCCAGGCCGAGATGCTCGTGGTCACGACACCGGCGCGCGCAGCGCAGAAGGTCGCGACCCGCGTTGCCGACATGGCGCGGCGCTCCTACATGAAGGTCGTCGGCGTCGTCGAGAACATGAGCGAGTTCGTCGCGCCCGACGGCCAGCGCTTCGCGCTGTTCGGCACCGGCGGGGGCGCCGCGCTCGCCGAGGAGATCGGTGCGCCGCTCGTGGCCTCCATCCCCCTCGAACCCGAGGTGTCCGAGGGCGGGGACTCCGGCACGCCGATCGCGCTCGGGGCCCCCGACTCGCCCGCCGGTGCCGCGTTCCACGCGCTCGCGGCGCACCTGGTCGACGAGCTGCTGCCGCCGGTCGAGATGGCGGGTTGCACCGCCCGCATCTTCGAGTTGCTCGAAGCCCTCCCGCGCGCCGACGACGCCCCGGCCACCGCACCGACCTGATCAGGCCGCCTGCCACACCCCGCGCTGGTCCCGGCCGGTGACCTTGCCGTCGTCCCGCAGCTTCTTGAGGTGCGAGTAGATCTGCTTCGCCGCGACGGGCAGCAGCGGCTCGGGCGTCTCGCGGTAGAGCTTCGCGACGATGTCGCTGACCCGCGTCGGGCCCTTGCGCACGAGCGTGAGCACCTGACGTTCGCGGTCGCGGCGGTGCTGAAGGTACTCGTCGATCCGCGCCCGCGGCTCCTCGATGAGATCCCCGTGGCCCGGCGCGATCGACCGCAACCGCATCCGGCGAAGCCGTTCGAGGGTCGCGAGGTACTGCGCCATGTCGCCACCGGTCGACGGTGAGACCACCGAGTACATACCGCCGAGGATCGTGTCCCCGGTGAAGAGCATCCGCTCCTCCTCGAGGTGGAAGCAGAGGTGGTTGGGCGCGTGCCCGGGCGTGTGGAGCACCTCGAGCCGGAACTCGGTGCCGTCGATGGTGTCGCCGTCGGCGAGCGCCCGATCGACCTTCACCGACTTCTCGCGCTTCGAGAACGCCAGGATCTCGGCCCCGGTCGCCTTGGCCAGACGCGTTGCACCGGGTGCGTGGTCGGGATGGGTGTGGGTCAGCACGATCCACCGGATCCGCTCGCGCATCGCGCCGCCGACGATCGCGTCGGTGTGGACCTTCGACTCCGGACCGGGATCGACGACCGCGACCTCGTCGATGCCCACCAGGTAGGTGTTGGTGCCAGGACCCGTCATGTGGCTCGGGTTGTCGGCGACGATGCGGCGCACGAGCGGCGACAGGGCACTCGGGACCTCGGGGGTCAGGTCGGGCACGACACCGAACCGTCCCGTGTGACGTCGCCGGGAAGCGCGATCCGACGGCCCGCGCTCGACTCGGTGACCATCTGGACGCACCCATCGGCATCCGGCTCGTTGCCCCGCCGCGCCGCGTCCAACAGCTCCCCGGCGGCATCGAATCGGGCCATCGCCTCCAGATTCCGGCGAGTCGGCAGGATCAGGTCGATCGTCCCCTCGTCGGCGGCGGCGAGGGCCGCGGCCGGCCGCACCCAGGCCGACTCGATCAGCTCGACCTCGTCGTGGCGGTACCGCCCCGGCGGCGCCGGTGCGACGAAGAACCAGGTGTCGTACCGCCGCGGTCCGCCCGGTGGCGTCACCCAGTGCGAGAACACCTGGAGCTCGTCGGTCGCGAGTACCAGGTCGTGGCGGGCCACGACCCCGGCGAAGTCGGTCTGCCCGGCGTTCAGCGCGTCGCGCTCGGAGTGGAGCTCCTCGGTGCCACCGTCGACGGGCCGGCCGTGACGGTCGTGGGCCAGGAGGACCCCGGCCTCCTCGAACGTCTCGCGGATCGCGCCGACGAAGAATCCGAGGCCACCGCCGGCAAGGCCGAGGGCGCGGCTCGCGCGCTCGTCGGTCCAGCTGCGGCTGCGCGTGGCCCACGACTCGTCGCGATCGTGGTCGTCGACCGCGCCACCCGGGAACAGCGACGCACCCGCGATCCACACCGAATCATGGTTCCGGCGGAGCATGAACACCTCGAGCTCGGGTGCGTCCCGGACCAGCATCACGGTCGCGGCGTCCCGGGGAATCAGCACCGGCGGGCCGCGCTCGGGAGGGTCACCTCAGGAAGCCTACGACGCCGCGCCTACGGTGCGACCGCCGTACTCACCGCCCGGTGCGGCCGCGTACGCTCGGGCGGCGATGGATCCCCGACGTGCCCTTCCCTCGGTGGACCGAGTCCTCCAGGCACTCGACGGGCTCCCCCACGACCTGCTCGTCGCCGCGGCGCGGGGCGCGATCGACACCGCCCGCGGCGTCATCGACGGCGGGGGCGAGATCGACGAGGCCGCGGTGATCGAGCTGGCCCGGAGCGCGGTCGCCGAGCAGCGCTCACGGCTGCTCCGGCCCGTGATCAACGCCACCGGTGTGCTGCTCCATACCAACCTCGGGCGCGCCCCGATCGGCGTCGACGCCGTCGCCGCGGTCGAAGCCGTCGCCCGCGGCGCGTCGAACCTGGAGCTGCGGATGGACACCGGGGTGCGCGGCTCGCGCCACGAGCACGCCGGCGCACTGCTCGCCCGTGCGGTCGGTGCCGAGGCCGGGATCGTGGTCAACAACAACGCGGCGGCGGTGCTCCTGAGCCTCGGCGCACTCGCGCGCGACCGCGAGGTCGTGGTCTCGCGCGGCGAGCTCGTCGAGATCGGCGGCGGATTCCGGGTCCCCGAGATCATGGCGGAGTCCCGGTGCCGGCTCGTGGAGGTCGGCACGACCAACCGCACCCGCCGCCGCGACTACGAGCAGGCCGTGACCGACGCCACCGCGCTCCTCCTCAAGGTGCACGCGTCGAACTACCGGATGGTGGGGTTCACCGAGGCCGCGACCGTCGCCGAGCTCGGCGGCCTCGGCCCGACCGTGATGGTCGATGCCGGGTCGGGACTGCTCGACGAGACCACCCCGTGGTTGCCCGAGCACCCGACCTGGCTGCGCGACGAGCCGGGCGTCCGCCAGGCGATCGCGGCGGGCGCCGGGGTCGTGACGTTCTCCGGCGACAAGCTGCTCGGCGGGCCCCAGGCCGGCGTGATCGTCGGCCGCGCCGACCTCGTGACGCGGATCGCCCGCCATCCCCTCGCCCGCGCCATGCGCGCCGACAAGATGACGCTGGCGGCCCTTCAGCAGGTAGCGCTCGCCTACCTCTCCGGCGACGCGACCGACATCCCGCTCTGGCGGATGGCCACCACGAGCACCGACGCGCTCCAGGTCCGAGCCGAGGCGATCGCGGCCGCGGTCCCCGGCGTCCGCGTGCTCGCGACCGAGGCCGTGGCAGGGGGAGGATCGCTGCCCGGACTCACGATCCCCTCGGTCGGCGTGGCCCTCGTGCTCCCCGACGTGCGGGGCGGGCTCGTCGCCCTCCGGCACGACGGCGTCGTCGCCCGGGCCGAGTCGCACACGATCGTCTGCGATCTGCGCAGCGTCGACCCCGACGACGACGACACGCTCACGCGCGCGCTCGCTCGCGCCGCTTCTGCGAGCTGATGCGCGCCGTCGCGACCGCGGGTCACGTCGACCACGGCAAGTCGACCCTCGTCGCGGCCCTGACCGGCACCGACCCTGACCGGTTCCCCGAGGAGAAGGCGCGCGGGCTGACGATCGATCTCGGGTTCGCGTTCTGCGAGCTGCCATCGGGCGTCGAGGTCGGGTTCGTCGACGTTCCCGGACACACCCGGTTCGTCAAGAACATGCTCGCCGGGGTCGGGGCCGTGGAGGTCGCCGTCCTCGTCGTCGCCGCGAACGAGGGCTGGAAGCCCCAGAGCGAGGAGCATCTGCGCATCCTCGAGCTCCTCGACGTCGGCCACGGAATCGTCGTGCTGTCCAAGGCCGACCTCGTCGACGACGAGACGCTCGCGATCGCCCGGCTCGACGTCGAGGACCACCTCACCGGCACCGCCTTCGCCGCGCTCGAGATCGTCGCCTGCGACGCCCGTTCGGGCCGCGGACTCGAGGACGTCCGTGCCGCGCTCGACCGTGCCCTCGCGGCGGCTCCCGCACCGCGCGACGCCGACCGGCCGCGCCTGTGGATCGACCGCGTGTTCAGCGCCAAGGGGGCCGGCACGGTGGTCACCGGCACGCTCACCGGCGGCGTGATCGCGGTGGACGACGAGCTGCTCGCCGGGGGGATCCCGGTCCGGGTCCGGGGCATCCAGCGCCACGGGACGGAAGCGCGTCAGGGTGAGCCCGGAGCGCGCGTGGCCCTCAACCTGGCGGGGGTGAGCCACGACCGGCTCACCCGCGGCGATGCGGTCGTGCGGGCCGGCCAGTGGCTCGACGTCGGCGTGGTCGACGTGGCCCTGACCGTGCTCCCCGAGCTGAGCCTCGCGCGGCGCCGGCGACTGGCGGCCGCGGTCGGATCGGGCGAGCAGCCGGTCTGGTGCCGACGCCTCGACGAGCGCTTCGCCCGGTTGCGGTTCGACCGGCCCGTCCCCCTCGCGCCCGGCGACCGGATCGTGCTGCGCGATCCCGGGGCGGGGCGGACCGTCGCCGGCGCCGAGGTGCTCGACGTGAGCCCCACCCGCCGCGCCGTCGACGCACCGGAGCGACTCGCTCGCCCCCTCGGGGCGCGGCTGCTCGCCGACGGGTGGGTACGCGCCGATGCGCTCGGTGCGTACAGCGGGCTGGCGACCGACGCCGCCGAGGCGGCCGTTGCGGCCGTGGGGGCCGAGGTCATCGGCGACTGGCGCGTCGACCCGGCCGTGGCCGGGGCGGTCCGGAACGACGTCCACGAGCGGGTCCGGGCCCACCACCGGGCGCAGCCGACCGATCCGGGGATCGCGGTCGGCGCGCTGGGCTCGGCCACCGGCCTCGACGCCGAGCGGATCGAGGCGCTGCTCTCAGGGGACGCCGAAGTCGTCCTGGAGCACGGCCGGGTCCGCGACCGGGGACACCACGACCGCGCCTCGGACTCCGACGCGGGGCGGACGCTCCTCGCCACACTCGACGCGAACCCGTTCGCCCCACCGCCTGCGACCGACCGCGGACTCGTCCGCGCGCTGGTCCGGGAGGGGGCGGTCGTGGACCTCGACGGCATCACGTTCTCCACCGGTGCGATCGAGTCCGCCCGCACGCTCGTCGTGGAAGCCATGCGCACGCGGGGCTCGCTGACCATCGCCGACGCCCGGGACCTGCTCGGGAGCACACGCAAGTACGTGGTCCCGATCATGAGCCACCTCGACGCGACGGGCGTGACCCGCCGGCGCGGCGACGACCGGATCCCCGGCCCGCGCTCGGGCCTCGCCGATCCGGATCCCGTGGGCTAGCGGGTGCGCGAGGCGAGCAGCTCCGAGCGCTCGGCCTCGTTCAGCCCGCCCCAGATGCCGTGGGGCTCCTTGATGGACAGCGCGTACTCGAGGCACTCCGTGCGCACGACGCAGTCGCTGCAGATCACTTTGGCCCGGGCCTCGCGCAGCTCACGCTGATCTCGCCGCTCGCCGCTCGCCGGCGGGAAGAAGACGCTCGACCGCGGGCCGCGGCACGCTGCCTTGACCTGCCAGACCTCGTTGGCCGTACCGACGCTCACCGCTCCCCTCCCGCAGGGTCGCCTCGGACCGTCCGCCACGGCCCGTCCAGCGAACCTACTCCCGGGGTGAGACAGGCCACAAGAGCCCGGTTTCACGGGCTCTGACGGCATCCTGAGCCCCGAGCGACGGGCCCATGGGCAGATCACCCCCGGGACTTGGGCTCGCGGTAATCCCGGGCGGCACCCTCCTCGGGCTCCACCTCCAGCACGAGCCCGTCGACCTCGACGACCCGGATCGCGGCCCCCGCGGGAATGGGCGTCGCCCGGTTGGTGCGGGCCCGCCACCGCGCGCCCCGGAGCACGACCACGCCGTCCGGCGCGATCTCCACCGCCGCCTCGCCGGTCTCACCGACGAACTCCTCCCGCCCGATCGTGGGCGTCGAGAACCGGGAGCGCACCGCGACGGGCATGGCCGCGAGGAAGAAGGCGACCGTCAGCACGACCACGACCAGGACGACCCACCAGTAGACGTCCAGGCGGGGCGAGCCACCGTAGAGGAACAACGTGCCCACCACGAGGAGGACGGTCCCGATCACGGTCCAGGAGTACGCGCGACCGGCCTGGACGTCGACGGCGTAGCCGAACATCGCGAGGAAGATCAGCACCAGGGCCCACCAGGTGACCGGCAGGTGCGAGAAGCCCACGAACGCGCCGACGAGCGCGACGGCTCCCGTCCCGCCCGCGAGCCCGATCGAGATCGTGAAGAACTCGAAGACGATCAGCGCGAGCCCGACGACGAGGAGGAAGTAGGCGATCGACGGGCTCGTGAGGGTATGCACCGCCTGGCCGACGAGATCCAGCTTGCGGAAGCGGATCGCATCGGCAGGCTGGCGGCGGCGGCCCGCGCCGGTGCCGACGACCGTCGCGGTGTGGAGGGTGGCCGGACCCGCCGCGGTGGTCACCGTCTCGCCGTCGAGCGCCACCAGGAGGTCGCCGATCGTCGCGCACCCCGGCGCCACCGACTTTGCGCACGGCGCATCGGTGACCTTCCGAGCGGCGGCCTGCGTGGCGCTCAACGAGCGGTGCTCGATCGCGGCCGCCGGGGTTCCGCGGGCGAACGAGCCGTCGAGCGTGGCGGTGTCGTCGAGGGCGACCGGGTCGATCGGCCCGATGCTGGAGCCGTTCGACACGGCGACCACCGACGCCTGCAACGCCGCCAGCGCGGCGAGCCCGCGCGCCTTCGAGCCCGACGGGCCCACCCAGGCGACCACCGGGACCCGAGAGCGCCGGATCGCTCGCAGCACCCGGCCGGCGCCGACGTCGACCGCACCGCCGGAGTTGAACGTGATCAGCAGTACCTCGGCGTGATCGCGGTTCGCGGCCTGCACCGCGCTCACGATGAGGTCCGCGTTGGGCGGGTCGACGAGGCCCTCGATCTGGATCACGTCGATGGTCCCACCGGACTTCGGCGCCGCCCCGGCCGGCACCGCGACCGTCGCGAGCAACAGGCCGAGGCCGAGCACGCCGACGGCGACGCGTCGGAGGTACGGCCGACGTACTCCCGTAGGCTCCGGTCGATGGAGCTGGCTCACTTCTGCTCCACCTCCCGGGTGGTCATCGTGGCGGGCAAGGGGGGTGTCGGCAAGACCACCGTCTCGGCGACCCTGGCCGTCGCGGCCGCGCGGGCCGGCATGAGCGTGCTGATCGTGGAGGTCGAGGGCAAATCGGGGTTGCCGACGGCCTTCGGCCGCCCGCACCTCGGGTACGAGGAGACCGAGCTGGCGGCGAACGTGCGCGGCCGCACCCTCACGCCCGACGCGGCACTGCGTGACTGGCTCGAGGGCAACGGCCTGAAGCGGATCTCCAAGCGGCTCGTCCAGACCGGGGCCCTCGACGTGATCGCCACGGCGGTGCCGGGCATGAAGGACATCCTGGTGCTCGGCAAGGTGAAGAGTCTGGAACAGCAGCGCGTGGCGGATCTGATCGTGGTCGACGCGCCCGCCGCCGGGCACGCCATCACCTTCCTCACCTCGGCGCAGGGCCTCCTCGACGCGGTCACGGTCGGTCCCGTCCGCAGGCAGGCGGCCGACGTCGTCGAGCTGCTCGCCGACCCGAGCCGGTGCCAGGTCCTGCTCGTGACCCTGCCCGAGGAGACGCCGGTGAACGAGGTGATCGACACCGCGTTCGCCATCGAGGACCGCGTGGGCGTCCACCTCGGCCCCGTCGTCGTCAACGCGTGCTACGAGGAGCTCGGGCTCACCGAGGCCGACTCCACCGCGGCCGCCGCGCAACACGACGCCGCGCTCCTCGACGTGTTCGTCTCCGACCGGGAGGCACACGACCTCGCCGCGGCGGCGGCGTTCCGCGCCGAACGGGCCGAGATCCAGCGCAAGCAGGCGGACCGGCTGGCCGAGCAGCTCCCGCTCCCCCAGATCCGGTTGCCGTTCGAGTTCAGCGCCGAGCTGGGTGTCGCCGAGATCGGCGCGCTCGCCGACGCGTTCACTGCCGGGATCGAGCAGCTGTGACCGTCCACACGCTCGCCGACGTCGTGGACCACGGCCGCATCGCGGTGTGCTGCGGCTCGGGTGGCGTGGGCAAGACCACCACCGCCGCGGTGATCGCGGTCGAGGGCGCCCGCCGCGGGCGGCGCGCGGTGGTGGTGACCATCGACCCGGCCAAGCGGCTCGCGAATGCACTCGGCCTGGACGGTCTCACCAACGAGCCCCTGGTCATCGATCCCGACCTGTGGGACCCCGGCCACGACCGCGTCCCGGGCGGCGAGCTCTCGGCGATGATGCTCGACACCAAGAGCACGTTCGACGGGCTCGTCACGATGCACGCGTCGTCCGACGAGCAGGCACAGCGGATCCTCGCCAACAACTTCTACCGGAACATCTCCTCCGCGCTGTCGGGCACGCAGGAGTACATGGCGATGGAGAAGCTGCACGAGCTGCACGAGAGCGGCGAGTTCGACCTCATCGTCGTGGACACCCCGCCGTCGCGCCACGCGCTCGACTTCCTCGACGCGCCGGCCCGTCTGCTCCGACTGTTGAACAACCCGATCTTCCGCGTGCTGATGGTGCCGACCCGCACGTACCTGAAGGTCGCGGGTGCGGCGGTCCAGGCGTTCATCCGCACCGTCTCGCGCGTCGTCGGCGCCGAGGTGGTCGACGACATCGTCGCCTTCTTCCGGTCGTTCGAGGGCATGGAGGAGGGCTTCCGCACACGGGCCGCGCGTGTCGTCGAGATCCTCGGCCAGCCCGAGACCCGATTCGTCCTCGTCACGTCGCCACGACGCGACGCGATCGAGGAGGCGCGCTACTTCGCCGAGAAGATCGGTGACCATCATCTCGCGGTCGACGCGCTGGTCGTCAACCGCGTGCACCCGCGCTTCGGCACCGAGGTCTCGGCCGGGTTGCGGACGCGCGCGGAAACCCTCCGAGAGCTGCACGTGCACGGTCGTGAGGAACGTGACGCACGCCACCGGCTGGCGGCGCGGTACGCGAACCTCGCCGACTTCAACGAGATCGCCGAACGCGAGCGGGCACACATCGAGACCGTCCGGGTGCGGACGCGTTCGGCGGCGGTGGCGTTCGTCCCCTACCTCGCGCACGACGTCCACGACTTCGCCGCGCTCGCCGAGGTCGGCACGATGCTCTTCGCGCCGGATATCGAAGCGGGGACGGTCGCAGGTGGGGAGTAACCTCACCGTCGTGACCACGATCACGATCCTCGTCGCCGCCGAAGCCGCCTGGGTGCGGGACCAGGTGACCACCGCGTTCTCCGGGCCCGATCACGAGGTGATCGAGGTGCGGCGCGGCCAGGACGTCCGCGGCGCGGTCGCCCAGCACGCGCCCGATCTCGTCGTGCTCGACATGCAGATCTCCAACATGGGTGGGATCGCCTGCGCGATCGATCTGCGGCTGGAGGCTGCCGAGGGCCGCGTGCCGCCCACCAAGATCCTGTTGCTGCTCGATCGGGAGGCGGACCGCTTCCTCGCCAAGCGGGCGGACGCCGACGCGGAGCTCGTGAAGCCGGTCGACGCCGGCATCCTCCGGCGGGAGGCCAAGCGCCTCCTGGTCGGTACGGCTCCGGCTGCCAGCTGACGGGTCGCTACACTCACGCCCCTTACGGGATGTGGCGCAGTTTGGTTAGCGCGCAGCGTTCGGGACGCTGAGGCCCCGGGTTCAAATCCCGGCATCCCGACCACCTTCTCCCCTCCGGGCCGGCGGTCGATCCCCCGGGTGCAGCCCCCGCCGGCGATCCCCTGATCAGATCCCGGTGACGGCCCGGATGTCGGGCGCGGTGCAGGCGTTGGCAAGGCACGGCAGGCCCAGCGCGTCCTCCCACAGACGCAGGGTGGACGCGTAGCCGATCCCGGCGGTCGCGAACGGTCCGGGATGAGCCGAGGGGCTCAGGTACAGGTTGGGCACCGGCGAGCCCTCGTCATACCAGATCTCGACCAGCACCTTGCCCGCCCGGTAGTCGGCGGAGTCGACCACGGGCGCGACGTTCCCCTGGAGCCACGCGTCCACGATGCTGTTGTCGCAGTCGTGCCCGTCGTTGCACTGCGTGGGGGTGACGAACGAGTAGTCCACCAGAGTCGTCGGGTCGAACTCGGAGTACGGGCGCACCTGCTCGGAGCAGTGGGCCTGATCGTCCGCACCCCAGAAGTACATGGCCGGGACGTGCTTGACCGCGTTGCCACTCGTCGAGCACGCAGTGGTCGCGCCCTCCACGTAGTTGATCGCGGTCTTCCCGGCGGCGCGTGCCTGCCGGTAGATGTTGTCGGCCTGCGAGTTGCACGTCGCGCTCGGGGCACAGTCGTTGAGGACGGTGTGGTTCGTGTCGCCCTGCGCCTGGCTGACGTACTGGGTGGCGGAGTTCTGGCTGGTGTTCGCCTCCGTCCACGCCGAGAAGTAGGAGCAGCTCGCGGCCAGCTGGTGGAGGTACGGCATGCCCGCGAAGCCCACACCGCCCACACCGGACCAGGAGCGGTTCTCCAACGAGAACACGACGACCTTCTGATATCGCGCCGGCGCCGCGCTGCCCGTGTTGCACACGGATGCCTCTGAGTTGGCCAGGATCGTCGCGGAGGCGTTCTTCGTGGCGTACACGCTCGTTCCCGACAGCGCGAGCCTGAAGACCTCCTTCGGCTCGCTGATCCCGTCGGCGATCGTCGCGACGTCCACCGCCGAACCCGTCTTGGAGCCGGCGGCGAATGTGACCGAGCCGTTGAACGCCGTGTAGTCGCCGGGCGCGTGCGCCGTCTTGTCCGCGGTCTGGGCCGTGACGGAGATCGGGAGGTAGTAGCGCTGGCGCAGCTTCGGACGGAAGTGCGCCGTCGCACCCTCGGCGACCTTCGCCCCGGCCATCGCGAGCTTGGGCTTCTCGTCGTTGCGGATCTCGATCTTCTCCACCGCGTTGCCGGTCTTGGCCCCCGTCGGCGACGACAGGTGCACCGAGAACGTCTGGTAGTCCTCGAGCTTCGTGTCGCCGCGGACCGACACGGGGATCGGTGCCGTCGTGGTGCCCGGCGCGAAGGTGAGCGTCCCGGCCGCCGCGACATAGTCGGCGTCGCCGGTGGTCGCACTCCCGTTCGCGGTCGCGTAGTGCACCGTCACCGTTCCGGCGCTCGGCGCCGACAGCGACGCGGTGAGCGTGACGGTGGTCGTGCCGCTGTTGCCCTCCACCACGCCGATCACCGACGCCGGCAGCGAGACGACCGGCTCACCGGTCGCGCTCCCCGCGGTGGCGACCAGGGCGGAGCCCGTCGTCGCCAACGACGCGACGAGGAGGGCGACGAGCAGGTTCGGCCGACGAATTGTGGCGTTCACGGCCCGGAACCTTACGGGTCCCACCACGCGCCGGTCGGCAGCCGCGGTCTCGTCGAGGTCAGAGCAGCCGCTCGGTCCCGCCCAACGGTGCGTTCTGCACGTCGGCGCTGAAGGAGATCTGCTCCCAACGATCGGTCGGGTACCCCTGTCGGGCAGCCCGCTCGACGCAGCGGCGGAAGAGCTGCCGCGACAGGGCGGCGCGCTGCTCGGGTGGCAGACCGAGCCAGGCCTGCTTGATCCGGCCCTCGTCCGAGGTCACGTTCAGCGCGTCCCGGAGCGTCTCGGTGTGCGCCGCGATCAGCCCGGCCTCGTACCCGGCGGGCACGAGCGCCGGGTCGAGGCAGGAGATGCGCGGGAGCACGTACGGGAGGAACGCCTGGTACCGCTCGGCGAGGTCCGCGGCGAACCCCGTCCGGCGCCGAGCCCGTGCCCAACTCACGACTGCCATCGGGCGAGTCTCATCGCCCACCGCGCTGGGCGTCAACCCGGTGCGGCGGTCCTCGCCGGGTGAGCCGGCCACGGTGCGCGCGGCGCGCACGATTTTCACAGTGGGGTCCCTCACCCGCGGAACCGGGGCGCGTACGTTCGGCCGCGGATCGACAGACCGGGGCACTGGCAGGCGGAGGCGGCATCCCTTGGTTCGTGAACGGCGATGGGCAGGCCCAGCAGTGACGATCGCGCTGGCCGCGATCCTCGGAACGGCAATCGCACCCGGCCTCGCGGCGGCGCTCCCGACCACCACCCAGCCGGGGCTCGCGCTCAACCGGCTGATCCGCACGTCGCCGTTCACCGGTTCCACGGTGCGCGTGCGCGACAACGAGGGATCGGCCTACGTCGCGTCGGACGACTCGCTCTGGATGGTCGACGACAACAGCAACGCGGCGTACGAGATCAACCGCACGACCGGCGCGCTGAAGCGCACGATCAGCGAGCCGTCGTTCGCGAACGCGCCGCGGCTCGGCGTGGGCACCCATGCGGGCTCATCGCGCGATGGCGACCTCGAAGCGGTCGCGTACGACGCCAACGCGGACGTCCTCTACCTGTTCTCGGGCAGCACGAGCGCGACGCCGACCGTGTTCCGTCTCGTGCGCGACGCGAGCGGCGTGTTCCAGGTCGAGTCGTGGCAGCCCCTCGCGTCGGAGCACACGGGGGCAGGATGGCGCCTCGCCGACCGCAAGCTCTACGTGGCCAACGGCTCCACGATCCAGACCTTCGACTACACGACCGGCGCGTTGGGTCCCGGCTTCACGATCTCCGGGTTGACTCACATCTTCGGCCTCGACTTCGACGACACCACCGGCGATCTGCTCGCCGTCAACAACTCGGAGCACCTCGTCCGCGCGTCGATGACGACCCGCACGATCCTCCCCGGATGGAACGTCGACCTCACACCCTTCGGCATCGCCGACAGCCGCGCCGTCGAGGTGATCGGCGAGCAGCTCTTCATCTCCGACGGTCTCGACACGCGTGCGTCGAACGACCCGATGAACCACGCGATCTTCGTGTTCGACGTCGGCCCGCGGGCGGTGACGGTGCACTGGACCACCGACGAGAGCGCGCGCATCGATCAGCTCGTGACGTACTACTCGCAGGGTACGCGTGAAGGCCTCGTGCAGTTCGGGATCCAGGTGCTCGCGTTCCTCAACGCGGTGGATCCGCAGCCTCGACCCACCCCGATCGTGCTCCCGCCGCCTACCGGCACCGTCGCCCAGACCGTCACGTACCCCGCGAGCACGCTCGCGCGGCTCGACACCGTGAAGGCCCGGTGGGCCGAGAACGACGAGGACGCGCAACGCCTCGGGTTCTCGGTGCTCAGCTTCATCGCCGCGTTGAACGGGCACTGACGCGGACGTCTTCGAGGCACCCCGACGAGGAACGGACCCGTCGGTTCCTCGCGAAGGTCCTGCACCCCTGATCAACCGACCCGGTGAGGCCCGGGATGCCGTAGCGGGGCGCCGCGAGATTTGGTACAACCGGCGACGGAACCTCTTGAGCAGGAGGTGGGCATGACCACACCGTTGTCCGTACCCGCACCGTCGGTCGGCGCACCCCCGGCCGCCGCGGCCCTCGCGCCGCTCGCTGAGCTGGTCTTCGACGGACCGCCGCCGGTGGCCTTCGAGCTCTGGGACGGCAGCCGCATCGAGTCCACGACCACCGGTGGTCCGACGGTGCGGCTCCGGTCACCGGTCGCGCTCCGCCGGCTGCTCTGGGCACCCGACGAGCTCGGCCTCGGGCGTGCCTACGTCGCGGGCGACGCCGACTTCGACGGCGACGTCGTCGAGGCGCTCCGCGCGTTGCGCGTCTCACAACCCGCTCCGCGGAAGCGCGTCCAACTGGTCGGGCGAGCGGCGCGGGCCGCGATCGCGCTCGACGCCATCGGACGGCCGCCACCTCCTCCACCCGAGGAGGTGCGCCTGCGGGGCCGGAGACACACGCGGCAACGGGATTCGCGCGCGGTCTCCCACCACTACGACGTTGGCAATGCCTTCTACCGCATCGTCCTCGGCCCGACGATGACCTACTCCTGCGCGCGGTGGGGCGGCGACGTGACCGACCTCGACGCCGCGCAGACCGCGAAGCACGATCTCGTCTGCCGCAAGCTCGGTCTCGACGGTCGACGGGACACCCGTCTGCTCGACGTCGGCTGCGGGTGGGGCACGATGGCGATGCACGCGGCCGCCGAGTACGGCGCGCGGTCGGTGGGGATCACGATCAGCGGGCAGCAGTTCGCGCGTGCCACCGACCGAGTGAAGGAGGCGGGCCTCGACGACCGCGTGGACATCCGGCTCCAGGACTACCGGGAACTGCACGGCGAGACGTTCGACGTGATCTCGTCGATCGGGATGTTCGAGCACGTCGGCGCCGAGCGCACGACCGAGTACTTCCGGACGCTACGCGACGCACTGGTACCGGGTGGGCGGCTACTGAATCACGCGATCTCCAAGGCCGGCGGCTCAAGGCTCTCCCCGCGGAGCTTCATCGGTCGGTACGTGTTCCCCGACGGCGAACTGCTCGACGTCGCCGCCGTGACCCGGGCGATGGAGGTGGCGGGGTTCGAGGTGCGAGACGTCGAGTCGCTCCGCGAGCACTACGCGCTCACGCTCCGGGCGTGGATCGACGCGCTCGAGCAGAACTGGGACGCGGCGGTCCGAGAGGTCGGGGAAGGTCGCGCGCGGCGTGTGGCGCGCGTACATGGCCGGATCGGTCGTCGGCTTCGAAGAGGGCGACATCGCCATCCACCAGGTGCTCGGCGTCCGGCGCAGCGCGGACGGCGCGAGCGGGATGCCGCTTCGCCGGACCTGGTGAGGACCGGCCTCAGCCGAGCTCGGTGTGGAGGAACGCGAAGACCTCGGGCCAGATGCGCGCGGCCAGCTCCTCGTCCAGCGTCCCGAGCGCGTTGTGCGGTCCCATGAAGGCGTGACCGGTGCCGGCGTGGACGGTGAGCTGCACGTCCTTGCCGAGTCCCTGCAGCTCGGCCTCAAGCGCGTGCGCGGCATCGGGTCCGAAGAAGTCGTCGTGCTCGGCCATGTGGCCGCGCACCTTGGCTGTCATCGCCGACCAGTCGGGCTCACTGTCGCCGGAGGGGAACCCGTAGAAGGGCACCACGGCCCTCACCGAGTCCCCGCGGTTCGCGGCGATGAGCCACGCCAACATCCCACCCATGCAGAAGCCGACGACGCCGACGCCGTCGCCGGTCGCGCCCAGGTCCTCCAGGAGGAAGTCGACTGCTCCGCTCATGTCTCGCGCGGCGCGGTCCGGCGGAAGCTCGGTCATCAGGCGCGCGGCGCGGTCCATCTCGTCGTGGTTGGCGACCTCACCGCGGATACAGATCCGGGGCCAGGGCGGTGAACCCGGCGCCGGCGAGCCGATCGGTCGTGCGTTCGAGGTCCGGGCTGAGTCCCCACCATTCCTGGATCACCAGGACCCCGGGGCCCGTGCCACCCACGGGCCGGGCGAGGTAGCCCCGGGCCGTCGATCCGTTGCTCGCGAACTCCACCATCTCTCCCATGCAGGCGGAGACTATTCAGTCGCCCACCGGCCCGGAAGGTGCGCCGGGGGCGGGGAGGTTCCCACACCACTCGGATCCGTGGCAGAATTGCCCCGTTCGCGTGGCTCGGGGGGCTCATGGCGACCACCACAACGGATCTCGTACGACTCGTGGTCGGTGACCGCGTACCGCCGTCGGTCGTGCGCGCCGACGGGCGCGTCGGCCCTGCCGTCCCGCTGGGGCGCCGCGTCGAACTCCCCGGACGCGGCACCACCTTCGTACGTGAGATGGCAGGACCCGCCGGCGCCCCGACCCTCGTCCTGCTCCATGGGTTCATGGCGAGCGGCGGGCTGAACTGGTTCCGCACCTTCGAGAGTCTCAGCCGCGAGTTCCACGTCGTGGCGCCCGACCTGCGCGGACACTCCCGCGGCTTGCGCTCGCGCCGGCACGTGCGCCTCGCGGACTGCGCCGACGACGTCGCCGCGCTCATCGACACGCTCGGCTCGGGCCCGGTGCTGGCCGCGGGCTACTCCATGGGTGGTCCCGTCGCCCAGCTCCTCTGGCACCGCCACCCCGAGAAGGTCGCCGGCCTCGTCCTCTGCGCGACGGCACCGCAGTTCGCCGTCGGTGCCCGGCCGCTCAGCGATGCCTACCTGGCGACGGTCGCGACGCTGGCTCGGGCCACGGGCCAGCTGGCCGCCTTCCCCGCGGCCGGCGCGAGCCTCCTGCGCCGGGTGCGCGCGCACCGGCCGGCGGGCTTCCTCGAGTGGGCCTCCGACGAGATGCGCCGGCACGACGTCCGCATGCTGACCGAGGCGGCGCGCAGCATCGGGCGCTACGACGCGCGCGGATGGATCGCCGAGATCGACGTTCCCACCACGGTGCTGCGTACGAATCGCGACCATCTCGTGGACCCGGTCTCGCAGACCGAGCTCGTGACCCGGATCCCACGGGCACGCGTCATCGACCACGAGGAAGGGCACTTCGCCTGCGCGCGCGCCGCGTTCGCCCCGCCGATGCTCGCGGCGTGCCGCGACGTCGCGTGGCGCGCGAGCGCCTGACCCCACCACCCCGATCGCCGCGCCGCGGCGCCCGGACGTCAGGCGATGAGGACCTCGGCCATCTGCACCGCGTTCAGGGCCGCACCCTTGCGAAGGTTGTCGCCGGTCACCCAGAGGTCCAGGGTGTTCGCCTGACTCGGGTCCTCGCGCAGGCGGCCGACGAGCACCGGGTCGATGCCCGCCCCCTCGAGCGCGGTCGGTGCACCGGCGCCGTCCTCGACGAGGACCACACCCGGCGCGGACGCGAGGAGCTCGACGGCCCGCGCGCGCGACATCGGATCGCGGAACTGGACGTTCGCGGTCATGGCGTGCCCGACGTAGACCGGCACCCGGACGCACGTGGCGGTGACGCGCATCGTGGGGTTGTGCAGGATCTTGCGGCTCTCGTGCACGAGCTTCCACTCCTCGCTCGTGTAGCCCGCGTCCTTCACCGATCCCGCGAGCGGGATGACGTTGCCCGCGATCGGCTTCGACCAGACCTCGCCCGCCACGATGAAGCCGTCGATGGCACCGGCCCGGCGCAGTGACTCGGCGTCGCCCGCGAACTTGTTCCACTGCGCGTCGAGCTCGGCGATCCCGGGAACCCCGGCACCGGAGACCGACTGGTAGGTGGACACGACGAGTCGCTCGATCCCGGCCGCGCGCTGCAGCGGCGAGAGCGCGGTGACGAGCACCATCGTCGTGCAGTTTGGACACGAGGCGATGCCGCGGGGCAGGTCCGCGAGGTCCTCCGGGTTCACCTCGGCGACCACGAGCGGGACGTCGTCCTCCATGCGGAACGCCGCCGAGTTGTCCACCACGCGTGCGCCCGCGGCCGCGGCCCGAGGCGCCCACTCCAGGGCGAGCGGATCGTCGACGTCCACGATCACGAGATCGAGGCCGTCGAAGCATCCGTCGCGCAGTACCTCGCACGTGACGCTGCCGTCGGCGAACGGGAGCACCCGGCCCTCGGAGCGAGGCGACGCGTAGGCCCGCAGGGTGCCGACCGGGAACGACCGCTCCTCGAGGATTCGGAGCATCTCCTGGCCGACGAGCCCCGTGGCTCCGATGACGCCGACATCAACCGTCACGACTGCGCTCTCCTCCGGTACGGACCGCCCGCGAGGGTATCGACCGGACGACGCCCGGGTTCAAGCGTTTTGCAGCTCGAACGCAGTGTGGAGCGCCCGCACCGCCTTCTCCACGTCGCCCGCGGGAACCACGCAGGAGATCCGGATCGACGACGTGCTGATCATCTCGATGTTGACGCCCTCGTTGGCGAGGACCTGGAACATCGTCGCCGCGACCCCGGGGTTGGTCCGCATGCCCGCGCCGACGAGGCTCACCGCGCGCGACGTCCGAGTCGTGGGTGACGCCGGTCGCCTCGATATCGGCGGCGACCTTCTCCATCACCGCGAGCGCGCGGTGGAGGTCGTCCTTGGGCACCGTGAACGAGATGTCGGTGTGCCCCGCGGTCGAGACGTTCTGCACGATCATGTCGACGTTCACGGCCTCGTCCGCGAGCGCGCGGAACAACGACGCGGCGACGCCGGGTCGGTCCGCGACCTGGGCGATGGTGACCTTGGCCTCCGACGTGTCGTGGGTGACCCCCGAGATGATGGCGTGTTCCATGGTGGGGTCCTCCTCGACGACCCAGGTGCCGGGCTCCCACGTGAAGGAGGAGCGCACGTGCACCGGTACTCGGTAGTTCCGGGCGAACTCGACGGACCGCAGCGCGAGCACCCGCCCGCCGGTCGCGGCCATCTCCAGCATCTCCTCGAACGAGACGCGAGCGAGCTTCCGGGCCTCGGGCACGATCCGGGGATCGGCGGTGAAGACGCCCGAAACGTCGGTGTAGATCTCGCAGATCTCGGCGCCGAGCGAGGCGGCGAGCGCCACCGCGGTGGTGTCCGAGCCACCCCGCCCGAGCGTGGTGATGGCCTTGTCGGTGGAGATCCCCTGGAACCCCGCGACCACCGCCACGGCCCCCGCGGCCAGCGTCTCGCGAATCCGGTCGCCCTTGATCTCGAGAATCTTGGCCTTCCCGTGCGCCGTGTCGGTCACGATCCCGGCCTGGGATCCGGTGAAGCTCACGGCGTGCTCGCCCAGGTCGATGATCGCCATGCACAGCAAGGCCATCGAGATCCGCTCCCCGGCGGTGAGCAGCATGTCGAGCTCACGCCCGTGGGGGTTGCCCGACACGTCATGGGCGAGGCGGACGAGGTCGTCGGTGGTCTTTCCCATGGCCGAGACCGCCACGACCACCTGGTTGCCGGCCCGCTGGGTGCGCACGATGTGGTCAGCGACGGCCCGGACCCGGTCGGGGTCGGCGACGGAGGTCCCGCCGAACTTCTGCACGATCAGCGCCACAGAGCCGAGGGTACTCGCCGTTCGCCCGGTTTTCGGGCGGCGACGACCGAGGCGGGCGACCGGCGGACCGTGGGATTTCTGCCACAATGCCCACTTCACTGCTGGGAGGCTGTTGGTGCGCATCACTCGTTGGCTCGTCATCCCGATCGTCACGGCACTGGCGATCCCGGCCTCCGGCGTGGTCGCCGGCGCCGAGTCCCACCACCGCACCGATGTCTCCGTGCCGGTGGCGACCGGCGTGGTCGTGCGCGGGAGCGTGCACCAGATCGCGGTGCTGCACGCGCCCCCCGGGGCGACGCTCTCGGTGGTGCGCAAGCACTCGGTCGTCCAGACCGGCACGGTCGACGGCCTCGGCAGCTACAACTTCCACAACCTGCCGTCGCGCTCGGGCTACACGGTCCTCGTCGACGACGGCGGCCGGACGAGCGTCGCGGGGCCCGTCACCGTGCTCGACCCCGACGCGACGCCACCGCAGTCGCTCTACTCGGGCCAGCACCTCGACGTGACCAACCTCGGCGGCAACTCCGGCTACGGCTACCTCACCACCCGTGACGGCACGCAGCTCTCGGTCCAGGTCGTGCTGCCGGGCCCGCCCGAGAACGGTCCCTACCCGACCGTGATGGAGTACTCGGGGTACGACCCGTCGAGCCCGACCACCGGTCAGCCCCAGTACAAGCTGATGCTCCCGTCGAACGGCTACGCGTGGGTGGGTGTGAACATCCGTGGCTCGGGCTGCTCGGGCGGCGCGTTCAACTACTTCGAGAACCTGCAGGCCCTCGACGGGTACGACGCGATCGAGACGATCGCCGCGCAGCCGTGGTCCGACGGGCACGTCGGGATGGCCGGCATCTCCTACGCGGGGATCAGCCAGCTGTTCGTCGCCCGGACCCGGCCGCCGCACCTCGACGCGATCACGCCGGTCTCGGTGATCGACGACACCTGGCGCGGCACGCTGTACCCGGGCGGAATCTTCAACAACGGCTTCGCGCTCAGCTGGGCCCAAGAGCGGGTCGACCAGAACAAGTGGCCGAACCCCGGCGCGCCGGGCTGGGTCAAGGACCGGATCGCGGGCGGCGATACGACCTGCGCGGACAACATGCTCCTCCGGGGCCAGAACGTCGATCTGCTCGACCAGATCAACCGGCACCCGAACCCGTCGCCCATGCTCGATCCCGAGTTCACCTACGACTTCCCGAACGGCAGCGACTCGCTCGCGCCCGCCGCGTTCGTGAACCGGATCCGCGCCAAGGTGTTCATCGCCGGAGCGTGGCAGGACGAGCAGACCGGCGGTCACTGGGCCAACATGCTCGACCACTTCGCGCCCGGCGTCCTCGTACGCGCCGAGGGTCAGAACGGCGTCCACACCGAATCGCTCGACCCGCAGGTCGCGTTCGACGCACTCGAGTTCCTCGACCTGTACGTCGGGCACCGCACCCCGAGCGTCTCCGCGGCGGTCCGGGCCTTCGCCCCCGTGCTCTGGAGCAGCATCACCGGGGTCCCGGGCCAGGTCATGCCGCCCGACCGCTTCACCGGCGCGAGCTACGAGCAGGCGCTCGCGGCAGTACTCGGCCGAGCAGCCCGTCAAGATCCTCTGGGAGACGGGGAACGCCGAGGGCCTTGCGCCCGGTTCGCTCGTTCCCCGGGCGCAGACGAGCTACGCGGCGTGGCCGATTCCGGGTACCCGCGCCCGCACCTGGCACCTGCGCTCGAACGGACGGCTGCGCAAGAAGCCCGGCGTTGACCACGAGGGCGCGGACGAGTTCCGGCCCGATCCGACGCTGCGGCCCCGCACCGACTTCCAGGGCGGGAACATCTGGGCCGCGACCCCGACCTACGACTGGCAGCCGGTCGTCGACGGCGCGTCGCTGTCCTACCTCACCCACGTGCTGCCGCGGACGCTTTCGATGGCGGGGAGCGGCAGCGTCGACCTGTGGGTCAAGTCGAACGCCCCCGACAGCGACCTGCAGGTGACGCTGAGCGAGGTGCTCCCGAACGGGCAGGAGCGCTACGTGCAGAACGGGTGGCTGAAGCTCAGCCACCGCAAGCTCGATGCCGCGCGCTCCACCCCGCTCAACCCGGTTCACAACGACCAGCTGAAGGACATGCACGACATCACTCCGGGTCACTTCGTCTCCGCGCGGATCGCACTGTTCCCGTTCGCCCACCAGTTCCGCGCCGGGAGCCGCATCCGCCTGACCATCCAGGCCCCGGGCGGAGATCGTCCGGAATGGGCGTTCGACACCGCGGAGACCGGCGGCAACGTGGTCGACCTGATCGCGCACGACGACGACCGCCCATCGCGCCTCGTGCTCCCGATCGTGGGCGGGCCGGACCTGGGCCCGACGGCGGCGGCCTGCCCGTCGCTGCGCTCCCAGCCCTGCCGGACCTACGTGGCACCTGCTCCGAACCACACCGTTCCCACCTCCTAGACTCCGCCGCCGTGTCCAAGGCAGCCAAGCGCGAACGACAGAAGCAGAACCGCGAGCTCGCACGCGCCGAACGCGAGCGCATGATGAAGCGGCAGCGCCAGATGAAGACGCTGCGCACGCTCCTCTACCTGCTGGCACCGCTCGTCGTGATCGGCGTGATCATCTCGCTGGTCAACGGGGGGAACAGCTCGGACGCGAAGTCCGCCACCCCGGCCGCCTGCGCGAACCCGGTGAAGAACCCGACGCGAACGTTCCCCGCGGCACCCCCCATGACGATCGACGCGACGGCGAAGTACACCGCGACGATGTGCACCAGCGAGGGCACGATCACCCTGGCGCTCGATCCCGGGACGGCTCCGGTCGCGACCAACAACTTCGTGTTCCTGGCCCGCAACGGCTTCTACGACGGGCTGACGATCCACCGGACCGTCAAGAACTTCATCATCCAGGGCGGGGACCCGAAGGGCGACGGCTCCGGCGGCCCCGGCTACACCGTGCAGGGCGAGGTGCCGACCGACAACTACCCGATCGGCTCGCTGGCCGCGGCCAAGGGCACCTCGGAGCCGGCCGGCACGTTCGGTTCGCAGTTCTTCATCGTCACCGGCTCCGGCGGCTCCGACGCTCCCCGACGACTACGCCCGCTTCGGCGCGGTCACGGCCGGCCTGAAGAACGCGCAGAAGATCGAGTCGTACGCACCGGCACCCGACGCCAATGGCCAGCGTGACGGCGCGCCGACCAAGAAGGTCACGATCACCAAGGTGGTGATCAGCGTCAACGGCAAGGCGGTGGGTCCGACCACGACGACCTCCTCGACGACGTCGCGCCGTGTCCACCACGAGCAGCACACCCTGACCGACGGCCGCCGCGTCGCCGGCGGGGTTCAGGGCAGGGCGAGACCCGTCGCGCCGTCGGCGTAGGTGGTGGTGCCATCGGCCGCGTAGAGCGTGACCTGGCCCGCGCCGGCAACCGACCAGGACGGGCCCGGCTCACGCACGAGCGCGGTCTCCTCGTCGATCCCCACGAGTACCGCGTCGCGGGGCCGCAGCTCCACCGATCGCTGCCGGAGGTGATCGGCCGCGCTGCCGTGATACGGAAACACGGCCACACCCTCGACGAAGCCGAGGCCGACCGTGTACGCGCCACCGCGCGGGTCCACCATCGGGTCGCACAGCACGGTCGCGCCTGCCCCCGACGCCGCGATCACCGCACCGTTGCGGTAGGCCGTGAGCATCGCGTCGAACAGCGGCGAGGACTTGATCACCGAGCGCAGGTGCATCGGCGAGCCGTCCGCCAGGTAGACGAATCGGGCCTGCTCCACGGCCGTGACGACGTCGGGGGCCTCGGCGTCGCGTCGATGCAGCACCCCGAGGGTGCGGACGGCCACGCCGAGCGGCTCGAAGTGGCGCGTCGCGATGTCCGCCACCCGCTCGGGGTGCTCGAAGGCGGCCGCGGTCGGGAGGACGAGAATCTCGGTGGCGCCGGCGAGGCCCAGCAGCCGCCGGTCGAGGGTCCGATGGTGCTCACCCCACTCACCGCCGCCGATGAGCGCGAGGGTCCCGGAAACTGCCTGACGAGTCGCCATACCGGGCGCACACTATGCGGGGGTCGCCTTGGCCAAACGGACCGACGGCTCACTAACCTGCGCGCTTTCCACGACGGGGAGCGGAGCAATGGTGCAACGGGTCGGAATCGTCGGGTCCGGGATCATGGGCAGCGGGATCGCCGAGGTCGCCGCGAAGGCCGGCTGCGACGTCGTCCTGCGGAGCCGAGCCCAGACCACGGCCGACGCGATGGTCGCGGGCCTCGAGAAGTCGCTGGCCAAGCAGGTCGACCGCGGGAAGCTCGAGGACGCGGAGCGCACCGCGGTCCTCGGTCGGGTCGAGGCGGTCTCGGACCTCGGAGCACTCGCCGACTGCGACCTCGTGGTCGAGTCCATCGTCGAGGACCTGCCCACCAAGAAGCACATCTTCAGCGAGCTCGACCGCATCGTGAAGGAAGGCGGGATCCTCGCGACGAACACGTCGACGCTCCCGGTCGTCGAGATGGCGATGGAAACCGGCCGTCCCGACCTGGTGTGCGGCGTCCACTTCTTCAACCCCGCGCCGATGATGCCGCTCGTCGAGCTGGTGCGGGCCATCACCACCAGCGACGAGACAATCGCCACGACCCGGGCGTTCGCCGAGGCCTGCGGGAAGAACCCGGTCGAGGTCCGGGACCAGGCCGGCTTCATCGTGAACGCCCTCCTGTTCCCCTATCTCAACAACGCCGTGAAGCTCTACGACGCCGGCGTCGCGAGCCGTGAGGACATCGACGCGGCGATGCAGGGCGGCTGCAACTTCCCGATGGGTCCGCTCGCGCTGCTGGACCTCGTCGGACTCGACACGAGCCTCTCGATCCTCGAGGCCCTCTACGCCGAGTTCAAGGACCCGAACTACGCGCCCGCCCCGCTGCTGCGCCGGATGGTGAGCGCCGAGCGCTACGGCCGGAAGTCCAAACTCGGCTTCTACGAATACTGAGCCACCGCCAGGCTCCGATCGCCGCTTCTGCTCGCCCCGCGGGCGCGTCACATCCGGCGGAAGACACCCAGGCCAGCGTCGGCGCCGTATGCGTCGTTGAGGTCGGTCACCGTGACCTCGGACGCGCGTGATCCCGACACCGTGAAGGTGACCGCTTGCCTTCCTGAGGCGTTCTCACCGACCGTGTCGTAGGCGAACGTGTCGCCGGTCCAGTGCTCGAGCGGAAACGCCATGGACTGCGGTCCGAGCAGCATCACGAGGCCGCCGTTCCGTTCGACCACACGCATGGTCCCGGAGAAGTCGCTCTCGTACGTGCCGATGCGGACGGAGTCCGCGCGCGTCTCGGGGGTGGGCAGGCGGCGTCTTCCCGAGATCCGTGGGATGGTCGCCGAAGGACGCGAAGCGCGCGGTGGAGGCCGCCAGCCAGTTCCGGGTCGAGTGGCCCACGAGCGCCCAGTCCATGAACTCCGCGGCGATGGCCTCGGGCACGCCGATCGGCTCACCGTTGGTGAGCACGACGATGCCCAGACCCTCGGCCGGCGACATCGCGAACGCGGTGCTGGCACCGAGCGCGAACGCGCCCGAGTGGCTGATTCGTGGCCGGCCCGTGTCGTCGACACGAAGATTGAACCCGAGCGAGTACTGCGACGGCCCCGGTCCCGGGCGCTGGACGACGCGCGGGCCACCGCCTCCGCCCCGGCGGTCAGGCCGAAGTTCGTGTAGGCGTAGACCGCGCGGAACGGCTGCAGCGGGACCGCGCGCAGCCGTTCGAGCACCTGCGTGCGATCGAAGCCCAGATCCTCGAGGAGATCCCCCGCATGCGCCGGGAGCCCGCTCCGATGCGCGTACACATCTTCGATCGTGACGTGCTCGGTCACGTAGAGATCCGACAGGGCAAAGTCGGGCAGGTACTTCACGATCGGGTCGGTCCACGCGACCTTGCCCTGGTCCACGGCACGAGCGACGACCGTTGCCCCGACACCCTTCGACAGCGATGCGATCTCGAAGACGGCCGGTGCGTCCGCAGAGCGGGCGGAGCCGGAGCCACCGGCCGCCACCCCGGTCAGCGCCAGCGCGGCGACGAGACTCCCAGCGGCCATCCCTCGCAGCCCTCGCGTCCTCGGACCCTTCGTGGGGGACATCCACCGATGCTTCGCAGCCGAGATCGTCTCGTTGTGACATCGGGGCCGTGGAACGTGGAGAATGCACCCCGTGACCGATCGCCCCTGGCTGATGCGCACGTACTCGGGTCATTCATCGGCGCGCGCCTCCAACGAGCTGTACCGCTCAAACCTCGCCAAGGGCCAGACCGGCCTGTCGGTGGCCTTCGACCTGCCGACCCAGACCGGCTACGACGCCGACGACATGCTGGCCCACGGCGAGGTCGGCAAGGTCGGCGTGCCGGTGGCGCACCTCGGCGACATGCGCACGCTCTTCGAGCAGATCCCCCTCGACGAGATGAACACGTCGATGACGATCAACGCCACCGCGATGTGGCTGCTCGCGCTGTACATCGCGCTGGCCGACGAGCAGGGCGTCCCCCGCGCTGCCCTCTCGGGCACGACCCAGAACGACATCGTCAAGGAGTACCTCTCGCGCGGCACCTTCATCTTCGGTCCGGCCCCGAGCCGCCGCCTGACCGTGGACCTCATCACGTACACGGTGCGCAACATTCCCAAGTGGAACCCGATCAACGTCTGCCCGTACCACCTCCAGGAGGCGGGTGCGACGCCGGTGCAGGAGCTCGCCTACGGGCTCGCCACCGCGGTCGGCGTGCTCGACGCGGTACGGGAATCCGGCCAGGTCGCCCCGGACGACTTTCCCGAGATCGTGGGCCGGATCTCGTTCTTCATCGACGTCGGCACGCGCTTCGTCGAGGAGATGTGCAAGATGCGCGCGTTCACCCAGATGTGGGACCGCATCTGCGCCGAGCGCTACGGAGTGACCGACGAGAAGCTCCGCCGGTTCCGGTACGGCGTGCAGGTCAACTCCCTCGGCCTCACCGAGGCGCAGCCGGAGAACAACGTGCAGCGCATCGTGCTCGAGATGCTGGGCGTCACCCTGTCGCGCGATGCACGCGCACGGGCGATCCAGCTCCCGTGCTGGAACGAGGCGCTCGGACTGCCACGCCCGTGGGACCAGCAGTGGTCGCTGCGGATGCAGCAGGTGCTCGCCTACGAGAGCGACCTGCTCGAGTACGGCGACCTCTTCGAGGGATCCAAGGTCGTGGCCGAGAAGGTCGAGGAGCTCGTCGCCGCCGCGACGACCGAGCTCGACTGGGTGCTCGACGGCGGCGGAGCCTTCGCCATGATCGACGCGGTCAAGGGACGGCTCGTCCAGTCGAACGCCGAGCGGGTGCGCGCGATCGAGGCGGGCACACGCAAGGTCGTCGGCGTGAACTGCTTCACCGAGACCGAGCCGTCGCCCCTCACGGCCGAGGGTGAGGGCCACATCCTCCGCCTCGATCCCGCCGCGGAGCGCGAGCAGCTGGCGCGCCTCGAGCAGTGGCGGTCCGAGCGGGACGACGCGCTCGTCGCGCGGGCACTCGACACCGTCCGGGAGGTCGCGGCGACCGACGACAACCTCATGGAGGCGACGATCGAGCTCGCCCGCGCGGGAGGCACCGTCGGCGAGTGGGCGGGTGCCCTGCGGGAGGTCTTCGGCGAGTACCGCGCCCCCACCGGCGTGAGCGGTGTCGCGGCCTCCGCCGGCGACAGCATGATCGCCGTCCGCGAGCAGGTGCGCGCCGACGCCGCCGAGTTGGGCGGACCGTTGCGGATCCTCGTCGGCAAGCCCGGGCTCGACGGCCACTCGAACGGTGCCGAGCAGATCGCGGTGGCGGCACGCGACGCCGGCATGGAGGTCGTGTACCAGGGGATCCGGCTCACCCCGGACCAGATCGCAGCCGCGGCCCGGGACGAGGACGTCGACGTGATCGGGCTCTCGATCCTCTCCGGGTCGCACCTCGAGCTGGTCCCCGAGACCATCCGCAAGCTCCGGGAGGTCGGGGTGGAGGCGCCCGTCGTGGTCGGGGGCATCATCCCGCCCGAGGATGCCCGCACCCTCGAGGCCGCGGGGATCGCCCGGGTCTACACACCCAAGGACTACGAGCTGGCCGCCATCATGGGCGACCTCGCCGGTCTGGCGGCGGGATATCGGCGGGAACGAGCGAAAAGCCTCCACTAGCCCGCCGGACGCGCCGATGAGGGAGTCGTGAAGGATCGGCTTCTCGCCAGCTCCCTCGCGGCCGGATTCGCCGCGTTGACCTGTGGTGTCCTCGCGGCGGTTCTCGACAGCCGCGAGCTCGCCATCGCCGCCGGTGGCTTCGGATTCCTCGCGTCGATCATCGGCGCCGCGATCGCGGCCCAGCTCGGTGCCCTCGGTGCGCAGGTCACCGCACTCGCCGCCGAGCGAGATGAGATGCGCCGGGAGCTCGACGCCCTCGCCGCCATCTTCGCCGAAGAGGCAACGACCACGCGTCGCGACGTTCTCGCACTCGCCCGCACCGACACCACGGAGGCCATCGTGGACACCGTCTCGGGGCTCCTCGAGGAGCAGCACTTCACCGTTCTCGTGCAGAAGCGCGTCGCCGCCGCACGACGGCAGCTCCAGCCGATCTCGATCATCAAGTTCGAGGTCGACGGGCTGACCGAAGCGACCACCGAGGAGTGCGACCATGCGATCGCGTCCCTCGGCGCGGTCATCACCACGACGCTGCGCGAGTCGGACGCTGCGTGTCGCATCGGCCACACGATGGCCGCTGCGATCCTCGAGGACACGAGCGAGGCCGGCGCGGTCTGGGCCGCCGAGCGCATCCGGGGCTCGCTCCACCAGAACGAGCTCGGCGACACGCTCACGGTGTCAGCGGGGATCGCCTGCTACCCCACGCACGCCCTGACCGCGCCCGAGCTGATGGAGCGCGCGGCCCGTGCGCTCGACGCAGCGCGCGCCCAGGGCCGGGACCGGCTCGAGGTGGCGTCGGGGGACTGACGCCCTGCTCAGTGGTAGATGCCCTCGATCTCCCGCGAGTACTTGGCGTGGATCCCGCGGCGCTTCAGCTTGCTGGTGGGCGTGAGCTCCTCCGAGTCGGGGAGCCACTCCTCGTGCAGGAGCGCGACCTTCTTCACCCGCTCGGCGTGGTTGAACGAGGCCATCGCGGCGTCGACCTCCCGCTCGACCTCGCTGCGGACGTCGACGTGGTCGGCGAGCTCGGCCAAGTTGGTCGCCTCGATACCGTGCGCCTTCGCCCACACCGGCGCGACCTCTGAGTCGAGCACCACCAGCGCGCTCATGAACGGGCGCTGATCCCCGATCACACAGGCCTGCCCGATCAATGACTGGGCCTTGAGTGCGGACTCCAGGTTCGCCGGCGAGATGTTCTTGCCCCCGGCGGTGATGATGAGCTCCTTCTTGCGGTCCACGATGCACAGGTAGCCGTCGTCGTCGAGGACACCGATGTCGCCCGAGTGCAGCCAGCCGTCGTCGTCGAAGGTCTCGGCCGTCCTCTCCGGGTCGTTGAGGTACCCGCGGAAGACCTGGCCTCCGCGCGTGAGGACCTCGCCGTCCTCGGCGAGCGCGATCTCCGCACCGGGAACCGCCCGCCCGACGGTGCCGGCACGAACCGCGAACGGATCCCAGGTCATGAGTCCGCTCGTCTCGCTCATGCCGTAGACCTCCGAGAGCGGGACGCCCAACCCGCGGAAGAAGTCGAAGATCTCGACCGACAGCGGTGCCGCGCCGCTGAAGGCCACGATGCACTGGTCCAGACCGAGGAGCCCGCGCACCGTACCGAGCGAGGCGTCCGCCTCCGCGAAGGGCCCCACGAGATCCTCCGGGAGATCCTCGCCGCGGGCCCGGCACTCGGCGGCGCGGAGGCCGATCGCGAGGGCGGCGTCGAGCTGCGCGCGGCGCTCTGGTTCGGCGTCCGCCATTGCCATGACCCCGGCGTGAATCTTCTCCCACACGCGCGGGACGGCGAAGAAGACCTGCGGTCGGACCTCCGGGAGGTACTGCGCGACCGCGCCGGGCTCCGGACACGTCGTGACCTCGTAGCCGAAGGCGAGCGCGAGGTAGTGCGAGACGTTGCGCTCGGCAACGTGCGCCATCGGGAGGTACGAGACCATGCGCGCCCGGTCGAGGTCGACGTCGCGCGTGAGCACGTCCACCGACTGGAGCGCCCACGCCACGTTCGCGTGGTCGAGCATCACGCCCTTGGGCGGGCCGGTCGTGCCCGAGGTGTAGATGACGGTCGCCAGATCCGACGGTTGGGCGTTGGCGGCGAGGTCGTCGAGATCGCCCGGCTCGGTGGCGATGAGATCGCCCCACCCCCGCACGTCGGACGGAAGCCCGTCGGCGGGCGGCTCGAGGACCACGACCTCCCGCAAGGCGGCCAGATCCGGGCGCACCGCCTGGATCCGGCGGAGAAACCCCTCGTCCTCGACGATCGCCGCACTCGCGCCGCAGTGCGCCGTGAGATAGCGGACCTGGTCCTCGGACGAGGAGTTGTAGATCGAGATCGGGGTCGCTCCGAGGAGGACGACGGCGATGTCGGCGACGTGGAACTCCGGCCGGTTCCGCATCATCAGCACGACACGGTCGCCCCGGCGGACCCCGAGGCCGGCCAGTCCGGCGGCCAGCCGGCACGCCCGATCCGCGTATTCGCCGTAGGTCAGCTCCCGCCAGCCGTCCCCGGACTTGGCGCGGAGCGCGACCAGGTCACGCCGAGCCCGCACGGTGTCGCGGAACAGGGTGGCGACGGTCTGGCCGGTGATCTCGGCCGCGATGTCCTGATCGGTCCAGGTCACAGATCCCCCCTCGTCCGGAACGGCGTCATTCGTAGCGCACCCCTGGGCGGCCTGGCCAGGGCCGACCGGAGGTTTTCCCCACCGGGACCCACAGGCACCTGGGGACGACCGGCGCCGATCTGGGGACAACCGGGGATCCGCCTGGGGAGAACGCTGGGGAAATCGGGCGCAGGTCTCAGGCACCTGGCAGATCGAGCCAATCCGGCGCCACCGGAGGGCTCCCGGATCCATTGCCCACAACGATGTCCCCAGGCCGGCCGCGCACCGTCCACAGGTCGTCCCCAGGCTCCTCCCCAGCCGGGTGTGGAGAACCGCCGGACCCCCCGGCAGCCTCCGTCGGCGAGCTCAGATGCCTGAGGGCTCCGGGGGTGCGGCGGAGGAACGCCCTTCGGGCGACTCGTCGGCCCGGGCGTCGGTACCGGTCTCCGGACCGGTCTGCTCACCGGTCTCGGCCAGGACCTCGGCCGTGTCCACACCCAGCGCCCGGCCCGCCCAGCGGATCTCACCCGGCGTCCGCGACAGCCGGGCGACAAGGCCCGGCATGGTCACACCGTCGACCTCGACCAGCGAGCCCCGGGCCCGGACGTGCTCGTCCGCGGCGACGTCGGCGATGGAGTACACCGGCGCGATCGCGGCGTGCGCCGCCTCGAAGGTGGCGATCACGTCGTCCGCAGTCCGCGTGCCGATCCAGTCGGCCACGATGGTGTCGAGCTCGGCCCGGTGCTCGGCGCGGCTCTCGAAGGTCGCGAACCGCTCGTCGGCGGCGACGCCGAGCAGCACGAGCAGCCGCTCGGCCACCGACTCGGCCGACGCGGAGACGGCGACCCACCGCCCGTCGGCACACCGGTACGTGCCGCGCGGGACCGAGTACGGGATGCCGCTGCCGAGGCGCGGCTGTTCGTAGCCCAGGTGCGCCCACGCGCTGTGCAGTGGTCCCATCAGCGCCAGCATCGTGTCGAGGAGGTTGACGTCGATGACCTGGCCCTCCCCGGTGCGGTCACGGTGACGGAGGGCGACCAGCACCGCGAACGCGCCGACCAGCGCGGTCACCTCGTCGGTCAGTGCGATCGGCGGCGGCAGCGGCGCGCCGTCGGGCTCGCCGTTGATCGCGGCGAAGCCGCTCATGGCCTCGGCCATGGTGGCGAAACCGGGACGCTGCGCGTAGGGACCGGTCTGGCCGAACCCGCTCACCCGCAGTACGACGAGCCCGGGGTTGTCGGCGAGCAACTCGGCCGGATCGAGGCCGAGACGCTCCAGCGCACCGGGCCGGAGGTTCTCGACTAGGACGTCGGCGTCGTGCAGGAGCCGGCGCATGTCCGCGAGGCCCTGGTCGGTCTTGAGGTCGAGCACCGCCACCCGCTTGCCGCGTGCCACGAGCTTCCACATGTACGAGACACCGTCGCGGGGGTCGGTCCATCCCAGGCGGCGTGTCCCGTCGCCGCCGGGCGGCTCGACCTTGACCACGTCCGCACCGAAGTCGGCGAGATAACGCGCGGCACCGGGCGCGGCGATGACCGTCGCCATGTCGATCACGCGGATGCCGTCGAGCGCCTGCACAGCGGCCCAGGATAGGGAGCTACGGTGCCGGGCTCGTGAAGGTGATCCGGGCGACCTCGATCCCCGACTCCCCCGCACGCGTGCACGCGCCACGGCAGGCGCCGTTGCGCGTCGGCGCGGTGCAGACGAGCTGGCACGCCGATCCCGACGAGCACCGTGGTGCGCTCGCGACGGGCGTGGGGCTCGCGGTCGACGCCGGCGCCGGGATCGTCTGCCTCCAGGAGCTGACCCTCTCGCCGTACTTCGCGATCAGCGAGGAGGCGAAGGGTGTCGAGCCGGAGGCGTTGCCCGGCGGTCCCACCCACGCGCTCCTGACGGGCCTCGCGTCGCGTCACGGCGTCCCGGTCCACGGCTCGCTGTACGAGGCCGCGCCCGACGGCGGCCTCGGCTTCAACACGGCTGTGCTCGTCGCGCCGGACGGCACCCTGCTCGCCCGCACGCGCAAGCTGCACATCCCGGTGACCGCGGGGTACCACGAGGACCGCTACTTCCGACCCGGCGACACCGGGTTCCCCGTCGTCGACGTCGCCGGCGCGCGCCTCGGGTTCCCGACGTGCTGGGACCAGTGGTTCCCGGAGCTCGCCCGGGCGTACTCGCTGGCCGGCGCGCAGGTCCTCGTCTACCCCACGGCGATCGGCTCGGAGCCCGACCATCCCGGATTCGACACCGAGCCGCTGTGGGAGCAGGTGATCCGGGCGAATGGCATCACCAACGGCACGTTCATGGTCGCGGTGAACCGGATCGGCACCGAGACCGTCGGCGGCACGACGATCACGTTCTACGGATCGTCGTTCGTCTCGGACCCCTACGGCCGGGTGCTCGTCCAGGCGCCCCGCGACGAGGACGCCGTGATCGTCGCCGACCTCGACCTCGACCAGCGCGACGACTGGCTCGACCTCTTCCCCTTCCTGCGCACCCGCCGCCCCGACACCTACGGCGACCTCGTCGACTGACCCCGCCCCCCGCTCCGGGCGCGCCGAGCGCCAAGGGGCGCGGGTCAGAAGGTGAGGGTGAAGGAGCGGTGCGTGAGAAGGCCGCGGGAGTACTCGGGGTAGAGGCCGCCGTAGAGGAAGCGGGTGCGCTCGGACCACGACAGCGCGTCCGGGCTGTGGAGCCGGTGCACGGTCTGGACGTACCCACCCTCGTGGACGCGGTACTCGGCCCATACGCCCATGTACTCCTTCACCGCGCCGATCTCGACGAAGGGCACGGGCCCGGTCTCGGCGAAGCGCCGAACCCGGTGGCGATGGGTATGGCCGGCGAAGTAGCCGACGACGTTGTCGTGGCGGGCCACGACCGCGACGAACGCCTCGCTGCTGTCCGGATCGATGCCGAAGTAGTCGGTCGAGCGCTCGGGCGCGCGCAGGTCCCAGATCTGGTGATGGCCGAACACGAGCACAGGACCGCTCGTCTCACGGGCGAGCGCATCCAACCAGCCGATTTGGTCGCGCGTGATCTGGCCACCGGCCCGGGCCGGCCGCACGGTGTCGATCACCGCGAGCGTCACACCGTTGACGTCGACGGCGTAGGGCGCGCCCTGCACCGCGAGCATCGGATCCTGCATCGCATCGTGGTTACCGCGCACGTGGTGCAGGGTCGAACCGAAGGACGAGTACGTGTCGAGGAAGGTCTGGTACTCCTCCTCGCTGCCCACCGTCGTGAGGTCGCCCTTGGCGACGACGGCATCGGGAGCGTACGCCGCGATCTCGGCCACGGCCTCGCGGTTCATGGTGATCGGGTAGGGATCCTCGCCCGGCGCGGCCCGCACCCACGGACCGAGTTCCTCCTCGGGGATGGTGTGGATCATCCCGCAAACCTGCTCGCCGAAGTGCACGTCGTTGACGGTCGCGAGCCGGGCGAGCAGGGCACCGGGCGGGTCCGCCAACGTGCGCACCGTGGCCGGTAGCTCGTCGGTCGGCGGGCCGTGACCCTCCACGACCAGCCGGTACTCGGTGTCGGGCGCGAGCCCGCCGGCGGTGACGACGTGGTGCGGGCCCGTGGAGCGGACTTCGGTGTTGCCGACGGTGGTGGTGACCGAGACCTCCGGGTCGGTCACGAACGCGACCGTCACCGCGTCGGTGTCCACTGCGACGACCTCGGCGTCGCGCACCGGGCCGGTCACGCGCGCGCTCGCCGCCCGATGCGTCCGGAGAGCCGCCAGTCGCCCCGCGTGAGGCCGCGGCGACGAGCCTGCAGGCGCGCGGCGTTCACCCAGCGCGACTCGGGATCCGCCGCAGCCGCCGCGACAGCGGGCCGCGCCGCGAGCACACCGACCGCCGCGACGATCGCCGCGACCTCCTCCGGGGACGCGTCGGCGTCGATCGCGCTCAGGCGGGGCGAGGACGACGGCATCAGAGCGGCACGTTCCCGTGCTTGCGGGCCGGGAGCTGCTCCTTCTTCGTCCGCAGCATCTCCAGCGCGCCGACGAGCACCGTGCGGGTCGCCCGGGGGTCGATGACGTCGTCGACGTACCCACGCTCGGCCGCGTTGTACGGGTTCGCGAAGCGCTCCGAGTACTCCAGGTCCCACTCGGCCTTACGGGCGACGGGGTCCTCGGCGCTCGCAAGCTCGCGCCGCAGCAGGATGTTGGCCGCTCCGTTCGCGTCCATCACCGCGATCTCCGCCGACGGCCACGCGAACGCGAGATCGGCGCCGATCGACTTGGAGTTCATGACCACGAACGCGCCGCCGTAGCCCTTGCGCGTGATGATCTGCACGCGCGGGACCGTGGCCTCGCAGTACGCGTAGAGAAGCTTGGCCCCGTGGCGGATGATCCCACCGTGCTCCTGGTTCGTCCCGGGGAGGAACCCGGGCACGTCGACGAAGGTCACGAGCGGCACGTTGAACGCGTCGCACGTGCGCACGAACCGCGCCGACTTCTCGGACGCCTCGATGTCGAGGCACCCAGCGAGCACCTGCGGTTGGTTCCCCACGACGCCGACCACGTGACCGTCGACCCGCGCGAAGCCACACACGATGTTCATGGCCCAGAAGGGGTTGACCTCGAAGAACTCGCCGTCGTCGACGACCTCGGCGATGACCTGCTTCATGTCGTAGGGCTTGTTCGACGCGTCGGGCATGAGATCGATGATGCCGTCGCACGAACGCTCGGGATCGTCCTCCGGCGCGTAGTACGGCGGGTCCTCCAGGTTGTTCGACGGCAGGAACGAGAGGAGGTAGCGCACCTGCTCCAGGCACGTCTCCTCGTCGTCGAACGCGAACGTCGCGACGCCCGACTTCGACGCGTGCGTCATCGCGCCGCCGAGCTCCTCCTGGGTGACGTCCTGGCCGGTGGCGGCCTTGACGACGTCGGGACCGGTGATGAACATGTGAGAGGTGCCCTTCACCATGAAGATGAAGTCGGTCATCGCCGGCGAGTAGACCGCGCCCCCGCGCACGGGCCGAGGATCACGCTGATCTGCGGGATGACACCACTGGCCTGCACATTCCGATGGAAGATGCCGCCGTAGCTCGCGAGAGAGACGACGCCTTCCTGGATGCGGGCGCCCGCGCCGTCGTTCAGCCCGACGAATGGCGCGCCGACGCTCGCCGCGAGATCCATGACCTTGTGGATCTTCTCGGCGAAGACCTCGCCCAGCGCGCCACCGAAGATCGTGAAGTCCTGGGCGAAGAGGAACACCTTGCGACCGTCGACCGTCCCCCAGCCGGTGATCACGCCGTCGGTGAGGGGACGGGTGTTCTCGATGCCGAAGCCGTGCGCGCGGTGGCGGGCGAGCATGTCGAGCTCGTGGAACGATCCCGGGTCGAGCAGCAGCTCGATCCGCTCCCGCGCCGTGAGCTTCCCGCGGTCGTGCTGGCGCTGGACCGACCGCTCGCTGCCGGCGTGGAGCGCTTCCTCGCGGCGAGCGTCGAGTTGCGCCATGCGCTCCTCGATCGGATGGGGCACCGGCGCGGTGCTCGTCATGTCTGCTCCTCCACGGCTGCGAGGCGGCCACGATACCGGGGCGACGGGGCCGCGGTTCCGGCCGGGGTATCAGGCGCGGGCCGCGAGCACCTCGGGCCAGTGGCCGAGGATGCCGAGATGCCCCGCGTCGGGCCACACGACGAGGCGCGCGCCGGGGATCCGCCCGGCGTAGGTGCGGGCGTCCTCCTCGTTGTGCGGCGTCGGCCGCGCCGTGGAAGACCGTCGTCGGCACGGCGACGTCGGCGAGCACGAAGCCCCAGGGGATCCACATCGCGACGAGATCAGCCGCGATCCCCTCGGGGCCGGGCGCCAGCGCCGCCCTCACCTGGGCCTCGAGCATCGGCCCCAGCTCCGCGTCGGTCCGGATCGCCGCATCGGGTCCCCGACCGCGGCCGAGGAACGAGACGGGGTCCGCGAGGATCGGCTCCATGTGCCGCGCGATCGCGCGCACGGAGCGGTCGGGCTCCTGGCGCGCCATCTCGGCGGTGGGGCGGCGGGAGTCGCCCAACGCCGCCCACCCGCCGGGGACCTCGTCGAGCGGACCCGGCGCGCTGACGACGGCGAGGTGCGAGACGCGGTCCGGCGCGGCCACGGCCAGCGCGACCGCGAACGGGCCGCCACCGGACCAGCCGACCACGGCGAAGCGGTCGAGCCCGAGAGCGTCGACGAGGGCGCGCGCATCCGCGGCGATCGCGGCGACCGACGCGGTCGTGCCCGGGGCCGATTCGCCGTATCCGGGCCGGTCGAACGTCACCAGCCGAACGCCCGCGTCCGCGGTCTCGGATTCGCGCGGGCGGAAGCCGCGCGAACCCGGAGCGCCGTGGAACAGGAGCACCGGATCACCCTCGGGCGCGCCGTCCTGGTACGCGAGGACGCGACCGTCGGGCCGCGGGATCGTGGGCACCGTCGCCGGCGCTATTCCTGCACAAGCTCGATCAACGTGCCGAACGCTTCCTTCGGGTGCACGAAGGCGACCGTCGTGCCGCGACTTCCCGGGCGCGGGGCCTCGTCGATGACGCGGTGCCCACCGGCCTTCACGCGTGCGAGCGCCTCGGCGCAGTCGTCGACGCGGTAGCCGACGTGGTGGATGCCCTCCCCCTTGTTCGCGAGGTACTTCGCGACGGGAGAGTCGTCCCGCGTGGGGGTGAGCAGCTGCACGTAGGAATCCGCGACCTTGAGGAGCGCCTCCTCCACGCCGTCGGTCTCGATCACCTCCCGGTGTGCGACGGTGCAGCCGAAGGTGTCGTGGTAGTACGCGATGGCGGCCTCGAGGTCCGCGACCGCGATCGCGACGTGGTCGATCTCGGTGAGTTGCATCCGGAGATCGTACCGACGCGGATGTCGGTTGCCGCTAGCTCGACGGCGGGGTCGCCGAGGCGGCGGTCACGTCGCGCAGCTGCACGACGAACCACAGCGTCTCGTCGGGCGCGATCACCGGCGGCTGGCCGGACGGCGCCGTAGGCGAGATCCGCCGGGATTCCGAGCAGGCGCGTTCCGCCGACCTTCATCCCCACCAGCCCCTGCTGCCAGCCCGGGATGACCCCGTCCAGCGGGAAGGTCGCGGGCTGGCCGCGGCTGTAGGAGTCGTCGAAGATCTTCCCGGTCGAGCAGCTCACCCCGATGTAGTCGGCAGTGATGGTCGCCCCGGCGGCCACCTCGGCGCCGGTCCCGACTTCGAGGTCCTCGACGACGAGCGTCGTCGGGGCCGGCCCGACCTTGACGGGCACATCGGGTGCCCCGTTCGGGACCGGATCCGCGAGCGCGAGGCAGGGTTTCCCCTTGGCCGAGGCCGCGGGAGGAATCGTCGACGTGGTCGAGCCGGATGCGCCCGGGCTCGAACCACTGCTGCCACAGGCGCCCAGCGCGAGCGCAGCGGTGAACCCGGCCGCGACGAGGAAGAGGGAGGGACGACGGATCATGGGCGGCACCGTAGCGGCACCGGCGCGCCCGGTGGCATCACCGCCCGGCGGACCGCGCCTCCTCGTGGCGACGGAACCGGGTGATCTGCGGGAGCAGACGCTCGCGCATCTCGCCATCGGTCACGCCGAGGCCGCCCTCGGGCGCGAGGCACAACACACCGAGCTTGCCCTCCGACTCGTTGTGGTGCACCGCGTAGGCCGCCTGGCCCGCGTCCGCGAGCGTGTAGACGCGCGACAGCGTCGGGTGCACCTTGCCTTCGCACACCGCGCGGTTCGCCTCCCATGCCTCGCGGTAGTTCGCGAAGTGACAGCCCTTGAGCGTCTTGAGGTTCATCCAGAGGTAGCGGTTGTCGTACTCGATCATGAAGCCACTGGTGGCCGCGCACGTGATGATCATCCCGCCGCGCTTGGCGACGAAGACCGACGCGCCCATGGTCGAGCGCCCGGGGTGCTCGAAGACGATGTCGACGTCGCGCCCGATGAGCTCACGGATCTTCTTCCCGAGCCGGCGCCACTCACCGGGGTCCTGCTCGCCCTCCTCGTTCCAGAACTTGTAGCCCTCGGCACGACGGTCGATCACGGCCTCGACGCCCATGTCCCGCAGCAGCGCAGCACGCGACTCGCTCGAGACGACCCCGACGGGCGTGCCACCGCCGTTCATGACGTACTGGCACGCGTACGCGCCGATGCCACCCGTCGCGCCCCACACGAGCACGCTCTGGCCCTGGGTCATCTGCGAGCCGTTCGGGCTCACGATCATCCGGTAGCTGGTGCTGTTGCACAGCGCGTTGACCGCGGCCTCCTCCCACGTGAGGTGCGCGGGCTTCGGCATGAGCTGGTTCGCTTTCACGACACTCAGGTCCGCGAGCCCGCCGAAGTTGGACTCGAAGCCCCAGATCCGCTGGTTGGTGGCGAGCATGGAGTCATCGTGCGCGGAGGGGTCCTGGTCGTCGAGGTAGTTGCAGTGGACGGTCACCGTGTCGCCGGGCTTCCAGTTCCGCACCGCGGAGCCGACCCGCAGGACGACGCCCGACGCGTCGCTCCCCATCACGTGGAACGGCTGGTCGTGGCGCGCGCCCCAGACGCTCTCCTTGCCGAGCCGCTTCAGGAACCCGAACGTCGGGAGCGGCTCGAAGATCGAGGTCCACACAGTGTTGAAGTTGATCGAGCTGGCCATGACCGCGATCACGGCCTCGTCCGGCGCGATCTCGGGGAACGGGAACTCCTCGACATGGGTCGAGACCCGGGGGTCCTTCTCCTCGGACGCCATCCCGGCGAACATCTCCTGCTCGTCGGCCCGGACCAGCGCCCCGCGCACGCCCTCGGGAAGTGGCAGCGATGCGAGCTCGTCCCCGGGGGCACCCTCGAGGACGGCGGAGCGGATGGCGTCGATCTCGGTCGTCATGCCCGGGGACGGTAGCGGCGCGCACGTCGCCGTCGCACACCTCGGAGCGGTCGCACGGTCCGGCCGCCTGGACGAAATGCGCAGGCCGACGGCTACCATTCGCGCCGTACGGCCGGTCGCCGACCGGCGTCCCACTTCTCCCGGGAGCTGCCATGCCTGGTTCCGTGATCGTCTCCACCGCCCGCACGCCGATCGGCAAGCTCTCGGGTGCGCTCTCGTCGCTCAGCGCGATGGACCTCGGCGGTGTCGCCATCAAGGGTGCGCTCGAGCGCGCCGGGGTCGACGCCGACCAGGTCGACTACGTGATCATGGGTCACGTGCTCCAGGCCGGTCAGGGTCAGATCACCGCCCGCCAGGCCGCGGCCAACGCCGGCATCCCGATGACGGTCCCTGCGCTCACGGTCAACAAGGTCTGCCTGTCGGGGATCAACGCGCTCTACCTCGCGGACCAGATGATCGCCGCGGGAGACGCCGAAGTGGTCGTGGCCGGCGGAATGGAGTCCATGACCGGCGCGCCGTACCTGCTCCCCAACGCCCGATCGGGCTACCGCATGGGCAACGCCGAGCTCGTCGACTCGCTGATCCACGACGGCCTGTGGTGTGCCTTCGAGATGGAGCACATGGGCACCGGGACCCAGCGCTACGCGGACGAGCACGAGGTCGAGCGGGCGGCGCAGGACGAGCTCGCAGCGAAGAGCCACGAGCGGGCCGCGGCCGCCATCAAGGCCGGGCGCCTCGCTGACGAGATCACGCCGGTCTCCATCCCCCAGCGCAAGGGTGACCCGGTCATCTTCGAAGAGGACGAGGGCGTGCGGCCGGGAACGACGGTCGAATCGCTCGCGGCGCTACGCCCGGCGTTCTCCAAGGACGGGACCATCACCGCGGGCAACGCATCGCAGATCTCCGACGGAGCGGCGGCGATGATCGTCACGAGCCGCGAGAAGGCCGAGGAGCTCGGTCTCACACCGATCGCGGAGCTGGTCGGGTTCGGCATGGTCGCCGGTCCCGACCCGTCGCTGCTGCACCAGCCGTCCCGGGCGATCAAGCGGGCACTCGACCAGGCGAACCTGCCGTTGACCGACGTGGACCTCTTCGAGCTGAACGAGGCGTTCGCCGCGGTCGGGATCGCGTCGATGCGCGACCTCGGCATCAACGACGACGTCGTGAACGTGAACGGTGGCGCGATCGCGCTCGGCCACCCGGTGGGCATGTCCGGCGCGCGGATCGTCGGCTCGATCATCCACGAGCTCCGCCGCCGCGGCGGTGGCCTCGGCGCCGCCGCCCTCTGCGGTGGTGGCGGCCAGGGCGACGCCGCGTTGATCCGCACCCTCTAGCCGAGCGTCGCTCAGGCCGGGTCGGGCGGGAAGACCGGCAAGCGTCACGCTGGCGCGAGCACGAGCGGCGCCGCCCCGCGCCACATCCGCGCGGCTAGACGGGCAGCGCGTCGAAGGGCGCGATCGGCAGGTTGCGCGCGACCCACCAGAGCGCGAGAACTCCGAGCAGGATCCAGCCGGCGCGGGCCGGGAGTCTCGGCGTGCGCCACCGCGGGCCGCCGAGCGCGGCCGTGAGGGATACGAAGAGCCACCAGGCGACGACCGGAACCGCGAGCAGGACGACCGGGTTGTACCCGAACGCTCCGACCGGGTCGCCGACGGCCAGGCGGTGCAGCATCCGCGTGGAGCCGCAGAACGGGCACGCGAGCCCGGTGGCGGCCCGAAACAGGCACAGGCCCGGTCCCCCGGTCGGGTCCACGACCGCCATCGCGACGCAAGCGCCGAGACCGACTGCGCCCACGACGACGGGAGCGAGAACCGGTCGGGGCACCAGGGGACGCAGGGGGGGTATGGGACCGTCCACGGGTTCCGGGGACGTCTCGGCACAAACGTCGACGACTGCCACGAGGTCAGCGTAGGAGCCGCCCACCGGTGCAGGGGCGATGAGGTCCGCGCCCGGCCTGACCAGCACCGTTAGCGTTTCGGCGTCATCCGTCCGATGGGAGCAATCCATGTCGCAGTTTCCGCCGAGCACGCCACCGCCACCGCCACCGCCTTCCGATGGGATTCCGGCGCAGGGAGGCGGCCAGCCCGCCGAGGCAGGCGCCGCGATCAGCTACGGCTGGAAGAAGTTCCAGGAGCACTGGGGAGAGATCCTCGTCGCGCTCCTCATCGGCTTCGGCATCCTCGTGGTGCTGGGGATCCTCGGCTACGTCGTGCAGAACAGCCTCCTCGACACCGGGACCTGCAGGGTGAAGGTGACCAACGACACGATCCGCACCACCGGATGCGGCGGGCCCGGCTTCGTCACGCGCATCCTCGTCTGGGCGCTGTTCCAGTTCCTGATCTTCCTCGGCCAGTCGGCGATCGCGCTCTTCGTGATCCGGGCGGCCCTGATGATCGTCCGCGGCCAGAAGCTCGAGGTGTCACGCGTCATGACCGCGGAAGACCTCGGTCCCTACGTTGTCGGCGCGATCCTCGTCGGCATCATGACGTTCGTGGGCTTCGTGCTCTGCATCATCCCCGGCATACTCGTCCTCTTCTTCACCATCTTCTGGGGTTACTTCGTCGTCGACCAGAACATGGGAGCGGTCGATGCCATCACCGCCAGCTACAACCTGGTGAAGGACAACGCAGGCGCGGTCCTCGTGTTCCTGCTCCTCGGCTGGCTCGTGACGATCGCCGGCGCGATCGCGTGCGGCGTCGGCCTGATCGTCGCGATCCCCGTGGTGGTCATCGCGACCGGCTACATGTACATGCGCCTCCGCGGTGAGCCCGTCGTCGTGTAGCCGGCGCGGCGCCGGGCCGCCCTCACCCCGCCGTTCAACGCCCGTTGCTCGAGAAGTGCTGGTAGTCGGTCGGCGACGACCAGTACCCGCCCCAACCCCAGCCGGCCCCCGCGAAGGCATCGACCAGCGGACCGCCGGCCACGGCCATCCCGGACCGGACGTTCGAACGGTCGAGGAAGCGCTGCGAGGCGGGGTGTGAGGTCGTCCCATTCGTCACGTAGGGGTTCTCGATCGGGTTGACGTCGATGGCACGCCCGTACGCGTGTTGCGACCAGACACCGCCGCCGGTGCTGCGCTCGCGGCAGTTGAACGCCGAGGTGTTGTCCGCCTCGATCGAGGTGAAGTCGTCGGCGCCGAAATCGTCGACCAACCGGATGCTGCGGATGGGGAAGCGCGCCGCGAACAGCCGACCGAATGCGCCTCGCATCGCATCCACCGCATCGGCGTTGACCACCAGCTCACCCTCGTGCGGTTCGCCGTCGAATCCCCAGTAGGAAAGCGTCACGTAGCGCAGGCTCTCCAGGGGAACTGGACACCCGGACCGCCACGACGAACCTTCGATCCGCGCACGGACCGGTCCTTCGATCGGTCCGGCGGAGAAAGCGAACCGAGCCGCGGGAGCGGTGGTCGGCGGCGGCGCCGTCGTCGTCGGCGCGATGACCGGCGGGCTCGATGTGGTCGTGGTCGTCGTGGTCGTCGACCTCGGCGCATCGGACACAGGATCCGATGCGCCGCTACAGGCTGCGAGCACCGCGACGCCGAGGGCGCCCAGTAGTGCCGACTTCAAGGACAAGGAACGGCGACCCGCAAGGGATCGAAACCCGGAGCGTCCACGTACACCGCGGCGACGAAGGTACCGGCGGGAGTGCGGTCCCACGCGGTGCTGCTGCGCCCGAGGACCGACGACTGCACCGACTCTCCGTTCACCTGGCACTCGACCGCGAGCTTCTGGCTCTCGAGGAGGCGACCGACCTCGGGAGCGGCGCCGTTGGGAGCGGCGCGGATCGAGAGGAAGCAGTCGCCGTTGCCGCCGGCTCCACACGTGCGGGCGACGGTGCCGATCACCGGGGTCAGGGCCGCGAGCGTGGTGCTCGTCGTGCTGGTCGTGCTGGTCGTACTCGTACTGGTCGACGAAGTGGTGGATCGGCGCGCGACGGGCTCCTTTCCCCGAGGCGAGGACGCCGCCGTCGTGCCGTCGTCCTTGCGCACGTAGTACGTGATCGCGCCGCTCGCGACGGCCACCACGACTGCGAGTACAGCGAGCCCCACCGGGCGGCGCCACCCGCTGGGAGTCTTCGCCCGCGGCAGGAGCGGCGCGGGAACCACGGGAGCCGCGAGCGGTGGCGCCGGCGGCGGCTGCTGCGCGGCACCGGGGGGTGGAGGGGGCACCTCGACGGCAGGGGGCGACGGGACCTCGGCACCGGGCGGTGGCGCGACGACGACCGTCTCGGTCGCTGCGGCTCGCGCCTCGGCGTCGGCCGCGTCGGTGACCACGGTCTCCATCGCGGCTTCCGGCGGCGGCGGCGGCACCTCGGTCAGAGCAGGCGGCGGCGGCACCACACCCGGCGGCGGCGGCACCTCGGTCAGAGCAGGCGGCGGCGGCACCACACCCGGCGGCGGCGGCACCTCGGTCAAAGCAGGCGGCGGCGGCACCACACCCGGCGGCGGCGGCACCTCGGTCAGAGCAGGCGGCGGCACCACACCCGGCGGCGGCGGCACCTCGGTCAAAGCAGGCGGCGGCGGCACCACACCCGGCGGCGGCGGCACCTCGGTCAAAGCAGGCGGCGGCGGCACCACACCCGGCGGCGGCGGCACCTCGGTCAAAGCAGGCGGCGGCGGCACCACACCCGGCGGCGGCGGCACCTCGGTCAAAGCAGGCGGCGGCGGCACCACACCCGGCGGCGGCGGCACCTCGGTCAAAGCAGGCGGCGGCACCACATCCGGCGGCGGCGGCACCTCGGTCACGGCGGGCGGTGCGAGGGGACGCTCGACCCACGTGGAGCCGTCCCAGGCGAGCTCGTGGGTCCACGTCGAGCCGTCCCAGTAGCGGGTTACCTCATCGGTCTCCGCATCCGGATACCAGCCCTCCGTCGTCATCTTCCCTCCGCGCTGCAACCGCACCGACCACCCATTTTGCGCAATCATGAGACCAGTTGGTCAGGGCGGCGTCAATTCTCGCTCAGCGAACGCGCCTCCGTTCGGTCGGCGCGGTACGCAGCTCTCGAGCTGCGATGATGCCCAGTCGATGGCGCGCCTGCACATCGCCCTGCTCGGCCCGCTCTCAGTCAGGCTGGACGGCCGCGAGCTCGAGATCCGCGGGGCCAAGCCCCACGGTCTCCTCGCCGCGCTGGCACTGCACCGCGAGTCTGTCGTCCCGGTCAGCGCGCTGGTGACGTACCTCTGGGACGAGCCCATCCCAGAACGCGCGGAGCACACGCTCCAACAGCACATGTCCTCGCTCCGAAAGGTCGTGGAGCCCGACCGTCGGTCGCCCACCACGGCCGAACGGCTCCTCACCCGCGACCCCGGATATCTCCTCCACGTCGATGCCCTGGACGTCGACGATTTCGAATCGTCCAGCGCGCGGGGCACCGATGCGTACGCGCGCGGCGATCTCGACAGTGCGCTCGTCGAGCTCGATCAGGCGATGGCCGGAATCCGAGGTCGTCCCCTGGCCGACGTCCGGAGCTCCATGCGGCTCGAAGCGGCAGCGGTCCGGCTCGAAGAACGTCTTCATGCGACCGCGGAGGTCCGCGTGGACATCCTGCTGGCCCGCGGCGCGCACCAAGAGGCCATCGTCCTGCTCGAGCCGATGATCGAACAACAGCCTTATCGGGAGAATCTGCGAGCGCAGCTCATGCTCGCCCTGTATCGGTCCCGCCGCCAGACCGAGGCGCTCGGGGTCTTCCGGGCGACTCGAGCCCTGATGATCGAGCAGCTCGGCGTGGAACCCGGGCGACCACTCCGCGAGCTCGAGGAGGCGATCCTCCGCCAGGACCCCTCGCTGGATCACCGTGTGGTCGCCAGGAATCAGGTCTCGTCGACGTTCCGAGCCGACGAGAGCCCCGACTACGGGTGGATCGAGCTTCCGGACGGCCAGGTCATCGCCCTCGCGGGCCCGATCGTCGTCGGGCGTGGTCCCGACACCGACGTGCGACTCGTCGACAGCCGCGTCAGTCGCGAACACGCCCGTATCGAGCTACGGGGGGACGGACCGTACGTGGTGGACCTCGGCTCCACCAACGGCACGACCCTCAACGAGGTCAAGATCGAAGACCGACCATTGGTCGACGGGGACGCGATCAGCCTCGGCGGCGTCGTGCTGCGATATCGCGCGTCGACACCGAATGCGATCGGTCCGGGCTAGGAGCCGACTCAGCGATCAGGCAGGAGCCGGTACACCACGAATGGCTCCGCCAGACCCTTGAGCGCGACCACCCGCGGCTCACTGAACGAGAGGTCGCCCATCGCACGGACGATGTCGTGGACCAGGCGGGAGACCAGGACCTCGTCGGCCTCGGCAGTCCCCGCGACGCGCGCGGCGATGTTGACGTGCTGGCCGAAGAGGTCGCCGTCGACCCGCAGCACCTCTCCGGTGTGGACACCGACACGGACGCGCAGTCGAAAGTCCGGCTCGATCTCGCGGCGACGCTCCAACTCGCGCTGCAGCGCGGCGGCGAAGCAGACCCCCTGGCGCGCGGCCGGGAAGCTGAGCATGAAGCCGTCGCCCTGATGCTTGATTTCGGTGCCGCCGTACTCGACCAGGAGCGCTCGCACGATCGCGTCGTGCCGCTCGAGCAGGGAGAACCAACGACGGTCACCCAGCTCGGAGCCGATCGCCGTCGAGTCGACGATGTCCGTGAACACGATCGTGACGGTGCCACCCACGACCGAGGCTCGGAGCTGAGCGATCGTCGAGTCGACGGGCACCGACTGCAGCAGAAGGTCCGAAGCACCGGTTCGTCGATCAGGGTCGGCGACGATCACCGTCGACCCGACGAGTAGCTCGTCCCCGGACCGGAGCGGTACCGGTCCCGCGATCCGCACGCCGTTGACATAGGTTCCATTCGTGCTGCCGAGGTCCTCCACCACCAACTCGGCGGCCTCGGTCCGCAGCTCGCAGTGCACCCGCGAGCACCGCTCATCGGCGAGCACGAGGCCCTCACCGACCCGGCCGACCGGCAAGCGACCGGCGACCGTCAACCGCCGGGGCTCCTCACCCGGTGCGCGGACCTCCACGACGAACTCCTCGGTCATCGGAGGCCTCGGATCGCGTACACGTGGTCGTCGTGACTCCCGACGATGATCGTCGTGCCGTCCACGATCGGAGAGGACAACACCGGCCCACCGGTGTCGAACCGACCCTGGATCACACCGCTCGCGGCATCCACGACGTACACCGAGCCATCGGTGCTCCCCACGACCGCGAGGCCCGACGACGAGGTCGGCGACGAGTCGACCGACCGCGTGGCGCGGAACGTCCACTTGGTCGTGCCGTCGCGGACACGCAACCCGACGAGTCGACCGTCGTCGGTACCGACCAGGACCAGTCCGTTGACGACGGTCGGCGACGACTTCACCGGGGAATCGAGAGGGATCGTCCAGACCTTCTGACCGGTCTCGGCATCGATCGCCCGCACGGAGCCGTCCAGGCTCCCGATGTACGCGATGCCCTGCTCGACGCGCGGCGACGACTCGACCTTTCCCCCGGTCTCGACCTTCCACCTACGCGTGCCATCGGCGACGCTGAGCCCGTACACGGACCCGTCGTTACTCCCGACGACGACCGTGGAACCCGAGATCGCCGGTGAGGAGACGACCACGTCGCCGGTGTCCTGGTGCCATCGCAGCTCACCGGTCGCCGCGTCGAGGGCATCGACGCCATTGGCGCCCACGACGACCAGGCCATCCGCGACGACCGGCGACGACACGACTTCGAACCCCAGCGGATGCTTCCACCGCACTGATCCGTCGGTCGTGTCGAGGGCGTACACGTTGCCGTCGAGGCCGGCCACGTACGCCGTTTCACCGACGATCGCCGCAGAAGCCTGCACCGGGTCGCCGGTCGAGTTGGACCACACACGCGCCCCGGTGTTCGCGTCGATGCCGTAGATCGTGCCGTCCTCGCTCCCGATGACGACCGTCTTCCCCGCGAGACGCGGTGAAGCGAAGACGTTGCCGCCCGTGGCGAAGGACCAAGCTTTGGTCAACCGCAACCGCAGCGCGGCGGGCGCAACCGAGTTCGGTGGTGTCGGGCTGGTCGCGGAGCCGTCGTTGCGACCGAGGAACCACGTGAGACCGGCGGCGAGCACCGCCGCGACGACGGCCATCAGCACCATCACAGGGAGGCGACGGTTCGGGTGATGTTCGACGACGGTCGGCGGCGGGGCGCCCGCCGCGTCGCGAATGACGCCTGGCTCGCGTATGGCGACACTGGAACTCGCGTACCACTCCTCACCGTACGCGCTGCCCATGGCGTGACCCAGCGCCACCGCGAAGGCCTCGACCGATGGGAACCGCTCCGAGGGGTCGCGCCGCAGTGCCTGCATCACGACCTGCTCGAGCGGCGCGGGGAGTTGCGAGACCCTTCGACCGAGCGGCATCGCCTCCTCACCCATCCGCGCGGCACACAGCGTGACCCAACCACTGCTCGCGTCGTGGGTCAGCGCGCCCGACAAGATCTCGTAGAGAACCGCGGCCAGGCTGTACTGGTCCGCGGCGGGGCCCACCGCGGGCCAACCGCCGCCGAAGAACGGCGCGGCCTGCTCCGGCGCGATGTAGGCGGGCGTGCCCGTGAACTCGTCGGCGCGGGTCACGTTGAGCGCCACCGCGGGGTCGCCGTCACCCCGGGCGATGCCGAAGTCGGTGACCTTGAGGACACCACGACCGTCGAACATCAGGTTCTCTGGCTTGACGTCCCGATGGAGCACACCGTGCTCGTGCACGTGATGCAGGCCGGACGCCGCCGCCATCACTGCCGCGACGGCTCCGGGCAACGTCAGGCCCCCCTGAGCCCGTTGGTCGGCCAGGGTGCCACCGGTGAGCAGCTCCATGATCAGCAACCACGCGTCCCGTCCTCGCGGTAGTCGAAGACGCGGACCACATGGGGGTGATCGAGGGACGCGAGGATCCGCGCCTCGCGACGGAATCGGGTGGAGTGGCTGGAGTCGCGCGCGACACCACCGGCCAGCTGCTTCACCGCGGCGTCCCGCCCGAGCTGGCGGTGACGCGCCTGCCACACCACACCGAACTCGCCCCGGCCGATCTCGCGGCCCAGCTCGTAGTCGGGGAGCAGCCGCGAGACATCGTGGAGCGTGGTCATCTGCCTTTCCCGGAGCGTTCCCGGATTCGGCCGACACGCTAGCGCCGCCGTTCCTCGGGCCATCCGGCCTGGCGCGGCGCTCGATTCATCGGCAGAATCCGGTCGGGGCAAGAGGGTGCGCCAGATCAACCCTCCGGCGAGAGCAGTTCTTGAGTACCTCCTGATCGCGCCGGTGGAGGATCAACGGAGTTGACCCGATCAGCCCCCGACGGCACGGGCCCGTCGGGGGTCCGAGGAGAGAATGGACATGTCGACGACACACCCCGCTGATTGGGACTCGCAGCCCGCCCCGCCGACGGCGACCTCGGCTGCCCCTCCCGAACCCGCCGGGGTAGCAGCTGCGCGACCCAATCGACCGGGTCGGAATGAGCCTGGAGATCGACGAACTCGTGAGTGGGCTCGAGGACGCGGCCTGCGCCTTGTGAAACCGACCGCGGTCGGACTCGAGAGGCCGGCATGACGAGGCGCAACCGTCCCTGGATGGCACCCGTGGTGGTGGCCGTCGTGGCCGCGATCGTCGGGTCGCTGGTCGTGGTCCTGTTCGTCGACACCGGCGCCGCCGGCGCTTCGGTCGTCCTCGAGAACGCCGCCAGTCCCGGCTCTGACCCCTTCACCCGATCGGTGACAATTGGCGAGGTGGCGGACTTCCCCGACACCATCGCCCCCATCACGCGCACGATCACCGCCGATCTCACCGCCGACTCGTCCACGGGCGGACTCACCACCACGGGCAACACGCCCGGTCTCTACGGCGGCACGGGCGACAGCGCCGCGTGCGATCCCACCCGCCTCGCGGACTTCCTCAGCCACAACCCCGACAAGGCCGCCGCGTGGGCGCGAACCCTCGGCATCACCACCCGCGCCATCCCCGCCTACATCAAGACCCTCACCCCGGTCGTGCTCACGACCGACACCCGCGTCACCAATCACGGCTACCGCAACGGAACCGCCACCCCACGCCAAGCCGTCCTCCAGGCCGGCACCGCCGTCCTCGTCGACCGGCGCGGCATCCCCCGCGTCAAGTGCGGCTGCGGCAACCCCCTCACCGAACCCACCAGCCAACCCATCGCCACGACCACCGGCACCGCGTGGGCGAACTATCAGGCCGCCACGGTCACCACCATCACCCCCACGCCCAAACCCCAGGACCAGTTCACGCTCACCAACATCACCACCGGCACCACCTACACCCAACCCACCGGCGCCACGAGCGGGACCTGGCTCGCCATCACCAACAAGGGGATCGTCGGGCCGAGCGACTTCGCAGCGTCCGTCCTCGCCAGCACCGACGCCGGGCGCTCCTGGAATGCAGTCGCGAGCGACTGCTCGTCGTGCGACTTCATGACGACACTGGCCTACGGCGACGGGAAGTGGGTCGCCACGGGAGTGAGCCAGGGCGACGGGTTCGTCGAGACCTCGACCGACGGCGGAAAGACTTGGACGGCCTCTTCACCGGCCGCACCGGGCAGCCAGGAGCCCCTCGGCGCGGTCGCGTACGGCGACGGGCACTGGATCGCCCTCGGGCAGGCCGCCTTCCCCTCGAAGGCCGCGATCGAGTACACGAGCACCGACGGGACCCACTGGTCCCCGGTTGCCGCCACCGGCCTCCCGGGCGACGACATCTCCGCCGCGGACTGGCAGTGGAACTCGGTGACGTTCGGAGGCGGGACCTGGGTCGCTCTTGCGACCGAGTGCGCGGGGACCTGCCACGACTCGCTCATGTTCACCAGCACTGACGGGACGGACTGGCGCCAGAGCGACCAGGCCTTCAACGACGGGGCCACCGCAGCGTACGGCAACGGACTCTGGATCGTGGCCGCGAACCGGAGTCACGGCGTCGGGGCCGCGGCGTCATCGGAGCCCGACTCCGCGGCCGTCGTCTCCACGAGTCCGGATCTGGAGCGCTGGTCGAAGACCTCGGCCCCGGCGTTCGGCGAGGCGATCGCCTACGGCAGCGGTACGTGGTTGCTCGCCGCATACTCGGGCCAGTCGGGTGACAGCAGCAGCACCAGGCTCTTCTCGAGCACCGACGGCCACAGCTGGAGCCCGGCCTCGACCATCGACGGCCAGCTCGCCGGCCTCGCGTTCGGCGGGTCGTGATCCGCGGTTCTGCGCACCGTTCGGTGTGGGCATCGGCGCCGGCGTGGACGTTCGTCCGATCTCGCGCAGAACTTCGGATCGAAGCAAACACATGCGGACGTGCACGGTGACGGACCAAGCGCCTCGTCGGCCGTTCGTCGAACCCCGGATCATCGCCGTGGCCACTGACGGGAGCGAAGCTGCCGCTCGCGCGGTGAGCTGGACCGGACACTTCGCGGGCTCGCCGGACGTGGAGCTGCACGCGATCCGCGTCCTCGCGCCCGCGACGGACGAACCGCACACCGACGTCGGCGCGTCCCGCGTGCATCTCGACGACGAGCTGAGCGAGCTGTATCCCAGCCTTCAGATCCGACCGCTCACGGTCGCTTCGGACGACGTCGCCGGCGCGATCGTCCGCGCGGCCGAGCAGATCAGTGCCGACGTGCTCGTCGTCGGGAACTCCGGAATGCGAGGACGTAAGGAGTTCCTGCTCGGCAACGTCGCCAACCGCGTCACCCATCTCGCCCGCTGCACGGTGATCGTGGTCAACACGCAGGTCGACGAGGCGGACGAACCCGCCGCCGATGACGACTCCGATTCCCTCCGGGACCGATCCGCCGAGATCGCACGGGTGCTCGGCCCTTCGATCGTCCGCGCGCTCTCCGGGCGGGTGTTGAACGCGCCTACCGACCCCGCGGGACCGCGACGACTCCGAGAGGCGCTCGAGCAGCTCGGCCCGACGTTCGGCAAGCTCGGCCAGATCCTCTCGACGCGCCCCGACCTCGTTCCGGCCGCGTACGCCGAGGAGCTCGCGGCACTCCAGTCGGACGTCCCGCCGATGACCGAGTCCGAGGTCGTCTCGGTCATGGAGCAGGAGCTGCGGGTCCCGTGGGAGGACGTCTTCGCCACGATCGACCCCGCGCCCCTCGCCGCCGGGACGATCGGCCAGGTGCACCCGCGACGCTGGCCGACGGTCACCGGGTGGTCGTGAAGGTCCAACGCCCGACTGCTGCCCACCTCATCGAACAGGACCTGGTCCTGCTCGAACGCCTGACGCGTCCGCTCGCCGGCGCGCGACGGGTTCGCCGAATCATCGATCTGCCGTCAGTCGTCGACCAACTCGCATCGTCGCTGCGATCCGAAGTCGACTTCACGCTGGAGGCCGGCAACCTCGACCGGATGGCAACAGCGCTCGCGCAGTATCAGCGGCTCGGCGTACCGAAGTGTCATCGGGATCTCTCGACGCCGCGGCTGCTGGTCATGGACGAGGTCGACGGCATCCCCCTGGCCGAGGCTCCTGGAGGCCCCGCCAGCAGCGCCGCCGCCCGCGAGCTCCTGCACGCGTTCTACCAGCAGGTGCTCGAAGACGGCTTCTTCCACGCCGACCCGCATCCTGGAAATCTCATGTGGAGCGACGACCGCATCTGGCTCCTCGACCTCGGCATGGTCGGCCAGCTCCAAGGCGAGCTCCGCCAGCAGCTCACGCTCCTCCTGCTCGCATTCGCCCAGGGCGACGTCACCCTCCTCGCCGACCTCGCACTCGACATGGCGGGCGGCGCCCCCGCCGGTCTCGAACGCGAAAGCTACGAAGCGGCCCTCAGCGGTCTCGTCGAGGAGGTCCGCGGCCGCGGCCTCGACGAGATCCAGTTCGCGGAACTGCTCGACCAGCTCACCGAGATCTCGATCCGGCACGGAGTCCCGCTGCCCTCGAGTCTGGTCATGGTCGGGAAGGCGATCGCACAGGTCCAGCTGAGCGTGGTCGCGCTCGCGCCCGAGCTCGATCCCCTCGCCGAGGCCGGCCGGTTCTTCGTCCGGAGCCTGGCGCGGCGATTCGCGCGCGGCCTCGATCCCCAGGCGCTGCTGTTCCAGGCGGAGAAGCTCCGCTACCGCGCCGGTCGGGTCGCCGACGGCGTGACGCGCATGACCGCTGGCGGGCCCGGCGGCTCGGTCGATCTCCGATTCGCGTCGCCCCGGCTCGAACTATCGGTGGCGCACGCCGGCCGAACGATCGCGCTCGGCCTCGGCGCCGGGCTGACCTGGATCGCGACGACGATCGTCGAGAGCTCGTCGAACGCGTCGCCCGCGCACAAGCGAGCGCTCCGCACCGCGGCGACCGGCCTCACCGTCGGACTGCTCGGCTCGGTCGCATCACCGTGGATGAGCCGGCGAGCTCGGATCCGACGCAACTGACCGCACCCGTTCCCCCCACTCGTCAAGGAGACAGGACATGACTGCACCAGCCGGTTGGTACCCCGACACCGCGAACCCGGGCATCACCAGATACTGGGACGGCGCGCGGTGGCAGAAGGAGCTCCACTGGGACGGCACCGCTTGGATCGACCCGCGGCAGGCACCTCCCGCGCCACCGGCGGCGACGCCTGCGCCCGCCACGACGCCTCCACCGAGCGCCGCCGCGGTGGATCCGACGCCCCCGGTCCGGGTCGAGTCCGCGCCCACGGCGGCCCCCACGCCTGCGCACACGCTTCCTGCACCGGCACCCGTTCCCGGTGCACCCGGAGCGCCGGCACCCTTCGTGCCGTCGGTCTCGGCCCCGATCCGGGCCAACGTCCCGGGACGGTCGAACCCGAGCCCCAACTTCTGGATCCTGATGATCGGGAGCGTCGGTGTCGGCATCTCCTCCCTGCTGCCCTGGGTCTCGGTGACCGGCCTGGGCATCACCGTCTCGGGCCGACCGGGCACCGGCGGTCCCGCGGTGCTGATCCTGTTCGCGGCGGCGCTCGTCGCCATCGCCTGGCCGACGATCTCCTCGCCGATCCTGTCCAAGGCCCGCCGGATCGGTCTGCTCCCGATCGTGGGGTTCCTGGCGCTGGCGGTCATCACGAACGCGTCCGATCTCGCTGATCTGAACAACCGTTACGCCAGCAGCGGATCGACGTTCGGTGGGAGCGTCTCCGTCGATCCAGGGGTCGGCTTCTACCTCTACACGGTCTGCGTCATCGCGCTGGTGGTCGGCGTCGTGCGGGTCTGGATCGCCTCGAAGCGGTCGACGAGCGCATCCTGAGGCCGGTGCCGCAGCGTCATCCGAGGTCCCCGGGCCAACCGGGAGGCACCGTTACGCTTTCGACGTTCTCGCCAGATCGGAGACCCAATGTCCCAGTTCCCGCCCCAGAGCCCGCCACCTCCCCCGCCGCCGCCACCACCGTCGTCGAGCTCGTCACGGTCGGTCCGAACGCCGAGTCCCGCGGAAATCGTGGTGATGTCGGGTGCAGGCGTGGCCTTCATCTTCTCGTTCCTGGGGTTCTACAGCTCCAGCTTCTCGAGCGAGAGCATCAACGCCTGGGGGTCACATCTCTTCCCGGTCTCGACCCTCATCACCCTGTTCGCGGTGGTGGCCGGAGCGGTCGTGGCGCTTCGCCTGTTCGGGGTCAACCTCCCCGACCAGTTGTTGACCTACACGTGGAAGCAGGTCGTGCTCGCCTGCGGCTTCTTCGCGACGGTGTTGGCCCTCGCGTTCCTGCTCCAGGACCGTGGCAGCGGTGTCGATCTCGGGATCGGCTACTGGTTCATGCTCCTCGGTTCGATTGCGGTCCTCGTCGGCGCCATCATGTTGACGCGAGAATCCGCCAGCTGATCCCGGTCGACCGAATCCGTACCGCAGCCCCCGATCGGGGACGTTCACGAGCTCCGCTCATGGTCGGGTTGAGCGCGCTGACGCTGCTGTCCGCCTCCCTCGACTGGGCGACCATCCGCGCCACCTTCGGCGTCGGTGAGGTCCAGCCGGGTACCGGGTTCCTCCTGACCTTCCTCGCACCGTTCGTTGCGATCTGGCCGCTCGTGGTCCTGTGGAAGGACGACCGACGGACGCGCACCGCGTGACACCGGCGCCGCCGTTGCAGCGGGTCGCGTCCGACCCGACCGATGTGGTCGGGCGACGCATCGGAGCCTGGTTCATCGACGTCGCCATCCTGGCCGTCGTGAGCTTCGCGCTGCTCGTGGCGCTGGGCGGGATCAAGACCATCGGAGCCGCCGAAGCGCAGGCGAAGTACGGGTCCAGTGACATCTGCCGATACCTTCAACGTACGAACCCGAGGACCTACACGGACCAGTCGAACGGGCAAGGTTGCTTCGGCACCCTCCAGAGCCCTGGCTCCACGAGCCGGGCCCGAATGGTCTGGGTCGACCACCCGAACGGTGAGAACCGACTCGTGTACCTCGACACGGCCGGCCTCATCGCTCTCGCACTGATCGTGCTGATGACCGTCGTGCTCGAGGGTCTCACCGGCGCCACCCCGGGCAAGGCAATGCTCGGGCTGCGAACCCTCCGCAGCCGTGGGGAGGTTCCGGGCATCGGCGGTGGGTTCCTCCGGATGCTGGGCAGCATCGTCGACTACATCCTCCTCATACCCATCGTCGGCGGCATCGTCATGGTCTCCTCCCGGCGGCATCAACGCGTCGGCGACCTGTCGGCCAAGACGTTCGTGGTCGAGAAGGCCTGGGCCGGCCGGCAGATCCCCGGTGCCGGACCCACCGTCGGCGCACCGCCACCCGGGCCCGCGACACCACCGCCCCCCACCGTCGGCGCACCGCCACCCGGGCCCGCGACACCACCGCCCCCCACCGTCGGCGCACCGCCACCGTCCACGCCGGCCGGCGCCGCCCCGGCACCCGTCGTCACGCCATCGGATCCGCGCCAGCCCCGGTGGGATCCGGCACGCGGGACGTACATCGTCTGGGACGACGCGAGCCGCCAATGGCTCCAGTACGACCGGGCGCAGAGCACGTGGAGACCGATCGGGTGAGGCCGCCGGCGCCATCTGCCCTTCCAGCGCAGATCGAGGGGAGGTCTCGGTCGACCCCGATCGCCGATCAGCCCGACGCGGGCGCGCACGGTACGGAACCAGCGGCGACGCTCTCGATGTAGGGCTCCGAGTTCCCGGGGTCGAGCGCCGCGGTGAAGACGTATCCGTCGGAAGTCACGAACCGGGTCTGGCCCACCGAGGTCGTCCGTCGGACCGCCTCGGGATAGATCCGCGTCACGGTCGCGAGCGGAGCACCGGCGGCGAGGCCCTCCGGGGTCGCGACTCCGTAACGCGGTGTGGGGTCCGGCCCTGAGTTCGTATGCACGTACCTCAAGAATCGACCAGTGGTGTCGTCGAACTCGACGACGAGTGAATCGCCGTCGACGTCCTCGGCTCCCCACCACAGCGTGTCCGTGCGGCATCCCGGTCCATACGTCTTCGCGACCTCCCGGTCCGAACGGCCGAATGCCTGCTCGAGACTGCGGACCACCGACGCCCGGTCCGCCCCGAAGGACACGGTGCCCAGACCGTCGGTCGCGAGCGTCAGGCCGCCAGCATCAAGCGAGCCACCCACGGCCTGGTCATAGGGCCGGCCGGTCTCGAGGTCGACGACCACGAACTCCTCGACGGTTCGGCCCGGCTCGATGTTCGTGATTCCGTCCGGCCGGAAGCCCTGCCAAGCACCCTCGTCCGGCTGGACCACGGTCACACCCGCACCGAGGCGCGGCGCCAGCAACGGACTGCCGCTGGCGCACTTGACGCGGGGAACCCCTTGCGCGTCGATGAGGACGGCGGTCCCCCGTTGCAGCACCGTCTGAGCCGGCACCGCCGTCCCGTCCGCGTACCCATGGGTCGTCACCCAGGTATCGGCGGTCAGCAGCGCCGGTGTCCATTCCCCCAGGGTCTTCGGGATCGAACCCACGTCGGTTCCCGTCACCGACGCCCACGCGGCCGCCTTCGAGGGATCGCCGGCGAGAGCCCTGCCGAGGGCGTCGACGTCACAGACCACATCCGTCGGGAGACCGCCGTAGAGCTGAGGCGTCGTGCCGTCGACGGTCCGCACCCCGGTTGCCGCGTCGAGAGGGGCCGGCACCGCCTTGATGGTGCTCGGGAAATCGGCCACCTCCGTGATGTGCACGGCCCGGGCGAACGGATCGGGGCCCAGGTCTCCGACCGGCTCGAGCACGACCGCAGCAGCCGCCTTGGTGGGCGCGAACCAGATCCACGACACCGCGGAACCCACGATCGCGGCGCAGACGACCACTCCCAGGGTCACCAGCAGCGAACTCCGGCGTCGCGTGGCCATGGCCTCTTAGGGCGCGGTGGTGGTCGTCGTCGCGCTGCCCGCCGAGCTCGAGAACGTGATCGGTACCTGGGCGACCGCGCCGCCGAAGTTGAAGATGTGGCCAGGACTCTGTTCGTCCAGGATGTTGTCGCCGGGTCGCAGCTCGAACTGCGCCGAGGTCATGTCCGCGGGGACCATGAACGCGACGTACTGGGTCGTGGCGAGCGCGGCGGTGACCTGTGATCCGTCGGGCAGGACGAGCGCCACGCGCTCCGGCGGGATCTTCGGGTTCTTGCCGCAGTACCTCGGGCTCTGGGCATTGAAGTCGTTGATCTTGACGACCAGCCAGGCGCTTGAGCCCTTCGACGGCGGTGCGAGGGCCCCCGAGAGCTGGACGTTCTGCAGGATCTTCGAATCCCGCTGCGACCACACGAGCTCGGCATCGCCCAGCACCACGTCGAGGCGCCCCGCGCCGCCGCAGGTCAGGCCGTAGGACTTCTGCGGCCCGGTCATGACGTAGGGCAGCGACGCGGTGTCGTTGACCGCGATGCGCCGTCCGGACCGGTACAGGACCGCGGGGTACCCGCCTGCCCGCTTACCGGTCCGCACCGAGACCACCTGGCTGTCCTCCGGCTCCTGCACTGCGAGCCCGATGTCCTTGGCGCCCTTGTCGACGGTGGCGACCAGTGTGTTCACGCCGGTGGCCAGGTCGACGCTGTACTTGACGTCATCCACCTCGACCGACACGGAAGGAGCACTCGACCCGTAGGTGTTCTGCGTCTCGAGGTCGTACCGGACGACCACGAACCGCTTTCCCTTCGGCGGCGCCAGACGGGTCCGGTTGGTGAAGCCGGTGACGGGGGTACCGAACCTGGCGTTGTATCCGACGTTGTCGACGTGGTCGGCGAGCCCGGCCCGTTCCACCGTCAGGGTGTAGCCGACCCCGGCGAGGGAGGCGTCCTTGAGCTTGTCCAGTTTCACACCGACCTCGTCGGGCGTCGTCATGGTGAACTCCGCGCCGACCGTCGCGCTCGAATCCACGCTGTTGCTGCTGGTGTCTGGCGTCCGGACCGCCGGGGTGTCAGAGGCCGACGACGGCGAGGACGACGAGCCGTCACCACCCCGGAGCACGAGAAACAGCACAACCGCGACGGCCACGACGGCCGCCGCCGCACCGATCAGCATCGGCGTGCGTCGCGACAAGTCCGAGCCACCGCCCGCCGCGGGCACCGGAAGCGGGAGCGCCGACGTCGGATCCGGGTCCGGCGGGTACCAGTTGCCGTCCGAAGCCAGCCACCAACCGGGGCCGGGCGGCTCGGAGTTCGCGGAGGGAACCGGCTGGGTGGGCGTCTCCCCCGGTGCCCGTGCGCTCGGGCCCTCGGCGAAGAAGTCGTGCGACGCCGGGACGGTCTGGGGTGCCACCGGCGGCGGCACGTCGTCGAGCGTTCCCGGGACAGGCGCGAGATCCGGAGGAGCGACCGGTTCGGGTTCGGGCGGGACAGGCTCGGGTTCGGGGTCGGGCGCGACCACCGCCGCGGGTTCCGGCAGGGTGACGACGGGATCGTGATGCATCTGGCCGGCCACGGACACGTTGTCGGTCCAGGTCGTCCCGTCCCAGTAGCGGTGTTCGAATCGCCCCGTCGGATCCGGGTGCCATCCCGCTGGGTACTGGCCCATCTCACGCTCCCACGTTCCGCGCCCCGTCCGCGCGACTGCCGACACCGTAGGGGAACGGTCTCTGCGACCGCTCAAGCCCCGGTCAACGAGCGCGGCGACGCCGACCGTCTCCGGCAAAACCCGAGTTGACCGGTCGACATTGCGCTCGTAGCGTGCCGCGACCCACGTCCGACGCGAGGAGCCGACCATGAGCGATTGGGGATTCGAGACCCGACAGGTCCACGCCGGGGCCGAGCCCGACCCGGCGACCGGCGCCCGGGCGGTGCCGATCTACCAGACGACGTCGTTCGTCTTCCGTGACACCGAGCACGCGGCCAACCTCTTCGGGCTCGCTGAGCTGGGCAACATCTACACACGCATCATGAACCCGACCCAGGCGGTCTTCGAGGACCGGTTGGCGGCGCTCGAGGGCGGCATCGGAGCCCTCGCGACGGCGAGCGGGCAGGCCGCACAGACGATCGCGCTGCTGAACCTCGCCGAGAACGGCGGCCACATCGTCGCCAGCTCGTCGCTCTACGGCGGGACCTACAACCAGCTGCACTACACGTTCCCGAAGCTGGGCGTCGAGGTCAGCTTCATCGACGACCCTGACGACCTCGACGCATGGAAGGCCGCGATCCGCCCGAACACGAGGGCGTTCTACGGCGAGTCGATCGGCAACCCGAAGGGCGACATCCTCGATTTCGAGGGCATCTCCGACATCGCGCACGCTGCGGGGATCCCGCTCGTGATCGACAACACGCTCGCGTCGCCGTACCTCTGCCAGCCGCTGACCTACGGCGCCGACATCATCACGCACTCGGCCACGAAGTTCATCGGTGGCCACGGCACGTCGATCGGCGGTGTGATCATCGACGGCGGCGCGTTCGACTACGAGGGCAGCGGACGGTTCGCGAACTTCACCGAGCCCGACCCGAGCTACCACGGGCTCGCGTTCTCCCAGCTCCCCGACGCGCTCTGGCCGGCGCGCTACATCCTCAAGGCGCGCCTCACCTACATGCGCGACCTCGGCGCAGCCATCTCGCCGTTCAACGCGTTCCTCATGATCCAGGGCCTCGAGACGCTCAGCCTGCGGATGGAGCGCCACTCGCAGAACGCGCTCGCCGTCGCTCAGTGGCTCGAATCGCGTGACGAGGTCGAGTGGGTCAAGTACCCGGGCCTGGCGTCGAGTCCGTGGCACGCCCGCGCCCAGCAGTACCTGCCGCGCGGCCAGGGCGCGATCCTCGCGTTCGGTATCAAGGGCGGGATGGAGGCCGGGCAGAAGTTCATCAACAGCCTCGAGCTGTTCAGCCACCTCGCGAACGTCGGCGACGTCCGGAGCCTCGCGATCCACCCCGCCAGCACGACCCACCAGCAGCTGACCGAGGCCGAGCAGGCCGCGGCCGGGGTGACGCCGGACCTCGTCCGGCTCTCCGTGGGCATCGAGTCGCTCGACGACATCACGGCCGATCTCGAGGCGGGCTTCCGCGCCGCGAAGGGTGCCTGACCCCCGACCGCCCGTCGCCCACGGTCCGGAGTGATCCCCGTCACCGGGGCGTGGCGCGCGGGTGATCCACCCGGGCGGCGTCGGTTCGCCACCCTGTTCGACGCGCGGCCGCACGTGCTCGAGACGGGCGGTCGGCTGACGCACGTGACCGTGGCCTACGAGACGTGGGGCGAGCTGAACGCCGCGCGGTCGAACGCGCTCCTCGTGCTCCACACGCTGACCGGGGACGCCCACGCGGCCGGACCGGCCGGTCCGGGTCATGACCAGGCCGGGTGGTGGGACACCGTCGTCGGCCCCGGCAAGGCGATCGACACCGACCGCTTCTTCGTCGTGTGCCCGAACGTGCTCGGCGGCTGCCAGGGAACCACCGGGCCCGCATCGCTCGATCCCGGGACCGGCGCGCCCTACGGCTCACACTTTCCGGTCGTCACCATCCGTGATCAGGTGGTGATCGAGTCGGCCCTCGCCACGAGCCTGGGCATCGAGCGTTGGGCCGCCGTCGTCGGTGGCTCGATGGGGGGCCAGCGTGCGCTCGAGTGGGCGGTGGCCTTCCCCGACCGTGTGCCGCGCGCGGTGATCATCGCCTGCGGGGCGCAGGCGACGGCCGAGGAGATCGCGCTCTGCTCGCTCCAGGTGCGGACGATCCGCGCCGACCCGGCGTTCCGCGGGGGCGACTACTACGACGCCGAGCCGGGCGACGGTCCATGGCGCGGCATGTCGATCGCACGCGGAATCGGGCAGGTCTCGTACCGCTCCGAGATCGAGTTCGACCAACGGTTCGGCCGCGGCCACCAGGGTGACGAGCAACCGCTCGAGGGCGGCCGCTACGCCATCGAGTCCTACCTCGAGTACCACGGCGTGAAGCTCGCCCAGCGCTTCGACGCCAACAGCTACATCACGCTGTCCCAGGCCATGAAGCACCACGACGTCGGCCGCGGCCGGGGTGGGGTCGCCGCCGCGCTCGCCCGCATCCGCGCCGAGGTCACCGTGGCCGGCATCTCGTCGGACCGGCTCTACCCGCTCCGGCTCCAGGAGGAGCTGGCCACGCTCATCCCCGGCGCGGCGGGCGTGACCGTCATCGACTCACTCGACGGTCACGACGGCTTCCTCACCGAGCACGAGCAGGTCGGCGCGATCGTCCGCCACGCCCTCGTCGACGCCTGAGCGCCCCACCGACCCCGATCACGAACCAATCGACGCGCAGGACTCGACCCACCGCCCGTCTTGCGCGCGCATTGCGGGGGAGGGGGACGAGTCAGGCGTCGACGGCGCGGCGGCCTTCGAGGGCGCGGCCGAGGGTGATCTCGTCGGCGTACTCGAGGTCGCCGCCGACAGGGAGCCCGCTCGCGATGCGCGTGACGCGCACGTCGACGTCGGCGAGCGCGCGGGCCAGGTACATGGCGGTGACCTCGCCGTCGGTGTTCGGGTTCGTCGCGAGGATCACCTCGACGACGGCGTCGTCGCGGACGCGTCTCAGCAGCTCGCCGATGCGGAGCTGTTCGGGCCCGATGCCCTCGATCGGGCTGATGGTGCCCTGGAGCACGTGGTACGAGCCGCGGAACTCCTGCGTCCGCTCCACCGCGACGATGTCGCGCGGTTCCTCGACGACGCAGATGACGGTCCGGTCACGGCGCTCGTCCAGGCAGAACTGGCACAGCTCGCCCTCGGCGATGTTGAAGCAGCGCCGGCACCAGGAGATCCTCTCCTTGACCTCGACGATCGACGCCGCGAGCCGGCGGGCGTCCTCGGGCGCGATGCGCAGGATGTGGAAGGCGATGCGTTGTGCGGACTTCGGCCCGATGCCGGGCAACCGGCCGAGTTCGTCGATGAGCCGCTGGACCGGCCCCTCGTACAGGGAGGGCACGCGTGATCAGCCGAGACCGAAGGCACTCAGGTCGATGCCGCCGGTCACGTCGCCCATCTGCTCGGACTGGATGGCCTGCGATGCGCGGCGTCGCCTCGGCGACCGCGGCGACCACGAGATCCTGCAGCATCTCGATGTCGTCCGGGTCCACGACCTCGGGTGCGAGCGTGATCGACACGAGCTCACCCGTGCCCGTCACGGTCGCGGTCACCATCCCGCCACCGGCGCTGCCCTCGACCGTCGTGTCCGCGAGCGCGGCCTGCGCGGCGAGCATCTGCTCCTGCATCTGCTGGACCTGCCGCATCATGTTGTTCATCGGCGGCTTCGACTTCGCCACGGGACTCCCTAGGACTTGGGCTGCTCTTCGACGACCGTCGCGCCGAACGTGTCGGCCAGGCGGGACAACGAATCTACCGCCACCCCTGCGTCCGCCGGCGCGTCCACCAGCTCCTCCGGGTCCACGAGGTCGATGGGCTCGTCCTCGGGGGGTCGGGGGCTCGGGATCGGGAACCGCTCGGAGACGGTGCGGCGGGCCCTCGCCCTCGCCCCACTCGTGCGGCGTGAACTTGAAGCGGGGTGGGGATCCGAGCTCGGCGATGAAGACGTCGCGGATCGCGTCCGCGTTCTTCTGGAACTTCGGGCGCACCGCGTCGATGTGGGTCCGGGCGACGCCGAACACCACGACGTTGCCCTCCACCGCGACCGGTTGGGCCTCCTGCACCGAGGCGCGCAGCGACCGGGGGAGCACGTCGAGCACCGCCGCCCACGCCACGATCACGTCATCGAGGTCGAAGGTCGTGGACGGATCGGCCACGGGTGACGCGGGCCCAGGCGGAACCGGCGCGACCTCGGGCGGCGCGTCGACCGCGCGCGTGCCCGCCTGGCGCCGGAGCGCACCGAGCGCGGGGGCGGGCCGTTGCGCTCGGGAGTGGCCGCGGTCGACGCCGGTTCCGCCGGTGGTACGACGTCGGGGGCGGGCTCCGTTGCGGGTGCGGATTCGCGCGCGGCCTTGGCCGGGCCGCGCCGGGCGGGGGCCGGACGCTCGGGCGCTGCCGGCACCGGCGCGCCGCCGTCGGCGAGACGCGCCTCGAGCCGGTCGAGACGATCGGACAGGCTCGCGAGCGCGCCCGCACTCTCGCGGCGCGCGAGGCGCACGAGCGCGATCTCGAGCACGAGCCGGGGATCCGCGGCGTCGGTGGTGCGCATGTCGACGATCGCCTGGCCGAGCGTCTCGAGCGAGCGCACCAGCGCGGCGTTGCCCATGGCTTCGCCGACGGTCCGCAGCCGCTCCCGTGTCTCCTCGGGCTCGTCGACCTCGACGCGGCCGGCGCTCGCGACCGTGACGAACGCGTCGCGCAGCGCGGCGAGGAGGCCTTCCGCGATCCGACGCGGGTCGTGCGCCTCGTCGAGCAGGGCGGCCACTCCGGTGAGCACCCCGGCGACGTCCGACGCGGCGATCGAGTCGAGGATGGCCATCCGCAGCTCGAACGGGGCGCCGCCGAGCGCGGTCTCGACTGCGGCCACCGTGATCGGCCCGCCGTTCGCGAGGACGAGGTCGAGCAGCGACTCGGCGTCGCGCGCCGAGCCGCCCGCCGCCCGGGCGATCATCGCGAGCGCGTCCGCCTCGGACTCCACGCGCTCGTCGTCGAGCACCGACGCGAGCAGGCCGGAGAGCTCATCGACGGTGAGGTAGCGGAACTCGAAGTGCTGGGTCCGCGACCGGATCGTCGGGAGCACCCGCTCGGGCTCGGTCGTCGCGAGCACGAACACCACGTGCGCGGGCGGCTCCTCGAGCGTCTTCAGCAGGGTGTTCGACGCGTCCTTGGTGAGCATGTGCACCTCGTCGAGGAGGTACACCTTGCGCCTCGACGACGCTCCGAGACCGAGGTTGATCCGCTGCACGAGGTCCCGGGCGTCGTCGACGCCGCGGTTGGACGCGGCGTCCATCTCGATCAGGTCCGGGAAGGTGCCGGCCGCGATCGCGACGCAGTTCTCGCACTGGCCGCACGGCTCACCGTCGGGACCGAGCTCCAGGCAGTTCAGCGCCTTCGCGAGGATGCGCGCCGTGGTGGTCTTCCCGTTCCCACGCGGGCCGGAGAAGAGATAGGCGTGCCCGACCCGGTCCTCGCGCACCGCCGTCCGCAGCGCCGTGGTGATGTGGTCCTGGCCGACCAGCTCGCCGAAGCGTTGGGGTCGGTACTTGCGGTAGAGCGCCTGGAACGACATCGGACCCGACCCTATCGAGCGGACCGGCCCGGATCCCCCGCTGCGGGGACGGCACGGTCGGCGAGCTCGGTGAAGGTGGCGCGCATGCCCGGGTGGACGTGGCCCACGTACCAGCCGGACACCCCGGAGGTCGGAGCGTCGGGCGGGAGCGGCACGACTCCCCCGTGGGCCGGATCGTCCCAGGCCGGCTCGGGCTCGGAGCGCAGCCAGACCTTGAGCCGGACGTTCGACCCCTCCGTCCGGGCACACAGCCGCCAGGGCAACGGGCGCGGGCGCTCGGGGTCTCCGGGTACGGCGAAGGTCTGGGCCAGGTCGACGCTCCCGACGGGGTGCAGCACTCCCGACGCGGAATCCCAGATGTGCACGTTGAACACCCAGAAGGCGTCGAGCGCCACGTTCTTCGTGACCGTGACCGCCCGCACCCGACCGGCGGTGTCGGTGATCCGCAGCGCCGCGCCCTGCTGCACGAGGTCGCTCGTCGCCGCCGCCCAGGTGGAGCACGACGTGCCGTCGGTGCCGGACGGGGCGTCGGAGGACCAGAAGAGCATCCGCAGGTTCGTCCCGACGTTCTGGGTCGGCGCGCTCACGGTGACCGCGCCGGATCGCTCCCGGATGCGGTACCCGTCGGCGATGTCGGGGGTGAGCACCGCGGTCCGCAGCCGGGCCGGCGCGCCGCCGGAGGGGAAGCTCAGGATGCTGACGACGAGCAGGACCCCGACCACGAGGAGGAGCGGCCGGATCGGCGGAGCGGTCCTCGGCGCGGCGCCCAGGACCGGTCCGGACCGCGCGGGCGTCCCCTCCTCCGCCATCCGACCGAGCGTAACGGCGGCGGATCGCCGGACCGCTGCAGGCGCGCGGCGGGCCACGCGGAGATCATGCGGACCGTGCACCCACCGTCGACCCGACGCAGCAGGGCGCGGGTCTCGTCGCCGGCTCAGACCAGGCGACCCTACGGCACACGAGAGGGCCCGCTGAGAGCTGCTTCCTTCCGGACCTGACTCGGTTCACGAGATCTCGTTGCGCAGGACCCGGCCCTCGACGCTGCGTGCGAGTCGCCTTCCCTACTCCGGCTCGAGCCTCGGGTGGGGATTCAGCCCCCCATACGTGGATTTGGGGTACAGGGCACCACGGACTCCCCACCTAGCACGGTCCGCGGCCGCAGGGTAGCAGGGGCGCCCCAAGTACCATCACGCCTTCGACGTTCCCCGGAACGCCGGGAGGGGTGCGAGAGCGGCCGAATCGGCACGCTTGGAAAGCGTGTGTGGGGAAACTCACCGTGGGTTCGAATCCCACTCCCTCCGCTCCGTCGTTATCGATGCCAGACGGCCACCTCGTGCCTGGTCGCGACGATGAAGTTTGACGCCCGAGGCCAGCACGCCGATCACCCCGAGTTGCCCTTCGCGGCTGCGACGACGTTGCGGGCAGGACGGGTGGAGTCGCCAGCTACTGGCGGACCTGCACACCAGGTTCAAACTGAGCCGCTACCGGTTCGGCTGATCGGCGTGTACGTTCGCCGGGATGTCCCTCACGCGCGATCCGCGCCTGCGGCGGGTGCTGCTGGCCGCGAGTGCGGGGCTGTTCGCGATCCAGCTCGACTTCTTCTCGATGCAGGCGGCGCTGCCTGCGATGTCGAGCGATCTGCACACGTCGATCAACGCGCTGCAGTGGGTGATCAGCGGCTACATGTTGAGCCTCGCGAGTTTCTTCGTCGCCGGCGGTCGTCTCGCCGACATCTTCGGTCGCAGGCGGTGGCTGGTCATCGGTGCCACGGTGTTCGGCCTGGCGTCGCTGGCCGGTGGCGCCGCATCGAACGCGACGGTCGTGATCGTCATGCGCATCGTTCAGGGGGTGGGCGGCGCGATCCTGTTCACGGTCTCGATCGCGGTGGTGACCAACGCGTTCTCCTCTGAGCTCGTGCAGCGAGCCGTCGGTGTGGTCTTCGGCATCTCGGCGCTGGGCGAGGCTCTCGGCCCGGTGGCCGGCGGCTTCTTCACCGAGCTGATCAGCTGGCGGTGGGTCCTGTGGATCAACGTCCCCGTCTGCGTGGCGATCATCGTGCTCGTCATGACGTCGGTGGAGGACAGCCGAGACGCGACCGTCCAACGCGTCGACTGGGCAGGCCTGGCGCTGATCGTGTCGTCGATCGGGCTGTTCACCTTCGGTGTGGACCAGGGGCCTGACTGGGGGTGGTCGTCACCGTCGACGCTCGGGCTGATCGGACTGGCGATCGTCCTGTTCGTCGGCTTCATTGCCCTCGAGATGCCGCGTCGACGACCCGCTGGTCGACCTCAAGCTGTTCAGGACCCGCGAGTTCACGGTCATGGTGGTTGCGGGCACCATCGGGAACACGGCGATCGTCGTGTCCATCTTCCTCTCGATGATCTACCTGCAGACCGAGCGCGGCTTCTCTCCACTCGAAGCCGGAGTGGCGTTCCTCGCCTTCTCGTCCGGCGTGGCAATCGCATCGCAGTTGTCGGGACGTCTCGAACGGTTCCCGTCCTGGGCGGTGATGGTCTCGACGCTGCTCGTGGGTGGTGTCGGCGCGATCGGGATGGGAACGACCGTCGATCACTCGGTCGCGTTCTTCGTGCTCTCGGTGTTCGGTGGCTTCGGGCTCGGTCTGACGTTCTCGTTCGCAAGCGTCGTGACGCAGTCCATCGTCGCTCCCGAGCAGGCCGGTGCCGCGTCAGGAGTCGTGATGACGGTGCTCGTCGCCGCCGGCGGTGTCGGGGTTGCCGTATCGTCGGCCGTGGCGAACTCCGCGGTCCAACAGGGACCAGGAGCCGGTCTCGACGACGTGATCACCGCGATTCTCGTGACTGCCGGTGCCGTCGCAGTGCTGTGCACCCCGTTCGTATGGTTGATGGGACACGCGTCGAGCGGGTCACGCGCCGCCGCGGTATCGCCTGGCGGTCGAGTCTCCCTCCGTCACGAGAGCTGAACGCCGCCGAACGCCGGATCGGGGGCGCCGAGTGAGTTCCACCGACTGCGGTTCGCATCGTCAGCGCGTCCGAAGGGTCAGAAGGTGAGCCCACAAGTCCGGCGAAGGAACCGCTCGGGCCGGGATCGCTCCTCAGGCCGCTTCCCGGTCCTCGTCGACGGGATCGTGCCCGGCGCCACCCGCATGGAGCCGGGCGTGCACGATCGCGTCGTCGAGACTGGTGAAGACGTGGTGCTCGCTGGTCAGGTGGTCCAGCGCCCCGACCGCCCGGAGCAGGCGCTCGTGCTCGGGCCTCGGACCCTTGAGGAGCACGGTGATCCCGCGGTGCTCGAGATCGTCCACCAGCTCGCCGAGCGCATGGGCGCCGGTGGCGTCGAGGACCTGGAGATCCGGCAGGCGCAGGATCACCACGCGGACGTCGGCCACCCGGGCCAGATCCGTCAGGAAGCGCTGCGCGGCGCCGAAGAAGAGGGCGCCGTCGATCCGGTAGGCGACGATGTGCTCACGCAGGAGCCGGTGCTCCGCCTCGTCGTCGACCTCGGCCAGCACCGGCGTCTCGGTGAAGCTCGCCGACCGGGCGATCTTGGTGACCGCCAGCACGACCGCGGTGGCGACGCCGATCTCGACCGCGACGATGAGATCGAACGCGACGGTCGCGAAAGCGGTCAGCGCGAGCACGAACGCGTCGGAACGCGTCGACCGCAGGATGGACCGGATGTTGTGGACCTCGACCATCCGCACCGCGGTCACCATCAGGACACCGGCCAACGCGGCGAGCGGGATCTCCGCGACGAGGCTCGAGCCGAGCAGCACGATCAGGAGCAGGGCGACGGAGTGCACGACCGCGGAGACGCGGGTCCGCGCTCCGGCCCGCACGTTCACCGCGGTCCGGGCGATCGCGCCGGTCGCGGGCATCCCGCCGAAGATCGGCGCAGCGATGTTCGCCAGCCCCTGGCCGACGAGCTCCCGGTTCGGGTCGTGACGCGGGCCGTCGCTCATCCCGTCGGCGACCCTGGCCGACAGGAGGCTCTCGATCGAGGCGAGCAGCGCCACCGCGAAGGCCGGCCCCACGAACCGCCCGAGGTCGCCGACGTGCAGCGCGCCGAGCTGCGGCGTCGGCACCGACGAGGGCAGCGCGCCGATCGTCGCGACCGACCATCCCGCCACGAGCGCCACCACCGTCGCGATCGCCACCGCGAGCAGTGACGCCGGCACGCCCGGGTGCAGGCGCGGCACCACCGTCATGACCAGCACCACGATGCCGACGAGCGCGAGCGTCGCCACCGACCCGGAGCCGAAGACCGCGCCGACCGCCCGGAACGCGACCGCCGCCGTGTTCTCACCATCCGGCTTCGGCACGCCGAGCGCCGGCGGCACCTGCTGCAGGAAGATGATCACCGCGATTCCGAGCGTGAAGCCCTCGATGACCGGCCACGGCATGTACGCGACGAGCCGGCCGAGGCGCGCCAGCCCGGCGACGACGACGAAGAGTCCGGCCAACACCCCGACCCCGACGACGGCGTCCGCCCCGTACCGGGCGACGAGCGGCACGAGTACCACCGTCATCGCGCCGGTGGGACCGGAGACCTGCACGTTGGATCCGCCGAAGATGGCGGCGACGATCCCCGCGACGATCGCGGTCGTCAGCCCCGCGGCCGCGCCGAGACCGGTCGTGATGCCGAACGCGAGCGCGAGCGGGAGCGCGACGACGCCGACCGTCAGACCGGCGATCACATCGGAACGCCACGAGCGCCGAAGCCCCGCGTAGTCCGCCCGACGCGGGAGGAACGCGCCCATGGCACCGCGCGCACGCGTGAATCCCTCACGAGCGGCAGGCGACGACGCCGTCACCGGTCCTCCACTTCGGCGCTCAATCCGTCGAGCAGACCCTGCGTCTCCGAGAGCATCGCCAGCAGCAGTCGCTTCGCCGCCGCGAGCAACTCGGCGACCAGCGGATCGCGCAGCGCGTAGATCACCGATGCACCTTCCTTGCGCGTGGTGACCAGGCCGGCCCGCCGCAGGACACCCAGCTGCTGGGAGAGGTGGGACGCCTCGATCCCCACGACCGGCTGCAGCTCGCCGACGCTCAGCTCCCCCTCGGCGAGCACCTCGAGCGCGCGGACCCGCGCGGGGTGACCGAGCGCCTTGAAGAGCTCGGCCTTGATCTCGCTCAGCGGCCGGCTGAGATCGCCCGACCGGGCCCCCTCACCGGGCATCGGGTCTCCCGCCGCCATCCGGTCCCCGTTCGGCGACACCTCGAGCTCGCATATCTGATGTATCTATCAGATATGCGAAATGCGATCCGCATCGGCGACCACCACGCCGGGCCGGCGCCGGACCCGGGTCAGGCCGGCTGGAGCTCCGGGCGCGGCTCGTGCGGGTGGCCGTCCTCGTACTCCTCGGGTGGGAGCCCGGCCTCGCCCTCGATGTCGAGATCCGGAATCAGCCGGTCGAGCCACTTCGGGAGCCACCAGTTGGCGTCGCCGAGGAGACGCATCGTGGAGGGTACGAGCACCATGCGCACGAGCGTCGCGTCGATGAACACCGCGGTCGCGAGCCCGAGCCCGACCATCTTGACGGTGGGGTCGTCGCCGAGGCCGAAGCTCAGGAAGACGGCGATCATGATCAGCGCGGCCGACGTGATGACCCGCGCGGTCGTGGTGATGCCGACGACGACGGACTCGGTGTTGTCGCGCGTCGCGAGGTACTCCTCACGAATCCTCGAGAGCAGGAACACCTCGTAGTCCATCGACAGCCCGAAGAGCACCGCGAACATGAACATCGGGATGAAGCTGACGATCGGCAGCGATCCGTGGACGCCGAACAGACTCGACGCCCAACCCCACTGGAACACCGCGACGATCACGCCGTAGGCCGCGCCGATCGAGACCAGGTTCATCACCGCGGCCTTCAACGGGACGAGGATCGAGCGGAAGACGACCATCAACAGGAGGAACGACACCGCGATCACGGCGCCGATGAACCAGGGCAACCGGCTCCCGACGCGTTCACTCAGGTCGACGAAGGTCGCAGTCGCGCCGCCGATGTAGGCGTGCGCGTCGGTGCCGGCGAGCGCGGCCGGCACCACGTCGGTACGGAGCCGGTGGACGAGCTCTTCGGTCGAAGCCGCCTGCGGTGCGCTGCGCGGCTCGACCTGGATGACCGCGGTCCGCCTCGACGGGGCCGGAACCGCCGGTCCCACCGCCGCGACGTCCGGGTCGGCCGCCATCGCGATCGCGAGCTTCGGAAGCACCGCCGTGTCCCCGCCGGGCAGCTCCACCGCGACGAGCAGCGGACCGTTGAAGCCGGGCCCGAACCCCTCGGCGAGCAGGTCGAAGCTCCGCCGGAGGGTCGAGCTCGTCGGCTTCTGGGAGTTGTCCGTCTGGCCCAGCCGCAGGCTCAACATCGGGGCGGCGAGCGTGAGCACGATCACCAGGCTCGACACCAGGTAGAGCACCGGGTGGCGGGCGACGTGGTGGCTCCAGCGGGCCCAGCCGTGGTAGCGGCCCTGCGAGTCGCGCGCGCCGGCCTCGACCTTCGGCTTCGTCCCGGGGATCCCGAAGCGGTCGATGGTGTGTCCGGCGAACCCGATCAGCGCGGGGAGCAGCGTGACCGCGGCGACGACCATCACCGCGACGACGACCGCGGCGCCGACACCCATGAACGTGACCGTCGGGATGCCCGCGACGGCGAGCCCGCAGATCGCGATCACGACGGTCCCGCCCGCGATGATCACCGCCTGTCCCGCGGTGGCGATCGCGCGCCCGGCCGCGTCCGCGACCGTGAGACCGCGGTGCAACCCGGCACGATGGCGCGTGATGATGAACAGCGCGTAATCGATGCCCACGCCGAGGCCGACCATCGTGGCGATCGTCGAGGCCGACGACGGGATGGACACGAACGCCGAGATCAACGTGATCGTCGCCATGCCGGTGGCGAGGCCGAAGAGTGCCACCCCGATGGGGAGGCCCATCGCGATGACCGAGCCGAACGCGAGCAGGAGGATGAGCATCGCCGCGATGATCCCGATGATCTCGGAGCTGCCCAACTCGGGCCGGCTCGCGGCGGTCGCCACCTCACCACCGAACTCCACCTGCACGCCCGCGTGGTGCGCGGGTGCGGTGGCGTCCGCCAACGCGGTGAAGGCCGACGCGCCGAGATCGAAGGCCGGCTCGTCGTAGCGCACCGTGGCGAGCGCGATCGTGCGGTCCTCCGAGACCCGGCCACCCGCCGCGAGCGGATCGGGCGCCGACACGACGTGGGGCAGGTCGGCGATCCGGGCCATCGTCGCGGTGATCGCGGCGCGGTAGGCCGGCGCGTCGAGCGTGCCACTGGTCGCGTGGAACACCACCTGCGCGGCACCGCCCGCCTGCGCGGGGAAGGTCTGCTTCAGCAGGTCGGTCGCCCGCTGGGACTCCGTCCCGGGGACCGAGAACTTCTCCTGGAACCCGCCGCCCGCGGCGCGGCCGATCCCGGCGATGGCGACCACGGCGACGATCCAGACCGCCAGCACGAGCCGGCGGCGCTCCACCGAGAAGCGACCGAGGCGGTAGAGACGGTGGGACATGGGTCGAGGCTCCCGGAGGGTTCGGAGGACTGCCGACGGTCGCAGAATGTCATGGACTGCCAACTGTTACAACATGTCAGACGTCACGTTGCGCCATCTTCATCCGGCTGTGATACTCCGGCCATGTCCGGCGAGATGCCCGGGGGGCTCCGGGAGCGCAAGAAGGCCAAGACCCGTCAGGCATTGATCGACACGGCGCTCGAACTCTTTATCCGGAACGGGTTCGACCAGACGACGGTGGAGCAGATCGCCGAGGCGTGCGACGTCGCGCCCCGCACCTTCTTCCGCTACTTCCCCTCCAAGGAGGACCTGCTCTTCGCCGACAGCGAGGCGCATCTCGACCAGCTGCTCGAGGCGCTCGCGGCACGTCCGGCCGAGGAGTCGGCGCTGCGGGCGGTCCGCAACGCCGTGCTCGAGCTCACCGACGTGTACGAGCACGAGCGCGAGGCCCTGCTCGCCAAAGCCCGCGTGATGGCGGAGATCCCGAGCTGCGCGACCCAGGGCCTCGAACGCCAGCAGGGATGGGAGCAGGAGCTGATCGCGCGGCTCGCGCGGCGCGAGCCCTCGACGGACCCGGGCTCGGCGTTGCGACTCCGGCTCGTGGCCGCGGCGTCCACCGCCGCGATGCGCGCCGCGGTCGACGTCTGGATCGCCGGCGACGACGGCCGCACCCTGCAGGAGCTGATCGCCGAGGCGTTCGACCGTCTCGCCGAGGGTCTCGACGGCCCGGCCGACCGAGCCTGAGCGCCGAGGCGGTCCGGCCGGCGCGCCGTCGCGGCGTGGACGCGCCGGCCGGTCCTGCGGTCTCAGCCCGCGAGCGGGCCGCCGGTCTCGAGCAGGGTCTTGAGGTCCGACAGGACGAAGGCCCAGCCGCCGCCACCCTCGCCGAGGTCGCCCGAGCCGTCGATCATCGCGGCGGTGATCGGCGCGTCGGTCACGTCGTGGGTCACGGTGAGGCGCGTCACGCCATCCTGCTCGGGGTGGACGTCCCAGATGAGCTCGTGAAAGCCCTCGGCCACCTGGTCGGGCATGAAGTGGAAGCGCCAGGTCTGCACGAGCCGGTGCGGCGGATCGATCTCGACGACTTCACCGTCGGCGCCGAGCGGGTCGATCTGCATCGCCTCGCACATCTCGGCGGGCATGAGCACCCGCATCGCGCCGCCGGGACGGAGGTCGTACTCCGAGTGGCCGGGGTAGCCGTACCGCGCCGTCCACTCCGGTGAGGTGATCGCCTCCCAGACGGCCTCGGGCGTCGCCTTGATGTACACGCGGTAGATCTGCGCGGTGCGAGTCGTCGTGTCACTCATGCGGATGCCTCCAGGCTCTGTTTGAGGTCGGCGAGCGCGGAGACCCGACGCTCGGTGTACTTGTCGATCCAGCGGTCGTGCACGAGCCGGATCGGCACGGGGTTCAGGAAGTGCAACTTCTCCCGACCGGAGCGCTTCGTGACCACGAGACCGGCCTCCTCGAGCACCCGCAGGTGCTTCATGACGCCGAAGCGCGTCATCTCGAGTCCGGACTCGAGATCGGTCAACGTGCGGCCGTCCTGCTCGAAGAGCAGGTCGAGCAGGAAGCGCCGGGTGGGATCGGCCAGCGCCCTGAACACCCGGTCGTCGTCCTGCATGCCGTCGACAATACGTGACTGTTTGGTCACCTGTCAAGCACCGGCTTCCCGTCGGGGGACGGGGCCGGCCCCGTAACGTTCGGAACGTGAGCGACGTCATCGAGGTCACCGACCTCCACAAGTCCTACGGCGACGTCCACGCCGTGCGCGGCATCGGGTTCTCGGTGCATTCGGGCGAGATCGTCGCCGTCCTCGGGCCGAACGGCGCGGGCAAGACCACGGCCATCGAGATGCTCGAGGGCTACCGCACCCCCGACTCCGGGACGATCCGCGTGCTCGGCGCGGATCCGGCGACGGGCGGCGTGGCGCTACGCCAACGCGTCGGCATCGTGCTCCAGGAGTGCGCCATCGACCCGTACCTCACGGTCGAAGAGGTCCTGCGGATGCACGCCGCGTACTACGAGCACCCCCGCGCGCCGGCCGAGGCGATCGAGCTCGTCGGCCTCGAGGCCAAGAGCTCCAGTCGAGTCAAGACGCTCTCGGGCGGCCAACAGCGCCGCCTCGATGTCGCCCTCGGGATCATCGGCGACCCGGACCTGCTCTTCCTCGACGAGCCGACGACCGGGTTCGATCCCTCCGCCCGCCGCCAGGCGTGGGAGCTCGTGCACCGGCTCCGCGACCTGGGCAAGACCGTCCTGCTCACGACGCACTACATGGACGAGGCCCAGGTGCTCGCCGACCGCGTCATCGTGATCGCCGCCGGGAGGATTCTCGCGACCGGGAAACCGGACGACATCGGCGGGCGCGCGTCAGCCCGCACGACCATCCGGATCCCCTGGCCCGAGGACCGCCCACTCGAGGACCTTCCCCTCGCCGCGAATCGCGACGGAGCGACGGCAGCGCTCGAGACGGACGCGACGACCCAGGCGCTCCATGCCCTGACCGGGTGGGCCATCGACCACGGCGTGGACCTCGACGGAATGACCGTGACCCGGCCGTCGCTCGAGGACGTGTACCTCGAGCTGGTGGGCGACGACGCATGAAGCCTGCCCGCACCTTTCTGCACCAGGTCGGTTGGGAGCAGCGCACCTTCTGGCGCAACCCGGCGAGCGCTTCGTTCACGTTCGCCTTCCCGTTGGTGTTCCTGGTCGTCTTCATCGCGATCAACGGCAACGACACCGTCCGGCTGCCCGGCGGGGCGGTGAAGTTCGCGCAGTTCTACGTGCCGGCGATCGTCGCCTTCGGCATCATCAGCGCGTCGTACACGAACCTCGCGTTCACGCTCTCGATCCGGCGCGACAACGGTCTGCTCAAGCGGGTGCGCGGCACGCCACTCTCCCCGGGCATCTACCTCGCCGGCCTCGGTGGCAACGTGATCGTCGTCAGCACGATCCTGACCCTGCTCGTGACCGTGCTCGGCATCGTCGTGTACGGCGTGACGTTCCCCGGCCGCTACCTCGGCCTGTTCGTGGACCTCGCGCTCGGCGCGTTCACGTTCGGCGCCATCGGTTCGATGGTGTCCACGTTCGTCCCCAACGAGGACGCCGCCCCCGCGATCATCAACTTCATCGTGTTCCCGCTGCTGTTCATCTCCGGCACGTTCGGTCGGGTCGACGCGAGCTCGACGCTCGGACGAATCGCCTCGGTGTTCCCGGTCCTCCACTTCAACAAGCTGCTCGAGGCCGCCTTCAACCCGAACACGAGCGGCACCGGCCTCATCGCCTCGCACCTCCTGGTCATCGCGGCGTGGGGCGTCGGCGCGCTGTTCGTCGCGGCGCGCCGGTTCAAGTGGGAACCCAGCCACAGATGACCGGATCCGAGGCGGGCCGGCGGATCGCGTTCGGCGCCGACGACGACAGCGAGACCGTCCGCGCGGTGCGGGCCCGGCTCGCCTCCCGCGGTGCGCTCGCCGTGGTCGACGGCCTCACGTGGCCGTCGTTGGCCCGGCGCGTCGGCGAGTTGGTCGCATCCGGCGAGGCGGACCTCGGGGTGCTCATGTGCTGGACGGGCACGGGGACCGCGATCGCGGCGAACAAGGTGCGGGGTGTGCGGGCGGCGCAGGCATCCGATGCCTGGACCGCGCGCGGGGCGCGGCTGTGGAACGACGCGAACGTCCTCGCCCTCAGCCTCAAGCGGCTCGCTCCCGACGTCGCGGTCGAGTGCGTCGACGCCTTCCTCGACACGAGTGAGCCGGACCCCGACGAGGCGAGTGCCATCGCGCTGCTGCGCTCGATCGACGACGACCGCGAGCACTGACGCCGCCGGCGAGCCCGGAGGTAGCGTCCCGCCCCGATGGATCCCACCACCCTCGACGAGTTGATGCAGGTCGCGCTGGACGAGGCACGCGCCGCGCTCGCGCATGACGACGTGCCGGTCGGCGCGGTGGTGGTCCGGCGCGACGATGCGACCGTCATCGCGCGACGCCACAACGAGCGCGAGCTCACCGGGGACCCGACCGCTCACGCGGAGCTGCTCGCCCTCCGGGACGCGGCGGCGACGCTCGGCAGCTGGCGACTCGACGGGTGCGCGCTGGTCGTCACGCTCGAGCCGTGCGCCATGTGTGCCGGCGCACTCGTCAACAGCCGCATCGGGTTCGTGGCGTTCGGACCCCCCGACCCGAAGGCGGGGGCGCTCGGCAGCCGCTACCACCTCCTCGCCGATCCGCGCCTCAACCACGAGTGCCCGGTCGTCCCGGGGATCCGGGCCGAGGAGTCGGCCGGGCTGCTGCGGAGCTTCTTCACGAGCCGTCGGTCCTGAGGGAGCCGTCGGTACACTGACCGGCTCGTGCGGCGGCGCTCCGGTGCCGCGGTGCCGAGGAGGGGTGCGAGAGCGGCCGAATCGGATGGTCTCGAAAACCATTGTGGCGCAAGCCACCGTGGGTTCAAATCCCACCCCCTCCGCCACCGACCCGGGCCTCGACCCGGGTCGGTTCGCGCGCTTCGGCGGGCTTCTGTCGTGGGCGTTCGCCTTCTCGCAGCGACCGGTGGGGTCAGTTCGCCGGTGTGAGTCCCAACGCGTCGTAGATCAGGCGAGTCGCGCGTGACCGGTTCAGGGTGATGAAGTGCAGGCCCGGCGCGCCGCCGTCGAGCAGGGCACGGGACAGCTTCGTCGCCTCCTCCACCCCGACGCGGAACACGGCTTCGGGGTCGTCCTGCACCGCGTAGAGCTTGTCGGCGAGCCACGACGGGAACTCCGAGCCCTGCAGCTCGGTCATCCGCTTGATGCTGCTGATCGCGGTCGCCGGCATGATCCCCGGGATCACCGGCTTGTCCACCCCGAGATCCGCCAGGCTCGACACCAGGTCGAAGTAGTGGGCGGGGTCGAAGAAGAACTGGGTGATCGCGAAGTCGGCCTCGGCGAGCTTCTCGGCGGTGCGCGCCCGGTCCGCGGCGAGGCTCGGAGCGCGCGGGTGCGGCTCGGGAAAGGCCGCGACACCGATGGAGAAGTCGCCCACGTCACGCAGCAGCCGCACCAGCTCCACCGCGTAGGTCAGATCGCCGGGAGGGAGATCGAGGTTCTTCGGCGGGTCGCCCCCGAGCGCCAGGATGTTCTCCACGCCGGCGTCTCCGTAGCGGCGCGCGATCTCCTCGAGCTCGGCGCGGGTGTGGCAGACGCACGTGAGGTGGGCCATCGGCGTGATCGACGAGTCCCGCCGGAAGTGCGTGACGATGTCATGGGTCAGCTCGCGCGTCCCGCCACCCGCGCCGTAGGTGACCGAGACGAACGACGGTGCCAGCGGCTCGAGCTCCGCCAGCGCCTTCGCCAGCGTCTCGGATGCCTCCGGGGTCTTCGGCGGGAAGAACTCGAAGCTGTACGTGGGGCCGGCGGCGAGCGCCTCCGTGATCTTCATGGTCGGGTCAGGGTACGCGAGTCGCGTCGCCCCTCTCCACGATTGCCTACGGTGTCCCCCGATGGACTTCGAGATCACCCAGGACATCGCCCGTCCGGCCGACTCCGTCGACGCCGCCCTCGTCGATCCCGCGTTCCTCGTGCGGATGGCGGAGCTGCCCAAGCTCGGCACCGCGGAGGTCCTCGACCAGCGGCGGGACGGCGACCTGCTGTACCAGGACGTGCGCTACCTCTTTCAGGCCGAGCTGTCACGGGCGGTGACCCGAGTCGTGGATCCGAAGCTGCTCACGTGGATCGAGCGCTCGGCCTGCAACCTCGCGACCCGCGAGACGCAGTGCGACATCCTCCCGGACCACTACGCGCGTCTGCTCTCGGGTCGCTACCGCGCGGTGATCGCCGACACAGGACACGGTTCGCGCCGCACGCTCACGGGTCAGGTGAAGGTGCGCATGCCGCTCGTCGGCGGGAAGGTGGAGGGCGCCATCGTGGGCGGCCTCCGCGAGAACGCCGCCGCGCAGGTCGCGCTGATCGAGTCCTTTCTCGACTGAGCGCGGCCGCGCGAACTGCTCAGCGCGCGCCGCGGAAGCGGCGGAGCCGCAGCGAGTTGGTGACGACGAACACCGACGAGAAACCCATGGCGCCGGCGGCGATGACCGGGTTGAGCAGCCCGAGCGCTGCGAGCGGGATCGCGGCCACGTTGTACGCGAAGGCCCAGAACAGGTTGCCCTGGATCGTCCGCAGGGTCGCGCGCGACAGGGCGATCGCGTCGGACGCGCCGCGCAGGTCGCCCGAGACCAGCGTGAGGTCGCTCGCCTCGATCGCGACGTCGGTCCCCGTGCCGATCGCGATCCCGAGATCCGACTGGGCCAGCGCCGGCGCGTCGTTCACGCCGTCGCCGACGACGGCGACCCGGCGGCCCTCGGCCTGGAGGTCCCGAACGACGGTCACCTTGTCGGCCGGCAGCACCTCGGCGATGACGCGGTCGATGCCGACCTCGCGTGCGATCGCCGCCGCGGTCGCTTCGCGGTCGCCGGTGACCATCACGGTCTCGACGCCGAGTCGGTGCAGGGCGGCGATCGCCTCGCGTGAGCTGGGCTTGGCCGAGTCGGCGACGAGGTAGACGGCCTCCACCGCGCCGTCGCGCCCGGCGAAGACCGGCGTCCGCCCGGCCGCGGCACCGTCGTCGGCGGTGCTCGCGAGAGCGTCGGGCAGCCGGCCCACGAACTCGGCCCGGCCGACGCGCACCGTCTGACCGTCGACGTCGGCTTCGACCCCGAGGCCGGGTTCGTTCGCGAACGACCTCGGCGTCCGTCGCTCCACCCCGTCGTCGACGAGGCCGGCGACGATCGCGCGGGCGATCGGGTGCTCCGACGCGTCCTCGGCCGCCAGCACGAGCCGGTCCAGGTCCGGTTGGTCGACACCGGGCGCGACGGTCCGGTCGACCAGCGCCATCTTCCCGGTGGTCACGGTGCCCGTCTTGTCGAGGACGGCGATGTCGACGCGCCGGGTGGCCTCGAGGACCTCGCCGCCGCGGATCACGATGCCGAGCTGAGCGCCCCGCCCGGTGCCCACCATGATCGCGGTGGGGGTCGCGAGGCCGAGCGCGCACGGGCAGGCGATGATGAGGACCGCGACCGCGGCGGTGAACGCGCGGTCGGCCGGGTGACCGGTGAGCAGCCACACCGCGAGCGTGCCGATCGCGGTGAGGATCACGACGGGGACGAAGATCGCCGACACGCGGTCGGCGAGGCGCTGGACGGGAGCCTTGGAGCCCTGCGCGTCGGAGACCAACCGGGAGATCTGGGCCAGCGCCGTCTCGCCGCCGACCCGCGTGGCCTCCACGACGAGCCGGCCCGAGTCGTTGACCGTCGCACCGAAGACCTCATCGCCGACGCCGACCTCGACGGGAACGGACTCGCCGGTGAGCATCGACAGGTCCACCGCGGAGGCGCCGTCGCGCACCACGCCGTCGGTCGCGATCTTCTCCCCGGGCCGCACGACGAACCGCTGCCCGACGGTGAGCTGCTCGGCCGGGATCTCCTCGCCGCTCTCGAGCCGTGCCTGCTTCGCGCCGAGCTCGAGCAGCGACCGGAGCGCACCCGCCGAGCGACGCTTTGCCCGGGTCTCGAAGTACTTCCCGAGCAGGAGCAGCGCGGTCACCGCCGCGGCGGTCTCGAAGTAGACGTGGGCCCCGGACGAGCCGGCACCGGTCATCGACTCCATGCTCCCGGAGCTCGCGCCGAGGAACAGGAGGGCGACCATCGACCACGTCCACGCGGCCATGGTGCCGATGGTGACGAGCGTGTCCATGGTGACCGCGCCGTGCTTCAGGTTGGTCCAGGTGGCGCGGTGGTACGGCAGACCGCACCAGAAGACCACCGGCGTCGACAACGCGGCGGCGAACCACTGCCACCCGTCGAACGTCAGCGCCGGGATCATCGAGACCGCCACGACCGGGATGGTCAGGACGACGGCCACGACGAGTCGTCGCCGGATGTCGTTCGGATCCTCGTCGTGGTGCATGTGATCGTGACCCGCGTGCGAGTGCCCGTGTTCGGCGCTCGAGGCGTGGGCCGAGTACCCGAGGTCGGCGACCGCCGACTCCACCGCGTCGACGTCCTCGGCCGCGGGATCGAACCGGACCGTCGCGGTCTCGGTCGCGAAGTTCACGTTGCAGTCCTCGACACCCGGCAGCGACGCGACGCGCTTCTCGATGCGGGCGGCGCACGAGGCACACGACATGCCGCCGAGCGAGAAGTCGACCCGGCTCTGGAGCCCGGGGTGGGTGGCGGGAACGCTCATGGATCCGTCCTCTCGGTGGACACCACCATACCCCATAGGGGTATTCTGTCAAACCCGAACCCGAACCGAATCCGGAGGTCCCCGTGCGCGGCTACACGCTCGAACAGGCCGACTACACCCGCCGACTCGCCCGCATCGAGGGCCAGGTCCGCGGCGTGGCGCGGATGATCGAGGCCGACGAGTACTGCATCGACGTGCTCACCCAGATCGCCTCGGTCACCAAGGCGCTCCAGCGCGTCGGCCTCGGCCTCCTCGACGCGCACCTCCGGCACTGCGTGATGGATGCCCACGACGAGGGCCACGGCGACGAGAAGCTGGACGAGGCCCTGGCCGCGGTCGAGCGGCTCCTTCGGGTCTGAACCGACGGTCGCGCAACGCCTTCGACCGCGACGGTGCGGCGATGACAGACTCGGGCCCATGCCGCCCGAGAAGCTCCATTGGAAGCACCTGTACGACGAAGTGGTCACCTCAGGTCTGTGCACCGGGTGTGCGGGGTGCGTCGTGGCCTGTCCGCACGACGTGCTCGGATACAACGACGAAGAGGGCGTCTACAAGCCCTTCCAGCTCGAGGACTTCGGCGGCCCCGGCGACTGCTCCCATGGCGAGAAGGGCTGCACCTCCTGCACCCGCGCGTGCCCCCGCTTCCGGGCCTGGGAACCCGAGATCGACGAGTTCCTCTTCGGTCGCACCCGCACCGCGGACGAGATCTCGGGCATCTACAAGGACATCGTGCTGGCCCGGGCCAGCGATCCGGTGATCCACGAGGTGGGCCAGGACGGCGGGCTCGTCTCGGCGATCCTCCTCTACTGTCTCGAGAAGGACATCATCGACGCCGCGCTCGTCAGCTACCTCGAGGGCGACGGCACCTCGTGGAAGGCGATCCCCGGCGTCGCCCGCACCCGCGAGGAGATCATCGCCTCGGCGGGAAGCCGCTACACCTACAGCGCGAACACGATGGCCTACGCCGAGGCCGTCGAGGGCGGAGCCGAGCGCATCGCGCTGGTCGGCATGAGCTGCCAGAGCTCGGTCCCGCCGGTGATGAAGCAGCGCAAGGCCGGAAAGGTCGCCCGCCGACTCTCGCTCAACATCGGGCTCCTCTGCTCGAAGACCTTCGACGACGCGATCTTCGAGGAGCTGTTCGAGGCCAAGTACGGTCTGAAGAAGTCCGAGATGCGCAAGATGAACATCAAGGGTGTCTTCCAGATTTGGATGAAGAACGGCGACTACCACGAGGTTCCGTTGAAGGAATGCCACGCATGGACCCGCGAGGGCTGCAAGGCGTGTCCCGACTTCGCGGCCGAGCACGCCGACATCTCGACCGGCGGCATCGGCAAGTTCAACGACTGGACCCTGACGATCGTCCGGACGGATATCGGGCGGGAGATCATGGACGGCATGGTCTCCGAGGGTTGGATCGAGACGCGACCGGGCGACGACGACCCGGGCGCGATCGAGCTGATGCACAAGCTGGCCGCCCGTTCCCGGAAACGCTGGCCCGAGTTCGCCGTCGACGCCCCACGGTTGCTGCCCACGTGACGCATCGATGAGCCTGAGGCCGGAGCGTCTCCGTGGCTTCGCGCAGCGCTCGCGCGACGTCATCCTGGCGGCCGCGCTCGTCGGCATCCTGACCGGACTGGTCGTCGCGGGATGCGAGCTCGTCATCACCCACCTGCTGAAGTGGGTCAACGGGCTGCCGTGGTGGGCGATCATGGTGGCGCCCGGCGTGGGTCTCGCGCTCGCGGCACTCTCGCTGCGGTACCTCGCATTCGGTGAGTCGCCCGGGCTCGCCGACAACTGGCTCAAGGCCTTCCACGACGCGAACCACGACCAGGGCGTGCGCGGTGCGCCCGGGGCGGTCCTGGCATCGATCTTCACCATCGGGTTCGGCGGCGCCCTCGGCCTGGAGGGACTCTCGATCTTCTCGGGCGGCGCGATCGGCACCGTGGTGCAGCGGCGCATGGGCTGGCTGTTCCGGCCGGTCGACCGCAAGGTGCTCATGACCGCGGGCGCGGCCGCGGGCGTCGCCGCGATCTTCAAGGCGCCGGCGACGGGCGCGCTGTTCGCGATCGAGGTCCCCTATCAGGACGACTTCGCCCACCGGAAGCTGCTCCCGTGCCTGGTCGCCGCCGCGACCGGCTACCTCGGCTTCGCCATCGTCAACGGCACCGAACCCCTCTTCGCCGCGAAGGAGCAGGGCGGTTTCGACGCGACCCACCTGATCGGCGCGTTGGTCCTCGGGGCGATCGCGGGCGTCGGTGCCCGCCTGTTCGCGGTCATGATCCGACGCACCAAGCAGATCACCCACGAGATCCCCCTGAACGTCCGGCTGGCGCTCTCGGCGGTGGCCATGGGCGGATTGTTCCTCGTCGCCCGCGCCGCGGCCGGGGAGGACGTCGTCCTCGGTCCCGGCTACAACGCGATCCGCTGGGCCACCAACCCCGACCGAGCAGTGCTCCTGGTGTTACTGATCATGCTCTTGCGATGTCTGGCCACCGGCGTCACGCTCGCCGGTGGAGGGGCCGGAGGGCTGTTCGTCCCGCTCGTCGTGGCGGGTGCACTCCTCGGACGCGCCGCGGGAGGCATCGTCGGGCGCGTCGACGACTCCCTGTTCATGATCCTCGGCGTCGCTGCGTTCCTCGGTGCCGGCTATCGCGTGCCGCTGGCGGCGGTGATGTTCGTCGCCGAGACGACAGGACGCGCGACGTTTGTCGTGCCGGCATTGCTCGCCGCGGTCGTGGCGGACCTCGTCATGGGCGACTCGTGCGTCACGAGCTACCAGGTGGGACGCGAGCGTTCGGCCGCGTGAGCACACCCTCGGTAGTGTGAGCGGCGGCGCGCCGGGAAGTCTGGTCGGCATCGAATCCGCGACCTTCTAGGGATCAAGCATGCCCACTGTGAGCCCCGTGCGACGCGTCGTGGAGTTCCTCCGGACCGAATCGGCTGCGGGCATCGTGCTCATCGGGGCGACCGCCGTCGCGCTGCTCTGGGCGAATGTCGCGCCCGCCTCGTATCACGACTTCTGGAGCACCGAGCTGTGGCTGCCCGGTCCCGACCACGCCCTCACACTCCACGCGTGGGTGGCCGATGCGCTCATGGCCGTCTTCTTCTTCGTGGTCGGGCTCGAGATCAAACGTGAGGTCGTCGAAGGCGAGTTGCGGGACCCGCGCACGGCGGTCGTGCCCATCGCAGCCGCGATCGGCGGCATGGTCGTCCCGGCGATCATCTACATCGCCATCACCGCGGGAACCGACGTCAGCAACGGGTGGGGCGTCCCCATGGCCACCGACATCGCGTTCGCGGTCGGCGTGCTCCGACTCGCCGGACCGCGCGTGCCGAGCGGCATCAGCCTCACGTTGCTGACCCTCGCGATCGTCGACGACCTCGGTGCGATCGCGGTCATCGCGATCTTCTACTCCTCCGGAATCTCGCCCGAGCTGCTCGCCCTGGCAGTCGTGGTCCTCGGGGCCATCGTGGTGGCCGGACGCCGACTCGACAGCCCGGCCTGGTTCATCATCCCGGCCCTCGTGCTGTGGATCGTCGTCGTTCGCTCGGGCGTCCACGCCACCGTCGCGGGGGTGCTGCTCGGCTTCGTGACGCCGGTCCGGTCCCGCAGTGGGCGGGAGGTCCTCGCCGAACTCGAGCACCGCCTTCACCCCTTTTCGAGCTTCCTCATCCTCCCGCTCTTCGCGCTCGCGAACGCGGGGATCGTGCTCTCGATCGATCGGTTCCACGCCGCCGCGACGAGCGCGGTCGGAGTCGGGATCGCCCTCGGTCTCATCGTCGGCAAGCTCGCGGGGATCACCGCCGGCGCCGGCCTCTCGACCCGCATCGGCGGCCGCCTCCCCGACGGCGTGGACGGTCGCGGCCTCGTGAGCATCGGCCTCCTGGGGGGCATCGGCTTCACCGTCTCGCTCTTCGTGGCCGACCTGTCCTTCACCGGCGACACCTTGGAGACGGCGAAGCTGGCGATCCTGGCGACTTCGCTCGTCGCCGCGGTGGCGGCCGCCGTCACCCTCCGATCGATCCCCCCCGAATCTCCGGTCGACACGTAACCTCCCACCGCCCCGGCGAGTCGGAGTAGGCCTGATGAACGACCCAACCACGCTGCCCCCGCGCCTGGAGGCCGCCGCTGACCGCTCCGGCTCCATCACCTTCGTGACCGGCGACACCGACGGACCGGGGTACCGCACCGAGACGGTGGAGTGGTCGCGACTCCACGACGAGGCCCGGGCCATGGCCGCGGCCCTCCAGGCCCGTGACATCGGCCCGGGCTCGATCGTCGCCCTGCTCGGACCCACGACGCGCGCCATGGTCACCGCGATCCAGGCCACGTGGCTCGCGGGCGCCACCGTCGCGATGCTCCCGTTGCCGATGCGGCTCGGCTCGATCGACGAGTTCGTCGCCGCGACCCGGCGGCGCGTGACGAACGCGGAAGCCTCGATCCTGCTCGTGGACCCGGTGCTCGCGGAGTTCGTGCCCGAGAACCTCGCAGCGGCGGGTCTCGACGAGCTCACCGGGACGGCGGCCGCCTACGCGCCGCCCTCGGTGGACCCGGAGTCGCTCGCGGTGCTGCAGTTCACGAGCGGCAGCACCGCCGACCCCAAGGGGGTCATGCTCCCCCACCGCTGCATCACCGCGAACATGGACGCCATCCGCACGGGCGCGGCATTCGATGTCGATCGCGAGCGCGTGGCGTCATGGCTGCCGCTGTACCACGACATGGGGCTGATCGGGCTGCTCGGCGTCCCGATGACGACGGGCACCGACCTCGTGCTCGCTGCGCCGCAGGACTTCCTCGCCGTCCCGGCACGCTGGGTCGACTGGATGTCGACGTTCTCCTGCACGATCACCGGCGGACCGAACTTCTCCTACGCGCTCGCCGCCCGCGCCCTGCGCCGTGGTGGTGACCTGGACCTCGGCCACTGGCGGCTCGCGCTCAACGGCGCCGAGCCGATCGACCCGGATTCGGTCGAGGCGTTCCTCGCCGCGGGCGCGCCGTTCGGCCTCGATCCCGGTGCCGCGTTCTGCGTCTACGGCATGGCCGAGGCCACGCTCGGGATCAGCTTCCCCGAGCCGGGCGCGGGCATGAGCGTCGACACCGTGGACCGCCGGGTGCTGGAGACCGACGCGTACGCCGCACCGGTCGCCGGCGAAGCCGGGCGCCGGTTGCCGAAGCTCGGACGAGTGCTCGACGGCCTCGAGCTGCAGGTCGTCGACCCGGACTCGGGTACGCCGCGTCAGGAGCGCGAGGTCGGCGAGATCGAGCTGCGCGGCGCGTCGGTGACGCCGGGCTACTTCCGGAACCCGACCGCGACCGCGACGAACTTCCGCGACGGCTGGCTCCGTACCGGCGACCTCGGGTACGTCGTCGACGGCGAGGTCGTGATCTGTGGGCGTCGGAAGGACGTCATCATCGTGGGCGGACGCAACGTGTTCCCCGAGGACATCGAGCGGGCGGTCGCGAGTGTCGACGGCGTGCGCGCGGGCAACGTGATCGCGTTCGGCACCACGACGCGGAGGGGTCGGGAGTCCATCGTGGTGGTCGCCGAGACCAAGGACGACGACATCGCGCCGGTCCGGACCGCCGTCGCGGAACGGGTCACCGACGCGATCGGGATCCCGCCGAGCGAGATCGTGCTCGTGGCCCCCGGGACGCTCCCCAAGACCTCCTCGGGGAAGCTCCAGCGCTCGTTGTGCCGCGACCACTACCTGTCCGACGTGCTCCAGCCCGTCTGACGCACCCGTCGCGACCCGGGCGCCCGCTCCCGGGACAGCGGTCAGATCATCGGCCAGGGCACGGAGTGATAGCCCTCGTCCGGGACCGGCAGGGTGCCCGCGCCGACGAGTTCGTCGATGCGGCGGAGCAGGGCATCGAACTCGATCGGTGCCAGGAGCTCGGCCATGACCGGGTCCAGCGGCCCCTCGAGGCGCGTCCGCAGGCTCACGAGGTCCGCCACGAGCTCCGCCGGGACCGCCGTCCCCGCGAAGTCCCAGATCACGGTCCGCAGCTTGGGCGCGGCGTGGAACGTGAGCCCATGGTCGATGCCGTACACGTGACCGGTGGCGAGCTCCTGCAGGCAATGGCCGCCCTTGCGGTCCGCGTTGTTCACGACCACGTCGAACACCGCGAAGCGCAGGAACCGCTCCTCGTGCGCCTCGAGCAGCGTGAAGTAGTGCTCGTCCGGGTCGTGCTCCACGAACCGCTGGACCGCGCCGATCCCGTAGGGACCGTCTCGCAACACGGTGGGCGGGACGATGTCCCAGCCCAGCGCGTCGCTCACCACGAACGTCGCGGTCTCGCGCCGACACAGCGAGCCGTCGGGGAAGTCCCACAACGGTCGCTCGCCGCGCTGGGGCTTGTACACCGCGAGCATCTCGGCGTCGGCGTGGGTGACCGTGACGAGCAACGCGGCGTTCGACGACCACGCCACCCGGCCGACGACGTCGATCGTCCCCTCGGCGAGCACCGCCGCGGCATCGGCCGAGGTCAGTTCCACCGGGGGCAGATGTGGCCGTCGGGATCCATCGGGAACTCGCACAGCTGGCACGTCGGTCGGCCTCCGGCCACGGCCTCCGAGCCGCGGGCGGCCATGGCGCGCACCTGCGCGCGGGTGGCGAAGATCCGCGCGACGTAGCCGTCGTCGGGGTCGTCCTCGTCCTCGCCGCGCTCGCGGAGCTCGAGCAGCACCATCTCACGGTCCGGCTCGTAGCCGAGCCCGATCATCCGGGCCCGGAACAGCGGCACGGCGGGCTCGGTCACGTTCGCCGCACTCGGGTGGAGCACCGCGCCCTCGGCCGGCGGCTCGGGATGGTCGTCGGCGACGCGGTCGAGGAACGCGACCGCCTCCTGGGCGAGCAGGGCGATCTGCTCCTTCTCCACGAGCACGGTGAGGCGGCTGCCCCGCTTGTCGGCCTGGATGTAGAACGCTCGGGATCCGGGCTCACCGATCGCGCCGGCTCCCAGCGCGTCCACGCCGTCGAGCTCGATGACGCTCACGACGGATCCTCCGGCGGGGGCAGCAGCTCGGCGAACGAGCCGGTGTCGTTGCACTTCAGGAGCGTGACGCCGTGCGGCCCGATGCTGAACACCGTCACCGATGCCGGTGAGACCGCGATCCGCTGGAAGAGGTCGAGGTGCACCCCGGTGTAGTGCGCGATCACCGACTTGATCGGGTCCGCGTGCGAGACGACCACGACCATCTCGCCCGGGTGCTGGTGCACCACCGCCTCGAGCGCGGCGACGGTACGCGTTTGCATCTCCGCGATCGACTCGCCGTTCGGGAACCGCGCCCGCGACGGCGCGCGCTGCACCACCTTCCACAGATCCGTCTTGGCGAGATCCTCGAGCTTGGCGCCGGTCCACTCGCCGTAGTCCGCCTCGAGCACACCGTCGAGCACGCGCACGTCGAGCGGGTGGTGCGCGGCGATCGCCTCCGCGGTCTGGTGCGTCCGCTCGATCGGGCTCGCGTACACCGCGGCGATCGGCAGGCCCGCGAGCCGCGCGGCCGTCGCCGCAGCCTGCTCGCGGCCGGTGTCGGAAAGGTCGATCCCGGGGGTGCGTCCCGACAGCATCGGACCGGTCTGGGGCGTCACCGCGTGACGGACCAGGAACAGGGTCGTGGGCTTCACGGGAGGCGGGGTGGCGACCTCGGCGTCGGTCGTCGACTCGGCCACGTCGGCCGTGGTGCTCGTCATCCCCGGATGGTACCGGCGACCCGGTGTCGTGCTCCCGCGCGGCGCGCCCGTCGTGGCTGCCGACGCCGCGGACTACATTCGCCGCGCATGACCGATCAACCCGTGGGACTGCACCGTGGTGGCCTCCCCGAGACGGTGCTGCCCCCCGAGCCCGACGAGGTGGTCGCGGCGCTCGCCGAGGCCGCGTCGCGCACCGACCCCGACGACCGGCGTCGCGCGCTCGGTGGGATTGCCGCGGACCGTCCTCGCTGCGTGGCCGCCTGGGCGATGCTCGGCGACGCCGCCCGCGACGACATCGAGGCGTACGCGTACTACCGCGTCGGTTACCACCGGGGCCTCGACCAGCTCCGCCAGGCCGGTTGGCGCGGCTCGGGGTTCGTGCGCAGCAGCCACACCGAGAACATGGGCTTCCTCCATGCGCTCCACGGGCTCGGACGCGTCGCCGCGACGATCGGGGAGGACGACGAGGCGCAGCGGTGTGCCGAATTCCTCGCTCAGCTGGACCCTTCGGGTCCGTGGAACAGCCGGGGGTAATCTCGCCGCGTTCCACGAACCCGAGAGGACCGCATGAAGCGCGCGCTCATCACCGGCATCACGGGGCAGGACGGCCGCTATCTGAGCCAGCTGCTCACGTCGAAGGGTTACCAGGTGTTCGGCCTGATCGCGGGCCAGGCGAACCCGAAGGCGCAGCTCGTCCAGGAGGAGACTCCGGGACTCGAGCTCGTCGGCGGGGACCTGCGCGACCTCCCGTCGCTCATCGCCGCGGTGGAGCAGGTGCAGCCCGACGAGGTGTACAACCTCGGTGCGATCAGCTTCGTGCAGCTCTCGTTCAAGCAAGCCGAGCTGACGGCCGAGATCACCGGACTCGGCGTGCTGCGCATGCTCGAGGCCGTACGCATCGTCGGCGGCAGCGTCAACAACCCGATCCGCTTCTACCAGGCGAGCTCGTCGGAGATGTTCGGCAAGGTGCGCGAGACGCCCCAGACCGAGCGGACGCCGTTCCATCCCCGGTCGCCGTACGGCGTGGCCAAGGTCTTCGGCCACGACATGACCGTCAACTATCGCGAGTCCTACGACCTCCACGCGTCGAGCGGCATCCTCTTCAACCACGAGAGCGAGCGCCGCGGTCTCGAGTTCGTGACGCGCAAGATCACGAACTCCCTCGCGCGGATCAAGCTCGGAATCCAGGACGGCATCAGCCTCGGCAACATCGACTCCGCGCGCGACTGGGGCTACGCGGGCGACTACGTCGAGGCAATGTGGTTGATGCTCCAGCAGGACGAGCCCGACGACTACGTCATCGCGACCGGTGAGACCCACACCGTCCGCGAGTTCCTCGATGTCGCGTTCCGCATCGCGGGCTACGAGGACTGGGAGCCCTACGTCACCCACGACCAGCGCTTCGACCGTCCCGCGGAGGTCGATCTCCTCCTCGGCGACGCCTCCAAGGCCCGCGAGAAGCTGGGCTGGAGCCCGAAGGTGAACTTCGAGGAGCTCGTGGCCCGGATGTACGAGTCGGACTTCAAGAGCGAGCAGGCCCACCTCGACGGCGGTCGGCGCTAGTTCACCGCGGGATCGCCGCGAGGCGGTCGAGGGCCACTTCTGCTTCTCTGACGATCGCCCGGACGACGTCCCCGGCCGGGACCAGCGAGTCGATCGCCCCCACGCCCTGGCCGGCCGGGTAGCACTCGCGGTCCGGATCCACGCCGGGGGTGGACTCGTCGGCGCCGAGGTGCATCCAGCCGCCGCTCATCGACTTCATGAGCATCTCGGGGAACGGCACCAACTCCTCGGGGTGAGCCTCGAAGTACCGCGTGGTGTCGTTGGCAACGGCCCGGAGCGTCTTGCCGGTGAACGCGCGAGAGATCACGGTCCCGTCCTCGCCCGTGCGCAGCAGCGCGTCCTTGTAACCCGGCGCGCCACGCGCCTCGGGCGTGGCGATGAACCGGGTGCCCACCCATACGCCGTCGGCACCGAGCGCGAGCGCGGCGGCGAGGCCCCGACCGTCGAAGATCCCACCCGCCGCGACCACCGGCACGCGGTCGCCGACCGCGTCGACCACCTGCGGGACGAGCGGCATCGTCGCGACCGTTCCGGTGTGGCCACCGGCCTCGGTCCCCTGCGCGACGACGATGTCACATCCGGCCTCGACCGCTGCGACCGCGTGCCGCACCTTGCCGCACATCGAGAGCACGAGGACGTTGTGCTCGTGGCAGAGCGTGATGACGTCGCGCGGCACGCCGAGCCCGGCCGCGAAGACCGAGGCACCCTCGCGGATCAGCGCTTCGACGTCGGTCATGAGCCGGTCCGGCATCGCGGTGAGCAGGTCGACGCCGAGCGGCTTGCTCGTCATCGCCTTGGCCGCGCGGATCTGCTCCACCATCTCGTCCCCGCCCATGGTGGACGCCCCGAAGCAACCGAACCCGCCCGCCTCGGACACCGCCGCGACGAGCGGCGCATACGAGACGCCGCCCATGCCCGCGAGCATCACGGGGTGCTCGATCCCCAACACGTCGGTCAGTCGCGTCTGCATGGTCGGTCTCTCCTGGGCTCGGGGACGGCGAGGCTAACGTCGATGCGGTGAGCGAGGCGTTGCCGCGGATCGACCGCCGTCCAGGTCGCCGAGCGGGGCCCGAACGGCCCGGCCCGCAGGGCCGAGAGTGGGAAGCATGAGCGAGGCGTTGCCGCGGATCGACCGCCGTCCAGGTCGCCGAGCGGGGCCCGAACGGCCCGGCCCGCAGGGCCGAGAGTGGGAAGCATGAGCGAGGCGTTGCCGCGGATCAACCGCCGTCCAGGTCGCCGAGCGGGGCCCGAACGGCCCGGCCCGCAGGGCCGAGAGTGGGAAGCATGAGCACCGGCAGTCCACAGGTCGGCGTGATCATGGGCAGCGACAGCGACCTGCCGGTGATGCAGGCCGCGATCGACGTGCTCGCCGAGTTCGGCGTCACCCACGAGGTGCGGATCGTGTCGGCGCACCGCACGCCCGACGCCATGGTCACCTACGCCCGGACCGCCGCGTCGCGCGGCCTGCGGGTCATCGTCGCCGGCGCCGGGGGTGCCGCCCACCTCCCCGGGATGACCGCCTCGATGACGCCGCTGCCCGTCATCGGCGTCCCCGTCCCGCTCGCGCATCTCGACGGCCTCGATTCGCTGCTCTCGATCGTGCAGATGCCCAAGGGCATCCCGGTCGCGACCGTTGCCGTCGGCAACGCCGCCAACGCGGGGCTGCTCGCGATCCGAATCCTCGCGGCGTCCGACGACGCCCTGCGCGCCCGGATGGAGTCCTACCAGGCCGGGCTCGAGACGATGGTCCTCGAGAAGGACGCCAGGCTCCAGACGCCGGGCTTGACCTGAACTCGAGTTCACCTCGTACGGTCGAGGGCATGATCTACCGCGCCTACGGCGAGCTGCGCGACGTCCCACACGTCGTCGTCGACGGCTCGGCGCAACCCGGGACCGTGCTCACACTCTCGCACTGGCCGGGCTCGGCGACTCCGGACCGCTACCGCGCCGACCTCTCGGCCGAGATCGCGTTCAACTACGCGGCCGACCCCGACCCGTCGATCGACGTGGAGTTCGTCACCAACAACCACTTCGACCAGGACGGACTCGTCGGCGTATACGCGCTCACCGATCCCGACGCTGCGTTCGCCCGCCACGACCGTCTCGTCGACGTGGCGCGCGCCGGAGACTTCGGCAGCTTCCACCACCGCGACTCGGTGCGCGCCGCGATCGCGATCGCGAACCTCGGCACCGCCGGCAACGGCGACGCCTACGGCGCACTCCTGCCTCGGCTCGCCGAGATCGTGGACCATCCGGAGCGGTTCGAGGACCTCTGGGCCGAGGAGGACGCCCATATCACCGAGACCGAGCGGGCACTCGCCGACGGCACGATCACGATCACCGAGGACGCCGTGCTCGACCTCGCAGTCGTCCGGATCCCGGCCGACTGGGAGCAGCGCACGATCCACCGGTTCACGATGGTCGCCAACGAGGCGGCGCACTCGGGCCCGGTGCACAACGCGACCAACCGCTTCGTCCTGGTCACGCTCGGGAGCGGCGCACCGGAGCTCCGCTACCGGTACGAGACCTGGATCCACTACCTCAGCCGCCGTCCCCGCCCGCGGGTGGATCTCACCGACCTCGCCGACGAGCTGACCGCCGAGGAGTCCGGCGCGGGCCGCTGGGTGTTCGACGGCGTAGAGGGGTTGAGCCCCGCGCTCCACCTCGTCGGCGCGGAGAGATCGAGCGTCGATCCCGAGACCTTCGTCGACCGCGTGACCGACACCCTCCGGCGCGCTGCGCACACGTGGAGCCCCTACCCCGAGGACTGACGTCGACCGACGCGCAGAACTCGCCTTCCACCTCCCGGTTCGGGCGCGCATTGCGGGGAGGGGCTCGGGTTACTCGGTGGAGATGGCCTGGAGAACGTCGAGGCGTGCCGCACGGCGGGCTGGGTACGCCGCGGCCAGCACACCCGCGACGCCGGCGATCACCACGTACAGGATGAGCTGGCCGAAGGGCAGCGCGAACTCGGTGATTCCCTGGTCCCGCAGCGCCCGGACCATCGCCCAACCCAGTCCGATCCCGATGGCGAGCCCGAGCACGGCGCCGAAGATCGCCACGATGACCGACTCCCACCGCACCGTCGACCGGATCTGGCGGCGACTCATTCCCACGGCCCGCAGCAACCCGATCTCGCGAGTGCGCTCGACGATCGAGAGCAGCAACGTGTTCATGATTCCGATCAGGGCGATGATCAGCGCGAGCGCGAGCAAAGCGAAGATGATCGACAGCAGCTGGTTGATCTGCGTCTCGAACTGCTCCTTGAGGCCTGCCTGGTCGCTCAGCTTCGTGCCCGGGAACTGGCGCAGGATCTTCTCCAGTCCCGGCTCGGCCGTCGCCGCCTTCACTCCGGGCTTGAGCTTGATGTACACCTGGTTGTCGGCCAGCTGGGTATAGCGAGCCAGGTAGGCCGACGTGGCGATGAAGTAGTCGCTCAGACCCTGCTGCGCGCCGACGGCGTAGACCGCGCCGATCGTCATCGGTGACACACCTCCGACCGGGAAGCGCGCGTCGATCGTCTGGCCGAGCTTCCAGTGGTTGTCCTTCAGGACCTTGGACGACACCGCGATGTCGTCCGGGCCGAGCGACGCGATGTCACCCTGTTTCGGCTCGAGATCGAAGAGGCTCGTCATCGTCTCCGGATCGGACGAGACGGTGAACTGGTCCTTGCCCTTGATCTGCAGCGGCCCGAACCGCAGCCCGGAGGCTTCGCCGACGTTCGGGTCCTTCGCCATCTCCGGGGCGATCTTCGGGCTGAAGGAGCCGAACGTCCCACTCGAGGGCAGGACCACGAAGTCGGCCTTGAACGCCTTGTCGATCTGTGCGGAGACCGATGCCTTCACCGAGCTGGCGAAGATGGAGAACAGCCCGACGAGCGCGACGCCGATCATCAGGGCCGCGGCGGTCGAGGCCGTACGCCGGGGACTGCGGACCGCGTTCTCCCGGGCGAGCTGTCCCGAGATGCCGCGGAACCGCGCGAGCGGCGCACCGATCGCGCGACCGACCGGCCGCGCGATCACGGGGCCGAGGATCGCGACACCGAGGAACACGCCGAAGGCGCCCACGCCGACGAACTGGATCCCACCGCTCGCGAACAGTCCCACGGCGAGCGCGACGAGCCCGAGCACCGCGACCGCCGCGCCGACCGCGGTGCGCGTGCCGAGGCGCCGTTCCTCCACCGCGACCTCACGCAGCGCCGCCATGGGCGGGACGCGCGCGGCGCGGCGGGCCGGGAAGATGGACGAGGCCAACGTGACGACCACGCCGACGACGAGGCCGATCGCGATCGACGACGGCTTGATCACGAGGCTCGTCGACGGGATCTCGAGGCCGAGAGCACCGAGCAACCCGCGGAGCCCGACGCTCATGGCGATCCCGATACCGATACCGATCCCCGACGCGATCACGCCCACGGTGAGCGCCTCGCCGATCACCGAGATCCGGACCTGGCGGCCGGAGGCACCGAGCGCGCGGAGCAGCGCGAGCTCGCGGGTCCGCTGCGCGACGACGATCGAGAAGGTGTTCACGATGATGAAGGCGCCGACGAAGAGGCTGATGCCGGCGAACACGAGGAGGAAGGTGGTGAAGAACCCGAGACCCTGCTCGACCTGGTTCTGGTTCTCCTTGGTGATCTGCGCACCGGTCAGCACGCCGTACTGCTTGGGCAGTGCGGCACGCAGTCGGGCCTTGAGCTGCTGCTGACTCACGCCCGCGTCGGCCGTCGCCGAGATCGAGTCGAACTTGCCCACGGCGTTGTCGAGCTCCTGCGCCCGTTTGGTGGTGAACAGCGCCACCGTCGCGCCGGCGGGTCGGTCCACGTCACCGAACTTGGCGACACCGACGACGTCGAAGCGCGCCCGGTCCGTGTTCGGGTTCCCGCTGAAGAGGATCGTGATCGTGTCGCCGATGCTCCAGTGCTCCTCGTCGGCGGTGCCCTTGTCGATGACGACCTGATTCGCGCCCCGGGGTGGACGCGACTGCTCTCCTCCATAGTCCACGAGCGTGAACGTGTTCAGTGCGGGGACCGTCGACCAGTTGAACCCGAGGGTCGGCGAGCCGCGATCGGGATTGCCCACGGGTTTGCCGTCGCGGCCGAGGTACTGCGCGCTCTCGATCTGGACGTTGCCGTCGGCCGCGCGCACACCGTCGACGGCCCGCACGTCGGCGAGGACCGACTCGGGCACCCGGGCCCGCTGCTCCCCGCCGCCGAAGTTCGAGTCGAGCGAGGTCCGGACCCGGATGTAGGCGTCGGTTCCCTTGTAGATGTCCGAGAAGAGCTCGTCGAAGGTCCGCCGGACCGTGTCGGTGAAGATCAGGGTCCCGGTGACGAAGGAGACCCCGAGCACGATCGCGATCCCCGTGAGCAGGAACCGGAGTTTGTGCGCGAAGAGTCCGCGGAGGGTGACCCGCAGCACCTCAGCCCCCGAACTGCTTGAGCCGGTCCAGGACGCGGTCGGCGGTGGGGTCCACCATCTCGTCGACGATCGTGCCGTCGGCGAGGAACACCACCCGGTCGGCGTAGCTCGCGGCCCCGGGGTCGTGCGTGACCATCACGATGGTCTGGCCCAGATCGCTCACGGCGCTGCGCATGAATCGGAGGATCTCGGCGCTCGCGCGCGAGTCGAGGTTCCCGGTGGGCTCGTCGGCGAAGATCAGGTCCGGGCGCGACACCAGAGCGCGCGCGACGGCCACACGCTGCTGCTGACCGCCGGACAGCTCACTCGGTCGGTGCGTGAGACGGTCGCCGATCCGGAGCGTCCCGACGATCTGGTCGAACCATGCGGAGTCGGGCTTGCGTCCCGCGAGCGACATGGGGAGCGTGATGTTCTCCGAGGCGTCGAGCGTCGGGATGAGGTTGAAGGACTGGAACACGAACCCGATGCGGTCGCGCCGGATGAGCGTCAGCTGCTTCTCGCTGCACGCGCTGATCTCGACGTCGCCGATGTAGACCCGGCCCGACGTGACGCGGTCGAGTCCCGCGAGGCAGTGCAGGAGCGTCGACTTGCCCGAGCCGGAGGGACCCATGATCGCGGTGAAGCGGTTCGTCGCGAAGTCGACCGAGATGCTGTCGAGAGCGCGGACCTGGGCCTCGCCGGTGCCGTAGATCTTCGAGGCATCGACGGCACGGGCCGCGACGGCGGTCAGCACCGGATCGGCGGCGGACATGCTCATGCAAGCTCTCCTGGTGGGGGACCGCGCCAGCCTAGGGCGCGACCTCCTCGGTGATCCCGGTCGAATCCGTCGCGTCCGCGCGCCGGCGGGCCCGCCGGCCGAGCAGGACGAAGAGAGTGACCGAGATCACGAAGACGCCGATGCTGACCCACGCGTTGATCCGCAAGGGACCGATCGTGTGCGCCGGGTCGATGCGCATCTCCTCCATCACGAAGCGGAACGCGGTGTAGCCGGCCGCGTAGAGCGCGAAGAGCTGCCCGCGGGCGAGCTTCCACCGGCGGTCGACCCACAACAGGGCGAACCCGAGCGCCACGCACCAGAGGGACTCGTACAGGAACGTCGGCTGGAACGTCGCGTACTGCTCGTACCCGGTCGGTCGGTGCGCGGGGCTGATCTCGACCGCCCACGGCAGCGTGGACGGGCCGCCGAAGAGCTCCTGGTTGAAGTAGTTGCCCCACCGCCCGATCGCCTGGGCGAAGGCCAGCCCGGGCACGATGCTGTCCGCGATGTCGGCGAAGACGATCGGCCGGCGGCGGGACACGATGAACACGGCGACGGCACCGCCGACGACCGCCCCCCAGATGCCGAGCCCGCCCCGCCAGATCTCGACCGTCCGCTCCCAGTGGCCCTCGAAGAGCTGGTAGTCGGTGACGACGTGGTAGAGGCGGGCGCCGACGATGCCGCCGATGACGGCCCAGAACGCGGTGCTGTCGAAGGCCTCGCCGTCACCACCCTTGGCGACGTAGCGGGCGCGCCCGATCCGCGCGGCGACGAGCACGCCGAGGGCGATCATGAGGCCGTACATGTGCAACGGGACCGGCCCGAGGTGGATGACCCCGTCGTCCGGACTCGGAATGGATCCCAGCATCACGTCTCCGTACTCGCCGGTGCGGACGCCGGCGCTCCGCGCCGACTCTAGGAGCCCGGCCGCCTCAAGCTCCGGTGGCGATCGTCCGATACGTCGGGGCCGAAGACCCGGCGGTGGCTGTCGCCCACGACGGCCACCGCTGCGGTCATTTCACCAGGCGCGACATGCGCCGGTCGGCGAGGATCTTCCCGCCGGTCTGGCAGGTCGGGCAATACGTGATCTCGTGGCTCTCGAACGACACCCGCCGCATCGGAGTGCCGCACTCCGGACACGGCAGACCGTGCCGGTTGTGGATGCGGAACCGGTCGCCGAGCTTCGGCTCGGACAGGCCCCCGGTTCGCGCCCGCTCGAGGTCCAGGGCCTCGGCCAGGGTCGTGCGGACCGCGACGAGGAGACGGTCGCGTGCCTCCGGCGTGAGTTGGGCCAGCGTGGCGTAGGGCGACACGTGCGCCCGCTGCAGCGCGTCGTCGGCGTAGCCCCGGCCGATACCCGCGACGGTGCGTTGATCGCGCAGGAACGTGTGGATCCGGCGCTTGTCCGCGCCGATGCGCAGCAACGTCTCGAACTCGTCGGAGTCCGGTTCGGGCCCGAGCCCCTCGGTCGGACCCGGGTCTCCGGCCGCGACCACCCACCACGCGACCTTGCGCTCATGGCCGTGCTCGCGCACGAGCACCGCTCGGTCCGCGTCGAAGCGCACCCGCATGGCGGCCCCCCTGGGCTTGGTGCGCTTCGCCGGTGTCTCCACGTCGAGCCGGCCGGCCTGGGAGAGGTGGAGCAGGAACGCGACGTCGCCGTCGGTGACGAAGCGCAGGTACTTGCCGCGCCGGGCCACGCCCACCAGCTTCCGCCCCACCAGCGCCTCGGGCCCCGGCAGCACCGTCTTGAGCGACGAGAACCCGAGCACGTCGACGCCGGTGATCGTGGCTCCGTCGACGAACTCGAACACGCGCTCGGCCAGCGCCTGCATCTCCGGCAGCTCGGGCATCGCGGCAGCGTACCGATCAGCCGCGCCGCCGGCGCTGGTGGGCCTGCATCCGGTCGCGGATCAGCTCGCGCCGCTCACGCACCTCGGCGTAGGTCAGGGAGTCGCCCCACTCGTCGCCGACGCCGAGGCTGGCCCTGACCGACGCGAGATCCAGCTCGGGGGCCGCCGCGAGACCGAGGTCGCGGGCGATCACGTCGCCGTACTCCTGCTGGAAGTAGAGGTACACGTGCGCGATCTCGCCGAGGATGTCGAGATCCGGCGCGAGGGTCGCCGTCGCGCCGTCGAGGAACATCATGTTCTTCACGAAGAGCATGAGCTCCTTCGGTGCCCGGGCGCCGTAGCCGAGCAGCTTCTTGGTCAGATCGCGCAGCTCGCCGACCAGCTCGTCGGCCGTCATCAGCGTGGGGTCCTTCACGGGCTGGTCGAGGCCGAGGTCGCGGATCACCGCGTCGAGGTCCGTGTCGGGCGGGAACGCTCCGAGGTCACGCAGCGCGGCCAGCTGCCCGAGCACGTCGCCCGAGCTCCCGAGTACGAGCAGCCGCAGGAACGCGAGCCGCTTGCGCTCGTCGAGCCGCCCGGTGATCCCGAAGTCGAGCAGCGCGGTCCGGCCGTCCGGCAACACGAAGAGGTTTCCGCCGTGCAGGTCCCCGTGGAACACGCCGTGGACGAGGGCACCCTCGAGGAACGAGATGAGCCCGGTGCGGAGCAGCGCGTTCGTATCGATCCCCGCCGCGCGCATGCCCTCGACGTCGTCGAACTCGAAGCCCGACAGACGCTCCATCACGAGCACGCGCCGCGTCACGAGCGTGGGGTGCGGGCGGGGGACGATCGTCTGGCGCACACCGATCTGCGCGAGCGCGTGCGCGACGTCGAGCATGTTCTCCGCCTCGAGCCGGAAGTCGAGCTCCTCCACGATCGTCTCGGCGAACAGCTCGACCAGCGCCGGAGGGTTCGCGAGTGCGGCCACGGGGATCCGACCCACCATCCGAGGCGCCAACCAGGCGAGCGCGCGGAGGTCTTCGCGCACGCGGCGGGCGACGTCGGGCCGTTGTACCTTCACCACGACCGTCTCGCCGGTCCGCAACGTCGCCGCGTGGACCTGCGCGATGGACGCCGCGGCGAGGGGATCACGGTCGAAGGACGAGAACACCTCCTCGAGCGGCCGCCCGAGGTCGGCCTCGACGGTCGTGCGGACCGAGGCGAAGGACTCCGCCGGGACGCGGTCGCGGAGGAGCTTGAACTCCCCGACCAGCTCGGGCGGGAACAGCCCGTCGCCGCCGGAGATGATCTGCCCGAGCTTGATGTAGGTGGAACCGAGCCGCTCGAAGCTGGCGCGGAGCCGAGCCGAGAGCCCCGCCCGCGACCGCTCGGTTCCCCGCTCCCGCACGTACCAGCAGCCCAGCGCCCAGCCCACCGAGGTCACGACCCGGAACCACCGACGAACCGGTGGGAACCGGGGCGGTGTGGTGAGCGAGCCGACGCCGGCCCGGGTGCGACGCCGGACACCGTCCAGCCCGCGCCGCCACGTCAGGTCGTCGGGAACGACGACCCAGGGCGGGGCATCACTGAACGCAAAGTCGGTGAGGTCGGGCGGTGTGGTCGTGATGGGCCGACGCTACGCGACCGCGGGTGCGGTTCCGGACGCGTCAACCGAAGCGGCGACAGCCCCAGCCCGACAGGCCGTAGCGGTGGTACACCCGCTCGGCCACCACGATCTGCTGCTCGCGCGTGGCGAGCCCGGCGTTCGACGCGAACTGGCCTCCGCCGAAGGAGCTCCAGGTGCCGTTGTAGAACCCGAGCCCACCCGAGTACCGCGAGCCGCGCATCGACCAGTTCCCACCGGTCTCGCAGGCGGCGATCGCGTCCCAGTTCACACCGGTCTTGGGCCGGAAGTACTCGACCACCGCGGCATAGAACGCGGCCTGCTGCGCGTCGCGCAGCTTGGCCTCGTTGCGGAGGCGCGCCCGAGCCACCAGCGCGGCCTCGACGGGGATGTGCGCGGCGTGGGGAAGCGCCTCGTGGTGCGCGGCGCGCTGACTCGCCGGCGCGGCGTCTGCGGCCTGAGAGATCGCGGTGCTCCCGAACGCCGCGGCGGCGACGAGACACGCGGTGACCGCGGCGGTGGCGCTGATCCGACGACTAGCCACAACCGCCTCCCCACGGACCGAGGCCCTGGGTCGCGAGCAGGTGCTGGGCCATCGCGTCCTGGTCGGCCGCGCTCGCGTTGGCCGGGTTCACCCCGACGAGGTCGGCGCGACCCGCCGAGCGCGCGGTGTTGTTCCACGTCCCCGGCATGAACTGGTACGCGCCCGCGGCCCCGGAGGACGAGTTGACGACGCCGTACTGGCCGCGGCTCTCACGCTGCTTGATGCACGCGAGGACTCCGGTTCCCGAACCACCCGACGACGAGCGGTGCGACGACGTGGCCGCGCGCTGGCGCGCGATGTTGGCCGCCACCGCCGCGTACCAGCGGGCAGCGTTGGCGTCGTCGACGGCCCGGGTCCAGGCGCGGACCTGGACGGCATGCATCCGGGCCTTCATCGCCGGGTCGACCGAGGGGAGGTCGACCGACGAGTGGGCACGGCGCTCGGCGTGGGGTGCACGCCGAGCGGCGCTCTCCGCCGCGGCGCTCGCCGACGCGACGAGCGCCGTGCCCGTCGCGGCGACCAGCAGGCCGGACCCGATCGCGATCGCGCGACCGTTCATGGGGACTCCTTTCACTCCGCTCCCCCTTCCCGGGACCCGGGCGCGCGTGGATGCACACCTGGATGAGAAGGGAGCGAAAGCCTCAAGTGCGAATGCACGGGGCTTTCAGGACAGTCAGGTTACCCGGGAGTAGGGAGCCCGCCCCAGCCAGATGTCAGATACTGGCAGGGATCCGGCGGTGGGCGGTCGGAACCGTCGGCGTTCGGGACTGCTCCGGCGGGCCCGCGCTGACTTGAGGAGAAATTTCGTGACGACGATCACACCCGCGAGAAATGTCCGGTTCCCACCGAGATGCCGACGGGCGCGGGCAGCGCCCGAAAGGGACGATCAGCGCGCCGCGCGACCGTCGAGCACACCCCTGGGAGTCACGACGTAACCGGTGAGCGTCTGGTCGACGTGCTCCATGCGCAACGACAGCATGCGTTGCGCATAGCCCAGCACCGTGGCGGCGAAGCGGGGGTCCTCGGCGCGGTTCACCAGCTCGTGCGGGTCCGTGTCGAGGTCGTAGAAGACCGGGGCCAGACCGGTGAAGTGCACGTACTTGCCGTGGGCGTCGCGCAACACCGAGATCGCACACTGGTCCATCGTCAGTCCGAGCTGCTGCTCGGCCCACCGGCCGATCGGGTCGCGGAACTCCCACTCCCAGAACGCGCCGTCGCGCCACGGCACCGCGGCATCGCCGCGGACGAGCGGGAGCAACGAGCGACCGTCACACTGCGACGGAACCGACCGACCGAGCCACTCGAGGATGGTCGGCATGATGTCGACATTCTCGGTGAAGTGGTCCTCGACCACTGCGCCACGGGTCGAGTCCGCGTCGGGGTCCACGACGATCAGGGGGATGTGGTAGCTCTCGTCGAACCAGCCGAGCTTCTCGGTGAGCCAGTGGTCACCGAGCTGCTCGCCGTGATCCGACGTGAGGACGACCAGGGTGTCGTCCCATTGCCCACGTTCACGCAACCCGTCGAAGAGACGGCCGAGCTGGGCATCGACCTCGCTCATCATCCCGTAGTAGGTCGCCCGCGTCCGGCGCAGCTCCTCCGGATCGTCGCCCAGGCGGACGCCGGGGATCGCCAGGGCTCCCGCCAGGACCGGGTGCTGGGCGGACTCGGCCTCGACGGTCGGGTGCCGGACCGGCTCGGGGACCTCGGCCGGGTCGTACATCGAGGCGTAGGGCTCGGGCGCCACGAACGGCGGATGCGGCCGGATGTAGGCGAGGTGCGCGAACCAGGGGGCTTCGACGCCGTCGAGGTGGTCGAGGAACTCCCCGGTGAGGAAGGCCGCCTCGGTGTGCTCGGCGGCGTACGCGACCGGGGCACCCGGCGCGTCCGACACCGGCTCGTACATCCGGCGAACGTCGGCCGGCACGTCGTAGCCCTGCGTGCGCAACCACTCACCCCATGCCGCGAGGTGCTCGGGCAGGTCGACGACGGCGCGGTACCCGGGCAGCACCCCCTCGTAGGACCGGAGGCGGGGGTCGTCCGGCGCGAGCACCCGGGGATCGGGGCTCGCATCGGTGTAGCCGAAGAGCACCGGGTCGTAGCCGGCGGCGCGCGCCTCGAGCGCGACGTTCGTGAACCGCGCGTCGAGCGGCGTGCCGTTCAACGCGGACCGGTGCTTCATCAGGTACTGACCGGTGTGCAACGACGCCCGTGACGGACCGCAGGGTGCCGCCTGGGCGTAGTGCCGCCGGAACAGCACGCCGGCGGCGGCGAGCCGATCGAGGTTCGGCGTGAGGACGACGGGATGGCCCGCCGCGCCGAGGCAGTCCCCGCGCCACTGGTCCACGGTGATCAGCAGGACGTTCCGCAGGGGTGTCGGCATCCCCGAAGACTACGGAGCCGGACGCGGGCTAGGGCATGGTCGCCGCGCCGCGGGCGAGCGGGGCGCCCCAGTAGGGCCCGCCGACGGTCGCGGCGGGCGCAGGATCGCCACCCGTGCCGAAGCGGTGGAGGCCACCGAGGTAGTCGAGCACCCAGCCCCCGCTGCCGTCCGGCGCGAGCACGATGCCACGCGCGACGTCCAGACCGGGCCAGGACGGCCCGCCGGCGTTCGGTCTGGGCGCCCCGCCCAACGCGTAGATCCTTCCCGTACGGTCGACCACGTAGCCGCCATGACCGTCGGGCATGAGCGCGACGCCGCGCGCCATGTCCTGGCCCAGCCAGTACGGCGCTCCGGAGAGCCTCGGCGGCTTCGGCCCGCTGCCGATCGAGAAGGGGTGAAGCCCGCCGTAGCCGTCGAGCTCGTAGCCACCGGTGCCTTCGGGCACCACCGCCACGCCGCGGACGATGTCCCACCCGAGCCAGTACGGCGTGCCGTGCACCCTCGGGCGAGCACCATCGCCGACGGTCAGCGCGTGGGCCCCGCCGAACGCGTCGACCTCGATGGCACCGCCACCGGGAAGGACGGCCACGCCGCGAGCGATGTCCCAGCCGAGCCAGTACGGGTTGCCGCTGACCGCGACCGCGCCACCGTGACAGCGCGCGCTCCAGCCGTGGATCCCGCCATAAGCGTCGAGCACCACACCCTGGACCGGCGGACCGGCGGAGGACCCGTCCGCCTGGTAGCGCCAGAGCGCGACACGGTCGTGTCCGGACCGGCGGACGCTGCCGACGGCGAGAAGTCGCCCGTCGGCCGGGACCACGACCCCGCCCACGACGGACCGGCGGCCCGCGTCGGCGACGGTGGCACCGTCGATGCCGAAGCCGGGGTCGGGAGTGCCGTCGTCCTCGAGGCGTAGCAGCACGACGTCGTTGTCGGTCCCGACCCTGGAGTTCGCAGCAACGACCAGCTTCCCGCCCGTCGTGCGCACGACGGCAACCGGTTGATCGTCCACGCCGAACGACTCCCGGAACGCGGTGAACGACGAATCCACCGTGCCGTCGCTGTGGAAGCGGCGCACGATCGTCTGGCCGTGACCCGACGCACCGAAGCCGGAGCCGGCCACGACGAGCGTGCCACCGGGCCCGGTCGTGATCGCCGACGCACGGTCATCGCCGCCGAGGTCGAGCGTGACCCCCGACGAACCGCCGAAGCCGGAATCGGTGCTGCCGTCGGACGCGAGTCGCAGCACCCGCCAGTCGGACGGGCTCGTCGTGGTGGCGCCCGCGACGTACACCGAGCCGTCGGCGCGCAGCGCGACCCCGGCGACGTCGAGGCCGAGCCCGTCACGTCGGCCATCGCCGGCCCAGGACGGGTCGAGCACCCCGGCCGCGGTGTAGCGGGCGACGAACCCACCCGGTCCCGCCGTGCCGGCGACGATCGCGCCACCGTCGGAGGTCACCGCGACGGCGGCCACGCCGTCGGTACCACCGGCGTCGAAGGTGAGCTTGCCGTTCCCCGCGAACGTCGAGTCGAGCTTGCCGTTGCTCTTGAGCCGGGCGACCACCGAGTCGGTCGTCGCGCCGCTCATGCGTCTGCCGCCGACGAGCGCGCCGCCCCCGGAGGTCGCGGCGACCGCGTCGTAGCGCCCGTTGCCGGTCACGCCCACCCGCGTGGCGCCGGCGGTCCCGAAGGTGGTGTCGGGCGCGCCGGCGGCGAGCCGCATCACGAGCGCGTCGGTGCCCGCCGCGCCCGCGACGAGCACCTTGCCGTCGGCGGTCGGCGCCGCCGCGCGTGCCCGGCTGTTCGATCGGGCCGCGACGTCGACTGTGCGGACGCCGCAGGCGCCGTACGCTCCGTCCGGATCCCCGGGCCAGGCACCGGCCGGACCCGATCCGAGCGCCACGACGCCGAGACTCACGGCGATCAGCGGGACGATGCAACGACGGTACGTGGGACGACCTCCACCTCGAAGTCCACGACGTTGCATGAGTTCTCGGCATCTCCGGCCGAACTTCTGAAACCAGACGCATCTGCTCCGCCGCCCGCGTGCCGGCGCGGCGCGCGTCAGGCCTCGACGGGAACCTCGGATTCCGGCCGGTCCGGCGCGCCGCCGCCACGGGCCCGATCGCGGACGAGACCGAACGCCGCGTCGATCGCGACCGCGGCGAGGACGCACAACGCGACCTCGGCCGACGAGCGGAACCGCGTGCTCGCGTAGGTCAGGACGACGGTCACCAGCACGATCACCGGCGGGACCAGGAGCGGGAAGACGGGTGCGGTACGTTTCCGACGGAGCGCGATCGCGCCCGCCACCGACAGCAGCGCCATCGCGTAGAAGGAGTACATGCCCGCCCGCGCGAGCCACAGCGCGCGCCCTTCGATCACGCTGTCGATGTTGATCTGGAGGCTGGGGTGGTAGAGCCCGACGACAGCAGCGAGCCTCGCGGCCACGATGCCCGGGAGCAGGTCCTCGTGATGGCGGATGTAACGCAGCGCGGCCCGTCGGTAGACCTCATCCTGCTGCGACTGGTCGAGATTGCCGGGCGGCATCTCGCGGTCACGGATGTCGATCGTGCACTGTTGCGAGAAGTAGCTCTTGTGGTTCGAGCGCCACACCCGATCGCAATCGGCCGCCGAGAGCAACGAGCCGTACGACGAGGTGAGGAACACCGGCTTCTCGAAGCGGCTGAAGTTGAACGCGACCCACGGCGTGACCACCGCGATGCCGGCGAGCCCGCCCGCGACGATTCCGAGCCAACGGCGTCGCCGGTCCGGTCCGGGCGCGAGCACAGCAAGGGGAATCACCAGGAACGGCACCAGCAGGATGAGCTCGGAGCGGCTCAACGCGCCGACCCCACCCGCGGCGCCGACCGCGACCAGCCCCCAGGTCGACGGCGACCTCCAGTACCGGTACGCCAGCCAGAGGGTGAGCGCGGTGGCCGCCATCGCGAGCGTCTCGGCCATGAGCGACGTGTCCGGGACCCACACGTTCGGGTAGACGGCGGCGAGGACCGCGGCGATGACACCGACCCGCGGTCCCGCCACCTGGCGTCCGATCAGGCCGACCAGCACGATCGTCCCCGCACCGAGGATCGACGACCACACCAGGTGGGCGAGCACGCTCTGGAACCCGACCACCGACGGGATCGCCAGGAACATGACGTAGAGCGGTGGATGCTCCGCGGCCTGCACGACGCGATGGGGATAGAACGGAGAGGTGAAGCCCTTGCCGTCGGCGAGCACATTCGCGCCCGCGTGGTAGAAGTACGCGTCGCCGCCGAAGTCGTAGTACTGCCGCGAGACGAACACGTAGACGAGCCTGATCGTCAGCCCGCCGAGCACGACCGCGCCGAGCGCCCACCAGAACCAACGCGTGGACTCGGGGCGCTCCATGCGGGAGCGATCGTAGGCGAGGCCGCGAGCGCGGATCCGCCCGACGACGTCAGGCGGCGGCGCGCTCCAGGATGTGCACCCCACAGGCCGAGCCAAGTCCGATCACATGGGCCAGGCCGACCCGGGCGCCCTCGATCTGACGGTCACCGGCCTCACCGCGCAGGTGGTGGCAGACCTCCCAGATGTTCGCGATCCCGGTGGCGGAGATGGGATGGCCCTTCGACTCGAGGCCACCCGACACGTTGACCGGGGTCCGGCCGTCCCGCCACGTCGCACCGGAGCGGAAAAGGTCGGCCGCGCCGCCCTCCTCACAGAGCATCAGGTTGTCGTAGTGGACGAGCTCCGCGGTGGCGAAGCAGTCGTGGAGCTCGACGAGGTCGAGATCCTCGGGTCCGACGCCGGCCGCTTCGTACGCCTGGGTCGCGGCGTTGCGCGTCAGGGTGTTCACGTTCGGGAGGACCTGGCAGGCCTCCTCCCACGGGTCGGTGGTGAGCACCGACGCCGAGACCTTGATCGCGCGCCGCTGCTGCTCGAGGGACAGCGTCCGCAGCTTCGCGTCGCTCACCACCACGGCCGCGGCCGCGCCGTCACAGTTGGCCGAGCACATCGGTCGTGTGTTCGGGTAGGCGATCATCACGTCGTTCATGATCTGCTCGAGTGTGAAGCGCTTCTGATAGCTGGCGAGCGGGTTGAGCGTCGAGTGCGCGTGGTTCTTCTCCGAGATCCGCGCGAAGAGTTCGAAGTCCACACCGCCGTAGCGGTGCCCGTACTCCATCCCGATCTGGGCGAAGACGCCGGGCATCGTCTCGGTGCCGATGCGTCCGTCGACCGACGCGACCGCGCCGTAGCGACCGTGCGGTGTCCACTCGTCGGAGTCCTTGGCCCGGGCGCCGCCCGCGAGCAGTCCCGCGCCCGACAGCTTCTCGACGCCGACGGCGAGTCCCATGTCGCACTCGCCCGCCTTCACCGACATGATCGCCGTGCGCAGCGCCGTCGCGCCGGTGGCGCACGCGTTCGCGACGTTGTAGACGGGGATACCGGTCTGGCCGACCTGCTTCTGGAGCGTCTGGCCGATCCCGCCGGCGCCGCCCATCAGGTTCCCCGCCGCGAGGATGCCCATGTCGCGCATCGTCACGCCGCCGTCGGCCAGCGCGCCCATCGTCGCCTCGGCCGCCAGGTCGATCGTGTCGAGGTCGGGGTGCTTTCCGAACTTCGTCATGTGGATCCCGAGGATCCAGATGTCCTCACCGGCCATTGCTTGCTCCTTCCAGCGGGGCGAACCCGAATGCGATCGCCTCGGTCCCGGCGCTGTCGACGCCGACGACCTGTGTCGCGAGGCGCACCTTCATCCCGAGGTGAACGTGCTCGGGATCGGGGGGCGTGTCGATGATGTTGGCGCGCACGCTCGTGCCGTCGCAGTCGACCAGCGCGGCGACGAACGGGACCGGGACCCCCGGCGCGGCGAGCGACACGATCGTGAAGGCCGCGACCTCGCCCGAGGTGGCGAGGTCGACGTCGCGGAACTCGGTCGCGAAGCAGCCGGCGCAGGCGTTGCGGCGATCGAAGTACCGGGCGCCGCACGCCGTGCACTCGTGCGCCACGAGGTGTGGCTCGGGCTCGAGCCGCAGGTAGTCGACGAACGGGATCTGCTTGCCCATGGGTGGTCCTCCCGGGTCCTCCGGCGGGCGGGGACACCACCTTGCACCACCTCCGGGGCCGGGGACCAATCTCGCCGCGGCGAGCGGTCGGACCCATCTTCAATCTGCGGCGCTCCGCTGCCGATACCCCGGTATGAGTCGCGGCGGAATCCTGGCCTGGTGCGTTGGCGCGCTCATCGCCGTCAGCGTGGTGATGCCACCCGCGACGGCTGGCGCAGCAGGGGTCTTCGCCGTCCCGACGTCCATCCCCGCGAACTGCTCGCGCGATGTCACCGCCGACCTGCTCGCGTGGATCAAGTCGGTGCCGGACGGCTCCACGCTCACGTTCTCGCCGAACGGCTGCTATCGGGTCGACCGCCCGCTGCTGATTCGGAATCGAAGCGGGCTCACCTTCGAGGGCAACCACGCGACGTTCCGTGCGTTCACCGACGGCAGCGAGCTCGGGAACCGCATCGCTACCCGAAACCGCGCGATGTGGGAGATCGCAGGCGGGCAGGCGATGACGATCCGCAACACCGTCGTGGTCGGCGCCAATCCCTACGCGGGTCGGGGTGACCGCGCCTACCGCGCGGTCTTCGAGGCGCAACACGCCTACCTGATCCAGAACACCCACGGGATGCTGCTCGACCGTGTGGAGGCATACGACGTGTACGGCGACTTCGTCTACGTCGGCACCAACTCGAGCGACGTGACGGTCCAGAACTCCACGTTCCTCCGCAACGGGCGCCAGGGATGGACCATCAACGGCACCAACGTGCTGTTCCAGCACAACTCGATCGGTGACGCGGCGGGCGACGATCGACATGGAGCCGGCGCGCTCCACATGGGTGGCGCGCAACGTGACCATCCGCGACAACACGGTCGGCAAGGGTCGCCTGTACTTCTTCGCGAGCGTCGGCGCGGCCGCGACGATCGACAACGTCACCATCGCCGGCAACCGCCTGGTCGGCAAGGACCTGTCGATCTACGTCGACCCTCCGAAGGGGACCCGCAGCAACTACCACGTGGTCGACAACGTCTCGGACACCGTCACCAGCAAGCAGAACGGCGCGGCGTTCGGCTTCCGCGACATCGTGAACCTCGAGGTCCGGGGCAACGTCCAGCCGGTCCAGGCCGGTCGGGGCATCTCCGGGGTCTCGATCCGCAACTGCGCGCACGTGTCGGTGACCGGCAACACGTTCCGACGGGCCAGGGGTCCGGTGCTCGATCTCGGCAAGAACGTGGACGTGCGCCAATCGGGGAACCGGGTCGGCAACCCGCTCGTGACGGCACCCGCGACGGTGGTCGCCGGGCCCACCCCGGTGCCGGTGCGCTGAGCGCTCCCGATCCCGGGCGTCGGAACCGTCCCGCACCTCGATAACGTCGGCCCCGATGCTCTCCTCCTCTGCCCGCCGGAGCCCCGGCGTGGCCCTGCTCGTGCTCGCGTGTGGGCTCGCCCCGGTCGTCGCCGCCTGCAGCAGCGGCAAGGAGTCCTCGCCGCCCGGCACGAGCCGCTCGACGACGACGACGACCCGACCCAAGGGCGACGGCACCCTCGTGATCGGTCAGCTCGCGCCGCTCACGGGCTCCATCGCGGCGATCGCACCGTCGTTCGTGGCGCCGGTGAAGCTGGCCGTTGACGACATGAACATCACGGGCGGCGTGCTCGGCAACCTCGTCCAACTCTCGGTCGTCGACGACGGGTCGACGGTCGCCGCCGGTCGTACCGGATTCGATCAGCTCGTCAACGGCGGTGTCGACGCGATCATCGGTCCCTCGTCGTCGGAGATCGCGGCTGACCTCGTTCCCGAGCTCGCGAAGCGACACGTGGTCATGTGCTCGGGCTCCAACACCGCCGGTGCCCTCTCGACGATCGAATCCGGCGGTTACTACTTCCGCACCGCGCCGGGCGACGGGCTGCAGGCCGAGGCGATGGCCGCGCTGGTCGAGCGCGACACGCGGAAGCGGGCCGCGATCGTCGCACCGAAGGACACCTACGGCGAACCGTTCGGACGCGCGATCGTGCGCGCGCTCACACGCGCCGGAACGCACGCCGACCTCGTTGCCTACGCACCCGACGCGGCCGCGAGCGAGACCGTGAGCCAGACACTGGCCAAGAAGCCGGACGCCGTGGTGCTCGTCGGCTACCCAGACGGCACGGCGCCGGTGCTCGCCGCGTTGATCGCCGCGGGCAAGGGGCCGAGCTCGTTCCCGGTCTACGGCACCGACGGGCTCCAGGACGCCGCGCTCGGAGTGAAGGTGGATCCGGCGAACCCGGCCGTCGTCGCAGGGCTGCGCGGTACGACGCCGGCCGGTGTCCCTGCCCGCCCCGGACACCCCTTTTACCGCGCATGCTCCAGGCCGGGGTCGAGCCGTTCTTCTCGGCGAGCACCTACGACTGCACGATCCTCGTCGGGCTCGCCGCGGTCGCCGCCCATTCCGACGACGCCACCGCGATCCGGGACCACTTCGCCGCGAACCTCGAGGGCAGGCAGCCCTGTGACGCGTTCGCCACCTGCGCCGGACTCCTCGCCGCGGGGCGGAGCATCCACTACTCGGGCGCGTCCTCGGACTTCGCCCACTGGAAGGGCTTCGAGCCCGGGTCCGGGACGTTCGACGTATGGGTCATGGGCCTCGACGCCCGCCCGACGATCCAGCCCCCGGACCAACAGATCCCGGTCGGCTGACGGCCGCCACCGTAGGTGGTCGCCCTGACCGGACAGGCGTAGCGGGGCAAGTATCATGGCGCCCCGGTCTGGGGACGGAGGAAGTTCGGGCGATGGGGACACAGAGAGCAATTCGTTTGGTCGTGGCCGTTGCGGGCGTCGCGTTGGCGACGTCGGGGTGCACCTTCATGCGGCAGGTGAGCCACCCGACCGCCACGGGCGGCGGTGTGGCGAACGACCGGCCCTCGGTGAGTGCCGACGGTCGGTACGTGGCGTACAGCGCGATCAGCGATACGACGGCGCCGGGCCTCGCGGACGGCGTGTACCGCTACGACACGGTGACCGGCACCCGCACGCTCGTCAGCGTCGCGCTGGACGGCACGTACCCGGACGACACCTCCGGCGAACCCGCCATCAGCAGCGACGGCCGCTACGTCGCATTCTCCTCGGACGCGACCAACCTCGTCCCGGACGACACGAACGACGTCACCGACGTGTTCGTACGCGACATGGTCACGAACACCACCACGCGAGTGAGCGTCGACCCAGCGGGGAACGAGGTCCAGGACCCCAGCTACACACCGTCGATCTCTGCGGACGGGCGGTACGTGGAGTTCACCTCCGAGTCCGACGATCTCTCACCGAAGGACGACAACCTCGACACCGACGCGTACGTGTTCGACCGGCAGACACACGCGGTCACGCTCGCGAGCGTGGTCAAGGGCGTGCAGGGTGACTTCGGCATCACCGACGCCGTGATCAGCGGCAACGGACACTTCGTCGCATTCACCACCGACACGGACCTCAATGCGGGCGACCAGAACTGGTCCGACGACGTCTATCTGAAGAACCTGGTCGATGGCACGTCGGTCCGGATCAGTAAGCCCAAGAAGACCGACCCGGAGGGTGGCGGTGGTTGGAGCGCGTCGCTTTCATACGACGGTCGATACGTCGCCTTCGTCGGCGGCTCCGACATCGACAATGCCGCCGACCCGTATCCCGGTGTCGACGTCTTCGTCCGTGACACGACGCTCTCGACCGTGACGCGCGTCAGCGTCGGGCCGACGAACGGATTCGTCGACGGCTTCTCCTTCGACCCGATCATCAGTAGCGACGGATCGCGCGTCATCTTCGAGAGCACCGCCAACGTCACCGGGACCGACACGAACGGGACCAAGTACGACGCGTTCGTCCGTGACCTGAACGTCAACCGCACGTACCTCGTGAGCACCGACATGCTCCTCGCCCAGGCCCCCTCTGATACGAGGCTGGCGAGCATCTCGGGCGACGGCCGGTACGTCGCGTTCGAGAACTCGGAGAGCATGCACTACGACGACACGAACGCCGTCCCCGACGCCTACGTCCGGGCGGTGGACATCCCGGTCGTGACCTCCATCTCGCCGACGACCGCGGCACGCGGGGCCACCGTGACGCTCACGCTCAACGGCACCTCGTTCCTCAACGGCGCCACCGTGATCCCGCTCGACGACTCCTTCGTCGTGACCGGGAGCACCTTCGTGAGCGAGAAGAAGATCACCGTGACCATCAAGGTCTCGGCCACGGCCCACACGGGCAAGATCACGCTCTACGTCCGCAACCCGGGGAGTGGTCCGGGTCTGAACGGTGGCGCGGTCGGTCAGTGCACCGACTGTCTGACCGTCACGTAGTCGATCGGCGGGCGGCGCGATGCGACCGCCCGCCGAGGACCGCGAGCGCGGTCGACGGTGCGGCGACCACCGCGAGCCCGCGCCGTGGGCGTCGGATCGTGAAGGTGTCGCGCGTGGTCTGCGTCATCGTCACGGGGCCCGTCCGTCGCGACCCGATCCGGGACCCGACCAGGGCCCAAGGGCCTCCGCCGGACGCGGCCTCCTAAGGTCGGGACGCCGCCGAGACGGGGGCGAGCGACGAGTGCCGAGCCCGAGAAGGAGGAAACATGCCCGATCATGAGCACTACCGCAAACCGGGGTGGTTCACCCGCAACGTCTTCAACCGCGGCGTCGCGGTCGCGGACGCGCCTCGGCCTCAGCGTCTGGGGATCCCGGATCCTCCAGGTGCGCGGCCGGAAGACCGGCGAGCTGCGTGAGACGCCGGTGAACCTGCTGACCCACGACGGGAGCACGTATCTCGTCGCGCCGCGCGGGATCACCCAGTGGGTCAGGAACCTGCGGGTGGCCGACGAGGGGACCCTCCGCCTGGGCCGGCGCACCCAGCGGTTCCGGGCCCGGGAGCTGACCGACCTCGAGAAACCGGCCATCCTCCGCGCCTACCTGCGCCGCTGGAAGATGGAGGTCGGGGCGTTCTTCGACGGCGTCGACGCCGACTCGTCCGAGGACGAGCTCGCCCGCATCGCCGCCGACCATCCCGTCTTCCAGGTCGAGCTCACCGCCTGACCTGTGGGAGGGGATCCGTCCGGACGGAGAAGTACAAAATCGCGGGGGTTCCCCACGGCCACGTCGGCGCTCTACGCTCGTCACCGAGGTCCGTGCTCCCGACCAGCCCTGCCCAGGTCGGTGAGCGGGACCTCGTTTCCATGTCACGACGGCGCGTGGCGAGCCCGGCCGCAGGTCCACGGGCACTCCGGACTCGAGCGGCATGGCGGTGAGCGGATCCACGTCCACCCACGCGACCGTGTCGTCGAAGTGAACCTGGGGCATGATGGGCGTCGTGACGAAGACGATCGACTGGCACGCGCTGCTGGTCGATGGCTACGAACCGCTCCGTCGGGCACAACGGGTGTTCCGTCTGATGCCCCACGATCCCCGGTGCAAGCTGTGCCGCAACCCCTTTGCCGGCGTCGGCGGGAGGGTGTGTGCGCTGATGGGCCGGCGCCCGTCGCGCAAGAATCCGAATCTGTGTCAGTCTTGCTTCGACCACCTCCCGAGCGGCGGGATCGAGCTCGACATCGCGGTCCTGTTCGCTGACGTCCGCGGCTCGACGGGCCTCGGTGAGCAGCGCAGCCCGTCCGAGTTCGCGTCCGGCCTGAACGACTTCTACGCCACCGCGACGGGTGTGCTCGTTCGCCACGACGCGCTCATCGACAAGCTGATCGGCGACGAGATCATGGCGCTGTTCATCCCGGGACTCACCGGCCCGGAGTACCGGTCCAAAGCCGTCGCGGCGGCCTTCGAGCTCGCCGCCGCCGTCAACGACATTCCGGTAGGGGTGGCGGCGAACGCGGGCATCGCGTTCGTCGGCAATGTTGGATCGGGAACCGTGATGGACTTCACTGCGCTGGGTGACGCGATCAACGTCGGTGCTCGGCTACAGGGACTCGCGGGTCCCAGGGAGGTCGTGTTGTCGTCCGAGCTCTACGAGCTCGGACGAGCCGAGCACCCAGATGCGCGCGTCGAGTCGGTCGAGGTCCGGGGCCGTGCCGAACCGGTCGAGGTCGCGGTGCTCACAGTCTGATCCCGCCTCATTCCCAGCGCCGCGCGATCCCGAGCGCACGCTCTTAGGGTCGCCCTGCTCGGCGCCGATAGCCAGGGGGTGCCCCTCGCCGCCAACTCCGGACCGTGCATCCGCAACGGATGCGACGGGCGGATCGTGTTCGAGTACCGCGTGCGCGGGTTCGGGGTGGACGAGAACGACGTCGAGGTCACCCGTTGCCCGGTCTGCGAGCTCCGGCACGAGCGGGACGTGAAGTCCGGCTTCGTGTCGGCTCGCTGGGACGACGACGAACCACCTGAGTTCGCCGAGGGCTACTACCTCGCCTGATCCCCACTTCGGGTGACCTTCGTCGACCTCGCGGACGGGCCCCGACACCCAGTGGTGTCGGGGCCGCGTCGCGGTTGATCAGACGGCTCCGCTCAGGCGCTGCACGCTCCGATGGCCGCACCGATCCCGGGCCCGTAGACGTCCTCGCCGTGGTCGATGCCCTGCCCGTTCGAGCCAAGACCCTTGGACGTGAAGTTCGGGTTGTTCTCCGCGATGACGCCGCCTTGTCCGACGGCCTGCTTGCCACCGAACACGAACGAGGTCGGCAGACCGTAGGTGTCGGCGTTCGCGACGACGCAGTCCGCCACGCCTTGCGGGACTCCGATGAAGACGGTCAGCACGGTGTCGAGCGAGACCTCCTCCCAGGCGGCGGAGTGCTCGGCAACCGCTGCGTTCCCCTGCGCCGAGCGGTTCGCCACGAAGCACTCGTGAGCGCCGGCCGTACCAGTGGCCAGCATGACCACGCCGGCGGCCGTTGCGCCGAAGACCATCAGTCGTTTCCGTAGCATTCGTTCTCTCCTCGGGTCCGCCAGGACTCGGACGAGTCCCTATCAGGCGGGGCATTCTGGCGCGAAGTCAGCGAACTGTCCAAGACGCGCGCGAATCGCCTGAGCCCTGAGGCTCACGACGCTCGGATCTCGGACTGTCACCGCCCGCCATCGGCGGCCCGGCGGGCTACCCCACCGTCTCGAAGGACGGGAGGGTCCACGAGCCGTCGACGACCTCGACCGGGGCCGGTCGAGGCGCACCGTGTAGTTCCAACCCCGCATCAGGTGAATGCAGTTCGAGGCGCCGTCCGGGGGTCTCGGCCTGGAGGAAGTTGTCGACAGTGACGGGGATCGGAGTGGTCATGTCCGTATGCTCGCTTGGACGCCGATCCCCCGCGACGAGTCACGCCGATGCCACGTGACCAGCGCGTTCCGGTCCCATTCCTCGGGTTCGAGCCGGCAGGTCCATGACGGCGCGATAGACGTGCTCGACGTGGTACATCGGCCGGCGGCGATCAGCTCGGTTCGACGGGCTGGAGTCGATTGGTCACCCAGATGAACTCCGAGGAGATGCGGACTCCGGTCGCCGCATCCTCGAAGGGCGCGACGAACTCGGTGAGCGCTTGACAGAAGGTGTCATATCCGACCGCTCGGATGGCGGGTACCGATGGACCTGCCGCTGCGAGCGCGCGAACGGCCGTCTCGACATCGGGCCACTCGTTGACGACGTCGATGGTTCCCTGGTCCAGCACGTCGAAGCCCGTCTCGCGCAGCATGTCCCCGACGACGAACTGGGTGTTGCCGATGTCGGTCGTCGCCGACCCGTGGCTGGCCGGTGACAGCTCGATGATCTTGAGGAAGTACGGCAGGAGTCCGAGTCGTTCGTACGCTCCCCAGAAGGTGATCCCGAACCGCCCGTCGTCGACGAGCACTCGTCGGACCTCGCGCAGTGCCCCCTCGCAGCCGTTCCAGATCCCGTTGAAGCTCGTCACGACGTCGAAGCTGTCGTCCTCGAACGGCAACGCGAACATGTCGCCGACACGAAAGTCTCCGTCCGGCGTGCGGGCCCCGGCGATGTCGACGAGGGAGCCGGAAGCGTCGATGCCGGTGACCGTGGCGCCGCGCCGACGGGCAGCGTTGGCCGCCAGGCCCGAGCCGCATGCGACGTCCAGGAAGCGGGTTCCCGGCGACACCTCCAGCAGATCTAGCAGCAGCTCGTTCGCCGGCCGGGCGTAGGGCTCGAACAGGTACGCCCAATCCCGCGCACGCGCCCCCCAGCCGCGTCCGGCCTCCTCCCAGTTGCTCTGGCGCACCGGCGCCCCGTGGGTCGTCGCGGTCTCGTTCATCGGACCTCCTCGAGTCAGCACGACCGTTCGTGCTTACTCAGAGTACGACCGGTCGTGCTAAGTTGTCAACCGATGAGCCGGACGGGGAATCCCCCCTCGCGACGCACGAGGACGGACGGTGACAGGACTCGCCGCCTGATCCTCGATACCGCGGTGCGGCTGGCCACCGTGCAGGGGCTGGACGGACTGAGCATCGGCAACCTGGCCGACGCCACCGGGATCAGCAAGAGCGGCGTGTACGCCCACTTCGGGTCCAAGGAGGATCTGCAGCTCGAGACGGTGCGCACCGCTCGCCGACTGTTCATCGACGTCGTCGTCACGCCGACACTCGCCTCGGAAGGACTCGCGCGCCTGCGGGCGCTGTGCGAATCGTTCCTGTCCTACGTCGAGCAGCGGACCCTCCCGGGCGGCTGCTTCTTCGCGGCGGCCGCGGCCGAGCTGGGTGGCCGCCCCGGCCCACTGCGCGAGCGCGTCGCGGTCTACCAACGCGAGTGGATCGACCTGCTCACCCAGGCTGCCGACGAGGCCCTCGCACGCGGGGAGCTCCGCCACGACTCTGACGTCGCCAGCCTCGTGTTCGAGCTCAACGCCGTAGTCATCGCCGCGAACACCGCGTTCATCCTGCACGACGATTCTCAGGTGATCGACCGCGCCCGAGCCGTGGTCGCCCACGTACTCAGTGGCTATGAAGCCCAGCCCGGGGACGACGCCGCGAGGCCATCGCGTTCGGTCGGCTCGTGACCGGACGCCCGAAACAGCAGTGCCGGCCCGCGCCGCACACGACGTCGATTAGCTAGCAGCATTCGCTGCGGATGCAGCGCGAGAAATGTCGGGACGCGGGTGACGCTCCGCGGGTTGTGAAGGTCACCCGGCGTCCCGACGGCCGACCGCTGGGGGTGGGTCGACATCTTGGCAAATCGGTGGCATTGGCCCCGCGCACACGTCGGTCGTGTCGCTCTGATGGCGGAATCGTCGGTGGGGTCGGGATCGAACCTGCGCGGCGAGGCCACGGCAGGCGGCGGCGTCGAGCCGTATCACGCGATGTCCTCGTTGAGCACGCGCGCGCTCGGCTGCGAACCCGAACCGGACGCGCCCGGCAGAGAAGCGGACCGATTGGACGCGGCGCCTGCATCTTCGATGCGAAAGATGCGACGCCACACCATCCGGTCGGGGTGTAGGTCGGCGGTCGGATCGAGTCTCGCCACGACACTCCTCGCAGAATGCGGGACGTCAGGTGCCGCGCCGTCGCGGTCTGCGGCCGCGCAATCCAGCGCGTCGCTGCGAAGTGCCCGAACTGCGGCGTCGAGTTCGTCGATGACGTCGCAGAGACGCTGCGCGACGTGCTGATCGACGCCGGGGTAGCTGACAAGGCTCGCGAGCGTCAGCCCCGATCCGAAGATCTGATTGATCGCGCGGCCGTGCACATCCGCCACGACATACTCGTCTGCCGCGCTCACAGTTATGGTCCCTCCGGTCGCCATCTGCTTGACAGACCTTGGAGTTCTGGACCGGCGACAGGCTCGGTAAGGATGCAGTCGGCGAAGAACTTGGCTCGGACCATAGACCCGATGGCCTCCGCAGACAACCCCCGAAATCGGTTCGGGATATCCGGACAAACGGAGCGTCTCGCGCGCGGTACACGGCCACAAACGCCGCGGCGACGGGAGTGACCTCCGGCCCTATCACTGCGGTCTCCGTCGAGACGATCATGGCCGCATGTCGTCCGATGACGCTCCGGCCGGCGGCTCATCGGCCGCCAACCTCGCCGAGATCGCGCGAGCAGTGTCCGGCGAGCCCACCGTCGCGCGAACGTTGCAGCGCATCGTCGAGTTGGCCGTTGAAACAATCGACGGCTGCGACGAAGCCGGCATTCTGTTGGTCACAAAGCGCGAGATCATCGCCGGCGCATGGTCCAACGCGCTCGTCCATCAAATCGAGGAAATGGAATGTCAGGTCGGCGAAGGCCCATGCCTCGACGCGATCAGCCAGGCCCCGACGTTCGAATCGACCGACCTTCACGACCAGCTCGCGCGCTGGCCGACCTTCGCAGCACGAGCCATCGACGCCGGAATCCACAGCATGCTCGCGTTCCGCCTCTTTGCCGCGGACGACACGCTCGGAGCGCTCGACCTCTACGGCAACCAGTCGGACGCATTCGATGAAACCGCTCGCGCATTCGGAACCATCTTCGCAGCACACGCCGCGTTGGCGCTCGCCGGTGCGCAACTTCACGAACACGACCTCGCAAACACCGCCGGCCTGCTCCAGGCGCTCGAGGCTCGCGACGTGATCGGACAAGCCAAGGGAATTCTCATGGCGACCGATCACATCGACAGCGACGCCGCGTTCGAGCTCCTCCGCACGACATCCAACACACTCAACTGGAAGCTGCGCACCGTCGCCGACCACGTCGTGCGAACCGACGCCCTTCCCGAACCGTGACGTGCCGGCCGTGCGCGATCTCCATCCCGACGGACGACCGCCAAGGTCCTCGGAATCCTGTTCGTCGGCGCGCCCGCGACGCGTTCAGCGCAGGACGGTCACCTCGCCGGTGTGCAAGTGGTACTCCGCCCCGACGACCTTCAGGTGACCCGACGCCACCTCGGTGGCGAGGACCGGTGGGAGCACACTGAGGATCTGCACCTGGTTGCGCACGTTGGTCTCGACCGCCGCGTCGAGCCGCTGATCGGCGGGCAGGTCCTGGACGCTCTCGGCGGCGGGAATGATGGGATCGACGAACGCCGAGAGGTGCCCCTCGAGGTGAGCCGTTCCGGCCACGGTGTCGAGCGCCGCGGCCACCGCACCACACGACTGGTGCCCGAGCACCATCAGCAGCACCGAGCCCAGATGCTCGACCGCGTACTCGATACTGCCCTGGACCACCGGCTCGCTTCCCGTGTTGCCCGCGATGCGAACCACGAAGAGGTCGCCGACCCCCTCGTCGAAGACGATCTCCGGCGAGACCCGCGAGTCGGCGCAGTTGAGGATGACCGCGAACGGCTTCTGGCCCTGGGCCTGCTCCGCGCGACGCACGCGGTCACGGCCCTCGTTCACTGTCTTGCCGTCGACGTATCGCTGGTTGCCGGCCATGAGCCGGGCGAGCGCCTCGTCGCCGTTGGTCACCGGGATCGTGGTGGTCGTGCTGCCGGGCGCCGCCGTCGACGCCCCCGAGTCGCAGGCCGCGAGCGCAGCTGCCGAAAGTGCGCCGCCCGAGACGACGGCACCCGCATGGAGCAACTTCCTCCGAGAGATGTCCGCCATCGCTGCCCTCGTCCGCGTCGCCGGGACTTGGACCCGACGGGGGGCCGAGCGTACAAGGCACGATGTGCGGGTGACCGGACCGGTAGTGATCGTCTCGGTCTCGTTCACCGACCCTGGTCGGGGTCTTGCGCCAAGGCTCGGTGCGGGTCGTTGCCGACGTCACGATGTTCGCGCAGGTCATTCGGCAATTCGTGTGTCCGTTCGCTCACGTCGGGTTGGCGTCGGGCGCAGTCGGGGTGAAGGATGGCCACGCCTCGGCCGGCAAGTTCGGAGAGGCGAGTTGGAGATGACATGAGCGCAGTGTGGAGCTTGCTCGCTGACACCGGTTCGGCCGGTGGAAAGCTCGTGCCGTCGGGTGTCATCGCCGCGGTCGCACTGATCGTCGGGATCGTGGCCGGGCGGCTCGCGTCGTGGCGCGTCGATGACCGGTACCGCAAGTACTACACGCGAAAGATCGTCCACTACGTGACCGTGGTCGCCGCCCTCATCGGTCTCGGGATCCTGTGGCGACCCTTCGCCGGGCAACTCGGCCTCCTGCTCGGACTGGTGGCGGCCGGGCTGGCGATCGCGCTGCAGGACCTCATCGGGGCATTGGCAGGCTGGTTCAACATCACCTCCGGTGGCATCTTCCGCGTGGGCGATCGTGTGCAACTCGGCGGCGTACAGGGCGACGTGATCGACATCGCTCCACTGAGGACGAAGCTGATGGAGATCGGCTCGAGCGTCGGTGACGACACGTGGGTTCGGGGCCGCCAGTACACGGGGCGCATCGCGGCCGTCTCGAACAAGGCGACCTTCGACCAGCCCGTGTTCAACTACAGCGCCTCGTTCGACTTCCTGTGGGAGGAGGTCACCATCCCGATCGCCTACCGAGACGACTGGCGCACCGCCGAGCAGATCATCAACGAAGAGCTGGTTCGGATCGCGACCTCGCGTGACGCCGAGATCGCCATCGCCGAGATGGTCAAGCGGTATCCGGTCGCACGTACCGAAGTCGAGTCTCGGGTCTTCATCCGGGCCACCGACAACTACCTCGAGCTCGCGGCACGCTTCGTGGTCCCGGTGCGAACGGCGCGGTGGGCCACCGACGAAGTCACCCGGCGGATCCTCGACCGGCTCGAAGAGGCCGGCATCGAGGTGTCATCGTCGACACAGGACATCACGGTGCGCCGAGCGGGCCCTCCGGCAGGCCGGGACGACGTGGCGCCTGGCGACCCCGCGCAGCTCTAGGCAGGTGCTCACTCTTCTTCCACCTTGCCGATACCGGACTCGTCGGACTCCGCGGCGAGCTCCCGTTGCTCGGCGTCGGCAGATCCGGCGGTGGTGATGGCTGCGACCACGACGTGGAACTCACGCCATCGGCGCTCGTTGTCGTGGACCAGCGTCGCGGAGTCGCTGAGGAGATCGGAAGCGTGGTCGATGAGTTCGATCGCGGAGTAGAGGTACCGCACGGTGTGCCGTTCGCCGGCGAGATCCGCGCGAAGACCCGCCGGCGTGAAGTCCAAGTGGTCCAGGACGTCCGCAGCGCGTTGGAGCACGCGTCCGGCGATGGCGCTCATCGATGCCGCCTGCCAATCGTTGGCGATGACGCGGTGGCGGTCACCGAGGCGGCCGGCCAGCTCGGGGTAGCCGATCAAGGCGGTGGCGGTCTCCCAGGTTGCCGCCATGGCGTCGGCGAGCCAGTCCCCCGTGTCGATCGCGTCGGCTCCGGCAGTGCGGAGATCTCGCTTGATTCGGGTCAGCTCTCCTGGTTCGCCCTGGCCCTCCATGAACAGGACCCCGTCAAGTTGGATCGCCTCGCGGGCGTTGAGGTCGTCGCTACCTTCATAGGGGTTGAGCGCGTCCAGCGGCGCGGGAACGACAGTGCTCCATCGATCGGCCAACGCACAGAGCGTTCGGGAGTGGCGCTGCAGCTCGACCGCCCGGCCTCTCGGGTCTTGGGCATAGAACATCTCGTGCTGACGATGGAACCGGGAGAGGTTCTCGATGGCGTCGAGCAGCGGGTCCCGCATGGCCGCGACGGTAGGGCTTCACCACCCTTCAGGACAGCTCCCACCCGGACCCCCACGGAGTTGGTACTGGTCGGAGCCGCCCAGCGGTCCGAGTGCAATCGGGTCCTCAGCGTGCTCGGACTGGCGGAGCCCGACCGGAGTTCGGATCCGATCCGCAATGCCGTTGCCAGAACTCCGGTCGACGACGGGTCGGAACGGTGCCGCGCGGTCTAGTCGTCGTCGATGATCGTGCCGATCGCGCTCGCCCGATCGAGTGTGACGCCCGGCCACGAAATCGTGATCGTGAACTGCTCGTCTCCCTCGGCGGCGGTGTCGCCGAACACCGCGACGTCGATGTGCTTGCTCACGCCGGTCGGCCTCGGGATCCCGGTCCGGAGTGGGGCCTTCCGGGTCGGAAACAGAGGTCGGAGGAGCGTGTCATGCCGGACCAGGGTCGTGAGCACACCGCAGTCCTGGCCGACGACGGTCGGAGCCCGTTTGACGAGCGGCCCACAGGTCGCGGTCACCGACACCGTGTTCCACCCGATCACGATCGGAGTAGCCGATGGACTCGTCAGCGTCACCGGGAATCGCAGGACACGCATCCCCGAGTCACCTTCCACGATGGTCGCGTCGCCGATCGAGACGCTCACGCCGGACGTCGGATCATCGTCGACGATGGTCGCGGTGCCATCGGCGCGACCGATCGTGAAGCCACCGGTCGCGTTCGAGAGTCGGAGCGTCACCGTCTCGTCGGGTTCGAGTCATCGTGTCGGGCCTCACGCGAACCCCGATGTACTTCTGCACCGGTGTCACACCAGTCCGGCGAAGCTCGAAGGTCACGGTGCGTGTCTTGACGGTGAAGTCATCGCCGCGGGTGGCGCTGCCGCCCACGAACTCGACGTCAACCGTCACCGTCGTCGTGGCGGGCTCACTCAGCGTGACGGCCAGGTGCGCAGTTCGAGCCTTCGTATTGCCTTCTACGACCGACGCGTCGCCGATGCTCACCGTCGGGGTGGTCGCCGCGTGCGCGGCCACCGCCGATACGGGCAGCCCGGCTGCGGCAACGACGAGGGCCAGCGCCGCGCTCTGGAACCGACGGTGTGGACTCATGGACTTTCGGCCCTCCCCAGTGGCCCAGAGTCTCGCCGGGCACGGCGACCGGCGCAACGGCATTCCGGTACTGACGACCAGACCGGTGTCGATCCATGCCGGACCCCGGCGAGCCGTTCCTGCGCCTGCGGTAGGGCCAGGTGGACCGGGCCGAACGCTCGCCAGCGGCGTGAGCGTTCCGCGCCTCGGGATCGACATCCTCGACAACGACGGGACCGGCCCCACAGGACGCATCGCGCGGGCTTCAAGCTCGCCACACCCGCCCCTCGCTGCCGATCGGTCGCCGCCGCCGCAACGAGTGCACTCGGGCCGACGAACGCGATCAGCGGTGCGTCATCGAACGCCGTGGATCCCGATGAGCTCAGGAATCGGTCGGCCGGAAGGAGGGAGCTGGGTGTCGTCGCCGAGCAGGCGCACGATGGTGGGCGGAAGGTCGAGCACCGAATGCAGGGGCAGGTCGCGCGCCGTGAGCCCAGTTCCACTCACCCACACGAATCCGCGGTCGGAATGCGCGCCCGTGCGATTGAACGGAACCGGTCCGATGACGCCGAGGTCCGGGTGTTCGAACGCGTCCGTCGGGCGGATCCACTCGACGAACAGATCGCCGTAGCGCTCGCCGCTCGGATCCAGGGGATCGGCGTCTCCGAGACGATGGATGCGCTTCGCAACGCGTTCACCGGTCCGCACATCGCGACACGCGCCGATCAAGGTCTCGACCGCCAGACACTCGGCGTCGAACTCGTCGATCGGGACGATTCCCGACGCATCCCGCCCAACAAGGTTGATGCGAACGTACGCGCCACCGAAGGTCGGGAGCGCGAACGCGCGCATCGCGCTCCGATGCTCGCGGTAGTTACCGATGAAGAGGAACTGATCCGCCGAGTCGCGGCCTCCGTCGAGCTCTTCGGGATCATCCATACATTCCGGTGGGATCGGAATACCGAGCGCACCGATCGGCATGCCCTTGACCTGCTGGAGCACACGACGACCCGGACGCGACAGCCGCGCGGCTTGGTAGCCCGGGACCCGGTAGGCCCAGGGTTGCGGCGGTGGGTCGACAAGTCGCTCGTCCATGTCGACGCGCCACGGGCGGCCCCGACGGGGAACGAGAGGCGGGCAACCAGCTCGTCGCCACCCCTCGGCATCGGTGTCGCGCAACTTCGCCGTCCCGAAGTGACGGCGATGCATCAGCTCGGGGAGGAGGACGAGCGAGGGCACGTCCCCGTGGCTCATGCGCATCCCGTCGAGTGAGAAGACGACTATCGCCGCGTCGTCGGGAACTCGGGCGACGATGCGCCCTACCGCATCGTCGATCGCGTTGAACACGCGCTCGAGCCGGGTACGGGCACGAGGATCGAAATCGGCGAGCGGGTGGTCCGGATCGATGGCGTGCCACATGATCTCCGACGCCATGTGCGCTTCCGACATCACCATCAGGAACAGTTCCCAATCGTCGAAGCGGTCCATGAGCTCGATCGCGACGTCGGCCCGCCGGCGGGCTCCGGTGACACACGCGGCGGTCATGCGATCGAGACGCTTCGGGTCGTGCCAGCCACAGTCGTACGTCTCGAATCCCGGGTGGACGCCGAAGCGGGCGTCAAGCTCGCTGAGCAAGCCGCGCGGCCGCGACGCCCGCGGGTACAGCGGCGCGTCGGCCCCCCAGGCGGTCACGTGCACACCCGGACCCGACACCGTCATGGAGGGTACGTCGAGGGTGATCGTCCGCACCTGCGCCAGTTCCCAGAAGGGCGGGTTGCCCTCGATGCGGTGTCGTGCCCCCGACTGGTAGCCCTCATAGGCCGGACGATCGAAGGAGAAGCGGAGCCACTCACCTGCGAGTCGCGCCTCCGCTCCGGCGGTGAACTGGGGCCACATCACGCCGAACTGGTAGTTGGGAGCCCCGTCGAGTTGCGTCCGGACACTGCGCGCTCGCAACGCGGCGAGATTCGGAAGCGACCCGGCGGCCACCATCTCGTCGATGAGACCAATGGTCCCGGCGTCGATACCGATTCCGATGACACGCGCCATTCCGCACGATCTCTCTTCGGGCCGAGCCGACCTCGCCGCTCGGGTCGGAGAGCTGAATGCTCGAGGCCAAAGCATATTGCCCGATATGGGCGAAGTCGACCTGTGAAGCTCATCGCGCAGCCGTGGTGTCGAGTCAGCACGCGTGAGGGCACGACGCCGCTCGCTTTCTATAGTCGTGCCTCGTAGGCGGGCTGAAGACGCTCTGGCCACTGGCGATTTGGGGGCGCATGGCCGAGGATCCCACTCCGGCACCCCTGACGGTCTCCGTCGTGATCCCGACGACCGGGCGCGACGTCCTCGCCGAGTCCGTCGGTCGCACGCTGGACCAGGACCCGCTCGAGGTGGTCGTCGTCGCCGACCGACAACCCGACCGGGTCCGCGAGATCCTCACGACGAACGGGCTCGACGGCGACCCGCGTCTACGCGTTGTGCCCGGGCCGGCGCGCGGCGCGGCGCCGGCGCGCCAGGTCGGCTCCGACCTGGCGACGGGCGACATCGTCCTGTTCCTCGACGACGACGTCGTGCCCGATCCGGGGCTCGTCGCGGGTCATCGCGACGCACACGCAGTCGGCCCGGGGCGCGTGGTCGTCGGCTACATCCCCGTGGCCGCGGAGTCGGTCCGGAGCTCGGTGGCTGCGGCGATCTACTCCGCCGACTACGAAGCCGAATGTGCCGAGCTCGACGCGAATCCTGAACTCATACTCCTGGCGCTCTGGAGCGGGAGCGTATCGATGCGGCGCTCGGACTGCCTGCGCGTGCCACAGGCCGTCCCGACGTTCGAGGGTCTCCTGCTCGAGGATACCGAGCTCGGACTGCGGTGCGCGCAGGCGGGGCTCGTCGGTGTGTTCGACCGCCGGCTCACCGCGGTGCACCACCACAACCAGTCGATCGAGGTGTTCCTGCGCAACGCCGCGCGGCAGACGGAAGGTGCGCTGGTCCTCGCGAGGCGTTACCCAGGATCATTTCACCGCACCCGATCCCGTCAGACCGCTCCCCGCGATCGCGTCGGGTGTCGTAGCGGCGACTCGGGCCCCGATCGTGGGCCGACCACTGCGCGCCGCCGTCGTCGCCGTCGCCACACGGCTCGGCCACGGGCGGGTCACACCGTTGCGGACGAGGGCCGCAGTGCTCGCACGCATCGTCGTGCAGCAGAAGGTGATCGCCGACGGCATGGCCTGACCGAGCGTCCGGGGCACGGTTTCGACGCCCAGGTACACCACCCCGACCGGGTGGCTGCCAGCGTGACGGCCGTTGAGGACGCACACGCCGGAAAGGCGTTCACGGCGCCCTGGACCAGCGGTGATGCCTGGCGCGCTCGGAGGGATTCGAACCCCCAACCTTCTGATCCGTAGTCCACATCCCGAGTCCAGCTGGGTCCGGGCCGGTGCTGGCCCGTCCACGTTCCCGCAGGTCAGCCCTGGACGGGACCGGACATAGCCGGACCGGCCCGGACTCGAACTTCTGACCCGACCGGCACACCCGTTGACAACGCGTTGACAAGCGACCGGGGCGGATTCAGATCGCATCCCTAGTCACCGTCTACTCGGGAACGTCGCCTCTGCGTCGCGAACGGATGAGCACCACACCAACCACGATCATCGGCGCGCCGACCACTGCCCAGAATGCATTGCCGGTCATCGGTGACCCGCCCAACACGTCGATGCCCTGGGCGAACCACACCGCACCCACCACGACGAGCACCACACCAACAACTCGACGCACCCACATGAGCGGCCTCCTATGGCCAAACTATGGGCCGTTGCCAACAGGAGGATCGGGATGCTCGTACTGACCCGCAAGGTCGGCGACGAGATCGTCATCGCCGACGACTGGGGCAATACGATCTGTTCGTGACTCATCTCGAACCATTCGCAGTCTCAATCGACTCGGCGATCGCGAAGCTCACGTTCCTCAGCGACAGGACACCGACGACGACCGATGAGGAGTCCAGGGACGCCTTTGCCCTCCTGTCGGACTATCGCGACGGCGGGGTGTTCGTCGGGCACTGGGCGGGCAACAGCGAATGGGAACGGCACACAGTCGGCGACGAGATCGTCATGGTTCTCCAGGGCAGGACGACGATCTTCTTCCTCGGCGGCGAGCACGACCGGGCTGCCGACCTCACACCTGGCGAGTTCGTCATCGTTCCCCAGGGCATCTGGCATCGGTTTGAGACGCCCGAAGGGGTAAAGATCCTGAGCGTGACGCCGCAGCCCACCGAACACGCCTCCGACCGGCCCGCATAACGATTCATCGGTGATCAGCTCCTCTCGGACAAGATCACCGACGTGCCTCTCAGGCACGATCAGCTCCATCCCAGCCGGCGTTCCGGCCAGGCGCGCGACGGAGCCGGCGATCGGGGGCCGTCAATCCTGCGAAGCTGGGGGCGTGAAGCTCGCCCTCATGTCGGATCTCCACGGCAATCGTCACGCTGCCGAGGCGGTGGTTGCCGACGCCAACAAGCAAGGCGTCGACTCGTGGTGGGTCCTGGGCGACTTGGCCGCGATTGGCCCCGAACCGCCATCGCGGTGACCGGCGACATCTACCAGCACCTGCTGCCCGAGATGGACGATGAAGTCGCGGCCCAAGTCGCAGCGATCATCCTCGGCTGAGCCCCGGGCCTCAGCGTCCCGAACGCTGGTCTGGCGGATGCCGGCGAATGTCGGCGACGCGTTGTGGCAGGTCAGGCGGGGTGCGCGGACGCGGGTGAACTGTGGCGAACGTCGACGGGCGCGCCATGAACGCGCCATGGCGATGAGGGCCATTTCTCCGCGACGGGGCCGAGCGTGGCCCTGGCAATGAGCGGTCGGCGAAGGCACACTCGTTCCGAGGATTCGTACTCGACCAGCCTGAACAGCCCGACTCAGTGGTTGTGCCGGTGGTGCGCGTCACTTACGTGGGGGTGGGCATGGACGAGTCGGCCATGGTGGTGTGGGTGACTGTGCGGCTCGCCGACATCGGTGCCGACGGGGTGTTCGTGCTGATGATGTTCGTCGTGGACATGCTGGTGCTCATGGTCGAGCGGTTCGTGAGTGTGACGGTGGCTGTGCCGGTCGCCCACTAGCGCGAGGACACCGAGGGCCATGCCGACTGCCGCGACGAGGTCAGCGGCCCCCCAGTGGTCGCCGAGCAGTGGCACTGCGAGGAGTGCGCCTGCGAACGGGGCGGTCGCGAAGATCGCGGCTTCGCGCGCTGCTCCGAGCAGACGGAGGGCGTAGGCGTCGAGGAGCACGCTGACGCCGTAGGCGAAGGTTCCGAGCGCGAGTGCGCCAACTGCCGCGGACGCGACGGGCATTGCACCATCGTCGATCAAGAGCGCGAGGCCAATGTTCACGACGGCGGCGACGCCGGTCTTGACGGTCACGATCGCGAACGGATCGCGGGTGGTGAGGGTCTGAGTGACGTTGTTGTCGATCGCCCAACCGCCGCAGGCGAGCAGGATGAACAGGACGCCGAGGAGGTCCACGCCCCGGTTCGAGCCTTCGATGCTGAGCAGTGCGGCTCCGCCGAAGATCAAGACGGAGCCGAGCCACGATCGTCGCCCGAGGTACTCGCGAAAGATCAGGACGCCAACGAGAAGCGTGAGTGGCCCCTCCATGTTCAGCGCCAATGAGCCCGCGATTCCGGACGTGCGTTGGAGGCCGAGCATCAGCAGGACCGGTGCGATGACGCCGCCGGTCCCGACGACGATTGCGAGGCGGGGAAGGTCGGAGCGTTGCAGCGGCGCTTCCCGCCGGCGGCCCGGACGCAATCGCGCGGCTGGGCCGATCGCGACAAACGCGCCGAGATAGAGAAGCCCAGCGAGCATTTGCGGGCCGACGCGGTCGAGCAGCGCCTTGGAGACCGGGGCGCTGAGGCCGAAGAGGACCGCCGCGCCAAGTCCGATCAGGTATCCGGGCTTCGTGATCCGCGGCTCGGTCATGCTGTGCCTTGCACGCTACGTCTCGTTGATGTTCGGCCTGTCCGGATCGGTGGCAGACCCCGAGGTCGTGATCGCTGCGACGACGGCGTGGAAACCGCGCCATCGGCGCTCGTTGTCGTGGACGAGCGCCGCGGAGTCACTGAGGAGGTCGGCGGCGTGGTCGATGAGTTCGGTCGCAGAGTACGCTCATCATGTATTCACGGTGAGGGCGACGCTACGACGAGATGGTCGCGTCGCTCGATTCGCGCTCCGAGCACGCGAGCGCAATCCCGACTCCGCAGAGTCCGCCCAGCGACACTCCGAAGTCCGATCCGACCTTGCTGAGTTGCTTGTCAGCCTTCGGCATGCCCCAACGCTCGAGAGCGCGTTCCCAGAAGGCCTCGAAGGCGGGGATTCGGAAGACCTCGTTGATGAATGCTTCGGGGACGACGTAGGCACCGGGAATGAATCGCTTCCATACGGCCTCCGTGTCCTTGATCCTCGGAGTGCGCGCAACTGAGGGAACGGCCAAGAGTGTGGCCAGGTACGAAGCATGGATGGTGCGTTCCATCGCTCGAACGATGTCGGCCTCGTCGACCTTGTGGCGTCGCGCCTCTCGGGCAAGAACGCCGCCGAACCGCGGGAAGCTGACCGACGACACACGCCCGATGCCGTTCCTGTCGGTCGAGTCGATGTTGCCCTCGATGACCGCGAACCGATGGATCAGCTCGATTGCCACGTCTGAGTTCGCCGCCGACCGGGCCTCTTCAAGGTGTTCGTTCCCGACCTCGCGGCGGACCCCGGCGAGCATCTCGTCTACGAGTTGACCGCCCATGTCCAGTTCGTCAACGAGGAGGCCTGCACGCTGGACGAAGTCTCGGTCGGACGTGGCGAGGTCTGCGCCGCTGGAGAAGATCATCGTTGCTCTGCCCTTCGGTACTCCTCGTGGGACTGACCTAGGAGGATCGGCCCGGCGGCTCCGCGCCTTGAGTCGACTGCCACCTGCGAGCAGCAGGCCCCGCGAGCCCGGGCAGGGTGGGCTCAGCGGGACCGTCGGCGACGTCCAAAGGTACCGGGGGTGTCGTTTGTGGCGTCAGCGCGGTCCGGTGATCCAAGTCACGTCACCGAACCGCCCCGGTCCCTCGCGGACGCCCAGTGATCGTCGCCGCATCCGATCTGGCAAAGTGTCCCTGTGGACGGTGACGCGACAGACGCTGCGAGAGACCGGGGGTCACAGCGGAAGAAGAAGCGATGGTCGGACTTCTCTCCGCGGCAGCAGACCGCCATCGTGCTCGGCGCGATCGCCGAGTTGATCATGACGACGATTGCTCTCGGGGACTTGGCGCGCCGCCCGGCCAGACAGGTGCGCGGTTGGAAGCTCCTGTGGGTCTTCGCGTTCTTCGTACAGCCCATCGGTCCAGTCCTCTACTTCCTCGTCGGCCGACGAGACACGACTCGCTGACGCGTCGGATCTGCCGCACGCGCCAGGTTGGTCCTGGCAGCAGATCGGTTGATGCACTCGGCGTGACACGACAGGCAGTGCACCTGAAGTTCTGTGTGGGCAATGGCCAGCATTAGTTGTGCCCCGAGAACTCCTTGTTGTGGGTCGGAGGCCTCGGCGATGCGATCCTCCGAGACGTGAGTCAAAGTGCCCATGGGGCCGATTGGGTTGCACCGTTAGGGTCGGTTCCCGGTAGGGCGGTGACCGGGAGGGCGGAGCATGCGCAGGTCCATGACTGTGACGATCGCGCTCGCAGTTTCGATGTTGGCAGTGGTGACGCTGAGCATGGGCCCGGCCGACGGGGCGACGGCCGCGACGCGCCAGATCTTCTATGCGCCGTCAGGGGTGCTCCGCGACGGGCAGTCGATCCTGGTCGGCGGCACCGGTTTCGAGCCGTCCGCTCCGGTCTACTTCCACCAGTGCGCCGAGGGGCAGTGTGTGCTGCTGCCGGAGCGGGTCATCGCCGACGAGTCGGGGAACTTCGGTTTGGCCCTCGTGGTGCACCGAGGGTTCAGTACCGGCCGCACGGAATTCGACTGCGCGACCTACCCCTGCTCCCTCGTCGCAACGCCGCACGAGGATGATCCCTCTAGCAACGAGAACGAGCCAACGTATGGTGCTGCCCTTCAGTTCGGGCCGCGCCCCACCATCACGGTCACACCGTCCCGTGGGCTTCGGGATGGACAGACCGTCACGGTGCGAGGCACAAATCTCGTGCCTGGACAGACCGTCCACGCGATCCAGTGCTATCCGACCGGCGGCCTGTGCACCGGCATTCTCCATGCTGCCGCGGTGGTCGACAAGGACGGGCATGTGACGCTGCGCGGGCAGGTCTCGCGGTGGCTCGAGGACTACATGGACCCGGGCGAGGCGTTCGAGGCCACCGACTGCGCAGCGTTCCACTGCCGCGTCGCGCTCGCCTTGTACGGCGGCTATGAGGACGGGTACTGGCAGGTCGCCCTGGAGCCCGTCGACTTCATGCCGCGGCCGGCGCTCGTGGCGGACCACGAGCTCGCCGAGGAGTTCGACGAGGGAACAACACCAGTCCAGGTTGCTTTCCAGCTCACGCCCGCCATCGACCGAGACCGGACTGTCCGCTACCGGACGCTCGAGTGGTCGGCCCACGCACAGGACTTCGAGCCAGCTTCCGGCACAGTCGTGGTTCCTGCCGGCGAGAGGTACGCGTCGGTCACGATCAACGTCCGCGGCGACACCCTCGACGAGGGCAACGAAGTGTTCTTCGTCGAGTTCCAAGGCACCGGCCGCGCGAGGAACGCGCACGCCATCGGCATCGTCACCATCTTCGACAACGAGCGCTACGGATTCTGACGCGCCGTCGGACGGACGGCGCCACCGGCTTTCGAGCTTGCCCACCGGAGCCCACAAGGGCCGTCCTGGCTGGTCCCGTTGACAAAGCGTTGACCAGAGGACCATCCGTCAACACTCAGTGATGAGAGCGCGACGCGAGATCCGTGCCCTGACCTGCGGTGATGTCTGGCGCGCTCGGAGGGATTCGAACCCCCAACCTTCTGATCCGTAGTCAGATGCTCTATCCGTTGAGCTACGAGCGCAGGGAAGGCGAGTCTACGGGATCCGCCCGTCCGGAGCCCGAGCCGGATCACCGGCGCGGCGGGAGGCGGCCACGAGCAGCCGACCCCGCCGGTGCTCGGCCCGGTCGACCAGCGGATCCACGACCGACTCGATCGTCCAGCCCGCCGCCGCGATCCACGCGAACGCGGTCTCACGCGGTGGGACGGTGTGCACGGCCTCCCCGGCCGCGGCGAGCGACTCCTCGCGGGCACGTTCGGTCTCGCTGGGCTCGGTGTCCCGCGTCGAGACGCTCACGGCCAGCCGGCTCCCGGGCGCGGCACGTGCCGCCGCGACCCGCAGCAGTTCGCGGAGCCACTCCTCGGGCAGATACCGCAACACTCCCTCGCTCGAAGAACTTCACGCCGGGAGTTCGGTAGCGCAGCGCCCTTCCGTCGTACCCGGCGCCGAGGATCACGATCTGGCGGATGTCGGCGCGCAGGGCGTCGACGACCGCGGCGTCGAAGAACTCGGTCCGCGTCTCGACCCAGCCGAAGAGCCCGTCACGCGCCCGGCCCGGGCCCATGTGCGCGGCCCCGGTCCAGTCACCGACCAGGTCCGCGGTGAGGCGCTGGTCCGCATCGGGGTCACCCGACGCCCAGGGCACCCGTTCGAGCCGGGAGCGCGCGAGCGCGACACCGCGCGCGGTCCGGGACGGCTCGTTCGCTCGCATCGTCCGATCTCAGCACGCCGACGGCTTCCGGATCGACCACCGGCCCGGCCGACCACGTCACCCGTGCGACGATGAGGGCGTGACCGGTGCACACGACGAGTCGAAGCCGCCGACGCGCGCCGCTGCGCTCATGGGGGCGGCGACCGCGGCGAGCCGGGGGATCGGCTTCATCCGCATCTGGGCGATCGCCACGATCCTGGGCACCACCTACCTCGGCAACACGTACCAGTCCTCCAGCGCGGTCTCCAATGTGCTGTTCGAGCTGCTCGCGGCCGGCGCGCTCTCGGCGGTTCTGGTTCCGACGTTCGTCCGCCACCTCGAGCGCAACGACCACGCCGAGGCGGAGCGGCTCGCCGCGGGCGTGCTCGGGCTCGCCCTCGGGGTGCTCGGCGTCATTGCCCTGGCCGGGTTCCTCCTCGCCCCGCAGATCGCCCACCTCATCGCGAGCGGCGCGCCCGAGCACCTCAAGGCGGACCAGCAGCGCCTCGCCACGTTCCTGACCCGATTCTTCGTCTTCCAGGTGCTGCTCTACGCGATCGGGACGGTGTCGACCGCGGTCCTCTTCGCGCAGCGCCGCTTCGTGGCCTTCGCTCTCGCACCGATCGCGAACACCGTCGCCGTCGTGGGTGCGCTGATCGTGTTCCGCGTGCTCGCCGGGCCGCACCCGACGCTCGACCTCACGGGCACCGAGGAGCTCGTGCTCGCGTTGGGCGGGATGCTCGGCGTCATCGGGTTCGTCGGGGTGCCGACGGTCGCGCTCGCGCGCACCGGGTTCCGACTGCGGCCCCGCCTCGGTCGGATCGACCCCGAGCTGCGGCGCCTCCTCAAGCTCTCGACCTGGGCGGTGCTCCAGCACGGCGGTATCGGGATCCTGCTCGCGGCCGCCATCGCCGTCGGCAACCAGGTGGAGGGCGGCGTCATCGCGTACCAGTTCGCCTTCGTGGCGATCATGGCGCCCTACGGCATCCTCGCCGAGCCGGTGCACACCACGATCCTCCCGGAGCTGAGCCACGACGCGGCCGTGGGCGACCGCGCCCGGTTCGCGAGCCAGCTGCGTTGGGCGCTCGACAACATGGCGATCCTCGTGGTCCCCGTCTCCGCGATCGCGGTGGCGCTCGCGCTCCCGATGATGCGCGTGATCGCGGTCGGGCAGAGCAAGGGCGGAGCCGGGGTGCTCTCGGCCGCACTCGCCTCGCTCGCGCTCGGCCTCTACCCGTACAGCGCGTTCCTGCTCTTCGCCCGCGCGCTCTATGCCCTCGACGACAGTCGGACCCCGGCCCTCGTGGCCCTTGCCACCGCCGTGGTGGGTGCGATCGCCATGCTCGTGATCGGCTTCTCGGTCCACGGCGACGCCGTGGTCGCCGCGACCGGGCTCGGCCACACCCTGGCGTACACGCTCGGGGCGGTGGTCCTCGCGATCGTCATCCGCCGACGCGTCGGTCACCCGATCTTCCCGCGGGCACTCATCCCCACGACCGCGCTCGCGGGCGCATTCGCGCTCGTCGCGTGGCTGGTGCACCAGCGGCTCGACCCCGCCGCACGATCCGACGCGTTCGTGTTCCTCGTGGTGGTCGGGATCATCGGCGGCGGGTTCTACCTCGTCGTCTGGCGGCGCGCCCGCCGGCGCATGCAGGAGCTGAAGGCCCGGAGACCGACCGACGAGGACGACCTCGACGGGCTCGAGGACCCGGACGTGTCGATCGAGAACTGACCGACGACGGCGACGCGGCGGCTCCACCTCATGCCAGCCAGTTCGGACGCGCGATCCCGGCGTCGTCGAGCTGTGCGCGCAGGCGGGCGTTGGAATCGGTGAACCGTGCTGCGAGGTCGGCACGTAATGCCTCGGACACCTCGGGGCGCACGTCGGCGCGGCCGTTGAGGCGGAAGTAGAGCGAGCGCAGGGACCGCTTGACTCCGGGGACCCGACGGAGCACCCGCTCCGATCCGTCGTTGAACGCGAGCGCGAGCTTCTGCAGGCGCGCCCGCTTGAACGCGGTGGTCCGATTCTCCGAGCGCAGCGCCGCCGGCAGCCCGGAGAGATCGAGGCCGAGGAACCCACCGACGTCGCGCAGCACCGCCGGGCCGTCGGCGATCAGGTCCTCGAAGAAGACGACCTTCACCGCGTCGCGGCCCAGGACGTCCCACCACTCGGGCAGCCAATCGGCGTACCGGCCCCCGCGTACCGCCATGTACTTCTCGTTGTCCGGATCGTCGAAGTCGGCGTCGGTCCGCGCGTCGGCCGCCGCGAGGTACTCCTCGATCCTGAGCTCCTGGGGAAAGCGCAACCGGATCTTCTGGTACTCGAAGAACGAGATCGCGCGCGCCACCGGCTCGCGGAGCACCACGAGCACCCGCGGCCGCACGAGTACGTCGCGCATCGCGCGGGCAACCGGAGCGCCGCCGTAGAAGTAGGACGGCGTGGCCTCGAGGCGCACGGGCTCGCTCCGTCCCTCGAAGTAGCGCTCCCAATGCTCCACCGGCTCGAGCGGACGGCCGTAGCGCGCCGGAAGGAAGTATCGGGTCTCCTTGATCGCCGACGGCGCGACGTCGGGATGCTCCGACAGCGAGACGAACAGCGACGTCGTCCCCGCCTTGTTCACCCCCGCGATGACGGCATCGGTCCGGTCCACGGGGACGAGTGTAGGAAGGGTCAGATCGTGTGGGTCATGATGAGCACCGTCGCCAGCGCCGCGATCGCGAGGCGGTACCACCCGAAGATCGCGAGGCTGTGTCGCTGGAGGTAGGTGACCATCCACTTCACCGAGAACACCGCGGCGACGAACGCGACGAAGAGGCCGAGCAGCGGCGTCGCGAGCCCGAACGTGTCGAGCATGAGCGATCCGTCCTTGAGGACGGAGTAGGCGGTCGCGGCCCCGAGCGTGACCACACCCAGGAGGAACGAGAACTCGACCGCGTCGTACATCGTCAACCCGAGGAACAGCGCGGCGACGATCGTCACGAGGGAGCGACTCGTGCCCGGCCACATCGCGACGACCTGGGCAGCGCCGATGATGAACGCGTCCCGCGGCGTCAGCGACTCGATCGTGCGACCGCCGTTCCGGGTGAGGACGCCCCTGCTCACCAACACCAGGATGGCGACACCTCCGACCGTCCAGGCGATGATCACGGGGACGGCGCCGAAGAGCACGTCCTTGATCACCTTCTCGCCGATCAGGCCGATGACCGCGGCGGGGACGAACGCCACCGCCAGGGCGGCGAGCAGCTTCCTGCCCTCGTCGCTGCGCCCCCGTACCCCGTCGATCATCGTGACGAAGCGATGCCGGTAGAGACCGAGCACGGCCAGGATCGCACCTGACTGGATCGCGATCTCGTAGGACTTCAACGCGTCGCCGGCCTTGCCCGTATCGGGCAGCCCGAGGATGCGCGAGGTCACGAGGAGGTGTCCGGTCGACGAGACCGGGAGGTACTCGGTGAGGCCCTCGACCAGACCGAGGATCACCGCGTGTCCCGCTGAAAGAGAGACGTCCGCGGCGGCGAAGAGCGGGCTCCCCCACGCCGGGATCGCGGCGAGCGCCACGAGCACGAGCATCACCGCCGGCAGGGTCACGGAGGCGCGCCGCACCAGCCGGGAGGTCGGAAGGAAGGTCATCTGCTACCCCGTGATCTCGAGCGTCGTACCGAACAGGACGCGCAGGTCCGCGCACGCGTTGTCCTCCGCGTAGCGCTTCCCCTGCACGTTCCAGAGATGGACGGGCGCATCGCCCACCGGGAACGGACCCCAGTGCCACGTGCCCCGGAAGAGCGTGAAGCCATCGAGCGGCGCCAGCGCGAACGCGCGAACGGTCGCGAGGTCGTCGACGACCGAGAAGTCGACCGACGCCGGCGCGACCACCACCACCGAGTCGACATCGAGCGGCAGGAGGACCTGGGTGTGTGAGTCGTGCCGGTAGAAGCGGTCACAGATGAGCGCGCCGGCGTCGCGCTCGATCTCGTCCGCACCGTGACTGATCACGTTCACATGCGGGTCCCCCCACGCGAACTCGTAGCTGAACGTCGCGTCGGCCGGGTCGCTGTCGGCAACGGGCAGCCAACCGAACGGCGCCCACGCCGTCGGGGTCAGCGGCTCGGTTCGCACCGGGAGCCGGGGCGGTGTGCTCACGCGTGCGGCCTCGATTTCGGGGATCTACTCTGCGACGAGACGCCCGATTGTACGGGCCCGGGAACACCCGCTTGGCCAACGGAGGGTCGCATGGACGTCCGCTCGATCACCGAGGTCGCGCCGGTCGTGGAGCACAACGGCACGGTGCCGGTCTGGTGGCTGGTGAATCCCCGGGAGATGAAGGAGATCACCGACGGTGGCTTCCTGGAGCTGGTGAGCGAGTTCGAAGTGGCTGGTGGCGGGCTCGTGGACCCGCACCGCCATCCCACGCACGAGTTCTATTACGTGACCTCCGGCCGCGGGCTGATGACGATCGCCGGCGAGGAACGCGAGATCGCCCAGGGCGACCTCGTGCACATCCCGCCGAATGCTGTGCACAGCCTGAGACCGGTCACCGACCACGCCCCGATCCACTGCTTCTGCTTCGCCGTGGGCGTCAAGGACGCGGGACCCGTCGACTACACGAACCACGAGTGAGCCGGGTCCTCGTCACCCGTCGGCTGCCCGCGGGCGGGCTGGATCCGCTCGTCGGCGCCGGCCACGAGATCCTCGAGCGGGCGGACGACACGCCGCTCACCCAGGAACAGCTCGTGGCCGCGGTCCGCGAGGTCGACGCGCTGGTCTGCCTGCTCACCGACCGGATCGACGCGGGCGTCCTCGACGCGGGCGGTGATCGACTCCGGGTCGTCGCGAACGTCGCCGTCGGGTACGACAACGTGGACATCGCTGCGGCGCAGGCACGCGGGATCGCCGTCTGCAACACCCCCGGCGTGCTCGACGAGACGACCGCGGACCTCGCGTTCCTCCTCGCGCTCGCGGCCTCGCGCCGCACGAGCGAGGCGGAGACCGACCTGCGGGCCGGCCGCTGGACCGGGTGGGGCATCACCCAGTACCTCGGTCACGACGTGCACGGCGCATCGCTCGGGCTCGTCGGCTACGGCCGGATCGGTCGCGCCGTCGCACGACGCGCCACCGGGTTCGGGATGAACGTCTTGCACCACACCCGTACCGACACCGGAGAGTCCGGCTGGATCGGCGACCTGCACCGGATGCTCGGAGAGGTCGACATCGTGTCCGTGCACGTTCCGCTCACTGACGCCAGCCGTCACCTGATCGGCGCGACAGAGCTCGCGGCCATGCGTCCGACCGCGGTGCTCGTCAACACCTCCCGCGGCCCGGTGGTCGACGAGGAAGCGCTCGCCGAGGCGCTCCACGCGGGCACGATCTTCGCCGCCGGTCTCGACGTGTTCGAGCACGAGCCCGCGGTGCACCCGCGCCTGCTCGACGCACCGCGGGCGGTGCTGGTCCCCCACATCGGCTCCGCGTCGGTGCGCACGCGGACGCGCATGGCGCAGATGGCATCGGCCGCAGCCGTCTCCGTGTTGGCCGGCGAGACGCCGGCCAACCTCGTCCGCCAGTAGCTAGAGGACCGACGCCAGCCCGTCGGTGAACGCCGCGATGTCGTCGTCGGTGGTGTCCCACGACGTCATCCAGCGCACCTCGTGACGGGCGTGGTCCCACAACCAGAAGAACGAACGCTCCTGGGCGCGGACCAACGCGTCGGGCGGGAGCGTCGCGAACACGCTGTTCACCACCGGCTCGCGCGTCAGTGTGATCCCGGGGAGGTCCCGGACCGCTTCGGCGAGACGCACCGCCATCGCGTTGGCGTGGGCGGCGTTGCGGACCCACAGGTCGTCGGCCAGGAGCGCCTCGAACTGCGCGGCGACGAAGCGCATCTTGGAGGGGAGCTGCGTGGCCTGCTTCCGGATGAACCGCGCGTTCGCCCCGAGCGCCGGATCGAGGAACACGACCGCCTCGCCGTACATCATCCCGTTCTTGGTGCCGCCGAAGCTCAGGACGTCGATCCCTGCGTCGATCGTGATCTTCCGGACGTCGCACCCGAGCGCCGCGACCGCGTTGGCGAGACGCGCGCCGTCGAGGTGCACCCTCATGCCCTGACCGTGGGCGGCCTCGCCGATCGCCCGGAGCTCTGCGGGCGTGTAGAGCGACCCGTGCTCGGTGGACTGGGTGACCGACACGACCGTCGGCTGGGAATGGTGCTCGTCGCCGCGGCCGACCTGGCTCGCCACCACGTCCTCGGGGGTCAGCTTCGCGTCGACGCCGGCGACGGGCAGGAGCTTGGCGCCCGTGAAGTGCTCCGGTGCCCCGCACTCGTCGACCGCGATGTGTGCGCCCGCGGTGCACACGACCGCGTCCCACGGCGCGAGGAGCGCTTGCAACCCGACCACGTTGGCGCCGGTGCCGCCCCAGACGAAGCACACCTCGACCGGCGCGCCGAAGAGACTGCGGAAAGCAGCGGTCGCCCGGGCCGTCCACTCGTCGTCGCCGTAGGCGAGGGCGTGATCGTGGTTGGCAGCCACGAGCGCGTCCATGACCGCCGGATGGACCCCGGAGGCGTTGTCGGACGCGAAGCTGCGCACCGCGTGCTCAGTCGGCGTTGCCGAAACGCACCGCGGACGTATCGAGCTTGAGCAGCTTCACTGTGGTCTTGCCGCCTTTGAGTGCCTCGAACATGGCGGCCTCACGCTTCGCGCGCTCCGCGGCGGCGTCCATGACGTCGTAGAAGTGCTCACCGGGCACGATCACCACGCCGTCGGCGTCGCCGACGACCCAGTCGCCGCGGACCACCGAGGCCCCGCCGCACCGGATGGGGACGTTGACCGCACCGGGCTGGTTCTTCGACGCGCCCCGCAACGCGATCGTGGACGCGAATACGGGGAAGCCGAGGGTCTCGATCGGGACGATGTCGCGGACCCCGCCGTCGATGACGAGCCCGAGGATGCCCCGCGCCTGCGCGCCGGTGGTGAGGACCTCACCCCAGTACCCGAAGTCACCGAGCTCGCCGACGTCGACCACCAGCACGCTGCCGGCGGGGGCCTCGGCGACGGCGACGTGGATGGCCAGGTTGTCGCCCGAGGTGCACCGGACCGGGAACGCCGGAGCCGCGACCCGCGCACCGGGCCACGCCGGCGCGATCCGCGGGGCCATGATCCGGGCGCCCGACTCCCCCAGCGTGGCCGCGCCGAACTCGCGCAGCAGCGCTCGGATGTCGGCGTCGTTGGGCATGGTCATCCTTCGGTCTCCATCTGGCGGAGGGAGAGGGATTTGAACCCTCGAGGAGGCTTGACACCCCCTACTCGCTTAGCAGGCGAGCACTTTCGGCCGCTCAGTCATCCCTCCAAGTGGCAGGGAAGCATACCGACCCGTCGCGGCCGTCCCGACCCGGGGCACGGCGTTCGGGCTGGTCAGCGCATCGGTCGCCGGAGACCGTGCGGCGCCAGAGCAGCGTCAGGTCGTGCGGTCGCCGAGATGGCCGCCGACGTGACCGACGACGAGCCGGCGGCGCTCGGTGTCGAGATAGCAGTAGATCCGCAGGATCTGCCGTCCCGACCGGCGCAGATGCGGACCGAGCGTGATCGGTCTGCCCTCGTAGACGCGCCGGTACTCCGTGCCGAACTTCTGCCGCGCGTCCTCGGAGACGTCCCGCACCCAGTCGAGCCCCCACCGCCGCGCCTCCGTCGCGAAGTCGCCGCGCAAGGAACCGGCGTCCCAGTCCGAGGCGACGGCCTCGAGCCGCTGGAAGTCGGCCCAGACGAGGTCGGCGCGGTCGTACTGCCACTCGCGTGCCGCGCGCTCGGCTTCGGGGAGGATGACCAGGTGCGGGAGCCGCGCGCGAGCCAAGCGGACCGCGTCGGCGAGCGAGCGGATCTCGGGCTCCGCGGCGCGGGGAACGTCGGGTCGGGTCGCGAGGAGGAGGTAGGCGTTCTCGGCGCGCACACGCAGCTCGTGCTCGCGTTCGAGTGCGGACTCGAGCCGGTACACCTCGTCATCCGCGCGACGCAGCTCCTCCTGGTACTCGTCGACGAGGTCGTGCATCGCGGCGCGGTCCTCGGCCACCGCCGACTGGAGACGCGTCAGCTCGGCCCGGCGACGAGCGAGGTCGGCCGCACTGTCGGCGCGGGCGAGTGCGGCCACCCGCGGGTCGTCGTCGAGGCGGAGGGTGGCCGCGTCGAACACCCGGGCGCGGACGGCGTCGAGCACACGGGAGCGGGGACCGTCGGGCCCGGCCGCCTCCTCGGGATGCCAGCGCGGGTGGCGTGCCGGCGGGTCCCCCGATCGCCACGCGGGCCAGAGCAGGCGCACCCCACCCGGATCGACGGACCGGCCCGGCCCGAGCTCGCGCGTCACGGCCTCCGTCGCGGCGTCGTCGACCAGCACCACCACGTGCGCGAGACCCACGAGCGTGCGGGCGAACCCGAACGCGTCGGCCCGGACCTGGCCCTGGCGGTCCGCCGCGACGAGCACGACCGGCAGGCGGCGACCGCCGCGCACGAAGGCGTCGAGCTCGGGGGCGCGGGTCGCGTCCGCCCGGTGCGGGACAGCCCGAACGGTCCAGCCGCCGTCGACGCACGCCACGCTCTCGACGAGCTCGCGGACGAGGCCGGTGCTGCTCGGCAACGAGGCCGGGTATCCCCGCACCTTCCGGTCGTTCGACTCGAGCCATTCGACGATCACGACCCGGCCGTCCTCCGCGGTCGTGATGATCTGCACCTGCGTGCGCCGCCAGAGCGTGGGGTCGGCCTCGTGGGCGCGGGACCATTCCAGCTCGAACGCGAGATCGCCACCGTGGTCGGCGACCCGCCAACGGACCCGCGCGTTGCCCGCCGGCTCCCAGTCCTCCGCGGCCTCCTCGGGCCAGCCGCCGTAGTGACCACCGACCCACCGCTTGGTCAGCGCGCGGGCGGCGAGCGGGTCCCGTCCGGTCGCATCGGCGAGATCGAGCCAGCACGCATAGATGCGACGCACGACGCAGCTCCGTGGACGACCCGGGCCCGATCAGGCCGTGACGACGGCTTCGAGACGTTCCAGGGTCTTCTCCATGTTGGTGCGGGTGTGCTTCGCCGCGGGGCGCACGAACGCCTTCACGGTCTCCTGGCCGATGTCCCACGACTCGCGCACGAGCGTTCCTCCGTCGACGGGCTCGAGCTCGTAGCGCCAGATGCGACCACCAGCGAGCTTCGAGAACGGCGCCGGTGCACGGGTCTGCCACGCGATGCGTCGGTTCTCCACGTACTCCACGATCGTGCTGACCATCGAGTACGGGATCCCCATCCGCATCTTCATCCCGAAGGTGGAGCCCAGGGTGAGGCGCTCGTCGCGGACATCCTTCGCGTCGCGCACCGTGCCCGAGCCGTCGATCTCCTGGTGCCGGGCCGGATCGGCGATCACGGCGAAGATGCGCTCGGCAGGGGCGGGGATGACCCGCTCGACGGAAAGGACGTCAGGATTCGTGGCCATCGGCGCAGGGTAGCGGCCGGGCCCGAGCGCGCCCGCCGGCGGTACCGTGCCGGGGTGGATCCCGTGCCGGCCCTGGAGCGAATCGCCTATCTCCTCGAGCTGCGCGGCGATCCGAGGTACAAGGTCGAGGCCTTTCGACGGGCGACCGACGTCGTCGCCGCGATCCCGGCGGACGAGCTGGCCGAGCGGGCCGGATCCGGTCGCCTGCGCGAGCTCCCCGGGATCGGCGACACCACCGCGAGGGTCATCGCCGAGGCGGTCGGCGGCGGTGTGCCGTCGTACCTCGAGCGGCTCGAGCAGGACACCGAGACCGACGACACCTCGGCCGGCAACGGCGTGCGGGCGTGGTTGCGCGGGGACCTGCACCTGCACACGAAGTGGTCCGACGGGGGCGCCGAGATCGAGGCGATGGCGCGCACCGCGATGGAGCTCGGCCACGACTACCTCGCGATCACCGACCACTCCCCCCAGCTCTCGATCGCGCACGGCCTCGAGCCGGAGCGACTCCGCGAGCAGCTCGACGTCATCGACGCGCTCAACGAGGAGCTCGCACCGTTCCGTCTCCTCACCGGGATCGAGGTCGACATCCTCGACGACGGTCGGCTCGACCAGGAGGACGAACTCCTCGGGCGGCTCGATGTCGTCGTCGCGAGCGTGCACTCGAAGCTCAAGATGGAGTCGCGCGCGATGACGACGCGCATGATCACGGCGGTCGCGAACCCGCACATGGACATCCTCGGGCACTGCACCGGTCGCCTGATCAAGGGTCGTGGACGCGCCGAGAGCACGTTCGACGCCGAGCTGGTGTTCGCGGCCTGTCGCGAGCTCGACAAGGCGGTGGAGGTCAACTGCCGGCCCGAGCGACTCGACCCGCCGCGGCGGATGCTCGCGATGGTCGACGACATGGACGTGAAGGTCGCCATCGACACCGACGCCCACGCCCGCGGCCAGCTCGCCTGGCACGGCTACGGGTGCGCCCGGGTGGCCGAGACCGACATCGGCCCCGAGCGGATCGTCAACGCCTGGCCCCTCGACGACCTCCTCGCCTGGACCGCGGCCCACGCGGCCTGACCACCCCTTCCGGCGTCAGTTGGCCCTCACCGGCGAGGGGCCGCTGACCCAAGAACGGCAGCGGTGTGGGGTGGGAGCGTGAGGGTGCCCGTCACCGGCTCACCGTCGCGGGTGCGGTCGGTGCCGATCAGCAGGGTGCCATTCACGCCGTCGACGGTCGCCGGCTCACCGGTCAGGTTGAGCGCCACCAGCACGCCGCGGCCGCGGACGTAGGCGAGCACACCGTCGGGCGCCGCGACCGGCGCCCACGCGCCGGTCGCGAGGTCGCCATTCTCGCGCCGCAGCCCGATGAGGTCGCGCGTGAGCGTGAGGAACGACATCGGGTCCGCGCGCTGGTCCTCGACGTTGCAGGCGAGGTCACCGAAGCGGAGCCACGGGGTCACGGCCGGGCGCGTGAACCCGCCACCGGGGACGTTCGCCCACTGCATCGGCGTGCGGACGGGATCACGCCCGGCGTAGGGGTAGAAGCGGATCCCGACCGGGTCGACCAGCTCGTCGCGCGGAACGTCGGTGTCGACCATGCCGATCTCGTCACCCTCGTAGAGGAACACCGTGCCGCGCAACGTGAGCAACATCATCAGGGCGCACCGCGCGAGCTCCGGGTCGCCCCCGGCCCAGCGCGTCGGGAAGCGGGAGATGTCGTGGTTGCTCCCGACCCATACCGGGGTGTCGCCCGGCACCGCGGCCTCGGTCCGAGCGACGAGTTCGGCGAGCGCGGCCGCCTCGAACGGCGCGTGCGCGAATGGGATGTTGAAGTCGAGGTGCAGCTGGTCGCCCGCGAGGAACGGGAACAGGTCCTCGATCTTCTCCACGAACGTCTCGCCGACGAGCAGCCGCGGCGGGTCGTACGAGTCGGCCACGGACCGCCAGCGCCGGTGGACGTCGTGCACCTCGGGCCGGCACGAGTTGAACTCCTGGCGCTGCCCGCGGATCTGCTCCATGAGTGAATCGGTCTCGACCGCCGCCGGGTTGTCGCGGAGCTCCGCGTCCTTGATCACCATGTGCGCGACGTCGATGCGGAAGCCCGCGATGCCGCGGTCGAACCAGAAGCGCAGGATCGCGTCGAACTCGGCGCGCACCTCCTCGTTCCACCAGTTGAGGTCGGGCTGGTCGTCGAGGAAGTTGTGCAGGTAGTACTGGCCCGTCGGCTCGTGGAGCGTCCAGGCACCGCCACCGAAGACACTGACCCAGTTGTTCGGCGGGCCGCCGTCGGGCGCCGGATCCGCCCACACGTACCAATCGCGCTTCGGGTCGTCACGGGACGAGCGCGACTGCGCGAACCACGGGTGCTCGATGCTGGTGTGGTTCGGCACGAGGTCCATCACGACGCCGATGTCCCGCTCCGCGCCGGCCGCGACGAGATGGTCGAGGTCCGCGAGTGTGCCGAGGCTCGGATCCACGTCGTAGTAGTCGGCGACGTCGTAGCCGAAGTCGGCGTTGGGTGACACGGTGACCGGGCTCAGCCAGATCGCCCGCACGCCGAGCCACGCGAGGTGGTCCAACCGCTCGATCACACCACGCAGGTCACCGACACCGTCGCCGTCGGTGTCCTGATACGAGCGGGGATACACCTGGTACAGGACTTCCCCGACCCACCATTGCCCACCACGTTGCGTCACGGGGGCGCAGGGTAGCGGCGCATCCCGATTACGGTCGGCGCTGCGTGCCGATCAAGTACCTGGGTTCGAAACGCCGGCTGGTCACCGTGCTGGGCACGCTGGCCACCGCGGCCGGTTGCGACCACGCGCTCGACCTCTTCTCCGGGACCACCCGCGTGGCCCAGGAGCTGAAGCACCGCGGTGCGTTCGTGACCGCCGTCGACCGGGCGCGCTACGCGGTGACCTTCGCCGAGAGCGCGATCGCGACCGACGCCGCGACGCTCGACCTCGACGCGCTGGACCGGGAGCTGGCCGAGCTCGACGCGCTGCCGCCCGCGCCCGGCTACGTCACCGAGACCTTCTGCGAGGCGGCGCGCTACTTCCGGCCCGAGAACGGTGCACGCATCGACGCGATCCGAGACGCGATCGAGACCCGCCGCGGGCACCCCCACTACCCGATCCTCCTGACGAGCCTGATCGAGGCCGCCGACCGCGTGGACTCCACCACCGGCGTGCAGATGGCCTACCTGAAGGCCTGGGCGCCCCGCGCGCTCCAACGGCTCACGCTGCGCCGCCCGGACCTGCTGGCCGGTCCCGGCGCGGCCGTGCGAGGCGACGCGGTGGCCCTGGCTCCCACGCTCGGTCCGTTCGACTTCGCCTACCTCGATCCGCCGTACAACCAGCATCGCTACGAGGCGAACTACCACGTGTGGGAGACGCTCGTCGCGTGGGACGCGCCCGCGCACTACGGCGTCGCGTGCAAGCGCGAGGAGCTCTCCGACCGGACGCTCACCAGCGCGTTCAACCGACGCCGCGAGATGCCAGACGCCCTCGCCGCATGCATCGACGGGATCGACGCCGGGGTCATGGTCGTGTCCTACAACGACGAGTCGTGGATCGCGCTCGAAGATCTCATGGAGATGTGCCGCGCGCGCGGCGCGGTCGAGGTCCTCGCGTTCGACTCGAAGCGCTACGTCGGTGCGCAGATCGGCATTCACAACGCGACGGGTGACCGCGTCGGCACACCAGGACGCCTCCGAAACGTCGAGTACCTGCTGGTGTGCGGCGAACCGCCCCGAGTTGCGATCGCCACGGACGCGGCACGCTCCCTCGTCGGGGCCGCGTCGCCCGTCTGATCGGGCCGGGCGAGCGACCGCCTCCGAGAGGCGCCCGAACGATCAGGACGCGGCGATCAACCGACCGAGGTCGCGGAGCTGTGCAGTCTCTGAGCCGAGCGTGAACTCGAGCGCCTTCACCCACTGGAAGTACCGGTGGATCGGGTAGTCGAGATCGATGCAGATCCCGCCGTGCACGTGGAGCGCCGCGTGCACGACCCGGCTGCCACCTTCGGACGCCCAGAACTTGGCGGTCGCGACCTCCATGGCCGCGTCCTCACCCGCGGCGAGCTTGGTGGCCGCCTGGAGCATGGTGAGCTCGATCGCCTGGGTGTCGATGTACGCGTCGGCGAGGCGTTGGCCGACGGCCTGGAACGTGCCGATCGCGCGGTCGAACTGCTTGCGCTCGGTCGTGTAGTGGGCGGTCATCCGCAGCGCCTCCTGGCACGCGCCGGCGACGATCGCGCAGATTCCCACGACGGTCCGCTGCACCGTCCACCGCAGGATGTCGCGGCCGTCCGCGATCTCACCGATCCGGTGGGCGTCCTCGACGGTCGCGCCGTCGAGGTGCATGACGAACCACGGCTCGTGATTGGTCACGTCCTGGCGTTCGAGCGTGACCCCGGGCTGGTCGGTCGAGACGAAGAAGAGCCCGATGTCGTCGCCGACCCGGGCCGGGACCAGGACGCGCGCCGCGACGTGCGCCATCGGCACGCCGACCTTCTTGCCCTCGATCCGCCACTCGCCGCCCTGGGGAGTCGCGGCGGTCATCGGCTCGTACGCCGAGGTGCCGAGCTCGCTCAACGCGGCGGTGTACACCACCTCACCGGCGACGCTGGGGCCGAGGCCGGCGCGCTGCTCGTCGGTGCCGAAGCGGTCGACGGTCGCGGCGCACGTGACGATGGAGTGCAGGATCGGGAGCGGCGCGACGGCCCGGCCCTGCTCCTGGAGGAGGAGGCACAGCTCGAGGAACCCGAAGCCGAGGCCGCCGACGGCTTCGGGGAGCGCGACCCCGAGCAGGTTGGCCTTGGCGAGCTCGGCGAAGGTGTCGCGGTCGAACCAGTCGGTGCTCTCGTCGAGCGCGCGCAGGTGCCCGAGGTCCATCCGGTCGGAGAGGATCTGCCGCGCGAGATCGCGGACGGCCTGCTGCTCCTCGGTCAGGGTGAAGTCCATCGTGAGTCCTCGTGTCTCTGCGGGTGGATCAGCGGGGCGAGCCGGGCATACCGAGACCGAAGATCGCGATGAGGTCGCGCTGCATCTCGTTGGTACCGCCGCCGAAGGTCAGGATGTGCATGCTGCGGGTGCGGGCCTCGAGCCGGCCCCGGAGGATCGACTCGGGCGAGTTGCCTTTCACCGCCGCGACGGGGCCGAAGATCTCCATCAGGAGGCGGAACGCCTCCAGGTAGAACTCCGTTCCGAACACCTTGATGGCCGACGCCGCGGCCGGATCGAGCGGCTCGCCGCGCGTCGCGCCGTCGGCGATCTTCCAGTTCGCGAGGCGCAGGTAGTCCAGCCGGGCGTGCACGCGGGCGATGTTGAGCTGCACCCAGTCCTGGTCGATGACACGCGTGCCGTCGGCCAGCTTCGTGAGCTTGGCCCACTCGATGACGTCCTCGAGTTGGCGCTCGACGATCCCGCTCGCGCACAGCGTGACCCGCTCGTGGTTGAGCTGGTTGGTGATGAGGTTCCAGCCCTGGTTCTCCTCGCCGACCAGGTTGCCCACGGGCACGCGGACGTCCTCGTAGAAGGTGGCGTTGGTGTTGAACCCACCCATGTTCGAGATCGGCTCGGCCTTGAACCCGGGGGTGTCGGTGGGGACGATGATGATCGAGATGCCCTTGTGCTTCTTCACGTTCGGGTCGGTCCGCACCGCGAGCCACACGTAGTCGGCATCGGTCGCGAGGCTGGTGAAGATCTTCTGCCCGTTGATCACGTACTCGTCGCCGTCGCGCTCGGCCTTCGTGCGCAGCGAGGCGAGGTCCGTCCCGGAATCGGGCTCGGTGTAGCCGATGCAGAAGTGGATCTCACCAGCGAGGATCTTCGGGAGGTAGAAGTCCTTCTGCTCCTGGGTCCCGTACTTCATGATCGTCGGCGCGACGGAGTTGATCGTGAGCATCGGCACCGGTGCGCCGGCCCGCATCGACTCGTCGAAGAAGATGAACTGCTCGATCTCCGACCGGCCCTGGCCTCCGTACTCCTTGGGCCAGCCGATCCCGGCCCAGCCGTCGCCGGCCATCTGCTTCCAGATCCCGCGGGCGACGGGGCCGACGCCCTCGCTGTGGGAGAGCTCGTCCTCGACCTCGGGGGTCAGGAGCTGCTCGTAGTAGCTGCGGAGCTCGTCCCGCAGGGCCTGGAGCTCAGGCGTGAGTCCGATGTACATGCGTGTCCCCTGGGTCTCGATGCGGCCCGAGGACTGTAGGCCATCGCGCGAGAACGCGTTCTCGCGCAACCGTCGGACCTGGCAGACTCCCGGCGTGGCAGCGGGCAGTGACTCAGGCGGTGCGCTCGACACACTTTCGGTCCTGTTCACCGACATCGTCGGCTCCACCGCCCTCCGTGCCCAGCTGGGCGAGGACGTCGCCGAAGTCGTCCGCCGTGCCCACGACTCCCTGATCGCCGAGATCGTCGAGGGCAACGGTGGTCGCGTCGTGAAGGGAATGGGGGACGGATTCCTCGCGACCTTCGGTTCCGCGGCCCGCGCCGTCGCCGCGGCGGTCGGCATCCAGCAGGGCATCGACGCGCAACGCTTCGTCGAACCCCGCGTTGCCCTGGCGCTGCGGATCGGGATCGGTCTCGGCGACGTGACGGTGGAAGACGGTGACGTCTTCGGCACGCCGGTCATCGAGGCGGCGCGTCTCTGCGCCGCGGCCGACGGCGGGCAGATCCTCGCGACGAGTGTGGTCGAAGCACTGGCGCGCAGTCGCGGCGGGCACACGTTCACCTCGGTCGGCGATCTGGAGCTCAAGGGACTCCCCGATCCCGTCGCCGCGGTCGAGATCGCGTGGGAACGAGCAACCGACGACGCCGGCGTGCCGATCCCGCATCCGCTCGCCGCGCGCGAGGGCGCGTTCCCGTTCCGGGGTCGCGAGGGCGCGCTCGAGGCACTGACCACACCGTGGAAGCGATCGCTCCACGCCGGCACCACGTCGTGCGTGCTCATCGCCGGCGAACCGGGGATGGGCAAGACCCGGCTCGCCTCGGAGTTCGCCCAACGCGCTCACGGCGACGGCGCGCTCGTGCTCTTCGGTCGCTGTGACGAGGAGCTCGGCATCTCGTACCAACCCTTCGTCGAGGCGTTGACCCATCACGGCGCCCACCTCGACAGCGATCACCTCGCCGACCTGGGAGCGCACCCGGCGGAGCTGACGCGTCTCGCGCCCGAGCTCGCGGACCGCTTCGCGGGCATGGGCGAACGGGCGACGTCGGGTGATGCCGAGGTGGACCAGTACCGGCTCTTCGAGGCGGTGGACTCCTGGCTGGCCGCAGCGGCGGGCACCAAGGGTCTCGTGCTCGTCCTCGACGACATCCACTGGGCGGCGCGGCCGACCCTGCTGATGCTCCGCCACGTGCTGCGCTCGGCGACCCAGGCCCGGCTGATCGTCGTCGCCACCTACCGTGACACCGATCTCGACCGGACGCATCCGCTCGGAGACCTGTTGGCCGACCTTCGCCGGGTGCCCGAGGTGGAGCGCATCCCGCTCGGCGGTCTCGACCGCAGCGGGGTCGAGGACCTGATGGAGGCCGTCAACCAGGCCGAGCTGGACGGCGGGGCGCGGGAGCTCGCGGCCGCGGTCCACGCCGAGACCGAGGGCAACCCCTTCTTCGTCGGCGAACTGCTCCGGCACCTCGCCGAATCCGGGGCTCTCGTCAACGACGGCACCACCTGGAAACTCACGACCAGCGTCTCGGAGATGTCGATCCCCGACGGGATCCGCGAGGTCGTCGGACGGCGCTTGTCCCGTCTCTCCGAGGCGGCCAACAGTGTCCTCTCCTGGGCTGCGGTGATCGGGCGGGAGCTGCGCCTCGACGTGCTCGCGGCAGTCTCGGGCGATCAGGACGACTGCCTCGACGCGATCGACGAGGCCGTCGACGCCCGGCTGGTGGACGAGGTGGGCGCGGGCCGGTGGCGGTTCTCGCACGCACTGGTCCGCTCCACCCTGCTCGCCGAGCTGCGCACCACCCGCAAGGTGCGGATGCACCTCGCGGTGGGCGAGGCCTACGAACGACTGGCACCCGGTGATCTTGCAGCCCTCGCCCAGCACTTCTCCGAGGCCGCGCCCCTCGGCGCCGGCGAGAAGGCGGTCCGCTACCTGGTCCGCGCCGGTGACGAGGCGATCGCCAACGTCGCATTCGATGAAGCCGCCGACCTCTACCGCCGCGCCCTCGACGTCGTCGACGACGTGGACCTCGACGTCCCCGACGTCACCGCGGATGCCGCGATCGGTCTGGCGGTCGCGAGGCGCTGGACGGGTCAGGAGTTCCGGGACGAGGTGGCCCGGGCCCTTGCCCTCGCGGCCGCGATCGGTGACGGAGCCCGGATGGCCAGGGTCCTCCTGGAAACGAGCCGCGGCTTCGTCGCCCAGGTGTTCGAGGTCGACGAAGTGCTCGTCGCGCAGCTCGAGCAGTGCCGCGAACACCTCGGCCCGAACGACAGCGCGGCGCGCGTCCGCGTGACGGCGGCGCTCGCGCAAGAGCTCGCGTACTCGCGCGACCTTCCTCGCCTGGTGCGACTGAGTGACGAGGCACTGGCGATGGCGCGAAGGGTCGGCGACCCACTCACGCTCCTCGACGCTCTCTTCGCACGGATCAACATCACGCAGAACGTGGACCACCTGATGGAGCTGGGGGCGCTCAGCACCGAAGCCGCCGCGCTCGGGCGGAACATCGGGACCGGGTTGGCCCGAGCCCGGGTTGCCGTCACCGGTCCCAACATCGGCGGATGGTTCGGCGACCGGGACGAGTTCCAGGCATGTCTGGACGAGTTGACCGCGGTGGGCGAGGCGCTCCCACACCAGTTCCAGTGGCTCGCCCTCGCCCAACGAGCCGGCTTCGAGCTCCGGTGGGGTTCGCTCGAGACCGCCGAGTCCCTCTCGGCCGAGCTCCTGGAACGCGCCACCGAGACCGGCGAGCCCGACGCGCTCCTCTGGTACGTGAATCTCATGGGCTTCACCCACCGCCAGGCCGGCCGGTGCGACGATGCGCTCGGCCTGTTCGCGCCACTCATGGACACCGACACGCCGGTCACAGCCATCGGGGGCGTCATCACCGCGATGGTGCTGTGCGAATCCGAACGGCACGACGAGGCCCGACCGATCGCCGAACGCTTCTATCCCTGGGGGCGGGAACACCCTCGCGACCAGTCGTTCCTGCCCAACATGGGACCGCTCGCAATCACCGCCGCCGAACTCGGCGACGTGGACGAAGCGACCTGGCTGCTCGATCAGCTCGAGCCTCTGACCGCGTACTGGTCCGCGTGGTCCGCGCAGGCACCGATCGCACCGGTCACGACCCTCGTCGGGCGGCTCCGGGTGACGCTCGGCGACTTCTCGGGCGCGGACCGTGCGTTCGACGAAGCGGTCGCGCACTGCCGGTCCACCGATGCGTTGTTCTTCCTCGCCGACGCGCTGCTCTACCAGGGCCTGGCGCGGCGCGACTCGGGCGCGACCGGCGAGGCCGTCACCGCCCCGATCCGCGAGGCGCTCGAGCTTGCATCCGCGGGCGGATACGGCACGATCCGACGGCGCGCCGAGCACGCGCTCTCCTCACCCTAGGAAGCGCCTCGACGGTCGACCGCCGCTCACGACGTGCGCTGTCAGCGTGCTTGCCGAGATCAGCGTCGAGGCCTCGCCACGCGCAGCGGGATCAGAGATTGTTGCGCAGGCGGTCGATCGCGTTGTCCACGCGGTCATCGCCGTCCTTGGACGTGGTTCCAAGCATCCAGCTCGGCGTCGCCGAGGTCGTCGCCGGCCTCGTCGAGATGCGTGTCGATGTCGTGGCTCATGTCCTCGAGCCGGTGCTGGACGTCGTCGTACGCGTCGGCGTCCTTGCCGGTCTCGGATCCGGCGTCGTCGAGGTCCGCCCCTAGGGACTCGAGGTCGGCCGTGGCCCGGTCGTAGACGTCCTGGCTGCCGGCCCCGAAGTCGTCGGCGCCGTTCTCCAACGCGGACGTGGTGTCGTCGTAGGCACGCGTGACCGCGTTGTGCAGATCCGAGTCGGCCGTCGTGGCATCGGACTTGACCTCCGAATCGGCCTTGGAGGAGGAGTCGCTGCTGCACGAGGCCGCCCCGATCAGGGTGAACACGGCGAGCCTTGTGATGGCGGTACGGCGAAGCAGAGCGTGGGGCATGGCTCCCCATCTCCACCGGCACCCGCCGGCTTGAGTGGACGCACCGGGCAGGAACTCTGGCTACTTCCCGTCGCCGGCGAACTTCGCGATGGTGTCCTTGGTCTTCTCGGCACCGTCATCGATCTTCTTGGCGTGCCTCCGGCCCGTCTTGTCGTCGACCACGCCGGCCACCTTGTCCACTGCGTCGTCCACCTTGTCGGCGTTGTTGCCGAGCAGGTCCTTGGCCTTGTCCAGGTTGTCGCCGACCGGGCCCTTGGCCTTGGCGAAGAGGCCGCTCACCGGTCGGCTCCCTTCAGTCGCCGGTTGGGAGCAGTCTCGTATTCGCTCCGATGGATGTCCAACGTCTGGACCGGCACCCCCGACACCCACCCGAGTGCGGAGTCGGTGCGGTTCCGGCGGTACGCCAAGACGCGCTCAGGTCGGAGCGGTCACGAGCGACGGGGCCCGGTGGGACTCGACCCTCGCCTTGAGGCCCAGCAGCATGCCCCTCGTCATCACGAAGCTGACCAGGCCGACCGGTGCCATGAGGGCCCTGGTGACGGCGCTGCCGAACGCGGTCCGTTCGCGTACGAGGAGCCGCGTGCCGCCGGCGGGGGCATCCCGCAACGCGAAGGTCCAGAGGAACTCCCAACGGAGCTTCTCGTCGCGGCGCATAGGTCGACCCGTGGTGAGATCACCCACCTTGAGGACCAGCGCGTCCTGGGGACGGAGATCGACCACGTACCAGCCACCGGTCCGGGCGCGGTCGGCGTACACGACGTCGCCGACTGCCAGGCCCTGCCACGCATCGACGACGTGATCGGCGCTGTGAATGTCGAGGTGGAACAGGTTCTCCAGCCAGTCGTAGGTGTAGAAGCCGCCGCGGTCGGCCCCGAGTTGCACGATCCACGGCCACACTTCTGCACGGGGTGCGTCGATCGTGACGGCCCGCGTCACCTGGGTGGCCGGTTCCTCGACGAACCCGTCACCCGGAAGTGGTTGCGCGATCTCCTTGTCCGTCGCCCCCCACCGCTCCTGCCACGGCTTCAGGCATCGCCGGTAGGCGGCGGCCGCGCCGACCGCCGCGGCTCCCGCCGCGAGCCATGTCTGTCCCTTCATCGCGCCACTCCTCGTCGGTCTCCACGACCTCCGGGCACTGTCCGACATCCGGCAGTCGCGGACCAGGGTCCGAAGTCTCGACCCACCGACGACGTTCGCACCGGCGATACGCGCGGTCGGCTACTCCCGGCGCACGCCGGAGTTCACACCGTGACCTGGCCGGGTCGGTAGCGGAGTGCGACCGCGCCGGACCGGAGTTCCTTGCGACCCACGAGTTGCAGCTCCAGCTGCTCGCGGAGCCCCGCGAACACGGTCGGGCCGTGGCCCGCGATCACGGGCAGGACCACGAACTCGTACTCGTCGATCAACCCGAGATCGGCCAGTGCGAGCGGGAGGGTCACGCCGCCCACGGCCAGGCCGTCACCCGGCTCCTGCTTGAGTGCTCGCACCGCCGTCTCCAGGTCACCCTGGACGAGTTCGGCGTTCCAGTCGACCCGGTCCAGCGTGCCCGACACGACGTACTTCTTCGCCGCGTCGATCGTCCGCGCGAACGGGACCATCCAGTCCGCCATCCAGTCCGGCCAGGCTCCGGTCGGCGACGGCCGCCAGGCCTCCTCCATCATCTGGTACGTCACCCGGCCGAAGAGCAGGGCGTCGGCGCGTTCCAGGTTCTCGGCGTGATGGCGATGCAACTCGTCGTCGGGAGTGCCCACGGTGTGGTCACAGCAGCCGTCGAGCGCGACGTTGATCGAGTACCGGAGTGGTCTCATCGGTTGCTCCTTGCCGCGGCTGCGGGCGCGCGTCGGGCGAGTGTTGCAGGTGTCACCGACGTGCGGCTGGGAACACCGGCGTCGCGCCGTCCGTCCGCCATGGTCTCCGAACGAGTCAGCGGCGCCAGAACAGATGATGGGTCACGCCGCTCGGACTCGGGACCCGCTCGTGGTGGAAGCCGTCGCGCAGCTCGTCGGGCGAGTCCCAGAGGCGGCCCCCGCGACCGAGTTCGACCGGGACGACGGCGACGTGCATCGTGTCGACCAGATCCGCCTCGAGGAACGCCCGAACCGTCGACACGCCGCCGCCGAGCCGCACGTCCCTGCCGTCCGCGGCGGCTTTGGCCTGGCGCAGGGCTTCGCTGGGCGAGGCGTCGACGAAGTGGAAGGTCGTGTCCGACAGCGAGAAGGCGGGTCGGACATGGTGGGTCAGCACGAAGACCGGCGTTTGGAACGGCGGCGTGTCACCCCACCAGCCCTTCCACTCGAGGTCCTCCCACGGCCCCTGCTGGGGCCCGAACTTGCCGCGTCCCATGATCTCGGCGCCGATGTTGTTCCTGAAGTCCCGGGTGAAGTAGTCGTCGAGGCCGCGGGAGCCGCCCGGGTCGGTGCGGTTGGGCCAGCTCGCGGTCGCGCCCGCCCACGCGGCGAGCACGGCCGGATCGGCGTGACCGAAGGGTCGTTCGAAGCTCCGACCCTCCCCGGTGCCGAACCCGTCGGACGAGAGCATGAAGTTCTGCACCCGCAGGAGCTGTCCGGCCCTGGCGCTCACGACGGGTCCTCCGCCGCGGCGAGGCCGACGCCGGCATAGTGGGCGCGCGCCCGGGCGAAGGCGTCCCAGTCCCAGGGCTCGGGTCGTCCGGCGAGGCAGGGCTCGAGGCGCGTGAGCGACGTCTGGAGTCCGACGAGGTAACAGTTGTCGATCGCTTCCCCCACGTCGGCGACGACGTGACTCAGCCGAAGGATGCACCCCGTGTCGACCTCCTCGAGCTCCCAGCGCATCCTCGACCCTGGGGCGGGGTGCGTGTGCTCGAGGAGCCGGGGTGGCTCGAGTCTCAGGATCGTGCAGGTCATCGTGACCGGCTCGCCGTCGGGTTTCCCGGCGTAGACCATCTCGCCGCCCTCGCGGAGGTCGACGGCAACGTCCGCCTCGAAGGGGAGCCACCATTCGGCAAGGCGCCCGGGGTTGGTGATGGCGTCCCACACGTCGTCGACGGGGTAGGCGAGGTGCCGCTCGAAGCGGATCACGCCGCCGTCGGCGGTGCGTTCGAGCACACCGTCATAGCGGGTGGTGAGGTCCTCGGTCACTGGGATCGCTCCTTCGAACGGATCGGGCGGGACGTGCGCTCGAGGTGGCGCTCGAGCGAGTCGAAGCGGGCGGCCAGCTCGGCACGGTAGGGCTCGAGCCAATCGTCGAGCTCGCGGAGGGGCTCCGCCCGCAGGCGGTAGAGCCGGCGTTGGGCGTCCCGGCGGACCTCGACGAGGCCGGCGTCACGCAACACCTTGAGGTGGCGGGACACGCCGGGCTGTCCCATGCCGACCGCGTCGACGAGTTCGGTCACGGAGCGCTCCCCGTCACGGACGGCGTCGAGTATCCGGCGACGGGTCGGCTCGGCGATCGCATCGAGGACGGCGAGCTTGCGGGGCATGGCATGAGTATATGGGTACAGATATATATGTCCAACCGTATCTACTCGCCCGCTCACCTCCGGCCCGACTCCTCCTGCAATGCTGCGAGCGCCGATGCGCGTCACGGCGCGTGGTGAGCCTTCAGATGCCGGTCACCACCGCGTCGCGGGCGAGTCCAGCCTGTCGGTGAGAGGCCTCGGCTACCCGACCCATCGGTGAGATGCTCGGCCGGCCGCGGGTCGAACCTCGACGCGGCGCGATTGATGAACTACCTCTATCTCACCGGGACCCTCGACGCCGCGACCTGGGGAGCCGAGCTTGCGGCGGGCGAGGGCACGGGGCTCATCGACGCCGTCGAACCCACCGGCACATTCGCCGACCATCCGAACGTGCCGAACACCACCGAGCGGAGGGAGTGGGATTCGAACCCACGGAGACTTGCGCCTCAACGGTTTTCAAGACCGTCCCGTTCGTCCGCTCCGGCATCCCTCCGGGAGCGTCGTGAGGCTACGCGACGGGGACCGCGGCGAGGGCGGCCGACGGCGTGAGCACGTCGGCGCCGTCGTCGGTGACCACGAGGGTGTGCTCGAACTGTGCGGTGCGCAGCCCGTCGGAGGTCACCGCGGTCCAGCCGTCGGACCACAGGCGCTCGCGATAGCTGCCCATCGTGATCATCGGCTCGATGGTGAAGGTCATCCCCGACTCGAGCGGGAGTGACATCGCCCGCTCCTCGTAGTGCGGGATCGAGAGCGCGCCGTGGAACTCACGGCCGATCGCGTGCCCGCAGAACGAGCGGACGACGCCGAACCCGTGTGCCTCGGCGTGCTGCTGGATCGCCCGCCCGATCACCCACACCGGCTCGCCGGGCTTCACGGCCGCGATCCCGAGGTAGAGGCACTCCTTGGTGACCCGGATCAGCTCCTCGGACCGGGGATCGATCTCGCCGACACCGAAGGTCGCGTTGGTGTCGCCGTGCACGCCGTCGAGGAAGATCGTGACGTCGACGTTGACGATGTCGCCGTCACGCAGCGCGCGGTCGTCGGGGATGCCGTGGCAGATCACCTCGTTCACCGAGGTGCACACCCCCTTCGTGAAGCCTTTGTAGCCGAGTGGGCTCGGATAGCCACCGTGCTCGAGGTAAGCCTCGTGCGCGATCTGGTCGAGAAAGTCGGTGGTGACGCCGGGCGCCACCGCGGCTCCGACCGCGTCGAGCACCTCGCCGGCCGCGACGCCGGCCCGGCGCATCGCCGCGATCACCTCGGGCGGCTTGACCAGCGGCTCGTCCCGACCCTTCGGCCAGCCGCCCGTCTCGATGTACGGCGGCCGCACGATCTCGGGCGGCACCTCACGGAGAGGACCGACGACACCCGGGCGCACCGATTCGTCGCTGCAGACGATGGCACTTCTTGTACTTCAGACCGCTGCCGCACCAGCAGGGGTCGTTGGTTCCGAGTGCGGCCATCCCCCGAGGCTACCGGCCGATCCCGTCGTTCCCACACGCGAAACGCGCCGAAACCAGCGCGTCTTCGGAGCGCAGGGCCGTGCGGGGCGGGGGTCAGGACCCGGGGGCGGGGACGGTGGCGAAGCCGGCGAAGGGGCGTAGGACGTCGGGGACGGCGAAGGAGCCGTCGGCCTGCTGGTAATGCTCGAACAGGAGGACGAGCGTGCGGCTGACGGCGCACGCCGTCCCGTTCAACGTGTGCACGAGCTCGGTGCCCGACTCGCCACGCACCCGGGTGCGGAGCCGCCGCGCCGAGAAGTCCCGGTAGTTCGAGCAGCTCGTGGCCTCGCGGTAGGCGCCCTCGCTCGGGAGCCACACCTCGATGTCGAACTTCTTCGCCGCTGCGGCACCCAGGTCGCCCGCCGCGATGTTCACGACCCGGTACGGCAGGCCCAGCCCACCGATGATCCGCTCCTCGATCGCGAGGATGCGCTCGTGCTCCGCGTCCGACCCGTCGGGCGCGACGAACGCGAACATCTCGACCTTGTCGAACTGATGGACGCGGAAGATGCCGCGCGTGTCCTTGCCGTACGTGCCCGCCTCGCGCCGGAAGTTGCTGGAGAACCCCGCGTAGCGCGCCGGCAACGCGGCCGGGTCCAGGAGTTCTCCCCGGTGCAACGCCGAGAGCGGCACCTCGCTCGTGCCGACGAGGAACAGCTCGTCCTCGGGTAATGCGTACACCTGGTTGCGGTCGGTCGGGAAGAACCCGGCCTCCTCCATGACGTGCTCGCGCACGAGCACCGGCGGCACGACGGGCACGAAGCCCTCGGCCACGAGCTGCCCGAACACCCACTGGACGAGCGCGAACTCGAGCAGCACCGCCTCGCGCATGACGTACGCGAAGCGCGAGCCGCCGACCTCCGCGCCGCGCTCGGAGTCGACGAAGCCCATCCGCTCGGCGAACGCGGCGTGATCCAGCGCCGGAGCCGGTCCACGGTCCCCCACCGTCCGGACGACGTCGCCTTCGTCCTCGCCGCCGTCGGGGACCGACGCGTCGGCCGGGTTCGGGACCTCCAGCGCGAGGGTCCGGACTGCGGCCTCCGCCGCCGCGAGCTCGGACTCACGCGCCGTTAGCTCCTCCTTGAGCGCGCCGGCCGCGGCGATCCTCGCGGGCCGCTCGTCCGGCGCCGCCTTGCCGATCTCCTTCGACGCGACGTTCTGGCGCGCCCGCAGCTCCTCGACGGTCCGGAGCAACCCGCGCCGCTCCTCCTCCGCGGCGAGCACGTCGTCGATCAGACCCGCACGCACCCGCTTGCGCTCGATGCCGCCGCGGTAGCCCGGCTCCTCCCGCAGTCGCTTCAGGTCGATCACGCGCGCCTCACTCGTCCCTGACCTGCGCGCGCAGCTCCGCGATCCAGCGCTCCGCGTCGCGCCAGGCCTTGCCGGCCGCGGTCCGGCGGGCCGGCGCGTCCACCCCGGCCACGGGGTAGGACCCGAGGAACTTCACGTGCGCGACCTTCGCTGCGAGCGTGCGCAGGCAGTCGGCCACGAGCGCGTCGGTGACGTGGCCCTCGAAGTCGATGAAGAAGCAGTAGTCCCCGAGGCTCTGCTTGGTCGGACGCGACTCGAGCTTCGTGAGGTTGATCGAGCGGGCCGAGAACTCCTGGAGCATCGCGAGCAGCGATCCTGGACGGTCGGCGCGCTGGAAGCAGACGATCGTGGTCTTGTCGTGCCCGGTCGGCGCCGGAATCCCGTGGCCGACGGCGACGAAGCGTGTCTGGTTCTCGGGGTGGTCCTCGATGTCGGCCGCGAGCACCTTGAGGCCATGGAGCTTCGCGGCGAGGGTGTTGCCGATCGCGGCCTGGTCGTTCCGCTTGGAACGGGCGACGGTCGCGGCGGCGTCCGCGGTCGAGTTGGCGGCCACGAACGCGGCCTCGGGGAGCCGGCGCTGGAGCCACTTGCGGCACTGCGCGACCGCGTGCGGGTAGGAGAGGACCGTCTTCACATCCTTGAGCGCGGTCCCGGGCTTCACGAACAGGCCCATCGAGATCGGCAGGTCCACCTCGCGCTGGATCAGGAGGTCGCTCTCGAACGCGAGCGTGTCGAGCGTGACCGACACCGACCCTTCGATCGAGTTCTCGATGGGCACGACGCCGAGCTCCGCGCGGCCGTCGGCGACCGCGGCGATGACGTCGGGGATCGGTGTGATCGGCAGCCGCTCGGCCGCGGCGAGATCGGGCTGGCTGAGCAGCGCCTCCTCGGTGAACGTCCCGGAAGGCCCGAAGAACGCGACGGGGGGCACGGCGCGCATCGTAGTGGTGGTCCCTGCGGAGCCCCGCCCATTCCGGCCCTACCGCCCGACGCCGAGCTCGCGCACCGTCGCGGTGAAGCCCGCGGCGAACGTCGCGCCGGGAGCGAGCGCCGGGTGGTCTCCGCTCACCAGCGCGTCCGTCGGCGCCGTCATCGGCTCGACCGCGCAGAAGGGCTTCCCGGCCGCGGCGGTGCGCTGCCCGGTGACGACCCGCGCCGAGCGGCTCATGGCAGCGGGTGCTCGAATCGCACCCGCTCGACGGAGTGGTCGGGTGACTTCTCGATCACGATGGCGGCGCGGTCCCGGGTCGGCAGGATGTGATCGAACAGGTTCGCGCGGTTGATGCCCGACCAGATCTCGTGGGCGAACGCCCGCTGACGGGTCTCGTCGTACCCGAGGCCGGCGTAGAAGGACCCCGGCGGAGCCGCCGCGAACATCTCGACCAGCCGCTCGACGTACCACTCCTCGATCGCGCCCTCGGGCGCGTCGAGGTAGATCGCGAGATCCACGAGATCCGCGAACTGGAGGGCGTTGACCCCCTCGAGGATCAACACCGCCGCATCACCCAGGGTGCGCCCCTCCCCGGGAACCACGTCGTAGGCCTCGTGGGAGTAGCAGGGCACCGTGAGTCCGGCGATCCCGCCCGCGCCGCCTGCAGGAACGCCCGGATCGCGCCGGCGTCGTAGGTCTCGGGGAAGCCCTTGCGGGCGGTCAGCCCCTGCTCGGCGAGCTCGTGGTTGGGGCGGAGGAACCCGTCGGTGGTGACGATCTCGGTGGCGATCGGGTCCAGCAGCGCGGCAATCCGCGCGCACGTGGTCGATTTGCCCACACAGACCGATCCGGCGACGGCGACGGGTACGACCCCTCCGGCCGCACCGACCACCAGATCCCGGATGACCTCGACAACCGGCTCGTATCCGGTGCGCTCCATCGGGCCGATCGTAGGAGCGCCGGAGTCGTGATCACTCCGCGCGGCCTCCTATGGGGGAGAATGTGGGCAATGCAGACGGCATCGCGCGGTACCTCCGCGCGCACGACCATCGACATCCCGCTCGACGGGGGCAGCGCCGCGCCCGCGCCGGACGGGGCTCCGCCGACGAGCAGCCGCCTGCGCTACGTCCCCGGACTCGACGGGCTGCGGGCGCTCAGCGTCACCGCGGTGCTGCTGTACCACGCCGAGATCACGTGGATGCCCGGGGGCTTCCTGGGCGTCGACGTGTTCTTCGTGATCAGCGGCTACCTCATCACGTCGTTGCTCCTCGCGGAGGACCGCAACAAGGGCCGCGTCAACCTGGGCCAGTTCTACCTGCGACGAGCGCGCCGTCTGCTCCCGGCCCTGTTCCTCGTGCTGGGCACCGTGTCCCTGTTCAGCATCATCTTCCTGCCCGACGAGGTCCGCGCCCTGCGCGGCGACGTCGTCGCGGCACTCGGCTACGTCACGAACTGGTGGCAGATCGGCCAGCACCAGTCCTACATCGCGGCGCAGGGACGGCCGCCACTGCTGCGTCACCTGTGGTCACTCGCGGTGGAGGAGCAGTTCTACCTGGTGTGGCCGATGCTGCTCGTCGGCATGCTGAAGCTGTGGCGACGGAAGCGCCTCACGATGATCGCGGTGACACTCGCGGTGATCACCGCTTCCTTCATCACGATGGTCGTGTTGTCGTCGGGTCACGACTTCACCGTGGTGGACCCGTCCCGCGTGTACTACGGCACCGACACGCGCATCTTCACGATGCTCATCGGAGCGGTGCTCGCGATGGTGTGGTCGCCGTGGCGGTTGCGCGCCGACATCCCGCGCCAGCCGCGTCTCGTGCTCGACGCGGTCGGTGGATCGGCGCTCGTCCTGCTCGTGCTCGTGTTCGGCACCGCGCACTACCAGTCCAACGTGCTCTTCCGCGGCGGATTCCTCGCCGTCGCGATCCTCGCCGCGGTCGTGATCGCGGTGGCGGTCCACCCGGCGTCGCGGATCGGGACGGTCGTGCTGGCACAACAGCCGCTGCGCTGGCTCGGTGAGCGGTCCTATGGCATCTACCTCTGGCACTGGCCGATCTTCATGGTCACCCGGCCCGGTGAGGACATCGACCTGACCGGATGGGCGAACACGGCGCTGCGGATCGGTCTCACGCTGATCGCGGCGGAGCTGTCGTTCCGCTTCGTCGAGGAGCCGATCCGCCACGGATCGCTCGGCCGCTGGTTCGCCGGACTGCGACGGGCGACGGGCGAGGACCGTCGGTTCATGTGGCAACGCACGCTCGCCACGTGCGGGATCGTGGTGCTCGCGGTCGGCATCGCCGGCATGGGGCTCGCGTCGGCCCAGGAGCCCCGCATCGAGTCCGGGCTGCAGTTCCTGGTGGCCCCGGCCACCGACACCACCACGACAACGACCACCGTGCCCGGCGTCGCACCCCCGACGGAGGCGCCCGCGCCACCGCAGGTCACCGCGATCGGCGACTCGGTGATGCTCGGCGCGAAGGGCGCGCTCGAGGCGAAGATCCCCGGTATCCACGTGGACGCCGCGGTCAGCCGGCAGTTCGGCAACGGCCTCGACCTGATCCGCGCGCTGAAGGATTCGGGGCAGCTGAGCCCGATCGTGGTCATCCACCTCGGGACGAACGGCGTGATCACCGACGGGCACATGGAGGCGCTCAAGGTCCTCCTCGCCGACCGGCAGAAGGTGATCTTCCTCAACCTCTTCGTGCCCCGGTCGTGGCAGAACGGGGACAACGCCGAGATCCAGAAGTACGTCCCGCAGTTCCCGAACGGCACGCTGATCAACTGGAACGGCGAGGGATCGACGCATCCCGAGATGTTCTACGGCGACCACATCCACGTGAAGCCCGAGGGCCAGATCCACTACGCGGACCTCGTCGCCGCCGCGGTCAACTCCTGACCGCGCGCCCGCGCACGCGAGGATCAGGCGCATGAGCGTCCTCATCCACCCCGTCAACGACCTCGCGTCGCTGCTCGAGCTCGAGCGCGTCAAGCCCGATGCGTTCCTCGGCGCCGGCCCCGACCTCGGCTGGTCGAGGATCTACGGCGGCCAGGTCGTCGCGCAGGCCCTGCGCGCCGCGGTGCTGACCGTCGACGCGCCCCACAAGGTGCACTCACTGCACGCCTACTTCGTGCGTGCCGGCGACGAGCGGGAGCCGGTGCTCTACGAGGTCGAGCGGGTCCGCGACGGTCGGTCGTTCACCACGCGCCAGGTCGTGGCGTACCAGGCGGGCGGCGCGATCCTGAACCTCATCGCCAGCTTCCAGGCCGACGAGGAGGGCGAGGACCGTCAGGCCATCCGACCGCCTCCGGATCTCGGGCGACCCGAGGACCTCCCCGACGCCGAGTCCGACCTCTTCTTCCAGCACAAGGTCGTGCGGTCGGTGCGCGAACCGGTGCCCGAGCAGGTGTCCTGGCTGCGCGTGCCCGAGGACCTCGGCGACGACCCATCGGTGCACACGTGCGCACTCGCCTACCTCTCCGACGAGGACCTCCTCGGGGTGGCGGTGCTGCCGCACTCCCTGGGCGGCGAGTGGGACTCGCTCATGTGCGCGAGCCTCGACCACGCGATCTGGTTCCACCGTCCCGTCCGCGCGACCGACTGGCTGCTCTTCGCCCTCTCGGGCCACGGCGTCGCCAACGCGCGCGGGATGGCCATCGCACGCGTGTTCACCCAGTCGGGTGAGCACGTAGCGACGGTCGCCCAGGAGGGCCTGGTCCGCGTCCGCCGCGACGTGCCCTAGCCACGGTCGAGGGTGGTGACGACGCCGGGGTCGTCGGCATGGAAGGCGGCGCGGAGGACCACCCGGCCCGGCTCGCGCACCATCGCGCCGTCGACGCGCACGTCGAGCATGCGGAGGTCCATCGGGACGGTGACCGTCTCCGGGCCGGAACCCGCGGGCAGCACCCGCCGGGCGAAGCCGACGAGGCGCGACGCAGGGCGCTCGTACGCGGACTCCTCGTACCCGGCGTAGACCTGCACCACCGCGACCGCCTCGCGCGGCGAGGCGTTCAGCACCGTCACACGGACGGAATCGGCGGTCGCCTCGATCGTGCGCCCGAGCGTCGCGTCGGTGAGACCGAAGCCGAACGGGAACGCGGCGCGGACGCCGGTGCGGTGGAGGTGCCACTGGCCGTGGAAGCGGCCGTAGGTCTCGGTGGTGGCGTCGGGATCGAAGTGGACCAGATCCCCCGCCTCGACCGGCACCGCGAAGGGCAACCGCCCACCGGCGGGCGCGGCACCGGTCAGCACGTCGGCCAATGCGTGGCCGCCCTCCATGCCCGGGTACCAGAGCATCAGGGTCGCCGCCGGCCCGTCGACCCACGGCATGACGACCGCGGAGCCGCTCATCACCGCGACCACCGTCCGCGGGTTCGCCGCGACCGCGGCGGCGATCAACGCCTCGTCGGCCGCGTGCAACCGCAGGGACCGGCGGTCGCCGCCGGTGGCCATCACCGCCTCGTCCCGCTCGAGCGGAGGCGCGGGCGGCTCGGGCGGGAGCTCGGGCATCGGCGCGCCGGTGCCGAGCGTCGGGTGGTCCATCGGCGGGAAGAGGTGGAGGAGCGATGCCGACGTGCTCGGATCCACGTACTCGCCTTCGTCGGCCTTGGTGAATCCGACCACCACGACCGCGAGATCGGCGTCGCGCCCGATCGAGACGTCGTCGTCGTGGTGCGCCACCTCGGCGTCGGCGAACGCGGCACGGATGCCTTCGAGCGGCGTCACGACTGCGGGCGGGTGGACCGCCGACGAACCGCCGTCACCCAGGTTGCCCACGGCCGCGAGCCGTCCGAGCACTGCGACCGTTCGCACCGAGCCTGCGTCGACGGGCAGGAACGCCTCGCGGTTGGTGAGCAGCACGATCGACTCCTGGGCAGCACGACGCGCGAGCGCACGGTGCTCGGGCGCGGCGAGCACCGACGCCGGCGGCGCCGGCCGAGCCAGCACCGCGGCGAAACGCAGGAGCGTCGCGACGAAGCGGGTCGCGGGCACCTCCAGTTCCTCCCGTCCCAACTCGCCCGACGCGAGCGCCTCGGGCAGCGCCAGCGCGCGCTGCTGCGCGAAGGGCATCTCGACGTCGAGTCCGGCGCGTACCGAGACGACCGGATCGCGCAGACCGAAGATGAAGTCGGTGATCACGAAGCCGTCGAAGCCCCACTCGTCGCGCAGCACCTCGGTGAGCAACGCCCGGGACTCGCCGCACCACTCGCCGTTCAACGAGTTGTACGCGCTCATCACGCTCGCCACGCCCGCCTCCACCACGCGCCGGAAGTGCGGCAGGTACACCTCGTGGAGCGCGCGGTCGTCGGCGGTGACGTCCACGGTGAACCGGGCGTTCTCCATCGAGTTGCACGCGAAGTGCTTCACGCACGCCATCACGCGCTGCTGCACCCCGCGCGTCAACGCCGCGCCCATCTCGCCGAGCAGGAAAGGATCCTCGCCGTAGGTCTCCTGCGCCCGGCCCCAGGCCGGATGGCGGAGGAGGTTGACGCAGACGCCCCCGAAGTAGGTCGCGCCCGCCGCCCTCGCCTCGAGCCCGACCGCCCGCCCGACCTCGGCCTCGAGGTCCACGTCGAAGCTCGCGGCCCGGGCCATCGCCACCGGGAAGCAGGTGGCGTTCCCGATCACGACGCCGCGTGGCCCGTCGGTGAACGCGAGCCCGGGAATCCCCAGCCGCTCGTTGCGCCCGGCCGGCCATGCGTGGCGGTAGTACCCACCCTGGGTCATGTCGGTCACACCCGGCCAGAACGGCACATCTCCGTCCAGCAGCGCCAGGAGCTCGGCATCGGTCAGCATCCGGACGAGGTCGACCGCCTCGGCCATGGCGTCGGCGCCGGCGCGCACCCGCGCCGCCGCGGCCTCGAACTCGCTCATACCTGCACTCGAAGGCTGCTGTTGCGATACATCTGGCACCGGTGTCCGCGCCGGTACGGACAGCGGACGCCCCCGGCGAGCACGGCGCACCCATCATCGGAGACGGACCGGCCTCGATGACCGTCGTGGCCGACGGCGGCAACGCAACGATCGAGTGTTCGGTGTGCGCCGCGCACCTGCGGGCCGGGCGGGTGCGGTGGCTCCTCGTGCCGCATCGGTGGGCGAGGGGGGACTTGAACCCCCACATCCTTTCGGACACAGGCACCTGAAGCCTGCGCGTCTGCCAATTCCGCCACTCGCCCGAGTGGAGCGGTGAGGTTAGCAAGCGGGCCCGCCGACACCGCCCGAACGGCGGGGTTCGCGACCATGCGCGCCGTACACTCGGCCGAATGGGTGTGCAGGGTTTCGAGCGACGAATCGAACGGATGGTCGAGGGCGCATTCGGCAAGGCCTTCCGCAGCGGGCTCCAGCCGGTGGAGGTCGCGCGCCGCCTGCTGCGCGAGATGGACGCCCGCCGGACCCTCGGGGTCCGAGGCACGGTCGTGCCGAACGACTTCACGGTGGTGCTCTGCACCGAGGACGCCCTGCGTTTCGACGACTACGCCGACGTCCTCGAGGTCGAGCTCGCCACCGAGGCCCGGGACCACGCCCGGGCCGAGGGCTACCACTTCATCGGTCCGGTGGCGGTTCACCTGGTCGAGGACCCCAACCTGCGCAAGGGCGACCTCGAGATCGAGTCGGCCCTGCACGAGGGGGACGGCGGCCGGGTCGGCGCGCTGGTCGTCGGCGACGGCAAGCGGCTGCCGCTCGGCGAGACGGTCTTCTCGATCGGGCGCCTGCCCGACTGCGACCTGACGATCGACGATGCGCTCTCGTCCCGGCGCCATTGCGAGATCCGCCCCGAACCCGACGGCTACCGACTGGTGGACCTCGGCTCCCTGAACGGCACGACGGTCAACGGCACCAAGGTGAAAGAGCACGTGCTGGCCGACGGCGACCTCATCGGCGTCGCCGCGGTCGCGATCCGATTCGAAGCGTCCTAGGACCCGACGTGCCCGAAGGCGTCCTCCGGATCCTCGAATATTGCTTCCTCGCGCTCATCTACCTGTTCCTCTTCCGGATCGTGCGGACCGTCCTCGCCGAGCTGCGACCGAGCACGGTGCCGGTCCTGGTGAACGCCCCCGGTGCCGCGGTGGCCGACGCACCCCCGCGACGCGAGAAGGCCGCCAAGCACGAGCTCGTGATCATCGGCCCGCCGGCGCGCGCCGGAGAGGCGTTCCCGGTCGGCGAGGAGCTCACGGTCGGGCGCGGCGCCGGATGCGCGGTCGTACTGGTCGACGACACGTTCGTCTCGCAGGTGCACGCGCGAATCTTCACGCGCGGTGGCGATCCCTACGTCGAGGACCTCGGGTCCACGAACGGCACCCTCCTCAACGGCGAGCTGCTCGTCGAACCCGTCCGCCTGCGCCGGGGTGACCGGGTGCAGTTCGGGGAGACCGTGATGGAGCTCACGCGATGAGGATCGTCTCGGGAGCGTCCACGGACACCGGGCAGGTCCGCGACGGCAACGAGGACAGCTACCTCGTCGACCGTCAGCTCGAGCTGTTCGCGGTCGCCGACGGCATGGGCGGCCACCGCGCCGGTGAGGTCGCGAGCGAGACCGCACTCGCGGGGTTCCGCGCCGCGATCGCCGAGGGGGTCGAGGTGGCCGACGCCGTCGGGCGGGCCAACACCGCGGTCTGGGACAAGGCTGCCGGCGACACGAACCTGGCCGGGATGGGCACGACCCTGACCGCCGCCCGGTTCGACGGCGCCACACTCACGATCGGTCACGTCGGCGATTCCCGCGCCTACCTGCTCCGCGAAGACCGCATCGACCGGCTCACGATGGACCACAGCCTGGTCGAGGAGCTGATCCGCGAGGGAAAGATCACCGAGGAGCAGGCCGCGGTCCATCCGCAGCGCTCGATCATCACCCGCGCGCTCGGGGTGGACTCCAGCGTGGACGTCGACGTGTACTCCGTGGTGCTCCAGCCCGACGACCGCGTGATCCTCTGCTCGGACGGCCTGACCTCGATGGTGCGGCCGGCCGCGATCGCCGAGATCGTGCGCAACGAGTCCGATCCGACCGCGGCCGCCAACGCACTCGTCGACGCCGCCAACACGGCCGGTGGCGACGACAACATCACCGTCGTGGTGCTCGACGCGCAGGCCGACGGCCGGGATCCGCTGCCCGACTCCGTCGCCGCCGCGATCACCGGTGGGCGGGGCCGCAACGCTCCGGCCGACGCGGGCGACGACGGGGCTCGCGAGGCCGAGGTCGTCGAACCGCCCGCCGTGACCGTCGTGACCGAGACCACGAGCCGCGACGCGGCCGCCGGTCCGCCTCCGGAGTCGCTCGCGCCGCTGCCCCCACGCGACACGGCCGAGTTCCGCGAGCCCCGCCCGCGTCGGAGCGTCGGGCGCACCATCGGTCGCGTGCTGCTGTTCGCGATCCCGATCCTCCTCATCTTCGGTATCGCCGGGTTCACGATCGGTTGGTACGCCCGGAACTCGTACTTCGTCGGCACCGAGGCGGGGAAGGTCGTGGTGTACCGGGGCCGGCCCGGCGGGATGCTCTTCTGGGACCCGACGGTCGCGCAGCGCACCGGCATCGCACGGACGCGCCTCACCGACGACTTCCGCCAGGGCGTGTCCGAGCACAAGGAGTTCTCCTCCGAGGCGGCCGCGGTCGCGTACGTCCACCGCGGCGTCACGACGACGACCACCACGTCGACGACCACGTCCACGACGCTGCCGGGTGTCGCGCCGGCGACGCCGTCGCCGGCGCCATGAGCGCCGCGTCGCCGCTCGTCCGGTTCCGCCGCACGCGGGAGCTGAGCCTCGGGGCGCTCGCGATGATCATCATCGCCTTCGGCTACGTGCTGCTCGCGCTCTCCAAGGCGCCGTCACTCCCGCCCGATCTCCTCGGGTTCGTCGCCGGCCTCTTCGCACTCTTCGCGTGCGCGCACCTCGCGGTACGACGTCTCGCTCCTCGGGCGGACGCCACGCTCCTGCCCATGGCCGGGCTGCTGCTCGGCATCGGCTTCATCACGATCTCGCGGCTCGATCTCGCCGAGGCGGCGAAGGACCGCGTCGCACCGACCCAGGCACTGTGGGCCGCCGTCGGCGTCGGCGCGTTCATCCTCACCCTGCTGCTCGTGAAGACGGTGCGCTCGCTCGCGCGGTACCGGTACACGTTCCTGCTGCTCGGCATCGGCGCACTCATCATCCCGCTGATCCCGGGGCTCGGCGTCGAGATCAACGGCGCGCGACTCTGGGTCCGGCTGGCGGGCGCGACCTTCCAGCCGGGCGAGTTCGCCAAGGTCCTGCTGGTCATCTTCTTCGCCGCGTACCTCGTCGAGAAGCGGGAGTTGCTCAGCTCGGGTGGCCGCCGGATCGGCCGGATGTACGTGCCGGACCCGAAGCACCTCGGTCCCCTGCTGGTGCCGTGGGGGATCTCGATCCTCATCATGGTGTGGCAGAAGGACCTCGGATCGTCGTTGCTGTTCTTCGCGGTGTTCCTCGCGATGCTCTACATCGCGACCCAGCGCGCCGCATACCTGCTCGGCGGCGCGGTCCTCTTCGCCGGCGCGACGACCATCGCGTACCAGGCGTTCGGCCACGTGCAGGAGCGCGTGACCACGTGGCTCAACCCGTGGGCCGACGCGCAGTCCCACGGGTACCAGCTCACCCAGAGCCTGTTCGCGTTCGGCACCGGCGGGTTCACGGGGACCGGGCTCGGGCTCGGCAGCCCCAACGTCATCCCGGTCGCCACGACCGACTTCATCTTCTCCGCCATCGGCGAGGAGCTCGGACTCATCGGGACCGTCGCGGTCATCGGTGGCTTCCTGTTGCTCGTGGGGAGCGCGTTCCGCATCGCGGTCCAGTCGAACCGGCCGTTCTCGCAGCTGTTCGCGGCCGGACTCGCGACGATCCTCGGAGTCCAGGCGTTCGTGATCATCGGCGGTGTCACCCGGGTGATCCCGCTCACGGGCGTCACGCTGCCGTTCGTCTCCTACGGTGGCTCGTCGCTCGTGGCCAACTTCGTCATCCTCGCCCTCCTGCTCCGGATCTCCGACGAGACCGCGGCCGAGGCCGAGCGGGCGGCCGAGGACGAAGCCCGCCTGCGCGAGATCGAGTCGGCCCACGCGTGACCACCGGGATCCGCCGCGTCGGCATCGCCGTGACCGGCCTGCTGCTGCTCCTCGTGGCGCAGCTGACCTACCTGCAGATCGTGGACGCCCGGACGCTCACGCACGACGCGCGTAACCCGCGCGAGAGCCTGCGCGACCTGCGCGCGCCGCGCGGCAAGATCATCAGCGCCGACGAGCGGGTGCTCGCCCGCTCGGTGCCGAGCGGCGACAACCTCGAGCTCCAGCGCCAGTACCCGCTCGGCGATCTCACCTCCCAGGTCGTCGGCTACCAGTCGATCGTCGTGGGGACGACCGGGCTCGAGCGCAGCTACAACGACGTGCTCGTCGGACGCGGCCGGAGCCGGATCGACCTCCGGGACGTCGTCGACTTCCTGCGCGGCACGAAGCGGGTCGGCAACCTCGTCACGAGCCTGCGGGTCGACGCGCAGGTCGTCGCCAAGGCGGCGCTCGGGAACCAGAAGGGATCGGTCGTGGTGATCGAGCCGTCGACGGGGAACATCGTCGCGATGTACTCGAACCCGACGTTCGACCCGACGCCCCTCGCGAGCCACGAGCGCAAGCGGGTGCAGCGCTACTACGACGTGCTCACGCACCTGCCCGACAACCCGGCGCTCCCCCGCGCGTACCGCGAGATCTACCCGCCCGGGTCGACGTTCAAGGTCGTGACGACCACCAGCGCTCTCGACACGGGGGTCGCCACACTCGACTCGACGTTCCCCACGCTGCGCGAGCTGCCGCTGCCGCAGAGCACCAACACGATCGCGAACTTCGGGCACAGCTCGTGCGGTGGCGACCTCACGACCGTGTTCGTGCAGTCCTGCAACACCGCGTTCGCCCAGATCGGCCTCGACCTCGGCAACCTCTTTCCCCCGGCGATGAGCCGGTTCGGGATCTTCAAGGCGCCGCCACTCGACCTGGACCCGGGCGCGGTCGCCTCGACCGGTCCGGCAGTGAACACGTTCGAGACCAGCAAACCCCGCTTCGCACTCGCGGGCATCGGCCAGGGCGACGTCGCGACCACCCCGTTGCAGATGGCGCTCGTCGCGGCCGGGATCGCGAACGGTGGCGTGATCATGCAGCCGCACCTCGGCGTCGCGGTACGCGACGACGAGGGCAAGCGGTTGAGCGTGATCAAGCCCAAGGCATGGACGCGCGCGGCGAGCGCCGCGACCGCGGCGACCGTGCGGGACCTGATGGTCCAGGTCGTGAACAGCCCGAAAGGCACCGGCACCGCCGCGCAGATCCCCGGCATCACCGTCGCAGGCAAGACCGGCACCGCCCAGACCGCGACGAACGTCGCGCCGCACGCCTGGTTCGTGGCATTTGCTCCCGCCGAGGCACCCCGGTACGCGGTCGCGGTCATCGTCGAGAAGGGTGGCGACATGGGGAACGAGGCCACGGGTGGTCACGTCGCCGCACCGATCGCGAAGAAGATGCTCGAGTTCCTCCTCCAGACATGACGGGGCGATTCGACGCCGGTGCACTCGTGTGGGCGTCCCCGGATCGCCGGGGTCGACGGATAGCGTGACGGCACCTCATGGCTGATCCAACCGTCTACGCCGACCGCTACGAGATCGTCCGCGAGATCGCCCGCGGGGGAATGTCGAACGTCTATCTCGCCCGCGACACCAAGCTCGACCGGGCCGTGGCGCTCAAGGTTCTCCCGGCCGAGCTCTCCCGCGACCCCGCGTTCGTGGAGCGCTTCCGGCTCGAGGCCCAGGCGGCCGCGAGCCTCAACGACCCCACGATCGTGGCGGTCTATGACTGGGGTCAGGAGCAGGACACCTCGTTCATCGTCATGGAGTACGTCGAGGGCAGCACGCTGCGCGAGTCGATCGCGCGCGGTCCGATGGACCCCGTCGAGACCGCCGGGGTCGCGAGCGACATCGCCCGGGCGCTCGCGACCGCCCACCGGCGCGGTGTGATCCACCGGGACATCAAGCCCGGCAACGTGCTCATCACGCCTTCGGGCGAGGTCAAAGTCGCGGACTTCGGCATCGCGCGGGCCAACGGCGTCGGTGACGGCCTCACCCGGACCGGTGCGGTGATGGGCACCGCTACGTACTTCTCGCCCGAGCAGGCCCAGGGGCTCTCCGTCGACGCACGGTCGGACATCTACTCGCTCGGCGTCGTGCTCTACGAGATGGTCACCGGCGTGGTGCCCTTCGCGGGCGACAGCGCGGTCTCGGTCGCCTACCTCCACGTGCGTGAGCCCGTCGTGGCACCGACCCGGCGGCGGCCCGACGTGCCGCCGGCGCTCGAGTCGATCATCCTGACCTGCCTCGCCAAGGATCCGGACGCCCGGTACCAGACGGCCGACGAGCTGCGCGCCGATCTGATGCGCTTCACCCGCGGCCAGTCGGTGCTCGGCGGCCCGGTGACCGCGGCCGTCGCAATGGGCGACGAGACCGTGGCGATGGCACGCACCTCCGTCGTCCCCGCGACCACGGCGCTCCCCACGTCGCGCCGGCGCGCCAAGGGCCCGCTCTTCCTCGTCCTCGGGTTGCTCCTCGCGCTCGTGGCCGTCGTCGCGTTCCTGCTCGTGCAGGTGTTCCAGCAGGACTCCACCGCCCCGACGGTCGCCGTGCGCGACGTGGTCGGGATGCAGGTGGGTCCGGCCAGACAGTCGCTCGAGCAGCAGGGCTTCAAGGTCGACGTCGTGCGCGTCTCGGACAACAACCGTCCCGTCGGCGAGGTGTTCGAGCAGGACCCCCAGGGCGGGGAGCTGCGGGAGAAGGGCACGACCGTGACCCTCAAGGTCTCCGACGGTGCCGGATCGGTGAAGGTGCCGAAGCTCGCGGGGCTCAGCGAGATCGAGGCCACCTCGCGATTGGAGAAGGCCGGGCTCGTCGCGACCCCCGCGCCGCTTCCCAGCGAGACGATCCCGATCGGCACCGTCATCCGCACCGATCCGAAGGGCGGCACGCGGGTAGACCTCGGCAGCGAAGTGACGATCTTCGTGTCCCAGGGTCCGGCACCCGTCGCCGTGCCCGACGTGGTCGGCCTCGATCAGGTCGACGCCACCGCGAAGCTCGTCGGCGCCGGCTTCACCGTGACCAAACGGCTCGAGTCGAGCTCGTCGGTCCCGGCCGGGCGCGTCATCCGCACCGAGCCGGCCGCGGGTCAGCTCCAGGCCAAGACCAGCCCGGTGACGATGGTGGTGTCCTCCGGACCCAAGCAGGTCACGGTGCCCGACGTCGTGGGCATGAGCCAGAGCGCGGCCACGAGCGCGCTCGAGAACGCGGGCCTCAAGGTGTCGGTCGTCCAGACGGTCTCCACCCCGGCGAACGTCGGGAAGGTCATCAGCCAGAACCCGGGCGGCAACAGCAAGGTCAACGACGGCTCGTCGGTGACGATCACGGTCGGGATCGCCGCGCCGACGACCACGACCTCCACGACGTCGACCTCCACCACGACATGACCCGGACGGCCGCGCTGGCCGTCTGGTACGCCGAGCACGGCCGGCACGATCTGCCGTGGCGGCACCACCCTGACCGCTGGGCGGTGCTCGTGTCCGAGGTCATGCTCCAGCAGACCCAGGTCGCCCGCGTGCTCGACGCGTGGCCCGCGTTCATCGGCCGGTTCCCCACCCCGGAGGCCATGGCCGCGGCCGGTGCCGGGGCGACGATCACCGCCTGGGGCCGACTCGGCTACCCGCGCCGGGCACGGCGCCTCTGGGAGAGCGCCGTGCTGATCGCCGCCCACGGCTGGCCGGCGGACCTGGCCGCACTGCCGGGCATCGGCCGGTACACGGCCGCCGCGATCCGCGCCCAGGCCGACGACCACGACGTGCCCGCGATCGAGGTCAACATCCGCCGGGTCGTCCAGCGGGTGCGCGGCCGCGTGCTGTCCGAGCGAGAGGCCGAGGCCGCGAGCGTCGCGATCGGGCGCGGCCTGCACGGGCGCGACCGACTGCTCGCGCTGATGGACCTCGGCGCGACCGTGTGCACCCCGCGGGCGCCGGCGTGCGGAGTGTGTCCCCTCCGGCGTCGGTGCGCGACCCGGGGCGTCCTCGACGGGGAGGTCCGCACCCGCCAGGCCCGCTTCGAAGGCTCGTTCCGCCAGCGGCGCGGGCTCGTGATGGCCCGGCTGCGCGCTGCGCCCGCGGTGCCCGTGACCGAGCTCGACGCCGAGGCGCTCGCGTCCCTCGTGGCCGACGGCCTCGCCGCCGTCGACGCGTCACACGCTCGTCTCCCCTGACCGCGAGCTCCGACGGCCGCTGCGCTCCTCAGACGAGGGCGAGGAAGTTCCGGAGCAGGTCGTGACCCGACGCGGTGAGCACGGCCTCGGGGTGGAACTGCACGCCGTGGATCGGCAGCTCGCGGTGGCGCAGCCCCATGACGATGCCGTCGGCGGTCTCGGCGGTCACCTCGAGGCAGTCGGGGACGCTCGCGGCGTCGACGACGAGCGAGTGGTACCGGGTGGCGGTGAGCGGGCTGGGGAGACCCGCGAACACCCCGACCCCTCTGTGGGTCACCTCGGACGTCTTGCCGTGCATCACCCGCTCGGCGCGCACGACCTCACCGCCGTAGTGCTGGCCGATGCACTGGTGGCCGAGACAGACCCCCAGCACCGGGACCCCGGACCCACCGAACGCCGCGATCGCCTCGATGGAGACCCCGGCATCCTCGGGCCGCCCCGGGCCCGGCGAGATCAGCACCGCATCGGGCTCGAGGGCCCGGAGCTCGGAGAGGCTCAGGGCGTCGTGGCGGTGGACGACCGGCTCGGCGTCGAGCTCGCCCAGGTACTGCACGAGGTTGTAGACGAACGAGTCGTAGTTGTCGATGACGAGGACCCGCACGGCGCCGACGGTACCGGAATCGGCGCGTCGGGCTGCGCTCGATAACCTCTGCCCCCGTGCCCCAGTCCAAGCAGAAGCGCCAGCGCGTCACCCCGCCGAAGCCGAAGACCCCGCCACCCAGCAAGCTCTGGGTACCGACGCTGATGTTCACGCTGCTCGGCGTGGGCGTCCTGGTGATCGTGCTGAACTACTTCGGGCTGCTCCCCGGCGATCAGAACAACTCGTTCCTGCTGATCGGAATCGCCGAGGTCACCGGCGGCTTCATCGTCGCCACCGCGGTGCGCTGACCCGGCCCGACGGGCCCGGCCGAGTTACACGCCTGTCGTTCCCCACAGCCTGGGGACGAGCCTGTGGACAACCGCCTGACGCGACTCAGGGCGCTTCGGACACACCCAGGACGACCATGTCCTCCCGGCAGTGCCGGGGGGCGTCGGGCGCCTCGGCCTCGGGGGCCGCGGTCATGGTCACCTCGGTCCCGCAGACCATGCACCGGTAGCGGTAGTCCACCGGCGCCAGCTTCGAGAGATCCGGTTCGTCGGGCGGGGGCGGCGCCATCATCAGTCGCACCATCTTCACGCCGATCAGGTAGATGACGAGGCACGCGACGACCGCGATCGCAAGGCGGACCGGCCAGTCGAGCACCGCTCAGCCCAGGCGCTCGATGATGGTGGCGTTGGCCATGCCACCACCCTCGCACATGGTCTGGAGCCCCCAGCGACCGCCGGTCCGCTCGAGCTCGTTCAGCAGCGTGACCATGAGCCGCCCACCGGAGCAGCCGAGCGGGTGACCGAGGGCGATCGCCCCGCCGTTGACGTTCACCTTCTCCATGTCGGGGTGGTGCTCCTTCTCCCACGCGAGCACGACCGGTGCGAACGCCTCGTTGATCTCGACGAGGTCCATCTGGTCGATGGTCATGCCGGCCCGCTCGAGCACCTTCGTGGTGGCGGGGATCGGACCGGTCAGCATCATCACCGGATCCACCCCGGCGAGTGCGAACGTGTGGAACCGCGCCCGCGGAGTGAGACCGAGCTCGACCGCCTTCTCCTCGCTCATCACCAGGAGTGCGGCGGAGCCGTCGGTGATCTGACTCGAGTTGCCGGCGGTGATCACGCCGTCGGGCTTGAACGCAGGCTTGAGCTTGCCGAGCGTCTCCATCGACGCATCGGGCCGGATGCCCTCGTCTCGTGTCATCAGCTCGGTGCCGTCGTCGGTGGTCACCTCGATCGGGACGATCTCACGCTCGAACCGACCCTCCTCGGTCGCGCGCGCGGCCTTCTGGTGCGAGCCGACCGAGAAGCGGTCGTTGTCCTCGCGGCTGATGTTCCACTTCTCCGCGATCAGCTCGGCCGAGATGCCCTGGGGCACGAGGTTGGGATAGCGCTCGAGCATCATCGGCCCGAAGGGCATCGACCCCTGCGTGAACGACGCACCCATCGGCACCCGGCTCATGTTCTCGACGCCCGCCGCGATCACGACGTCGTACGCGCCCGCGATCACGCCCTGCGCGGCGAAGTGCGCGGCCTGCTGCGAGGAGCCGCACTGGCGGTCCACCGTGGTGCCCACGGTGTTCTCCGGGAACCCGGCGGCGAGCGCCGCGTTGCGCCCGACGTTGACGGCCTGGTCCCCGACCTGCATGACACAACCCATGATCACGTCCTCGACCAGGGCGGGATCGATCCCGGTGCGCTCGACGAGGGCCTGGAGGCTGTGGGCGGCGAGGTCGACCGGGTGGGTCCCGGCGAGCTTGCCGTTGCGGCGGCCGAGGGGCGAGCGGACTGCGTCGACGATGACGGCGGTGGGCATCTGGTTCTCCTGACGGCGGGAGGGGGATCCAGTGTACGGAACCACCGAGAACCCGGCATCTCCGCCGCCGGTTCCCGACCTGTCACAATCCCCGTCCGGCCCGCCGCACCCGAGCCGGGCAAGGTGCACGCGGCGCGGACAACGGCGGGACGGGTCTCCCGACCCAGAGAGCGAGCCATTCGGATGCGGAACATGGACAAGGCGCTGGGCGACGGTGGGATGGCGCTGCTCGGCCAGCTCGGCGTGGACTTCCAGCGCTACGGCGAGGGCTGGGTGGAGGCGGCGTGGGTCCCCACCGAGTCGGCCTGCAACCCGGTCGGCGCGGTCCACGGTGGTGTGTACGCGGTCGTCCACGACGCCGCGATGAACTTCGCCACGAACAGCGCGCTCGAACGGGGCGAGAGCGGAGCCACGATCTCGATCACCTACTCGACCATGCGCGGCGCCAGGGCGGGGGACGCGCTCGCGGTCCGCGGCGAGGTGGTGCGCCTGGCCCGCCGGATCGCCTACCTCCAGACCACGATCACCAACGCCGACGGCGATCTCGTCTCCAACGCCTCCGGAACCTTCATCCTCCGCCGCCGCGAGCCGGAGAGCTCGTGACCCGGACCGGGTTCGTCGGGGGCGACGGCCGCGGGTGAGCGCGCCGACCGTCCGGCCGTGGACCCGTCGGGTGCCCCACGGCTGGATCATCGAGGCCGCGCTCGGGATCGGGCTCTACGTCCTCTACGACGAGCTGCGCAGCCGGGTCGCGGGGTCGGGGCGGGTGGCACTCGCCCACGCGTACGACATCGTGCGCTGGGAACGCGCGCTCGGGATCTACCAGGAGCACCGGATCCAGCAGGCGTTCATCGGCTGGAGCCCGTTCATCTCCTTCTGGAACATCTACTACGGGACGATCCACTTCGTGATGCCCGTCGTCGCGCTCGTGACACTGTGGCGACGCGCGCCGGCGCGCTACGTCGTGTGGCGCAACGTCCTACTGGTCATGCTCATCCTCGGGCTGCTGGCGTTCTGGGCGTACCCGTTGATGCCGCCGCGGCTGATGCCGCCGCGGTACGGGTTCGTGGACACCGCGGCCGGGTTCTTCAACTTCGGTCCGCAGCAGCCGGTGGTGCTCGTCCACGGCGTGCCGGACGCGGCGTCCCGCACCGCCTTCGGCAACCTCTTCGCGGCGATGCCCTCGCTCCATGTCGGCTGGTCGACGTGGTCGGCACTGGCGCTGCTCAGCGTGGTCCGCACCCGCTGGATCCGCGCCCTGATCGTCCTCGACCCGCTCGCGACGACGTTCGGCATCGTCGTCACCGCGAACCACTGGATTCTCGATGCGGTCGGTGGCCTCATGACGCTCGGGATCGCGTGGGTCCTCGTCACCGCATGGGAGCGATGGCGTCACCCGGGAGCGGCCGCCACCGCGGGACCGGGCGCTGTCTCGGTTCAGGCGTAGGTCCGGATCAGCCTCAGCACGGCGTCGGCGTCCGGTCCGTGCGCCTGCAGGTCCGCGGCGGTGGCGTCGAGCCGCTGCCCGGCCAGGCGGCACAGGTCCACGCCGCTCCCGCGCACGACGGTCGCGGGACCGTCGTCGAGGCCGAACTGCCAGGCCCGGCCCTCGGGACCGACGAGGTCGAGGCCGACCGGGCCGTGGAGCGCCTCCCCCGCGCGTTCGAAGGCGTACGGGATCGTGCGCCACGCGAGGCGGGCGACGTGCGCCAGGCGCTCACCCGGCGCCAGCTCCGCACCGACGCCGGCGGCGACGTCGGTCGTGTGGATCCAGCACTCGGCGAGCCGGGTCGCGCTCAGGGTGCGGACGGTCAGCCGGCCGACGACCCACTGCACGCGTGCACCCGGGTCGGCGGCCGCGAGCGCCGACCGCAGTGCGGCCGCGGACTCCTGCCACTCCCGCCCGACCTCGGCCCCCGGCCGGCCCCGACGGTCGGCGACCGACGCCGCGGCGGCCGCGTCGACGCCCTCGGACCCGCCGGCGCGAATGAACTCCTCGATCGACGCGTGCAGGTCGCCCCGCAGGCTCGCGAGGGCGAGTTCGTCGGTCTGGTGGAGATGGAGCACGACGTCGGCCACCGACCACCCGTCGCACGGCGAGGGCGCGGCCCACTCCGTCGGCCCGAGCGGCCCGAGCAGGGACCACAGCTCGGCGTGCTGCTCGGCCAGCCCCGTCAGGATCTCGTCCACCGCGTGCTCCGCTTCCTGCCGGTCAGCCCGCGAGGACGTCGGTCATGAACGTGTCGAACGCGGAGGGGTCGAACCGGATGGAGAAGCCGCCGTCGTGGTGCGCGATGTCGAGGCTCGGACAGAAGTGCCCCTCCGTCCCCACCACGAAGTACGGCGACCCGACGACACCGAGCGCCTGACCCTCCTCGTACTGCTGACGGACGGCGGCTTCGCTCGTCGCCCCGAGATCGAGCTCGTACCTGCGCGCGATCGCGCGCAGCACCGCCGCGTCCGCAACGTCGCGTCCCTCCTCGAACACGGCGGTGCGCAACGCGAAGCTCACGGACTCCCCGGTCGGTGCGTCCCGCTGGTAGGCCGACGCGGCGAGCGCGAGCGCGGGAACCGAGGTGGCCGGGAACGCATCCGAGTCGAAGCCGGTGAACAGGTCGGGGGCGACCTGGGCCCGCAACGCAGCGACCTCCTCGGCGATCAACGCCGGATCCACCGGCGCGCCGTTGACCCACTCGAGTGGCCAGGCCTCGACGAACAGGCGCAGATCCGTCCCCTGCTCGTCGCGACGGCGCGCGACGCGGCGCAGCCCCACGTGGGTGAACGGGCACACGATGTCGGCGAAGATTCGAATGGTCCGGGTCATGGTGTCCCTCCGTCCTCCAGGCGCCGCAGGAGATGATCCCGCGCGACAGCGTCGCCGGGTCCGCCGCGTCGCGCGAGATGCTCGGCCACCGCGCGCCGATGGTCGGCATCGACGTTGCCGCCGTACTTGAACTTGGCCCGAACTTCCTCGATCGCGATCCGCACGCCGCGGATCGTGCGCAGCTTCGCGCCGTGCTCGACCGGCTCGATCACCGGCTCCTCCGGTTGCAGCGTTCGGAGTTGGGTCGCCAGGAGCGCCGCCAGGTCCGCGGGCTCGTCCACGAGCGTGACCGTGCCGGTCAGCTGCACCGACGCGTAATAGGTGGTCGGGATCCCCCGGCGCGGGTCCTCGTCGCCGATCGCCTTCCAGCTCGACGGTACGTAGCTCCAGTCCCCACTCACTGCGAGCAGGACCTTCGGCTGCTCCTCGATCGCGGCCCACACCGGGTTGGCCCCGCGAGGTGCACCAGCACGGTGTCGCCGTCGAGGACGAACTGCGTCGGCACCACAACGGGAACGTCGCGGCCCCTCCCCGCGGCGACGAGCTCGCCGAACGGGTGTGCGGGCAGGAACGCCCGCCACTCGGCCTCGTCGCCCCGGTCGACCGCGTGGATCAGCACGGTCGCCATCCTGGCGCGATCCGGCCGCCCGGCCCGGAACGCCGGGGCGCGGCCGTCGTCATCCGGAGCGGGGCCGGACCGGGACCGGTGGGAGCTCCCGGTCGAGCTCGCGCCACCGGTCGTCCAGCCACGGTCCGAATCCTGCGCCGGCAGGCACCTCCGGCCGGAGGATCCTCCGGATCCGCACGCGAAGGGGCTCCCTCAGCGGCACCGCCGCGGTCGCATCCTTCACGTCCCCGAGCGTCTCGAGCCCGGTGTGGGTCACGAACACGAGATCCGCGTCGGGTGCTCCCCGCAGCAGGGCCGCCGTTCCTCCCGCACGGGCGGGCGCGAGCCGGAGCAACGGTCCGACGCGCGTCGCTCGCTCCGGATCGCGCTCGGCGATCGCGGCAAGGGCCCGACGGCGGCGCAGCGGGGTGGCCACCATGCCCTCGGGGAAGATGACCGCGCCGTCCTGGGAACCCATGCCGGTCGCCAACGCCTCGACCTGACCGAGCTCGTCGGCGTGGTCGTCCGGGGCACGGTCGACGAAGTAGTTCGGCAGGCGCTGTCCCACGATGTCGAGGCACGGATCGACGAGCAGGTCGTCCTTCAACACGTACCGCGGCTGCATGCCGACCCGCCCGAGCAACCAGGCGGGAAGCAGGGAGTCGGCGATCGACGCGTGCGACGCGGCGATGACGATCGGTCCCGGTGCGAGTTGCTCGAGGCCCTCGACCTCGATCCGCAGGTCGGCCAGCACGGTGAGGGCGTCGACGAGGCGGGCCGCCCACCAGCGTTGCAGGGCGTAGTGGGCATGCTCGTCACCGGCGCGACCGGTCAGCCACAACGCCGAGCTGGCCGCGACGCCGATCGTCTCCAGGGTCGACCACGCCCACGCGAAGGACAGGGTGCGCAGGCGCGGGAACCGAAGTCCCGACCGGCCGAGATCGATCGCGGCGCTCACCGGCGCCCAGATCCCGATGGTGGACGCGAACGCCGCCGAGCCGGCCGCCACCGCCGGCACGGTCACTGCCCGTCGGGTGCGCGCGTCGTCGAGCAGGGAGAGCGGGAACCGGCGCACCGGCAGCATCGTAGGAAGTGGAGCCGCCCCGGAAAAGGGGGCGGCTCCAGTAGCCTGGCGGCCCTGAGGATGAGCGAGCCGGGGACTGTCACGACGAACGATCGCGCCGGGTCGCTCGACCGGTCGGCGGGTCGCTCCGCGGCGCGCCGTGGCATCTGCACGTACGCGTACCGGTTCGGCTGGACGCTCATGCTCGGCGCCCTGGTGACGGCGGCAACGGCGTGGGTGGCCTGGCGGGTGCTGGCCGACCGGCGGCCTTCGGGCGCGGCGTTCGTGATGCCCGCGGTCGTGATCGGGTTGGCGGTGGCCACGGTCCTGACGGCGGTCGCGGCGACCTCCACCGGGACCAACCTCGATGCCGCGGCGGCCGAAACGGGGCGCGCCGCGCGCCGGCTGATCCCCCACCTGCGTCGCGACGGTGGCCAGATCGTGCTCGAGGAGCAGGGCACCGCCGGCGGGTGGTCCCGGGAAGGCATCCTGCTGGTCCTCGTCGGCAGCGAGATGACCGGCCGGGTCCGCGACCTGAACCAACGGTCGTCGAAGGCCGTGGCGGTCGTCGGGCGGACCACGTGACGGATGCGCCGGCGCCGCCCGCGAATCGCGGCACGCGCGTCGTCTATCTGATCGCCGTCGCGATCGCCCTGTTGCCCCTCGTGGTGTCGGCCGTCACGCTGCTCCGTCATGGCCCTGACACCCCGCTCGGCGACCGGGCACTGATCGAGCTGCACACTCGGGATGTCGGGACGCACGAGCCGCTCGTCGGCCTGTACTCGCGCGACGGCTGGTCGCATCCGGGCCCGATCGAGTTCTTCCTCCTCGCGCCGATCTACCGGCTCTTCGGATCCGACCTCGCAGCGCTGATGATCGGAGCGCTCGTCGTCAACGCGCTGGCGATCGTCGCAATGGCCGAGATTGCTCGGCGCGTCGGAGGACTCCGGGCAACGCTCCTCGTGCTACTCGCGGTCAGCGTGGTACTACCGCGTTCGGGCCCGACCTCGTCCGGGACCCATGGGTGCTGCCCATCACGGTGTTGCCGTTCGGCGCCTTGTGCCTCGCGTCCTGGGCGATGGCCTCCGGACGGATCTGGGCGCTCCCGGTGGCCGCCGGTCTCACGACCTTTCTCGTCCAGACGCACGTGCAGTTCGCAGCGCTCGCAGTACCGCCCCTGCTCGTCGGCGGCACCTGGCTCGTGCTGCACCTCCGTCGGGAACCGCGGGTTCGATGGCGAGCATTCGCCACGACCGCGCTCATCACCGTCGCGGGACTGGCCGTGGTCTGGTTCCCCACGATCTGGGACCAGTTGTTCCGATCCGGGAACGCGGGTGCCATCGTCCGGTGGTTCCGGGAGTCGGCTGAGGGAACCCACACCCTGGGCGACGGTGCACGGATCGTGTTCGGCCAGTTCGCCGCGGTGCCCGACTGGATCACCGGAACTCGTCGGCAGAGTCGGCTCGACGGCGGCACGACCCTCCAGACCATGACGCTGGTCCCGGTGCTGCTCGGGGCCGTCGCCCTGGCGTGCGTCCTCGCCTGGCGGCGGCGTGACCGGCCCCCTCTTCGCCTGATCGCGATACTCGGCGTGAGCGTCGTGGTCGGCGTCGTGGCCACCGCCCGCACCGTCGGGGTCATGTACGACTACCGGCTGCAGTGGACCTGGATCCTCGCTGCGCTCGTGATGGCCGCGACGGCGTGGATCGGGTGGAACGCCTTGGACGGCCGGCGGCCGGCCCTCGCAGCCACGATCGTGCCCGTGATCCTGGTCCTGCTCGCCGCCTTCGCGGGAGCCGCGACGATCGACGCCACCGACACGACCGGCATCGAATGGGTCTCCCGGGACACCACCACCGCCGTCCGCCGCGCGGCGCGCCACCTCGACCCGAAGGGCGGACCGGTCCTGGTGGAGGCCGCGTCGATCCCGAGCAACTGGCAGTTGGACGGCGTGATCGCCGACCTCGAGCGCCGGGGCTTCACCGTCAGGGTGCCGCGGGGCGCCGACGCGATCTACGGCGCACATCGGGCCGCCGGTTCCGGTCCTCTCCAGGCGCACCTCCGCATCGTCGCCGGACCCGATCTGACCGGCTTCACCCGCCCGGCCGGCTGGAGGATCATCGGCTACGGCGGTCGCCACCCCCTCGCCGAGCAGGCCCGGGAGGGCGGACGGATCGAGCGCGCCCGCCAGCGCCTCACCGCCCGCTTCGAGCGGGGTGAGATCGACCAGGAGGCCTACGTGCGCCGTCTGTTCGACCTCGCGCTCCAGGTCCCCTCGGCGGTGCTCGTCCTCGAGCAGGTAGGGGCAGCGGGATGACGCTCCGCCGAATCCCGTCCGGTCACCAATCCGTCGAGCGGTAGTCCTTGAGGAACCGGCCGTGGACGTGGTCGCCGGTGTTGAACCCGGCGATGATCGGGTCCACGATGCGCGCCGCGCCGTCGACGATGTCGAGCGGCGGATGGAACCGGTGCTCCGCGGTCTTCGCCCGCGCGACCTCCAACGGGTCCTCGTCGCTCACCCACCCGGTGTCGACGCTGTTCATGTGGATCCCGTCGGCGTGGTAGTCGGTGGCGGAGGTACGCGTCATCATGTTGAGCGCGGCCTTGGCCATGTTGGTGTGCGGGTGCTTGGTGGTCTTGAACCGCCGGTAGAACTGGCCCTCGACCGCGGAGACGTTCACGATGTGCTTGTCGCGCTCGGGGGTGCGCGTCATGAGCGGCTTCAGGCGCGCGTTGAGCACGAACGGCGCGACCGCGTTGACCAGCTGGGTCTCGAGCAACTCCACGGCCGACACCTCCGCGAGGGTCAGCCGCCACGAGTTCCGCCCGCGCCGGTCCACCTGCTGCAGGTCCTGGTCGAGCGCACCTTCCGGGAAGAGGTCGTCTTTCGGCGCGGCGTCGTCGGCGAGCACGACGGCCTGGGAGAGCTCCGCGGCATGGGTGAGCCCGGCGAGCGTCGCCGGTGTCAACTCGGCGAGCGCGGTTGGGCTCGCGGCGACGATCTCCGCGTCGCGCAACCCCTCGTACTCCCCCAGCAACGCGCGCGCGTGGGCCGGGAGATCGGCGAGTGACGCGCGCTCGAGCTCCATCATGTGCCGGTAGAACTCGGGTGGCCGCCGCACCGTCTGGCACGCGTTGTTGACGATGAAGTCGAGCCGGGACCGCGTTGACGCGAGATGCGCGCAGAACGCCTCGACGCTCGGCGTGTGGCGCAGGTCGAGCCCGAAGATCTCCAGCCGGTCCGCCCACTCCGCGAAGTCGGGTTCATGCGAGTAGCGCAGCGCCGAATCCCGGGGAAAGCGGGTCGTCACCACCAGGCTCGCGCCCGCCCGCAGCAGCTTGATCCCGGCCTGGTACCCGATCTTCACGCGCCCACCGGTCAGCAGCGCCACGCGCCCGCGCAGGTCCGCGGTCTCGGTGCGCTTGGCGAAGTTGAGCTCGGCACACTCGGGGCACAGCTGGTCGTAGAAGTGATGCACGCGGTCGTAGTGGCGCTTGCACACGTAGCAGTGGCGGTCGTCGATGCCTCTCGGCTCCTGCGGGTGCTCGTGCTCGATGTCCTGCTGGGCGAAGTCCTCCGGCGGGAACACGTTCGGCGTCGTGAAGACCGGCTTGGCCCGCAGCGTGCGGATGCCGGTCCGCCCGAGGGTGGTCTCCTCCCGCGCCCGCTTGGCCGCGCGATCGCGCCGCTGGCGCGCCCGCACGTGCTGACGCCGGACCTCCGGATCGGGGTCGAAGACGTCGCCCGCGGCACGACGCAGGCGGATCCGCTCCTTCTCGGACAGCGCGGCGAGGAGGGCCGGATCGCGCACCGCCGCCTCGAGGACCTCGATCGCGGCCCGGACCCGCGCCGCGATCTCCGACGGTGACCCTTTCGCGGCTGTCATAACTGCGCATCCTCTCACGCCGGTGGTCCGGCTCACCCGGCCGCGGCACCCATCTGGCCGAGGATCCCCGGCGGGACGAAGTTGTTCTCCTCGGTGGTCTCGGCCTCGGTCAACTCGACCATCCGCGTGACGACCTCAGCCGGATCCATCTGCCCGCCGGTTACCAGCTCGCGCATCATCTGGAACAACGGCGTGGCCGGCGCGCTCGAGCGACTCGTCGCCGAACCACTCCCACATCGAGTCCGCCATCCGGTCGTTGAAGCCGGTGAGGAACGGACCAGGGTTGAGCAGCGTCACGTCGACGCCCTGGCCGGCGAGCTCGGCCCGCATCGCCTTGCCCATCGCCTCCAGCGCGTGCTTGGTCATCGAGTACGGGCCAAAGGCCGGACCCGACACCACCCCTGCGATCGACGACACGATGATCACCCGCCCCGATCCCCTCGCGACCATGCCCGGCAACACCGCCTGGGTCATGGCCAGGGTCCCGAACACGTTGACCTCGAACAGCCGGCGGACCCGGTCGATCGGGACGTCGGCCATCGGCCCGGTCTGCCCGGAGCCCGCGTTGTCGATGAGCACGTCGACGTCCCACTGCGCCGCCTTGCGGACGTCGTCGGTCGTGATGTCGAGCTTCTCGACCGTGAGCGCGGGGGCCTCGGCGCGCAACGCGGCGGCCTGCTCCTCGGTCTCGGTGGTGGCGATCACGTGATGGCCGCGAGCCGCGAGCGCGACCGCGGCGCCCTTCCCGAAGCCGGAACCGGCTCCCGTGATCAGGACGGACTTGGCAGCGACGGCGTCGGGCACGACGATCTCCTCGAACTTGGATCGGGGACCGGACCCTACGCCGGGCGCGCGCGACCGGACCGCGGCTCAGCCGCCCGCGCCGCCGGGATCGACGACCCCGGGGACCGCGATCCCGGCCTCGTAGGCGACCATCACCAGTTGCGCCCGGTCCCGGCAGTCCAGCTTGGTGAGCAAGCGGCTGACGTGGGTCTTCGCGGTGGCGTGGGCCATGAAGAGCTCGTCCGCGATCTCGGCGTTCGAGAGCCCGCGCGCCACGGCGGCGAGCACCTCGACCTCCCGCTCGGTGAGGGTGTCGAGCCCTGGTGGCGGCGCGGTCGGTGCCGCGGGCTCGACGTCGTCCGCGAACTGCTCGATCAGGCGCCGGGTGATCTTCGGGGCGAGAAGCGCCTCTCCGGCGGCCACCACCCGGATCGCGCCGAGCAGATCGTCGGGCAGCGTGTCCTTGAGGAGGAACCCGCTCGCCCCGGCGCGCAGCGCGCCGAAGACGTACTCGTCGAGGTCGAACGTCGTGAGCACGAGCACGCGGGTGTCACACCCGCTCGCCGCGATGCGGCGGGTCGCCTCGATGCCGTCCATCTCCGGCATGCGGATGTCCATGAGGATCACGTCGGGACACTCGGCCGCCACGAGATCGACGGCCTCCCGTCCGTCACCCGCCTCGCCGACGACCTCGATGTCGTCGGCCGAGCGCAGCAGGACACTGAACCCGCTGCGGACGAGGGCCTGGTCGTCGGCGACCGCGACCCGGATCATTCGGCCTCCCGGTACGGCAGGTCGGCCACCACGCTGAACCCGCCACCGGTCTGGGGGCCCACCGACAGCGACCCGCCGTACACGCCGACCCGCTCGCGCATCCCGACCAGCCCGTGCCCGCCCTCGGTCGGGGTGCCGTTCACCCCGCGACCGTCGTCGGTGATCCGGAGCCGGACCGCGTCAGGGTCGTAGGTGACCGTCACCGCCGCCCGGGCCGGTCCGGCGTGCTTGAGCACGTTGGTGAGCGCCTCCTGCACGATCCGGTAGGCGGTGAGGTCGACCCCGGGAGGCACGTCGTCAGAGGAGCCCTCGACGCGTACCGACACCGGCAGACCGGCGTCACCGAGATCGGAGACGAGTCGGTCGACATCGGCGAGGCCGGGCGCGGGCTGATACTCGGCAGCGCCGTCGTCGCGGAGCACGCCCAGGAGGCGCCGGATCTCGGTGAGCGTCGAGCGGCTCGTCGTCGCGATGGCCTCCAGCGAGCGCTTCGCCTCCGCAGGATCCTGGTCGATCACGTGCGCGCCGACGCCGGCCTGCACCGCGATGACGCCCATCGAGTGCGCGACGACGTCGTGCAGCTCCTGGGCGATGCGGAGGCGCTCGTCGGCGACCGCGCGCTTGGCCTCTTCGTCCCGCTCCCGCTCGAGCACCGCCGCGCGCGCCTCCAGCTCTTGGAGGTACAGCCGCCGATTCCGAACCGTGGATCCGAAGAGATAGAAGCCCGCATAGATCGCACCGCTCAGAAGCAACCCAGTTGTCGTCGCGTCCGGGATGCCGACGATCGCCACGGTCGCGAGTCCGACACCGACGGTCACGACACTGACCAACCGACCCGGCCCGCTCGCGTGCGAACCGACGGTGTAGATCCCGACGAGCATCATCTGGGACGGAACATTCGACGAATAGCCGATGATCGCCAAGGTGCAGAGCGCGACGGTGTTGACCAACAAGACCAGCACTGGCGCGCGCCGTCGGGCGAAGTAGGGAAGGCTGCATGCCAACAACAGCACGACCCCGAGCGCGTCGGCGGAACGGGAGCCCGGCTTCGAGCCGGAGTCGTTGAACAGCCCGACCAGGCCGAACACCGTGAACGCGGTCGCGATCCAGGCGTCGATCACCCAGGGATTGACCTCGCGGAAGCGCTGTTGGAACTGCGCGAAGCGGGTACTCGTGTCCATGGGATCAACCTAACGACCGGCGGGGCCGGGCGCATCGGCCTCCGGGATGACCCACGCGTACCCCCGGGGATGTACGCGCACGGCCGGGGCCCACGCCGCGGAGGGTCCCGGGGTGCAGCGCCGAACCATCGACCGGCCGACGACATCGGAACGCCCGGAGCGCATCGTGGCGGGGACGGCTCGAACGGCGGGCCGCGGCCGAAAGGAACCCCGACGATGACCTTCACGCTCACTCGGAGTCGAGCGCAGGAAGCCCCCGCACCCGACCCACTCGTTGCCGCCCGGGCCGTCGACGCCACCAAGGTGTACGGCAAGGGCGAGGCCGAGGTCCGTGCCCTCGACGGCGTGACCGTCGACTTCGCCACCGGTCGCTTCACCGCGATCATGGGCCCCTCGGGCTCGGGCAAGTCCACGCTGATGCACGCAGTTGCCGGTCTCGACACCCTCACCGACGGCAACGTCTGGATCGGTGACACCGAGCTCGGGTCGCTCTCGGAGAAGAAGCTGACCCAGCTCCGACGCGACCGCATCGGCTTCATCTTCCAGTCGTTCAATCTCATCCCGACGCTCACCGCAGCCGAGAACATCGTGCTCCCGATGAAGCTGGCCGGTCGGAAGCCCGACACCGCCTGGGTCGAGGTCGTCGTCGACACGGTCGGTCTCGGCAACCGCCTCGGCCACCGCCCGTCGGAGCTCTCCGGTGGTCAGCAGCAGCGCGTCGCCGTCGCCCGGGCGCTCGCCAGCCGGCCACAGATCATCCTGGCCGACGAACCCACCGGCAACCTCGACTCCCGCACGGGCGCCGAGATCCTCGCCTTCATGCGTTCGGCCGTGCGCGAGCTCGGCCAGACGATCGTGATGGTGACGCACGACCCGGTCGCCGCGTCCTACGCCGACCGGGCGGTCTTCCTCGCCGACGGACGCATCGTCGACGAGGTCACCGAACCCACATCCGATTCCGTCTTCGACCGCATGAAGTCCCTGGGAGGCTGATCATGTTTGCACTCGTCCTCAACTCGATCCGGGCCAACAAGACCCGGTTCTTCCTCACCGGCGTCGCCGTCATGCTCGGCGTCGCCTTCATGGCCGGCACGCTCGTCCTGACGGACACGATCAAGAAGTCCTACGACGACGTCGCCGCCAACGTGTACAAGTCGGCAGATGCGGTGGTGCGCTCCGGCCGCCACATCGACGGCGGCGATCGGGGTGACGACCGCGGCTCGGTCTCGGCGGCCACGCTGGACACGGTCCGCGCGGTGCCGGGAGTCAAGACCGCGGAGCCCCAACGGCTGGGCATCGCGATCGTCGTCGGCCACGACGGCGACCTGCTGAATGCAAACCGCGAGCGGGCGATCCCGATCGCGATGGCGTGGCAATCCACGCCGGCGCTCAACCCCCTGGAGCTCGTCTCCGGTCACGCACCGCGCGGCCCCGACGAGATCGTGGTCGACCGTGCGTCACAGCGCACCGGTCACTTCCACGTGGGCGAGACCGTGGACGTGATCAGCCAGGCCGGCACCCAGCCCTACCGGCTCGCCGGTGTGGCGACCTACGGCACGCAGGACAGCGCGGCCGGCGCACAGGTCGTGGCGTTCGCACCGGAGACCGCGGCGGCCGTACTCGGCACGCCCGGCCGCTACAGCGCGGTGCAGGTCATTGCCGAGCGGGGCGTCAGCCAGACCGAGCTCGCGAAGGCGATCCGGCAGGCCGTCCCGGACCGGGACGTCGAGGTGCTCACGGGCACGGAGGCAGCCGCGGAGGCCGAAAAGGCCGTCGGCAAGTCGCTGTCGTTCATCAACATGTTCCTGATGACGTTCGCGGTCGTGGCGCTCGTCGTGGGCTCGTTCGTGATCTACAACACCTTCTCGATCACCGTTGCCCAGCGCACCAAGGAGACTGCGTTGCTCCGGGCGATCGGTGCGAAGCGTCAGCAGGTCACCCGTGCCGTGATGATGGAATCGGTCTTCACCGGCATCTTCGCTTCGGCCGTCGGCGTCGTCGCCGGCCTCGGTGCGGCGCAGGGCCTGCGGGCCGTGCTCGGTGCCTTCGGTGTGGAGCTGCCGGGCTCGGGCCTGGTGGTTGCGCCCGGGAGCCTCCTCGTCTCGGCGGCGGTCGGCGTTGTCGTCACCGTCATGGCTGCGTACCTGCCGGCCCGCAAGGCGGCGAAGGTGGCCCCGATCGAGGCGCTGCGCGACGCGGCGATCGACCGGTCATCCACGTCGAAGCGTCGTGCCGTGATCGGCACCGTGCTCGCGGCTCTCGGCGGCTACTCCGTCGCCTCCGGCCTCGGTGCGCACCAGATGGCAACGGTCGGGATGGGTGCGCTCGGCGTGTTCGTGGCGCTGATCGTGCTCGTACCGGTGCTCGCTCGTCCGCTCTCTCGCGGTCTGGGAGTCCCATTGCCGCGGTTGCGGGGCATGCCGGGCACGCTGGCCCGGGAGAACGCGTCGCGCAACCCGCGGCGGACGGCTTCGGCCGCCTCGGCGCTCATGATCGGCGTTGCACTGGTGGCGTTCATGACCGTCTTCGCCGCCTCGGCCAAGTCGAGCGTCGCCACCTCGGTCGACAAGGCCATGAAGGCCGACTGGATCGTCGAGACGCAATTCGGCATGGGCGGGATGAGCCCCGACGTGACGAAGCGGATCGACGCGTTGCCCGAGACCGGAGCGGTGACGGCACTGCGGTACCTGAACACGACGGTCGACGGCTCGGTGAAGAACACCTCCGCGGTCGACCCGACGACCGCGGACGCGACGATCGACTTCGACCTCCGGTCGGGGTCGGTGCGGGACTTGGGTCCCGGCACCGTCGCCGTGCAGGCCGACGAGGCCAAGGCCCGCCACGTGCAGGTCGGTGACACGGTGACGATGACCTTCGCCGAGACGGGCGCGCAGGAGTTGCGGGTCGTCGCGGTCTATGGCACCAAGGACCCGATGGGTCCGTACACACTCGGCACCGAGACTTTCGACGCCAACGTCACCGACCACGTGGACAACCACGCGCTCGTCGACACGGCCGAGGGCGTCTCCATGGCCGAGGCCCGGACGGCGATCGAGCGGGTGCTCGAGGACTCCCCGAACGCGTCGCTGCTGACGCGGGACGAGTTCAAGGGCTCGATTGCCAACCAGATCGGCAAGGTGTTGAACCTGGTGTACGTGCTCCTGGCCATGGCGCTGGTGATCGCGCTCTTCGGCATCGCCAACACGCTGGCGCTCTCGGTGTTCGAGCGCACCCGGGAGTTCGGGCTGCTGCGGGCGGTCGGGATGGCCCGGGCCCAGGTGCGGGCGACGGTCCGCTGGGAGTCCGTGCTGATCGCGCTGCTCGGCACGGCGCTGGGCACCGCCCTCGGGCTGGGCATCAGCTGGGCGCTCATCCGGGCCGCGAGCGGCACGGAGCTGGCGCAGCTGTCGGTCCCGGTCACCGAGCTGGCGGCGATCATCGCCGTGGCAGCCGGTGCGGCCGTCGTGGCGGCGGCGCTGCCGGCACGGCGGGCGGCTCGGCTCGACGTGCTGCGCGCCATCCAGGCCGGCGGGTGAGCCGGTCGGTGCGCGGACCGACGAGGCCCGGGGTCGACGACCCCGGGCCTCGTCCCGTCCGGAGCTCGGTCAGTCGCGCCAGGGCTGGAGCGACGCCATCATCCCGTCGGGGTCCTCCACGACCTCCGCGTACACGCCGAGGTCCGCGAAGGTGTCGAGGTAGGCGAAGCGCAGCGAGCCGAACTCGCCGCCCATCAGCCCCGGCGCGCCCAGCCGACGGGCGTCGGCGAGGGTCTCGTCCAGATCCTCGACGAGGAAGCCGAGGTGATGGACCCCGCCACCTCGTTCGGCGAGGAACTCCGCGTGCAGGCCCGGACCGCGCACCGGCTGGATCAGCTCGAGCTGGACGTCGCCGGACCGGGCGAACCCGATGGCGAGCGCAGCCCGGACGTGCTCGCCACGGAGCTCGTAGTCCAGGTCGGCGCACGGGAGGTCCACGAACGCGCTGCAACCGAGCGCCTGCCGCATCGACCGCTCGGCCACCTCGAGGTCCGCGACGACGTACGCGTGCTGGAACAGCCCGCCACCGATCGATCCGAGCAGTTGCGCGACGTCCGCCATGGCCGCAACCTACGGCCCGGCGCGAGGTCCGCGCTGGGGGCCCGCGGCCACAAGGGCCCGAGGAGGAACCTTCATGGGAACGCTCGATCGACGGCGGTGCGCACATCAACGGCGCGGCGTGGGATCCTCGGGGCGCGTCAGGCCCCGTCGGCGTCGCCGATCGGGCGGACCGCCGTGACCACGTACCGGATCCCCGCGTCGGGTGCACGGACGGTGGCGTGGTGGAGGACCCAGCCGTCGACGACCTCGTCGAGGTAGTCCAGCTCGCCCGAGGCGAGCCGCGCGGGAACCGGGCCCGAAAGCATCGCGGTCAGCGCCCCCCGTTCCGGCTCGGTGGCGTCGCGAACTCGAAACGCGGTGTTGGCCACGAGGAGTCCGTCGGTCCGGTGCACCGCGATCGCGACCGTCTCGACCTCGAGCAGGCCACGCAACGAAGGATCGTCGGGGGCATCGGTGCCGTAGGCCGCCAGCGCGAGCCGCACCTGATCGCGTGCGCGACGCGTCTCCTCGTCCTCCTGGGCGCGGTGGACGATCCGACCCACCAGGCCCCCGATGTCGCGCATCCACGCCTCCGCGGTCGCGTCGAAGGGACGCTCCGGGCGGTCCCGGAGCAACGCGATCGCGCCGAGCTGCGCGTCGTCATCGGTGATCGCCGCGGCCACGACGCTGAAGACCCGCCACTCGTCGAGGTACTGATGGAACTCGGGCGGCACCGCGTCGCGCAGGACGTCCTGGGCCAGGTGCGGTACCCGCAACGTGCCTTGGTCCAGCACCGCGCCGAGCAATGGGGCGTCCTCGACGAGCCGGGTCCGGCTCACCAGCACCGGCACCATGGACTGGACCGGGATCGTGATCGGGTCGGCCTCGAATCCGACGGTCGACTCGATTCGCTTGCTCGCCGCTCCGATCAGGGCGAGCAGGCACATGTCGCCCGTCGTCCGGGCGAGCCGGCGCGCGACATGGTTCAGGGCGTGGTCGAGATCGAGAAAGGGCCGGCGGGACAGCTCCTCGAGGCCACGCATCAGCTCGGTCGGCGATGCCGCCGACTCGGGCGAGGGCGTGCGAACGGCATCGTTTCCGACGGCCTGGCGGGTCGCGCGGTAGCGGGCGATGGCGGCTTCGGAGATCTCGTAACGCGTCCCGATCCGCACGGCCACCAGGTCACCGGACCGCACCCACTTGTACGCGGTCTGGTAGTGGACGCCGAGCTCGTGCGCGGCCTGCTTCAGGTTCATCAGCCAGCCTCCGCACGTGCTGTCGGGCGGCGAACCGCGGGGCCCGGATCGATTTCCCGAGAACATACCCTCGCTTCGCGGCGTCCAGTCATGCGTGCAGGCCCGTGCGCTACCGTGCCGCGGGACCGACCGGGGGATGGAGATGGGTCGACGCACAACCGTCGCGGTGGCCGTGCCGCTCGGGCGGGCTCGGGTGCGCGGCGCGCCGAACCGGGACCGATGACATCGACCGTCTCGGTACCGGCGCGGTTCTGCGGACCGCCGGGGACGGGTAACGGCGGCTACACCGCCGGGCTGCTCGGACGCGTCCTCGACGGTCCGGTCGAGGTGACGCTGCGCCGCCCGGCGCCGTTGGACCGGTCGCTCGCAGTCGAGACGACCGACGGCGTCGCTCGCCTGCTCGACGGCACCGACCTCGTCGCCGAGGCACAACGCACCGTGGTCGACCTCGAGGTCCCGGCTCCGGTCTCCTTCCCCGAGTCCATCGCGCTCGGCGCGCACTCGCCGTTCCGCGACCAGTCGATCCATCCCTTCCCGCGCTGCTTCGCGTGCGGTCCGGCGCGAGAGCCGGGTGACGGGTTGCGCCTGTTCCCGGGTCGCGTCCCCGGCACCGACACGTACGCGGTGGGCTGGGTGCCGGAGGAGGTCGACGACCTGATCGTGTGGGCGGCGCTCGACTGCCCGAGCGGCGTGCTCATCTACCTCGACACCGAGCACCCGCCACCGCACGTGCTCGGGCGAATGGCCGTGCGCATCGTGCGTCTCCCCGTCGCGGGCGAGCAGCACGTGATCACGAGCTGGCTGCGAGACCGGGACGGTCGCAAAGTCCTGACCGCGAGCGCGTTGCACGACGCCACCGGTGCGCTCTGCGCGCTGGCTCGCTGCACCTGGATCGGGCTCGCACCGGCGGACGACCGGGCGCGTCGATGACGACGACGGCACTCGACTTCTACCGGACGCCGGGGGCGATGACCGAGCTGCCCGATGTCGTCGGTGTGGCGGAGCTTCCCGCGGAGCTCGACGTCCTGCGCGCCATCGTGCAGGGTCTGCTCCTGCAGCGCGACTGGGCCCCGGCCTACGGCGTGCAGGGCGGCGCCATCCGGCTGGACGAGCAGCACCTGCGCTCGGCGCGTGAGGTCCTCGCTCGCGCCGTCGCGATCGTCGACGCTCCGATCACCGCACCGCGCGCACCGGTGGACCGGGTGCTCACGATCTGTCGCCACTTCGCGCTGCTGCACACCGCATTCCTCCGGCACCACGGCGTACCGGCGCGCGTTCGGTGTGGCTTCGCCGGCTACTTCGAGCCCGGGAAGTGGTTCGACCACTGGATCACCGAACGCTGGGAGGGCACCCGCTGGGTCCGCGACGATCCCCAGATCGATGCCCTCCAGGCCGAGGTGCTCCACCTCGACTTCGACCCGAACGACCAGCCTCCGCGACGGTTCCTCACGGGGAGCGAAGCATGGGCGGCCGCGCGGGCCGGGGCGGTGGACCCCGAGCAGTTCGGCATCTTCGACATGTGGGGCCTGGCCTTCATCCGAGGGAACGTCGTCAGCGACCTCGCCTGTCTCAACAAGGTCGAGCTGCTGCCCTGGGACGCCTTCGGGATGATCCTCGGACCGGACACACCACCGGACGAGGAGGAGTCGGCGTTCCTCGACGAGATCGCGGATCTCGTGAACGGCGAGGACTTCGCCGGCTTCCGCGCCGGGTATCTCGGCGACGACCGGGTGCGGGTGCCGCCGGACCTCACGAGCTTCCAGGACGGGCGGGCGGTCGCAGTCCATCTCGATCTCTGAAGACCGGACACTACCGGCATCTCCGAGCCGATACGGCATCGTAGTACCGTGAATACCAGGCTGGGACGATGATCGGCCTGGTAAATGCCGGTTTGACGCGGCTACGGTTCGCGCCATGACCACGTACCGGCCGAGCGAGGCCGCGGAGCTGCTCGGCGTCAGCGTCGACACTGTTCGACGCTGGGCCGACGAGGGGCGCCTCGCCACGATCCGGACCGCTGCCGGCCACCGCCAGGTCGACGGCGCCGAGCTGGCGCGCGTCCTGGCCGAGCAGCCTGCGCTCGCCGAACCCGCGGGGATGACCCAGTCCACCCGCAACCGCTTCACCGGGATCGTCGTCCGCGTGGAGCGCGACACGCTCACCGCGCTCGTCGAGATCCAGGCCGGGCCCCACCGGGTCGTGTCGCTCATCACGCGCGACGGAGCCGACGAGCTCGGGCTCGAGGTCGGCGACCTCGCGGTCGCGGCGGTGAAGGCCACGAACGTCATCATCGAGATCCCGCCGAGCCGATGACCGCCCCGCGCCGGACGACGCGCCACCTCGTCCCGTCCCGATCGCCCGTGCTCGTCGTCGCGGTCGCCCTGCTCGCGGCGTCGTGCGGGAGCGCCTCCGGATCGACGGGATCGTCACCTCCATCGTCCGCGGTCCACGGTGCGATCACGGTCTCCGCGGCATCGTCGCTGACCGAGGCGTTCTCCCGGATCGGCGCCGACTTCGAGCGGGCACACCCGGGCACATCGGTGCGGTTCAACTTCGGGTCGTCCTCCACCCTCGCGATCCAGATCGAGCAAGGGGCACCCGCCGACGTGTTCGCGTCCGCCGACCTCGCGACCGTCGACACGCTCGTCACCGCGGGGCGAGTCTCCGGGCGTCCGTGGATCTTTGCCGGCAACCGACTCGTGATCGTGACCAAGCCCGGCAATCCCGCGGACGTCCGCACCCTCGACGACCTCTCCGATCTCGGCACGGTGGCGCTCTGCGCCGACACGGTCCCCTGCGGGAAGTACGCGGCCCAGGTCCTGGACCGCGCGTCGGTGGCCATGCCCGAGAGCCGGGTCACCCGTGGCCGGGACGTGAAGGCCACCATCGCCGCGGTGACCACCGGGGACGCTGACGCGGCCGTCGTCTACGGCACCGACGCCGCCGCGGCGGGCGACGCGGTCACCACCGTGACCATCCCCGACGCACGGAACACCACTGCGACCTACGCGATCGCCGTCGTCGCGGACCGCGGCAACCGCGCGACCGCGCGCGCATTCGTCCGCGCCGTCACCTCCGCACCCGCGCACGCCACGCTCGGGTCCTTCGGGTTCCTCCCGGCCCGGTGACGCGCCGACGAGGACGTCGACCGCCCTGGCCCGCGCTGGCCGCGGCCGCGGTGGCGTGCGCGTTCGTGGTGGTCCCGCTCGTCGGGCTGGTCCAGCAGGTGCCGTGGGCGAACCTCGGAACCGATCTCCGCCGCCCCGAGGCCACTGCGGCCCTGCGACTCTCGATCGTGTGCTCGGTCTGGGCGACCGTCCTCGCCGTGCTGTTCGGGGTCCCCGCGGCGTGGGTGCTCGCCCGCGTGGCGTTCCCCGGTCGATCCGTGGTGCGGGCGCTGATGCTCCTCCCGATGGTGGTCCCGCCCGTCGTCGGCGGCGTCGGACTGTTCTACGCCTTCGGACGCGACGGGCTCGTCGGCTCGACCCTCTACGACTGGTTCGGGATCCAGCTCACGTTCTCGACCGCGGGTGCGGTGATCGCCGAGACCTTCGTCGCCATGCCGTTCCTCATCATCACGGTGGAGGCGGCGCTGCGATCGATGGACCGGCGGTACGAGGACGCGGCCACGACGCTCGGCGCGAGCCGCTGGACCGTCTTCCGCCGGGTCACGCTGCCGTTGATCCGACCGGGACTGCTCGCCGGTGCCGCGCTCGGCGTGGGCCCGGGCACTCGGAGAGTTCGGCGCGACCATCACCTTCGCCGGCAACATCCAGGGCCGGACCCGGACGACGCCGCTCGCCATCTACCTCCTGCTCGAGACCGAGCCGGGCATCGCGATCGGCCTGAGCGTGGTGCTCCTCGCGATCTGCGTCGGCGTGCTGGCGCTCCTGCGCGACCGGTGGCTCGGCGTCGCATGAGCCTCGACGCGCACGTCGCGCTCACGCTCGGCGCCCTCGACCTCGACGCGTCGGTCCGCGTCCGGTCGGGCGAGACCGTGGGGATCCTCGGTCCGAACGGCGCGGGCAAGACGACCCTCCTGGGCGCGCTGGCCGGGCTCATGCCGATCGAGCGCGGCCGAGTCGTCCTCGACGACGCCGTCCTCGACGACGGCGCGCGCGTCTTCGTACCGGCTGAGCAGCGGGCCGTAGGGGTCGTCTTCCAGGACTACCTGCTCTTCCCGTACCTCAGCGCGCTCGACAACGTCGCGTTCGGGCTCCGGTGCCGCGGCCTCGGTCGGGTCGATGCGCGCGAACGGGCGCGGCGATGGCTCGCGACGGTGGGCCTCGCCGATCACGCGAGGACCCGCCCAGGGGCGCTCTCGGGCGGTCAGGCCCAGCGCGTCGCGCTCGCCCGCGCGCTCGCGCCGGAGCCCCGGCTGCTCCTGCTCGACGAGCCCCTCGCCGCGCTCGACCGCTCGACGCGCGCGCGAGATGCAGCGCGAGCTGCGCACGCATCTGGGCTCGTTCGACGGCGTCCGCCTGCTCGTGACCCACGATCCGCTCGAGGCGGCCGCGCTCGCCGACCGTCTCGTCATCCTGGAGGAGGGTCGCGTCACCCAGACGGGGACCTTCGCCGAGATCGCGGCGCGGCCACGGTCACGCTACGCGGCCGACCTGGTCGGGGTGAACCTCCTGGCGGGGACCGCCCGCGGCAACCGGCTCGTCCTGGACTCGGGCGCGGAGGTCGTGGTGCCCGCCGGCACCACGGGCCGCGCGCTGGCCGTCATCCACCCGCACTCGGTGGTCATGCACCGGGCGCAGCCCGCGAGCAGCGCGCGCAACGCCTGGGCCGGCACCGTCGAGAGCATCGACCTCGCCGGTGACCGCGCGCGCGTTCGCATCGTCGGGCCGGTGACGCTCGTCGCGGAGATCACCGGCGCGGCGCGCGACGACCTCGGTCTCGAGCCCGGGGTCGCCGTATGGGCGTCGGTGAAGGCCACCGACATCGCCGTCTCCGGGCAGTAGCCCGCCCGTCCTACCCTCGCCGGATGAGCGGCGAACCCGCACCCCGGGCCCCGGAGGAGCCGCATCCGTCGCGGCTGGCACCGGACGCGCCCCACCGGGCCGCGATCCTCGCCGCTCACAACCGGGCGCTCGCCGCGGGTGAGCCCGGCTACCTCGACCCCGTCACCGGCCTGTTCGTGCTCACCGCCGCGTACCTCGCCGCGGCCGGCGCGTGCTGCGACTCCGGTTGCCGCCACTGTCCCTACGTCGGGCCGTGAATCAGCGTGCCGGCGGGGGCGCGCATGATCGGCTGCGTCGTGGTGGCACGCTGGCTCGCCGAGCGCTGACCCGCGCCTCGGGCGCGGGGTCTACGACGCGTTGGCGACTCGCACCGGTGGGACCGGTCCGCCGACCCCACCGTCACCCAGCTTCCCCGTCGCGGGATTCCCCCAGCACCACGCGGATCCGAGCGAGGTGACGACGCACGAGTGGTCGGAGCCGCTCGCGAGCTGCGTCACCGCGGCGTCGAATCCGGTGACGACGACCGGCAGGTCGCTCTCGTCGCCGAGGTCGTTGCCGAGCTGGTTCCGAGCGTTGCTCCCCCAGCACGAGACCGCGCCGCCCGTCGTTCGCGCGCACGAATAGAGGAACGCGTCCTCCTCGACGAAGCCTCCGGCGGACACCTCGGCGACGCCGGTCCCGAGACCCGAGACACCCACCGGCACGCTGCTGTCGGTGGTCGAGCCGTCCCCCAGCTCCCCGACCGTGTTGTCTCCCCAGCAGTACGCGGCACCCGCCGTGGTGGCGGCGCACGTGTGGTCGAGCCCGCCGGCCGCGATCTGCGCCACCCCCGACCCGAGCCCTGTGACCCCGACCGGAACGGTGCTGGCGGTGGTCGAGCCGTCGCCGAGCTGGCCCGAGCCGTTGGCTCCCCAGCAGAGCGCCGCGCCACCCGTCGTCACCGCGCAACTGTGCCGGTTGCCCGCCGAGACGGAGCCCACACCCGTCCCCAGCCCGAAGACCGGAACCGGGGTCGAGCTCTGGGTCGTGGAGCCGTCGCCCAGCTCCCCCGCGCCGTTCCGGCCCCAGCAGTACGCGCCGCCCAGGATCGTCACCGCGCAGGAGTGCCCGACTCCGGCCGAGATCGCGGCGACGCCGGATCCGAGTCCCGCGACGGCGACCGGCGCGTTCCGATTCGTCGTCGAGCCGTCACCGAGCTGCCCGTTCGAGTTCAGGCCCCAACACCAGACGCCGCCGCCGGTGGTCAGGGCACACGCGTGGTGGTCGCCCACCGCGAGCTGGGCCACACCCGTGAGTCCACTGACGGCGACGGGCGAGTCGACGGTGGGCGTGTTGGCACCGGTGCCCAACTCACCCTCGAGTCCGACGCCCCAGCACTGCACCGTGCCGCTGGTCAGCGCGCACGAGTGCTCGTTGCCGCCGCCGACCTGGTCCCACACGGTGTCCGGCGGCATCAGCACAAACGTCGCGGTGACCGCCCGGTCGCCGTTCATGGTCAGCGTGCAGATCCCGGTGCCGCTGCACGCACCGGACCAACCCGCGAAGGTACTGAGACCGTCGGGCGTGGCCGAGAGCGTGACGGTGCTGCCGCCGGGGAAGGATGCCGAACACGTCGGCCCGCACGTGATCCCGGGGGGCGACGACACCACGGAGCCGCCACCCGGGCCCGCGAGCGCGACGGTCGCGAGCGCGCTGACCGGGACGTCGTCGTCGACGATCGTGCCGGTGCCCGTCGCGGTCCCGAGCGCGGCCGGGCCCTGGACGTTCGACAGGTCGACGTGGAAGGTCTCGTCGGACTCGCCGACGGTGTCCGGGTAGACGAGGACCGTCACGGCCGCGTGCACCTTCGTGAGCCCGGACGCGGCTTTCGGCTTGAACACCAGCGTCTTGACCTGTTGGAGGTTGTCACGGATGTCCGTTCCCACCGGCACGGAGCCGCTCTTGTACCCACCGGTCGCGGTCACCGGCACGATCCGGTAGTCGACGCTCACCTGCGCCGTCGCCGGCTGGGTCAGGCTCACGGTGAACTTGACGCCGCGCTTGGTGACGTCGCCCTCGTGGATCGACGCGTCCCCGACCGAGACCCGGTTGCCGGCCCCGGCGTCGTCGTCGACGATCGTGCCGATGCCCGTCTGGTCGCCGAGGGTGGCACCGCTCGGGTTCGAGATGGTCACGCTGAACGTCTCGTCGGACTCACCGACGGTGTCGGGGTAGACCGGGACATTGACGTACTTCACAACCTGCCCGGCCTTGAAGGTCAAGGTCTTGGTCTTGCCGCCCTTGGCGTTGAAGTCCGCGTTGGGGTTCTTCGCGGTGCCCGCGGTCGCGTCCACCCCGGCGATCACGTAGTCGACGGTCACCACGCCCGCGGTGCGCGGCTGCGAGAGCGTCACGGGGAGCACTGCGTTCCTGCTCCCGGTGTTGCCCTCCTGCACCGACGCGTCGCCGATCGCCACGACCGGCGTGGCCGCGCCTGCGGCGACGGTCCCGAGGATCGGCACGAGCAACGCTCCGATCAGCACCGCGACGCCCGCCCACGCGAGCCCTCTGCCACCCCGAGCTGTGCCCATGAGCACCCCCAGCCATCCGCCCGAAGGCTCACGATAGACACGGGAAGGTCACCTGTCAGCAGAAACTTCGCGACCGGCGGACGGTCCTCGTCGACCCCCGCGCCCGGACGGCCCGGGGGGATCAGGCGCAGTCGGCGCACCGGCCGATGAGGTCGACGAGGTGCCGCTCGGTGCGGAACCCGGTCTGTCGACCGATCCGGCGGGTGGCGTCCTGCAGCGACCGCTCCAGTGGCGCGGGCGCCTCGAAGTCCTCGACGCCTCCGCAGTTGGAGCAGATCAGGTGATGGTGATGGTGCTCGGTCAGATCCTCGGCGAGCTCGTAGTGCGCGTGGTCGCCCGCGGTGATCACGCGGTGGACGGCCCCGACCTGGTCGAGCGTCGTGAGGTTCCGGTAGATCGAGCTCATCGCGAGGCTGGAGTCGGCGGCGGCGATCTCGGGAATCGTCAGTGGCCGGTCCGCGCCCGCGAGCACGCGCACGAGGGCCATGCGGTTCCTGGTGAAGCGCCGGCCGACCCGCTCGAGGCGGGCGGCGATGCGTTCGCCGAGCTGGGGATCGAGATCGGTCATGGGGGCAATCTCCGGGACACGGTGAGCGGATTGACGAACCAAATGAGAATAGTTATCATACTCTGTCTTCCGACCGCCGAGGCTCCCGACATGACCCGCTCCCGCCGATGGCTGCTCGCGCTCGCGACCGGCACGCTGGTCCTCGGCGCGTGCACCACCTCGTCGAACGGCGGCGCGAGCAGGACCCCGAAGGGCGACTGTCCGACGGCCCCGGTCCCGGTGGTGGTGAGCGTGGACCAGTGGGGCGACATGACGAGCCGGTTGGCCGGCGACTGCGGCGCGGTCACCACCATCTTCAAGAGCTCCTCGGCCGACCCGCACGACTACGAACCGACCCCGGCGGAGACCGCGGAGTTCACGGGCGCGAAGCTCGTCGTCGTGAACGGGCTCGACTACGACCCGTGGGCGGACCGCGCCGTCGCGACCCTCGACACCGCGCCGGTGGTCGTGAACGCCGGGCGGGTGGTCGGACTGCGCAACGGCGACAACCCGCACCTCTGGTATGGCCCCGACATCGTCTCCCGGGTCGCGGACGCCATCACGGCGAAGCTCGAGCGGCTCCGGCCCGCGGACGCGGCCTACTTCCGGGCGCGCCACACCGCGTGGCGCGCCTCGATGCGGCCCTACGAGGCCGAGATCGCGGCGATCAGGGTCGCGGCGCGCGGCAAGTCCTACGCCGCGACCGAGGGGATCTTCGCCTACATGGCGAACGCCCTCGGCCTGACCGACCGGACGCCGCCGGGGTACGCGTCCGCGACCGCCAACGGGTCCGAGCCGTCGCCGGGCGACCTCCACGCGTTCGAGCAGGAGCTCGCGCGCGGCCGGATCGCGGTCCTGATCGACAACACCCAGACCCAGGGTGCGATCCCCGACCAGCTCCGCGCGGACGCGAAGCGGGCGGACGTGCCGGTCGTGCCGGTCACCGAGAGCGTTCCGCCCCGGTTCCGGACGTTCGTGGCGTGGCAGCTCAGCCAGCTGAAGGATCTCGCGAGGGCGGTGGGCCGGTGACCGACGCACTCACGCTCGACCACGTCAGCGCGGCACGCGACGGGCAGCTCGTCTGGTCCGAGGGCAGCTTCTCGGTCCCGTCGGGGTCGGTCGTCGCGGTGATCGGGCCCAACGGATCGGGCAAGACCACGTTCCTCCACATGATCCTCGGGCTCGTCGAGCCGGCGGCGGGACAGCTGACCGTGTTCGGCGACGAGCCGCGCCGCGGGAACCCGCACATCGGCTACGTGCCGCAGAACTATGTCGCTGAGATCGGCGAGGCGATCCGCTGTCGCGATCTCGTCACCCTCGGCCGCACGGGCACCCGCTGGGGGCTCGGCGGCCGGTCCGGCGAACGGGCACGCGTCGACGCGGCGCTCGACGCGGTGTCCGCGCTCGACGTCGCGAACCGGCGGGTGTCCCAGCTGTCGGGAGGCCAACAGCAGCGGGTCGCCATCGCCCAGGCGCTCGTGGGCGATCCGGAGCTGCTCCTCCTCGACGAGCCGCTCGCCAACCTCGACGTCCGCAACCAGCACGAGATCGTCGACCTCCTCGGCCGGCTGCACGCCGAACGCCCCGTCACCATCCTCGTGGTCGTCCACGACCTCAACCCGCTGCTGTCGATCCTGGACGGCGCGATCTATCTGCTCGACGGACACGCCCACTACGGCGCGATCGGCGAGGTCGTCGACAGCGAGCTGCTCACCCACCTGTACGACACTCCGATCAAGGTCGTGCGCACCGCGCAGGGCGACCTGTTCACCCGAGGTTGATCTGATGATGCACGTGTTGGCCGATGTCGGGTACCAGTCCAACTGGGCCGAGGTCCTCCGGGCCGGGTTCATGCGCAACGCGTTCATCGGCGGCACGCTCGTCGCGATCGCGTCGGGCCTGATCGGCTACTTCGTGGTGATCCGGCGCGACGCCTTCGCCGCGCACGCGCTCGCGCACATCGGCTTCCCCGGCGCGACCTTCGCCGTGCTCGCGGGGATGCCGGTGACCCTGGGACTCGCGATCTTCTGCGTGAGCGGCGGGCTCGCGATCGGCGCACTCGGCAAGCGGGTCGCGAACCGGGAGGTCTCCACCGGGACGATCCTCGCGGTGGCGACCGGTCTCGGGGTGCTCTTCGCGTCACTCGCCTCGGAGAACACCAGCACCATCACGAGCGTCCTCTTCGGCAACCTGCTCGCGATCTCCCACGCTCAGATCCGGACCTTCACGGCGTTCACGGTCGCCTTGGCAGTGGCCCTGGCGGTCATCGCTCGCCCGCTGCTCTTCGCGTCGGTCGACCCGCAGGTGGCCGAGGCGAAGGGCGTCGCCGTGCGACCGCTCGGGATCGCGTTCATGGTGCTCCTGGCGCTCGCGATCACGATGGCGGTCCAGGTCGTGGGCACCCTGCTGCTGTTCGCGCTCGTGGTCACTCCGGCGGCCACGGCCCTGGCGATCACGGCCCGGCCCGGGGCCGTCGTCGCCCTCGGCACCGGCATCGGACTCGCCTCGGTCTGGCTCGGGCTCGTCGTGGCGGTGATGTTCAACCTGCCCCCGAGCTTCTGCATCGTGAGCCTCGCGTTCCTGACGTGGCTCACCACCCTCGCCGTGACACGGACCCGGCGGCGGGTCGGGGCGGGCCCGCGTCCGAGCGGTCACGACCACCAGCACGGCGACCACCACCATCCGGAACACACCGAGCTCAGCGTGTGAACGGCTGAGCGTCGACGAGCGGACGGCCGCCCCTCAGTCGGCGAGCAGCGCGCTGGTGATCGCGTCGGAGACGAAACGACCGTACTGCTCGACTGGCCACCGGCGCCGGACGACGAGCAGCTCGTAGAGCTCCGGTGAGCTGTACGTCCAAAGCACGTCGGCGGTCTCGGCCAGTGAGACCCCGCGACGCACGTGCCCGCTCCTGCGCAGGCGACGCGCGTTCTCCGTCATCCGCCGCAACCGGTCGGCGTCCAGCTCCTCCAGGAGCAGACGAACTTCCGGGTCGTTGGCGGCCGCATCGCGGATCATCAGCAACGTCGGTGCGACCCGAGGCGCGACCTCCGCGGTCAACGCACCCCAGGCCCGGACGATCTCGCGCCCCGTGAGGCCGACGGCGTGCAGTGCATCCGAGCGCTGCTCCGCCGGCACCGGGCCTGCGCCCTCCAGCGCGCGCGACCGGATCGCTCGGACGAGACCCGGCTTGCCACCGAACGCCTTGAAGACCGTGTCGACCGAGACGCCTGCGTCCGCGGCGATCATCGCGACCGTCGTGGCCGCGTACCCGTTCGCGAGGAAGCGCTGGTGCGCGGCGGTGACGATCCGGTCCCGGGTCCGCGCCGCACGGTCCCGACGCTTGCTCGCGTCGTACGTGCGAACGGGCTTGACGGATGCGACCGGACGGTTCATAGTAATTTCATTCTAGTCTACTGGATCGAAAGTATCCAGCCGCGGAGGAGGGTTGCGAGATGAGCGAGGCGAGCGCGATGGTCGACCGGCTGGTCGGAGCCACCAACGAGCACGATCTGGAGGCACTGGTCGCGTGCTTCGCCGACGACTACGCCAATGCGACTCCGGCGCATCCGGCGCGTGGGTTCCGGGGTCGCGAGCAGGTCCGGAAGAACTGGGAGGCCATCTTCGCCTTCGTGCCCGACCTCCGCGCCGAGGTGTTGGCGTCGAGCACCGACGGCGACACGGTGTGGACCGAATGGGAGATGACGGGCACACGCGGCGACGGCAGCGCGCACCTCATGCGCGGGGTGATCATCTTCGGTGTCGACGGTGGCCTCGCCCGGTGGGCCCGCTTCTACCTCGAGCCCGTCGACGAAGACTCCGCGAACGTCGACGACGCGGTACGCGAGCAGGTCGTGCGCTGATGTTGCTCGTCGCCGGGGGCACCGGACGGCTCGGAACCCGAGTCGTCTCCCGTCTGGTCGACCGAGGGTTGAGCGTTCGGGTCCTGACGAGGGATCCGAACCGGGCGACGCACCTGCCGGCCGAGGTCCAGGTCGTGGTCGGCGACGTGCGCGACCCGCGCGAGCCTGGGGCCCGCCGTCGAGGGCACGACCCATGTGGTTTCCGCGGTGCAGGGCTTCGCCGGGCCGGGACGGGTCTCGCCGGCATCGGTCGACCGTGAGGGCAACCGCCATCTCGTGGACGCCGCGGCGGCAACCGGCGCGGCGATGGTCCTCGTCTCCGTGATCGGCGCGGCTCCGGAGAGCCCGATGGAGCTCTTCCGCGCCAAGCACGCCGCCGAGGAGCACCTCAGGGGTGCGGGCATCCCCTGGACCGTGGTGCGCGCGAGCAGCTTCGTCGAGCTGTGGGGCGAGATTCTCGCCAAGGCGCCGGTCCTGGGCCGGGGCGAGAACCCGATCAACTTCGTGGCAGTCGACGACGTCGCTGCCGCGGTGGAGCTCGCGTGCGTCGACGCCACCGTGCGCGCCCGTACGCTCGAGATCGGTGGTCCCGAGAACCTGACCTTCAACGCGCTGGCCCGACTCCTCGCGGAGCTCCGCGGCGAGACACCGTCCATCCGTCACGTGCCGCGCGGCATCCTGCGGGCACTCGCCCCCATGAGTCGTCGCGCTCGTGCCGCGCTGACCATGGACACCGATGACATGACCTTCGACGCCGCGTCGGCCCGGTCCGGCCTTCCAGATCTCCCGTTCCGGTCCGTGCGCCAGCTACTGGCGACCTCGGGTCCCACCGACGCGGCCCACCCTCGGTAGGAGCCGCAGGATCTCGATTCCCAGGCCCGGTCGCCCGCCGGTGGAGACGATGGGACTCGAACCCACGACTTCCTGCTTGCAAAGCAGGTGCTCTAGCCAACTGAGCTACGTCCCCGAAGGTCTGTCCATCGTAGGTGACCACCGTCGACCGGATCCTCGTCCGGCGACCGGGCTCAGGCCGGCACCCACGTCCCGTGGAAGCCGTAGGGAACCCGTTGCGGAAGCTCGACCCGGGCGACCGGGCCCTTCGGGACGGCGGTGGCGTCGACCACGAGGAGCTGGGACCGCTCGGTGCGGTCGTCGTATTCGTACGTCAGCAGGTAGCCGGCGTCCTCGTCGTCGCCCGCGGGAACGAAGAGCCACTCGCCGGTGTGACGCGCCGGTCCGGGATCCCATGCCTCACGGGTTCCCCGGCGATGGTCGCGCTTGATCACCCCGCCGAAGTCGACCGCTTCGTCGCCGTCGCGGGTCGCCACCAGGTAGCTGTAGCGCTGGGGTCGGCCGACCATCCGCGGATCGCGGGTCGGCAGCTCACCGGGCCGGTCGGCCTCGACCACCTCGTCACGGACCCGGCCGGTCGTCGTGTCGAGCGTCCATCGGCGCTCGGAGAGCGCGCCGCCGAACGCCGCGCCCGGGACGAACATCGAGGAGAGCCGGCAGACGTCGAGCACCACGTCGGTGCCGTCCCGGTGGGCGTTGATCCCGTGGAAGACGTAGCACGGGTCGATCTCGTGCCACGCGATCTGCGACGCGGGCCCGCCGAGGGGCATCACCCCCACGCGCGCGCCGGCGGAAGGCGACCAGCGGTACGGGAACACCCCCGACTGTGGGTCCTCGATCCACTTGGTCGCCGCCGCGAGATCGAAGACCACGGGCAGATCCCAGAACACGACGTCCTGGTCCGTGATGGCGAAGTCGTGGATCATCGTCGACCGCGGGATGTCCACGACCTCGGAGTGCGACAGCGTCCCGTCCGGCTCGATCACGTGGTACGTGAGGAACGGCGCGACGAAGCCGTAGCCGAAGGCGTGCATCCGGCCCGTCGCCGGATCGATCTTCGGGTGTGCCGTGAACGCCGTGGTCAGCTTCCCGCCGAAGTCCTGGATGCCGACGGTCGACAGGTCGTCGGGCGCGAGCTCGTACGGGAACCCGACCTCCCCGCTCGTCAGGAGCCGGCCGCCGTGGAAGAGGGCCGAAACGTTGCTCTGGGTCGCGCTCCCGCCGGGCGCGCTCGCGCCGAAACCGGCGCCGGCGTCGTACAGCGCGGTGTGGACGTAGCGGTTCCGGTACCACCGCGCCCGGCCGGCCTCGAGCATGACCCCGTGCACCATGCCGTCGCCGAAGAACCAATGGCTGGAATCGTCGTGCTGGGGGTTCGAGCCGTTCCGCACGTACAGCCCGCTCAGCTCCGGCGGGAGCGCACCGTGCACGACCAGGTCGACGGCATCGACCTCCTTCGTGACCGGTCCGAAGTTCCCCTCGAGCCACCATGGCCGCTCGGGCGCGCTCGGGGACGTGCTGCCGGGCGGGCGAGGCGCCGTGGCCCCACCGCCGTCGCTCGCGCACGCTGCGAGCAAGGACGCGAGCGGGAGACTGCCCCCGGCGAGCACCGACCAGCGCAGCACGTCACGCCGCGACGGCGTCCGGTCGATCATCGGGCCATCGTCCCCGCTCACCGTCGATCTCGGCAAGTCCTCCGGGCCCGAGTGCCTTCACCCGACCTGCCGTGGGCCCGCCGGGCATCACCCGCCGAGCGGACTCGGAGGACCGGCCGTCAAGCATGCCCCTCGGGGTGCCGACACATGGGGCGTGCCGAACAGGGAGCCGTCGTGACGCCGAGGGAGCAGGAAGCCGAGCTGATCGAGAACGCTCAGCCCGTGCTGGGCGACGAGCCCATCGTCGCGGCAGGGGTCTTCGGGCTCCAACACCTCGCCGGGACCGCGTCCGCGCGCGCCGACGACGTCGGTGACGAGTGGTTGGTCGACGACGCGGACCCCGCCGGCGGCGGGGCAGCACCCGACGTGGAGCTGATCGTCGCCGTCACCGACGAGCGCATCCACGTGATCCGCTGGGGCCACGCGTCGGAGCCCAAGCGCATCGTCGGCACGTTCCCTCGCGCGACCACCGAGGTCGAGATCGCGCGGTTCGGCCTCTCCCGGATGATCAAGCTCGAGGACCCGTCGAGCGGCGCCCACATCGAGCTGCACGCGTCGGTGTCGCCGGCCGCTCGTCGCGGTGGTCCCGATCAGCACGTGCTCGAGGAACTGGTCCGCACCGCGGCGTGACGACCCGTTCAAGCCCCGGTCCGGAACTGCCGACGATTCCCGTCATGAGCAGGAAGCCCTGGGACCCCACCGCGGGCGAGACCGCCGAGGCCATCTTCCGCGCCTCGGAGGCGGAGCTCGCCACGCACGCCAAGCGCGCGATCACCGACGAGGAGCCGATCGTGGCCGCCGGCGCATTCTGGCCCAACGGCGCGACCCGAGAGACGATGGAGCACGGCACCGTGGGCGGCCACAAGCTCGGCGCGGTGTTCGGTCCCAACGTCGGCGTGGTGCTGGCGCTCGCCGAGACGGCGTCCGGGCGCGGCGCGCCACCGGAGAAGTACGAGATGGCCAAGCCGATGCTCGTCGCGGTGACTCCCACCCGCATCCACATCATCGAGCCCGCGTGCGGCGACGCGCCGGCCGAGCCCCGTACCGTCGTCTCGTTCGACCGCGCGACGACCATCGTCCACCTCAAGCGCTGGGGCCTGACCCGGATCGTGGAGCTCGACGACGACACGGCCGATCGTCATTTCCGTCTCCACGCGTCGGTAGCTCCGTACATGACGCGCGCCGTCCCCGAGAAGGCCGTGCTCGCGGAGATCGTGCCCACCCGCAAGTAGCGGTCAGCCCAGCTCGGCCGCGAGATCGGCGAGCTTCGTCGTCGAGCGCCAGTTGCGTGCGGTCCCGGCGAGCCCGAGCTTGTTCATCACCGCGGGGACGAGCGTGGTCCGGCCCATCCCGTTCGGCGTGTGCAGGTACGCCTCGTGCCCGACGACCTGCACCTCGTCCGGCGCGTACTCCGCCGGGTCGAGTGCGTCGAGCGTCGGCGCGACGCCGTCGAAGAGGAAGACGACCGAGAGCTTCGTGGGGTCGTCGGTGCGATCCGCCATCGGATGGCTCGCCACGACCGTGCGCAGCTGGGCTGCGGTGCGTGTCGCGATTCGCGTGTCGATGCCCGACGCGGCGAGGACCGCGTCGTGGAGCACCCGGGTGACCTTCGTCGCCCCGGCGCGCGAGCGGAACACCACGTTGCCGCTCTGGATGAAGGTCGAGACGTCCTCGAAGCCGCAGTCCTGCGCGATGGCCCGCAGGTCGGCCATCTTCAGCGATCGGCCGCCGACGTTGATGCCGCCGAGCAGCGCGACGTAGACCGTCATCGCCTCACTTGTACCCGACCATGATGTGCTCGATCCACGCCTGCGGCGCGGCCGACAGCAGCGTGTTCAGGTCGAGGTAGTCGTGCCAGCGCACGATCTCGCCGTCGCGGATCTCCTGCACCGAGACGAACGGCAGGTGCACGTGCTCCCCGGTCTCCCAGAACCACTCCTCGGAGTGCTCGGTGATCACCGTGTCGCCGTCGGCCACGATCGTGCCGTCGTGCAGCACGTAGTTCGCGAGCGGCCCGAGACCGAGGCGCAGCCGCGCCGCGACCTCCTCGGGGCCGAAGGCACCCTCCTCGGGTGCGGGCACGTCGGTGTAGTGCCCGTCGGGCGCGAAGTACCCGCCGACGGCATCGAAGTCGCGCCGGGCGAGATCCGCCCAGAACCGCTCGACGAGGGCCTTGTTCTCTGCTGGGTTCGTCACGGCGGGCACCTTAGGGTTCCAGGAACCTCGGCGGAATACCTTCCGATCCGTCAAGCATCCCGGCGGCCGAGCCGACACACTGGATCATGATGCGTACTGACGCGCGCCCGGCGGGCGCCCTCACCGACGCCCATCGCCTCGCCTCCGACCTCCGGGAAGGGCTCACCCGGGTCCTCCGTGGCAAGCCCGAACCCGTCCGCCTCGCGGTCGTCACGCTCCTCTCGGGCGGCCATCTGCTCGTGGACGACGTTCCCGGCGTCGGCAAGACGCTCCTCGCCAAGGCCATGGCCCGCGCGGCCGGCGGGTCGTTCGGGCGGGTCCAGGCAACCCCGGACCTCCTGCCGTCGGAGCTCACGGGCGTATCGGTCTTCCATCTCACGGGCAACGAGTGGGAGTTCCGCCCCGGACCGCTGTTCGCCAACGTGGTCCTCGTGGACGAGCTGAACCGCGCGACGCCCCGCACGCAGTCGGCGCTGCTCGAGGCGATGGAGGAGCGCCAGGTGACGGTCGACGGGGTGTCCCGTCCCCTGCCCCAACCCTTCTTCCTCGTCGCGACCCAGAACCCGTTCGAGACCGCGGGTACGTTCCCGCTCGTGGAGGGCCAGCTCGACCGCTTCACCCTCGTCACCGAGATCGGTCCACCCGACGCCGACACCGAGCGTGAGCTGCTCCTCGGTACCGGTGGCGAACCCGCACTCGACGTGATGGAGCCGGTGACCGACCCCACCGAGCTCGCGAACATGATCGCCGCGGTGCGGTCGGTGCACTGCGCGCCCGAGGTCGCGGACTACACGGTCGCGCTGGCGAACGCGACGCGCGTCCACGGCGATGTCGCCATCGGCGCGTCCCCGCGCGCGTCCCTCGCGCTCCTGCACGCGGCGCAGGCCCAAGCGACCCTCGAGGGACGCGAGTACGTGGTACCCGACGACATCGCCCGGCTCGCGCTCCCGGTGCTCGCTCACCGCCTCGTGCTGCGCGACCCGGGCCGGCTCGCCGACGGCCGCGCGCTCGTCCAGGAGGTGCTGACCGCGCTCCCGGCCCCCCGGCCGTGAGACGCGGGACAGCCGCCCGCCCGGGCGAGGGCGTCCCCCGCCCGATCATCGTCCCAAAGGCGGCGGTCGTCCTCGAGCTCATCGGCCTCGCGCTGTTCATCATCGCCCGCACGACCGGTGCGGGGTGGGACATCGTGCTCCTCTGCGCGCTGATCGCCGTCGTGCTGACGGGCTCCGTGCTCCCCGCCTTCGTCGTCGGTCGCGTCTCCGTCACGGCGCGCGCGCCCGCCGACGCGACCGTGGGCCGGCCGCTGCCCATCGAGCTGTCAGTGAGCGGTCGCCATGCGAAGCTGCGAATCATCACCTTCGAGTCGGAGTGGGTGCGGATCGACGGGCCGAGCACCGGCGAGATCCTCGTCGTCCCCGTTCGGCGCGGAATCCTGAACCGGGTCCGCGTCGAGGTCGTCAGCGCGGCTCCGCTCGGTCTCGCCCGGTGGCAGCGCCGCATCCGCGTCGAGCTCCCGCACAACGTCGAGATCGCGCCGCGGCGCGAGCCCACGCCGTGTTCGCTGGTGGTCGGCGACACGTATACGGCGTCGGATCTCCAGCAGACTGCCACCGGCGGCGCCGACCTCACGCGCGGCGTGCGCGAGTACCTCGACGGCGATCCGATCCGATCCGTGCACTGGCCGGCCACCGCGCGGACGGGCGCGGTGATGGTGCGCGAGTTCGAGGGACCCCGGCGTCCGATCGTCGTCATCATCGCCGACCTGCGCGGCCCCGACCCCGAAGGCGTCGCGTCGCGCGCCGCCGGCATGGCCGACGACGCCCTCCGCCAGGGCGCGCGGGTCGAGCTCGCGACCGCCGAGGTCGACGGCCCGCACATCGGCCCGGTGCCCACGCCGCTCCACGTGGGCCGGCGGCTCGCCCGCGCCGCCCTCGGGACGCCTGCGATGGGTCCCGTCCCGGCCGGGGCGACGGTCCACCATCTCGGTGGTGGGGGCCACCGGTGAACACGCCCCAGGACGTCGTCGCGCTACGGATGTCCGTCGCGGTCGCGGTGATGGCCTCGGCGATCGCGGCCCTTCGCGAGGGCGCAGGGAGCGGGGTGCTCTGGGTCGTCGTGCTCATCGGGTTCCCGGTCGCGTTCACCGTCGGCTACCTGGTCCGCGCGACCCGTCCGGTCCCGTTGCGCCTCGCGCAGTCGGTGATCGCCGTCGCGATCCTCGTCGGGTTCTTCAGCCGGCTCGGACACCTCACCGACCTCGCCGCGCTCCAGGTGCCCCTCTCCCAGGCGTTCCTCTGGCTCCTGCTGCTGCACGCACTCGACACCCCCAACCGGCGCGGGTTGATGGTGCTGCTCGTCTCGAGCCTGGTACTCGTGGCGCTCGCCGGAGTGCTCTCCATCTCGATGGCGATCGCGCCGTGGCTCGTCATCTGGACCCTCGCGGCGCTCGTCAGCCTGGTCCTCGCCTACCGCGCCGAGCTCGAGGAGCTCCCAGCGCTCGACGGGTCCTCGCCACCGCGCTTCTCGCGCGCGAATCTCCTCGTCCCCGTCGCGGTGCTGGCCACGGTCCTCGCCGTCGGCTTCGCCGTGTTCATGCTCGTCCCCGTCGCGGGCACGAACCGGGCGCTGACGTTCCCGGCACAGCTCCCCGACGACACGCCGATCCGCACGAACGGGGCGATCACCAACCCGTCGCTCGGGTCCGCCGACCCGGGGGCGGCGTCCGATCCCGGGCATGCCGGCAAGGGCGGGCCGTCCTCGTTCGGCTACTTCGGGTTCTCGGATCATCTCGACACCTCCCAGCGCGGCCGACCCGACGACACCCTGGTCATGCGCGTGCGCGCGTCAGCCCCGGACTTCTGGCGGGGTCAGACCTTCGATATGTGGGACGGGCGGGTCTGGCGCGTGAGCGACGACCGGCCCAGCACGATCAGCGGCGATCAGCCCATCGGCATCCCCCGGGTCGCCGCCGACGGTCCGGCGCAGTCGGCGATCAACACCGACGAGCTGGTGCAGACCTACTACCTGACCGAGATCGGCCCGAACGCGATCTTCGCGGCCGACCGCCCGACCAAGGTGTACTTCCCGGACCGGACGATCTTCCAGAACCAGGACGGCACCCTGCGCTCGGGCGTGCGGCTCGATCCGGGCGCGGTCTACACCGTCGTCAGCGAGCGGGCACTCCTCACCGCCGCCGCGCTCCGGGCGCAGTACACCGACACCATGCCCCAGGACATCGCGCGCCAGTACGCGCAGTCGCCCAAGACGACCGCACGGGTGCGCGAGCTGGCCCACCGGATCACCGCGTCGGCACCCACGACCTACGACAAGATCCTCGCCATCGAGCAGTACCTGGGCGCGCACACCGAGTACTCGCTCGACATCCCCCGGCTGCCCCGCGGCGCCGACGCGGTGGACCAGTACCTCTTCGTCGACCACCGCGGCTTCTGTGAGCAGATCGGGACGACGTTGGTCGTGATGCTGCGCGAGCTCGGGATCCCCGCCCGTCTCGCGGTGGGCTACACACCGGGCGAGCGCAACCCGTTCACCGGGCTCTACGAGGTCAAGGCGAGCGACGCACACGCGTGGGCCGAGGTGTACTTCCCGGGCGTCGGCTGGCAGGGCTTCGATCCGACGGCCAAGGTGCCGCTCGCCGGCGACTCGCTCATCGAGGCCGCCGGGGCGGGCGCGCTGGGCTATTTGAGCGCCCGGCTCGACATCCCGAGCAACGTGCTCGTCGCCCTGGTCGTGCTGGCCGGGCTCGTGGGGCTCGTCTTCGCATTGCGCAACGTGTCGCGCCGGCCTCGCCGAGTCCCGATCTCCCGGTCGTGGGCATCGCTCCACCTCGCCCGCCTCGAAGCACTCGGCCGCGCCCGCGGCCGGCCGCGCGCGGCGAGCGAGACCACGCCGGGCTACGTGCGGGCCCTCGGCACGCTCGCCCCGCACCGTCGGGAAGACCTCGAGGAGATCGGACGTGTGCTCGACCACGCGATGTTCGGCGAGCACCCCCCCGATCGCGAGACGATGCACCGCGTCGACGGGCTCGTCGACGCGGTCGCCGCCGACTGGGATCGAGCCCGGAACCCGGAGGATCTCGTCCCCGCCTGAACCCACCGGGAACCGGAGCGCCGTTCGGATCGTCCTACGCTCCAGTCCGAGGGGGCCGCCCGTGTCGTTGGAACCGAACCATCCCCCGTCGCCGACCGACGTCCGGCGCCGGGCCGTCCGCGCCGGTGCGGTCGCGCTGGCCGTCGTGATCGTGGCCGGGGTCATCGCTGTCTCCGTCTCGCGTGGCGGGAACCACACGCCGTCCGGGCACCCGACCCTCGCATTGACCGGCCCCCTCGCCGATCCAGGCGATGCCGGCGGCGAGCACGCCGCGTCGACGGCGATGCCCCTCGGCGCGACGCCGACCTACGAGTTCGCCGCGCCGCTGCCGGACCTCGGCCGCCAGGCTCCGGTCTGGGCCGTGGCCGACCCGACGATCACCGACCCGCGGGTCGCGACCTGGGCCCGCACCCTCGGGCTCGACGGCCGCGTCGAGCGGTTCGTCGACGGCGGCCAGCGGGGATTGCGGGTCGAGGGCCACGACGGCGTCCTCGCCGTGACGTCCGCGCCGACACCCCGGCTCTCCTACCAGCGCGGGGTGGTGTCGGACGGCTCGAGCAGCGGCGCGAGCGGCGCCGTCGGACCCTCCGTGGAACCACCGTCCCGAGCCGTGGACCTGCCGACCGAGGCCGAGACGCGCATGCTCGGTGAGCGAACGCTGCGCGACCTCGGCGTCCTCGACGGCACCTGGAGCTTCACCGTGCGGGACGGTGCCGGGGTCGCGGTCGCCACCACCTGCTCCACCGACGGGCCGTGCACCGCGCCCGATCCCGAGCAGTACCTCACGAGCCGCGCGCTCGTTGCGAGTCGCACCGTCGACGGGCACGCGGTGAGCGGTGCCGACTGGACCGTCGAGGTCGGGGACCACGGCGTCGTCGACGCGGTCCACGGCCTCCTCGGCGAGCTCGAGCCCGTCGGCGACGCTCCGCTCGACGCGCCTCGGGCCGCGCTCGACCGCGACATCAGCCCGTCGGGTCCGGTCCCCGAGCCGGCGATCGCGTGCGCGCCCGGGTCGTGTCCGAGTGTCCGGGTCACCGTGAACGGTGTTGCTCTCGGGTCCGCGGTGTGGCTCGGTGGCCGCGCCGGCTCGCGGTACGTCGTCCCGACGTACCACTTCACGGGGCACCGGTCCGACGGCACCCCGTGGAGCCACGACGTGCTCGCCCTCACCGCCGCGGCCCTCGCGCCGGGCCTGCGCGACGACGCCTCGCCACCGACCATCCCAGCGCCGATCCCCGGGGCGATCCCCGGGGCGACGAAGCCGTGTCGCACCCCGAACGAGATCTGCGGTGGCGGAGCATCGGGCGCGCCGACCTCCGGATCGGCGGTTCCGTAGCCCTCAGCTGACGGGCACGCCCTCGAACACCGCGACCTTCACCCCGCGGTGCGCGAGCTCGGCGAGGAACGCCCGCGGCGCGACGACGCGGCCGAGACCGTGCACACCGGGCGCCGCCCGCACGAGTCCCGGAAGCACGCCGGCGAGACCACCGACGGTCAGCGCGAGCACTGTGCCCGCGGCCACCTCGGTCCGCTCGATGGCGCCGTAGACGACCGCCTCCCGGGAGGCACCGCGCGTGCCCCAGACCTCGACGCGCAACCCGCCCCATTCGTTGATCGGATCCGGACGGCGGGGCCACGAGCGTTGTGGCTTCTCGGCCCGGGCGAACCGGACCGTCGCCCGGTCGAGCCCGGGCACCGCGTCTCGCAACAGCTCGAGCCCGTTCGCCACCGGCTCGCACGCGCGGGCGTTGACGGGGTCCGGGAACCACACCAGCTCCTCGCCCCCGCTCTTGCGCAGCTCCTGCACGGATCCGTCGCGCAGCTCCGCGCCCTTGTCGGCGAGCGCGACGCGCACCGTGCTCGCGCTGGCCTCCCCGGCGGCACCCCAGCGCGCCACGTTCACGTCGTCGACGAGATCGAACGCGTCGGCCGCGTGGCGGACCAGCACGTCGGACAACCCGGGCGCGAGCCCGGCGCCGACCACGACCGGCACGCCGAGCTCGACGGCATCGCGATCGAGCTCCCGGATCGACTCGATGGTCCCCGTGTCGTCGGTCGCCGAGACGCACGGCACTCCGGCCTGGAGCGCGTCGCGCACGATGGTCACGTCGTCGCCAGCGGGCACCGCGCACGCGACGATGTCCACGCCCGCGGGCAGCTCCATCCCCGCCTGCCAACTGACGACGCTCGCGGTGTCGCCCATCAGCTTCGCGATGTCGCCGGCCCGATCCGGGCGGGCGTCGGCGACGAGGAGGCGATCGACGCCGTCGGTCTCCACCAACTGGCGGGCGGCCCGGCCACCGACCGCGCCGGCACCGACGAGCAGGACGGTCGTCACCGGAAGTCGGGAGCTTCGAGCTCGCGCCACCCGCCGGACGTGGGCGGGACGCCGCCCTTGCCCCGGAGCCGGACGAGCACTCCGGCGACCCCCGCCACGAACACGACGATGAGTCCCCGACGAAACGCCCGCATCGCCGGAGTGTAGAACGCACCTGCTCGGACGGTCCGGGGTTGTCACCGCGCCGGACCTCCGGTAATCTACAACCATATGGTTGTAGATTGGGACCTCGGGCCCGCAGAGGTCGACCGGCGATTCCACGCGCTGGCCGACGCGACCCGCCGGGACATCGTCGCCCGGGTGCTCCGCGAGGAGCAGTCCGTCAGCGCCCTGGCCCGCCGGTACCCCATGAGCTTCGCGGCGGTGCAGAAGCACGTTGCGGTGCTCGAGCGGGCAGGCATGGTCACCAAGCGTCGTCACGGACGCGAGCAGCTCGTGCTCGGCGACGTCACCTCCCTGCGGGAGATCGTCACGCTGCTCGACGAGTTCGAAACCATCTGGCGGGAGCGGGTCGACCGCATGCACGCCATCCTCGACGACCACGACCAAGGAGCCGCCCCATGAGCGTCACCAGCATCGAGAAGGACCCCGTCGCGCGGACGATGACCGTCAACACGTCGTTCGGCGCCGCCGTCCAGCGGGTGTGGCAGCTGTGGGCCGACCCACGCCAGCTCGAGCGGTGGTGGGGTCCGCCGACCTATCCCGCAACGGTCACCCAGCACGAGCTCGTGCCCGGCGGCCGCGTCCGCTACTTCATGACCGGCCCGGAGGGCGACCGCCACGGGGGGTACTGGCAGGTCCGGGAGGTGGAGGCGCCCCACCGCCTCACGTTCGAGGACGGCTTCGAGGACGAGCAGGGTGCCCCGAACCCCGAGCTGCCGGTGTCGAGCACCATGGTCGTGCTGAGCGAGCTGCCCGAGGGAGGGACGAGCATGGTGCTCACCACCACGTTCGCCTCGACCGAGGCGATGACGCGCCTGCTCGAGATGGGCATGGAGGAGGGCCTGCGCGAAGCCGTCGGCCAGATCGACGCTCTCCTCGACGCGTAGCCGTCGAACGGGGCTCCGGCCGCCTCGGGGTCTGGAAGTGGGGCTAGCAAGAATCGAACTTGCGACCTCATCCTTATCAGGGATGCGCTCTAACCGACTGAGCTATAGCCCCGCGAAGCGGTGCAGGTTAGCCGCGGCGCCTCCGGCGCGGCCCACCAGAATCGTGCGTCACTCGACCTCGGAGAGGGTGAGCTCGACCCCGCCCACGAGATCGGAGAACACGTTGAACAGCGCGGTCGCGATGACCGTGAAGATCGTGAGCAGCGCGACGATCACGAGCCCGACGAGCGACGCGCCGAGCAACAGCTGCCCGCCGAGGATCCGGTAGTTCTTGGCGCTCAGGATGTCGCCCATGAACTTCTCGAAGTTGTGGATCTGGCCGGCGGCGTCGAACAGCAGCCACACGACGATGCCGGCGACGAGCATGACCGCGAGTCCGGCGAGGTAGAAGCACAACGAGACCTTGAGCACCGCCCACAGGTCGATCTTGCGTACCTCGACGCGCGACTGGCGGACCGGCGCCTTGGCGGTCTTGACCTTCTTGGGCTTCTTGACCTTGACGAGCGGCTCCGGTCGCGACGGCTCGGCGGCTTCCGCACCCGAGGACTCGGGCTGGCCCGTCACCGTCACCGCCGGATCCATGCGCTAGCCGTCCTCCCCTTCTCCGCCCTCGAGGACGAGAGCGACGGCGACCACGCTCTCCCCGCCCTTCACCGTTGCGACCTTGACCCCGGTCGCGTCCCGGCCCTGGGAGGAGATGTCACGAACGCCGGTCCTGATGATATTGCCGACGGAGCTGAAGACGAGGATCTCGTCGTCGGGCTGCACGGTGAACGCGGCGATCACGCCCACCCGGCTGGCGGTGATCTTCATCCCCCGCACTCCCTGCCCGCCCCTGCCCTGCTGCTTGAACCGGTCGAGCCTGGTGCGCTTGCCGTGCCCGCTCGAGCTGACGAAGAGCATCACCGAATCGTCCTTGGCCACATCACAGGAAACGACCGCATCCTCGTCGTTCTTGAGCTTCATGCCCCGGACTCCGGCGGCGGCGCGGCCCATGGGGCGCACGTCGGTCTCGTTGAAGCGGATGGTCATCCCGTTGCGCGACACCATGAAGATGTCCTCGTCTCCGGTCGTCTGGATCACCCGGACGAGCTCGTCGTCCTCCTTCAGGTTGATCGCGATCAACCCGGTGCGCAACGACGAGTCGTACTCGCTCATCTTGGTCTTCTTGACCTGGCCCTTCTTCGTGGCGAAGAAGAGGTACGCGCCGTCCTCGTACGTACGCGTGTCGATGACGGCCTGGACCCGCTCCTCGGGGCCGAGCGCGAGCAGGTTCACGATGGCGGTGCCGCGGGCGGTGCGCTCCTTCATCGGGATCTCGTGGGCCCGCAGCCGGTACACCTTGCCGCGGTTCGAGAAGAACAGCAGGTACGAGTGCGCAGTCGTGGTGAGCAGATGCGCGACGTAGTCCTCGTCCTTCAGGCTCGAGCCGCGCACGCCCTTGCCCCCGCGACCCTGCCGACGGAACGCGTCGGCCGCGACGGTCTTCACATAGCCCTTGGCCGAGAGCACGACGATGACCTCTTCGTCCTCGATGAGGTCGAGGTCGTCGATGTCGCCGGTGTCGAGCGTGACCTGGGTGCGCCGCTCGTCGGCGAACTTCTCGCGCACCTCGGCGAGCTCCTCCGAGATGACCTGCATCTTGCGCTCGTCGCTCGCGAGGATCGCCTCGAGCTCCGCGATGCGCGCCTGAAGCTCGGCGTGCTCGTCGACGAGCTTCTGGTGCTCGAGCTGGGCGAGCCGGCGCAGGGGCATGTCGAGGATGTGCGTCGCCTGCACCTCGCTGAACTCGAAGGGTTTGGCCTGCAGCGCGGTGCGTGCGGCGTCGGTGTCCTCGGAGCCGCGGATGAGGGCGATGATCTCGTCGATCGCGTCCAGCGCGCGCAGCAGCCCTTCGACGATGTGCGCGCGGTCGCGGTCCTTGCGCAGGCGGTGCTCGGTGCGCCGGGTGATCACCACGACCTGGTGGTCGATGTACACCTGGAGCGCATCGCGCAGGTTCAGCAGGCGCGGGATGCCGTCGACGAGCGCGAGCAGGTGCACCGCGAAGTTCGTCTGCATCGGGGTGTGCTTGAAGAGCTGGTTCAGCACGACCTGCGAGTTCGCGTCACGCTTGAGCTCCACGACCAGGCGCACCGAATCGCCCGCCGATTCGTTGCGGACGTCTCGGATCCCCTCGATCTTGCGCTCGTTGACGAGGTCCGCGATCTTCGAGCCGATCACCTCGACCGAGGTCTGGTACGGCACCTCGGAGATGACGATCCTCTGCTCGCCCTTGCGTCCCTCGTCGATCTCGGCGACGGCACGCATCTTGATGGAGCCGCGTCCGGTCCGGTACACGTCGCGCGCGCCGGCCTGTCCGAGGATGAGCGCGCCGGTCGGGAAGTCGGGCGCCTTCACGAAGGCCATCAGATCATCGGGCGTGGAGTCGGGGTTCGCGATCAGATGCTGGGTCGCGTCGATGACCTCACCGAGGTTGTGCGGCGGGATGTTCGTGGCCATGCCGACCGCGATCCCGCCACCACCGTTGACGAGCAGGTTCGGGAACCGCGCCGGCAGCACACCGGGTTCGTCGTTGTTGCCGTCGTAGGTCTCGTCGAAGTCGACCGTGTCCTCGTCGATCTCGCCGAGCAACTGCATCGCCAGCGGCGCCAGCTTCGCCTCGGTGTATCTCATGGCCGCCGGCCGGTCGGCGGGATCGGGGGAGCCGAAGTTCCCGTGCCCGTCGACGAGCGGGTACCGCAGGGAGAAGTCCTGCGCCATGCGGGCGAGCGCGTCGTAGATCGACTGGTCGCCGTGCGGGTGGTACTTGCCCATCACGTCGCCGACGGCGGACGCGCACTTCTTGTAGTTGCGCTCCGGGCGCAGGCCGCCCTCGTACATGCCGTACAGGATCCGGCGTTGTACGGGCTTGAGGCCGTCGCGCGCGTCGGGCAGCGCACGCGAGGTGATGACCGACATGGCGTAGTCCAGGAAGGAGCGTTCCATCTCCTCCTGGATCTCGATCGGTTCGATGTTCAGTTCGAGGGGCTGCGCGCCGTCGGGCAACGGGACCTCCGGTCCGGGTTCGCGGGCGGATACGGGGCGGGGGAATCAGATGTCGAGGAAGCGGACGTCCTTCGCGTTCTCCTGGATGAAGCCCTTGCGGGATTCGACGTTGTCTCCCATGAGCTTCGCGAACACCTCGTCGGCGATCGCCGCGTCCTCGACGGAGACCTTGAGCAGCGAGCGCGTCTCGCGGTTCATCGTGGTCGCACCGAGCTCCTGCCAGTCCATCTCGCCGAGACCCTTGAAGCGGCTGACCTCGATCTTGCGGTTCTCGTGCTGGCCCTCGAAGTCCCGGAGCGCGCCCTCGTCCTTGAGGTACGTGCGCTCCTTGCCGATGTCGGCGCGGAACAGCGGCGGCTGCGCGACGTACACGTGCCCGCCGCGGACGAGCTCGGGCATCTGCCGGTACAGGAACGTGAGCAGCAGCGTGCGGATGTGGGAGCCGTCGACGTCCGCGTCGCTCATCAGGATGACCTTGTGATAGCGGAGCTTCGCGACGTCGAACTCCTCGGCGATACCGGTGCCCGCCGCGGTGATGAGCGTCTGGATCTCCTCGTTCTTCAGCATCTTGTCCATGCGGGCGCGCTCGACGTTGAGGATCTTCCCCCGGATCGGCAGGATCGCCTGAAACTCCGGGTTGCGTGCGCGCTTGGCCGATCCGCCGGCGCTGTCCCCCTCGACGATGAACAGCTCGCAGTCCTCGGGGTTCTTCGAGGAGCAGTCGGCGAGCTTGCCCGGCATCGACGAGGACTCGAGCAAGGACTTGCGGCGCGTGAGATCGCGCGCCTGGCGGGCGGCCACGCGTGCGCGCTGGGCCTGGGTCGCCTTGGCGACGATCTGCTTCGACTCGGCGGGGTGCTCCTCGAGCCACTCCCCCAACTTCTCGTTCGTGGCCTTCTCGACCATCGATCGCATCTCGGTGTTCCCCAGCTTGGTCTTGGTCTGGCCTTCGAACTGCGGGTTGCGCAGCTTCACCGAGATGATCGCGGTCAGCCCCTCGCGGATGTCCTCGCCGAGGAGGTTGTCGTCCTTCTCCTTCAGAATGTTCTTGCCGCGGCAGTACTTGTTGACCGCGTTGGTGAGAGCCTTCTTGAAGCCCTCCTCGTGCATGCCGCCCTCGGTCGTCGCGATGTTGTTCGCGAACGAGTGGATGCCCTCGTGGTAGCCGGTGTTCCACTGCATCGCGACATCGATCTCGTTCTCATCGGTGGCGTCCTCGAACGCGACCACGCGCTTGAAGATCGGCTCCCTGCTCGCGTTGAGGTGGCGGACGAAGTCGGTGATCCCGCCGGCGAACCGGAAGTTCTGTTCCGCGACCGGCGTGACGCGCTCGTCGCGGAAGCGGATCTCGAGTCCCTTGTTGAGGAACGCCATCTCGCGCAAACGCTCGATCAAGGTCTGGGCGCGGAACTCGGTCTCCTCGAAGATGGTCTCGTCCGGCCAGAACGTGACGATGGTCCCGGTCTTCTTCGAGGGGGCCTTCTTGGTGAGGCTGCCGGTCGGCTTTCCACCGTTCTCGAAGCTCATCTCCCAGCGCGACCCGCCGTTGTGGATCTCGAGGTCCAGCCGGCGCGACAACGCGTTGACGACCGACACCCCGACCCCGTGGAGACCGCCGGAGATCTTGTACCCCTCGCCGCCGAACTTGCCGCCGGCGTGCAGCACGGTCAGCACCACCTCGGCGGCGGACTTGTTCTTGTAGTCCCGGTGGTTGTCGACCGGGATCCCGCGGCCGTTGTCCGCAACCCGGCACCCCCCGTCGGCGAGCAGGGTCACGTCGATACGGGTCGCGTGCCCGGCCATCGCCTCGTCGACCGAGTTGTCCACGACCTCGTAGACAAGGTGGTGCAGACCGGACAGACCGGTCGATCCGATGTACATCCCCGGGCGCTCCCGGACGGGCTCCAGGCCCTTGAGCACCGTGATGTCTTTCGCCCCGTAGGCCACCCGCGCAGCACCTCTCGTGGTTCGTCGTCCCGACCGTCCCGGCGGTCTCCACGGACCGGCGAGGTGCCGGTGGACGGAGGCCCGGGACACGGCCCCGGCGCCACCCGCCGGCCGGCGCGCGTTTCGGCGCGAAAGTCCTGGTCAGAGGGGGTATCCGAGGTCGGAACAGTGTACCACGGGCCGGTGACCGACCCGGGGTTCACCGGGGCGTTTCGCGCCCGGGTTCCGGGCCGGTTTCCGGGCCCGTTTCCAGGCCCGATCCGGGTCCGGCGCCCCGCTCGCGGCCCGCGACGCCCGGGGCATCGCGCCCGCCCTGCGGCGCACCCACGGAGATGTCCCGGATCGCGGCGTTCGGCACCCTTTCGGCGAGCTCGGCGACGAGCCCGTCGGTGAGGTACCGGAACTGGCCCGCCCAGGCCGGATCGTCGACGCCGATCCGCAGGACGCCGTCGCGGAGGTGCCACGGCGTCGAATGGGCCGCCAGCAGGTCGCCCACGAGCTCGGGCCAGGAGTCCCGGATCCGCTCGAGCTGACTGGGCTCGGGCGTGCCGAGCTCGCGCCGGATGCGCGCGAGGGCGTCGCCGAGTGGACGCGGGTCCTCAGTCAAGGACCCGACCCTCGTGGATCCGGAACCAGGCATCGGCGGCGATCCCCTCGGGCACGGCGCCCGCGGTCGTCACGAGGGTCTGGGTGGCCGGCAGGTTCGCCACGAGCGCCGCGGCCCGCTGAGCGTCGAGCTCGCTGAACACGTCGTCGAGGAGCAGCACGGGCTCGTCGCCGCTCGCGTCCGCCACGATCCGATGGCCGGCGAGCCGGAGCCCGAGCGCGAGCGTGCGTTGCTCGCCCTGTGACGCGTGGTGACGGGCGTCCATGCCGTCGAGCACGAGCGTCCAGTCGTCGCGGTGAGGCCCTACGAGCGTGACGCCCCGGTCCTCCTCCCGCCGGCGTAGCGCGTCGAGAGCCTCGGTGAGTGCCGCGTTCACCAACCCGGGTGCGAGCGGACCCGCGCACCACTCCGGCTCGTACACCGCGGTGAACCCCGGCGCCGCACCGGCGAGTGTGCGGTACGCGTCCTCCACCCGGGGCGCGAGTCGCGCGATCAGCTCCAGCCGCTCACGCACGAGCTCGCTGCCCGCGTCGACGAGGCGCGCGTCGAGCACGTCACGCGTGGTGCGATCCTCGACCGTGCGAATCCCGGCGCGCAGGAGCGCGTTGCGCTGCTTCAGCACACGCTCGTAGTCGGTGAGGACCGCGGCGAAGCGTGGGGTGGCCGCGACGATCAGGTCGTCGAGGTACTCGCGCCGTCCCGCAGGACCACCCTTGACGAGCGCGAGGTCGTCGGGCGCGAACACGGTGACGCGGAGAAACTCCGCCAGATCGCGTCGACGCGTCACGCTCTGCTTGTTCGCGAGGATCTGGTTCCGGCCGACCGCGCGCAACGCGATCTCCACCAGCACCTCGCGGTCGCCGTGGTCGATCGCGGCGCGGATGATCGCCTGCTCACACCCCGCCCGCACCAGCGCGCGGTCGGGGACCCCGCGGAGCGAACGGCCGGTCGCCACCCAGGCGATCGCCTCGAGGAGGCTCGTCTTGCCCTGCCCGTTGCTCCCGGTGATGACCGTGCAGCCCGGCCCGAGCTCGACCTCGACGTGCTCGTAGCACCGGAAGTCGGTCAGCCACAGGCAACCGAGGTGCACGTCAGCTGATGCGGACGGGCATCAACAGGTAGAGGAACTCCTGGCGGTCGCCACCCCGCAGCGTCGCCGGCTTCAGCGGGTCCATGGTCTCGAGCACCGCTTCCTCCCCCTCGATGGCACCGAGGCCGTCGATGAGGAACTGCGGGTTGAAGGCCACGGTCAGATCGGTGCCCTCGAACTTCGCGTCGAGCGCCTCGACGGCGTCGGCCCGCTCCTGAGCCGTCGCCGACAGCTCGAGACCGGCCGCGCTCATCGCGAGCCGGACCGGTGTTCCCTCGCGTCCTTCGCCCACGATCTGCATCAGGCGCGCGGCCTCCTGCAGCTCCTCGCGCGACACCGTGAGGCGGTTGGGATAGCCATCGGGGATCAGCTGGCCGTAGTTCGGGAACTCGCCCTCGATCAGACGCGTGGTCACCGACCGGGACTCGTTCGCGAACTTCACCTCGCGCTCGCCCAACGTGACCTGGATCTGGCCCGAGGAGAACACGCGCTGGACCTCGTTGAGTCCGCGCGCGCCGACGAGGACCTGCTGGCCCTCGCCGAGCATCCCGAAGCCCTCGAGATCGCGCACCGCGAGTCGGTACGAGTCCGTCGCGACGAGGCGGATGCCCGTCGGGGTCGCGGTCATGAGCACGCCGGTCAGGATCGGGCGCGCGTCGTCGCGGGACGCGGCCGGGATCACCTGGCGCAGTGCCTCGGCCAGCGGCTCGGCCTCGACCGTGACCGAATCGCCTTCGGGCTCGCCCACTCGCGGGAACTCGTCGGCGGGCAGCAGTCGTACGCCCGCGCGTGCGGGTCCCGCGACGATCCGGGCGTCGTCGCCCTCGACCTCGAACGTCACGGCGCCGGCCTTGAGGCGGGTGGTCAGCCCATCGAACAGCTTCGCCGGGACGACCGCGTGACCGGGTTCGTCGACCTGGGCCGGGATGGTGACCCGGATCGTGAGATCGAGATCCGACCCGACGAGCTCGACCGAGTTGTCGGCGGCCGTCACCTGCACACCGGACAGCACCGGCAGCGCGCCACTGCGCACCGCGATGGCGCGTTGCGCGGTCCCGATTGCCTCGGCGAGGGTGTCGCGCTCGCAGCGGAACTTCACTGTCCACCTCCGGGATACGAAGAGAATTGGTTTTGTAGCACTGGTAGTAGGGGGTGTGGATTGTGGATCACGCGGCATCTGGGCAGGTGGGATGGTGTTGCGTCGTCCACAGCGTGATCCCCTGTTTCCACCGCTTGAGAATACGAAACGTGTGATTTCACGGGGTTTCCCCCCGTGGGCCCCGGATATCCCCAGGGTTCCACAGGGTTATCCACCGGTGCCGAGCCGGACGCGGCTCATCAGCTCGTTGACCTGGTCGAACACCTGGTGGCGTTCGGTCATGAGGGCCTTGATCTTCTCCACCGCGTGGATGACCGTGGTGTGGTCGCGACCACCGAACTGCTCGGCGATGCGCGGGTAGGAGAAATCGGTCAGCTCACGGAAGACGTACATGCCGATCTGGCGGGCGATGACGAGTGGCCGTCGTCGGCTCTTGCCGCAGAGGTCCTCGACTGTGAAGCCGAACATCTTGGCGGTCTCGTCGAGAATCAGCTCCGGGGTCACCACGCGGGGCTTGGACGGGGGCAGGAGGTCGGCGAGGACCTGCTTGGCGACCGTCTCGTCGAGCGTGGTGCGGTGGAGGCTGGAGTAGGCCGCGATCCGGATCAGGGCACCCTCGAGCTCCCGCACGTTGTCGGCGATGTTCGAGGCGATGAAGGCCAGGACGTCGTCGGGAATGTTCTCGAGCCGCTCCGACTCGGCCTTCATGCGCAGGATGGCCAGGCGGGTCTCGAACTCCGGAGGCTGTACGTCGGTGATGAGGCCCCATTCGAGGCGGGTCCGGAGGCGGTCCTCGAGGCGGGGGATCTGTTTGGGCGGACGGTCCGAGGAGAGGACGATCTGGCCGCCCGCGCCGTGGAGGGAGTTGAACGTGTGGAAGAACTCCTCCTGCAACTGCTGGGAGCGTTCCAGGAACTGGATGTCGTCGACGAGGAGGAGGTCGACCTCGCGGTAGCGCCGTCGGAAGGAGTTCGCGGCATTGTTCCGGATCGCGTCCACGAACTCGTTCATGAGCGTCTCGGTCGAGACGTACCGGATCCGGCTGAGCTGATGGACCTCCTTGGCGTAGTTGCCGATCGCGTGGAGGAGGTGGGTCTTGCCCAGGCCGGCCGGCCCGTAGATGAAGAGCGGGTTGTACGAGCGGGCGGGCGCCTCGGCGACGGCCAGGGCCGCGGCGTGGGCGAACCGGTTCGAGGCCCCGATCACGAAGTGCTCGAAGGTGTACCGGGGGTTCAGCGCGGTCCAGGCCGGAGGCGCCTCGGTGCTCGGAGCGGCGGCCGGCGCCGCGGGGGCCCCCGCGGCGGGGACGGTGCCGACGGTCGACGCCGGACGCTGGGTCATCACGACCGGCTCGTCGACGCGGGGCCCGCTCTCCACGGTCAGGTCGATCACGATGTCGTCGCCCGTGATGTCCTGGAGGACCGCGGCGATCAGCCCGCTGTAGCTGGATCGGATGCGCTCGCAGACCACACCGTTCGGAGTCGCGAGCCGGAGCCGGTCGCCGTCGAGCTCGACGGGGTGCACATCACGGAACCAGGTGTTCCAGGTGCCCTCCGACAGCTGCTCCTGGAGCGCCGTCGTTGCCTGGTCCCACGTCTGGGCAGCAGTGGTCACACGCCAGTCAGGAATTTCCACAGCCCCATCCACAAGTGTGGAGAACCGATCTGCCCCGGAAAGGGGGCTTGAAGTCTCCGCCGTCGGCCTGGGTCCGGAGCCGGTCGACTCCAAGGGCACGCCCACCGCCCGAGGCCGTGGGCGGCCGGTGGGAGGTGCGACCGTAGCAGCAGCACCCCCGGTGCTCAAGGGAGCAAGCCAGAAGATCATCCGTGTAGTTCATCCAGTCAGGTGGTGTCGTCCCCAGCCCCGTGACTGATACGCGCGGCGCGTGATGGAGACTCCCCCAGCTCGCGTGGAGGGTGGGGAGGAGCGCGGGGAGTGGTCCCGGCAGAGACACTTCCGCGCCCTCGGGATCGGGAGGGTCCGGCCGCACGCGATCCGCGCCGGAGCGTGGAGGTCCGGCCCCGCATTGCGACCGGGTCGGGGCGCCCTCTAGACTCCCTCCGCTCTGCCCCTTCCCCATCGTTTCCGAGCCCTCCTTCGCTCGGTTGTCCGGGGCGATCGATCCCTCTTCGAGGAGGCCATGCGTGAAGCGGACCTTCCAGCCGAACAACCGGAAGCGCAAGAAGAAGCACGGGTTCCGCACCCGGATGCGCACTCGTGCCGGCCGGGCCGTGGTCAAGGCCCGCCGTGGCCGCGGTCGCGCGCGGCTCTCGGCCTGATCCACCGCATCCGTCGTCGTGCGACCTTCTCCGAGCTCGCGCGCGTCCGTCCCCGCCGGCGAGGCCCGGTCTGGGTGCGCAGCACCCGGGTCGCCAACGGGCCCCCGCAGGTCGCGTACGCGATCGGTCGCCCCGTGGGCAACGCCGTGACGCGCAACCGTCTGCGCCGTCGTCTGCGCGCCGTCGTCACGCGCCACGAATCCGACCTCGCGCCGGCGACGGCCTACCTCATCGGTGCCGGCCCGGACGCGGTCGGTCTCGGGCCGGAGGCGCTCGAGCAGACGGTCGCAGCCCTGGTGAGGCGGCCGTGACCCGCCCCAGTGTTGCGGCGCGATCGGGAATGGCGCTGATTCGCGGCTATCAGAAGGTGATGGCCGGTACCACCCCGCGGTGTCGGTTCGCGCCGACCTGCTCCGAGTACACGCGCCAGGCGATCGAGCTGCACGGCCTCGCGCGCGGCACGTGGATGGGGATGCGCCGCATCAGCCACTGCCACCCGTGGAACCCCGGGGGCTACGACCCCGTCGTCGACCCGAACACCAGTTCGGTATCCGGAGGCTAGTCCGCCATGTGGGACGCAATTCGCGAGGCACTGGGCACCGTCCTCGCCTTCTTCTACAGCGTCATCCCGAACTCGGGTGTCGCGATCATCCTGCTGACCGTCGCGGTGCGACTGGTGTTGTTCCCCCTGACGGCCAAGCAGGCGAAGTCGATGCTGGCGATGCAGCGGGTCCAGCCGGAGATCAAGAAGCTCCAGGCGAAGTACAAGAACGACCGCACGAAGCTCAACGAAGAGATGATGAAGTTCTACAAGGAGAACGAGATCAACCCGCTCGGCGGGTGTCTTCCCCTCCTGATCCAGATGCCGGTCTTCATCGCGCTCTACCAGACGCTCGAGGACATCCAGAAGTTCATCCCGACCGACTCGAAGATGTTCATGGACATCTGTTCCCCGGCGAAGACCGCAGCGGCGTGCAAGACGCCGGACATGAAGTTCGCGGGGATGAACCTGACGCGCTCCGCGGCCCAGGCGGCCGACCACGGGATCAGTCAGGCGCTCCCCTACCTGATCCTGGTCGCGCTCGTCGTCGTCACCGGGTTCATCCAGCAGCGCCAGACCATGCGCAACCAGACGAACCCGAACCCACAGATGGCCATCATCGGGAAGGTCTTCCCGATCGTGTTCGCCTTCATCTCCTGGAGCCTGCCCGCCGGGGTGGGCCTGTACTTCGCCACCTCGAACCTGTGGCAGGTCGGACAGCAGGAGTTCGTCTTCCGGACCATCGGCACCGCGGCCGGCCCGCCGAAGAAGAAGGGTCAAGCCGCGCTCGAGGGTTCGGGCGACGACGCCCTCGACGAGGGCGGCGGCACGACGACCGACACGAGAGCACCGAAGCCGCCCGGGGGCAAGGGCGGCGCGGGTCGATCGGCCCGGAGCGGGGGCAGCGGCAAGACCGGGGGCGCCGGGAAGGGCAGCGGCGGCTCCGGCAAGGGCGGTGGTGGCTCCGGCAAGGGGAGTGGCGGATCTGCCAAGAGCACGGGTGAGCAGTCCTCGAACGGCGGCCAGGCACGCAGCAGCGGCTCCGCCCGCAGCAACCGAAAGCGGAAGCGATAGATGGAGTGGGTACAGACGACCGGCCGGTCCGTCGAGGAGGCGCTCGACGCCGCCCTCGACGAGCTCGGGGTGCACGAGGAGGACGTCGAGTACGAAGTCCTCGAAGAGGCGAAGGCCGGATTCCTCGGTCGCTTCGGCGGTAGTGAGGCACGAATCCGGGTCCGGCTCAAGCCGATCTCGCGGGAGAAGCCCAACGACCGCCGGCGCGGCCGCAGTGGCAAGGGCGGCGGCGGGGGTCGCGGCGGCCCCGGCCGCGGCGGAGGAAGCCGCGGCGGGGGCACCACCAAGGGAGGCGGGAGCCGGGGCAGCCGCCGGGGCGGCCGCCAGGGAGAGGACGGCAACCGCCGTCCGAAGTCGACCAGTGCTCCGAAGCAGGAGCGAAACGAAGGGCCACCACCAGTGGACGAGAACAGTGTGTCGGTTGAGGAGCAGGCCGAGGCCGCGGAGGACTTCGTCGCGGGACTTGTCGGGGCGATGGGGTTCGAGGGCGACGTGACCTCGACCACCGGCGACGACCTCGTCGAGGTCCAGGTCGAGGGATCGGAGCTGGGTCTGCTCGTGGGCCCGAAGGCCGCGACCCTGAGTGCCATCGAGGAGCTGACCCGTGCAGTGGTCCAGCGTGAGGCCGGCGGCCACGCCGCCCGCATCCGGGTCGACGTCGCGGGCTACCGGGCCAAGCGCCGCGCCGCCCTGGAGGAGTTCACCCGCAAGGTCGTGGACGAGGTCGTGAGCACCGGCGAGGAGCGGGCGATGGAGCCCATGGGCTCCATCGACCGGAAGACCGTCCACGACACGGTCAACGAGATCGACGGCGTCGAGACGTCGTCGGAGGGCGAGGACCCGCGGCGCTACGTGGTGATCCGCCCCTCGTGATCTCGGACGCGCTGCGAGCCGTCCTCGAGGACGCGCAGCGTGTCGGACTGCTCGGACCGGGCCCGGTCGCCCATCACGTCGGGCACGCCGAGGCCTGGGCCGAAGCGGTCACGCCCGGACGCTTCCTGGACCTGGGGAGCGGGGCGGGGATCCCCGGTCTGGTCCTGGCGCTGGCCTGGCCGGCTGTTCACGGTGCCCTGCTCGACGGACAGACCCGCCGAACCGCCTGGCTCCGAACCGCGATTGCTCGGTTGGATCTGGCCGACCGGATCTCGGTGGTCGGGGGCAGGGCCGAGGACCTGGGCCACGACCCCGTGCTCCGCGAGCAGTTCGACGTCGTCGTCGCCCGTGGTTTCGGCTCCCCACCCGCCACCGCGGAATGCGGTGCGGCCTTCGCCGCTGTCGGCGGAATCCTGACGGTCAGCGAGCCCCCGGACTCCCCGGATCGGTGGCCGGCCGACGCCCTGGCCAGGTTGGGCTTGGGAAACCCTCGCCAAGTCGTGCACGGCGGCGCGACGTTCGTTATCCTCACCAAGGACTCGGCGCTCGCTGGAGACTTTCCGCGTCGCCGGAACGTTCCCGTACGGAATCCGCTCTGGTAGCACCGCCCCTGCACGTTTCACGTGAAACATCAGCCGGCGGAGCCCAGAGGGTTTCACGTGAAACGTCGCTCGGCGTACCCGAGCAGGAGGGGCGAATGGATCCCGTCGACCCCAGACGTCGCGGCCGCCGACTGTTCGGCTCGCGACGGCGGTCACAGGCCGCTGCGGAGGCAGAGATGGAAGAGCACACGGCCCCGGTCGTCGAGGCGGAGGAGGTTTCGATGCCCGTGGATCCCGACCGGACGATGGGCGGGACCGTCGAGCCCGACGCCGTCCGGGAGGCCGAGGCCGTGGCGGACGAGGCGAGCGCCGCTGTCGTCGACGCGACGACGCCGACCGAATCGGCGTCCACACAGCCGGACGAGGAAGCCGCCACGACCGGCGCACCGGAGACCGTCGAGACACCCGGTCCCGAGCGAGGTGGTTCGGTCGACGGCGATCCCGCGGTCGAGGTCGCCGAAGGCGATGGCGCCGGAGCGGATGCTGCCGGGGACGAGATCGAAGTCGAGGGTTCAGCCACCGGCGTGATCCCCGAGCCGGAGGCGGGCGCCGATGCGGCGGGCGAAGAGGACGCCACGACCGCCGCCGAGCCGTCGGTCGGAACCGAGGAATCAGCGGAGGCGGGGGACGAGGACGGGGACGAGGTGATCCCCTACGACCTTCCGAGGATCCTTGCGATCGCGAACCAGAAGGGCGGTGTCGGCAAGACGACCACCTCGGTGAACCTCGGGGCCTCGCTCGCCGAGATGGGCTACCGGGTGCTCGTGGTCGACCTCGATCCTCAGGGCAACGCGAGCACCGGACTCGGGGTCAACGCCCGGGAGCTCGCGGGTTCGGTCTACGACGTCATCATGAGCGACGCTCCCGTCGAGGACTGCGTCGAGCCCACCTCGCTCAAGAACCTCTTCGTCGTGCCGGCCACCATTGATCTGGCGGGGGCCGAGATCGAGCTCGTTCCCGCGTTCAGCCGCGAGCTGAAGCTCCGACGCGCGCTCCACGAGGTGCGCGACGACTACGACTATGTGGTGATCGACTGCCCGCCCTCGCTCGGGCTCCTCACGGTGAACGGACTTGCCGCGGCCGACGACGTGGTCGTCCCGATCCAGTGCGAGTACTACGCGCTCGAGGGTCTCAGCCAGCTGATCCGCAACGTCACGCTCGTGCAGAAGAACCTCAATCCTTCGCTCGAGGTCCGGGGCATCGTGCTCACGATGTACGACGCCCGGACCAAGCTGGCCGACCAGGTCGAGCAGGAGGTCCGCAAACACTTCGGCCGCACGGTGTATCAAACGGTGATCCCACGAACGGTGCGCCTGTCCGAGGCACCGTCGTTCGGACAACCGATCATCCTGTTCGATCCCACCTCCCGCGGCGCCGTGGCGTACCGGGAGCTGGCGAAGGAGGTGAGCAGTGGCGCGACGCGGCGGACTGGGTAAGGGTCTGGGAGCGCTGATCCCGAGCGGCCCGGGCATGGAGGCCGAGGGCGGGCTGCGGGAGATCGAGGTGGCCTCGATCCGCCCGAACCAGTATCAGCCGCGCGAGCGGTTCGATGAGGAGCTCCTCAACGAGCTCACCGAATCGATGCGCGAGGTCGGCATGCTCCAGCCGGTCTTGGTCCGGCCCATGGGCGACGAGTTCGAGCTGATCGCCGGTGAGCGCCGATGGCGGGCGGCGCGCCGGCTCGGGTTGAACCGGATCCCGGCGCTCGTGCGCGAGAGCGACGACGCCGCCGCGCTCGAGCAGGCGCTCGTCGAGAACCTGCACCGCTCCGATCTGAACGCGCTGGAGGAGGCGGCCGCCTACCAGCAGCTGATCGAGGACTTCTCCCTGACCCACGAGGCGGTCGCGACCCGGGTCGGCAGGAGCCGGACCGCGGTGACCAACACCCTCCGACTGCTCCAGCTGCCGCCGGCGGTCCAGAAGCTCGTGCGGGACGAGGCGCTGTCGATGGGACACGCCCGGGCACTGCTGTCGACGCCCGATCGAGCGCTCCAGGAGCGCCTGGCCGCGACCGCGGTCAAGGAGGGGTGGTCGGTGCGCGCCGTCGAGGAAGCGGTGAAGGGCCCGAGTGCACCCAAGGGCGCGACCGTCGACGCGGGCCGGGCGACGAGCCCGTTGCGGCCACCGGGTCTGACCGAGCTCGAAGGGCTCCTCGGCGACCACCTCGACACGCGGGTCTCGATCGGAATGGGTCCGAAGCGGGGGAAGGTGACGATCGAGTTCTCCGACCTCGCCGACCTCGAGCGGATCTACAAGACGATCGTCGGCTGAGCCTCAGGCCTCGCCCGGCTCGCCGGTCCGCGGCTCCTCGAAGGCCCGGCGGATCCCACGCCCGATCGCGGCGCCGATCTCGGCGGAGTGTGTGAGCAGCTCCGCGAGGTGTGCCGGGTCGTCGCCGCCGAGCGCCGCCACGACCGCGGCCATGCGAGTCTCGCGCAGGATGCGGTACGCCCGGCCGATGATCGGCTCCTCTGCCGCGGGTGCCGCACGTCCGAGCTCGTCACCGATCACCCGGGCGGTATGGCACCCCCGCTCGGAGCGGAAATCGCCGGACTCGAAGTAGAGCAGTTGCCAGCCGGGGCGCTCTCCGGGGCGCAGCGCGACGATGAGGTCGGCGCCCCAGCGATTCGCCCGCTCGGCCAACGCGTCGTCGGCGGCGCCGGAGAGATCCTGCATCACCTGGGCCTGGCCCTGCTCGAGCCGCTGGCGCAGCGGCGCGCCGATCTGGTCGAACCCGGGTGCGACCGCGAGGTACACCCGGCGGCCGGCCAGTGACGCGGGGCGGCGCAGCTCGTCACGCTCGCGGACCCGTGCGACCGAGCCGTCGGCCATCCGCTCGACCCGACGCAACGCGTCGAGCGTGGCGGGTCCGGCCACGCCGTCGACGCTGAGTCCGGCGTTGCGCTGGTAGTCGCGCAGTGCTCCGGCGGTGTCGGGGCCGAGGATGCCGTCCTCGCGCCCCGCGTCGAACCCGAGGCGGTTGAGGGTTCGCTGCAACGTCGAGACGTCGTCGCCGCGCAAGTTCGGAGACCGGAGGTAGAGCAGGCGGTCTCCGAGATCGAACCCGCTCTCGACGAGGGTGCCCCAGGTCTCCGGGCCGACGATGCCGTCGACGCGGATGGATCGGCGCGTCTGGAACTCACGGACCGCGGCCTCGGTCTGCGCGCCGAAGCGCGCGGACTCCTCGGGCGCGACGGCGAGACCGGCCCCGACGAGGCGATGTTGGAGGTCGCGGACGGCATCGCCGTGGTCGCCGCGGCGCAGGACCACGACGGGGCCCGCCCCCGCACGTCTCACCGTGGCGATCAGCCGATGAACTCGGACAGGTCCTGGAGGAGCTGTCCCTTGCCCTTCGCACCCACGAGGCGCTTGACCGGCTCGCCGCCCTGGAAGACGAGCAGCGTCGGGATGCTCATCACGTCGAAGCGACGTGCGACGTCGGGGTTGTCGTCGACGTTGAGCTTCGCCACCTTCAGCCGGCCGCTCTGCTCATTGGCAATTTCTTCCAGTGCCGGCGCGATCATCTTGCACGGTCCGCACCATTCGGCCCAGAAGTCGACCACGATCGGCACCTCCGAGCCGCCGACGCTCTCGTCGAAGGTCGCATCGGAGAGCGTGAGCACGTTCTCGGCCATGGTCGCCGTCCTTTCGGGGAATGGGTGCGCAGGATTGTAAGTGAGGGATGCAACCGGAGCCGTGAGGGGTGCATTCCCCCGCGCGCGACTCAGGAATGCACGGCGGCGAGGTAGCGCTCGGTCTCGATCGCGGCCATGCAGCCGCTGCCGGCCGCGGTGATCGCCTGGCGGTAGGTGTGGTCCTGGACGTCGCCACACGCGAACACGCCGCTGACCGACGTCCGGGTCGAGTCCGGCGCCGTCACGATGTAGCCGTCCTCGTCGAGGGTCAGCGAGTCCCGGAACAGAGCCGTGTTCGGATCGTGCCCGATCGCCACGAACATGCCGCTGGCGCCGAGCTCGGACTCCTCGCCGGTGATCGTGTCGCGCAGGCGCACACCGGTGAGCTTGGCCTCGCCGAGCGCGTCGACGACCTCGGTGTTCCAGCGGAACTCGATCTTGTCGTTCGCGAACGCGCGGTCCTGCATGATCTTCGACGCGCGCAGCTCGTGCCGGCGATGGACGAGGGTGACCTTGCTCGCGAACTTGGTGAGGAACGTCGCCTCCTCGACGGCGCTGTCGCCGCCGCCGACGACCACGATCTCCTGGTCCCGGAAGAAGAAGCCGTCGCAGGTCGCGCAGGTGGAGACACCGTGGCCGAGCAGGCGCCCCTCGTTCTCCATACCGAGCATGCGTGCCGTGGCACCGGTCGACACGATGACCGCGTCGGCACTCAGCTCGAGATCCCCCACGGTCACGCCGAAGGGATGCGCGTCGAGCCGCACGCGGTCGGCGTCGGCGGTGATGAAGCGGGCCCCGAAGCGCTCGGCCTGCTCGCGGAAGCGGGTCATCAGGTCGGGACCCATGATCCCGTCCGGAAAACCGGGGTAATTCTCGACCTCGGTCGTCAGCATGAGCTGACCGCCGGCAGCGAGACCCTCGACGATGACGGGCTCGAGGTCGGCGCGCGCGGTGTAGAGCGCAGCAGTCAGACCGGCGGGACCGGATCCGACGATGACGACCTCATGATGTTCGGGCACGGGTACCTCCGGTGCGGCGGGTCCAGCAGAACACCCCGGCGAGGATGAAGATTCCGCCGAGGATCATCCAGGCGGCCCACACCGGCACCGCGAGGGTGAGCACGCGGAAGAGCGCCACCGCGGCGAGCAGCAACGCGGTGAAGACACAGCACGCGGCCAGGGTGCCGAAGACGACGGCGTTCGCGGCGCGCTGAGCCGGCTCCACCGTGCGGTCGCGGACGGCCACCACGGTCTTCTCGATGGTGTCCGCGGTTTGCGTCGTCCAGTCGGTCATCGTGTCCCTCCCACTCGGCGGCGGAGGTTACCCGCACCGGGCGCGCGATCACGAGGGGTCAGCCGGTCGACGACGCGGAGTAGAGCACCGTGGTGCAGTCCGACGCGGCCACGACGAACACGATCGTGCGGTCGCCGTTGGCGATCCCGACGATGACAGCCGGTGTCCCGCCGAAGCTGCCCGCCGCGGTGAACCGTACGGTGCCGGACGCCCGATAGTGGTTCCGACACGCCGTGACCTGATCCGCGGTGGCGGCCGGTCCGCTCGCGCCGGAGGCGTCGGATCCCTGCACGGCCTCCGATCGGAGGGTCGAACCGGGGGCGGACGGGACCGGGGTGCTCCCGGCCGGGCCGCCGATCAGGTCGTTGACCGTCGACTGGTCGAGCACGCCGAGGTCGCCGAGGTCGCCGCTCGGGATCTTCCGGGCGGTGGCGGACTCCCCGCCCTTCGCCCCGGTGTCCTCGCCGGACCGGGTGGCGAGGAAGATCCCACCACCCACCAGAATCACTGCCGCGGCGGCCGCCGCGGCCAGTCGGGTGGTCCAGCGCGGGGCCGACCGGGCGGGCGGGCCGGCACCGGCAGCGCCCGCGGCATCGAGGAGTCGGCGCCGGCTCAGGTCGTCGAGGGGCTCGAGCGGGCTCTGGAGGGCGGTTCGGACCGCGACAAGCTGTTCGCGGCGTTCGCGGGCCTTCGATCCGGCGAGTGACCGCCGGATCTCGTCCTCGTCCCGGCCGGCGTCGGCCGCGAAGGCGGCGAGGTCGCCGTCGAGGTCCGCGCTGATCGCGGCGTCGAGATCGAGATCGGGGTGGTCAGACATGGTCGAGGCCTTGGACGTCGGTGGCAGGGGCGCGGTTCCCGAGTGTGCCCGCGAGCGCGGCGCGACCGCGGGCGATTCGGGACCGGACCGTGCCGATGGGGATGTCGAGGGTGGCGGCGATCTCGGCGTAGTCGAGGTCCGCGACGTCCCGGAGCACGACGGCGACGCGGAAATCCTCCGGGAGGCGCGCGAGGGCGTCGTCCAGCGCCACGCGGTCCACCGCGCGCTCGGGGTCCCCGGACGCGCCGGCCACCGGCGTCGCGCCCGGCAGCAGGTCGGTCGTGTCCACCGGGTCCGGACGGCGCTGCCGGCGGCGGAGCTCGTCGAGCGCCGCATTGGTCGCGACGCGATGGAGCCACGTCGTGAACGCAGAGCGACCGTCGAAGCGGTCGACGGAACGGGTGATCGCGATCAGCGCGTTCTGGGTCGCGTCGAGCGCGTCGTCGGGGCCGCAGAGCCCGCGGCACACCGTGTGCAGGCGGTCGAGATGGCGCGTCGAGCAGGGCATCGAGCGCGCCGCGGTCACCACCGCTCGCGGCGCGGCAGAGCGCGAGGTCGTCGCGGTCGTCAGCGCGGAACGCCACGGACCGAGACCTCGGCGATCCGCCCGATGAACCGCGGCTGGCCGTCGTTGCCGGGTGTCGGGCTCAGGGGCAGCTTGGTGAGCCAGACGAGCACGGATGCGCCGGTGGGCCGGCCGTCCAGGGTGATCCGGCTCGTGCGCCCGAGATCCGTCGCGGTGGCGGCCGGCTTGCCCCACCCGGCGAGCGTCGGCGCGGCGGTGTCCGCGACGTAGATCTCGACGTCGAGTCCGGCGTCGGGGCTCGCGAGCTGGACCGCGCGCACCTCGGCCGGGCTGGCGAGTGTGAGGACCAGCCCCACCCCGGGCTTTCCGCCGACATCGGCCTGCTTGTAGCTCTCGGTGTCCCAGAAGGTCGCCCGGTCACCGTCGATCGCCCGCCCCACGACGGCGTCGTGCTCGCCGTCGCCCCCGATCGGGTCGAACGCGGCGGCGCCGGTGATGCCGATCCGCTGGGTGTCACTGGTGGCGGGTGGAGCAGTGGACCCGGTCCCGGCCGAGTCGGTGACGAGGACGTAGCCGGCGTAGCCGGCCCCGAAGCCGAGGACGAGGGCAAGGATCCACACCGCGATCCGGGCGCCGACACCCATGCCGTCGTCGATGATGATCGGCGATGCGGCGGTCGGTGTCGGGGTCCTCGGTCGCGGCGGCATCGCGACCGGCATCGTCGCGTCGGCGGTGCGGTCGGGCGCGGCGACACGAAACGGGGCGAGCGCGTCCCGCATCGTGGCGGCGTTCGGCCAGCGGTCGTCCGGGTTGCGCTCGAGCGCTCGGTCGATCACGTGCGCGAGCCCTGGCGCGAGGTCGGGGCGGACCGAGTGCACTCGAGGTGGCGGGTTGGTGAGGCGCGCCACGGCGGTCGCGAGCTCGGTGTCGGCGCCGAACGGCGAGTGACCGACGACCATCTCGTACATCACGAGCCCGAGCGAGTACACGTCCGCGCGTTCGTCGACGAGCTGTCCCTCGAGCTGCTCGGGCGCGAGGTAGCGAGCGGTGCCCATGACGTTGCCCGCGCGTGAGCTCGTCGTTCGTCTGGTCGGCCGCCTTGGCGATGCCGAAGTCGGTGACCTTCACGCGCCCGTCGAGCTGGACGAGCACGTTGCTCGGCTTCACGTCCCGGTGTACGAGCCCGCGCCCGTGCGCGGCCGACAGCGCGTCGGCCACCTGAGCCCCGATGTCGGCGGCGCGTGCGGGGGCAGCGCGCCGTGGAGGTCGATCGCCTGGCGCAGCGTGGCGCCCTCGACGAGCTCCATCACGATGTAGGCGATGCCGTCGTCCTCACCGGTGTCGTAGGTGGCGACGATGTTGGGATGCGCGACCGCGGCCGCGGCGACGGCCTCGCGCCGGAAGCGGACCCGCACCGCCTCGTCCTCGGCGAGCGTGGGATCGAGCGTCTTGATCGCGACGGCACGGGCGAGGAGCGGGTCCTCCCCGCGCCAGACCGTGGCCATGCCACCGCGGGCGATCTCCTGATCGATCCGGTAGCGACCGCCGAGAACGCGCCCGGGCGCCAGAGATCGCACGCCACGAACCTAGTGGTCGGCGCCGGCCGAAACGCGGCGTTGGTGGCGGCGCGTCAGCCGCCGTCGACCCAGCCGAGCCCGATCGTGCGGGGCCCCGCGTGGGTGCCGATGACCGGTCCGATCTCGCCGACCTCGATCTTGTCCCGGGGCACGACGTTCGAGACGCGCTCGAGGAACTCCTCGACGTCGGGGGCCTGGGCGTGGAACACGTAGACCGCGTCCGGTTCGTGCGCGGAGCCCAGTTTCTCGACGAGGTGGGCGAGGCTCTTGCTGCGCGTCCGGACCTTGCCCGCCTCGCTCACGACGCCGTCGCGGACCTCGATGACCGGTTTGATCGAGAGCATGCTGCCGAGCATCGCCTGCGCGTTGCCGATGCGGCCGCCCCGGCGGAGGTGCTCGAGGGTGTCGAGGGCGCCGAAGAGCCGGGTCCGACCCGCGACCGCCTCGACCTCGGCGGCGATGGTGTCGAGGTCGGCACCCGCCTCGGCGAGGTTGCAGGCGGCGATGCACTGGTTGCCGAGGCCCATCGAGACGGTGAGCGAGTCGATCACCCGGACCGGCAGGTCACCCTCGAGCGACTTCGCGGCGACCTGGGCGGACTGCATCGTGCCTGACAGGCGCGAGGAGAGGTTGATGCAGACGACGCCGTCGGCCCCGGCGTCGCGCGATCGCCCGGAAGCGCTCCTCGAAGGCGCCCGGCGACGGCGCCGCGGTCTCGGGCAGCACGGGTGAGGTGGCCACCTTGCGCCAGAACTCCTCATTGGAGAGCTCGACCCGGTCGACGTACTCCTCGTCGCCGAAGCGGATCGTGAGCGGGACGATCTCGATGCCGAGGGCGTCGGCCCGGGCCTGGGGGAGGTCACACGAACTGTCCGTCACGATTCGAACGACCACGGGACCTCCTCGGAAGGCGACGACGCGGGTCATGAGACCCTGCCGATCGCCCCATGGTTACGCGTTCGGGACCACCACCGCGCCATCTCTCCGCGACATGTCCCGAATCATCCGAATCAGATGGATACCGACCAGTTGGAGCAACCCGACGAACAGCGCGCCCCCGAGCACCGCGGCCAGCACGAGCGTCAGCAGCGACGCGGATGGCGTCGCCGGGTCGAGGATCCGGTCGAGCGCGAACGCCACGAGTGCCGCCGGCACCGTCGCGCCGACGACCCGCAGCGTCACCGACGCGAGCCGGCGGCCGTCGATGCGGGCGAGTCGGTGCCGGAGGGTGAGCAGTCCGAGAACCGCGCCGATGCAGTAGGCGAACGACCACGACCACGCGAGTCCCTCGACGCCCCGCCACTCGTAGAACGCGAAGGCGGTCGCGATGTTCGTGCCGTTCTCGATGACGTTGAGGACGAACGGGGTCCGCGTGTCCTGCATCGAGGAGAAGGCACGCACCACGTACAGGTACACCGAGAACGGGACGAGCCCGACGGAGAACGCGCGGCAGCGCGTCGGCGGTGCGCACGACGTCCTGCGCGGTGAAGTCCCCGTGATCGAGGAGCGCGCTGATGAGCGGGCGCGCGAGGACCGCGAGTGCGACCGCGGCCGGGATCATCACGATGAGCAGCATGTTCAGCCCGCGTGAGAAGTGCTCACGCAGGCCCGAGGTGTCGCCGGCCTGGTGGCGACTCGCGAGCTCGGGACCGAGCGCGGTCATGACCGATACCGCGAGCAGGCCGTGCGGCAGCTGGAAGAACGTGAACGCCGCGAGGTACACGGAGACGTTCGAGCTGGTCCGGTAGGCGAGGGCGAGGACCACGAAGAACGCGACCTGGTTCGCCGCCACGTACCCGACGGTCCATCCCGACAGGCGCGCGAGCCGCCGCACCGCCGGATGGCCCGGGGCCCAGTTCCAGCGGACCCGGATGCCCGCACGGTGCACCGCGGGCAGCAGCACGAGGGCCATCGCCACGACCCCGATCGTCGTCCCCAGCCCCAGCAGCAGGACGAGCCAGGGGTCGTCGAGCACCGACTGGACCGTGGGTGGGGCGGTGGTCGCGCGCCCCACCGCGATCAGCATGACGATCACGACGACGTTGTTCAACACCGGCGCGAACGCCGCGGCCGCGAACCGCCGCCGGGCGTTGAGCAGCGAGGTCGCCAGCGCGGTGATGCCGTAGAAGAGCATCTGCGGCATGAACCACCGGAGCAGATCGGTCGCGAGCGCCTGCTGCGCGGCGTGGCCGACGCGCTGGGTGTGGCCCGCGACCGCCACGTACGCGTCGATGAGCCAGGGCGCCATGAGCGTGCCCGCGACGGTGCCGACGAAGAGCAACGTGACGGCGACCGTCGTGATGGCGTTCGTTGCCGCCGGGTCGTCGCGTTCATAGGACTCGACGAACAGGGGGATGAGCGTCGCGGTGAGGATTCCGCCGACGAGCAGCTCGTAGACGATGTTCGGCGTCGAGTTCGCGAGGTTGTAGGCGTCGGTGAGCGGACCGAGCCCGAGCGCGACGAGCGCCGAGACGCGCAGGAAGCCGGTGATGCGCGAGAGCAGCGTTCCGACACCGATCACCGCACTCGTGCGGGCCAGGCGGACGTCGGAGGCGGTCACGTGGCGAGCGAGGCGCGAGTCCGGCGGCCCCGGCGCCAGTGGGCGACCCACCATCCGGCGAGGAACAGGCCCGCGCCGATGGTCAGGAACAGTCCGACTCCGCTGACCACGGAGGAGCGAACGGTGTAGCGCGAGTGCTGGAGGTCGAGCGTGCCATCGGGCGAGGTCACGGTGATGAGCACCGGGAAGGTGCCCGAGGCGCGCGCCTCGACGTCGAACGTCGTCGTCGTGTTGCCCTTGGCGAGCCGAACGATCTGATGCGATCCCTCGGGGAACTCGAGCTTCTGGCTCTCGAGGCTGATGCGGACCCGCACCGCCCGTCCGGACCGGTTCTCGATGCTGATCGGGATGGGCGCCTTGCGGGAGGTCAGCTGCACGGTCCGGCTCTCCGGGGCCTTGATCGCCTCCGTGATCAGCCCGACGGAGGTCGCGATCTGCTGGCTGCGGGCCCGGGACACCGACGGGCCCGTCCCGGGGACGCCTGACGCGGGAGTCAGGAGCTGCTGACGCCGGAGCTGGGCAACAAGGGGGTCCGAGGGGCCGATCATCGAGCCCAGGCCGTCGATCCGGCTCCGGTCGGCGGTGAAGGTCGCCGCGCTCGTGGGCGACGCGGGCGGGTTCACCGGGGCGAGCGTGCGGGTGTACGGACGGTTGCCGACGGTCGCGGCCGGGACCGTGTCGAACAGGTCCGCCACCGAGGCCCCCTCGAGGAGCGGGTGATCGCGCAGGCCCGCGAAGACGGCGTCGACGCGCGTGGGATCGGCCCGCCAGCGGACGGGGGTGTCGATGACGACGCCGCGTGTGCGGTTCGGTTGCTCGAGCGCCACGACCGACAACGCGGCGAGGAGCTGCTGGGCGCGCAACGCCGCGGCGCCGGGCGCCACGAGGAGGTCCGAGGTCGTGCGGTTCACCTCGACCGCGTCGAACGAGCCCGCTCCCGTGTCGAGCCGGAACGGGCGGGCCGGGGTGAACTGGTCCACCGCGCCGGCGTCGCTCAGCGACTCGGGCGCGACGACGAGCCGGGTGCTCCCCCCGTCGGTGCGCAGGCGCGCGAGGGTGGGGTCGTCGAGCGGCTGGGTCGGCGCGATGGTGCGGTCGACGGCCGCGTCGAGGCCCGATTCCAGGGCGCTCCTTCCGGTCAGGAGCTCGTCGGTGAACGCCTGACCGAGGTTCGCGCGCAGCAGGCCGGGCCCGTTCACCGTCGTGTACGGGCCCGCGAGGACGGGGGAGGCCGCGGCCGCGTCTCGCAGGGTCTTGAGCACGCCCGCGGCGGGCTCGGTGGGCGCGAGGTCCTTCAACCCGGCGATGGTCTCGGGGGTGGGTACGAGCGTGAGGGGCACGTCCCCGGCCCCGTCGAGCGCCGCCGCGATGCGACCGAGGTGTCCCGTCGGCTCGAGGTCGCGCGCGAACGCGGGTGACGGCGAGCCGGTGGGCCCGATCGAGGGCGGCGCGGTGATGCGCCACACCCAGGCGACCCGCAACGGCTCGACGGGGGCCTCGCCGGGTGCGCGGCTGCGGACCGCGACGAGGTCGGTCACGAAGCTGTCCACGACGTCGGCCGACTCGGGATCACGCAGCTCGACCTGGACCGGGTAGACGCCCGCCTCACCCGAACCCGGGATCGAGAGTCGGATGCGGTTCGGGTCCCGGGGCAGGTCGGGGTCCTGGAGCGGGAGGGTGAGGACACGGTCGGCGCCCACGACCGGGAGATCGTCGACGAGCGCCGCCCGCGATCCGAGCCGGCTGCCGAGCCGCTCGCCCTTCAGGGTCCGCTCGAACGAGAGTCGGGACAGCACCGCGCCGTAGACCGTCGCACGAACCTCGAGTCCTGATGCGGCCGGGACGCGGACCCCGAGCCGGAGCGGCACGTCGTCGCCCATCGCGGACCACGCGGGCTGGCCGCGCAGCACGATCGCGCCCGCCGGGGCCGCACCGGCAGGCGACGGTCGAGTCGGGAGGAGCCCGAGGGTGGCCGCCAGTCCGAGCACGAGCGCGACGAGACCGCGGCCGAGCGCCGGCGCGAACCCGACGGCGCGGTGGCTCACAGGGACCGTCGCATGACGCACAGGCCCGCAGCGAGGTCGCGGAACCCGCAGTCCCGGTAGAGCGCGAGCGCGGCGGAGTTGTCGAGCTGGGTGTTCACCGAGGCGCGACGCACACGGTGGCGCCGGAGCCACCGCAACCCGTCGGCCACGAGCGACCGGCCGAGGCCCTCGCCGTGGGCGGAGGGATCCACGCCGACGCGCTGGAGGAACCCCTGACGCTCGGCTCGACCGGTGATCGCATAGCCGACGACCCGGCCGCAGCGCTCGACGACGCGAAAGCGCGTCGCGGGCGTCGCGTCGAGGGTCTGGTCGAGCGCGGCACGGTCGAGCCGCCAGAACGGGCGGAACGCCCGCTCGTCGACCTCGAGCACTGCCTCGACGTCGACGGGGTGAGCCCGCCGGGTCGGGTGGGGACTCGGGGGGAGCGCTTCGAGGTCGTGCTCGAGGAGGTGGAGTCGCTCGTGGACGGAGAACCCGGCGTCGACGAACGGGAGCGTCTCGACGGGCCCGAGGGCGTTGGTGACCACCGACGCGTACCCGCAGGTGCGCAGCACACCGAGGCACCGGTCCACGACCTCGGCCGGCGGCGGTCGGCGGGCGCCCACCGCGAGGTAGGCGACGTCGTTGCGACCGCGCCAGGGTCCGAACCGCGCCCATCCACCGGGCCAGCGCAACGTGTCCTCGGGCATTGTCGGAGCAGCGTACGCGCCCGTCTTTCGGCGGTCCGGCGCTGACCGCCGCGGTACCGTGCCCACGTGCTCCTGCTCGGGACGGATCCCGTCTTCGCCGACCACGACACCGGCCCGCGCCATCCCGAGCGACCCGCGCGGCTCCAGGCCGTGGCCGACGGGCTCGAGCGCTCGGGCCTGGGCTCCGATCTGCGCACGCTCGACCCCCGGGTGGCCACGCGCGCCGAGCTCGAGCGGGTGCATCCGGCCGCGCATCTGGACCGCCTCGAGGAGACGTGCGCGGCGGGCGGACACTTCGACGCGGACACCCTGGCGTCGCCGCGGTCGTGGCTCGCGGCGCTCACGGCCGCGGGGGCCGGGCTCGCGGCCGCCGACGCGCTCGCTCACGGCGATGCCGCGGGAGCGTTCCTCGCGGTGCGCCCACCGGGACACCACGCGCGCGCCACCCAGGCGATGGGCTTCTGTCTGATGAACAACGTGGCGGTCCTCGCGGCCGACCTCCGCGCGCGTGGCGACCGCGTGGCCGTGGTCGACATCGACGCGCACCACGGCAACGGCACCCAGGAGATCTTCTACTCAGATCCCGACGTCCTCTACGTCTCGCTCCACGAGTGGCCGCTCTACCCCGGGACCGGCCGGTACGACGAGACCGGTGCGGGCGCAGGGGAGGGCGCGACCTGCAACGTCCCCCTCCCGGCGGGGGCGACCGGCGATGTCTACCTCCGTGCGTTCGACGACGTGGTCGAGCCGCTGCTCGCGCGCTTCGCCCCGAACTGGCTGCTGATCTCCGCCGGCTTCGACGCGCATCGCGACGACCCCATCACCGGGCTCGGGCTCTCGGCCGGCGACTACGCCGAGCTGTTCCGGCGGCTGCTCGCGATCGCGCCGGACGGGCGGACCGTCACCTTCCTGGAGGGTGGGTACTCGCTGTCGGGGCTGCGCGACTCGGTCGCCGCGTCGATCCCGGTGCTCGCCGGCGGCACCGGTGAGGTGCCGGAGGGCGAGGGGGTCACGAGCGGGGGCCCGGGTGAGAGCATGGTCCGGACGGTCTCGGAGCTCTGGCGCGTGAGGAACTGACCGGAGCACCCCCGAAACGCCCGATTCCGGCCCGGCCGGTGCCGTCGGCGCCCGTTCCCCCTTCAGCGTCGGTGCCCACGCGCCGATATGCCCAGGTAAGCACCGGCACGGCCCGGTCTGACTGTGGAGGACGGCGGTTGCTCGATCTCGATCAGGTGTTGCGCGACGCGGTCGAGCGAGGTGCGTCGGACGTCCATCTCAAGGTCGGTTCGCCGGCGCACCTGCGGATCGACGGCGAGCTGCTGCCGATCTCGCCGGAGCCGGTGCAGGCCGCGGACACCGAGCGGATCGCGTTCGCGGTCATGCCGAAGATCCGCGCCGAGGAGTTCATCGCAACCAACGAGGCGGACTTCGCCTACTCGCTGAGCGGCGTGGGTCGCTTCCGCGTCAATGTGTTCCGCCAGCGGGGCTCGGTCTCGATGGTGCTGCGCCACGTCCTCCCCGGCATCCCGCCGATGGAGGAGCTCGGTCTGCCCGCAGTCGTCCGGCGGCTCGCGGAGGAGAAGCGCGGGCTCGTGCTCGTCACCGGACCGACCGGCTCGGGCAAGACCACGACACTCGCCGCGATGATCGACCACATCAACGAGCACCAGGCGCGTCACATCGTGACGATCGAGGACCCGATCGAGGTCCTCCACTCGGACAAGCGCTCGCTCATCAACCAGCGCGAGGTCGGCTCGGACACCGAGGACTTCCTCGGCGCGCTCAAGCGGGCGCTGCGCCAGGACCCCGACGTGATCCTGATCGGCGAGATGCGTGACCCCGAGACGGTGTGGGCCGCGCTGTCGGCGGCGGAGACCGGTCACCTGGTGTTCTCGACGCTGCACACCATGGGCGCGGCCGAGACGATCAACCGCATCATCGACTTCTTCCCTCCGTACCAGCAGCAGCAGGTGCGGATGTCGATCGCCGGTGCCCTGAAGGGCATTGTGTCCCAGCGGCTCGTGCAGCGGTGCGACCACGAGGGCCGGGTCCCGGCGATGGAGGTGCTCGTGGCGACCGGACGGGTGTTCGACAAGATCGCCGACGCGACTGCGACCCACGAGCTCGAGGAGATCATCGCCGAGGGCGAGTACTACGGGATGCAGACGTTCGACCAGAGCCTGCTGAACCTCTACGCCTCCGGCATCGTCTCCCGCCGCGACGCGCTCTCCACCTCGAGCAACCCGCACGACCTCCGCCTCAAGCTCGAGCACCTCGAGCTGACGCGGGAGGAGAAGAGCGAGCGCGCCGCCGCGCCGGCGCTCGCCAAGTCCGCCTGACCCGGCCCCCGACGCCCGGCGCGGGTCACAATGGCGGCCGTGACCGTCCCCCCACGGCTGGCGCCGATGCTCGAACCCGACGCGCCCGTTCAGCGGGTGGCGGCGGCACTCGTGGCCGACGGTCACGAGTGCTACCTCGTGGGCGGCAGCGTCCGGGATGCGCTCATCGACGACCTCCCCGTCGAGTTCGACTTCGCGACCGACGCCCGCCCCGACCGCATCGAGGCGTTGCTCGCCCCCATCGCGGATCACGTGTGGCTCCAGGGGCAGCGCTTCGGCACCGTCGGCGCGCAGATCGCGGGTGTGCCGTGCGAGGTCACGACTTTCCGCTCCGACGTCTACCGGCCGGAGAGCCGCAAGCCGGAGGTCGCGTTCGGCGACTCGATCGAGACCGACCTCTCGCGACGGGACTTCACCGTCAACGCCCTCGCCCTCCGGCTCCCGGATGCGGTTCTCGTGGATCCGTTCGACGGCGCCGTCGATCTCGCCACCGGCCGGTTGCGCACCCCGCTGACGCCCGAGATCTCCTTCACCGACGACCCCTTGCGGATGCTGCGCGCCGCACGCTTCGTCGCTCGCTTCGGGTTCACCCCCGACCCGGAGCTGGTCGCCGCGGTCGAGTCCCTCGCACCGCGGCTCGAGATCGTGAGCGCCGAGCGCATTCGCGACGAGCTCTCGAAGCTGCTGCTCGTTCCCGACCCGTCCCCCGGGCTCTGGTTCCTCGCGCACACCGGGTTGGCCGACCACTTCCTCCCCGAGCTGAACTCGCTGGAGCTGGAGCAGGACCCGATCCACCATCACAAGGACGTCCTCGCGCACACCATCGCCGTCGTGGCCAAGACGAGCCCCGACTTGATCCTCCGGCTCGCGGCGCTCATGCACGACGTCGGCAAGCCCAAGACGCGCTCGTTCGAGCGGGGCCGAGCGACGTTCCATCATCACGAGGTCGTCGGCGCGCGCATGACGCGCGACCGGCTGAGCGCGTTGCGGTACCCGACCGAGGTCGTCGACGCGGTGACCCAGCTGGTGTACCTGCACCTGCGGATCCACACCTACGCCATGGGCTGGACCGATGCCGCGGTGCGCCGGTACGTCCGGGACGCGGGCGACCTGCTCGACCGGCTCAACGAGCTGCAACGCTGCGACTGCACCACGCGCAACGAGCGCAAGGCCCGCGCGCTCGGACGGCGGATGGACGAGCTCGAGGAACGCATCGCGGCGCTCGCCGCGCAGGAGGAGCTGCGGGCGATCCGGCCCCCGCTCGACGGCCGACAGGTCATGGAGTTCCTCGGCGTCGCGCCGGGGCCGGTCGTGGGCGAGGCGCTCGAGTTCCTCCTCGAGGCCCGGCTCGACGAGGGCCCCATCGACGAGGCCGACGCCTTCGCGCGCCTGCGCACGTGGGCCGACCAGCGAGACCTCTAGCTTCCGACCTTGCGCGCCCGGAAGATCACCGTCGTCGGGACGAGCGCCCGACCGCGTGATCCGCCGGCCGGCTCCGGCTCGAGGATCGTGTCGACCTGGAACCCGGCCCGGCCCAGCGCGGCGAAGATGTCGCCGACGCGATGGGGGTGAGCGCCGGTGCTCGTGTCGTCGTCGAAGTAGGACCGGGCGAGGTAGGGGCGCTCGAGGGGCAGCGCGCCGGGCGGCTCGGGATCGGTCTGCACGCACTCGGCGAGCGGATGCGGCAGCGAGAACGCGAACCACGCGCCGGCCCGCAGCACGCGCTGCACCTGCCGGAAGACCCGGCCGAGATCGGCGAGGGTCGCCAGCGACCCCTCGGCGAACGCCACGTCGACCGAGTCGCCACGGAGGAAGGCGAGGTCCGCGAGGTCGCCCGTGTGACCCTCGATGCGCGCCTCGGCGTCCTCGGCCCGCTGGCGGGTGGCGAGCACGGCCTCGGCGCTCGGGTCGACCGTGATGACCGTCGCACCCCCGCGGGCGAGCTCGACGGCCCGGCGCCCGTCGCCACACCCGAGCTCGAGCACGCGCTTGCCGGTGGTGTGTCCCAGGAGCCGGGCCAGCACGAAGTCGTCGCTCATCGGGCCGGGACGCTACCGGTCCCCGGCCACGGTGGGATCGACCGGCGCCGTCCCGCGGCGCGCCTGGCAGATTCCGACAGCCTCTCCCCCGGGGTGGCGTTCCGGGGGCCGGTCGGCCGGTTCGGGCGTGCGTGCCGTCGCGACGGGGCCGCGGGCGCTCCTACACTCGCTCCGTGGTCCGCGGCACCGACTACGAACTCGCCCGTCGCTCCGTCCTCCGTGATCTCGCGGCGGGACGGGTCAACCGCTCCGACGTGTGCGACGCCCACCCCGAGCTGCTGCGCGCCGCGCGCAACGTCGGGGAGCGGGTGGGCAAGCCCTGTCCGGTGTGCAAGAGCCGGAAGCTCTTCCACGTCTCCTACGTGTACGGCGACCGGCTGCGCGCCGCGAACGGTCGGGCGCTGTCCCGGCCCGACGAGCTGGCCAAGCTGTCTCGCAAGCACGACGAGTTCGACCGCTACGTCGTCGAGGTCTGCACCGACTGCGGCTGGAACCACCTCGGCCGTCGGGAGATCCACGGCCGCAAGGCCGTCTGACCCGCCTCGCCCGCGGGCCCGTCGCCCGCCGCTCAGTGCGAGGGTTCGTGGGGGTACTGCGTGCAGCACGAGACACACCAGTGCTCGACCTCGTCGACCACGGTCTCGGAGGCGGGCGTGTCCCACTGCTCGGGGACGACGTAGACGCGCCGGACCGCCAGCAGCTCGGGCTCGTCGCGGGCACAGTTGTCGCAGAGGCTCACGCCGGTGACGCTAGCGATCACTCGGTCCGGAGGACCCTCGCCGGTCGGAGGCGCGACGCATGGCGCGCGGGGCCGGCCGCGAGCAGGTTGGCGACCGCGAGCGTGACCGGGATTGCGAGGACGACGACGGTGATCGCGACGGGCGCGACGAACACGAGTGGCGTGGAGTCGGCGACCCAGCGCCAGGCGAGGCGACCGAGCACGATCCCGAGGGGGATGCCGACGACGAGCCCGACGAGCCCGACGGTCCCCGCCGTGGACGCGACGCTGATCGCCGTCTGGCGGGGAGTGAAGCCGATCGCCCGCAGGATCGCGAGCTCGTGCCGTCGGCGCCGGACCGCGGTGACGAGCGCGTGCCCGAGTGCCGCGATGCCGAGCAGCACCAGGAAGCCGGACAGCGCGGGGGAGCGGCCGGACGTTCCGCAGATTGAGGACGTCCTGGGGGGTGGCGATCGGGTCCACCTCGACCCCGGTTCGGCCGTGCAACGCCTCGATCGACTGTGCCGGGTGGGAGTGGAAGGCTGCGACGACGGCCGTCCTCTCCGCGGTGTCGTACCGCGCGCGGGCCCTCAGCCCGGTCGCACGCGTGAGGCCTCCCGGCGTGATCGCCGCGCCCTGGTCGAAGGACGAGTGCGGCGTCTGGGGCAGCAACGCGATCCCCGTGACGGTGAGGGTCACGGGGCGGTGCTGGTCGATCCGGAGCCGCAGGTGATCGCCGACGTGGCGGTGCAACGCCGCGGCTGAGGCGGGTCCGAGCGCGATCTCGTCGGCTCGGCGCGGAACGCGACCGGAGACGACGACGAAGGGATTGCGGCCGTGCAGCGGTGTGACCGCATAGGTCGGCACCTCGGTGCCCTGCACGGTGGCCGCGACCCGTTCCATCACCCCGGAGGCGACGACGTTCCGGTCGCGGCCGAGGTCCTCGGTGACCGCGCTGAAGTCCTGTTCCGACTCCGGGTACGCCGTCGCCTGCCAGATCTGCCCCGAGCGCGTCGGCGTGGTCAGCGCATCGTCGATACCGTGGATCAGCCCGAAGCAGCCGACCACGCCGGTGACCGCGGCAACCGCACCCACGATCGCGGGCCGGGTCGGCAGCGACCTGCTCCCGTGGCCCCGGTCCACCGCGAGGCCGACGCCGAGCCCGACCGGAAGGGGCAGGGTGGCGCGGGCCCACCGTCCGAGCGTCGAGGTCCGCCCGGGGGCCCGGAGTCGGCCCGTGCCGGCGGCGCGCCACGCGGCCAGGGCGGCGGCCGTGAGCACGGCGAGGATGACGATCGCCGCTCCGGGGAGGACCACGACCGCGTCCAGATGGACACTCTGGTCGGGGTCGAGGCGACCGGCCAGCCCCACCGGGAACAACGGCGACAGCGCGACCGAGACCGCGACCGCCACCGCGCCACCCAGGCCGGCGACCGCCACCTGCGGGAGCACCAGGCCGCGGATCAGCTCGGTGCGCACCAGGCCGATCGAGCGCAGGGTCGGGGCGTCCACCGCCATCGCGTCGACGGACCGGGCGATGGCCTGGCCGACGAGCACGAGGCTCGCCAGGGCGGCCGCGGCGGCGAACAGCAGGAGTCCGACCCGCTCGAGGTCCGTCGCGTGCACCACGCGCTTGTCGTCCTCGGCGAGATCCCGGATCGGGACCTGGGAGCCCGGGACGGGGGCTCCGTCGATCTCGTCGGCGCGGAGGTGCAGGACCCGTGCGACGTCGGCGTGGAACGTCGCGAGGTCGGTGCCGGGTCGGAGCCGGACCACCAGGTTCGTCGCCTCCTCGATGTGGCCCGCCGGTACGTCGCCGTGGCGGACGCCGTAGCGCTCGAGCACGGCTCCACTCGGGAAGAAGCCGGGTTCGTCCGGTTGGAAGATCTGGTCCATCGTGCTGTCGCCGATGCCGACCACACGCGCGGGGATCGTGGGACCGCCGCGCATCGGTGCCTGGCCGTAGAACGCGTTGAGGTCGTTCGCACTGCGCATCGTCACGCGGTCGCCGACCGCGAGCCCGAACTTCGCAGCCGCCGTCCGGTTCACCACGACCTCGTCGAGCCGGTGCGGGTCGGGGAGCCGTCCGGCGACGAGCAGCGGTCGCGCGACGGTCCGGTACAGCTGCGAGTCGGCGGGTGGGAGACCGCCGATCTGCTGGTGGTGGCTCGAGATCGTGATGGCGGCGAGGGCGAACTCACCGCTGGCGGCCACCTCGGGGAGCCGGCGGACGGGGCCGTAGTCGGCAGTGTGGGAGCCGGCCTGGGTGCCGAAGACGATCGCGTCGGGCGCGGCCGTCGCCGCCTTGTACCGCGGGAAGGCCGCGTGGGTCCGCCGGGCGCCCGCGACGGCCGCGATCGACACGCCCCCCGCGGCGCCGGCGAGCAGCCCGAGCAGGACGGTCGCCCGCCATCGGCGCGCGAGCTCGCGGCGGGCCCAGAACCGGGCGGCACCGGTCCGGGTGCGGGTCGGGTGGCCGGGCACGAGGTCATCCTGACCCCGGGCCCGGCTCGGGGGAAGGCGGACACCCCCCGAGATGTGGTGGTGCCAGCACCCGGCCCGCCTGGCGGAGCCGACTCCGGGGCGGCCTACACTTTCAGCGCTGCCGGGAGCCGTGCGTGCCCTGGACGGCGGAGGTCACGAGATGACGGTTGGACCCGCTCCATCACGCTCCGGCACGAAGCCGGTCACCGCGCCCGAGATCGCCGCGGCCAAGAGCACCGACGAGCCTCTCGTCATGGTCACGGCATACGACGCGCCGAGCGCGCGGGTGGTCGACGGCGCCGGGGTCGACATGATCCTGGTCGGCGACACGCTCGCAATGGTCGTGCTCGGCTACGACGACACGCTGCAGGTCACGACCGACGACATGGCCCACCACGTCGGCGCGGTCGCGCGGACCAAGCCGCACGCGCTGATCGTCGGCGACTTGCCGTGGATGAGCTACCACGTGTCACGCGAGGAGACGGTGCGCAACGCGGCGACGCTGATCCGGGCGGGGGCGGGGGCGGTCAAGCTCGAGGGCGGCCGGAAGCGTCTGGATGCCATCACCGCGATCCTCGACACCGAGATCCCCGTGATGGGTCACCTCGGGCTGACACCGCAGTCGATCCACGCGCTCGGCGGCTTCAAGGTACAGGGCAAGCAGCTCGACGCGGCCCGGCGCATCGTGGACGACGCCGTCGCCCTCGCCGAGGCCGGCTGCTTCGCGATCGTCCTCGAGTGCGTACCCGACGGGGTCGCCCGCATGGTCACTGACGCGATCTCGGTGCCGACGATCGGGATCGGCGCCGGCCGCCACTGCGACGGTCAGGTCCTCGTGTACCACGACCTGCTCGGGCTGGAGGACCGCATGCGGCCCCGATTCGTCCGGCGCTACGCCGAGCTGGGGGCGGTCGCGACGGCGGCCGTGGCCGAGTTCGTCGACGACGTGCGGGCCCGCCGGTTCCCCTCGAGCGAGGAGACCTACCACATGACCGACCAGCTCGAAGGCGCCATCGACCTGTCGGGCGTCGAGGTCGCCGGCGACGGCTCGGATCAGCCGACCCCCTCCACGCTCACCGACGCATAGCGCGGACCCGCCGGAAGGATGGTCCCACCCCCCGTCTAGGGTCACGCCCGATAGGTCCGTGCGGGCCAGCTCTGGTAGCGTCCGCGCCTCACATCGGGAACCCCGCCTCGGCGGCCGGATCCCTTCATGTCCACCCTGCCCCTCGGCGGCGGGACCGCGTGCGGTCCTCCCGGCCCGGGGGCCCACCGGGGCCAGCGGCGCCCGGTGGTCCGAAGGAGGTATCGGTCCATGCGACCGTACGAGGTCATGGTCATCTTCGACGCGGACCTGGAAGAGGAGACCATCCGGTCCAGCGTCGATCGCTCGATCGAGCTCATCGAGTCCAAGGGCGCCGAGCGGGGCCCGGTGGACTGGTGGGGCAAGCGGCGACTCGCCTACGAGCTCAAGCACCGCTGGGAGGGCTACTACGTGGTCCTCCAGGCCAAGGCCGAGCCCGCGGCGATGGACGAGCTGCACCGTTCGCTCTCCCTTTCCGACGAGGTCATCCGGCACAAGATCCTCCGGATCCCCGAGCACGTCTACGGCACGCTCGGGGGCACGCCGTCACCGGCCGACGCAGGTCCCGACCTGGCCGGCGAGGCGAGCGACGACGACGACGAGTAGGCGGCCTGCTCCCGGGTCGCCGGGCGGATCCCGTCGCATGAGCACGAAGACCGCGCGAGCGGCATTGGAGGCACGACCATGGCAGACAACACCATCACCATCGTGGGCAACCTGACCCGCGATCCCGAGATCCGGTACATGGCGAATGGAACCGGCGAAGGCTGAACTCGGTATCGCGGTCAGCCGGCGCTGGCAGAATCGCCAGACCAACGAGTGGGAGGAGCGCACGAGCTTCTTCAACGTCGTCGCTTGGCGTGACATGGCCGAGAACATCAGCGACACGCTGGCCAAGGGCACACGCGTGATCGTCAACGGCCGGCTCGAGCAGCGCTCGTGGGAGACCGAGCAGGGCGACAAGCGCAGCGTCGTCGAGATCGTCGCGGACGAGATCGGGCCGAGCCTGCGCTGGGCGACGGCCGAGGTCAAGCGCTCCGAGCGCCGTGGCGGCGGTGGGAGTGGCGGCAGCGACTTCGGCGGCGGCGGACGGGGATCCGGGGCCGGGGGTGGCGGTGGTGCTGGTGGCGCCGGGGGTGGCGCACCCGCGCCGTCCGGTGGATACGACGGCTTCGACGAAGAGCCCTTCTAGGCGCGAAAGGCAATCTGATGGCACGAGATCGGGAACGGCGCAAGAGCCCCGCCAACGACCGGCGGAGAGTCCAGAAGAAGAAGGTGTCGATCCTCACCCAGGAGAAGATCGACTGGGTCGACTACAAGGACGTGAACCTGCTCCGGCGCTTCATGTCCGAGCGGGCCAAGATCCGGGCCCGTCGGGTCACGGGGAACAACGCCCAGCAGCAGCGGGAGATCGCGCGCGCGATCCGCGTGGCGCGTGAGATGGCCCTGCTGCCCTACAGCGTCCGCCAGGTGACCCAGCGCAGCCGCAGCGGCCGGAGGGACCGTGACCGGTTGGATCCCGAGCGCGCCGATGCCGACGCCCGACGCACCGCCTCCCGCGAGTGCGGACGAGAACGGCGAGCTGCCCGAGGGCGTGACCATGGACGCGACCGGCGCGGAGAGTGCGGGTGCCGAGTCCACCACGGCGGTCGAGGTGACGGTGGTGCCCGAGACGAGCGACGGGGGCGAGGCATGAAGATCGTGCTCCGCGAAGACGTCGAGCAGCTCGGCAAGAAGGGCGACCTGCTCGAGGTCGCACCCGGCTACGCGCGCAACTACCTCGTCCCTCGCGGTCTCGCGATGGTCGCGAGCCGCGGTGCGGAGAAGCAGGCGACGGCGATGCGCCGCAACCGCGAGGTGCCGCGACGCGCGCGAGCGCGAACAGGCGCAGGCGCTCGTCGCCCAGCTGACCGCGGTGCCGGTGCTCGTCACCGCCCGCGCCGGCGAGGGCGGCAAGCTCTTCGGCTCGGTGACCTCCGCCGATATCGCCGTGGCCATCGAGTCGGCCAGCGGGGTCACGGTCGACCGGCGCAAGGTGTCGCTCGACGAACCGATCAAGGCGCTCGGCACCAGCGAGGTCGAGGTCGTGCTCCACGCCGACGTGAAGGTGACCGTCACGGTGGAGGTCGTCGCCGGCTGAGCGACGCCACTTCCTGCAGGTCTCGAATCGACCCGCCCGCGAGGGCGGGTCGATTCGCGCGGATTCGCCCGCGTGGTCACACCGCGCGGCCACGATGATCCCGACCGTCATCCACAGGCCTGGGGACGACGAGGGTCCACCGTCCCCAGGTAATCCACACAGATACTGGGGCTTGTCCACTTCCAACCCACAGGCCGCGAGTGTGACGATGACCTCCGGGATGTCGGGGGTCGGGGAGGGTTCGCGTGGTGCAACCGAGTGAGGTGCGCCGACCGCCATCGGGCGGTCGGATCCCACCCCACAACCTCGAAGCCGAGGAGTCGCTCCTCGGCGCGATGCTGATCTCGCGCGACGCGATCACCGCCGCGGTCGAGGCGCGGGTCGACGCGGCCGACTTCTACAAGCCCGCGCACGGTCACGTCTTCGACGCGATCTGGAGCCTGTACGAGCAGGGCGAGCCGGTCGACCCGGTGACGGTGGCGGAGGAGCTGCGCCGCGCCAACCTGCTCGAAGCGCTCGGGGGCAAGGGGATCCTGCTCCAGCTCCAGGCAAGCACGCCGGCGTCGGCCAACGCGGGCCACTACGCGCGGATCGTCGGTGACCTCGCGCTGCTGCGCCGCCTGATCACGGTGTCGGGCGAGATCGCCGAGAGCGCGTACGGCCAGCCCGACGACGTGACCGAGACGGTGGACCGCGCGGAGGCCATGGTCTTCGAGGTCGCGGAGAAGCGCATCTCGGAATCGCTGGTGAAGCTGTTCGAGTCGGTCACCGAGACGGTGGACCAGCTCGAGCACATGTACGGCGACGAGGATGCGCTGACCGGCATGCCGACCGGCTATCACGACGTCGACCGCATCCTGCTCGGGCTCCAGCCCTCGACGCTCAACATCGTCGCCGCCCGTCCCGGCGCCGGGAAGACCGCGTTCATGCTCGGCGCCGCCGCGAACGTCGCGATGGAGAGCCGGCGGCCGGTGTTGTTCTTCTCCCTCGAGATGGGCGCGGTCGAGCTCACCAAGCGCATGCTCGCGGCGGAGTCGCGCGTCGATGCCCGCAAGCTCCAGACCGGCAAGCTCACCGACGCCGACTGGGGCCGGCTCAACACGGCGATCAGCCACCTCGGTGAGGCGCCGATGTTCATCGACGACAACCCGCACTGCACCGTGATGGAGATGCGGGCCAAGGCCCGGCGGATCAAGGCCCGCTACGGCGACCTCGGCCTGATCGTGGTCGACTACCTCCAGCTGATGAGCTCGCCCCGCCGCTCGGAGAACCGCCAGGTGGAGGTCTCGGAGATGTCGCGCGGGCTGAAGATCCTGGCCCGCGAGCTCGAGTGTCCGCTCGTGGTCGGTGCGCAGCTCAACCGTCAGCTCGAGTACCGCCAGGACAAGCGCCCGATGCTGGCGGACCTGCGCGAGTCCGGCTCGATCGAACAGGACGCCGACGTCGTGCTCTTCCTCTACCGGGACGACGCCTACAACCCCGAGTCGGACCAGCGGGGTGTCGCCGAGGTGATCGTGGGCAAGCACCGCAACGGCCCCACCGGCACCGCCCGCCTCGCCTTCCTCGACCACATCGTCAAGTTCGCCAACATGGCGGCCACTCCCTGACGCGTCCCCCGGCAGGTACTCCTTCGAGCGCCCGATACGCGCCGAAAGCAGCACGTTCGCGGCGGAGAAGGTCAGCCCGGTCGGTGCCAGTCGCGGTTCGGCTCGGCGGGGGGCATCACGAAGCCGGGCTGGGGGCGCCACCCCGAAGCGCGCAGGTCCTCGTTGACGTGGGCCATGTTGAGCAGGTCCTCCTCGTAGGAGAACCTGCCGCCGCCCGCGTAGACGAGGGTGGAGTAGCCGGACTGGCGGTACGGAGTGCCGTCGGGTCGGGTGCCGGGCGTGATCTGGGTCCACTTGACCACGACGGTGTCGCCCTCGATCGCCACGTACTCCACCGGGAAGGTCCAGTCCTCGAGCCCGCGCATGGACTCGTCGAGGAATCTACGGAGCTCGTCGATGCCCTCGACCCGCCCCCACGCGGGATCGATGTAGACGCAGTCGTGGGTGAAGAAGTCGGCGATGCCGCCCCACCCTTGCTCCTCGCCGGCATCGATGCGCCGGCGCAGGTCCTGGTATCGCTCGAGGGTGGCTTCGATCTCGGCTCGGGGAAACGGCATGGCGGTCCTCTCAGAACAGCTTGAGCTTGGGGTCGTCGTGGGTACGCAGGTCGTCGAGGTCGATCTCGACGCACTCGATGTCCAGGCTCTCGGCGTACACGCGGGCCTGCGGCTTGATGCGCGTCGCGACGAACATGCCCCGCGTCGGGGCGAGCCGGGTGTCGAGGTCCAGCCGCGCCTGGTAGCGCACGAGTTGGTCCACCCCGGCGATCTCGCCGATGCGCTTGACCTCGATCGCGACGGCCCGCCCCTCGCCGTCCCGGCAGAGGAAGTCGATCGGGCCGATGTCGGTGGGGTACTCGCGCCGTACGAGGGTCAGGTCGTCGCGCAGCGCCCGGACGCGCATCTCGATCAGCGCCTGGAGCTCGGCCTCGACACCGTCCTTCTCGAGCCCGGGATCCTCCCCGAGCTCGAGCGTGTGGTCGTGCAGGATCTCGTGGAGCTCCACGACGAGCCGCTCCCCCTTGGGACTCTCGGCCGTGATCGTGTCGTCGGCGACGCGGATCGTGCAGGGCGGGCTCATCCAGTTGAGTGGCTTGTAGGCCCGTGCGTCCGAGTGGATCGCGAGACTGCCGTCGGCCTTGAGCATCACCAGCCGGGTCGCGGCCGCGAGCCGGGCGCCGAGACGGCCTTCGTAGGTGACCGAGCAGCGGGCCAGGATCAAGCGCACGGCAGATGTTCGCACGTGGGAACCGACCGGTGGGTCGGGACGTCCAAGGCGTCCCAGACGACCCGAGGGGGAGAACATGCGACGGTGGTTCGGACCTGTGGTGGTGCTCCTGCTGGTGGCCGGGGGCTTCGTCGCCCTCGTGCGCTCCGGACGTGACGGCGCGTCGTCTCCGAAGGAGGAGGGTCGGCGACGGCGACGGCGACGGCGCCGACGCGCGCGACGAGCGGTGCCGCCGCCGACTCGGTCGCGGCCGCCAAGGTGGCGGGGCCCGTCGCGCGCGCGACCGGCGACGGGGTGAGCAGCACCGGTGCCGTGCCGCGGGTGGATACCAAGGTGGTCAAGCGGGCTTCGATCGAGCTCCGGGTTCCCGGCCGGTCGTTGGACCGCCGCTTCGCGTCGGTCTCGGGCCTCGCCGATCTGCTCGGCGGCTACGTATCGAGCACGGATCGCGCCGGTGCCGTGGCCACGGTCTCGCTGCGGGTCCCGGCCGCGCAGTTCGGGACGGCCCTGACGCGCCTGGCCGCGTTCGGGAAGGTCACGGCCCGCTCGGAGCGGGGCGAGGACGTGACCGCCCAGTTCGTGGACCTCGACGCGCGGGTCCGAAATCTCGCGGCCCAGGAGACCGTGCTCCAGAACCTCATGGACCGGGCGAGCTCGGTGCCCGACACCATCGCGGTGCAACAGCAGCTCTCGGACACTCGCGGCCAGATCGAGCAGCTCAGCGGCCAGCGGAACCTCCTGGCCGACCAGGCGTCCTTCGCAACCATCGCGGTCACGCTGCACGGCGGGGCCGTGGCCGTGGCGCCGGCGCCGGAGCGCGGCTCGCTCGCGCAGGCGGGGCACGACGCGGTTGGCGTCTCGGTCGCGATCCTGGCGGGCGCGATCGTGGTCCTCGGCGCGGTCGTGCCGATCGGCGTGCTGGTGGCGGTGGGCGTCCTGATCTGGACGGCGGTCCGCCGTCGCCGGCGCGCCACCCTCCGCCCCACGGGCTGATGTCCGGCCGGCGAGCCCGACCGGGAGCGTCGGTGCGACGGTCGGTAGCCTCGAGCCGTGACCTTCTACGACCAGGTGCTGCGCGAGCTCGTCGTGGCGTTCGGGGGCGCCTTGTTCATCGCCAACGTCCTGGCCCTCGTGCGACGCCGCCGGGACACCGAGGTGCGGTCGGGGTCCGCCGGTGCGCGGAGCGCGAAGGTCAAGGGCTCCAGCCGGTTGGCGACCACGGGGCGCACCCGGGAGGGTGAGCTGATCCAGGCGCCGGTGGCGCGGTCGGTGGCGTTCGCGGCGCTCGGCTTCGTGATGATGGTGGCCGGGATCGCAGCCTTGACCGCCTAGCCCGGTCGAGGCGGCCTGGGCGCGGCCGGTCCGGTGGCTGCTCTTGGAGCGGGTGACGAGAATCGAACTCGCGTTCTCAGCTTGGGAAGCTGATGTTCTGCCTCTGAACTACACCCGCGGGATCGAGGATCATACGTGAAACGGCCCCGGGAGCTTCCCGGGGCCGTTTCACGTCGTGCTGAAGCGCGGTCCGGATCAGACGTCCGGCATCAGCGCGATGTCACGGGCGATGTCCCAGCCGAGCCAGTACGGCCCGCCGTGGGTCGCCGGCGGAGGCGCCTGTACGCCGATTCCGAATCCGTGGATTCCGCCGAAGCCATCTCCGACGAAGCCGCCGGTGCCGTCGAAGCTGACCGAGACTCCACGCGTGGAGATGTAGTCGTTGTAGTACCCACCGTTGGTTGCCGGCGGCTTGGCGCCGCTGCTCCCGATCTTGAACGCGTGCAGCCGGCCCTTGCGGTCGACGACGTAGCCGCCCTTGCCGTCCGGTGTGATCGTGATGCCGCGGGCCATGTCCTGGCCGAGCCAGTACGGGTTGCCGCTGATCGCGGGTGGCATCCGGTTCGAGCCGAGCCGGAACGGGTGGATCCCGCCGTACCCGTCGACGATGTAGCCGCCGGTCCGGTTCGGGAGCAGCGCCACGCCACGGGCGATGTCCCACCCGAGCCAGTACGGCCCGTTGTGGACCGCGGGCGGTGTGGCTCCGTTGCCGATCCGGAACGTGTTGAGCCCACCGAAGCCGTCGAGCACGTATCCGCCGGTGCCGTTGGAGAGGACGCTCACGCCGCGGGCGATGTCCCAGCCGAGCCAGTACGGCCCCCCGTGGAGTGCAGGTGGGAGCGGTCCCGTCCCCACCCGGAACCGGTTGAGCCCACCGAAGCCGTCGAGCGTGAGCCCGCCGGGCAGCGCCGTCGCCGGGTTCACCGTGATCTTCTGCGTCGCCGAGGTCGAGCCGGCGGCGTTGGTCGCCGTCAGCTTGGCCGTGTAGGTGGCAGCAGTCGTGTAGTTGTGCTTCGGGTTCCGCTGCGTGCTGTCGGTGGTCCCGTTGTTGTCGAAGTCCCACGCCCAGCTGGTCGGGTTGCCGATGCTCGTGTCGGTGAACTGGACCGTGAACGGCGCGCGTCCCGTCGTCGGAATGGCGGTGAACGACGCCGTCGGCGCCGGCGCGGAGCCGAGCGTGTACACGTAGATCGGGTGGTCGCCGCTGGCCCGGTGGTCGTATCCGTCGCTGACGTAGAACCGGTCGACGCCGCCGGACGACACGATCGCCAGGTCACGGGCGTCGATCATGCCGTCGTCGTCCACGGATCCACCGGGGACGCCGATGCTCTTCAGCGGGAACTTCCAGGCCGTGTTCTCGGTCCACGTCGAGCCGGAGATGGCGAAGCGATGGATCGTGGAGTCCGAGCCCGCGGTGGTCCGGCCGCTGGCCGTGTTCGTCGTGGCCGTCGTGACGAACGCGGTGTTGGCGTCGGGGAACGTGAGGCCGACGATGTTCGAGACCGCCAGCGTCTTGCTGCTGCTGAGCGCGTTCGTCGCGAAGTCGTACGTCTTGATCTTGGTGCCCTTGCCGAAGTACATGCCGGTTCCCGATCGCCAACCCGCGGCGGTCGGATCCTCCGTCTCGGGCAGCGCCTGCCACTGGGATGGTGCGAAGTGGCCGGACTGGCGGGTCAGCTTCCACACCGTGGGGTGGTTCGGGTAGCCGGGGGGGAGGCCCGGCGGTGCAGCAGCCTCCCGAGGTCACGTACAGCACGTCTGCGCCCGGGTCGTACACCACCGACTCGAAGTCGTCCGTTCGGCTGTGGCACTCGTTGGCGCCGGTGTCGCCCACGATGCCGGCGTCGAGCGCCTCGGAGCAGGTGAGGCCGGTTCCCACCTGGGTGGCGGCCTCGAAGTCAGCGGCCCGGAGCCGGAGCTTGTACGCACCCGTCGAGGAGTTGATCTCCCAGACGCTGTCGGCGTTGTCGTCGGCAACCCACATCGACGTGTCGCTCGCGACGTAGCCGAGGCCCTCGATGTCGCTGGCGTTGGCCGACGTACCCGAGAACGGGTGCGAGGAGATGACGTGATCGAAGCTCAGCTGAGGGATCGCAGGGTTCGAGAGCGCCTGCGCGGTTCCCGCACCGGCGACCAGTCCCGCCATTCCCACCATCGTCGCCAGCACTGCTGCGGACAGTCGCGTCCGTGCTCGTTTCACTTCGCCTCCCGTTGGCCCCGTGCGTTCGCGCCGCCCTGCTGCGGGACGAAGTGGGGAGTGTTGCACTATTTGTCGGTCTTTGCCACTGATCGCGCGATTTCTTCCCCCGGAGTGACCACGTTCCGTGAGACGTCGGACGTTTCCGGCACCGCTGATCAGGTTCGATCCGGGCTGAGAACCGTGGTCCCGGCGGCAGCGCTCGGTGACTTCCACCCCCGACGATCGGCCGATCCCCGGCGCCGGCCGTCGTCGCGTGAACGGTCTCGCGAACCTGCCACCGAGTCCTCCCGTCCCGCGGTGTCCAGGGGCGACTCTCGCGAACAGGACGAACACGCAGCAAGCGCGGAAGCGTGATTTCTGGTCCCGTTGGCGACAATGAGTCACCTGCCCTACGCGTGGCAGCCACTCGCCGCGCCGAGACGCCCGCGATCGCGCGCGGAGCGCGCGATCGTGGGTCGACACCTCGGCGCGCGCGTGCCCATGGATAGAGTCCCGGGCCGTGATCCTCTCCGATCGTTCCATCCGCGAGGCGCTCGCGTCCGGCCGCGTCGTCGTGGAGCCCCTCGACGACGGGAACGTGCAGCCGTCGTCGGTGGACCTGCGCCTCGATCGCTACTTCCGGGTGTTCCGCAACGACACGACGCCGTACATCGATCCCGCCGAGGCCCAGGAGGACCTCACCGAGATCGTCGAGGTGAGCGAGGGCAACACCTTCATCCTCCATCCCGGCGAGTTCGTGCTCGGCTCGACGCTCGAACGCGTCGTGCTGCCGAACGACCTCGTCGCGCGCCTCGAGGGCAAGTCGTCGCTGGGTCGCCTCGGACTCCTCATCCACAGCACCGCGGGCTTCGTCGACGCCGGGTGGGACGGGCACCTCACGCTCGAGCTGAGCAACGTGGCCAACCTGCCGATCGCGCTGTACCCGCAGATGAAGATCGGCCAGATCAGCTTCTTCCAGATGACGACGGCGGCCGACCACCCCTACGGCAGCACGGAGAAGGGCTCGAAGTACCAGGGCCAACGCGGTCCGACGCCGAGCCGGTACTACCTCAACTTCGGGAAGTAGCGGTGGCGGAGCCCCGGCGCTGTGCGTGGGCCGGTGACGATCCGCTCATGCGCGCCTACCACGACGAGGAATGGGGCGTCCCCCAGCACGACCGGATCCGCCTGTTCGAGAAGCTCTCCCTCGAGGGCGCCCAGGCCGGGCTGTCGTGGCGGACGATCCTCACCAAACGCGAGGGCTATCGCCGTTGCTTCGCGGGTTTCGATCCGGCGAAGGTCGCCCGGTTCACGCCGGCGCGCATCGAGAAGCTCATGGCGGACCCGGCGATCGTGCGCAACCGCGCCAAGATCACGTCCGTCGTCGACAACGCGAAGGCGCTCCGGCGGCTCGAGCGCGAGTACGGCGAGTTCGGCGACTACCTCTGGTCCTTCGTCGGCGGCCGGCCGGTGGTCAACCGGTGGAAGCGGAGGAGTGACCTCCCCGCGGTCACGGACACCTCGACGGAGTTGAGCACGGACCTCAAGCGCCGGGGATTCCGGTTCGTCGGTCCCACCACGATGTACGCGCTCATGCAGGCGATGGGCATGGTGAACGACCACACCGTCGACTGCTTCCGCTACGCCGACCTGGTCGCCTGAGGGCGCATCCGCGGGCGACTCGGGAGGAGGTTCAGACGCCCGGGGGGAAGTGCGCGGTGACCGGGGCGGGAGTCGAGGGCTCGCGCTCGAGCGCCTCGAGGATCACCTCGGCGATGTCCGAGACGACGACCTCTTCGTCCTTGCCTTCGCCCTTCACGCCGTCGTCCATCATCACGTAGCAGAAGGGGCAGGCGACGGCGATCCGCTCGGCGCCCGTCGCCAGGGCCTCCTGGGCCCGCTCCGTGTTGACCTTCTTGCCGGTCGTCTCCTCCATCCACATGCGCGCGCCGCCGGCGCCACAGCACATGCCCCGGGTGCCGTTGCGTGGCATCTCGACGATGTCGATGCCCGCGAGGGATCCGATCACGTTGCGCGGGGCGAGGTACACGTCGTTGTGGCGGCCGAGATAGCAGGAGTCGTGGTAGGTGACCCGCTCTTCGAGCGATGCGCCGGCCATCGCGAGGCGGCCGTCGGAGATCAGTTGCATCAGCAGCTCGGAGTGGTGCACGACCTCGTAGCGGCCGTCGAGCTGGGGGTACTCGTTCTTCAGGGTGTTGAAGCAGTGCGGGCACTGCGTGATGATCTTCTTCACGCCGAGCCCGTCGAGCGTCTCGATGTTCTGCATCGCCAGCATCTGGAAGATGTACTCGTTGCCCGAGCGCCGGGCGCTGTCGCCGGTGCACATCTCGCTCGGGCCGAGGATCGCGAAGTCGATCCCCGCGCGTTGGAGGAGCTTGGCCATCGCCCGGCTGGTCTTCTTGTTGCGGTCGTCGAAGCTGCCGGCGCAGCCGACCCAGTAGAGGTACTCGTGGTCGAACGCGCCCCCTGCCTCGACGATGTCGACGCCTTCGAGCTGGTCCGCCCAGTCGCCCCGCTCACCCTGGTTCATCCCGTAGACGTTCCCGCTGTTCTCCATCGAGCGGTACACGTTGCCGAGGCTGGCCGGGAAGTTGCTCTCCATGAGGGAGAGGTATCGGCGCATGTCGAGGATCTTGTCGAGGATCTCGATGTTCACGGGGCAGATCTCGTCGCACGCCTTGCAGGACGTGCAGGACCACAGCTCCTCGGCGGTGATCCGCTCGAACAGACTGTCCGCGGCGACGGTGATCTCGCGGTCGATGCCGACCGGGGGAGACACCGGAGGGGTGCCCGTCAGTGCCATGACCTCACCGGTCTTGTTCACGATCTCACGCGGGTCGAGCGGCTTGCCGGTCGCGTGCGCCGGGCAGACCGACGTGCACCGTCCGCAGATCGTGCAGGCGTCGGTGTCGAACAGCTGCTTCCAGGTGAAGTCCTCGATGGTGGAGGCGCCGAACGTCTCGAGCTCGGTCTCCATGAGGTTCGGCATCTCGCGCATCGCGCCCTTGGGCCGCGGCCGGTCCTTCAGGTACATGTTCATCGGGCTCGTGATCATGTGGCGCAGCATCGTGGTGGGGAGGATCACGAGGAAGGCGAGGAAGGCGATGACGTGCGCCGTCCAGGCCCACCGGTGGAGATCGAGCAGCGTCTGGGCGTGCCACCCGTCGAAGATCGACGAGAAAGCCCAGCCGACGAAGCTCCACTTCTCGAAGTTCGCGCCCGAACCGAGCTCCCCGCGCAGCGCCGCGATCCGGAAGCCCTCGACGACGAAGCCCGACAACCCGATCACGAGGAACGTCGTGAGGATGACGAGGTGCTCGGGCTTGGTCTTGATCCGGATGCGGTACGGCCGCTGCGCGTAGCGGCGAAGGAACGCCCAGACGATCCCGCCGAGGAACACCAGCCCGAAGAGGTCCGCGGTGAACGCGTAGGCCTCGTAGGTCCGGCCGTGGAGGAACTTGAGCGAGTCGGGGAGCTGGTGGTCGATCTCGAGGAGCACCGTCACGATGAACAGCACGAGGAAGCCGAAGTAGATCATCGAGTGCATGACACCGGCCGCGGGATCGCGCAGCAGGGTGCGCATCCACACGCCGCGGCGGAAGTCGCGCATGCGGCGGTGCACGTTGGCCTTGTTGGTGCGCCGGTTGTCGGGCTTGCCGCGTTCGTAGTTGCGGACCCGGAGCGACACGAGCCAGGCGGTGAGGAACAGACCGGTCGCGACGGTGAGGTAGAAGGCCACCTCGAGCGGCGCGGGGATGTTGACGAACACCTCGCGGGCGATCGACGAGTCCTCGTGCCATCCGGTGATCTCCGGTGCGATGCCGGAGGCGAGCGTGCCGACCGCGGCGAGTGCCCCGATCCCGAGGACGACCTGGTGCGGCTTGGGGAGCAGGCGACGGATTTCCACGGCGCGCAAACTAGTGGACCGGCCCCGAGCGCCCGATGTCCGGCGCGGTCCCGCCGAGCAGCGAGCTCGACCAGCGCTACTGCACGGACTGGTTGTCGGCCTCGCGCAGGCGGCGGGCCATGCCCATGAGCAGCTTGCGGGCGACGCCGGGGACCTCGTCGATGATGCCGCCGAACTCGCGTTGCGCGAGGACGACGAGCTCCATGTCGGTCTCGGCCGTCACCGACGCGTTGCGCGGCGCCTTGTCGAGCAGCGCCAGCTCGCCGAACGCGGCGCCCGGGCCGAGCGTCGCGACCTTGCGGCCCCGGCGGGACACCTTCGCCGTGCCCGAGAGGATGACGAAGAACTCCGAGCCTGTCGCCCCCTCGCTCACGAGGACGCGCCCGGCCTCGACCTTCACGTCCTCGGCGCGACGGGCGACGAGCCCGAGCTCCTTGCGGGAGAGTGCGGAGAAGAGTGGCACCTCGGCGAGGTGTCCGATGAAGGCGTCGTTGCGCGGCATGGCGGGAATCTAGGGCCCCGACGGCCCGGGGCGAAAGTGATCCCGGACCGGCGGGAATAGCGGGGCACCGACGAAAGTTGTTACCGCTCGACTCAAGATTCTTGTCACCCGTAGTATCCGTCCCCTGAGCAAGCTCCGGCGAGTCCGGATCGTCCCCCTGGAGGAACCTTCATGTCCAAGGCCGTCGGTATCGACCTCGGCACCACGAACTCGGTCGTCTCGACCCTCGAGGCGGGCGAGCCCGTGGTCATTCCCAACGCAGAGGGATCGCGCACGACCCCGTCGGTCGTCGCGTTCTCCAAGACCGGCGAGGTCCTCGTCGGCGAGGTCGCCAAGCGTCAGGCGATCACCAACCCGGATCGCACGATCCGGTCGGTGAAGCGCCACATCGGCACGAACTGGTCGGTCGACATCGACGGCAAGGCCTACAACACCCAGGAGATCTCCGCCCGGATCCTCCAGAAGCTGAAGCGCGACGCGGAGGCCTACCTCGGGGACTCGGTGAGCCAGGCGGTCATCACCGTCCCGGCGTACTTCGGCGACGCCGAGCGCCAGGCCACCAAGGAGGCCGGCGAGATCGCCGGGCTCGAGGTCCTGCGCATCATCAACGAGCCCACCGCCGCGTCCCTCGCCTACGGGCTCGAGAAGGACGCCGACGTCACGATCCTCGTGTTCGACCTCGGCGGCGGGACCTTCGACGTCTCGGTGCTCGAGCTCGGAGACGGCGTCTTCGAGGTCAAGTCGACCGCGGGGAACACCCACCTCGGCGGTGACGACTGGGACCAGCGCGTCATCGACTGGATGGTGCAGGAGTTCAAGAACGCCCACGGTGTGGACCTCGCGGCCGACAAGATGGCCGCCCAGCGCCTGAAGGAGGCGGCGGAGAAGGCCAAGATCGAGCTGTCGTCCCTCCAGGAGACCTCGATCAACCTGCCCTTCATCACCGCGAACGCGGACGGTCCGCTCCACCTCGAGCTCACGCTCACGCGTTCCAAGTTCCAGGAGCTCACCCGTGACCTCCTCGAGGCCTGCCGCGGTCCCTTCGAGCAGGCGATCCGCGACGCCGGGATGGACATGAGCGGCATCGACCGCGTCCTGCTCGTCGGCGGTTCGACCCGCATGCCCGCGGTGACCGACCTCGTGCGCGAGCTGACCGGCAAGGACGGCGACAAGGGGATCAACCCCGACGAGGCCGTCGCGGTCGGCGCCGCGATCCAGGCCGGCGTGCTGAAGGGCGACGTCAAGGACGTGCTCCTGCTCGACGTCACGCCGCTGTCGCTCGGCATCGAGACCAAGGGTCAGATCATGACCAAGCTGATCGACCGCAACACGACGATCCCCACGAAGCGCTCGGAGGTCTTCACGACCGCGGACGACAACCAGTCCTCGGTGGAGATCAAAGTGCTCCAGGGCGAGTCGGACATGGCGTACCGGAACAAGACGCTCGGCACGTTCCAGCTCGTCGGTATCCCGCCGGCACCGCGTGGCATCCCGCAGGTCGAGGTGACCTTCGACATCGACGCCAACGGCATCGTGCACGTCACCGCCAAGGATCTCGGAACGGGCAAGGAACAGCAGATGACGATCACCGGCGGCACTGCGCTCGGCAAGGACGAGATCGACCGCATGATGAAGGACGCCGAGGCCCACGCCGAGGAGGACCGTCTGCGCCGCGAGGAGGCCGAGGTCCGCAACAACGCGGACAACCTCGTCTTCCAGACCGAGAAGCTGCTGGTCGAGTCGGGTGACAAGGTCGAGGCGGCCGAGCGGGAGAAGATCGAGGGCGCCCTGAAGGTCCTGAAGGACGCGCTCGCCGGAACCGACGTCGACGCCGTGCGGCGCGGGCACGAGGAGCTGATCAACGCGAGCCAGGAGTTCGCGCAGCGCCTCTACGCGGCCTCGTCCGCCACGGAGGCCGGTGGTGCCGACGCCGCCGCTGGTCCCACGACCGAGGGGACGCCCGACGACGAAGAGGTCGCCGAGGCCGAGATCGTCGACGAGCCCGGCGAGGCGTCGGCGTGAGCGACGAGTCCACGGAGGTGGCCGATTCCGACGGCCTCGACGGGGAAGCGGAGGCGGCAGAGGTTCTCGAAGGAGACCTGGGGCGTCTGCTGGGTGAGCGCGACGAGATGCGCGCGCTCGCCCAACAGATCCAGGCCGACTTCGAGAACTACCGCAAGCAGGCGATGCGGCGGGAGACGGCGATCGTCGAGCGCGCGAGCGAGTCGCTCGTCGAGGCGCTGCTGCCGGTGCTCGACAGCTTCGACGCGGCGGTGTCCCAGCTACCCGACGACACCGATCCCGGCGTGCGCAAGGGCGTCGAGCTCGTGTTCGCGCAGCTGGTCGACGTGCTCGAGCGCGCCGGCCTCGAGCGGATGAACGCTGACGGCCGGCCGTTCGACCCGAACGAGCACGAGGCAGTGATGCAGGAGGACGGAGACGGTGAGCCGGTGGTGGCCGAGACGATGCGCACCGGCTACCGCCTCAAGGGACGTGTCCTGCGTCCCGCGATGGTGAAGGTGGCGAAGTAGGGGCGATGGCACCCCAGCGTGAGTGGTTGGAGACGGATTACTACGCCGTGCTCGGCGTTCCGTCCGACGCGCCCGAGAAGGACATCACCAAGGCGTACCGCAAGCTCGCGAAGGAGTACCACCCTGACGCGAACCCCGGGAACAAGGAGGCCGAGGAGCGCTTCAAGGAGGTCTCGGCCGCCAACGACGTGCTCTCGGACCCGGCCAAGCGCAAGGAGTACGACGAGCTGCGCCAGATGGTGGCCTCCGGCGCCTACGCGGGCGGGCCGGACGGCGGGTTCACGCCCGGGGGGTTCGGTTTCGACGACACCGTCGATCTCGGCGACCTGCTCGGCGGGCTCTTCGGTGGTCGGCCCGGTGGTCGGTCGGGGGGCCGCGCCGGTGGCGGCCGGCGCAGCGCGCGCCACGCACCCCAACGCGGCGCGGACCTCGAGACCGAGCTGACGATCGACTTCCTCGACGCGATCGAGGGCATCACCACGACGGTGGCATTCACCGCGGAGGCCGCGTGCTCGGAGTGTGGCGGCACGGGCGCGCGCCCGGGAACGTCGCCACAGGTGTGCACCGAGTGCGGTGGCTCCGGAGAGATCGCGATGAACCAGGGCTTCTTCTCGACCGCGCAGGTCTGCCCGGTCTGTCACGGGCGCGGGGCGGTCATCCCCGACCCGTGCCCGCGCTGTCACGGACAGGGCACCGAGGTGCGCCGGCGCGAGGTCAAGGTCAAGCTCCCCGTCGGGGTCAAGGACGCGCAGCGCATCAAGGTCGCCAAGCGCGGCGCGGCGGGCCGCAACGGTGGACCCGCCGGCGACCTCTACGTGGTCGTGCACGTCCGCCCGCACCCCGTCTTCGGCCGCAAGGGCGCGCGTGATCTCACGGTCCACGTGCCGATCACGTTCCCCGAGGCGGCGCTGGGGGCGAACGTGCGGGTCCCGACCCTCGGCGACGCCGTCACCCTGAAGGTCAAGCCGGGCACCCAGCCCGGTACCACGCAGAAGGTGAAGGGGCGCGGGATCGCGGGCTCGAACGGCCACGCGGGTGACCTGCTCGTCACCTTCGACGTCGCCGTGCCCGCCAAGCTCGACAAGAACCAGCGTGCGGCCATGGAGGCGCTCGCTGAGACCTTGACCGCCGACCCGAGGGCCGGCCTGGAGGTGTAACCGTGCCCAACGACGAACGCGCCCTTTACATCATCTCGGTGGCCGCCGACCTGGCCGGAGTCCACCCGCAGACCCTGCGCATCTACGAGCGCAAGGGACTCATCGAGCCGGCGCGGACCGAGGGTCGCAGCCGCCGGTACTCCGAGCGCGACATCGTGTTGCTGCGCCGGATCCAGGAGCTCACCAACGAGGGGGTCGGCCTGGCGGGTGTCCGCCGGATCCTCGCGCTCGAGGACCGGGTCGAGCGGCTCGAGGCCGAGCTACGACGCGTGAACGCCGAGGCGCGCACCGCGCTCGACCGCGCCCGGCGCGAGCTGCGCCGCGACATCGTCCCGGTGTCGCGGCGCCGTACCGGCTGAACGCAGCCCGTCGAGCCCGACCCGCGGGCGGCGCGGCGCTTCTCCCGTCCGGACCGGGAATGCAAGAGTTGACAAGATCGTTGTCAAGTTCAGTCCAGTACCTGCGTGACCACCCGAGGTAGGCCCATGCCGCTCGATCCGAACAAGCTGACCCGCAAGACCCAGGAGGCCATCGGCGCGGCCCAGGCGCTCGCGCGGGACAACAACCACAGCCAGGTGGGACCCGAGCATCTGCTCGCCGCGCTCATCGGTCAGCCGGAGGGCGTCGTGCTCCCGGTCCTCGAGCGCGTCGGCGTGGCGCCGAAGGCGGTCCGTGACCAGATCGACGCCGCTCTCGCGAACGTCCCGCAGGTGTACGGGGCGACCGCGCAGGGGCCCCAGGTGTCGCCCGACTCGTTCCGGCTGCTCGAAGCGGCCGACGGTGAGCGCGCCGACCTCGGCGACGACTACCTCTCGACCGAGCACGTGCTGCTCGCGATGACCAAGGTCGCCGGCGGGGTCGGCGACCTGTTGCGTGGGCTCGGGGTCACGACCGAGGCCGTGCTCGACGCCTTGAAGCAGGTGCGCGGCTCGCACCGCGTGACGTCGGAGAACCCGGAGGAGCAGTACCAGGCGCTCGAGCGGTTCGGCCGGGATCTCACCGAGGAGGCACGAAGGGGCAAGCTCGATCCCGTCATCGGACGTGACGAGGAGATCCGGCGGGTCATCCAGGTGCTGTCGCGCCGGACCAAGAACAACCCGGTGCTCATCGGCGAGCCCGGGGTCGGGAAGACCGCGATCGCGGAGGGCCTCGCGCGGCGCATCATCGAGGGCGACGTCCCCGAGAGCCTGCGCGACAAGCGCCTGATCGCGCTCGACATCGGTGCGATGGTCGCCGGGGCCAAGTACCGCGGTGAGTTCGAGGAGCGGCTCAAGGCCGTGCTCAAGGAGATCGTCGATTCCGACGGCGAGGTCGTGACCTTCATCGACGAGCTGCACACGATCGTCGGTGCCGGGGGCGCGGAAGGCGCGGTCGACGCCGGCAACATGATCAAGCCGATGCTCGCCCGCGGTGAGCTGCGCATGATCGGCGCGACGACGCTGGACGAGTACCGCAAGTACGTGGAGAAGGACCCCGCGCTCGAACGGCGGTTCCAGCAGGTATTCGTCGGCGAGCCCTCGGTCGAGGACACGGTCGCGATCCTGCGCGGGCTGAAGGAGCGCTACGAGGTGCACCACGGTGTCCGCATCCAGGACGCCGCGCTCGTCGCGGCCGCGATCCTGAGCGACCGGTACATCCCTGCCCGCCAGCTCCCGGACAAGGCGATCGACCTCGTCGACGAGTCGGCGTCGCGGCTGCGGATCGAGATCGACTCCATGCCCAACGAGCTCGACGTGGTCGAGCGGCGCATCCGCCAGCTCGAGATCGAGCAGGCGGCACTGGCCAAGGAGACCGACGAGGCGTCGAAGCAGCGGCTCGCCGCGCTCGAGAGCGAGCTCGCCGAGCTGGGCGAGGAGCGCGACGCGATGACCGCGCAGTGGCAGCTGGAGAAGGACGCGATCGGCGCGATCCGCGAGCGCAAGGAAGCGCTGGAGGCCGCGCGCACCGACGCCGAGAAGGCCGAGCGTGACGGCGACCTCCAGCGGGCCGCCGAGTTCCGCTACGGCACCATGCGCGATCTCGAAGCCGAGATCGAGGAGCGCACCGCGCGCTTGAACGAGCTCCAGGGCGGCCACGCCATGTTGAAGGAGGAGGTCGACGAGGAGGACATCGCCGAGATCGTGTCCAAGTGGACCGGCGTCCCCGTGTCGCGCCTCATGGAGGGTGAGATGGCCAAGCTCGTCCGCATGGAGGACGAGCTCCACGCACGCGTCGTCGGCCAGGACGACGCGGTGACGGCCGTCGCGAACGCGATCCGTCGGTCGCGTGCCGGACTCTCGGACCCGCACCAGCCGATCGGCTCGTTCCTGTTCCTCGGCCCGACCGGCGTCGGCAAGACCGAGCTCGCCCGCACGCTCGCGGACTTCCTGTTCGACGACGAGCGGGCGATGGTGCGCATCGACATGAGCGAATACATGGAGAAGCACTCCGTGTCCCGTCTCGTCGGCGCGCCTCCGGGCTATGTCGGCTACGAAGAGGGAGGACAGCTCACCGAAGCGGTCCGTCGTCGGCCGTACTCGGTGGTCCTGCTCGACGAGGTCGAGAAAGCACACCCGGACGTCTTCAATGTCCTGCTCGCGCTCATGGACGACGGTCGCCTCACCGACGGCCAGGGCCGTACGGTGGACTTCACCAACACGGTGCTCATCATGACGAGCAACCTCGGCGCCGGTGGTGACGAGGTCGCGGTCATGGCGGCCGTGCGGACTCACTTCAAGCCCGAGTTCATCAACCGCGTCGACGAGATCGTCGTCTTCCACCGCCTCGACGAGCGCCACATCGCTCAGATCGTGGAGATCCAGCTGGACCAGCTGCGCAAGCGGCTGGAGGCCCGTGGGCTCGGGCTTGAGCTCACCGATGCGGCCCGCGAGCATGTCGCGCGGGTCGGCTATGACCCGGACTTCGGGGCTCGCCCGCTCAAGCGCGTGCTCCAGAAGGAGATCGCGGACCCGATCGCGCTGGAGCTGTTGCAGGGCCACTACGGCGACGGCGACGTCGTCCAGGTCGACGCCAGTCCCGACGGCCTGGTGTTCCACCGCGCGGATCCCGTCGGCGTGGAGTGACGCTCGAAGGCCCCCGCCGACCCCGACGACGACCGGGCCCGCCCCGACTAAGATGCTCCCAACGTGAGTGCAGTCACGTCCTGGACCGGCTCCGACTTCGGAGCCGGTCCCTTTCGCGCAACAGTTGAACGGGGGCGGTCGTGCCGGGAGCAGTGATCGTCGGGACCCAGTGGGGCGACGAGGGCAAGGGGCGGTTCACCGACTACCTCGCCAAGGAGGCCTCGCTCTGCGTCCGCTACCAGGGCGGTCACAACGCCGGCCACACGATCGTGGTCGACGACGAGGTCTTCAAGCTCCAGCTGGTGCCGAGCGGGATCCTCTACCCCTGGGTGCTCCCGGTCATCGGCAACGGCGTCGTCGTGGATCCGGAGGTCCTGCTCGCCGAGCTGGAGATGCTGGAATCCCGCGGCATCGACAGCCGCCGTCTGCGTCTGTCGGGCAATGCCCACCTGATCATGCCCTACCACCAGGAGCTCGACCGCCTGAACGAGCGGTACCTCGGCAACGCCAAGCTCGGTACCACCAAACGGGGAATCGGCCCGGCCTACGCCGACAAGGCGATGCGCGTGGGGTTGCGCGTCCAGGACCTGCTCGACCCGAAGATCTTCCGCGCCAAGCTCGACCTCGCGCTGCGTGAGAAGAACGGCGTGCTCACCAAGGTCTACAACCGCCTGCCCGTGGACGCGGACGCGCTGGCCGCGCAGTACCTGGAGCTCGTGCCCCTGCTCGCGCCGCTGATCGACGACACCGTGCACCTCGTGCACGAGGCACTCGACGCACAGCAATGGGTCCTGTTCGAGGGGGCCCAGGCGACCTTCCTCGACCTCGACCACGGGACGTATCCGTTCGTCACGTCGAGCAATCCCGTGTCGGGCGCGGTCTGCGCCGGGGCCGGGGCCGGGCCCCGCGACCTCGAGCGCATCGTGGGCGTCGTCAAGGCGTACACGACCCGGGTCGGCGCCGGCCCCTTCCCCGCCGAGCTGTTCGAGGGCGATCCCGTGGGCGATCTGCTCGTCGACCGCGGCGCCGAGTTCGGCACCAACACCAAGCGCCGGCGCCGCACCGGGTGGCTGGACCTGGTGATGGTCAAGCACGCCTCGCGACTCAACACGTGCAGCGAGCTCGCGATCACCAAGCTCGACGTCCTGTCGCCGCTCGCGGAGCTGAAGGTCTGCGTCGGCTACGTCGGCGAGGACGGCACGCGCTACGACCACGTCCCCTACCATCAGTCGGTGATCCACAAGGTCAAGCCGATCTACGAGACGTTCCCGGGCTGGGAGTGCGACATCGAGCGGGCCGAGCGCATCGAGGACCTCCCGTCCGCGGCGCGCGACTACGTTCGCTTCATCGAGGAGTTCACGGGCGTACGCGTCTCCTTCGTCTCCGTCGGTCCTGCCCGGGACCAGACCGTCGTCCTCCCCGCGCGGCCTAGTGAGCGAGGTCTCGATTCCGATGCGCCGACGCCGCGCGGGGCGTGAGCGGCCCGCGCCGCAGGCGCACGAGCGGGGGTAGCGGTGCAGGTCCTGCTCGTCGGCGGGGGCGGGCGCGAGCATGCGCTCGCCTGGGGGCTCTCCCGGTCGCCCGTCGTGGACGGCGTGGTCGTCGCTCCCGGCAACCCCGGGATCGCGGCGATCGGGCCGTGCATGGCGCTCGACGACGCGCTCGACAGCCTCGACGTGTTCGACCTCGCGGTCATCGGTCCCGAGGCCCCGCTCGTCGAGGGCCTCGCCGACGAGCTGCGCGGTGGTGGGGTTCCCGTGTTCGGCCCCTCGCGCGGCGCCGCCCGGCTCGAGGGCTCCAAGTCCTGGATGAAGGAGGTCCTCGCGGCCGCCGGGGTCCCGACCGCGCGCCACGCCGCGTTCGGGGCCGACGCCGAGCCCGCGGCCCTCGCGTTCCTGGAGACGCTGCCCGGGCTCTACGTCATCAAGACCGACGGGCTCGCGTCGGGCAAGGGCGTGCTCGTGACCGAGTCCCTCGCCGACGCTCGCGACGCGGTGCGCGACTACCTCGCCGGGCGCGCGTTCGGCGACGCCGGGCGCACCGTGGTCATCGAGGAAGGCCTCACCGGGCCGGAGCTGTCGCTGCTCGTGCTGTGTGACGGCAGCCTCGAAGGTGTCCCGCTCGCCCCGGCTCAGGACTTCAAGCGGGTCGGCGACGGCGACACCGGTCCCAACACGGGCGGTATGGGTGCCTACTCACCGGTGCCCGCGGCCGACGCCGACGTCGTGCAGCACGTGATGGACCGGGCGGTGGCGCCCACACTCACCGAGCTCGCCCGCCGCGACCTCGAGTACCGCGGCGTGCTCTATACGGGACTCATGCTCACCCCGGACGGACCCAAGGTCATCGAGTACAACGTCCGTTTCGGCGATCCGGAGAGTCAGGTCATCGTGCCGCGGCTCGCGAGCGACCTCGCGGTGCACTGTCTGGAAGCCGCGACCGGGAGGCTCGAGACGAAGGTGGAGTTCGTGGACGACGCGTGCGTGACGGTCGTGCTCGCGACCGAGGGTTACCCGGCGACCCCCCGGGCGGGCGACGTGATCACCGGCCTCGACGCAGCCGGAGCGCTCGAGGACGTCGTCGTCTTCCACGCGGGTACGGCGCGGCGCGGTGACGACATCGTCACGGCCGGCGGCCGGGTGCTCGCGGTGACCGCCCTGGGTCCGGACGTCGCCGCAGCCCGCGCCCGGGCGTACGAGGCCGCGGCGCTCGTCTCCTGGCCCGGAAGCCACTTCCGGTCCGACATCGCCGCCGTCCCGACGGTATGAAGGTGCCCCGCGAAAGGACCCGACCCGCGTGATCCCCCGTTACTCGCTCCCGGAGATGGCCGCCCTCTTCACCGACGAGGCGAAGTTCGGCGCGTGGCTCGAGGTCGAGATCCTCGCGACGGAGGCCTGGGCCGAGCTCGGGGTGGTGCCGAAGGAGGCCGCGATCGCCGTCCGCGAGCGTGCCGGCTTCGACGTTGCCGCGATCGACGCGCGCGAGCTCGTGACCGAGCACGACGTGGCCGCGTTCGTCGACGTCGTCCAGGAGCGCGTCGGCCAGCCCGAGGGGGCGTGGGTCCATTACGGGCTCACGTCGAGCGACGTCGTCGACACCGCGCTGGCGTTGCAGCTCACCCGGGCCGCGGATCTCCTGATCGGCGCCGCGGAGGCGCTCGACCACGCGATCACGGCGCGCGCCCACGAGTTCCGGGACACGGCGATGGTCGGTCGGACCCACGGCATCCACGCCGAGCCGACCACCTTCGGTGTGAAGCTGGCGCTGTGGGCGCTCCAGGTCCGGCGTGACATCGAACGACTGCGCCGCGCGCGGGCGGGGATCGCGGTGGGCAAGGTGTCGGGGGCGGTCGGGACGTATTCGAACATCGACCCGCACGTGGAGGCGCACGTGTGCGCGGCGCTCGGGCTCACTGCGGTGCCGGCGACCCAGGTCCTGGCCCGGGATCGCCACGCGGAGCTGCTCTACGCGTGCGCGTCGGTCGGCGCGACCGTCGAGCAGGCAGCGCTCGAGATCCGCCACCTCCAGCGCACCGAGGTCCGCGAGGTCGAGGAGCCGTTCCGGGCCGGGAAGCAGAAGGGTTCCTCGGCGATGCCGCACAAGCGGAATCCGGTGAAGTGCGAGCAGCTGTGCGGGCTGTCGCGGGTGTTGCGGGCCGATCTCATGGCCGGCCTCGAGGACGTCGCCCTGTGGCACGAGCGCGACATCTCCCACTCCTCGGTCGAGCGGATCATCCTTCCCGACGCGTGCTTGCTCGCCGACTACCTGCTCGTGAAGATGCGCGGGGTGATCGAGGACATGCACGTCTACCCGGAGCGGATGCTCGAGAACCTCGACGCGAGCTACGGCCTGGTCTTCAGCCAGCCGGTGCTGCTCGCGCTGGTCGAGGCGGGACGCTCGCGCGACGACGCGTACCGCATGGTGCAACGCAACGCGATGAAGACCTGGGAAGAGCGTCGTCCGTTCCTCGAGGTGCTGCGCGAGGACGACGAGGTCGTCGCGGCGCTCCCGTCCGCCACGCTCGAAGGCTGCTTCGACCTGAAGCGCGCGGTCGCGAACATCGGCCGGACCTTCGACGTGCTCGACGCGTCATGAGCGTCGGACTTCCGCACCTCTACTCCGGCAAGGTCCGGGACCTCTACGACGCAGGCGACGACCGTCTCCTGATGGTCGCATCCGACCGCGTCTCGGTCTTCGACGTGGTCCTGCCCGACCCGATCCCCGACAAGGGTCGGGTGCTCACCGCGATCTCCTCCTTCTGGTTCGATCTCACCGCGGACCTGTTGCCCAACCACGTGATCAGCGTGGATCCCGCCGACTTCCCCGCCGCGGCACGCCCGGATGCCGACGGCCGGGCGACCCTGGTTCGGCGGACCGAGCCCGTGCGCATGGAGTGCATCGCCCGCGGCTACCTCTTCGGTGGCGCCTGGAAGGAGTACCGGGAGTCCGGGACGGTCCAGGGCCGGCCGATGCCGGCCGGGATGCAGGAGGCCGAGCCGCTCCCCGAGCCGCTGTTCACGCCCACGACGAAGGCCGACACCGGTCACGATCTCCCCATGACCGACGACGCGGCGATCGACCTCGTCGGTGTCCGCACGTTCGAACAGCTGCGCGACGCCGCGCTCGCGATCTACGCGCGGGGCGCCGAGCACTCGGCCGCGCGGGGGATCCTGCTCGCGGACACCAAGTTCGAGTTCGGGCTCGCGCCCGACGGCACGCTGCTCCTGATCGACGAGGTCCTCACCCCCGACTCCTCCCGGTACTGGCCGGCCGACTCGTACGAACCGGGCGGCTCACCGCCGAGCTACGACAAGCAGTTCGTCCGGGACCACTACCTCGCGATCGAGTGGGACCAGACCCCACCCGCACCGTCGCTCCCGGCGTCGGTGATCGAGGGCACACGCGCGCGCTACGTCGAGGCGTACGAGCGCATCACCGGGCGCGCGTTCGCGGACTGGTTCGGGGCCGGCGGCGCAGGCGGGGCCGGGTAAGGTCCAGGGCGATGCCGCACTACGCCGCGACCGTCGACATCACGCACCTCCCGGGCATTCTCGATCCTCAGGGCGCCACGATCGACCGGGCGCTCCCGGCCCTCGGATACACGAACGTGAGCCAGGTCAAGGTGGGCAAGACGATCCGCCTCGTGGTCGATGCCGACTCCGAGGACGCGGCGCGTGAGCAGGTCGACGAGATGTGTCATCGGCTCCTCGCCAACCCGGTGATCGAGGCGTTCGAGATCTCCCTGGAGCCGTCGTGACCGTGAGCGTCGGGGTCGTGCAGTTCCCCGGGACGAACTGCGAGCTCGATGTCGAACACGTGGTGGAGACCCTCGGTGGTCATGCGGAGCGCCTCTTCCACACGGACGCGACCGTGCGCGGGGTCGACGTCGTGGTGGTCCCGGGCGGGTTCGCCCACGGTGACTACCTGCGCGCCGGGGCGATCGCCCGCTTCTCGCCGGTGATGGAAGCGGTCGGGGGCCACGCCCGCGCCGGCGGTGCCGTCGTGGGCATCTGCAACGGGTTCCAGGTGCTGTGCGAGGCCGGGCTCCTGCCCGGGGCGCTGCAGAAGAACGCCGGGTTGAAGTTCCTGTGCCAGCCGGTCGACCTGCGGGTGGAGACGACTGCAACGGTCCTGACCGGCCAGGCGACGCTCGGTCAGGTGCTGCGGATCCCGGTCAACCACTTCGAGGGCAACTACGTCTGCGACGACCGCACCCTCGACGCGCTCCGGGCGGAGGAGCGGGTCGTGGTGCGGTACCTGCAGAACCCGAACGGCGCACGGGACGACATCGCCGGGATCTGCAACGAGGGTCGGAACGTCGTCGGGCTGATGCCCCACCCGGAGCGCGCGTCGGATCCGCTGCTGGGCTCGGCGGACGGTCTCGTCATGATCCGGTCGCTGTTGGCATCGGTCCGGGTCGCGGCTGCGTGACCCTGCGCCCGCCCCAGGCCGCGCTGGCCGACGTGCTGCGCGCGCTACGCGATCCGCGAAGGCGAGTTCACACTCAACTCGGGCGCGGTCTCGCACTGGTACCTCGACGGCCGGCAGGTCAGCTTCCGGGGTGACTGCCTCCGCATCGTCGGCGAGGCGATCATCGACGCGCTGGCGCACGCGGGGATCGCCGACACCGACTACGACGCAATCGGCGGCCCGGTGGTCGGCGCGGTGCCGGTCGCGCTGGCGGTCGCGCTCGTCACGGGCAAGCCGTCGTTCGCGATCCGCAAGGAAGCGAAGGACCATGGAGTCGGGGGCCGCATCGCCGGGGTGCTCGAGGCCGGCCAGCGGGTCCTGATCGTGGAGGACACCGCCACCACCGGCAAGGCCCTGTTCGAGGCGCTCCCCGCGGTCGAGGAGCTCGGTTGCCCGATCGTGGCCGTCTCCCTGCTGCTCGACCGCGGCGGGCAGCTCGGCGCGCGGCTGGACGAGCACGGGCTCGCATACGTGCCGGTGCTCGGTGCGCCCGACATGGGATACGAGTTCGGGAGCTGAGACGCGCCGAGGCCGCCCTGAAGGGCGGCCTCGGATTCGTCGCGGGTGACGGGCCGGTCAGGCGGTGGCCCGACTGATCCCGGCCTTCTTCAGCACCTCGGCCGGGACGCCTGCCTCGCGCCACGTCGCGTAGGTGATCCCCTTCCGGTCCGAGTACTGCTTGGCGGCCTTCACGAAGCCCTTCTCGACGGCGGAGAGATCGACCGTCGTCCCCATGGTCGCCAACTCGACCTCGAGATCGCGCCGCTCCTGGATGAGCTCGACCTTCTTGATCGCCGATGCCTCCGGCAGCGAGGTATTGATGGCCTCGAGGCGCTTCTTCACCGAGTCCTGCGTTCGCTTGCGACCCCGCTTGGGCTTGTTCTGCTCCAGTGCCTCGAGGTAGTCCCGCACGGCCCGCCCGAGCTCACGGCCCTGTGCGAGGGCGGCCTTGTGCTCATCGGTCATCTTGGTCTTGCGTCCTGGCACGTTCGGCTCCGATTTTCTTCCACTGGGATATGGGGAAATCCCTGCCGCACCATTGAGGCTAGCGCGGCAGAACTCCCGTGTCCGGACGTGCCCTGCCGACCCGAAGTTCGGCCGTCCATTGTCGGGGTTTTCGCGCGCCGATGACGGTGATTGCGCCATGCTGCATTTCCTCTTGAATCAGCAGTTCGGATTGGCGACCGCGCACCGGGCGGGCGCCGTCCTCGTTCGACGGTTCGGGACCGGGCCGTCGGTAGTCTCCGGGCGTGGCGGAGCTCCCTGTGCATCGACAACTGGGCATGACCGACGACGAGCTCGCGGCGGTCGTCGACGAGCTGGGCCGCGAGCCGACGCCGCTCGAGCTCGCGATGTACTCGGTGATGTGGTCCGAGCACTGCTCCTACAAGTCGTCCCGACCGCACCTCGCCCGGTTCCCGACCGAGGCGCCCTGGGTGCTGGTCGGACCCGGGGAGGGCGCCGGCGTGATCGACGTCGGCGACGGCCTCGCGGTGGCGATCCGGATCGAGAGCCACAACCACCCCTCGGCGGTCGAGCCCTATCAGGGTGCGGCCACGGGGGTCGGCGGCATCATCCGCGACATCTTCTCCATGGGGGCCCGCCCGATCGCGCTCTTGGACCCGCTGCGGTTCGGACCCCTCGACGACTCCCGCACCCGCTACCTCTTCGAGGGCGTCGTGAGCGGCATCAGCGGTTACGGCAACGCCGTCGGGGTCCCGACCGTCGGCGGCGAGCTCGTCTTCGACGAGTGCTACCGGGACAACCCGCTGGTCAACGTCTTCTGCCTGGGCACGCTGCCGGTCGAACGGCTCGTCCTCGCACGCGCGGAGGGCCCCGGGAACCTGGCGGTGCTGCTCGGGGCGTCGACCGGCCGTGACGGTATCGGCGGGTGCGAGCGTCCTTGCCTCGGCCGGCTTCGAGGAGGGCAGCGAGACCAAGCGCCCGTCGGTGCAGGTCGGTGACCCGTTCGAGGAGAAGAAGCTCATCGAGGCCTGTCTCGCGCTGCTCGACGCCGGCCTCGCGATCGGCGTGCAGGACCTCGGGGCCGCGGGAATCTCGTGTGCCGCCTCGGAGACCGCGGCCAAGACCGGCGCCGGGATGGACGTCGACGTGGCGCGCGCTCCCCACCGCGAGCCAGGGATGAACCCGGTCGAGCTCATGACCTCCGAGAGCCAGGAGCGGATGCTCGCGATCGTGACGCCCGGACACCTCGACGACGTGCTGGCGCTCTGCGAGCGATGGGAGATCCGTGCGTCGGTCGTGGGCCGGGTCACCGACACCGGCCGGTTCCGCGTGTACGACGGGCTGTTCGACGCGATCGGTGTCCCGGGCGCCAATCCGCCCCCGCCGATCGGCGACGCGCCGGCGGAGGTGTCCTCGGACCGCACACCGATCGCCGACGTCCCGATCGGGAGCCTCGGCGACGGCCCGGTGTACCACCGGCCGCTGGCGCGGCCCGCGGACCACGACGCGCGGCTCGCTGACGACCCGGCGCCCGCGCTCGCCGCGCGCTTCCCGCCCGGGACCGACCTCGGGCCGGAGCTGTTGGCGCTGCTCGCGTCCCCGAACATCGCCGATCCGGCCTGGGTCTACCGCCAGTACGACCACCAGCTCTTCCTCAACACGGTCGTGGGCCCCGGTGGGGACGCGAGCGTCCTGCGCCTGCGCGAGGCGGCACCGCGTGCGCTCGCGATGTCGGTCGACGGCAAGGCGCGGTTCTGCGCGCTCGAGCCGCGGACCGGCGGCCGGCTCGCGGTGATCGAGGCGGCCCGAAACGTCGCGTGCTCCGGTGCCGCGCCGAAGGCCATGGTCAACTGCCTGAACTTCGGCAACCCGGAGCACCCCGAGGTCATGTGGCAGTTCTCCGAGGTCGTCGACGGGATGAGCGAGGCCTGCGCCGCGCTCGGGATCCCGGTCATCGGCGGCAACGTGTCCTTCTACAACGAGAGCCGCGGTGCCGACATCGACCCGACGCCTGTCGCCGGGGTCATCGGGGTGATCGACGACCTGCGCGACCCGCCGCCGCCGGCGTGCCTCGTCGCCGGCGACGCGATCGTGGTGCTGGGCGAGACGCGCGCCGAGCTCGGTGGATCGGCGTGGGCGACGCGGCACGGGCTCCGGGCCGGCGCGCCGCCCACCGCCGACCTCGCCGTTGCGGTCCGGCTCCACGAGCTGATCGCGCGTCTGGTGAACGACCGCGTCCCGAGCGGTGTCCACGACTGCTCGGAGGGCGGGCTCGCGACCGCGCTCGCCGAGATGGCGATCGCGGGCGGCACCGGCTTCGAGGTCGAGATCGGAGACGCCGGGGGCTGCTTCTCGGAGTCGGCGTCGCGAGTCGTGCTCTCGGTGGCCCCGACGCGGGTCGACGCGGTGCTCGACCGCGCCCGGGCGGCCGGCGTGCCCGTCGCGCCGGTGGGAATCGCCGGTGGCGAGCGCCTCGTGGCGAACGGTGCGTTCTCGGTGGATCTCACCGCCGCGACGCACGCCTACCGCGACGCGCTCCCCGAGCTGATGGGCGCCGTGCGCGTCTGAATCCGGCGGGGCCAGGGGTCCGCTCGCCGCCGTCCGCTCTGCGATACTGGAGGCGATGCACGCGGCGGATTCCATCGGTCCCAACATCGGGCACGCGTGCGGCGTGTTCGGCATCTACGCCCCCGGCCAATCCGTCTCCCACCTCACCTATCTCGGCCTCTTCGCGCTCCAGCACCGGGGCCAGGAGTCCGCCGGGATCGCGGTGAGCGACGGCGAGACCATCACGGTGATGAAGGACATGGGCCTCGTCGCGCAGGTCTTCGACGAGCGCCGGCTCGCGTCGCTCCAGGGCCATCTCGCGATCGGCCACAACCGGTACTCGACGACGGGATCGTCGTCGTGGCAGAACGCCCAGCCGGTCTACCGGTCCGTCGGCGACGCCGGGTTCTCCCTCGGACACAACGGCAACCTCACCAACACCGCGGAGCTCGCGGGCTCGCTCGGCATGCTGCCCGGCATGACCGCCGACGAGACCGAGTTCGACTCGACCACCGACTCGGCGCTCGTCGCCGAGCTCATCGCGCGCGCCTGGCCGCCCGAGCGCTCGGATGGTTGCGAGCTCGAGCACGCGCTCGAGCGGGTGCTGCCGCGGCTGGAGGGCGGGTTCTCGTTCGTCCTCATGGACGACAGCCGCCTGATCGGCGTGCGCGACCCGCACGGATTCTGGCCGCTCGTCCTCGGGCGGCTCGACGGGGGAGGCTGGGTCCTCGCCAGCGAGTCCGCCGCGCTCGACATCATCGGCGCGCACTACGTCCGCGACGTCCAACCGGGCGAGATGATCGTGATCGACGCGACCGGCGTACGGCGCGAGCTGCAGTACGCCGACCCGTCGCCGCGCCTCTGCCTCTTCGAGTTCGTGTACTTCTCGCGCCCGGACACCCGCCTGTACGGGCAGAGCGTGCACGCCGCGCGCCAGCGGATGGGCGAGGAGCTCGCCCGCCAGGCCCCGGTGGACGCCCACATGGTCATGCCCGTGCCCGAGTCCGGGATCCCGGCCGCCCAGGGTTTCGCCCGCGCGTCGGGCATCCCCTACGGCGACGGGTTGGTGAAGAACCGCTACGTCGGGCGCACCTTCATCCAGCCGAGCCAGCAGCAACGCGGCGTCGGCGTCCGCATGAAGCTCAACCCGCTGCCCGAGAACATCCGCGGGAAGAAGCTCGTCGTCGTCGACGACTCGATCGTGCGCGGCACCACCACGCGCCAGGTCGTCGCCATGCTCCGCGAGGCCGGCGCCGCCGAGGTGCACTTCCGCGTCTCGTCGCCGCCGTACCGCTTCCCCTGCTTCTACGGCATGGACACCGGCCGGCGCGGCGAGCTGCTCGCGTCGGACCTGTCGGTCGGCGAGATCCGCGAATACCTGGGCGTCGACTCGCTGGCGTACCTCGATCTCGACAAGTTGACCCGAGCCACCCACGCGCCGGCGTCCTCGTTCTGCACGGCTTGCCTCACCGCGGACTACCCGGTGCCGGTCGAGATCAGCGGGAGCGACGCGAAGCTCGTGCTCGAGCCCGAGGTGGTCGATCTCATCAGCCCCACCCCGTGACCGAGGACGGGCTCACCTACGCCGCCGCCGGTGTGGACATCGAGGCCGGTGAGCGCGCGGTCGAGCTGATCAAGCAGCACGCCGAGTCCACGTTCCGGCCCGGGGTCATCGGTGCGATCGGCGGGTTCGGCGGCCTGTTCGATCTCGCCGCGATCGAGCTCGACGACCCCGTGCTCGTCAGCTCCACCGACGGCGTCGGCACCAAGTCGGTGCTCGCGTGGACCACGGGTCGGTACGACACGATCGGGATCGACCTCGTCGGGACCGCGGACGACATCGCGGCGCAGGGCGCGACACCGCTCTTCTTCTTCGACTACCTCTCGATGGGACACCTCGATCCGCACATCGCGGCGACGATCGTCAGCGGCGTGGCCGAGGGCTGCCGGCAGGCGGGCGCGGCCCTACTCGGCGGGGAGATGTCCGAGCACGCCGACGTCATGGAACCCGGTGAGTTCGACCTGGTCGGCTTCGTGGTCGGCGCGGTCGAGCGGACCCGGATTCTCCCGCGCGACGTCGTCGCCGGCGACGTGCTCGTCGGCATCGAGAGCCCCGGGTTGCGCTGCAACGGGTACACGCTGGCGCGACGCGCGTTGCTCGACCGGGCTGGCCGGTCGCTCGACGAGCCCGCGTGGTCCGGCGCGTCGACGTCGCTCGCCGACGAGCTGCTGCGCCCCAGCGTCATCTACGCCCCGACGCTGCAGGCCCTGACGCACGCCACCGATGTTCACGGCTTCGCACACATCACCGGCGGTGGGCTGCCCGGCAACGTCCACCGCATCCTCCCCCCCGGGTGCGCGGCGCGTATCCGGCGGGGCTCCTGGCCCGAGCCGCCGATCTTCGCCGAAATACAGCGCGCGGGCGACGTCGCGCGCGCGGAGATGGAGTCGGTGTTCAACCTGGGGGTGGGCATGGTGGTCGCGCTGCCGGCCGACGCGGTGAGCGTGGCACTCGACGTCGTTCACGGGGCCTCGCTCGGCGCCTGGGTCATCGGCGACGTCGTCGCGGGAGACGGCGGAGTCGCGCTCGTCGACGGCTAGCGGGACGCCTCAGTCGAACCAGCGTGCCGCGAGCCAGGAGCGCTGCTCGCACACCGGACAGCGGGCCCGCCGGGAGTACTTCCGCCACGGCATCCACAACGCGACCGGCAGGCTCCTCCGGGCGAGCTCCGCGTACGCGAGCCGGGTCCGGGCCCGGCAGCGCTCGCACTCGACGACCAACGTTCCGAGGCGCGGGCGCGCGGACGAGAAGAGCGCCTGCTTCCCGTCGCGGCGGGCGTCGCTCGCGTTTCCCACTCTCGGCCGTGCGGGCTCCGTTCGCTCGGCGCGGTCTCGCGGCGACGGGTGTTCGGGCTCCCTCACGCGGCGAGTGCCTCGCGCACGCGCGTCGCGAGCCGACGGTACGCCTCGGCGCCGGGTGACGTGGGAGCGTGTTCGAGGATCGAGCGACCCGCGGCCGGCGCCTCGGCGAATCGGATCGAGCGCGGGACCGCGGGTTCGAAGACGCTGATGCCGTACCGAGCCGCGACGTCGGTGGCGATCTCGCGGGGGTGGCGACTCCGGCCGTCGAACATCGTGGCGACGGCGCCGAGGACCACGAGATCGGGCTTCGTGTACGCCCGGACGTCGGCGACGGTCTCGAGCAGCTGGCCCACGCCCCGGTGGCTCAGGGTCTCGCACTGCAGCGGGATCACCACGGCGTCGGCGGCGGTGAGGCCGTTGATGGTCAGGATGCCGAGCGAGGGCGGGCAGTCGACGAGGACGACGTCATAGTCGTCCTTCACCGAGGCGAGCGCCCGGGCGAGCGCGTGCTCACGCCCCACCTTGGTGGCCAACATGATCTCGGCGCCGGCGAGGTCGATGGAGGCGGGCAGGACCGAGCAGTGGCCGGCGCCGGTGATCGCCTCCGCGGCCGCGACCCGGCCGACGAGGACGTCGTGCAGCGTGGGGGCGATCGCCTCGGGATCGAGGCCCATGGCGTAGGTGAGGCAGGCCTGGGGATCCAGGTCGATCAGGAGCACCCGGCTGCCCGTGGTCGCGAGCGCCTCCCCGAGGGTGTGGGTCGTGGTCGTCTTGCCCACGCCACCCTTCTGATTGGCGACTGCGAGCACGGCCATGAGCCGGCGAGTGTACGGGGCGATCGCGCGATTCGTCCGAGCATCAACCTCGACAATCCGACCCAGTGGTACGATCGACCTACGCCGGGGCGGGAAGGATCCACTCCTCGGTGTAGCGGACCAACTACTCTCCCGTGACGAACCGGACCTAACGCCCGGACCTCCCCTCGCCCAATCGGAGGCAAGCATCATGCAGGGACACCCCGAGGACGACGCGCTGCTCACGCCTTCCGAGGTCGCAGCGATGTTTCGTGTGAACCCGAAGACGGTGACCCGCTGGGCCCGCGCCGGCAAGATCTCGGCGATCCGGACGCTCGGCGGCCACCGCCGCTTCCGAGCGTCGGAGATCCGCCAGTTCCTGGAAAAGGTCGAGGAGCACACCGAACTCTGAGGCGGTTCGCCGGGACAGGCTCCTCTGTCGTCCTCTCGGGCTCGTGCTGACGCTGCAGGCGCAAGGACGTTCTGCTCGAAGCTGCATTCCCGTCGACGGGGAGCTTTGGACCTGGTCTGCTCAGACCGACCAACGGGTCTTCATCCGCAGGAACGGCCGTTCGATGTATGCGAATGAGAACCAGGCCGCAGCGAAGGCCGCTGCAAATCCGATTGCAGCGTCAAGCAAGCCACCGGTCATCCCGATGAAGACGAAGATGGGAAAGTGGTACAGGTACAGGCCGTATGACCGTCGCCCGATGGCAACTGGAACCCGGTGTGCGAGCATGCGAGCAGCTCTTGACTCTGGGCGAGCGAGCATGTCGTTGATCAGGACGACCGTCAAGAGAGCAAAGGCGGCGTAGCCGTAGGTGTACATATGCTCGCCGCGGACGGTGATCACGAAGCCCACGGCGAAGACCACGATTGGCAGGATCGGGTGTGCGAATCGTCGCAGCACCCCTCGGTACGCAGCCCAGCCGATGCCGAGCGCGCAGCCGGCGAGGATGCCGTCAACGTGCGTGAAGGTGGCGTTGTAGACGAACGCCTTTTCTGCTCCGGCGGCGAACAACCCGGCGCGGAGCGAGGCGCTGGCGACGGCACCAATCGTGGCGATCGCCAAGAGCCATTGCAGGCCCGAACGACGGCCCAGCACGATGATCGTGACGATCGGCCAGATCAAGTAGAACTGCTCTTCGATCGCAAGTGACCAGGTATGCGCGAGCAGACCGCCCGTGTTCCAACCCATCGCTCGCGCGATATTCATGGTGTAGAAGAGCGAATAGGGTGCGACGCCCAGCGTATTCCCGACTCCCCGCGCTGGCGTGTGGAAGATGGGGACGCGGAGTGCCGCAAGCGCCACCGCTCCCGCGATCGCGACCAGCAATGCCGGGTAGAGGCGCAGCACCCGTCGCATATAGAAGGCCGGCAGGTTGATCCGGTGGTTTCTGTCGCGTTCGACGAGGAGCAGGCTCGTGATCAGGAAGCCTGACAGCACGAAGAACATGTCGACCCCCGCCTGACCGCCGTCGAAGCCGGGCAGTGCAGCGTGATACCCCATGACAAGAAGCACCGCGATCGCGCGAACTCCGTCGAGCGAGGCGACGTGGCCGAGTGTCTCGATTCGAGGCTTTGATGTCATCGTAGACCTACCCCACCTGCGGTCCGAGAGTGTCGGGGTGAGTCTCGACACGAGTGGCCGGGACCGGCGTCGATCCGGTGACCTCGCGCTTTTCAGGCGCGCGCTCTGCCAACTGAGCTACCCGGCCGGGAATGCCCGAGGGCATCCGGCGGTCCTGACGGGATTTGAACCCGCGGCCTCCGCCTTGACAGGGCGGCGTGCACTCCAAACTGCACCACAGGACCTTGCTGTCGACGCCGGGCGTCTCACTGGCGGCGACGGTGCCCCCAGGGGAGTTCGAATCCCCGTTACCGCCTTGAAAGGGCGGCGTCCTCGGCCACTAGACGATGGGGGCTCGCTCTCGTCCCGAGAGGGGTCGACACTACTCGCGCGGATCGCGCGCGGTCAGACCGAAACCTGGCGCCGCGCGCGGTGCCAGGCCAGCTGCGCGGCGATGCCGTCACGGAGGCTGACCTCGGGCCTCCACCCGAGGAGCTCCCGGGCTCGGTCGGTCGCCCCACCGTTGCGCCGGGCGTCACCGGCCTGGGCCGGGTGGTCCTCGATGACGACGTCGGTGCCGGCGAGTTCGCTGACCATCGCGATGAGTTGGTTGAGGGTGATCTCTCCACCACCCGCCACGTTCACCACCGAACCCGGCACGACCTCGGCCTCGGCCGCGTCGAGGTTCGCGCCGACGATGTCGCCGACGTAGGTGAACTCGCGCACCTGCTCGCCGTCGCCGAAGCGGGGGAAGCTGGCGCCGGTCAGCACCGCCTCGCACAGCCGGTGGATCGACATGTCCGGCCGCTGCCGCGGGCCGAAGACCGTGAAGTACCGCAGCGCCACCGTCGGCACTCCCCAGTTCTCCGCGTAGAGCCCGCAGAGGTGCTCGGCCGCGAGCTTGGTCACGCCGTACGGGCTGTACGGGCGGGGCAGGTCGGTCTCGACGGTCGGGTAGCGCTCCTGGTTGCCGTACACCGAGGACGACGAGGCGTAGACCACCCGGCCGACCTCGGCGTCGCGCGCCGCCTCGAGCAGTCGCTGGGTCGCGAGGACGTTGTGGCTCGCGTACTCGGAGAACCCGTCGGACCAGGACAGCCGGACCCCGGGCTGGGCCGCCTGGTGGAAGACGGTGTCGGCGCCGGCGAGCACGGGTGCGAGGTCGGCGTCACGCAGGTCCACCTCGACGAGCGAGAAGCGATCGGAGCCGAGCGCGTCGCGCAGGTTCTCCCGCTTGTCCTCGGGCGAGTAGTACGGCGTGAAGCAGTCGACGCCGACGACGATGTCGCCGCGCGCGAGCAGTCGGTCCACGAGGTGGCTGCCGACGAACCCCGCGGCACCGGTCACCACGACCCGACGCGCAGGTCCTGTCACTGGTTCACTCGAACTGGGGGTCGCCGTCATCACCTCTCCTGCCTGGGATCGAGAGGACGACTATAAACCGGGCAAATCCGTCAGAGTTCCGTGAGTGGGCGGAATGAGCACATCGGCCTACGGAACGACGACGACCTGGGGTGCGTTGGTGCCCTGCGTGCTCGAGAACTGCGCGGTGTTGGTGGACGTGGAGGTGGCCATGAACGAGTACGTGCCGTTGCCGGTGATGGCGCTGGTGAGGTCGATGTCGACCCAGGTGCCGGTGGTGGTCGCACCGACGGACGCGACCGGGCTGCCGGTGATCGCCGGCATGGTGTTCCAGGTCACGCTGTTCTCGTTCCACGTGCTCGACGCGAGGAACCAGTCACCGCCACTGTCGCTGGCGTCGGTGACGTAGAGCCGCAGCTTCACCGAGGTCGGCGCGCCGCTCAGTCCACTGATGGTGAACCTGATCAACGGCCGGTACTCGGAGCTGGGTGCGTGCAGCTTCATGACCGGGTAGTCCCCGTAGTTCTTGGTCGGCCTCGGGCTGTTGATGTAGGTGTCGGCGTCGAGCGGCAAGACCAGCTCGGTCGGCGCGGGGTTCACCGTGATGGTGTGCGAGACCGAGTCCGAACCCTGGCCGTTGGTCGCGATGAGCAAGGCGGTGAAGCTGCCGGTGCTGGTGTAGGTGTGTGACGGGTTCTGCGCGGAGCTGTGTGCGCTGCCGTCACCGAAGTCCCAGTCCCAGCTCGTCGGGATGCCCGTGCTCGTGTCGGTGAACTGCACCGGGAGCGGCGCGTACCCGGACGAGACCGAGGTCGAGAAGCCCGCGGTCGGGAGCGTCGGGGTGCTGGTGACGGTGATGGTGTGCGAGACCGAGTCCGAACCCTGGCCGTTGGTCGCGGTGAGCGTCGCAGTGAAGGTCCCGCCGCTGGTGTAGGTGTGTGACGGGTTCTGCGCGGAGCTGTGTGCGCTGCCGTCACCGAAGTCCCAGTCCCAGCTCGTCGGGATGTCCGTGCTCATGTCGGTGAACTGCACCGGGAGCGGCGCGGTCCCGGACGAGACCGAGCTCGAGAAACCCGCGGTCGGCGCCGTACCCCCACCCGGACCCGTCACGTCGAGCACGACCTGGGGTGCGTTGGTGCCCTGCGTGCTCGAGAACTGCGCGGTGTTGGTGGACGTGGAGGTGGCCATGAACGAGTACGTGCCGTTGCCGGTGATGGCGCTGGTGAGGTCGATGTCGACCCAGGTGCCGGTGGTGGTCGCACCGACGGACGCGACCGGGCTGCCGGTGATCGCCGGCATGGTGTTCCAGGTCACGCTGTTCTCGTTCCACGTGCTCGACGCGAGGAACCAGTCACCGCCACTGTCGCTGGCGTCGGTGACGTAGAGCCGCAGCTTCGCCGAGGTCGGTGGCCCGCTCAACCCGCTGACTGGTGAACTTGATCAAGGGTCGGTACTCGGAGCTGGGTGCGTGCAGCTTCATGACCGGGTAGTCCCCGTAGTTCTTGGTCGGCCTCGGGCTGTTGATGTAGGTGTCGGCGTCGAGCGGCAACACGAGCTCGGTCGGCGCGGGGTTCACCGTGATGGTGTGCGAGACCGAGTCCGAACCCTGGCCGTTGGTCGCGATGAGCAAGGCGGTGAAGGTCCCGGTGCTGGTGTAGGTGTGTGACGGGTTCTGCGCGGAGCTGTGTGCGCTGCCGTCACCGAAGTCCCAGTCCCAGCTCGTCGGGATGCCCGTGCTCGTATCGGTGAACTGCACCGGGAGCGGCGCGTACCCGGACGAGACCGAGGTCGAGAAGCCCGCGGTCGGGAGCGTCGGGGTGCTGGTGACGGTGATGGTGTGCGAGACCGAGTCCGAACCCTGGCCGTTGGTCGCGGTGAGCGTCGCAGTGAAGGTCCCGCCGCTGGTGTAGGTGTGTGACGGGTTCTGCGCGGAGCTGTGTGCGCTGCCGTCACCGAAGTCCCAGTCCCAGCTCGTCGGGATGTCCGTGCTCATGTCGGTGAACTGCACCGGGAGCGGCGCGGTCCCGGACGAGACCGAGCTCGAGAAACCCGCGGTCGGCGCCGTACCCCCACCCGGACCCGTCACGTCGTAGACGAACACGGCGTGGTTCATCGGGTCGGACGACGACCGGTAGTCGTAGCCGTCCGAGACGAAGAGCTGCTCGCCGATGACCTCGACGCCGCGCGTGTCGCGCATTCCGAAGGGCGTCAGGTCGATTCCGTCCCAACCGCTGAGCAGGTTCTTCGTGGTCATCGAGGCGCGGTAGAGGCGCTGCGAGTGGTTGACGGCCACGAGGTCGCCGGTGACGTCGTCGAAGTCGATGTCGAAGATGTTGGACAGACCCGAGATGGAGAACGACGGTCCGAACGTGTTGCTGACGAAGTCATAGGTCCGGATCGTCGAGCCGTTCGCCACGTAGAGGTGACCGTCGGCCAATCTCCAACCCGCCCCGGTCCACTCGGACAGCAGCGGCTGCCAGGACTCGATCTGGAAGCGGCCGTTCGTGCCGCGCGTCAATCGGTACACCGTGGGGACCGAGCCGGTGCTGCCGGAGAACGCGTAGAGCACGTCGGCGTTCGCGTCGTAGGCCAAGGCCTCGAGGTCCTTGTTGCGCGAGGTCCCGGCGGTGTTCGTTCCGCCGACCTCGTGCGAGTTGGCGAACGAGCTCTGCGAGATCTTCTGCCGGAGCGCGCCGGTCGCGCGGTCGGTCTCGTAGATCGCGTCGCCGTTGTCGTCGGCGAGCCAGAGCGAATCGTCACTCGGGACGTACGCGGTGTCCTCGTTGTCGCGCACACTCGTGGTGGATCCCACGAATGGTGAGGTCCGAATCAATCGGTTCAACGTGAGGTGGGGCTGGGCCGTCGTCACCAGGGCGCCGGCACTGCCGGTCCAGACCAGCGCGCACGTGAGTGCCGCGACCAACGAGAGCGCGACCAGATGCCGTGATCCCGACCTCATGAATGCCTCCGCCCCAAGTTCGCCCGTGTGAGAGTCGCGGAAGGATACGCGCCCGATTCGACGTTGTCGAGCGTCTCGCGCCAATTGGCCGACCGGTCGCGTACGCACGCCCCGGCCGGAGCCGGGGCGTGCGGGTCGACTTCCGAGGTTCGCTCAGGTCGTCAGTGCGTCGCGTTCCACAGCGTGACGGCGTTGTCCCAGAACGCCTTGGCGGTGACGATCTTGGTGTCGGGGCACTGTGCGTGCCACGACGCCGTCTCGGGGAAGGAACCCTTGCCGAGCCACACGATCGTGTTGTTCGCGCACGTGACGTCGTAGCCGGCGGGCAGACCGAGGCTCCCGTGGTTGGGCGTCTGGTCGACCCGGAACACGTTGCCGGTCAGCGTGAGCTTGGGCGAGCGCTTCGCGTGGTCGTCCCACTTGAAGAAGCCGCCGTGGCCGGGGGCCGGGCCCTTGTACACCGTGGGCATCGGCTGGAGCCGCAGGAGCGAGTTCCGGACGGTGACGGTGTTGGTGTGACCATCCGACGTCGTGTTCGACGAGGAGGCGCGGGTCGAGATCCCGACGTAGCAGCCGTCGAAGAGCGAGTCCTCGATCACGCCCGAGTACAGGTAGTCGTCCTGGACGCAGTCGTCGTGGATCATCGTCTCGTGGGCGCCGCGGATGCGGAAGTTCGCCGCACCGCTCCGGACGTTGATGCCGTCGCCGTAGTTGTGGATCCGGACGTCCTCGACGATCGAGTTGGGGTTGGCGAAGCTGAATGCGCCGGTGTGGTGGAAGGTGTCCCACGTGGTGCTCGCGGAGTACGTCCCGGCGATCGAGCCACCGTTCCAGCACAGGGCCCCGCTCCCGGTGATCGAGACCGGCCACGCGTCGACCTGGGTCCAGCTCGCCGATCGGGCGTCGACCGCGGTGCGCGAGCCCAGCGAGGGCTTGAACCGCGACGACTGGCTGCCCTTGACGCTCTGGCGCGGTGTGACCGTGAGGCACTCGGCGGCATGCGTCGGGGTGGGCGTGGGTGTCGGGGTCGGGGTGGGTGTCGGGGTCGGGGTGGGTGTCGGGGTGGGTGTCGGGGTGGGTGTCGGGGTCGGGGTGGGTGTCGGGGTCGGGGTCGGGGTGGGGTCGGGGTCGGCGTCGGGGTCGGGGTCGGGTCGGCTTCGGCGTCGGTGGCCGGGTCGTCGAGCTCGTCGTCGTGGACTCCGTCGAGTGGTGCTTGTGGTGATGGTGGTGCTGGTGGTGATGGTGGTGATGGTGGTGATGGTGGTGACGGTGGTGACGGTGGTTCTCGGTCACCCGCACCGAGGCGGTCCGGTCGCCCGAGCTCCCCGCGGTCGCGAGCTGGGGTGTCAGCAGCACGACGGCGACGGTGCTGGCCGCGGCAATGGCGCGGAGGCGAAGTCTGGACGGCATAGGGTCGCTCCTTGGAATGGGCAGGGACGCAGTCGCGAGCTCGCATCTCGACGGGCGCCCCGGGGGATCTAGGTCGTTCTACCTATCGGCCGCGTCGTCGCCGTCTCTTGAATGGGTCGCACGACTCAATCCGGTCAATATCGTTGTGAAGTGCCCCATCAACTGGTATTTTTCTGGGACTTCGAGGGGCTCCAACACCTCGGATTTGTGGGAGGCATCGCTCGCATCGACGAGCGCCGACGTGGGTGCAGGGGGAAATTTCTCCACGCTCGGTGCACCACGACGACGTGAACGGGACAATCGAGCTGGAAAGGGGCGGGAGGCGCCATGGCAAGCGGGGTGTATCCCGAGCTGGACGTGCGGCTTTCCGAGCGCGCTCGGCGTCGGCGGATTCGAGGGCGCGGAGCGCGGAACCTCCTGGCCGGCCTCACGGCCCCCGACGCGATCGACGTCGACCTGCCCGTCCCGGGTGAGGTCAGCGTCGACGACGCATCGGGCGAGCTCGTCATCGACCTGCGCACCGCCGAGGAGCGGGCGCGTGGCGTCGAGCTCGTCAGCGTCGACCCCGACACCGTGGTCGAGGTCATGCCCGTCGTCCACGTGCTGCCCCGGGCGGCCCGCGACGGCGCCAAACGCGCGTTCGACGTCACGGTCGTCGTGCTCGCCGCCCCGTTGTGGGCACCGCTCGTCCTGCTGCTCGCGGGTCTGATCCGGCTGACCTCGAAGGGGCGGGCCTTCTACCGGCACGAGCGGATCGGCCGCCACGGCACGACCATCGAGTGCCGGAAGCTGCGGACGATGGTCAGCGACGCCGATGCCCGCCTCGCCGAGCTGCTGGCGAACGACCCCGCCCTCGCAGCCGAGTTCGCCGCGACGTTCAAGCTCAAGGACGACCCCCGGGTGACCCGGATCGGTCGCTTCCTCCGCCGTACGTCGCTCGACGAGCTGCCCCAGCTCGTGAACGTCCTCCGCGGCGACATGAGCCTCGTGGGTCCTCGTCCGATCACGGAGGAGGAGATGCGCCGGTACGGGCGGTACATGCCCATCGTGCTGAGCGCGCGACCCGGGATGACCGGCCTCTGGCAGGTCTCGGGCCGCAACGACGTGTCCTATGCCACCCGCGTCGCGCTGGACGTCCAGTACGCGTTCGGGCAGAGCTTCGGGAACGATCTCTCGATCCTCGCCAAGACCGCCGCATACGTCTTCCGGCCGTCGCAGGGTGGGGCATACTGAGGTGATCGACGATCACCTCATGCCCTCGGGCGAGCCGGCTCCCTCCGAGGGCCGGCGGGACCGCAGCCTCGAGACGCTCGGTGGGTCGACGCGCCTGGAGCTCGGCCTCGGTGGCGTCATGCGCGTGCTGCGGCGGCGGGGTGTCCTCCTGCTCGCGATCTTCCTCATCGCGGCGGCGCTGATCTACGCGGCGGGCAGCCAGCTGCCCAAGCGCTACTCGTCGGTGGCGTGGATCCGCATCAACGACCAGACCCAGAACCTCTTCTCCGAGCCCGGCAAGTCGGTCGACCTCACGAAGGAACAGCGCGCCGTCGTGCTCACGATGGAGTCCCCCCGGCTGCGCAACTACATCCGCAAGCAGCTCGGGGCGCAGTTCAAGGACGTGAAGGCCGTCTCCGCGACCGGGCTCGAGGCGTCGCCGCTGATCCGCATCGACGCGACCGCGTCCACGCCCACGATCGCCGAGAAGGCCGCCAACGCCGGCGCCGACTTCGCCGTCGCCGACCGTCGGGACAAGCAGCGCGCGGATCTCAACGCCAAGGCGGCCGATCACGAGAAGAGCGCCGCCCAGCTCGAAGAGAAGGTCAACGCACCTGAGCGAACAGAAGGCCGCGCTCGAGTGCGACCGACCCGAGGCTGGATTCGACCCAGGCCAAGCTCCAGGCCGCGACGACCGAGTTCCCGGACACGACCCAGCAAGCCGGCCTCGAGCGGACCGACGCGCTGACCGCCGACGGCGGGCTCGAGAACTACGAGGAGGCGTCGCGCCCGTCGTCGCCCGACTTCCCGAAGCCGACGAGCTGGGCGATCCTCGGCGGCCTCGCCGTCCTGCTGATCGCGGTCGGCGTGGTCTACGGCCGTGAGGAGCTGGTCGGTCGGTTCCACAGCGGCGACTCCTCCGAATCCCGCCGGGCCGGTGCCCGAGTGCTCGGTGTGCTGCCGCTGCGCAACGGCGCGGTGCCGCGCGGCGTGGTCACCGGGGCCGGTACCACCGTCGACGAGGTCGGATTGCAGATGGTGCACCTGCTCGGGCGCTCCAAGCCGAACGTGGTCATGTTCTGCGGGGTCGACGGCCCCGCGCCCGAGGTCACCGGTCGCCGGATCGCCCAGGCCATCGCGGAGTCCGGTGCCCGGGTGGTCTATGCCGCCTGCCGCGGTGTCGCCGACACGTCCGACGACGACGAGTTCGAGGCCCCGGTTCCGCGGGCCCGGCTCTCGGTCGTGCAGGAGCAGCAGACCGGTGGTCGCCTGCGGGTCCTCGACGACGGCATCGCGGTCTCCGAGCTCACCGTCGCGCGGGCCCGCACGGTGCTGCGCCGGCTGACCGAGCAGTGCGAGTACGTCGTGATCGCGGCGCAGTCGCCCACGGTCGAGCCCGCGACGCTCGTGCTCGCCGAGCTGGCCGACGCCACGGTCCTCATCGCTCAGCACGGTGTGACCAAGCTTCGCGATGCCGAGCGGGCTGCAACGCGGCTCCGGCGGGTCGGTGGCGCAGTGCTCGGCGTTCTCTCCGATCCGGCCAAGCCGGGCGCGGCGAGCGCGGCCTACGTCCCCCGAGCCACCGGAGTGTCGGCGAGCTGACGCCGATGTCGGAACCACCCCGCCCGTTGCGGGTGCTCCACCTCGTCACGAGGTACCGCCGTGGCGGATCCGAGCAGCGCGTCCGGGATCTCATCGCCGCCCTCGACGACGCCGAGCACGTCGTGATCGTCGGCGCCGACTCCGATCCCGAGCTCGCGACGGAGCAGCTCGGTCTGGAGGTCGAGGTCGAGCCGGATCTGGTCCGCTCGCCGCGCCCGGATCGTGACGCCCGTGCCATCGCCCGCGTGCGCCGGCGGCTGCGCGCGGGTTCGTTCGACCTCGTGGTCACGCACCAGTCGAAGGCGGGCGTCGTGGGCCGGGTCGCGGCCCGCACCGCCGGTGGCGTCCCGGTCGTCCACTCCCTCTCGATGGCGAGCTTCGGCCCCGGCTACGGCCGCGCCGAGAGCGCGCTGTTCCGCACGATCGAGCGCGTGCTCGCTCCACTGACCGCGCGCTACGTCGTGGTCGGGGCGGATCTGGCCCGGCGCTTCGAGGTCGCCGGTGTGACCCCTCGGAAGCTGACCATCGTGCGGTCCGCCGCCACGCTCCCGAGCCCGGCGCCCGAGCCGCGTCCGACCGTCGCCGAGCTCGCCCACGGCCGTCCCGTGATCCTCTCGATCGGGGCGCTCGAGCCGAGGAAGCACCCGCTGGACCTGGTCTCGCTGCTCCGGTCGGTCCAGTGCACCGTCCCCGATGCCTTCCTCGCGGTCGCGGGCGAGGGTCCGCTCGCTGCGGAGCTCGCCGATGCGGTCCGGGCCGCCGGGCTCGAGGACGACGTCGCGCTGCTGGGATACGTGAAGCCGGTCGATCCGCTCCTCTGGCGAGCGGACGTGCTGGTGCTCCTCAGCGAGGCCGAGGGCCTCCCGCAGGTGCTGATCCAGGCCGCGGCGGCCGGGCTCCCGTTCGTGACATACGAGGTCGACGGCGCCCGTGAGGTCGTCGGGCTGGGTGCGGTCGGTGCCGTGGTCCCCCTCGGCGACGTCGACGCCGCTGCGGACGCGGTCACCGCGCGGCTCGTCGCGGCCGATGAGCGCACGGTCCGGGTCGACACGGGCTCGTGGGATCCGGCCGTGATCCGCGCCGCGTACCGCCGCGTCGCGCACGAGGTGCTCGAGGAGGTGCGGCGTGCTGGCTGACGTGGTTCCACCGCGCCAGACGTCGCGGCGAGAGATCCTCGACGCGCCGCTTGCGACGTTGCTCCTCGCGCTCTCGGTCCTCTTCGTCGCGTTCCTGTACCCGAAGGTCGTCTCCGACTTCGTCCTCACCGACTTCCTCATCGGCGCGACGATCATCGCGTCGATGCTGCACACCTTCCGGGGGGACTGGCGCGCGCGCGACGTCGCCCGCCAGATTGCGGTGCCGATCTGGGTGATCGGGATCGGCGCGCTCGTCGGCTCGCTCTACGCGGGGTTGCGCGCCTGGATCGTCGGCGACCTCGTGCGGGACGTCGCGACGATCCTCGTGTTCCTCTCCGCCATCGACATCCTGCGACGCGGCGGTCCCCGCGCGACCCGCATGTGCTTCGCGGCACTCGGCATCGCCCTCGTCGCCGCCGCGATCCAGCTCGGAACGTCCGGCGGGAACGAGCTCCGCGCGAGCGGGACCTTCCCCAACCCGAACGTGGCCGGGAACCTCCTCGCGATGGGCCTCCTCTGCTGGTCGGCGGCGCCGTTCCGGACCGGGACCAAGATCGCGGTCGGCGGCGTCGCCGTCGTCGGACTCCTCTCGGCCGCGTCGTTCGGGTCGATGCTCCAACTCGGGGTCGGGTTCGGGTACCTCGGGCTCACGCACGTGGACCAGGCGCGCAACATCATGCGCGGCCGGCGTCTGCTGGCGGTGATTCCACTGTTGCTGGTCGCACTCGGGGGCTTCTTCGTCTTCAGCCAGTTGCGCGGCGGGCAGGAAAAGAGCGGATTCAGCTCGTCGCGCTTCGACCGCAGTGGTGGGCTGCGCGTCGCGGTGTGGGAGGAGGCGATTCGGAAGGTGCCTGACGCGCCCTGGGGCGTCGGCCCCGGCTCGGTGCGCGGGCTGGACCTCAACACGCTCGAGACCGAGCTGCACTCCGAGCCCTTGGCGTTCCTCGTCGAGCGGGGCGTGATCGGTCTCTTCGGCCTGTTCCTCATGTGGTTCGCGCTGTTGCGGCTCTGCCCACGGGGGACCCAGGCACGGGCCATGGTCCTCGCCTACATCTTCGGCAGCTTCTTCCGCGAGACCTGGCACTACCGGCACTTCTGGCTGTTCCTGCCGATGGCGCTGGTCGCGGCCGAGCAGGCCCGGCGCTTCCAGCGGGAGCCCGACGAAGTGGTGCTCACATGACCGTGCCGCCGGCGCGCGCTGCCGGGACGGACCGCGCGCCACGCACTGGGCGGGATGGTGTGGTCGGGTCTCGGCTTCGCCGCCCAGGGCGTGGGCCAGTTCCTCGTGGTGATCGTCTTCGCCCGGTATCTCACCAAGTCCGACAACGGCGTGGTGGCCGCGGCTCTGATCGTGATCGCGCTCGGCCAGCTCTTCACCGAGGCCGGCTTCGGCCCGGCGGTCATCCAGCGCGAGCGACTCACCGACGAGCACGTCCGGAGCGCCTTCGCATTGTCGGTGATGGCGGGGTTCGTGATGACCGTGCTCGTCTTCCTGTGCGCGCCCCTCGCCGCCGACTACTTCGGGCAGCCGCACCTGGAATCGGTGATGCACGGTCTCGCGTTCGTCTTCATCATCCAGGGCCCCGGCGTGGTGGCGATGGCGCTGCTCCAACGGGATCTCGACTTCAAGTCGATCGCGATCGCCGAGACGGTGTCGTACTTCCTCGGGTTCGCACTCGTCGGCGTCGTGCTCGCGATGAGCGGGCTCGGGGTGTGGTCGATCGTGATCGCCCAGCTCGCCCAGGCCGTCCTCCTCACCGGCATCCTGGTGGTCCGCCGCGCGCATCCGCGCTCACTGCGCCCGCGGCGCGCCGAGTCCCGGGATCTCGTCGTCTACGCGGGAGGCATGACCGCGGCACGCGGGTTCAACTTCGCGGCGCTCTACGGCGACTACACGGTCGTCGGCGGTCGGATGAGCGCCGCGTCGCTCGGTGCCTACAAGAACGCGTACCAGCTCGCGGCGGTCCCCGCGCAGCTGCTCGGCCAGGTGATGGACCGCGTGATCTTCCCGGTCATCTCACGGTTCCAGGACGATCTCGAACGGGTGGCGGGCGCCTACCTCCGAGGCGTCTCACTCGTGGCCATGATCACCCTCCCCGGCTCGGTCCTGGCGGTGCTCCTCGGGCCCGAGATCATCCATGTCCTCCTCGGAGGCGGCCACAAGTGGGACGACGCGATCGTCCCGTTCCAGATCCTCGCGGCCGGCCTCCTCTTCCGGACGAGCTACAAGATCAGCGACTCGCTCGCCCGCGCCATGGGAACCGTGTACCGGCGGGCGTGGCGCCAGGCGGTCTATGCCGTCGCGGTGGTCGTCGGCGCGCTCATCGGCTCCATCTTCGGGCTCGTCTGGGTCGCCGCCGGCGTCACCGGCGCGATCATCGTGAACTACCTGCTCATGGCGGATCTCAGCATCCGGACCGCACCGATCGGCTGGTGGACCTTCCTCGGGCGCCAGGGCCGGGGGCTCGCGCTCGCCGGCATCACCGCCGCGGGGGCGGTCCCGGCCGTGCTCCTGGCCCGCGCGGCGGATCTCGGCAACCTCTTGACGCTCGCGGCGGGCACGGCGGCGACGATCGTGGTGCTCGGGTCCGCGATCCTGCTCGCCCCGGCTGCGACCATCGGGGGAGACGGCCGTTGGCTGCTGGCGGTCGTGCGGTCCCGCGGTGGTGCGGACGGGGAGGGGGACGCTCGCCCGCCCGAGCCGGCGCACCCGAGTGCGCCGCAAGAAGGAGTGCTGTGAGTCTGGTCCTGGAGGTCACCCGCCGGCTCGACGACCGCGGAGTGGCCTACTGCCACTGGAAGAGCAACGACCATCTCGCGGCGGCTCTGAGCGCGGACACCGATCTCGACATCCTCGTCGACCCGGCCGGGATCGACGACGTGTACGCGGTGTTCGCCGAGCTCGCCTGCCGGCGGGGCCGGGTCGCGAACGCGCGCAACGACGTCGGCCTCGAGGACTTCCTCGGCATCGACGACGAGTCCGGCCGGATGGTCCACTTCCACGTGCACTACCGGATCCCCGGCGGCGAGCGGCACAACAAGCGGTTCCGCCTGCCGTGGGAGCGCACGGTGCTCGAGACGCGTGTGCGGGACGAGAGCGGCGTGTGGGTGACCGCGCCCGCGCTCGAGGTCGTGCTGCTCATGACCCGCTACGCGCTGAAGCTGCGCGGTCGTGATCTCGCGCGGGGAGCGAGCGGCCCGGAGCGGTGAGCTCTCCTACCTCATGGAACGCGCCGATCGCGCCGAGGTGATGCGTCTCGCCGAAGAGCTCCTCGGAGCCGACGGCCGTGATGCCATCGCGCATTGTCTCGACCGCGGCATGGACACCGGCTCGCTGTTCCGGCTGCGTCGCGTCGTCCTGCGCGAGCTCGGGAGCCAGACGAGCTCGCGCGGCCCGGCGGCCTTCACGCGCCGGATGAACCGCGAGGCGGCCTGGGCCCTGCGCGGCGTCTCGCGCAAGTTCCGACCGCGGCCGGTCCTCAAGGGTCGCGGCGGCACCGGTGGTGGCCTGCTCGTGGCGTTCGTCGGCTGCGACGGCTCGGGCAAGTCCACGATGGTCGGCGAAACCCGCGCCTTCCTCGCCCCCAAGCTCGATGTCTTCCCGATGTACCTCGGGTCCGGCGACGGCTCGTCGTCGCTGCTGCGCAAGCCCATGAAGGCGGTCCGCGACCGCGTGTTCGGCCCGGCCCGCAACCGCGACACCATCGCCCGCAAGTCCGACGTCGCCGACGCCCACCCGGGAGCGATGTCGATAGCGAAGGCGATCTGGGCGGTCACGCTCGCGGCCGAGAAGCAGCACAAGATCCGCCAGACGATGACCGCCCGCACCCGCGGCATGGTCGTGATCTGCGACCGCTGGCCGCAGCTGCAGTACCCGGGCGAGCTCGACGGTCCCCGGCTCACCCACTGGGCCGAGGGCTCTGCGTGGCAGCGTTGGCTGGCGCGCTACGAGCTCCGCCCCTACGAGCTGGCGCGTCGTTTCGCGCCTGACCTGGTGATCCGCCTGGACGTGGATGTCGACACCGCCGCGGCCCGCCGGCCCGAGGACGGTCGCGAGTACCTCGAGCGCCGGATCGGGCTCGTCCGATCGCTCGACTTCCCGGGATCGCTCTTCGGTGTGGTCGACGTCGACGCGACCCAGGCGCCCGACAAGGTGCTCACCGAGATCCTGCGCGCGATCTGGTCCCGGCTCTGACGCCGTGGGCGTCGTCGTCGAGTGTTGCGGTCTCCCCGGGTCCGGGAAGTCCACGCTCGCGCGCGCTCTGGTCGCGCGACTCCGGCTGGAGGGGATCCCGGCCGCCGACGTGATGGCCCCGCTCGGCCCGGACGCGGCCCGGGCCACGCGGCTGGCGCGCAAGGCGGGTGCGGTCGCCCGCGGGTTCCTGGGCCCGGGGTCCCTGCGCCTGGCGACGTCGGTCGCGGTGGGCTCCCACCAGCGCTCGGCGCGGGACCGCGTCGCCCGCCCGGCCAACCTGCTCGTGGTGCGTGACGCCGTGCGCCGGGCGCGTCGCCGGGCCGGTGTGTCGGTGCTCGATCAGGGCCCGCTCCAGGAATGGTGGTCGGCCGGGCTCCGGGGCGATCGCGCTCGGGTGCTGGCGGCCGCGGCCGCGGACCCGGCCGAGCGTTCGGACGTGCTGGTCCGGGTCGACGCCCCCTTGGACCTGCTCGTGGAGCGGCTCGGGCGGCGCGAGCAGCGCCAGAGCCGCCTCGAGGGGGCCGATCCGGCGGCCCGCCGGGCGGAGCTGGAGTCCGGTCTCACCCTTCTGGATGCGCTCTGTCCTCAAGGGGTAGATTCGCCGGAATCGCAGCGACCCGTCGTCATTCGGGTGGATGGGCTCGATCCGACAGCACTGGACGTCGTGATGGAGGCGGTGCGTCGTTGCAGGTTGGGGGAGACATGATCGGTCGTCGATTCGGAACGCTCGCGGTCGCAGCCGCGCTCGCCGGTGCTGCGCTCGTCGCGATCCCGGCATCGCCGGTGGCGGCGACCGGACCGTGCTCGGCGACGCCGACGCGGACCATCACCGGCGCGCAGAGCGGTGCCTTCACCTCGACGCTCGGCGCGAATGAGCACGTGAACGCGAACGGCGCGAGCTGGACCGGGACGATCAACTACCCGGTCCACTTCGCAACGGGCAGCGACGCGTGTTGGGACGGCGGCTCGATCACGGGAACCTTCGGGGTGAGCACGAGCTGGAACAGCTACCACGGCAAGACCGCGTTCAGCTTCGCGGGCCCGAACTTCACCCTGGATCATCCTCGGATCTTCAACCAGGGCGACGGGATCAACGTCGACACCAACGCGTCCAACTTCCTGATCAAGAACGCGTACATGTCCTACATCCACGACGACTGCATCCAGAACGACGACCTGTTCGGCGGGACGGTCACCAACTCCTATCTCGACGGCTGCTACGTCGCGTTCTCGGCGCGCCGCTCGAGCGGCACGAGCTTCGACGGCCACCTCAACACGTGGACGATCTCCAACTCGCTGGTGCGGCTCCAGGCCATGCCGACGGTCTACAAGGGCACTGCGGCCGGCCACGGCGGCTTCTTCAAGTGGGACGACTCCGCGCTGCTCAGCCCGAAGCTCAACATCTCGAACACCATCTTCCGGGCGGACCAGGACACGAACCACCAGGACCTCAACCTCCCGACCGGCTACGACGTGACCTGCTCGAACAACACGATGGTCTGGCTCGGCGACGGCCCCTTCCCGGGTTCCCTACCGAGCTGCTTCACGGTGACGACCGACCGTTCGGTGTGGGACGCGGCGGCGCGTGCCTGGGACATCGCGCACCCCGGTGTCATCACGGGCCCGGAGATCTCCATCGGCGACGCATCGGTCATCGAGGGCTCGGCCGGGGTCCGATTCCTGCGGTTCCCCGTCTCCTTGAACCAGGCCCCGGGGAGCGGCAATGCCGTGACGGTGTACTGGGCGACCACGCCGGGGAGTGCAGGCACCAGCGACTACAAGAGCGCAAAGGGCAAGCTCGTCTTCAAGGGCAGTCAGGTGTACAAGACCATCTCGGTGAAGCCCACCGCGGATACCAAGGACGAGGGCGACGAGACCATGGCCGTGGTCATCGCGGGGGCGGACCGTGCCGAGTATCACCGCGAGCGCGGGATCGGCACGATCGTCGACGACGATCCCGGCTCCGGGGTGCGGTTGGCGGTCTCGGACGCCACAGTGGTCGAGGGAGATACGGGGACCCGCAAGCTCATCCTGCCCATCACGCTGACGAATCCCGCGACCGCGAACGTGGCGATCCACTACACGACCGTCAACGGCTCTGCGGTCGCCGGATCGGACTACACGGCGAAGTCCGGGAACAAGACGATCAAGGCCAACAAGCGCTTCGTGAACCTCTCGATCCCCCTCAAGTCCGACACCGTCTCCGAGGGAACCGAGACGTTCTCGGTGGTCGTCAGCGGCGTGACGAACGCGACGGTGATCGACGCCACGGGTGTGGTCACCATTCGCGACGACGACTGAGCGATCCGTCGGTGCAGTAGTCCGGCCGGTCGGAGTGCTACGTGGCCGGAGTTCGGCGCGCCGTCGGCGTGAACGCGACCTTCATGCCCTCGTAGCCGCTCACGAAGTTCGCGGCGCGGTGCGCGGGCTCGTCGGGCGAGACGAGATGCAGGTCGGGCAGGCGGTCCAACAGCACGCTGAACAACGCGCGGAGCTCGAGGCGGGCGAGTGAGCTCCCGAGACAGAAGTGCGTGCCGAAGCCGAACGCCAGGTGGTCGTTGGGACTGCGCTCGATGTCGAAGGTGTGCGGGTCGGGGAAGTGCTCCTCGTCCCGGTTCGCCGACGGGTACAGCATCAGCAGCTTCTGACCCGCCCGGATCGTCTTGCCGTGGAACTCGACCGTCGCGGTCGCGGTCCGTGCCATGTTCTTGATCGGCGTGACCCACCGCAGCATCTCCTCGACGGCGGGGACGACCAGCGACCGGTCCTCGCGCAGGCGCTGCCACTGCTCCGGATGGGTCATCAGCTGGTACGCACCACCCGACATCACGTGCCGGGTCGTCTCGTCCCCGCCGATGAGGATCAGCAGCGACTCGTGCAGGATCGAGTCGTGGTCGAGGCGGTCGCCGTCCACCTCGGCGTGCACGAGGATGCTCATGAGGTCGTCGCGCGGGCAGCCGCGTCGATCCTCGACGACGCGCGCCGCGTAGCCGGTGTACCCGTTGAACGCCTCGCCCGCCTTCATCAGCAGGTCGAGGTTCTCGGTGCCGAGACCGCGCAGGAGATCGTCGGACCAGCGCAGCAGCGTGGCGCGGTCGTCGGGCTCCACGCCGAGGGCGTCGCCGATCATGATCAGCGGCACCCACGCGGCGATGTCCCAGACGAAGTCGCACTCGCCGGCCTCGCAGATCTCGTCGACGAGATCGTGGACCAACGCGTGGATCGCCGGCTCCTGCTCGCGCACGCGGTTCGGGGTGAAGCCGCGGGCGACGAGCTTGCGTCGCATGCGGTGCTCGGGATCGTCCATGTCGATCATCATCGGGATCGGTCCGGTCTCGGGCCGGATCCCGCCGGCGTTGGAGAAGGTGACCGGGTCCGACTCGATCTCCTTGATGTGCTCGTAGCGGCTGATGCCCCAGACGCCGGCCTCCTCGTCGAAGTACACGGGGTCGTGGCGGCGGATCCAACCGAGCTCGCCGTGGGGGTTGCGGCCCCAGAACGCGCCACTGGCGATGGAGTCCTCGGGCGGTCGCTCGTTGATCATGGCTCTCGGTCCCTCCGGGATCTGAGGCAGTGGGCGCAATATAGGTTGTCGCTCCTTGGGCGCCGACGACGACACCGGGGGCATCACCGACGAGGGCGTGGCCCGGCTGCGGGCGCGCATCGGGATCCCCGAGCCCCACCCGCAGCCGCCGTGCTACACGGTCCCGACGGTCGACACGTTCCGCAACGTCGCGCAGGCCTACGGCGACGACAACCCGCTCTGGGCCGATCCCGACCATGCCACCGCGAGCCGGTGGGGAGGGCCGCTCGGCCCGCCGCCGCTGACCGGTGGCGACACCCTCGTGGGCGAGGACGAAGTGCCCGTGGTCGCGCCCGAGCACCGCGACCTGATGAAGGGCGACCCGCTGCGGGGCGTGCATGCCTTCTACTCCGCGAGCGCCCGGGAGTGGTGGGCACCACTGCGGCCGCACCGGCGCATCACCCGCCGCAACGCGCTGGTCGCCGTGCTCGACAAGCCGAGCGACTTCGCCGGCCGGGCGATCCACGAGTGGACCGCGCAGGTCTTCCAGGACGACGCGGGGGACGTGCTCGGTGGTCAGTACCGGCTCATGGTGCGCACCGAGCGCACCAAGGCGCGGGCGCGCAAGCGCAACGACGCCATCGAGTTCCGTCCGTACACCGACGACGAGATCGCCGCCGTCGACGCGCAGTACGCGGCCGAGCGAGCACGCGGAACCGAACCGCGGTGGTGGGAGGACGTCGTCGAGGGCGATCCCGTCGGCCCCATGGTGAAGGGACCGCTCACGGTCACGGACATGATCTGCTGGCACGCGGGCATGGGCATGGGCCTCTACGGCGTCAAGCCCCTGCGCCTCGGCTACCGGAACCGGCAGCGAATCCCGCGGTTCTTCCACCGCGACGACCTCAATGTCCCGGACGTGATGCAGCGCGTGCACTGGGACCCGGAGTTCGCGCGGCGCGCCGGCAATCCGTCGACCTACGACTACGGCCGCATGCGCGAGACGTGGCTCATCCACCTCTGCACGGACTGGATGGGTGACGACGCGTGGCTCTGGAAGATGGACTGTGAGTTCCGGGCGTTCAATTTCGTCGGCGACACCCAGTGGCTCTCCGGTCGCGTCGTGCGCAAGTTCCTCGCGGCGGGGGACCGACCCGCGGTGGACCTCGATCTCGAATGCGTCAACCAACGCGGCGTGACGACGACGCCCGGCCACGCCACGATCCTGCTGCCCAGCCGGGAGCACAGCGCGGTCCGACTGCCCGATCCCCCCGGCGGCGCGTCGACGCTCGCCGACGCGCTCGCCGCCGTCTCCGAGGAGTTCTCCCGCCGATGAGCTACACCTCCGTCCCCGGCCTCCGGGTGGAACACGTCGGAGCGGTGCTGCGCGTCACCCTGGATCGGGTGGACGCGCGCAACGCCATCGACGACGTCATGATGGACGCGCTCGTCGCCGTCTTCGAGCGCGCGGGGACCGACGACCAGGTCCGGGTGGTGCGCCTCGGCGGCGCCGGCGACCACTTCTGCTCGGGGGCGGACCTGCTGGCCCGCAACGCCGGGGACGAGCGGCCGCGCACGGGGAGCATCCAGCGACGGCTGCCGACGCAGTCGCACCGGCTCGTGCCCTTGCTGCTCACGACCCAGGTGCCCGTTGTCTGCGCGGTGCGCGGGTGGGCGGCCGGTGTCGGTTTCCAGCTCGCCCTCGCCGCCGACTTCTGCGTTGCCGCGACCGACGCCCAGTTCTGGGCACCGTTCCTCCATCGCGGCTTCACGCCGGACAGCGGCGCGACCTGGTTGCTCCCGCGCCGGGTCGGTGAGATCCGGGCCCGGGAGCTGCTGCTCCTCGGCCGGGTGCTCGCGGGGAGCGAGGCCGCCGACTGGGGCGCAATCCACCGCGCGGTGTCGGCCAAGCAGGTCGACCGGGAGGCGGACGCGGTCGTCGCCGCACTGGCGAAGGGACCGACCGTCGCGCTCGGCCTCACCAAGGACCTCCTGCACCGCAGTCGCGACGCCGGGCTCGAGGAGCAGCTCGCGGCGGAGGCGCTCGCGCTGGAGCTGTCGTCGCGCAGTCCCGACTTCCGTGAGGGCATCGCCGCCATGCGCGAGAAGCGGGACCCGAGCTTCGGAGGACGGTGAGGGTGGAGAACCACAAGGTCTACATCCACGAGCTGATCGACATCGTCGGTCCGAACCGCAACCGCTACATGCACCACATGACCGCGAACTGGTGTCCGATCGCGCGTGAGGAGCGTGACCAGCTCTGCTTCGGCGTCTGGGCGACGGTCGGCTCGACCGGGCGCTGGCCGGAGGTGGTCAACATCTGGGAGCTCGACGGCTGGGACGGGCTCGTCGCCAACTTCGAGCACGAGTTCTCCGGCGGGCGGACCCAGGACCCGTCGCTCGCGGAGTGGTGGAGCGTCGCCGCGGACCTCCGCCGGGGTGGCGTGGACCGGATCCTCGTGCCCGCGGTGTGGAGCCCGACGATCGACGAGCTCTGCGTCGACGCGACGGGTGGTGCGCTCTACGCCCACGAGATCGTCAGCGTCGGACCCGGACAGGCGGGCGAGTATCTGAACGCCGTCGCGCACGAGGGGGCCGACCTCTACGAGGAGCATGGCCTCTCGGTGGTCGGGGCGTTCACGACCGCGATGCGCTCCGAGTCCGAGGCCGTGCTGGTCTGGGCGATCCCTCACTGGACGACCTGGGCGAACTTCGAGCAGGCGATCGTGGCGGACAACCGCTTCCTCGGCTGGAAGGACGCCGTCGCCGAGCTCGGCGCGTACGTGGAGCGGACGCTCCTCGTCGACGCTCCGCTCGCACCCCTGCGGACCGGGCGCCAGCCCCGGATCGAGGATCGCCGCCCGCTCGCCGAGCTCTGACCCACCAGCGGCGGGCCCCCGGACCGGCGGCGGTATCGTGCCCGGTCGGGGTCGCTAGCTCAACTGGCAGAGCATCGGGCTTTTAACCCGCAGGTTCAGGGTTCAAGTCCCTGGCGACCCACCCGCGGAGAAGGACGGACGCATGGTCGCGATCTCGGTGCAGGAGATGGAGCTGCCGGTCTACGAGCCCGAGGGGCTGGACCGGACCGAACGCCTGGCCCTCGCGGCAAGGGTCCGGTCGGAGCACTGGCTCGCCCGGAGCCCGCTCGGCTTCGCGGTCACCCGCCACGCGGACATCGTGGCGATCCTGCGGGACCGTCGCTTCCACTCCGCGTTGTCGTTGCTCCCCCGGATGCAGGGCCTCACGGACACGACGATGGAGGAGCGCCGCCCGTCGATCCTCTCGATGGAGGGCGATGAGCACGCCCGGTTGCGCCGCCTGGTCGCGCCGGCCTTCACGCCCGCGGCCGCGAACCGGCTCCGGCCGTTCATGGCCGAGGTGATCGGGGAGCTGCTCGAGGCCGTGGCGCCGCGTGGTGAGTGCGACTTCGTGGCCGACGTCTGCGAGCCCTACCCGATCCCGATCATCTGCGAGCTGCTCGGCGCGCCCCGTGCCGACTGGCAGCGGTTCTCGCACTGGGCGACGGAGATCTTCCGGATCTTCAACCAGAACCTCGCCGAGGACCTCCCCGCGATCCAGCAGGCGGGCGAGGAGCTCGAGGAGTACGTACGCGCGCTCGTGGACGACCACCGCGTGCACCCGCGGGAGGACCTGTTGAGCGCGCTGATCGCGGTCGAGGAGCAGGGCGACCGCCTCTCGACCGACGAGCTCGTGATGCTCGCGGAGGCGGTCCTCATGGCGGGCACGGACACGACCCGCAACCAGCTCGCCTGCAGCATCGCGCTCCTCGGTGCGCACCCAGAGCAGTGGGAGCGCCTCGTCGCGGATCCTTCGCTGGCTCCGCGCGCCGTCGACGAGACGATGCGTTACCTCGGTGCAGTCCAGGGCACCGCGCGCGTCGCGTCCGAGGCGATCCAGTACCGCGACGTCGTGTTCCCGAAGGGAACGCTGGTATTCCTCTCGCTCGCGGGGGGCAACCGCGATCCCGATCCCTTCCCGGATCCGGAGACCTTCGACATCACGCGCGAGTCGACGGTGCCCCACCTCACCTTCGGCTCGGGCATCCACTACTGCCTGGGTGCGCACCTCGCGCGCGGCGAGCTGCAGGAGGCCCTCGCACTGATCGCGACCCGCTTCCCGGATCTCGCGCTCGCGGGACCGGTGACCTGGAAGCCCGAGACCTTCGGCATCTGGGGCCCGGCCACCCTGCCCGTGCGCTGGACGCCGACCGTCGCGTGACGCGGGCGGTCGGCGTCCCGACCGCCCCGGAGCACGGCCGGTAGCGTGACCGCCATGCCGACCGTCGTCGTCGCCGACGTGGTCCCCCTGATCCGCGTCGGGCTCCTCACCGTGCTGCAGGCCGCGGGACACACGGTCGTGGCGGAGGAGTCGAGTGGTCGTGACGTCGTCAAGTCGGTGGTGGCCCACGCACCGGATCTCGTCGTCGCGGGCGCGGTGAACGACCTCGCGACCGATGATCTCGCCCGCCAGGTCCGGGAGTCGGCATCCGGCGCACGGATCGTCGTGCTGCTCAACCGGGTGCCCCACGACACGCTCGCGGACCTCCTCGCGCTCGACGTCGACGGACTCCTCTCGCGTGCGATCGACCCGGAGGGGCTCGCCACGGGGATCGCGCGGGTGCTCGCCGGCGAGCGGTTCATCGACCCGGCGCTCGTCGCCGGTGACGTGCCCGACGAGGACTTCGAGCCGAGCACGCTCACGACCCGCGAGCGCGAGGTCCTCGGGCTCCTCGCGTCGGGGTGCTCGAACCGGGAGATCGCGTCGTCCCTGTTCGTGTCGCTGCCCACGGTGAAGACCCATCTCGCGCACATCTACGGCAAGCTCGAGGCGCGCAATCGCAACGAGGCCCTCGGGCGCGCGATGGCGCTCGGGCTGCTGGGCTGAGGTCGAGCGCCCCTAGGCTGATCGTCGATACACCGGTCCACGGAAGGAGCCGCCGGCATGCTCGTCCTGACCCGCCGCGTCGACGAACGCATCATGATCGGGGACTCGATCACCGTGACCGTCCTGGAGGTGCGCGGTGACCAGGTCCGCCTGGGGATCGACGCACCGCGCGACGTCGAGGTCGTGCGGGAGGAGCTCCGCGCCGGCGGCACGGACTGACTGCTCCCCCGTCGTCAGGCGGCGAGTGCCGTGGCGAGGTCCACGACCGGACGGTGGAGCGCTTCCGCCACGATCGGGTGGGTGAGATGGCCGCTCACGGTGTTCACGCCGAGTGCGAGCGCCGGATCGGCGGCGGTGGCCCCGGCGACCCCGTGGACCGCCAGCTGGAGCACGTAGGGCAGGGTGGCGTTGGTGAGTCCGTAGGTCGACGTGAAGGGGACCGCACCGGGCATGTTGCTGACCGCATAGTGCAGCACGCCGTGCTCCTCGTAGACGGGGTGCGCATGCGTGGTCTCGTGGGTGGTGGCGATGCACCCGCCCTGGTCGACCGCGACGTCGACGATCACCGCACCGGGCTTCATCGTCCGGACCATGTCCTCGGTGACGACCACCGGCGCGCGACCGGCGGGGACGAGGACCGCGCCGATGACGAGGTCGGCGTCGGCCACCGCGCGGGCGACCGCCCCGCGGTTGGACGCCAGGGTGACGATCCGGCCCTGGTGGATCTGGTCGACCCAGCGCAGCCGGTCGAGGTTCTTGTCGAGCAGCAGGACCTCGGCCTCCATGCCCTGGGCGATCCAGGCGCTGTTCCATCCGACGTTGCCGGCGCCGAGCACGACCACGCGTGCGGGCCGGACGCCGGGGACGCCGCCGAGCAGAACGCCGCGCCCCCCGAGCTCGCGCTCGAGGAACCGGGCACCCACCTGTGTGGCCATCCGGCCCGCGACCTCGCTCATGGGCGCGAGGAGCGGCAGCGTCCCGTTCACCTGCACGGTCTCGTAGGCGATGCCGGTCGTGCCGTGGACGAGCAGCGCGTCGGCGACGCGCGGGTACGCCGCGAGGTGGAGATAGGTGAACAGGACGAGGTCGGGCCGGAGCCGCGCGAACTCGGAGTCCTGGGGCTCTTTGACCTTGAGGATCATGCCCGAGCGCGACCACACGTCGTCCGCCTCGCCCACGATCTCCGCGCCGGCCGCGTGGTACTCCTCGTCGCCGATGGCGGAGTCCGCGCCGGCACCCGTCTCGACGAGCACCGTCACCTCGTGGGCGACGAGCTCGTGGACACCGTCGGGCGTGATCGCGACCCTGTGCTCGCCGTCTTTCACCTCGCGGGGGATCCCGACGGTGGGGATGGTCATGCCCGCGGCAGGTGGTTCGACGCCGCGGTGAGACAGGTGCGCAGGATCGACTCGATCTCGTCGAACTGCTGCTCACCCGCGATCAGCGGTGGCGACAGCTGCACGACGGGGTCGCCCCGGTCGTCGGCGCGACAGATGAGCCCGGCATCGAAGAACGCGGGCGAGAGGATCCCGCGCAGGATCTCCTCGCCCTGCTCCTTGGTGAAGTGGGCCTCGGTCTCCGGGTCGGCGACCAGCTCGAGCGCGAGGAAGTAGCCGGCGCCGCGCACGTCACCGACGATCGGGATGTCCCGGAGGCCCTCGATGCGCTCGCGGAAGCCGGCCTCGTTGGCCTGGACGTGCTCGAGGACGTGCTCCTCGTCGAAGAGCTCGAGGTTGCGGAGCCCGACCGCACAGCTCACCGGGTGGCCGCCGAAGGTGATGCCGTGGAGGAAGCTGGAGGAGCCCTCGAGGAAGGGCTCGGCGAGGTGGTCGCGACAGATCACCGCGCCGAGCGGCGAGTACCCGCTCGTCAGCCCCTTCGCGCACGTGATCATGTCGGGGAGGTAGCCGTAGCGTTGCGCGCCGAACATCGTGCCGAGGCGGCCGAACGCGCAGATGACCTCGTCGGAGACCATGAGGATGCCGTACTTGTCGCAGAGGGCACGGACGCGGGGGAAGTAGCCCTCCGGGGGCACGAAGCACCCGCCTGCGTTCTGCACCGGCTCGAGGTAGATCGCCGCGACCGTCTCGGGACCCTCCCAGAGGATGCGGTTCTCCATCTCCTGCAGGAGCCAGTCGCAGAACGCGGCGTCGTCCTTGCCCAGCGGATGGCGGTACCGGTTGGTGTTCGGCACGTGCGACGCGCCCGGCGTGAGGGGTTCGAAGGGGGTGCGCAGCGACGGCACGCCGGTGATCGCCAGGGCTCCGAGCGTGGTGCCGTGGTACGCGGTGTCGCGCGCGATCACCTTGTACCGCTGCCCCTCGCCCTTGGCGCGGAAATACTGCCGCGCGAGCTTCCAGGCGGTTTCCACCGCCTCGGAACCGCCCGTCGTGAAGAAGACGCGGTTCAGGTCGCCGGGCGCGAGCTCGGCGAGCCGGGCGGCCAGCTCGATCGCGGGCGGGTGACCGTAGCTCCAGATCGGGAAGTACTCGAGCGTCTCGGCCTGCGCGGCGCCGGCCTGGGCGAGGTCGTGGCGGCCGTGACCGAGCTGCACGGTGAACAGACCGGAGAGGGAGTCGAGGTAGCGCTTGTCGTGCAGGTCCCAGAGGTAGCACCCCTCTCCTCGGGCGATGATCGGGATCTCCTTCGTCGCATAGGAGCCCAGTCGGGTGAAGTGCATCCAGAGGTGCTCGCGCGCCTTGCGGTTCAGGTCGTCGATGTCGTACTCGGTATGGGTCATCTCGTTCCCCAGGCATAGGTCTGCTTGAACAGTCGGAGGTAGGTGAACGTCTCGGTGCTGCGCACGCCGCCGATGGAGCGGATCTTGTCGTTGAGGAGGGCGAGCAGGTGCTCGTCGTCCTCGCAGACGATCTCCGCGAGCAGGTCGAACGAGCCGCTCACCACGACGACGTAGCTGATCTCGGTGAGCGCGGCGAGGTCGTTCGCGACCGCGCGGAGGTCGCCCTCGACCTTCAAGCCGATCATCGCGGTGCGACGGAACCCGAGAGTCATCGGGTCGGTGACCGCGACGATCTGGACGACGCCCGACTCGATGAGCCGCTGCACACGCTGACGCACGGCCGCCTCCGAGAGGCCGACCGCGGCCGCGAGCTTCGTGTACGGCAGGCGGCCGTCCTCCTGGAGCAGCTCGACGAGCGCCTTGTCCGTGGCGTCGATCGTCACGGCGGTGCGGGTCGCATCGGGGTTCCGGGAGGGCATACCGCTTCCAGTCTGCCCGATCCGGTCGCAGAGTTCAAGGGATTCCGTCGATGATCGGCCAATATACGACGAAATCAGCAGTCGTTGATGACTATGGCGACGGAACCCGCATGAGCAGTCGGGTGGCCAGCTCGTCGATGTCGGTGAGCGTGACGAAGCCGTCGGCCCGCAGCCGCTCGGCGTTGAGCCGGTGCAGCCGGTCCGTCGGGTCGTAGCGGTTGAGCACCACCAGCGTCTCGAGCCCGGCCAGCGCGGCCACGCTCACCCGGACCGCGTTCACCGTGCCGAGCCCGGCGTCGGCGACGAGGACCGCGAGCCCGATGCCGAGCGCGCGGGCGAGGTCCACGACGTGACCGTCGGCGGCGAGGGGTGAGAGCGGTCCGCCGGCGCCCTCGACGAGCGTGAGCGCCGCGGGGTCGACGTCCGTCGCCCGGACGAGGTCCGCGATCGTGAACGAAGGCCGGCCGAGCACCTCGGCCGCCATCGGCGGGGCCATGGGCTCGGGATACCAGCGGTCGGGCGGGCAGACGGACTCGGGTGGCTCGCCGGTCGCGTGTGCGAGCAGCTCCGCGTCGGTCGTGCCGAGCTCCGCCGGTGTGAACGACTGCGCAGGCTTGCGGGCCCGGACGGTCATGCCCCGGGTGCGCAGGGCGGCGACGAGCCGGACCGTGATCCAGGTCTTGCCCACCTCGGTGGCGGTCCCGGTGACGAGCACGGCGGTCATCGCAGGCCCAGCTCGTCGAGCGCCGCACGGAGGCGGCGGGTGTGCTCGATCGTGTGCGCGGCCGACAGCGCGATGCGCAGCCGGCTCGTCCCGGCCGGGACCGTGGGCGGGCGGATGGCGGGCACGAGGATGCCGCGGTCGAGCAGGCGGGCGGCGGCGTCGAGGGCGTGCGTCGCCTCGCCGCACACGATCGGCACGATGGGCGAGGGATGGCCCTCGCGGACCTGGTCGATGTTGGTCCGAAGCCGGGCGCGCAGGGCGTCGCCCTCCGCGCTCCGGAGCACCGCCAACGCAGCACCGGCCGCCGCGGTGTCCGCGGGCGTCGGTGCCGTGGTGAAGATCCCGGAGCGGGCCCGGTTGACGACGAGGTCCGTGAGCCGCCGCGGTCCGGCCACGAAGCCGCCGAGCGCACCGAGGGTCTTGGAGAGTGTGCCGACGCGTAGCACGTCGGCGCCGGCGGGGACCTCCGGATCCGGTCCGAGGACCGCGTGGGCCTCGTCGACCACGAGCAGCGCGCGGTGCCGGGCGACGAGGTCGAGCAGCGCATCGGTGTCGGCGAGATCGCCGTCCATCGAGAAGACGGTGTCGCTCACGACGAGGACCCGCCGGCCCGCGGCGCGCCCGGTGATCAGCGCCTCCAGCGCGTCGAGGTCACGGTGGGGATACACCGCGACCTCGGCCGGCGCGAGGCGGGTGCCGTCGATGATCGACGCGTGGTTGAGCTCGTCCGAGCAGACCAGGACGTCCTCGTCCGCGAACGTGGTGATCACCCCGAGGTTCGCCGCGAAGCCGGTGGGGAAGAGGACCGCGGACTCGGCCCGTTTCCAGTCGGCGAGGGCCGCCTCCAACTCCGTGTGGACCGGGCGGCTGCCGACGATGAGCCGGGCCGAGCCGGCCCCGGCACCCCAGCGGTCGAGCGCGTCATGGGCGGCGGCGACGACCGCGGGGTGGCGGGTCAGGCCGAGATAGTCATTCGACGCGAAGTGGACGACCCGCCGCCCGTCGGGGGCGAGCGCGCCCTCGACCCCGGACGCGTCGAGGTCGCGCGGCGCGCGCCAGCGCCCACCGGCACGGATCTGCTCGGTCGTGGCCGCGGTCCAGTCCGACCAGCTCACCGGGGCCGCCTCACGCGTCGCCGAGCTCGGCGATGGACTCGTGGAGCGCCCGGACGGTCGTGTGCAGCTCCTCGGAGGTGACCGTCAGCGGCGGCATCAGGATCACGGTGTCGCCGATCGGCCGCACCAGCACACCCCGTTCGACGGCGCCGGCACTGGCGCGCCGTCCCCACCGCAGGCCGTCGCGCGGCGGCGCGAGGTCGATGCCGCTCATGAGCCCGCGCACCCGCGTCTCGCGGACCTGGGGGAGCGGTGCGACCCGGTCGTCGAGCAGGTCGGACAACTCTGCGGACCGCTCGCGCACGTTCGCGAGCACGTCCCACGCGTCGAGTAGCTCCAGGTGGCGGAGCGCGACCGCGGCGGCGAGCGCGTTCCCGCTGTAGGAATGGCCGTGGTACAGCGTCCGCTCCGACAGGTCGGGGCCGAGGAAGGCGTCGAAGACGCGGCGGCTCGCGGCCGTGGCCGACATCGGCAGGTAGCCCGCGGTCATGCCCTTCCCGAGGCAGAGGAGATCCGGCCGGATGCCGGCGGCCTCGCTCGCGAAGAGCGTGCCGGTGCGACCGAACCCGGTGGCGATCTCGTCGCAGATCAGCAGCACGTCGTGCTCGGCACACGAGGCCGCGAGCTGCCTCAGGTCCTCGGGCGCGCAGAGCTGCATCCCGCCGGCGCCCTGGACCAGGGGCTCGACGATCACCGCCGCGAGCTCGGACGCGTGCTCGGCGACCAGGGCGCACGCACGCGTGAAGCACTCCGGGTCGTCGAACCCGGGCGCGCGCAGCACGGGGAACCGGAGCGGGTCGAAGATGCTCGTGCCGAAGCCGCCACCGCCGAGCGAGAGCGCCCCGATCGTGTCGCCGTGGTACGCGCCGCCGAAGCCGAGGAACGTCGTGCGGCCCTCCACCCCGCGGTTCACCCAGTACTGGAACGCGATCTTGAGCGCCTGTTCGACCGCGCTCGCTCCGTCGGAGGCATACAGGAAGTGCGGATCGTCCACCGGCACCACGCGTGCGAGCGCCTCGGAGAGCTCGACGACCACGGTGTTGCCGTTGCCGAGCAGCGTCGTGTGTGCGCCCCGGGCGAGTTGAGCGACCAGCGCGTCGTCGAGCTCGGGGACCCGGTGCCCGAGGGTCGTGACCCACAGCGACGAGATCGCGTCGAGATACCGGCGCCCCTCGGTGTCGATCACGTAGCGGCCGTCGGTGCGGTCGACGACGATCGGCGCGTTGTCGGCGTAGGAGTCCATCTGGGTGAACCCGTGCCACACCACGTCCGCGTCGCGCCGTACCCACTCGTCGTTGCTCATGCCGTCCTCACCGGGCCGGATGCTACGGGTCGGGCACCGCCGCGCGGACGGCGACGGCGGGCTCAGCCCGCGGCGAGTGCGGCGCAGAACTCGGCGAACTGGTCCACGTAGCGGTCGATGTCGGCGTCGGTGTGCTGGACCGACAGGGTCCATTGCTCCTCGTCGCCCGGCGTCATGAAGATGCCCCGGTTCATCGCCCAGGGGTAGGACGCGAGGTAGAGCTCGGGCCGGGTCTCGAGGAAGTCGCGGTAGTTGCGGAGCGGGGTGGGCCGGTACGAGACGCAGCCCTTGGCACCGAGGTCCACCGCGTGGCCCGGGATCCCGTGCTCGTCCATTGCCTTCGCGCAGCCGTTCGCCAGCCTCGTGCCGATCGACCCGAGGTAGTCGTACGCGTCGTGGGTCAGCACCTCGGTCAGCGTGGCGATGCCGGCCGCGGCGACGAGCGGGTTGCCGTTGAACGTCCCCTGCTGCGCGGCACCGGAGTCGATCGCGGCCATGACGTCGGCCCGGCCACCGAACGCGGCTCCAGGGGTGCCACCGCAGATCGCCTTGGCCCAGCACGCGAGGTCGGGTTGGACGCCGTAGCGCTCCGCGGCGCCGCCGTACGCGACGGTGGCGCCGCTCTTGACCTCGTCGAAGATCAGCAGCGCGCCGTGCTGGTGCAGCAGGTCCTTGAGCGCCTGGAGGTAGCCGGGCTCGGGTTGGCAGATCCCGATGTTCATCATCACCGGCTCGAGGATGAGGCAGGCGATCTCGTCGCCACGCTCGTCGAGCAGCTCGCGGAGGACCGCGAGGTCGTTGAACGGAACGACGTGGGTGTACTCGGACATCACCTTCGGGATACCGGTCGACATCGGCGTGGTCGACGGCGCGTCACGGCCGCCGATGAGGTCCGAGCCGGGCACCACCGAGAACATCACGGGGTCGTGGTGGCCGTGGTAGGAGCCCTCGACCTTGACGATGTGCTCGCGTCCGGTCGCCGCGCGCGGCGACGCGGATGGCGCTCATCGTCGCCTCGGTGCCGGAGTTGATGAAGCGGACGGACTCGGCGCCGAAGCGCTCGCACAGCACCTCGGCGAAACGGACCGTCGTCTCGGTCGGCGCCGCGAAGTGCGTGCCCGTCCGGGCGGCGCGTTCGATCGCCTCGGCGACCTTGGGGTGCGCGTGTCCGACGACCATGCAGCCGAAGCCGTTGTGGAAGTCCAGGTACTCGTTGCCGTCGACGTCGACGACCCCGCTGCCCTTCCCCTCGCGGAGATAGACCGGGTACGGGTCCCACGCCTGGAACGACGAGCCGACCCCCATGGGCATGTGGCGCACGGCGCGCTCGTAGAGCGCCTTGGATCCGGGCGTGCGGGTCCAGAGGATCTCGTTCTCCGCGTCGGCGATCGTGCCGGCGCGGGCGGTCAGGGCGTCACTCATGGCTGGGCACCTCGGGGTTCGATCATCGGAGTGGATCTCGGTGCGTGGTCATGTGCATCTCGGTGCCTGATCATCGCTGTGCATCTCAGTGCTTGATCATGACGTGCTTGAGCTCGGTGTAGGCCTCGATCGCGTAGATCGACATGTCCTTGCCGTAGCCGGACTGCTTGAAGCCGCCGTGGGGCATCTCGGAGGTGATCGGGATGTGGTCGTTCACCCAGACGCAGCCGAAGTCGAGCGCGGCCGTCATCCGCATCGCGCGCGCCGACGTCGGTGGTCCACACGCTGGCCGAGAGTCCGTAGTCGACGTCGTTCGCCCACGCGAGCGCCTCGTCGTCGTCGGCGAACCGCTGCACGGTCACGACGGGACCGAAGACCTCGCGCTGCACGATCTCGGAGTCCTGGGCCGGGTTGACGACGACCGACGGGGCGTAGAAGTACCCGGGGCGATCGAGCGTCGTCCCCCCGACGGTCACCTCGGCCCCGGCCTCCTGCGCGCGTCCGACCATCCCGCCCACGCGCTCGAGCTGCCTGGCGGAGATGACCGGACCCATCGCGGTGTCCTCGGCGAAGGGGTCACCGGTGACGATCTGGCCGACCGACTCGGTGAGCCCGCTCACGAGGTCGTCGAAGACCTTGGGACCGGCGACGAGCCGGCACGGCGCGGTGCAGTCCTGCCCCGAGTTGTAGTACGCCATCTCGGTGAGACAGGCGACCGCGGCCTCGACATCGGCGTCGTCGAAGATGATCACCGGCGCCTTGCCTCCGAGCTCGAGGTGGACGCGCTTCAGGGTCTCGGCCGCGGTCCGCGCGATGACCTTGCCGGTCTCGACGCTGCCGGTCAGTGACACCATTGCGACGTCCGGGTGACGGACCAGCGCGTCGCCGGCGCTCTTCCCGTCGCCGGTCACCACGTTGAGCACGCCGGGCGGGAGGATGTCGGCGGTGATCTCGGCGAGGCGCAACGCCGTCATCGGGGTCAGCTCGGACGGCTTGAGCACCACGGTGTTCCCGGCTGCGAGCGCGGGACCGAGCTTCCAGGTGGCCATGTTGATCGGGTAGTTCCAGGGAGCGATCGACCCGACGACCCCCAGCGGGTCCCGGCGGAGGTACGAGGTGTGCTCCTCGATGTACTCGCCGGCGGCACGCCCTTCGAGGAACCGGGCGCCGGCGGCGAAGAAGCGCCAGTTGTCGAGGGTGAGATCCATCTCGAACTCGATCATCCCGGCGGGCTTGCCGCAGTTCTCCATCTCGATGCGCTTGATGTTCTCGAGGTCGGCGGAGATCGCGTCGGCGACCCCGTGCAGCGCCTCGCTGCGGGCCCGGGGCGTGAGCGTCCGCCAGGCCCCGAACGCGTCCTTGGCCGCGGCGACGGCGGTGTCGACGTCGACCGCGTCGGACGCGGGGACCTCGGCGATCACCTCGCCGGTCGCCGGGTTGCGGACCTCCTCGGTCCGCCCGGAGGCCGCCGGGACCCACGCGCCCGCGATGTGGTTCTGGTTCGGCATTGCGTCGCTCCTCGTCGGATGCCTGCCTGGCTGACAACGATATTGCGTCCCGCACCCGCAGGTACGCAAGGGAATCCGTGGAAATCCGTCGATTTGATGACGGAATCCGCCATGAATGGATCTTGCGTCGACGGTGCAGATCCGTGAGACTCCGGCGACCCTTGTGGGAGGTGCGGCACCGCGTGAGCGATGAGACGGTCATCGGCATCGAGCGTGTCACCAAGCGATTCGGTGATTTCGTGGCCGTCGACAATGCGCACTTCGACATCCGCCGGGGTGAGTTCTTCTCGATGCTCGGGCCCTCCGGGTGTGGCAAGACCACGACGCTGCGGATGATCGCCGGATTCGAGCAGCCGACCGCGGGGGCGATCCGCCTCGAAGGTGAGGACGTCTCTCGCGTCCCGCCTTACAAGCGCAACGTCAACACGGTGTTCCAGCAGTACGCGCTGTTCCCGCACCTCACCGTCTCGGCCAACGTGGCCTTCGGGCTCCAGGCCAAGAAGGTGCCCAAGGCCGAGATCGCAGGCCGGGTCGACGAGATGCTCGGCGTGGTCCGCCTCGCCGACTTCGGCAATCGCAAGCCGGCGCAGCTCTCGGGCGGCCAGCAGCAGCGGATCGCGCTCGCTCGGGCGCTCGTGAACTTCCCCAGCGCGCTCCTGCTCGACGAGCCGCTCGGCGCCCTGGACCTCAAGCTCCGCCAGGCGATGCAGCTCGAACTCAAGCGCATTCAGCGCGAGGTGGGGATCACCTTCGTCTTCGTCACTCACGATCAGGAGGAGGCGCTCACCATGAGCGACCGGATCGCGGTGATGTCAGACGGGCGGGTCGAGCAGATCGGCACGCCGGAGCAGATCTACCACGAGCCGGCGTCGGAGTTCGTCGCCGGATTCATCGGGATGGCCAACCTCATGCCGGCGGTCGTCGAATCGGCCGTGAACGGCGGGGCGGTCGCGCGGTTGGGTGACGGCTCGACGGTCAGCGGCTCGGCCGTCGACGGCCTCGCGCCGGGTGATCCGGCGACGTTCATGATTCGACCCGAGCGCATGCACGTGAAGGTCGACGGCGACGACGGCATCGGCGCCGAGGTCGTGGATCTGGTGTTCCAGGGACCTCTGATCCGCTTCGAGCTCCGCGCCGCCGACGGCAGTCCGCTCGTTGCCCACGTGGGGCCCGAGGAGCAGCTGCCGCTGCTGCGGCCCGGCGACGACGTGCGGGTGATCTGGGACCACGATGGCGGGCGGTTGCTCCGCCGCACCGAGAAGTCCATCTCTGGCGACGCGCACCAACTGACCGAGTGACCACTATGCAAGGGGAGGCACGATGACCGAGCACGAAGCATTCATGAGAGCCGAGGCGGTGCGCATGGCGCGAGCTGCGATGTCCCGCCGCCGGTTCCTCGGTCGCGCGGGCGTCATGTTCGCCGGCGCCGCGGTGGCGCCGGCGGTACTCGCTGCCTGCGGGTCCTCCGGATCCACGGCGGGCGGCGGCAGCGACAAGTCGGTGACGATCTCGAACTGGACGGCGTACATCAGCGCGCAGTCCAAGAAGGACTTCACCAAGGACACCGGGATCAAGCTCACCTACAACGAGGACATCAACGACAACAACGAGTACTTCGCCAAGGTCCGGCCGAACCTCTCCCGGGACCAGAGCATCGGCTCCGACGCCTTCGTCCTCACGGACTGGATGGCCAACCGAATGATCAACCAGGTGAAGTGGACCCAGCCCCTCGTGGTCAAGGACTTCCCCAACAAGACCAACCTGCGGGCCGCGCTGCGCCACCCCGCCTTCGACCCCGAGCGCAAGTCCAGCGCGCCATGGGCGAGCGGCGTCGCCGGCATCGCCTACAACCTCGACAGCACGGGCGGCAAGGAGGTCAACACCATCGACGACTTCCTCGCGGTCCAGGGGACCAAGACCATCCTGAGCGAGATGCGCGACACGGTCGGGCTCTTCATGATGGCGGACGGCAAGGACATCACCGTCCCCACCTACGCCGACGCACAGCCTTCGTTCGACCGGATCCAGAAGGCCCTCCAAGACGGCCAGATCGACGGCACGAACGGGAACGAGTACGTGAACGACCTCGGCAGCGGCAACCTCGCGGCCGCGTTCGCGTGGTCGGGTGACGTGGCGCAGATCGCCAAGGACAACCCGAGCGTGAAGTTCGCGGTGCCCGAGTCCGGGGGCACGCTCTGGTCCGACAACTTCATGCTGCCCATGACCACCGACAAGGCCGGGCTCGCCACCGACTTCATCAACTTCTTCTACGACCCGAAGAACGCGGCGGTGCTCACGGCGGAGATCCAGTACATCTCGCCCGTCGACGGTGTGGCCGAGGAGCTCACCAAGCTCGGCGGGGACGCGGCCAAGTTGGTCGATGATCCCCTGGTCGTCCCCACCGACGAGTTCCTCGCGGGCCTGTCGATCTTCGGGCCGTTGACCTCGAAGGAAGAGCAGGAGTTCGACAAGCGCTTCGCGCGAGATCACGGGTACCTGATCGGTGGAGCGCGACGACGAGGGGCGCAAGCGCGCCCGGTGGGCACCGTGGTTGCTGCTGGGGCCGGGGATGCTCTTCCTCGTCGTGTTCTTCTTCTTCCCGCTCTACACGCTCGGGCGGATGGCATTGTCCGAGAGCCCGAGTCGGTTCGCCGATCCGGTGTTCGGGTGGCACTGGGAGAACTTCAACAGCGCCTTCTCGAGCTACGGCAGCCAGTTCGTGCGCTCGTTCGTGTACGCCGCGCTCGCCACGCTGCTGGCGCTGCTCATCGCCTACCCCCTGGCGTACGTGATCGCGTTCCGAGGCGGTCGATGGCGGAACCTGCTGCTCGGGCTCGTCGTGGTCCCGTTCTTCACGAACTTCCTCATCCGCACACTGGCGTGGAAGACGATTCTCGGCGACCAGGGGACGGTGGTGGGGTTCCTGCGCGACATCGGCATCTTCGGCCCGGGCGACACGTTGTTGCGCACGCCGGCCGCGGTGATCGGCGGCTTGACCTACAACTTCCTGCCCTTCATGGTGCTCCCGCTCTATGTCGCGCTCGAGAAGATCGATCCGCGTCTGGTCGACGCGGCGCGCGACCTCTACTCCAACACGTGGCGGGCGTTCCGCAAGGTGGTCTTCCCGCTGTCGCTCCCCGGCGTGTTCGCGGGCAGCCTGCTCGTGTTCATCCCCGCGGCCGGCGACTTCGTGAACGCGTACTACCTCGGAAACTCGCGCACCTCGATGATCGGGAACGTGGTGCAGAACCAGTTCCTCGTCCAGGTCGACTATCCCGTCGCCGCTGCGCTCTCGTTCGTCTTCATGGCCATCGTGATGGCGATCGTCATCGTCTACGCCCGCGTGCTCGGTACCGAGGACCTCGCATGACCGCCCCGGTGAGGACGCCGCGATGACGGCGCTGATGCAGCAGTCGGAGAAGCGCAGCGACGCCATGGGCACGGTGACCTCACCGGGCGGCCGGGTCGGCAAGATCCTCGTGAACCTCGCGGCCGCGGCCTCGCTGCTCTACCTGTTCCTCCCGATCTTCGTCATCGTGGCGTTCAGCTTCAACGAGCCGAAGGGGAAGTTCAACGCGGTGTGGCAGGGCTTCACGCTCGACAACTGGCTGCACCCGACCCCGCCCCTGAACGCCTCGCCCCTGGTGAGCGCATTGCTTCTCAGCCTGCGGATCGCGCTCATCGCGTCGGCGGTCGCGACGGTGCTCGGCACCTTCATGGCGATCGCGATCGTGCGGTACCGGTTCCGCGGGTCCGGATCGATCAACTTCCTCAACGTGCTGCCGCTGACCACGCCCGAGATCGTGCTCGGCGCGTCACTCCTCACCCTGTTCCTCGAGCCGCACCTCGTTACCGGGAACCACCAGTTCCAACTCGGGTTCTCGACGATCCTGATCGCGCACATCATGTTCTGCATCAGTTACGTCGCGCTCACGGTCAAGGCCCGCATCCGCGGGTTCGACTGGACCCTCGAGGACGCGGCGATGGACCTCGGTGCGACACCGACCCGGACGTTCCTGAAGGTGACGCTGCCGCTCATCACGCCGGGAATCTTCGCCGCGTTCATGCTGTCGTTCGCATTGTCGATCGACGACTTCATCATCACGTACTTCGTCTCCGGCCCGAGTACGCAGACCTTCCCCGTCCGCATCTTCGGTCAGTCGCGGGTCGGGACGCCTCCACAGATCAACGTGCTCGCGTCGATGATCCTCTTCGGCAGCGTCGGCGTGATGGCGCTCGGCACCTGGCTCGGTGCGCGCCGCCGTCGCCGGCTGGGGCTGTAGCGGCGCCGTGGGTACCGTCCAGCACTGGATCGATGGCAAGCCGTGGGACGGCGTCCCGGCGCGGACGGCCGACGTCTTCGACCCCTCCACCGGCGAGGTCGCGCGCACGGTCGCGCTGGCGGGCCCCGACGAGATCGCGGCCGCCGTCGCGGGCGCAGCACGCGCTGGCGCGCGGGTGGGCCGAGACGCCGATCGGCCGGCGCGTGGCGGTGCTCTTCGCGTTCCGGGAGCTGCTCGAGCAGCGCAAGACCGAGCTGGCGCGCATCGTCAGCGCGGAGCACGGCAAGGTCGTCTCGGACGCGCTGGGCGAGGTCGCCCGTGGGCTCGAGGTCGTCGAGTTCTCGTGCGGGATCCCGCACCTCCTGAAGGGCGGCCACTCCGAGTCGGTCTCGACCGGGACCGACGTCCACTCGATCCGCCAGCCGCTCGGCGTGATGGCAGGTATCACGCCGTTCAACTTCCCGGCGATGGTCCCGATGTGGATGTTCCCGGTCGCTATCGCCTGCGGGAACGCGTTCGTGCTCAAGCCGAGCGAGCGTGACCCGTCGGCGTCGAACTGGATTGCCGAGCGTTGGGCCGAGGCCGGGTTGCCGGCGGGCGTGTTCACGGTGCTCCACGGCGACAAGGAAGCGGTCGACGGGCTGCTCGCGCACCCGGAGGTCCGCGCGGTCAGCTTCGTGGGCTCGACGCCGATCGCGGGGTACGTGTACGAGTCCGCGGCGCGCCACGGCAAGCGGGTCCAGGCCCTCGGTGGCGCCAAGAACCACATGGTCGTGCTGCCCGACGCGGAGGTCGATGCGGCGGCCGACGCGGCGGTGAGCGCGGGGTACGGGTCCGCGGGCGAGCGCTGCATGGCGATCTCGGTCGTGGTCGCGGTCGGCGACGTCGGCGACGCGCTCGTCGACGCGATCGCAGAGCGCACCCGCGCCCTGCGCGTGGGCGCGGGTGACGACGTGGAGGCGGAGATGGGTCCGCTCGTGACCGGAGCGCACCGGGATCGGGTGCTCGGGTACGTCGACGCCGGCGTCGCGGCGGGGGCGGACCTCGTGGTCGACGGTCGCGACCTCGCGACCGGGCCGGGCTTCTTCCTCGGCCCGTGCCTGTTCGATCGGGTGACGCCGGCGATGTCGATCTACACCGACGAGATCTTCGGCCCGGTGCTCTGCGTCGTGCGGGTCGAGACCTACGACGAGGCCGCGGCCCTCGTCTCGGAGAACCCGTACGCGAACGGCGCGGCCATCTTCACGCGCGACGGCGGCGCCGCCCGGCGCTTCGAGCACGAGGTCGACGCGGGGATGGTGGGGGTGAACGTGCCCATCCCGGTGCCGATGGCGTACTACTCCTTCGGCGGGTGGAAGCAGAGTCTCTTCGGCGACACGCACGTCCACGGTCCCGAGGGCGTGCACTTCGCGACGCGCGCGAAGGTCGTCACGACGCGCTGGGGCGATCCGGCCCGACGGGGTCCGGACCTCGGCTTCCCGCGGACCTAGACCTCCTCGGTCACGAGGTCGGAGTCCCCGCGCGTGGTTCGCCGGCGTCGGGCGAGCAGGACCGCGACGAGCACGAGCGCCAACGCCCCGATGCCGACGAGCACGCCGATCAGCACCGAGTGGTCCGCGGCGCCGGTCGGGCCGGGGAGGACGGGCAGGCTCGTCCCGCTGAGGTAGTCGCCGGCCGCGGCGAGCTTGATGCTCAGCACGACCTGGCGGGGCGGCAACGGTCGGGCGTCGACGGGTTGCCAAGGGTCCGCGGACGCCGAGCGGAACACGCCCGTGCTGATCTCGGGCACCTCGAGGAGCAGCGTGCCCGGTCGGGCCAGCTCGCGCACGGGGGTGCCAGACGGCTCGTACGTCATCGCGATGCGGTAGTCGTTGCCGTTCGGGCGCAACCCGTCCGGGAGCGTGGCGAGTCGGGCTCCGTCGCGCGGCGTGACGACGACCTGCACATGCGTGTCGCCGGCACGGGGGGCGACGGCGCCCGGGCCGAGCGTGATCACCACCTGTCCGTCCGGCGTGGAGAAGCCGCGGGCCGCGCTGCCGGCCGCCCCGAGTGCGACGCGGACGCGCACCCCTTCGGGTCGTCGGTTCCCGGCCTCGAACGCGGGCGGCGGCGCGACGAACCGGTATTCGGGGATGGGCGAGAAGCCGTCGAAGAGCGGCCGGACGCCGGGTCCGCGACCGGCCACGACGACCAGCACGAGCAGCACGGCGAGGGCGAGCCCCGTCGAGACGGCTCGACCGCGCGTCACAGCAGCACCAGGACGTTGGCCACCGCGTGGGTCACGGCCGAGGTCTCCCAGGACCCGGTGACGTGCCGCTGCCAGCCGAGCACCGCGCCGGCCGCCAGGTCGATCGGGAGGACCCAGAAGCCGTAGATCGGGACGTGCACGGCGGCGAAGAGCGCCGCGCTCCCCGCGACCGCCAGCACCGGCCCTCCCGGCGCGAGCAGCCCGAAGGCCAGGCGGCGGAACCAGATCTCCTCGGCCACCGCCGCGAGGGTCCCCGCGGCGACCGTGGAGGCGGTGAGCGGTCCCGGCGCAGTGCCGACGACGAGCAGCCGCGCGACCACGAATCCGAGGATGCCGACGGCCCCCGCCCACGCGGGCCGCACGACGGCCCGGCCCGTGCCCGGGGGGACGGGCAGCGCGAGACCGGCGACGGTCAGCACCGCGAACAGCACGAGCAGCGACACCGCCGGGTGGGCCGAGGCCGCGACGAGCGCGGGTCGGGCGGCGAGGAGGCCCGCGCCGATCGCGAGCAGCACGGTGGACCCCAGCCCGGGGCCCCGCGCGGTGAGGGTGGTCGGGCAGGTGGTCATCCGACGGTGAAGGAGACCGCGGCGTCCACCGAGTTGGCGAAGGGGAGGTGGTCGGACGCCACGAACTCGGCCTGGATCGTGTGCTCTCCCGGGCTCAGCCCGGTCACCGGGACGCGGGGACGGTTGATCATCGCGATCACCCGGCCGTCGACGCTGACGTGGATGTGCCCGCGACGGGGATCGACCCGCCCACCGACCTGGGTTCCCTGGACCAGGCGGGCGTGGCGCAGGACGACCTGCACGACGAGGTCCGGGCCCGGTCACGGCGTTGGGCTGCGGCGCGGTGATCTGCAGGGTCGCGGGGGTGCGGGGGCGGGCCGTCGCGCCGGACCCGCCCGAGCAGGCCGCCAGCGCGGCGCGACGCGAGGACCGTCGCGACCAGCCATCGTGAGGGGCGGGAGGACGTGACGCGCACGACCGGCGATCATACGGTGGAACTCCACGGCCGATCCCGGTATTGTTGCTCGGCCACTGCAAATTGTTCCCGGAGTAGCGTCGCGCCACCGCGTGACGTCCGGGGGGATGGGGAACGAACGCATGACCGCGACGATCGAGGGAACCGACGAGGTCCCGCCGCCGCCCGAGAGCCCGAGGTCCCGCCGTCGGTGGCCCTACTTCCTCGGCGGTTTCGTGCTGATCGCGGCGCTCGTCGTCGGCGGCTTCGTGTGGTCCCAGTACCGCGATCTCACGTCGTCGAAGTACCAGGTGATCTCCTACAACGTGCCGGAGGCGCCGCACCTCGTCGCCGGCGCGGACGAGACCGTCTACCGGATCGACCCGACCCAGTCGTCGGTGACCTACGGGGTGGACGAGAAGCTGTTCGGCCACTCGACGAGCCGCGCCAACGGCACGACCAACGGCATCGCCGGCGACTTCGCGATCAACGCGACCGACCCGCGCGCCAGCCACGTGGGCCAGATCGTGGTCAACGTCGAGCAACTCCACTCCGACAACAACCTGCGCGACGCCAAGATGCGTCAGGACAACCTCGAGTCGCACGACCACCCGCTCGCGTACCTCTCGGTCGGCGACCTGAGCGACCTGCCGACCTCAATCGAGGACGGCACGCACTACCAGTTCGACCTGCCGAGCCAGCTGACCGTGCGGGACACACCGGCCGCCGTGACCTGGACCGTCGACGCGGTCGTCCACAACGGGCGCCTCGAGGCGACGGCCACGACCAAGGTGAAGATGTCGACGTTCGGCATCGGGCCGATCAGCATCGCCGGGCTCGTGAGCACCGGTGACGACGTCGACCTCACCATGAGGCTCGTGGCGCTCGACCCCTCGAACCACGTCATCCCCGCGTCGATCTCGCCGCCGAAGTCTGCGCCGCGCTCGGGGAACAGCCCGTCGTTCGAGAAGGCCGTCCTCCCGGTCATGGAGGCGAACTGCGCCTCGTGCCACATGTCCGGTCAGGTCGGCGCGGCCCACTGGAAGTTCGACACCGTCCAGGACGCGCAGACGGTGGCCGACGGCATCGGCACGGTCGTGGAGGCCCGCTACATGCCGCCCTGGCCGGCCTCGAACAAGGGCGTCCCGCTGGCCCACTCGAAGCAGCTGGACCAGAAGGACCTGAACACGATCCTGAAGTGGGCCCGCGCGGGCGGGCCGATCGACGTCCCCGCGTCCCGGAAGATCAAGGCGACCAAGGGACCGGTGCCGGACCCACCCCGGCGCGACCGCGTGCTCAAGATGCCCGAGGCCTACACCGGCTCGCTCAGCGTGCCGAACGACTACCGCTGCTTCGTGCTCGACCCGCACCTCACCAAGCCCATGTACCTCACCGGCTACGAGGTCACGCCCGGCGTGCGCACCGAGATCCACCACAGCCAGGTGTTCCACCAGAACGCCGAGCAGGCGGCGCGGAGCCGGGCCCGGTCCGGCCAGGACGGCAAGCCCGGCTGGAGCTGCTACTCGAGCCCGGAGGGTGTCAGCACGCGGCGCGGCAGCGGCGGCGGCTTCAGCGGGCAGTCGGGCCTCGTCGCAGGATGGGTGCCGGGTCAGGACCCGACGATCTTCCCCGAGCACTCCGGCGTGCTGCTCCAGCCCGGCGACGTGCTCATCCACCAGATCCACTACCACTACGACACGACGCCGGTCCCGGACCGCACCACGATCTCGCTCCAGCTCGATCCCGTCACCGCGAAGGTCCGCCAGCTCCGGGTCGTGAACCCGATCGCGCCGGTCGAGATCCCGTGCATGCCCGGCGAGACCGCGGCGCTGTGCGACCGGACGGCCGCGCTCGCGGACAACGCGAAGCTCTACGGTCCGTTCGGCTCCGCGGTGGAGGGTGGTCTGCTCGGCCTCTGCGGCAAGACCCAGGCGGAGCTGGCCGGAAGGTTCCAGAACGGCATCGCGTCGTCGGACTGCATGTACTCGGTGCCCGAGTCCGGCACGATCGTCGGTGTGCTCGGCCACGAGCACACCCTCGGTCGCAGCTTCCGCCTGACGCTGGACCCGGGGACCCCCCAGGAGAAGATCCTCCTGGACATCCCGACGTGGAACTTCGACTGGCAGATGAACTACCAGCTCGAGACGCCGCTCCACGTCGAGAAGGGCCAGAAGCTCAAGATGGAGTGCACCTGGGATCGCAGCCTCGATTCGAACCGCGCGCCGAAGTACATCGTGTTCGCCGAGGGCACCGAGGACGAGATGTGCTTCGGGACCTACGGGTTGATCCCCGACGACCAGAGCAGCAGCACCGCGGGCGCGCGTCCGAGCCGCTAGTCGGGCTCGCGCGCCCGGTCCCTCGCGACGCGCAAGGTCGCGCGCCCGGCGCCGGTCGTCGGCCGCGGCCGTTCGATGCGGGTCAGACGGCGCGGACCGTGACCGTTGCGCGCGCCGCCCGCCCATCGCTGCGGTGCAGGACGATGTCGAAGTGCTCGCCCGCGTGCGAGGGGGCGCGCAGGCCCGTCAGCATCACGTGGTTCGACCCCGGCCGGAACGTCACGCGCCCGTGCGCGGGGACCTTCACGTCGCCCATCTCGACCATGCCGACGATCGCGTGCGCGCCGGAGCCCTTCGTCGCGATCCGGTGCAGCATCGTCCCGCCGGCGATCGCGTCCGGCACGTCGGCGGAGGTGATCGTGACGTCGGCGCCACCCGGGTTCTCGACGGTGAAGTACACCGCCGCGGTGGTCTGGGATTCCGCGGTCTCGCGCGCCCAGGCGCCGTGGACCCGGATCGGTCCGGCGGTCGGGCTGCTGGAGCATCCCACCGCGAGGAGCGTCATCGCCCCCAGCGCGATCACGGCGAACCCCCGCCTCATGACGAGGCGCCGGCCGAACCTGCCTTGGCGAGGAGGAGCTCCAGGTCGGCTGCGATCGTCTTCTCGCTCATGCCGAAGGGCCAGGCGTCGACGATCTTGCCGTTCTCGTCGACCGCGAACACGAGGGAGGTGTGCCCGACCTCGACCTCACCCTTGGCGTTCTTCGCGACCTCGTACTGCACACCGAACGCGTCGGTGACCGTCTTCAGGAGCGCCGGGTCTTCGGTGCGCAGCGCGTGCGACGTCTTGAAGAAGAGGGAGAGGTACTGCGTGAGCACCGGTCCGGTGTCGCGATCGGGGTCCACGGTGGCCATCGCGACCTGCACCTTGCTCGCGTCCGGCCCGATCTTGTGCAGTGCGAGCTTGATACCGGCCAGCGTGCCCGGGCAGATGTCGGGGCACGAGGTGTAGCCGAAGTACACGAGCAGGAGCTGGCCCGGCTGAGCCTTGAAGGGGAGGTTCTCGCCGGTGGCGACGTCGGGGAGGGCGAGCGTCGAGACGTCGGGCTGGGGGGTCTGCTGGAGCCCCTGGAGCTTGGCCGCCTTGGCCGGGCTCTTCGCGGCCGACCCCGAGGAGGAGCCGCACGCCGGGAGGGCGGCGAGGACCACGACGGCGAGAATTCCGAGTTGAGACCGGCGACGCATGGCGCCCATGGTCGCAGATCCGACCGGCGGTGTCCGAACGCGACGGGTCATCCTCCGGCGGCGGGCGCGACCGCGGTCATGAAGTGCTCGATGGTCTCGGGTCGTCCGAAATCGGTGAGCTGGACCACGAATCCCTCGATGCCCCGCGCCGCCTCGGCGCTCAGCGCGTCGGCCACCTCGGGTGCGGTGCCGCCGAGGAGCCCGCCCCACGCCCCGAATCGTCGCCCGCCCACGGCAAGGATCTCGGCGCGCTCGGCGTCGGTGCGCGCGAGTGCGACCGGGTGTTGGGTCGAGACGCGGGCGTGTCCCGCGGCGGGCAGCAGCTCGTCGAGTCGGTCGACCGCGTACGACGGGCAGTTCCACCAGTCGGCGCGCGCGGCCACGAGCGGCATCGTGAGCTTCGGTCCCGCGCCGCCGAGATGGATCGGCGGGCGCGGCTGCTGCACCGGACGCGGCCGCCCGATCGCGCCCCTCAGCGTGAAGTGCTCGCCGTCGAAATCGAACGGGTCGCCGGCGAACATCCGATCGAGGATCTCGAGGGTCTCGGCGAGTCGTGCCGCCCGCACGGTCGGCGGTCCACTGCCGATGCCGAACGCCGAGAGCTCGTCGGGCACCGAGCCCCAACCGATCCCGAGCTCGAGCCGGCCGTGGGAGATCACGTCGAGGGTCGCTGCCATCTTGGCGAGGACCGCGGGGTGCCGGAACGGATCGCACGTGACGAGGTGTCCGATCCGGATGCGGGTGGTGCGCGCCGCGAGCGCGGCGGCCAGTGTCCACCCTTCGAACACGTCCACGTCTCGCGCCATCGGCGCGACCAGGTGGTCCATGAGCCAGACCGAGTCGAAGCCAGCCGCCTCGGCCGCGAGAGTGCGCTCGAGCACGGTCTCGAAGCTCATGCGCAGCTGCGGGAGGAAGAGCCCGAACCACGGAGCGGTCATGTGGCGGTGGTACCCCCGTCGACGGCCATCACCTGGCCCGTGAGGTGGTGCGCGTCGGGCGAGAGGAGGAAGCCCGCGACCGACGCGATGTCGGGCGCCGATGCCACGACGCCGAGCGGCACGTCGCGTTTCATGCGGGCCCGCGACTCGGGGGTGTCCCAGACGCCGCCGGTCATCGGCGTGTCGACGGCGCCGGGGCAGATGCAGTTCACCCGCACTCCGTGCCGCCCGTACTGCACCGCGGCGAGCCGGGTGAGCGCGACGACTCCTCCCTTGCTCGCCGTGTAGCCCGATCCGTAGCCGTGACCGCGGAGCCCGGCGGTGGACGCGATGGTCACGATGCTGCTGCGCGGATCGCCTTCGGTGCGCACCAGGTACGGGAGCGCGTGCTTCATCGCGAGGAACGTGCCGGTGAGGTTCACCGCGAGCACGTGCTCGAACGTCTCGAGGGTGACCTCCGCGAGCGGTTGGAGATCCGGGCCGTGGAAGATGCCGGCTGCCGTGACGACACCGTCGAGACGACCGTACCCGTCGACGGCGCGCGCCACGGCTGCCGCCACCGCGGGCTCGTCGCTGACGTCGCCGACCGCGCCGACGGCCCGGGCACCCGTGTCGGTGACGAGGGTCAGCGTCTCGTCGACGCCGTCACCGTCACGGTCCAGGACCACGGGCACGCCGCCGCGCGCCGCGACCTCGAGCGCGGTCGCTCGACCGATCCCGCTCCCACCGCCGGTGACGAGCACCACGCGGTCTGCGAGCATGGGGTTCATGGGGCCGACCGTACCCCCGGGTTAGGTTGAGCGACCAGGCTGATCGGGGGACGGCGCGATGGTCGATCGGGACACGGTCGGGATGCACGAGGTCGACCGACGCGTGATCATCGTGACGGGCTCGGGCCGGGGCGTCGGGCTCGGCATCGCCCGTCACGTCGGTCGCGGGGGTGCCAGGGTCGTGGTGGCCGAGTGGAACGACGAGCTGCGCGCCGCGGCCACCGCCGAGCTCGAAGGTCTCGGCGTCGAGGTGCTCGGGGTCGCCACGAACATCATGGTGCGGGACGAGATCGACGCGATGGTCGCCGCCACGATCGAGCGGTTCGGTCGGGTCGACGGCATCGTGAACAACGCGCAGACCTTCCGACCGACGGCGCCGATGGCGTCGGTGACCGAGGAGGACGTCGACGTCTTCTACGACTCCGGCGTCAAGGGGACCCTCTGGGCCATGCAGGCGGTGTATCCGCACATGGCGGGCCAGGGGTGGGGCCGGATCGTGAACTTTGCGTCGTCGATGGGCATCACCGGCGGTCGCGGCTTCGGGGCCTACAACGCGTCGAAGGAGGCCATCCGTGCGCTCACCCGCACCGCGGCGCGGGAGTGGGCACCCGACGGCATCGTCGTCAACTGCATCGCCCCCGCGGCCGCGGACCATCACGGCGACGCCGCGAAGCGGTCCGAGGGGTACCGCATCTTCGTGGAGAACTGCCCGATGGGGCGCCAGGGCGACCCCGAGACCGACATCGGACCGCTCGCGTGGTTCCTCTGCTCGGATGCCTGCCGCTACCTGACCGGCCACACGTTCATGGCCGACGGCGGCGCGTTCATGTGGTCGTGACGCTCGAGGCCACCACCGGGTACCGCTTCGTCCGGCCGGTCACGCTGCTCCCCGAGCACATCGACGGGCAGGGGCACCTGAACAACGCCGCGGTCGCGCGGATCCTGAACGAACTCCGCGTCGAGTACATCTTCGCGGGGCCGGGTCCACGCTGGGGTGAGTACCTGCGCGCGGGTCGGCGCACGGTCGTCGTGCGCGAGCTCCACATCGCGTACGACCGGGAGGCGACGATCGACGACGACCTGGTGGGCTGCGTGCGGGTCTCGGCCCGGCGCGGGAAGGCCAAGATCGTCGAGCAGCGGATCGTCGACGCGGCCCGGGACCTCGTGGTCGCGCGTGCCTGGGCGGTCCAGCTCCTCGTCGAGGAGGGGCTGGTGGTGCCCTTCCCCGAGTTCTACTGGGAGGCCGTCGCACGGGCCGAGGGTCGCGTCCTCGAACCCGAGCCGCGCGCGGCACCCGCGGAGTGGGGACCGCCGCACTGACGAGCGATCGGTCCAGAAGGCGAGGTCCTGGTCGAGCGGCCAGCCGAACGAGGAGATCGCGCTGACGGAGACGCGGTCGTGCATCAGCCCAGCACGGCGCCGCGAGCGATGCTCCCGCCACCGTCGAGCGGCAGGTTGGCACCCGTGAGGAACTCGCTCTCGCGGCTCGCGAGGTAGACCGCGGCGTGCGCGACGTCGTCCGCCTCGCCGAGCCGGGTGAGATGCATGTCTTCGAGCCGGGTTCGCCGGTCCACGTCGAGGGTCGCGTCGCGGCGGTCGTTCAGGACGTAGCCGGGGCTGATCGTGTTGGCCCGGATGCCGTTGGCGGCTTCGTCGACCGCGATCGCTCGCGTCAAGCCGTTCAGACCGGCCTTGCTCGCGATGTACGCCGCGAGCCCGCGGCTGGCGCGTTCGGCCTGGCGCGTCGAGATGTTGACGATCGCGCCGTGCCCGGCCGCGCGGAGGTGCGGGATCGCGGCGCGGCACAACCACATCGGGGCCGAGAGGTTCACGCGGAGCGCGGCTTCCCAGGCGTCGGTGGTCAGGTCGGCCACCGCGCCGTCCGCATCGTCGACCGCGCTCGCGACCGCGTTGTTCACGAGGACGGTGAGTCCCCCGAGCTGCTCGGCGGCGGAGTCCACGAGCCGGGTGCACTCCGCCTCGACGCCGAGGTCCGCGAGCGCCACGTGCGCGACGCCTCCCGTCCGGGTGATCGCGGCGGCGACGGCCCCCGCGCGCCGGGGTCCCGACCGGTGACCACCACCGCGGCGCCCTCGGTCGCGAATCGGCGGACGATCGCCGCCCCGATGCCCGACGTGGAGCCGGTGACGAGAGCCAGCTCCCCCGCGAGTCGCACGCCGCGGAGGCTACCGGCCGGAAGGACGCTTCAGTCGCTGACGCCGGTGGCGCCGCGCCGCTGCAGCGCGTTCCGCAGGCGGACCGCGGCCTCGTCGAGCGACTCGGCCGACGGCGATGAATCGGCGTTGGCGAAGCTGAGGTCGCGCTCGGCGTCGATCGGCACGACGTGCAGGTGGACGTGGGGCACCTCGAGCCCGGCCACGATGAGCCCGATCCGGGTCGGGTCGAAAGCCTCCATCTGCGCCGCGCCGATCGTGTGCGCGACCCGCATGAGGTGGGCGTTGAGCTCCGGCTCGAGGTCGATCCAGTGGTCCAGCTCGACCCGCGGCACGACCAGGGTGTGCCCCGGGCGGAGCGGGGCGATGGAGAGGAAGGCGACGCAGTCGCCGTCGCGCCAGACGAAGCGGCCGGGCAGCTCGCCCTCGATGATCCGCGTGAAGATCGTGGCCACGGCCGAACTCTACGAGCCCGACGGCACCGGCGCGTCGGCCGTGGATCCGGCCCGGACGCCCCGCCCCGCGCGCAGCCGTCGCGCGCCGAAGATCGCGACGGCCGCGCCCGCACCGAGTGCGAACGCGACGAGCGCCCGCACCGTCGCCGGGTCGAGTCGGGACGGGATCCACGAGTGCGAGAGCGTCGGGAGCTCGGCGAGCCCGCCCGCGACCACCGCGAACAGACCGGCGAGCACGAGGAGCGGGGCCGAGCTCCAGACCGAACGCCGCGAGAGCCAGACCGCGGCGAAGAGGTTCATGGCGATGGCCGCGATCGACGAGGCGCTACCGCCGAGGCGACCGATCGTCGACGAGCTCGAGGAGGGCCAGCTGCCCCAGAGGTGCACGAGCTCGGCGAGCGCGAGCAGGAACGTCGTCGCGACGAGCGCGGGACGCGTGGCGAGGCGGATGGCCAGCGCGACGGCCAACGCGAACCCGAGGGCGAGGAGGTAGGAGACCCACGCGTTCGGCGGTGGTTGCCAGACGATGCGGCCGACGATCGCCTCACGCTTTCCGTCGACGCGCACCGGGATGCGCCACTGCTCGATCAGGTGCGTGCGGTGGGGTGCGCGCTCGACGACCGTCGGCGTGACGCCACCCATCCAGTGCGCGCGGTGGTCGTGCCAGCGAGCGACCGGTGAGGAGGCGACACGGACCCAGTGGACCCCGCGACCGGACGGGCGGGTCGTCGGGCCGGAAGGGATGCGGGTGCGATTGAGCGCCACGGCCGGCGAGTGGGCGTTCTCGAAGACGCCGCGCCGGTCGATGCGCAGGTACGGCTCCTCCTGGTACCCGAGCACGACGACGCGGGCGTTGCCGCCGACCCGCACCTCGATCTGCTCGCCGTCGGGACCGGCCGTCGCCTGCACGCCGGTGCGTGCCGGAACGAGGCCCGACACCACGGTGTGGTAGTTGGACGCGGGCGGAGCATTGGTCGTGTGGGCGCCGGCGGGCGTGGCGAGGCCGAGGGTCACGAGCGTCACCGCGAGCGCGGCCAGCACCCGGACCGCGCGCCGGCGCATCACGGTCGCGCCGCGGCCGGAGCGTCGAGAGTCCGGCCGGTACCCCGGTCACGAGGCGTGCACGCATCGTCCACGTGACCGCACGCTAGCGGTGGCCCGGCGGGGCTTCTCGGGCGCGGGGTGGAACTTTTCCGGGTTCCTGAGCGACCATACGGCGATGGACGTCCCTCATCGGTCGATCGCGGCCCCCGTCGGCGCGCCTCGCCGCGCGCGCGTTGGCTCCCACCGTCCCCCGACTCGCGGCAGAGGTCGAGGCGTCGGGTCGCGGCTGATCGTGTTCGGATCGGCCGTCGGCGCGATCCTGTTCGCGCTCGCATCGCCCGCGTTCGCGCATGCGGTGCTGGAGTCCACTGACCCGTCACCGGGCGCGACCGTCGCTACTGCGCCACGAGCGATCACGCTGACCTTCAGTGAGGCGGTCGACGTCCAACCGGGGTTCATCCGGGTGCTCGACGGCACGGGGTCCGACGTCTCGATCGGCGATCCGAAGCATCCGGCCGGGCGGAACAACGTCGTCACGGTCTCGGCACCGAAGCTCGCGAAGGGGCTCTACGCGGTGGCGTGGCGCGCGGTGTCGGCCGACTCGCACCCCGTGCAGGGTGCGTTCACCTTCGGGGTCGGAGCCGCGGGCACCGGGCGGGCCGCCGACGCGTTGGCGGCGCAGGCGAGCGCGGGGAGCGCGGGAGATCACGTCGTCGGGGTGCTGCTCGGCGCGATGCGCTTCGGCGTGTTCGTGGGGCTCGCGCTCCTCATCGGGGTGGGCTGGTTCTGCGCGTGGCTCTGGCCGGAGGGTCGCGCCACCCGCCGGGCGCGCCGGGTGATCTGGGGTGCCATGGCGCTCACCGGGGGCGCCACCGTGCTCGGCTTCCTGCTCCAGGGGCCGTACTCCTCGGGCGGAGGCGTGGCCGACGCGTTCTCCTCGGGCCAGATGTCCGCGGTGTGGGACACCCGCTTCGGCAAGGTGTGGGCGCTGCGCTTCGCGATCCTCGTGGTGGCCGCGGTGCTGGTGCGGATCATGCTGCGCCGGCGGGACGACCTGCCCACCTGGTGGTTCGACGCCGCGGGTGTCACCGCCCTGGCCCTCGCCGCGACCCCGGGCGTCGCAGGGCACCCGACGACGGGGCGCTGGGTGACGATCGCGATCCCGGCCGACGCGCTGCACGTCCTCGCCATGGCGATCTGGCTCGGTGGGCTCGTCGGGCTCGTGCTCGCGCACTCCGACCGCGACCGCTTCGCGGCGGTGGCAGCCCGGTTCTCGGGCGTGGCGCTCGGCGCGGTGGCGGTGATCGTGGTCACCGGCACGTTCCAGGTGGTGCGCCAGGTTCCCGCGCTCGGCGATCTGTGGAACACCGACTACGGCCGCCTCCTGCTCGCCAAGCTGGTGTTCTTCGCGCTGCTCCTCGGGCTCGCGACGTGGAGCCGCCGGGTGGTCCACGGGGGGCTCGCGATCCCGCTCGGCCGCGGGGCCGCCCCGGGGCCGCCGGCCGAGGGGGCGGCGACGGCGATGGCCGCGGGCACCGATCCCGCCGAGCCGGGGGGTGGGGTCGCGACCCTCGTGCGCACCCGGGTCCCGGCCCCCGGCGGCCCCGACGACGGACCACCGCCCTCGGTGGGCTCCCATCTGGTGCGGGGCGTCTGGGGCGAGCTCGCGCTCGGGGCCGTCGTGCTCGCGCTGACGGCGGTGCTGGTCAACACCGCTCCGCCCCGGGACGTGGTCGCGTCGGGGCCGGCCCAGGCCGTGCTCGACGCGGGCAGCGTGCGCTTCGACACGTTCTTCGTGCCGGCGAAGTCGGGCGCGGACAACGAGCTGCACGTCACGGTGCTCAAGCCGAACGGGCTGCCCCGCGAGGTGACCGAGCTCGACGCCACGCTCGAGAACACCGACCGCGGGATCCCGCCCATCAAGATCCCCCTCGACAAGATCGGCGTCGGTCACTACATCGGTCAGAAGGTCGCGGTGCCCTTCCCGGGCCGCTGGACCTTCACGATCACCGCGTTCGTGACCGACGTGAAGTCCGAGACCGCCACACTCGACGTGAACGTCGGATGAGACCGGTCGCCGATGATGTGCCCGTACCGGGCGTACCCAGCCAAAGGAGACACCCCATGATCCGCAAGTCCGCCCTCGCCGTGGCAGCGTTCGCCGTCGTGCTGCTCGCCTTCCCGATGCTCGCGGGCGCTCACGTCGAGATCGAGCCGGACGGCACGCTCGCCGCCGACGGGACCATGAAGGCGACCCTCCACGTGCCCAACGAGTGCGAGGGGTCCTCGACCACGAGCGTCGACCTCAACTTCCCGGCGACTCCCGAGCTCACGACCGTCGAGGTGACCCCGGTCGACGGCTGGACGTTCACCGACACGACCGATCCGCAGTCGAACGCGGTGACCAAGCTCACGCTCACCGGCACGCTCTCGGGGAGCGACGAGCAGCCCTTCGTCCTGACGCTCGCGCCGATCCCGGCGACCACGGACTCGCTCTCGTTCACTGCCCTCCAGACCTGCGCGAACGGCGACGTCATCCGCTGGGTGCAGCCGACGCCTCCCGGCGGCGAGGAGCCCGAGCACCCGGCACCGGTGCTCGAGATCAAATCCTCGTCGTCAGCGTCGTCGACCACGACCACTGCGCCCTCGGCGAAGAAGTCCGACGACTCCAGCAGCTCCACCGGGGTGATCCTCGGTGTCGTCGCCGCGGTCGTCGTGATCGGGGGCGGTGCGCTGATCCTGATGCGCCGGAAGCGGTAGGCGCCCTCCGCGCCGGGCGGCCGGGCGCGCGCTGGTCGCCCGGCCGCGAGGGCGGGTAGACACCACGGCAATGGATGAGTTCGCCGCGCTCGTAGCCGACCCGGAGCACCAACCGCCCCTCGACGAGGCGGCGCTCCTGATCGCCGCGATCGCGACGGGTGCCGATGTCGACGCCGGCCTCACCCGGCTCGACGATCTGGCGGGCGGCGCGCTGGCGTTCCCGGACGCACAGACCGTCCCGGGGTTGGCGCGCGTGCTCTTCGTCGACTGGTCCTTCGCGGGCAACGTCGAGGACTACGGCGACCCCCGCAACTCGTTCCTCCCCGACGTGATGGACAGGAGGCTCGGGCTGCCGATCACGCTCAGCGTGCTGATGATCGAGGTCGGCCGCCGGATCGGGGTGCACCTGCACGGCGTCGGCATGCCCGGGCACTTCCTCGTCGGCGTCGACGACGCGGGCGACCAGTTCGTCGACCCCTTCCACGCGGGCGCCCTGCTCGACCCGGCCGGTGCGCAGCGCCGGTTCGTCGAGGTCCACGGCCCCGCGGCGCCGTTCTCCCCGGCCTACCTGGCGCCGACGACCACTCGGACGATCCTGCTCCGGATCCTGACCAACCTCGAGCACACCTACGTCGCCCGGCGCGCCCCCGACGCCCGCTGGGTCGCCCATCTCCGGCTCGCCTTCCCGGAGCTCCCCGACCCCGCCCGGGTGGCCGCGGCCGAGGTCCTCGCGTCGGTCGGTGCATCCGACGAGGCCGCGGTCGTGCTGGAGGAGCTCGCCGACCGCGCCGAGGAGTCCACGATCGAGTCGCTGCGCCAGCGGGCCCTCGCGTACCGCGCCCGGTCCAACTGACGTGTCCGTCGAGCTCGCGATGTTCCCGCTCGGGACCACGCTCGTGCCCCATCAGCTGCTGCCCCTGCGGGTCTTCGAGCCTCGCTACCGCGCGCTCGTGGACGACTGCCTCGACGGCGACCGTCGGTTCGGCGTGGTCCTCATCGAGCGCGGCTCGGAGGTGGGTGGCGGCGACGTGCGCTTCGCGGTGGGCACCGTCGGGCGGATCCTCGATGTCGCCGAGCTTCCCGACGGCCACGTCGGCCTCGCGGTCACGGGGACCGAGCGGTTCCGGGTGACCCGGTGGCTCGACGACGACCCCTACCCCCGCGCCGAGGTCGAGCTCCTGGACGACGCCGCGGGCGATGTCGACGGCGCCGCCGTCGCCCGCCGCGACGGTGCGGTGCGGGCAGCCTTCGAACGGGTCGTCGACGCGGCGCGCGCGCTCGGCGCGGAGATTCCTCCCGGCCTCGCCCTGGCCGAGGACCCGGCGCGGGCGGCGTGGGACGCGGTCGCCATGGCGCCGATCGGTCCCCTCGATGTCGTCGCGATCCTCGGAGAGGACGACCCGGGCCGGCGCGCGGACCGGATCGTGGCCGCCCTCGCCGACGCCGCCGAGCTCCTGGAGCTCCGGCTGGCGTGACGGCGCTTCGGCCGACCCACCCCGGCGGCGCACCGCTATCGTCGCCGGCCATGGAGTCAGACGTCCCCGAGTCCGTCGAGCCGGCCGAGCTGGTCGCGCCCGATCTCACGACGCTCGACGAGCTCGAGGCCGAGCTGGCCGAGATCGAGCGTTCGATCGAGCGGATCGAGTCGGGGGAGACCGAGCCGGAGGGGCCGCTACAGTCCGGCCCGCCGCCACGAGAGGAGCACGCGATGGGCTTTGCGCTGGACAAGCTGGGTCAGTGGACGGAGGGACCCGAGTTCAAGGTCGAGGCCGATCGAACGAAGGCCTACGCGGCGGCGACCAACGACCCGATCCCGGCGCACGTGAACGGCGAGGTCGCGCCACCGGTCTTCGCGGTGGTGCCGATCTGGGACACCATGGCCGGCGCGATGGCGGGCGTCGTCCCGCCCGAGGTGCTCATGCTCGTGGTCCACGGCGAGCAGGACATGTTCTTCCACCGCCCGATCCTCCCGGGGTCGGTGCTTCGATCGGCGGCCGCGCCGATCGGCATCCACGTGAAGCCCAACGGGACGTCGGTCATCGTCAAGGTCGAGACGCGCGACGAGTCGGGCGAGCTGGTGGTCGAGCAGTACATGACCTCGTTCTTCCGCGGTGTCAGCGACGGTGCCAGCGGCGGCGACGAGGCCCCGGGCCACAAGCTGACCGCGGAGACCAAGGCCGGCCCGCCGGTCGCGGCGGTCACCCAGCGGCTCGACGAGGACCAGACCTACCGCTACGCCGAGGCGTCGGGCGACCAGATGCCGATCCACCTCGACGCCGAGGTCGCCAAGTCGGTGGGGCTGCCGGGCATCATCATCCACGGCCTGTGCACGATGGCGTTCACGTCGGTCGCGGCGCTCACCGAGCTGTGCGGCAGCGACACCGCGCGCCTGCGGCGCCTCGCGGTGCGGTTCTCCCGTCCGGTGCTGCCGGGCCAGGAGATCACGACCACGTTCTGGGACGCCGGGGAGCACGACGGCAACCGCGTGTTCGGCTACGAGACCCGCAACGGCGACGGCGACGTCGTGATCAAGGACGGTCTCGTGGAGGTCGCGCCCTAGGGCCAACCATGGCCGCTGTCACGCTTCGGCTCTTCGCCGCCGCGCGGGAAGCGGCCGGGACGGGGACCGTGGCGCTCGAGGCCGACACGCTCGGCGAGCTGCTCCAGGGGTGCCGCGACCGGTTCGGCCCGCACTTTGCGGCGGTGCTCGCCGGCGCACGCGTCTGGGTCGACGGTGACGAGCCCGTATCGGGCGACTCGACGCACCTCGTCGACGGCGTCGAGGTCGCGGTGCTCCCTCCCGTCAGCGGGGGTTGAGCGTCAGGACCTCGGCGGGCGCGGCACGAACGCGGATGTGCGCCGGACGTAGTCGTTGTAGCCGGGACGGCGCTTCGCCAGGCTCCGCTCGAGCATCGGCACCCCCGACACCCGTACCAGCAGCACGGTCATCACCAGCGCGCCCACGAGCCCGATCGCGCCGAGTGCGGACTCCGCGGCGACGAGGGCGATGCCCCACCAGACGCAGGCGTCGCCGAAGTAGTTGGGATGGCGCGTGTAGCGCCAGAGCCCGCGGTCCATCACCTGGCCCCGGCTCGCCGGGTCGGCCTTGAACCGGGCGAGCTGCGCGTCGCCGATCGTCTCGAACGCGAACCCCACCAGCCAGACGAGGACGCCGAGCACCGCGAGGACCCCCAGGCCAGGGGTGCTCCGGATCTGGCCCAGCTGGACCGGCAGGGACACGATCCACATGAGCACGCCCTGGAGCAGGAACACGGTCACGAGGCTGACGGCGGGGAAGCGGTCCCCCCAGTGCCGGCGCATCGCCTGGTAGCGCGGATCCTCCGGGGCCCCGCGCTTGCGCCAGGCCAGGTAGCCCGAGAGGCGGAGGCCCCACACGCTGACCAGGGCGACGAGCAACCACTGGCGGGCGTCGTTCCCCGTCGCGACGGCTCGCGTGACCCACGCGACCATGACGAAGCCGAGCGGCCAGATCGGGTCGACGATGGACGCGTCGTGCCAGGCCAAGCTGACCAGCCAGGTCGCGACCATGAGCACGAGGATCGCGACCCCGCCGGCGAGCAGCACGTCACCGGTCATCGATCCCCTCCTGTCCCGGTCGAGGACCGATGGTGGGCTACAGCAGCTCGAGCGTGCGGGCCCGCGCGAACCGTGCCGCGACGTCGGGCCAGTTCACGATCTGCCAGAACGCCTCGACCCAGTCCGCCTTCACGTTCTGGAACTGCAGGTAGTACGCGTGCTCCCACATGTCGAGCACGAGCAGCGGCGGCGCGCCCTGCCCGACGTTGCTCTGGTGGTCGTAGATCTGCTCCACGATCAGCCGCTTGCCGAGGGGCTCCCACGTCAGCGCACCCCAGCCCGAGCCCTGCACGTTGAGCGCCGCCTGGGTCATCTGCTCCCGGAACCCGTTGAAGGTCCCGAAGCCGTCGTCGATCGCCGCGGCGAGGTCGTCTTCGGGCTTCCCGCCGCCGTCCGGCGAGAGGTTCGCCCAGAACATCGAGTGCAGGACGTGACCGGAGAGGTGGAACGCCAGGTTCTTCTGGAGCTGGTTGATCGAGCCGTAGTCGTCGCTCTCGCGGGCCTGATCCAGCTTCTCGAGGGTCGTGTTCGCGCCCGCGACGTACGCCGCGTGGTGCTTGTCGTGATGGAGCTCGAGGGTCCGGGCGGAATAGTGCGGCTCGAGGGCCGACATGTCGTAGGGGAGATCGGGAAGGGTGTAGGCAGCCATGGGGGACGCTCCTTTCGAGTCTGAGGACTACTACCCCTCGGTGGGCCGGAGTATTCCGACCGGCGCGGTAGCCTGCGCCCCGATGACCGAACACGAACGCCGCATCGACCGCATCCTCGCGCCAGAGTACGTGGAGCGCATCGACGACCGGTCGATCGACGAGCTCCGCGCGATGGAGCGGGACTGCCTCGAGGTCGAGACGGAGATCTCCTACGTCCGCCGGCTCGCCCAGGGCCGTCTCGACATCCTGGAGGCCGAGCGGGACCGGCGCGCCGCCGGTGGCGCCCTCGGTGACCTCATCGCGGCGCTGCCGCGCATCCTCGCCGAGGAGAGCGGGCGCAGTGGCCCGGCTACCACGCGCGCGCAGCCGTTGCTCGCGCCGGCGGAGTCGATCCGCTGGAACCGCGGGCTGGAGCGGCTCGTCAACGACGCCACGCTCGTGAACCTGCCGAGCCTCTCCGATGCGGAGCTCCAGGCGACCGTCGCCCAGCTGCGCGAGCTGGAGCAGGACGTCTCGCGTCGGCGGCGCCAGCTCCACACCGTGCTCGACACGGTCACCCACGCCGTCGCCGTTCGGCTCGCCGCGGCCGGATGAGCGCACCGGCCGAGGCCGTCGAGGCCCGGCTCCGTGAGCTCGGCGAGTTCATCCGCGACCAGCGTCGGCGTGACCGGCTCTCGCTGCGCAAGCTGAGCGAGCTGGCGGGCATCTCGAACCCGTACCTCAGCCAGATCGAGCGCGGCCTGCGCAAGCCCTCGGCCGAGATCCTCCAGGGGATTGCCAAGGGGCTGCGAATCTCGGCCGAGACGCTCTACGTCCGGGCCGGCATCCTCGACGAGAAGGACGAGTCGGACCTCACCGGGGCGATCATGGCGGATTCGACGATCACCGACCGCCAGAAGCAGTCCCTGATCGAGATCTACCGCTCGTTCCAGCGCGAGTAGGCACTCCACCGGCCCGATCGTCGGGGGTGCCGGGGCCCAGGAATCAATCCTGGAGGCCCAGGGTTAGGATCGGCGAACCCCATGTCGCTCCGTCGTCTTGCCGTCCTGAGCGTTCACAGCTCTCCGCTCGCCCAGCCCGGTTCGGGCGACGGCGGGGGTATGAGCGTGTACGTCCGCGCCCTCGCCGGCGCGCTCGCGCGTGCCGGAGTCGAGTGCGACGTCCTGGTGCGCCGCGAGCACGCCGACGACCCGGCGGTGGTCGAGGTCGAGCCCGGATTCCGTGTGGTGCACCTCGACGCGGGCCCCGCGGCCGCGGTCTCCAAGCACGACCTGATCGACCTGGTGGAGCCCATGGTGGCGCGTACCCTCGAACGCGTCGACCGCGACGGCCCCTACGACGCGTTCCACGCGAACTACTGGGTGTCGGGAGCGGTCGGGCACCGGCTCAAGCACGAACTCGACCGTCCGCTCGTCGCGACGTTCCACACGCTGGCGCGGGTGAAGGCCGACGCCGGCATCGACGACGACCCCACGTTGCGCTCGCGGATCGAACACGAGACGATCGCGTGCGCCGACCTCATGCTCGCGTCCACCGCGTCGGAGCAGGACCAGCTCGAGCTGCTCTACGGCGCCGATGCGGGACGGATCGAGATCGTCCCGCCCGGTGTGGACCACGACGTCTTCCATCCCGCGACCCCGGCGCAGCGCCGCGCCGAACGGCGTGCCTTGGGCATCGGCGACGCGCCGGCGTTGCTGTTCGCCGGTCGCATCCAGCCGCTCAAGGGCGCCGATCTCGCGATCGACGCGCTCGCCCGGCTGTCTCATCGCGACGCAACGCTGCTCCTCGTCGGCGGCCCGAGCGGGCCCGACGGCCCGGCCGAGCTGGCCCGACTGCACGAGCTCGTCGCCCGGCGGGGCCTCGCGGAGCGGGTCCGGTTCGTCCCCGCCCAGGCGCACGGCGAGCTCGCCCGGTACTACCGCGCGACCGATGTCTGCCTCGTCCCGAGCCACAGCGAGTCCTTCGGCCTGGTGGCGCTCGAGGCCGCGGCCTCCGGCACGCCGGTCGTTGCCGCGGCGGTCGGCGGACTGTGCTCGCTCGTCGATCACGGGGTGAGCGGGTACCTCATCGACAGCCGCGATCCCGACGACTACGCCCGACCGATCGAGCAGTTGCTCGCCGACCCCGAGGCCGCGCAGACGATGGGCGGCGCCGCCGAGGCCGGGTCCCGGCGCTACGGCTGGAGCATGACCGCGGCGCGACTGCGCCGGCTCTACACGGACCTGCTCGCCCGCGAGCCCGTGTCGTGTCGCTGACGCCCGACGCCGCCGAGCTCGACGCGGTCCATCAACTCCTCGACGAGCATCTCTTCGGCCCGGTTGCCGAGCTGGTGCAGCACGTCGAGTACGACCCTGAGCTCACGCGCTGGTACGTGCGCTTCGGCTGCGAGGGCCGGGACGCCGCGACGATCTACTTCGATCTTCACCAGCGCACCCTTCGCTACGAGCTCTACTTCCTCCCGGCGCCGGAGGATCCGGTCCGGGTCGCCGCGCTCCATGCGTGGCTCCTCCGCCGCAACCACGACCTCTACGGTGCCCGCTTCTCGTTGGGTCCGGACGGCGACGTCTACCTCACGGGCCGGGTCGCGATCGAGCACCTCTCGGTGCAGGAGCTCGACCGGATCGTCGGCGTGCTGTTCGAGCTGACCGAGCGCTGGTTCCAGGCCGCGGTCACCATCGCCTACCGGTGACCGCGACGATCCCCGCCAGAATCGTTCAGAATCGTTCAGAATCATTCGTCGACGGTGACTTGCCGTGAACTCCGTGCCCCGATACTGTGCGCTCCTCGCCACCGACGGGTGGCGGGTTCTGAGAGGGCCCGGGGACCACGCAGCCGCTCCGTTCGGGGAAGTGCGGAGCTGACCGGTGGGCCTCGGGCCGTCTCGCGTCCGGAGTGAGCCGGACGCCGGGTCGACGCCAATAGCCTGCGGCCATGGAGCGGATCGCGGTGCTCGGTGGTGGTCGGATGGGGACGGCGCTCGTCGCGGGCCTGATCGACGCCGGGCTCGAGCCGGAGACGCTCGCGATCGCGGAGGCCGACGCGAGTCGTCGGCGCCTCCTCGAGGACCAGCTGCCCGGCGTGCGCATCGCGCCGAGCGCACCCTGGGTCGTCGGCGATGCGGACGTCGTGATCGTGGCGGTGAAGCCGGTCGACGTGTCGGCCGTGCTCGGGGCCGCCGAGCCCGCGCTCGGTGCGGACACGCTCGTGGTGTCGATCGCGGCGGGCGTCGCGCTCGCGACGCTGGAGGCAGCCCTTCCCGGCCGCCCCGTCGTGCGCGCCATGCCGAACTCTCCTGCACTCGTACGCGAGGGCGTCGCCGCGGTCGCCGGTGGTGCGGCCACGACCGAGGCGCACATCGCGACGGCGTGTCGAATCCTCGGCGCGGTGGGCACCGTCGTCGAGCTGCCCGAGGGTTCGCTCGATGCCGTCACGGGCCTGTCGGGATCGGGTCCTGCGTATGTGTTCCTGCTTGCGGAGGCGATGATCGAGGCGGGGGTCCTGAACGGTCTGCCCCGCGACGTCGCGACCACCCTCGTGCACGGCACGATCCGGGGCGCAGGGGTCATGCTCACCGACAGCGCGGAGACTGCCGAGATGCTGCGCGCCGGGGTCACTTCTCCCGGCGGCACGACCGCCGCCGGGCTCCGTGTCCTCGAGTCGGCGTCAATGCGCGCCGCGGTGCTCGACGCGGTCACCGCCGCGACCGACCGCTCCCGGGAGCTCGGCGCACCCGGCTGATCGCCGCCGGTCCGAGGGGGTCGGCGCCGCGACCGGCGGGTACGGTCCCAGACGTGTCCGTCCCCGGTTGTGTCTCGTTCCTCTCCGACTACGGCCACGCCGATGAGTTCGTCGGCGTCTGCAAGGCGGTCATGCTCGGGCTGGCCCCCGACGTGACGATCGTCGACATCTCTCACGACGTCCCGGCGCACGACGTGCGCGCGGGCGGGCTCACGCTCGTGCGCGCGATCCAGTACCTGCCCGACGGGATCGTGCTCGCCGTGGTCGATCCCGGCGTGGGCACCGACCGGCGTGCGGTCGCGATCGAGACCGAGGCGGGAGTGCTGATCGGCCCCGACAACGGGCTCCTCGCGCCGGCGGTCGCGATGATCGGTGGGGCGAGGAGCGCGGTGTCGCTCACCAACGAGGAGTACCACCTCTCCTCGCCGGGTCCGACGTTCGCGGGCCGCGACGTGATGGCGCCCGCCGCCGGGTTCCTGGCCCGGGGGGTCACGATCGACGAGCTGGGCGAGGAGATCGATCCGGTGACGCTCACACCCGGGCTGGTGCCGCTCCCGTCGGTCGAGGCGGACGCGGTCGCCGGGGAGGTCTGGTGGGTGGACCGCTTCGGCAACTGCCAGCTCAACATCGGCCCCGAGGAGCTCGCGCAGCTCGGTGCCGGACCCGGGAGCCCGCTCGAGGTGCGCTTCGCCGACGGCGCGCGCCGGGCGCGCTGGGTCCACACGTACGCCGATGCCAGACCCTCGGAGCTGGTGGCGCTGGTCGACTCCTACGGCCTCGTGTCGCTGGCGCTGGACCGCACCTCGGCCGCGGCCGACTGCGGGCTGCATGCCGGTTCGGCCGTCACGATCGTCCCTCCCGGAGGAGCAGCATGAGACCCGGCACGTCGATCGCGATCATCGCCCTGCTCGTGTTGATCCTGGGCGCTGCGTTCCTGCAGTTCGTCGTGCACCTGAACCCGTAGGTCTGAGCGGGCCGAGGCCGCCGGGACGGGCCGGCGACCGGTCTCAGACGACCCAGTAGAGCCCCTGGCGGTAGATCGAGCGCGGTCCGGTCGCGCGGACGAGCTTGGGGGCCGGGGTCGGCGTCGTCGTGGACGGCGTCACCGGGGGCGGAGGTGCCGGGGCCGCGGCCGGCGCTCGTGGCGCCGACCGCGGGACCCCCGGCGACGGGGTCGCGGCCGCAGGTGCGGACGTGCTTGGGGCGGGCTGGGAGGCTGATTCCATGAACACCTCGGAGACGTACAACGTCCCGTTGGCGTTCACGACGCCCACACCCACTGACCGAAACCCCGGATCGGTGAGATTCCTGTAGTGCTCGGGCGAGGCGACGAGCGCACCGTGGATCGAGTCCACGCTCGGGCCGCGTCCGACGTTCTCCCCCAGCCGCTGCCACTCCGCAGGAGCGCCGTCGGCGAGGTTCGAATGGCTGATGGCACCGACGGCCGCCATGTGCTCGGCCCAACCACGGGCCTTGGCGCTGAGGGTGCCGTTGACGCTGAGTGCCGGGAGCCCGAGTGATGCTCGCAGCGAGTTGGTTCGGGCAATGAAGTCGTTCTCGGCGCCCGGGTCGGTCGTGGCGCCGGCCGCAGCCGCCAATCCCACGATCGATCCTGCAGCGACGAGCACGACGGCAATGCCGCACATCGTCTTTCGGAGTCGCATCGGTGCCTTCCCATTCCGCCCCGCTTGCTCCTCTGGTCACTGGAACTTTCCTGTCATCGGCCCCCGGGCCCTGACACTTGAGCGACCGATCGCGGTTTTTGCCGGGCCCCTACGCTGCGGGGGATGCGCCTGGAAGCCCGTGAGCTCCCCGTCCTGGCGGAGGCCGACGTCGTGGTCGCCGGCGGGGGTCCCGCCGGTCTCGGAGCCGCGGTGGCCGCCGCACGGGCCGGCGCCTCGGTCGTGCTCTGCGAGCAGCTCGGCTTCCTCGGCGGGAACTTCACCGCCGCGTCGGTCGGGACGGTGTGCGGGCTCTACCTGGACACCGGCTCGGGCTTCGACCACGTGGTCGGCGGTCTCGCCCGCGAGATGACCGATGCGCTGGCCGGCGCCGGCGCCGGCGTCGGTCCGGTGCCGTTCAAGGAGACGGCGGTCTTCGTCTACGTCCCGTGGTCCGCGAAGCGCTACGCGGACCACCTGGTGGGCGACACCGACGGCATCGACCTGCTCCTGCACGTGACCGTCGCGGACGCCGTGGTCGTCGACGGCGCGCTCGCCGCCCTCGTGGTCGCCACCAAGCGGGGGCTCCAGGCCGTGCGCGGCCGCATGTTCGTCGATTGCACGGGCGACGCGGACCTTGCCACCTTCGCCGGCGTGCCGACGGTGCTCGGCGATCCCGGGCACCGCCAGCACGCCTCCATGCAGTTCGTGCTCCAGCACGCCGACCCCGACCGCGCGATGGCAGCGATCGCCTCGCTCGGCCCCGCGATCGCCACGGAGGGCCACGCCTTGTCGCGCGACGGTGGCGCACTGATCCCCACGCTGCGTCCGGGCGAGTTCATCGGGGCCATGACCCGCGTGCGCGGTCCCGACGGCGGCCCGATCGACGTGACCGATCCGCGGGCCGCGACGTGGGGTGAGCTGGAGGGTCGCCGGTTGGCCGAAGACGCCGCCGAGTTCGTCCGGACCCACGTCGACGGCTTCGCGCCGGCGTTCTTGGCGGACACGGCCACCACGCTGGGGGTCCGCGAGACGCGGCGCATCGTGGGCAAGGCCACGCTCACCGGCGCGGAGGTCGCGGCCGGGGCCCGCCACGCCGACGGCATCGCGCAGGGCGCGTGGCCGCGCGAGTACCACGTCCGCGACCGCTCGACCGAGTACGAGTTCCTGCCGCCGGGCGTGGCCTACGACGTGCCCTTCGGCACGCTCCGGACGAACGAGCGGTCGAACCTGCTGGTCGCGGGTCGCTGCATCTCGGCGGACCACGACGCGCTCGCGTCCACCCGCGTGATGGCGCCCTCGATGGCGATCGGCGAGGCGGCCGGTACCGCGGCCGCCCTGGCGACGCGCCGGCCCGGTCCGGCGGTCCTCACCGAGCCCGACGAGCTGCGTGCGAGCCTCCGCGCGGCTGGCGCGTTGTTGGGCTGACCCTGCCAGACTGCCCGACCGTGAACCTCGTATCGGTGCTGCTCCGCCATGCCGAATCCCGCCCCGACGCCCCGGCCGTCGTCGAGGGGGACCGGACCCTGACCTTCGGGGACCTCGAGCTGCTCGCGGCCGAGACCGCCGGAAGCTTCGTGCAGCTCGGGGTCGTGCCCGGCGACCGGATCGCGATCGCCGCATGGAACGACCTGTCGTTCGTGGCCGCGTACCTCGGGGCCCTCTGGTGCGGCGCCGTCGCGGTGCCGGTCAACCCGGGCGCGCCGGCGGTCGAGCTCGCTCCCGAGCTGGAACGGGTCGGCGCCCGGGTGCTGGTCGTCGGCCCCGGGTGCGAGCACCTCGCCGACCTGCCGGGCGCGGTCGCGTCGAGCCTGCTGCCGGCGGCACCTCCCCTGGCCGGCGAGATCGAGCGCGACGACGATGAGCTCGCGGTGCTGCTCTTCACTTCCGGGACGGCAGGTGCGCCCCGCGCCGCGATGCTCAGCCACGGCAACCTCGAAGCCAACATCGGCCAGGTCCAGAGCCACCCCGGGCTGCGGGTCAGCCCCGAGGACATCGGGCTCGCGACTCTTCCCTTCTTCCACGTGTTCGGGCTCAATGTCGCGCTCGGGGTCGCGCTCGCCGGCGGGGTGCAGTCGGTGCTGCTGCCGCAGTTCGACGCCACCCGGGTCGTCGAGTTGGTCCGCGCGCACGGGGTCTCGATCCTCGCTGGTGTGCCGGCGATGTTCGACGCGCTGCTCGAGCTCCCCGAGTCGGTCGCGCCGCCTGATGCCTTCCGCTCGGTCCGTCTCGCGGTCGCGGGGGCGGCCGAGCTGACCCAGGACGTCGCGGACCGGTTCCAGGAGCGGTTCGACGTCGTGATCTACGAGGGCTACGGCCTCACCGAGGCCGCGCCGATCGTGACGACGACCGCCGTCGACCGGCGGCCTCGCTGGGGCTCCATCGGGCCGCCGCTCCCCGGGGTGGAGGTGCGCCTCGTCGACGCCGAGGGGGCCGACGTGACCGTCGGCGACCCCGGTGAGATCTGGGTCCGCGGCGCGAACGTCTTCCGGGGCTACTGGGAGGACGCGGACGCCACGGCCCGCGTGCTCCAGAACGGCTGGTTGCGCACCGGGGACGTCGCGGTCGCCGACGACGAGGGCTTCCTCTGCCTCGTGGACCGGATGAAGGACCTCATCATCGTCTCGGGGTTCAACGTCTATCCCGCCGAGGTCGAGGAGGTGCTCCTCGACCACCCCGACGTCGCCGAAGTCGCGGTCGTCGGGGTCCCGAACCCGCGCTCGGGCGAGGCGGTCGCGGCCTTCGTGGTCCCCACGCCCGGCCGGACGCCCACGCTCGCGAGCATCCGGGATCACGTCGCGCGCCGGCTCGCCCGCTACAAGGTCCCTACGGCGCTGGAGCTGATCGAGGAGATCCCGCGGAATCAGGCGGGCAAGCTCATGCGCCGAGCGCTGGAACTGTCGGGCTGACGGGCCGACCGGGCCGCGACCTGGAACCCGGCGTAGATCACCGTGATGCCGAGCGCGAGCGACAGGACGAACGCCTCGTCCTTGCCCGCGATGCCCTGGATGAGCCCGCCGCTCGACAGCACGATCGTGCCCAGCGCGATCAGGAGGTTGGCGACCGCCCGGCTGCCGGAACCCGCGACGTCGCGCGCCCGGGCGTAGCGCTGCGCGGACACGAGCGCACCCACGATGATCACTGTGGCCCCCACCCCGCTGCCCACGGCGGCGAGCACCCGGGGGAACACCCCGAAGACGTCCTTGCCGACCGGGATCGCCGTCCCCGAGACGTCGTCCATCGGTGCCGCGAGCAGAACGCCGGCGGCCAACCCACTCAGGAGGACGAGGACCCGCTCCGCCCGCCGGCCCACCGCGGGCCGGGCCAGGAGGTGGACGGTACCGAGGGCCAGCCACGGCACCGACAGCACCGCGCCGAGAAGGTAGAAGAGCCGGAACGTCCCGCGGTCCCACCCGGTCGAGACGCCGGTGGCGAGTGCCGCGGATGCCAGCGCGAAGAGGGCCAGCGCGATGGTCCACGCCCGGTCCTGGGGCCGGTGCGAGGTCGTGGCGCGGGCCAGGGTCGCCTGGGCGAAGAGGGTGGCCACGGCAGTGGCGAGGAACGCGAGGCCGACGATCATGGCGATGGCGAGCGTACGCCCCGTCCCGGTCCCGGCCCCGGCCGCGGCGAGCCGTCGCCGGACCGCCGGCCGGCCCCGCGCCTGGGCGCCGCCGGGCGGCTTGGGCGGGAATGATCCGCTTGTGAAGAACTGCACGATCGGGGTGTACCGTGGCGTCCGGGCATCGGCGACGGACCGGCGCCCCGAGTGACGACGAGGTGGCGGTGTGGCCCAGCGAGGCGGAGCGCAGTCGAACAGCCGGAAGATTCCCGGCGCGGCCGTCGCTCGCCTCCCGCTGTACTACCGCTCCCTGCTCGAGGTGGCCGAGGGTGACGTCGACACCGTCTCGTCCGAGCGGCTGGCCGAGCTCGCCGGGGTCAACGCGGCACAAGTGCGCAAGGACCTGTCCTACCTCGGCTCCTACGGCACGCGCGGGGTGGGCTACGACGTCGCCTTCCTGCTGGATCGCATCTCGCGCGAGCTGGGCCTGACCCACGACTGGCCCGTCGTCATCGCCGGCGTCGGGAACCTGGGCCATGCGCTGGCCAACTACGCCGGGCTGAGTGCCCGGGGCTTCCGTGTCCTGGCCCTGGTCGACACCGACCCGGCCAAGGTCGGCAAGCGACTCGGCGAGCTCACGGTCGAGGCGATGGACGACCTGCCCCAGATCGTGCGGACCCGCGGCATCACCATCGGCATCATCGCCACGCCGGCGGGCGCAGCCCAGGCCGTCGCCGACCGACTGGTCGAGGCGGGCGTGGCGTCGATCCTCAACTTCGCCCCGGCGGTGATCTCCGTCCCCGACGGCGTCTCGGTCCGCAAGGTGGATCTCGCGACCGAGCTGCAGATCCTGTCGTTCTACCAATCGCACCGGCGGATCAAGGAGCGCGCGTCGTGAGCGGGGCGACCGACCGGCCCGTGCTCGACGGCTACCCGGCGAACTTCATCGTCGCCGGCCGCCGCTGCCTCGTCGTCGGTGCCGGCCGGATCGCGCAGCGCAAGATCGAGGGGCTGCTGCGCGCGCAGGCCGACGTCGCAGTCGTCGCTCCCGAGGCGGCCGAAGGGGTCCGGGCGATGGCGGCGGACGGCCGGGTCGCGTGGGAACCGCGGGCGTTCCGACCCGAGGACCTCGACGGCGTCTGGCTCGCGATCACCGCGACCGGCGTGCCCGACGTCGACCGCGCGGTGTTCCTCGCCGGTGAGGAGCGGCGGGTGTGGGTGAACTCCGCCGACGACCCCCGGAACTGCAGCTTCACGCTCATGTCGGTGGTCCGCCGCGGCGACATCGTGGTCACGATCGGGACGAACGGGCGGAGTCCGGCGCTCGCGACCTATCTGCGCGATCACGTCGCCACCGAGATGGGTGAGGAGTACGAGACGCTGCTGGAGCTGCTCGCGGAGGCGCGGGAAGCCTTCCGCGCCGGGGGGCGTTCGAGTGAGGACGCCGATTGGCGGCGTGCCTTCGAATCCGGCATTCTCGATCTGGTCCGCGCCGGCCGCGAGGCCGAAGCAAGGGAGCTGCTCCGCTCGTGTCTGTGATCGTCGTAGGCCTCAATCACCGCAGCGCGCCGGTCGAGCTGCGCGAGCGGGTGGCGGTGCCGTCCTCGAGCCTGGTGAAGGCGCTCCACGACCTGTCGTCGCGCGAGCACCTCGCGGAGGTCGTGCTCCTGTCGACGTGCAACCGCACCGAGATCTACGCCCGGTCGACGAAATTCCACTCGGCGGTGTCCGATGTCCTGGACTTCCTGTCCGAGCAGGGCGGCGCGGCGCCGGAGGACTTCTCCGAGCACCTCTACACGTACTACGACGACAGCGCCGTCTCCCACCTCTTCGGCGTGGCGGCCGGGCTCGACTCGATGATCCTCGGCGAGGGCGAGATCCTGGGTCAGGTGCGCGACGCGTGGAAGCGCGCCGAGTCGGAGGGTGCGTCGGGATCGGCGCTGGCGCGGGTGTTCCGCCAGGCGATCGAGGTCGGCAAGCGGGCGCGCACGGAGACCGCGATCGGTCGGTCGGCGCTCTCGGTGTCCTCGGCCGCCGTCGCGCTCGCCGAGCGCACGATGTTCTCACTGCGCGGCCGCTCCGTGCTGATCCTCGGTGCCGGTGAGGTGGCCGAGGGACTCGGTCGGGCACTCGTCGCGGCGGGGGCCGGCGACGTCACGGTGGCCAACCGGACCCACGCTCGGGCCGTCCGCCTCGCCAAGGACATCGGCGGTCGGGCCGTCGCGCTGGGCGAGCTCCCCGAGGTGCTCACCACCGTGGACGTGCTCCTGACCGCGACCGACTCGACCGAGGTGCACATCGAGCGGTCCGATGTCGAGGCGGTCATGGAGCGGCGCGGCGGGGTTCCGCTCCTCGTCGTGGACGTCGCGGTACCGCGCGACGTCGATCCGGGTGCCGCCGACGTCCCGGGCGTCACGCTCCACGACGTCGACGACCTCCACCAGCGCACCGAGGCCGCGCTCGACGAGCGCCGTCGCGAGGTCGGCACCGTGCGGGAGATCATCAACGAGGAGCTCGAGCGCTTCCAGACCGACCGCGCGGCCCGCGAGGTCGCGCCCGTCGTGGTCGGGTTGCGCGAGTGGGCCGAGTCGGTGCGCCAGGGCGAGCTGGACCGCTTCCGGGCCAAGCTCGACGGCGTCGATCCCGAGACGCGCAACATCGTCGACGCTCTCACCCAGGGCATCGTCAACAAGCTCCTCCACGAGCCGACGGTCCGGCTGAAGGAAGCCGCGGGCACCGCGCGCGGCGAGCTCTATTCGGACGCGCTCTCGTCGCTGTTCGACCTCCGCGACGAACCAGGATGACCACGCCGGTCCGGATCGCCACGCGTGGCAGCGCGCTGGCGCGCTGGCAGGCGGAGCGCGTCGCGGCCCTGCTGGGTAGGCCCGCCGAGCTCGTGATCGTCTCGACCCACGGCGACCGCGACCGCATCGAGCGCGATCCACGCGCTCGGCGGCAACGGCGTGTTCGTCAAGGAGGTCCAGGAGGTCGTGCGGCGCGGTGACGCCGACCTCGCGGTGCACTCGGCCAAGGATCTCATGGCGGTGACCCCCGAGGACCTCGTGCTGGCGGCCGTGCCCGAGCGGGCCGACGTTCGTGACGCGCTCGTCGGCTCGCCGCTCGCCGCCGTCCCTCGTGGCGGGACGATCGGAACGGGTTCGGTGCGCCGCCGCGCGCAGCTGGCCGCGATCCGTCCCGACCTCCGTTTCGCCGAGCTCCGCGGCAACGTGCCGACGCGCGTGGAGAAGGCGTCCGAGCATGCCGCGGTCGTGGTCGCCGCCGCCGCGCTCGCGCGGCTCGGGCTCTCGGATCGCGCCGCGGAGGTGCTCGACGTCGAGCTGATGCTCCCGATGGTCGGGCAGGGCGCGCTCGCGGTGGAATGTCGGCGCGACGACCCGGTCGCGATCGACGCGGTGGCACCGATCGACGACGACGAGCTCCACCGCGCGCTCGACGCGGAGCGCGCGTTCCTGCGTGAGCTCGGCGGGGGCTGCACCATGCCGTGCGGCGCGCTGGCGACCGTCGCGTCCGACGGCACGGTGTCGCTCGACGCGCTCCTCGCCTCCGACGACGGTGCCCGCGTGCTGCGGACCGTGACCTGCGATGCCGATCCCGAGCGGGCCGGCACCGCCGCCGCCCGCCGCATCCTCGACGACCTCGCCGGCGCCGACCTCCTCACCGACGAGGGCCGGGCATGACCGTGTACCTGGTCGGGGCCGGGCGCCTGGTTCGCTGCACTGCGGCCGTCGCCTCCGGCGCCGTCCTTCGTTGCGCAGGGCCCGTCCCCGCCGGCGGGGGGTTCCGGGCATGACCGTGTACCTGGTCGGGGCCGGGCCGGGCGACCCGGGGCTGGTGACGGTGCGGGGAGCCGACCTGCTCGGCCGCGCCGACGTCGTCGTCTACGACCGCCTGGCTCATCCCTCGCTCCTCGATCTCGCACCCGCGGCCGCGACACGCATCGACGTGGGGAAGGCGCCGGGCCGGGTGGCCATGGACCAGGAGGGCATCAACGCCACGCTGGTCGAACACGGTGCGGCCGGGCGCGTCGTCGTGCGGCTCAAGGGCGGTGACCCGTTCGTCTTCGGTCGCGGCGGCGAGGAGGCCGAGGCCCTGATCGCCGCCGGCGTCCCGTTCGAGGTGGTGCCGGGCATCACGAGCGCGATCGCGGCACCCGCCTACGCCGGGATCCCGGTGACCCACCGCGGGCTGTCGACCCACGTCACGATCGTCACCGGCCACGAGGACCCGGCGAAGGGCACGACCGACACCGACTGGCCCGCGCTCGCGCGCGCCGGCGGGACGCTCGTGATCCTGATGGGCGCGGGCCGGCTCGAAACGATCGTGGACCTGCTCGTCGAGCACGGCCGTGATCCCGAGACCCCCGTCGCGGCGGTGCGTTGGGGCACCCGTCCCGAGCAGGCGACGACCCGCGCGACGCTCTCCACGATCACCGCGCTGGGCGTCGCCTCGCCGAGCGCGATCGTGGTCGGTCCGGTGGCCGGCCTGGACTTCAGCTGGTTCGAGACCCGCCCGCTGTTCGGCCGTACCGTCGTGGTCACGCGGGCCCGCGAGCAGGCGAGCTCGCTCCGGGCCCGCCTCGAGGAGCTCGGCGCGACCGTTGTCGAGCTGCCATCGATCGCCATCGAGCCGCTGACCATCGCGCGACCCGACCCGAGTGGCTACGCGTGGGTCGTGTTCACGTCGGTGAACGGGGCCGACGGCTTCTTCGCCCGCGGGCTCGTCGCGCACGGCCTCGACGCCCGTGCGCTCGGCGGATGCCGGATCGCGGCGATCGGCCCGGGGACGGCGGAGGCGCTCGGCCGCCACGGGATCGTCCCCGACCTCGTGCCCGAGCGCTTCGTGGCGGAGTCGCTGCTCGAGGCATTTCCCGCCGCGCTCACCGGCGACCGTGTGCTGCTGGCGCGCGCCGAGGTCGCGCGCGACACGCTGCCGGAGGGGCTCGCCCGGCTGGGCTACGTCGTCGAGGTGCTGCCGGTGTACCGGACCGTCACTGCGACGCCCGACCCGGAGGACCTCGCGCGCGTCCAGCGCGGCGAGGTCGACGCCCTCACGTTCACGGCGTCCTCGACGGTCGACAACTTCTGCGATCTCGTCGGCCCGCTGCCCGAGCCCGCGCCGCTGGTGGTGTCGATCGGACCCGTCACGAGCGACCGGGCGCGCGATCGCGGTCTGGTCGTGGGCGCGGAGGCCGATCCCCACACGATCGACGGCCTCGTCACGGCGCTGCTGGGCGCCCTGATGGCACCGACCGATCGGTAGCCTGGCGCCCGTGACCTTCCCCGACCAGCGTCCGCGCCGGCTGCGCCGTACCGCGGCCATGCGCCGGCTCGTGGCCGAGACCCGGCTCGACGTCGATGATCTCGTCGCCCCCCTGTTCGTGAAGGAGGGCATCGACGAGCCCGAACCGGTGGTCTCGATGCCCGGCGTGGTCCAGCACACCCAGGAGAGCGTCCGCAAGGAGGTCAGGGCCCTCGCCGGGCTCGGGGTCCCCGCGGTGATCCTGTTCGGGATCCCCGCCACGAAGGACGCCCGCGGGAGTCAGGCCGACGCCGTGGACGGGGTGGTGCAGGTGGCGCTCCGGAACCTGCGCGACGAGGTCGGCGATGCGCTCGTGCTGATGGCCGACGACTGCCTCGACGAGTACACCGACCACGGCCACTGCGGTCTGCTGACGCCAGCCGGTGAGGTCGACAACGACAGCACGCTGGAGCGCTACGCGTCGATCGCGGTCGCCCAGGCGGACGCGGGCGTCGACGTCGTCGCGCCGAGCGGGATGATGGATGGTCAGGTGGGTGCCATCCGCGCTGCGCTCGACGCCGCGAGTCATCCCGACACCGCCATCCTCGCCTACTCGGCGAAGTACTCCTCCGCGTTGTACGGCCCGTTCCGCGACGCGGCCGAGTGCGCGCCGCAGTTCGGCGACCGGCGTGGGTACCAGATGCAGGCCGGGAACGTGCGGGAGGCGCTCGAGGAGACGGCGCTCGATGTTGCCGAGGGCGCCGACATGATCATGGTCAAGCCCGCCCTCGCCTACCTCGACGTCATTGCCGCGCTGCGGCCGGCCTTCGACGTCCCGCTCGCGGCGTACCACGTGAGCGGCGAGTACGCGATGGTCAAGGCCGCGGCCGCGAACGGCTGGATCGACGGCGATGCCGTGGCGCGCGAGCACCTCCTCGCGATCCGGCGGGCCGGTGCCGACTTCGTGCTCACCTACTTCGCGCGTGAGATCGCCGAATCGCTCCAGTGAGCAGCCCGTGACCGACGACGCGCTCCTGGCGCGCGCGCTCGCATGCATCCCCGGCGGCGTCAACTCGCCGGTCCGCGCGTTCGACGCGGTGGGAGGTGCTCCGTTCTTCGTGGCGCGCGCCCGCGGGGCGGAGCTCGTGGACAGCGAGGGCCGGACCTACGTCGACTACGTCCAGTCCTGGGGCGCATCGATCCTCGGACACGCGGATCCGCGCATCGTGGAGGCGGTTCGCGCCGCGGCCGCCGACGGCACGTCGTTCGGGGCACCGACGGCGCGCGAGGTCGAGCTGGCCGAGGCGATCGCGGCGCGGGTCGAGAGCGTCGAGAAGGTGCGGTTGGTCTCGAGCGGCACCGAGGCGGCCATGACCGCCGTCCGGCTCGCTCGCGGTGCGACCGGGCGGGCCAAGATCCTGAAGTTCGCGGGCTGCTATCACGGTCATCTGGACGCGCTGCTCGTGGCGGCCGGCAGTGGCCTCGCGACCCTGGGGATCCCGGGCTCGGCGGGCGTCACGCCCGGCGCGGTCGCGGACACCGTCGTCGTTCCGTACAACGACATCCCCGCGGTCGACGCCGCGTTCGCCGAGCACGACCTCGCCGCGGTGCTGGTCGAGCCGGTCGCCGCCAACATGGGTCTCGTCCCTCCCGCCGCCGGGTTCCTCGACTACCTCCGGAACCGGTGCACGGGAGCGGGGGCACTGCTCGTCTTCGACGAGGTGATCACCGGCTTCCGTGTGGCGCGCGGGGGCGCGCAGGGGTGGTTCGGGATCACGCCGGACCTGTCGATCTTCGGCAAGGTGGTGGGCGGCGGCCTGCCGCTCGCCGCCGTCGGAGGACCGGCCTCGGTGATGGACCACCTCGCGCCGCTCGGCCCGGTGTACCAGGCCGGCACGCTCTCGGGGAACCCGCTCGCGACCGCCGCGGGCCTCGCGGCCCTCGCCGCGCTGGACGACGACGCGTACGCCACGCTCACCCGGAAGGTCGACGCGCTGCTCACCGGCCTCGCCCGGGTGTTCACCGAGGCCCGGATCCCGGCGCAGGTCACGCGGGCCATGACGCTCGGTGGGCTGTTCTTCTCACCGCGGCGGGTCACCGACTACGCCGGCGCTCAGGCCGCCGACCACGAGCGGTATGCCCGCTTCTTCCACGGGATGCTCGACCGCGGCGTGTACCTCGCGCCGAGTGGCTACGAGACGATCTTCGTCTCCCTCGCCCACACCGACGCGATCATCGGCCAGACCATCGCCGTCGCGGCCGACGTCGCCGCCACGCTGTAACCGGTCCGACCCGCAGCGGAGCGGGCACGCCGGAGGGACGCGGGTTCAGTCCTCGTCGCCGGTGCTGCGACGCTGGCGGACTCGGTCCATGTAGAAGAGCGCGCCGAAGAGCAGGAAGAAGAAGAACGCGAGCAGCACGAACGCGAGGCCGCCCTGGCCGCGCTCGCCACCGGCGTCGACGAGCTGGCCGTTGGTGCAGCCGGTCGCGACGACGAGGAGCAGCGTCGCGGCGGCCCAGCTGCGCAGGGTGGGGGTCAACCGGTGCATCAGGCTCCTCAGACGGTCTCGGGGGTCGTTTCGGCCGCGGCCTTGGTGATGGCCTCGGCCTCGCCCTCCACGCGCTTGGCCGCTTCCTGGAGGTCACGCTCCCGCCAGTGGAGACCGAGCAGGCTCAGGACGAAGATCGTGCTGAACGCCAGCAGCGCCACGAACGGTGGGACCCGGAGCGACCCGAGGTCGCGCTCGAGCACGAGGACCTGGCGGGCGGTGCCGTCACACTTCGGCGTCGGCGGCTTGGCGCCGAAGGGCACCTCGTCGCCGGCGAGGTTCGGGTCCACCTTGCACGTGGTGACCACCGCGTAGTGCGGCTTGTGGAGGCTCACGTGGATCCACGGGAACCCGCCGCCGGTGTCGACCTTGAACTGGCTTCCGATCTCCCCGCCCCCGGTCTCCTGGTTGTTGGTGACGAGGTAGTCGGTCGCGGCGACGTAGGTCGCGAACTTGCCGCCGGCGCCCGAGAGGATCTCGCCGGTCTGCTCGTTCTTGTTGATGATGAGGTTCAGGTCGACCGCGGCCTTGAGGTTGGCGCCTTCTTCCTCGCTCACCTTCTTGCCGTGCTGGTCGATCTGTTGGACCGCGGGGATCTTCGAACGCGCCACGTCCCCGGACGGGATCGACTCGACGGCGCGCCACTGCGGGATGCGTCCCTTCAGCGTGTTCACCGGCGACGGATTGGTCAGCCACAGCAGGGACATCAGGATCAGCAGTCCCGAGAGCCCGGCGGTCGCGATCAAGAAGCCGAGGCGGGCACCGAGGTTCGTCGCGAGCAGCATGTACGCGCTGCCGCAGAACAGCGCGACGGCCGCGACCACCACGAGGACGCCGAGGATCGTGGGGTACCAGAGGTCGGGGTTCTTGATGCCCTCGCTGGCGAGGATGTGCCCTGGGTCCACCATCGCCTCCTACAGGCTCCGCTCGAACTCGATGATCGCGTCGATCTGCGCCTTGGTCAGGATGTTCATGAAGTGCGGCATCTTGCCCGACGAGATCCCGCGGACGCCGTAGCCCTTGTTCGCCTCGACCCCGGTCGCCACCCAGTCGTACTGCTTCTGCTTGCCCGGGTCGCCGGGGAACTGGCTCAGGGTCGCACCGTCGCGCAGTGACGGCCCGAGCGCGCCGCTCCCGGGTGGTTCGGGCATCGGCACGAAGCCGTCACTCGGTTGGAGCGTGGACCAGCCCTTCGTATGACAGCGCGCGCACTGGGTGTTGAACAGCAGCTCGCCCTCGCTCATCGTCGCGACCTGGGCCGCGTAGTCGGCCGACCGCTGGATGGCGACGTTGGCGGCGTCGATCTCGCCCTGGTACTTCTGGCGCTGCAGGTCGGTCTCGGAGGTGGCGAGGCTCGCCTGGGCGTCGGCGAGGTTCTTGCGCGCCGTGGCCTCTTGACTGTTCGCGAACTTCTTGAAGTCCTTGATCTTCTTGGCCGCCTGCGCCCGTGCCGTGGCCGGGCTCACCTGGATGCTCTTGAGGTAGGCGACGAGGTCGCTGACGGCCTGCTCGTTCTTGGGGCCGCCCCCCGCCACGCCCCAGGCCGGCATCGGGGTGCCGGGTCGGCCGTAGGTGATGATCTGGGTGATCTGCTGCACCTTGGTCACCGGATCCTCGGTGTAGCGGTAGAAGACGTCGTTGAGTGAGGGCGCCGCCCACGTCTCGCTGACGGGTGCGGCGTTCGGATCCCCCTGAGCGTCGGCGGTGAGCACGAAGGTGGCGGCACCCCCGCTCGCGTCCGCGCCGTGGCAGTTCGCGCACTGGAGCGACTTGGCGCTGTCGAACGCGGGCATGCTGGGGTTCGCGAAGAGCGTCGCGCCGCGTTCGATCGCCCGCTCCTCGAAGCCCGTGGCTTCGCTGCTCTGACGGCTGGGCTCCAGGAGCCAGTAGAGGGGCAGGACGACGGCCACGATCGTCGAGAAGATGAGCGCCCATCGCAGCACCCGGGTCAGGTGGGTGTCCTCGAGGATCTCGTCGTCGTAGAACGGTGTGAGGTTGGCCGCCTCGCGCTCGGTCGGCTCGCGCCGCACCGAGAGGACCTTGGCGCCGAGGATCACCACGATCACACAGACCGCGGCCACGTTGATGAGGATCAGGAGAGTGCGCAGGGTCACAGTGGCCTCTTCGATGCTCCCGGAAGCGAGTGGGACGATTGGGTCAGACGCACGGTGGTCCTTCGGCGCTCTGACCGGTCGTGTCGGTGCCGATGGGCGGGCCCGTGATGACGTTCGTGGTGTCGATGCTCATCTTGGAGCCCGTGATCGTCACGACGAAGCGGTCGAGACCGCGGGGCGCGGGGCCACCCTTCTTCTCCCCGACCCGGCTGTACTTCGAACCGTGGCACGGGCACTCGAACCATTGCGAGGTCTGGCACCACGGCACCCGGCATCCCAGGTGGACGCACTTCTGGTACAGGGCGACGATCCCCTGTTCCATGTCGGGGATCACCAACGCGTACTCCGCCACCTTCTTGGCCTTGGGGACGTCCGCCTTGGGATAGGGCTGGAGGTAGGTGCGGGCCTCGGGGATGTAGTACGGGGCCTTCTTGGCGGTCCAGTACGCCTGCGCGTCGGCGAGACTGATGCCGGCGTCCACCTTGCCGCCGAACCCGCCGGATGACTTCGCGTAGAGGAACGCGATGGCCGCGGCCCCGAACGCCCCGATCGAGATCGACATCGTGATGAGGATCGACCGGTTGAAGAACTGGCGCCGGCTGACCTGGATCTCCTCGTACTCGGCCGGCGTGAACTCGGCGACCGCCGTGGTCCCCCGCGTGGCCGGCGTGCCCCCGACCCCGGCGCGGGTCTCGCCGGCGCGGGCGCGTGCCGCCTCGGACGCGTCGTCGGCGACCGCGACGTCGGTGGAGTCGCTCGCCTTCGTCTCACCGCTGAGGGAGCCGGTGGTCCGTCCCTGCGCGTCGGTCGTGCGCCGGCGTGCGGAGGCGAAGACCGTCACCGCCGCGAGCAGGATGACGACTGGGATCCCGATGATCAGCGCGATGTTCAACCGAGGCTCCTAGAGCTCGAAGAAGATGCCGTCGTGCCACGGGAACACGAAGTTGAACCCCGCGCCCCGGAAGAACGATCCGATGATGACGAGCACCGCCCAGAACATGAGGAAGATCGTGAACAGCGAGATCGCGAACTTGCGGTCGTCCGGCTTGTTCGACGGGTTCGAGTCCACGTACGGGGCGATGATGAGCAGGAAGAGACCCATTCCCGGGATGGTCACGCCCGCGACCATCGGGTGGAACATGGTGAGCAGCTCCTGGAGACCGAGGAAGTACCACGGTGCCTTGGAGGGGTTCGGTGTCTGGTTGACGTCCGCGAGTCCGAGCAGCGGGGCCCGCACGATCGCGGAGAAGACGAGGACGATCGCGGTGAGCGCCAGCGCCGCCGCGAACTCGACGACCAGCAGGTGCGGCCAGGTGTGGACCTTGTCCTGGGCTTCGGCGCGCGTCTGCTGGATCGAGCCGGACTTGACGACGGTCAGCAGGCGCTGGGTGTGACCCCCGGGCCCGGTGCCCGTGGGCGCCGTGATGGGAGCGGTCGCCGTGGCGGTCGCGGCCGCGGCGGTCGCGCCTCCTCCTCCACCGCCGGACATCGCCGCCTTGCGCTTGCGGGACCGCTCGAGGAGGTGGGCGGGCACGCCACCGGTGTCCTCGGTGATCGCACCTTCGTCGGATGCCGCCGCGGCGGCCGGCGTCTCCGCGCCGGCGTCGGCCGCGCCGGCGTCGGCCGCGCCCGCGTCGGCCGCGGGCGTCTCGGCCTCGGCGTCGGCGTCCTCACCTCCGGGCAGGCCCAGCTGCTTGCGCCGCTCGGCGCTGCGCTTGAGCAGGTGTTCGGGGACATCAGCCATGAGTCAATCCCTCCCCGGCCTACAGCGGTCCACTGATGCCGCCGTCCTTGCGGACGCGCCAGAAGTGGATCGCCATGAAGATGACGATGACGAACGGGAGCAAGAGCACGTGGAGCGTGTACCAACGCAGCAGCGTGTCGCCCGAGATCTCCTTCGCGCCGAGCAGCGCGTAGCGCATCTGGCCACCGAAGACCGGCGTGTAGCCCATCATGTTGGTCCCGACGGTCACGGCCCACAGCGCCAGCTGGTCCCACGGCAGGAGGTAGCCGGTGAAGGACAGCAGCAGCGTGAGGGTGAGCAGGATCACGCCGATGACCCAGTTGAACTCGCGCGGCGCCTTGTACGCGCCGTGGTAGAAGACGCGGCTCATGTGCAGGAACACCGACAGCACCATGAGGTGCGCGCCCCATCGATGCATGTTCCGCACGAGCGAGCCGAACCACACCGCGGTCTCGAGTTGCTGCACGTTCGACCAGGCCGCCGCCTCGGTCGGCCGGTAGAAGAACATCAGGAAGATGCCGGTCACCGTGAGCAGGATGAAGAGGAAGAACGACAGCCCGCCGAGGCAGAGCGTGTAGCTCACCTTCACCGCGTGCCGCTTCACCTTCACCGGGTGGAGGTGGTACAGCACGCTGTTCATGATCACGTAGGAGCGGTTCCTCGGGCTGTCGGTGTACCCGCGTCGGAAGATCGAACCCGGGCGCACGATCGACGTCACGACCTGGGAGTTGCCGACCTTCTCGCCCATCTCCTTGGCGCGCGCACCGAGTTTGAGGCCGCCGCCGTTGCCGTTGCTCCCGTTTCCCTGGGCCATCTAGCTCGCTCCGCTCTCTCGACGGCGGCTGGGCCGTCGCCCGTCGGGACGTTCACTCCACATCAGAACCGCACCCCGTAGCTGTAGCCGTGGCGGTTCGTGCGCACGTGCGGGTCGCCGGCCGCGCCCTGCTGGGCGATCTTGCCGAGGATGATGACGCCGGTCGGGCACCGGTCCACGCACAGCGCGCAGCGCGTGCACACGTCTTCGTCGACGATGAAGGCCACGTGGTCGTGGGGATCCTCGCCCGGACGCTCGGTGCCGACCGCGGTGTCGATCGCGCCGACCGAGACCATGTGGATGCACTTCCACGGGCAGATGTCCACGCAGCCCTCGCACATGATGCACTCGGCCTGATCGATGTGGAGGAACTGCTTCGGCTTCACCGACTGGGTGAGGAAGGTCGGGTCGACCTCCTGGAGCACGTAGTCGGTCACGAACTCCGGCATCGGCGGATTCGCATCGGTCTTGGCCATGTCAGGCCTTGGCCTTCAGCGGTCGGCCGAAACGCGACGTCCCCGCCTCGACCGGCGTGCGCTCCGCCACCTCGGACACCGTGGGCCGCTTCTGCCACATGACGAACATCGCGATGTTCAGCCCGAAGAAGATCAGATAGATGACGACGACGAGGGGGTCGCGCAGGCCGTGCTGCAGGTCGATCGAGAACGGCCAGTTCCACGACTTCATGAAGGGGATCGGCGTCGTGGACTTGATGATGTACCGGTTCGTCGCGAGGCCCCAGTACTTGTCGGAGGCGCCGATGAACTCGCTCGGGATGATCGCGTAGGTGAGGAGGAACAACGCGAACACGTAGAGCGCCCCGGCCATCGCCTCGGCCCACGTGGTCGGACGGTCGGGCTTCGGTGTGCGCAGGCGCCACATCGCCAACCCGATCATGACGAGCGCGATGAGGGTGAACCAGATCAACCGGCCGTTCGGCCGGAAGAAGTGCCAGTCGGGCAGCAGGTTGGGCATGGTGCCGCGAGTCTCCTCCTCGGTCCGAGTCGACATCCCCCTCTGAGGTCGTCCTCGGCCCTTCCTCCGGGGCGTTTCTCTACCACGCTAGATCGCGCAGCGACACATTGTGCGATCCGCGCGGCCGACGTGTCCGATCGCGCGGATCGCGACCCGCGGTCGCCGGTGGTGTGCCCGGTCACGCGTGGACGTGGAACGATGCCGGGGTGAGCGAGCGCGGGCCCGGGCGGGTCGATGTCCTGGTGGTCGGCGCCGGCCCCGCGGGAGCCGCCGCGGCGTACTGGCTCGCGGAGCGCGGCCACTCGGTGCTCGCGGTCGAGAAGAAGCGGTTCCCCCGCGAGAAGACCTGTGGTGACGGCCTCACCCCACGTGCGGTCCGCCAGCTCGACGACATGGGGCTCGCCGACCAGCTGACCGAGTTCCACCGCTACGACGGCCTGCGCTCGATCGCCCACGGCATCACACTGGAGCTGGCCTGGCCCGAGCACCCCGATTTCCCCTCCTACGGCTATGTCGTGCGTCGCCGGGACCTGGACCGGATGGTCGCCGAGCGGGCCGTCAAGGCCGGAGCCACGGTGTGGCAGGGATCCGAGGCGCTCGAGCCGATCGTCGAGCGCGGGCTCGTGACCGGCGCCGCGGTCCGGCGGCAGGACTCGGGCACCACCGAGGCCGTGCGGGCGCGCTACGTGGTCGTGGCCGACGGCGCCAACTCCCGCTTCGGCCGGGCGCTCGGCACCTCGCGCGACCGCTCCTATCCGATGGGGATGGCGATCCGCGGCTATTACACCAGTCCGTTCCACGACGAGACCTGGATCGAGTCCCATCTCGACCTGCGCGACCGTGACGGGCACCACATGCCGGGCTACGGCTGGATCTTCCCGGTGGGTGACGGGACCGTGAACGTGGGCGCGGGCCTGCTCGACACCTTCACGGGCTTCACCGCCGTCAACACGTCCCGTCTCCTCGACGCGTTCGTCGCCACCGCCCCGGCGCGGTGGGGCCTCTCGGCCGAGACCGCGTGCGGTGCCCCCACCGGGGGCCGACTCCCGACCGGCGGATCGGTGCTGCCCAAGGTCGGTCCGACCTGGATCGTGGCGGGCGACGCCGCGGGCTCGATCAATCCCTTCAACGGCGAGGGCATCGCCTACGCGTACGAAACCGGGCGAATGGTGGCCGAAACGGTCAGCGAGGCACTGGTGACCGGTGACGGGCTCGCCCTGGCCCGCTATCCGGAGCGGCTCGAGGAGACCTACGGCCTCTACTTCAAGGTCGCGCGCACGTTCGTGAAGCTCATCGGCAACCCGGCGGTGATGCGCGAGCTCACCCGCGTCGGGATGCACTCGCGCCCACTGATGGAGTGGGTGCTGCGGATCATGGCCAACCTCCTGCGTCCCGACGAGATCGGACCGGCCGAGGCGGCGTACGCGGCCGTCGAGCGCATCGTGGCGGTACTGCCCGAGCCGACCGGACGCGTTTCGGGCTCGAGAGGACCACGGTTCGATCCGATAGCTGGGTGATGGCAGCCGTGAACGTGGCCGACGTGCTGCCCGAGGTCGGTCGGCTGATCATGCTGAACGAGAACCTCGGCGGGCACGCCACGATGCACCTCAACATCTATCGCGCGCTCGCGGAGCACCCGGAGGTGGATTTCGTCGCGCTCGACGTGCCGCCGCGCTCGCTGGTCCGGCGCGCGGCGGGGTTGCGCCTGCCCGGTCTCTCGCGTCTCGACGTGGACCTCGCGCCCGTCCGCGCCCAGCTCGCGATCTCGATGACCGCGCACCGGATGCTGCGTGCCGCGATCCGATCCGGGCCGGTCGGCGCGATCCACGCGTACTCCCAGCACGTGGCGCTGCGGTCGATCGACGAGCTGCGCGCCTATCCGTCCGTCGTGTCCACGGACGGCTCCGCGGCGCAGAACGCCGTGCAGCTCCCGTTCCGGCGGCCGGGCCGGTTCACCCCGATGACCGCGCGTGTCGGCGAGCGGTTCGAGGCGAAGGTGTTCGACGCCGCCACCATCGTGGTCGCGCAGTCCGAGTGGTGCGCCCGCGCGATCCGCACGCGCTACGGGCTCGATCCCGACCGACTCCGCGTGATCCCGTTCGGGATCTTCCCGCCCGAGGCCGTGACGGTCCCGCCCCCCCAACCCGACGCCCTCCCCGAGGTCACCTTCACGGGCAACTCCATGGACCGCAAGGGTGGCTGGGCGCTGCTGCGGGCGTTCCGCTCGAAGCTGCGGGGCTCCTGTGTCCTCAACCTGGTCACGCCCGAGCAGATCCCGCCCGAGCCCGGGGTCCGGGTGTTCTCCGACGTGCGCCCCGGCGACTCCCGTCTCGTCGAGATGCTGGCGCGCTCGGCCGTGTTCGCCTTCCCGAGCGAGATCGACAAGTCGCCCTACTCCGTGCTCGAGGCGATGTTCGCCGGACTGCCCGTCGTCTCGACCCCGGTCGGTGGGATCCCGGAGATGGTGGTGGACGGCGAGACCGGGATCCTCGTGCCGCCCGGCGACGACGTCGCGATCGGCGCGGCGATCGAGCGGCTCCTGGGCGACGACGCGCTGCGGCGGCAGATGGGTCGCGCCGGCCACGAGCGTGCCCACCTACGCTTCGACGCGCGCACGACCACCGCTGCCCTGATCGGGACGATCGCCGAGGCGCGCGAGCGGCACGGGTCCTGACGCGCGCGTGCACGCGACGGCTCACCAGGCGCGGGCGGGGCGGGCGAGCTGGCGCGCGAGCCGGAAGCGGTCGTGCCCAGGACCGATGCAGAAGCGCGGGATCGCGAAGGGGTCGGTCCCCGGCGTGACCCGACCGAACGTGAACGTGCACGCGGCGCGGTAGCCCGCGTCCCGGACCGACGCGGCGGTGGCCGCGTCGTGATGGCCGAAGGGGTAGGCGAGCAGGTCGGTGACTCCGCCCGCGGCCGCGAGCCAGTCCCGAGGTGCGCGAAGCTCCGCGATCCGCTCGTCGAGGCCGATATCAGGCAGCGACGCATGCGTCGCCGTGTGCGACGCCAGGGTGATCAGCCCGGAATAGGTCATCGCGCGCAGTTCCTCCGGGTTCATGGTGCGTGCCGCACCGGGCCAGAAGGGCGGAGCGACGCCGAGGACGGCGGTGACGACGAAGACCGTGGCGGGCACCCCCCGCGCCGCGAGCATCGGTGCGGCCTCCCGGCCGACGCCGACGAGCGCGTCGTCGAAGGTCATCGCCACGAGGCCGTCGAGCTCCCGGCCGGCGAGCAGCCGGTCGACGATCTCGGCGAGCGGCACGAGCGTCAGGCCCCAGCCCCGGATCCAGTCGACGTGGTTCGCGAGCAGCTCGGGGGACACGTAGTACTCGGTGGTGTTCGCCGGGTCGGCGCCGACGTCGTGGTAGCAGAGCACCGCGGCGCCGCGTCCGCGTACCGGCAGCCGACCGGTCGCGAGCCCGCGCACCGCACCGCCGACGCCGGCGAGCCTGCGGTGCGCATCGGTCGCGATCGCCACGCGGTGAGGCGAACGGCGGCTCACTTTGCCGCCGGAGGACTTCGGTCAGATAGCCTCGGCGCGCGGTTCACGGGACACACCGAAGGGGGAGTGAACATGGCGCAGTACCTGCCGATCCTGGCCATGGTGATCCTCGTCATCCTCTTCGTCCTGGCATCATTGCTCGCGTCGATCCTGCTCGGCGTGAAGCGGCCCACCCGGGCCAAGACGATGCCCTACGAGTGCGGCATCGTGCCCGAGCGAGAGCCCGCCGAGCGGTTCCCGGTCAAGTTCTACCTGGTCGCCATGACGTTCATCGTCCTCGACGTCGAGATCATCTTCCTCTATCCCTTCGCCACCGTGTTCCGCGGTCTCGGTGGCTACGGGATCGCGGCCATGGGCATCTTCCTCCTCGTGCTCATCGTCCCCTTCGCCTATCTGCTGAGCGTGGGTGCGCTCGACTGGGGACCGGTCCGCCAGGTCGCGAGCAGCATCGTCCAGCCCGTTCGCCGGGCCGCCGGCCGGCCCGAGGGCGTCGCCGAGGCCCCCGCGCCGCCGGCCGACGAAGCGTCCGAGGCGGCCTAGCCGTGGGCCTCGACGCGGTCCCGTACAACTTCCTCACCGCACGGCTCGAGGACGTCGTCCGCTGGGCGCGCCGCAACTCGGTGATGCCCGCGACCTTCGGCCTCGCGTGCTGCGCGATCGAGATGATGGCCACCGGAGCGGCGCACTACGACCTCGCCCGCTTCGGCATGGAGACCTTCCGCGCGAGCCCGCGCCAGGCGGACCTCATGATCGTCGCCGGCCGCGTGAGCCAGAAGATGGCCCCCGTCCTGCGCCAGGTCTATGACCAGATGGTCGAGCCCAAGTGGGTCATCTCGATGGGTGTGTGCGCCAGCAGCGGCGGCATGTTCAACAACTACGCGATCGTGCAGGGCGTCGACCAGATCGTGCCGGTCGACGTGTACGTCCCCGGATGCCCTCCCGGACCCGAGACGCTGCTCCACGGCATCGTCACGTTGCACGAGCTCATCCGCACCGGCGAGCTGCTCAAGCGGCGTGATGCGTCGACGTCCGGCGGCGCGGGCATCGAGATCGCCCAGCGTGACGGTGTCCCCGCCGATCTGCCCACCCCCGAGCCGGCGGGCACCTGACCATGCCCGAGACGCCCGACGCGCCTCCCGCCGACGATGCTCGTGAAGAAGAGCACAAGCCGGTCGCGCCCTGGGACGAGGTGGCCGCGGCGCTGTGCGAGCGATTCGAGGGCGCGGTGTTCCGCGACTCGCACGGGCAGCCCGTCGTGTACCTCGACCGCGCGCACTGGTCCGACGTGGCGCTCGCGCTGCGCGACGACGAGCAGTTCACCACCTGTCTCGACGTGACCGCGGTCGACCACCTCGGCGACGCGGACCGCGTCGTCGTGGCCGGGGTCACACCCGAGCGGTTCGAGGCCGTCGCGAACTTCCTCTCCCACCCGCGCAACCGGCGGATCCGGGTCGTTGCGCAGGTGCCGGCCGACGATCCGACGATCGCCAGCCTGACGCCGATCTACCCGGGGCTGAACTTCGCCGAGCGCGAGGTCTATGACCTCTTCGGCATCGAGTTCCCCGGCCACCCCGAGCTGACGCGCATCCTCATGCCCGACGACTGGGTGGGTCACCCGCTGCGCAAGGACGACGCGCCCGCACGCGTGCCCGTCACGTTCAAAGGCGACCCCGGCCCGAGATGAGCGACGTGGGACGCACGCTGCGCTTCGGCCGCTCGCACCAGGTCGCGAGGCCCGTCCGGCCCGCTCCGCCCGAGCGCGAGGACCGGCGATGAGCGACGCCGATGAGGACCTGGAGGCGGTCGACGTCGAGTCGGACGAGTACCTCGACGACGACTCCGACGACTACGAGCCGGTCACCGAGGAGATGACCGAGCGCGAGCACGAGCGACTCGAGCGCCAGACCGACGAGGGCGCACAGAAGCTCGTGCAGGAGTCCGAGATCGTCGTCACCGGCGGTCCCTGGCCCGAGCTCGAGGGCGAGTCCCAGACGATGGTCATCAACATGGGGCCCCAGCACCCGTCCACGCACGGCGTGCTGCGCATCATGTTGGAGCTCGACGGCGAGACGGTCGTCCGGGCCAAGCCCGTGATCGGGTACCTGCACACCGGCATGGAGAAGACGGCCGAGGAACTCACCTACGTGCAGGGCTCCACCAACGTGACGCGCATGGACTACGCGTCGCCGATCGCCAACGAGCTCGTCTTCTCGATGGCCGTGGAGCGCCTGCTCGACATCGAGGTGCCCGAACGCGCGGTGTGGGCCCGGATGCTGCTCGCCGAGCTGAGCCGCATGGCGTCGCACCTGCTGTTCCAGGCGAGCAACGGCATGGACCTCGGCGCCGTCTCGATGATGCTCTACGGATGGCGCGAGCGGGAGGAGACGCTGCGCGTCCTCGAGCTCATCACCGGGCTGCGGATGAACCACAACTTCGTCCGACCCGGAGGGATCGCGGCCGACCTCCCCGACGGTTGGCAGCTCGCGTGCCTCGAGCTGTGTGACCTCGTCGAACGGGGCATCGGCGAGTACGACGAACTGCTCACCGGCAACCCGATCTGGCTCGAGCGGATGGTCGGCGTCGGAGTCATCACGACCGAGGAGGCCCTCGCGCTCGGCGCGTCGGGTCCGATCCTGCGCTCCACCGGGTTCGCATGGGATCTGCGCAAGACCCAGCCCTACCTCGCCTACGACCAGGTCGACTTCGACGCCATCTACACCGAGAACGGAGACTGCTTCGACCGGTACCGGATCCGCCTCTACGAGATCGCGGAGTCCATCAAGATCGTGCGCCAGTGCGTCGACCGCATGCCCGGCGGCGACTACCGACTCCAGGACAAGAAGGTGACGCCGCCGCCGCGGGCGCGCATCGACGAGTCGATGGAGGCGTTGATCCACCACTTCAAGCTCTTCACCGAGGGCTTCCGGGTGCCGGCCGGTGAGACTTACGTCGCGGCGGAGTCCCCGCGCGGCGAAGTCGGCTGCTACCTGGTCAGCGACGGCACGGGCAAGCCCGTTCGCCTCCACGTCCGAGGCCCGTCCTTCTACAACCTGCAGTCGATGCACCCGATGATCAAAGACCGCATGATCGCCGACGGCGTCGCGATCATCTCGAGCGTCGATCCCATCATGGGCGAGGTGGACCGATGAGCGACTCGGCGTTCGACCCGACCAACGCGGCGAAAGCCGCGGAGATCCTGGCGCGCTATCCCGATCCGCACTCGGCGATCCTGCCGCTCGCGCACCTGGCGCAGGACCAGCACGGCTACCTGAGCGCCGAGGCCATGCGCGAGATCGCGCAGCTGTGCGGCACCACCGCGGCCGACGTGCAGGGTGTCTGCAGCTTCTACACGATGTTCAAGCGCACGCCGTGCGGGAAGTACATCGTGAGCGTGTGCACCAACGTCACGTGTCTGGTCGTCGGAGGGCCGGACATTCTCGAGCACCTCGAGGACCGCTACGCGAACGACGACGACGTCTTCGTCGAAGAGGTCGAGTGCCTGGCCGCGTGCGGGAACGCGCCGGCGATGCAGGTGAACTACGAGTTCCACGAGCACCTGAACCCGGAGCTGGCCGCGGCCGTGGTGGACGACTACAAGTCGGGAAAGCTCGTCGCACGCGGCGTGTCGGGAGGTGCGTCGTGAGCGCGTCGGGCAAGGAGGTGCGCGAGACGCGCATCGTCACTCGTCGGCTCCGCGAGGTGCGCGACTCCTTCACCTACGAGGCGGCCCGGGCCGACGGCGCCTACACCGTCTGGGAGCGCGTGCTGAAGGCCAATGACCCGGCGGACGTCCTCGCCCAGGTCAAAGCCTCGGGCCTACGCGGTCGGGGCGGCGCGAACTTCCCCACCGCGATCAAGTGGGAGTCGCTGCCCGACGTCCACCCGCGGTACCTCGTCATCAACGGGGACGAGGGCGAGCCGTCCACGTTCAAGGACCGCGAGCTCATCGAGAAGGATCCCCACCAGCTGATCGAGGGCATCGCGATCGAGGCGTTCGCGTGTGGGATCCATACCTGCTTCGTCTACCTCCGCGGTGAGTTCGCGCTCGGAGCGGACCGCGCCGAGCAGGCCCTCGCCGACGCGCGCGCCAACGGTTGGATCGGCAAGAACATCGCCGGGAGCGGCTACGACCTCGAGATCGTGCTCCACCGCGGTGCCGGTGCGTACATCTGTGGCGAGGAGAGCGCGCTGATCGAGAGCCTCGAGGGCAAGCGCGGGATGCCCCGCATCAAGCCACCGCTGCCGATCCACTCGGGCGTCTACGCCAAGCCGACGGTCGTGAACAATGTCGAGACCGTGAGCACGCTCCCGCACATCATGACCATGGGCGGCGAGAAGTATGCCGAGCTCGGCGTGAACCGCAGCACCGGGACGCGCATCGCGGCGATCTCGGGACACGTCCAACGTCCCGGCATCTACGAGATCGAGTTCGGGATGACCTTCCGCGAGATCATCTTCGAGCTCGCGGGCGGGATCCGCGAGGACCGCGCGCTCAAGTTCTTCCTGCCCGGTGGAGCGTCGTTCCAATGGCTCACGCCGATCGACGAGCACCTCGACCAGAGCTATGACATCGACGACATCTCCGCGAAGCTCGGCACGACCCTCGGCTCGGGGGCGATCATGGTCTACGACGAGACCACGGACCCGCTGCTCGTCGCCTGGCGGCTCGCGAAGTTCTTCGCGCACGAGTCCTGTGGGAAGTGCACGCCGTGTCGCGAGGGCACCGGCTGGCTCGAGAAGGTGCTCTACCGCATGAGCCACGGTCAGGGCCGTCCCGGCGACCTGGACCTGCTCGTCTCGGTCAGCGCGGACATCTCGCCGGACGTGATGCGAGCGCCCTTCACCCAGACCACGATCTGCCCGCTCGGGCCGTCGCCGGTCAGCGCGGTGGCGAGCGTCGCGAAGTACTTCCGGGCGGAGGCGGAGGCCGCGTGCGCGGCCGGGCCCACGTCGATCCCCGTGACCGCGGGGGTGTCGCAGTGACCGACCAGGTGTCGATCACGATCGACGGGAAGACCGTCGCCGTGCCCAGGGGCGAGCTGCTCATCAAGGCCGCCCAGGAGCACGGCACGTACATTCCGCGCTTCTGCTGGCACGAGCGGATGAAGCCGGTCGGCATGTGCCGCATGTGCCTCGTCGAGGTGGAGGGGATACGCGGGCTCCCGCCCGCATGCACGCTCCCGGTCGCCGACGGCATGGTCGTGAGCACCGTCTCGGACGCGGTCAAGCGGGCCCAGGACGGTGTGCTCGAGCTGCTGCTCGTGAACCATCCGCTCGACTGCCCGGTGTGCGACCGCGGCGGCGAATGCCCATTGCAGGACACCACGCTCGCGTTCGGACCGGGTGAGTCGCGTTTCAACGAGGAGAAGCGCCACTGGGAGAAGCCGATCCCGATCTCGGATCTCGTCCTGCTCGACCGCGAGCGCTGTATCCAGTGCGCGCGGTGCACACGCTTCGCGGACGAGATCGCGGGCGACCCCCTCATCAGCTTCTACGACCGCGGTGGGCACACCGAGATCGCGACGTTCCCCGACGAGCCGTTCGCGTCGTACTTCTCCGGCAACACGGTCCAGATCTGCCCGGTGGGCGCGCTGACCGCGAAGCCGTACCGCTTCCGTGCTCGGCCGTGGGACCTCGCGGCGACCGAGACCAGCTGCACGACGTGCGCGATGCACTGTCGGGGCGCGCTGGAGTCCAGCTCCAATCGCCTGGTCCGCCTGCTCGGCGTCGACAGCGAGCCGGTCAACCAGGGCTGGCTCTGCGACAAGGGCCGCTACGGCTACGAGGCGGTCCACCACGACAGCCGCGTGCTGCACCCGATGGTCCGCCGCGGCGACGCGCTCGTCCGGTGCTCGTGGCCGGAGGCGCTCGACGCCGCGGCCGACGCGCTGCGCGACACCCTCGCCGGGCGTGGCGCGACCGCCATCGGCGTGCTCGGCGGTGCCCGCGGGACCAACGAGGACGCGTACGTCTGGGCCCGGTTCGCCAAGGGCGTGCTCCGAACGGACAACGTCGACGCACAGCCCGGCGACGGCCTGCCGGCCGAGGTCACGCTCGGGCTGCCGGGTGCGACGATCGCGGACCTCGACCACGCCGGCGCGATCGTCGTGCTCGGCGTGGACCTCAAGGAGGAGCTGCCCGTCCTGTACCTGCGGGCGCGCCGCGCCGCCGAGGACCTCGGCGTTCCGCTGGTGGAGATCCACCCCACCGCGACCGGGCTCGCCCCGTATGCCGCGGCCTCCGTTCGTCCGGCGCCGGGCGAACTGGCGACGGCCGTGGCCGCGCTGGTCGGCGCGCTCGGGGGAACTGCGTCCGGCGATGCCGCGGTCGATGCCGCAGCCGCCGCGATCTCGGCCGGTTCGGGCGATCTGGTGGTCGTCGCCGGCCGGGGCAACCTGGCCGCGTCGACCGATGACACCGTCGCCGCCCTGGCCCAACTGCGCGACCGACCCGGCACGCGGTTCCTGACCGCCCTCCGGCGCAGCAACGTCCGGGGTGCCCTCGACCTCGGCCTGGCCCCCGGCTTCCTCCCCGGGCGGGTCAGCCTCGAGGCCGGGCGCGAGTGGTTCGAGGATGCCTGGGGTGCCGTTCCGAGCGAGGTCGGGCTCGACGCGGCCGGCATCCTGGCGGCGGCGGCCGCCGGTGGCATCGACACCCTCGTGCTGCTCGGAACGGACCCACACGACGACTGCCCCGACCGCGACCTCGCAGCGCGGGGGCTCGCAGGCGCGCGATTCACGATTGCCGTCGACATGTTCCTCACCGACACCACGCGTGACGCCGACGTGTTCCTGCCCGTCACCGCATGGGGCGAGCAGGACGGCACCGTCACCAACGTCGAGGGCCGGGTGCAGCGCGTGGGGCGCCGGGTCTCGCCCGAGGGCACGGCCATGCCGGACTGGCGGATCGCCGCGGAGCTGGCGTTCCGCCTGCGTGAGGACTTCGATCTCGCGACCGCCGCCGAGGTGCAGGACGAGATCGCACGGGTCGCGCCCGCGTTTGCAGGGGTCGACGCCGCGCTCGTCCACCGGGCGCGCGACGGTGTCGTGCTGCCTCTCGCGGACCACCGGGACGAGCTGGTGCTGGGACCGCTGTCCATCCCGTTGACGGACGCGTCGTGGGAGCCGATCGTGCCGGGGAGGGTCGACGCGACCAGCGCGGAGCCCGTCGTCCCCAACGCCGACGCACCCGACGAGGGCGCGACATCGACGGCCGAAGCGGACACGGAGCAGCCGGCCGCGGACGAGCCCGTGGTCGCCGGTCCCGACGTTCCCCCGCTCCACACCTGGACCGACGCGGCCCCGGTCGGGGACCGCCCCGGCCGTGACGCCTACGCTCTGCGGCTCGTGAGCGCGCGCGTCCTCTACGACGGCGGGATCGAGGTCGCGGCGACGCCCGCCTTCGACCCGCTCGTGCGCCCCGGCGTGCTGCGCGTCAACCCGCACGACCGTGACCGCGTCGGGGTGACCGACGGCGGCTCGGTGCGCGTGACCTCGGCGCGCGGCCAGCTCGAGATCGCGGTGACGGGCGACCCGTCGGTGCCGGTGGGCATCGCCGCGCTGGCCTGGAACCTCCCCGATCACCCGGCGGCGGTGCTCGTGGACGCGAGCGCTGCAGTGACGGACCTGCGCGTGGAGTCGATCCGATGAGCGCGCTCGGCCTCCTCGGCGCGGACCCGCTCCTCGAGGGCTCGATCGACCTCGAGGTCGTCCTGATCGTGATCGGCAAGACGATCGTCGTCTTCGCGCTGCTGCTCGTCCTCGTCCTCTTCTACATCTGGTTCATGCGCAAGGTCATCGCGGACATGCAGAACCGGATCGGCCCCGACAAGGCCGGGCCGTGGGGCATCCTCCAGACGCTCGCCGACGGCATCAAGCTCTTCTTCAAGGAGCAGTCGATCCCGGACTCCGCGGACCGGTTCGTGTTCCGTCTCGCGCCGTACCTCTCCGCGCTGCCGGCCTTCCTCGCGTTCTCGATCATCCCCATCGGCGGCAGGGTCTCGATCGCCGGGCACCAGACCTACCTCCAGCTGGCCGATCCTCCGATCGGCGTCCTGTTCCTGCTGATGATGTCGGGGATCGGGCTCTACGGCGTGATGCTCGCCGGATGGTCGAGTGGCTCCAAGTACCCGCTGCTCGGCGCGGTGCGGGCCTCGGCGCAGCTGCTGTCCTATGAGGCCGCGTTCAGCCTGTCGGTCGTCGCGGTGCTGATCCACGCAGGCACGCTCACGACGCGCGGCATCGCCGACGCGCAGGCCTGGACGAGCTGGCACTCCTTCGTCACGGAGTGGTACTGGAGCATCGCGATCGTGTCGTTCGTGATCTTCCTGATCGCCGCGGTGGCCGAGACCAACCACCCGCCGTTCGACCTCGTCGAGGCGGAGCAGGAGCTCGTCGGCGGCTTCCACACCGAGTACACCGGCATGCGGTTCGCGATCTTCTTCCTCGCCGAGTTCATGAACGTCATCACGATGTCGGCGATCGCGGTGACGCTGTTCCTCGGTGGGCCGTCGGGTCCCGCGCTCGGGTTCCTGCCGGCGGCGGGCGTGGTGAACGTCTGGATCATGCCTGTCTTCTGGTTCTTCGTGAAGGTCCTCGCGTTGCTCTTCGGGACCGTGTGGCTGCGGGCTTCGCTCCCGCGGCTGCGGTACGACCAGCTGATGGACCTCGGGTGGAAGTGGCTGATCGAGCTCTCGTTCCTCGCGGTGATGGTGACCGCCGTGGTCGTCGTGGCGCGCGACCAGAACTGGGACCGTTGGATCGCGGTGCCGGGGGCGTTCGGCGGGGCGATCCTCGTGCTCGGCGTGCTGCGCCTGTGCATGCCCAAGCGCGACGAGTCCGTCAGCGAGATGGTCTGATGGGGCTCGCGAAGGGGTTCGGCGTCACGTTCCGGCAGATGTTCCGGCCGCGCGTCACCACGGAATACCCGGACGAGAAGCGTCCCAAGCCCGAGCGCTTCCACGGCCGTCACGTCCTCAACCGGTACGAGGACGGCATGGAGAAGTGCATCGGGTGCGAGCTGTGCGCGGGGGTCTGCCCGGCCCGCTGCATCTACGTGCGCGGTGCCGACAATCCTCCCGATGCGCCGGTCTCGCCCGGCGAGCGTTACGGCTTCGTGTACGAGATCAACTACCTCCGCTGCATCCACTGCGACATGTGCGTCGAGGCGTGCCCGACGGAGGCGATCACCGAGACGAAGCTGTTCGAGTTCTCCTTCACGAACCGGGCGGACGCGATCTACACCAAGTCCGAGCTCCTGGTGGGCGACGACGGGCGGGCCCGGCGCCAGCCGTGGGAGCTGTGGTTGGGCGGCGAGGACGACCACACGAGCGCCTGGATGCGGGCGACCTCCCCGAGCGGCGACGTGACCCGGGAGGGACGCGTCGCGTGGAGTCGGGAGCTCGGGTTCGGTGAGCGGCTCCCCGAGGACGGCCAACGCCCCCCACGCGCCGCGAGAGTCGAACCCGAGGTCGAGCCCGAAGGTGAGGACCATGCCTGAGCTCGTCCTCTTCTTCGTGTTCGCCGGTCTGGCGCTGATCGCCGCGCTCGGGGTGGTGCTGGCGAAGAACCCGGTGCACTCGGCACTGTTCCTCGTGAGCGTGCTCATCTCGATCGCGGTGCTGTTCATCCTCCAGGACGCCCAGCTGCTGGCCGCGGTGCAGGTGATCGTCTACGCGGGCGCGATCGTTGTCCTCTTCCTCTTCGTGATCATGCTGCTCGGGGTCGACCGCAGCGAGTCCACGGCCGAGACGCTGCGCCTCCAGCGGCCCGCCGCCATCTTCATCGGGGTCGTCTCGGCGGCCGCGCTCATCGGCCTCGGCTGGGACCACTGGGCCACCGGGCAGCAGTCCGCCCGGGGGGTCGTGGCGCCGCGGGTGGGCAACGTGCGCGGGGTCGCCGAGAGCCTCTTCACCTCGTTCCTCTGGCCGTTCGAGCTGACCGCGGTGCTGCTTCTCGCCGCGGTGATCGGGGGCGTCGTCCTGGCGCGCCGCTCGCACATGCGCCCCGATGAGGAACTGACCGAGCTCGAGGAGCAGGGATCGTGATCGCGTCCGCGCAGGTCACGCCGACCTACTACCTCGTCTTCGCCGCGGTCCTGTTCGCGGTCGGAGCGGTGGGGCTGCTGGTGCGGCGCAACGTGCTCGTGATGTTCATGTGCGTGGAGCTGATGCTCAACGCGGTCAACCTGACCTTCGTGGCGTTCTCGCGGGCGCTGGACGACATCGGTGGCCAGACCATCGTGTTCTTCGTCCTCGTCGTCGCCGCCGCCGAGGTCGCAGTGGGGCTCGCGATCATCGTGGCCATCTTCCGGGGCCGTCGCAGTGGTGCGACCGCCGACGACGTCGACGTGCTCTCGGGGTAGGGGACCCCATCTTCCATGGCTCGTGACCTCCTGGACCTCGTGTGGCTCGTCCCACTGCTGCCGCTCAGCGGTGTGGTGATCCTGCTGCTCGCGGGCAAGCGCATCGGCGACCCGAAGGCGGGTTGGCTCGCGACCGCGCTCATGGGCCTCGCGTTCGTCTGGTCCGTCGTGATGCTCGCGGCCCTGCTGTCGCTGCCCGCCGACGCGCGGTCGCACACGAGCGACGTGTACACGTGGCTCTCGATCGGCAACCTGCGTGTGCACCTCGGGTTCCTGGCCGATCCGCTGTCGGTCACGTGGATCCTGCTCGTCACCGGAGTCGGCTCGCTGATCCACCTGTACGCGATCGGGTACATGCACGGCGACGAGCGGTACTCGCGGTTCTTCGCCTACTTCAACCTGTTCGCCACGGCCATGCTCGTGCTGGTGCTCGCGAGCAGCTTCCTGCTCACGTTCCTCGGTTGGGAAGGCGTCGGGCTCTGCTCGTACCTCCTCATCGGGTTCTGGTACGAGCGGCCGCGGGCCTCGAGCGCGTCGCTGAAGGCGTTCGTGACCAACCGGGTCGGCGACTTCGGCTTCATGATCGCGATGTTCTTCATCGTCGGGTCGCTCGGCAGCCTCGACTACGCCGCCATGGGCCAGGCGTCGGGCATGGCGAAGTCCACCGCGACGGCCATCGCGCTGCTGTTGTTCCTCGGCTGCGTCGGCAAGAGCGCGCAGATCGGGCTCCATGTGTGGCTACCCGACGCGATGGAGGGCCCGACCCCGGTCTCGGCGCTGATCCACGCGGCGACCATGGTCACTGCCGGCGTGTTCCTGGTGTGCCGGGCGCATCCGTTCTTCGAGCGCAGCGGAACGGCGATGGACGTCGTCGCGATCGTCGGCGCGCTCACGGCGTTCCTCGCCGGGACCGTCGCGCTCGTCCAGCCCGACATCAAACGGGTGCTCGCCTACAGCACCGTCAGCCAGCTCGGGTACATGTTCCTCGCCGCGGGTGTGGGCGCGTACTCGATCGCGGTGTTCTTCGTGCTGATGCACGCGTGTTACAAGGCGACGCTGTTCCTCGGGTCGGGAACCGTGATCCACGGGACCCACGAGAACCAGGACATCCGGACGATGGGCGGCCTCCGACGCTTCATGCCGATCACGTCGATGGCCTTCGTCGTCGCGACGCTCGCGATCGCCGGTGTCCCGCCGCTCGCCGGCTTCTGGGCGAAGGACGACGCCATCAGCAGCGCGTTCTTCGGACACGACTACGGCGTGTACCTCGTCGGCCTCCTCGCGGCGTTGCTCACGGCGATGTACATGACCCGCGAGGTCGTGCTCGTCTTCTTCGGCAACGAGCGGTTCCACCCGCCCGTCGCGGTCACGCGCGCCGGGGACGCGGCCACCTCCGGGCTGTCGGATGGCGATGACGCCGCGTTCGCCGCGCTCGCGGTGCACGAGCACGACATCACCGCGTCCCCGACGGTCGACTACGGGAATCCGCCCGCGCCGCCACCACCGGGCGAGCCCCACGAGGGCAACGGGTTGATGACCATGCCGGTGGTGGTCCTCGCGTTCCTCGCGATCGTGGGTGGGCTCATCGACCTTCCGTTCACGAAGCTCGAGTTCCTCAACCACTTCCTCGAGCCGGTGTTCGAGGGTGCGCCGGCGCCGGCGCCTACGAGCTTCTGGTCCGCGTTCGGCCTCGACGTCGTCGCCGTCACCGTCGCGACCATCGGCATCGCGTTCGCGTACCGGATGTACCGGCGGGGCCTCGAGGATCCGGCCGTCGATCCGCTCGATCGCCGGCTGGGACCGCTCGGACGGCTCTTCGGGCACGCCTGGTACTACGACGAGGGGATCGCCGCTCTCGTCGGTGGCCCCGTCCGGCGCGCCGCCCGGTGGACCGCCGACGTCTTCGACCAGAAGGTGATCGACGGCGCCGTCAACGGCGTCGCGCACGCGTTCGCCGCCGCGGGCACGGGGCTGCGCCGGGTGCAGACGGGGCTCGTGCGTCAGTACGCACTCGGCATCGCCGTCGGGATGGTCGCGTTGCTCGTCTGGGCGGTCTGGCGGGTGGGGATCGCGTGAGGGCCTACCCGATCCTCACGGCGATCATCGTGACGCCGATGCTCGGCGCGCTCCTGATCCTGCTGACCCCGTCGCGCCGGCCCGAGCTCGCCCGTGCCATCGGCTACCTCGCGTCCGCGGCCACGCTCGGGTTCGCGCTGCTGCTCCTCTGGAACTTCCGCACGAACTTCGGCGGCTTCCAGTTCACCGAGCACAACCGGTGGTTCGACTCGCTCGGGGTCGGCTACATCGTCGGTGTCGACGGCTTCAGCCTGTTCATGATCGTGGCGACCGCCCTGCTCTTCCCGATCGGGTTGCTCGGCTCGTCCAAGCTCGATCACCGCGTCAAGGCGTACACGTTCTGGTTCCTGCTGCTCGAGTCCGCGATCATGGGCATCTTCCTCTCCCTGGATCTCATCGCGTTCTTCGTGTTCTGGGAGGCGATGCTCGTCCCGATGTACTTCCTCATCGCGGGCTGGGGGAGCGCGAACCGCCGGTACGCGGCGATGAAGTTCTTCATCTACACCGCGGCGGGCTCGGCGTTCCTCCTCGCCGCGTTGGTCGTGCTCGCGTTCCTGCACCAGTCGGCCACGGGGGTGCTCACGTTCGACTACCGAGTGCTCGCGCACTGGGGCGGGCTCTCCGAGTCGACCGAGCGGTGGCTGTTCCTCGGCTTCATGGTGGCCTTCGCGGTGAAGGCACCGCTGGTGCCGTTCCACACGTGGCTGCCCGACGTTCACACCGAGGCGCCCACCGCCGGTTCGGTCGTGCTGGCCGGCGTCATCCTGAAGATGGGCGCCTACGGCGTGCTGCGGTTCGGCTTCGAGCTGTTCCCGCGCGCGTCGGTCGACTTCGCCCCGCTCTTCCTCACCCTCGCGGTGATCGGCATCGTCTACGGCTCCATCGTCGCCGCGATGCAACGCGACGCCAAGCGGGTGATCGCCTACTCGTCGGTTGCGCACATGGGCTTCATCCTGCTCGGGATCTTCTCCATCACCGTGTTCGGTCTCGACGGCGCGGCGTTCACCATGGTCAGCCATCCGCTCACGACCGGCTCGCTCTTCCTCGTGATCGGGATGCTCTACGAGCGACGTCACACCCGCCAGATCGACGCGTTCGGCGGCATCTGGAAGTCGGCGCCCAAGCTCACCGCGCTCTTCCTGATCGCCACCTTCGCCGGGATCGGGTTGCCCGCGTTCTCGGGCTTCGTGGGCGAGTTCTTCTCCCTGCTCGGGACCTTCACGGTCCACCGGTGGTGGGCCGTCGCCGCGACCGCCGGTGTGATCCTCGGTGCCGTCTACATGTTGTGGATGTTCCAACGCGTGTTCACCGGCGTCCCCGAGGGTGAGAACGCCACGATGGCCGACGCGAACGGCCGGGAGCTCCTCGTGGTCCTGCCGCTGCTCGCCCTGTCGCTCTTCATCGGGCTCTGGCCCACACCCGTGGTCGACCGAATCGAGCCGACGGTGAAGTGCGTGATGCGGACGTTCGAGCGCAAGACCGACGTCAGCCGGCCGAAGGTCGACACCTTCACGAAGTCCGCCGACGTGAAGGGCTGCCGCGGATGATCGCGCTCGCAGCTCCCCGCGTCGATTGGTACTCGATCGCGCCCGTCGTCATGACGGTCGCGGCCGCGATCCTGATCGTGCTCCTGCGCTCGATCGGCCGGGAGCGGTTCCGCACCTACCCGCCGGCGATGATCATCGGCACGCTGGGCCTCGCGGCATCGGCGTTCTTCCTCGCCAAGCAGTGGACCGTCGTCACCGACGACGGTCCGTACGACGCGATGGCGAAGATGGTCGCGGTCGACGGCTTCTCGGTGTTCGTCAGCGTCATCGTGGTCGTCGCCGCCGCGCTCGTCCTGCTCCTCTCGAGCGACTACCTGGCGCGACGCGGCATCGAGTCCCGCCCCGAGTACGTGGTGCTGCTCCTCGTCAGCGTCACCGGGATGCTCGTGATGGCGGGCGCGAACGACCTCATCGTCGTGTTCGTCGCCCTCGAGGTGCTCTCGATCCCGCTGTACGTGCTGGCCGCCTACGACGTGCGCCGGAAGCGGTCGCTCGAGGCCGGCATCAAGTACTTCGTCCTGGGCGCGTTCTCCTCGGCCATCCTGCTGTACGGGATCGCCCTCCTCTACGGCGCGACAGGCACGACCTCGCTCGAGGGGATCCAGAACTATCTCGCGAGCAACGCGCTGCTGCACGAGGGCACGCTCCTCGCCGGGCTCGCGCTCCTGCTCGTCGGGCTCGGCTTCAAGATCGCCGCGGCTCCGTTCCACATGTGGACGCCCGACGTCTACGAGGGCTCGCCGAGCCCCGTGACCGCGTTCATGGCGTCGGCCACCAAGGCCGCGGGTTTCGCGGCCCTGCTGCGCGTCCTGTACACCGCGCTGCCGTCGTACCGCACCGACTGGCGCCAACTCGTCTTCGTGATGGCGGTGCTCACCCTGCTCGTCGGCTCCATCGGCGCGCTCCGCCAGACCGACCTGAAGCGCATGCTCGCGTACTCGTCGATCGCGCACGCGGGCTACATCCTCATCGGGGTCCAGGCCGGGACCGGACGCGGGTTGGAGGCGTCGCTCTTCTACCTGCTCGTGTACGCCTTCATGACGATCGGTGCCTTCGCCATCGTCACGTCGCTCAACGACGGCGACGACCTGCACTCGATCGCGGACCTCAAGGCCTACGGTCGCCGCCGGCCGATCGTCGCGGCGCTCCTGGCGTTCTTCCTGCTCGCCCAGGCGGGGATCCCGCCCACGGCGGGCTTTGTCGCCAAGCTCGAGGTGTTCGCGGCGGCGTCCGCGGTGCACTCCTACGCGCTGCTGATCGTCGGGGTCCTGACCTCGGTGATCACGGCCTACTTCTATCTGCGGGTGATCCTCACGATGTACGCATCCGAGGACGAGCAGGAGGCGCCCGACGAGGTCGAGGTCGAGCCCGCTCGCCCGCCCGTCGGTGCCCCGACGGCCACGGTGCTCGTCGTCTGCGTCGCCGCGACGATCTGGATCGGCGTGCTGCCGACGGTCATCCTCGACTTCGCCCACCGCGCGTCGCTGCTGTTCTGATCCCGGCGGAAATCGCCGGCGGGGAGCCGGGGTTCGGACCAGACTGGGCAGATGGACCCGGTGCAGCGGACCGCGGCCGAGCTCGAGGCCGGCCTGGGGGAGATCCGACGTTCCCCGGCCACGCCGGGCGTGGTGGCCCTGATCGTGCGCCGCCCGGCGATCGACGCCCGGGAGGTGCTCGAATCGGGTGAACTGGACGAATCGCTCGGACTCGTCGGCGACACCTGGAACGTGCGCCCGTCGCGCCGCAGCCCCGACGGCGGTCCCCACCCCGACATGCAGCTCAACGTGATGAACGCCCGCGTCGCGGCCCTGGTCGCCGGCCCCGTCGAACGCTGGCCGCTCGCGGGGGACCAGCTCTACGTGGACCTCGACCTGTCGGAGGCGAATCTCCCGCCCGGGTCGCGGCTCGCCCTCGGCGGCGCCGTCATCGAGGTGACCGAGCAGCCGCACACCGGGTGCGCGAAGTTCGCCGCTCGCTTCGGCCGCGACGCGTTGCGCCTCGTGAACGAGCCCGTCGGGCGGGCCCTGCGGATGCGGGGGATGAACGCCCGGGTCGTCTCGGGTGGCACGGTCTCCCGGGGCGACCCGGTCACCAAGCTCTGACCGGTTCGGTGCCGGCGACGGCCGCCGAGGGTTCCGTCGGCGACGCCGCGGCTTCGTTCGCCACGGTTTGAGGGCAGCGAAAAGGCCAGACGTATACTCGCCCGGTTCCGGCGTCTGGAGGGGCCGCGCGCGTGACGGAGTATTACCGGCAGTATCTCGCGGTCGCAGTGCTGATCGGCGCGGGGCTCGTCATGGTCGGCGGCATGCTCGGCCTCGGACGGCTCGTCCGGCCGACCCGCCCGCAGGCCGAGAAGTACGTGACCTACGAGGCCGGCTCGGATCCCGTGGGGGGTTGGGGCCAGTCCAACGTTCGCTACTACGTGTACGCGCTCCTCTTCGTCATGTTCGACGTGGAAGCCGTGTTCATCTTCCCGTGGGCGACCCGCGTGGACCACCTCGGCGTCAGCACGCTCGTGTCGATGATCGTGTTCATCGTCGTGCTGACCCTCGGCCTCGTGTACGCGTGGCGGAAGGGGGTCCTGCGGTGGGCCTAGTGGAGAACGGCACGTTCGGGAAGAAGCCGCTCAAGCCGGTCACCTGGCTGCTCAACTACAGCCGCAAGTACAGCCTCTGGATGTTCCAGTGGGGACTCGCGTGCTGCGCGATCGAGATGGGCGCCGCGCTCGCGAGCCCGCGCTACGACATGATGCGGCTCGGCGTCATCCCCTTCCCGGCGAGTCCCCGCCAGGCCGACCTCGTCGTGATCTCGGGGACCGTCACCGACAAGATGGCACCCGCGATCAAGCGTCTCTACGAGCAGATGCCCGACCCGAAGTACGTGATCTCGATGGGGTCGTGCGCGAACTGCGGCGGGCCCTACTGGGACTCCTACTCGGTGACCAAGGGCGTGGACCAGGTCATCCCCGTCGACATCTACATCCCCGGCTGCCCGCCCCGCCCCGAGGCGCTCCTCCAGGCGATCGTCATGCTCCAGGAGCGGATCCAGGGCGAGGGCATCGGCAACGACGAGCTGGCATCGCGCTGGCGTGGCGAGTACGTCCCCGCCCCGCGCGTCCCCGATCCGGTGAAGGCCTAGCGCTCGATGGCCGACGAGACCCCCGACGAGAACGCGCTGCCCGCGGGAGTGGACGATTCGCTGCCGGCACCGACGGCGGACGCAGCACCCGCACCGGAGGCCGAGACCGAGGCCCCGGCCGCGCTCGCGCCCGACGTCGAGGCGCTGCTCGTCCGCCTCGAGACCGCGCTCGGCGACGGTGTCGTCGAGCACGGGGCCGCGCAGGGCGACCTCGTGGTGCGCGTGCGTCCGGACGCCTGGCGGCGTGCCGCCGAGGTCGCGCGCGCCGAGCTCGACTGCGACTACCTCTCGTTCGTCGCCGGCATCGATTGGATGCCCGCCCCCAAGGCCGAGGGCGACGAGGGCGGTGACACGTCGGCGCCGGTCCAGCCCGACACGATGACCTTCGGCGTCGCCGGCTCGGCGGGCCGGCTCCAGGTGTTCGGCCACGTGCAGTCCACCGCCCGTCACTGGGGCGTCACGATCAAGACCGACGTCGCCGAGGACGAGCCCGCCGTCGACAGCTGGGTCTCGATCTACCCCGGCGCCGACTGGCACGAGCGTGAGTGCTGGGAGATGTACGGCATCGACTTCCGGGGCCACCCGAAGATCCGCCACCTCTATCTCCCGGGCGAGTTCGAGGGTCACCCCCTCCGCAAGGACTTCGCCCTGCTCGCCGCGAGGTGAAGCCCTGGCCGGGCCTCGTCGACGTCGAGCCGATGCCCGGTGACGACACCGCCGACGACGCGGACGCCGCCTCATGAGCACGACCGAGACCCCGGGCTTCGAGGTCGACCCGTCGCTCTACCGCCACCTCGCCGACGCGGCGGTGAACGTCGAACTCGACACCGGCGACATGATCCTCAACCTCGGCCCGCAGCACCCGGCGACGCACGGCACGCTGCGGCTGGTGGTCCGCCTCGACGGCGAGCGGGTCGTCGCGGCCGATCCGGTGATCGGGTACATGCACCGCGGCTACGAGAAGCTGAGCGAGTTCCGCACCTACCCGCAGATCACCACGCTGATCAACCGCATCGACTGGCTGTCGAGCTTCGCCAACGAGGTGCCGTTCATCCACGCCGCCGAGCAGCTGATGGAAATCGAGGCGCCCCCGCGGGCTCAGTGGATCCGCACGATCCTCACCGAGCTGAGCCGCATCGCCACGATCTACCTGTTCCTCGGCGAGATGGGGCTCCAGGTCGGTGCGCTGACGCCGGCGTTCTGGGGATTCCGCGACCGCGAGCACGTCCTCAACCTGATCGAGGGCGTGACCGGTGGACGTTTCCACCCGAACTTCAACCGCATCGGCGGGGTCAAGGACGACCTCCCGTGGGGTTGGATCGCCGACTGCCGCGCTGCGATGAAGCGGATCCTCGACGGCTGCGACGACTTCGAGGACGTGCTCGTCGGCAACGAGATCTTCACGGCCCGCACGCGCGGCATCGGGATCATCCCCGGCGAGCTCGGCGCCGGGTACGGCGTCTCCGGCGCGAACCTGCGGGCGTCGGGCATCGACTGGGACCTGCGCCGCGACGGCAAGCCCTACCTCGCGTACCCCGAGCTCGACTTCAAGGTCTGGACCCACACCGACGGCGATTCGTTCGCCCGGTACTGGGTGCGGCTCCAGGAAACCCGCGAGTCGGCGCGGATGGTGCTGCAGCTCCTCGACGGGTTGCCCGCCGGGTCGATCATGGCCAAGGTCCCGCGCATCATCAAGGTGCCCGAGGGCGAGGCGTGGGTCGAGACCGAGAACCCGCTCGGCCAGATGGGCTACTACGTCGTCTCGAAGGGCGCGACGGGTCCGTTCCGCGTCAAGATCCGCTCGGCGTCGTTCTCCAACGTCTCGATCCTGCCGTGGCTGCTGCGAGGCGTCTACGTCCCCGACGTGATCACGATCCTCGGCAGCCTGTACTTCATTCTCGGGGACATCGACCGATGACGCCGTCGAGCCACGCGGCGCGGAGCCAGGACGTGCTGCGGTCACTCGCGTCGCGGCGCGGAGCGTCGTCGTGATCGCGCTCGAGATCGGCTGGGGCACGACGCTCGCGATCAAGACGGTGATCGTGCTCGCGATCATCCCGCTCGGCGCGCTGATCCTCGGGTACACGTTCCTGCTCAAGATGATGAGCCACATGCAGAGCCGGCTCGGGCCGATGGACCCCGGCGGGTTCCACGGCTGGTTCCAGCTCGTGGGCGACGGCATCAAGTTCCTCCAGAAGGAGGACATCATGCCGGCGGACTCGGACCGTCGCGTCTTCGCGATCGCGCCCGCGGTCGTGGTGATCTCGACGTTCCTGATCTTCCTCGTGGTGCCCACCGGACCGCGGCTCGTCGTGCGCGATCTCGATGTCGGCGTGTTCTACGCGCTGGCCGTCTCGAGCCTCTCGGTCATCGGCGTGCTCATGGCGGGTTGGGCGAGTGCGAACAAGTTCGCGCTCATCGGCGCCCTGCGCGCCGCCGCGCAGCTCATCGCCTACGAGCTGCCGCTGCTGCTCGCGGTCGTCGGCGTGGTCATCCAGGCCGGCACGATGAACCTCCAGCACATCGTGCTCGCGCAGCAGAACGGCTCGATCTTCGGGTTCGACGGGATCGGCAACCCGTTCATCCTCACGCAGTTCGTCGGATTCCTGCTGTTCCTGATCGCCGCGCAGGCCGAGCTCACCCAGACGCCGTTCGACATGCCGGTCGCCGAATCCGAGCTCGTCGCGGGCTACATGGTCGAGTACACGGGCTTCCGGTTCCTCTTCTTCTTCATCGGCGAGTTCGGCACCGCGTTCGCGTTCGCGGCGCTCGCCGCCACGATGTTCCTCGGTGGCTGGGCGATCCCGGGCGTGCACGGGGGCATCGCGGACCTGCTCGGACCGATCGTGCTCTTCGTGAAGCTGATGATCGTGGCGTTCCTGATGTTCTGGGTCCGCTTCACCTACCCGCGGCTGCGTGAGGACCAGCTGCAAGCGCTCGCGTGGAAGTTCCTGATCCCGATCGGGCTGCTCAACATCATCGCCACGGCGATCATCAAGGTGGCGGTCAACTGATGAAGAGGCCGCATCTCCCGGGCGTGATCAGCGGTCTCGGCGTGACGTTCCGCACGATGATGGAGGGTGCCGTCACGGTGCAGTACCCCCACGAGCGCGAGGACCCGCCGACGCGCGCGCGTGGCGTCATCGCGCTCAAGGAGGAGAACTGCACCGCGTGCATGCTCTGCGGTCGGAGCTGTCCCGACTGGTGCATCTACATCGAGGGTCACAAGGAGCTGCGCCCGCCGCGGCGTGAGGGCGGCCGGCCCCGGAGCGTGAACATCCTCGACCGGTTCGACATCGACTACGGCCTGTGCATGTACTGCGGCATCTGCGTCGAGGTCTGCCCGTTCGATGCGCTCTTCTGGAGCCCCGAGTACGAGTACTCCGAGCCCCGCATCGCCGACCTGCTCCACGACAAGGAGCGGCTCGGCGAGTGGATGGAGTTCGTCCCCGAGCCCGAGCCGCTCGAGCTCGGCGCCGAAGTCAAGGGCAAGAAGTAGATGGTCGTCCAGAACATCTTCTTCTGGGTCTTCGCCATCGCGATGGTCGGCGCCGCGATCGGCGTCGTGCGCTCCCGCAACGTGGTGCACGCCGCGCTGTATCTGGTGGTCGTCATGGCCGGCGCGGCCGCGCAGTACATCCTGCTCGCGGCGGAGTTCGTGGCCTGGGTGCAGGTGATCATCTACATCGGTGCGGTGATCATCCTGTTCCTCTTCGGCATCATGCTCACGCGGGCGCCGATGCGCGGCGAGACCGATCTGGACAATGACCAGAAGTGGCAGGGCGCGGTCGTCGGCGTGTTCCTCGCCGGTGTCCTGGGCACGTTGCTGATCCAGGCCTTCGGCGACAAGAAGATCGCGATCGGCGGCGCGGGCGGCGAGAAGCTGTTGCATGTCGGCCAGGCGTCGCGCGTCGCCGACACCATCTTCAGCAGCTACGTCGTTCCGTTCGAGCTGGTGTCGATCCTGCTGCTGGCCGCGCTCGTCGGCGCCGTCGTGATCGCGCGGAGGGACTGACGTGATCCTCAACCAGTTCCTTCTGCTCGCCGCGATTCTCTTCTGCATCGGGGTCTACGGCGTGCTCGTACGTCGCAACGGAGTGCTCGTCCTGATGAGCGTCGAGCTGATGTTGAACGCGGTGAACATCAACCTGATCGCGTTCTCGGCCTACCTGCGCGAGACCTCCGGCGAGGTGTTCGCCCTGTTCGTGATCACGATCGCCGCCGCCGAGGTGGGGGTCGGGCTCGCGATCGTGCTGCTGATCTACCGCAACCTGCACAGCCCTGATCTCGACCACGTCGAACAGCTGAAGGGGTAGGGGAGACTTCGTGCTCGACTCCGCATGGATCATCCCGGTCATCCCGGTGGTGTCGTTCCTGCTGATCCTCTTCTTCGGGAAGAAGATGCCCAGGGGCGGCTCCGAGATCGGGATCGTGGCGCTCGGGTCCACGTTCGTGCTGTCCTGTGTCACCGCGGTCCAGTGGTTCTCACGCGTCGAGGACGCGTCCGGCGGTGCCGCCGAGGCGGTGCGCGCGTTCGGCAAGGGCCTGATGCTGCGCTCCGGCGAGGAGGCCGTCGTCAAGCCGGTGGTGCACACCGTGACCTGGTGGCGCAACGGGGGAATGGAGTTCAGCGTCGGGACCCGGATCGACGGGCTCGCGGTGATGATGCTCTTCGTCGTCACGCTCATCTCGCTGCTCGTACACATCTACTCGACGGCGTACATGCACGACGACGTGCGTTACACCTACTTCTACGCGGCGCTCAGCCTCTTCAGCGCGTCGATGCTCACGCTGGTCGTCGCGTCGAACACCCTGGAGCTGCTCGTCGGCTGGGAGCTCGTCGGCCTCTGCTCGTTCATGCTCATCGGTCACTGGTGGGAGGAGCAGGAGAACACCAACGCGGCGATGAAGGCCTTCCTCACCACCCGTACCGGTGACGTCGGCCTGATCATCGGCGTCATCGTCACGTTCTTCGCCGCGGGCCAGAGCTTCGACATCGGCCGGATCAACACCGCCGCGCTGGCGGGGGTGAACGGCCACACCATCTGGCTCGTCGGGGCGTCGTGCCTGCTCATCGGCATCATCGGCAAGAGTGGCCAGTTCCCGCTCCACACCTGGCTGCCGGACGCGATGGCCGGTCCCACGCCGGTTTCGGCGCTCATCCACGCCGCGACCATGGTCGTCGCCGGCGTGTACCTCGGGGCCCGGGTGTACGGCGTCTTCTGGCAGGGCTTCTCGATCCAGGCCGGTGGCGTCAACGCGATGGCCCTGATCGGAGGCGTGACCATCATCATCGGGGCCGCGCTCGCGTTCGTGCAGGACGACATCAAGAAGGTGCTCGCCTACTCCACGATCAGCCAGCTCGGGTACATGGTCATGGGTCTCGGGGTCGGAGCCTGGGTCGGCGCGGTGTTCCACCTCTTCACCCACGCGTTCTTCAAGGCGCTGCTCTTCCTCGGTGCCGGCTCGATCAGCCACTCGGGCTCGCACCACAGCTTCGACATGAAGAAGGACATGGGCGGCTTGCGCAAGCACATGCCGATCACGTTCTGGACCTTCATCATCGGCTCACTCGCACTCGCCGGGGTCGTGCCCCTCGCCGGGTTCTGGTCCAAGGACGAGATCCTCGCGACGGCGGGTCAGGGCGGGTTCGAGGTCTTCATGGTGATCGGTGTCGTCGGCGCGGTGCTCACCGCTGCGTACATGGCCCGCTGCGTGTACCTCACCTTCTTCGGTGAGTACCGCGGCCACGGTCATCCCCACGAGTCGCCCAAGGCGATCACCGGTCCGCTGGTGGTACTCGCCGGCCTCAGCGTCGTCGCCGGTCTCGCGAACGCCGCGCCGATCGGCGTCGAGAAGTTCAAGGACTACGTCGAGCCGCGGGTCGCCTTCCCGCCGGTCACCACGCCGAGCTTCGACTACCTGCTCGCCGGGCTCTCGGTCGGTGTGGTGCTGGCCGCGATCGGCTTCACGCTCTTCTTCTGGCTGGACCGCAAGGAGCTGCGGGCGCTCAAGGGCCTGACGGAGCGGTCGAGCGCGGCCAAGGCCGGGCACACCTTCCTCGTCAACAAGTACTACCTGGACCACCTGTACACCGATGTGATCGTCGCCGGCATCAAAGGCCCGATCGCGCGGGCCATGTACTGGGTCAACATGCGCGTGATCGACGGGGTCGTGAACGGCGTCGGCCGCGGCACCGCCGTGCTGGGTCGGGTGATGTACCGCTACGTGGACCAGAACACGGTCGACGGCGCGGTGAATGGGCTCGCGCGGGAGACGGACCAGGCCGGTGGCCTGCTCCGACCTCTGCAGTCGGGTCGGGTGCAGCGCTACGCGCTGTTCTTGTTCGGTTCCGTCGGGGTCATTGCCCTCGCGATCGCCATCTTCGGTTAGGGGAACACGAAAGATGAACTGGTTCCACGATTGGGCGCTGACGCTGGCGATCTTCGTGCCGGCCGTCGGGATGGGGTTGGTGCTGCTCGTGCCGAAGGCCGAGGAGAACACCGCGAAGGTCGTCGCGCTGCTCACGAGCCTCGTGACGCTCGGCGTCGGTGTCGGGATCCTCGCCGACTTCGACTACGGCCACGCCGGCAGGCTGCAGTTCGGCGTCAACGAGAAGTGGATCGACGTCATCCAGGCCAGGTACCACCTCGGTCTCGACGGCATCTCGCTCCCGCTGCTGATCCTCTCGATGCTCATCACGGTGCTGTGCATCGTCTACTCGTGGAACCACTTCCCCGAGCCGCACAACCCGAAGGCGTTCCTCGCGCTGATCCTCCTGCTCGAGGTCGGCATGAACGGCACGTTCCTGGCCCAGGACCTCATCCTGTTCTTCATCTTCTTCGAGATCGTCCTGCTCCCGATGTTCTTCATGATCGGCGTGTGGGGTGGTCCGAACCGTGAGTACGCGTCGATCAAGTTCTTCCTGTTCACGCTCTTCGGCTCGGCGATGATGTTGCTGGGCTTCCTGGCGCTGTACTTCCTCCAGGGCTCGTTCCAGATCCCGGCCCTCGCGCGGATGGGTGACGGCGACCTCGCGAACACGACCCGCCTGCTGATCTTCGGCGGGCTGTTCCTCGGGTTCGCGATCAAGGTGCCGATGTTCCCGTTCCATACGTGGCTCCCCGACGCGCACACGGAGGCCCCGACGGTGGGCTCGGTGCTGCTGGCGGCGATTCTCCTGAAGCTCGGCACCTACGGCTTCATCCGCATCGCGCTGCCCACGCTCCCGCATGCCGCAGAGAAGTGGGCGCCGTGGATCGGTCTGCTCGCGGTCATCGGCATCATCTACGGCGCGCTGTGCTGTTTGGCCCAGACCGACATGAAGCGCCTCATCGCGTTCTCGTCGGTGGCGCACATGGGCTTCGTGATGCTCGGTATCGCGTCGCTGACCACGTTCGGCCTCAACGCCGCGGTCTTCGGGATGGTCGCCCACGGGCTCATCACCGGCATGCTCTTCTTCCTGGCCGGGTCGGTGCAGCACACGTTCCACACCCGGGAGATGAGCCGGCTGGGTGGCCTGCTGAAGCAGGCACCGAAGATGGGCTGGATCCTCGGCTTCTGCGTGATGGCCTCGCTCGGGCTTCCCGGACTGGCCGGGTTCTGGGGTGAGTTCCCCGCGGTGCTGTCGGCCTACCACCCCGCCCCGGCGCTGTCCGACGCGCTGTTCCGCACGTTCATGGTCGTCGCCGCGGTCGGCACGGTGCTGGCTGCGGGCTACCTGCTCTGGATGTTCCAGCGGGTGGCGTTCGGTGAGCCGAAGGCCGAGTTCGCAGACCTGCACGTGCACGACGTGTCGACGATCGAGTGGATCGCGTGGACGCCGCTGCTGCTCCTCATCGTCGCGCTCGGCGTGTACCCCGACATCATCTTCTCGCTCACGAACGACGGCGTCACCCACATCGCCCGCGTGTTCCAGATGATCCGATGAATCCAGGCTGGGACTTCCATGCGATCGCGCCGATCATCATCGTGTCGGCGACGATCGTCGTGGTGCTGATCGCCGACTTCTTCTTCGAGTACCGGGGCCGCTTCCGGACCCAGCAGCTCGCGACGTTCGGCGTGCTCGCCGCGATGATCCCGATCATCTCGCTCGCGGTCGACGGCGGCACGCGCGTGATGTTCGGCGGGGGGTTCGTCGTCGACCCGTACTCACTCGTGTTCCAGGGCTTCTTCCTCGCCGCGGCCTATGTGTCCATGCTGCTCTCGGTCGACTACATCGGCGACGGCGACTACTACCAGGGTGAGTTCTACGTCCTGCTGCTCACGTCGCTGCTCGGCATGATGGTCATGGCCAGCTCTCGGGACCTCGTCTCGATCTTCGTCGCACTCGAGACGATCTCGATCCCGACGTTCGTGCTCGCCGGCTGGCGCAAACACGACCCGAAGTCGAACGAAGCGGCGATCAAGTACTACCTGATCGGTGTGCTGTCATCCGCGGTGATGCTCTACGGCATGTCGCTCGTGTTCGGGCTCACCGGCTCGACGCTGCTGAGCGACATCGCCGCCAAGGTGGGCAGGATCGACGAGCCGTTGCTCCTGGTGGCCGGGTTCCTCACCATCGTCGGCTTCGCGTTCAAGGTCTCGGCCGTCCCGTTCCACTTCTGGGCGCCCGACACCTACGAAGGCGCGCCGACGCCCGTGACCGCGTTTCTCTCGGTCGCGTCGAAGGCCGGAGGCTTCGTGGCGCTGCTGTCGGTGGTGATCTTCGGGTTCTTCCCGAACGCCGACATGTGGCAACCGGTCCTGTGGGTCCTCGCCGCCGCGTCGATGATCCTCGGCAACCTGGTGGCACTCCGGCAGACGAACGTGGTCCGCATGCTCGCCTACTCGTCGATCGCCCAGGGAGGATTCATCCTGGTGCCCTTCGCGGTGGCTCCCGACGGCAACGCGATCAGCTCGTCGATCGAGGCCGTGGTCGTCTACATCCTCATCTACGGCGCGATGAACCTCGGCGCGTTCGCCGTCGTCATCGCGCTTGCCCGCCGGACGCGCAGCGCCGAGATCACGAGCTTCGCGGGCCTCGGCCAGTACGCGCCCGTGATGGGACTGATGATGTCGATCTTCCTGTTCTCGCTGGCCGGCGTCCCGCCGTTCGCCGGTTGGTTCGCCAAGTTCACGATGTTCCGCGCCGCGCTCGATGCGAACACGCTGGGCGCCACCCTCCTCGGCGCGATCGCCGCAGTGAGCTCGGTGATCGCGTTCTTCTACTACGTACGGGTCGCGCGGGAGATCTGGTTCCACCCCGCCGGAGAGGGTGTCGACACCGCGCCGATCACGACGCCGGTCGCGCTCAACGCCGCCGTCGTGCTGTGCGCGGGTGTCGTGCTCGTCATCGGGGTGTACCCGCAGCTCTTCGCCCGCCTGGGCGAGCTCGCGGCCGGCGGCTGATCCGGCCGCCGTGGTGGACGCGGGTCCCGAGTCGCCCCGGACGCCGATCGTCGAGCACATCCACCGGCTCGGGCCCATGCGGTTCGGCGACTTCGTGGAGCTCGCGCTCTACGGGCCGAGTGGGTTCTTCACCGGCGGAGGTGGCGCGGGACGAGCGGGGAGGGACTTCCTCACCAGCCCCGAGGTCGGACCGCTCTTCGGAGTCTGCGTGGCGCGCGCGCTCGACCGGGAGTGGGAGTGCCGAGGTCGACCGGATCCCTTCGTGGTCGTGGAGGCCGGCGCCGGGAGCGGTCGACTGTGTCGCGAGGTGCTGCGCGCGGAACCGGCGTGTGCACCGGCCCTGCATTACGTGCTGGTCGAACGCAGCCCCGCGCTCCGAGCGCAGCACGCCGAGCACCTCCCGCTCGAGCCGCTCGCGGACGTCCTGGGCCCGACGCGTCCGGGCCCACCCGAGGACCCCGCGGTCCCGGTCGAAGGACTCGGACCGATCGTCAGTGCGCTCGCCGAGCTGCCGGCGCGCCCGATCGACGGCGTCGTGCTCGCGAACGAGCTGCTGGACAACCTGCCCTTCGAGATCGCGGTCCGGGGCCCCGACGGGTGGTACGAGGTCCGCGTCGGTCTCGAGGGTGCGGACCTCGTCGAGATCCGGGTGCCGGCGTCGCCCGACATCCTGGAGTGGATGGGTGAGCTCGACGTGGCCGTGGGTACCCGACTGCCGGTCCCCACGCGTGCCGTCGAGTGGATCGTCACCGCCGCGCACGGTGTGCGGCACGGATCGCTGTGGCTGATCGACTACGCCGCGCCGTGGCTCGAGCTCGCGACGCGTGACGGTGGTTGGCTCCGCACCTACGCCGCGCACCGGCGCGCCGATGGTCCCCTCGCCGCGCCCGGGTCGTGTGACATCACGGCCGACGTGCCGGTCGAGATGGTCGAACGCGCCGCGCGGCGCGCCGGACTCGCCATGGTGAGCTCCACCCAGGCGGCGTGGCTGCGCGATCTCGGGATCGACGACCTCGTCGCCGAGGGCGCCGCCCGGTGGGCGGTGGGCGCCGCGAATCCCGACCTGGCCGCGCTCGCGGGGCGCAGCCGCGGGGTGGAGGCGGCGGCCCTGACGGATCCCGGGGGGCTCGGAGCCCACACGGTCTTCGTCCTCACCACGTCCTGACGCCCTCCGGATAGCCTCCGGATTCCGGTCGCGAGAAGGGGAAACGCGCATGGTGGACGTGACACTCGAGGCACTGCTGGAGGAGGGCCGGACGTTCCCGGCCTCGGCCGAGTTCCGGTCGCACGCCCTCGTGACCGACGCGGCGATGGCCGAACGGGCCGCCGCGGATCCCGAGGCGTTCTGGGCCGAGCAGGCCCGCGAGCTGCTGGACTGGGAGACCGACTTCACCAGCGTCTGCGAGTGGAAGCTGCCCGACGCCCGGTGGTTCGGCGACGGCCGGCTCAACGTCTCGGCCAACTGCCTCGACCGGCACGTCGAGGCCGGCCACGGCGATCAGGTCGCGATCCTGTGGGAGGGCGAGCCCGGGGACGCGCGCTCGATCACCTACTCCCAGCTGCTCGACGAGGTCGCGCGCACTGCGAACGCGCTCAAGCGTCTCGGCGTCCAGAAGGGCGACCGGGTCGCCGTCTACATGGGCATGGTGCCGGAGCTGGCGGTCGCGATGCTCGCGTGCGCCCGTGTCGGCGCGGCCCACTCGGTGGTCTTCGGCGGGTTCACCGCCGACTCGCTGCGGGATCGCATCAACGACGCCCAGGCCCGGGTCCTGATCACCGCCGATGGGTCCTGGCGCCGCGGTGGCATCGTGCCCCTGAAGGAGATCGCCGACGAAGCGCTCGGCGCCACCCCGTCGATCGAGCGGTGTCTCGTGCTGCGCCGCACCGAGCAGGACGTCGCCATGACCGAGGGGCGCGACGTGTGGTGGCACGACATCGTCCCGACCGAGTCCACGGAGTGCCCGCCCGAGCCGATGGGCGCCGAGGACCTGCTCTTCATCCTCTACACCAGCGGGACGACCGGTCGTCCGAAGGGCATCATGCACACCACGGGTGGTTATCTCACCCAGGTCGCGTTCACGTTCAAGTACGTGTTCGACATCCATCCCGAGACCGACGTGTACTGGTGTACGGCCGACTGCGGCTGGGTCACCGGCCACTCCTACATCGTCTACGGACCGCTCGCGAACCGTGCGACGACCGTCATGTACGAAGGCACGCCCGACCACCCCGGCAAGGACCGGTTCTGGTCGATCGTCGAGCGCTACGGCGTCACCATCCTCTACACCGCCCCGACGGCGATCCGGACGTTCATGAAGTGGGGGACGGAGTTCCCCGCCGCCCACGACCTGTCGTCGTTGCGGCTGATCGGCTCGGTGGGGGAGCCGATCAACCCCGAGGCCTGGGTCTGGTACTGGCAGGAGATCGGTGGTGGTCGCTGTCCCGTGGTCGACACGTGGTGGCAGACCGAGACCGGCGCCATCATGATCAGCCCCCTCCCAGGCGCGACGGTGGCCAAGCCCGGCAGCGCGACGTTCCCGTTGCCGGGGATCGGAGCCGAGATCGTGAGCGACGAGGGCGAGCCGGTGGGGATCCCCGGTGGTGGGTACCTGACGCTCACCCGGCCGTGGCCGGCGATGCTGCGCGGCATCTGGGGCGACCCCGACCGCTACCGCGAGACGTACTGGTCACGCTTCGAGGGGCGGTACTTCGCCGGCGACGGCGCGAAGCGCGACGCCGACGGCTACTACTGGCTGCTCGGGCGCGTGGACGACATCATGCTCGTCGCCGGGCACAACATCTCCACCACCGAGGTGGAGTCCGCGCTCGTCTCCCACCCGGCCGTGGCCGAGGCCGCGGTCGTCGGCAAGACCGACGAGACCACCGGCCAGGCCGTCGCGTCCTTCGTGACCCTGCGGGCCGGGAACGAGGCCACGGACGCGCTCGTCATCGAGTTGCGGGACCACGTCGCGCACGCGATCGGTCCGATCGCGAAGCCGAAGTCGATCCTCTTCACCGAGGACCTTCCCAAGACGCGCTCCGGCAAGATCATGCGGCGGCTTCTCCGAGACGTCGCCGAGGACCACGCGCTGGGGGACGTCACGACGCTGGCGGACCCGGCCGTGGTCGACGGCATCAAGGCCCGGTACCTCGCCACGGCGCCGGAAGAGGACTGATCTTGGCCCGCCACTTCGTGGCCCCCGAGCACTGGACCTGGCGGGACGGGCCGGTCGATCCCGGCCCCGCCGTCGTCGTCGACATCGACGGCGTGCTCTCCGAGGCCGCGACCCGTCAGCACTACCTCGAGGCCCCGCGCCGGGACTGGCGCGCGTTCTTCGACGCGTGCGGTGAGGACCCGGTGATCGAGGAGGTCCGCGTGATGCTGGACCTGCTCGACCGCGGGATCCAGGTGATCCTGCTCACCGCGCGGCCCGCAGCGCGTGCACGAGCTCACCGAGGCGTGGCTGCGCCGCTACCACATCCGGTGGGAGCTGCTCATCATGCGCCCCTGGGGTGACTACGAGCTGTCGCGCGACTTCAAGCAGCTCTCCCTGTGGGACCTGCGCCAGTACGGCTTCGACGTCCTGCTCGGCATCGAGGACGACCGCCGCAACGTCGAGATGCTGCGGGCCGAAGGGGTACCGACCCTCTACCGCCACTCCGGCTACTACGACTAGCGGGTCGGCGGCGGGTCGCGCCGGCGCATCGCCATTCGCTCGGACATGCGCCCGCTGCACTCGCGAACTCGCTCGGTGGCGACACGTCGGCGCCGCCGCAACGTTGCGCGCCCGCGATGCGTCGACCCCGTCCGCGACGGTCAGTCCGTGGCGTCAGAGGGGGTCGGTGATGGATGAGAAGCGCGGCGGCCGGGCCACCACATGTGGTCGCCGCCGAGGCGCATCACGGCGGGGAGCGCGGTCATGCGGGTGACGAGCGCGTCGATCAGAATCGCGACCGTCATCCCGAATCCGAACTGCTTGACCGGTGCCCCTGGCTGGAAGACGTAGGACACGAACACGAAGATCATGATGAACGCCGCCGCGATCACGATGTGGCCGCCTTCGGCCAGCCCACGTCGCACCGCCTCGGGCGCGCCGTAGGTCTCGCGCTCTTCCCGCATCCTCGAGACCAGGTACACCTCGTAGTCGTTCGAGAGTCCGAACAGCACGGCGAAGAAGACCGGTGCGAGCAGCGACAGGATCGGGATGTCGGCGGGGATGCCGATCCAACTTCGGCCCCAGCCGAACGTGAGGAACGCGACCAGCACCCCGTAGGTCGCGAGGATCGTGACGATGTTGAAGATCGCGGCCTTGATCGGGATCCACACCGAGCGGAACACGCTCCCGAGGATGACCAGGGCGACGAGCACCACGAGCGCGATGAACAGCGGCAGTCGCTGGGCGATCCGGTCGTCGAGGTCGACGAAGACGGCGTTGCGTCCGGTGACGAGCGCGGTCAGGGGGGTGCCGGCGGTGGCCTGGGGCAGGGTGTCGTCGCGCAGGTGCGTCACCAGGCTCGCGGTCGCGCCCGACTGCGCGCCGGACGCGGGGATGACCTGGAGCACCGCGGTCGACCCCGACGGGTTGAGCTGGGGCGGGGTGACGGCGGCGACGTCGGGAGCCTGCTGCAGGTCCTGGAACAGCGCCGTGAGTTGGGCCTGGACGCCCGCGTCCCCGGCCGGGATCTCGACGACGATGAGGAACGGATCGGTCGACCCGGCCCCGAAGGCCTGGGTCTGGACGTCCCACGCCCGGTACTGGGTCGAGTCGGTCGGGAACAGTGAGTTGTCGAGCGGCCCGAGCCGCAGATCCCCCCTGAACACCGGGATCGCGAGTACCAGGAGGACGACCATGGCGGCGGTGAGCATGAACGGTGCGGTGCGGTCGACCAGTGCCGCCCACCGTCCCATGCGCGTGCGTTCGGGGTTCGACACGGCTTCACGCGCCCAGGGCACTCGGGCCGACGCGAGCCGCGGCCCGACGATGCCCACGATCGCGGGCAGCAGCGTGAGTGCGGCGAGCACCACCGCGGCGACGACCAGGACGACCACGTACGCGATCGCCGTGACCGACGGGACCTGGAACACGAGGAGCGCCACGAGTGCGACGACGACGGTCGCCCCCGCGGTGAGCACAGCGTGTCCGATGGTGCCCAGCGCGCGGCCGGAGGCGACTTCGGGCGACGCGCCGGCCTCGATGTGGTCCTTGGTCCGGCTGATCACGAAGAGGCCGTAGTCGATCCCGACCCCGAGCCCGATCATGACCGCCGTGGTCTCCGAGATCGTGGGCACGTCGATGAAGTTCTCGAGGATCCGGACCAGCCCGACGCCGAGCCCGACTCCCACGAGCGCGCCGACCACCGGCCAGGCGAAGGACCACCACGTCGACAGCGCGACGAGGAGGATGAGCAGGGCGATGATCAGGCCGTAGAGCACGAGCACCGGCTTGACGTCGATCGGTTGCGAGCCGGGGAGCGAGCCGCCGAGCTCGATCTGCAGGCCCGGCGTGCGGTACTTCGCGACCGATGCCGAGAGCGCGTCGAACGCAGCCTGACCGTTGTCGGGGAGGTCCTGGAAGGGTTGCGCGTACGCGACGTTCACGAGCGCGGTCGCACCGGTCTTGGCGAGCAGCGCGGGATTCGAGAACGGCCCGGTCACCGATTCGACGCCGTTCAGGCCACGGAGGGCCGTGATGCTGTTCTCGAGCGCGAGCCGCAGGGTGGGGTCGGTCGTCAGGTTCGTGCCGTCGGGGCTGTGGTACACGACGGTCGCGCTGGTGCCGGCCGCCGCAGGGAAGTTCTGGCCGAGCAGGTCCAGTGCCTCCTGGGACGACGCGCCCGGCAGGGTGAAGTTGTTGTTCGGCTTCGCGCCGAGCCCGATGCCGATCGCCCAGACCGCGACGAGAACCACGAGCCAGGCGCCGCAGACCCACCAGTGCCGGCGAGCTGCGAACTCGCCCCAACGCTGCAGCATCCCCGCACCTTCCTTTCGCGCCGGGGCGGCGGCTAGCACACGAACCGCCGGGGAGTCACTCCCTGATTCTGGCGGCTCCGCGCGCGGCCTGAGCGGATTCTCCGAACGCGGATGATCACGCCGTTCCTCCGGCGGCGACCCCGAGCGCGGCACCGACGATGCCGGCGTCGTTGTGGAGCTCCGCCGCGACGACCTCGGTGCGGATCTCGATCCGGGGCAGGAACTTCTCGGCCTTCTTGCTCACGCCTCCGCCGATGATGATGAGCTCGGGCCAGAGGAGTGCCTCGACGAGCTCCAGATAGCGCTGCAGGCGGTGGGCCCAGTGCTTCCACGACAGGTCCTCGCGTTCGCGCACGGAGTCGGCGGCCCAGTCCTCCGCGGCGCCGCCCTCGAGGGGGAGGTGCCCGAGCTCGGTGTTGGCGACGAGCACCCCGCCCGCGAAGACCGCGCTGCCGATCCCGGTCCCGAGGGTCACCATCACGACGGTCCCGGTGCGGCCCCGGCCGGCGCCGAAGCGGACCTCGGCCATCCCCGCGGCGTCGGCGTCGTTCAGGACCGCGACCTCGTGCCCGATGGCCCGGCCGAACAGCTCGACGGCGTCGACGCCGACCCAGGCCTCGTCGATGTTGGCCGCCGTCCGGACCACGCCGTCGCGCACGACCGCGGGGATCGTGAGGCCGGTTGGTCCCGCGACACCGAGATCGGCGAGCACCTGGCCGACGGCGTCGGCGACGCGTTCGGGGGTCGCGGGGCTCGGGGTCAGGACCCGGACGCGGTCCTCGGTCAACGTCCCCTGCTGGACGTCGACCGGTGCTCCCTTGATCCCCGTGCCGCCGATGTCGACGCCGATCGGGTGCGGTGTGTGCTGCATCGGTGTGTCCTCCGGACCCGGAGATTACGGCTCCATCGACGTGGGTGGAGCCACCGGGTCGTCGGGACCGGTCGCCGGACCCTCGGCTTCGAGCCGGAGCATCCGCTTGGCCGGGACCGCGAGCAACCCCGACAGCGTGACGGTGCCCACGATGACGAGGAAGGTCACGGGGACCAGGACGCGCGCGCCGTCGACCCCGGCTTCCTGCAGCGGGACGGCGAAGGTCGCGGCGGTCGACGCCGCCACGATGCCGCGCGGGTCCATCAAGCCGATGAACACGCGCTCCTCGCGCGAGAGGTCCGTACCCACCGTCGCGGCCATCGTGACGAGCGGGCGGACGACGAGGACGAGCACCGCGAGCAGTGCGAGGCTCGGCCACAGCACGCTGCGGAGCTCGTTCCCCGTGACGGTCGCCGAGATCGAGATGAACAGCAGCCCGATGATCAGCTCGACGAGCGTGCGGAAGAACGGCGGGTCTTCGGGGGAGCGCAGCGTCGAGACGTTCGCGACGGCGATCCCCATCGTGATCGCGGCGATGAGCCCGGTGTCGTCGCGCACCGCGTTGGACGCAGCGGCGACCGCGACGACGAGCGCGATCGTCACCTCTGTCGCGAGGACGCCGCTGACGTGGACGCGCTCGATGAGGAGCCACAGGAGCACCGTGCCGACGATGCCGGCGGCGACGCCGATCCCGAGGCTGGCGCCGAACTGCAGGACCTCGCGTCCGGGTCGGAGCCCGACGCCGTGGCTCAGCGCCTGGAACGTGACTGCGCCGAGGATGGCGCCGATCGGGTCGATGGTCGTGCTCTCCCATTCGAGGATCGCGGTGAGCCGGCGACCGGGCCGGGAGAGACGGAGGAGTGGCGCCACGACCGTCGGGCCCGAGACCACGAGGACCGCCCCGAGCATCACCGCCGTGCCGGTGGAGACGGGCAGGAGCAGTCGGGCGGCCAGCGCCGCGCCGACCCACGTGATCGCCACGCCGCGGAACACCAGGCGACGGACGACCCGCTGGCTGTGGCCCTCGAGGTCCCGCACGCGCAGGTGGAGCCCGCCCTCGAACAGGATGACGGCGACCGCGAGGCTCACCATGGGCGTGAACGCGTCGCCGAAGAGCGCCGTGGGGTCGACGGTGCGCGTGAACCGCCCGGCGGCGAAGCCGACCGGGAGCAGGAGCACGATGGCGGGCAGGCGCATCCGGTCCGCCGCCACCTGGCATCCGACGGCGAGGGCGAGGAGCAGCCCGAGCCCGACGAAGATCTCCGACTCGGTCATCGGTCGCGCCGCGACGACGGGATGGTTCCTGGCATCGGGAGAAGTTGCCACCGCGGTTCTCGGGGTGCAACCGGCGGGGCGACCGCCCCCGCCCGGGGAACGCGGCCGGGCCCCGGTACGTTCTCTTTGATCATGAGTCGGAACACGATCAAGACCTACGTCCTCCTCGCCGCCTTCGGCGGGCTGCTCATGGCGATCGGGTCCTTCTGGGGCCCGACCGGCCTGTTCATCGGGCTCGCCCTCGGGCTCGTGATGGTGGGCGGCTCGTACTGGTTCAGCGACAAGCTCGCGGTCGCGTCGGCCAAGGCCCAGCCGGTCTCCGAGCAGGAGGCGCCCGAGCTCTACGCCATCGTGGCGGACCTCGCCCGGCGCGCCGGCGAGCCGATGCCGCGCGTCTATCTCTCCCCCGAGCCCCAACCCAACGCCTTCGCGACTGGTCGCAACCCCTCGAACGCGGTCGTCTGTGTGACCCGGGGTCTCCTGCAGGTCCTCGACACCGAGCAGGTGCGTGGCGTCCTCGCCCACGAGATGAGCCACGTGAGGAACCGCGACATCCTGATCGGCTCGGTCGCGGCCGCCCTCGCCATGGCGATCACGCTGATCGCACGCCTGGCGATGTGGGGCGCCATGTTCGGCGGTGGCGGCGGTGACCGCGACAACGGCAACGTCGTCGGCGCACTCCTCCTCGCACTCCTCGCGCCTCTCGCCGCCGCGGTGATCCAGATGGCGATCAGCCGGTCGCGCGAGTACGAGGCCGACCGCTCGGCCGCGCTGCTCCTCGGTACGGGTGAGCCCCTCGCGCAGGCCCTCGAGAAGATCGATGCCTACGCGAAGCGGGTCCCGATGCAGGTCGCGCCGGCCCAGGCGACGGCCTACATCGTGAATCCGCTCACCGGTCGTCGGGTGCAGTTCGCGAACCTGTTCTCGACGCACCCGCCCACCGCGGACCGGATCGCGCGCCTGCGTCACACCGCCTGATCGGGCCGGATTCCGGGCGTCGTTCTCGCCGGCGAACCCCTCCGCGAGCTAGTCGCGGAAGTTGGTGTACTGGAGCGGGAGGTCGAAGTTCTCGTCCTTCAGCGCCGCGATCACGGCCTGGAGGTCGTCGCGCTTCTTGCCCGTGACCCGGACCTGGTCGCCCTGGATCTGGTGCTGGACGCCCTTCTTGCCGAGGCCCTTGATGAACTTGCCGACCTGTCGGGCCTTCTCGTCGTTGATCCCCATGCGCAGCGTGACCGTCTGGCGCACCGTGCCCTTGGCCGCCTCCTCGACGCCGCCGTAGTCGAGCGCCTTCAGCGAGACGTGGCGCTTGACCATCTTCTCCTCGAGGACCTGACGCAGCGCCTGGAGCCGCGGCTCGGACTCGGTGTGCAGCTCGATGGTCTGCTCCTTCAGCTCCACGGAGCTGTCGGTCCCCTTGAAGTCGAAGCGCTGTGAGATCTCGCGGGCGGCCTGGTCGACCGCGTTGCGGACCTCCTGCATGTCGAGCTCGGACACGACATCGAAACTGGGCATGACGAGGACAACTCCGTGAAAGAGGGTCTACAGGGCCTTGCTACTGTACGCCCGGGTCCGTACCCGAGAGGCCAAAGGGAACTGGCTGTAAACCAGTTGCGCAAGCTACGGGGGTTCGAATCCCTCCGGGCCCACCACCCGTCCCGCTCCGCTCGGCGAGTCGCGGGGCGATCCACGAACGACGTGCCGGCCCGCCGGGTCAGATCATCCTCTGCATCACGACGACGTCGAGCCAGCGACCGAGCTTGCGGCCGACCTCGTGCTCGGTGCCCACGATCTCGAACCCGCAGCGCCGGTGCAGCGAGATCGACGCGTCGTGACCGCCGACGATCCGCGCGATCACCGAGTGGTAGCCGTAGCTCTGGGCGAGGCGCAGCAGCTCCGACAGGATCTGGTGGCCGATGCCGGCACCCCGCTGGTCCGAGCGCACGTACACCGAGTCCTCGACCGTGGTGCGGTACGCCGGACGCTCCTTGTACGGCGAGAGCGAGCCGAAGCCGACGACGGCACCGGTCTCGTCGACGGCGACCACGGCCGGGTGGCCGCCGCTGTGCTCGGCGATCCAGGCCCGCTGGTCCTCGAGGCTCCGGGGCACCAGGTCGAAGGTGACGGTCGACCCGGCGACCTCGACGTTGTAGATCGCCTGGAGCGCCCCGGCGTCGGCGATCGTGGCGGAGCGGAGGGTGGTCGGCACGACCCGGAAGGTATCGGAACGGGCCCAGGTTGCTAACCTCTCCGGGTTCGGTCCGGATCGGGCCGGCACCACGCCCCCTTAGCTCAGTCGGCAGAGCACTTCCATGGTAAGGAAGGGGTCTACGGTTCAAGTCCGTAAGGGGGCTCCGACGCAGCGTCGGGGTCGGTGACCCTGGCGACGCGTGGATCGCGGTCCAGCCCTGGTGCCGCACCCGGCGGGATAGCTCAGCTGGTCAGAGCGCACGGCTCATAATCGTGAGGTCGAGGGTTCGATCCCCTCTCCCGCTACTCATTATCGTTCCCGAACGGTCTCCGGACCTTCGGGGGCAGAAGATCACTCCCCCGGTTGTCCAAGACCCGAGCCCGAAGCGTGAGCAGAGGGCGAGCCGCGGAGTGAACGGCCGCGAGGCGGGTATCCCCGCCGAGCAGAGAACGGAGCAATGGAGATGGCGTCGGACAAGCGGCTCAAGGTGACCCTCGCCTGCGAGGAGTGCAAGCGCAGGAACTACATCACCAAGAAGAACAAGAACAACGACCGCGAGCGGATCGAGATGAAGAAGTACTGCCGTTTCGACCGTCGCCACACCCTGCACAAGGAGACCCGCTGACCGCCGGGGCGTTTCGCGCCCCTTTCGTCCGCCGTGTCCGTCGGCTGCCCGGCGATCTCGCCCGCCCGACGTAACCTCGTCCCACCCCGACCGGTCTGATCCCCGCTTCGGAACGGAGCATCCATGGTGGACGAGACCCAGCTGATCCGAGCGGCCCAGACCGGCGATCGCGCCGCGTTCGACGAGCTGGTCCGGCGGACCTACACCGACCTCTTCACCCTGGCGGTCCGACTGACCGGCAACGAGGAGGACGCACGCGACGTGGTCCAGGACGCGTACCTGCGAGCGTGGAAGGGGATCGGCGGGTTCCGCGGTGACGCGGCGCTCTCGACCTGGCTCTATCGCATCACGGCGAACTGCGCGTCGACGCACCTGTCGCGTCGGCGTCGGACCCGGACCGAGCCGTTCGCGCCCGGCTTCGATCCGGCAGAGCTCCGGGGCGACCTCCAGCCCGAGTCGATGACCGAGTCGACCCTCGACCTCGAGCGGATCGGTCGGGCCGTGGACGAGCTGCCGCCCAAGCTCCGCGCGGTGGTCGTGCTCCGGGACGTCTACGGGCTCACCCACGAGGCGATCGCCACCGAGCTCGGGATCTCGGTATCGGCGGCGAAGGTCCGGCTGCACCGGGCCCGGAAGCGCCTGCGCGACGCGGTGTTCGAGGAGAAGGGAGCGGCCCGTGCGGTATGAGGACGTCGCCGATGTGTTGCCGGGCCTGGTCGACGGCACCGCGGAGGTCGACGAGCGCACCCGTGCGTTCATCGAGTCCGACCTGCGCTGCCAGGCCGAGCTCGCCCGGTACCGTCGCCTGCTCCGCGGGCTCGGGACCCTGCGCGCCACCTATCTCGAGCCCGCGCCCGGCGGGCTGGCCCAGACCCTGAACGCCCTGGCCGCCGACGGAGAGCGACGCGTCGCGCGCTCGATCCTCACCGGGCGGCGCGTGGTCGTGGCGGGCGCCGCGCTGGGTGGCGCGGCCGTCGCCGGCGCCGCGACCGCGGCGCTGTTCGCGGCCCGCTCGCGCCGCCGCCTGCTCGCCGGCTGAGCGGGGCCCGCACCGGCGGCAGAGCCGGGGTGAGATCTCCGGGGGCGTGCGGCTAGGCTCGACGGTCCGGTCCCCGCGCGCCCGGAGGGCAGTAGCTCAATTTGGCAGAGCTCCGGTCTCCAAAACCGGCGGTTGGGGGTTCGAGTCCCTCCTGCCCTGCTCCGAAGACGACCAACCCGGGACCTGTCCCAGGAAGGCCCCAGCGGTGACACAACAGAACCGACAGATGCGGCGGATGGCCCAGAAGCAGGGGGCCGACAAGCCGCGCGCGCCGGAACGTCGGCCGACGAACCCCACGCGCACCGAGCGCACGGGACCGCGTCAGTTCTTCGCCGAGGTCCAGGGCGAGTTGCGCAAGGTCGCGTGGCCGACTCGCAGCGAGGTCATCAACTCCACCATCATCGTGTTGATCGCGGTCGTCGTGATGACCGCACTGATCTTCGCCGCCGACTACGTCTTCGCCAAGGGCGTCCTCTTCCTCTACGACTGAGCCAATGACTGACGACGACTTCACGGATGCCGCCGCGCCCGCCGCGGGCGACGGCGCCCCGGAACCGCTAGCCGATACTCCTGGACCGGATGCCGCCCCGGCGCCCGACCCGACCCCAGGCCCCGACGCGTCCGCGGACGCGTCCGCCGCGCCGGTCGGGGAGGTCGAGGACGAGACCGTGATCGTCGAGGAGGTCGTGCTCCCCGCCGACGCGGAGATGGTCGAGGTCGACGTCGAAGACGACGACGAGCCCGTCGTGGCCGAGCCCAGCCCGTACGACCGTCCGGGCCGGTGGTACGTCGTGCACACCTACGCCGGCTACGAGAACAAGGTGAAGCAGAACCTGGCCAGCCGGGTGCGCTCGATGAACGTCGAGGAGCGGATCTTCGAGGTCGTCATCCCGATGGAGGACGTCATCGAGTTCAAGAACGGCCGCAAGGTGGTCGTGCAGAAGAAGGTCTGGCCCGGCTACCTGCTGATCCGGGTGCTCCTCGATGACGACTCGTGGTACGTCGTGCGCAACACCCCCGGAGTCACCGGATTCGTGGGGAGCGGTGCCAAGCCGACCCCGCTCACCCGCCGGGAGGTCGAGGAGTGGCTGGGCAAGGGCGAGACCCCCGAAGGGGTGCAGGAGAAGAAGGTCCGACCGCGGCTCGAGTACGAGATCAGCGAGCAGGTCCGGGTCACCTCCGGTCCGTTCGCGGACTTCAACGGCGCGATCAGCGAGATCGACGTGGACCGTTCGAAGCTCAAGGTGCTCGTGAACATCTTCGGCCGGGAGACCCCGGTCGAGCTCGAGTTCGGCCAGGTGGCCAAGCTGTAGCGGGACCGACGAGACTGTCGGGTCTCCCGGGTGTCCCGGCTCCAGCCGGTGTCATCGGGCGAGGCCTGCCAGAGCGACAAACGCGGCCGCGTGCAGCACGCGCACGGAGCTTGCGGAGTGCGCACCGCGGAGTGAGTGGCCGCGGGACGAGTCCCGTGAGTCGCGATCAGATCAGACGAACAGATGCGGTCCGGCACGCCGTCCCGCAACGAACGGAGCAATCAAGATGGCGAAGAAGAAGCTCGCCGCAGTGGTGAAGATCCAGATCCAGGCCGGTGCGGCGACGCCCGCGCCGCCGGTCGGGACCGCGCTCGGCCCCCACGGCATCAACATCATGGACTTCTGCAAGGCGTACAACGCCGCGACCGAGAACCAGCGGGGCCAGATCATCCCCGTCGACATCTCGATCTACGAGGACCGCACCTTCACCTTCATCACCAAGACGCCGCCGACGCCGTTCCTGCTCCGCCAGGCGGCGGGCATCGAGAAGGGCAGCGGCCTCACGCCGCGGGAGAAGGCGGGCAAGGTGACCCGAGCGCAGGTCCAGGCGATCGCCGAGCAGAAGATGCCGGACCTCAACGCGATCGACCTCGAGGGTGCGATGGCCCAGGTCGAGGGAACCGCCCGATCCATGGGCATCGACGTCGTCTGACCGAGTATCGACCTGCCCGTGGAGCACCTCGCCCGGGACCACAGGTGACCGAGGGACCGATCCGGCGTCGTAGCGGAGCGGAGACGCACCGAGCTCCGCACGACCCGAAGGGCGGCGCCGGGTATCCCGGCGCCGAGTAGGGAGCGACCGACAAGATGGCCAAGCACGGCAAGCAGTACACCGACGCGACCAAGCGATTCGACCGTGAGCGGCTCCACCAGCCCGCGGAGGCGATCGACCTGGTCAAGAACCTCGCTCCGGCCAAGTTCGACGAGACGGTCGAGGCGGCCTTCCGGCTCGGGGTCGATCCCCGCAAGGCCGACCAGATGCTGCGGGGCACGGTGTCGCTGCCCCAGGGCACCGGCAAGAGCGTGCGGGTCGCGGTGTTCGCCCAGGGTGACGCCGCCCGCGCCGCCGAGGAGGCCGGCGCGGACATCGTCGGGGCCGACGACCTCGTGAGCCGGGTGGAGGGCGGTTTCATGGACTTCGACGTCGCCATCGCCACGCCGGACCTCATGGGCCAGGTGGGCAAGCTGGGCCGCGTGCTCGGTCCCCGCGGTCTGATGCCGAACCCGAAGACCGGCACGGTGACGCCCGACGTGGCCAGGGCCGTGGGCGAGTTCAAGGCCGGCAAGGTGGAGTACCGGACCGATCGGTACGGCAACGTCCACGTGCCGCTCGGGAAGGTCAGCTTCGGGGCCGACGCGCTCGCGGAGAACTACCTCGCCGTGCACGACGAGCTGATGCGGGCCAAGCCGGCCTCGGCGAAGGGCCGCTACGTGAAGGGCATCAGCATCTCGTCCACGATGGGCCCAGGGGTCCGGATCGACCCGGCACACGGCCGCCCCGAGGAGCACGCCGGCGGCGCGACCGGCTAGGGTCCGCTCCCGAAACGAGATCTTTCCGCCGCAGACCTTCGGTCGCCCTCCGGGGCGGTAATGGGCCCATCGCCCGCCGGACGAGGCGATCCTGACCGACCCCGCTCGGGTTCGTCGGTGTCGACTGCGGCCCCGGACCGAGTGAGAGGAAGTCAGGCATCGTGGCCAGACCCGAGAAGGTGGCCCTCGTCACCGAGATCCGCGAGCGACTCGCGGACGCCGACGCGGCCGTGCTGACCGAGTACCGGGGGCTCAAGGTGAGCGAGCTCGCCGCCCTGCGCGGCTCGCTGCGTCCGGCCGGCACCGACTTCAAGATCTACAAGAACACCCTGGCCCGGCGGGCGGCCGAGGAGGCGGGGCTCTCCGAGCTGATCCCGATGCTCGAAGGCCCCACCGCGATCGCCTTCGTCAAGGGCGACGCCGTGATCGCGGCCAAGGCGCTGCGAGACTTCGGTCGGACCAACCAGGCCCTCGTCGTCAAGGGTGGCCTGCTCGGCACGAAGATCCTCGTGTCGTCCGACGTCGCCGCGCTCGCCGAGGTGGCCCCCCGCGACGAGCTGCTCGCCCGGCTGGCCGGTGGGTTCCAGGCGCCGATGGTCAAGGCGGCGGGCCTGTTCCAGGCGTTCACGCGCAACATGGCCTACGGCCTCAAGGCCCTGATCGACCAGCGGATCGAGGCCGGCGAGACCCCACCGGCACCCGAAGCCGCCGCGACCGATGAGGCGGCGACCGAAACTGCGGTCGCCGAGGCTCCGAGCGAGACCGAGGCCGGCGACGCGCCGGCCGAGACCGAGACCGCATCCGACGCGCCTGCGTCGGACGCCTGATCCGACCAAGAGAAAAGGGACACCGAAATGGCGATGAGCACCGACGAGCTCCTGGACGTCTTCAAGAACATGACGGTCCTCGAGCTGAACGACTTCCTGAAGGCGTTCGAGGACGAGTTCGGCGTGACCGCCGCCGCCCCTGTGGCGGTCGCGGCGGCCGGGGCTGCTCCGGCTGGTGGTGGCGGCGAGGCCGCGGCTGCCGAGGAGAAGGACGAGTTCGACGTGGTCCTGGCCGCGGCGGGCGACAAGAAGATCCAGGTCATCAAGGAGGTCCGTTCGCTCACGAGCCTCGGGCTGAAGGAGGCCAAGGAGCTCGTCGACAACGCGCCGAAGCCGGTGCTGGAGAAGGCCTCCAAGGAGGATGCCGAGAAGGCCAAGGCGGCCCTCGAAGGCGCCGGCGCCACCGTCGAGCTCAAGTAATCCAGCTCGACTTCCCAGGGGTTTTCCCCCCTTCGGGCATTCGAGATCCTTGACCTGTCGGGGGAGGATTTGTATCCTCCCCCGGTCTGGCGGCGCCCCCCTGGGGTGACCGCCTGGATTGGTGTGCTTGAAGACTCGTGCGCGCGGCGGTTATGATCCGCCGAGCCGTGTCGATCTGCCCGTTCCACCCCTGGTTCTCCCTGGTGTCGGTTCGCGCGCGCCCGCACACGCCCTTCAACCTCGAGGAGTTGCGTTGACTCGTCTCGCGTCCCGGGAGCGTTACTCGTTCGGTCAGCTCCGTGAGGTGCTGGCCCTTCCCGACCTCATCGCCGTCCAGCGTGAGTCCTTCCAGTGGTTCCTCGAGCAGGGGGTCGCGGAGGTCCTGCGCGACATCTCGCCGATCGAGGACTTCACCGGCCAGCTCAAGCTCGAGCTGTCGGACCATGTGTTCGATCCACCGAAGCACTCCGAGGACGAGTGCCGTGAGCGCGACATGACGTTCGCGCGCCCGCTCTTCGTCACCGCCCGGTTCATGAACGCGGGGACCGGCGAGATCAAGGAGCAGACCGTCTTCATGGGCGACTTCCCCATGATGACGGCGCGGGGCACCTTCATCATCAACGGCACCGAGCGGATCGTCGTGAGTCAGCTCGTGCGGTCGCCGGGCGTCTACTTCGACGTCACCCCGGACAAGACCTCGCCGGAGAAGGACATCGTCAGCGCCAAGATGATCCCGGGCCGGGGTGCGTGGCTCGAGTTCGAGGTCGACAAGAAGAACGTCGTCTACGTCCGCATCGACCGCAAGCGCAAGCAGCCGGTGACCGTGCTGCTGAAGGCCCTCGGGCTCGGAGAGACCGAGGAGGAGCTCCTCAACCTCATCGTCGACGGCCAGGGCCGCCCGTACGACTCGATGCGCAACACGCTCGACAAGGACTCGACCGAGGACGCCGACGCGGCCTTCATCGACATCTACCGCAAGCTGCGCCCGGGCGAGCCACCCACGCCCGACAGCGCCCGGAGCCTGATCGAGAACCTCTTCTTCAACCCGAAGCGCTACGACATGGCCAAGGTCGGGCGCCACAAGGTGACCAAGAAGTTGGTCGACGAGTACCCGAAGGTCGCGGCGACCCTGAAGCGCCTCGACATCCCCGTGCCCAACGCCGACCCTGACGCGGGTCCGGTCGAGTACACGATGAGCCGCGCCGACATCCTGGCGACGGTCAGCTACCTCGTGAAGCTCCACTCCAACGACCAGCCGAACGACTACTTCCCCGACGACATCGACCACTTCGGCAACCGCCGGGTGCGCTCGGTCGGCGAGTTGATCATGAACCAGGTCCGGGTCGGCCTCTCCCGCATGGAGCGCGTCGTCCGGGAGCGCATGACGACCCAGGACGTCGAGGCGATCACACCCCAGACGTTGATCAACATCCGCCCGGTCGTCGCGGCGATCAAGGAGTTCTTCGGCTCCAGCCAGCTCAGCCAGTTCATGGACCAGACCAACCCGCTCGCCGGGCTGACCCACAAGCGTCGGCTCTCGGCGCTGGGCCCGGGCGGTCTCTCCCGTGAGCGTGCGGGCTTCGAGGTCCGCGACGTGCACCCGAGCCACTACGGCCGGATGTGCCCGATCGAGACCCCGGAGGGTCCGAACATCGGCCTGATCGGCTATCTCTCCTGCTACGCGCGCATCAACCGCTTCGGGTTCATCGAGACCCCGTACCGGTTGGTGCAGAAGGGCGTGGTCACCGACACGATCCACTACCTCGCGGCCGACGACGAGGACCGCAACGTCATCGCCCAGGCCAACGCCGTCATCGACGAGAACGGCCGGTTCGTGGACGAGAAGGTCCTCGTGCGCGCCGGCCGCGGCGAGGTCGCCTACGTCACCCCGGACGAGATCGACTACATGGACGTCTCGCCGAAGCAGATGGTGTCGGTCGCGACCGCGCTCATCCCGTTCCTCGAGCACGACGACGCCAACCGCGCGCTCATGGGCGCCAACATGCAGCGCCAGGCCGTGCCGACGTTGCGGCCGGAGGCCCCGTACATCGGGACCGGCGTGGAGGCCCGGGCCGCGCGGGACGCGGGTGAGCTGGTCATCGCCGAGGGCGAGGGGACCGTCACCGAGGTCACGGGCTCTGCGATCACCGTCGCGTACCACCACGTCGCGAAGCCGGTCACGTACCGGCTGTCGAAGTTCCGTCGCTCCAACCAGGGCACCTGCATCAACCAGAAGTCCCTGGTCAAGGCGGGCGACGCCGTGGCCGAGGGCGACGTCCTTGCCGACGGTCCGTCGACCCACAACGGCGAGCTCGCGCTCGGCAAGAACCTGCTGGTCGCGTTCATGCCGTGGAAGGGCCACAACTTCGAGGACGCGATCGTCCTCTCGCAGCGACTCGTCCGCGACGACGTGCTCACCTCGATCCACATCGAGGAGCACGAGATCGACGCCCGTGACACCAAGCTCGGAGCGGAGGAGATCACCCGGGACATCCCGAACCTCTCCGAGGACATCCTGAAGGATCTCGACGAGCGCGGCATCATCCGCATCGGCGCCGAGGTCGGCGCCGGCGACGTGCTGGTCGGGAAGGTGACGCCCAAGGGCGAGACCGAGCTGACGCCGGAGGAGCGGCTCCTGCGCGCGATCTTCGGCGAGAAGGCCCGCGAGGTCCGCGATACGTCGCTCAAGGTCCCTCACGGGGAGAACGGCAAGGTCATCGACGTCCGGGTGTTCAGCCGCGACGACGGCGACGAGCTACCGCCGGGCGTGAACCAGCTGGTGCGCGTGTACGTGGGCCAGAAGCGCAAGATCAGCGAGGGCGACAAGCTCGCCGGGCGCCACGGCAACAAGGGCGTGATCTCCAAGATCCTGCCGGTGGAGGACATGCCCCACCTCGCCGACGGCACGCCGGTCGACATCGTCCTGAACCCGCTCGGTGTCCCGAGCCGTATGAACGTGGGTCAGGTGCTCGAGGCCCACCTCGGCTACGCCGCCCGTCACGGGTGGGAGGGTCAGGGCACCGCGCCCGCCAACCCGCGCAAGACCCGGCCCATCACCGAGCCGGCGGTGTGGGTGAACACACCGGTGTTCGACGGCGCGCACTGGGACGAGACCGAGGACGCGGGCCAGCACGGCACGATCCGCGACCTGTTCGCGAACCTCCACCCGGACGGCGCGAACGGCGCCAACCTGGTGAACACCGAGGGCAAGGCCACGCTGTACGACGGTCGGACGGGCGAGCCCTATGACAGCCCGGTCACCGTCGGGTACATGTACATCCTGAAGCTCAGCCACCTCGTGGACGACAAGATCCACGCCCGGTCCACCGGCCCGTACTCGATGATCACCCAGCAGCCGCTGGGTGGGAAGGCCCAGTTCGGCGGCCAGCGGTTCGGGGAGATGGAGGTCTGGGCGCTCGAGGCGTACGGGGCCAGCTACGCCCTCCAGGAGATCCTCACGATCAAGTCCGACGACGTGCTCGGACGGGTCAAGGTGTACGAGGCGATCGTCAAGGGCGAGAACATTCCCGAGCCGGGGATCCCCGAGAGCTTCAAGGTGCTCATCAAGGAGATGCAGGCGCTCTGCCTCAACGTCAAGGTCATCGACGAGGAGGGGGCCGAGATCGTGATCCGCGAGCTCGACGAGGATGCCTTCCGCACCACCGAGGCGCTCGGCATCGACCTCAGTCGGCCCGAGCGCGGCACCGACGAGGAAGACGAGGCCCGTCGGAACTCCATGCCGTGACCCGTACGACCCCCGCGCAGATCCGAACCACAGAGAAGAGGCACTAGGTGCTCGACGTCAACGACTCCGCCCGACTGTCCATCTCGCTCGCCACGGCCGAACAGATCCGTACGTGGTCCAACGGCGAGGTCAAGAAGCCCGAGACGATCAACTACCGCACGCTCAAGCCGGAGAAGGACGGCCTGTTCTGCGAGAAGATCTTCGGGCCCACCAAGGACTGGGAGTGCTACTGCGGCAAGTACAAGCGCGTCCGGTTCAAGGGCATCATCTGCGAGCGCTGCGGCGTCGAGGTCACGCGTTCGAAGGTCCGCCGCGAGCGGATGGGCCACATCGAGCTCGCCGCCCCGGTCACCCACATCTGGTACTTCAAGGGTGTGCCGAGCCGGCTCGGCTACCTGCTGGACATCGCGCCGAAGAGCCTCGAGAAGGTCATCTACTTCGCGGCGCACCTGATCACCTGGGTCGACACCGAGAAGCTCCATACGGACCTGCCCGAGATCGAGGCGGAGATCCGCGCCGAGATCGACGAGGAGGAGAAGCGGCGTGACCTCGACATCGAGGCCCGCTTCCAGGAGCTCGAGTCCGACCTCGCGACCTCCGAGGGCGAGGGCGGCCGCAAGGCCGACATGGACAAGCTGCGCAAGGCATCCGAGAAGGACGTCGAGGAGCTGCGCGAGCGCGCGCAGTTCGACATCGACTTCCTGAAGTCGGTCTATGACACCATGCGGGCGCTGAAGCCCAAGCAGCTCATCGACGACGAGCGCGTCTGGCGTGAGATCCGGGCCCGCTGGTCCGACTACTTCGCCGGGGGCATGGGTGCCGAGGCCGTCGAGGACCTCATCAGCCGCCTGGACCTCTCGGCCGAGGAGGTCGAGCTCAAGGAGGTCATCGCGACCGCCAAGGGCCAGCGCAAGGCCAAGGCCATCAAGCGCCTGAAGGTCATCTCGGCGTTCAACCGCAACGACGATGGCGGCCGCCAGATCAACTCGCCCATGGGCATGGTGCTGCGCGCGGTCCCGGTGATCCCGCCGGACCTCCGCCCGATGGTGCAGCTCGACGGTGGCCGCTTCGCGACCTCCGACCTCAACGACCTCTACCGGCGGGTCATCAACCGGAACAACCGGCTGAAGCGCCTGCTCGACCTCGGTGCGCCCGAGATCATCATCAACAACGAGAAGCGGATGCTCCAGGAGGCCGTCGACGCGTTGTTCGACAACGGCCGCCGGGGCCGCCCGGTCACGGGTCCGGGCAACCGCGCGCTCAAGAGTCTCTCGGACATGCTGAAGGGCAAGCAGGGCCGGTTCCGCCAGAACCTGCTCGGCAAGCGCGTCGACTACTCGGGCCGTTCGGTCATCGTGGTCGGTCCGATGCTCAAGCTCCGCCAGTGCGGACTGCCCAAGGCGATGGCCCTCGAGCTGTTCAAGCCGTTCGTGATGAAGCGGCTCGTCGACCTCGAGTACGCGCAGAACATCAAGTCCGCCAAGCGGATGGTCGAGCGCGCGCGCCCGCAGGTGTGGGACGTCCTCGAGGAGGTCATCAAGGAGCACCCGGTCTTCCTGAACCGGGCCCCGACGCTGCACCGCCTCGGCATCCAGGCCTTCGAGCCGGTGCTCGTGGAGGGCAAGGCGATCCAGATCCACCCGCTCGTCTGCGCCGCGTTCAACGCCGACTTCGACGGTGACCAGATGGCCGTGCACCTCCCGCTGTCCGCGGAGGCCCAGGCCGAGGCCCGGCTGCTCATGCTCTCGGCGCACAACATCCTGTCGCCGGCGCACGGGCGCCCGATCGCCGTGCCCAGCCAGGACATGATCATCGGCGCGTTCTACCTCACCGAGGTCGTCGAAGGTGCCCCCGGAGAGGGTCGCGTCTTCGGCTCGCTCGAGGAGGCCCGCATGGCGCATGAGCTGCGCGACGGTCATGAGATCCCCGAGCTGTCCATCCACGCTCTCATCAAGGTGCGGATGGCGCCCGGCCGCTTCCCGGCGGAGGAGTTCCCCGCGCGCCAGCGCTTCGACGACGCCTCCGGCGACTGGGTCACCGACCGTGGGGCGTCGGACAGCAGCATCGTGCTCCGGCGGTCGGGCTCGAACGGCGACAGCACCGTGCTGGTCGAGACGACGTTGGGTCGCCTGCTCTTCAACGAGGCCTTCCCGGCGGACTTCCCGTTCCAGGGTCGCAACGTCCGCAAGCGCGACATCACCGACATCGCCGGTCTGCTCGTCGACAAGTACACCAAGTCGGAGGTCGCGGCGAGCCTCGACCGGCTGAAGGAGCTCGGCTTCGAGTACTCCACGCGTGCCGGTCTCACGATCTCGATCGCCGACGTCCGGACGCCGCTCGCCAAGGCCGGCATCCTCGACAAGCATGAGCGTGAGGCCGACAAGGTCGAGCAGCAGTACGACCGCGGCATCATCACCGACGACGAGCGGCGCCAGAAGGAAGTGGAGATCTGGACCGACGCCACCAACCAGGTGACCGAGGCCATGCTCGCGGAGCAGAAGGCGGAGCAGTTCAACCCCATCGAGATGATGGTGGGCTCCGGTGCCCGCGGCAACGTGATGCAGGTGCGCCAGATCGCCGGCATGCGCGGGTTGGTCGCCAACCCGCGTGGCGAGATCATCCCGCGCCCGATCAAGAGCAACTTCCGTGAGGGTCTCTCCGTGCTCGAGTACTTCATCTCGACCCACGGCGCCCGCAAGGGCCTGGCCGACACGGCGCTCCGGACCGCCGACTCGGGGTACCTGACCCGGCGGCTCGTCGATGTCGCTCAGGAGCTCATCGTCCGCGACGAGGACTGCGGCTCGACCCGTGGCATCTGGGTCGAGAACGTGACCTCGGACCCCGAGCACGTCCGCTTCCTCGAGACGGGCCTGCTCAGCCGGTGCCTGGCGGACGACGTCAAGCTGGCCAACGGCGAGACGATCCCGCGCAACACCGAGGTCACCGAGGACGTGCTCGAGCTGCTCGTCGCCGACGAGGGCGTCACCCGGGTGCGTGTCCGGTCGGTGCTCACGTGTGAGTACCCGCGCGACGGAGCCGACGGCGAGGCCCCGGCGGAGGCCGCCGACTCCGGCGAGGAGCCCGCCGACGAGAAGTACCGCGCCGGCGTCTGCAGCGCCTGTTACGGCACGATGCTCGCCACCGGCAAGATCGTCGACCTCGGTGAGGCCATCGGCATCATCGCGGCCCAGTCGATCGGCGAGCCCGGGACCCAGCTCACCATGCGGACCTTCCACACCGGTGGTGTGGCCGGTGAGGACATCACCCACGGTCTGCCCCGTGTCGTGGAGCTGTTCGAGGCCCGGACCCCGAAGGGGGCCGCGGTACTCGCGGAGTCCTCGGGTGTGGTCCGGATCGGGGAGAACGAGAAGGGCGAGCGCACGATCACGGTCGTCGCCGACGACGGTGAGGAGGAGATCCACCCGGTCTCCATGCGCACCCACCTCGCACCGGGCGTCGCCGACGGTGCCGAGATCGAGGCCGGGGCCCAGCTCACCGGCGACGCCAAGAGTTCGCTCGACCCCAAGAAGATCCTCGACATCGAAGGGATCCGCTCCACCCAGCAGTACCTGGTGGACCAGGTCCAGCGGGTCTACCGGGAGCAGGGTGTGTCGATCCACGACAAGCACGTCGAGGTGATCGTGCGTCAGATGCTCCGCCGGGTCGGCGTGTCCGACCCCGGTGACTCGGCGTTCCTGCCGGGCCAGAAGGCCGATGCCCGCGAGTTCGCGAACGTGAACAAGCGGCTGGTCGCCGAGGGTGGGCGTCCCGCCGAGGGTCGCCCCGAGCTCATGGGGATCACCAAGGCGTCGCTCGCGACCGAGTCCTGGCTGTCGGCGGCGTCGTTCCAGGAGACCACCCGCGTCCTCACCGAGGCCGCGATCGAGGGCAAGAACGACGGCCTCGAGGGTCTCAAGGAGAACGTGATCATCGGCAAGCTGATCCCGGCCGGGACCGGGATGCCCCGGTACCGCGACGTCGGGACCGAGGCCCCGGACTACGAGCCGATGGCCTACTACTCCTCGGACGAGGACGCGCTCGAGCTCGCCGAGCGATTGCGGGCCAGCATCGACGCCCGCTCCGAGACGGTCGACCCGAGCTTCCTGGTCCCCGACGTGGCGACCGACGCCTTCGCCCCGCCGGCCGGCGGGCTCGTGGCGGTTCCCGATCCCGCGCCGGGGGCCGAGAGTGCTTCCGGCCCGGGCGAGGCGGCCTCAGGGGAATGAACCGGGCCTGGTGGCGGCGAATCGGGGGCTTTGCCCGTTCGCTGACGCCGGTGCCCGTCCAGCAAGTTGAATACGGGCTCGGCGCGCGCCTAGCCTTCCACGGTTTGCGCGGTCGTACGGCGGCGCAGGCCTGACGCCGCCTCGCGGCGTGCGACGTTCATCGGGTCCCCAGCGGGTCCGCAACCAGCAGGAGAACTGTGCCCACGATCGCCCAGTTGGTCCGCAAGGGCCGGGAGAGCAAGACGGACAAGTCGAAGACGCCCGCGCTGAAGGGTTCCCCGCAGCGACGCGGCGTCTGCACGCGCGTGTTCACCACCACGCCGAAGAAGCCGAACTCGGCACTGCGCAAGGTGGCACGTGTCCGGCTCACCACGGGTGTCGAGGTGACCGCGTACATCCCCGGCATCGGGCACAACCTCCAGGAGCACTCGATCGTCCTCGTGCGTGGCGGCCGCGTGAAGGACCTCCCCGGGGTCCGCTACAAGATCATTCGCGGCGCGCTCGACGCGAGTGGTGTCGCCAACCGCAAGCAGGCCCGTAGTCGCTACGGCGCCAAGAAGGGTTAGTCGTGCCTCGAAAGGGTCCTGCCCCCCGACGTGAGCTGCTCCCCGACCCGATCCACCGTTCGGTGGTCGTGACCCAGCTCGTCAACAAGGTGCTCCAGGAGGGCAAGCGGTCGACCGCCGAGCGGATCGTCTACGAAGCGCTGTCCGAGATCGAGCGCAAGACCGGTGGCGACCCCATCCCGACGCTGAAGCGCGCGGTCGAGAACGTCCGTCCCGTGCTCGAGGTCAAGTCGCGTCGCGTCGGTGGTGCCACCTACCAGGTCCCGGTCGAGGTCCGGCCCCGGCGGGCCACCACGCTGGCGATCCGGTGGCTGGTCGGATACTCGCGCCAGCGCCGTGAGAAGTCGATGGCGGGTCGACTCGCCGCGGAGCTGATGGACGCGAGCAACGGGCTCGGCGCGGCGATCAAGCGCAAGGACGACCTGCAGAAGATGGCGGAATCGAACAAGGCGTTCGCGCACTACCGCTGGTGATCCTTCCGGTGGGTGGCCGACGCCGGCACCCGCCCAGTCGCTCGGACATGCGCTCGCTGGCGCTCGCGAACTCGCTTGGTGGACGGGTGCCGCCGCCGGCTTCGCCGAAGCGGCAGCGTGAATGCCTTGAAGTAGGGATAGGAAAATGGCAAAAGACGGACCGGTCATCAGGGAGTTCCCGCTGGCGCGGACTCGCAACATCGGGATCATGGCCCATATCGACGCGGGCAAGACCACGACGACCGAGCGGATCCTCTACTACACGGGGCGCACCTACAAGATCGGTGAGGTGCACGAAGGCGCCGCGGTCATGGACTGGATGGTCCAGGAGCAGGAGCGCGGGATCACCATCACGTCCGCCGCGACCACCTGCAAGTGGCGCGACTGCTGGATCAACATCATCGACACCCCCGGCCACGTGGACTTCACCGTCGAGGTCGAGCGGTCGCTGCGCGTGCTCGACGGCGCGGTCGCCGTCTTCGACGCGGTCGCCGGCGTCGAGCCGCAGACCGAGACCGTCTGGCGCCAGGCGAACAAGTACGCCGTGCCACGCATGTGCTTCGTCAACAAGATGGACCGCATCGGCGCCGACTTCTACCGCTGCCTCGACATGATCAAGGACCGCCTCGACGCCGAGGCCGCGGTGGTCCAGCTGCCGATCGGCGCTGAGAGCGAGTTCCGAGGCGTGGTCGACCTCCTCGAGATGAGGGCCCTGATCTGGGACGACGGGATGGGTGAGCAGTTCGAGATCGCCGACATCCCGGCCGACATGGTCGAGGACGCCGACCACTGGCGCCAGCAGCTCGTGGACGTGGTCTCCCGCCACGACGAGAACGTCCTCGAGAAGTACGTGGGCGAGGAGGAGATCACCGCCGAGGACCTGCGCAAGGCGCTTCGCCACGCCACGATCGAAGCCGGCACCGTGCCGATCCTCTGCGGTACCGCCTTCAAGAACAAGGGGGTCCAGCCCCTGCTCGACGCCGTCGTCGACTACCTGCCGAGCCCCCTCGAGGTCCACGAGATCGTGGGCACCGACGTCAAGGGCGAAGCGGAGATGACTCGGAGCGCGAGCGACAGCGAGCCCTTCTCGGCCCTGGCGTTCAAGATCATGAGCGACCCCTACGTCGGGAAGCTCACCTACTTCCGCGTCTACTCGGGCTCGATCGAGTCCGGGGCCGCGGTCCTCAACGCGACCAAGGACCGCAAGGAGCGCATCGGCCGTTTGCTCCAGATGCACGCCAACCACCGTGAGGACAAGGTCGCCGTGTTCGCCGGTGACATCGTCGCGGCCGTCGGCCTGAAGAACACGACCACCGGTGACACGCTCTGCGATCCGGGCAATCCGATCGTGCTCGAGCGGATGGAGTTCCCCGAGCCGGTGATCCATGTCGCGGTCGAGCCGAAGACCAAGGCGGATCAGGACAAGCTCGGGAAGGCGCTGGGTTCGCTGTCCGAGGAGGACCCGACGTTCTCGGTCCGCACGGACGACGAGACCGGCCAGACGATCATCGGCGGCATGGGCGAGCTGCACCTCGAGGTCCTCGTCGACCGCATGATGCGCGAGTTCAGCGTCGAGGCGAACGTGGGCAAGCCCCAGGTGGCCTACCGCGAGACGATCACCAAGCCGGTCGAGAAGGTCGAGGAGCGCTACGTCCGCCAGACCGGTGGCCGGGGCCAGTACGGCCACGTGGTGATCAGCCTCGAGCCCACGGGACCGGGCGGCGGGTACGAGTTCGTCGACAAGATCAAGGGTGGTTTGATCCCCCGCGAGTACATCCCGGCGGTGGACGCCGGCATCCAGGAGGCCCTGGAGGGCGGGGTCGTGGCCGGCTACCCGCTCGTCGACGTGCGGGCCGTGCTGACCTTCGGGTCCTATCACGAGGTCGACTCCTCGGAGATGGCGTTCAAGATCGCCGGATCGATGGCGGTCAAGAAGGCCGCCCGGCTTGCTGCGCCGGCGCTCCTCGAGCCTGTCATGCGGGTCGAGGTGGTCACCCCCGAGGACTACATGGGCGACGTGATCGGCGATCTCAACTCCCGCAGGGGCCACATCGAGGGCATGGAGCAGCGGGGCACCTCCCACGTCGTGAACGCCAAAGTGCCGCTCGCCGAGATGTTCGGCTATGTTGGCGATCTTCGATCGCGTACCCAGGGGCGCGCGACCTACACGATGCAGTTCGACTCCTACGCCCAGGTTCCGGAGTCGATCGCGCAGGAGATCATCAAGCGGATGCGGGGCGAGTAGCCCGGCGTCCGGTTCCCCAGAGATCAGTTGGTCGGCCATTTCGCGTGCCGACCAACGAAGGCAACACCAAGACAGCACGATGCGGTCGGTATGACCCGAGCCCGAAGCGAAGGCGGAGGGCGAGCCGCGGAGTGAGTGACCGCGAGGCGGGGATCCCGCCGAGCAACGAACGGAGCAATAGGGATGGCGAAGGAGAAGTTCGAGCGGACGAAGCCGCACCTGAACATCGGGACCATGGGTCACATCGACCATGGGAAGACGACGCTGACCGCGGCGATCACCCGGGTGCTGGCCGAGAAGAACCCGAACGTCACGGCCACCGCGTTCGACATGATCGACAAGGCGCCGGAAGAGAAGGCGCGGGGCATCACGATCAACATCGCCCACGTCGAGTACGAGACGGACAACCGTCACTACGCGCACGTCGACATGCCCGGCCACGCCGACTACATCAAGAACATGATCACCGGTGCGGCTCAGGTCGACGGTGCGATCCTCGTCGTCGCCGCCACCGACGGTCCGATGCCCCAGACCCGCGAGCACGTGCTGCTCGCCCGCCAGGTCGGCGTCCCCTCGATCGTCGTCGCGCTCAACAAGTGCGATGCCGTCGAGGACGAGGAGCTGCTCGAGCTGGTCGAGATGGAGGTCCGGGAGCTGCTCAACGAGTACGAGTTCCCCGGGGACGACACCCCGGTGGTACGGGTCTCCGCACTCAAGGCGCTGGAGGGCGACGCGGAGGCGGCCCAGGGCATCGTCGAGCTGATGAACCAGGTCGACTCCTTCATCCCCGAGCCCGTCCGCGAGCTCGACAAGCCGTTCATGATGGCGATCGAGGACGTCTTCACGATCACGGGCCGTGGCACCGTCGTCACCGGCAAGGTCGAGCAGGGCATCCTCCACACCGGCGACGAGATCGAGATCGTCGGTCTGCGGGACACGCAGAAGACGACCTGCACGGGCGTCGAGATGTTCCGCAAGATCCTCGATCAGGGTCAGGCGGGTGACAACATCGGTGCCCTGCTCCGCGGCACCAAGAAGGAAGACGTCGAGCGCGGTCAGGTGCTCGCCAAGCCCGGGTCCATCACCCCGCACACCGACTTCGAGGCGCAGGTCTACGTGCTGACCAAGGAGGAAGGCGGCCGGCACACGCCGTTCTTCGCCAACTACCACCCGCAGTTCTACTTCCGTACCACCGACGTCACGGGCACGATCAACCTGCCCGAGGGGACCGAGATGGTGATGCCCGGTGACAACACCGAGATGACGGTGCAGCTCCAGAAGCCCATCGCCATGGAAGAGGGTCTGCGGTTCGCCATTCGTGAAGGTGGCCGCACCGTCGGCGCCGGTCGCGTGACCAAGATCCTCAAGTAGGGACCCGTGGCCTCACAGAAGATTCGCATCCGGCTCAAGGCGTACGACCACGAGATCATCGACCAGTCGACGAAGAAGATCGTCGAGACGGTCGTACGCACGGGAGCACGGGTGCGGGGTCCCGTTCCGCTACCGACTGAGATCCACCGGTACTGCGTCGTGCGCGGACCCCACGTGGACAAGGATTCACGTGAGCACTTCGAGATGAGGATCCACAAGCGCCTGCTCGACATCGTCGAGCCGGCGGGCAAGACCGTCGAATCCCTCCAGCGGCTCGATCTGCCGGCCGGGGTCGACATCGAGATCAAGATCCAGGGCGTGTAGCGAGCCGAGCCCACTCCGCACCGGGTCGCGGCCGAGTCTCGGGTCCGGGCGCTCGCTCCGGCGTCGAGATGCCGGGGTGGCTCGGGGTGCACTAGTGTTCGCAAGCTCTCTCAATCGACGTCCGTGAAGGCCTCACCCGCCGCTCGGGTGAGGAACCGCACGGCACAACCGAACCAGCGCTCCGCCGGGACTCGTTCCGGTGGAGCGTTCGCGTGCGGGCCGCAGGTCCGCAAGAAGAAGGCGAAACGATGGCTTCCAAGGGAATCCTGGGGCGCAAGCTCGGCATGACCCAGGTCTGGGACGAGGAGAACCGGGTGATCCCGGTGACCGTGATCCAGGCCGGGCCCTGTCACGTCGCGCAGCTGAAGACGCCCGAGCGCGACGGCTACGCCGCCGTACAGCTCGCGTTCGGTGAGACCAAGGAGCGTCGCCTGAACCGCCCCGAGCTCGGCCACCTCAAGGCCGCCGGCGTCGGTCCGTCCAAGCACCTCGTCGAGCTGCGCGTCGACGACCTCGCCGAGTTCGCGGTCGGCCAGGTGATCGCGGTCGACGTGTTCGCCAAGGGCGACCTCGTGGACGTCAGCGGCGTCTCGAAGGGCAAGGGCTTCAGCGGTGGCATGAAGCGTCACAACTTCAAGGGCCAGGGCGCGTCGCACGGAAACCACAAGAAGCACCGCGCGCCGGGATCGATCGGTGCGTGCGCCACGCCGGCCCGGGTGTTCAAAGGCATGCGGATGGCGGGCCAGATGGGCAACGCGAAGACCACCACGCTGAACCTCGAGGTGATCGAGAGCGACGCGGAGCGGAACCTGCTCCTCGTGCGCGGCTCGGTCCCCGGTCCCAACGGCGGTCTCGTGTTCGTGCGCAACGGTGTGAAGGCGGCCACCCGATGAGCTCGCTGACGATGAAGACCCAGAGCGGCGACGACGCCGGCCCGGTGGAGCTGCCCGACGCGGTGTTCGGCATCGAGCCGAACGTCGCAGTGATGCACCAGGTGGTCACCGCCCAGCTCGCCGCGGCGCGTGCGGGAACCCACAGCACCAAGACCCGAGCCGAGGTCAGCGGCGGCGGGGCCAAGCCGTGGCGCCAGAAGGGCACCGGCCGGGCCCGGCAGGGTTCCATCCGTTCGCCGCAGTGGCGCGGCGGTGGTGTGGCCCACGGCCCGAAGCCCCGCTCCTACCGCCAGCGCACCCCGAAGAAGATGGTCCGGCTCGCGCTCCTGAGCGCGCTCTCGGACCGGGCCGCCGAGTCCAGGGTGCTCGTGGTCGACGCCTGGCAGTTCGACACGCCCCGCACCAAGGACGCGATCGCCGCGCTCATCGCCCTCGGGCTCCGCCCGGACGATGCCCGGGCACCTCGCGTGCTCCTGGTGCTCGACCGCACCGACGAGCAGGCCTGGCGCTCGTTCCGCAACCTCGGTGAGCGCGTGCAGATCATCCTGCCCGAGGAGATCAACGTGTACGACGTACTCGTCAACGACTGGCTCGTGTTCTCCGCGACGACGCTCGAAGCGGTGGTGAGTCGCCTCACCGACGGCGCGACCAGGTCCGAGGAGGACGCGGCATGAACGATCCCCGTGACGTGATCCTCCGGCCGATCGTGTCGGAGAAGTCCTACGCCGCGCTCGACGTGAACGTCTACACGTTCGAGGTCGCGCCGACCGCGAACAAGATCCAGATCAAGCACGCGGTCGAGTCGATCTTCGGCGTGACGGTGCTGAACGTGAACACGATGAACCGGGCCGGCAAGCGCAAGCGCAACCGGCGCACCGGGACCTGGGGCCGGCGCGCCAACCAGAAGCGGGCCGTCGTCTCGCTCGCCGCCGGTGACTCGATCGAGATCTTCGGGAGCTGACGATGGCCATCCGCAAGCGCAAGCCGACCTCGCCGGGACGCCGGTTCCAATCGGCCTCCGACTTCGCCGAGATCACCAAGGAGCGTCCGGAGAAGTCGCTCGTCAAGCCCAAGCCGCGCACGGGCGGACGCAACTCGTACGGGCGCATGACCTCGCGCCACCGCGGTGGCGGTCACAAGCGCCAGTACCGGGTCATCGACTTCAAGCGCAACAAGGACGGCGTGCCGGCCAAGGTCGCCGCGATCGAGTACGACCCGAACCGCAACGCGCGCATCGCGCTGCTGCACTACCGCGACGGCGAGAAGCGCTACATCCTCGCCCCGTCGGGCGTGGGCGTCGGCGACATGCTCCAGAGCGGCCAGGGAGCGGAGATCCGCGCCGGGAACGCCCTGCCGCTGCGGTACATCCCCGTCGGTACCATCGTGCACAACGTCGAGCTCAAGCCCGGTGCGGGCGCCAAGCTCGGTCGCGGCGCGGGTGCCGCGATCCAGCTCGTCGCCAAGGAGGGCCAGTTCGCCACGCTGCGCCTGCCTTCCACCGAGATGCGGCGAGTCCCGATCGACTGCCGGGGCACCGTCGGCTCGGTCGGCAACTCCGAGTCCGCGCTGATCTCCATCGGCAAGGCGGGTCGGAACCGGTGGAAGGGCAAGCGCCCACACGTGCGCGGCGTCGCCATGAACCCCGTCGACCACCCACTCGGTGGTGGCGAGGGCAAGACCTCCGGAGGCCGGCACCCCGTGTCTCCGTGGGGCAAGCCGGAGGGCCGCACCCGCAAGAAGGGCAAGTCCTCCGACCAGCTCATCGTTCGTCGTCGCCGCAGCCGCGGCAGCCGGAGGTAGGCGCGATGCCACGCAGCCTGAAGAAGGGTCCGTTCGTCGACGAGCACCTGCGGGTGAAGGTCGAGCGCATGAACGAGTCGGGTGACCGCAAGGTCATCAAGACCTGGTCGCGCCGTTCCACCATCACACCGGACTTCGTCGGTCACACCTTCGCGGTGCACGACGGACGTAAGCACGTGCCGGTCTACGTGACCGAGGCGATGGTCGGTCACAAGCTGGGCGAGTTCGCGCCCACGCGCACCTTCCGGTATCACGCCGGCCAAGAGCGGCAGGGACGGCGCTGATGACCCGCGCGACCCTCCGGTACAACCAGGCGTCCCCGAGCAAGGTCCGCCTCGTGCTCGACATGATCCGCGGCCTCGACGTCTCCGAGGCGCGCGAGATCCTCCGCTTCAGCGAGCGTGGCGCCTCCGAAGAGGTCGGCAAGCTGCTCGACTCGGCGATCGCGAACGCCGAGCACAACGACCACATCGCCAGCGACGAGCTGTTCGTGTCCGCCGCGTGGGCCGACGAGGGTCCGACGGTCAAGCGCTTCCGGCCGCGTGCACGCGGGCGGGGGACCCGGATCCTCAAGCGCACCAGCCACATCACGGTCGTGGTGGAGCGCTACTCCGACGACGACCTGCGGGCGCGCTCCGAGCGGGAGGCCGCGTCCGGTGCCGGTACCGCCGCGGACCGCCGCCGGCGCCTGAGCCGCGGACGGCGGGTCGCCGCCAGCGAGGCCCGGCGTGAGCGTGAGGCGGCGCGCGCGGCCGACCACGACCACGACCACGACGAGGACGTCGACGCGGAGGAGACCGTGACCGAGACGGGCACGGGCGAGTTGGTCGCCGACGACGGCGACACCGCGATGGGGGTCGAGGCGGTCACCGACACCGAGGTCGCTGCGATCGACGAGTCCGACGACGCGTCGGACGACGACGGGTCCGAGGATCCGTCGAAGGGAGCGAACTGATGGGCCAGAAGGTCAACCCGTACGGGTTCCGACTCGGCGTCACCACCGACTGGAAGTCCCGGTGGTTCGCCGAGGACGAGGAGTACAAGGACCTCCTCGTCGAGGACTGGAAGATCCGCGATTACCTGCGCAACCAGCTCCACCGCGCGATGGTCAGCCGGATCGAGATCGAGCGCACGCGTGATCGTCTGCGCGTCGACGTCTACACGGCACGGCCGGGCATCGTGATCGGTCGTCGCGGCGCGGAGGCCGACCGGCTCCGGGCGGGGCTGTTGAAGATCACGGGGAACCCGAAGATCCATTTCAACATCCAGGAGATCAAGCAGCCCGAGCTCGACGCCACGCTGATCGCCCAGGGCGTCGCGGACCAGCTGACCGGTCGGGTGAGCTTCCGCCGGGCCATGAAGCGCGCGGTGCAGACCGCGATGAAGGCGGGCGCCCTCGGGATCCGGGTCCAGTGCGGCGGCCGCCTCGGCGGTGCCGAGATGAGCCGCAAGGAGTGGTACCGCGAGGGCCGGGTCCCGCTGCACACGCTCCGGGCCGACATCGACTACGGCCTCGCCGAGGCCCGCACCACGTTCGGGCGGATCGGCGTGAAGGTCTGGATCTACAAGGGCGAGATCCTCCCCTACAAGACCGCGGCGGAGGACAAGATCGCCAAGGAGGCCGCCATGGCGGTCGGTGACACGGCCGGGCCGACCGGCCGCCGGGTCGTGAGCGCCGGCGGCGGTCGCCGCCGTCCGAGCGCCGAGTCGACGCCGGTCGACGAGGCGTCGGTCAGCGACGAGGACCTCGCCGAGGCCGCGCCGCTGGTGAAGGAGGCCGATCCCGAGCTCGAGCGACTCCTCGCCGAGGAAGAAGAGATCGAGCGCCGGACTCGCCAGCCCCACGAGGCGCCGAAGTTCCACGGGGACGAAGACTGATGTTGATGCCACGGAAGGTGAAGCACCGCAAGGTGCAGCGTGGGCGCATGTCGGGTGTCGCCAAGGGCGGCACGAAGGTGTCCTTCGGCGACTACGGCATCCAGGCGCTCGAGCCGGGCTGGATCACGAACCGCCAGATCGAGGCCGCTCGTATCGCGATGACCCGCCACATCAAGCGTGGCGGCAAGGTCTGGATCAACGTGTTCCCGGACAAGCCCGTCACCCAGAAGCCCGCCGAGACCCGGATGGGCTCAGGGAAGGGAAATCCCGAGAGCTGGGTCGCGGTCGTCAAGCCCGGCCGGGTCATGTTCGAGCTCTCCGGCGTCGGTGAGCCCCTCGCCCGGGAGGCGATGCGACTCGCCATGCACAAGCTGCCGATCAAGACGCGCTTCGTAGTGCGCAGCGACGAGGCCTGATCATCATGTCGACCAAAGCATCCGAGCTCCGCGAGCTCAACGACGCCGAGCTGGTCCAGAAGCTGGCCGAAGCGAAGGAGGAGCACTTCAACCTTCGCTTCCAGGCCGCGACCGGTCAGCTGGACAACAGCGCCCGGCTGGGCGATGTCCGGCGGGAGGTCGCCCGGCTCAACACGCTGCTCCGCGAGCGCGAGATCGCGGCGGCCGAGCGACTGGCCCAGGAGGAGGACCGATGACCGACACGAGCACGGAGCGCAATCGCCGCAAGGTGCGCGAGGGCATCGTCGTGTCCACGAAGATGGACAAGACGGTGGTCGTGAGCGTCATCGACCGCGTGCAGCACCGCCGCTACCGCAAGACGCTGCAGCGCACCACGAAGCTCTACGCCCACGACGAGGCCAACGACGTACGTGAGGGCGACCGCGTCCGCGTCGCCGAGACCCGTCCCCTCTCGCGTCAGAAGCGTTGGCGCGTGGTCGAGGTCCTGGAGCGCGCCCGATGATCCAGCAGGAGAGCCGCCTCAAGGTGGCGGACAACTCCGGCGCGCGCGAGGTGCTCTGCATCAAGGTGCTCGGCGGCACGCGGCGCCGCTACGCCGGCATCGGTGACGTGTTCGTCGCGACCGTCAAGGACGCCACGCCCGGCGCCGCGGTGAAGAAGGGCGACGTCGTGAAGTGCGTGGTCGTGCGTACCCGCAAGGAGCGCCGGCGTCCCGACGGCAGCTATATCCGGTTCGACGAGAACGCGGCCGTGCTGATCAACGACCAGATGCAACCCCGCGGCACGCGCATCTTCGGCCCGGTGGGCCGGGAGCTGCGGGACCGCAAGTTCATGCGGATCGTCTCACTCGCGCCGGAGGTGCTGTGATGAAGATCAAGAAGGGCGACACCGTGCAGGTGATCGCGGGCAAGGACCTCGGCAAGGTCGGCGAGGTGACCCGTGTGCTGGTGGACTCCGAGCGGGTCATCGTCGACGGCGTGAACATCGCCAAACGGCACCAGCGGGCGACCCAGGCCACGATGCAGGGCGGCATCATCGACAAGGACATGCCGGTCCACGTGTCCAATGTCGCCCTCGTCTGCACATCGTGCGGCAAGCACACGCGGATCGGATACCGGATCGAGGGCGACGAGAAGTTCCGCGTCTGTCGCAAGTGCGGGAAGGACCTGTAGTGGCCGCCACATCGACCATGCCGCGGTTGAAGGAGCGCTACCTGTCGCAGCTGCGCGAGCAGCTGCGCAGCGAGCTCTCGCTCGGCAACGTGATGGAGGTCCCCGGCCTCGTCAAGATCTCGATCAACATGGGAGTCGGCCTCGCGACCCAACAGTCGTCACTGCTCGACGGCGCGGTCGCCGATCTCACGTTGATCACGGGTCAGAAGCCGGCCGTGACCCGGGCCAAGAAGTCGATCGCCGGCTTCAAGCTCCGGGAAGGCAACGCGATCGGAGCGAAGGCGACGCTGCGCGGCGATCGCATGTGGGAGTTCTACGACCGGCTCGTCAGCGTGGCGATCCCCCGGATCCGCGACTTCCGGGGCCTCAGCCCGGATTCGTTCGACGGGCGGGGCAACTACACGTTCGGTGTGACCGAGCAGCTGATCTTCCCGGAGATCGATTACGACAAGATCGACACGGTCCGTGGCATGGACATCACCATCGTCACGACCGCTCGTACCGACGACGAAGGGCGCGCACTCCTCCGCGCGCTCGGGTTCCCGTTCCGCCGTCAGGCTCAGGGGTAAGGCATGGCCAAGAAGGCGCTCATCAACAAGCAACAGCGTGCTCCGAAGTTCAAGGTGCGCGGATACACGCGGTGCCGGCGGTGCGGGCGACCGCGCTCGGTGTATCGCAAGTTCGGGTTGTGCCGAATCTGTCTGCGCGAGCTGACGCACGCCGGTGAGGTTCCCGGCGTGACGAAGGCGTCGTGGTGAGGGGGTTGAGCCGATGACGATGACCGACCCGATCGCCGACATGCTGACTCGGATCCGCAACGCGAACATCGCGATGCACGATCTCACCGAGATGCCGTCGTCGAAGCAGAAGGAAGCGCTCGCGAAGATCCTCCACCGCGAGGGTTACATCGAGGGCTTCGACGTCGCGGACGATCCCAAGCGTCCGGGCCGCAAGCTCACGATCACGATGAAGTACACGCCGGAGCGCAAGCGCACGATCTCCGGCATCAAGCGCATCTCGAAGCCCGGCCTGCGGGTGTACTCGGCGGCGAGCGACGTGCCGCGGGTGCTCGGTGGCATGGGGATCGCGGTGCTCTCGACCAATCAGGGACTGTTGACCGACCGCGAGGCGCGCCAGCGCCGCGTCGGTGGCGAGATCCTGTGTCAGGTGTGGTGAGTCATGTCTCGGATCGGTAAGGCCCCGATCTCGCTGCCCTCCGGGGTGGAGGTCACGATTGCTGGGTCGCATCTCTCGGTGAAGGGCCCGAAGGGCACCCTGACGTGGGACGCGCCCGAGGACATCGGCATCAGCCGCGACGGAGACGTCCTGACGGTGACGCGACCCGACGACGAGCGTCGTCACCGAGCGCTGCACGGCATGACGCGCTCGCTCGTCGCGAACATGGTGACCGGGGTCTCGGAGGGCTTCTCGAAGGAGCTCGAGATCGTCGGCGTCGGCTATCGCGCCCAGGCCCAGGGCCCGTCGAAGCTGGAGCTCCAGGTCGGCTTCTCCCACGTGGTGCCGGTGGAGGCCCCAGAGGGTGTCACCTTCGAGGTGCCGACGCCCGGGCGCATCGTGGTGTCGGGCATCGACAAGCAGCTCGTCGGCCAGGTCGCGGCCGACATCCGCAAGATCCGCAAGCCCGAGCCGTACAAGGGCAAGGGCATCCGCTACTCCGGCGAGCGCGTGCTGCGCAAGGCCGGGAAGTCCGCGAAGTAGGCGAGTCGTGACGAGCGAGGCCTTGACCCCTGTGTACCCGAGCCGCGCCGGCCGAGCGGGGCCTGACCGCCCCGGCCCGCAGGGCCAGGAGGGGAACTGATGAGCCAGAAGACGACCGACGGACGGACGCGGCGTCACCTGCGGGTGCGCAAGAAGGTCCGGGGCACGGCCGAGCGCCCGCGCCTCGCGGTGTTCCGCTCCAACAAGCACATCTACGCGCAGGTGATCGACGACGTCGGCGGCCGCACCGTGGCCAGCGCATCGACGATGGAAGCGTCGGACCGGTCCGGCGCGACGGGCACCGTCTCGGCGGCCCGCGTCGTCGGCGAGCGGGTCGCGCAACGGGCGAAGGACGCCGGGATCGGCACGGTCGTGTTCGATCGGGGCGGGTTCAAGTACCACGGTCGGGTTGCCGCCGTGGCCGACGGTGCACGCAGCGCCGGACTCGAGTTCTAGGAGCATCATGGCGAACGACTCCCAGTACGAGGAGCGGGTCATCGCGATCAACCGCGTGGCCAAGGTCGTGAAGGGTGGCCGTCGGTTCTCCTTCACCGCTCTGGTGGTGGTGGGCGACGGCAACGGGAACGTCGGTCTCGGCTACGGCAAGGCCAAGGAGGTTCCCGCCGCGATCCAGAAGGGGATGGAGGAGGCGAAGAAGAACCTCTTCGCGGTCCCGCTCGCGGGTTCGTCGATCACCCACGAGATCGTGGGCCGGCACGACTCCGCCCGCGTGCTTCTCAAGCCGGCGGCGCCCGGGACCGGGGTCATCGCCGGTGGTGCCGCCCGCGCCATCCTCGAGGCGGCCGGCGTGCACGACGTGCTGGCCAAGTCACTCGGCAGCTCGAACGCGATCAATGTCTCCCGGGCCACGATCGCCGGCCTCGCCGGACTGCACCGCCCCGACGTGGTCGCCAAGGCGCGGGGCAAGTCCCCCGAAGAGGTGTCGACGGTCGGGATGTTGCGGGCCTACCGCGAGCGCAACGCCAAGAAGCCCGAGATCAACGAGGTCGCATGATGACGATCCGAGTCACCCAGGTGCGGTCTGCCATCGGCATCAAGCCGAAGCATCGCGGCACGTTGCGCGCCCTCGGGCTGCGCGGCATCGGTCAGACGCGCGAGCACACGGACACCCCGGTGCTCCGCGGCATGCTCGCGAAGATCCCCCACCTCGTCCGAGTCGAGGAGACGAGCTCATGAAGGTCCACGATCTGAAGCCGGCCGCCGGATCGCGGCGCGCGCCCAAGCGCATCGCGCGCGGCATCGGCGGCAAGGGTGGCAAGACCGCCGGGCGTGGTACCAAGGGCCAGGGCGCCCGAGACACCATCAAGCCCGGGTTCGAGGGTGGTCAGACGCCGCTCCACCGCCGGACGCCCAAGGCCAAGGGATTCAAGAACCCGTTCCGTGTCGAGTACCACGTGGTCAACCTCGACACGCTCGAGCTCTTCGACGCCGGCAGCGAGGTCTCGCCGGCGACGCTGCGCGCCGCGTGGACTGGTCGCCAAGCAGGGACTGGTCAAGGTCCTCGGCCGCGGGGATCTCTCGAAAGGCCTGACGGTCAAGGCGCACGGGTTCTCGGCCTCGGCCAAGCGGGCCATCGAGGCCGCGGGCGGATCGACCGAGATCGTTCCGGCGCCCTGGGGTGATCGTCGCCCGCCCGCACGGGGCAACGCGCTGACCAACCGATAGTCTCGGACCTCTCAGGTTCTCGAGGAGGCCGTCACACCCATGCTGTCCCGGCTGCGGAACATGTTCCGGGTGCCCGACCTGCGCAACAAGATCCTCTTCACGATCTTCGTTGTGCTGATCTACCGGTTGGGCACCCACGTCCCGGTGCCCTTCGTCGACTTCGCTCAGATCAAGGCGTTGCAGGACCAGTCGAACAACTCGGGCGTGGTCGGGTTCCTCGACCTGTTCGCGGGCGGCGCGATCACGAGCGTCTCGGTCTTCTTCCTCGGGATCATGCCCTACATCACCGCGTCGATCATCATGCAGCTGCTCGGGGTCGTCATCCCGAAGCTCGAGCAGTGGCAGGAGGAAGGCCAGTCGGGCCAGAAGAAGATCACCCAGTGGACCCGCTACGTCACCGTCGGGCTGGCGCTGGTGCAGTCCTCGGGCCTCGTCATCGCCCTGCGCGACGGGAGCCAGGGACTGCTCGGGACGATCGGTTTCCAGGGCCACAACATGATCCCGAACTTCACCGCGGCGAAGGCCGCGCTGATCGTGCTCACCTGGGTCGCCGGAACGGCGTTGGTGATGTGGCTCGGTGAGGCCATCACCCAACGCGGTGTGGGGAACGGGATGTCCATCCTCATCTTCGCCTCGGTCGTCTCCCGGATGCCGGCCCAGGGTGGCTCCGTCTTCGCCGAGGGCGGTTGGTTCCAGGGCGTCGTTCTCGTCGGCGTGGGCATCGCGATGATCGCCGCCATCGTCTTCGTGGAATCGGGCCAGCGACGGATCCCCGTGCAGTTCGCCAAACGGGTCGTCGGCCGGCGCATGTCCGGTGGTCAGAGCACCTACATCCCGCTCAAGGTCAACCAGTCCGGCGTGATCCCGGTGATCTTCGCCAGCTCGATCCTGGCCTTCCCCGCGCTCATCGCCACGGCCTCGAACTGGAAAGGGCTCCAGGAATGGACGAGCAAGAACCTCGTCTCGGGCAGCAGCTGGACCTACATCGGGCTGTACGCCCTCATGATCCTGTTCTTCGCCTACTTCTATACCGCCATCGCGTTCAACCCGCAGCAGCAGGCCGACATCATCCGCAAGCAAGGTGGCTTCATCCCTGGCATCCGGCCGGGACCCCCGACCGAGAAGTACCTCGCCCGGGTGCTCAACCGCATCACGCTGCCCGGCTCGATCTTCCTCATGGTCATCGCGCTGGTTCCACTGCTCGTGTTCAAGCTCTGGAACATCAGCCAGTTCCCGTTCGGCGGCGTCGCCCTCCTGATCACGGTCGGCGTCGCCCTCGAGACGATGAAGCAGATCGACAGCCAGCTCATGATGCGCAACTACGAGGGCTTCCTCTCCTGAGCTGCCCATGACGTCGAAACGCGGACCGCGCATCGTCCTGCTCGGCAAGCAGGGCTCCGGGAAGGGGACGCAGGGCGAGCGGCTCGCGCGGCACTTCGACATGCAGCACCTCTCGACCGGTCAGCTCTTCCGCGACTCCGCTGAGGTCGGGGTCAAGGCCGGGCTCGAGGCCAAGGACTACATGGACCGCGGGGAACTCGTCCCCGACGATCTCGTGGTCGCGGTCGTCGCGGAGCGGTTCGGGAACGTCAACGAGGTCCTGCCCGGCTTCGTGCTCGACGGCTTCCCCCGGACCCGGCTCCAGGCGCTCGAGCTCGAGCGGATCCTGGCCGAGTACCCACTCGACATCGTGGTGAACCTCGAGGTGCCGACCGACGTCGTCGTCGAGCGCATGCGCGCCCGGGGCCGGGAGGACGACACCGAGAAGTCCATCCGCAAGCGTCTCGCGCTCTACGACTCGGAGACCAAGCCGCTCGTCGAGTTCTACCGCGAGCGGTCGTTGCTCGAGACCGTGAACGGTCTCGGGGACGAGCGGGACGTCGAGGCCGCGGTGCTCGCCGCCGTCGCCCGCCGATTCGCTCAGTGAGCCGGGTCAAGACCCACGAGCAGATCGCGACCATGCGCCGCGCCGGGCGCGTCGTGGCGGAGATGCACGAGGTCTGCCGGCGGCTCGCCCGCCCCGGTGCGACGACCCGCCAGATCGACGCCGCCGCGCGGGAGGTGCTCGATCGCCGCGGGGCACAGTCGAACTTCCTTGGCTACCACGGGTTCCCGGCGGTCGTCTGCACGTCGCCGAACGAGGTCGTGGTGCACGGGATCCCCGACGGGACCATGCTCGCGGAGGGTGACATCATCTCGTTGGACTGCGGGGCGATCGTCGACGGTTGGCATGCGGATGCGGCCATCACGGTGCCCGTGGGGACCGTCGACGAGATCTCGATGCGCCTGCTCGAGGTCACCGAAAGATCCCTCACCGACGCCATCGCGGCGCTCGTCGTGGGGAACACGCTCGCCGATGTCGGGGGTGCGGCAGAGGAGGCGGCGCTCGCCGGTGGCTTCTCGGTGGTCCGGGAGTACGTGGGTCACGGGATCGGCACCGCGATGCACGAGCCGCCGGAGGTTCCCAACTACCGGACGGGTCGAGGACGGCGGGTCAAGCTCGTGCCCGGGCTGGTGGTCGCGGTCGAGCCGATGGTCACCGTCGGGAGCGCCGAAACCGAGGTGCTCGACGACGGCTGGACGGTGGTCACTGTCGACGGGAGCCGCGCGGCGCACTTCGAGCACTCGATCGCGGTGACCGATGGTGGTCCCGAGATCCTCACCCGGCCCGGCTGAGCCGGCGTCGCCGTCAGGAGTTGGCGGTGGTGTGGTCGTCGATCTCGAGTTCGATGAGGTCGATGTCCACCACCTGCGCCGCGGCGGTGTGCGTCCGGCGGTCGAGGTCTGCGACGAGGGTCGTGAGAATTCCGATGACCTCTGCGTGCGAACCCGTCGGGTCCAGGTCCCGCACCGTCGCCGGGTCGAGTGAGGGGACCTCGACGTACCGGATCAGCGCGTGCGCGCTGCGGGCCGGAGTCTCCTCGGAGCAGAAGAGGTCCTCGTGGAGCTTCTCGCCGGGCCGGAGCCCGGTGAACTCGATCGGGATCTCGGGCCGCCGGGAGGCGGCGAGCTGGCGGGCGACATCGTAGATGCGCACCGGCTCGCCCATGTCGAGCACCATCGCGTGCCCGTCGCCGCCGATCGCGCCGGCCTGGATCACGAGCTGGACGGCTTCCTCGATGGTCATGAAGTAGCGGCTGACCTCGGGGTGGGTGACGGTGAGTGGCCCGCCCTGCTCGATCTGGGAACGGAAGGCCGTGAGCACCGAGCCGCGGCTGCCGAGCACGTTGCCGAAGCGGACGCTCAGGTAGCGGCCCGGGAACCGCTGGCCGAACGACGAGGTGAGGCCCTCGGCGATGCGCTTCGAGCAGCCCAGCACACTCGAGGCGTTGGCGGCCTTGTCGGTGGAGATGTTGACGAAGTGCGAGACCCCGGCGCCGGCGGCGGCGTCGAGAACGCTGAGCGTGCCCCAGACGTTGCTCTTCAGCGCTTCGGACGGATGGGCCTGGAGCAGCGGGAGGTGCTTGAGCGCGGCGGCGTGGAAGACGACGTCGGGCTTGATCTCGGCGAAGAGGCGGGCCACGCGCTGGCGGTCGCGGATGTCGAGGAGGATCAGCGAGTCCGAGTCGAGGAGCGCCCGGCCGTCGAGCGACAACTGGACGCCGTGCAGGCCGGACTCGTCCCGGTCGATCATGACGAGCCGCCCGGGGGAGAACGCCGACAGCTGCCGGCAGAGCTCCGACCCGATGGATCCGCCGGCGCCGGTCACCACCACGGTTCGGCCGCGGACGTAGTCCGAGACGCTCTGGAGGTCGGTCTCGACTTTGTGGCGGCCGAGGAGGTCGGCCTCGGTCGGCTCACGGAGGTCGCCGACGTGGACCTCGCCACCGAGGAGCTCGCGCACCGACGGGACGACCCGGACATCGAGTCCGGCCGCCCGGGCGTCGCGGGAGAGCTCCCGCACGAGCGCGCCGTCGCCGGTGGGCACCGCCATGATCAGCGTCTTGGCCCCGAGCCGCTCGGCCACCGCGGCGATGTGCGAGCGGTCGCCGAGCACGCGGACCCCGCGGATCGTCAGGTTCCGCTTCCGCGGGTCGTCGTCGAGCAGGGCGACGGGGACGTACGGGCTGTCCGAGTCGAAGAGCATCGCCCGGATCGTGCGCTCGCCACCGTCACCGGCGCCGAAGATGATCGCCCGGTCCCGGCCGACGGCGAGGGCGCGCCGGCGCTGCTCCAGCAGCTGGCGGGCGATGTAGCGGGCACCCCCCATCCCCACGAAGGCGAAGATGCCGGCGCCGATGACCGCGCTGATCGGCGCCGGTCGGATCGGTGAACAGGAGATCGACACCGACGAGCGCGAGGGTCGACACCGCGGTGGCTCGGGCCAGCGCCGCGACCTCCTCGAACGAGCCGTTCACCCACCATCCGCGGTACAGGCCGGTCCAGAGCCCGGTGCCGATCTGGAGCGCGATCGCGGGGAGGAAGAGGATCGCGAGGTCGAACGAGCGCACCCGGCTGACATCGAAGTCCAGGCGGAGGAGTGAGGCGAGGTAGAGGGCGATCACCCAGACCAGGCAGTCGGCGCTCACCCGGGCCAGCCGCTTGGACGTCCGCAGTCGCTCGACCGGCGCTCGCAAGGCTCCTGTCACCGACATCAGGCGCTGCCCCCGACCCGACGTCGACCCCGTGGGTACTCTCGTCTCTCGTTGCTCACCGGCCCCCCAGCCGCCCTCCAGCAGGGATGCATTGTGGCCGCACTTGGTGGCCGGGCGCAAGCGAAACTTTCACCGAACGTGGTCAATGTTGGGGATTTCCGTCGGGCAGTGAGTCGCTCGACTCACGGGAGCGAGCACGACTCAGATCGTGAGCGCTCGTTCACGGGGCGTCGGCGGTGAGGAATCCCAACGACTGAGCGGCCCCGACGGTCAACGCGGCTGTGAGAAGTGTCGCGGTGAGGGCCCCAGCCGGCGACAGCAGCAGCGTCGCTGTGAGCCCTGCGGACGTAAAGACCAGCTGCGCGCCAATGCCCAGCAGCGTCGAGCACCCGACTGAAAGCCCACGATCGACGAGCTGGTCATATATGTGGCCGCGATCACCCGTCAGGATCGAGCGTCCAGCGCGCCGACGCCTGATCATCGCGATCGCGGTATCCGATATCGGGACGCCGACGAGCAGTGGGACCGCCCACCAGACGGACCAGCGCTTGTCCGCATGGCACGTCAACGCCGGAAGGAGTGCGATCGTCGTCCCAACCATGTACGCCCCAGCGTCGCCGAGGTAGATCCTCGCCGGCGGTCGGTTCCAAATGAGGAAGCCGAGGAGTGCTCCCGCCAGGCTCAGTCCGACGGGTGTGGCCGTTCCACCCAGCAGGGCGAACCCGGCGGCACTGACCGCACCCACACCGGCGGCGAGACCATCTTGTCCGTCGAGGAGGTTGATCGCATTGAGAAGCCCGATCGTGAGGACCCGGTCGCGAGACGTGCGAGAGGTGGTCCGCCGACGACGAGGGCAGCCGTCAGGCCGATACCTGCTTCGGTAGCGATCCGAGGGGGAACTGGGAGCGGACGGAGGTCATCGACGAGACCGAGCGCGAGCGCGAGCGCCATCGGGATGAGGAGCGCTGGTCGCCCGCCGACGATCGGCCCACCGAGAGCGGCGAGGAACACGGCGACGCCTCCGAGATACGCGACAGGAGCGCGCTGCGTCTTGAGCGCGCCGGGCCGATCGACGATCCCCTTCGCGATCGCGACACCGCGCGCGAGGGGCGTCAGCACCATTCCGCCGACGAGACCGATGACCGCGACTACGAGGTTCGCCATACCAGGACCTGGGAGGAGCGCCCAGCATGGACCTCGATCCTCTCGACATCCAGGAAGCCGCACGTGTGGTACACGGACAATGCAGTGGTGTTGTCGAGGCTGGTCACGACCTTGGCGGACCTGACGGATCTGGTCCTGAACTCTTCTGTCGCGGCTCGCACGAGCGATCGGCCGATACCGCGATGCCCACAATCGGCGGCGACGGCTACCGCGAGGATCTCGGCTCGGGGCAGGTCATGTTCACTCGTCGTTGCGGTGTATCGCAGCGTCTCGAGCACGCGGGGGATCGAACGGAAGAGGCGCGCGGCGGCCGGTAGTGCTGCCACCAGACCATCTCGGACGAGAAACTTCCGATAGAGGGCTGAGACGTCCGGTACTCCTGCGATGAAGCCGATCACGTGCCGTTCTGCGGGGTCGTCGAGTGCGACCAGGACGAACGAGTTCTCCATCGCAAGCACCCGCTGGTACAAGCGCCGGAGGAACCGCGTACCGAGACTGGACAGGAATCCCTCGGCGATGCGGGTCGCGTGCAGCTCGGCGACCTGCGACAGATCCCTTCACCGCGGCGTGGACCACGATCACTGCGCCGCTCCGTGCAGGACGCGGTCGTACGTGTCGAGGGTGATCTCGATGATGCGGCGATCGTCGAACTCGCTTCGAGCCTTCTCCAACGCGGCGGTGCCGAATCGACGTCGCCGCGTCGTGCTCCTCGCGATGTCGCTGATCGCCCCGGCCAGCGCGGAGGCATTGCGGACCGGGACCAGCTCGCCGGTGCGACCGGGTTCGACGACTTGCCGGCAACCCCGGATGTCGGTGGCAACGATGGGCAGGCCGGCCGCCGCCGCCTCCATCGCCGATCGGGGGAATCCCTCGCGATGGGACGCGAGGACGTACAGGTCCATTGCGCAGTACAGCTCGTCGACGTTGTCGGCGAGACCGAGAAAGGTGATGTTCGCGTCCCGCTCTGCGGTCGAGAGATCGCCGGGTCCAATCTGGTCGGCCTTTGCCTCGTCGAGGCCGCCGGCGACGACGAACAATATTCGCGGGTTGTGGCCCCTGAGCATCTTCGCCGCGGCGAAAAGCTCCCGGTAGCCCTTCTCCCACACGAGGCGCCCGACCGCTCCGCAGACGATGTCGTCGGGACCTGCGCCCCATGTCAATCGAAGCTCACGCCGACGGTGTTCGTTGATGCGCTCTGGTCTGAATCGGTCGAGGTCGACACCGTTGCCGAGCACGGTCAGCTTGGAAGCCGGGATCCCGAGACGTCGAAGCGTCGGGACATCTTCGACGTTCTGCACCAGCTCGGCGTCTGATGCGGCGGACGCGATTCGTTCAAGCGAATAGACGGCTGCCCTCTTGGCGATTCGATCCTCCGGCGTGGCGTAAAGCCCGTGCACCGTGTTGACGATGCACGGCACCCCCGCTGATCGCGCGGCGAGCCGACCGTAGATTCCCGGCTTGGGGTTGTGAGTGTGAACGATCTCAGGCTGGAGGCGACGAAAGAGACGCCACAGCTCGACGAAGGCCGCAACGTCGTGGTGCGGTGCCATCGACCGCGTCGTATGTCGCAGCGCGATGTGTTCAACTCCTCGCGCCGTGATCGCCTCCACATAGCGTCCGGGGGCTGAGGCCCCGATCACCTCGAAGCCGGCGTCCACAAATGCTCCGAGCTGCGGGCCGAGGAGCAGTTCGAGGCTCATGTCGGTTGTCGTGACGTGGATGAGTCGGCGGGTCATCCGGTCGCGCCGCGGTACCGCCACCGATTCGCCAGTTCTCGTGCGCCGTCCTCCGCACGCATTCCCCCAGCGACCTTGGCCGCGAAGTACTTCATCCCGTCGCTGACCTGGATTGGCGATCGGCAAAGCCGGAAGAAGTCGGTTTGGCCATACCTGTTCACGCGCGTCCCTGCGACCGCAGCCGATCGGTACCGAGCGCGGACCGCTCGGTCGGCTGAGGACGAGCCCGCGACAGCCTTCGGATACGCGAAGTGGCGGGGTTGGATTCCAAGGTGCTCCGTGATGAGGTTGTCCGCCTGATCGAGTTCGGCGTCGATCTCGATCGCTGGCAAGCGGTCGAGCAAGGAGTGTGTGTGGGTGTGAGAGCCGATGGTCAAGAGACCGGTGCGTTGCACATCTGCGAGCGCGTTCCAACTGATGGGCTGGCCCCCATTGGGGAACTCTCGCTCTCGGTCCACGAAATCCGTCGCGACGTAGATGGTCGCAGGGATGTTCCAGCGTTCCAACACCGGCACTGCTAGCTCAGCAAAATCGGCCGTGCCATCGTCGAAGGTCACGACGATCGGGTCGTAGTCCGGTGGCCGCGGCGCTTCAAGCTTGTCGAGCGCCTCGTCGATGGACCGGACGCGCCCGGATTCTGCGAGGGCTTGCATCTGCGCTTCGAAGACTGCGAGCGGCAGGTCCACGTCGAGTCGGGAACGGGCCCCGACGCGGTGGTAGATGAGCACGACGACACCCCTGGATGGCTGTCGCATCCGGTCCACAGCGTGGGCGGACCACTTGAGAAACTGCTTCGGGAGTCGTGACACCGCCGTCTCCTCTTGGGCGGGTCGAGCATCGTAGACCGTTATGACGAAGCGGCTGGACCAGCCGTCACGTCCGTCACTTCGGAGCCGACGGGTGTTGCAGCGTCGCGTCCCTCGTTGTCCCCCCACCCGTCGCGTCTGGCTACATGGAGGTGCCACGCCACGATGGCGAGCTTCGCAACCTGACGCACCCGGATTCGAAGCGCCGCCCGCGATCGCCGGGGCGCCAGCCATGTCAACCCCCCGAAGTGGCGGTACTTGCTTTGCCAGGCAGCCGGCATCTCGACCCACGTGAGCCCGGCATCGGAGAGTCGTTTGAAGTACCAGGCCCCGGTGTCGTACGCGACCTTGCTCCCGAACGCGTTGAAATCCTCTACCTCACGGTATGTGAAATCGGGCTCGACTCGTCCGGCGACTTGTTCTGTGTCGATCATGAACAGCCAGGCCGTCGGGCGCGGTGCCAATCGCCGTTCGGCCCCCGTGACCGGATGGACGTAGCACTCGCTTCCGCGCTGCAAGCGACCGCAGACCACCGCGGCCCCCGAACTCTGCGCGGCGTCGACCATGTCGCGCAGCCAGTCGTCGCCGCGAAACTCCACGTCAGAGTCAGAGAACAGGGCGTATCGCGTCGGACAGCTCGTGACCCAATCAGCAAGCCAGTCGGCATGTCCTCGCCCTCGAGGCGCGACCTGGAGCTTCAGCCAACCCTTGTGCGAGAGCCGGTCGAGCATGGCCAGCGAGCCATCGCTGGACCCGCAGTCGCCCACCACGAGATCGAAGTCCATCCCGGCGTACTCGCGCATCGACCTGATGCACAACTCGGTTGCGTGCGCGGTATTGAGGTTGGCGACGTACGCCGTCACGGATCTCGTATCCAACGTGTGGCTCCGGTCAACACTCCGTCGTGGTCCCGTTCGCTCTGCCTCTCGCGGGTCTCGGAATCTCTGATCCGGCCGTGGAGCGATTTCACGACGTCCGCGGGCCAAAGCGGTGCACCTCAACCGCTGCAATCTACCCGGCCTCGGAACCGGCATGGTCGCCTGTCTGGCCGGAAGATGGTCCGGGTGGACTGCTGTCGACACCGCGCAAGTATGCGAACAAGCCGTCCGGATCCTGCCTCAACCACGTGCGGGCTTGATCGGCGGCGAGCGCGTTCGCGGCGATGAGCCTTTGCTCGGCACCGCGCCGGAGCCGTGCCACCAGCCGGTTGCTTGCCCGTCGCGCCGCCCCGGAAACTGGAAGCCGTTCGAGCGGTCGCGTGATCCGGTACACCGTTGAAGTCTGAAGGTCGCGACGAAAGAGGCCGGCGCGCGAACCTGCGCCGAGATGAAAGACGCTGTCCACGTAAATTCCCGCGATCAGCGGATGCAGGTCTCGAACGTTGGTTCGAAGCAGCTTGCCCCACGGTAGGTCATGCTGGTCGAGAATCTGTGCGAGCCGAATGCCGGTGTCCGCCGCTTGCTTGCGCGTGCGAAGGAATCGACGGAACTCCTTGGAGCCGTCGGTATCCGGGGAGAAACTGAAGCGATGCCGACTGGCGAACTCGGCGGGGACGAGGAGGCACGATGGGTGAGGCAGCACGGTGTCGCCGTTCTCCGCGCGGAGGATGCCTGCGATCCCGGACTGCTTCGGGGCGACTCGCGAGATGGTCTCGAGCCATGTGTCGCTGATCGGGAACGAATCGAGATCCAGCGTCAGGAGAGCGTCGGCGCCATCCTCGAGGGCGTGCTCCACGAGAGCATCCAAGTGGTGCGCGTGCTCGCGGCTCCCGAAGGCGGGGCATTGTCCGGTGTCGCAGAGCATGACTTCGGGACGCGCGGCAAGGATCTGGCGCCCGCGTTCGGTCACGCGTGCGTGTGGCCGCGTAGAGCCGGTACCCGGTCTTCGTATGTCGAGCGATGCGATCGAGGTGCAACTGGAGGAGTGCCTCGTCCTCGTCGCCACGGACGACGTACACCACGAGGATGGCGAGTCGAGCCTTCATGGCATTTGTGCACGGTCCTGTGCTGGGCACGGCGTGGACGTCAGGAACGCGACCAGGCTCTCGCTAGGTCGGGTGGGCGCGCTTGACGTCGCTACTGCGACGACGTCTTCGGGGGGCGGATGCGCGTTCACGTGCACCGTGACGCAGATCTGCTCTCGCCGCTGACCATCCGGCAGCGAATCCAATGGTGGCGCCTTCTCGCCGCGATGGAAGTTCAGCCATTCGAAGCCGCCATTGACGGTGCGTGCCGGCCAACCGGCTCGCACCGCCCCTTCGGCGGCGCGCCAACGGGCGCCGTCGAATGACGCCGAGTCCGTGGTGAACGCCAACCCCACCGCCGCGAGTCCCACCACCGCGATCGCTACTCCGACCATCCGGACTCGCGGACCGGCCGCGTCGTCGATCGCGTCCGCGTTGGTGCGGAGCAGGGCCAGCTGAAGAGCTACGACTGCGACCAGCGGAAGACAGTAGCGGTCGTAGACCTGCATGCCGAGCACGATGGCGATCAGGTACACGGCCGAGTACCCGACGGTGGCGAGCGCCAGGAAGGTTGTAGCGGGCTCCGCCCCGCGCCGCTGACCGGAACCTCGGACACGCGTGAGGGAGTACAAGCAGGGAACCGTCGCGACGAGCAGGATCGTGCCCGCCACGCAGGTGATCACAATGAGTGCGGACCAGACTGGTGCAGGGAGAACGTCCGAACGTCGTCCGGCCACGACAATGTTTGAGAGAGCACCGTCTTGCATCAGGTAGTTCCCGACGAACACGTCGTGGCGCGAGCGGACTGCGGTGAGACCGAGCCAGAGTGCACCGCCCAGGGCGATCACGATCGTGAGGATCCTGCTCGAAGCGAAGGACCGTTTGACGATCCGGACCGGGCTGACCCAAAGCAGGACCGGCAGAGTGAGCAGCGCGACGAGCCGAACGAAGCCCGAACTCTTGACGAGAGCGAGCCGGATGGTGTGCGCATCCGGAACTGCTGGCGCGAGCTGTCGGCCGTCGGGAATGGTGTGCCACCACGCCATGAAGGCAAGACCGAATATTGCAGTGAGCAATGCTGTGATCCACCAACGTCGCTCTGCGACGAGGTCGTCGTCTGCCCGTGCACACGCGATCGTGGTCGCCAACACGGCGATCACGGTCACGATCGCGTACTGGCGAATCGCGAAGGCACCGAGACCCACGAGGACGCTGGTCACCACGAGCCCCGGTGACACTGGATCACGCCGGAACGCGATGACGGCGAGCCAGGTCGAGATCGACGTCACGGCGAACGCTGGGACATCTGTCATGAAGGTCGCGGCCAGGGGCCCCCACAGGGGCCCGGACGCGAGTGAGACCACGATGAGGAACGTTGCGCCCATCGGGATGCCGAGCCTCCGAGCGGAGGCGGCGAGTGCGGCGAGCCCAGCCGCGCCGATCACAGCCGTGGACACCTGCAGGGCTGTGATGCTGTGCCCCGCGAGTGCCACGACGGGAGCCGCGATAGCGAGCTGGCCGACGAGGCTCATGGACACCCAGTGGTTGAACGAAAGATGTCCGGTGTCGACGAGCCGAAACATCGTGATGATGTATGACCAGTCGTCACCGCGGGGTATGCCGAGCGCGCCGTACCGGGCCGAGACGAGAAGAGGAACCGCAACCGCGCCAAGGATGGTCAGGACCAGCGCGAGGGCTGGCGGCCACCCCGGACCTGGGGTCTTCCCGGCCGACCGTCCGTCACCGGTCGCCAACATCGGCGGATAATACCGACCGGTCCAGTTCGCCGTCACCGCGTGCCCTCCTCCACCTGGCCCACGCCGCCGACCGGGCGCGACCACCACCCAGGGTGGTGTCGTGACTGCGCATGGGGCTCCCGGTTTCCGGGGGGTCCACGCCACTTCTCCTTGACAACCAGACTGGATCAGCGCTCTACTGTCCCAGAGGGCCTTGGTGGCGCGTGTTCGCCTGGTTTGGCTGCCCGTTTCCACTGCTACACTGCGTGACGACGTTTCTGGGGGGCGAAGGCACGGTGAAAAGCACCAACTACTACCGAACGCTACGAAAGCGTTGGTGGGTCTTGGCTCTCGGCCTTGCTGTCGGAGTTCTGGTTGCCACTGTCACGCAGCCGACGGCCGCGGAGCGGGCTCGCGCGAAGGGCACGCTCGTCTGGTACAAGGCGTCGAACACCATGCTCATCAGCGCGGAGCGCTCGGTACCCCCAGTCGATTACGGCCGGATCACCCTGTACGCGACGAAGGGAACGGTGCCCGAGCGTGTCCGCGCCGAGCTCGGAGCGTCTCGCGTCCCGACCGTGACCAAGGGTTCGCCCGCTAATTCCCAGAATGCCAACGAGAACGCCTCGTCGGCGACCAAGGACACGAAGAAGGCGCAGAAGAAGGCCCAGAACTCGCTGCAGGAGCAGACGGTCAAGTTCTACAACGGCGGAACTCTGACCTACGTCCTGTTCCAGCCGAACAAGGCGAACGGCTCGCTGGTCATCTCGGTCACGTCTGGCTCGAAGACGAACTCCGCCAAAGTGGCGAACGTCTACGCGCGCCAGCTGAGTCGGTATCTCGTGTCGAGCGCGCAGACCGACTACGACGCCTCCCTCGCCGCACTCCAGACGGAGTACAGCGACGCTGAGACTGAGTTGCAGAGTCTCGAGGGCCAGCTGCTCGTGGCGTCGGTCGCTCCGCAAGCGAACACGGCCGTCTTGGAGGGTCGGCGGGATGCTCAGAAGCGGCGCGTCGCCAGCATCGCCGCTTCCATTAATGCGACGACGTTGGCCGGTCCGAACCGCGTGACCGTTACCAACTTCGAGCCCGCATCCCCAGAGCGCGTCGATCTTCTGTACATCCGCACCGGATCGGAACCCCCCTCAGGGTGGCTGCGGATCGCCATGGGCGCTTCGATCGGTTTCTTGCTGGCAATAGCGATCGTCGTTCTGATCGAGATCATCGCAGCACACGTGCGCGACGTTCGGGTGATCGAGAATGCGGCGAAGCTGCCGGTGATCACCGAGATTCCGGAGGTCGACTTCGACCGACACGTTCCGTACCCGCTTGCCACGGTCGACGAACCGTCCTCGCTCTCCGCGGAGGCGTATCGAACGCTCCGCACCTCCGTGCTCGCAATGTGGCGACGCCACCCGGTCCACCACAACGGCTCGAACCCGTCGCCCAACGGAGCCGGGACCACCGACCCGTCGTTTGCGCCCCTCAAGTCCCTGCTCATCACCTCGCCCGGGCCTGCAGAGGGCAAGTCGGTGACAGTGGCGAATCTCGCGGCGACGCTCGCAGAGACGGGGATGACCGTTATCGCGATTGACGCGGATTTCCGTCGACCGACGCTGGACAAGTACCTCGGCGGTCAGTCGCAGCCCGACCTCCTCTCGCTCGGCCGGGATTGCACGCGGGAGCAGGTGTTGTCCGTTATCCAGCAGACCAAGGTGCCGGGTGTCGGGCTCATCGCCACCAAGCGGAGCGAGAAGGCGCCCGGTGAGTGGGTCGCGGTCGTCATGGCTGTCGTCGCCATCGCTCAGGAACTGGCCGACATCGTCATCGTCGACTCGCCGCCCCTCTTGCTGGCCAACGACTCCGCCGATATCGCCACCGCCGTCGACGCGACGGTGTTGCTTGCCCGATCGGGCTGGACCCGCCGAGGCGCCATTACCGCTGCGGCTGATCTCCTGAGGAGAGTCGGCGCGAACATCATCGGCATCACGCTCGTCGCGGCCGAGCGCGGCGCCCGTTACGGCTACTACGGGGGATACAACGGCTACGGCTACGGTGGCGCTTCTTACTACTCCTATGGTACGCGGTCGAACGGTCGGCGCTCACCGACCATCCTGGTCAAGATGCTCCCGAGACGGCCGAGCCGCCGTGAGCGCGAACGCGTGCTCGATCTCCGAACGGGCGCCGAAGAGGATCTGCTGCCACCGACCGCCGTACCGACACAACGGCCTCCATCCGATGATGAATGGGTCTCGTGAGTGTCTTTCGTGTACTCGCGTCATATGACACGGACGCCGGCTGCCAGCTCCAGCTCGGCGCTTTGGGCATGAGCCGACATGGCCCTCCTCACTGAACCCGACGTCGATCGGCACGGATCTGGAGAGTCCTCAGCGAGCGAGTTGAAGTGGTATCGGCGCATCACCGGCTTGACGGCGTTCGTTTACGGCTGTCTGGTCGTCGTCGCGCTCGTGACCTTGGACTGGGAACTTCTCCTCCCGGTTGTGCAACTCCCCCTTCTCCTCATCGCCACCAAGGCGATCATCCGCCGAATCTCGGACCGGGTCGGCGACGACAGCTATTCCGACCTGCTTCTGGCTGCTTTTCGGCTGAAGATGGCCGGAACGCTGGTTCGTGCCGCCGTCAATGCCCTGTTCTACGGCGGGATATCCGACGCGACGTATTACGCTCACTTCGGACGAGATCTCGGCAGTTCCTTTCGGTCTTTTGACTTCACGGTTTCGGTAGGCAAGCTTCAGGGCACCGGCTTCATGAAACTGCTGAGCGGGGTCGTCTATTCATTCTGGGGTAACTCACTTCTCGGGGCAGGTCTCCTCTTTTCCTGGCTCGCGTTCCTCGGAATGCTGCTCTTCTGGCTTGCGTTCCGCGAGACCGTTCACCGGGGTGCGGATCGGCGCTACGCCCAACTGTTGTTCTTCCTGCCGTCGATGGTCTACTGGCCTTCGTCGCTCGGGAAGGATGCACTCTCGGTGTTCTTGGTCGGCGCCACTTCATACGGCGTGAGCCGGGTCATTCGGGGGAAGCCCATTGCGGCGTTGGCCTACATCGCGTTGGGGACCACCGGACTCGTACTGCTTCGGCCTCATATCGGTTTGACGCTTCTCTGCGGCTTCTTCTTGGCTCTCGCGCTCGGGAAGAGCCGTGGCTCGGCGGGGAGTGCTGGGCTCGTGCGTCTCCTGCTCTTCGGAGCCCTCTCGTTGGTGCTCATGGTTGTGATCGGTCAGACCCAGCAGTTCTTCGGTGTCTCCAGCCTCGACTCGGCCGGAATCCAGGAGACGCTCGATTCGACGACCGCACAGACCCAAGAAGCCGCGTCGGCGTTCTCACCCGTTCGCATGAACAGTCCGGTCACTGCTCTCCCTGCAATCGTCACAGTTCTCTACCGTCCGTTCCCGCTCGAAACGACGAATGCTGTGGGGATGCTCGCTTCGTTGGAAGGAGTCCTTCTAATTGTTTTGACGATACGGTCTCGAAAGCGGCTTCGCAATCTCATGCGCTCGATGCGTGAACACATCTATCCCGCGTACGCATTGGGCGCGTCTCTGGGGATGATCTTTGCATTTTCATCCTTCTCCAACTTCGGTATCCTCACCCGAGAGCGGACCCAGCTCATGCCGCTGTTCTTGGTGCTTCTCTGTGTGCCCACACGGTCGGAGATGGAGCACGAGGAGCCAGATGTTCCGACCGGCGCGGTCGAAGATTCTGGACAATCACCGGCAGCCCTCGAGAGCACAATGCCAAAGACTTGGAACGCTTCCGAAACGCATTGGTCCTTTGAGATCCCCATCGAAGATCGGTTCAGTCGAGTGGTCGATCTCGGACAGGCGGTACAAACGCGCGCGGCCGAGTTTCCCGGTGCGTCTGACCAATCGCGGTACGAGTTCTATGTGAGTCCTCGTGCCGACTTCGATCTCGGAACGGGGCCGACGTCGAGGTCGCTCCAACCGGAAGAGCCCACGGCGGCGCGTACCGCGCCGGAGCCGACGGAGCAGGGTGGTGGGTCGCCCGACGTCGACCAGGAACTGCCGACGGTCCAGCGAGAGATTCACGAGGGCGAACGGGCGATCCTCGCGCTGGTGTTCCACGATTCCGCCGGAGGCGCCGTCGACCTCACCGGGGTGGAGGCGAAGGCGGAGTTCCGGACCGTCGGTGCTGGGTCAGCGCGGCCGGTTCCGACCGTGCTCGATGTCTCCCGGCTGAGTGAAGGTGTGCTCGAGGTCGACATCTCCGGAACGAGCTCGGACCTGATCGCTGCTCTCGGCGGCCGGGCCGAGGGGCGGATCGACTTGTCGGATGGCACCGCGATGGTTCCGGTCTTGAAGGTGATCCTCGCCGTCGCATCGAAGGAGCTGCTGTGATGACTCAGGGGACGGCAGCTCGCTGTAGCCCGACGACTGTGTCGCCGGAAGTGAGATTCCCACGGCGGAGCCTTGATCGAGTGCCGGCTGGGTTCTGGATGATCAGGGGAGCACGATGGACTTCTTGAACGACCTGTTGAGCACACAGGATTTCCAACTCGGCTTCGTGGTCGGTGTCGTGACCGCGGCACTGGTCGTGGTGTGCGTTGGCATGCTGCCTTCGACGCGCCCACTCCGACGAGGTCTTGTCGGGCCCGCATGGGTCTTCGCCAGCCTCGTGGCGGTCGCAGGATGGTTCGGGCTGCATCGATCTGGCTCGGTGCCCTGGTACGTCCCGGTCTCCCTGATCCTCCTGATGCTTGGCATGGAGATCGGCGTCCGGTGGGACAAGGCACGCCGTCTCTGGCTCGCCAGAGCGATGCTGTTGGCGCCCGGTGCGGCGATCCTGGCCTTTGCCACCGAGTTCGGCCGACCATGGTGGCTCCCGTGGCTCGTCTTCCTCGGTACCATGATCTGCGGTCCGTTGGTTGCCGACTTCGATGTTCGCGCGGCGCGGCTCGGGCTTGGCCCCGTTCTGTTCGCGGTGACGGTGTTCGGCGCATACGTCTATCTCCCCGAGAACGACATGGTGCGAGGCCTCCTCGGAGTGGCGCTTCCGTTCGTGCTCGTCGGTATCCCATTTCGGGCAGCGCGGCTGGGTGACGGGGGTTCGGTTGCCGCCGTCGCGTTCTTCTTCTGGATCGTCGCCCGTGAGGCAAACAACGTGCCGATTCAGTCGTGGGTGATGATCTTCGCCCTTGGCCTGTTGCTCGTGGAGCCGATCGGCCACCGCTATCTCCGGACCCGCATACTCGGGGACGTTCGGCAACCGGACACCGGTCCCTGGAACATGAGGAGACGCCTGCGACGAATGCAGGGAATCGGTGGTTCGATACCGACGGCGGCGCTGCAACTGACAACGGTCGCGGTGGACCTCGCGATGGTCGTCTATGTGGCACGCGTTGCCGGCCTGTCGGAGCGCTATCCGGGGGACTCGGCTTTGCCGATGGTGCTCCTGCTTCCGGCAGTGGCGGGTGGTCTGCTGTTCGGTGTGCTCGTTGGCATCTCGCCGAGGTTCCACCATCGGCGCATGCGTCTGGATTCGCGCGGCTCGGCCCTCCGGACCTCGACCTCGGGGAGACGACGGCGGGTCGCATCCTGAGCGACGCGCGCCCGGTCGCGTACGGCGCGATTCTCGATCGACCTCGCGGTCTAGAGGACCTCTCCACGAAAGCTGCGCCCTCGCATGACGCCCTTCGTGTCGAAGAGGAGTGGGGTGTGTGCTTCGAGGTGATCCGGTGTGAACTCTGGGTGATCGACAAGCAGGATCGCGAGGTCGCACTCGGCGAGGATTTCGGTGCTGAACTCGACGAGGTCGACGGCCGGAAGTTGATCACGGTGGTTCAGAATGTGCGGATCACAGGCCGTCAGTCGGGCTCCGAGCGCGGACAGTCGCTCCGCGACGATGACCGACGGTGATTCCCGCCAGTCCGACGTCCCGGCCTTGTAGGCCATGCCGAGCAGGAGGATGCGGGTTCCCTTGATCGCCCGTTCGTGTCGGTTCAGGAGCGCCGCGACCCGGCTGACGACGTAGTCGGGCATGTGCTCGTTGACATCGTTGGCCAGCTCGACGAATCGAAAGGGATGGCCGGATCGGCGTCGCACGCTCCAGGACAGGTACGAAGGATCAATCGGGAGGCAGTGGCCGCCGACGCCCGGCCCTGGTGTGAAGCGCATGAAGCCGAATGGCTTGGTCGACGCCGCATCGATGGCGGACCAGATATCGACGCCGAGGTCTCCAGCGAACATGGCGAGCTCGTTGACGAGTGCGATGTTCACGTGGCGGAACGTGTTCTCGAGCAGCTTGACGAGCTCGGCCTCGGCGGTCGTACCGACCGGGACCACCTTGTCGACGAGCGCGCTGTAGAACGCTTCGACGGCGCGGCTGGACTGCTCGTCTACGCCTGCGACGACCTTCGGGGTGTTCTCGAACGTCCATCGCGGATTGCCCGGGTCGATGCGTTCCGGCGAGTAACCGAGGAAGAAGTCCGCCCCCGCCCGCAGCCCCGATCGCTCGAGGATGGGACGGACGAGTTCCTCGGTGGTGCCTGGATACGTGGTGGATTCGAGTACCACGAGCGCCCCGCGGTGGAGGACTTCGGCGAGTGCTTCAGTCGCCGACGCGACGAATGCGAGGTCCGGGACGCCATCATGCAGCGGTGTAGGGACCGAGATGACCGCGATGTCGAAGGCGGGGAGCTCGGCAAGGGTGTCGGTCACGGTGTAGCCGCGCTTCAGCGCAGCAAGCAGTCGCGCAGGCGAGACGTCCTCGACGAATGACCGGCCCCTTCGCAGTGCTGCCACCCTCGCAGGGTCGACCTCGTAGCCGACGACCGGAAACCCCATTTCGGACGCACGCATCGCGACCGGGAGGCCGACGTAACCCTGTCCGACGATGACAACTCGTACCGTTCGGTCTTCGATGCGACCGAGGAGATCCGCGATCATGACCGGCGGTTCGAGTACTCGTCGAGGACCCACTCCGGCTCGACGTGCATCACGTGTCGTTCCCCAGTCATTCGACGGTGCACTCCTGGAGCCAAACGGATCGGCGTCGATCACACCAAGTGGTGCTCGAACAGGTCCCCCGTGGGGACGGATGAGCAAACCAGTCTACCATTCGAGAGCACGCCGACGGACACGAAATGCCGCCGCGACTGGCCCACGAGTCGATCGCCCGAGACCGCGACGTGCCCCCTCAGCGAGTCAGCCCTCGGAGGCCGACGCACGCACCGAACCGCCGGTCACGAGTCGCCGCGCGGCCCGGGCCGGCGCGGCGATGCCGCGGTTGTAGAAGGTGCCGAGCACGGTGAGGCCCTGCTCGCGTCGGGACAGCGGCTCCTGGTGGAGCCAACCCGGTTCGAATCGAGCGGCCAGGGCGTCACGCCAGGCCTCCGCCGGCAGCGACGGGTCGAGGAACGAGAGGTTCCGGTAGGTGTATTCCCAATCCTGAGCGAAGCGCGGGAAGTGGAGGAGCGTCAGCGGGAGCTCGAATCGCGCGACGGCGTAGAAGAGCTCGTACTCCAGGATCGCGAGCGCGGCGCGCTGGCGCGTCGCGTTCGGGGTCGCGACGAGCCCACCGGGCGTCCGCAGGTTCGAGCCGTAGCGGGCACTGCGCACCCGGCTCGCGGCCGCGACGTCGAGCTCACGCATCGGGACGATGACGTGCTCCACCTCGACGGCACCTGACGCGATCAGGTCGCCGAGCTGCCCGCTGAGGGCGGGCGCCTTGACGATCCACGGTGCGTCGGGAGCGAGGATGTCCTTCTCGAGACCGCCGTGCGACGTCGGGTCCGCCTGCGCCTCCGAGGTGTACCCGGTGTCCAGACCGAGGTCCGTCAGCAGCTGGACGAGCAACGTCGTCCCCGCCCGTCCGGTGCCGGTGATGACGACCTTCGCATCTCGACTCGGTGGTGCTCCGGGCTCGCTCACATCCGTTCCTCGTGCTCGCGGGGCCCGAACGATAGCGGACCCTCCCCCCGATGGATGACGCGTCGGGGGGCTCAGTTGCGTCCGGAGGGGTCGGGATCCGCCGCGCCCGCGCGCTCGTCGTGGGCGCCGAGATCGGCCCGCGCGATGTCGTCCCGCTCGCGCCCGATCGCCTCCTCGGCGCGGCGACGGTCACGCCGAGCCCGGACCGAGCCGCGCGTGAACCGCGACGTGCTGCGCGTCGAGACCGCGGCGTCGTAGCCGAAGCGGTCGAGCATCGGTGCGCACGCCACACCGATCCGTGCGACCTCGTCGGCGTTCAGCTCCTCGCGCCACTGATCCACGCGCGCGTTGGTGATCGGTTCGCCCGCGCGGTCCTTCCAGTGCTCCCACGCCAGCCCGAGCGGTGCCGATCGGGTGGGTGCCTCCCGCGTGCCCGGTGCGATCCCCAGGAGCGCGGCGATCGATCGGCGTGCCGTGTCGGGATCCTCCACGACATCCTCGTAGCGCAGGACGAGCGTGCGGTCGGGCCGGGCCGCGGCGCTCGCCGCCAGATGCTCCTGCGAGTCGAGCCAGCGGGTCGCGAGCGCGTCGGCGGAATTGCCGCTCCACGGGACCGCCCGGCGTGATGCGACGACCGCTCGTGGGTCGCGCACGACGCCGATCACCAGCAGGTCCGGGCGCAGCTCGCAGATGCGGGAGAGCCAGTTCACGTGGCCGGGGGTCTTCTCGCCGAGGGTGGTGTGTGGCCCCGCGGCCACGGTCACGACGGCGTCGAACACGTCGAGCGCCCTGGTCGCCGCGCCGTGGAGCCGCTCGACGACCGCGTCGACGTCCAGGCCCGCGTCGGCGAGTGCTGGCAGGGACGCGTAGCGCGTGAGCGCGTCGGACAGCGCCGTGCCCGAGATCGGGAAGGCACCGTGCTTCGCGAGGATCGCGAGGCCTTTGGTGAAGAAGTGCGTCTCGAAGGGGACCGCGACGCCGGGGAGCTCGGTCGCAAGCCGCTGGACCAGTGTCGTTCCCGACCGCGGCGAGCCCACGATCATGAACGAGACCCGGCCGGGCGCCATCTCGGCACCCTAGCGAAGGACGGGTCGGAGCCGAACCGCGGTCTGGGTATCCTCCCTGCCCGTGGTGGACGCGCGACCGTCGTCGGAGGAGGCCGCGCCCGGACGGGCGTCGGATCCTTTCGTGATCGTGCTCGGTCACGTGCGGTCGGGGACGACGATGCTGCGCGCCATGCTCGACTCCCACCCCCGGCTCGCGATCCCGCCCGAGTCGTACTTCGTCATGGAGCTGCTCGAGCATCCGGGACCGGTGGACTTCGAGCGGCTCCGCGCGGTCCTCGCCGCCGACCGCTACTTCGGCGACTGGCAGCTGCCACTCGATGCCCTCGACGAGCTCCGCAACGATCCGCGCGTCCGCACCGCAGCGGACGCGGTCGCGGGTCTCTACGCGCTCTACGCCCGCCGGGCGGGCAAGCCGGGCTACGGCGACAAGACGCCGAGCCATCTGCGCTGGGTCGACGTGCTCGCGGAGCGGTTCCCGAACGCGCGGTTCGTGCACATCGTGCGCGACGGTCGGGACGTCGCCGCGTCGGTCGTGACGATGGACTTCGGCCACACCCGCTTCCCCGAAGCGGCGCGGGTCTGGCGCCGCAAGGTGCTCAAGGCCCACGCGTCCGGGATGCGCCTCGGACCGGAGCGCTACCACGAGGTCCACTACGAGGATCTCGTGGCCGACCCGGTGACGGTGCTACACGGGATCTGTGCCTTCCTCGGGCTCGAGTACGACGAGTCGATGCTCGAGTACCACGCCCGCGCCGACGACCTGCTCTCGGGCCTCCGCCACACCGACCACGTGCAGGGGATCCGGCGGCCGCCGACCGTCGGCGTCCGTGACTGGCACGTGGACCTCTCCCCGCACGACATCGCGGTGTTCGACGAGGTCGCGGGCACTGCACTCGACGCGCTCGGCTACGACCGGTCCGGTCTCCGGCGCTCGCTCGCCGCGCGCGCCGAGGCGGCGACGATCGAGGCCAGGATCATGCTCCGCCGCACCCGCAAGCGGTACGCGCGCCGGGCGAAGCGCGGAGCCGAGGGTCTGAAGGGGTGCTACCGCCGAGCGCGGGCGTAGAGCCGCTGCCCGGCGCGGTGGAGCTTCGAACCGCTCGAGACGTGTGCGCGCGACTGTCGGGCGAGACGCTTCACGAGCATCGAGTAGCGGCGGTGCATCTCGTACTCGACGTGATCGCGCCGTGAGCGCCGGCGGTACTCGGCGAGGTAGCGCTCGACCTCGGCCTGGGTGTGGGCGAGCCCGTTGTCCGAGTACTTCGCCACCCGCGAGGTGAACTCCGGGCGCAGCGACCTCGTCGGCCAGTCGCCGAAGAGCGTCGTGCGCATGAAGTTTCCGATGAGGAGGTCGTCGAAGATCTTCCATCGGGCGGTGTCGACGAGCGACTTGCGGGGGACGTCGAATCGGATCGCCCGACCCGTGTCGTGGCCGACGCTGAACTCGTGGTCCACGCCGCCGACCCGGAACGTGATCGTGTCCACGACGTCATCGAGCAGGTCGAAGCCGTCGAAGTAGCCACGGATCACGTCGACGTCCGACGCGTCGAGTCGCTCGCTCCAGTCGTCGCCGAAGTCGGTGGCGGGCTTCGGCACGACGACGTTCTCGGTTGGGTCGATGCGGGTCACCGCGTGAGTGGTCACGTCGTAGCGGACGAAGGCCGGCAGTAGCTCGCGCTCCGTGTCGGTGAAGCCGAGGGAGAACGCGTCGATCGGGGTCGTGTACTCGTTCGCCCAGACGCTGTCCTCGCGCTGGTAGCGGTGCATCGTCGCGAAGGGGACGTACGCCTGCGCGCCGAGGCTGTGCATCTTGGAGAGAATCCCGATGCCCGGGGGGATCTGTCGCGCCGCGCGTGGAGGGATGCGCTGACCGTCCTGGTCGAAGTAGTTGATCATGTCGGCGTCGCCGAACCCGGCGAGCGCGAGGAGGATGGGGCGAGTGCTCCGGCGCGCCTCACGGCGCGCGGTCGGGCCCCACCCGCGGTCGTTGCAGTCGTTGGCGTCGATGACGAGGACGCCGTCCATGTCGACGAGCAGTACCGAGTCCTGGTACGGATCCGCGAGGGCCATCACCCGGACGCGCGGGCTGAGCGGCACCCACTGGCGGTCGGGGAGGACCTTGACCCGGTAGCCGTCCCCGGTCAGGAAGTCCCTGATCCGGGATCCGACGTGGTCGGCCAGCAGGATCGTCTTGTCGGCGAGGGTCTCGAGCGACGGCAGGTGGAGGTGGTCGGGATGGCCGTGCGAGATCCACAGGTACGGGCAGGACCGGACCGACGCGAGCTGTTCCTCGGGTACCTCGTGCGAGAGGATCCAACTCCCGAAGTACGCGGAGCCGGACAGCCATGGGTCCGTGGCGAGCAGCGGGGTCCGGTCGTGCACGATCAGCGTCGCGTTGCCGATCGTCTCGAAGGCGAGATCGTACGTAGAATCTGTCATCTTCTGGCCCGTCCCGCGTTCGGCGAGCCGCCGAGAGTAGCAGCCACATTCATCGACGCGATCAGGGTCCGGTGCAGATCATCTTCGTCTCCAGCGTCGCCGCCGGCGGGTCGGGCACGTCACAACGTCAGCTCGCGCGCCGCCTCGCCGACCGGGGACACCGCGTGGATCTGCTGGCCGCCACACCGACCAGCCGGGTCGTCCGACCGCTGTACGACCACCAGGTGGACCTGAGCACGCGCCTCCGGTCGAGCCGCGTGCGTCCGGCGCTGCTCGGGCTCCAGCGGCCCTGGGGCCGGCGGCTGCGCCAGCAGCGACACGCCTGACTTCCCGACGTGGTTCGCGGCGGTTCCCGAGAACGGATACCGGTCGTTGCGCCGCGCCGCGTGACCCGACGTCGTCGTAGCCAGCAGCATCGAGCGCGTCACGTGGCGGCGGCTGCGCGCGCAGCTGCAGGCCGAGACGATTCCGAGCGTGCTGTACCTGCGGGAGGCGTCCGCGATCGGGCACCTCACCATCACGGGCGCGCCGCCCGACCTGTTGCTCGCCAACGCCGAGAGCCTGGCGCGTGGCGCGGTCGGCGCCGGGTTCCCCTGCGAGGTCGTGCCGTCGGTGACCGAGGTCGACCGCGCGCGGGTCGACAGCACGCGCGAGACAGTCCTGCTCGTGAACCCGATTCCGCTGCTCGGCGGCGACCGCCTGTTCACGATCGCGGCCGCCCGACCCGGACTCCGGTTCGTGGTCCAGGAGTCCGGACTGCTGACCGACGAGGAGCGCGAGCGCGTGCACCGCCTCGCCGCCGGGCTGGCGAACGTCGAGGTGCGGGCCTTCGCCAGCGACCCGGCCGCGGTCTTCCGGGACGCTCGGCTGCTGCTCGTGCCGCACCGGGTCGACAACCGGCCGCGCGTCGTGCTCGAGGCGCAGACGAACGGGATCCCGGTGATCGCGAGCGACTACCCGGGGCTCACCGAGTCGGTCGGACCGGGCGGGACGATCGTGGAGGACACCGACGATCCCGCGCCGTGGCTGCGGGCGATCGACGACGCGCTCGAGCCCGCGCGCTACGAGATGCTCGTCCGCGCCGCCCGCACCCACGCGAGCCGCGACGACGTCGTGCCCGAGCGGATCGTGGAGCGGTTCGAGCGACTCCTCGCCGATCTCGTCCGTCCGGACGCGAACGCCGCGCGCTGATCAGGCGGGTTCGGCGCCGTCGAGGAAGCGGGCGACGGCTTCGCCCCATGCCGTCCGCGCCTCGGTGCGGCGCTCCTCCGGGCCTTGGGCGGAGAACCAGTTGTGGTACACGATCCCGCCGTACACGGTGCCGATCACGCCGGGACCGCGCACCTCGGAGGGTTCGATCAGCCCGACGCGACCGGGCTCGCGCATCGAGATCCGCTCCGCGACGTCCCACGAGCGGCCGTGGACGAACTCGCCCCCTTGCCAGTGCGAGCGGATGAAGGTGTGCTTGCGGTCCCGGAAGTCCCGGGTCCGCATGGCGAGCATGCTGGGGTGCGCGAAGCCCCGATGCATGTGGCCGCCGACGACCACATTGCCCTCGTCCAGTTTGGCGCGCAGGACGTCGAGCCAGTCCGCGCGCACCGGGAACGCGTCGACGTCGAGTGTCGCGAAGAACTCGGTGCGCACCATCTGCATCCCGAGGTCGAGCGCGGGGCCGTGCCCGAGGTTGAGCGGCAGCAGCAGCGCGCGGACGCCGCTCGCTCGGATGACGGCCCGCGAGTCGTCGGTCGACGCGTTGTCGACGACCACGAGATCGGCCCTCGGGCTGAACTGGCGGACTCCGCGAATGAGGTCGGCGAGGAACTCGCCCGTGTTCCAGTTCACGGTGAGCACCGTGAACCGGTCGGGCTCGAGCGACCGGTGGACGTGGCGGGCGGTGTACCGACTCGTCCCGGCGGCCGCGGTGGCGAGCAGGCGCGTCGTGCGGAACTTCAGGTCGGATACCAGGGCGCGGGACGGCACGGCTCTCCGGTCACCGACACCCGGTCGTCGGGCCCGGCGCGCGGCGCGTCGTCGCCCGAGCACTGAACATGGCGGCGTACGCTACCCGGGCCCGTCGGAGCCCATCACGACGCGCCCGGCCGGTCCGGCCCGCGGCGTTGTCCACGACCACACCGGATCATCATCTTGGCGCCTTCACCTCCCGAGCTGTCGGTCGTGATCGCGGCCCACGACGCCGCCGCCACCCTCGAGCAGCAGCTCGACGCGCTGTGCGGCCAGGGGTGGGACCGGCCGTGGGAGATCGTCGTCGTGGACAATGCCTCGACCGACGCGACGGCGTCGATCGTCGCCCGGGTGGCGGCCGGGTGCCCGCGCCTCCGGCTGGTCGACGCCACCGACGGGCGCGGACCTGCTTACGCCCGCAACGTCGGCGCCCGCGCCGCGTCCGGGCGGCTCCTGGCGTTCTGCGACGCCGACGACGTCGTCGGACCGGGCTGGGTCGCCGCGATGGGCGATGGACTCGCGGACGACGAGTTCGTGTGCGGCCCGGTCGAGCTCGAGCGCCTGAACCCGCCGTGGCTGGTCACGTCCCGGGGATCGACCGGAACTGAGTCCGCCGCGCGGTTCGAGGACCGGTTCCCCTTCGCCAGCTCGTGCAACCTGGGGATCCGGCGCGCCCGCTTCGAAGCGTTCTCGGGTTTCGACGAGTCGCTCCACGTGGGGGAGGACATCGACCTGTCGATGCGCCTCCACCTCTCGGGCGTTCGACTCGGGTTCCGGCCCGACGCGCTGGTCCACTACCGGTACCGCCCGACCCTGCGATCGACGTTCGACCGCGGCGTGGCGTACGGCGCGGCCGGCCCGGCGATCGCCGAGCGCTGGCGCGCACGGGGTGGCGCCCCGGTTCCCCGATGGCGGGGTGCGCGCAACTGGGCGTGGCTGGTGCGCCACGTGCTGCTGCTGCGGAGTCGGGACGGGCGGGCGCGATGGCTCTGGGTCGCGGGCCAGCGGCTCGGAAGGATCGCCGGCTCGATCCGGGTGCGGAGCCTCTACCTCTGAGTCACCAGGTCGGCTCGCCCTCGGCCACCGGTGTCCCGAGGTACTCCGAGAGCGCCTCGTTCCACGCGCACTCGGCATCGGTCGAGGTCAATCCGTCGACCGCGATGTCGGAGCGCAGGCGGGTGGAGGCGCCGTTGTGGTACACGAACCCGCCGAAGACGGAACCGAGCTGCATGGGACCGCGCACGCGCGTGCGCGGGAAGGCGTGGACGCGGTCCAGGCCTTCCCGCCGCGTGATGCTCTCGCCCGTGTCCCACTCCTCGCGACCGAGCAGTGCCTGGTTCCAGGTGCCGACGTGCGGCGTGAAGGTGTGGCGCCGGGCGGCGAAGTACGACGTGCGCATGGCGAGACAGCACGGGTGGATGTAGCCGCGCTTGGCCTCGGCGCCGGTCACGAACTTGTGGTGTCGCAGGGGCTGGAGCAGCTCGTCGAGCCAGCCCTCGGCGATCGGGAACGCGTCGACATCCAGCGCGACCGTGTACTCGGTCCGGCTCAGGAGGAACGCGAGGTCCATCGCGGGGCCGTGGAACACGTTCCGGTTCAGCAGCACGCTGCGGATCCGCCCCGTCGGGCGCTGGCTCCGGAGCCAGCGCCGGCTGTCGTCGGTCGAGCCGTTGTCGATCACCAGGACGTCCAGGCGACCGCCCGAGGGGGGACCGAACCGCTCGAGCGCCCGTACGACGTCCTTCAGCAGGTCGACGGCGTTCCAGTTGACGATCGCGATCGTCGCACCGGGATGGAGGCGCAGGCCCGGGATCCGCGACCGCGCCAGCAGGAGCACGCGCCACCGCAGGATCCGGAACAGGAGGTTCATCGGCCGGTTCATGACCGCGTCGTCGAGCACCGACGCGCGCCAGGGCGGGACGAACGGCTCCTCGCGTGGGGTGCGGACGCGTGCGGCGATCCGGCGGATCAGCGACCACGACCGTGAGACCGGACCGGGCGCGACGGGCAAGGGGTCCGGGTCGGTCACGGGCGCAATGGTATTCGGCGGCGTGCGGGTCCCGGACGGGCGCGCCGGCGGCCGGGAAGCGCCGGCGCGGCCGGTACCATCCCCCGGGTGACGGCCCGCGCCTCGACGACCGCTGGTCCCCGGTGACGGACGATCCCGGATCGCCGGTGGAGCTCTCGGTCGTGATCCCGGCGCGCAACGAGGCCGCCACCATCGTGGCGCAGCTCGACGCCCTGACCGCGCAGGGCTGGGACGGCTCGTGGGAGATCGTCGTGGTCGACAACGGCTCGACGGACGCGACCGCCGCGATCGTGACCGACTACGGCGTGTCCTGCCCACGGGTCCGGCTCGTGCCGGCGACCGAGCGCGCGGGTCTGAACTACGCCCGGAACGTGGGGATCGAGGCGGCGCACGGGACGGCGTTCGCCCTGTGCGACGCGGACGACCTCGTCGCGCCGGGATGGGTCCGCGCCATGGGCGAGGCCCTGCGGGAACACGCCATGGTCACCGGGTCCCTCGAGCTCGATCTCCTCAACCCCGAGTGGCTGGCCGGCTCGCGTGGGCGCGGGGACGAGCGGGGGTTGCCGACGTTCCACGGGATCTTCCCGACGGTGCACGGCAACAACATGGGGATGCGGCGGGACACGTGGCGCGCGCTCGGACGCTTCGACGAGGTCGTGATCATCGGGGCGGACGACGTCGAGCTCTCGATGCGCGCGTGGACGCAGGGCGTGGCGATCCACTTCGTTCCCGAGGCCCTCGTCCACTACCGGTATCGCCCGGAACCGGCGGCGCTGTGGCGCCAGGGCCGGAACTACGGCCGGTCGCGTCCGCTCGTCGTCCGGCGCCTGCGCGAACAGGGGCTCGAGTGCTCCGAGCCGCGTGGCGGGCTGGCGGTCGTGGGCGTGGCTCGTCGCCCACGTCCCCGATCTGCGGACGAACGAGGGCCGGGCGGCGTGGACCTGGGTGGCGGCGAACCGTCTGGGCCAGGTCGAGGGCTCGATCCGCTACCGGTCGCTCTTCATCTGAGGTCGGTCCCGGGCGTCGCGGTAGACGGCGCGCAGCGCCGCGCCGATACGCTCGGGCGCCTGGTCGATCGCGATGCCGGCGAGCGCCGTCCGACGCCCGTTGCCAGGCCGTCGGGTCGGCGAACGCGCCTCGGAGTGCGTCCGCGAGCGCTTCCGGGTCGCCGGGGTCCACGACCCAGCCGGCGCCGCCGTCGACGACCGACGCGCGCAACGCCCCGACGTCGGTGACCACGGCCGGGAGATGGCTGCCGAACGCGTCGTGGAGGACACCGCTCTGCGAGCTGAACGCGGTGTAGGGCAGGACCATGAGGTCGGCCTCTCGCAGGAGCTGGGTCTTGCGCTCGGGGGTGATCCATTCGATCTCCGCACGCAGCTGGGGCATCCGGTCCGCGGCCGCGAGCACCGCGGCCTCGAGGTCGGCGTCGCCGCGTCCGGCGACATGGAACCGGATCCCGGCGTCGGGCCCGACGCGCTCGATCGCGTCGAGCAGCTCGGGGATCCCCTTGTTCCGGCGCAAGGTCCCGAAGCAGAGAACGGTGGGAACTGGCCCGAGCATGCGGCGGTCGTCGGGTGCGCGGAAGGGCGAGACCCAATGCGGGACGACGTGGATGCGGTCCGGAGGCGTGCCGAACCGGTCCGTCAGCTCGGTGCCGACGTCGGCGTGATGGACGACGATCGTCCCGCACCGCCGGTAGAGCGCCGCCAGCAGGCGATGCTGGACCGAGTCCGGGAGCCGGGTGCGGTGCGGGATCACGTCGTGCACGGTGGTGACGATGGTGACGCTGCCGGGCGAGACGCTCGAGCTCGACGATGTCGGTGTACTGGTTCAGGAACGCCACGTGCGCGACGTCGAACGCCCCGCTCGCTGACGGCGTCGCGACGCAGCCGGGCGCGTGCCCGGTAGGTCGCGACCCGCGAACCCGCCCATCGCAGCGATCCCTCGGTCGCGAGGTCCACGTCGGGCAGCTCGGCGCGCATCGTGACGCGTGCGGTCGAGGCGCGTGGCGCGCCCGGGCGGTCCAGCGCGTGCACCGTGAGCGTGTCGTCCGGTCCGGGGGTCGCGTAGGCGAGGGCGATGTCCTCCTCGCGGGCGAAGGGCCAGTACCAGTAGATCCGCATGAGCACCTTGGACGTCGGAAACGCGAGGAGAGTACCGGCCGGGCCCGCGCGCCCCCGCCGGTAGAGTGACTCCGATGGTCCGCGTCCTGCTCGCCGGTGCGCCTCGATCGGGCACCTCCTGGACGGCCGGGGCGCTGGGGCGGTGTGCGGGGGTCCGGCTCGTCGACGAGCCCGACGGCTTCCGCGACGCCTTCGCCTTCCGCACGATGATGCAGCTCGGGGAGAACCCGCGTCTGGCGCCCGGCGACTCCGCTCCCGACTACGAGCGGCTCTGGGCCGGGGTCTTCGCCGGCGGCGCGTCGCCGCAGGGACCCGCCGCCCGTCTCGCCGCGTGGGCGTACCGCCGGGCGGGAACGGACGCGCGCCGTCGGGCCCGGGCCGAGGGGCGCCCGGTCCCGTGGTTGCGCGTCGCGATGGCGGCGGCGCGCCCGCCGCGAGCGGACTCTCGACCCGTGCACGTCGTGGCCAAGTCGGTGCAGTGCGCCCGCTCGGTCGAGTGGATCGTCGACCGGTTCGCGCCCAAGACCGTCGTGCTCGCACGGCATCCGCTGAATGCGATCGCGAGCTGGCGTGAGCTGGGCTTCGTTCGCAACCCACGCGAGAACGAGCTCGCTCGCGCGGGACGCGTACGAGCGCTGGGGCGTGACCGCACCCGGACCCGACGCCCCGCGGCTCGCCCAGCAGGCCTTCGTCTACGCCGTGACGGCCTCCGCACTGGCGGAGGCGGCCTCGCGCCATCCGGACTGGGTCACCGTGGGTCACGAGGACCTCTGTCGCGACGCTACGACCGAGTTGCGGGCCCTCGCCGAGCGGCTCGGGCTGACGTGGACCGACGCCGCGACGACCTTCGTCGCCGAGTCCGACCAGCAGGGCAGCGGGTTCGTCACGGCACGGGTCGCCGCGCACCAGGAGGACCGCTGGCGCGAGCGACTCAGCGGAGAAGACGTCGAGGTCGTTCGGTCGGTGCTCGCCGGGTTCCCGGCCGGACTGCTCGCCGACTGCTGACGTGACGGACACCTCGCCGGCGCCGCCGCCCCCGTGTCGTGTGCTGTGGTTGGTCAAGGGGCTCGGTCCGGGTGGCGCCGAGCATCTGCTCGTGGCCGCGGCGGGTCGCCACGACCACGCTGCCTTCTCGATCCGCTGCGCGTACCTGCTGCCGTGGAAGCGCCAGCTGGTCGACGCACTCGCGTCGCGTGGGGTCGAGTCGCGCTGCCTCGAGGTCCGGGACGAGCGGGACCTCCGGTGGGCGTTCCGACTGCGCCGAATGCTGATCGAGGACCCGGTCGACGTGCTGCACGCGCACTCGCCGTACCCCGCCGGGATCGCGCGGCTCGTGGTGCGCACCCTGCCGCGTCGGATTCGGCCGCGCGTCGTCTACACCCTGCACAACACCTGGGGGAGCTTCGCCCGACCGACGCGGCTGCTCAACGGGGCGACGATGCGTCTCGACGCGGCCGACCTGGCGGTGTCCGAGCTCGTACGCTCGACCGAGCCGGCGGCGCTCGCCCGACGAACCGAGGTGCTCGTCCACGGCATCGACCTCGCCGCGGCGCGCGGCCAGCGCGACCGGGCCGGGGTCCGCGCCGAGCTCGGCCTCGCCGCCGACGAGTTCGTCGTGGGCACCGTCGCCAACCTGCGCGCCCAGAAGGACTACCCGAACCTCCTCGCCGCGGCACGGATCCTCGCCGATCGCGGCGCGCCGGTCCGGGTGCTGGCGGTGGGCCAGGGGCCTCTCGAGGCGGAGATCCACGCCGAGCACGCACGGCTCGGGTTGGAAGGCGTGGTGGACCTGCTCGGCGAGCGGACCGACGCCGTCCGCGTCATGAGTGCCTGCGACGCGTTCGTCCTCGCTTCGAGCAACGAAGGCCTGCCGGTGGCGATCATGGAGGCGCTCGCGCTCGGCCTGCCCATCGTGGCGACGAGAGTCGGGGGTCTGGCCGAGGCGGTCGACGATACCAACGGTGTGCTCGTCCCACCGCGCGATCCCTCAGCGCTGGCAGACGCCCTTGCCGGGCTCGGGTCCGATCCGGCGACGCGCGCCCGCCTCGGCGCGGGCGCGACCGCGACGGCGGCCCGGTTCGACATCCGGCGAACCATCATGCGGATCGAGGTGGTCTACCGGACCGTCATGGGGGAACGACCGTGAGCGAGCTCGTGTACCGGCGCGCCACGGATGCCGACCGACCGGCGATCATCGATCTGCTCCGCGTCTCGCTCGGCCGCGAGGTGGACCCTCGGTACGAGCAGCTCTTCGCGTGGAAGCACGTCGAGAACGCGTTCGGGCCGTCGCCGGCATGGGTCGCCGTCGACGGCGATCGCCTCGCCGGCCTCCGCGTCCTCATGCGCTGGGAGTTCGTCGACGGAGATCGGGTCGTACGTGCGGTGCGAGCCGTCGACACCGCGACGCACCCGGACTACCAGGGGCGCGGCATCTTCACGGGGCTCACGCTCCACGCGATCGACGAGCTGCGCGACGAGGGCGTCGAGTTCGTGTTCAACACACCCAACGACCAGAGCCGTCCCGGGTACCTGAAGATGGGGTGGCAGATCGTGGGCCGGCAGCCCACGTTGGTGCGCCCGACCCGGTGGAGCCGGGCCGCGGTGATCGCCCAGGCGCGGGTGCCGGCGGACCGGTGGTCCACGCCGAGCGCGGCGGGCCGCGACGCGGCCGAGGTGCTCGCCGACGACGAGGCCCTCGACGCGCTCCTGGCCGCCGCCGAACGTGCTTCGGGCCTGCGGACCCGCCTGTCGCCGGCGTTCCTGCGGTGGCGGTTCGCCACGCCGTTGCTCGGCTACCGGGCGATCGTGGCCCCGGGCGGGCTCGCCGACGGGCTCGCGATCTTCCGGATCCGCCGCCGCGGCCCCGCGCGGGAGGCTGCGGTCGTCGCCCTCCTGACCCCGGGTCGGCGGCGCCGCACGGCAGGGGACCTCGTCCGGGGTGTCGTGCGCGAGGCCGAGGCCGACTACCTGCTCACAATCGGTGCCGGACCGTTCGGGCCCGGTGGGCTGGTCCGGCTGCCGCGCACCGGTCCACTCCTGACCTGGCGTGGGCTCACCGCGACCGAGCCGCCGAGCTCGTGGGATCTCACGCTCGGGGACATCGAGCTGTTCTGAGCGCTACCCGCCCGGTGCGGGTGGTCGCGCCCGGTCCTCGTACCCGAACTCCGCGATCTCGCGCGCGAAGACGTCGGCCACGCGCGCGTCCAGCGCGGGGGTGAAGCGCGCGTCCGTCGTGGTGTCCGCCGGGCGCGAGGTGCCCTTCTCGCGGGTGAGCTCGACCGGGTGCGGCCAGCCGACGTGGTCCAGCGCGGCCGCGAGATCGGTCGTGAGGCTCGAGAACTGACCGACGAAGTCCATCGCGATGCGGTCGTCGAGCGAGTACAGGTGGAAGTCCGACGGGAGCGGCTGCGTGCGGACGAACTCGTCGAAGGTCATCCCGGGGTGCCGGTCGCGGCGGAAGTAGTACCAGGAGACGACCTTCTCCCACGGGTCCCGCTCGAAACAGAACTTGAAGTAGCCGTCCCAGACCTTGGCCCCGACGCGCTCGCGGATCCGCACTGCCGGGATGTGGTTGTAGAAGGTGCGGTGGCGCCGCAGGTCGCGCAGCGCCGGTCGGAACCGGCGCTGGTGCAGGATCTGGGGCAGCGGGTTGAAGCGTTCGTCGTGGTGGCGGGCCGCGTGGCCCTCGACGGACGGGGTGACGGGCGTGACCACCGCTTCGGGTCCGAGGTGGCGGGCCAGGTAGACCTCGATCGACGTCCCCGCGGTCTTGCGGGTCTTGACGAAGATGAACCGGTGTTCGTGCGAGACGATCATTCCGTGCCCGCGCGGATGATGCCGTCGAGGTAGGCCTCGAAGCTGTGGTGCGTGCGTACGTGCGCTCGGCCGTCCGTCATCGCGGTGGCCTCGAGCTCGGGTCGCCGCGTGATCGCGTCCCGGAGCGCGGCCGCGAGCGCGTCGTCGGATTCGTCGGTGGCGACGACCGCGCCGCCGTATCCGGGGGCGAGCAGATGACCGAGCGCGGGCGTCAGGACGAGCGGGCGTCCACGCGCCATGGCCTCGCCCATCACCGACGAGTAGATGCCGTGGCGGAGGTACTTGCCGCGGTAGGGCAGCACGACGATCGACGCGGCCTGCATGGTCGCGAAGTACTCGTCCGGCTCCAGCCACCGGTCCCACCGCTCGAGGCGCGGGTCCGAGAGGTCGAGCCCGGCGAGGGCAGCGGGAGCGATCCGGCCGGGGACGACGAGCCGGTCGAAGCCCTCGACGCCGCGCGCGGCGCGCAGCAGTGCCGCGAGCCCCTTCTCGACGCGGGCCGTCCCCGCGAAGAGCAGCGTGACTCCCTCGGCCCGGCGCCGCCGGCGCCGTCAGGCAGGGGTCGTCGGCCGCGACCACCGGCCATCCCAGGCGACGCACGTTCTCGGGCGGCACGAACTCGGCGAAGCGTCGTGCCGCCGCGTCGGTGTGGGCGACGATGCGCGCGCCGCTCCGGCCGAGGTGTCGGAGCACCTTCTGGTTCCTCCGTTGCCGGGGCTTGCGGGAGCCGTCACCGCGTTCGTCGATGGCGTTGGTCTGGTGACCGATCCCGACGAAGGCGGGCGAGCTCGGGATGCGCGGGCCGCGGCTCCGCAGCGTGCGCCCCAGCCCGAGATCGCAGATCACGGCATCCGGCGGAGCGGCGTGGATCGCGGAGACCAGCGCGCGTCGGTGGGCGAGCTGTGACCGCCGGTCGGGCAACGTCGTGCCGACCTCGACCGGAATCCACTCCACCTCGCCCGTCGAGCGCGGCGCGGCCGGCGCGTGCACGATCAGCCGGACCCGTCGTCGCGCCGCGGCGCCGGCGAGCCCCTGGAGCGCGTTGTCCGAGTGCGCCGTTCCCGAGGGATCGACGAGCACGACCGCGCTCGGATTCTCGGGCGAGGATTCCGGCTCGGTCACCGACGGGATGATATTCGGCGCCGACCGCGGCTCCGTCCGGCGGGAATCGCCGTCCGGCCCCCGTGCTACCTTGCCCGCTCGACCGCGCTCGTTCGAGCGGCGATCGCATCGTCTCCACGCTCCACCGACACCGACTCCCGGAACCCCGTAGGTCGCCACACCGTGATTCACGTCGTCACCGTCCACTTCATGGACGATCGCTGGATCGGTCCGCAGCGCCGGTTCCTGCACCGCAACCTCACCGAGGAGTTCAAGGTGTGGGGCTGTTTGAACGGCATCGACCCGGGCTGGGCCGAGGTGTTCGAGGAGAGCTTCGATCTCGAGGGCAAGCACGCGGAGAAGCTCAACGAGCTCGCCCGCATCGTCACCGAATCGGGTGCCGCGCCGGACGACCTGCTCCTCTTCCTCGACGGGGATGCGTTCCCGATCGGCCCGGTCGGTCGGGAGCTGCTGAACGGCCGGCCGCTCGCCGCGGTGCGCCAGGACGAGTGCAACGGCGACCGCCAACCCCACCCGTGCTTCTGCCTCACGACCGTCGGGTTCTGGAACGAGATCGAGGGCGACTGGCGCCAGGGCTACCAGTGGGAGGTCGAGATGGGGGGGACGATGACCGACGTCGGCGGCAACCTCCTCGGCATCCTCGAGCGGAACCAGGTCGAGTGGGAGCCCCTCCTCCGGTCCAACTCGTTGCCCGAGGAGGACCCGATGCTGTTCGGCATCTACGCGGACACCGTGTATCACCACGGCGCGGGATTTCGCGTCCCGAAGTCACGCCAGATGCTGATGGGCAGCCGTCAGACCGTGCTGCGGGCCGCGTCGACGGCACGGACGCCGATCTGGCTGCCCGTCGTGGGACGGCTCGAGCGCTCGGCCCGGTATCGCATCTCGGAGATCCGTTACCGGAGCGCCGTCGCGGACCTCGCGTCGCGCGCGACGAGCGCCAGCGACCGTGTGTTCCGTCGGATCCTGACCGACGACGACTTCTTCCGTCAGCTCACCTGACGCGCCCGCGCCCGACGACGGTGCGCAGGGCCCGGGCCGGGCGGACGACCAGGCGGTTGTATGCCGTTCCGGCGCGGGCGCGGAGCTGCTCGTCCCGGCTGAGGGGCGTCTCGTGGATCAGCGTGGGGTCGGCCCGGTGCTCGACGACCGCGCGCCAGCGTTCCGGCGGGATCGTCGGGTCCAGGAACGACAGCTTGTCCGCGAGGTACCGCCAGTCCGACGCGAATCGGGGGAACACCAGCAGGGTGTTGGGGACGTCGTACCGGGCGAGCGTGTACATGAGCTCGTACTGCAGGAGCGCGAGTGCCTCGCGCTGGCGGACTGCCGATCGGGTCCCGAGGAGGCCGCCGGGCGACGCGAGGTCGGCGCCGTAGCGGGTGTTCCGTACCCGACTGGCCGCGGCGACGTCGAGGTCGCGCATGGGGATGACGACGTGCTCGAGCCGGAGCCGACCGCTCGCGAGGAGCCCGTCGAGTCGGCGGATGGCGGTGGGGCTCTTGACGATCCGGGGCCCGGCGGGATCGTCGAGCGGTAGCTCGAGGCCGGCGTGGGTCCGCTCGTCGATCGGGGCGTCGGCGGTGAAGCCGGTGTCGAGCCCCAGGTCGGTGAGGAGCTGGACGAGCAGCGTCGTTCCCGCGCGTCCGGTGCCCGTGATCAGGATCTTCGGCGGCGGCTCGACGCTCATCGGGGTCCTAGGGACGCGAACGATCGCGGTACCCGAAGTGGCGGATCTCGCGCGCGAACACCGTCGCGATCCGCGCGTCCAGCTCGGGGGTGAAGGTCGCGTCGGGACGCGTCGGGTCGGCCCGGCTCGCGCTCTTCTCGCGCGACAGCTCGACGGGCGCGTCGATGCCGATCCGTGTGAGGGCCTCGCGGAGGTCGTCCTCGAGGTGCTCGAACCGGCCGATGAAGTCCATCGCCGGTTGCCCGTCCAGCGAGTAGAGGCTCCAGTCCGTGACCAACGGACCCTGGAGCACGAACTCGCGGAAGGTGGCCGGCGTCTCGACGTCGGTGCGCGACCGGCGGAAGTAGAACTGCGAGACGACCTTGTCCCACGGGTCCCGCTCGAAGCAGAACTTGAAGTACGAGTTCCAGATGCGCGCGCCGACACGGTCGCGGATGCGTTGCGCGTCGATGTGGTTGTAGAAGGCGTTCCGGCGCAGAGTGGCCTTCACCGGTCCGACCACGCGGTGGGTGCGGAGCATCTCGGGCAGCGGGTTGAAGACCGCTGGTGGTTCCGGGCGACGTGGCCCTCGACCGGCGGCCTGACCGGGGTGACGATGGCTCCGGGCTCCACGTGGTCCGCGAGGAAGACCTCGACGGACGTGCCCGCGGTCTTGCGGGTCTTGACGAAGATGAACCGGTGCTCGTGCGAGATGATCATCCGAGATCGATGCCGTAGCGCTCGTGCAGCCGTCGGTTCGACGCCGCGAACCGGTCCCGGATCCACTGCTCGGTGGCCGTGTCGAAGAAGGGCCGTTTCGGGGGCGGGAGCCGCGACGCGAGATTGGACAACGGCGCGCGCCATCGGGGTGGGAGCGCGATCAACGGATAGGGATTGAGGCCGCTTCGCGCGAAGTGGTTCAGGAATCTGTGCAATCCCATGAATCGACGCGGGAGACTCCGGTTCACGCGGCGGCGCAGCTCGTCCTCGGGGATCTCGGGCCATGGATCGATCTCCAGGAACTCCGCGAGCTGATCGAGGAACGCCCGCGGATCGGCGGAGAGAGCGTTGAGCTCGAAGATGCGCACGTTCGCCGGGCCGAAGAGCTCGGCGTACCTGTCGGCGAGGAGGTCGTATTCGTAGCGCCGGAGATCGAAGCTCACGCGCATCGCGCGAGTCAGGACCCTGGAGGAAGGCCTTGATCGGCGCGGGGGACCCTTCCTTGATCAGCTGTCGGTACTCGGATTCGAGCATTCCGACCTGTTCGCGCACGACCCAGAAGACGCGGGCGTCGGGGACGGCAGCAGCCAGCCGGGTGGCGATCCGGCCGCTGTCGTAACCGCCCGTCGCCCCGTGGCCGGAGAGGCGTTCGGCCGAGACCACGACCGTGCCTGCCGGACCGAGGCCGAGCCGCGCGGCGCGCTCGTCGAAGAGCTTCCGGGCCACGATCGGATCGAACGAGAGGTCCGGAGTCGCGATGATCTCGTTCAAGAACGGGTCTCGAGCCGGAGGCGTCGTCAGGAAGCAGCCGACCTGTGGGTGGCGGGGCAGCGCGGTCTCCTGGAACCACGTGCTCGCGGTCTTGCGGTACCCGATGTGGAACGCGACCTTCGTGCTCACGGCTCGTCACCCCGCTCGAAGCGGCGAGATCCTATCGAGGAGACCTTGGGGCTCTTCAGCGTCCCGGGCGACGGATCCTCGCCGAGGGCGCGCATGTGAGGCGAGATGATCATCCGAGATCGATGCCATAGCGCTCGTGCAGCCGTCGGTTCGACGCCGCGAACCGGTCCCGGATCCACTGCTGGGTCTCGGGGTCGAAGAACGGGCGTTTGGGGGGTGGGAGTCGCGTCCCCACGTAGGACAGCGGTCCGCGCCACACTGGCTTGAGTGGGATCAGCGGATACGGGTTGAGGCCGCCCCGCTCGAAGTGGTTCAGGAACCGGCGCACGCCCATCAGCCGGCGCGGCAACCCGGCGTTCACGCGGCGCCGGAGGACGTCCTCGCCGAGCACCGGCCACGGGTCGATCTCCAGGAAGCCCGCCACCTCCTCGAGGAAGGCCCGCGGGTCGGCGGTGAGGGCGCCGAACTCGAACATCCGGACGTTCGCCGGGCCGAAGAGGTCGACGTACGCATCGGCGAGCAGGTCGTACTCGTAGTGGCCGAGGTCGAAGCCGACCCGCATGCCGAGCCGGGGCGGACCGTTCAGGAACGCCTCGAGCGTGGCGGGCGTTCCTTCGCGGACGAGCTGGCGGTACTCCGATTCGAGCATGCCGACCTGCTCGCGAACGACCCAGAAGACCCGGGCGTCGGGCGCGACCGCGGCGAGGCGGCGGGCGATGCGGACGGAGTCGTACCCGCCGGTGGCGGCGTGGCCCGAGAGGCGCTCGGCCGACACGAGCACCACTCCACCATCCGGGACGTCGAGCTCGGCAATGCGGTCGTCGAGCAGGCGACGGGTCGCGTCAGGGTCGAAAGAACGGTCCGGCGTCATGAAGATCTCGTGCAGGAACGGATCGCGTGCGGGTGCGATCGTGAGGAAGCGCCCGATCCCCCGATGATGAGGCACTGCGACGTCCTGGAACCAGGTGCTGGCTGTCTTGTGGTAGCCGATGTGAAACGCGACGGGAGTGGTCACGGCGCGAAGAATGCTGCATCGACCGGGACCGTGGCCTTCTTCGTCGTCTCGTCCGTGTAGTAGTTGGACGGGAGGTGGCGAACGAGCGCGACCTCGAGCGGTACCAGGGATCGGCCTGCGCCTCTCCGCAGGGGTACGACGTTGCGCGAGACCATGCCGTGCGGCAGGTCGTCGAAGATCGCGCCGGCAGCAGCCCGCTCGCGGATGGCCCACCCTCCGCCCAACGACGCCGCGAGCTGGCTCCGCCGCACGCCTCGGAACGATGACGTGCTGAAGTGCGATGTCGCGAGCGATGCGTCGAGGATGTAGAAACCCTGGTAGGGCTGACGCATGTTGAGGAAGAGGTCGGCCTCGGTCTGAAGTCCCTCGGGCGGGGCGAACGTGACGAGATCGGCGATGACGTGGGCTTGGTACGGGCTCGTCAGTCGTTGGTCATCGGCGGGGCCCTCGACCCGCGTGAAGCCCGGGAGCAGACGCAGTGGTTCGAGCTTCGCCCGGTACTCGGTCCAGTACCGCAAGGCGTCCGGGTGCAGGGCAAGGTCGTCCTCGATGTACACGAGGTGGTCGAGGCGCCCGTCGAAGGCATGGTGCTCGATCACGAGCTTCCGGAACAGGTGCTTGTGAGCCCATGTGAGCCGGAATGGATGTTCGCGTTCGAGGCCCGGCCATCGCACGCAGGCCACCGCTCCGTCCGCACGCAGGAGGTAGTCGGCGACACCGTCGAGGTCGCTGAACACTCGTGTCTCGGCGGCCGCCTCGCGCACCACCGCCGAGATGACCTCCGGCTGGTTCGTGATGATGGCGCACGACGTCGCGGGGGCCTGGACCAACAGCGCCCCCAATGTCTCGATCAGGTACTGCTCGCGTCCGGCAACGCACCAGTGCGAGATCGCGCCGATGCAGCGCCCCGGTTCTGCGACGAGAGGGTGGGCGGGTGGGCGCCCGCGCAGCCGGACCGCGACGCGGTCGCAGATTTCGAGCGCCGGCCCGACAACCGGTGCGATCCTTCGGTGGAGCCGTTGTGCCATGGGGTCGGCCCTACGGTGTCGAACGCGACCGGAGGCGGACGCGCAACCGCACGAATGCTGCTCGCCCGACGGTGAGGGGGACGAGCGCGCGAGCGCGCGCCTTTTCGGCGGGTTGGAGCGGTTCCTGATGGATCCACGCCGGCCGGACGCGAGCGGTGAAGACCTCCTCGAACCGCTCGGGCGAGATCCCCTCGAGCAACCAGCCAAGTCGCTCGTAGGTGTACTTCCAGTCCTCGGCGAAGCGAGGGAACGCGAGGAGGGTGTGCGGGAGGTCGTACTCCGCGATGATCACCAGGAGCTCTCCCAGCAGCTCCGCGAGCGCGCGTCGTTGCCGCCAGTACTGCTTCGTGCCCCACATCCCTCCCTGAGCGTCGGTGGTCCGTCCGTAGTCGGCGGCTCGGATGCGGCTGGCAGCGGCGGCATCGAGGTCACGCACCGGTACGATGACGTGCTCGATGCGGACGGAACCGTCGTCGAGCACTTCGCGGATGCGCGTGCCGAGGTTCGGCCACTTGACGATGCGGGGCGAGTCCGGGCGGAGCGTCCGCTCGAGGCCGGCCCGGTGCGAATCGTTGATCTCGACCCCGGGTTCGAAGCTCGTATCGAGGCCGAGGTCGGTCAGGAGCGCGACCAGGAGGGTTGTCCCCGCCCGGCCAGTGCCGGTGATGACGACCTTCGCGGGCGCGAGTTCGATGTCGTTCATGTCGCTGTCGTGACCGCCCCGGGGCCGGGTTCCGCGTGTCTCGAACTCGGAACCGAACTCGAGATCGACGCCCTCAAGGTTGCAGATCCTAGCCGGGAGGCGGGGTCGGTCGGTTCAGCCGCCAGAGCGCGCGAGCTTCCAGTTCGACTCCACGAACACCGGGGAGAGCCGCACGATCGAGCCGGGCGTCGGGTCGAGTCGGTGCCGGCCCGCGACCGCGAGCGACCCGACCGGGTGCCACGGCATCAGCTCGATTCGCGACATGGTGCGGTAGCAGCCGGCCCACACGAAGTAGTTGCCGGCGGGCAGCGGGAGCCGTGGGAACTCGAGCGTGACCTCGGTCCGCCCCGGCTGGAGCTGGGTGTCGCGCCGCACCACGAAGATGGGCGTCGGCGCGCCTTCGGTGACCCCGACGTAGAGGTTCACGCTGCACATCTCGTCCGACTCGATCTCGAAGGTGATCTCGCAGCGCTCGTCGGTGGAGACCAGCGACGTCGTCGGTCCCATGGTGCGGAGGTTCTTGAGCCGGACGATGCCCTCGAACTCCGAGGCGATCTCGGCGCGTTGCTCGATGGCCGTCCGGTACTTGCCCAGCACCTCGTCGATGGGGCCGGCGGCGCGGACGCGCGCGTCCTCGAGCCAGATCCCGCGCTCGGCCGTCGCGGCGACCGACGCGAGGTCGTGCGACACGAGCAACAACGTGGAGCCGGCCTCGGTGACCTCGCGCATGCGGTTCAGGCACTTCTGCTGGAACGAGGAGTCCCCGACCGCGAGCACCTCGTCGACGATGAGGATCTCCGGCTCGAGGAAGGCGGCGATCGAGAACCCGATCCGCATCTTCATGCCGCTCGAATAGAACTTCACCTGCCGGTCGATCGCGTCCTCCACCTCGGCGAAGGCGACGATCTGATCGAAGCGCTCGGCGATCTGCTTGCGGCTCAGCCCGAGGAGCGTCCCGTACACCAGCACGTTCTCCCGGCCGGTCAGCTCGCCGCTGATCCCCGACATCACCTCGATGAGCGCACCGATGCGACCGGTCGTCTCGACCATGCCCGAGTGCGGGAACATCACACCCGAGATGATCTTGAGCAGGGTCGACTTGCCGGAGCCGTTCACGCCGACGATGCCGACTGCCTCGCCCGGCGCGACCTCGAAGTCGATGTCCTTCAGCACCCAGCGCCAGGGGTCGCGGGTGCTCGGGTGCCGGATCGCGCGGGCGACGAGGTCGCGGGCGAGCTTGCGGCCCCGGTCCTTCCGGAAGCGCTTCCAGATGTGGCTGACCGAGACCGAGCCTTCAGCTGACATCCGCGAAGCCCGTCTCGAGCTGCTTGAACAGCGCGTACCCGGCGAGAAGTACCACGATCGACGTGGCCGACGCGAGCCCGAAGTAGGTCCAGTTCGGCGCTTGATCGAACAGGACCGTGCGCCGGAGGCCGTCGATGACCATCGCCACCGGGTTCAGCGTGACATAGAGCGCCCGCCACTGCGACGGGATCGCGTCGAGCCCGTAGATCACCGGGGTGACGAAGAGGCCGACCTGGAGCATGAGCGGCAGCGCGTAGCGCAGGTCGCGCGCGTAGACAGTGACCGACGAGAAGATCAGACCCACGCCGACCGTGAACACCACGAGCACGAGGATCAGGAGCGGCGCGAACACGATCGTGGCCTGGGGCGTCTCGCCGTAGATCACAAAGAGCAGGATGAGCGCCAGGGATGCGAAGCAGGAGTCGACGCCGCTCGTCGCCATGGTCGCGAGCGAGAAGACCTCCCGCGGCGCGTAGATCTTGTTGAGGAGCGGGTTGCCGACGAGCACCCCGCCCGCGGAGGAGACCGCGCTCGAGAAGAAGGTCCAGGCCAGCAGGCCGGTGTAGGAGAACACCGGGTACACGATCCCGTGCGTGTCGATCGTCGTGATCTTGGACTTCGACAGGAAGACCGTGAAGACGACCATCAGCACCAGCGGCGTGACGAGGGCCCATGCGATGCCGATGACCGACTGGCTGTAGCGCAGCCGCACCTCGCGCCGTGCGAGGTTCACGATGATGTGACGGGACTCCCAGAGCGCGTGCAACGCGGGCCGGAGATGCAGACCACGGCGGTAGCGGAGCTCGGGTGGGGGCGTCTCGGGAAGTGACTCGTTCACGATGTGGGTCTCGGTCAGGGCCGTTGCCCGGGAACGGGCGGACCGGGACTCTACACGCCGCCGCACGGACTCCCGACCGCGTCGCCGGTGTCCCCGATTGGCTACCCTGCGCCCCCGATGGCGGCCAGCAGCTTCCCAGCGAGACTCTCGCGGCTCCCTCTCGTCGCCTACAAGCGCTGGCAGGTCCGCGTGGGGTTCCCATTCCGGCGCTCGCTGCTGGCGCGCCGGGTCGAGCGGTTCGAGCCCGGTGCCGTCACGGTCGTGACGGTCAACTGGAACACGCTCCCCTACCTGCGCACGATGTGCGAGATGGTGCGTCGCCACTCACCGCCGGGTACCCGGATCGTCGTCGTCGACAACGCGTCGACGGACGGATCGCGCGAGTGGATCCGCTCGACCCCCGACATCGTGGGCCGGCTCCTGCCGTACAACGTGCATCACGGCCCGGCCGCGGACCTCGGTGCGCTGCTGGTGCGTACCGAGTTCCTGGTCCTGCTCGACGTCGACGCGTTCCCGTTCTCGGACGACTGGCTGCCCGCGGTGCTCGAGCCACTGCGCGCGGGTGCGACGGTGGCGGGTGGGCACATCCACCGCAACTACGTGCACCCCTCGTTCCTCGCCATGCGCACGCGGGACTTCGTGACGCGCCGCCACTCGTTCACGGTGGTCGGCCGGTGGCACAAAGGGGTGACCGCGGGTGAGGACGGATTCCGCGACGCCGGTGAGGACATCTCCATCCGGGAGCGCGAGCAGTTCGGTCCCGGCGCGACGCACCTGATCCCCGTCACGAGCACGCGCGGACCCGGCCTGCTCGGCACGGTGTTCGGCGACGTCGTGTACCACAACTTCTTCTCCACCGGGTACGGCGGGTCGAGCGAGTGGAGCGACGAGACGACCAGTGCCTGGGAGGACGCGGTCGCCAAGTACGTGGATGGGAACTGAGGTCGCGCTCAGCGCGCCTTGCGGAGCACGACGTGCTCCCACGCCCCCTCGAGCCAGCTGCGCTCGACGCTGGCGCGTCCGGCCAGTTCGGCGCCGACGTCGCTGCGCGCACCGGGACGCCAGACGACGAGGGTGCCGTCCGTGGCCTCGAAGTTCCACTGGTGCATTCCGTGGTACTCCTCGTCCTCGGCCGTGTTGCGGTGGTGGATCAGCAGCATCGGAGCGCCGGGCTTCGCGCACCTGACCATCTCGCCGATCGCGAGGACGGGGTCGTAGGAGTGATCGAGCGTGTTGCGTGCGGTCACGAGGTCGAAGTGGTCGGCCGGCAGCACCGAGGAGAGTCGCTCGCTCTCGCAGGCCTGGGTGCGGACCGGCGGCGTGACGCCGGCCTCGTCGAGCAGGTCCGAGTACTGCTTGCCCAAGGCGTCCACAGCGGTGACCTCGAGCGTCCATCCCGGTCGGCGTCGGCCGAGGAACGTGAGCGGACCCGCCCCGACGTCGAGGAGGCGCACCGTCGCACCCTCCGGCGCGTCGATCAGTTCGGCGATCTCGGGCTGGAGGGGCAGGTCCGGGTCGAGCCGGGTCTCGTAGCTCCCCGGATATCGCGCGCCCTTGGTCTCGAGGTAGACGCGCCAGAAGCCGACCTCACCGTCGATGGCGGCCTGCCACGCGACCTCGGGGCTGGCGGCGGGACCCCCTGACGGCTTGGCCGGGGCGGCGCGCAGGGATCGGAGCCACTTCGGGCGTTTCACAGCCGGGCACGGTAGTCGCTGCCACGCGACGCGCGCGACCGTCGTCTGGCCCGCGCGTTCTCACGCTCCGCGCGAACCAGGCGGACACGCCGGGCGCGAATATGTCGATGTCCCGAAGCTTTCGTAACCATCGCGTGGCGGTCTCGTGCTGCTTGCCGATTCGCGTTGACGCTCTCCGTGGCCCGCCGCAGGATCTGTTCGACCGCACGGTCGTCGGTCCCTGCATGACGGGACGCGGTGACCGCTCATGAGCGGGCCGGAGCATGATTCCGGCCGATGCTGGGGGGAGTTCACAGATGGCGAGTGTCACCAGGACCATGGTGCGTGCGTCGTCTCCTTCCGTGTACCTCCGGTCCGTCGCGGTCACGGCCGGCATCCGACACGACCAAGGAGCAATGACTTGAGCATCAAGACGCGCCTCCTCGCGGGAGCCAGCACGCTGGCCATCGCGGGCGGCATGATCGCGTTCGCGGCTCCGGCCGCCAACGCCACCGTCACGAGCGTCGGGGGCTGCAGTGGCACCCGCCTGCTCGGCAAGGCCAAGAGCTCGACGATCAATCCGGCAACCGGCAAGCCGTACGGCATCTCCGACAACGACAACCAGGACGTGACGATCTCCCTGAAGGGAGTCGACCCGTCCTTGAACAAGGGTCCGAACCTGGGCGCCTGTGTGTTCGCGACTGGCCTGTCCACGCCGGACAGCTCGAAGCCGGTGGTGAAGGGCTACTCGGGCGGTCACTCGATCTACAAGTTCAGCGGCAAGCTGTACTCGCCGGAGATCGACTGCAACACGGCCGACACCGGGGACCTCACCGAGTGGCCTGCGAGCGGTTCGTTCAAGATGAAGTTCGCCGACCTCACGACCGCGGGCAAGAACCAGCAGACCGCGATCCAGCTCGTGGTTGACGGCTTCGCCGACCACGACATGGACCCGATGACACCGAGCGACATCGTCGAGGGTCACGGCATCGTGACCAAGGGTGTGGCTGCGGGTGCGGACGTCGCCTTCGAGAGCATCTTCGACCCGATCGCCAAGGACAAGACCCAGACCACGGCGACCCCGTACTTCGGCTACAACTACGACGTTGCGTCTGCGGTTGGCTGCACGGACGCGACGCCCGACAACGCCGACATCCTGTTGCTCGTCGGCGGCGACAGCGGGACGAGCCTGCTGGGTGACACCGCTTCTGGTTTCACCTTCACGATCGGCCAGCCGTAGTCACTGACCGGGTAAGACCCGATCGGCCGAACTCCGGCCGGCCGGTAGCACGTCGACGGAGCCCGCCCCTCGGGGCGGGCTCCGTCGCGTCCGGACCAGGTGCGCCGGACCGCGGGGGAGGTGCCGGCGCCGACGTCGGGGCCTGCCCGTCCCGTCGAGTCCGTCGAGGTGCACGGGGCCCGGACGGCGGGGATCTCTTCTTCGAGGTCTCTCCCGCGGCTCGAGAGCTTCGACACCCATCAGCCGATCGCTACGGCGCTCGGTCTGGCGGCGCACCCCTCCTGATGTTCCGTCGGGTCGTCAGCGTGTGGTCACCCGGTCGTCGCGGGTTCGTCACCCACCGTGGCCGTCGCGGCGGTCTGCGGGCCGATCGGGCCCGTCGCGGAGGCTGCGATGTGTGCACTCCACGCGTGATATGTGAATCTTCCCTTGACACGCTCGGTGACGTCCCGTAAGGATTCCCCCTGACCGCACGGCCGTCTGGCTTCTTCATGAGGACGCTTGACGACTGGTCATGGGCGGGCCGGCATTCGTGTCGGCCAATGCTGGGGGGAGTTCACATGGCGAGTGTCACCAGGACCATGGTGCGTGCGTCGTTTCCTTCCGTGTACCTCCGGTCCGTCGCGGTCACGGCCGGCATCCAACACGACCAAGGAGCAATAACTTGAACATCAAGACGCGCCTCCTCGCGGGAGCCAGCACGCTGGCCATCGCGGGCGGCATGATCGCGTTCGCGGCTCCGGCCGCCAACGCCACCGTCACGAGCGTCGGGGGCTGCAGCTGGCACCCGCCTGCTCGGCAAGGCCAAGAGCTCGACGATCAATCCCGCGACGGGCAAGCCGTACGGCATCACCGACAACGACAACCAGGACGCGACGATCTCCCTCAAGGGTGTCGACCCGACCACGAACAAGGGTACGAACCTCGGTGCCTGCGTGTTCGCGAGTGGCCTGTCCACGCCGGACGCCTCGAAGCCCGTCGTGAAGGGCTACTCGGGCGGTCAAGTCGATCACCAAGTTCAGCGGCAAGCTGTACTCGCCGGAGCTCGACTGCAACACGGCCGACACCGGGGACCTCACCGAGTGGCCTGCGAGCGGTGCGTTCAAGATGACCTTCAATGACCTCACGACCGCGAGCAAGACCCAGTCGGCCGCGATCCAGCTCGTGGTTGACGGCTTCGCCGACCACGACATGGACCCGATGACACCGAGCGACATCGTCGAGGGTCACGGCATCGTGACCAAGGGAGTGGCTGCGGGTGCGGACGTCGCCTTCGAGAGCATCTTCGACCCGATCGCCAAGGACAAGACCCAGACCACGGCGACCCCGTACTTCGGCTACAACTACGACGTTGCGGGTGCGGTCGGCTGCACGGACGTGACGCCCAACAACGCCAACATCCTGGAGCTCGCCGGCGGCGACACCGGGACGAGCCTGCTGGGTGACACCGCTGCCGGTTTCTCCTTCACGATCGGCCAGCCGTAGTCACTGACCGGTACGACCCGATCGGCCGAACTCCGGCCGGCCGGTAGCACGTCGACGGAGCCCGCCCCTCGGGGCGGGCTCCGTCGCGTCCGGACCGGGTGCGGCCGGACCGACGCGGGGGAGATGCGGAAGCCAGCTGCTGCCGGTCGCGCGCTCGCCTCGCGGACCTCTCCTACGGGGCCGCTCGACCGCTCGGAGCCGCCGCTGCGCTGCTCGCCGCGCCCGTCGCTGAGCACCGGACCGCCCGACGCTTCCGGACCTCGACGGCACGTCGGGAGCGGTTCCTCGGGAGCTACGACCTCAGGAGAGGGGTCCGGTCCGTTCGCCCGGACCCCCCAACGGGCGCCGCGGCCGGCCGGTCGCGTCCCTCGGGCGAGACCACCGTCTCGGACACGCGATGGAGCCGGCCCGGGACGTCGATCGTCTGCCCGGGTCAGGTGCTCCCGCCGCTGGTCGTGCTGGTGGTGCTGGTGCTGGTGGTGCCGGTCCCGGTGCAGGTCGGGTCGAGCACCTTGCCGTCGAGCGCCGCGGCGACCGCTCCGGCCTGGGCGGCAGGTGCCAGAACGACGACGTTGCCGGCGACGACGCTCGTGATGGCCGGATTGGCGGGGCACAGGTACTGGAACTCGTCGGAGGCGAACCGCTGTCGCGGGCACCGTGGTGGCCGAGCCCACCGCGATCTCGATCGCCGCGCCGTCGCACCGCCCGATCGCGGCCGGGAGTCCCAGGTCGTGGTAGTGCTTCCGGGCCGCGAGGTCCTCGCGGGCCAACGGTGCGTAGTCCGAGCACCCGAGCCCGGCCGTCTGGAGCTGCTGCGCGGTCGCCGTCGCGGCGCGGAGCCCCGCCGGGGTCCAGTCGAGTCCCCCGCCGTCCTTGCAGGCCGTCCCGTAGTAGGTCCCGTCGAGCTCGTCGGCGAGCCGTCGCCCGAAGGCCTCGGTATCGGGCTGGATCACCCAGCCCGGCCCCAGGATCCAGCGCAGGCCGCCGAAGGGCACCTTGCGCCGGGCCGCCTGATCGCACAGCGACGCCGCGCGCTGGTCGGCATAGCGCCGGGCATCGGCACGTGACCCGACGATCGTGACCTCGAGATCGTCGACGGCGTCGGCATCCGGGGATCCGTCCGAGAGGGAGCAGCCGCCCTGGGCGAGGACCCGGACCGAGCTGTGCAGGCGTTCCTGGACGGTGTACACGTCGGGCAGCGCCAGGATTCCCATGGTCGTGCACACCGGTCGACCCACCGCGGTGTCGATGCGGTCGGCGAGGTTGTTGAGTGCCCGGACGTCGGCCTTGCGGTAGCCGCCCTCCCCGCCGGCGGTGGTCGGCGGAGTCGCCGCGGTGGAACCGCCCGAGGTGCACCCGGCGCCGATCACCGCCGCACAGGCCAGGGTGATGAGGGTCTGCTTCAGCACGGGGACACTCCCTTCGGGTGGTGCGGGCGCAGCAGTCTCGCGCGCTGCGCGAGGCCGACGGGCGCGACCCGGGTCGGGTGCCGGCCGTGCGAGACTCCCTCCGTGGCGCTCACCAGATCGAGGACGACGGTCGTGCTGCTCGCGTTGGCCCTGGCGGCCGCCGGATGCTCGTCGGGTGGTGGCGACGGGCCGGGTGCGAGCAAGTCGCCGCTCGGCGCGATCGAAGCGGCGACGACCGCGGCCGGTGCCGGCGCCATCACCGGAACGGTCGTCGCGGACGGCGCCAACGGTCGGCTCACGGGCCGATGGGACGGCGCGACCATCCCGCGGGGCAGCGGCGACGTCGTTGCCGCACTCGATGCCCGGACCGAGCTGAAGCTCCGGTGGATCGCCGGCAAGCTCTACCTCGCCCGCACCGGTGCGGTACCGGCCGCCCTGACCGGCGCGGCCGGTTCGCTGCTCGGTCCGGCCGGCTCGTGGCGGGTGGTCCCGGCCAACGCGGTCGCCCGCACCCTCGTGACCCCCTTCGCTCCGCCGGCACTGGTCCGGGCCCTGCGCGCGTCCGACGCGACGGTGCGCACCTCGCCGGGGCCGAAGATCGGCGGCGCGAAGACCGAGCACCTGGCGATCACCGCCGATCTCGGTCTGCTCTTCGTCTGGGGGAACCCGAAGGTGGACCTCTGGACCGACGAGGGTCATCGCGTCGTGCGCGTCCGGCTGGTTTCGGGCACGAGCTCGGTCCGGTACGACGTCGGCTACCACGCGATCCGGGCCGTCACCGCGCCCACCGGTGCAAAAGGGCAGTCGTCGAACCCGGACGCCGCGCTCGCGCCGACGGGACCCTACGTCGAGTGGGCGAGCGGGGAGGACGCGGGGCTGCGCTGGCGCGTGCTCCGGGCCCCCGGGAATCGCGGTACCGAGTGCTGGCGCGTCGAAGGGGTCCCGCCCGTGACGATGCGCTCGACCGATGCCCCCGACCAGGCGCGGTGCCTCGCTCCCCCCGATCCCACGGACGCGCCCGAGGACCAGGTCGTGTTCCCCGTGCTGACCGACGGCGCCACGCCCCACGCCGTCTTCGCCGCGCAGCTCCCGGCGGGCTCCCAAGCGGTGATCGGCTTCGTCGGCTCCGCGACGACCCGACCTCTGCACGTCGTGGGCGATGTCGCGGTCTGGGCCGGCCCGGCCGAGCCCGCACCCGGGTACCTGGGTGTGACGCTGCCCGACGGGACGAAGCTGGACTGCGGGGTCGGCGCGATCAGCGCAGCCGGCGATCTCACCGACCCGTCCCTCGCCGCCGATGCCTACGCCGCCCCCTGGACCTGCGTGCCGGCCTGATCGCGGCGGGCGCCACCCGGGCTCGTCGGGGCCCACTCGGACGCCGACCGGTCCGACGGCAGATATCCTGGCCCGCTCCCCCTGGAGGTCACGTTGCGCGGGATCGTGCTAGCAGGAGGGTCCGGAACGCGTCTGGCCCCCATGACGTCGGCGATGGTGAAGCAGCTGCTGCCGGTCTACGACAAGCCGATGATCTACTACCCGCTGTCGACGCTGATGGCCGCGGGAATCCGGGAGATCCTCGTGATCAGCACCCCGGAGGACACGCCCCGCTTCGAGCGGCTGCTCGGTGACGGCAGCCGGTGGGGCTGCCAGTTCGAGTACGCGGTGCAGGAGGCCCCGGAGGGCCTGGCTCAGGCCTTCGTGATCGGTGAGCGGTTCATCGCGGGCGAGCGGGTCGCGCTCGTCCTCGGTGACAACATCTTCTTCGGTACCAACCTCCGGGAGCGGCTGCGTCATGCCGCCGCCGCGGAGCAGGCGTGCGTGTTCGCCTACCACGTGGCCGATCCGCACCGGTACGGAGTCATCGAGTTCGACGCCGCCGGCCGGCCCACGGCGGTCGTGGAGAAGCCGGCGACACCGCGCTCGAACTTCGCCGTGCCCGGCCTGTACTTCTTCCCCGGTGACGTCGCTGCGGTGGCGCACGCGGTCCGGCCCAGTGGGCGCGGCGAGTACGAGATCACCGACGTCATCACTCACTACCTCGGGGCCGACCACCTCGCGGTCGAGGAGCTGGACCGTGGCACGGCGTGGCTCGATACCGGCACCTTCGAGTCATTGATGCAGGCCGGCCAGTTCGTCCAGGTCGTGGAGCAGCGGCAGGGCCTGAAGGTGGGTTGCCCCGAGGAGACGGCGTGGCGTGAGGGCTTCATCGACGACCGCGCGCTGTGTGCTCTCGCGGAGCCTCTGCGCAAGAGCGGTTACGGCGAGTACCTCCTCGGTCTGATGAGGGACGCGTGAACCGCGTCCGCGGCTTCCGTCGCAGCGGCCTGTCGGTTGTGCCGACGCCGGCTGCTCCCCGGCCGGATCCGGTGTCCTCGGCCGACGAGACCGCGTCGTCGCCGCCTCTCCTCTGGCCCCCGACGACCCAGAAGGTGGCGGGGCCGGCGTCGCCTCCGCCCGATGCTCCGCCTCCGGCACCGGCGGAGCCTCCTCCTCTTCCTCGTCCGGCTGTGGCAGAGGTGAAGGATCCACCCGCTGCGGGATGGGTCGGGCCGCTCGGCGCCGCCGGGTCGGCGCGATCGGACGGCCGAGTGGGTCGGTCCGCCGGGGGCGGGGAGCCCCGAACCGGACCCGACCGTGGCCGGGTCGGTGGTGCCCCCGGCGCGGGTACCGACCATGGCCGGCTCGGTCACCCCCCGGGTTTCCGGCTCGACGGTGGCCGAGCCCACGGTCGCGGCCACGGCGAGGCGCCGCCGCTGCTTCCGGTCGCGCTGGCGACCGCCGCGCGGCGATGTGCTGCTTCCGCCCGCCGAGCGGCGTTCCGCGAAGCGGCGCCGCCTGGCCCTGCGGCGGGGCCGCGTGATCGGGCTCGCCGCAGTCGTGGCCGTGGCGCTCTTCCTCGTCGTGGCGTGGAGCGTTGGTGGGGGATCGAGCACGCCGGCGGCGTCGTCGCCCGGCAAGAATCGCGCGAGGGGCGCCGCGTCCGCGGCCCGGACCCGGACGTCGACGACCACCTCGACGACCACCTCGACGACCACCGAGCCGCGCTCCTCCACGTCGCCGGACACCGGCACAGGGAGCGGCACGGCCGTCGTGGGCGGGGACGCCGGCAGCACGGTCACGTCCACGCCCGGTGGTGGCGGGCCGAATCCCGAGGACGATCCGAACGCCTATCTCCGGGCCACGCTCAGCCCCGGCTCGTGCCGCTGGGACGCCGAGAACGAGGAGCTGCTGGCCAGCGGCACGCTCAAGAACACCAGCAACGTCGATCTCCTCGGTGACGTCGAGGTCGTCTGGATCGACGACACCGGGGAGCTGGACTCCTGGGACGAGCCGTTCGACGTCTCCGCGGGTGCGACCGAGACCTGGGACTACTCTGGTTCGACCTTCGACCCCCCGGTCGGGAGCCTGGCCTGCCAGGTGAATCTGCTCTGAGCCCGGACTTTCATTCGGTGACCCACGCGGCTAACGTGCGCAGCTGCCCCGTGTGACTTCGGCGTGCCTTTCGCGCGCCCCAACCCTGGTGGTGCACCGTAGCCAAGCCCAAGGACGACACGATCCTCGTCGAGGGGACAGTGGTCGAGCCACTGCCCAACGCGATGTTCCGCGTCGAGCTCGAGAACGGACACAAGGTCCTCGCCCACATCTCCGGGAAGATGCGTATGCACTACATCCGCATCCTGCCCGGCGACAAGGTGCAGGTCGAGCTCACTCCTTACGACTTGTCACGTGGCCGCATCACCTACCGGTACAGGTAGGACGCGTGAAGGTACGCCCGTCGGTGAAGAAGATGTGTGACAAGTGCAAGGTGATCCGCCGCCACGGCTCGGTGCGGGTCATCTGCGAGAACCCGCGCCACAAGCAGCGCCAGGGTTAGGAGAGAGATGGCTCGTATTTCCGGAGTCGACATCCCGAGGGAGAAGCGCCTCGAGATCTCGCTCACCTATGTCTTCGGCATCGGCCGCAGCACATCGCAGGTGATCTGCCAGCAGACCGGCCTCTCGCCGGACACACGCGTGCGCGACCTCACCGAGGAAGAGGTCGCCCAGCTGCGCAACTTCATCGACGCGAACCTGAAGGTCGAGGGAGACCTGCGTCGCGAGGTGTCGGGCCACATCAAGCGCAAGGTCGAGATCGGCAGCTACAGCGGCATCCGCCACCGCCGCGGTCTTCCCGTGCACGGACAGCGCACCCGCACCAATGCCCGCACCCGGAAGGGTCCCAAGAAGACCGTCGCCGGCAAGAAGAAGGCCCGGAAGTAGAAGATGGCGAAACCAGCAGCAGGTGGACGGCGGCCGCGTCGTCGTGAGCGCAAGAACGTCACGCACGGGATCGCGCACATCAAGTCCTCGTTCAACAACACGATCATCACGATCTCGGACCAGCAGGGGAACACGCTCGCGTGGGCCTCGGCCGGCAACGTCGGGTTCAAGGGCTCGCGCAAGAGCACGCCGTTCGCGGCGCAGCTCGCGGCCGAGACCGCGGCTCGCCGGGCGATGGAGCACGGCGTCCGTCGGGTCGACGTCGTCGTGAAGGGTCCGGGCTCCGGTCGGGAGACCGCGATCCGGTCGATCCAGAACACGGGGATCGAGGTTCTCGGCATCAAGGACGTCACCCCGATCCCCCACAACGGTTGCCGCCCACCCAAGCGGCGGAGGGTCTGATGGCGCGTTACACCGGACCCGTGTGCCGACTGTGTCGGCGCGAGCGCATGAAGCTCTTCCTGAAGGGCGCCAAGTGCGACACGATGAAGTGCCCGATCGAGCGTCGGCCCTACCCGCCGGGTCTGCACGGCCGGGGCCGTATCCGTGAGAGCGAGTACATGCTCCAGCTGCGCGAGAAGCAGAAGGCGCGTCGCATCTACGGCCTGCTCGAGAAGCAGTTCCGGAACCTCTATGCGGAGGCGGCCCGCCAGAAGGGCATCACCGGCGAGAACCTCCTGCGCATGCTCGAGCAGCGGCTCGACAACGTCGTGTTCCGCGCCGGATTCGCCTCGAGTCGCAACCAGTCCCGCCAGCTCGTCCGCCACGGTCACATCCGGGTGAACGGCAAGAAGGTGACGATCCCGAGCTACGCCGTACGCAAGGACGACGTGGTCGAGCTCTCCGCCAAGGCGAAGAACATGATCGTCCTGCGCCACAACCTCGACACGCTGGACCGCACGGTCCCGATGTGGCTCGAGGCGTCGGGCGCGGACGGCAAGGCCACGGTGCGCGATCTGCCGCTGCGCGAGCAGATCGACGTGCCCGTGCGCGAACAGCTCATCGTCGAGCTCTACTCCAAGTAACCCCCGGCCGCGGGCGCTCGCACGCCCGATCGTGAGGAAGCGTCAATGCTCATCATCCAACGTCCCGAGATCGAGGCCGAAGAGGCCGAGGGCAACACGCAGCGGTTCGTCGTGTCGCCGCTCGAGCCCGGCTTCGGCCACACGCTCGGCAACAGCCTGCGGCGCACGCTGCTCTCGTCGATTCCGGGTGCCGCCGTCACCCAGGTCCGCTTCGACGACGCGCTGCACGAGTTCGACACGATCTCAGGGGTGAAGGAGGACGTCACCGACGTCATCCTGAACCTGAAGGACCTCGTGCTCACGTCCGAGTCCGACGAGGAGGTCACGCTGCGGCTCGACGTGCGCGGCCCGGCAGACGTCACCGCGTCGTCGATCCAGACGACGTCCGACGTCGAGATCCTGAACCCGGACCTTCACATCGCGACGCTGACCGAGAAGGGCCGGCTCGCGATCGACATCACCGTCGAGCAGGGCCGCGGGTACGCCTCGGCCGAGAAGACCAAGAAGGCGGGTGCGCCGATCGGCGTGATCCCCGTCGACGCGATCTTCTCGCCGGTGCGGCGCGTGTCCTTCGACATCGAGCCGACCCGGGTCGAGCAGGCCACGAACTACGACCGGCTCGGCCTCGAGATCGAGACCGACGGCTCGATCACGCCGCGCGACGCCCTCGCGTCGGCCGGCGCCACCCTGCGCAACCTCGTCGGCCTGGTCGCCGACATGTCCGAGGAGCAGGACGGCCTCGAGCTCGGCGAGGTCTCGCCGGCGCTCGCGACGTCGCCGGACCTCGAGCTCGCGATCGAGGAGCTCGACCTCTCCGAGCGGCCGCGCAACTGTCTCAAGCGGGCGCGGGTCGACACCATCGGCCAGCTCGTGATGAAGACCGAGGACGACCTCCTCGCCATCACGAACTTCGGTCAGAAGTCCCTCGACGAGGTCATCCAGAAGCTCGACGAGCGCGGCCTCTCGCTGCGGATGAAGGACTGACCGATGCCGCGTCCCCGGAAGGGTCCCCGTCTCGGCGGTGATCCGCATCACCAGCGTCAGCTGATGGCGAACCTGGCGATCGCGCTCTTCGAGCACGGTGGCATCACGACCACGGTGTCGCGGGCGAAGGCGCTGCGGCCCTACGCCGAGAAGCTGATCACCAAGGCCAAGAAGGGCGGCGTCCACCGTCAGCGCCAGGTCGTCGCGACGATCCACGACCAGTCGGCCGCGTCGAAGCTCTTCACCGACATCGCGCCCACGTACCAGGACCGCAACGGCGGGTACACGCGCATCCTGAAGCTCGGTCCGCGTCCCGGCGACCAGGCGCCCATGGCGCGCATCGAGCTCGTCTGACGATCGCGCGGTCCTCGCCGTGACGTTGTTCGACGTGACGGTGCCCACACCGCCCGGCGACGCCGAGCCCACGGCGGTCGCAGACGTCGCGTCCCTCGCGACGGATCCCGACGACTCCGCCGTCTGCCGGCTCGTCGTCGCGTACGACGGCTCGGGCTTCCGCGGCTTCGCGGCCCAGCTCGGTCAGCGGACCGTCGCGGGTGTCCTCGGTGCTGCGCTGGCGAAGGTCCTGCAGGGCGAGGTCGACCTCGCCTGCGCGGGGCGGACCGACGCCGGCGTGCACGCTTGGGGGCAGGTCGTGTCCTTCCCGGTCCCCCGGACGATGGATCCGGCTCGGCTCCAGACCAGCCTCAACGGGATGCTCGGTCCCGAGATCGTCGTGCGCGCCGCCGAACTGATGCCTGCGGGGTTCGACGCCCGGCACTCGGCCCGCTGGCGAGCGTACCGGTACACGATCGTCAACCGTCCGGTCGCCGATCCGTTCCGGGCGCACCACGCCTGGCACGTCCCCGCGCCGTTGGACCTGCGCGCCCTGCGGCTCGCCGCGGATCCCTTCGTCGGCGAGCACGACTTCGTGTCGTTCTGCCGCAAGGCGCCCGCGGGCAAGACCACGGTCCGCCGGGTGATCGCGTCCGAGTGGCTCGACCTCGGCGACGGGATCCTGCGCTATGACATCCGGGCCAGCGCGTTCTGCTGGCGCATGGTGCGCTCGATCGTGGGGACCCAGGTCGACGTCGGACTGGGCAAGCGGCGCCCGGGCGACATGTTGACCGTCCTCCGGGCCGCGGACCGCGCCGCCGCGGGCACGATGGCCCCGCCCCACGGCCTCTGCCTGTGGGAGGTCGGCTACCCCGGCTGAGCGCGCCCGTTTGTCTACGCGTGGGCGACCACGACGGCCAACGTGCCCGGGGTGCCGTTGGTCCGGGGCATCACGTCGGCGGTCACGCTCCACCCACCCCCTGACGCGACGAGGTGGGTGTCACCTGTCGGCGCCGCGCTCAGCCCGGCGTCGGCGAGTCGGGCTCGGTACGCGTCGAGCACGGATGCCGACGCGCCCTCGGCGGGGACCACGTAGGTCAGGAGGAACCGCTCGCCGCCCGCGGTCCGGTCGACCGCGGCGCTGGTCAGCCGCAACGTGGGCCGCGGCACGGCGGTCGGGAAGTCGGGCGGGACCCGCGCGCCCGTGTAGGTGACCGTCGCGCCGTTCCCGCTCTCGATCGTGACCCGGCGGTGTCGGCCGGTGCCGGAGACGCTGATCCGACCGTCGTTGGTCTCGGTGACCGTCGAATCGCCGCAGGCCGCAAGTCCGACGGCCAGCGCGAGCAGACCGGCGACGGCCCGCCGCCGAGTGCGGCCGGGCGTCACCCGACGCCGAGGTACAGGAAGCTGTACGCCTCGTCGCGGAACGTGAGGCCCGACGCCTTGAGGGGCACGTCCCAGTCGCCGTTCACGGAGGGGTCGTTCTCCTCCATGCCGTGGTCGGCGACGAGGAGGAACGCGGTGTCGTCGAACGCGCCGGTCCGCTCGAGCGCGGCCAGAACCTCGCCGATGCGCGCGTCGGAGTCTCGGATCGACGCGGCCGCGATCTCGGAGTGCGGCCCGCCCGCGTGCATCGCGGCGTCGGTCAGCGTGAAGTTGACCCACATGAACCGCGGCAGCGGGTAGGTCTCGTCCCGGTAGCTCCCGCTCAGGATGCCGACCGCCTGCTCGACGCACATGTGATCGACGATCGAGGACCACGAGTAGTCCTTCGACGGGCGCACGAAACGCTCCGTGGTGTGGGGCAGCCCGATGGGGTCGGTCGGGATCGGCGGGACCTCGCCCCGCCGGAAGAAGTCGAACGTCGAGTACCCCGCGTCGATGTCGCAGGGCTCGTTGCAGCTCGCGGTGAACGCCTCGGGCCAGGTCCGGTGGACCGCGGTGTGGATGGACTCGGTCCCCGGTGTGACCGAGTCCATGGCCCAGGGCCAGGTCGCGTCCGAGTTCGTGATGATCTGCTTGCCCTGCGCGCGGTCGTACCAGGCGTTGTTGAGGATGCCGTGGTGGCCGGGATGACGCCCGGTGAGGATCGAGGTGTGGTTCGCGAGGGTGATCGTCGGCAGGCTCGCCATCGCGCCGTGCTGGTAGGCGGTGCCCATCGCCATGAGCCGGGCGACGTTCGGCGCCTCGCCTCGCGCGGCCATGTCGTAGAGGACGTTCGGGTTGGTGCCGTCGAAGAGGAACCCGATCACGTGGCGGGGCCGGCCGGCGGACTCGTCGAGCACGTCGAGCCGCACCTCGCCGTCCTGGCCGGCGAGATACGAGCCGTCGGCGTGCGGCGCCGCGCCGAGCAGGTGGAGCACGGTGGGTGCGACGTCGACGAGCCGGGCGCTGCGCGGCACGAGGCCGTCGGCCCGGACGCCCTTGCCGGCGATGACGAACGGTGCCCGCGCCTGCACGACGCCGAGGGATCCGTGCTCGCCCCGATGGCCCCCCTGGTCCTCCCAGTTGTGCGCGGCCGAGTGGATCACGCAGAGATCGGGTGCCGCCGGGTGGTCGAAGAGCTGGGCGATGGTGTCGTAGGCGTGGGGATACGCGTTCTGCGACCGGTGCGGATAGGCGTTCGCCCGCTCGTCCGCGAGGGGCGCGAAGCGCTCCGTCGACTGGTCGGCCAGGGGGTCCGTGCCCTCGCCCCCGGTGCGCTCGTAGCCGGTCTCGGTGCGACGGAAGGTCACCGAGCCGTCATGGGTACGGGCTTCGTACTGGTCGCCCTGGCTGAGCAGGACCATGTCCACGATGGGCTCGAGCGCGCCGTCGAGCAGGATCTCGAGGGCCCGGTCGGCGTCGTCGGCGAGCTCGGGGGAGAGCTGGTGGGTCGCGGTGGGGGGAGTCACCGCGCGAGCGTATTCCCCGCACCGGCGTGGCCGCTCGGCGCCCCGGGACGCGCGGCCCCACCCGCGCGATGTGACCGAGATGGGCGATCCGGACCGCGCCCGGTGCCGCCCTCCACGCTTGGCCTGTCCCGCGCCCGGCGGCTAATCTCCATCCCCTCGCGCACGGCCCCGGTGGTCGCGCGCGCCCGGGCCCCTCGGGCGACACCAGAGAGAGTTGATCTGTGCGCACCTTCCATCCCAAAGAGTCGGACATCCAGCACGCCTGGCACGTGATCGACGCCGAGGGCATCGTCCTCGGGCGTCTCGCCACGGAGGTCGCCCGACTGCTGCGTGGCAAGCACAAGCCGATCTGGGCGCCGAACGTGGACGTGGGCGACCACGTCGTCGTCGTCAACGCGAGCAAGCTCGACATCTCGCTGCGCAAGTCCGAGGACAAGCTCTACTACCGCCACTCCGGGTACCCGGGCGGCATCAAGAGCGAGAACCTCGGCCACCTGATCTCCCGGAACCCCGAGCGCGTGGTCCGGCTCGCCGTGCGCGGGATGCTCCCGAAGAGCCGGCTCGGCCGGGCGCAGCTGAAGAAGCTGCGCGTCTATGCCGGGCCGACCCACCCGCACACCGCGCAGCAGCCGCAGGCCCACTCGCTCGCCACCACCCCGAGGAACGCATCGTGAGCAAGCCCCTCATCCAGACCACCGGCCGTCGCAAGGAAGCCATCGCTCGGGTGCGGCTCCGTCCCGGCACGGGCAAGATCGTGATCAACGGCCGCGAGATCGAGAGCTACTTCCACATCGCCACGCACCGCACCGGTGCGACGGAGGCGCTGCGGATCACCCAGACCGCCGACGTGTACGACGTCGACGCCACGATCCGTGGCGGTGGCATCTCCGGTCAGGCCGGGGCGCTCGGCCTCGGTATCGCCCGGGCCCTGCTGGCGCTCGACCCGGAGGCGCGTCCGGCGCTCAAGAAGGCCGGGCTGCTCACGCGCGACGCTCGTGAGAAGGAGCGGCGCAAGTACGGGCTCAAGAAGGCGCGCAAGGCGCCCCAGTACTCCAAGCGGTAGCAGCGCGCCGCGATGGCGCCGCGCTTCGGCACCGACGGGATCCGTGGCGTCGCGGGCACCGAGCTCACGACCGAGCTGGTCCGGGCGCTCGGTGCCGCCGCCGTCGACGCGCTCGGGACCGCCGTCCCGTTCCTGGTCGCTCGCGACACCCGTGAGTCCGGTCCCCTGCTCGAGCACGCCCTGGTCGAGGGAATGACCCGAGCGGGCGCCGACGTGACCAGCCTCGGGGTGCTCCCGACCCCCGGACTGGCCAGCGCCTGCGCGGTCTCCGGCGCGGCCGGGGCGATGATCTCGGCGAGTCACAACCCGTTCTCGGACAACGGCGTCAAGCTCTTCGAGCCCGGTGGCCGCAAGCTGCGGGACGCGACGGAGGCGGCGGTGGAGCGCGCGCTCGAGACGCGGCTCGCCGGCGGCGGCGCCGACGCCGAGGTCCATGGAACCGCGCGCGTCTCCACCGATGCGGTCGACGTGTACGTGGCCCATCTCGTCGCGGTCCTCGGCGCCGGCGCGCCGCTCGCGGGTCTGCACGTCGTGGTCGACGCGGCTCACGGTGCGGCCGCGGTCGCGGCACCGCGCGCGTACCGCGAGCTCGGGGCGGCCGTCGACGTCGTCGGCGCGACGCCCGACGGTCGCAACATCAACGCGCGGTGCGGCTCGACCCACCCCGAGGTCGTCGCGCGCGAGGTCGTCGCGCGCGGCGCGGACGTCGGACTCGCGTTCGACGGGGATGCCGACCGCGTCGTCGCCGTCGACGCGGACGGCACGATCGTCGACGGCGATCATCTCCTCGCGATCCTCGCCCTCGATCTCGACGCCCGCGGCTTGCTCCCGCATCGCGCGATCGCGACGACGGTCATGGCCAACCTCGGGCTGACGCGCGCGCTCGCGCCCCACGGCATCGCCGTCGTGGTCACCCCGGTCGGGGACCGGCACGTGCTCGCCGCGATGGAGGAGCATGGCCTCGGGCTCGGCGGCGAGCAGTCCGGGCACGTGATCATCGCGGCGCACTCGGTCACGGGCGACGGCCCGCTCACCGGTCTTCTGCTGCTCGACACCATGGTCCGTGCCGGTCGACCGCTGCGCGAGCTGGCCGGGGTGGTCACCAAGCTCCCGCAGGTGCTCGAGAACGTGAAGGTGGCCGACCGGGAAGGCCTCGAGGCGGCCGCGGGCTTCTGGGCCGCGGTACGGGACGCCGAGGCCGAACTCGGCGCCGACGGACGCGTACTGGTGCGGCCCTCGGGGACCGAGCCCGTCGTCCGGGTCATGGTCGAGGCGGTCGACCCCGAGACCGCGGACCGTGTCGCCACCGCCCTGGTCGAGGCCCTCACCGGAGCGCTCGGACCCGGATGAACCGGCGGCCGGCGGCGACCGGTGGTGGTCCTCCGGACCACTCCACCGCTCCCCGCCGGTAGGCTTCCCGGCCTCATGTGCGGCATCGTGGCGGTGCTCCGCCGCCCCTCCGATCGGACCCCGCCGGACCTCGCGATCCTCCGGGATCGGCTGGCGTCGGCGCGGGCCGAGCTGGAGCGGGCGGTCGAGGGTCCGGCCGACGACGCTCGACACGATCCGCGGGCTCCGGATCGCGGCCGATCACCTCGCGGCGGTCGATGCCGAGCTCCGCGGTCGCGCCGGCGTCCGTGCGCTCATCGCCGACCCGCACGGACGGGTGGAGATCCTCGAGGAGATCGACAGCTCCGAGGCGCTGGTGGCGCGCTTCGAGGCCGGCCTCGATTCCGAGGTCGCGGGTACTCCGGCCGCGTACGAGGCGCTCAACGCGGCGCTCGTCTGCGTCAAGGACCAGCTCTGGGCCCTGCGCCACGACCGGTTCCGGACCGCCGATGCCGTGGCCGCGTTCGCCGGCGACGATCCCTCGTGCTCGCTGGTCGACGGCTACCTCTCCATCCAGGTCGCGCTGTCGGCGGTGGATCGGCTGGAGGTCCGCGGACGCGACTCCGCGGGGATCGAGATCGTCGTGCGGCACTCGGGCCTCGACCTCGACGACCCCACGGTGCTCGCCCGCTGCGCCGAGCGGACCGACCGGTTGCACCGATCGCGATCGCTGCGCGCCGTCGGTGACCTGGTGTGCTTCGTCTACAAGGCCGCCGCGGAGATCGGCGAGCTCGGGGACAACGTCGCCATGCTGCGGGCGGTGATCACCGACGACGATCTGCTCCGTGAGGCCGTCGGCGGCGACGGTTCCGAGGTCCTCGTGCTCTCGCATACGCGGTGGGCGAGCGTCGGAGTGATCTCGGAGGCGAATGCGCACCCCCTCGACCAGGAGGAGGTCGGACGGTTCGGGACCGTGTACGCGGCGGCCGCGCTGAACGGCGACGTCGACAACTACGCGGAGCTCGTAGGGCTCCACCACCTGCAGATCGCGCCCGAGATCACAACGGATGCGAAGGTCATCCCCTCGATCATGGCGCGCGCGATCGACGGCGGAACCGAGCCGGTCGAGGCCTTCCGCCAGGCGGTCGCGGCGTTCGAGGGATCCGTCGCGATCGGCGCGCACACGAGCGCCGCACCGGGGCGGGTGTTCCTGGCGCTCCGCGGCAGCGGCCAGGGTCTCTACGTCGGGCTGGCCGAGGACTCCTACGTCGTGGCGAGCGAGCCCTACGGGGTGGTCGAGGAGACGGCCAACTACCTGCGCCTCGACGGCGAGACGCCGGTGCAGGCGAACAACCCCGGCAGCCGCGGTCAGGTCGTCGTGCTCGATGCCGGCGCGGCCGGCGAGCTCGACGCCATCGTCCGCCTCGCCTACGACGGTACGCCGCTCCCGGTGGTCGCGGCGGACCTCTCGCACGCGGAGATCACAACGCGCGACATCGACCGGGGGGAGTTCCCGCACTACCTGTTGAAAGAGATCACCGAGGCGCCGGCGTCGTTTCGCAAGACGCTGCGCGCGAAGTTCGTCGAGCGCGACGGTCATCTCCGCGTCGAGGTCGGGCCGGAGGTGCTGCCCGACGCGATCCGGGCGAGACTCGCCGATGGGACCGTCGCCCGGGTGGTCGTGATCGGCCAGGGGACGGCCGCGGTCGCCGGACAGAGCCTCGCGGTCGCGCTCACGGACTCGGTGGGTCCCGCGCATCCGCTCCGCGTGGAAGCGATGGTCGCGACGGAGCTCTCGGGCTTCCGCCTCGCCCCGGACATGCGCGACACGCTCGTGGTCGCGATCTCCCAGAGCGGCACGACCACCGACACGAACACGACGGTCGATCTCGCCGCGGCGCGCGGCGCCGCGGTCGTCGCGATCGTGAACCGCCGCAACAGCGACCTCGTGGACCGTGCCGACGGGGTGCTCTACACGTCCGACGGTCGCGACGTCGAGATGAGCGTGGCGTCGACGAAGGCGTTCTACGCTCAGGTGGCGGCGGGGTTCGTGCTCGCGGGCGCGATCGCCGACGCGCTCGGGGTCGCACCGCTCGACGACGGTCTGTTCGAGGCGTTGCGCGAGCTGCCGGACGCGATGCGCGCGGTGCTCGACCAGCGCGAGGAGATCGGCCGGGCCGCGCACGCCCACGCGCCGTTCCGCCGCTACTGGGCGGTCGTCGGGAACGGCGCGAATCGCATCGCGGCCAGTGAGGTGCGGATCAAGGCCTCGGAGCTCTGCTACAAGTCCATCGCCTGCGACGCCACCGAGGACAAGAAGCACATCGACCTGTCGGCCGAGCCGATGATCTTGGTGTGCGCGGCCGGTCTGTCCGGCTCCAACGCCGACGACGTCGCGAAGGAGCTCGCGATCTACCGCGCGCACAAGGCCGCCGCGGTCGCCATCGTGTCGGACGACGACGACCGATACGGCGCGGCGCAGGAGATCATCCGCGTGCCGCGGGTGCACCCGCGGCTCGGGTTCGTCCTGAGTGTGATGGCCGGGCACCTGTTCGGCTACGAGGCCGCGCTGGCGATCGACGCGTCGGCGAGGCCGCTGCGCGAGGCCCGCGCCGCGATCGAGGCGAGCCCGATCGGTGCAGAGCTCGGGCCGCTGACGAGTCAGGTGGCGGGTCCCGCGGCCCGGTTCTTCGAGGGTCTGCGGACCGGCTTCTACGACGGTACCCTGGAGGCGGCGACCGCAGTGCGGCTCGCGTCCGTCCTGCGGTACGCGGTCGGACTCGCACCCCTGGAGCTCTACAGCGGCGAGTACGGGGTCCTCGGCACCCCGGCGACGGTCGCCAGGGACCTGAGCGTGGCGCTGACCGAGGCGATCGAACAGCTGACCCGGCCGGTGGACGCGATCAAGCACCAGGCCAAGACGGTGACCGTCGGCATCTCGCGTTCGGACGAGACCCTGCTGCGGGTGCCGCTCGTCCAGGCGGTGCTCGAGTCCGGGACGCCGCGCGACGGCCTCACGTACAAGATCCTGCGCACGCTCGTGGACCTCGATCCCGCGATCACAGGCATCGCCGGATTCACTCGCTATCGGATCGAGGGTGATCCCGAGTCGGACGACGCGACCATCAGCGTGCTGGACCGCGGCGGGATCGCCGCCGGCATCCCCTCCCGCACCGAGGCCGACCCGCGGTTGCGGGGGACGAAGCAGAGCGTCGCGGCCGAGCGCCAGGTGTTCGTGACCCGCGGGCGTGCCGACGGGCGGATCCTCGCGATCGTCCCCGAGGTCAAGGGCACCCAGACCGTGGGACTGGTCCTGCTGCACCTCGACCTGCCCGACCGGCTCTCGCCGGACGTCGCCCGCGGCGTGCTCTCCGGCTACCGGCACCGGTACACGGCACTGCGGGGGGCCGTGACCGAGACCGAGCCCGAGATCGACGACTCGCGCCTGGCCGAGATCCCCGTGGTGGATCTCCTGACGCTGCCCATCGCGTCGCTCGCCGACCGGTGGAAGTCCTGAGCGGGTGATGCCCGGTCCCGCTGGCGTCGCGGCCGTGCACGGCGTCGGCTCGGACCTCGTCGAGGTTCCCCGGTTCCGGCTCGCCCTCGAGCGGCACCCGCGGCTCGCCGAGCGGCTGTTCTCGGAGGCCGAGCGCAACTACGCCGGGCGGTTCCGCGAGCCGACGCCACATCTCGCGGCGCGCTTCGGCGCCAAGGAGGCGGTCATGAAGGCGCTCGGTGTCGGACTGTGGAAGTTCGCCATGCGCGACGTCGAGGTGGTGCGCCTCCCGAGCGGCCAGCCCGAGCTGGTGCTCCACCGCCGCGCCGCCGAGCTTGCCGACGCGCACGGCGTGACCGCGTGGCACCTCACGCTGACCCACTCCGACTCCATGGCGCTGGCCGTCGCGATCGCGGTGACGTGATCCCCGTCGTCAGTCCCGCCGAGATGGGCGCGGCCGATGCGCGGACGATCGCTGCGGGAACGCCGGAAGCCGAGCTCATGCGGCGCGCCGGGAGGGCAGTTGCCTGGCGGACCCGCGCGGTGCTCGGTGGTGCGTACGGTCGGCGGGTCGCCGTGCTCTGCGGTCAGGGCAACAACGGCGGCGACGGCCGGGTCGCGGCCGGTGCGCTCGCGGCGTGGGGTGTCCACGTCGACGCGCTCGACGCGTCGGTCTGTGACGAACCCGCGCGGCGCGCGATCGCGCGCGCCGACGCCGTGGTCGACGCGATGTTCGGCACGGGATTCCGCGGCGGTCTCGACGGCGCGGCCGCCGATCTCGCTCGCGCCGCGAACGAGAGTGACGCGATCGTCGTGGCCGTCGACATCCCGTCGGGCGTCGACGGCGCGACCGGCGCAGTCCCGTCGACCGCCGTCGTCGCCGACCACACGGTCACCTTCGCCGCGCCCAAGCCTGGCCTCTGGTTCCACCCGGGCCGTGCGCTCGCCGGTGCCGTGACGGTCGCCGACATCGGCATCGATCTCGGTGAGGATCCGCGGCGCGTCGCGGTCGTGGAGGCCGACGACGTCCTCGCGTGGGTCCCGCCCCGGCCGGTCACGACCCACAAGTGGCGGTCGGGCGTGCTGGTCGTCGGGGGCAGTGCGGGCATGACCGGCGCACCGATGCTCGCGGCCCGCGCCGCGGCGCATCTCGGAGCCGGCATCGTGTGGGCGGCGCTCCCGGGCGACGGCGCGGTCCGCGCGTCCGGGACCGAGATCATCACGGTGGAGGTCGCCGACGACGACGGCGCGCTCGCACCGGACGCCGTCGACGACATCGTCACGCGGTCCGAGCGCTTCGGTGCGGTGGTGCTCGGACCGGGACTGGGCCGGCACGACGCGACCACCGAAGCCGTGCGCGCGCTCGTCGCGCGGATCCCCGTGCCGCTCGTCGTGGATGCCGACGCGTTGATCGCGCTCGGAGAGGACCGCGCGCCGCTCCGGGCGCGCGCCGCTCCGACCGTGCTGACCCCTCACGACGGCGAGTTCGCGCGTCTCACGGGCGCGCCGCCGGCGCCGGATCGCATCGAGTCGGCTCGCTCGCTCGCGCGGGACACCGGCGCGGTGCTGCTGCTCAAGGGGCCGACCACGGTGGTCGCGGCGCCCGACGATCGGGTGCGGCTCAACCCGACCGGGGGACCCGATCTCGCGACCGCAGGCAGCGGCGACGTCCTCGGGGGGATGATCGCCGCATTCTGCGCGAGAGGTGTGAATCCTCCCGAAGCCGCCGCGGCGGCCGCGTTCGTGCATGGCCGGGCGGCCGATCGGGCCGGGCATACTGGGCTCGTCGCGGGCGACCTGCCCGCGCTGGCGAGCGCCGCGCTGCGCCAGCTCGACTGAGCCCGGAGGTCCGCATGCCCTCGTCCACCCCGCTCCGCTCGGTGATGACCACCGAGGTCGTGACGCTGCGTGCGGGCCAAACCATCGCGGAGGCTGCGGACGTCCTGGCCGAGCACAACATCGGAGCGGCCCCGGTACTCGGCGACGACGGGACCGTGATCGGCCTACTGCGGGACGAAGACCTCCTCTTCACCGAGGCCCGGCTCCACGCGCCGACGACCATCGCCGTCCTGGGCGTGGACTTCACCCTCCCGGGGGCGATCCGACGCTACGACGAGGAGCTCCGCAAGGCCGTCGGCGCGACGGTGCGCGACATCATGGAGCCGAACTTCCCCCAGCTCGGATCCGACGCGACGATCGAGGACGCTGCCACCCTGATGCACGAGGGCGACGTCACGCACGTGGTCGTCGTCGCCGACGCCAAGGCGGTCGGCATCGTGGCCCGGGGAGACCTGGTGCGATTCCTCGCGCGGAGCACGTGAGCGCGTACCGCCCGACCCGGGTCGAGATCGATCTCGACGCGATCCGACACAACGTCGGTGTGCTGCGCGCGCTGGTCGCGCCCGCCGACGTCATGGCCGTCGTCAAGGCCGACGCCTACGGGCACGGCGCCGTTCCCGTCGCTCGTGCTGCGGTCGACGCCGGTGCGACGGCGCTCGGCGTGGCACTCGTCGAGGAGGGAGTCGAGCTGCGCGACGCCGACGTCGATGTGACCGTGCTCCTGCTCTCCGAGCCGCCGCCCGAGGCCGCGGCCGAGGTGGTCGCGCGCCGGCTGACCCCCGTCGTCTACACCGAGACCGGGATCGACGCCCTCGCCAAGGCCGTCGCGGACCAGGGTGCCGAGCCCTTGCCCGTCCACCTGAAGATCGACACCGGCATGCACCGGGTCGGCGCCGCGGTCGGCAAGGTCCCGGCGCTGGTGCAGCGCCTGCGTGACCACCGCGAGCTGCGCCTCGCCGGTGTGTGCACGCACCTGGCGGTCGCCGACGAGCCGGAGCGCGACTACACGACCGGGCAGCTCGAGCGGTTCGCCCTCGCCCGCCGGAGCCTGGACGAGCTCGGCATCGACGTCCACCCGGTGCACGCGGCGAACTCGGCGGCCGCGATCGTGTTCCCCGAGGCGCGCCTCGACCTCGTCCGCATCGGCATCGGTCTGTACGGGGTCCTGCCCGCGCCGGGGATCGGCGCTGATCTCGGCCTGGCCCCGGCGCTCGCGCTCCGCTCCCGGGTCTCCCACGTCAAGGGCCTCCGAGCCGGCGACCGCGTGTCGTACGGGCTCCGGTACGAGCTGCCCCGCGACGCCCGCATCGCGACCGTGCCGATCGGGTACGCCGACGGCGTGCCGCGCAACCTGGCCGCGACCGGCGCCGATGTTCTGATCGCGGGTCGACGTTGCCCGATCGCGGGCACGGTGACGATGGACCAGCTGATGGTCGACGTCGGCGACCTCGCGGTCGAGGTCGGCGACCCGGTGACGCTGATCGGCGTCGACGGCGACGAGCGCATCCGCGCCGAGGACTGGGCGGAGCGGCTCGGCACGATCGGATATGAGATCGTGTGCGGCATCGGACCGCGGGTCCCGAGGGAGTACCCATGAGCAGCGGATGGAGACGAGCCGGCGCCGCGGTGGGGGTCGTCGGCGCGGTCACGGGGGCCGCGGTCGCGGCCCAGCGCATCGCCGCCGGCCGGATGCGGGCGGCACCCGATCCCGACCGCGACGTGCGCCTCGAGGTGGAGTTCGAGCGCGGCGTGGCGGCTGCCGTCGCACGACGGCGGCGAGCTGTACGTGATCGAGGCCGGTTCCGGCCCACCGATCCTCCTCAGCCACGGCGTGACGCTCTCGGTGCAGACGTGGTCGAAGCAGCTCCGTGCGTTGGCAGCCGCCGGGTTCCGGGTGATCGCGTTCGACCACCGCGGCCACGGCAGCTCGACGCTCGGGACGGATCTCCACGGTCTCGACCAGCTCGGCGCGGATGTCCGGTCGGTGATCGAGGGGCTGGATCTGACCGACGTCGTGATCGTCGGCCACTCGATGGGGGGCATGGCCACCCAGGTGTTCTGCCTCGATCATCCCGACATCGTCCGCGAGCGGGTCGCGGGCATCGTGCTGCTCTCGACGCTGTCCCGGAGCCCGTTCGCGGCCAACCCGCGCCTCGCGAAGATCAGCACCTGGGTGGCCGAGCGGTTGCCCGACGGTTCGGGGGTGCTGCGGGCGAAGGACCTCGGGTTCGTGCTCGCCCGCCTGGGATTCGGGCGGAGCCCGTCGCCCTCGCACGTGGAGGCGGCCCGCCAGATGATCCTGGCCACGAGCCCCGAGACCCGTCGCGACGCGACGATGGCGCTCGGCCAGCTGAACCTCACCGAGCGGCTGGGCGAGATCGACCGGCCGACGCTCGTGGTCTGTGGCACCGCCGACATGCTCACCCCCATCGCGGAGTCCCGGCGCATCGCGGCCCGGATCCCCGGCGCGCGCCTGGTGCCCGTCGAGGGTGGTGGTCACATGCTGATGTTCGAGCGGACCGAGGTGCTGAACCGACTGATCATCGACTTCGCCCACGAGGTGCAGGGCGCGTCCGGCGCCACGCGCGGCGTCGTCTCGTCCGCGCCCGCTCCCGCGGGCTAGTCCGTGGCGACGTCGTCGCCGTTCGCGACGCTGCGGCTCGAAGCGCTCGGGTGCACCAGGTGCCCGCTCGCCGAGACGCGGACCCAGGTCGTGTTCGGCACCGGTGACGAGCACGCGGCGCTGATGTTCGTGGGCGAGGGGCCGGGCGCGGACGAGGACCGAACGGGTGAGCCCTTCGTCGGTCGGGCCGGCAAGTTGCTGACGTCGTTGATCGAGGGGATCGGGCTCGCGCGCGCCGACGTGTACATCGCCAACGTGGTGAAGTGCCGCCCGCCCGGCAACCGCGACCCGCAACCGATCGAGATCGAGACCTGTCGGCCATACCTCGAGACCCAACTCGATCTCATCGCGCCGCGCGTCGTGGTCACGCTCGGGAACTTCGCGACCAAGCTTCTCCTCGACACCAAGGTGGGCATCACCAAGCTTCGCGGTCAGTCCTTCCCGTTCCGCGACGGTACGGTCCTGATCCCCGCGCTCCACCCGTCGGCGGTGCTGCGCAACGGTGGCGCCGCGCTCGCGCAGGCGCGTGCCGATTTCGTGGTGATCCGCCGCACGCTCGCGGCGGCGGGATGAACCTGCGCTCGCCGAGCGCGGCGACGACCCGTGCCGTGGGTGCCGCGATCGCGTCGGTCCTCGCCGCGGCCGACGTCGTGATGCTCACGGGCGAGCTCGGCACGGGCAAGACCGAGATGGCCAAGGGCATCATCGGCGCGCTCGGCGTGACCGAGCGGGTGGTGAGCCCGACCTTCACGATCGTGCGCGAGTACGACGGTGACCTCCCGGTCCATCACCTCGACGTGTACCGGCTCGACCGCGTCCAGGAGGCCATCGACCTCGGCCTCGACGAGCTCTTCGACGACGGCGTGGTGGTGATCGAGTGGGGTGAAGGCGTCCGCGAGCTGCTCCCGGCCGACCGGCTCGAGGTCGTGCTCCGTCTCCCCGATCCGGACGACGCCGACGCCGGCGGCGACGACACGCGCCTGATCGACATCGAGCCGTACGGCGCGGCGTGGACCCGGCGGCACAGCGCGCTCGAGGCCGCCGTCCGGTCGGTGGCGGAGGCCGCGTGCTGACGCTGGCGATCGACACCGCGACCGCGCAGGTCGGCGTCGCGTTCGGGCGCGACGGCCGGGTGCTCGGCGAGGTGCGGATCGACGGTGGCCGCCGCCACGCCGAGGAGCTGGCGCCCGCGATCCGCTACCTGAGCGGCGAGACCGGGGTCGCGCTCGACCAGCTCGCCTTCGTCTCGGTCGGCATCGGTCCCGGGCTCTACACCGGGCTCCGGGTCGGCGTGACCACGGCGCGGACGCTCGCCCAGGTGCTCGAGATCCCGATCGTCGGCATCCCGAGCCTGGACCTCGTCGCCTACCCGTGGCGGGCCGCGCACCGGGAAGTCGTCGCCCTGATCGACGCCCGCCGCAAGGAGGTGTTCGCCGGGCGCTACCTGCCGGTCCCCGGTGGGATGCAGCGCGTCGGCGAGTACGTCGTGCGCGCGCCCGACGCGATCGCGGCGGAGATCATCGCCGCGGGGTCCGACGTGCTGGTCGCCGGCGACGGGGCGCTGGCCCATCCCGAGGCCTTCGCCGGGCTCGAGCACGTGGAGCTGGTCGGTGCTGCGGGTGCTGCGCCGAGCCCGGCCGCGCTGGTCGAGCTCGCGACCGGGCGCTACGAGCGCGAGGAGTTCTCGCGCCCGACCGAGCTGCTGCCCCTGTACCTCCGCCGGAGCGACGCCGAGATCGTGTGGGAGCAGCGGTGAGCGCCCAACGCGTGAGAGACCTGTCCGTCGGGCCGTTGCGGCGTCGCCATCTCCGCGGGGTGATGGGGATCGAGCGTGCGGTCTACCCGCATCCCTGGACGGAGTCGCTCTTCCAGTCCGAGCTCGCCCTGCCGTCGTCGCGCCTGTACCTCGTCGCCCGCGCCGGGCGTACGACGGTCGGGTACGCAGGGATCATGTTCGCCCCCGACGAGGCGCACGTCACCACCATCGCCGTCCATCCCGACTGGCAGCGCCGTCACGTCGCCACCCGGCTCCTCGTCGCGCTCACGCGCGGGGCGCTCGACCGCGGGTACCGGGCGCTGACGCTCGAGGTGCGCGTCAGCGCGCGGGGGGCGCAGGCGCTGTACCGCCGATTCGGGATGACGCCCGAGGGCGTGCGCACGGGCTACTACACGCACCCACCGGAGGATGCCGTGATCATGTGGGTGCGCGACATCGATTCGCCCGACTACGCGCGTCTCCTCGACGGGCTCGAGCGGCGTGCCGGACCGGCGGAGGGGGCCGCGTGAACATCCTCGGTATCGAGACGAGCTGCGACGAGACGGCCGCTGCGGTCGTCGCCGACGGCCGGATGATCCGTTCGAGCGTCGTATGGAGCCAGGTGGATCTGCACGCGCGCTTCGGGGGGGTCGTGCCCGAGATCGCGAGCCGCGCGCACCTCGAGCTGGTGAACGGTGTGATCGCCGACGCGATGGTCGAAGCCGGTCTCGCGTTCGCGGATCTCGACGCCGTCGCCGCCTGTCACGGCCCCGGGCTCGCGGGCGCGTTGCTCGTCGGGGTGAGCGCGGGCAAGGCGATCGCGATCGCGACCGACCTTCCGTACGTGGGCGTGAACCACCTCGAAGGTCACCTGCACGCGGCCTGGCTCCAGGATCCGGACGTTGCGACACCGCTCGCCGTCCTGCTGGTCTCGGGTGGGCACACCCTCCTCGTCGCGGTCGCGGGCGACGGGGACTACCGCCTCCTCGGCCAGACCGTCGACGACGCCGCGGGCGAGGCGTTCGACAAGGTCGCGCGCCTCCTCGGGCTCGGCTACCCGGGCGGCCCGGTGATCGACCGGCTCGCGGCCGAGGGCGACCCGCGCTCGGTCCGGTTCCCCCGGCCCATGCGCGGCGACGGCCTCGATTTCTCCTTCTCGGGCCTGAAGACCGCGGTGCTGCACCACGTCCGGCGCAACCCGGACGCGAACGTGGCCGACGTCGCCGCCTCGTTCCAGGCGGCGGTCGTCGACGTCCTCGTCGAGAAGCTTGCCGTGGCGGCCGACGCGGTCGACGCCCGGACGCTCGTCATCGGCGGCGGGGTGGCGGCCAATACGGCGCTGCGGGCCGCGGTGACCGAGCTCGCGGCGGCCTCGGGTCGGCGGGCGCTCGTCCCGCCGCGGGAGCTCTGCACGGACAACGCCGCGATGATCGCGGCGACGGCATGGTGGCGGTTGGCCTCGGACGGTCCCACCCCGCTCGACGACGGCGCTTCCCCGTCCCTCGTGCTGCCCACCCGCCCGGTCTGATCCACCGCCCGCCGGATTCCGGCCGCGAGTTTGCAGTCATGGGGGGCGAGTGCTACTTTCGCTTAGCACTCCCGTACCCCGAGTGCTAAGACCGACCGTGCGCACCGTGCCACGACGGACCCCTGAACGTCGACAGACCGCCCGACCCGTTGGGGTCGGCCGAGGAGGCAACCGATGAATCTCGTACCCCTGGACGATCGCATCGTCGTGCGGACCGCGGAGGCCGAGGAGACCACCGTCAGCGGCCTCGTGATCCCGGATACCGCGAAGGAGAAGCCCCAGCAGGGCGAGGTGCTCGCGGTGGGACCGGGCCGGCGGGCCGAGACCTCCGGCGAGCTGATCCCGCTCGACATCTCGGTGGGCGACACGGTCGTGTACTCCAAGTACGGCGGCACCGAGATCACCGTCGACGGTGAGGACCTCCTCATCCTCGCGGGCCGCGACGTGCTGGCGAAGATCACGGCGGCCAAGGGCAAGAAGAAGTAGTCAGGGACCGCTCAGCGGATCTCTCGGACGAGGGCGGCGCCTCCGGGCGCCGCCCTCGTCGCGTCCACGGGCGGGACGATTCGTCGCGGAGCGCGACCGTGGGGCAGCGTCCCTCTGGCGAAGCACGGGTCGCGACCCCTACGCTCCGTGACGCATTTGGATCATTCGGCCCACGGGCCGAGGGCGGGCGGAGGAGAGTTCGTGGGTCTGTTGAAGCCCCGCAAGGAAGCCACGGGCGAGCTCGCCCGCTACGTCGACGCGGTCGAGCACGCCCAGATCGACGACGTCGACGAGGACGAGTTCCTCGATCGCGACGGCGTGGACGAGCAGGTCACGCTCTCGATCGAGGCGCTGCAGGCCCAGGTCGCGGCCCGCAACGCCCGCATCAACGCCGCGATGGCGGCGGCCGCGGCGGGCCAGCCGGAGACGTCGGCCGCGGTCGCCGCGGCCCAGACGCGCAACGCGAAGATGCTCGGCGAGATCCTCGTCGGCCAGGGCGTGCTCACCGCCGAGCAGCTCGTCGGCGCGCTGGACGGCCAGGCCGACGCCGGCCAACGGCTCGGCGAGTACCTGGTGGCCAAGCGCGTGCTCAGCGAGCGTGACCTCGCGGCGGTGCTGGCCGAGCAGTTCGGCCTCGAGGTCGTGGACCTGCGCCACGACTTCCCCGACCCGGCGGCCGTCGCGGTCCTGCCGGAGGCGAACGCCCGTGCCTGGGGCGCACTGGTGTTGCGCCGCACCGACTACGGCTACGACGTCGTGGTCTCGGATCCGAGCGACACCACGATCGCCGAGCGCCTGCGGGAGATCCTGCGCCAGCCGGCCAAGCTCTTCGTGGGCGGCGTCGGCGAGATCCAGCGGGCGATCGACGTCGCGTACCGCACCACCGCCAACGTCGACGAGCACGTGCGCGTGTTCCAGGCGCGTGAGGAGCAGCGGCTCGCGGGTCAGGCGGAGACCACCGCGCGCGTCGACGAGAAGGCGCCCGTCGTGCAGGTCGTGAACCTGCTGCTCTCGCAGGCGGTGAGCGAGCGCGCGTCGGACGTCCACATCGAGCCGATGCCTGACCGCGTGCGGATCCGCAACCGCATCGACGGTGCGCTGCACGAGGTGCTGCACCTCCCACCGGGCATGGGCCCCGCGCTGATCAGCCGCATCAAGGTCATGGCCAACATGAACATCGTCGAGCGGCGACGCCCGCAGGACGGTCAGCTCGAGGCCACGGTCGACGGTGTGCCGCTCGACGTGCGCGTGTCCACCACGTCCACGGTGAACGGCGAGAAGTGTGTGATGCGAATCCTCGACAAGCGTCGCGCGCTGTTCGGCCTCACCGATCTCGGGATGCCGCCCGAGACGCTCAAGATCTTCGAGGGACTCACCCGCTCGCCCTACGGCATGGTCATCTGCGCCGGCCCGACCGGTTCGGGCAAGACCACCACGCTGTACGCCTCGCTGACCCAGATCAACCGCGAGGAGATCAACGTCATGACCGTGGAGGACCCGGTCGAGTACGTGTTCCCCACGGTCAACCAGATCCAGATCAACGAGCAGGCCGGGATCACCTTCGCCGGTGGTCTCCGTTCGATCCTGCGCCAGGACCCGGACGCGATTCTCGTGGGCGAGATCCGCGACGTCGAGACCGCCCGCATCGCGGTGCAATCCGCGCTCACCGGCCACCTCGTGCTCTCGTCGCTCCACGCGACCGACTCGGTGGCTGCGCTCCACCGCTTCCTCGACATGGGCATCGAGTCGTTCCTCATCTCCTCCTCGGTGCTCGGTGTCGTCGGCCAGCGGCTGGTGCGCCGGGTCTGTCCCGAGTGCAAGGCCCCGTACGAGCCCACGCCCGACGAGCTCGCGCTCTGGGACAAGGCGGGGATGGCGCCGAAGGCCGAGTTCTTCCGGGGCGACGGCTGCGTCTTCTGCGCCGAGACCGGCTACCAGGGCCGCATCGGGGTCTACGAGCTGCTGCCGGTGAGCGACGCGATGAAGCAGCTGGTGGTCAACGAGCCCACGTACCAGGAGCTGCGGGACCTCGCGGTCTCCGAGGGCATGGTGCCGCTCCAGACCGAGGCGCTGCGCCTGGTCGAGCGGGACGTGACCACCATCGACGAGGTGCTCCGCACCCTCTACGTGGTCTGAAGGGCGCATCGTGACCGGATTCCGGTACGTGGCGGTGACGCCCGAAGGCTCCAAGGTGCGCGCCAAGGCCGAGGCGGTGAACGCCGACAGCCTGCGCAACGAGCTGCTCGCACAGCAGCTCGACGTCAAGAAGATCCGCCGGCAACGCAAGTTCACCGAGATCGAGATCACACCGCGCAAGGTGCCGCGCTCGGACATCATGCACTTCTCGCGCCAGGTCGCCGCGTTCGTGCGGGCCGGCATCCCGCTGGTGGAGGCGCTCGAGACGGTGCGCGAGACCGCCTCCAACACGCGGCTCCAGGAGATCATCACCGAGACCGCCGAGCTCATCCAGGTGGGCGTGCCGTTCTCGGACGCGCTGGACCGCCACCGCGACGTCTTCCCCCCGTACTACATCGGGATCCTGCGCTCGGCCGAGATCACCGGTCGGCTCGACACCGTGCTCGAGCAGCTCTCCAGCTACATCGAGCGCGACATGGAGGCACGCCAGAAGGTCCGCTCCGCGCTGACGTACCCGCTGGTGATCTTCGTGATGTCGATCGTGACGGTGGTGATCCTCGTCTCGTACGTGCTGCCGAAGTTCATCGACTTCTTCAAGGAGTTCGACGCCGAGCTGCCCACCGTGACCAAGGTGCTGCTCGACATCGCGGGCTTCCTCGAGGACTGGTGGTGGGTGTTGGCGCTCGCGGTCCTCGTGATCGTGCTCGCCTCACTGCGCGCGAACCGGAGCCCGCGCGGGCGCCTGGCGCGCGACCGGATGGTCCTGCGGCTCCCGGTGCTCGGCGAGGTGGCGCAGTACACCCTCATCGAGCGGTTCTGCCGGATCATCGCGGCGATGATGCACGCGGGGGTGCCACTGCCCGAGGCGATGCAGGCCGCGATCGACAGCGCCAACAACCAGGTGTACGCGGCGGCACTCGAGGACGTACGTGACGCGATGCTCGAGGGTGAGGGCATGGCCCGGCCGATCGTGGCCACCGGGCTGTTCCCGCCGGCCGCCACTCAGATGATGCGGGTGGGCGAGGAGACGGGCACGCTCGATCAGCAGATGGAGGCCGCGGCCGACTTCTTCGCCAAGGAGCTGGACTACAAGCTCGCCCGACTCACCGCGCTCGCCGAGCCGGCCGTCATCGTGGTCATGGGCGTGATCGTCGGGTTCGTCGCCGTGGCCCTGGTCTCGGCCATGTACGGGATCTTCCAGGGCAACAGCACCCTCAAGGGCTGACCCCCCCGGTCATCCCGCCGAGGCGGCACCCCAGCTCGGCGGCCGGATCTCCTTGGGGTACAGGCTGCGGTCGACGGCGTCGTCGTAGGTGATCACGCCGTCCTCCACGAGCGCGTTGAGGGCGGACTCCATCGTCTGCATGCCGTCGCGCATGTTGGTGGCCACGATGTTGCGCAGCTGGTGGGTCTTGCCGTCGCGCACGAGGTTGCGGATCGGGTTGGTGGCCACGATCACCTCGAACGCGGCCACCATCCCACCGCCGACACGCGGGATGAGCCGCTGGCTCACCACGCCGCACAGCGCGGCCGCGAGCTGCACCCGGATCTGGGCCTGGCGGTCGGCCGGGAACACATCGACGATGCGGTCGAGTGCGGTGGCGGCGTCGTTGGTGTGCAGCGTGGCGAAGACGAGGTGGCCGGTCTCGGCGATGGTGAGCGCGAACTGCATCGTCTCGGCGTCACGCATCTCGCCCACGAGCATGACGTCGGGATCCTCGCGGAGCGCGCTGCGCAGCGCGCGCTCGAACGAGTCGGTGTCCACGCCCACCTCGCGCTGGTTCACCGCGGCGCGCCGGTGCACGTGCACGTACTCGATCGGGTCCTCGATCGTCAGGATGTGGCACTCGCGCGTGCGGTTGATGAAGTCGATGACCGACGCCTGGGTCGTGGACTTGCCGGAGCCGGTCGGACCGGTCACGAGGAGCAGTCCCTGGGGCAGGCCCGCGAAGTACTCGAGGATCGGGGGCAGGCCCAGCTCGGCGAAGGTCGGGATCTCGTACGGGATCGCCCGCAACGCGAGCGCGGTGGTGCCCTGCTGGCGGAACACGTTGGCGCGGAAGCGGATCTCGTCGCGCCACGAGAACGAGAAGTCGATCTCCTTCTCGCGGTGGTAGCGCTCGGCCAGCTCCGGGTCGAGCAGGCCGAGCACGAGGCGGTCCACGTGCTCCGCGTCGAGCGGCGGCTCGTCGATGGGAGCGAGCTTGCCGTCGATGCGCAGCAGCGGCGGTGCCCCGACGGTGAGGTGGAGGTCGGTGGCGTTGTGGAGCGCCAGCACCGCGAGGTACTGCTCGATCGCGCTGAGGTCGACGGGGCCCGTGGTCATGCGCCCATTCTCGTCGAGTCACGCCCGCGCGCGCAGCGTGGCGCACCGGATGGGTCCCCCGAACCAATTCCGGCCTTTCGGGGCTTCCGGCCTACCCAAGACCGGGGAGTTCTCGCTACGTTCGCCGGGCTGTGCCGGTGACCACCGGACGGTTGGGAGCGCTCCGGAGCATCCGGGGCCGGGGACACACAAGGACACCGATACCCGTGCTGCACCACCTGCGCGAGAAGCGCCAAGACAAGACCCTGCTCGAGAAGGGCTTCACCCTCGTGGAACTGCTGGTGGTGATCGTCATCCTCGGCATCCTCGCCGCGGTGGTGGTCTTCGCCGTCGGTGGGACCGAGACCGATGCCAAGGTCAAGGCCTGCCTGACCGAGCGCAGCTCCGTCGAGGCGGCCGTCGAGGCCTACCGGTCGGCCAACGATGCGGACCCGGGCGGGATCGGCGATCTGGTCGGGAACGGCGACGGGCAGACGTTGCGTCACCTGCCGAAGTACTGGGACCTTGCCGGTGCTGCGCCCTCGCGCATCAACACCGGCGACGTACCCGACCAGGCCGGGCCCAAGGGCTGTCAGGCTTAGACGACCCGATCGACCGCAATCTGCTTGGCCCAGGCATAGTCGGCCTTGCCGTTCGGGCCCCGCGTCACCTCGTCGACGAAGACGACGTGTCGCGGGGCCTTGAACGTGGAGATGTTGTCGCGCACGACGCCGACGATCTCCTCCGGCGTCGCCGCCTCGCCCGGTCGGAGTGACACGAGCGCGGTGATCGCCTCGCCGAACTTCTCGTCGGGCACGCCGACGACGATCGCGTCGGCGACCGCGGGGTGCAGCTTCACCGCTTCCTCGACCTCCTCGGGGAAGATCTTCTCGCCGCCGGAGTTGATCGACACGCTGCCCCGGCCGAGCAGCTCGATTGTGCCGTCGGCCGCGACCTTCGCCCAGTCCCCCGGGATGGAGTAGCGCTTGCCGTCGAACACCCGGAAGGTGGCCGCGGATTTGTCGGGGTCCTTGTAGTAGCCGAGCGGGATCGGGCCGCCGAGCGCGAGGAGCCCCCGCTCGTCCGAGCCAGGATCGATCTCCCGACCGTCCTCGGTCAACACCTTGGCGTGGCCGCCGATCGAGAACTTGGCCGTGGTGGCCTCCATGCCCGGCGCGCTGATCTGCTGCGCGAAGCCCACGCCCTCGCTCGAGCCCAGTGAGTCAAGGCATAGGAACTGGCCGCGCTCCATGAGGGCCTGCTTCACCTCGGCGGTCCACATCACGCCGGAGCTGATGATCAGCCCGAGGGAGGAGAGGTCGTACGGGGCGTTGTCGGTCTCGGCCTCCTCGAGGGCCCGGACCATCGGCTTGCCGAATGCGTCGCCGACGATCGCCATCTGTGTCACGTGCTCGTCCTCGACCGCCTTCCACAGCTCGTGGGCGTCGAAGCTGCGCGACTCGAGCGTGACGATCGCACCGCCCGCGGTGAGCGCCTGGAGCGAGCTCATGAATCCGGTGCCGTGCATCAGCGGCGACGCGGGTAGGTGCACGGGGGTCCGCCCGTTGGCCGCGATCTCCGCGGCGACGCGCGCGCATTCCTCGGGTGACGTGGGGGGCACCGCGCCGAGCAGCCCGAGCACCGACGGCACGAGCGTCTCGAAGAGGTCCTCGTTGCGCCACATGACGCCCTTGGGCATGCCGGTGGTGCCGCCGGTGTAGAGGATGTAGAGGTCGTCGCCGGACTTCTCGACGCGCGCGGCGGGCTCGTGCCCGGCGATCAGGTCCTCGTACCGGTGCGCGCCCTCCACGAGCGGGTGGCCGTCGTCGACCTGCACGATGGCCTTGAGCGCGGGGACGTCGCGCCACACCTTGGCCACGTGCTCGCCGAGGACACCATGGAACAGGAGGATCTCGGCGTCGGAGTTCTCGAGCAGGTACCGCAGCTCGCCCTCGAGGTAGCGGTAGTTCACATTCACCGGCGCGCTGCGGCACTTCCAGGTGGCGAAGACCCCTTCGAGGTACTCGATGGAGTTGTAGAGGTAGCTCGCGACCTTGCCGTCCGCGGCCAGTCCGAGCTCGGTGAACGCCGACGCGAGCCGGGCCGAGCGGTCCTCCCACTCGGACCACGTTCGGTGGCGGTCGCCCTGCGCGAGGGCGAGGCGACCGGGCTGACCGTCCGTGATCGCCTCCCAGCACGTTGCGAAGTTCCAGTCCGTCATCTCGATGCCCCCTTGGCGTCCGACCGGCATTCTGCCCGACGGCGCGAGGGGGCCTGCGCGGAGGGGCTTCAGCGAGGGCGGATCTGGGTCCCGGCGCCGGCGGTGACGAACAGGGCCGTGCACGGGCCGGTGACATCGGCCGTGTGCCACGCACCCGGCGGGTTCACGACCGCCTCGCCGGTCGCGAGCTCGACCGTCGTCACCTCACCGTCGATCTCCTGGTGCAGCACGATCGCGCCCTGCACACAGACGACGAGCTCCGCGCCGCGTGGGTGCATCTCCCACGTGTCCCACGACCGGTCGAACGAGTGCATCGTCACGAGCCGGCCGTCGTCACTCGCCGCGAGATGGTCCGCCCCGTAGCGCTCGTACCACTCGGGCGTGCCGTCGAAGCGCTCCAGTCGGACGATGCCGGTTCCCCCGTCGAGGTGGACGGGATGGGTCTCCAGGGTGAACACCGGGTCGGTCATCGCGTGATGGTCGCGCGTCGCCCTCAACGCGTCGAGTGGTGCGCCCGACACGCTCCGCGGGACGCATCTCCGAAACCTCGGAGATGCTTGTCACCGCGACCGCGAATCGTCAGACTCACCTCACTCGGGCGTCCGCCCGACAGCTAGGGGGAATCATCGTGGGGCAACACTTCAGGCGCGTCCGCGCGCTCGCCATCGCCGGGGCGCTCGTCACGTCCGGGCTCGTCGCGGCGGTGCCGGGCACCGCACACGCCGACGGACCCGGCGTCGGCAACCCGTGGGTCGTCTCGGTCGGAGACTCGGCCATCTCCGGTGAGGCCGGCCGTTGGGCCGGCAACACCAACAACAGCTCGTCGCACGTCGACGCGGGGGCGCGGACACCTATTACGACAACGCGTCGCACACCGCGGAGACGATTCCCGGATGTCACCGCTCGGAGTCGGCGATGGTCCACATCGGTGGCGGAGTCAGCTCGCTGAACCTCGCGTGCTCGGGAGCACGGACCTACACCCAGACGCCGGGCTCGGGTGACTTCAAGCCCGGTCTCGACTTCTACAACTCCGGTGGATACAAGGGCCAGGCCCAGATGCTCCAGGAGTTCGCGACGACGCACAACGTCAAGGCCATCCCGCTGCTGATCGGCGCGAACAACTACGGCTTCGCCGACATCGCGCAGCAGTGCGTGACCGATTGGCTCACCTCGCCGTCGTGGTGGAAGAACTACTGCTACGACGACTCGAGCATCAAGTCCCGGTTCACGTCCAGCGCGGTCACGGCCCGGACCAACGAGGTCAAGGGCGCGATCCTGAACATTCACCAGGCGATGGTGAACGCGGGGTACTCGGACAGCCAGTACAAGATCATCGTCCAGACCTACGTGTCGCCGATCCCGCTCGGTTCGGGTTTCCGCTACAGCCAGAACGGCTGGACCCGTCAGAGCACCGGCGGTTGCGGCGTGTGGAACAAGGACGCCGACTGGGCGAACAACACCGCCATCGTGAAGATGAACCAGGCGCTGACCAACGGTGCCGCGCAGTCCGGGCTCTCGAACTACGTGATCCAGAACGACGCCTCGGCGTTCAACGGGCGCCGGCTCTGTGAGCAGGGCGTCGGCCTGCTCGAGGAAGTCGGGGTCTCGAACTGGACCCAGTCCAACGCCCCGGACAAGACCGAATGGCAGAACCAGATCCGGACCACCAGCACGATCTTCGGTCCGTACCAGCTCCAGGAGGACCTGCACCCGAACTACTGGGGTCAGCTCGCCCTGCGGAACTGCCTCCGCCAGGCCTACAACGGCGGCAACATCCGGGGTGGCACCTGCACCCACGGCACCGGGAAGAACTCGCTCGGTGAGCCGAACATGTCCCTGACCTGATCCAGGTTCCTCGGCGATGGGCGGGCACCGCAGCTGCGGTGCCCGCCCTCGTCGCGTGAGCCCACGCGCAGGTCCCGGGCTGCACCCCGGAACTGGAGAGGGAGAGGTGGCGACCGCGGCTCGGTAGGGTGCGCCCGATGGTCGGGCGCGGAGGACAGCAGCGGATCCCCCGGCCGCAGGGGGTGCGCCCGGGCGCGGCCGCGCCGTGGTCCGGCCTCCCCGCCAATGAGCGTGCGGTCCCCCTCGCGCTCGCACGGTCGCGGCTCGTCCGCGCGCGCGTCCCGGTCCCGCCCCCGTTCAACGTGCCCGACGCGCGTGAGGCCGCGGTCCTCGTCGCGGTCTACGAGCGCGACGGCGAAACCAACGTCGTGCTCACGAAGCGACCCGAGACCATGGCCTCGCACCAGGGGGAGATCGCCTTCCCGGGTGGCAAGCGGGATCCCGACGACCCCAGCCTGACCGCGACGGCACTGCGCGAGGCGGACGAGGAGGTCGGCATCGAACCGGATGCGGTCGAGGTCGTGGCCGAGCTGGACACGATCGCGACCGTGGCCTCGGCCTTCACCATCACGCCGTTCGTCGGCGCGCTCGGCGCGGCCCCGGTGCTGCGACCCCACCCGGTGGAGGTCGTCGACGCCTTCGGGGTCCCTGTCTCGGAGCTGCTCCACCCCGACACCTACCGGGAGGAGCTGTGGGACCTCTGGGGCGAGTACCGGTCGATGACCTTCTTCGAGCTCGCGGGCGAGACGGTCTGGGGCGCGACGGCCCGGATCCTGACCCGCTTCCTCACCGCGATCACCGCCGGCGACTGACCCCCGCCGGCGGGTCCAGGACCCGGGAGGGCCCTCGAGAGGGCTACTAGGCTGAACGATTCGGGTGCGTCTCGCAAGGGCCCGGACTTGGCGGAGTAGGAACGACGGGAGCCAGCTGGTGGAAGTCGAGATCGGGATCGGGAAGTCGGGCCGGCGGGCGTACGGGTTCGACGACATCGCCATCGTGCCCAGTCGCCGGACACGGGATCCCGAGGACATCGACATCTCCTGGGAGGTCGACGCGTTCAAGTTCGAGCTCCCGCTCGTCGCGTCCGCGATGGACGGCGTCGTCTCGCCCAAGACCGCGATCGAGGTCGGCCGGCTCGGTGGTGTCGCCTGCCTGAACCTCGAAGGGCTCTGGACCCGCTACGAGGACACCGATTCCGTGTTCGACGAGATCGCGTCGCTCGATCCGGAGAAGGCCACGCGCCGGATGCAGGAGCTCTACCAGGAGCCGATGAAGGACGAGCTCATCGGCAAGCGCATCCGCGAGATCAAGGACGCCGGCGTGCGCGCCTGCGCGTCGCTCACGCCCCAGCGCGTCGAGCAGTACTCGGCCGCGGTCCTCGAAGCCGAGCTCGACATCCTCGTCGTGCAGGGCACCGTGGTGTCGGCCGAGCACGTGTCGAAGGACCCGGCCCGCCACCCGCTCAACCTGAAGAAGTTCATCCGCGAGTTCGAGATCCCGGTGATCGTCGGTGGGTGCGCCTCCTACAGCACTGCGCTGCATCTCATGCGCACCGGTGCGGTCGGGATCCTCGTCGGGGTCGGACCGGGTCATGCGTGCACGTCGCGCGGCGTGCTCGGCATCGGGGTCCCGCAGGCCACCGCGATCGCGGACGCCGCCGGAGCCCGGATCCGCCACCTGGACGAGACCGGGGTCTACGTGCACGTCATCGCCGACGGCGGGATGCGCACCGGCGGGGACGTCGCCAAGGCGATCGCCTGCGGTGCCGACGCGGTCATGATCGGTTCGCCGCTCGCGGGCGCGTACGAGGCGCCGGGTCGCGGCTACCACTGGGGCATGGCGACGTTCCATCCCTCGCTGCCGCGGGGTGCCCGCGTCTACGCGGGGCAGAAGGGGACGCTCGAGGAGATCCTCATCGGGCCCGCGCACGAGAACGACGGCACCCTGAACCTGTTCGGCGCGCTGCGCACGTCGATGGCCACGACGGGCTACGAGACGGTCAAGGAGTTCCAGAAGGCCGAGGTCATGGTCGCGCCCTCGCTGCAGACGGAGGGCAAGGCCCTCCAGCGCGCGCAGGGCATCGGCATGGGACGGTGACCATGAAGGACCAGCAGCACGACAAGGTGCTGGTGGTGGACCTGGGGGCCCAGTACGCGCAGCTGATCGCGCGCCGGGTGCGCGAAGCGCACGTCTATTCCGAGATCGTGCCCCGCTCGATGCCCTTCGCCGAGATGCTGGCGATGGGGCCCAAGGCCATCATCCTGAGCGGTGGTCCCGCGTCGGTCCACGTCGACGGCGCGCCGTCGGTGGATCCGGCGATCTACACGTCGGGCATCCCGCTCCTGGGCATCTGCTACGGCGCGCAGCTGCTCGCGCGGGACCTCGGTGGCACCGTGGCCAAGACCGGGCGCGGCGAGTACGGGCGGACCGAGCTGACCGTCGCCCACGCCGGACCGCTCTTCCGGGAGCAGCCCGTCGGCCAGCCGGTGTGGATGAGCCACTTCGACACCATCACCGACGCCCCGACCGACGCGGTGGTCCTCGCCGCGACTCCCGACACCCCGGCGGCCGCCTTCGGCGACCCGGCCCGGCGGGTCTACGGCGTGCAGTTCCACCCCGAGGTCGCCCACACCGAGCACGGCCAGGACATCCTCAAGGGCTTTCTCTACGACGTCGCCGAGTGCCGGCCGACGTGGACGAACGTCTCGATCATCGAGGAGGCCGTCGCGGAGATCCAGGCCCAGGTCGGCGGCGAGCGGGTCATCTGCGGGCTCTCCGGCGGGGTCGACTCCGCCGTCGCGGCCGCGATCGTGCACAAGGCGATCGGCGACCAGCTCACGTGTGTGTTCGTGGACACGGGCCTGCTGCGCCTCAACGAGGCCGCGCAGGTGGAGGAGACGTTCCGCCGCCAGTTCCACGTGGATCTGATCCACGTGAAGGCCGGGGACCGCTTCCTCGCCGCACTCGACGACGTCGTCGAGCCGGAGCGCAAGCGCAAGATCATCGGCGAGACGTTCATCCGCGTCTTCGAGGAGGTGGCGCGCGACCTCGACGACGCCGCCTTCCTCGTGCAGGGCACCCTCTATCCCGACATCGTCGAGTCGGGTGGCGGCGAGAACGCGGTCATCAAGAGCCACCACAACGTCGGCGGGTTGCCCGACGACATGAACTTCGAGCTGGTCGAGCCGCTGCGCCACCTGTTCAAGGACGAGGTGCGGGCCGTGGGCGAGGAGCTCGGCCTGCCCGAGGAGATCGTCTGGCGCCAGCCGTTCCCCGGTCCCGGCCTCGGGGTGCGCATCATCGGGACGATCACGCCCGAGCGGGTCGACATCCTCCAGCAGGCGGATGCCATCGTCGTCGAGGAGATCCGCCGCGCCGGGCTGTACCGCGAGATCTGGCAGAGCTTCGCGGTGCTGCCGGCGGTACGGACCGTCGGCGTGCAGGGCGACGACCGTACCTACGCCTACCCGGTCATCCTGCGGGCGGTCACGAGCGACGACGCGATGACCGCCGATTGGGCGCGGATTCCCTACGACGTCCTCGAGCGGATCTCGTCGCGGGTGATCAACGAGGTCCCCGGCGTGAACCGCGTGGCCTACGACATCACCTCCAAGCCCCCCGGGACCATCGAGTGGGAGTGAGGGAAACCCGAGCCGGAGGCGAGGTTGTTTCCCGATCGAGCACGACCATGACCGGCGAGTGGGAGTGAGGGAAACCCGAGCCGGAGGCGAGGTTGTTTCCCGATCGAGCACGACCATGACCGGCGAGTGGGAGTGAGGGTCCTGCCGAGCGCGTCCGCGTCGTCCGACCGCGGCGCCGGGCACTACCGTCGCCCGGATGCGGGCCGTGGTACAGCGCGTGTCGAGCGCGTCGGTGCGCGTCGAGGACGAGGTCGTGGGTGCCATCGACGCGGGACTGCTGGTCCTGGTCGGGGTCACCCACGACGACGACGCCGCGGTCGCAGTCCGGTTGGCCGGACGGGTCGCCAACCTGCGGATCTTCGACGACGCCTCCGGCCGGATGGACCGCTCGCTGCTGGAGACCGGCGGCGCGGCGCTCGTCGTGTCCCAGTTCACCCTCTACGGGGACACGCGGAAGGGCCGGCGGCCCTCCTGGGGTGATGCGGCCGCCCCGGAGGTCGCAGAACCGCTGGTGGCGGCGTTCGCGGGCGCCCTGGCCGACCAGGGCGTGCCGGTCGCGACCGGGCGATTTCGGGCGCACATGGCGGTCGAGCTGGTGAACGACGGGCCCGTGACCCTTGCGCTGGAGGCCTGAGCCGGTAGGTTGACCGGCTTCGTGGAACGGATCGAGTCTGCCCACAGCCTCTGGCTCTTCGACCGGGAGCGCCGTCGGTTCCGTCGCCTGCCGCCGGATGCCGACGTCGACGCGCCCGCGCTCGACACCGACTGGGAGCCGTACTTCGCGCTCGAGATCGACGACGCGACCGGTGCGTTCACGGTGACCCTCAACGAGGACGGCACCCGGCTGCTCCGCGCGTTCCGCAAGACCGACGTGGGCCCGCCGACCCAGGAGCTCCGTCTCGATCCCGAGTCGGGATCGGAGCGCTGACCCGAACACCTGTACGATGCGCTCGATGAGCGCGGCGGATCTCCTCGAGGGCCTCAACCCCGTCCAGCGCGATGCCGTCACGGCACCCGACGGTCCGGTGCTCGTCGTCGCGGGGGCGGGCTCGGGCAAGACGCGGTTGCTGACCCACCGCGTCGCGTACCTCGTCGCCGACCGTGGCGTCTCGCCGTTCGAGCTGTTGGCGATCACCTTCACCAACAAGGCCGCCGGCGAGATGAAGGAACGCGTCGCGGACCTCGTCGGGCCCGTGGCCCGGAAGATGTGGGTGTCGACGTTCCATTCCGCGTGTGCGCGCATCCTGCGGCGGGACGTCGGACTGCTCGGCTACCGCACGTCGTTCTCGATCTATGACGAGTCCGACGCGGTACGGCTCGTGGACTACGTGCGTCGGGACCTGAACCTGGATCCGAAGCGGTTCCCGCCCCGCCGGATCCACCACGCGATCTCCGCGCTGAAGAACGAGCTGATCGGGCCCGAGGAGGCCCAGGCCAAGGCGATGACCCAACCCGAGGTGCGGATCGCCGAGGTCTACACCGAGTACCAGCGACGCCTCCTCGAGGCTTCGGCCGCGGACTTCGACGACCTCCTGCTGCTCGTGGTGCGCCTCTTCCGCGAGCACCCCGACGCGCTCGACCGGTGGCGGCACCGCTTCGGTCACGTCCTCGTCGACGAGTTCCAGGACACCAACATCGCCCAGTGGGAGCTGGTGCGGCTGCTCTCCCGGGAGCACCGCAACGTGATGGTGGTCGGAGACACTGATCAGTCGGTCTACCGCTTCCGGGGGGCGGACCATCGCAACCTGATGCGCTTCGAGGAGGAGTTCCCCGAGGCGTCGATCATCATCCTCGACCAGAACTACCGCTCGTCGCAGACGATCCTCGACGCGGCCAACGCGGTCATCGCGAACAACGCGTCGCGCCGGCCGAAGCACCTCTGGACCGAGCAGGTCGGTGGTGAGCTGATCACCCGCTACCACGCGGAGGACGAGCACGACGAGGCCTCGTTCATCGTCGGTGAGATCGATCGGCTGGTGGACGTCGAGCATCTCCGGTACGGCGACGTCGCGATCTTCTACCGCACCAACGCCCAGAGCCGCGTGATCGAGGAGTCGTTCGTGCGCGCCGGGCTGCCGTACCGGATCGTCGGCGGGACGAAGTTCTACGACCGGCGCGAGATCAAGGACGCGCTGGCGTACCTGCGCGCGCTCGTGAACCCCGACGACGAGGTCGGCTGGAAGCGCATCGTCAACGTTCCCAAGCGTGGCGTCGGCGACACCTCGGTCCGCAAGGTCGAGTCCTACGCCCAGGGTGCCGGGGTCGTCTTCCGCGAGGCGCTGCGCGAGGCGGCGGCAGCCGGGGTCACCGGTCGGGCGCTCGGCGGCATCAAGGACCTGCTCGAGGTGATGGAGGAGCTCGAGGCGACCGCGGACGAGGTGGGCGTCGCCGGGGTCGTCGAGGCGATGCTCGACCGCACGGGCTATCTCGCCGAGCTCGAGGCTGACCGCACCATCGAGGCGCAGGGCCGGATCGAGAACCTCGGCGAGCTCGTCGGCGTGGCGCGCGAGTTCGACGACCAGCTGGGTGGCGGCGACCTGTCCGGGCTGGCCGCGATCGCGGGCGTCGAGGGGGCCGACCCGCCGAGCGGTGTGGCCCGGGTCCAGGCGTTCCTGGAGGCGGTCTCGCTCGTGACCGACATGGACGAGACTCCCGACCAGGAATCGGTGGTGACGCTCATGACGCTGCACACGGCGAAGGGACTCGAGTTCCCCGCCGTGTTCCTCACCGGCATGGAGGACGGCATCTTCCCGCACATGCGATCGGTGGGGGACCCCGAGGAGCTCGAGGAGGAGCGCCGGCTCTGCTACGTCGGCATCACCCGGGCCGAGCAACGGCTCTATCTGACCCACGCGTGGAGCCGGCAGCTCTTCGGCTCCACCGACTACTACCCACCGAGCCGGTTCCTCGCCGAGATCCCCGAGGAGCTGGTCCGCGCCCAGGGGCGCGTACCGTCACGCGGGGGGATCGGCGGGCACCGTGACGAGGTCGCGGCGGCCGCGCTCCGCCAGTCCCGCGAGCCGACCGGTGCCCGCGGCGCGGAGTCGATCGGGCTGCGGATCGGCGACGATGTCGCGCACGAGAAGTTCGGCGAGGGTGTGATCGTCGAGATTCGCGGCGACGGCGACAAGGCCGAAGCCACTGTGCGCTTCCGCGACGCGGGTGAGAAGACCCTGCTCCTCGCCTGGGCGCCGCTCGAGAAGCTCTGATTCTCAGCCGTCGGGCGGGCCCGCCGGGGGTGGGAGCACCCGCTTCAGCTCCACCATGTAGAGGCCCTTCGTGGCTCCGGTGGCCTGGACGAAGCTGCGGTAGCGGCTCAGGTGCTCGGTGGTGACGGGCGCGCCGTCGCAGGTGAACGTGTCGAGCGACCCGCGCCAGCGCAGTGTGCACGACGCCGGTGCGGGCTGACGTACGAGGAGGGGCACGAGCCGGTGGTGCTCGATCGCGACCCAGAAGCCGTCGTCGCCGCTCAGGCCCGGGAAGTTGACGGGTCCGCCCTCACGGACCTTCTCCCGGATGTCGGACGCGAGCCCGAACGGCAGTGGCTTGCGGACGTTGGGCACGCCGCCGCCGGAGGTGATGGCGAGAATCGCGGCGGCGATGATCACGCCGCCGAGGACGATGCCGACCGTGGCCCCGAGCACCAGCCGGAGGTCCGAACGACGCTGCGAGGCGGGGGGCACTCGGGAAGGTGTACCCACCTGCGACGGTGGGAGTCCAGCCGGGCGGTAGGCCGGACGCGCCGGAAAGCCCCGTTGGCCGGGCTCCGGACCGGATCGCTACTGTTCTCGCCGCATGCAGCGCCGCTACCGAGTCGTGATCGCCAAGCCCGGGCTCGACGGGCACGACCGCGGTGCCAAGGTCATCGCCCGCGCGCTGCGTGACGGCGGCTTCGAGGTCATCTACACCGGGCTGCACCAGACGCCCGAGCAGATCGCCGAGACCGCCCTCCAGGAGGACGCCGACGCGGTCGGCCTCTCGCTCCTGTCCGGCGCGCACATGACGCTGTTCCCGCGCGTGCTCGAGCTCCTGCGCGAGCGGGGGCTCTCCGACGTGGTCGTGTTCGGTGGCGGGATCATCCCGGACGCGGACATCCCGAAGCTCACCGAGATCGGGGTGGCGGCGCTGTTCACCCCCGGGGCCACGCTCGCCTCGATCCACGAATGGCTCGAGGAGACGCTCGACGCCCGGGAGGCCCAGCCGGCCGGTTGAAGCACCCCGTTGCGACACCGCAATGGGTGGGTCCGATCCAAGGAGTCCAGTGGACCTCTACGAGTACCAAGGCAAGCAGCTGTTCGCGCGGTACGGGATCCCCGTGTCCGCGGGTGAGGCGGTCACCACGGTGGACGACGCCGTCGCCGCCGCGCGACCGCGTCGGCTACCCGGTGGTGGTCAAGGCGCAGGTCCAGGTCGGCGGCCGGGGCAAGGCCGGTGGCATCAAGCTCGCCAACGACGCCGACGAGGCCCGTCGCCACGCGACCGACATCATCGGCATGGACATCAAGGGCCACACCGTCGAGGTGGTCTGGATCGAGCACGCGAGCGACATCGCCGAGGAGTACTACGCGTCGTTCACGCTCGACCGCTCGGCCAAGCAGTACCTCGGCATGCTCTCGGCCCAGGGCGGTGTCGAGATCGAGGAGGTCGCGGCGACGAACCCCGAAGCCATCGCCAGGATCCACGTGAACCCGGTGGAGGGCCTGAGCGAAGCGGCGTGCCGGGCCTGGGTCGAGGCCGCGGCGCTGAATCCGGCGGCGGTGGACGGAGCCGTCGACGTGTTGGGCAAGCTCTACACCGCGTACACCGAAGGCGACGCCGATCTCGTCGAGATCAACCCCCTGATCCTCACCCCGGACGGTCGCGTGCACGCGCTCGACGCCAAGGTGAGCCTCGACGACAACTCGGTCTTCCGCCATGCGGACTACGCGGCGTACGACGAGACGCAGGTCCGTGACGCGCGCGAGCAGGCGGCGCACGAGCGGGGGTTGCAGTACGTCGGTCTCGACGGCGAGGTCGGGATCATCGCCAACGGCGCCGGGCTCGCGATGAGCACGGTCGACATCGTGAGTCAGGTCGGCGGATCCCCCGCCAACTTCCTCGACATCGGTGGGGGTGCGAACGCGGACGTCATGGCGGGCGCACTCGAGGTGATCAACAACGACCCGAAGGTGCGCTCGATCTTCATCAACATCTTCGGCGGCATCACCAAGGGCGACGAGGTCGCCAACGGGATCGTGCAGGCCCTCGACCGGGTGCAGATCGACGCGCCGATCGTCATCCGCCTCGACGGCACGAACGCGGAGGAGGGCCACGCCATCCTGGCGGGCCACCTGTCCGAGACGCTGCAGATCGAACCGACCATGGTCGCCGCCGCGCGTCGCGTCGTCGCGCTCGCGGGTCAAGAAGGGAAGCGATGAGCATCTTCGTGGACGAGACGACGAAGGTCGTCTACCAGGGACTGACCGGGTCACAGGGTCGCTTCTACGGCCTGCTGAACCGCGATTACGGCACGCAGGTCGTCGCGGGCACGAACCCGAAGAAGGCCGGAACCGACGTGGACGGCATCCCGATCTTCGCCAACGTGGCCGAGGCGGTCGCCGCGACCGGAGCGACGGCATCGTGCGTGTTCATCCCCGCCCCGGGCGTGCGCGACGCGGTGATGGACGCCGCCACCGGCGGGGTCGAGTTCATCGTGGTGATCACCGAGGGTGTCCCCGCGCACGACGAGGCGTGGTTCTACAACGCACTCGAGCGCGACCACCCGAACGTGCGCCTGCTCGGGCCCAACTGCCCCGGCATCATCAGCCCGGGCAAGGCCAACATCGGGATCACCGCGGGCCACATCGCGAAGGCCGGGGGACCGGTCGGGATCGTGAGCCGCTCCGGCACCCTGACCTACCAGGCGCTCTACGAGCTCAAGCAGCAGGACATCGGCGTGACCACCTGCGTCGGCATCGGTGGCGACCCGGTCCCGGGCACGAACTTCATCGACTGTCTGCGCGCCTTCGAGGCCGATCCCGAGACGAAGGCCGTGATGATGATCGGCGAGATCGGGGGGACCGCGGAGGAAGAGGCCGCGGAGTTCATCAAGTCGTCGATGAGCAAGCCGGTCGTGAGCTACGTGGCCGGCGTGACCGCGCCTCCGGGCAAGAAGATGGGACACGCGGGCGCGATCGTCTCCGGGGGCAAGGGCACCGCGGCGGCGAAGATGGATGCCCTGCGTGACGCGGGGGTGAAGGTGGGGCTGAACCCGACCGAGGCCGGCCAGCTGATGACCGAGGTCGTCGCCGCGCTCTGATCGCCGGCTCGTCGCCGTTCCGGCGTCACCTGGCCGTCAGCGGCGACGGTGAAAGGACCCAGGAAGCGATCGCGTGGTCAGGCCAGGCCGCGGGGGCCGTGGCGCTCGCGGCCGATCATGACGCCGCCGACGAGCAACGCGATCGAGCCGGCGAGCATCGCCCAGAACCCGAGGCCGAACTGGAGGCCGCTCTTGTCCTGCAGGAAGTAGCCCGCCATGATCAGCGAGGCCAAGAGCCCCAGCAGCAAGTGGAACTGCTCCCATGTGAAGCTGCCCAGCCGGATCGAGAGTGTCGCGTTGGCGAAGCGCCGCATCGCCACGACCCCTCCGGAGAACAACCCGGCGAACACGGGGTAGAGCGTGATCGGCGACAGGCCGGCGTCCCAAGCCCGCCGGACGGATTGGGTACCCGTGAAGTTGTAGGTGTAGAAGCCGAAGAACGAGCCGATGATCGTCGCCACCGCCCCGGCCATGATGACGATCTCGGCCCGGGTTGCCTTGCCCCGCATGGTCGTCCACCCCTCGTCGGTTCGGGCCCAGTGAAGCACCCCGGCGGGCGGCGCCGCCGGACCGCCCCGGACCGCCCGGGAGGCAGCGTTTCGAGCAGCGCACCGGAAGGGTTTGCCGTTAGGTTGGCCGACGATGCGGATCGGAGTGCTGGCGTCGGGAACCGGAACCATTCTCTCGGCGTTGCTCGACGCGGACCTGCCCGTCGTGGTCGTCCTCGCCGACCGTCCGTGCGCCGCCCTCGATCGCGCCGCCGCCGCCGGGATCCCGGCCGAGCTCGTCGCACGGGACACCTTCGGCCCCGAGTTCGATCGCGTCGCCTACACCCACCGCGTGGTCGACGCGCTGACGCGTCACGACGTCGACCTGGTCGCGATGGCCGGGTTCGGGACGATCCTCGAGAAGCCGATGCACGACGCCTTCGCCGATCGCATCGTCAACACGCACCCCGCGCTGCTGCCCGCGTTCAAGGGCTGGCACGCGGTCGAGGCGGCGCTCGCCGCGGGGGTGAAGGTGACCGGGTGCACGGTGCACCTCGCCCGCCTCGACGTGGACGATGGTCCGATCCTCGCCCAGGAGGCGGTTCCGGTCCTCGCGGAGGACACCGTGGCGTCGCTCCACGAGCGGATCAAGGACGTCGAGCGGCGCCTCTACCCGGCCGTGCTGCGCGAGCTGGTCGCGCAGGAGACCATCGAGAAGGAACGCTGATGCGCGCCCTGCTGTCCGTGTACGACAAGACCGGCATCGTCGAGCTGGCGACTGCGTTGCACGAGCTCGACGTGGAGATGGTCTCGAGCGGCGGGACGGCGTCCGCGATCGCCGGTGCCGGCATCCCGGTCGCCGACGTCGCGGAGCTCACCGGGGTGCCGGCCATCCTCGACCACCGGGTCGTGACGCTCCACCCGCGGATCCACGGAGGTCTGCTCGCGGACCCCGCGAACCCGAAGCACCAGGCGGACATGGCCGAGTACGGCATCGAGCCGTTCGAGCTGGTCGTTTCGAACCTCTATCCCTTCCTCACCGACCCGTCGATCGAGCTGATCGACATCGGCGGCCCGGCGATGGTGCGGGCGGCGGCCAAGAACCACGAGCACGTCGCGGTCGTCACGAGCCCGGCCCAGTACGAGACCGTGCTCGACGAGCTGCGCGAGCACGGTCGGATCACCGAGACGACACGACGCACCTTCGCGCTCGAGGCCTTCGCGCGCACCGCCGCCTACGACGCCGCCATCGTGGAGTGGCTGCAGGAGGGCGAGGACCTCCCGCAGCACCTCGTGCTGCCCCTGAGCCGGACCGAGGACATCCTGCGCTACGGCGAGAATCCGCACCAGCGCGGTGCGCGCTACCGCAAGGTCGGCGCCACGAGCTGGTGGGACGGGCTGGTCCAGCACAGCGGCCTCGCGCTGAGCTACCTCAACCTCTACGACGCCGAAGCCGCGTGGAAGCTCGCGCACGACCTCCTTCCCCTGGGTGCGGATGGCACGTCGACGGGCGACCGCGCGGTGTGCGCCATCATCAAGCACGCCAATCCGTGCGGGGTCGCGGTGGCCGACTCCCTGCCGACCGCGTACCGGCGCGCGCTCGAGTGCGACGAGCGCTCCGCCTTCGGGGGCATCGTCGCCTTCAACCGCTCGATCGACGACCCGACCGCCGAGGCGATGGCCGCCGGGCCGCAGGCGGACGTCGTCATCGCGCCCGGATACACCGACGGCGCGATCGACATCCTGCGGGGCAAGCGCAAGAACACCCGGTTGCTGGAGGCGCCGGCACCGAGCGACGAGGCGCGGGAGTACCGCCAGATCAGCGGCGGGTTCCTGGTCCAGGACGCCGCCCACTTCGCGGCGTCGCGTGACGACTGGCGCGTGGTGACCCGAGTGGCGCCCACGCCCGAGCAGTGGGCCGACGCGGAGCTCGCGTGGCGGGTCTGCGGGCACGTGAAGTCGAACGCGATCGTCCTCGTGAAGCACGGTCAGGCGGTCGGCATCGGGGCGGGTCAGCAGAACCGGGTCGAGGCGGGTGAGATCGCGGCGAAGAAGGCGGCGGGGAAGGCGGCCGGGGGCGCGTGCGCGTCGGATGCCTTCTATCCGTTCCCCGACGGCGTCGAGGCCGCCGCCGCGGCCGGGGTCGCGGTGGTCGTCCAGCCGGGTGGATCGGTCGGTGACGACAAGGTCATCGCCCGCGCCGACGAGCTCGGCCTCGCGATGATCTTCACCGGCGAACGCCACTTCCTGCATTGAGAGGGATTCGGGAGCGCATGGCACGAAGCGAGGGGTGTCGATCGTGAGCGCGGTGATGATGCCGGGCGGACCCGTCGCCGACGCCGTCTTCGCGGACCTCGCGCCACGGATCGAGAAGCTGGCGGAGCAGGGTCACGTCGCGGGGCTGGCGACGCTGCTCGTCGGCGAGGACGACGCGAGCGCGCGGTACGTCGCGAGCAAGCACAAGATGGCCGCGGACCTCGGGTGCCACTCGGTCGACGTCCACCTCGGTGTTGATGCCACCCAGGCCGACGTGCTCGAGGCGATCGCCGTGCTCAACGCCGACGACGCGGTCGATGCGGTGCTCTTCCAGTACCCCCCGCCGTCGCACATCGACTTCGATGCCGCGCTGATGACGCTCGATCCCGACAAGGACGTCGACGGCCTGCACCCGCTCAATCTGGGCCGCCTGGCGCTGTCGATGCCCGGGCCGGTCCCGTGCACGCCGGCCGGCATCGAGACGCTCCTGGCCCACTACGAGATCCCGGTCGCGGGACGGGACGTCTGCATCCTGGGTCGGGGCGCGACCCTGGGCCGTCCGCTCGCCCTGCTGCTCTCCCAGAAGCGCCCGACCGCGAACGCGGCGGTCACCGTGGTGCACACCGGCGTCCCCGACTGGCCGCGGTACACCCGGCGCGCCGAGATCGTGATCGCCGCCGCGGGCGTGCCCGGCATCCTCCAGCCCGAGCACCTCACGCCCGGATGCGTCGTGGTCGGCGGCGGAGTGCGCTACGAGGGGCGCACGCTGCTGCCCGATGTCGACGTCGCGTGCGAGGAGGTCGCCGGCTGGATCACGCCACGGGTGGGTGGCGTCGGGCCGACCACGATCGCCATGCTGTTCCGCAACCTCGTCGAGCTCGCCGAGCGGAACGCCGGAGTGAGCCCATGACCGAGACCCCGTGCCCGCTGTGCGGTCTCCCCAAGGACCCGGCGCAGCGGTGTCCGTCCTGCGGGCTCACCGCCGAGTTCGGCCCGGATCGTCCGAGCCCGTTCGCGAGCGCGACGCTGTGGGCGATGATGGGCGTGATCGCGGTGGTCTTCGCGGTGACGCTGCTCGTCGTCGGACTCACCTCGGCCGCGTGACTGCGGCGCACCACCGCACCTGTGAACGAAGAGCCGTGAACGACCACGAAGGATGACGATGCCCGAGAAGATCACCCAGAACGCCGACGGATCGCTGAACGTCCCGGACGAGCCGATCATCCCGTTCATCGAGGGCGACGGCACCGGCGTCGACATCTGGCCCGCCGCCGCGCTCGTCATGGACGCCGCGGCGACCAAGCACGGTAGGACGATCGCCTGGAAGGAGGTGCTGGCCGGGCAGAAGGCGTTCGACGCGACCGGGAACTGGCTCCCCGACGAGACCGTCGAGGCCTTCCGCGAGTACCTGATCGGCATCAAGGGCCCGCTCACCACGCCGATCGGCGGCGGCATCCGGTCGCTCAACGTCGCGCTGCGCCAGATCCTCGACCTCTACGTCTGCCTCCGGCCGGTGCGCTGGTTCACCGGCGTGCCGTCGCCGGTGAAGCACCCCGAGAAGGTCGACATGGTCATCTTCCGGGAGAACACCGAGGACATCTACGCGGGTCTCGAGGTCGAGGAGGGCACGCCCGAGGCGAAGCGCCTCATCGAGATGTTGCACGACGAGCTGGGGTGGAACATCCGGGCTGACTCCGGCGTCGGCATCAAGCCGATCTCGGAGACCGGTTCCAAGCGCCTGATCCGCGCCGCGATCGAGTACGCGGTCCGCAAGGGCCGCACGTCGGTGACGATCGTCCACAAGGGCAACATCCAGAAGTTCACCGAGGGCGCCTTTCGCAACTGGGGCTACGAGCTGACGCGGGACGAGTTCTCCGACGTCGCCGTCGGCTGGGACGACTGCAAGGGCGAGCCCGGCGACAAGATCCTCGTGAAGGACGCGATCGCCGACATCACCCTCCAGCAGGTTCTCACCCGCCCCGACGAGTTCGACGTCATCGCGACCACGAACCTCAACGGCGACTACCTCTCGGATGCGCTCGCCGCGCAGGTCGGCGGGATCGGAATCGCGCCCGGTGGCAACATCAACTACGTGACGGGTCACGGCGTGTTCGAGGCCACCCACGGGACGGCTCCGAAGTACGCCGGTCAGGACAAGGTGAACCCGGGCTCGCTGCTGCTGTCGGGCGTGATGATGTTCGAGCACCTCGGCTGGCAGGAGGCCGCCGACGACATCGTCCGCGCGCTCGAGGCCACGATCGGCGACAAGGTCGTGACCTACGACTTCGCCCGCCAGATGGACGGCGCCACGGAGGTGAAGTGCTCCGAGTTCGCGCAGGCGGTCGTCGACCGCCTCTGAGCGCTTCCGCGCGTCGGTCGGGTCCTCATCCGGTGAGGCGGTCAGCACCGGATCACCGGGTGAACGGACGCCGATCATGATCCTCGCCGAGCTGACGGTGCACCACACGCGCCGGCACATGCCGACGCGTCGCGTCGCGCTCGGCGAGCAGTACCTCCCCATGACCGGCGCGGCCCACGGCGCCGGACTCCTTGCCGCGGTCGCGGCCGAGCACGTGATCGCCCTCGACGACGAGCAGGCCGAGGAGCTCCCGCGTCTGCTCTTCGCGATCAACCGGCATGGGATCGAGGTGCCGCGGATCGCGCTGCGCCATCGGCTCCAGACCGACCTCCACGGTCTCGACCGCTCCCGCCATCGCCTCCTCGAGGAGGAGGGCCGGCTCATCGTCGAGCTCGACGTGCACGGCGCGCCCGCGCCGCAGATGCTGGGCGCGATCCTTGCCGCCGGGTCGCTCGGCTCGAGCGTCCGGACCCGGGCGGTGCGCGCCATCGAGGCGGCGGTGGCGAACCCGGGCATGATCCCCGAGCCGTTCCTCGTACGCCGGCTGGCGGCGGGCATCCCGATCCTGCGTCCGCCCCGCGCCGGCGTGGGGCCGGTCGAGCAGGCGTTCAGCGAGATGGACAGCGGGTCCTGGGTCGGGGTCCCGGCCGAGCGGCGCTGGGCGATGGAGGTCTTCGGCCTCGGCGCCGAGATGGACGTGCAGCGCCGGGATGTCCAGCGCCGGTTCCGGCGGTTGCTGCGCCTGGCGCATCCCGACCAGGGTGGCGAGTCCGACGGTGCGGCGGAGCGCATCGCCGAGCTCACCGAGGCCCGGGAGGTCCTGCTCGCGGATGCGCCCGACTCCGGCGACAACCGGTAGGGCTCACTAGGGTCGGCGGCATGTCGAAGCCCCCAGTTCACGTCACCGTCACCGGCGCGGCGGGCCAGATCGGATACGCGATCCTGTTCCGCATCGCCTCGGGTCAGCTCCTCGGTCCCGACCAGCCCGTCGTCCTCCGCCTCCTCGAGATCGAGCCCGCGATGCAGGCCCTCGGCGGCGTCGCGATGGAGCTCGACGACTGCGCGTTCCCGTTGCTCGCCGGCATCGAGGCGACCTCGGACCTCGCGACGGCGTTCGACGGCACGAGCTGGGCCCTCCTCGTCGGCTCGGTGCCGCGTAAGGCGGGCATGGAGCGTGGCGACCTCCTCAACGTGAACGGTGGGATCTTCAAGCCCCAGGGCCAGGCGATCAACGCCAACGCCGCCGACGACGTGCGCGTGCTCGTGGTCGGCAACCCGTGCAACACCAACTGCCTGATCGCACGGAGCAACGCGCCCGACGTGCCGGCCGACCGCTGGTTCGCCATGACCCGGCTGGACCAGAACCGGGCCCAGAGCCAGCTCGCCCAGAAGGCGGGCGTTCCCGTGAGCGAGGTCACGAACGTGACCATCTGGGGGAACCACTCCGCCACGCAGTATCCCGACTTCGCCAACGCGAGGATCGGCGGTCGACCCGCGCCGGAGGTCGTCACCGACCACGACTGGCTGCGCAACGGGTTCATCGAGACCGTCCAGAAGCGCGGCGCGGCGATCATCGAGGCCCGCGGGCTCTCGTCCGCGGCGTCGGCGGCGAACGCGGCGATCGACTCGGTGAACAGCATCCACACCGCACCCCGCGCCGGAGAGTGGGCGAGCCTCGCGGTCGTGAGCCGTGGGGAGTACGGCGCACCCGAGGGGCTCCAGTACGGCTACCCCGTCGCGTCCGACGGCGCGGGCGGCTGGTCCGTGGTCGAGGGCCTGAACCACGATGACTTCGCCGCGGAGAAGCTCGCCGTCACGACCGCGGAGCTCGAGTCGGAGCGGGACGAGGTCCGGAAGCTCGGCCTCATCTGACCGGCCGGTGCGCACCTGGTGCCAGGGCACGCCCTTCGGCGACATCGTGGTGGTCGTCGGTCCCGCCGGGATCGAGCACCTCTCGCTCCCCGGCCTGTGGGCGGACGACGTCGCGGACGTGAAGCCGTCCGCTGAGCGCCCCGGGAGTGCCCGATCACCCGCGGGCCGCGTGGCGCGCCAACTCGACGAGTACTTCGCGGGGACGCGCACCGAGTTCGACCTGCCCGTCGACCTGGGTGCGACCCAGCTCTCGGAGCTCGCGCGACGCACGCTCGAGACGGTGCGGGCCGAGGTGCCCTACGGCGAGACGGCCACCTACGGCGAGGTCGCCGAGATGATCGGTCGCCCCGGTGCCGCGCGCGCGGTGGGGAGCGCGATGGCGCGGAACCCGGTGGCCTTCGTCGTGCCGTGCCACCGGATCGTCGCCGCGAACGGGATCGGTGGCTACGGCGGAGGGAGTGCGGGAGTCGCGCTCAAGCGTGCGCTGTTGGATCGGGAAGCTCGCGCGCGGCCCACGCGCTGACGACCTCGACGAAGCGGTCCGGGATCTCCAGCTGGGGCGCGTGACCGCAGTCGGCCAGCTCGACGTACCGCCAGTCCTCCCGCTGCCGGGCGACCGCGCGGGCGAACGCGACGGGGACCAGCTGGTCGCGGCGGCCGTGGAGCACGAGCGTGGGGCTCGAGATGGTCTCGAGGTCTCCGCGCATGTCGGACAGGAGATGGCGGAAGAGCGAGCCCCCGCTCTGGGCGTACGCGGTGGCCGCCTCGGGGTAGTCGCGTCGCTCGGTGGCGAGCGCGACGAGACGCTCGCGGAGCGCGCCGTCGAGCCGGTCGGGGTCGGCGAGCACGAACTGCACCGTGACGTCGACGAGCCGCTCGGGCCCCAGTCGTCGGGCCCGGGCGCTCACGACGGGTGCGGCGACCCGGGGAACGGAGAGCGCGGCGAAGCGCAGGGTGCGCGTCAGCTGCTCGAGGTTGCGCCCCGGTCGGGGGTACGCGGCGTTCACGAGCACCAGTCCGTGGACGAGCTCCGGGCGGGCGGCGGCGACGGACGCCGAGAGTGCGCCGCCCATGGAGTTGCCCATCAGCAGCGCGGGGCCGCGCTCGTCCAGGTACGCCGTGATCACGGACCGGTGCGTCGCGAAGCCCGCCGCCCGGTCCATGCATCGGGTGCGCCCGAACCCGGGCAGGTCGATCGCGGTCACCCGACGGTGGAGGGTCGTGGCGAGGCGGTCCGCGACGAGGTTCCAGCTCAGCGTGCTGGCGCCGAGCCCGTGGACGAGCAGGACCGGCGGCGCGTCGACATCGACGCCGTCGGGCTCCCAGTCGACGCTGTGCACCCAGAGCCCGTCGAGCTCGAGCCACCGCTCCCGGCTACTCATGGCTCATGTCTCGGTCGACTCCGCCCCGCGCTCGAGTCCCAATGCGACGAGGAAGTGCTCGTGCAGCTCCATCCAGACGGTGTGATACGAGTCGATGCGGGGCGAGGTGAACCACTGGTGCGCGCCGTCCTCGACCAGGCGGCGCGCATGGCGGAGCCGCTCGCGGTAGCTCTCGAACAGCGGGATCCGGCGCCCGAGTCGGCGCACGACCGGACCGATCCGGTCGTCGATGGCGACGAGCCGGTCGATGACGCCCCAGTCGTAGGACGCGTCCCGATGGTCATTGGGTCCGCCGTCGGCGCGGACCTGCCAGTCGTGACACACACGCAGCAGCTCGGCGTTGCGGGGCAGGAACTGCTCGTACGCGTCCCGCACCGCATCGTCCGGAGCGAGGAAGGCGGCGTCGGCCTCGACCCGTCCCGCCGGGGTCAGGACGAGCTGGCCGGCCCGCGCGGTGGCGTGCGCCCGGGCGACGATCGCGGCGGCGTCGGCATCGCCCGGATCGGCGATCTTGCCGCGCAGCCGCAGCCGGAGAAGAGCAGGGCGCAGGTCCACGGGAGGAATCTAGGACGCGCGGTAGGGTCCGCCGCCATGAGCGACCTCGGCAGCGGCACCACCGTGTTCGCCGCGGCCCCGGTCCGTGGGCGGTGGCGGATGCTCCACGCGCCCGACGACGTGCTCGCGCTGATGGACGAGGGTGCGGACGGCGTCGTCGCCGCTGTCCAGGACGCGGGTGCCACCTTTCTCGCGCCGATCTTCGACGAGCTGACCGCGGTCGTGTGCATGTCGGGTACGCCGTCGAGTCACATCGGGATCGTGAGTCGCGAGTACCAGGTGCCCTGCATGATGGCGACGACGTTCGCCTCCGGGCCTCCGGCGGATGGCGCCGTCGTCGAGGTCGACTGCCGAGCCGACGTCGGCGTGGTCCGGTCGGTCGACTGATGGAGGTGGGCTGACGTGGCCGACCGGGACACGGTCAACGAGTGGCTGCACTTCCACGGCCGCATCTCGGGGGCCATGACCGCCGAGCGCACGGCGCTCGAGTCGGCCCTGATCCCCGTGACCGCCTACATCCTCGTGGCGTGCGTCGAGGCGTACCGGCGCTACCCGGCGATGATGACCGAGATCGCCGCGGCGCGCCCGCCCGCGGAGCTCGGCGCGCTCGGGCGCCGGCCCGGGAACCAGATCGACGCGGTGCACCTGTGGTCGATCGCGAACCTCCCGCTCGTGATCCGCCAGGCGCTCGAGCCGTTCGGGCTCCTCGACCCCGACGACGATCTGGAGCGCCTCGGGACGATCTTCGACTTCTGGGCTCCGGCCGCGCTCGCGTTCCGCGGTGACGGTCAGCACCAGGCATGGGACGCGGGCCTGGTCGTGCCCCGCTACGGCGCGGACGTGCTCGACGAGTTGGTGGCCGGCGCGGTCCCGGTGGCCGACGAGGACCTCCGCCGGTCCATCGCCAAGACGAACGCGCTGCTCACGTCGTTCCTCTTCCTCCTCTACTTCGACACGCGTGCGGGATACCAGGACTCGGGTCCCTACGCGCGGGCCGACGGCCGGACCGTGCTCGTGCGCGACTTCAACGAGTTCGGCGTGGGCTACTTCCCGTGGAGCACCGAGGTGTGCGCCGGGCTGGCGCACTCGAACCTCACCTGCGCGTTCGTGCTCGACGACGTGCGCGTGACGGCGAACGACTGGGGGACCTCCACCACCGACCCGGTCGACTATTTCGCCCGGCTGACCCACTTCGGGATCTACGACAGCACCGGCGGGACACTCACGCCGGTGCCGGTCGGCGAGCTGGCCGACCTCGCGGCATCCGTGAAGCGGGCGCAGGCCCAGCTGTACCGGCTGATCGCGGGAATGAGCCGCAAGGAGAAGATCGACGCGGGCGCGTTCGTGTACTTCACCTTCCTCCGACCGTTCGCGCTCGCGGCCGGAATCGTCGACGACCTCGATTGGACGGTGCCCCGCGACAGCCTCGACCTGTACGAGGCGCTGTCGCTCGTCGACGGCGTGCCCGATGCCCCGCCGTACGATCCGAGCGTGCCCTACTACGCCCTGATCCCGTGATCCACCGGCTCACGTTCGCGGGCACCGACGTCCGCGGCGTGGTGGTGCTCGGCGTGCCCGCGTCGGGCCCGGTGTCCTTCCTCGCACAGTTCGACGGCGCCGCCGTCGGCCCGGGGTTTCTCGTCGTGCGCGATGCCGACGTGCCCCGCCCGAGGGGTCGGCTGCTCGCGGTCCGGGCCGACGGGCTGTGGACCGAGATGATCTGCGAGACGCCGGACGAGCACTGGAGCTTCGGCCTCGAGGCGTTCGGGTTGCGGGTCGACGATCCCGCCGACACGATCGGCGACCGCATCCCGGTCGGCTACGACCTCGAATGGGAGACCCCGGACCGCGTGCACGGCGAGCTGCTGATCGGTCACGCCGTCCTCCCCGTCGACGCGTTGGGCGCGTTCGTGGTCGAGCCGGGGGAGTCCGCCTAGAACTCGACCGCCGAGAGGTCCTCGAGCCACCGGGACGCCCGCCGGACGGCCTCGGCCCACCGGTCGCGGTCGGTCGGCGCGCCGGGCTCGTAGCGTTCGATCGGCGCCCACGTGTCGGCGAGGGACGCGACCTCGGGCCACATTCCGACCGCGAGCCCGGCCATGAAGCCGGCGCCGAGCGTCGTCGTCTCGCACATCGGTGAGATCTCCACCGGCTTCTGGGCCGCGTCCGCCACCGCCTGCACGAACGTCGGGTTGCGCGACATCCCGCCGTCGACCCGCAGCACGTCGATGGCCGCGCCGGCGTCGCGTTCGGCCGCCTCCACGAGGTCGGCACCCCGCTCGGCGATCCCTGCCAGCACCGCCCGCACGATCTCGGGTCGGCCGCTGCCGCGGGTGAGCCCGAGCAGGGTGCCGCGCGCGCCGTAGTCCCACTGCGGTGTGCCGAGCCCCATGAGCGCGGGCACGTAGATGACTCCGCCGGTGTCTTCGCACTGCTGGGCGACCTCGTGACTGGCCTCGGAGGTGGGGATGATGCCGAGGTCGTCGCGCAACCACTCGACGTTGGTGCCCGCACTGAGCATGATCGCCTCGAGGCCCCAGGTGTCGGTGCCGCCCGTGCGCATCGCGATGATCGGGAACGTGCCGCCGGCACCACGCGTCTCGAAGCCGGGCCGCTCCGGGCCGAGCACGAGGTCGAGCATCCCGCCGGTGCCGAAGGTGATCTTCGCCGGCCCGCGCGTCACGCACGCCTGACCGACCAGGCTCGCCTGCTGATCGCCCACGAGCGCCGCGATGGGCGGTGCCCCCGGGAGCGCGGTGGCGGTGCCGACGATCCCCGTCGTGTCCACGACCGTCGGGAGCATGCGCTTCGGGATGCGCAGGGCCTCGAGCGCCTCGGTGGACCAGCCGGAGCCGTCCGCGCGGAGCAACGAGGTGACCGCGGCGTTGGTTGCGTCGATGACGTGCAGCGCGCCCTCCGAGAGGTTCCACGCGATCCAGGTGTCGACGGTTCCGAAGCACAGATCCCGCGACCGGTCGGGGTCGAAGGTGTCGAGGAGGTTCTCGACCTTGGTCGCCGACGTGTTGGGCGCGAACCGGAACCCCTCCGCCCGGTGCACCAGGCAGTTGACGATCGTGCGGAGATCCTGCCAGCCCTGCGCGGGACCGACGGGCTCGCCGGTGGCGCGGTCCCAGACCACCGCGGACCCGCGCTGGTTGGTGATCCCGACCGCCGCCACCGGGCGGCCGTGCTGCGCGAGGGCGGCCTCGGCCGCCTCCTGCACCCGGGCTGCGAGTGCCTGGGCGTCGAACTCGACGAGGCCCGGTGCCGGCGAGTCGGGGAGGAACTCGCGGTGCTGCTCGTGGTGCACCGACGCGTCGGCGCCGACGATCGACGCGCGGACCGACGACGTCCCGATGTCGCAGACCAGGACCTCCATCAGTCGGGCCAGACCGCGTCGAGGGCCCAGGGATCCGGCAGTCCGAGCTTGCCGGGGTTCATGATGCCGTGCGGGTCGAGCCCGGCCTTGATCGCCGCGAGCACGTCGAAGGCGGGGCCGAGCGCGTCACGAACGAAGCGGGACCGGTTGAGCCCGACACCGTGGTGATGGCTGAGCGCGCCGCCGTGTGCGAGGACGGCCCGGGTCCCGGCATCCCACGCCGCCCGGTAGAACTGCTCCCGGTCGTCCCGGCCCGGCTGGCCGGCGAAGGTGAAATACAGGCAGGCACCGTCGGGGTACGAGTGGCTCTGGTGCGCGCTGGCGACGAGCGTGCCCGGTACGGCGCGGATCGCGGTCGTGGCCGCCTCGTAGATCTCGACGCACCGACGCCACGGGGCCGAGATCTCCATCGTGTCGACGACGTAGTCGCGGCTGATCAGGGCCTGGAGCGCGCTGACGTCGTTGCGATGGCCGAGCCACTGCTCGACGAAGTCGACGTCGGCGAGGGTCGCGTCCCGGCACTCTTCCGCGACGACGGTCATCGTGGCGTCGACGATCGCCGCGTCGCCCTCGTCGAGGACGAGCACGAGGTGGTCGTCGGGACCGGTGTGGTACGTGCGGTCCGCCTCGATCGCGTCGTACAGGCGCAGTACCGCGGGATGCGCGCCTCGCTGGACGATGCGCCGGCACGCGTCGTTCGCGGTCGCGAAGCTCGGGAAGGCGTAGGCCGCCCGCCGCTCGGTCGGAGGCACCGGATGCAGCTTGAGGCGCGCGCCGGTGATGACGCCGAGGGTTCCCTCGCTGCCGACGAACACCTGGTTCAGGTCGGGTCCGACCGCGGCCCGTGGCGCGCCGCCGGTGGTGATGCGGCGCCCGTCGGCGAGCGCGACGTCGAGGCCGACGACCATGTCCTCGATCTTGCCGTACCGCGTGCTCATCTGCCCCGCCCCGCGGCACGCCAGCCACCCACCCACCGTGGAGAGGTCGATCGACTGGGGCCAGTGCCCGACGGTCAGGCCGTGGTCGGTGCGCAGGGTGTCCTCGAGCCACGTCCCGAACGTCCCCGGGAGCACGTCGAGGATCATCGACTCGTGGTCGACGTCGACGATGCCGCTCATCGCGGTGAGATCCAGGACCACGCCGCCGTGGACGGGCACGCTCGCACCGCACACGCCACTGCGCCCGGCGGCGGGGGTCACCGGGGTGCGCGTCGCGTCGCACGCAGCGAGCACCGCCCCGACCTGGGCTGCGTCGCGTGGGCGGACGACGGCGGCGGCGCGAGCGGGGGTCTCGCCGTCCAGCGCCCAGATCATCGCGAGGGGCCACCAGTCGCGACTCGCCTCGGCGGTCACGTCGGCGGCGACGAGCACCTCCGCGCCGGTCCCGGCCAGCCGGGCGAGGAGCGCGTCGTCGACCGGCACCCGGGTGCCGCCGAGTCGGTCGGTGACGTCGGCCGCCGGCCGGGAGAACGCGATCGGTGTCGTGGGGGATCCGGAGTCGGTCACGGGGCGCCAGCGTACGGGGATCCGCGCGAGGCCGTCGCTACTCCGTGGGGTGCGTGCCGAGGCCGAGGTCGAGCACGGTCTCGGGCAGCCCTGCCGCCGTCCGCTCGTGCTCCAGCGCGGCTCGGTATCCCTCGACCTCGCTGTCGATCCGGGCCTCGTCCCATCCCAGCTCGCCGGCGAGGAGCCGGGCGACGCTCGCAGCCGCGGCCGCGGTGGCGTCGCGGGCGAGGAGCCGGGCCCGGGTGCGGCGCGAGAGGACGTCGTCGAGGGTCGTGGCCATCTCCTCGCGGACTGCGTACACCGCTTCGGCCCTCCGGTACGGGAGCCCGGGCACCAGCGGTGCCGCGAGATCGGGGTCCGCGTCGGCGAGTTCCAGGATCTCGACGGCGAGGCTTCCGTACCGGCGGGCAAGGTGCTCGTCGTCCGGTGCGGGTCCGGACGCGCCGAGCAGGGGCAGCTTCTTGGTCCGGCACGTGGCCTTGCGTCCGAGCGCCCCGACGACGACGTCGGTCGTGTCCTCGGCCATCTTCCGGTAGGTCGTGAGCTTCCCGCCGGTCACTGTCACCAGCCCCGAGCGCGACGCCGCGACCTTGTGGCGGCGGGAGAGGTCCGCGGTCTTCTGCCCGACGGTGCCACCGGTGACGAGCGGGCGGAGCCCGGCCCACGTTCCGACGACGTCGGCCTCGGTGAGCGGCTCGGCGAGCGCGAGGTTCATCGCGTCGAGGAGGTACTTGACGTCCTCGGGCGTGCACTGCGGGTCGTCGATCGGGCCGTCGTAGTCGGTGTCGGTGGTCCCGATGTAGGTGAAGTCGCCCCACGGCACCACGAAGATCGACCGGCGGTCCTTCGGGACCGGGACGATCGCCGCGATGTCGTTGCGAACCTTCTCCCAGGGCACCGTGATGTGGATGCCCTTGGCGGGCCGGATCGATCGCGGGTGGGTGCCCTCGTCGAGCGCGCGGACCTCGTCGGAGAAGACACCGGCCGCGTTCACGACCGAGGCTGCGCGGACGGTGAACGTCCGGCCGTCGGCTTCGACCGTGGCGCCGTCGATCTTCCCGGCCGCGTCCTTGTGGAGCGCGGTGACGCCCGCGTGGTTCGCGAGCACGGCGCCGTGACGGGCCGCGGTGCGGGCGAGAGTGAGCGTGTAGCGCGCGTCGTCGGTCTGGGCGTCGTAGTAGAGGTACGCCGCGGCGACGTTCGCCTCGCGCAGCGTCGGCATGTGCGCCATCGCGGTGGGCTTGTCGATGCGCTGGTGCAGCTTCCCGATGCGGGCGCCCCCGGTGAAGTCGTACATCCACATCGCGCTGCCGAGCGCCCGGGCGATCTTCGGGTTGATGAGGCCGTCGCGACTCAGCACCGGAATGAGGAACGGGAGGACGCGGACGAGGTGTGGTGCGTTCTTCAACGCGCGCTGACGTTCGTGCAGCGCGTCGTAGACGAGTCGGATCTCACGCTGCTGGAGGTACCGGAGCCCGCCGTGGACGAGCTTCGATGACTTCGAGGAGGTGCCGCTCGCGAAGTCGTCGCGCTCGACGAGCGCGGCGCGCAGGCCACGGCTCGCGGCGTCGAGGGCCACGCCACAGCCGGTGATCCCGCCGCCGATGACGAGCACGTCGAACTCCTCGGACTCCAGGCGGGCGAGCGCGTCGACGCGGTCGAATGCGGACATCGGGCCAGGCTATCGGTCGGTCGGAACGGTTCTTCTGCTCGTCACGGCACCAGCGCGGCGCGGGACTCGACCACCGGATAGTCGAGAAAGGCGGTCCGGGTCACGGGTGCGAGGTCCTGCCAGTCCCCACCGTCCAGGCGCCACCGCACCGCGAGGCGCACGAGCGCGCGCACCCGGTAGGCGGGCCGGGCCCGGCGCTCGTAGGTGTGGGTGATCTCCGAGCGCGCCGGCGGGGGCGAGCCGAGCCCGTCGGCCGCGGCGAGCGAGTCGTCGCCGAAGTCCCAGCTCACCGAGGCGGGCATGGCCTCGACATCGACCGTCATCCCCAACTCGCGCACGGTGTCGGCGATCGGCGCGCCCGTGTAGCCCGCCACCCAGAACCACGTCTCGAGACCGGTGAGCCCCCGCCCGGACGGGCTCGCGCCGACGCTCGCCGCAGGGTAGGGGAGGTCGCGCACGGCCTCCTCGGCGAGCGCGCGGGGGTCCACGCCGAACTGGGTCGGCGCGATCCAGACACTGGTGAGGTAGGTCCCGTCGCAGTACACGTGGTACGGCCGGTACTCCGGGCCGGGTGCCGGCGGCATGGGCACCGGCCGGAAGTCGCCCACGGGGGTGCGGCGGAGGAAGAACGCGCCCGGCGCGAGCACCCACGACCGCAGACAGTCCTGCGTCGCTCCTCCGCTCGACGACCGCGTCTCGACCCAGGTGCCGCGGCGGCGCAGCTCGACGTGCGCGCCGGTCGGGTCGGTGTCCACGGCCGCGGTCTCGTCGACCGCGGCACCGGCCACGGGTCCGATCAGCGGGCCGACGAGCGCGGCCACGAGCACCGTCGTGGTGAGGATCCCCGGACCGGGGCGGGAGGATCGCATGCAGACACCACCATCCTTGGTCAACCGTTCGCCCGTCCCTGGGCAGCCGTTCGGCCCGGCGTGCGTCCCCTCGCTTCCCTGCCCGCCCCGGGCCCGGGCGCACAAGATACGGAGATGGCGCGCGGATGTCCGCGCGCGTGCGGTGAATTACCCGCGGATTGGGGAGGCGGGACGACACCACGCCGGCCGACTCCCACCGCTCCAGCGTCGCGTCGTCGGTGCCGAGCAGCTCGCGCAGCACCTCCCGGTTGTGCTCGCCGCGGAACGCGGGCCGGCCGTGCGCGCCCGTCGTCGCGTCGGAGAACCGCCACGGTGCCTCGGGGATGCGGACCGTGCCCCCGAGGCGGTCGTCCACCGCGACGGTCGCGCCGCGTGCGTCGGCCCATGCGGAGGTCGCAGCGGCGCCGGCGGAGCGGACGATGCCCATCGGCAGTCCGGCTGCGGCCAGCGTGGTCTCCAGCTCGACCAGATCCGTGTGATCGAGCGTCCACCGCTCGATCTCGACGAGCAACTCGGCGCGATGCGCGCGGCGGGCGGTCGGGACGAAGCGGGGGTCCTCGAGCAGGTCCGGCCGACCCATCGCGACGCAGTACTGCTCGAGCAGCCCGGGTCCGGCCGGATCGCCGGCGACGACGATCGACGGGCCCGCCCCGGTCCGCAGGATCGGCGAGTAGGGCGGCGAGAGGACGGGCCGGTAGTCGCCCGGCTCGACGGGGGAGAGGTCCCAGTGCGCGAAGTCGTTGGCGTGCAGAAGCGCCTCGGCCATGTCGACCTCGACCCACTGGCCGAGACCGGTCCGCTCCCGCTGGAAGAGCGCGGCGACGATCGCGCTCGTGAGGTGGAGTCCCGCGTACACGTCGGCGTGGCTCATGCCGTCCTGGAGCATCTCGACGGCCTCGGGGGTACCCGCGGCGTCGGCCCGCCAGCGCCCGCCCGCCTCGATGAGCCCCATCTCGGCGTGGATGACCACCGCGTAGGCGCGCCGGTCACACCACGGGCCGGTCTGGCCGTACCCGCTGATCGAGGCGAGCACGAGACGCGGGTTCGCCGCGCGCAGCGCCTCCCAGCCGATCCCGAGTCGGTCGATGACGCCGGGCCGGTAGTTCTCGATCACCACGTCGACGTGCTCGGCGAGGGAACGCACGATCGCCGCGCCCTCGGGGTGACCGAGGTCGACCGAGATGTTGCGCTTCCCGGTGTTCTGTTGCGCGTAGTACAGGGAGATCGAACCGACCTTGGGCTGCGCGAAGCGCGTGAGGTCGCCCTCCGGTGGTTCGAGCTTGACGACCTCGGCGCCGAGGTCGTGGAGGTTGCGGCCCGCGATCGGGCCCGAGAGCACCCGCGAGAGATCCAGCACGCGGATGCCCGCGAGCGGACCCTCCACTCAGATCACCGAGCCCGCCGCGCCGTCGTCGCCCACGACCTCGAGCCCGAAGGCCATCCAGGCCTGCATCCCGCCCGCGAGGTTCACCGCGTCGAGGCCCTGCTCGCGGAGGAACGCGGTGGCCTGGGCCGAGCGCGCCCCGCTGCGGCAGATGCAGAGGATGGTCCGCCCGCGCGGGAGCGACTCCCACGCAGCGGGGATCGAGCCGAGTGGGTGGTGGCGCGCGTCGGGGGCGTGGCCGGCGGCGAACTCGTGGTGCTCGCGGACGTCGAGCAGGACCGGGTCGTCGAGCTCGTCGACCTCGCCGACGGTGGTCGCGGGGACGGCGTCGCTCATCGGGATCCTCGTCGGTTCGTCGTGGCGGTCTTCGCCGCCTGCGACCGGGCGGGCTGCTTCTTCGCGCCCGGCGCGCCGGTCTGCTTCTTCGCGGCCTGCTTCGCGGGGGCTTTCCCGGTCGGGGCCGCGGTGGTCTTCGCCCCCTGCTTCTTGGCGGGCTGCTTCTTCGTGGTCGGCGCGGCGGTCTTCTTCGCCGGCTTGGTCGCCTTGGCCGGGGCCTTGCTCGCCGTCTTCTTCGTGGGCGTCGGCTTGGCGGCGGTCTGCTTCGGCGTCGTGACGGCCTTCGCAGGCTGCTTCTTCTTCGCCGCCGCCGGCTTCTTGGCGGGCTGTTTCTTCGTGGTCGGCGCGGCGGTCTTCTTCGCCGGCCGGGTCGCCGTGGCGGGGGCCTTGGTCGGCGTCTCGGACGGTGAGGCGCCGGTGCCGGGCGTGCGGCGCGGCGGAGGCCGTGTCGGGACGGGAGCGGTGGTGGAGCTCGCCGGGGTGGCCTTGGCCTTCTTGGGCCGGCGTCGCCGGAGCTCGGCCTCGACCGTCTCGTCGCTGGGCGCGCCGGCGACCTTGGCAAAGCCGGGGAGCGCGAGCTCGATGCCGCGCCGCGGTGCGTCGACGGCCTGGATCACGAAGCGCCGCGTCTCGCCGCGGGTGAGGACATCGCGCGCCCGGGTCGGGCGGGGGTCGCCCATCGCCCCGAGCGGGATGTAGCAGCGCACGTCGTCGACGACGATGAACGCACCGTGCGAGGAGAAGGCGTCCACGAGGCCCTCGACCTCGGTGCCGAGACGATGGTCGATCACGAACTGCAGGAACGGCGCGGGCTGGTTGACCGCCTCCGGCTCGGTCGTCTCGGTGGTCTCCTGGTTGCGCGTGCCACGCCGGCGCCGACGACCGCCGGTCTGGTTGGTGAGCGCGTCGGCGGTGGCCTCCGCGATCGCCTCCCGGACCTGCTCGGCGTTCTTGGCGTCCTTCTTGGCCCGCTGCGTGGTCTTGCGGCTGACGATCCCGCGCACGGGGCGGCGGAGCGAGAAGATCCAGCCGACACCCGGCACGGGCTTGCCACCGATGAGCCGGCCGGGTTCGAACAGCCACTCGTACTCGGCATGGAACTCCTGGAACGAGTCGTTCGACACGACCGTCGCCTTGGTGCGGTTCGCGATCTGGAGCAGGAACCCGTCGCCGCGCCCGACGGCGCCGGCCGGTGGCGACACCACCTCGCTGTTGATCTCCGCCTTCGCGAACGCCGCGCGCTCGGAGGGGTCGATGCGGTGCTCGAAGCTCGCGTCCACGACCACCGTCACGGTCGCGTCGTCGTGCTCGGTCAGGAACGCCGCCACCGCCTCCCGCAACTGCGCGAGGCTCGGCTCGGTGCGCCCCTCGGTGGCCAGGTTCGACCCGTCGATCACGAAATGGTCAGCCATCACTCGATTCCCAACTCGGCGGCCGCGAGGGACCGCAACAGCTTGTAGTCGGCCTTGCCGTTCGGCGCGCGCCGCATGTCGTCCAGCGTGATCACCCGGCGCGGGATCTTGTACCCGGCGAGGCCTCGATCACGGCAGTGGTCCCGGATCGCGGCCTCGTCCGCCGCGGTCCGCAGGACCACCAGTGCCACCACCATCTCACCGAATCGGGCGTCGGGCACACCGAGCACGACACAGTCGTCGATCGCCGGGTGCTCCCGGAGCACCAACTCGACCTCCTCGGGGTACACCTTCTCGCCGCCGGTGTTCACCGTGGCCGAGCCCCGGCCGAGGAGCCGGATGGTGCCGTCGGCGTCCACGGTGGCGTGGTCCCCCGGGATGGAATAGCGCACACCGTTCACCGTGCGGAACGTCTGGGCGGTCTTCTCCGGGTCCTTGTAGTACCCGAGCGGGATCGGCCCGCCCACGCCGACCATGCCCACCACGTCGCTGCCCGGGCGCGACCTCGCGCCCGTCGTCGGTGAGCACGCGGACCCGGTCGTTGACCGCGAAGCGGGCCGGGGCGATCTCGGTGTCGGCCGATCGGGCCGCGGATCGAGACATGAGCCCCTCGGACGCCCCGAGCGAGTCGAGGAGGGTGATGTCGGGGAGGTGGTCCAGCAGCCCACGCTTGACCTCCGGGCTCCACGTGACCCCGCTCGACGTGATCGCGCGGAGCGATCCCAGCGACCACCTGTCCCGGTCACGGTCGAGCGCGTCGAGCAGCGGCCGGGCGAACGCGTCGCCGACGATGGTCAGCACCGCGACGTCGTTGCGATCCACCTCGTCCCAGATCCGGTCGGCGTCGAGTCCCATCTCGTCGATCAGGACGACGGTGCCGCCGCCCGAGAGGGTCGAGAGCGTGATGAACAGCCCGGTGCCGTGCATGAGCGGGCACGCCGGCAGCGTGGTGGCCGCCTGCTTGCCGGCCCGGACGGCGGCGAGGGGGTCGGGCGGCGCGGTGCCCGGACGGCCCATCTGCCACAGGGCCACGTAGAGGTCGTCGTTGCGCCACATGACGCCCTTGGGCATCCCGGTGGTGCCCCCGGTGTAGAGGAAGATCAGGTCGTCGCCGTCGGGAGGGCGGACGACACCGGGCGGCTCGTGGGCCACCGCGGCGTCGTAGTCGGGCCCGAGCTCGATCACGAGCGGCGCCGGACCCTGGAGCAGATCGACGGCCGCGTGCACGGTCGGGGCGAACCGGGGCTCGGTCAGGACCGCGACCGAGTCCGAGTCGGCGAGCAGGTACCGGGTCTCCTCGACGCCGTAGCGGAAGTTCACGTTCACCGGGACGGCCCCGAGCCGGAGCGCCGCGAAGAAGACCTCGAGGTACTCGGGCCGGTTCACGAGGTCGATCGCGACCTTCGACCCGGCGGTGACCCCTCGTGCGGCGAGGAACCCGGCGAGGCCCGCGGCCCGCCGCCGGAGCTCGCCGTAGGTCCCGCGCTGCTCGCCGCAGACGACGGCGGTGCGGTCGGGGACTTCGGACGCGATCCGGTCCCAAACGTCCGCGAAGCTCCATCCGGCCATCAGGGGGGAGGCTACCGGCGACGGACGGCGGCACCGCCGGTCGGGCCCGGGCGGCGCGGTAGCGTCCCAACATGGCGGCCGACTTCGCGACCCGAGCCCGCGCGTGGATGGACCGGGTGGCCCCCGAGGGCGAGCGCCCCGCGTCGACCGCGCGGGGCGTGCACCACGCGGCGTTCATCTGCTCCGACGTCGGTGCGACGATCGACTTCTACCAGGACCTGCTCGGCTTCCCGCTCGTCGAGATCTTCGAGAACCGGGACTACCCGGGCAGCGCGCACCTCTTCTTCGACATCGGGAACGGCAACCTGCTCGCGTTCTTCGACTTCCCCGGCTACGAGCACCCGGAGTTCCACGAGACGCTCGGTGGCGTGCAGCACGTGGCGATCTCGATGGCGCCCGAGCACTTCCGGACCCTGAAGGCGCGGCTCGACGCCGACGGGATCCCGTACCGGGGCCCCGATCTGGGGGTGGCGAACTCGGTCTACCTCGAGGATCCCGACGGTCTCCGGATCGAGCTCTGCACCGCGCCGTTGCGCGACACGAACTTCGACTGAGCCGCGGGCCGGCGGCGTCAGGTCAGGCCGAGCTGGCCCAGGATCGAGCCGGGGTCGAAGTACACCCGCTCGTTCACGATCCGGTCCTGGTCGAACTCGAAGATGGCGATCATCGGGGTGCGAAAGGTCCTCCCGGTCGGGGCGACGCCGAGGAACTCGCCGCCGTGGGTGCCGAGCAGGTCGAACTCCACGATCACCGCGTCGTCGGTGTGATGCATCCGGGTGATCTCGTTGCGCTGATCGGGGAACGAGGCGCGGCTGCTCGTGTAGTACGCCATCACCTCGTCGCGACCGTCGAAGGTCTGTCCCGTCGGCACCAGCTCGTAGTGCGGGTGCGAGAACGTCGCGAGCGTCGTCTCCCAGTCGTGGTGGTTCTCGCTCTCCATGTGCTCGCGTGTCACCGCGTCGCGTCGGGCCCGCAACTGCTCGTCCATCGGCCGGAGGCTAGGGGGAACCGGACTGCGACGCGTCGAGCGCCTTCAGCATCCGCTTGAGCGCGACGAGACGATAGGAGCTCTCGACGAGCTCCGCGATCTCCTCCCAGTCCACGGTCGCCGCGGTCAGGTCGAGGGCCAGCCACCCGCCCGGACCGGAATAGGGCGGGACGTAGATGCGGGGGTCCTGGGCGAGCGCGGGCGCCTCGTCGGGCTCGGGCTTGAACTCGAGCGCGTACGGGTGTCCCTCGTGCCCCGAGAAGACGGCGAACATCTTCCCGGCCCGGAACGTCGGGCGGCCCCACGCCTCCTTCTCGATCGTCTCGGGCAGGGCGAGACAGATCGCACGGATCTCGGTGAGGTACGGATCGTCGTCGGAGTACATGCGCGGGTGCGCCATATCGGCGCGACCGTACGCGACCCCGCCGGGAATGTCCGGTGGTGAGACGGTTCGGCGGCCACCTTGCCGTCAGCCACCCGACCCGGAACCGTCGCCCGCGGGCAACGCCGCCGGTACCGAGCGGGTGCATCCTGGTCCCTGTCAGCGCACGAGGGGGCCGGGGGACCGGCGGACCAGGAGGAGGCCACGTGAAGTCAACCTCGGCGGCGAGCGGTCGGGCAGGGACCGCACCCTGGTGTCGGGAGGTCGGCGCCCTCCGGGTCCGGCCCGAGATGCGGCACCCGAAGCACTAGGTCTCGAGCGGCGGTTCCGGCGGTGTGACGCAACGGCGAGCAGCGCGGGAACCGACGACCTCGCCCAGCCGGCCGGCCCGGAGTGCCCCCCAGCCACTTGCCGGGTCGGCCGGCGATGGCGTCATCGACGGGGTCAGCGACCGGGCAGGTTTCGCCGGACCCCTCGTAGTGTCCGGGCATGGATCTCGATCACCGCCCTGACCACGACCGGCGCCATCCGTGAGTTCACCGAGGAGCCCGTCGACGACGACACCGTCGTCCGCCTCCTCGCCACCGCGAGGTTCGCGCCGAGCGGTGGCAACCGGCAGGGGTGGAGGGTCGTGCTCGCCAAGGATCCGCAGGTCCGACGGCGACTGCGCGACCTCTACCTCGCCGGCTGGTACGAGTACCTCGCCCAGCGCGCCGCCGGGCTCACCCCCTGGTCCCCGATGGCCGATCGCGCGGCCGAGGCCGCGGCGATCTCGGGGGCCGGCGCGATCCGGGATGCGGCATCGCCCGACGGGTTCGCCGAGCGGCTCGACCGGGTCCCGGTCCTGCTCGCGATCCTCGTGGACCTCGACGCGCTCGCGGCGGTCGACCGCGACCTGGACCGGTACACCTTCGCCGGCGCCGCCTCGGTCTACCCGTTCGCCTGGAGCATCCTCCTCGCGGCGCGCACCGAGGGGTTGGGCGGTGTGCTCACCACCATGGCGATCCGGGAGGAGGCCGAGGTGCTGGATGCGCTCGGCGCGCCCGAGGGATTCGCGGTCGCGGCGCTGCTCGCCCTCGGGCATCCGGTGCGGGAGCTCACCCGGCTACGCCGTGCCGAGGTGGGGGAGTTCGCCACGATCGACCGTGTCGACGGCCCGGTGCTGGGCTGACTCGTCCTTCGCCGCGCCGGGTGGGGACCGCTTCGACCCGGGCCGTGGCTCGACGAGCGCAACGCGTGGCCCGTGATCGAGCCGCCGGTGGTCACCGGCCGCCGGCTGATCGCGCCGGCGCTCGAACGGGCCTTCACCCGGGAGGCGTACCTGGAGTGAGGAGGCGGCACCGGTCGGTCGCGTGTGAGACTGCGCCCGCATGCAGCTGAATCCGGATCCCCTCCCGATCACGGCCGGCGACGACGAGATCCGCCAGGCGCTCGAGGCCGTCGAGGTCCCGCCGCTGCTCGTCGCGGTGGCCACGCTGACCGGCGACGTCTCGCTCCTCCGGGACGACCTCGCCCCCGCCGCCGCGGAGTCCTTCGACCCCACGGCCGGGATCACTCCCGAGCAGGCCGCGACCGCCCGTGACCTCGCCGCCGCCGCGCTCGCGCGTCACCGGGACGCGGGGGCCGCACCCGCGGCACCACCCGATCCGGCGACTCTGCGGCGGATGTTGGAGTTCCTCGCGGGCCGTCCCGTCGAGGACGACTACATCGCGCTGATGACCGAGGAGCTCGCGCTCGACGGCCAGGACCTCCGCGCCCCGGACTGGCGTCACGCCGACGTCGCCGCCGACCGTCCCTTCCGGGTCGCGATCATCGGCGCGGGGATGTCGGGCATCGCCACCGCGTACCGCCTGGGCCAGGCCGGGATCGACTACGTGATCCTCGAGAAGAACGCCGACATCGGCGGGACCTGGCTCGAGAACCGGTACCCGGGTTGTCGGGTCGACGTGCCCAACCACTTCTACAGCTACTCGTTCGCGCAGACGAGCGAATGGCCGCAGTACTTCTCCACCCAGTCGGTGCTCCTCGACTACTTCCGCGCCTGCGCGGAGGAGTTCGGGATCCGCGAGCACGTTCGCTTCGAGACCGAGGTCGTGGACGCCCGGTGGGACGACGACCGCGGCCGCTGGGACCTCACGGTGCGGACCGCCGACGGTGGCACCGAGACGGTCCAGGCTCAGGCGCTGGTGAGCGCGGTCGGCCAGCTGAACCGTCCGAAGCTCCCCGACATCCCCGGGCGCGAGCGCTTCACCGGTCGGGCGTTCCACTCCGCCCGCTGGGATCCGGCCGTCGAGCTCGCCGGCAAGCGGGTGGCGATCATCGGGACCGGTGCGAGCGCGGCCCAGTTCATCCCTCCCGTCGCCGACGTTGCCGAGTCCCTCACCGTCTTCCAGCGGACCCCGCCCTGGCTGCTCGACACCCCGAACTACCACGACGACCTGCCGACCGGTGCGCGGTGGGTGCTCGACCACGTGCCGGCGTTCGCGCACTGGGACCGCATCTGGATCTTCTGGCGGTCCCACGAGGTGCTCGTCCCCATGGCCGCGGTCGACGAAGCGTGGGACTCCGCCGAGTCGGTCAGCATGATGAACGACTTCGTCCGCCAGTTCTTCACCTCGTACTACGAAGCGCAGTTCCCCGACCGTGACCTGTTCGACAAGGTGTTGCCGCACTACCCGCCCTTCTCCAAGCGGTTCGTCCGCGACAACGGGATCTGGGCGCGCACCTTCGCCAAGGAGTCGGTGAGCCTCGACGTCGGCGCCATCGGCGAGATCACCGAGACGGGCGTCCGCATGGCCGACGGCACCGAGCACACCTTCGACGTGATCATCTACGGCACCGGATTCGCCGCGTCGCAGTTCCTCACGCCGATGTGCGTGTACGGGCGCGAGGGTGCGGAGCTGCACGACGTGTGGGACGGCGAAGCTCGCGCCTACCTGGGCATGACCATTCCGGGGTTCCCGAACCTCTTCCTGATGTACGGCCCGAACACGAACATCGTGATCAACGGCAGCATCATCTACTTCTCCGAGCTCGAGGCCCGCTACATCACCGAGAGCGTGCGGATGCTGCTCGAGCGCGGCGCGGCCTCGATGGACGTCCGCCCGGAGGTGCACGACGAGTACAACGGGCGGGTCGACGCCGCGAACCGGAAGATGGCCTGGGGGGCGGCGTCGGTGAACACCTGGTACAAGAACGCGTCCGGGCGCATCACCCAGAACTGGCCGTTCTCGCTGCTCGAGTTCTGGCAGTGGACCCGCCACCCCGAACCCGACGACTTCGTCCTGCGATAGTCGCGTCACGCCCCGCGCGCGCGGCGGCGCCGAACCTACGATCGCGCCCATGGCGCCGACCGACGACCGCTGGTACCCACTGACCGAGCCCGCGAGCGGCGCGCCGCCCGACGATGGCCCGGCCCTCCTGGTGGGGACGCGCAAGGGGTTCTGGATCCTGCGCAGCGACGCCGAACGCCGCGCGTGGTGGGGCGCGGGCCCCGAGTTCCTCGGTCACATCGTCCAGCACGCCGTGCTCGACCCGCGCGACGGCGCGACGCTGCTGCTCGCCACGAGCACCGGGCACCTCGGGCCCACGGTGTTCCGCTCGACCGACCTCGGTGCGACGTGGAGCGAGGCGAGCGCGCCGCCCGCCTTCCGCAGCGGTGAGCCGCTCGGCCGCAGCCTGCGGTCGGTGTTCTGGCTGACGCCCGGTCATCCGAGCGAGCCGGGCGTCTGGTACGCCGGTGGATCGCCGCAGGGGCTGTTCCGCAGCGAGGACGCCGGCGACACGTGGGCACCGGTCGCGGGGTGGAACGACCACCGGGACTGGCCGATCTGGGCCGAGTGGCCGGAGGAGAACACGCCCGACGGCTCGCTGCTCCACTCGGTGATCGTCGACCCGCGCGATCCCGCGCACCTCTACCTCGGCATGTCGGCGGGCGGCGTGTTCGAGTCGACCGACCGCGGCGCGGACTGGGCGCCGCTCAACGGTGGGATGGCGACGGTGTTCGAGCCCGAGGCCGGGCCGAACTTCTTCCACGACCCGCACTGCATCCGGATCCATCCCCAGCAGCCCGATCGGCTCTACCAGCAGAACCACTGCGGCATCTACCGCATCGACCGACCCGCGACCTCCTGGACCCGCATCGGCGACGCCATGCCGCGCGACGTCGGCGACATCGGCTTCTCGGTCGAGGTCCACCCGCGCGACGCCGACACCGCGTGGGTGCTGCCGATGGACGGCACCGACGTATGGCCGCGCACGAGCCCCGACGGCCGGCCGTCGCTCTACGTCACACGCGACGGCGGGTCCTCGTGGGCCCGCGTCGACGCGGGCCTCCCCGCGCGGGGCTGGTTCACGGTGAAGCGCCAGGCGACGACCGTCGACGGTGGCGACCCCGTCGGGATCTATTTCGGCACGACGGGCGGTGAGGTGTGGGGCAGTGCCGACGAGGGCGCGACCTGGGCGCCGATCGTGGCGCACCTCCCGGAGATCTACGCGCTCGAGCACGCCGTCCCCGCCTGATGCGCGTGCGGATCCCGACGCCACTGCGTTCCTACACCGCGCAGGCCACGGTGGTCGACGCCGCGGGAACGACGATCGACGCGGTGCTCCTCGACCTGGACCGGCAGTTCCCCGGACTGCGGTTCCGGATGGTCGACGAGCAGGGCCGCCTCCGCCGGCACATGAAGATCTTCGTGGGCGACGAGGCGGTGCGGGATCTGGCCACCCCCGTCGCGCCCGACGTCGAGATCTCCATCGTGCAGGCATTGTCGGGAGGTTGAGCGCGCCGCCTATCGTGCCCCCGGCCCCACCGACGAGCAGCGGGAGACGGCGATGAGCGACAGCGGGAGCGAGTACGTCGGGTACTCGGTGCAGGACAACGTGGCGTGGGCCCGGATCGACCACGGCAAGGCCAACGCGCTCTCCTTCGAGGTGCTCGAGGCCCTCGGCACCTGCCTCACGGTGGCCGAGAATGATCCGTCCGTCGGCGCGCTCGTGGTCACCGGCAAGCCCGGGTTCCTGACTGGTGGCTTCGATCTCTCGGTGATGAAGGGCGAGGACCCGACCGCGGTGATCCGGCTCGTGTCCGACGGCGGCGCGCTCTTCACGCGCTTCTTCGCGTCGTCGCTGCCGGTCGTGGTCGCGGCCCCCGGGCACGCGGTCGCCGCGGGAGCGTTGATGCTGCTCGCGGCCGACGAGCGGATCGGGGTGGACGGCTCGTTCCAGATCGGGCTCATCGAGACCAAGATCGGGATGTTCCTGCCGCGCTGGGCGATCGAGCTGGCGGAGGAGCGGTTGAGCCGCCGCCACCTCCAGGTCGCGACGGTCGGCGCGCGGATGTACCCGCCTGCCGGTGCGCAGGACGCCGGGTTCCTGGACGCGGTCGTCGCGCCCGACACGCTGGAGGACGCCGCGCAGGCGGCTGCTGCGGCCTGGGCCGAGCTGCCGGCGCCGGCCTACGCGTCGCAGGTCCGGGTGATCCGTGGCGCACGGGTCGCGGCGCTCGAAGCCGCGGTCGCGGCGGATCGCGCGGCCGCGGGCTGAGGACCTGCCCGGAATCGGCGCGATTGTCGGTCTTGGCCGGGGCGCGTAGGGTGCCCGGCCTGATGCGCACTCCTCACCGTTCCCGTGCCGCCCGCCTCGCACTCCTCGCCGTCGTCGCCCTGGTGGCCGCGGCCTGCGTGCCCCGGCCGAACTTCGACCCGCCCGTGGGACCCCGCGCCGAGCTCTCGCACTCGGGCCGGTGGCTCACCGACCACTGGGGTCGCGTCGTGAACCTCCACGGCGTCAACTACGTCAAGAAGTTCCCGCCGATCGCGCCGGCCGCGGCCGGCTTCGGTGCCGACGACGCCGCGTTCCTCCACGACCAGGGCTTCAACGTCGTCCGGCTCGGCGTGGTCTTCGGCTCGGTGATGCCCGAGCCCGGCGTGATCGACCAGGACTACGTCGACTCGATCGCCCGGACCGTCGGGGTCCTCGCCCACGAGCACATCTTCACGCTGCTCGACTTCCACCAGGACGGCTACGGACCGCTCACCCACGGCAACGGGTTCCCCGAGTGGGCCACCCTCACCGACGGCCTGCCCAACCCGCCGGACCCGTTCCCGACGTACTACCTGACCAACCCCGCGATGCAGCGCGCGTTCGACAACTTCTGGGACAACGTCCCCGGGCCCGACGGTGTCCCGCTCCAGACCCACTACGCGTCGGCGGTGCGGTCGGTCGCGAAGGCGGTGGCCGGGGAGGACTCCGTCCTCGGCTACGACCTCATGAACGAGCCCTGGCCCGGCGCCGACTGGTCGTCGTGCCTCTCCGGCGGCTGCCCCGCCATCGAGGCGGCTCGGCTGGTCCCGTTCGGCAACCGCATGACCGCCGCGATCCGCAGCGTGGACCGCGAGCACATGGTGTTCAGCGAGCCGTTCGTGCTGTTCAACTTCGGTCAGGCCGACACCTCGCTCTCGGGGATCGGCGCGCCGAAGAGCGGCCTCTCGTACCACGTGTACGCGACCACCCCTGCGCTCGACGCCGCGGTGATGGACCGCGCGATCGCCGCGTCGAGCCGGGGTGACGGGCTCCTCGCCACCGAGTTCGGCGCGACGAGCGACACCACGACGCTCCGGCGCCTGACCGGGGACTTCGACTCCCGCTTGCTGCCCTGGATCTTCTGGTCCTACGACGAGAACCTGGTCCACGACGTGAGCCAGGCCCCCGTCGGGTCGAACGTCGTCGCGTCCACGCTCGACGCGCTCGTCCGGCCGAACCCGATCGCGACCAACGGGACGCCGACGAGCGCGACGTTCGACCCCGACACCGGGGAGTACGACTACACCTACGCCACGACCCGTCCCGACGGCGCGCACGCGGATCCGAAGTACCGCACGAGCATCCTGCTGCCACACCGGGTGTACCCCGAGGGCTACACGGTGACCGTCGACGGTGCCCGGGTGTCGACCTGCTCGACCACGCTGGTCCTGCACAACGACCCGGCCGCGACCTCGGTGCACGTGCACGTGACGCGCGGCGGCCCGTGCGCGGTGCCCGTGCGCCCCTGACCGCCGGGACCGCGCGCCTCCGGGCGTGGCAACATCGGTCGTGGGCTGGCTCGAATGGAAACCAGCGGTCGCGATGGCCGTCGGCTCGCTCGTCGTCGGGCTCGCCTGGCGGCGGGCGGAGCAGTCGTGGCAGCGCGCCGTGGCCACCTTCGCCCGGGAGCTGGCGCTCGTGCTCGGGCTCTACACCGTCTGGATCCTCGCGGGCCGGCTCTCCGAGATCCGGGTCGACGAGGGGCTCGCCAACGGTCGGTGGGTGTACCACGCGCAGCAGTGGCTCCATCTGCCCAGCGAGACGCACCTGCAGAACTGGCTGATCGACCACGCCTGGGTCGCGCGCTTCACCAACGGCTACTACGCGATCGTGCACGCGCCGGCGATGATGATCACGCTGCTCTGGCTGTTCCTCACGTACCGCGCTCGGTACTCGCACTGGCGCACCGTGCTCGCGATCACGACGTTCGCGTGCCTCGCGATCCAGTTCGTCCCCGTCGCTCCGCCGCGGATGTATCCGCAGTTCGGCTTCCTCGACGTCGCCCGGCTCTTCGACCAGTCGGTCTACGGCCCCATCGGCCAGGGCATTTCCGATCAGCTCTCGGCAATGCCGTCGGTGCACGTCGCGTGGGCGCTGTGGGTTGCGATCGTGGTGATCGATGCGGCGGAGACCCCATGGCGGTGGCTGGTCGTCCTCCACCCGGTCGCGACCGTCTTCGCCGTCGTCGCGACCTCCAACCACTGGTGGGCCGACGGCATCGTCGCCGGCGTGTTGCTCGGCGTCGCGATCGTGGTGGACTCGGGGGCGCGTCGGCTCGTCGCCGCGCGTCGGGTCGCACGGGTGGATCAGCCGGAAGGTGTCTCGACCGGCGACGGCGCGAACGACGGGCTGGTGCCCGCCCTGCCCATGAGCACGTCGAGCGGGTCCCGCAGGTCGTCGACGTAGCCCAACGCGTAGGCGCCGCGCGAATAGCCGAGCAGGCGCTGGAGCCGTTCCGGGAGCTCACGCGCGATCTCGGGTGGCACCGTGAGGTACTGGTTCTCCTCCTGGCGCAACCACCCGACGCTGTAGGTGATGTTCACACCGACGCGGCTCGCGTGCGATCGGTTCTCGCCGCCGCCGTGGTACAGCGAGCCGACGTAGAGCAACACCGATCCGCGCTCCATCTCGGCGGGCTCGGTGTCCGCGACCGAGAGCCGGAGCTTGTCGTCCGCGACGTGGCTCCCCGGGACGACGCGCGTCGCGCCGTTCGCCTCGGTGAAGTCGGTCGCGGCCCAGATCGTGTTGCACTGCACCTGGTAGCCGGTCGGGAAGGTGAAGAAGTCGAAGGCCCACTGGTCGCGGTGGATCATCTGCGCCGGACCGCCCGGCTCGATGCGGATGAGTTGGGTCAGGTGGAGCTGGTACTGCTGCACGTGCTCGAGCACGCGATCGCAGGTGCCGAGCACGAGGTCGTCGAGCACGAGCTCGCGGGCCGCGGCCGACCGCGCGACGAGCCCCCCGGTCCGTCGGGTGCGTGGCCCGGCGAACTCGTCGGTTCCGTAGGGCGTGGCGTCCACGTAGGCGGCCATCTCGTTCTCGACGCGGTCGAGCAGGTCGCCGGGCGCGAGACGGTCGATGACCGCGCACCCGTCCTCGGCGATCACCGTCGCGACCTCCTCGGCGGCCGCGGTCGGGGGCAGGTGGCGGACGGTCATGTGCGGTCCAGCAGCCGTCGCGCGGTCCCGCCGAGGAACTGGGCCATGGCGTCGTCGTCGAGCGGGAGGGCGCGCGCCTCGGTGAGCGAGCGCCGCATCGGGAACCACGGCTCGTCGCTGCCCCAGAGCATCCGACCACGGTAGGTCGAGCTGTTCATGAAGCGCACGAGACCGGGGTCGAGGTACTGCGGCGCGTAGGCCGTGCACGACAGGTAGAGGTTCGGCCACTTGCGCATGTAGTTCATGAGCAGCTCCTCGTAGGGATGGCCCATGTGCGCGCCGATGACGACGAGGTCGGGGAAGTCGATGAGCACGCCTTCGAGCAGCTCGGGGTGCTGGACGCGTGATCGGACCCGTGGCCCGGGGATCCCGACGTTGATGCTCACCGGGATCGCCAGCTCTTCGCAGACCGAGTAGACGGGGTAGTGGCGCGGGTCGTCGATCGCGACCTGGGTGGCGAGCGGCATCACCCGGACCATGCTGACGCAGGGGTGCTCCTCCACCAGGGTGCGGATCCGCCGGACGTTGCGGGTCGGGCGATCGGGCGTCGCGAGCCCGAGCGCGACGAGGAACCGGCCCCGGTGCTCCTCGGCGACCGCGATCGCCGCCTCCGCGGTTCGGTCGGTCCCGGCGGTGACGACGCCGGTGGTCACGCCGAGCTCGTCCATCAGCCCGAGGAGGCCCTCGGCGCCGATGCCGTCGGTCGAGCTGGAGCCGAGGTACCCCGGGATGTTGGCGAACTGCTCGTTCCCGAGGAACTCCTTCGCCCCCTGCGAGGTCACGAGGTTCACCCAGAGATCGATCACTTCGGGCTTCATGGACGCGCTCCGGCTCGGTGTCGATGGTCCTCGGGGCCGAGCGCCGAAGGGCTCTGGCTTGGGGAGGTCACGGAACTGACGCTACCGTCAGGTGTCGCGACGCGGCAAAGGATCCCGTTTGGAGGCTCGCATGAGCACGGCCACGACCGACCGCTACACGATCATCTCGGCGGACTGCCACGCGGGTGGGTCGCACCAGCAGTACCGCGAGTTCCTCGAGGCCGAGTGGCTCGACGAGTTCGACGCCTGGCGGGGCGAGTACGCCAACCCCTTCCGGGACCTCCAGGACGACGGCCGGTCGCGGAACTGGGACGACGAGCGGCGCATCGCCGACCTCGAGAAGGACGGCCAGGTCGCCGAGGTGACGTTCCCGAACACGGTGCCGCCGTTCTTCCCGACCGGCGCCGTGATCGCCCGGGCGCCCGAGAACGCCGAGGACTACCGCCGGCGCTGGGCCGGCCTGCGCGCGCACAACCGGTGGATGGCCGACTGGGTGTCGCGCTATCCCGAGCGGCGTGCCGGTCTCGGCCAGATCTTCCTCGACGACGTCGACGTGGCGATCGCCGAGGTCGAGTGGATCCACGACCACGGCCTGCGCGGTGGTGTCCTGATCCCCGGCATCCCCGACGACGCGGACATCCCGCCGTACTACTCGGACCACTACGACCGGCTGTGGGCCGTGTGCGAGGAGCGCGGCATCCTGCTGGACCACCACACCACGGGCACCGGCCTGCCCGACTACGGCAAGTACCCGAGCTCGACGCTCCAGTGGATGATCGAGACGGCCTGGTACGCGCACCGACCGTTGTGGCAGCTGCTCATGAGCGGGGTGTTCGAGCGCTTCCCGAACCTGAAGCTCGTGCTCACCGAGCAGGGCTGCGACTGGATCCCCGGCCTGCTCATGCAGCTCGACGCGTTCCACATGCAGATGCAGTCCGGCCGGATCGGCGAGATGAACCTCGCGAACGACATGGTGCTGCCGCTCACCCCGTCGGAGTACTTCGAGCGCAACGTCTGGGTGGGCGTCAGCTTCCCGGGTGTGCGCGAGACCAAGGCGCTCCGTCGGCTCGGCCTGCACAAGGTGATGTGGGGCTCGGACTACCCGCACAACGAGGGCACGTCGCCGTACTCGCGCGAGAGCCTGCGCCGGTCGTTCCACGACTGGACCCCCGAGGACCTGCGCCAGATCCTCTCGGGCACGGCCGCCGATCTCTACGGCTTCGACCTGTCGGTCCTGGACCCGATCGCGCAGAACGGCGTCGGGCCGACCGTCGAGGAGGTCGCGACCCCGCTCGAGCAGATTCCGAAGAACGCCTTCAGCCCCGCGTTCTACCGCTGAGCTGAGCCCGGCCGGACCGGCCGGGCTCAGCTCCCGAAATCCCAACCGGTGCCGTGGCTGAACTGCGCGAGCACGTTCTTGGCGATGAGGATCCGATGGACCTCGTCCGGGCCGTCGGCGAGCCGCAGCGTGCGGGCGCCCTGGTACATCGCGAAGAGCGGGAGGTCGCCGGAGACCCCGGCCGCGCCCCACACCTGGATCGCCCGGTCGACCACACGCTCGTAGGCCGCCGGGACGAACACCTTGATCGCGGAGATGTCGGTCCGCGGGTCCATGTCGCTCGCCATCTTCTCGGCGCAATGGATCGTCATGAGCCGGGCTGCCTGGATGTCGATGACCGAGTCGGCGATGAAGCCCTGGATGAACTGCTTGGTCTGGAGCAGGCCGCCGTGCACCTCGCGCACGCGGGCCCGCTCGACCATGAGATCGAACGCGCGCCACATCTGCCCAATGGAGTTCATGCAGTGGTACACGCGCCCGGCGCCGAGCCGGTCCTGCGCGGCCTGGTGCCCGCTCCCGCGGCTGCCGAGCTGGTTGGCGACCGGCACGCGCACGTCCTCGTAGACGATCTCGCAGTGGTCGCTCTCCACGCCCCAGACGTTGATGCCGCGCAGGATGTTCACGCCCGGCGCGTCGCGCGGCACGATGATCTGGGTCATGCGCCCATTGGACTCCGGTGCGCCGTCGGGGTCCTCGGTGCGGCACATGACGATGAAGAAGTCGGCCCGCTTGCCGTTCGAGGTGAACCACTTGTGGCCGTTGATCACCCACTCGTCGCCGTCGCGCCGGGCCGTCGTGCGCAGGGACCGCGGATCGGAGCCGGCCGCGTCGGGCTCGGTCATCGAGAAGCCGGACTCCAGCTTCCCCTCGATGAGCGGGACGAGCCACCGCTGCTTCTGCTCCTCGGTGCCGTACTTCACGAGGAGGGTCTGGTTTCCCGAGTTCGGCGCGACGACCCCGAACAGCGCGGCGCCGCCGACGGCGTAGGCGAGCACCTCGTTCATGTAGGCGAGCTCGAGGAAGTCCAACCCCGCGCCGCCGTACTCGACGGGCAGGTGCGGTGCCCAGAGCCCGGCCTGCTGGACCGCGTGCTTGACGTGGTTCCGGACCTCGCGCGCCGCCGCGCGGTCGTTCTCGGTCACGCTCGGGTTGATCCGGGACGCCCACAGCAGGTTCTCGTTGGGCAGGATCTCGCGGTTGACGATCTCCGCGGTGAGCCCGCGGATCTCGTTGATCCGCTCCGACACCGTCGGGATGGGGGCCACGTTCATCGTCATGGGGACTCCTCGACTCGGGATCGCAACCTATTGTGTGCTCGTGGCACCGGACGTGTCGCGACCGGGATTGGCGATGGGGCACCACACCCGGTGGCAGGGGTGACAGAGGAGGCAGGGATGTTCGGTTCGGGCCGGCGACGGCGTCGCGAGCGCGACGAGTTCGCGATGCTGCACGCCAAGATCGCGGCGATCCACGGTGACCTGATTCGGCGGGACGAGGAGCTCATCGGCGTCCTGGACCGCCTCGCGACGGTCGCGGAGCGATCCGAGACGCGGATGGAGGGAGAGCTCTCGCTCGCGTCCGTGTTCCGCCAGATGTTGGAGGTGCGCGACGCGGGGCAGATCGATCTCGCGACTGGTCCCCGGGTGCTGGGCGGCTCCGTGGAGCCGGTCGGCGCGGACGAGGCGCAGCTCCGAGCCTGAGTCCGCTCGCGGTCGGTCACGGCGCCGTATGGCTCACCTCGTCGCCGACCGACGACGCCGAGGTCGAGCCCGGCGGCTCCGAGGAGCGCGACGCCCGATGCGCGCGCCACGTCACTGCGAGGAAGCGGACCGCGGCGTCCACGACCGCGTTGGCGCGCACCGACGCGAACGTGTCGAAGGCGTGCTGCGCGCCGCGCAGCTCCAGGTAGTACACCGGCTGTTCCGAGATCGCGCGCAGGCGCGCGACGAACTCCCGCGCGTCCAAGACGGGCGCGAGGATGTCGAGTTCACCGTGGATGACCAGGAACGGTGGCGCGTCGGGACCGACCTGGTCCATGGGCGATGCGGCGGCCCACGCGGCCGGGTCCTCGTCCGGGTCGGACTTCATCACGATGGGGGCGAGGAACTCCGGGATCGTCTCCTCGGGCCACGTGCCGAGCCGGTTGGTGAAGTCGTAGACGCCGTAGAACGGCACTGCGGCCTGGACGGACGTGTCGGCGGACTCGAAGCCGGGCTGGTACTCCGGCCGGCCCGCAGTGAGCGCGGTCAGGGCGGTGAGATGGCCACCGGCCGAGCCGCCGCTCACCGCGACGAACGTCGGATCGATCCCGTAGTCGTCGGCGTGCTCGCGCAGCCAGGCGATGGCGCGCTTCACGTCGACCAGATGATCCGGGAACGTGGCCATCGGGCTCAGGCGGTAGTCGACATTGACGCACACCCATCCCTGCGCGGCGAGCTCGCGCATCAGCCGCTGACCCTGGAAGTCCTTGAAGCCGATGACCCACCCGCCGCCGTGGACCTGGACGAGCGCGGGGCGGCGGGGCGCTCCGGGCGCGGGCGGCTCCGCGGGCGCGTGCACGTTGAGCGTCAGGTTGCGCGCGCCGGCCCGGCCGAAGACCACGTTGCGCTCCATGCGGACCGGTACGTCCTCGGTCGCGGGGTCGGGATCGGGCAGCTCGCGCAGAGCCTCGCGGATCTCGTGACGCGCCGCGAAGCTGCGGCGCACCGAGATCGCGAGCCCGATCCACGAGCCGACCGTCACGGCGAGTCCGATCCGGCCGGGCCGGCTCCGCAGCGCGCCGCCGGACCCGAAGCCGGCGGTGGCGAGGATCTGCCAGACGAGATGGAACGGCGCGAGCTCGATCGTGATCCACGACGCGAGGAAGCTCCAGAGGAACAGTGCCCGGCTCCGGCGTGGCGGACGGAACGCCGTCAGCGTGTAGAGCGCGCCGTTGACGGACACCAGCAGGTAGACCCAGCCGAGGGCCTCGGCGCTCGCTCCGACGCGTGTGCGACGTACAGCTCCGGATCGGTGCATCCGTCGCCTCCTTGGCCTGGGGAGGCCGAACGTAGCCGTTGCCCCTTCACCCGAGGCCAACCGGCGCCGCCGCGTGGGGATCTGCACGGCCGTGCATCGACCTCACGCGGCACGAAGAGACGATCCCGTGGCCGGACCCGCGGCCGGGCGGAACTGTCGTCCCTCAGGGGATGCGCACCGGGATCGTCCGCGGGCCGCGGACCTGGCCGGCCGACCACGTCACGCCGTCGGGGTCGGCCACCTCGAAGTCGGGGTAGTGGGCCAGCCATTCCTCGAGCGCCACCGTGAGCTCCATGCGTGCGAGGTTCGAGCCCAGACAGCGGTGGATCCCGAGCCCGAACGCGGCGTGACGGTTCTCGGCGCGGTCGATCACCACGCGATCAGGGTCGGGGAAAGCCTCCGGGTCGCGGTTCGCGGCCGGGAACGGCAGGAGCAGCCAGTCGCCCTCGTGCATGGGACAACCGTGGAAGTCGAAGTCCTTCGCGACGAGGCGGGCCATGGTGACGGGCGCGTAAGCGCGGAGGAACTCCTCGACCGCGGTCGGCAGGAGGGAGGGATCCTCGACCAGGCGGCGTCGGTCCTCGGGGTGGGTGCCGAGGTGCCAGAGGGACGCGCCGATCGCCGACCACGTCGTGTCGATCCCGGCCACCATCAGCAGCACCATGGTCCCGGCGACGTGGTCGGGCAGGAGCTTCTCCCCGCCGATCTCGGCCTCCAGCAGGAACGTCGTCAGATCGTCCTGCGGATGCTCGAGGTGCTCGATGATGCGCGCGTCGATGTACTCGCCGATCTCGTTCTGATCCTGGAGCGCCTGGCGCTCTTCGGCCGGCATGTCGACGTCCTCGATGATCAGGTGGATGAACCGGCGGAAGATGTCGGCGTCCTCCTGGGGGAACCCGAGCATCTTCACGATCACGCGCACCGGGATGTGCTGCGCGAAGTCGACCGCGGCGTCGAAGGTGTCCTTGCCGTCCGTCTCGGCGAGCAACTCACGGCACAGCTCGCGGGTGAACGGCTCCAGCGCCGCGATGGGTTTGGGCGCGAACGCGGGGAGGAGGAGGCGGCGCGCCTCCTGGTGGAACGGCGGGTCCGAGGTGATCGGTGGCGCGATGCCGATCGGTGCGGGAAGGTCGAGCGGGCCGGGCCGGGTCTCGCTCACGATCACGCTGCGCGACGTGAAGTGGTCGGTGTCGTACGCGACCTCGGCGATGTCGTCGTGGCGCACCGGGAGCCACACGCCGCCGTACCGGTCAGAGTGGGAGACCGGGCAGGACTCGCGCAGCTCGTCCCAGATCGGGTACGGGTCGGCGACCCAGCCGGGATCGGTGTGGTCGAAGTCGGTGGCCCAGTCGCGAACGGGAGGATGGTGGGCGCTCATGGGGTCACTCCGTGATCGTGATCGCGTATTCGGGGCAGTTGGCGGCACCCGCCCGGGCCCCGTCCTCGAGTTCGGGGGGCAGGTCGCCCTCGATCTTCACGGAGGCGAAGCCGAGGTCGTCGACGTCGAAGACGTCCGGGGCCAGGGCGTAGCAGCGGTTGTGGCCCTGGCACTTCTCGCTGTCCACCGTCACCCGCATGGTGTCGCTCTCCTCGCCGGGACCGTCGGGACTGTTCTACACCTCGGATCGAGGCGGCGCCGTGTGAGCACCGTCACACCGGTGGAGGGTCCTCGGCCCCTTGATCGTCCGACCTCGGATCGTGCGCGGCGGCCTCGTGGGGCGGGATACTCGGGAACGATCCCTCGAGACCGGAGCCCTGCCGTGACCCATCGATGCGCGAGCCACGAGGAACGGTCGTGAGCCGGACCCGGATGGTGATCGTCGGCGCCGACGCCGGCGGGATGAGCGCGGCGACGAACGCTCGACGCGGCCGGAACGCGGAGGACCTCGAGATCGTCGCGTTCGACCGCGGGAACTACTCGTCCTACTCCGCGTGCGGGATCCCGTACTTCGTCGGCGGGGTCGTGCCCGAGATCGACGACCTCGTCGCACGCTCCCCCGAGCAGTTCGCGGCGCGCACGGCGATCGATGTGCGCCTGCGCCACGAGGTGACCGCCGTCGATGTCGACCGGCGGGCGATCCACGTGCGGGCGCTCGACGGCGGGCAGGAGGCGTGGGAGTCGTTCGACCATCTCGTGATCGCGACCGGCGCGACCCCGATCCGTCCGGGCCTGCCCGGCATCGACGCCCACGGGATCTTCCCGGTGCACACCCTGGACGAGGGATCCGCGATCCGTCGCTTCGTCGAGGAGCACCGTCCCGCGCGCGCGGTCGTCGTGGGCGGCGGGTACATCAGCCTCGAGATGGCGGAGGCCATGGGCGCGCTCGGCATCGACACCCATCTCGTCGAGATCGCCCCGCAGCCGATGGGCACGCTCGACCCCGACATGGGTGCGCTCGTCGCCGAGGGCCTCGCGGAGTTCGGCACGACGCTGCACCTCGGCACGGGCGTCACCGGGTTCGAGACGGCGGCCGGCGCGGTGCGGGCCGTCGTCACCGCCGACGGCCCGATCCCCGCCGACCTCGTGCTGCTCGGCCTCGGCGTCCGGCCGAACACGACGCTTGCCGAGACCGGGGGACTGACCATCGGCGAGAGTGGCGCGATCGCGGTCGACGATCACATGCGCACCTCGGCCGACGGCGTCTGGTCGGCCGGCGACTGTGCCGAGAAGCTCCACCGGGTGTCGGGCCGACCGGTGGCAATCGCGCTCGGGACGCACGCGAACAAGCAGGGACGCGTCGCGGGCGTGAACATCGGCGGCGGTGACGCGGTCTTCCCGGGTGTGGTGGGCACCGCGGTGACGAAGGTGTGCGGGCTCGAGGTCGCCCGCACCGGGCTCACCGAGGCGGACGCGGCGACGGCGGGCTTCGTCACCGCGACGTTCACCAACCGCGCCACGACGCGCGCGGGGTACTACCCCGGAGCGGCGCCGATCACGACCAAGCTCGTCGTCGACGCGGGGACCGGGCGGTTGCTCGGTGGGCAGATCGTCGGTCGCGAGGGTGCGGCCAAGCGCATCGACGTGCTCGCGACCGCGCTGTGGAACGAGATGACGGTCGACGAACTCCAGAACGTCGATCTCTCCTACGCCCCGCCCTACTCGCCGGTCTGGGACCCGATCCTTGCCGCGGCCCGCCAGGCCGCCGCCGGCTGGCGCGACTGACCCACGCGTCGGCGTGCTCAGCCGAGCAGTGTCCGGATCGCGTTCTGATCGACTGGGCCGTCGAAGGCGGTGACCCCGTTGCGCAGGCCGATGCAGCGGTGGGCGTGGTCGAGCAGGTCGAGCTGGTGGGTGGCGACGATCACGCACGCGCCGTTCGCCGCCGTGTCCACGAGGAGCTCGGTGAGCGCGCGTTGGCCGGCCGGGTCGAGCCCCACGAACGGCTCGTCGATCGCGAGCACCGAGAACGGTCGCACGAGCCCGAGGACGAGCGCGGTCTTCTGGCGCAGACCGCGGCTGAACCGCACCGGGAGGTCCTCGGCGCGTTCGGTGAGGGAGAGCGCGTCGAGCAGGCCGTCGGCGTGCTCGGGCCAGTCCTCCTCGCCGTGGAGCCGACCGATGAACTCGATGTGCTCGTTCACGCTCAGGTCCTCGTAGAGGACCGGTTCGTCCGGGATGAACGAGACGTCGGCGCGGGCGTCGAGCGACCCGGCGGTCGCACCGTAGACGGTGACCTCGCCGGAGGTGGGCTCGAGCAGCCCCGCGGCGAGCCGCAGGAACGTGGACTTGCCCGAGCCGTTGTGGCCGACCAGGGCGATCAGCTCCCCCTCCGAGCACGTCGTGTCGAAGTCCGACAACGCGGCGACGTCGTCGTAGGTCTTGGTGAGTGCGTGGGCGACGATGGCGGTGGTCATGCAGTCTCGCTCTGGCGGGATCGGAGGAAGGCGCGGATGCCCAGGGCCACCGCGACGGCGGGAACGGCGATCGTGAGCGCGGCGCCCGCCGGATCGGCCGGCGGACGTGTCTCGCGTGCCACGAGCAGAGGGACGTAGGCGAGGGCGACGAGCACGATCGGGCCGAACTGCTGCGCGGCCACGACCCCAGGGTGCACGAGCACGATGCTGACGTCGCGGTCGGGCCGGCCGAGGTAGACGGAGAGCGCGGCCGCGGTCGGCGCGAGCGCCGTCACCGCCACCACGACCGCCATGCCCGCGAGCACCGGGACGTCCTCGTGCGCACCGGCGGGGATCGCCGCCGCGACGAGGAGACCGATGCCCAGCCCCGCCAGCGCGATCACACCCGTGAGCGCGAACGGCGCGCTCAGGTGCGAGGCGTAGAGCGATCCGGAGGTCTGCGGGAGCCCGTTCCCGCGGTCGGGGTGGTCGACCTCCTGGGCGAGCCCCTCCACCACGTCGAGCGCGACGAGGTAGGTCGCGATGGGCGCGAGCGCGAGCAGGGGGGTGGTGCCGCGTAGTGCGCCCGCGCAGCACGCGCCCGCGACGACCGTGAGGACGACGACCCGCCCGACGCGCGCACCGGGCCAGCGCAGGATGCCCTGCCAATCGCGGCGCCAGCAGGCGACGCCGGTCCGCGCGGCCGGCGGAAGCCGGATCCACGGACGGGCGCGGGACTGCTCGTGGGTCAGCTGGCGCCGGAGCGTGATGACCGCGCGCAGGTCCTGGATGGTGGCCGCGAAGCGCAACGCGTGGACGAGCTGCGCGCGCCGGAGGACCGGCTCGAGCGAGATGTGGCGCGCGCGGGCGAGCCCGAGCGCGACGACGGCCCCCACCACAGCCACGCCGACCACGACCAGCGCCTGGGAGGTCACGGGTGCGAGGGCGAGATGCCCGAGCATGGTCAACGGCGACGTGGTGGTCGTGGCGAGGAGGTCGGCCACGGACCAGCCGACGAGCGCGGTGCCCAGCATCAGCGCGACCCCCTGGTGCAGCTCGCTCGCCGAGGCCACCGAGCGCGCTTCCCCACGCGGCGACTGCGGCGAGCACCCCGAAGACGGCGCCGCTCGCGACCCAGGCGACCGTCTCCTCGCCGCGGCCGGAGAACCGCGGCCCGGCGACCGCGCCGGCGACCGCGCCGGCCAGCGCGCCGGTCGTCAGCACGCCCCGGAGTTGGCGGAGTGCCGCGGTGCGGACCACGAGGCCACGCTCGATCGGTGCGAGCATCACGTGCTGGACGTCGGCCGCCTCGAAGGCGAGGGGTCCGCCGTGCGCGCCCGAGCGCAGCCCCATCGCCATGAGGAGGGCCACGAGCAGCCCCGCGACGGCGGGACCGTCTCGGGTCACGTCGGCGAGCGTGGAGGGGGCGAGCTGGCGGTCGCCGACGACCGCGGCGAGCGCCACGAGCACGGCGATGAGCCCGATGCCCACGACGTAGGCGCGGTAGAGCGCGTCGACCCAGTCGAGGTGGCGGAGCCGCTGCACCCGCCGGCGACGGTGCAAGCTGCGCAGCGCGTGCCGCATCTCCGGACGGTCGAGGATCGCGGTCACTGTGAGCGGACGCTACCGCGCGCAGTTCCGACGTCCCCCTCACGGTCGCAGGTGGCCCGTACAGTGAGTTGTCGTCGCGAGGAGACACCGTCATGGCCTTCGGGCAGTCCGCCGGTCCGCCGGCCACCCACCGTCAGGTGCAGCAGCTCACCGAGCTGATCCACGCCGCCGGGCACACCGACTTCCGGGACGCACGCGGTCCCCTGGGGCTCAGTCAGCGTCAGGCGGGCGGGAAGTTCACACGCGACGAGGCCGACGCGCTCATCGCCCGGCTGGAGCTGGAGGCGGACCACGACGCCACCGGTGTCGGATCCGGTGCCGCCGACACGGGGTCCGGATCCGAAGCCGAGCCCGTTCGCGTCCTGACCCGGCGCGAGGCCGAGCTCGTGAATCGGCTGCACGAGCTGCCGGCCGAGGTGCTCGGCGCCGAGCTCCAGCGCCGCGGCTGGATCGTCATGGAGCCCTGAGCCGGCCCGGTCCCCCGGACGCGGGTGCGGGCCGAGCCGCTACCCTCGGGGACACCCCCAGCAGCGTCGAAGACGAGGCTCGTCCGAGCGGCGAGTCCTGGAGGTGCGCGATGGAGCCCGAGGCGTTCCCGTTCCGGCGACCGACCGCCCTGCCGATGCCGATGCGGCTCCCCACGCCGGACTCGGCGACCTGGGACGTCAGCGAGGACGCCGAGATCGAGCTGCTCGGCAGTGCCGAGGCGCTCGATCAGGTGGACCTCCTCGACGCGAACTGGGCACCCGGCCAACCCCCACCGGGCGTACCCGCCGAGGAGATCCTCCACGTGCACCGCTGGCCGGAGCGGGAGGACTCCGTCGACGACCTCGATCTCGACGACACCGAGCGCGAGCGCCTCGCCCCCGCGCTCGACGAGCTCGTCGAGGACCTCGAAGACGTCGAGGACGTCGAGGAGACCGAGGACCGGGGCGCCTGAGGGGATCCCCCAGCGCGCACGGCCGCTGATCGGTACCATCCCGGCCGGCCCTGGACGCGAGTCGAGGAGATGGATCCATGACACGCGGACGCACCGTGGCGCTGGTGGTGGGTTGCCTGATGCTGCTGCCCGCGATGGCGATGCTGCTCGGCGGCGGGGCCCTGACGGCCGTCTACGCGACCCAGCGCGACGACGCCGGCTACTTCAGCACCTCGCTCCACCGGATCTCGTCGCCGACGGGCATCATCACGTCGCGCGAGATCGACCTGAACTCGCACCGTGACCGTCTCCGCGACGTGCTCGACGTGCTCGACGTCAACCTCCGGCTGCGCGTCTCGGAACCCGGCGGCCGGCCGGTGTTCGTCGGGATCGCGCCCACAGCCCAGGTCGACCGGTATCTCGCGGGCGTCGCGCACGACGAGATCTACGAATGGCGCGACGGACGGCCGCGCTACCACCACGTTCCGGGACCGGCGACCGCGACCCGGCCCACGACGCGATCGTTCTGGGCCGAGGCGGCGAGCGGACCAGGGACCCGGACCGTGCGGTGGGACGTCACGAGTGGTCGGTGGACCGTCGTCGTGATGAACGCCAACGCGCGTCCGGATGTCGCCGCGGACGCCGAGGTCGGCGCGCGGGCCGGGTTCGTCCTGCCCCTCGGCCTGTCGCTCCTCGGCGCGGGCCTGCTGCTCGCGGCGGGCGGGATCGTGCTCATCGTCATCGGGGCGTCGCGTCGCGCCGGCGCCACCGCGGTCGCGTCACCGCCGCCACCGCTCCCGGAGGGCGTGGTCACCCCGGTCCGGCTCGAGGCGGAACTCGACCCGAACCTGTCCCGCTGGCAGTGGCTGGTGAAATGGTTCCTGGCGATCCCGCACTGGATCGTCCTCGCGTTCCTCTGGGTCGCGTTCGTCGTGCTCACGGTGGTCGCGTTCTTCGCGATCCTGTTCACGGGTCGATACCCCCGGGCGATCTTCGACTTCAACCGCGGGGTGCTGCGGTGGTCGTGGCGGGTCTCCTACTACGCGAGCAGCGGAGGTCTGGGTACCGACCGCTACCCGCCCTTCAGCCTCGGTCCGGAGCCCGACTATCCGGCGCGCCTGGACATCGCGGAGCCGGAGCGGCTCTCGCGCGGGTTGGTGCTCGTGAAGTGGTGGCTGCTCGCGATCCCGCACTACGTCGTCGTCGCAATCCTCGTCGGCGGCGGCGTGGGCCGGGGCCGGAGCGTGCTCCTCGGGAGCCCCGGTGGGCTCACCGGCGTCCTCGTGCTGATCGCCGTGGTCATTCTGCTCGTCCGTGACCGCTACCCACGGCCGTTGTTCGACCTGATCATCGGGCTCCACCGGTGGGTGTTCCGGGTTGTCGCCTACGCCGCGCTCATGACCGACGCGTACCCGCCGTTCCGACTCGACCAGGGTGGCGACGAGCCGGCGGTCCCCCGCGCGGTGACGCCGGCGTCGACCGGAGCCGCGCCGCCGTCGGCGGATCCGATCGCCTGAGACCCGACCCCGCACGCCCGGTGGCGCGGGCGCGAGGATGGGGCGATGGCCGACACCTGGAAGGGCGACGCGTGCTCGCTCGTCGACGCGTTCCGGAGCGGCGAGCGCTCGCCGGTCGACGAGCTCGACGCCACGCTCGCGGCGCTCGCGACCTCGACGCTGAACGCCTTCACCTTCCTCGATCCCGAGGCGGCGCGCCGGACGGCCGAGGCCGCCGACGTGTGGAGACCCTTCGGAGGGGTGCCGACGGGGATCAAGCAGCTCGAGCCGGTCGCGGGCTGGCCCTTCACCGAGGCTTCGCGCGTCTACGCCGACCGCGTCGCGGACCGCACGTCGCATCATGTCGAGCGGCTGTTCCGCCGAGGCGGGGTCGTGCCGGTCGGTCAGACCACCGCCTCCGAGTTCGGCGGCCTCAATGTCAGCGTGTCCAAGCTCAACGGGGTCACGCACAACCCGTGGCGTCACGGCCGGACCGTCGGCGGCTCGTCGAGCGGCTCGGCCGCCGCGGTCGCCGGGGGCCTCGTGGCGCTCGCGACCGGTGGCGACGGCGGAGGCTCGATCCGGATCCCCGCGGGCTACACCGGCCTGCTCGGGATGAAGGGCACGTTCGGCCGGATCCCGCGCAGCCCGCACGCCTACATGCGGCCGAACACCGTGGTGGTCGGCAACGTCGCCCGCTCGGTGCGTGACGCGGCGCGCTATTTCGACGTGTGCGCCGGACCGCACGGCGCGGATCCCACGTCGCTGCCCCTTGCCGGGCCGTGGGAGCTCGGGTTGGGAACGCACGACCTGCGCGGCCGCACCGTCGCGATCGTCCCCGCACTCGGTGGCGCGAGCTTGGAGCCGGGCGTGGAGGAGCAGCTGCGGGCCCGTGCCGACGCGCTGATCCACGCGACCGGCATGGTGCGGGTCGAGCTGGCGATCGAGCCACCGAACCTCGCGCTCCAGTGGATGATGGGGAACCTGGCCACGTTGATCGCGGAGCTCGGCGACCGCTGGCCCGACTGCGCCGGCGACCTCACCGACGAGGTGGCCTTCGGACTGCGGTTGTCCGAGACCTTCTACAACCTGCACACTGCGGCCGCGGCCGAGGAGCTGCGCATCGCGGCCAATGAGACGATGGCGGCGGCGTTCGCGGAGGTCGACCTCGTCATCGCGGCGACCAACCCGGGGCCCGCGTTCCCGGCCGACGCGGTGATGAGCCAGGAACAGTCACCCGTCGTGGACTGGGCGATGACGAGTCGGCTCGTCGAGCACGCCTTCCGTGCCGCGCTGTTCGGCACGAGGATCGCGAGCGCGGTGGCACCGAAGCTCCCGTCCCGCATCCTGGCCGCGGCCGCGTCGCGGTTCCCGGATCTCGTGAACATGGGCTGCCTGACGATCATCTCGAACATCTACGGCAACCCGGCGGTGTCGATCCCGGCCGGCACCGTCGACGGTCTCCCGGTCGGGATGCAGGTCCTCGGCCGCCATCACGAGGACGCCCTGCTCTTCGACGTCGCGCTCGCGGCGGAGCGCGAGCAGCCGTGGCCGCTCGTCGCGCCCGCGGCGGCGTCCACGGTGGCGCACGTCTGACGCGCGCCGCGACCTCGGGTCGCTCAGGAGTGGGTCACGAGCCAGGGGTTGGTCCGGAGCGGGACGACGGCGTCGGGCGGCGGGATCGGGCCCCCGGGATCGCCCGGCGTGCACGCATCGGGTCCGGCCGTGAGCGCGGGTGCGGGCAGCGTCGGTGGCTCGAGGAACGCCGGTCGACCCCGCAGGTCGAGGGAGTCGAGCAGGTTGTCGGCGTTCGCGTCGCGGTAGGTCATCGCGCCGAGGTTCCACTTCGTCTCGACGAGCTTGAGCACGGAGGTGTGGTCGTGGACCACGTGGCTCACGTAGTTGCGCCGGGCGTAGGGCGAGACGATCACCGCGGGTACCCGGAACGAGTACCGGTCGTAGGCGCCGGGGAGATCCGGCGGCACGTCGATGTCGGGCGGGATGTCGTCGGGACGGATCGCCGGCGGCGGCGGGACGTGGTCGTAGTAGCCGCCGTGCTCGTCGTAGGCCCACACGAGCATCGTCGTGGGCCACGTCGGCGACTGCATGACGGCGTTGATCACCCGCGCCGCCATCTGCTCGCCGTTGCGGACGTCCTGGGGGTTCTCCTCCGACTCGGTGTCGAAGTTCGGGTCCACCAGGCTGAAGGCGGGCAGGGTGCCGGCGGCTGCGTCGGCGTAGAAGCTGTCGATGCGCGAGAAGTGGTCGGGATAGCTCGTGAGCGTCTCCAGGATGATCGCCGCGGAGGGCAGGTCGCTGAAGTAGTTGCGCCAGGAGATGCCGTGGGACTGGAAGCGGTCGAAGATCGTTCCGTTCGGCGGCGCGGGTGCGCTCAGCGCGTCGTTGGTCGTGCTCACGATCCCGGCGGCGGTCCCGGCCATGAGGAACCGGCGGTTCGGGTAGGTCTGGGCGAGCACCGAGCCGAACCAGCGGTCCGCGAGCGGGAAGACGTCCGCGAGTCCGGCGTAGAAGGGCAGGTCGGTCTCGTCCCAGTACCCCATCGCCACCGCGGTCGAGGCCTCGACGAAGCCGTCGTTGCGGCCGCCGTTCCACGACCGGTGACTCCGGTTCCAGTCCTGACCCGGGAGCGCGTGCAGTTGGCAGGTGGAGGGCATGTGGAACGCACGCACGAGGTTCCCGTTGCCGTCGGGGTTCGCGTGGCGCGGCCGCCCGTCCGGTCCGATGCGGAACCCGTCGCCGCGTCGGTGCGTGCCGAGGTAGGAGTCGTAGGAGTGGTTCTCCATCATGAGCACGACGATGTGCTCGATCCCGGGCAGCGTGTCGGTGCCCTCGGGCAGGCGGGGGAACGGACGCGAGCCCGGCGCCAGGACGTGGTGGTGGTCGCCGCCGCCGAACCGGGGGCGCCACCGGCAGCCCGCCAGGACGGCCCCCGCCCCGAGGAACGCCGCGCCCTTGAGGAGGCTCCGCCGGCTGAACGGCTCGGGTCCCCCGAACCCGTCGTGCATCAGCTCGTCCACGGTTGCCTCTCCTCGGCCGCGTCCCGTTCGTACCACCTTGTCACGCCGGCGCGGTCGGGCTCACGCGCCCCGTCAGGCGCGCTCGGTGCCCACGATCGAGACGAACGAGACCATCTCGCCCGGGTAGCCGCCGAGGTTGTGAGTCAACGCGAGGGTGCGGTCGTTCCCGATCCGTCGGGCCTCGGGCGCCTCGTCGCGCAGCTGCAGCCAGCACTCGAAGAGCATCCGGAGTCCGGATGCGCCGACGGGGTGTCCGAAGCTCTTGAGCCCGCCGTCGGGGTTCACCGGCAGCTCGCCGTCGAGGTCGAACGTGCCGGCGAGGATCTCCTTCCACGCCGTCCCGCGCTCGGCGAACCCGAGGTCCTCCATCAACACCAGCTCGGTCGGGGTGAAGCAGTCGTGCACCTCGGCCATCGCGAGCTCGTGGCGAGGGTCGGTGACGCCGGCCTGCGCGTAGGCGTCCGCGACGCTCGCCTCCACCTCGGGGAAATGGGTGTAGTCGTAGTCGGGGTCCGTGAGCCCGGATCCGTTCCCCGCGACGAACGACAGCGCCTTCACGTAGAGGGGACGATCCGTGTAGCGGTGGGCATCCTCGGCGCGCACCACGATCGCCGCCGCGGCACCGTCGGCGACGCCGGCGCAGTCCAGGATCCCGAGTGGGCCGGCGACGCGCGGCGAGGCGCAGATCGTCTCCATGCTCAGCTCGCGCCGGAACTGCGCCCGGGGGTTCTTGGCGCCGTTGGCGTGGTTCTTCCACGCGATGCGGGCGAGGACGTTCTTCAGCTCGTCCTCGTCCACGCCGTACTTCTCGGCGTACGCGGGCGCAACCATGCTGAACATCGCGGCCGCCGTGAGGGTGCGCGCGGTCCCGTCGTTGGGCACCGGGAACGCGTTCAGCCCCGCGTAGCCGCTGTCCTTGACCTTCTCCGCGCCGACGGCCATGGCGATGTCGTACGCGCCGGAGGCCACCGCGTACGCCGCCTGACGCAGTGCCTCGGAACCGGTGGCGCAGAAGTTCTCGACCCGGGTGACCGGCTTGTCCTCGAGGCGCAACGGGCGCGCCAGGGTGATGCCGCTCATGCCGCTCTGCGCGGTGCCGAACCAGTAGGCATCGACCGTGTCCTTGTCGGTTCCGGCGGCGGTGAACGCCTGGTTCGACGCGTCGACGATCAGGTCGTCGAGCCCGGTGTCGAACCGCTCGCCGAACGCGGTGCAGCCCATCCCGACGATCGCGACGCGGTCCTTGATCCCGTGTGACGCCATCAGTGCTCCTTCGTCGTGCCGGCCGCACCCGTCCGGACGGGTCGCGCCTTCCAGAAGTAGTCGTGGATCCCGTCGGCGGTGAACAGGCGGCGGAACGTCATCTCGACTCGGTCGCCGATCTGCACGTCGTCCGCGTCGACGTCGGTCATCTCGACCGGGAAGCGACCGCCACCGTCGAAGTCGACGACCGCGAACACGATCGGCGGGCTCGGCGAGTACGCGAGCTTGTCGATCGTGAACGTGACGATCGTTCCCGCGACGTCGGCCATCGGCGCGGGCTCCATCGCGTCGAGCTCGGCGTCGGCGCCGATCCGGGAGGGCGGGAGGTGCAGCGCGCCGCTCGACCGCTCGCGGGAGCCCACGAAGGCGAACTTCCAGTCCTCGGAGCGTCCGGCCGCGGACGCGGAGACGCGTGCGGGCTCCGGTCGGCGCGGCGGCTCGACCGTGAGCATCCCGCGCCAGGCGAGGAACTTCCCGTAGGGGAGCGAGCCGCCCGTCGCGAGCTGGTCGGCGACCGGGCGGACCGGCGTGAAGGCGGCGACGGCGTCGGTGAGGCGGAACAGCAGGACATCGGCGCCGTCGGCGAGCGCCACGAGCGCCACGACCTCGCCGGGGCGACCGGACTCGAGCGCCGCGGCGAGCAGCAGCCCGGCCTGGGCCGTGCCCGGATTGCCGATCTCGCCGGTGTGCGCGTCGACCCGGCTCGTGTCGTCGAGCCCGAGGCGCTTGCCGAGCGACGCGACGGCGCGTGCGTGCAGGCCGGTGACGATCACCCGGGCGACGTCACCCGGCTCGACGCCGGCGGCCTTCAGGGCGGCGTTCCAGGCCTGCTCGCCGAGCGGCACGTATTTCGTCTCGCCGAAGCGCTCTTCCCACACCTTGGAGCGGCGGTCACCCGGGGTGCGCCAGCGGTCCAGGAACTCGTCGGTGGCCGACCCGGCGCCGAGGTACTCCGCGATCAGGGGCGCGCCGGAGCCGTCGCCGACGAGGACCGCGGCGGCCGCGTCGCCCCCGGCGGCCTCGTCGGGGCCCGTCGGCAGACCGGTCCGGATGTCGGACGTGACCACGAGGGTCGATCCCACGCCGTCGAGGGCGATGTGCAGGGCGCCGATGCCCGAGCGCACGGCGCCGCCGAGGTCGAACGCGCCGGCGGCGCCGTCGAGTCGGAGCGCCGCATGGATCGCGGTCGCGTTGGTCTTGTCGAGGTAGGCGGGGTCGGCGGTGGCGAACCAGAGCGCGTCCACGGCGCGGGTGGCGGCCGTGGCGAGTGCGAGCCGGGCCGCCTCGACGCCCATCGTGGTGGTGTCCTCGTCGTACGACGCGACCGTGCGCGTGCCCTTGCCGCCGCCGGTTCCGAATGTGGCCGCGACGTCGCTGCGCTGGAGTCGTCGGTAGGGCAGGTAGCCCGCGGCGCTCACGATCCCCCGTGTCACGACCACTCCTCTCGTGCGCGTGCCGCCCGGCTCCGCTGCGGATCGGATACTAGGACCGACCCTAGAGTTGCCGGCCATGAGGCTCGGCGACGTCGCGAACGGCGAAGCCGCGGGATACGGCAAGCCCCTCGACGGGGTGCGCGTGCTCGCGGCGGAGCAGATGCAGGCGCTGCCGTACGCGACCCAGCTGCTGGCGCGGCTCGGTGCCGAGGTCGTGAAGGTCGAGCACCCCGTGCACGGCGAGTCCGGGCGCGGCTCGTCGCCGGCGATGATCGACCCCGAGGGCCGTGCGGTCGGCGCCACCTACCTCCGGAACAACCTCGGCAAGCGCAGCCTCGGGCTCGACCTCAAGACCGAGGCCGGGCGCGACCTGTTCCTGGCCCTGGTGCCCCGGTTCGACGTGATCGCCGAGAACTTCAAGGCCGGGACGATGGACCGCATGGGCCTGGGGTACGACGTGATCGCCGAACGCCATCCGCGGGCGATCTACGCGTCGATCTCGGGGTTCGGCAACACCGGCGGCTCGCCGTACCGGGACTGGCCGGCGTACGCGTCGGTGGTCGAGGCGATGTCGGGCATCTACGACTGGAAGACGCCCGACGGCCCGCCGGTCACCATCCCGGTCGGCGCGCTCGGCGACATCAGCTCGGGTCTGTTCGCCGTCATCGGCATCCTGGCCGCGCTGCGCCACCGCGACCGGACCGGCGAGGGTCAGTACGTGGACATCGCGATGCTGGACGCGACCGTCGCGATGACCGACGTCGTGACGAACTTCTGGTCGATGGGGGTGCGACCCGAGCCGGAGAAGGGCCTCCAGGTGATCTGCGAAGGCTTCCGAGCGTCCGACGGCTACGTCGTGGCCCAGATCGTCCGCGAGCCGCAGTTCGCGAAGGTCGCGGAGCTGATCGGGCACCCCGAGTGGAACGACGACCCTCGCTTCGCGACGCGCGCGGGCTGGGGGCCCCACCTCGAGACCGTGATCCGCCCGGCGATCGACGCGTGGGCTTCACAGCGCACCAAGCTCGAGGCGGCCCGCGAGCTGACCGCCGCGGGCATCGCCGCCGGACCGAGCCAGCACGCACCCGACGTCATCGCCGATCCGCACGTGGGAGCCCGCCACATGCTCGTGGAGATGCCCCGCACCGACGGGGTCGAGGAGCCGGTGCTCGTGCCCGGCAACCCGGTGAAGCTGTCCAAGATGACCGAGGGGCCCGAGACCCGGGTGCCCTGGGTGGGCGAGCACACCGAGGCCGTGCTCGCGGCCGAACTCGGGCTCGACGCGGCCGCCGTCGCCGACCTGCGCACCCGCGGCGTGGTCGCCTGAGGCCGCCTCCGGCACCCGGCCCGGCGCTCATTCGATCCTCGCAGCCGGTCCCCCTAGGATCTGACGCCCCGTCAGATTCGGCCCGCCGGGCCCAGGAGCAGGCATGGATTTCGAGTTCTCCCCCGAGCAGCAGACCTTCGCGGCCGAGGTCGACGCCTTCCTCGACGACCACGAGGACCCGGAGGTCTTCGACCTCACCCGGGAGAACATGGCCCAGATCGTCGACACGCCGAAGCGGCGTGCGTTCATGGCCGAGCTGGGGGCGAAGGGGTGGCTCGGGCTCACCTGGCCCGAGACCTACGGGGGCTCCGCGGGCGAGGGCGTCTACGAGTACCTGCTCAACGAGCGACTGGCCGGCCGCGGCGGTCCGCAGATCGGCAAGGGCGTCGGCATCATCGGCAAGACGCTCATCGCGCACGGGAACGACTTCCTCAAGGAGAAGTTCCTCCCGATGATCCTGCGCAACGAGGTCGAGTTCGCGGTGGGCTACAGCGAGCCGAACGCGGGCTCCGACGCCGCCTCGATGCGCCTCAAGGCCGAGCGTGCCGAGCGCGACGGAACGACCGGCTGGCTCCTCAACGGCCAGAAGACCTGGACGACCTCCGCGCACTTCGCCGAGTGGTACTGGCTCGGCACCCGCACCGACCCGAGCGACAAGCACCGCGGGATCACCCTCATGCTCGTGCCGCTCGACCAGCCCGGCATCACGATCAACGCGATCAAGACCATGGGCGGCGCGCCGATGGGCGACGAGCGCACGAACGAGGTCTTCATCGAGGACGTCTTCGTGCCCGACGAGTACGTGGTCGGCGAGGTCAACCGCGGGTTCCAGTACATCTCGCAGGCCCTCGACCTCGAGCGGTTCACGATGTTCACGTTCTCGCCGATCAAGCAGCGTTTCGACCTGCTCTGCGACTACGTCCGCACGGCCGAGCGCGACGGCGAGCCGTTGCGCGAGGACGCCGTCATGCGGCGCGAGATCGCCCGGCTCGCGACCCAGGCGGAGGTGGCCCGCGTCCTCGGGCTGCGGGTCGTCGCCGAGTCGATGAAGACGGAGCGGACGCCCGGCGCCCCGCCGCCGACGGTGGCGTCCTCGCAGTACAAGCTCTTCGCCACCGAGTTCTCCCGTCGCCTCGCGAACGCGTCGATGGACCTCGCCGGACCGGGCAGCCAACTCCGTGTCAAGACCCCCGACGCGCCGATGGCCGGCCGGGCCGAGTCCACGTACCGCTATACGGTCATCGACACGATCGGCGGCGGATCGTCCGAGATCCAGAAGAACGTGATCGCGCGCCGCGGGCTCGGGCTCCCGAAGAACTTCTGAGCCCCCTATGTCCGCACCCGCCCTGCTCGACGGCATCACCGTGCTCGACCTCGCGAGCGTCGGCCCGGCCGCGCGCACATCACGATGGCTCGCCGACTACGGCGCGCGGGTGGTCAAGGTGGGCCCGCCGCCCCGGCACGGCGGCGCGCAGATCACCCCGCCGTTCTACGCGTACGCGGGGCACCGGGGGATGCGGCGCGTGCTGCTCGACCTGAAGTCCGATGCCGGCACCGCGGCCTTCCTCCGGCTCGCTGCCGGCGCGGACGTCGTGATCGAGAGCTTCCGGCCCGGAGTGGTCGACCGGCTCGGGATCGGGCCCGACGCCGTGCACGCGTTGAACCCGCGTGCCGTGTACTGCTCGACGAGCGGGTACGGCCAGGTCGGTCCACGCGCCCAGTGGGCCGGCCACGACCTGAACTACCTGGCCGCGGGCGGCTACCTCGGCTGCACCGGGCGCGACGCCGCCGGCGGCCCGGCCCTGCCCGGTGCGACGGTCGCCGACAGCGCGGGCGGCGGGATGCAGGCCGTGATCGCGATCCTGGCCGCGCTCGTCGCGCGCGACGCGACCGGTGAGGGCGCCACGCTCGACGTCTCGATCGCGGACGGCGTCGTGGCGCTGATGTCGCTCAACGTCGACGAGTACCTCGCCACCGGCGACGTGCCCGGGCCGCGTCACAGCCTGCTGACGGGCCGCTATGCCTGCTACGACGTGTATCCCTGCGGCGACGGCCGCTGGCTCGCGGTGGGCGCCATCGAGCCGCGCTTCTTCGCCAACCTGTGTCGTGCGCTGGGCTGCGAGCGCTGGATCGATCACCAGCTGGACGACGGCGTCCAGGACGAGATCCGCGCCGACTTCCACGCCGCGTTCGCGACCCGACCGCGTGACGAGTGGGTCGCGATCCTCGGGCCCGCCGACACCTGCGTGTCCGAGGTCGCGTCGGTCCCGGAGGTGGTGCACGACGAGCACTTCCGCGCCCGCGGGATGTTCGTCACCGCGTTGCGTCCGGGGGGCGACACGTTCGAGCAGGTCGGCTGGTCGCTGGCCGGCGCCGACCGCGAGCAGCCCGCGCCGGTCGTGCGCGATCCGGGGTTCGACGACACCGAGACCGTGCTCGCGGACGCGGGCTTCAGCGCCGAGGAGATCGCCGCGTTGCGCGGGGAGGGAGCGGGGACATGAGCGGGACCGATCTGCCCGAGGAGGTCGCGGCGTTGATCGGTGCGGTCCAGTACGAGGAGACGGGGGAGTTCCCCGTCGAGCAGGGCTACGTGTGGACCACGTGTGCGTCGGTCGAGAACGGCAACCCACTGTTCTGGGATCCGGAGGTCGCGAACGAGCTGACCGACGGTCCCATCGCACCACCCACGATGCTCTCGGTCTGGTTCCGGCCCCACTACTGGAGCCCCGGGCGGGCGGAGCAGCCCATGCCGTTGCAGGTCCACTTCGACCTCAAGCAGATCTTCGGGCTGCCGGAGGCGGTGATGAGCGACAACACGATCGTGTTCCACGAGCCGGTCCGGCTCGGCGATCGGCTGCGGACCCGCCAGATCCTCAAGTCGGTGAGCGAGCCGAAGACCACCCGGCTCGGGACCGGCCGGTTCTGGGTCATCGACGTCGAGTACCTCAACGAGCGGGACGAGCTCGTCGGCGTCGAGTCCTACACCGGCTTCGGGTACCGCCGCGCGGAGCAGCCGGCATGACCCCGACCCTGACCCTCGACGCGGTGCACGCCGGCGACGTGCTCCCCGAGCTCGTGGTCGACGTGACCGCCACCACGATCGTGCTCGGTGCGCTCGCGAGCCGGGACTGGCGCCCGATGCACCACGACCACGACTTCGCGGTGCACCGCAACGGCACCCGGGACATCTTCATGAACACGCCGAACCAGGCCGCATGGTTCGAGCGCTACGTGACCGACTGGACCGGCCCGACCGGCCGGCTCGGCCGGATGACGTTCCGCATGTCGGGCTCGGTCTTCCCGGCTGACCGCATGACGCTCCAGGGCACGGTCGAGGACGTGACCACCGACGACACCGGGTGCGGTTGGGCCACGCTGGCGGTGACGCTCCACGTGCGCGGCGAGACGAAGACCACGTGCTCGGTGCGCGTCGCGGTCCCGACCGCGGCCGACGACAACCCGTGGGCCCGGCGCGGCGACCAGTGGCGCCCGTGACCGTCCGCTCCACCCTCACGACCAGGAAGTGACCATGGATCTCGACTTCTCCGCCGAACAGGACATGCTCCGCGAGATGGTGCGCGGCGTGTGCGCCGCGTCGTCCCCGCTCGAGACCGTCCGGGCGCTCGAGGACGATCCCGTCGGCTATTCGAAGGACCTGTGGCGCCAACTTGCCGAGCTCGATCTCATCGGGTTGATGCTGCCCACCGAGCACGGCGGCTCGGGCATGGGTGCGATCGAGGGCTGCGTGCTCTACGAGGAGCTCGGGCGGGCGCTGGTCCCGTCGCCACACTTCGTGAGCGCGGTGATGGGTGCCGGGGTGCTGCTGCGCGCCGGCAGCGACGCGCAGCGCGCCGCGCTGCTGCCCGGCATCGCCGCCGGCGACGAGATCGTCACCACCGCCTGGCTCGAGCCCGACGCCGGCTTCGGCCCGCGCGGCGTGCGGACGACCGCGACCCCCGACGGCGACGGCTTCCGACTCGAAGGCGTGAAGTGGCATGTGCCGTTCGCGACGTCGGCCACCCGGATCCTCGTGCTCGCGCGCACGGGAGACGCCGACGACGCCGTCGATCTCTTCCTCGTCGATCCCGCGAGCAAGGGTGTGGAGCTCACCCAGCAGTTCACGCTCGCGTCCGAGAACCAGTACGCGGCGACCCTCACCGGGGTCACCGCCGGCGCCGCCGACCGGGTGGGTCCGGCGGGCTCGGGCTGGTCCACCTGGAACGAGACCCTCCTCGAGGGGGCCGTCCTCCTGGCGGCGCAGGCGATCGGCGGGGCCCGGGCTGCGCTCGAGCTGACGACCCAGTACGCGAAGGACCGCGAGCAGTTCGACAAGCCGCTCGGCGCGTTCCAGGCGATCGCGCACTACCTCGCTGACGCGTCGACCGCGGTGGAGGGTGGCGAGATCCTCGTGCACGAGGCCGCGTGGGCGCTGGCGAACGGACGGTCGATCGCGCAGCTCGCGCCGATGGCCAAGCTCTTCGCCTGTGGCACCTTCCGGGACGTGACCGCGATGGCCCAGCAGGTGTTCGGTGGCGTCGGGTTCACGCTCGAGTACGACGTACAGCTCTACTTCCGGCGCGCCAAGCAGCAGCAGATCTCGTGGTGGGACGACCGGATCCTCGAGGAGCGCATCGCCGCCGACCGTCCTCGACGCCTAGTGGGGCGGGGTCCGGGTCGCCCCGGGGCGGCCGGCGCCGGCGCGCCGGGGTGGCACCGTTTCGCCCCGATAGTACGGTTGGGTCGGAACCGGTGGTTGCCGTGGGGGGCCAGCAGATGAAGCGTCACGTGGGGATGGGTCGGATCGTCGTCGCGCTGGTGGCGGTGATGCTGGTCGCCGTGGCGTGCCGCCCGCACCCGAACGGCCACGGATACCCCCCGGCGCCCGACCGGGCCGGGTACATCCTCCCGCCCGGCAACTACGGCGGCCTGCCGACGACCGCCAACTCGCTCGACCAGCTCCCGCTCTACGACGCGCTCACCCCGCTGCGCGGCCACGTGACCGACGCCGACATCGAGAAGTACTTCCTGCCGGAGAACTTCACACCGATCGGCACCACGCACGAGGAGCCGACGGGCCGGCCCGGCACGAAGATCGTCTATGACGCGTACGGCGTGCCACACGTGACCGGCAAGACGCGCGCCGACATGGCCTTCGGTGCCGGATGGGTCACCGCCCGCGATCGGGGCCTGCTCCTGCAACTCGGTCGGGGACCGGCGCGCGTGGCAGTCGCCGACGTTCCCGGCATCAACGCGTTCGGGCTCGTCACGAGTGGCCAGAGCTTCGTGCCCAGCGCGGCGACCGAGCAGCTCGTGACCGACCAGGTGCAGCTCATCATCGACACGTACGGTGCCAAGGGTCGCGAGATGATCGCCGACATGCAGGCCGAGGCCGACGGCATCACCGCCTACTACCAGGCCCACAACATCGACCAGCCGCCGGCGACGGTCAACGACGTGATCGCGGTGACCGCGTTCATCGGCTCGATCTTCGGCGCGGGTGGCGGCGCCGAGGCGTCGAACGCCGAGTTCCTCTCGAAGCTCCAGGCCGGGCTCGGTCCCGACACCGGGCGCAAGGCGTGGGAGGACGCCATGCTGTTCGACGATCCGGAGGCACCCACGACCATCCGTCAGCGCTTCGACTACGGCCCGCTGACCGGTGGTCCCGTGACCGGCGCAGCCGTGATCGACGCCGGATCGGTCCGCTCGCTCGACCCTCGGGTGCCGGCATCGGTGTCCAGCCCGCCGGGGGCGAGCACCACGAGCACCGCCACGCTCGGAGCGTCGGCGCTGATGACCGCGGCGAGCACCACCTCCACCGCCGGGGACCCACCGACCTACCCCGCGGCCGGTCCGGTGCCCGAGCACCAGGCCTCGAACTTCCTCGTGGTGGACCCGAGCCGCTCCGCGACCGGCAACACCCTGGCGGTCATGGGGCCCCAGCTCGGCTACTACTACCCAGAGATCGTCCAGCAGATCCATCTGACGGGCCCGGGGATCGACGCCCAGGGTGTGGGTGTCCCCGCCGCGATGATGTACCTCCTCATCGGGCGCACCCACGACTACGCATGGAGCCTGACGTCGGCGAACCACGACGTCCGTGACGTCTTCGCCGAGCAGCTCTGCAACCCGGACGGCAGCGTGCCGAGCCTGGTCTCGGACCACTACCTGTTCGACGGCGTCTGCCGCCCGTTCGACACCTTCGACGCGGGCACGCTCAACGGCACGCCGATCCGCTACCCGGTGTCGGTGCACGGGCCGGTCATCGGCACGGCGACCTCCAACGGCGCACCCGTCGCGCTGGCGCGCAAGCGCTCCACGTTCGAGCGCGACGGGCTGAACCTGGGTGCGCTGAAGGACCTCACGGAGAACAAGGCGTCCACGCCCGAGAAGTTCTTCCAGGCCGCGAACCAGTTCGGGTTCACCTTCAACTGGGCCTACGCCTCGCACACCGCCACGGCCTACTTCTCCTCCGGCCTGCTGCCCCGCCGCGCGCCCGGCCTGGACCGCCGGCTGCCGACGGTCGGCACCGGTGGGTACGAATGGCGGGGATTCCTCAGCCAGGACGAGCACCCGCACGCCCAGGCCGGCCCCGACGGCCTCCTCCTGAACTGGAACAACCAGTCCGCGCCGGGCTTCATGCACGGTGACGACGATCCGTACGGCTCGGTGCACCGCGTGGAGCTGTTCGACCAGTACCCGCGGCGGGTCACGCTCGCGGACGACGTCAGCGTGATGAACCGTGCCGCCACCGAGGACGTCCGCTCACCCGTGTGGCCGGTCATCAGCCAGGTGCTGCACGGCGGACCGGCCCCGAGCGCGCTCGCGGCCAAGACCGTCGCGGTCCTCGACGACTGGGTCGCGCGGGACGCGCCGACGCTCGACGCCGACAACAGTGGTCAGTACGACGACGCCGGCCCCACCATCATGAGCGCCTTGTGGAATCCGGTCGCCGACGCGGTCATGCGGCCCGTGTTCGGGGACCTCACCGGCGCCCTCGACCAGATCCGCGGTCTGGGCTCGCTCTCCGGCGAGTCCTACGTCGACAAGGACCTGCGCACCCTGCTGCACGATCCCGTGAAGGGCCCGTTCCATCTGCGCTACTGCGGCAACGGTTCGCTCGATGCGTGCCGGAGCTCGTTGTGGTCGGTGGTCGACCAGGTCGCCGCGCAGCTCGCGGCGACCCAGGGTCCGGACCCCGCCCAGTGGCGGAGTTCGGCCCGACGGGTCGGGTTCACGCCGGGTCTGATCCCGGACACGATGCGGGCGACGAACCGGCCGACCTTCCAGCAGGTGCTCGAGCTCACCAACCCGACATCGCGGGGCGGGCACTGCGACGACGGTCACGGCCACGACGACCGGAGCCGGGGCCGCTCGTGCGGGTACGACCCCGATCACGGCCCGCGACGCTGACCCGCTGATGCTCACCTCCGGCTTCAACCACGTCGCGATCATCACGCGCGACGCCGACCGGCTCCTCGACTTCTACGGTGCGGTGTTCGGGGCCGCGAAGTCGGTCGAGCTCGTCGACGGCCCTCCCGACGCGCGGTTCCGGCTGATGATCATCGATGTCGGCCCGTACGCCGAGCTCAACGTGTTCGAGATGCCCGACAACCCGGAGGTCGATCGGCAGACGCCGGGCTTCGCGCGCGGGCGGATCGATCATCTCGCGCTGCTCGCGGAGTCGATGGAGGCGTTCACCGAGATCCGGCGCCGATTGATCGAGCGTGGTGCGGCCGATGAGTTCGTCACCGACTTCGGCAAGGTGCTCAGCGTCTTCTTCCGGGACCCCGACGGACTCGAGTGCGAGGTGTGCGTGCCGAACCCGGACTGGGTCCCCGGCGTGGTCAACCCACCCGGCACGCCCGCGGCGCGCTTCGTCTGAGCCGGCGTCGCGGCCCCACCGCGTCAGCGGATGAGGCCGAGGCCCTCCTGGCAGTGGGGGCCGCCCCAGTGCTCGACGATCTTGCCGTCGCGGATGCGCAGGATGGCGGTGCCGTTGATCTCGACCGGCTCGCCCGACGGTGGGACGTCGTAGAACGCGGCGCCCGTGTGCGTGCCCTGCACGGTCCAGTTCGACACGACGAGGTCGTCCTGCTCGATGAGCAGGTTCACGAGGAACTGCATGTCCGGGAACGCGTGCTTGGCCTGCTGCCACCACTCCTGCTCCTGGCCCCGGACGTCGCTCCCGACCCGGTCGGGGGCGACCCGCTCGGTGACGTGGCTCACGAAGTCCTCGGACCAGAACTCGAAGACGGCATCGCCGTCGCCGGACTCCATCGCGGCGCTGTAGGCGCCGAGCAGGCGCAGGTGATCCGACATGGCGAGCTCCTCGGTCGTGGTGCCGTGCCGGTGCATTCTGCACGACGCCGGTGGGGCGGGTCGACGGCACCTCGGTCGACCGGTGCTACTGGATCGCGACGGCCTCAGCGAGCAGCTCGGCCTCGTGGGCCTGCTCGTCGCCCGCCCCGGCGGGCGCGGGGGCCGGCCCGACCGGCGGGATGAGGAACGACAGCGCCAGGCCGACGGTGACGAAGCCGGTGGCGACGAGCAGCGGCGTCCGGGCCGCGGCGGCGATGGCATCGGCGACCCGGTGCTGGAGCAACGCCAGATCGTGGACCGATGCACCGGAGGGTGGCCGGAAGGCCACGCCGCCGCGACGGATCCCGGCGAGTGCCTGGGCCTTCACCCCGGAGGGGATCCCGGCCGTCCCGCGCACCCGGTCGAGCGCATATCGGATCGTGAGCGTGCTGAGGATCGCGCTCACGATCGCGATCCCGAGCGACGAGCCGATCATGCGCACGGTCGAGTTCGCGCCGCTCGCCGCGCCGGACTTGTCGGCCGGCACGTCGGCGAGGATCACGTTCGTGAGCTGGGAGCCGGCGAACCCGATCCCCGTCCCGAACAGTGCGAACCCGGGGAGCATGGCGAGGAACGTCACCGACGCGTGCACGACGAGGGCGGTGACGGCGAGACCCAGCGCCTCGAACGCGAGGCCGGCGCGGACGACACCGGTGGTGCCGATGGTGCGGGTCAGGCGGCCGCCGATCTGCGCGCCGATCGCGATGAACGCGCCGGAGGGGATCAGCCAGAGGCCGGCCTGGACCGCACTGAGGTGCCGCCCGTCCTGGAGGAAGACCGAGATCACGAGCAGGAACGCGGTCTGGCCCATCGCGAGCACGACGAGCGTCGCGAGCCCGTAGCGGAAGCCGAGCCGGCGGAGGGTGCTGAACTCGAAGAGCGGATCCCGTCGCGCGCGCTCCTTCGCGAGCTCGACCCGCACGAACACCGTGAGCAGGATCGCGGAGGCGAGGAACGCGATCGGCACGATGGCGACGGGGCGGTCGAGCGACCACACCGGCACGCCGAGGAGCTTCACCGACTCCAACGGGTGCCACCACCCGTAGGTGCCGCCCTCGCTGATCCCGAAGACGAGCAGGAGCATGCCGGACGCCACGAGCAGCGCGCCGGGGACGTCGATCCGCTCACGTCGTTCCGGGCGCGGTGCTTCGCGCATGAAGATCACCGCGCCGGCGATGGCGAAGGGCACGACGATCACGTTGATGATGAAGGCCCAACGCCACGAGTAGTACGTCGTGAGGAAACCACCGATGACCGGTCCCAGCGCGACGGCCACCCCGAGCACCGCACCCCACGCCGCGAACGCAGTTGCACGTTCGTGCCCCTGGAAGCTGCTCGTGAGGATCCCGAGCGTGGCGGGCAGCATGAGCGAGGCTCCGATGCCCTCGACGATCGCCTCGCCGACGATGAGCATCACGACCCCGGTCGAGAGCGCGGCGACGAGCGATCCGACACCGAAGATCGCGGCGCCGATCATGAAGATGCGGCGCGCTCCGTGGATGTCGGCCAGGCGCCCACCGATGATCAGCAGGGCGGCGAAGGTGAGGCTGTAGCCGGTGATCACCCACTGCAGCCGCGGGAGCGTCGTCCTGAAGTCGCGCAGGATCGTGGGGATCGCGACGTTCAGCACGGTGCTGTCGAGCGCGGCCATGAGGACCGCGGTGAGGATGATCACGAGGGTGATCCAGCGCCGCGGGTCGGCCGAGGCCGGGACGGTGCTCGCGGGGTGGGTCATCGGAGACGTTCGGCGCTCGGGAGGTATTGCTGTATCGTACAGCTATGTCACCGGCGGCTCTCACCGAGGACCCCGGGTCGACCGGTGTGGACGCCATGGAGACCGAGCTGGCCATGCTCACCCGCGCGCTCGAGGGGCTCGGCCGCCAGTCCGCGATCTACCGGGACCTCGACCGCTCCGGGTACCTCCTGGCGCGCACGCTCGTGACGGACGAGCCCATGAGCATCACCGGGCTCGCGACCCGTCTCGGCCTCGACGCGACGACCGTGACGCGCCAGGTCGGCGCGATGGAGACCGCCGGTCTCGTGCGCCGCCGCCGCGACGCGCGCGACGCCCGGGTCAGCCTCATCGAGCTCACGGCGCTCGGTCGGCGCCGCATGGAGTCCGTGCGCCGCGCGCGGGCGGATCGGATCGGGCGCCTCGTCGCCGACTGGTCCGACGCGGACGTCGCCCGCTTCGGCGCACTCCTCGGCCGGCTCAACGGAGCCATGCGCGCCGATCCGCCCGGACGCTGAGGGCCGACCGGCGGCGGGAACGAGGAGCGCGCCGTCGCCGCCCGGCCCGGCGCCGATCCCCCCGGACACTGCGGAACGGGTCCGGTCAGCGGTGGGTGAAGCAGTCGGTGAGGAACCTGGTCAGGGGTGGGGTCATCACCTCGTCGCCCGGGGCGCCGATGCGACGGTTCACCTGCTCGTGGGTGAGGCCGCGCGCGTCGATCTGGGCGGCGGCGACGCCCGCGTCCCGGAGCGCCGTGAGGAATCCGCGCTCGATGGACCGGCGCCGGGCGGTGCCGCGCACCACGCCGATCATCGGCGGGATGCCGATTCCCGGGTGGACGTTGCGCGTCGCCGAGGTTCGCGTCAGGTAGTCGGGCTGGTTGCCGAGCGCGACCTTCCACTGCTCCCGCTCCCCGTCCGGATCCGCCGCGCCGGCGCGGACCTTGTCGAAGCCCTCGGTGTCGAGTGGTGCGCCGCACGCGACGCTGTCGAGATCGAGGCCGTCGGCGCGGAGGTAGGTGGGATCGACGAGCACGTTGGCCACGATGTCGGCGCCGGCGGAGTGGCCGAGCACGGCGAGACGGCCGGGGTCGCCCCCGAAGGTCACGATGTGTCGGTGGACCCACGCGATCGCGGCGGCGACGTCCTCGTAGTGATCGGGGAAGTGCGCGCCGGTGGGATCGGCCGGATCGGTGAGGCGGTAGTTCACGCTCACGAAGACCCAGCCGCGCGTGCGTGCCCAGCGGACCTTGGGCGCGACGGCGTTGGACTTGTCGCCGGTCCGGTACCCGCCGCCGTGCACCCACATCACGACCGGCGCGTCGCACCCGCGTGCGAGAGGGAAGACGTCGAGGCTGGTGGCCGCGGCCGGGACCCCGGCGACGTGGCGGTACGCGACCGTGCGGCGGATGCCCGGCGCGCACGACGCGGCGGTTCCGGGCGCGGACACGCGTGTCGTTGACGTCGTCGTGGTGGGAGCCCCCGCGTTGCCCGATCCCGACCCACCGCAAGCTGCGAACGCGAGCACCACGGTCGCCACGAGGGCCAGGGAGCGGGCGGTCGGCTGCACACCGGCATCATCGCCGCGGATTGTGAGCCGACGGTGAGCCGTCGGTCAGGATCCGTCGATCGACGAGGTTGCGGGTCCCGCGTCGCGGCGGCGGTACCAGGTGTCCGCCCCGTGCCCCCCGACCCTCCGATAGCGCGCGTGGATGACGCGCAGGGTCCGGGGGGACCGCTCGCGCATGATGCGGGCGCTGAACCGATCGACGACCACCTCGTCGGGCCCGGCCCGGACCAGCTCGCGGGTGAGCCGGGCCCACACCTCGGCCGGGTACTGCTCGGGGGACCAGCCGTTGACGGCCACGCTCTGGCGCCGCCCGGACCGGTACAGGTCGAGCGGGTTGCCCAGCACGTACACCCCGTGCGGGGTCGGACCGACGCGGCGGAGGTGCCGGGCCCAGGCGTCGGCCGCGCGGTAGTGCGGTTCGACCTCGGCGCGGAGGGCCCGGCGATCGCCGGCCGTCAGGGCGAAGCCGTGGCGGACCACCACGCGTGTGTTGGACTCGATCCGGAGCCCGAGCGGCGCGAGGAGCAGCAGACCACCGGCGACGAGCCCCACGCGGCGCGTGCGGTCGGTCCGTGACCAGCTCTCGACGACGGCCTCGAGCCCGTCGCCGGCGAACACGCCGACGGGCACGAGGAACATCGCGTACTGGTAGATCCACCAGTGCTGCGCCAGGAACACGGGGACCCCGAGCGCGATCCACCATGCGAGCCCCCACGCGAAGCGGTCCCAGCCGCGCCGGATGCCGGCGACGACGCCGATCGCACCCAGCCCGAGTGGGAACGCCCACCGGGCCGTGGTGCGCGCCAGACCCCCGACGAGTCGATCGGCCGGACGGCCCGCGAGTCCCGTGGCGACCCGGGGGACGTCGAGGTAGGTCCATCGAGCCGTGGCGAGCTGCCCGTGCACTGCGAGGTACGCCACCACGAGACCCACCGGGATCGCCGCGCCGAGGAGGATCCACCCGGCGTCGTGCGCGACGCCGGGTGGCTTCCGGCGACCCGGTGGCGCTGCGGCTCCCGCCGCCACGCGGGTCGGCACGATCGCGACGAGCCACAGCGCGAGCACGATCGGCGCGAGCACGAGCTTGAACGCGAGCACGACTCCGCCGGCGAGCCCGGCGCCGAGCAGCCACGGCGCCCGACGGCGGGTCTGCGATGCGCGCGCCCCTGACCACAGCGTGACGTAGAGAGGCACGCCGACGAGGCTCTCGATCTGCCCCAGCTGCACCGGCTCGGCCGTGGCGTAGAACGTGCCGGCGACCAAGAGCGGCACGACGCTCGCGATCCACCGATGCCGGAACCGGTCGCGCAGGGAGATCCCCAGCAGCGCCGCGAATGCGAGGAGCACGCCCAGCTCGAAGAGGTGCACGCGGACCTCGCCGTACCCGACCAGCTCACCGCCCAGGAGGTAGAATCCATAGATCCCCGGTTGCTTGACGTCCCAGAAGTCGCGGTAGAGGACGTCACCATGGGCGAGCTGGCGGGCCCCCGACGCGAACAGGGCCTGGTCGCCCGTGAAGGGCTGCACGCTGACGAGCACTCCGAGCGCGGCGATGACGAGCAGGGTCCCGACCAGGACGAGGTCGGCGCGCCCCCGCGGCTGCGACGTGTTCGCACGCATCGTCCCGAGCATGCCCGTGACGGCGGGTGATGTCGATGGGCAGGATCGGAGCCCGGGTCCGGGCGAACTACCGCTCTGGGAGGAGGTCGTCGCTCGCGCCGGCGAGCAGCGCGTCGAGGTCCAGCGCGGCCGGGGCCTCGGCGGGCTCCGACGCGGTGGGCGCCGGAGCATCGACGACCTCGTCGGCGGGCTCGGCGGGCTCGGCACCGAGGAAGCCGATCCAGTCTTCGTGCCGGAGGTGACGGTTCGGGTCCCAGAACGCCGCGTCGGCGCCGGTGCCCGACGCGGCGTCGGTGTCCGGGCCTGGTGACGAGGTCATGGCACCGATATCGGCACTTCGGCGCCCGAACATGAAGCCCCGGCCGGCTCCCGGGGCGGCAGGCGGCGCGCCGAGGGCCCGATCGACGAGGAAGGACGGGACCTTTGCCACTACCGGCGGGTCCGGGCCCGGTGGACGCTGGTACGTGAGGAAAGGGGTTCGGATGACCGATGCGACGACCACCGAGGAGACCGTCGAGGTGCTGCGGACGAAGGTCCGTGAGCTCGAGGAGCTTCTGATCCAGCTGGGCCGCGAGACCGTCGGCGCCGCGGTCGACGCCGCACGCGCCCGCATCGACACCCTGCGAGTTCGCGCGGACCTCGGAAGGATGGACGCACGCGACGAGGTGAGCGCCGAGCTCGCGGACGTCGACCAGCTGCTTCGCACCGCCGAGCAGCGCGGGGAGGGCCTCACGGCCGAGTCGTCCGACATCGGCACCGCGCTGGTCGAAGGCCTGCGCAGCGCGCGGAGCGAGATCGCGGCCGCGGTCGAGTTGGCGCGGGAGCGCTTCGCCGCCGGAGCCACCGGCTGACGCCGGGCCGGGATCGACACGGCGGGCCCAACGGGGTTCGCGTGCCGCCTGCCCCTACGGTGGCGCGATGACCCCGCCGACCGGCCGTGTGCTCGTCACCGGCGCGTCCGGCTACGTCGGTGGTCGGCTCGTGCCCGAGCTCCTCGCGCACGGGCACCGGGTGCGGTGTCTGGCGCGCGACCCCCGCAAGCTCGCCGCGGCGCGGTGGCGCGCCGACGTGGAGGTCGTCGCGGGTGACATCGCCGGCGACCTGTCCGCCGCGATGGACGGGATCGACGTCGCGGTCTTCCTCGTGCACAGCATCGGCGAGGGTCCGGACTGGGTCGAGCGCGAGCACGCGATCGCCGAGAACTTCCGCACCGCGGCCGAGGCGGCCGGGGTCCGCCGCATCGTGTACCTCGGCGGGCTCGGCGCGGACGGCGGCGAGCTGAGCGACCACCTGCGGAGCCGACACGACGTCGGGACCATCCTGGCGTCCGGACCGGTCGAGACCGTCGAGCTGCGCGCCGCCGTCGTCATCGGCTCCGGATCCGCGAGCTTCGAGATGCTGCGCTACCTCACCGAGGTGCTCCCGGTGATGGTGACGCCGAAGTGGGTGCACACCCGCTGCCAGCCGATCTCGATCCGTGACGTGCTGCGGTACCTCGTCCTGGTCATCGAGCACCCGGGACCGCTCGCCGGAGTCCTCGAGATCGGCGGGCCGGACGTCGTCTCCTACGCCGAGATGATGGGGATCTACGCCACCGAGGCCGGGCTCACCCGTCGACGGCTGATACCGGTCCCCGTGCTCTCGCCGCGCCTCTCGTCACTGTGGATCGGCCTGGTCACGCCGGTCCCGGCGCGTCTCGCCCGGCCCCTCGTCGACTCGCTCGTCACGCCGGTCGTCGTCACCGACCCGCGCGCCGAGCGTCTGTTCCCCTTCGAGCGGGTGCCCCTGCGGGAGGCGATCCACCGCGCGATCGGTCGTACCGCCGTCGGCGACATCCCCACGAAGTTCGACGACGCGTCCTCTCCCGTCTGGCAGGTCGCGGCGACCGACCCCGATTGGACCGGCGGAACCGAGCTCACCGACGTTCGGCGCAGGATGGTGGCCACCGATCCCCCGCTGGTCTGGGCCGCGGTGTGCCGAGTCGGCGGTGCGCACGGCTGGTACAGCGGGCGGTTCCTGTGGCGGGTCCGCGGTCTGCTCGACCGGCTGGCCGGCGGCCCCGGGCTGCGGCCGGGCCGCCGCCACCCCGACCGCCTCGCGGTCGGTGAGCCGGTCGACTTCTGGCGGGTCGAGGACCTCGAGCCCGATCGCCGGCTGGTGCTCCACGCGGAGATGCGACTCCCGGGTGAGGCGTGGCTGGAGTGGGACCTGGTGCCGGTGCCCGGCGGCACCGAGGTCGTGCAGACGGCGCGGTTCCGGCCGCGTGGGCTCTTCGGCCGCGCCTACTGGTACGCGGTGGCGCCGTTCCACCGGCTCGTGTTCCCGGGACTGCTCGACGGCATCGGCCGCGACGCGATCGCGCTCGCCGAACCGGTCTGACGCGCGGCCGCGTCAGCCGGCGCGGCCGAGCTCACTCGCGATCGGGAGCGCGATCCGGATCCGCTGGAAGTCCACGTGCCCCCCGAGTCGTGGGGGCGCGTACGCCGGAGTGGTCGCGATGAGCTGGAGCGTCACCGTCTCGCCCTTCGCGACGGTGTGGGCGATCATCTCGAGCGGCACCGCGGTCGTGTGCGGCTTCCCGTCGAGCGTCACCTCGATCGGTGTGACCTGGTTGCCGAGTGCGAAGCCGGTCGTCTCGTCGACCAGTTGCGCGAAGACGCGCGTCGGCCGCGTACCTGCGGGCGTCGTCCCCGTGTAGCGCAGCGTGAGCCGGGGTGCGCCGACGCTGGTCTCGGCCCGGGTCGAGGTCAGGTGCACCTCGACGGCATCGGTTGCACGCGACGGCGTGATCGCTGCCGCGACACCGTCGATCGGTCCGTTGCCGGACGCGGTGATGGGGGCCGAGCCGCTCTGCTCGGTGAGGTCGAGCGCCCCGGTCCCGCTCGCGACGAGCGGCGCTCCGAGCGCGAGCGGCCAGTCGGGTGCGGTGAAGCGGGTCCCGTGCTGGTCGATGACGTCGACCCGCGCTCCCGTGGTCGCGGAGGTGTCGCGCTGGAGCCAGCGGCGCAGCCAGTCGTTGGTGGCGGCCTGGGGCCGGCCGGTATCACCGGCGTCGGTCCGGCAGGTCCCGTGGCCGCCGCAATACCAGACCATCGCGGTCGGGATCCCGTGCGCGCGCAGGACGCGGTAGTTCGTCACCGCCTCGTCGAGGGTGAAGAGCGTGTCGACGGTGCCCTGGATGAAGAGTGTCGGTGCCGTGATCCGGGCGAGGAGCGCGCCGGGCCCGCGGGACCGGAACCACGCTGCGTCCGCGTCGCTGATCACGCCGGTCGTCTTGCCCGCTTCGTACGCGGAGGTGATGTGGGGATCCAGGTTCCGGCTCGCGGCGGCGGAGTAGAGGATGCCCGACCAGCCGAGCTTCACGGTGTCGGCCTTGTGGAGACTCGTCGCCAGTGAGTGCCAGGCGATCGTGGGCACGATGGCGTCGACCCGGCAGTCGGTCGCGGCGGTGACGAGTTGGATTCCGCCGCCGTACGAGCCGCCCACCATGCCGACGCGCGGATCGGTCGGGCGGTCGAGTTGCACGTCGGGTTGCGCGGCGACCCAGTCGAGCAGCCGGCGCACGTCGCGCCCTTCGGCCGCCGCGCTGTCGACCTCGATGGTGCCGGTCGACTGCCCGAAGCCCCGCGGGTCCCAGGTCAGCACGTGGTACCCCTCCTCGTGGAGGACGCCGATCGGGGCATCCCCGAACAGCCCCGTCCCGCTGCTCTCGGTCGCGCCGGCCGACCCCCATCCGGGACCCATCAGGACGGTCGGCGCCTCGTGGTCGAGCGGGTACCAGTGGAAGCGGATCTTCGTCCCGTCGAACGACGTCATCGTGAAGTCGTGCGGGACGCCGTCCACGGCGACGACCTCCGGCGGCGCGGGACGCTTCGTGCGACAGGGGGGTGGGGTGTACCCCGAGGCATCTGCGCCCGACGACGTGCTCGTCGTGTCCTTCGCGGTGCCGCTCGCCGAGGAGCAGGCTGCGAGGCCGAGCGCGGCGACGATGACGAGCACGAGCCCGGTCGAGCGGGTGCGGAGCATGGAGGTCCTTCCGGGAGCGGAGCGGGTGGGGCGGCTATGCAGGCTCGCTCATCGCGCCGATACCGAACACCGCGCCCTGGGGGTCGGCGACCACCGCCCCGCGGCCGAAGTCCATGTCGTTCGGCGGCATCAACACCGAGCCTCCGAGCTCGGTCGCGCGGGCGGCCGAGGCGTCGCAGTCCTCCACCGAGAACCACACCGACCACGCCGGGAACTCGCCCTCACCCGCGGTGTGCGCGCCACAGACCATCGTGCCGTCGACGGTGAAGATCCGCGCCGTGTCACCGCCTGCGCTCGGGTCGATTCCCCAGCCGAAGACGGCGGTGTAGAACGCGCTCGCAGCGTCGAGGTCGGTGGTGGCGAGCTCGTTCCACGTGAACGTGCCGGGCTCGTTGACGAGCTGCGCGCCGATGCTCTGGTTGGGCTGCCACACCGATACGAACGATCCGACCGGGTCCTGGAGGACAGCCATCCGGCCGGCGTCGAGTACGTCCATCGGACCGGCGACCACCGTCGCGCCGTTCGCCGCCGCGGTGGCGCAGGTGGCGTCGACGTCGGCGACGGTCACATAGACCGTCCAGTACGGCGGGAGATCGGGGTTCATCTGCGGGCCGAGCCCGGCGACGGTCTTGTCGCGCAGGGTGAACATGCCGTACCCACCCGCCTCGGGGCGCGGGTCGATCGCCGCGGTCCAACCGAAGAGTCCCGAGTAGAAGTCGGCGGCCGCCCCGGTGTCGGGACTGCCGAGGTCGACCCAGGACGGGGTTCCCGGTGCGTAGGACGTACGTTCGGTCATGGCGGTGCTCCCACGGGTCGAGATCGATCAGGGGTCCGAAGGTAGCCCCTGGTCCGACACCGTGTCGGCCGCGGGTGGCGTCCTCAGTGGGCCGCGACGTCGATCGCCTGGGCCTTCTCCCACGCCCCGAAGCGGGCGAGCTCGACGTCGAGCGTGGCGAGCACGAAGGCGAGGATCGACGCGTCGTCGATCAGCCCGGCGCCGGGGATCGCGTCCGGGATCAGGTCGACCGGCGTGACGAAGTAGAGGATGGCGGCCACGATGAGGACGATGTTCCGGACCGCGATGTCGCGGTAGGTCCCGGCCGCGTACGCGCGCACGAGGCGGCCGAGCAGCTTCACCTGCTCGGCGAGGTCGCGGATCTTCGAGCTCGGCGACCCGGCGGCCTTCCGGCGGGCGCTGGCCGCGAGCTCGTCGAGCGCGCGGGGGTCACGCAGGAGCGCCTGGGCCCGGCGTCGGTACCCCGCGAAGAAGCGCGCCCGGCCGAGGTTCGTGCCCGGAGTGACCGGGATTCCGCGACCGGATCGTCCTGGCGCCACCGCCCGATGGTACGGCGGACCGAACGGGGTCGCGCGTGCGGTCTCAGCGGGCTCGACGCAGCACGGTGCCCGGTGTGGCCCCGGAGAGCTCGCCGTCCGTGACGATCTCGGTCCCGGCGACGAGGACGGTCTCGACGCCCTGGCTGTCGACGACGATCCGGCTGGCGCCCCCGGGCAGGTCGTCGAGCGTCCGCTCGCGGCCGGGACCGATGATCCCGGGATCGAACACGACGAGATCGGCATGCCCGCCGACCTCGACGCGGCCGCGGCCGTCGAGCCCGTACAGGCGCGCCGGGACGTCGGTGAGCAGGCGCACCGCCTCCTCGAGGCGGAGCAGCCCGAGGTCCCGGACGGCCGGCCCGACGAGGAACGTCGAGTAGCCCGCCATGCAGAACATGTCGAGGTGCGCCCCCGCGTCCGACGCACCGACGACGGCACGCGGATCCCGCCAGACCCCGGCCCGGGCCTGCCACGTGGCGTCGTCCTCGGCCGGGAGCTCGGGGCGAAGCCCGGTCCGGAGGCCGTCGGCGACGACGATGTCCAGCAGCGCGTCGAACGGGGCGACCCCGCGCTCGCGGGCGAGGTCACCGACGGACCGGGCCTCGTACGCGCGCGTCTCGGGGGTGAAGCCCTCGACGATGGTGAAGCGCTCCCACCGGGCGAGCCCCGCGAGCACCCCGGCCTCCTCGGAGTGGGCACCCGCGTCGAGTCGGGCGCGGACCTCGGGGTCGGCGAGCAGCGCGAGCCGCTCGGGGACCGGGCGGCCGAGCACCTCGGACCAGCCCGGCAGGCCGTCGAGGACGAAGCCCGAGAGGAACGACAGACGGATCCGCATGGACTGGGGGATCGTGAGCGCAACGACCCGGGCGCCCCGGGCCGCGGCGCGGCTGGACGCGTCGAGCTGGTGGTCGTGGTTGCCGGTGGCGCTCACGCCGAGGACGTTCCAGTTCAGCGGGCTGTCCGCGGCGAGGCACAAGTCGGCCATCAGGTCGACCTCGTCGTCGGTGAACCCGTTGAGACACCCCGGGATGATCAGCTCGAGCTGGGTGCCGGCGTACGGGCCGAGCACCCCCGCGAGCGTGAGCAGCTCGGAGCGGTCGGCGAAGCGCGACGGGACCGGATCACCGTTCCCGTCGTGGTGGGTGGGGGCCTGCGAGCTCGAGAAGCCCAGCGCGCCCGCGTCGAGCGCGCCCGCGAGCAGCCGTGCCATCGCGTCGACGTGGTCGTCGGTCGCGGTGTTGCCCGTCGCGGCTTCGCCCATGACCGACCGGCGCAGAGCGCAGTGCCCGACGAGGAAGCCCGCGTTCACCGCGATGCCGCCGGCGGCGACGGTGTCGAGGTAGCCGCCGAAGTCCTCCCAGCTCCAGGGCACCCCGGCTTCGAGCGCCGGGAGCGGGATGCCCTCCACGCGCGCCATGAGGCGCGCGAGGTAGTCGGTGTCGCGGCCGGCGGCGGGCGCGAGCCCGAACCCGCAGTTCCCGCCCATCACCGTGGTGACGCCGTGGCGAGGCGAGGGGCTCGCGGTGGGGTCCCACAGGAGCTGCGCGTCGTAGTGCGTGTGCAGGTCGACGAAGCCGGGTGCGACGACGCGACCGGAGACGTCGCGCGTGACGACGGCCCCGGCGGCGGTCGCCTCCGGACCGATCGCCACGATCCGGCCGTCGGCGACGGCGACGTCGGCCACCCGGGCCGGTGCCCCGGTCCCGTCGACGACGGTGCCGCCCGCGAGGAGCACGTCCGCGCTCATCGCCCGTCACCGCCGGGCCGCTGCAGCTCCGGGGGCACGTCGAGGCGGAACAGGCGCGCGGCGTTGGCCCACGTCACCATCCGGACCTCGTCGTCGGGGACCCCGGTGAGGTCACGTCGGGCGCGGGCCTGAGTGTCGGGCCAGGTCGAGTCGGCGTGCGGGTAGTCCGTCTCCAGCATGATGTGATCGACGCCGATGTGGTCGCGGAGTGCGAACGTCGACCCGAGGTCGATGGTGCAGAACCAGAAGCGTGACCGCAGCGCGTCGGTCGGTGACAGGTTCGGGTCCTTCCACGCCGAGAGGCCCGACGCGGAGTGGTCGAGGACGTAGTCGATGCGATCGATCAGCATCGGCACCCAGCTGATCCCGCCCTCCGAGAACGCGATCGCGAGGTCGGGGAAGCGAGTCGGGACGCCCGCCCACAGCCAGTCGGCCGCGGCGACCATCGCGTTGACCGGGAACAACGTCGTGTAGAGCTCGAGCGGCGCGCCGGGCGACCGGGACGCGGTCCAACTGCTCGACGCGTTGTGCAGGCAGACGACCGTGTCGGTCTCCTCGCACGCGCGGAGGAACGGGTCCCAGTGCTCGGTGTGCAACGACGGCAGCCCGAGGTCCACCGGGTTCTCCGGGAACGACACGGCGACGAACCCCTTCGCGGCGTTGGCGCGGATCTCGGCGGCGGCGATCTCGGGGTCGAGCAGCCAGGGGAGCTGGTTGGCGAGGAGCCGGTCGGGGTGCGCGCCGGCCCATTCCTCCGCCATCCACCGGTTCCAGGCCCGCGCGCACGCGAGGCCCAGCTCCGGATCCGACGTGCGGGCGAAGACCGTTCCCGCGAACCCGGCGATCAGCGACGGGAAGCACAGCGACGCGTAGACGCCGTCGAGGTCCATGTCCGAGATCCGCGCGTCGGCGTCCCAGCAGCCCCGCCGCATCTCATCGAAGCGCGCCGGTTCGAGCGACCACTCCTCCTTCGGGCGTCCGGCGATCGCGTTCAGCCCGACCTGGGGGTAGCGGCTCCCGTCGAACTCCCACAGCTCGTTGCCGACCTCGTCCTCGACGATCCGGGGCGCGGCGTCCGCCCAGCGCGCGGGCATGCGGCCCTCGAAGAGGTGCCGGGGCTCGATCAGGTGGTCGTCCACCGAGACGATCGTGTAACTGCGCCGGGCGGCGGGCGGATCGGGGAGGAGGGTCGTGCGAGCGGGCACGGCTGCACTCTTCCAGGCGGGGATTGCCGGGACAACCGCGCCCGGGTGGACCAGGCTGGGGGGTCCGACGCCGACTCCCCGGCGTCACCGGAGGACGAGCATGCAGCGCATTCGAGCCTGGGGCGAATGGGCGGTCGGCGCCGCGCGCCGGGTCGGTCAGCATGCCTGGCGCGTGGCCCGCGACCCGCTGCGCCTCCTCCCGGTGCTCGCCGTGGTCTCCCTGCTGCTCATCGCGGTCCCCCTCACGATCACCGGCATCGCGCGCATCGGCCGCGACGTCCTCGAATGGCGCGTCGACTCCGCGGTCCCGTGGTCGCACACGACCGGACGGATCGTCGCGGTCCGGGCCGACGACGGCCTCCATCTCCGCGTGCGGTTCCACGACCGGGCCGGGCTGCGCCGTGAGGCCGACGTGTACCTCGGTGCGACCGGCCGGACGTGGATCGAGCAGCAGCCGAAGATCCGGTACGACCGCTCCGACCCCAGCACGGTCGAGATCGTCGGGTTCACCGAGCCGAGTCCGGTCCCCGCGCTGCTCGTGGCCGGAGCACCGCTCGGCGTCGGGGTCGCCGCCGCCGTGCTCGCGGTCGGCGTCTGGCGACGGCGGAAGCTGCTCGCCGTGAGCGCCCACCCGCTGACCGCGCTGCGGTCGACGTTCGTCGTCGCGGGGGTGGCGCTGGCCGCCGGGCTGGGCGCGTGGGCCGCGGGAACCGTCTGGCAGCGGGGCTGGTCGGCGATCGCCTCCTCCGCCGGGCACCTCGGCGCCACGCTGTTCGGTGACCTGCTGGGCGTGCTGGTACCGCTGGTCGCGTTCGCGCTCGGTTGCCTCGTGACCGCGTGGCTCGCACGGCACCGCCACGGCGACGAGCACGACGGGCTGCTCTCCAACGCCTACCGCTTCATCGACCGGGCGGCCGGCATGGTGCCCTCTCCCGAGGAGCTCCGGCCCGAATCGCGACGTGACGACCCGTCGAACGTTCCCTAGCTGCCCGTCAGGGCTTGTGCACCACGCATCCGGCGCTCGCGAGCCCGGAGGACGCCGCGGTCACGGTGACGTCGGGCGGGCTTCCGTTCGGCATCGTGAAGCGGAAGCTTCCGAGAGCTCTCCGAGCTGCCGGAGTTGATGGTGAGCGACGTCCGGTTGAACGAGCCGATGTTGGGGCTCGCGGACAGCGAGACCGTCCGGGACGACCCCGACTGCACCTTGGGGTTGAGGTACGCGTCGTACTGGGTCACGCGACTGGTGAACCGCCGGTTGCCCCCGACGCTCGCACTGCCCGACGAGCAGTCCGGGTTCGAGGAGCTGTAGCGCAGCTGCGTGGGGGTGCCGGCGCCGACGCTGACGTTCTCCGCGCCCGTCCGGCTCCCCTCGGTGGCGTGGACGGTCGTCGATTCCGCGGCGAAGAGCGTGATGGTGGTGGTCCCGACGCCCCCGGTGAAGGTGACCGTCGCCGGATAGCTCGGCGCCGTCCCCGACGGGCTCGTGGCGGGCCCCGAGAAGACGATCGTCTTGGCCCCGGCGTACGTGGGGTCGGTCGCGACGCCGTTCGTCGTCGCCCGGATGGTGACGGGGAACGCGGTGCCGGCGGTCTGGGAACCACTTCCGATGGTGACCACGAACGGCCCGGGGGTCGGCGTGGTGGCCGACGCCGGCGCGCTCGCGCCCGAGCTCCAGTTGGCGCCGACGCGAGCGCTCACGGTGTAGGTGTAGGTGGTGCTGTCGGCGAGGCCGGTGTCGTCGCACGCCAACGTGCCGCTGCCGACGGTGCACACCGTCGCAGGGGTCGGCGCCGTCCGCGCGACGACGTACTGCGTCGGTGTGACACTGCCGCCGGCCGGCGCAGCCCACGTCACGTGAATCGAGGTGTCGCTCGTCGCGCCGGCCGCGACGGAGGTTGGTGCTCCGATCGATCGCGCCGATGACCCGCCCGAGCCGCCCGCGCCCGGGAGCCAGGACGCCAGTGCACCCTGCGGGCTCAGGAGCACGACCCCGAGCGCCGCGACGAGGACCACGCGCGCGCCTCACGACTCCACGCTCGAAGTGCGACGGCGCCGGGTGAGCAGCACGACCCCGGCACCGAGCGCGCCCAGGCCGATGAGGACGAGGGGGCGAGCGTCGGTGCCGGTGAACGCGAAGCCTGAGGCGCCGCGGGTGGTCGCGCCACCGGGCGGGGTCGTCGTGGCGGGAGTGGGTGCGACCGGTGACCCGTAGGCGGTGAAGGTCAGGGGGAACGTCGCGCCCTGGCAGGCGTCCGGCGCGGACGCGGCCATCTGCAGGCCCACCGGGATCGTGCCGGTGCTGCGCGCCGGCGACGACGACGTCACCGGCAAAGGGCTCGGCATGGAGATTCGCCGCGGTGCACTTGCTGCTCGCGTCGCCGACCACCGCGCTCGCCGAGCGGACCGAGATGGCGTACTCGAGCGGATTGTGGACTGTGGCCGCGTCGTCGAGGTGCGCGCCGGGATAGAGCCCGACGATGGATGCCGAGAGCGTGAACTCCTCGGCGGCACCGGCGGCGTCGGAGGACACGACGACGGACGCACTGAGGACGAGGGCGGCGGCCGGCGCGACAAGCGCGAAGAACCGGGTGATGCGAGGCATGACGAGATCCGATCGGCACCGCGCCGGGGTCGGCCGACAGGGCCGACCCCGCGCGATCGCGCGGTCGGGTTCCGGATCAGCTCGAGGCGGTGAACGTGACCGGGACGGTGAACGTCGCGCCCTGGCACCCGGTGTCGGACGTGTTGTCCATCGCGACGGACGGCACGGTGAAGCTCGCCGATCCGCTGGCCGGGACGACCTCGCTGACCGCCGTGGTGGTGTACGTGACGCCGGTGGTGACGCAGGACGCGTGACCGGCGTCGGCGGTCGCCGCGCCGTTCGCGTTCACCGAGGTGATGGTGACCGCGAACGGGTTGGGGTTGTTCACCGTGAGGTACAGGTCCGATCCGGTGACGCCCGGGTACAGCGCGGCGGTGGTCGTGGCGACGCTGGTGGTCAGGTTCTGCGACGAGGTCGCGCTGGCGGTTCCGGTGCCACCGCCGCCCACGGTCCAGGCGGCGAAGGCGGCGCTGGCGGCCAGGGCGCCGACCGCGCCGATGGCGAGGACGGCGACCTTGCGGCCCGTACGGTGCCGGCGCGGGGGCCGTGACGGTGTCTCGGATTCGATCTCGTTCATGAGTTTCTCCCTCGGTGGTGACCGGTGGGGCCCGGTCGGTCCTCGAGGGTCGATCCCTGCCCTCGACGCGAGGAAGAATCGGCAGCGCGCTGGCGCGGTTGAGAAATTCTTTTTCGTCTTTATGATTTTTCCTCTGCCGTTCTCCCTCGCCCGAACGCGCGAGCCCTGCCCGATTCCGTCGGAGAAGGGGGAAAGAGTCCGCGAGCACCACATCCGGGGTGCGGGGTTCCGAGTGGATCCAGCCGATGACGCGTCGGCGGCCGGCCACGGGTGACCCCGGCTGAGACGCGCCGGGTCAGTCGGACGAGCCGGCCCCCCGAACGGGCCAGGCCAAGGAGACGACCACCACCACGGGACGGCGGCGTGACGTCGTGACGTCAGTCAGCCACAGCTCGTGGTCGTCACCGATCCGGGATCGCATTCCTGCCAGTCGGTGACGTCGAGGGTCGTATCGCCGAAGCCGACGATCTGATCGAGCCGGGCGTCGTACGCGACGTTCATGTTGTTCTTGATCTGGATGTTGTTCGCGTAGACCGCACCGTGGAACTCGGCGTTGTTCTTGAAGGCGACCGGTCCGTTGGGGGCGTAGAGCAGCACCGCGATGTTGTCGTCCGCGGTGAGGCTCGACGAGCTCATGTCGAAGTTGTTCTTGATGCCGATCGCGCAGTCGCCGGGGTTCCCGCCGTTCGTCGAGCAGCTCGACGCCGGGGCGGCGTACCACGAGGCGAGCACGATGACCTTGTCGGACCCGGAGCTCGCGCCGATTCCGGTCGATGCGTCGATCGGCGCGTCGGTGGCGATGACGGTGAGGTCACCGGTCACCGTCGTCCCGCCGAGGTCGACGGGGTACGAGGAGCCACCCCCCGTGATGTAGAAGGTCCCCGACAGGTCCGACTTGTTGGCCGCGATGTAGCTGTTGAACGTCGCATAGTCGGCGGGGAACGAGTAGCTGTGCACCGTGCCGGCGGGGTAGTTGGCCGCGTTGAACGTGTAAGACGGGATGGTCTGGGTCTCCGACGCGGCGGTGCAGCTGTTCGAGGTCTTGGTGCCCGAGACGGTCGAGGTGATCGAGCCCCAGGCCGTCGCCGATCCGGCGACCGAGCCGCTGCTCCCGATCCGATAGGTGAGGTGCGACGGGTCGTCGCTGCAGCCCGGGGTCGAGGACGAAGCCTTCGCGTCGAAGCCGATCGTGGCACCGTTCGCCATGCTGATGCCGTACGCGCCGGTGTAGCCACCCGACCAGGCGTCGCCCTCGATGGTGGAGTTGCTGCCCATCGAGATGTATCCGGTCGCCGCGGTCACGTTGCCGCTGCCGGCGGTTGAGCCCGACGGGCAGGTCGGGCTGTCCGGGGACCGGACGGCGTCACCGTTGTAGACCTCGACGTAGGTGTTGGCGTACACGTCGCCGCAGACGTTGTTGTTGTTCTTGGTGGTCACGTCCGAGAGCGAGAACAGCGCGTACTTGAACGAGACCGGGGGCGCCATCAACACTCGCAGGCGACGGCTGGCCATCGTGCTGGTCGCGGTCCCGACCGTTCCGACCGAGTCGATCTGGTAGCGGTTCCGTGCCTGCGCCGTGATGCGGTACTCGTAGGTGCCCTCCGCGGTGGTCCCGGTGACGGTCCCCGAAGGAACCACGCCCGCCGAGTTCTGGAGGTACGCGATCGCCTGGTGCACGCCGGACTCGGCCACGTGGAGCGCTTGGCCCCACGACCGGTTCCGGGCCGAGGACGTCTGGTCGTGGAACGCGACGAACATCATCGTCACCACGAGCATGGTGCCGATGAAGCCCACCATGATGGCGGTCACCGAGCGCGATGCCCCGCTCGTCGCGGCGGCGGAAGAGTCGAGTCATGGTGCCGTTCCCGTCAGGTCGGATGTGCGATTGCGAAGGTTGACCTCGGAGTCGAGGACGAGTGTGGTGCTCGGATAGCCCTTCGGGGTCACCTGGAGGTTCATGTCGACCCACTGCACGCCGGAGACCGTTCCGGCCGAGACGTAGTCGAAGACGTTCGTGCTCGCGAGGTGGGTCATGACGGTGACCGGGCTCGCCGTGCCGACCTTGCGGGTCAGGGTGGTGCCCGAGGCCGTGTAGACGATGTCGGTGCTCGTGCCGTTGATGTACGTGGTGAAGCTCACCGTGCTGGGGGTCGAGAGGGTCTCGTCGACCGAGGTGGCCTGCCGCAGGTCCTTGGTCATGCGGTTGAGCACGTTGCGCATCTCGTCGAGCGTGTCGGATCGGTTGGCCTGGTACGCCTGGGACTTCGATGTCGTCTCGAGCGCCTGGAAGGTGACCAGCAACACGACGAGCAGTAGCGACGACGCGATCAGCAGCTCGATGAGCGTCACACCGGCCTCCCCGGCGCGCTGCTCAGGAGCACTGGTTCTTGGACAGCGTGATGATCGAAGAGGCATTGGAGTTGTTCCCTGCGGCGTCGTAGGCCGTGACGTAGAAGCGGACGGAGGTCAGACCCTTGCTGTGCGTGTTGGAGTAGGAGAGGGACGTCGTGCTGCCGATGAGCAGCCAGTTGACGCCGTCGGTGCTGCGGTAGACGTGGTACCCGACGAGGTGGGTGTCGGTGGACGCGGTCCAGCTCAGAGTGACCGTGCGGTTCGAGCCGGCACAGGACACGGTGCGTGACAGGCTGCCGGGCGTCGACGGGATCGTGGTGTCGAGAATGATCTGTTGTGCGGCGAGCGACCACGGCGTCCCGCTGGTGCCGTTCCGGGCACGACCCGAGATGGTCTTGGTCCCCTCTCCGGAGGTCAGGGTCCACGCGAGGTTGGTGCTGGTGGAGCTGTAGGAGACGTCCGGGCCCCAGGTGGTGCCGCCGTCGTTCGAGAAGTTGGCGATCACGTTGCTGCCGCAGGTGCCCAGACTCATCGTGATGGTCACGGTCGTGCTCGCGCTGTATCCGACCGTGGCACCGGTGCTCCCGGCTACCGCGAAGCTCCCGCAGCTGGATCCGGTGGTCGTGGTCGTGGTCGAGCCCGAGGGGGTCGTGGTGCTCGTGGTGCTCGTCGTCGTGGTCGCGGACGCGCCGAGCGACACGGTGCCCGGGGTCAGGATGACCGACTCACGGAGGATCCGTGAGCCGCCGACCGTCGGCACCGAGTGGTACTGGACGACGACGCTGAGTCGCTTGAGATCCTGGGTGCCGGGGATGCCGGGATCGTCGACCCACGTCACGTACTGGAAGATGTCGACCACGGTCGTGCCGACGGTCACCGGGGTCTCGAGGTGGGTGATCGGCCCGGTGCCCGCCGCAACGATGAGCGGCTCGACCAGGCCCTGACCGTCGACGTCATAGGTGGTCCCGGCGGTGTTGACCCAGTAGTCGGGATTGTTCGGATCAGTGCTGTGCACCGGCTGACTGTCGAGCGCCATCGACGCGTAGTCGACGTCGCGCAGCTCCTCGAGGCGCTTGTTCGCGGCTGCCTCGGCCACCTGGCGAGCTCGTGCCAGCTGTACGGCCTTGAAGTTCACGCCGATCGAGAGTGCGATACCGCTCATGACGAGCGCCAAGATCGCGACCGCCACCATGACCTCGATGAGCGTCATGCCCTCCGATCCGGCACGGGCGCGCGCGAGCCATCGTTGCCGGCAATCCGCTTGGTGTGAAATCGCGCGGACTCGACGACCTCGGGGTCCCTGGACGAGCATTGGACGTCTCTTGGAGACACCTGGGTATCGGTCGGGCGGGACCGCAACCTGAGCAGAAGCGACCGCGCGGAGGGTCACCCGGCGCCCTTCCGTCGTCGCCCTCGATCGTTGGGGAGATCCGAATGGGTCGAACGACCCGGGTCGAGCCGGGATCGGCGCTCAGCCGTGGGTGGCGGTCGCGCCGGCGCGACGGCCGAAGAAGCTGCCGTCGCCGAGCGAGATCCCGCTCACGTAGCCGTCGGCCGCGATCCCGGCTGTGGTCCGGCCCGCGGCGAAGAGCCCCGGTACGGGCGCGCCGGTCGGGTCCAGTACCCGGGCGTCGGCGTCGGTGGCCAGTCCGCCCAGCGTGAAGGGCGCGTAGATCGCGTCCGAGCGGACCCGCAGGTCGACCGCACCGAGCGGCGGGCGCAGGGGCGTGAGGAACCCGGGGGCCTTGTGCCACGCCGGGTCCTCGCCGCGCTCCGCGTACCGGTTGTAGTCCGCGATCGTCGTGGCGAGCGTCGCCTCCGGGAGGCCGACGTCGCGGGCGAGCTCCTCGGCGGTCTCGGCCGCCCACTGGAGCCGCATGCCGACGAAGTTGACCTCGAAGATCTCCTCGCTGACGATCATGAAGACCTCGCCGTGCTGCTCGAGGAGCGCGCGCATCCCGATGCGGCCGGTGTAGGTGTCCTCGTTCACGAAGCGCTCGCCGCGCGCATTCACCAGGAGCGCGCGGGCGAGTCGATGGGGCGGTCCGATCGGGAGTGCGCACTCCACCGCGTCCATGTTGCGCAGTGCCGCTCCCGCGCCCCAGCCGAGACGGATCCCGCGCCCGTCGTCGTTGGGCTGACCGACCCGCCACGCGACGTTCGGCTCCATGGCGGGCGGGCAGTACTCACCGAGCATCGCGTCGTTGAAGACGAACCCTCCGGCCGCGAGGACGACACCACCCGTCGCGCCGATGGCTCGGCGCTCGCCGTCGGCGGCCACGACCGCGCCGACGACCGCGCCGTCACGGTCCACCACGAGCTGCTCGACGCGTACGTCCGTGAGGGTCCGGGCGGAGGTCGCGGCCCGCGCGGCGCCGAGGCACTCCATCAGGAAGCCACCCGCGGTGTCCGGGAACTCCGGGTGATGTCCGCGCGGCACCGGACTCGCGATCTCGGTGAACGGCCAGGAGTCCTCGCCGCCGGAGAAGATCAGGCCGCTGTCGTCGAAGGGCTCGCGGTTGGGCTCCTCGTTGAACTGCGCCTTGAACGGCACCCCGTGCTCGGTGAGCCAGTGGTAGTGCGCGACCGACCCGTCGCAGTACGCATGGACCTTCGACGGGTCGGTGCGCTCACCGCACGCGGCGAGCAGGAACCGCTCCATGTTCTCGGCCGTGTCGGTGTACCCGCAGGCCTCCTGGATCGGCGTGCCCCCGCCGAGGTAGATCAACCCGCCCGAGAGCGCCGAGGTGCCGCCGGGCGCGACCGCGCGCTCGACCGCGAGGGTCGTGGCCCCTTCCTCCGCGGCTGCGATCGTGGCGCAGGTGCCGGCGATCCCGAGACCGACGACGAGGACGTCGACCGTCTCCGCGAACGTCGTGGATTCAGCGGAGGCGGGCTCGATCGGATCCGTGCCGGCCATCAGTACTTGTCGATGACGGTGTCGGCGAACCACATCAGCGAGTCGAGACGGTTCCCAAGGTCGTCGGGATCGGCGCCGGTGAAGTACCAGGGCACGGCCTGGATCTCGGTGACGCCGACCTCCTCGAGGCGGTGGTAGCCGTCGAGATCGAACGCGTCGGTGGCCAGCGCGTTCACCTCGAACGGGAGGTCGGCGCGGCCGTACTCGGCCCGGTAGGTGCGCAGCGCCGCGCACGCGTCGGTGATCTCCTGGGTGGTGTTCTGCACCGAGATCCACCCGTCGGCGAGTCGGGCCGCGCGGCGCAGGCCGGGCTCGGAGAGACCCCCGACGTAGATGGGGACGGGGAGCTCCGGCGCCGGCGCCATCATCAGGCGGTCGAAGTCGTAGTGCTCACCGTGGTACTCGATCCACGCGGGCCACCGCCGGCGCAGGCCAGGCGCAGGATCTCGATCATCTCGTTGGCGCGCTTGCCGCGCGTGCGCATCTCGGTGTGCGTCCACGCGAACTCCTCGGGGATCCAGGAGAGCCCGACGCCGAGCGCGACGCGGTCGTGGGAGAGAGCGGCCATCGAGGACAACTGCTTGGCCACCATCAGCGGGTCGCGGATCGGGAGCTTGACGACGTTGGTGAGGAAGCGGATCCGCTCGGTGACCGCGGCCATCGCGCTGATCGAGACGAAGGGATCGGGGAAGGACGTCTCGGGCGCCCAGAACCGGCCGCCGTCCGCCGAGTACGGGTAGTCCGCCGACACGTGCTCGGGGAAGAAGACCGAATCGGGCACGGTGATGCTGTCGAACCCCGCCTCCTCCGCGGCGCGCGCCATCGGGAGCAGGTGGTCCACGGGGAACATGGGGAACGCGACGGTCCAGCGCATCGTCACCCGCCCCTTCCGCTCTCGGCGCCTCCGGCGCCCGGCCGCTCCGGCCCCGCTCGACGAACGCGATCTCGGTACATCGGGGTCAACGCCTCGCTCTCAGAGGTCGGGAAGGCCGAGGGCGAGGTTGGCCTCCTCGAGACCGCCGTCGACCTCGAAGATCTTGCCGGTGACGAAGCTCGCGGCCGGCGACGCGAGGTACAGCGCGCAGAGCGCGATGTCGTCGGGTTGGCCGAGCCGCTTCAGCGGGGTGCCGTCGACCATCTGGCTGCGGATGCCGTCGTCGACCAGCACGGTCTCGAGCGCCGAGGTCGCGACCGATCCGACCGCGATCGCGTTGACCCGCACCTTGGGCGCGAGGTCGGCCGCCATGAGCCGGGTGAGATGGGACAGGGCGGCCTTGGCGGTCCCGTACGCGCTGAAGCCGCGGTCGCGGAGCCGGCCGATCGCGGAGGAGATGTTGACGATCGCGCCCTCGCCCTGCTCGAGCATGTGGGGGACCGCGGCCTTCGACAGGACGAAGGCGGTCGTGGTGTTGAAGTGGAACGCCCGTTCGAGGTAGCCGGGGCTGGTGTCGAGGAAGGGCCGGGGAGGGGTGCCGCCCGCGTTGTTCACGACGATGTCGATCCGGCCGAGCTCCTCGACCGCGCTCTCGGCCAGCGCGACGAGGTTGTCCGTGTCCGAGACGTCGGTGGGCACGACGAGCGCCCGCCGGCCGAACCCGCGGACGTCGGCCGCGACCTCCTCGAGCTGTGACGCCGTCCGGGACGCGAGCACGACGTCGGCCCCGGCCTCGGCCAGGGCCCTCGCGGTGGCGGCGCCGATGCCGCGGCCGGCACCGGTGACGACCGCCACCCGGCCGTCGAGACGGAATCGTTCGAGCACGTGGATCCTCCTTGTGTGCGCCGGGGACCGTAGCCGGACTCGCGCGTCCACGAGGCCCTGCCCGCGGCGCGGAACCGCGGCGGTCGCAGGTGGGGTTGGTACGGTCCGGTCGTGGCGGAGCAGGTCCCGGTCGGCCGGGTCATCGGTACCGAGGACAGCACCCCGCTGTCCTACTGGGTGGCGCTCGCGCCCGATCAGTACCTCCAGCTCGACGACGTCGTGGTGACCGACCGCGACCTGCCCGGCGCCGCGGGCTCCGTGCGGCTCTCCGGCGTGGTCACCCAGGTCCGGGCCCGCCAGGAGGGGGCGCGCTTCGACTCGGACGTGTTCCTCGTGGCCGACGGTGTGCTCCCGGCCGAGACCGTCGAGGCGGCCGAGGTCAGCACGACCCGGCTGGAGCCGGAGACCTTCGTGCCGCCGAGCCCCGGCGCGCCGGTGCGGCGGGCGGTGGGCGCCGAGCGCGACCACGCGCTGATGTTCGACGCCATGGAGCGGCGGATGCCGATCGGGTTGGGCCGCGACGGTGCGCCGCTCTATGCCAACGTGGACTTCCTCGACGGTACGCGCGGTGCGCACGTGAACATCAGCGGGGTCTCGGGCGTCGCGACCAAGACGACGTACGCGACGTTCCTGCTGTACGCCATGTTCCACTCCGGGGTGCTCGGCAGCGAGGCCGCGAACACGAAGGCCCTCATCTTCAACGTCAAGGGTGAGGACCTCCTCTTCCTCGACCACGAGAACGTCCGCCTCGACGAATCGATGCGCGAGCGCTACGCGGCGCTGGGCCTCCCCGCCGGGCCGTTCGAGAGCGTGGCCGTGAAGGCGCCACCGCGCCGGGGTGACGTGAACGCCGGCCCCGACACCGCGACCCGCACGCGCGGGGTGTCGTCGTTCTTCTGGACGCTCGAGGACTTCGTCGCCGGCGAGCTGCTCCCGTTCGTGTTCGCCGACGCCGAGGACGAGCGCCAGCAGTACACGATGGTCATTCACCAGGTCATGCGGCGCCTGGCCGACGGCGAGCCGGCGGGTGACGACGGGAAGTGGCGCGTCGACGACGTCACCCTGGCGACCTATCGCGATCTCGTGGAGCTGATCGTCGCCCGGCTCAACGACGAGGACCCGCAGGTCGTCGCGGAGTGGGCCGGCCGGGCGGTGGGGGCGGGCACGATCAACGCGTTCGTCCGTCGCCTGCTCTCGTCCCAACGGGCACTCGGCGCGCTGATCCGCGCCGACGTGGCCCGGCGCGACGACCGGCTGATCGACACCGTGAACGGTGCCCAGGTGACCGTGGTCGACATCCACAACCTGGCCGACCGGGCCCAGCGGTTCGTGGTCGGCGTCACGGTCAAGCGTGCGTTCGAGGCGAAGGAGGAGACGGGCACGCGCAAGCCGCTCCTGTTCCTCGTCCTCGACGAGCTCAACAAGTACGCACCGCGGGAGGGCACCAGCCCGATCAAGGAGATCCTCCTCGACGTCGCCGAGCGCGGGCGCAGCCTCGGCATGATCCTCGTCGGGGCCGAGCAGACGGCGAGCGAGGTCGAGCGCCGCGTGATCGCGAACTCGGCCGTGCGCGTCGCCGGGCGCCTGGACCCGGCCGAGGCGATGCGCCCGGAATACGGCTTCCTGCCGACGGTGCACCGCGACCGGGCACGGATCGCGAAGCCGGGCACCATGTTCGTCTCCCAACCGCAGCTGCCGGTGCCGCTCGTGGTCGAGTTCCCCTTCCCGGCCTGGGCCACCCGCCCCGAGGAGCGCGTGCCCGACGCGGCCGACGCGGATCCCTTCGCCGGGCTGCCCGGAGCGTGACCGTGTCGGTGGCGGACCGTTGAGGCTTCTCCACACCTCGGACTGGCACGTCGGCAAGACCATCCGGGGCCGGTCGCGGCTGGAGGAGCACGCGGCGGTGCTCGGCGAGATCGGCGAGATCGCCCGGCGTGAGGAGGTCGACCTCGTGCTCGTCGCCGGCGACCTGTACGAGACGGCGTCGCCCTCGGCCGAGGCCGAGCGCGTGGTGATCGACGCGCTGTTGGACCTCCGCGCGGCCGCGCCCGTCGTGGTGATCGCCGGCAACCATGACAACCCGGCGCGGTTCGAGGCACTGCGGCCACTCGCCGAGCAGGTGGGGATCACGGTCCGGGGCCGGGTCGTGGCACCGCACGACGGCGGCGTCGTGGAGGTCGACACTCGGAGTGGCGAACGCGCCCGCATCGCGCTCCTCCCGTTCTGCTCGCCGCGGTACTCGGTGCGCGCGGCCGACCTCATGGAGCTCGATGCCGCCGCGACGGCAGGGGAGTACGCGGCTCGCCTCGCCGCCATCGTCGGGGCGCTGTGCGCCGACCCGGATCCGCATGCCGTGAACCTGCTGGTGGCGCACTGCATGGTGCGCGGCGGCACCGTCGGCGGCGGCGAGCGCGTGGCGCAGACCGCGTTCGAGCCCTACTGGCTCTCGGCCACCGCGTTCCCGCCGTCGCTCAACTACGCGGCGCTCGGCCACCTCCACCTCGCCCAGCGGGTTCCGTCCGGCAGCCCGGTCTGGTATTCGGGATCACCGGTCCAGGTCGACTTCGGCGAGGCCGGTGCGGGCAAGCACGTCCTGCTCGTCGAGGTGGCGCCAGGAACCCCGGCGCAGGTGCGGGAGGAGCGGTTGACGCAGGGCACCGAGCTGCGCACGGTGTCGGGAACGATCGCGGAGCTCGAGGCCATGGCCGGCGCCGACTTCGAGCACGCGTGGTTGCGGGTCCGGGTGCAGGACGCACACCGGGCCGGCATCGCGGACGACGTCCGCGCGTGGCTGGGCGAGCGTGTGGTCGAGGTGCGGGTCGACCACACCCCCGACGACGCGGACCGACCGGTGGCTCGTCGCGGGAGCACGCCGCACGAGCTCTTCGACGAGTACCTGGCCGAGGAGGGCGTCGAGGATCCGAGGCTCGGCGCGCTGTTCGCCGAGCTGCTCGAGGCGGAGACGAGCGGATGAGGCCGGTTGCCGTCACGATGGTCGGCTTCGGCACGTTCGCCGACCCGGTGACGGTCGACTTCGAGGGGCTCGACGTCTTCGCGCTCGTCGGGCCGACCGGATCGGGCAAGTCGACCGTGATCGACGCGATCTGCTTCGCGCTCTACGGATCGGTCCCGCGCTATGACGACCGCCGCGCGGTCGGCCCGATCGTCCACGCCCAGGCGGCCGAGGCCAAGGTCTCGCTCACCTTCGAGCTGCTCGGGAGGCGGTATGTGGCGGCGCGCGTGGTCCGACGCGACGCCAAGGGCAAGGCGTCCACCAAGGAGGCGCGGCTCGAGACCGCAGACGGCGAGGTGCTGGCGGGCACCGCCAAGGAGATGGATTCGGTGGTCCCGGAGCGGCTCGGGCTCGACTTCGACCAGTTCACCCGGGCGGTCGTGCTGCCCCAGGGCGACTTCGCCCGCTTCCTGCACGACAAGCCGGCCGCCCGCCAGGACCTCCTGGTCCAGCTCCTCGGGCTCGACGTCTACGAGCGGATGATGCAACGGGCCCGGACGATCTCCGCCGAGACCCAGGCCTCGATCGCCGCCGATCGCAACCGGATCGAGGCGCTCACGGGGGCGACGCCGGACGCGCGTGCAGCGCTGGTCGCCCGTCGGGCCGAGTGCACCGCGGCGCGGGACCGCTGGCGCGCGCGCCAGCCCGAGCTCGAGCAGCTCCTGGCCGCGGCCGGCGCGGCGGACGCCGACGCGGCGAGGGCCGGCGAGCGAGCCCGGACCCTGGCCGCGGTCGAGCCGCCGCGCGGCCTCGACGAGCTCGCCGCCGCGCTCCGGAACGCTGATGCGGCGGTCGCGACCGCGACGACCGAGCTCGAGCAGGCGGGGGTGGCCGTGACCGCAGCGGAGACGGCTCGGGCCGAGGCCGGGTCGCGCGACGAGCTGATGGACCTACGGCGGGCGCAGGAACGACGGAGCGGGCTCCACGAGGAGGTCGCCACGCTGCGGGAGCGCGCGGAGAGGCTCGCGCCGGAGCGCGCGAGCGCCACGGAAGCGGCGAGCGCAGCCGAGGAACACGTCGAGCGGCTCCGTGCCGCGAACGCCGCGGTCGTGGTGCGCGAGCACCTGCACGCCGGCGAGCCCTGTCCGGTGTGCGAGCAGATCGTCGAGCGCGTGCCGGCCGCCGGCGCGACCGAGGATCTCCGAATCGCGCGCGAGGCAGCCCGGGACGCCGCGACCACGGCGGAGCGCCTGGGTCGCGAGCACGCCGAGCTGGAGGCACGCATCGCCGATCGGGTCGGGATGCTCGCGGAGCTCGACGAGCGGCTCGGCGGCACCCCGACCCCGGCGGAGGTCGGCGAGGCGCTGGCACGGATCGAGACCGCCGAGGCGGTGACGATCGCGGCGCGCGAGCGCGACGCGACCGCCCGACGCGCCCTCACCGCCGCGACCGAGGCCCGGAGCACGGTCCGGGCGCGGGGCCAGTCCGCGCGCGCGTCATTCCGGACCCAGCGTGACGTCCTCGCCGGGGCCGGGTTGACGGCCCCGCCCGAGACCGACGATCTCGCAGCCGACTGGGAGGCGCTGGTCGCGTGGTCCGCGGCGGCCCGACCGGAGCACGAGGAGGCCGCCGCCACGGCGGCCGGGCGGGCGGCCGAGACCCGGGCCCAGCTGCGCGACGCGCTGACCGCGGTCGCGGCCGAGGCGGTCGGGCTCGGGCTGGAGGTCGCCGGGGACGCGGGCCTCGACGAGCTGCTGACGGCCGTCGCCACGGAGGCCCGGCTGCTGGACGACCGCGTCGATCGCTTCGACGCCGACGTGAAGGAGCGGGAGCGCCTGATCGAGGCCTCCGCCGCGCGCGCGGACGAGTCGGCCGTCGCCGGGGAGCTGGCGCGCCTGCTCGACGCGAGCCACTTCGAGCGCTGGCTCGTCAGCGAGGCGATCCAGCGGCTCGTCGCCGGCGGCTCGGTCCGGCTCGTGGAGCTGAGCGGCGGCCGGTACTCGTTCGCGATGGACCCGGCCGGCCGGGACCTGCTCGTCGTCGACCACACCCAGGGTGACGAGCGGCGCTCGGTGCGCACGCTGTCGGGAGGCGAGACGTTCCAGGCGTCGCTGGCCCTGGCACTCGCGCTGTCGGATCAGCTGGCCGACCTCGCGGCCGACGGCGCGGCGCGCCTGGAGTCGATCTTCCTCGACGAGGGGTTCGGGACCCTCGACGCCGAGACGCTCGAGACGGTCGCGACCACCATCGAGAACCTCGCCGCCGGTGACCGGATGGTCGGCATCGTCACCCACGTCCCCGAGCTCGCGGCCCGGATCCCGGTGCAGTTCCGCGTGGCGCGCCACGGCCGGTCCTCGACCGTCGAGCGGGTGCTCACGTGAGGTTCACCGTCGATCCGTGGGACCCGAGCTACGGCAGCGCGATCGAGACCGTGCTCGAGGAGAGCGAGGTCAGCGTCAACACCGATGTCGAGGCGCCGGCCGGCGCGTGGGCACCGGTCGAGGCGCGGGTCGCGCGGGCGGACGAGGTGCTCTTCGTCGACGGCGTCCGGCGCATCGACGCGCGCGTCTGGATCGAGGACGACACCGGAGGGGTCGAGGCCGGCGTCTGTGCGAGCTATGCCGCCGGCGTCGTGCGGGCAGGGACGCGCGCGGAGATCGTCGCGACCGTCGTCGGCCGAGGCCTGTTCAGCGCGTCGCGGGCCGCGCGTCCCGTCGCGACCCGCTATCCCGAGGTCGTCTACTCGCCGTTCGTGGCCGGCGACTCGACGCCCGAGGCGCTGTGGATCGCGATCCAGGACCAGATGGCCCGGCGCGAGGTCGAGATGGCCGAGCAGGCACGGGTGCTGGCGGCGGCCGACGCCCTGGTCCTCCTCGACGGACCCGTCACCAACCGGACGCACATCCCCGCCGCCGTCGGCGTGATCAAGACCCACGCGACCGCGTACCTGCCGCCGCCGCTGCACGCCTTCGTCGGGAGCCTCCCCGCGGGTACGCGGACCCCCGTCTTCACGATCGGCGGTCGGGGGAGCCGGCACTCGTGGTACCTCCGGCTCCCCGGGGGCTCGGGCGGGCCGTGGTCGGCCGTCGTGCGGTGCGAGTGCTCGGCGGATCTCGCGGCCGGCGACGCGATCGCGCTGGCCGACCGGGTGGCCGCCACCGTCCCGCGCTACGCCAGCGAGGCCCACAAGGATCCGCGCGCGCCGCAGAACCTCTACCCGGTCGGCGGGCTCGAGCGTGAGCTTCGCCGCCGCCTCGGCGACGCCGACCTGCTCTACCGCGCCCTGCGGGTCAGCGCGGTCGCACACGACGTCGCGACCTGAGTGCCCAAGGGGAGGACCCGGCGCGTGCGAGGATCGGACGATGATCGAGGACCCCATCCCGTCCGTCGCGCCGTCGACGATCCTCGACGCGGGTGATCCGCTGGAGGCGCGTGGTCACCCGATCGGGCACAGGAGCACGACGGTCTCCGACGTCATGTGCGCCGGCCGCGAGCTGCCCGTCGAGTGCTGGTATCCGGCCGGTCCCACCCCGGACGGGACCCGGTCGGTCTACGAGCTGCTCCCGGGCATCGGATTCAGCGCCGCGGCGACGTACGGCGCGACGCCGGCGCCGGGTCCCCGGCCCCTGGTCCTCTGGTCACACGGCCGCGTCGGGACGCGCTCCTCGTACGTGATGCTGTGCGAGGGGCTGGCCCGGCGCGGGTACGTGGTGATCGCGCCCGATCATCCGGGCGACACGCTCTCGGACTGGATGACGGGCAGCGCGGTCGACGACGCGACCAACGAGGCCCAGCGCGTGGGCGACGTCGCGCGTGTGCTCGACGCGGTCCGTCGCGGGGAGCTGGGTGGACTCCCATCGGTGGACCTGGACGCGATCGTCCTCGCCGGGCACTCCTACGGCGCCTGGACCGCGTACGCCTGCGCCGGTGGGGACGTCGGTCGCGGGATCCGGGCGGTCGCCGGGCTCGAGCCCTTCACTCGCTCGCTCCCGCGCCGGGTGTTGGGGGCGATCGGCGTCCCCGCCCTCCTCGTCGCCGGTGCCCGGGACCAGACGACGCCGCCGGCGACCGACGCCGACCGTGCCTTCGCCGCGCTCGGATCGGCCGACGCGCGCCGCGTGGACATCGACGCGGCGGGTCACCAGGCTTGTAGCGACGTCGGCCTGTACCTCGAGCTCGCTCCGCAGGTGGCGGGGATCCCGGACCTGGTCGTGGGGTTCGTCTCCTCGATGGCCGCGGACGTGACCGGGACACCCGGCGACCCGTGGCGGCCGACGGTGGGCCTGCACCTCGAGATCCTCGGCGGCTGGCTCGACGAGGTGACGGGTGCCGGGGCGGTCCCGGCCGGTCGAGGTCTCGCACCGGTGGCCGGCCGGCCCGGCGTGACCGTAGTTCCACCTCCGGGCTGAGCCACGGGCGGCGCGGCTACTGCGGGCCGGACCAGGTCCGGTCGACGACGCCCGTCTCGTAGCACCCGAGCAGGTGCTCGAGCCACGCGCGGGAATCGCGCAGACCGCCCGGCCGGTTCCGCGCGAGCCAGAGTCGCTCGTGCTCGGTCACGACCGGCCGGAGGCGGCCCGCCAGGCGCGCCCGGGTGTCCGGATCGACGGCCGCGAGCGCGCCACCGACCCCGAGCCGCGCCCGGGCGTCGTCGGCGAGCACGCGCACCAACGCGATCGAGTTCGCGAGCTCGGCCACGAGCAGCGCCGCGTCGTCGCGCGTCGACGCGGCCTCCGCGAGTCGCGCGCCCAGCCGACCGAGCGCGCCGTCCACCGCGGCGTACTCCTCGTCGGTGGCGCCGAGGAGCGGACCGCGCCCGACGTCCAGCTGGGGGAAGTACAGGGGGAGCACCAGTGTCGCGACATTCCAGACCTGGGGGGTCAGGACCCGGTGCACGTCACCGAGCTCGACCACGAGGGCACCGAGGGTGCCGCTGGGGTCGTCGTAGCAGTGCGCGCTCAGCGCGGCCGCGAGGTCGAGCTCCCGGTTCGTCGCCGCGCACCACGCCATACCGGCGGCGTAGGCGAGTCCGGGGTCGCTGACCGCGGGGTACTGCAGGTGGCCGTTGTCACCCCAGTCGGTCGTGAGCATGCCGCCGGCTCCGTGGGCCGCCGCGGCGTCGGCGGCCTCGGCGATGTCGGCGCGCATGTTCGTCGTGCGGCCCAGGATGGTCAGCCAGCTCGACGTCCCCGGCGCGACCCAACGGGGGATTCCCGCGGCCGCGAGCGCACCGAGGCGCGCGTCCCAGGGGTGGCCGGCGTCGTAGCCCCACTCGCACACGGTCACCCCGGCCGGGAGCTCCGCGAGCCGGTCGGGATGAGCCGCGAGGATGTCGCCCCAGATCAGCAGCTCGGCACCCTCGACCTCGGGCAGGGCGCGCAAGGTGGCGACCCATGCGAGGTAGTCGTCGAAGCGCTCGGCGGGGAGCTCCCACGGCTCGTCCAGCCCGACGTGCACGAACCGGCCGTCGGAGAAGTGGGCCCGCAGCTCCGCGAGCAGTTCCCGGACGAGCGCCAGCGACCCGGGTGCGGTCGGCTCGATCGTGCTCGGCGGCCGGTGCATGCCCATCATCAGGTAGCCGTCGGGGTCCATCGCGAGGTCCCGGTACGGCTCGTGGAGGAGCCAGCGGTTCATGTGCCCGAGGCAGTTCTGGTTCGGCACCAGCGCGACGTGGCGCTCGCGGCAGAACGCGTCGAGGGTCTCGACGTCCTCCGCGGTGTACGGGCTCGCATCGCGCCACACGACCTCATGGCCCGGATAGGCGAAGGTGTGCTCGGCGTAGAGCTCGAGGTGGTTGATCTTCCATTCGGCGAGCCGGTCCACGAGCGCGCAGAGCGTGGAGAGTGTGGGGACCTTGTCGCGGGAGACGTCGATCATGACCCCACGGACCGCGAGGTCGGGCCAGTCGCGGATCGTGCCCACCGGGAGTCGTCCGTCGTGCCCGCGTGCGAGCTGGCGCAACGTCATCCGCGCGTAGAACGCGCCGGCGCCGTCGGCGGCGTCGATGTGGACGCCGTCGGCACCGATCATCACCGCGTACCCCTCGGCCGGGAGATCGCGCGCACCGGTCGTGACGGTCGGGGGGACCGCCGGCACGGTCTCGGTCCCGAGCGACATCTCGCGGGGCTCGGGCAACAACGTCATCGGAGCTCCTTGCGGTAGACGAGGAACACGCGGCCGATGGTCGCACCGACGCGCGCGTAGGGGACGACCGGCCCCACCCACGCGACCTCGGCGTGGCCGCGGCCCGCGGCACGGAGATGGTGGAGCGCGCCGACGAGCGGCGCGACCCCGGCTCCTCGCCCGAGCAGATCCGGGCGGACCGCGACCGGTCCGACGAGCCCGGCCCGGTTCACGTCGACCGCGCAGACGGCGGCGAGTCCCGCCTCGTCGTCGGCGACCACGAGGCCGCCCTGGTCGACGGCACGGACCATCTCGTCCCGCCAGGACCCCCAGTGCGTCGTCGCCCACCCGTCGACCGCGTCGCGGTCGCCGGGCCCCGCGATCCGCCACCCGCCCGGGTCGGAGGGAATCGTGTCGAGGTCGACGTCCATGTTGACGTTGGCCTCGACCCGGGCGTACTTCGCCGCGCTCGAGCAGGCAGATCGCGGCGAGCTCGCGCGTGTCGACACCGGGCCAGAGGTAGTACGGCGCATCGGCGCCGACGGTGACGCGGGCTGCACCGGCCGCACGCAGGTCCGCTTCCGCGGCGGCGAGGAGCGCACGGCCGAGCCCGCGACCACGGCGGTCGGGATCCACGGCGATGAGCCGCACGTACCCCTCACCCCCGCGGGTGACCGAGGCGACGACGCCCGCGGCCGGGTCGCCGCGGATCATCGCCGGCTGATCGGGTGCGTCCAGTGCCCTCGCGAGCTCGTCGTCGGTGGGCGGATCGAGACAGGACCGCCGCACGAGTGAGCCGATCACGGGGATCGACCCGGGGGTGAGAAGGGGTGGGATCACTGAGCGCACGCTATGTGCGGGAGAGTCCCGCACGCGGAGAATGGTCAAGGATCGTCCCCGGTCGTGCCGATACCGCAAGTCGGGAGTGGGCCTGATGCGAGGAGAACGTCACCGTGCGAACGGATGAGCACCTCCGCCATGACCTTGCCGCGGCTCAGCGGGCCGCGGGACTGCGAGGCCGCGAGATCGCCTCGATGGAAGCTGTCGACCGGCGGCGTCGCCAGATCGCCGCGGTGGGACTGGTGGTCGCCGTCGGGTTGCTGGTGTCGACCCTCTTCTCGTCGGGCGTGTTCGATCTCCGTTCGCGCGGCTGGATCGACGTCACCACGGCCCGCTTCGCGAGCCTCGGATTCGCGATCTGCATGATCATGTACACGTTCGACAAGGAGCGACATCTGCGCCGGTTCGTGCAGGAGCGCGAGCAGCTCTACGCCCTCGACGGTGAGATCGCCCAGAACCTGCTCACCTCCGGGTTGCTGCTCGACGTGGCGGTCGCGGTGCACTCCACGCTGTCGCTCGACGAGCTGTTGCCGATCCTCGTGGACCAGGGTCGGTCGCTGATCGGTACCGACCAGGGCGTGCTCTTCATCGAGGAGGAGGGGCGCCCGATGGAGCCCGCCGTCGATCCCGCGAACCTCGCGGCGATCGGCGCGCCCATCGCGGGGCTCGCGGCCGCGCGGGGCGGTGTCGTGGGGATCGTCGAGGACGGAACCGTGGACATCGGTGTGCCGATGGTCTCGGGCACCCAGGTGCTCGCCGTCCTGGTGCTGCCGGGGGTCGTGGCGAGCCAGCTCACCGAGTCCACCCGGGCGCTCCTCGACCGGTTCGGGCGCATCGCGGGGTCCGCGCTGGCCAACGCCCGCCGCTACGAGGCCGCGATCTTCCTCTTCGACGTCGCGTAGTCCCTACACGGCCCAGGGGTAGTCGTCGCCGGGCCAGGTGACCACGCCGGCAGCGTGGAGCGCGTCGATCGTCTCGGTGCTCTTGCCCAGCCAGCCGAGGATCTCGCGGGTGTGCTCACCCACGAGCGGGGGAGGGCCGGAGATCTCGCCCGGGGTCTCGGAGAAGTCCACGAGCGACCCGAACTGGCGCATGAGGCCCATCATCGGGTGCTCGTACTCCGCGACCATGCCCAGGGCGACGTTGTCGGCGTCGAAGAGGACCAGCTCGCCGCCGAGGGTGTCGACCGGGATCTCGTTGGGCACGCCCGCGTCGTCGAGCGCGTGGGTCCACGAGACGGAGGTGCGGGTCAGGAAGCGGGGTGCGAGGAGCGCCTCCAACTCCTCCCGGTGCTCCCGCCGGAGCTCGGCGACCGCGAAGCGTGCGTCGTCGGCCAGCTCGGTGAGACCCAGCGCGCCGCAGAGGGCGACCCAGTCGCGTTCGGCGACCGCCGCGATCTGGATCCAGTCGTCCTGGGTCTGGTAGAGCCGATAGCACGCGTCGACGCCGTGGAGCCCCTGGTCGAGTCGCGGGCGGGGGACCGCCTCACCGTCGACGAGGAGCGCGTCGGACGAGAACACCGCGCCGCCGTCCATGAGCGACGTCCACAGCTCCTGGCCCTCGCCGGTCGTGCGCTGGTGGTACAGCGCGGCGAGGCAGCCGACGACCGAGAGCATCGCGTTGGCCGCGTCGCACATCCCGAAGCGGTAGTAGAGCGGATCGTTGCCGGTGTGGACCGCGCCGGCTTCGTACTCGAGTCCGGCGGACGCCTGGTACAGCGGGTCGAGACCCCCGAAGTGTGCCAGGGGGCCTTCGAGGCCGTAGGCCCAGGTGTTGCAGTAGACGACGTCGGGGTTCACGCGCTTCGCGTCCTCGTAGCCGATCCCGAGCCGGTTCGCGACGCCGGCGGTCATGTTGTGGTGGACGATGTCCGCCCGCTCGATCAGCTCGAGCGCGATCTCGCGACCCTCGGGCGACTTCACGTCGAGCGCGAGGGATCGCTTCCCGCGCTGGCACCCGAAGAAGGGCTTGCCGGCGAGCCGCATGCCGTCGCCGGTGACCGGCTCGACCTTGATCACCTCCGCGCCGAGGTCGCCGATGACCATCGGCCCGAAGGGTCCGGCCAGGTACTGGCCGAAGTCGACGAGGAGGACTCCTTCGAGCGCGTGCATCACGCCACCTCCCCGGCGATCATCGCGATCTCGTGGTCGGAGTACCCGAGCCCGCCGAGGATCTCGTGGTTGTGCGCGCCCGGGAGAGGTTGGGGTCCCTGGATCCCGCCGGGCGTGCCGTGGAGGTTGATCGGCACCCCGATCTGGGTGGTGGTGCCCAGCTCGGGGTCCTCGACCGTCGCGACCATCCCGTTCGCCACCAGCTGGGGGTGCGGCCGACCGGTGGAGCCCAGCGCCTCCTCGGCCGTGATCACCGCCTCGACGGCATGGTGGTGGGCCTGGAAGTCCGCCACCAGCTCGTCGCGGTCGTGGTGGCGGTACGCCTCGCGCCGACGCCGGGTGAACTGCTCGCGCTCCTCGGGCGGAAGGGCCATGAACTCGTACGGCTCGGGCGCGTCCTCGAGGCCGAGGAGATGGTCCTGGCTCTCCGTCGGCGTGAGCCCGCTCATGACCGACGTATGGACCCATTCGCCGTTCGCGACCTCGAAGAGCATCTGCTGGTGCACGCCGGGCGGGTAGCTCTTGCCCATGAGATCGTGGAACGCCGCGGGCGCCTTCTCCACGTGCTGCCAGATCTGGGTCGTGTACAGCAGCGCGCCCTGGAACAGGGAGGTGCGCACGTGCTGGCCGCGCCGGGTGGTCTCCCGGGCGATCAGCGCGGCGAGGATGCCGCTGGGCACGAGGAACACCGCGCCCATGCTCGGCATCGGCATGTGCAGGAAGATCGGGCCCATCCGCCAACCCGGTTGCTCCCACTGCTGTCCGCTGCTCGCCTGCACCAGCGCGTCGTAGCCGGGACGCCCGCCGAGCCGGTGACCCTCCGGGTAGCCCGGGCACGAGCAGTAGACGAGCCGCTCGTTGCGCTCGTGCAGCGTGTCGAAGCCGATGCCGAGCCGGTCGGTCACGCCGGGCCGGAACGTCTCGACGAGCACGTCGGCGTCGTCGACGAGCCGGCCGAACGCCTCGAGGCCGGCGGCGGACTTGAGGTCGATGGTCACCGATCGGCGCGACCGGTTCCAGACGGTGTACCCGCTGTACGCACGGAACGGGTCGCCGCCGGGCGGCTCGACCTTGATCACGTCCGCGCCCTGCTCGGCGAGGAGCAGCACGCCGAGCGGTCCGGCGATCCCCCACGAGAGGTCGAGAATCCTGACTCCGTCCAAGGCACCCATAGGCACGGCAGCCTCGCGCACACCTGACGTCGGTGTCAGCAGACCGCCGCGAGGCTGGAGAGTGCGATCCCGCGCCGGCCCTGGCGGATGATGTGCTGGTCCAGGCCGTTGGTCAGGTAGCAGAACGAGAGGCCGGACTCGGGGTCCGCCCAGGCGAGCTGGCCGCCGGCACCGTTGTGGCCGAAGGTCCCCGGTGAGTTGGTGTGTCCGAAGCCGCGCAGGTTGGCGCGCCCGTCGTCACCGGCGAGGATGAGCCCGAGGCTGCGGTTGGCGGGGACGCCCGTCCAGCGCTCGGGCTTGGTGTTGCGGACGCGGGTCTTGGCGTCCTCGAGCACGTCGGGCTTCCAGATCCCCGCGGGATCGTGGAGCAGCGACTGGTAGAAGGTCACGACGTCGGCGGCGTTCATGATCCCGCCGCCGCCGGGATGACCGATCCGCCGGGCGTCGGCCTGGCTCAGCGCGATGAGCCCGTCGGGCGTCACGACGTTGAACGGAAGCTCGCGCACGCCGAGCACGGCCTCGAGCTCGTCGGGAGTCGCCTCCTCGCCCACCGGCACGACCGGGGCGATGGGTGCGTCGGTGCCGAGCAGTCGGTCCGTGATCCCGGCCGGTCCGGTGACCCGGTCCTGGAGCAGGTCGCGGTAGTCGGCCCCGGTGACCCGGTCGATGATCTCGACGAGCACCCAGTGCGCGGACTCGGCGTGGTACTCGTAGGTGGAGTCCGGCTCCCAGTTGAGTCTCCACCGGGCCATCTTCGCGACGCGACCCTCGCGGGTCTCGATGTCGGGCGGACCGAGCGGCGCGTACGGGAAGCCGGCGGTGTGGAGCATGACCTGCTCGACGGTGATGACGTCCTTGCCGTTGGGTGCGAACTCGGGGATGTAGTCGACGACGCGCCTCGACACGTCGACGAGCCCCTCACCGATGAGCTGCCACACGAGCGACGCGACGAACGCCTTGGTCGCCGAATACACGATGTAGCGGGTGTCGGTCGTCGCGTCGCCGAAGGCCTCGAACCGCTCGATCTCGCCGTTGCGCGCCAGGGCGACCTGGCAGCTGGGGAGGAGACCGGCGTCGATCTCGCGCTGGACCCGGGTCAGGAGCGCATCCACTTCCTTGGTCATGCCGCGAGCCTGGCGCGCCGCCGGGTCCGGCCACAAGTGCACCCCGCTGGGGGTCGACCGGCTGTGCGAGGATCGGTGCCACCGCGATCGGCGAGGAGATCGATGAGCGACTACGAACCAACGCCCGAGGACCGTTTCACCTTCGGCCTCTGGACCGTCGGCAACCGGGGCCGGGACCCCTTCGGGCACGAGACCCGACCGTCGATCGATCCCGTCGACGCGGTGCACCGCCTCGCCGACCTCGGCGCTTACGGCGTGAACTTCCACGATGACGACCTCGTCCCGCCGGGCTCCTCGGCGGAAGCGCGCGATCGGATCGTCGACCGCTTCTCGAAGGCGCTCGCCGACACCGGCATGCGCGTGCCGATGGCCACCACCAATCTGTTCTCGCAGCCGATCTTCAAGGACGGCGCGTTCACCGCGAACGATCCGAAGGTGCGGCGCTTCGCACTCCGCAAGACCCTCGACGCCATCGACCTCGGGGTCGAGCTCGGCGCTCGGATCTACGTGATGTGGGGTGGTCGTGAGGGAGTCGAGAGCGACGCGGCGAAGGACATCCCCGCCGCGCTCGACTGCTACGCGGAGGCCGTCAACGCGTGCTGCGCGTACATCACCGAGCAGGGCTACGAGATGGAGCTCGCGCTCGAGCCCAAGCCGAACGAACCCCGCGGGAACCTGCTCCTCCCGACCGTCGGCCACGCCCTCGCGTTCATCCACGAGCTCGAGTATCCGGAGATGGTCGGGCTCAACCCCGAGTTCGCGCACGAGACCATGAGCGGGCTGTCCTTCCATCACGCGGTGGCGCAGGCGCTGTGGGCGGACAAGCTCTTCCACATCGACCTGAACGGTCAGGTGCCGGGCAAGTACGACCAGGACTTCCGGTTCGGCTCCGAGGGGGTCAAGGACGCCTTCTACCTCGTGAAGCTGCTGGAGGAGTCCGAGTGGACGGGCATGCGCCACTTCGACGCGCACGCCTATCGCACCGAGGACACCGACGGGGTGTGGGAGTTCGCACGGGGCTGCATGCGCACGTACCTCATCCTCCGGGAGAAGGCCGCGCGCTTCGCCGAGGACGACGAGATCCGGGAGGCGCTCGCGGTCGCGATGGTGGACCAGCTCGGCGTCCCCACGCTGCCCGAGCCGCCCGACACGCGGTTCGCGACGCTGCGCGCGGAGTCCTTCGACGTCGACGCACTGGCGGCGCGGGGATACGGCCACGAGCGCCTCGACCAGCTCGTGACCGAGCTGCTCCTCGGTGTCCGCTAGGGATGCCCGGGTTCGACCATGGCGGCGGGTCGCTGCGCGACGCGTGGGACGAGCAGGCCGAGGCCTGGGTCCGTTGGGCACGGACGCCCGGTCATGACGACTACTACGAGCGCTACAACCTCCCCAACTTCCTGGAGCTCGTGCCGGATCCGGGTGGGGTGACCCTCGACGTGGGGTGTGGCGAGGGCCGGCTGGGGCGGGAGCTCGCGGCCCGGGGGCATCGGGTCGTGGGCGTGGATCCCTCGCCCACGATGGTGCGGGCCGCGAGAGACGTCGGTGTGTCGGTGCCGGCGGCAGTCGGGGACGGGCGGGCGCTGCCGTTCCGAGACGGCGTCGCCGATCTCGTGGTGTGCTTCATGGTGCTCCAGGACGTCGACGATCTCGCGGGCGTCGTCAGCGAGCTCGCCCGGGTGCTCCGTCCCTCCGGCGCGGTCTGTGCGGCGATCGTGCACCCGATGGTCTCGAGTGGCTTCCTCGATCCGGACGAGCCACTGCTCTATGTCGGGCGCTACCTGGAGGTCATGCGCAACTCGTTCGCCGTCGAGCGGGAGGGCGTGCCGTTCACCTTCCACTCGGCGCACCGTCCGCTCGAGGCGTACTCCCGCGCGTTCGAGGGAGCCGGGTTCGTCGTGGAGGCGTTGCGGGAGCCGCAGCTGTCGGACGAACACGTCGGTGTCCGTCCCGGCCTCGACCGGCACCGGCTCATCCCGAACTTCCTGTACTTCCGACTCCGGCCGCGAGGAGCGTGACGGTGCTGGTCCGCGGCATCGATTCCTCGACCCAGTCGACCAAGGTCCAGATCCGGGATGCCGACACCGGGGAGCTCGTCGGCTCCGGCCGGGCGCCGCACCCGCCGACCTCGCCGCCGGTCTCCGAGCAGGATCCACGGGCGTGGTGGGGCGCGCTCACCGCGGCGCGCGAGCAGGCCGGCCACGACGACGAGGTGGCCGCGGTCTCGGTCGCCGCGCAGCAGCACGGGCTCGTCGTGACCGACGCCGCGGGAACGCCGCTGCGTCCGGCGAAGCTGTGGAACGACACCGAGTCGGCCCCCGACGCGGGGTGGTTGCTGGGTCGGCTCGAGGGGGGCGCGGCGGCATGGGCCGCCGCCGCCGGGTCGGTGCCGGTCGCGGCGTTCACGATCACGAAGCTCTCGTGGCTCCACCGGACCGCACCCGACGTGTTCGCCCGCATCGAGCGGGTGATGCTCCCGCACGACTGGCTCGCGTGGCGCCTGGGCGGCGAGTACGGCACCGACCGCGGGGACGCGTCGGGCACGGGGTACTGGTCGCCGGCGACCGGGGAGTACCGGTTCGACCTGCTCGAGATCGTGGATCGCGATCTCGACTGGGCCGCGGCACTGCCGCCCGTGCTCGGACCGGACGTCGCGACCGGCACCGGCGACAACATGGCGGCCGCCCTCGGGCTGGGGCTCCGGCCCGGCGACGCCGTGATCTCCCTCGGCACCTCCGGCACGGTCTTCGCCGTGGGCGACACGCCCGACCGCCGACGCGAGCGGAGCGGTCGCGGGCTTCGCCGATGCCACCGGTCGGTACCTGCCGCTGGTGTGCACGCTGAACGCGACGAAGGTGACCGACGCCGTCGCGGGGTGGCTCGGCGTGGACCACCGCGGGCTCGACGCCCTCGCGCTCGCGGCACCGGCCGGTGCCGGTGGCGTGACGCTGCTGCCGTACCTCGACGGCGAGCGGACCCCGAACCGGCCGGATGCGCACGGTGCATGGGTCGGGCTGCGATCCGGCTCGACGCGCGAGGAGATCGCACGGTCCGCCTACGAGGGTGTGGTGTGCGGGCTGCTCGATGGGCTCGATGCCTTGGCGGCCGTCGACGTCGCGACCGGTGGCCGGCTCTTCCTCGTGGGCGGCGGCGCGCGCAGCGCGGCCTACGTGCAGATCGTCGCCGACCTGGCGCAGCGTGAGGTCACGCTGGTCGAGGACCACGAGCTGGTCGCGCTCGGCGCGTGCGTGCAGGCCGCGGCCCGCGCGACGGGCGCACCGATCGCCGGCGTCCAGGCCGCCTGGGGTCTGGGCACCGGCCGGGCCGTCGAGCCCTCCGCCGACACCGACGCCGCGCCCGAGGTGAGAGCGGCCTACGCCGCGGTGCGCGACGGCGGGCATCGGGATGCGATCGCGCCTGGAAATACTGGAGATTCTGCTTGACGGGCGAACGTCAGTTCGATAGAGTGACGGGGTACTTCCCGCCCCACCCGGTGTGCCCGGTGGGCTCGCCCGCTCCGGGCCGCAAGGCGTCCGTCTGATCGTCCGTGGAGGGAGGTTCCGCACCATGTCCGTCGTGCAGTTGCGCGGAGCCGTGGACGGGGTCGTGGCCGCCTCACCGGAGGAGCTGTCCGATGCCGCGCTCGCGGACGAGGTCGTCGCGGTGCGGGCCGAGATGGATCGGCTGGAGGCGCAGTTCGCGCGGCTGGCGCACGCGGCGCACCGCCGGGGGATTGGTGCGGCCGAAGGCTCGCCGTCGACCGCCGCGTGGCTCCGGCGACGCACGGGAATGCGTGAGGGCGAGGCGCGGGTCGCGCTCGAAGCCGGTGCGGTCTGTGGTGACGTGTTGCACGCGACCGGCCAGGCCTGGCGCGCGGGGGAGATCACCTCGGGCGCGGCGCGCACGATCGTCGCCGCGCGCGTCGAGGGCCATGACGCGAAGCTCGCCGCCATCGAGCCGGTCCTGCTGGATCTCGCGCGTGACCGCGCCACCCGGGAGCTGCGTCGCGCCTGCGCGCACTTCCGCCACTGCGCGACCGCCGAGGGTACCGAGCCGCGTGCCCACGACGGGCTGACACTCTCACGCACCTACGGCGGCCGCACCGTCCTGTCGGCAGAGCTCTCCGAGATCGCGGCCGAGACGGTGGTGACCGCGATCCACGTGTTCACCGACCCTCCCGCCGAGGGCGACGACCGCACCCCGGCCCGGCGCCGGGCCGACGCGCTCGTGCGCATCTCCGAGACCGCGCTGGCCACACTCGGCCGGCAGGCCGACCGCGCCCGGACCCGGGCCACGATCGTCGTGAACTGGACCACGCTCACCTCCGCCTCCGACCTCCGCCTCCGCCGCCGCCACCGGTGCGGCGGGCCCTGGTGGTGCGCGACGGCGGGTGCCGGTTCCCGGGCTGTGACCGACCCCCCGGCTGGTGCGACGCGCACCACGTGGTCCACTGGCGCAGTGGCGGCCGGACCGACCGGGACAACCTCGTGCTGCTCTGCGACCATCATCACCACGTCGTGCACCGACCCGGCTGGATCGTCAAGTTCGACGGCCACGACCTGCGCGTGCTCCGACCGGACGGTGCCGAGGTCACGTGACCGCGGCCGCGCGACTGATGGTCACTCGCCGGGCGTCGGCCCCTCTGAAGCGCGGGCTCCGGCGTCCCGGGCCCGGCGCTTGCGGTGCCAGCGCAGGCCGCCCTCGAGCGCGGCGAGGACCGAGTCGTTGTCGCGCGAGATCCGGTCGTGCACCCACCGCTCCAGCCCGAGGCGGCGCATCCACGGATTGAAGCACTCGTACCGCTCGGTGAAGTGCACGCGGGTCCGGCCGTCACCGAGGTCCTCCAGCCGCGTCGACCCCTCCGCACGCGACCACAACGGCTTGCCCACGGCGTCGTACCGCCAGGATTCGAACGGCTGCACCTGCGTCAGCCACTCCCAGGACTGACCGACCCCGCCGGACCCGAGGATGCGCGGTACCGGGAAGTGGCAGTGGCGGACCAGTCCCTCGCCGACCTCGTCGCCCGGGTGCAGGATCTCGATCCGCGTCGGTACCGGTCCGCGAGCCGAGGAGACGCGTCGCACGTACCGTGCGACGCCCGAGGCGGGGCCCGAACGGTCCGGCGGCCCGGCCGTCGAGCGCGGGGAGGGCGGCTGGGGACGGTCCGGCGCGCGGTACCAGAAGAGCTCCCACACCTCCTCGGGCGGTGCGTCGAGGTCGACGGAGAAGCGGTGCTCCTGCATCAGGGGCCGGTCGATCCGGGGAGATGGACGAGGCAGAACTCGTTGCCCGCGGGGTCGGTCATCACCTGGAACGGCTCGGGCGACTCGTGCACCAGCCGCCCGAGCCGCCGGGCGCCGAGTCGCTCCGCCGCGACGGTCGCGGCCTCGATGTCGGGCACCCACACGTCGAGGTGGAGCCGGTTCTTCCCGGCCTTGGCCTCGGGGACCTTCTGGAAGGCCACGCGCGGGTGCCCGGGCCCGGCGGCGCGCAGGGAGACCCAGTCGTCGTCCCGGGAGGCCACCTCCACCTCGAGGAGGGCGGACCAGAACGCGGCGAGCGGCTCGGGATCCAGGCAGTCGACGACGACGGTCCGGAGCGCACCCACAGCCACGTCGCGACTCTACGAGCGGTACGGTCGGCGACGTGGACCTCCCCGCCGCCCCCGAGATCGCCGACTCGATCCTGGACCTCGTGGGCAACACGCCGATGCTCCGGCTCGGTCGGGTCGGGCGGGACCTTGCGTGTGATCTCGTGGCCAAGGTCGAGACCACGAACCCGGGCGGCAGCGTCAAGGACCGCCCGGCGGTCGCGATGATCGACGCGGCCGAGCGCGAGGGGCTGCTGGTGCCGGGGGGCACCATCGTCGAACCGACGTCGGGCAACACCGGCGTCGGCCTCGCGATCGTCGCCGCGCAGCGCGGCTACGAGTGCATCTTCGTCATGTCCGACAAGATGAGCCCGGAGAAGGTCTCGCTGCTGCGGGCGTACGGTGCCGAGGTCGTGGTGTGTCCGACGGCCGTGCCGCCCGAGCACCCCGACTCCTACTACTCGGTCGCCGACCGGCTGACGCGCGAGACGCCGAAGGCCTTCCGGCCCGATCAGTACTCCAACCCGCACAACCCCGAGGAGCACGAGCGCTCGACCGGTCCGGAGATCTGGCGCCAGACCGCCGGCCGGGTGACGCACTTCGTGGCCGGCGTCGGCACCGGCGGCACGATCACCGGCGTCGCGCGGTACCTGAAGCGCATGAACCCCGACGTGCAGATCGTCGGCGCCGATCCCGAGGGCTCGGTCTACTCCGGTGGCACGGGTCGGCCGTACCTCGTCGAGGGGGTGGGCGAGGACTTCTGGCCGACCACGTTCGATCCGTCGCTCGTCGACCGGACCGTGATGGTCACCGATGCCGAGTCCTTCGCCGCCGCGCGCCGCGTCACACGCGAGGAGGGCCTCCTCATCGGTGGTTCGTGCGGCACGGCGGTGCACGCGGCGATGGTCGTGGGTGCCGAGTTGGGTCCCGACGACCTCGTCGTGGTGCTCCTGCCCGACTCCGGCCGCGGCTACCTCTCGAAGATCTACAACGACGCGTGGATGATGGACTTCGGCTTCATCCGGTGCGACGGTGACAGCGCGGGCGACGTGCTCGCGGGGAAGGACGGCTCGATCCCCGATCTCGTGCTCGTCACGCCCGACGAGCCGGCGCGCAACGCGTGGTCGCTGATGCGTGACCTCGGGGTCTCCCAGGTCGTGGTGTCGGTCAGCAAGGAGTCGCCGCTCGCGGCGAAGGAGGTGAGCGGCATGCTCGACGAGCTCGCCCTCATGGACCGCGCGTTCCGCGATCCCGACGTCCTCGACGAGCCGGTCCGGGCCGTCATGAGCCCGGCGATGCCGATGGTGGGCATCGGCGAACCGGTCGGGAACCTCGTCGCTGCGCTCGACACGTCCACCACGCTCCTGGTGCTCGACGGCGGCCACCCCGTCGGGTTGATCAGCCGCAGCGACGTGCTCGGATTCCTGGCCGGTCGGGGGGCCGTGCGATGAGCGACGAGGGGAACGGGGGCGTCGACGGCGTATCCGGCTTCGAGACGCAGGCGATCCACACCGGCCAGCCCGCCGACCCGGTCACCGGCGCGGTGGTCACTCCCATCAGCCTCGCCACGACCTTCGCCCAGGACGCCGTGGGCAAGCACGCGGGCTTCGAGTACGGCCGCACCGGCAATCCCACGCGCTCGGCGCTCGAGTCCTGTCTCGCGGCGCTCGAAGGGGCGGCGCGGGGCCTGGCCTTCGCGAGCGGCATGGCCGCCGAGGACGCGGTCCTCCGTGCGCTCGTCGCGCCCGGCGACCACGTGGTGCTGCCGCTCGACGCGTACGGCGGCACGTTCCGGCTCGTCTCGCGGGTGTACGCCGACGCGGGCGTCTCGTGGTCCGCCGCCGACCTCACCCGGCCCGAGCGGCTGGCCGAGGTCCTCACGCCGGCGACCCGGGTGATCTGGATCGAGACCCCCACGAACCCGGCGCTCGGCGTGGTCGACATCGCGGCCGTCGCGCAGGTCGCGCATGCGGCCGGTGCGAAGGTCGTGGTGGACAACACGTTCGCGACGCCCTACCTCCAGCAGCCACTCGCGCTCGGCGCCGACGTCGTGGTGCACTCGACCACGAAGTACCTCGGCGGTCACTCGGACACGATCGGTGGATTCGTCGCGGTCGCCGACGACGATCTCGGGGAGCGGCTCGCGTTCCTCCAGAACGCGACCGGCGCGGTCCCCGGCCCGTTCGACTGCTACCTCGTCCTGCGCGGCATCAAGACCCTCGCGGTTCGCATGGACCGGCACTGCGAGAACGCGGCCACGGTCGTCGCGATGCTCGGGGACCACCCGGCGGTCGATCGGGTCCTGTACCCGGGGCTCGCGTCGCACCCCGGCCACGAGATCGCCCGCCGCCAGATGCGCGCCTTCGGCGGCATGGTGAGCTTCCTCGCCGCCGGCGGTGAGTCGGCCGCGCTCGAGATCGCGCGGCGCACCGAGCTCTTCACCCTGGCCGAGTCGCTCGGCGCGGTCGAGTCGCTGATCGAGCATCCCGGCCGGATGACACACGCCTCGGCCGCGGGTTCCCCCCTCGAGGTGGATCCGGCGCTGATCCGGCTCTCGGTCGGGCTCGAGTCGAAGGCCGATCTCGTCGCCGATCTGCGCCGCGCGCTCGACGCAGCTCCGTAGCCGGAGGGCGCCTACCCTCGCGGCATGACCGCGTTGGTGGTGATCCTCGCCGTGGTGGTGGCCCTGCTCGTGGTTCTCGTGGGGGGACTGCTCCGGAGTCACGCTGACATCCTGCGGGTCCTCCACGACGCCGGCTTCGGGCACGACGGGGCGGAGGCGCGCGCGCCGGCCCGGTCGCGGCGCCCGTCGGGCGTGGCCCCGAGTCGACCGCCGAGCGGACCGAGTCCGGAGGCCGTCGACCTCGCCGGGGTCACGCCGGCCGGTGACGCGGTGGCGGTCGGCATCGTCGGCGCGCCGATCCCCACGTTGCTCGCGTTCCTCTCGAGCGGGTGTCTCACGTGCCGGGAGTTCTGGGAGACGTTCGCGGACCCGGCGGTCGCGGTGCCGGGCGGCGCACGGATCGTCGTCGTGACGATGAGCCCCGAGGACGAGAGCCCGTCCGCACTCTCCCGGCTCGCCTCGCCGCACACGACGGTCGTGATGTCCACGCCGGCGTGGGAGGCGTACGAGGTGGAGGGCTCGCCGTACTTCGTCTACGTGGACGGTACGAGCGGCGCGGTGGTGGGTGAGGGGACGGCATCGGATTGGGCCCGGGTCTGCGAGATGGTGCGCGAATCGGTCGATGACGGCGCGCTCGCCGCGTCCCGACGGCGTGCCGCGGCGCGCCAGGCCCGCGCCGCGCGTCGCCACCTCGCGGACCGCCAGCGCGAGGCGCGTGCCGACGACGCGCTCGCGGCTGCCGGCATCGAACCCGGCGATCCCCGCCTCTACCCGGCGAGCGGGAGCCCGGAACCGGAACCTGATCGGCCGTGACGATCGGGCTCGCGGTTGCCGGTGTGGGCATCGCGGTGATCGCCGGGTTGCGCTCGACCTGGTCCCCCTGAGGCGAGTCGATGCTCGCGAGCATCCATCCGCTCGGGGAGCGGAGTCGGGGACAACGGTTCGCCACGACGGTCGGCGCGTACGTGCTCGCCTCCACGCTGGGCGGCGCGCTCCTCGGTCTGGTGCTCGGCGCGCTGGGCGGCGCGCTCCTCGGTGCCGTCGCGTCCGAGCTCCGGGTCGGGCTGCTCGCCGGGGCGGCCGTCGCGGCCGCGGGGTGGGAGTTCGCGCATCGGGCCGTGCCGTCGTGGCACCGGCAGGTGAACGAGGACTGGCTCGCCGACTTCCGCGGTTGGGTCTACGGCGCCGGGTTCGGCCTCCAGCTCGGCACCGGTGTCGTCACCATCGTCACGACCGCGGCCGTGTACCTCGTCTGGCTGATCGCGTTCCTCGGCGCCTCACCGGTCCTGGGCCTGGCGGTCGGCACGGCGTTCGGGTTCGCCCGGGCCGTCCCGGTGCTGACCTCGACCGGTGCCGACACGCCGGCCCGCGTGGCCGGGCGCGTCCGTGCGGTCGACGCACGGGCCGGTAGCTTCCGGACCGTGACGGTGGTGGCGGAGCTCCTCGTGGCCGTGGTCCTCGTGGCCGTGGTGGCCTGATGGCGGCGATGACGGCGCACGGGATCGCGGTGGACCTGCCCGCGGGATGGGACGGCCACATCTCGGTGCGCCACGAGGGAGGCGCACTGTCGATCCAGTCCGCGTCGGGCACGCGCCTTGCGTCATTGCAGTCCCGTCCCGTGGTGCATCTCGCCAACTTCGGCCTCCCCACGGACCGCGGTGACTTCGGCAGCGGCGCCGTCGAGCTGATGGGCGAGGACGACGTGTTCGTCGTGCTGTTCGAGCACGAGCCCGCCGCCGTGCACACCGCGCTGTTCCGGAGTCAGGGTCTCCCGCGGGCGCTGACACCGCGCGACTTCGATCCCCGCACGCTCCGGCGCGGGATCCCGGGCCAGACCGCCACGCAGCACTTCTTCCAGGAGGGTGGTCGCGCCTTCTGCCTGTACGCCGTGCTCGGATCCCACGCACGCCGGGCGCGGTTGGTCCCGATCGCGAACCGGGTGCTCACCTCCGTGCGGCTCGATCCGCCGGTGGCCGGATAGGTTCGGTCGCGATGGGTGCGTGGTCCGGTCCGTTCCTCGTCGCGACGATCCTGCTCGCGACCGCGGGGATCGCCAAGGTGGTCCGGCCCGACGACACCGTCGGCGCCCTGCGGGCCATGGGAATCTCGGTTCCGCCCCTCGTGGTCCGCGTGGGTGGCGGGATCGAGGCGGCGGTCGCGATCGGTGCGGCGCTCACGGGGGCGCCGGTGCTCGCGGCGATCGTCGCCGCGTCGTATCTGGCCTTCACCGGCTTCGTCGTCGTGGCGCTCGCGCGGCGGTTGCCGATCAGCTCGTGCGGGTGCTTCGGGCGAATGGACACCCCGCCGACGGTCCTGCACGTCGTGATCGACGCCGGTGCCGCCGTCTGCGCCCTCGCGGTGACACTCCGCGACGGCGGCGGTCTCGGCCCGGTGCTGGCGGACCAGCCGCTCGCCGGGATCCCCTTCCTGCTCCTCGTCGCGGCCGGGACCTCCGCGGCCCTGACCGCCCTGACCGTGCTGCCGAAGCTCGCCCGACTCGGGGCCGGGCGCTCGTGAGCGCGCGACTCGCCGACCGCGCCGCCGGCTTCCTCGGCCGGCACAGTCGCCGGACGTTCCTGCGCCGCAGCGCGATGGTCGGCACCGCGCTCGCGGTCGCACCCACCGACTTCGTGCTCCGTCCCGGCACCGCGTACGGCGCGATCTGCAACTGCAGCGGCAACTCGTGCGAGTGCGGGTCGCTGTGCTGCGACGGGTACACCGAGTTCTGCTGCACCATGACCGGGTCCAACTCGTGTCCGCCGGGCACGGTCGCGGCCGGGTGGTGGAAGGCCGACGGCTCGCAGTACTGCGCCGGCCCGCGCTACTACATCGACTGCAACGCGACGTGCCGGTGCGGCACCGGTCGGATCTGTCCCGACTCGTGCGCGAACTCACCGTGGGGCTGCGGCTGTGCACACGGCGACTGCAACAACCGCAAGGCCGGCTGCACCCGGTTCCGGTACGGCCAGTGCAACCAACAGGTCGCGACCGTCGGGGCCATCGCGTGCCGGGTCGTGTCGTGCGACCCCGCGGTGCTCGTGGTCGGAGCGTGTGCGCCGACGGTCGCGGTCGACAACTCGACGGCGAATCACAACAAGCCCTGCTTGCAGCAGACGCAGGAGGAGGACGACGTGGAACACGGCATGGCGGTCGACGTGACGCTCAACCCGCTGGACACGACGAGCGGCTACACCCTCGACCGCTGGGGCGGTGTCCACGCGTTCGGCAGCGCCGTCCCCGCCCGGACCAGCGCGTACTGGCCCGGCCAGGACGTTGCCCGACGCGTGGTCATCTCCGACTGGAACACGGGCGCCGGCTACGTCATGGACCTCGACGGCGCCCTCCACCCCTTCAACGGCGCGGCCCGGGTCAAGGGCAGCCCGTACTGGCGCGGCGGGAAGGTCGTCCCGTTCTTCGAGCTGTGACGCGCGCCCGGCGCGGGCGGACTCAGACCTTCTGGCCGGCGAGGCGCGCGTTCTTGAACTGCGCTTTCACGTAGTCCCGGTTGAGCAGCGCGATGAAATCGATCGAGATCTCCTTCGGGCACGCCTCTTCGCACTCGCCGTGGTTCGTGCACGAGCCGAAGTACCGCTCCATCTCCTCGACCATCGCGACCACTCGCGTGTAGCGCTCGGGCTGACCCTGGGGGAGCAGCGAGAGGTGCGAGTACTTCGCCGATGTGAAGAGCTGCGCAGCACTGTTGGGGCACGCGGCCACGCACGCACCGCATCCGATGCACGCGGCGGCATCCATCGCCGCGTCGGCGGCCTCCTTCGGGACCAGGATCTCGTTGGCGTCGCGGGCCGCACCGGTGGGAGCGGTGATGTAGCCACCCGCTTCGACGATGCGGTCGAACGCGCTGCGGTCCACGGCGAGGTCCTTGATGATCGGGAACCCGGCCGCTCGCCACGGCTCGACGGTGATGACCGCGCCGTTCTGGAGCTTGCGGAGATGGAGCTGGCACGTCGCGGTGCCGTGCTCGGGGCCGTGGGCCCGACCGTCGATCATCATGTCGCACGAGCCGCAGATGCCCTCGCGGCAGTCGTGGTCGAAGGCCACGGGCTCTTCGCCCTCGGCGAGCAGCTTCTCGTTCAGCACGTCGAACAGCTCGAGGAACGACATGTCCTCGCTGACGCCGGGCATCGCGTAGGTCTCGAAGCGGCCGGGAACGTCGGGGCCGCTCTGGCGCCACACGCGCAGGGTCAAGTCCATCGGTGCCGGCCTCCTACTTGTAGCTGCGCTGCGCGAGGTGGACGTGCTCGAAGGACAGCTGTTCCTTGTGCACGACGGGTGGTCGGTCCGGACCCGTCCACTCCCACGCGGCGGCGTACGCGAACTCGTCGTCCCGGCGCAGGGCCTCGCCCTCCTCGGTCTGGTACTCCACGCGGAAGTGCCCGCCGCACGATTCCTCACGCTCGCGAGCGTCGCGCACGAGCAGCTCGCCGAACTCGAGGAAGTCCGCGACGCGGCCGGCCTTCTCGAGGCTCTGGTTGAAGCTCTCACCGTCGCCGAGGATGCGCACGTCGGACCAGAACTCCTCGCGCAGCACCGGGATCTCGCCGAGCGCCTTGTCCAGGCTCTCGGCGCTGCGCGCCATGCCGCAGTTGTCCCACAGGATCTTGCCGAGCTCGCGGTGGAAGTGGTCGACCGACCGGGTGCCGTTCACGCCGAGCAACCGTGCGACCTGGTCGGCGACGCCGGCCTCCGCCTCCGCGAAGACGGGGTCGTCGGTGCCGACGGGCGGGGAGCCGAGCAGGGGTGCGAGGTAGTCGTTGATCGTGGCGGGGAGCACGAAGTACCCGTCGGCGAGGCCCTGCATCAGGGCACTGGCCCCGAGCCGGTTCGCGCCGTGATCGGAGAAGTTCGCCTCACCGAGCACGAACAGGCCCGGCAGGTTGCTCATCAGGTTGTAGTCCACCCAGAGGCCGCCCATCGTGTAGTGGACGGCGGGGAAGATGCGCATGGGCACCGAGTACGGGTCTTCCCCGGTGATGCGGTCGTACATCTGGAAGAGGTTGCCGTAGCGCTCCTCGATCGTGTGCCGGCCGAGCCGCTCGATCGCGTCGCCGAAGTCGAGGTACACGCCGTTCTTGCGGGCCCCGACCCCGCGACCGGCGTCGACCTCGCGCTTCGCGGCGCGCGACGCCACGTCGCGCGGGACGAGGTTGCCGAAGGCCGGGTACCGGCGTTCGAGGTAGTAGTCCCGCTCGGACTCGGGGATCTCGTTCGGCGGCCGGGAATCGTCGACCTTCTCGGGGACCCAGATCCGCCCGTCGTTGCGGAGCGACTCGCTCATGAGGGTGAGCTTGGACTGGAAGTCGTCACTTGCCGGGATGCAGGTCGGGTGGATCTGGGTGAAGCACGGGTTCGCGAACAGCGCGCCACGCTTGTGCGCCCGCCAGGCCGCGGTCACGTTGCTGGCCTTGGCGTTGGTGGAGAGGAAGAACACGTTGCCGTAGCCGCCCGTCGCGAGCACCACGGCGTGCGCGTTGAACGACCGGACGTCGCCGGTGATCAGGTGCCGGGCCACCACCCCGCATGCCCGCCCGTCCTTCACGACCAGGTCGAGCATCTCGGTACGGTTGTGGAGCTCGACGTTGCCGAGATGCACCTGGCGCGCGAGCGCCTGATAGGCGCCGAGCAGCAGCTGTTGACCGGTCTGGCCCCGCGCGTAGAACGTGCGCGAGACCTGCGCGCCACCGAAGGAGCGGTTGTCGAGCAGGCCGCCGTATTCGCGTGCGAAGGGAACGCCCTGCGCGACGCACTGGTCGATGATGTTCACCGACACCTGCGCCAGGCGGTAGACGTTCGCCTCGCGGGAGCGGAAGTCGCCGCCCTTCACGGTGTCGTAGAACAGGCGGTACACGCTGTCGCCGTCGTTGCGGTAGTTCTTCGCGGCGTTGATCCCGCCCTGCGCCGCGATGGAGTGTGCGCGGCGTGGGGAGTCGTGGAACGTGAGCATCGTCACCTGGTAGCCGAGCTCTCCGAGCGTGGCGGCCGCACTCGCACCCGCGAGCCCGGAGCCCACGACGAGCACGTGGAACTTCCGCTTGTTCGCCGGGTTGACGAGCTTCACGTCGAACTTGTGGTTGTCCCACTTCTGCTCGATCGGTCCCTCCGGGACGTGGGCGTCGAGCTCGATGCGGGTCACAGGGTCACCACCTTCGTGACGACGAGCAGAGGAAAGCTGATGTTGCCGAGACCGATGAGGACCGCGAAGCCGATCGCGAACTTGCGTCGGAGCCCGTTCCACTTCGGGTTGTTGATCCCGAGGCTCTGAAACATCGACCAGGCCCCGTGGTAGATGTGGATCGCCAGCGCGATGTTGGCGAGGATGTACACGATCGCCACCGGCACCCGTTGGAAGCTGTGGATCACGTTGGCGTAGGTGTCGCCCCGCACGAAGTCGGGGTTCGCGTTGCCCCAGGTGAGATCCATCAGGTGGAAGATCAGGTAGAGCCCGACGATCACCCCGGTCCATCGCATCGTCCGGGACGCGAAGTCGGCGGCGACGTAGTCGCGCGGCGACTGGTACGCGGTCGGGCGGGCCCGCCGGTTCATGCGGGTGAGCTGCGCTGCGGCGACGATGTGGAGGAAGAACGCCAGGATCAGCCCGATCCGCATGATCCACAGCAGCACGGTGCGGGGGAGCGCCGGCTCGCCCAGGGTGCGGAGCCATTCGGCGTAGTGGTCGAGCGGCCCGGCCCCGAGGTAGATCTTGAGATTGCCGATCATGTGGGCCAGGACGAACCCGAGGAGCATGATCCCGGTGACGCCCATCACCCATTTCTTGCCGATGGCCGAGCGCCAGAACCGCAGCACCGGATTGCCGGGTGGTGTGCCCGGATGCACGGGCACCGGGTGCTGCGCCGTCGATTGCGTGGCTGTCATGCCGCTCACGCCTCCTTGTCCCCCGCTGATCCGGCGAAGCTACCGGTTAGCCGTGGTCGTTCACGATCCGGAGCCACTCCAGGAGCCCGTCGTAGCGGTTCTCGATGGGCGCGAGATCGGGGTGGTGCAGCGCGAGGCGGACCTCGCCGGTCCGATGGTCGAGGTGCACCTGCCCGATGAAGGCGACGTCCCGGGCGGGGACGTCGCCGCGGAACCGCCGGATCCGGCCGTCGATCTCCACCTCGAGCGTCGCGCCGGGCAGCGCCCGGGCGCCCTCGTTGGCGACATGGAGCAGCCCGTGCCGGGGCTCGAGCATCGGGAGCACCGTCCGGCAGGCGTCGCGCAGGGCGCCGTAGCCCGCCTTCGGTCTGCGCTCGTGGTCGAGCACCGACCACGTGACCGACGGGTGGCCGTCGGCGAAGCAGAACTGGCAGAACCCGCCGGCCGGGTGCAGGCGGAGCCGGCGCAGGTCCTCGATCTGCAGCTGGAGGAGCGCGGCCTGGTACTGCTGGGTCGCCTCGCGCCAGGCGGCGAAGCTCGGGAACATCGCGGGCGGTACGTGCCGGTCGAACAACAGCTTCTGGCAGGCGTGCCGCGCGAACAGGCGGTCCCAGTCCAGGTCGGGCCAGCGCTCCGGCTCCATGAAGTCGGCGGTGGGGGGCACCGCCTGCGCACCGAACTCCGAGACGAAGCGCGCGAGTCGCGGCATCGCCTTCAGCGCGGGCGCGAGGCCGTCGAGCCGGCCGTGGTACCAGCCGAAGTAGAGGTGGGCGTCGGTGCCGAGGCTGCCGACCCCTGGCCAGATCCCCGAGTGCACGTCCACGAAGCGTGACGGGTCGGCCTTGTGGATGGCATGGGCGACGGAGCGGTCCAGGACGTCCTTGTTCCACGACGGCAGCAGCATGCTCGCTCCCGCCCGCGCGGCCGGGCCGGGGCGCATCCGCTCGCCCGGCCGGAACTCGACCGCCAGGGGTTCGTTGTGCGCGCACCACATGGCGATGCTCGGGTGGTGACCGAGCAGGTCCACCATCTCGCGGGCCTGGCGATTGGCCTGCCTCCGGGCCGCGCGTCCGTAGCCCCACTGGAGCGGGAAGTCCTGCCAGAGGAGCAGGCCCGCCGCGTCGGCCGCGTCGTAGAGCTCCGGGCGCGTGACGTGCGCGTGCAGCCGGAGCAGGTCGAGGTTCGCTTCCTTGGCCAGGGCGACGTCGGCGGCGAAGTCGTCCGGGTCGGCCTCGGCGAGCGCCATGCGGGTCGGGCCCTGGTTGGCGCCCATCACGAAGACCGGTTGTCCGTTGACCCTCCACTGCCAGTCGCGGATCTGGATGTCGCGGAACGCCGTGGTCAGGCGCCGGTCGTCGCTGCAGACACCGTCGATCTCCACTGCCACCTCGACGTGCACGAGCGGCTGGCCCCCGTAGCGCCACGGCCACCAGCGCGGTGGCCGGTCCACGAAGATCGGCACGGTGAGGGTGGTCCCCCGCCGCGCCAGCTCGACCGGCACCGTCGTCTCGGCGAGTCGTGTCCCCTGCTCGTCGGTCACGTGCGCGACGAGGACGATGTCGTCCCGCGGAGTGGTGGTCCCGGGATCCAGTGTCACATCGAGCCGGAGCTGACCGCGCACGTCGGTCGCCTCCGTGCACAGCACGCGGAGCCACGAGATGCGCACGGGCCCGGTGTCGCGCAGGCGGACCGGCCGCCAGATCCCGCCCGGGTTCCACTCGGGGTCGAGGTTGTCCCAGTGCGAGAAGACGCCCGTGATCGTGCGCTTCGCGGTCCGATCGGGCTGGCGCGGCGACGCGACCTCGACCGCGAGCGTGTGCGCGTCGTCCCGGCGCGTGAAGCGGGTGATCTCGAAGGTGTGCGGGAAGAAGTAGCCCTCGGTCGCACCGAGATAGTGCCCGTCGAGCCAGACGTCGCCCAGATAGAAGATGCCGTCGAAAGAGAGGAACCGGCGGTTCCCCGGCGCCAGCGGCCGCGGCGCGATGGTCCGGCGGTAGAGCAGCGGTCCGTCGGCGTCCCCGAGGAGCGGATTGCTGCGCCAGTGGCCCGGGACGTCGACGAGCGGCCAGTCCTCGTCCGCGAAGCCGACGTCGGTGAACCGGCGGGCGAGGTCACCGTCCTCGACGTGCGCCCGCCACCGACCCGACAGGTCGACCGGAACCGGGTCGGGCGGTGCGAGCATGAGCAGCGAGACTACGGCAGGTGACTCCGGGAGGATCGATGTTCGGTGACCCGTCCGTGATCGACCTGACGATGGACACGCGCGCCGTGACCTTCGAGAACCCCTCGGGTGCACGCGGCGCCGGCGGTGCGACCGCAGGCGGCCGCAAGGGGGCGCCGTCGCGTCGGATCGGCGCCGGCGAGCGGGTCACGTTGGTCGCGCTCGACGGTCCGGGGACGATCCGACACCTGTGGTGCACGATCCCGCCCGGACCGCCCGAGGTCATGCGCGCGGTCGTGCTCGAGGTCTTCTACGACGGGGCCGAAGCGCCGAGCGTGAGCGTCCCACTACTCGACTTCTTCGGCGCTCCGTGTGGTCGTCCGCGAGCGTATGCGTCGGCCCTCACCTCCGTGCAGGAGGGCCGCGGCTTCAACGCGTACTTCCCGATGCCCTTCTCGCGGTCGGTGCGGATGGACCTCGTGAACGGCGCCGAGCGCGCCACGACGCTCTACTTCCAGGCCGACGTCACGCTCGGGCCGGTCGCCCCCCACGCCGGGTACCTGCACGCGACGTTCCGGCGTGAGAATCCCACGACCCTGGGGACCGACTTCACGATCCTCGACACCATCGTGGGGCCGGGTCGGTTTCTCGGCTGCGTCGTCGGGGTGCGGACCATCGACGCCGGGACCTGGTACGGCGAGGGCGAGGTGAAGGTCTACCGGGACGGTGACGTCGAGCGGCCCACGATCTGCGGTACCGGGCTCGAGGACTACGTCGGGACGGCGTGGGGCATGGGGGCGCACCACGCGCCGTTCGGCGGCGCCCCGCTCGACGTGCGCAGCGGCGCATCCGGATCGATGGGCCGTGCCGACTTCGTCGGCTTCTACCGGTGGCACGTCCCCGACCCGATCGTGTTCCACCACGACGTGCGGGTGACGATCCAGCAGATCGGCATGCACCTGTTCGGTGCGGGCCAGGAGGCCGAGCGCGACGCGTACGTCGCGACGAACCCTCTCGCCGGCACCGGATGGTTCGACCCGGCGCCGGGCCTGTGCGGCATGGGCCTGTTCGAGCGCGTCGATGACTACTCGGCCGCTGCGTTCGTGTACCTGGGTGATCCGCAGCCGGTTCCCCCGGTCGACGTCGCCGTCGCGACGGCTGATCTGGCCCGGCGATCGCACGAGCCGGTGGACCCGCTCGAGGAATTCCTCGGCTGAACGGCGCGGTGTCGCCGTGTCGGGCATCTCGATAGGGTGCGCGACGAACCCCTTCGTCCGAGGAGATCCCGATGAGTCGACCCGCAACCCTCGGTGAGCTGCGCGAATCCGGTTGGCGCTCCCGTCCGGTCCTGGACGAGCTGCGTGAGCACGCGATCGAGCGGATCGCGGCCGGTGAGCCGCTCGTCGACGGTGTGCTCGGCTACGAGGACACCGTCCTGCCCCAGCTCGAGAACGCGATCCTCGCCGCGCACGACATCGTGTTCCTCGGCGAGCGCGGCCAGGCCAAGACGCGGATGATCCGGTCGCTCACCGGGCTGCTCGACGAGTGGATGCCGATCGTCGGCGGCAGCGAGATCAACGACGACCCCTACGCCCCGGTGTCCCACCACGCACGGCTGCTCGTCGCCGAACGCGGCGACGAGACCCCGATCGAGTGGGTGCACCGCGACCGCAGGTTCGGGGAGAAGCTGGCGACACCCGACACGTCGATCGCGGACCTGATCGGCGAGGTCGACCCCATCAAGGTCGCGGAGGGCCGGTACCTCTCGGACGAGCTCACGATCCACTACGGGATGGTGCCGCGCACGAACCGTGGGATCTTCGCGATCAACGAGCTGCCGGACCTCGCCGAGCGGATCCAGGTCGGGCTCCTGAACGTGCTCGAGGAGCGCGACGTGCAGATCCGCGGCTACAAGATCCAGCTTCCGATCGACGTCATGCTCGTCGCGTCCGCCAACCCGGAGGACTACACGAACCGGGGCCGGATCATCACACCGCTCAAGGACCGCTTCGGTGCGCAGATCCGCACGCACTACCCGCTCGACGTCGACGTCGAGATGGACGTCATCGAGCAGGAGGCGCGGTCGCTCGGGACGGAGCAGGTGACGGTGACGGTGCCCGAGTTCATGACCGAGATCGTCGCCGAGATGAGCCAGCAGGCGCGCCGCTCGCCGAACATCAACCAGCGCTCCGGAGTGTCGGTCCGGTTGTCGGTCGCGAACTACGAGACGCTCGTCGCGAACGCGATGCGCCGCGCGCTGCGCAGCGGCGAGCACGAGGCGGTGCCCCGGATCAGCGATCTCGACGCGCTGGTCGCGAGCTCATCCGGCAAGATCGAGATCGAGACCGTCGACGACGGACGCGACGGCCAGGTCCTCGATCGCATCATGAAGACCGCGGTACTCGAGGTCTTCCGGGCGTCGGTCCCGACCGAGAAGCTCGGTGGCCTCGTGTCGGCGTTCGAGGACGGCCGCGTGGTGCACACGGGCGCCGACGTCCCCTCGGCCGACTACGCGGACCTCATCGGGTCGATGCCCGGGCTGCGCGACGCGCTCGGCCAGCTCGGTGTCGGTGAGACGCCGGCGGGCGTTGCCGCCGCGGTCGAGTTCCTCCTCGAGGGTCTGCACCTCTCCAAGCGGCTCAACAAGGACTCCATCGGGGGCAAGACGACCTACCGCAGCCGCGGCTGAGCGGGTGGAGCCCCCGCCCGACGCGATCCGCGCCACCGTCGACGAGGTCGCCGTCCGCGGTCTGATCGCCGCGTACGCGGATGCCGTCAACCGACGGGCCTGGGACGAGTTCCCGCGGCTGTTCGCGCCCGACGCGCGGATCGAGCTGGATCTCCGCGACCGTCCGGCGCTCGCGTTCTCCGGCCCCGGAGCGATCGCCGGCTTCATCGCGGAGGCGTTGGGGCAGTACCCGTTCTTCGAGTTCGTGGCGCTCAACGTGCACGTGATGCCGGACGGGTCCGATCGAGCGGCCGTGCGTACCTTCATGTGCGAGCTCCGCCAGGACCACGACGGGCAGCCGAGCCGTGCGTTCGGCCTCTACCAGGACACGGTCACGCGCGTGGGTCCGCGCGCCTGGTGCTTCGCCCGCCGGCACTACCAGTCGATGGGGCGCGGCGAGTACGGCCTCGACCTCATGCCCATGCCGGTGGTCCCGCCGCCCCTGCCGCCGCGGCCGCGCACCGGCTGAGAACTCTGGGGAACCTCTCGCGAAACTCCCAGGTGGCCCGTGCACGCTGCCCCGCATGTTCGAGCTTGCGGCCACCCCCACGTCGCCCCGCGGTGAATCCCCCGTGGCGCCGCCGGTCGTGGACGTCGTGCTCCCGGTCCACGACGAGGAGGCAACGCTCGCCCGGAGCGTGAGGCGCCTGCACGAGTACCTCTCGTACGGCTTCCCCTTCTCGTGGCGGATCACGATCGCCGACAACGCGTCATCGGACACGACGGGGCGGATCGCGGACCGACTCGCGGCGGAGCTGCCCGAGGTCACGGTGGTGCACCTCGCGCGCAAGGGCCGCGGACTCGCGCTCCGCGAAGCCTGGTGCCGCAGCGATGCAGTGGTGGTCGCGTACATGGACATCGACCTGTCCACGGACCTCGACGCGTTCCTGCCGATGATCGCGCCGCTGGCGTCCGGGCACTCCGACGTGGCGATCGGATCGCGCCTCGCGGCCGGCGCGTCCGTCGCCCGGAGGCCGAAGCGTGAGCTGATCTCCCGCACGTACAACCTCATGGTGCGGGCGATGTTCGCGACCCAGGTGCGCGACCTGCAGTGTGGGTTCAAGGCGATCCGCACCGACGTGGTGCATGACCTCCTGCCCGCTGTGCAGGACGACGGATGGTTCTTCGACACCGAGTTGCTGCTGCTGGCCGAGCGCAACGGGCTCAGGATCCATCAGGTCCCGGTCGATTGGATCGACGATCCCGACAGCCGCGTCGACATCGCGCGCACGGCCCTGGCCGACGTGAAGGGCGCGCTGCGTCTCTTCCGCTCCTTCGGTGTCGGTGGGGGTCAGGTGCGGCTCACGCATCCCCGCCCGACGGTCCCCGACGACTTCGGCCGGCGGCTGGTCAGCTTCGGCCTGATCGGTGCCGTGAGCACCGCCGCCTCCCTCCTGCTCTTCGTCGCGCTCCGGGCACCGCTCGGAAGTGTGATGGCGAACGCGATCGCGGTCACCGCCACGTTCGCGGCCAACGCCTGGCTCAACGCCCGCTACACGTTGCGTGCCACGCGACCCCGCTGGCGCCGCGCCGGCGCGCTCTACGCCGGATCGCTCGCGCTGTCGACGCTCGCGGTCCTCGGCGCGGCCGCGGCCGGTCTCGGCCCGCTGGCCGAGGTCGTGGTGCTCTGTGCCTCGTGGGCGGCGGCCAGCGTCGTGCGCTTCCTGCTCCTCGGAGCCCCCCGATCCGCGAGGACCGCGTCATGACTGATGTGCTCGATTCGCCCGTCACGACCTGGCCGGAGGGCCCGACCGCCGGCGGCCCGCCGGCGTGGCGACCCCGCGGCCGCGTGGCCAGCCTCTGGCGCGGCCGCGAGGACGATCCCGCCTGGGTGCGCCCGGCGCTGCTGGCGCTCCTGGTCGGCACCGCGGTGCTCTACCTCTGGGGCCTGGGGAGCGTCGGATGGGGCAACTCCTATTACACGGCCGCGGTCCAGGCCGGCTCGAAGAGCTGGAAGGCGTTCCTCTACGGCTCGACCGACGCGTCCAACTTCGTCACGGTCGACAAGACGCCGGCGAGCCTCTGGCCGGCCGAGATCGCGGTGCGCATCTTCGGTCTCAACTCGTGGAGCGTGCTCGCGCCCCAGGCGCTCGAGGGCGTCGCCGCGGTGGGTGTCCTCTACCTCGCAATCCGACGGTGGTTCGGCCCGGCCGCCGGGCTCGTCGCGGGGCTCGTCCTCGCGCTCACGCCGGTCGCCGCGCTGATGTTCCGGTACAACAACCCGGATGCGCTGCTGATGCTGTGCCTGGTCCTCGCCGCGTACTGGCTGACCCGCGCCATCGAGGACGGCCGCACGCGGTGGGTCGTGCTCACCGGCGCCGCCCTCGGGGTCGGGTTCCTCGCCAAGGAGCTGCAGGCGTTCCTCGTCATCCCGGGCTTCGCGCTCGCGTACCTCGTCGCCGCGCCCGGTTCGATCCTGAGCCGCATCCGGAAGGGTGCGGTGATGGCGGTGTCGATGGTCGTCGCCGCCGGGTGGTGGATCGCGATCGTCGTGCTGGTGCCGGCCGCGAGCCGCCCCTACATCGGGGGTTCGCAGAACAACAGCTTCTGGAACGTGCTCTTCGGCTACAACGGCTTCGGTCGCCTGACCGGGAACGAGACGGGCAGCGTCGGGGCGGGCCCCGGCGGCCCCGGCGCGTGGGGCGCGACCGGCTGGAGCCGGATGTTCGACGCCCAGTTCGGGTTCGAGGCGTCGTGGCTCCTCCCCGCGGCCTTGCTCCTGCTCGTGGTCGGCCTTGCGGTGACGCTGACCCGGCGTCGGACCGACCGCACCCGTGCCGCGCTCGTGATCTGGGGCGGTTGGCTGGTCACGACCGCGGTCGCGTTCAGCTTCGGCAAGGGGATCATCCACGAGTACTACGCGGTGGCGCTCGCCCCCGCGATCGGCGGGGTGATCGGGGTCGGGACCCGTCTCCTCTGGACGCACCGCAGCACGGTCTGGGGGCGCGTCGCGCTCGTCGGCACGCTCGCCGTCACCGTGTGGTGGCTGGTCGTGCTGCTCGACCGCGTGCCGCAGTGGCACCCCGGTTGGGCCGGAGTGCTGATCGGCCTCGCGCTCGCCCTTGCGGTCGCGGCTCGCCTTTGTCGGCCGACTCGGTCGCGCGGCCGCGGTCGTCGCGGTCGGCGGGCTGGCGCTCGTGCTCGCGGTGCCGGCGGCGGCGACGGTGACGACGGTCCGGACGTCACACGACGGCCCGTTGCCGACGTCGGGTCCCGCACACGCAGGGACGCGGGTCGGTCCGGGCGGGCCCGGTGGCCCGGGTGGCTTCGCCGGACCGCTCCGCGGTGGCGCCGCGGGCCCCGGTGGGTTCGCCGGTGTCCCCGGCGGCGGTCCGCCGGGCTTCCCCGGTGGTGGCTTCGCGGGCGCGGGGCCGCCGGCTGTCCCCGGCGGCGCCCCCGGCGTCGGCGGCGCGAGCGGGCGCGGGGGCGTCTTCTCCTCGCCCGAGCCGGGCGCGGCCGTGACCGGCCTCCTCCGCACCGCCCGGAACGGCGGCGAGCGCTGGGCCGGGGCATCGGTCGGCGCGACCAACGCCGCCGGGTTCCAGATCGCCTCCGGGGCACCGATCATGGCGATCGGCGGCTTCAACGGCTCGGATCCGACACCGACCCTGGCGCAGTTCCAGCAGTACGTGCGCGACGGGGACGTCCACTACTTCATCGCTTCGAACTTCGGCGTGCCGGGCGGCGGACGGTCCGGGACCGGCACCACGATCTCGCAGTGGGTCCAGGACAACTTCACGTCCCGTACGGTGAGTGGCGTGACGATCTACGACCTCAGCTCCGGTCGCACGGGCGGATGAGCGGCGAACGGATCCTGCTCGTCGACGACGAGGACAACCTCCGGACGATGCTCGCGGCCGCGCTGGCCCATTCGCGCTTCGAGGTCGAGACCGCGGCCGACGGGAGGGAGGCGTTGGCCAAGGTGCCGAGGTTCCTCCCCGACCTGATCCTGCTCGACGTCATGATGCCGGATCTCGACGGGTTCGAGGTCTGCCGGCGGTTGCGGACGAGCGCGGTGAAGACACCGGTCGTGTTCCTGACCGCCCGTGACGACACCGAGGACACGGTGCGCGGACTCACCATCGGCGGCGACGACTACCTCGTGAAGCCGTTCAGCCTCGAGGAGCTCGTGGCGAGGATCGACGCGGTCCTGCGCCGCACGCGCCCGCAGCTGGCGAGCGTGGTGGTCCGCTGTGCGGACCTCGAGCTCGACGAGGACGCACACCGCGTGACGCGCGCCGGGGTCGAGATCGCGCTCTCACCGACCGAGTTCAACCTGCTGCGCTTCATGCTCGCGAACCAGGGTCGGGTGCTCTCCCGCGCGCAGATCCTCGACCACGTCTGGGACTACGACTTCGACGGCGACGGTCGCATCGTCGAGACCTACGTCGCGTACCTCCGCAAGAAGCTCGATCCGCACGGTCCCCGGCTGATCCAGACCGTGCGCGGCATCGGGTACTGCCTCCGGGAGGCCTGACGTGTCGCTGCGGACGCGGGTGCTGCTCGCGATGTCGGCGCTCGCAGTCGTCGTGGTCGGTGGGGCCTGGGCGACGGTGCGGGTCGTGGAGCACCGGCTCGTCGACCAGATCGACGCGCGGCTCGACCAGGCCGTTCCGCCGCTGCGTCCGGGCCTCGGCCGCTTCACACCCGTCCAGCCGCCGGGCGCCGACGAGCAGGCGCGTCGTCCCGGCGCCTCCACGCTGTTCTTCGCCCGGGTCGACGCGACGGGCGAGGTGACGGTCATCGGCCGTGCGATCGAAGCCGGCACGACGCTGCCACGCCCGCGTCTGGACGTCGCCCGTGCCCGCGCGGCCGCGGCCGGCGACGCGGGTGCGTACACGGTGTCGGCGCGCACGAGCGGGTTGCGGTACCGGATGGTGGCGCGCCAGGTTCCGGGATCCGGCGATGTCGCGGTGCTCGCGAGCCCGCTCAACCTCGTCGACGACTCGGTGGGTCAGACCCGGGTGATCGTGGCGATCGTCGGTGGCGCGGCGCTGCTCGTGATCGGACTCGTGACGTGGTGGATCATCCTCCTCGGTGTCCGACCGCTGAAGCAGATGGCCTCGGTCGCGGTGACCATTGCCGACGACGAGTTGGACCGTCAGGTGCCGGACGCGCCGGCCGGAACCGAGGCCGGCGACCTCAGCCGGGCGTTCAACAACATGCTCGGGCGGCTGCACACCGCGTCCGTCGCGCGCCAGGAGACCGACGCGCGGCTGCGCCAGTTCGTGGGTGATGCCAGCCACGAGCTGAGGACCCCGGTGCAGACGATCCGGGGCTATTCGGAGCTCTACGCCGCGGGCGCGCTCCGCGATCCGGGGTCCGTCGACGACGCGATGCGACGGATGAACGAGGAGTCGGTGCGGATGTCCACACTGGTCGACGAGCTGCTGACGCTGGCTCGTCTGGACCAGGTGCGCCCGATCGAGACGGGGCCGGTCGACGTGTCCCACCTCGCGCGCGATGCCGCCGCCGACGCCGGCGCGGTGCAACCCTCGCGGGTCGTGCGCGTGACGGGCGTGGACCGCGCGATCGTCGACGGCGACGAGCACCTGGTGCGCCAGGTGTTCGCGAACATCGTCGGGAATGCACTGGTCCACACTCCGCCGTCCGCGGAGATCGTGATCGACGTCCGCACCGACGAGCCCGGTTCCGGGAGCCTCACGGTCTCGGTGAGCGACGCGGGCCCCGGCATGCCCCCCGAGGTCGCGGCCCACGCGTTCGAGCGGTTCGTCCGGGCCGACACCGCCCGGACGCGCCATCGCGGCGGCGCCGGACTCGGTCTGGCGATCGTCCACGACGTCGTCCAGGCGCACGGTGGCACGACCAGCATCGTCTCGGATCCCGCGTCCGGGACCACGGTCTCGTTCACCCTGCCCGTCGCGATCCCGACGGCGCCGATGGGGAGGGACACGTCGGACGCCGGCGACCGACCGGGCAGGGTGGGAGACCTCCCGGGATCCGGGGGCGCCTGAGGTCAGTGCCGGTGTTGGCCGACCATCAGCGCCCACAGCCCGGCTCCGAGAACCATCCCGACCAGCCCCCCGACCAGGGCCCGTTCCCAGAAGGTGCGCTCGGCACGCTCCTGGCGGGCGTCGGCGAGGTTCTCGGAGTCCGGTGCTGTGGTGATCATGTCGGCCACCCTCCAGCGTGTGGGTGCCACCCGCATGAAACCCTTCCGCGCCGCCGCGCCCCAGGGTCGAAGGTCACGGGTCCACGGGGCGGGTGGGCCTAGCCGCGTGCGGTCGCGTCGGCGAGGAGCGCAGCGCTCGGCCGGGCCTCGCGGTCGCGCGTGAAGATCCCGAACGGCACGTCGAACCCGGAGGTCCATTCGTAGTTGTCGACGCCGGTCCAGTGGAAGAACCCGCGGACGTCGACGCCGTCGTCGGCCGCGTCCTCGACGACGGCGAGCGATTCGCGGAGCACCGATTCGCGCCACGCGTCGTCGTCCGTGCCGACCCCGTGCTCGCAGATCAGCAGCGGTCGGCCGGGGAGCTCGTCGTGCAGCCGTCGCAGGACGATGCCGAGTCCCTCGCTCCACGGCGCGTACCCGAGTGGACCGACGCGTGCGCCACGCGGGTACGGAAACCACCGGCGGTCGCGCCCGACGGCCTGGGCGGAGTAGTACGAGAAGCCGACGAGATCGCAGCACTCGCGCAGATCCGCGACCTCTTCCGCCGCGCGGCCCGGGAGCGCGAGGACACCGTCGCGGTCCGCGCGCGTCCAGATGCCCCACATGAGCGCGTCGAGGTCGCGCGTGTTCGACTCGGCCGCCATTGAGTCGTCGACGGGGAACAGGGGAGAGAGGTTGTGGATCGTCGCGACGGGCGCACCGCCGCCCCGCAGCTCCCGCCACGCGTCGCGCTGGGCGAGGAGAACGCCGCGGTACGCGTCGAGCATGAGGTCGAACGCACGTTGGCGCGGGGGGAATACGCCGAGCTGGTACGCGAGCGCCGCGTACCCGAAGGGTTCGTTGATCGGCTTCCACCCGAACGCGAGGTCGCCGAAGGTCTCGGCGCAGAAGGCGACGTGCCGGGCCCAGTAGTAGGAGCGGGCGCGGTCGTCACGGAAGGCACCCTCACCGACCTCGGTGAACCATCCCGGGAGCGTGAAGTGGTGCAGGCAGACCCACGGCGCGACGCCCGCGTCCCGAGCGGCCTGGAGCACGGCCCGGTAGTGCTCGACGACGGCGGCGTCACGGCGACCTTCGGCCGGCTCGATGCGCGCCCATTCGATGGAGAGGCGGTGGTGGGTGAGCCCGTGCTCGGCGAAAAGCGCGAAGTCCTCGGCGTACCGGGTTCCGAACCCGTTGCCGTCACCGCTGCGCGGGTAGGTGCCGCGCTCCTCCTCGCGGTACCAGTCCGATGCGGGCGCCGCGCCCTCGCACTGGGTGGACGACGCGCCGGTGCCCCACCAGAATCCGGCGGGGAATCCCATCGGTCACATCCCGCTGTCGCGCTGGAACCAGCCGCACGTCTGGGTGGCGCGACGGTTCACATGGTCGAGCGCGGCCTTGACGCGCGGGTTGTCGACGACGCCCTGGTCACCGGCCGCGAGCTTGACGTAGGACCTCCAGACGAGGTTCGCGTCCGACCTGGTGTCGGCGGGTGCGGCGGTCGCGATCGCCTTCGTGAGCTCGATGTGGCGGGCCAAGGGGATCGACTTGGACGTGGTGGCATCGTCGTACTTCGCCGCGGCGGCGCAGAACGCACGGGACGGGCGGGGGAGCTTGGACAGGTCGTTGCTCTGGCCGCCCTGCGCGATCGCGGCGATCGTCGCGATCGCCACGAGGCCCACCACCCACGCCGCGATCCTCATGGGGTGATTGTGCAACGCTGCGACGGTCGAATCCGAGTCAGGGAGCGCGGGTGCAAGGAGCAGGACCGGCTCGGGGCTCCACCATGGGGCCGTACTTCGGGGCCTTTCTCGGGCTCGGCGTCGCGCTCAGCTTCTTCGGTCCCGCGCTGCCGACCCTGCGGGATCAGACCGGATCGTCCCTCGGCGAGATCGGGCTCGTGTTCGGAGCGCAGTCCCTGGGCGGCCTCGTCGGCTCGCTGGTGGCCGGCCGGCTCTACCGCCGATTCGGCGGACCGCATCTCATCTCGCTCGCCGTCGTCGCGCTCGCGGCCGGGCTGGCGGGCATCCCGCTGGCTGCGAGCCTGGCGGCCGTGATCGTCCTGGGCACGCTCATCGGCCTGGGCGCCGGCACGCTCGACGTGAGCGCCAACACCCTCACCCCCACCCTCGTCCCGGCCGAACGCCTGGTGTCGTCCATGAACGCGCTGCACCTGTGCTTCGCGATCGGTGCGCTCGCCACCCCGGTGCTCGTCTTCGCCTCGACGGAGTCCTCCGGCGGGCTCGGCCCGGCGTGCGGAGTGTTCGCCGCCGCGCTCGCCGCGCTCGGTCTGTTCGTCTGGCGACGGGACCGCGCCGACGGCGCCCGGCGCGCCGCCGCCGACCACGAGGCCGCCGGTGCGCCGCCCGAGGCGTGGCGCCTCGGCTTCGTTGCGGCGTTCTTCCTGCTCTACGTGGGACTGGAGGTGTGCTTCGCAGGCTGGATCGCCACCTACGCGCACCAGATCGGCCTCGGAAGCGGGTGGGCGACCGCGCTCACCGCGATGTTCTGGGCCGGGTTTCTCGCCGGACGGCTCACGATGACCTGGCGTGGTGACCGCGTCCGGACGGGACCACTGCTGCGCGCCAGCGTCGGCGCCGCCACCCTGATCGCGGTGTTCATCGCCCTGGTCGGCGGGCACGCGATCCCGGTCCTGCTCGCCTCGGGTCTGCTGGGCGCCGTGATCGCACCCCAGTTCCCCACGATGCTGACCCATCTCCACCAGGTCATCCCCCTCACGGGCACGGTGACCGCCTGGTGCATCGCGGGCGCGGCCGTCGGGGGGCTGCTCCTCCCACCCGCGATCGGCGGGCTCTTCGACGCGGTCGGCGCCGGCGCCCTTCCGTGGACGGTGGCGGCGGCCTCGCTCGCGAGCGCCGCCGTGCTCGTGGGCATCGACCGGTGGGCGTTGGCGCCGGGCGCCGGCGCAACCCTGCGCTGACGGGGTTACCCTCCGACGATGCGCAGTCGTCGATCGCGACGTGAAGGTCCGGCCTTCCGGTACTCGGCCTGGGACGGCAGCCAGGTCGGCTTCGACCTCGACGCCGACGCGCTCCTCGACGAGATGGCCGACGAGCTGATGTACCACGGCGACCTCAATGCCGCGTTGCGGCGGATGCTGCAACAGGGCTTCCAGGACCGCAACGGCGAGCAGCTGATGGGCATGCGCGAGATGCTCGAGCGGCTCCGGCAGCGCCGTCAGCAGGAGCTCGAGAACCGCGACCTCGGCGGTGTGTACGACGACATCGCCGAGCAGCTCGACGAGGTGCTCGAGCAGGAGCGCGCGGGGATGGACCGTCGCATCGAGCAAGCACGTGCCTCGGGCGACGAGCGGCGTCGTGAGATCGTCGAGAACCTCGCGCAGGAACGGGGGCTCGAGCTCGAGCTCATGCCCGACGATCTCGCCGGCCGGGTGCAGTCGCTCCAGCAGTACGACTTCATGGACGACGACGCGCGCGCCCGGTTCGAGGAGCTCATGGACGAGCTGCGTCAGCAGCTCATGCAGAGCTACTTCAACCAGATGTCCGAGGGGATGCAGAACATCTCCCCCGAGCAGATGGCGCGCATGAAGGACATGCTCGCGGAGCTCAATCAGATGCTCGAGCAGCGCGAGCGCGGCGAGGAGCCCGACTTCGCGGGCTTCATGGACCGCTACGGCGACTTCTTCCCGGGCAACCCCGAGACCCTCGACGAGCTGCTCGAGCAGATGGCGCAGTCGATGGCTGCGATGCAGCAGCTGCTCAACTCGATGACGCCGGAGCAGCGCGCCCAGCTCCAGCAGCTGTCCGAGGCGCTCCTCGAGGACATGGACCTGCGGTGGCAGATGGACGAGCTGTCACGGAATCTCCAGCAGGCCTTCCCGAACATGAACTGGGGTCGCCAGCTCGACTTCTCCGGCGACCAGCCGATGTCGATGGGGCAGATGTCGAGCGTGCTCCAGACGATCGGTGATCTCGACTCGCTCGAGCAGATGCTCCAGAGCGTCACCCAGCCCGGCCAGCTCGCCGAGGTGGACCTCGACCAGGCGCGCGACCTGCTCGGCGACGACGCCGCCCGCTCGCTCCAACGGCTCGAGCAGCTCGCGGACATGCTCAAGGAGGCCGGGCTCATCGACCAGCGCGACGGTCGGTACGAGCTCACGCCCAAGGGGGTGCGGGCACTCGGGCAGAAGGCGCTCGGCGACCTCTTCCGCAAGATGATGCAGGAGCGCGCCGGGCGCCACGACGTCGAGCGCACCGGGATCGGCCACGAGCGCGCCTACGAGCACAAGCCGTACGAGTTCGGAGACCCGTTCCACCTGAACGTCGAGCAGACCGTCCGGAACGCGATCTGGCGGCAGGGCGCGGGAACGCCCGTGCACCTCTCGCCGGAGGACTTCGAGGTGGAGCGCACCGAGGTGGTCACGCGCTCGTCGACGGTGCTGATGCTCGACGTGTCGATGTCGATGCCGATGCGCGACAATTTCCTGCCCGCGAAGAAGGTGGCGATGGCGTTGCACTCGCTCATCACCACCCAGTTCCCGCACGACTACTTCGGTTTGGTGTCGTTCGGGCGTGTCGCCCGTGACGTCAAGCCGCAACTGCTCCCGGAGCTCGGCTGGGACTTCGAGTGGGGCACGAACATGCAGCACGCGCTGGTGCTGGCCCGCACCCAGCTGGAACGCCAGTCGGGCACGAAGCAGATCATCATGGTCACCGACGGGGAACCCACTGCCCACATCGAGCGCGGCGAGGCGGTCTTCCAGTACCCGCCGTCGTACACGACGATCGAGCAGACGCTGCGCGAGGTGCAGCGCTGCACCCGCGCCGGCATCCGCATCAACACCTTCATGCTCGACGAGTCGCCCTACCTCCAGGACTTCGTGCGCCGGATGATGGAGATGAACCAGGGCCGCGCGTTCTTCGTCTCGCCCGAGACCCTCGGCGACTACGTCCTCGTCGACTTCCTCGAGCACCGCACCGCCCACCGCCGCGCGTCCTGATCGCTCGTCCGATCCCTCGGGGATACCCCTCGGCGGCTTTCGGCCCGCACCCGAGCTTGTGTGCCTCCGCCCCTTCGGGTGCTCGGCGCGGTGGCAGGATCCGTGGGGGATTGGTCATTGCAGACAGGCCGGTGATCCCTCAGGATGGGCGCATGCGACGGGTCGTGATCCTCACCTTCGACGGCGGGCAGAGCCTGGACGTGGTCGGTCCGTTCGAGGTGTTCGCCGCGCCCGAGCGCACGGCCGGTGCGGCGGCGTACACCGTTGAGGTCGTGGCCCCACGGGCCGGACCCGTCCGGACCATGAGCGGGATGGGGATCGTGGCGTCGGGCGCGCTCGCCGATGTGCACGGACCGGTCGACACGTTCGTCATCGGGGGCGGCGACCGCGCCGGTGTCGGTGCGGTCCTCGCGGACGAGACCGTGATGGGCCACGTCGTCCGCGTGGCCGGCCTCGCCCGCCGGGTCGCCTCGGTCTGCTCCGGCGCGTTCGTCCTCGCCGCGACCGGGTTGCTCGACGGCCGGCGCGCGACCACGCACTGGTCGGCCTGTGACGCGCTCGCCCGCCGGCATCCGCTCGTCACGGTCGAGCCGGACCCGATCTTCGTGCGCGACGGGCGGATCGCGACCTCGGCCGGAGTGACCGCCGGCATCGACCTCGCGCTCGCGTTCGTCGAGGAGGACTGCGGGCACGACGTCGCGATGTCGGTCGCGCGCCAGCTCGTCGTGTTCCTCAAGCGGCCCGGCGGCCAGGCGCAGTTCGAGCGCGGTGCTCGAGACCCAGGCTGGTGACCGCGATGACGTGACCGAGGTGCAGCACTGGCTCGCCGACCACCTCGAGGAGGATCTCTCCGTGACCGCGCTGGCCGCGCGGGCCGCGATGAGTCCCCGCCATTTCGCCCGGGTGTTCCGCACCGAGACGGGCACGACGCCGGCGCGCTACGTCGAGCGCCTCCGGGTCGAGGCCGCCCGCCGCCGGCTCGAGGAATCCGACGTAGGCGTCGACGCGGTGGCGCGGGACTGCGGCTTCGGCTCGTCCGAGACGATGCGGCGCTCCTTTCTCCGGGCGCTGCGGGTGGCGCCGACCGAGTACCGCGCCAGATTCAAGAGTCCGATCGCGACCGCCGAGCAGGCGGGAGCATGAGCATCACCACCGGCATCGTGCTCTTCGAAGGAGCCGAGGAGCTCGACTGGGCGGGACCGTACGAGGTCTTCACCATGGCGCGTCGGGACGGGGACTCGGTGGTCACCATCGCCGAGACCACCGATCCCGTCGTGAACGCCAAGGGTCTGCGGGTCCTCGCCGATCACACCTTCGCCGACGCTCCGGCGCTCGACGTGGTCGTCGTGCCCGGCGGCCGGGGGAGCCGGCGGGAGCGGACCAACCCCGCCATGATCGAGTTCGTGCGCCGGGTCGCGCCCGGATGCACCTGGGTGGCGAGCGTCTGTACCGGGGTGTTCGTGCTCCACGGCGCCGGGATCGTCCGGAACCAGCGGGTGACCACCCACTGGGCGGCCATCGACGAGCTCCGGAGCATCGCTCCGGACCTCGAGATCGTCGAGGGGGCGCGCTACGTCCGCGAGGGCAATGTGGTCACCTCGGCCGGGATCAGCGCCGGGATCGACATGGCGCTGTGGCTCGTGGGCCAGCTCGTCTCGGTCGACCACGCGCGCCGGACCCAGCGCCTCATGGAGTACGCCCCCGATCCGCCCTATCCGGACGGCGCCTGACGTCCGGTTTGGCCCTCAAGGCCCACTCTCGGAGGGTCGATGCCTGGGTCGAATCTTCCGAGAGGCGTCATGGACCAGCTCCCCGTTGAGATCAGCCAGCGGATCCGTCACGAGGCGCGCGTTGCGGGCCTCAGCGAGCATGCGCCCTCGATCGAGATGGTCGAGCGGAGGCGACTCCAGCTCTGGTCCCTGACGATCATCGTCATCGTCGCCACCGGCCTGGCCGCCCTCGCCGTCTCCGGCGCGACCGGCAACGTCAGCTGGATCACCGGTGAGCCGCTCGTCCTGGCCGGCGGCGTCGCCGTGCTGGGCGTGGGCTTCGGCATCTATGCCTTCGAGAAGGAGGTGCACCTCCACCGGCTGTCACGCCTCCTCGTCGACGAGCGCATCCTCAGCACCACGATGGCCGGCCAACTCCAGATGAACTCCGCGCTCTTCGCGGCGGGCAAGGCGCTCAACTCCGCGATGGACCTCGACGACGTGCTGGACGCCATCCTCGCCAATGCCCTCGAGTTGCTCGGCGGGATGGGCGGCTCAGTGATGCTGCTCGAGGACCAGACGATGCTGCGCGTGGTCGCGGTGCGCGGCGAGGGCACCGATCGAGACGCGCGGATCCGCATCGGCGAGTCGTTGGCCGGGCGTGTCGCGCAGACGCGCGAGCCGCTGCTCGTCTCCGAGGCCGTCGCGAGCGCCGACATCGGCGCCGAGGATGTCGAGATCGGCGGGGCGATGTGTGTGCCGCTCGTCAACCGCGGTCAGCTCCTCGGCGTTCTCACCGTGCTCGCGAGCCCGCGCGCGGTTCGAGGACGAGCAGATGAGCGTACTGAGCCTCTTCGCGGAGCCCGTCGCCGCGGCCATCGCCAAGGCCGGGCTGTACGAGGCCGAGCGCGCCAACGTGGCCAAGCTCCTCGAGTCCGACCGAATGAAGTCGCAGTTCGTCGCGTCGGTCTCCCACGAGCTGCGGACGCCGATCACCTCCATCCGTGGGGCGGTCGCGGCGAGCCGCCGGACGAGCGAAGCGGCCCAACGCGAGGAGCTGCTCGATGTGGTCGACCGCCAGTCGGGTCGGCTCCAGGCCATGGTCGAGGAGATGTTGGTGGCGGCGCGGATGCAGGAGAGCGCCAACCGGCCGACGACCCAACAGATCGACCTGTGCGCACTGGTCCGCCTGACCGCGCTCGACTCGGAGGTCGCCGGCCGCCCGGTCGAGACCGAGCTGCCCGAACAGTGCACGGTGCGGGCCGAGCCCGAGGCGCTGCGCCGGGTGCTCACCAACCTGATCGAGAACGCGCACAAGTACGGATCCGAGCCGGTCCGCGTCACGGTGCAGGTCGACGCCGACCAGGTGGTGCTGTCGGTCGTGGACCGGGGCCCGGGCATCCCGCCCGAGGAGCGCGAGCGCATCTTCGAGCGCTTCTACCGCGTGGACCCGAACGGTACGAAGCCCGGCATGGGGCTCGGCCTGTCGATCGTTCGTGGCCTGGTGGAGTCCGTCGGGGGCACGGTCTGGGTGGAGGACGGACCCGGTGGCGGCGCTGCATTCCGCGTCGCGCTGCGGACGAGCTCGGTCGTCGAGAGCCGATCGGAGGTGTTGCGTGTCTGACCGGCCGAAGATCCTGATCGTCGACGACGAGCCCGACGTCCTCCTGACCCTCCGGATGATCCTGGAGTCCGAGGGGTTCAACCCGCTCCTGGCGGCCGACGGCGAGACCGCGCTGCGGCGCGTCGATGAGGAGCAGCCCGACCTCGTGGTGCTCGACATCATGATGCCGGTGCTCGACGGCTGGTTCGTGCTGGCCGAGCTCGGCGGCCGGCCGACGCGCCCGAGCGTCGTCGTCTGCTCCGCGAAGTCGGGCCAGTCCGACCGTGACCGCGCGACCGAGCTCGGTGCCGACGAGTACGTCACCAAGCCCTTCGAGCCCGATGACCTCGTCGACATCATCCGGGCCGTGCTGGTGCGCGCCGGCGCCCGCGCCCGGGCCTGACCGACCCGCACCCGGTCGGAGCAGTCGCGGCGTTCGTCGGATTTGGGCACACCGGGCGGACCCGGGCCCGAGCGGGCACGGCGCCCCGACTCCGCCCGATTGTGGAACTTCCGCTTGCATCAGGCCTTTGACGCTGGCAAAGTGACACCGTTGTAATTCCAGGGGCGTCATTCAGTGTTCCATCGGCGTCGGAGCGAGAGGGGATCGCCGGTGAGAGAGATGATCGTGGCCCATGTGCACGCCAGCCAGGCAGGGGACAAACGTTGGCAGGAGCGGGCGAACTGCCTGGGCGTGGATCCGGACCTCTTCTTCCCGGAGCGGGGTGCGTCCACGCGCGAGGCGAAGTCGGTGTGCTCGAACTGCGAGGTCCGGGCCGACTGCCTGGAATACGCACTCGTCAACGGTGAGAAGTTCGGGATCTGGGGCGGGTTGAGCGAACGCGAGCGTCGGCGGCTCCGCCGCCAGCGTGCCCTCGCCCGCCGAGCGGCGGCCGAGGCGGCCGCGAGCGCCACCGCCTGACCCGTCGCGGCCGCGGCCACGACCCGCGGTCGCGACGGTGCACCACCCGTCGCCTCACCCGGTCCGGGCGCGGGCGCGTCCCTCCACGGTGTCGGTCGGACCGATCCCTGCCCAGTCACGGAAGCGGTCGGAGCAGCGGGCCAGCTCGGTTTCGGGCAGGAGCCCGACCAGCTCCACCGCAACGGCGTGCGCGCCCAGCGTCCGCGCCCGGTCCCGGACCTCCGAGCACGCCCGCTCGATGCCGGTGCGCTCGAGATCGACCAGGTTCATGCTCACCTGCACCGTCCCGCGCGACGGGAGCGGGAATCCCAGCGCCCGGACGCCGAGCAGGCCGCCGTCGCGCTCGCGGGCCTCACGGGCGATCCGCCGGGCGAGCGCGAGGTCGTCGGTGTCGAGTTCGACGTTCACCGCCACGAGCGGGGCCCGGGCGCCGACCGCGGTCGCGCCGAGGCGCGGGTCGGGGGTGGCGGGTCCCCGGTCGGGTTCGAGCGCGCCGAACGCGTCCCGGCGGATCTCGGGCAACGTGCGGGCCTCGGGGGAGGCCGCGCCGTAGAAGAAGATCGGGACGGCGTGCGCGCGTGCCAGCCAGTCGCCGAACGCATGGGCGGCCGCCACCGCGACATCGGGCGGCGTCGGCGCCAGCGCCACGAACGGCACCACGTCCACGATGCCGAGGCGCGGGTGGACGCCGGCGTGCTCGCGCAGGTCGAGGTCCTCACACGCCACGTCCACCAGTCGTCGTGTGGCCGCCTCGGTGCCGCCGGGGTCCGCGGCCGCGATCGTGAAGACGCTGCGATGGTGGTCGTCGTCGGAGTGCACGTCGAGCAGGGCCGGTCCCGCACCGGCGCCGATCGCTGCGAGGCGTCGGGCCTCGCGACCCTCGGAGATGTTGACCACGGCTTCGAGCACGCCGGGCAGCGTACGGGGACGCCGGGATCGGCGGCGCCCACGGTCCGGTCGTCCCCCGCCGGGGCGGCGCCCCGTAGAGTGCCGCCGTGCGGTTCGGGCTGGCATTGCCGCAATACGACTATTCGATCGTGGACGAGCGACCCCTGAGTTGGGCGACGGTGCGCGACGTCGCCCGGCGGGCCGAGGCGCTGGGTCTCGACTCGGTCTGGGTGTCGGACCACCTCTTCCTCGACATCGCCAAGTACGGCGGCAGCGCGCAGCCCGAGGCGGCGTTCGAGCCGATCGTCACGCTGGCCGCGCTCGCGCGGTCGCTCGACCACGTGCGTCTGGGCACGCTCGTCTTCTGTGAGGCGCTCCGACCGGCCTCGGTGCTCGCGAAGGCGATCGCGACCCTGGACCGTCTCTCCGGCGGCCGTATCGACGTCGGGGTCGGCGCCGGTTGGTACGAGCCCGAGTACGCCGCGATCGGGATGGAGTTCCCGACACCGGGCGTCCGCCTGGCCCGGATGGGAGAAGCGGTCGAGGTCCTCACCGGGCTGCTCGGCGAATCCGGCGGTCCGCTCGTTTTCGACGGCCGGTTCCACCGCGTCGACGGTGCGCGCAACCTCCCGACCTCGGTGCAGCGCCCCCGTCCCCCGGTCTTCGTGGGCGGGAAGGGGGATCGCCTCCTCCGCCTCGTGGTCGAGCGCGCCGACGGGTGGAACACGTGTTGGGTCTGGACCCCCGAGGAGTACGCCGCCCGGCGCGAGGTGCTCGAGCGCGAGTGCGAGCGCGTCGGACGCGATCCGGCGTCGGTGTGGTGCTCACTCGGCCTGTACTCGTTGTGCGGCGAGGACGAAGCCGATCTCGCGCGCCGGTTCGAGCGGCTCCGCGAGCGCACGCCGACGGGCGTGCTCGACCACGTCAGCCTCGACCAGTGGCGGCGCGGCCGGCTGGTCGGGACCGTGGAGCAGATCCGCGAGCAGGTCGGCGTCTGGGACGGTCTCGGGGTCGAGACGCTCATCCTCGGCGTCGGCGCGATCCCCTTCCACCTGGGTCATCCCGACGATCTGGAGCTGTTGGCCCACGCAGTGGGCGCGACCGGCCGTGCGACCTCCGAGGGGTAGGATCGGCACGTCCGCGAACGGGAGGACGTTCCCCAGGTGTTCGGTCTCGGAGCTCCAGAGCTACTCATCGTCCTACTCGTCGTGCTGGTGCTGTTCGGCGGCGCCAAGATCCCGAAGCTGGCCCGGTCCCTCGGTCAGGCCCAGAAGGAGTTCAAGGCCGGCTTCGAGGAGGGCGCCAAGGACGAGCCGTCCGACGAGCCCGCCGCCGGCGACGGCGAGTCCTCCTGAGCTGATTCGCGCCGATCCGGGCGCCTCGTGCGGATTTCTTCGCCGCGAGGGGAACCGGTTCCACCCCCGAGGTCGTTGACATGACGTCCGCCGGTGTGCCGACGTGGGAGGAGGTCGCCCGTGACCACGGGCAGTTCCTCTTCACCGTGGCCTATCGACTGACGGGCAACGTCGACGACGCGCGGGACCTGGTCCAGGAGGCGCTGCTGCGGGTCCGCCGTGGTCTCGCCACCTATGAGCCGGGCTCGCTCGAGGGATGGCTGGCGAGGATCGTGACCAACGTGTTCCTGGACGACATGCGCCGCAAGAAGCGCCGGCCCGTCCAGGCCCTCCCCGAGAATCCCGATCTCGTCGTCCCGCCGTCGGTCGCCGCCGACGACGCTGCGGACGCCGCCGGGCTCTCCACCGAGATCCAGGCGGCGATCGCCGCCCTGCCCGAGGAGTTCCGTGTGCCCGTCGTGCTGTGTGACGTCGCCGACCAGTCCTACGAGGACATCGCCCGCGCGACCGGGGTGCCGATCGGCACCGTGCGGTCGCGGCTTCACCGCGGCCGGAAGCTGCTGCGCGCCGAACTGTCCACGAGGGGAGTGATCGCGTGAGCGACGACGACCTCCTCTCCGCCTACCTCGACGACGAGCTGGACGCGGCCGGACGCTCGCGCGTCGACGCGACTCTGGCGCAGGACGACGAGCGCCGGGTCGAACTGGACTCGGTGGCCGAGGTCCGCGCACTGGTGCGCGGGCTCGCACCACCGGTGCCACCGACCGGCTGGATCGATTCGCTGACCGCTGCTGTCACGGCCGCCGGGGACGACGCCGTGGTGGTGAGCCTGGAGCAGCACCGCCGCCGGCGGGTGCCGCGCGCGACGGCATGGGTCGCGGCCGCGGCCGCCACCGCCGCGGTCCTCCTCGCGGTCGTGGTCCCGAAGGCCGGCGGCACCCATCCGGCGCTCGCGACCGACGTCCGGGTCCACCAGGCCGGGTCGGCCGCCGCCGGTGACCCCGTCTCCGGGCTCGCGCCGCTCGCCGCGCCCCTCGGGCTGGGCCGCTGATGCGTCGGCTCGTCGTCGCCGCCGCCGGCCTCGCGGCCGGGATCGGGCTCCTGGTCTCGGTCCCGGGGTTCGCGGCGGACGCGAATCCGGCCGACGCCATGCTCGACCGGGCCCGTGAGGCGTTGCGGACCCAGGAGTTCTCGGGCCGGGTGCGGCTCGAGTGGCGGGACGGGTCGCGCCGCCACGTCGCCACCGTGGACGTCGCCACCACCGACGGCGTGCTGCAGGTGGCCGGCGGACGCGTCGTGGAGCACGACGGCCGGTCCTGGATGCGCACCGGGCACCGCTGGACCACGCTGTGGGGGGACGACCGGGATCCGGGGGCGCCGAGCATCAGCGCGAAGTACCGCACACGCGTCCAGACCGGTCCGACGGTCGCCGGACGCGCGACGCGTGAGCTGGTCGTCCGGCGCGCCGACCACGTCGTCGAGCGCATCGTCGTCGACCGGAGGTACGGCTTCGTGCTGGCGCGCGAGCGCTACGACGAAACCGGTCGACCCGACCTCGCGATGCGGTTCGTGTCGCTGCGCGCCGTCCACGCGCGGGCAACCGTCACGTCGGTCCCGACGGTGGGCACGCGTTCGCCGACACCGATGCGCGCACCGGCCGACGCGCACCGGCACATGGGCGACGGCTTCGTGCTCGTCGAGGCCCGGCGCGTGACCGCACACGAGGAGCAGCTGCGCTATAGCGACGGCGTCTTCGACGCGTCGATCTTCACGCGCGACGGTGCCCTGGACTGGCAATCGTTGCCCGACGGCGGCCGACAGACCGAGTGGGACGGGGTGAAGGTGCGCCGCTACGTGACCGCGGCCGGGGCAGTGGTCGTGTGGCAGTCGGGTGATCGGACGCTCACGTGTGTCACCGACGCGCCCCGCCGCGATCAGCTCGCGATCGTCGCCGACCTCACGCGCGGTGACGACTCGGGATGGAGCGACGTCGTTCGGTTCGTGATCGCGCCGTTCGGCTGGACCTGATCGGTCGGGGCCGTGCGGGGATCAGACGTTGGCCGGACTGCGCCGGCTGCGGAGGATGCGCCGGCGCTCCCGCTCGGAAGCGCCACCCCACACGCCGTGCTCGATCCGGTAGCGGAGCGCGTATTCGAGGCACTCTTCCTTGACCGGACAGCCCCCGCACACCTTCCGCGCTCGGTCCACGCCGACACCATCGGACGGGAAGAAGAACGATGGATCGCGGTCGCGGCAGAGGCCGTCCAGCATCCACACGTGCTCGGCGTCGTACTCTGGGATCGTCTCTTCGTCCATCACGTTGGTGCAACGGTAGGCGCGCCGATTCGGTTCCCAGGGAACGAACCCGCCACTCTCAGTACATGCTCAGGTGCGTCTGGAACGCTGCCGACGTCTCTGTCGTTGTGCTCTGCCGACATCGATCCCCCTGAAAGGGCACTTCCGTGACCGAAGACCTCGGATCCAGCACGTCCCCCGGCGGTGACCCCTCGGAGCCACCCGCACGCGAGGCCACGCCGGCCGCCGAGGTGCCGACGGCACCGGTCGGTCCGGCGGACGTGGCGCCGCTCGGCGCCGACGACGTCACCGAGCCGATGACCCCGTGGGCGCCGCCGAGCGCGACCACGCCGCCGACGTTCCTGCCCCCGGAGCCACCACCCGCCGGTCCTGGGACCCCGATGGGACCGATGCCGCCGGTGCCGCCCGCCGCCGGTGGCGGCGCGGGCGGAAGCGGCCCGGGTCGCCCCTCCGGTTGGCGCCAGTTCGTCGTCGGAGCCGTCGTCGGAGCCCTCGTCGGCGGGGGAACCGCCGCCGGCGTCGCGGTTGCGACCCGCGACGACTCGACCACGACCCGCACGGTCGTCGTCGGCTCCACCAACAAGCCGGTGCGCAACTCGTCGGTGATCAACCAGGCCGACGACGTCCAGTCGGTGCTCGCGAAGGTCGACGGCGCCGTGGTGGCGGTCCAGACCGGCGCTGCCGTGGACCAGGGCCTCTTCTCCGGTCGATCCGACAGCTCGACCGGCGGTGAAGGGACCGGATTCGTGGTGTCGCCCGACGGCATCATCGTGACGAACAGTCATGTCGTCGAGGGCGCCAACGGCCGGATCGAGGTCGAGTTCAGCGACGGCACCAAGCAAGCGGCGGACCTCCTGGGTCGTGCACCCGAGTACGACCTCGCCGTGCTGAAGGTCGAGGGCAAGAACCTGTCGACCGTCAAGCTCGGGAGCTCCGACGACCTCCAGGTCGGCGATCAGGTCATCGCGGTGGGCAACGCGCTGGCGCTGAAAGGCGGACTGAGCGTGACCGAGGGCATCATCTCCGGCAAGGGCCGGGTCGTGCCCGAGGACCAGACCGGCGTCACGCTGTACGACATGCTCCAGACCGATGCGGCGATCAACCCCGGGAACTCCGGGGGGCCGCTCGTGAACGCCGCGGGTGAGGTCGTCGGTATCAACACGGCGCTCGCCGGCAACAGCCAGAACATCGGCTTCGCGATCAGCATCGACTCGGTGAAGTCCGTGATCGACCAGCTGAAGAACGGCAGGCAGGTGAAGGTCGCGTTTCTCGGCGTCAGCACGTCCGAGGTGACGCCGGCCATCGCCCGGTCCCTGAAGCTCACGACCAAGACCGGCGCCGTGGTCCAGGACGTGTCCAAGAACACCGCGGCCTCGGCGGCCGGGATCAAGGCCGACGACGTGATCGTCGCGATCGACGCGCGGCCGGTGACGAGCCCCGAGGACGTCGGCGCGGAGATCCGGCGCTTCTCGCCGGGGGACAAGGTCGACGTCACCGTCGAGCGCGACGGCGCCCAGCGCACGATCTCGGTCACGCTCGGTGCCCGTCCGGACTCGGTCGGTTAGCCTCGCTCGGCGCCGGTCGCACCCGTTCGGGGTGGGTTCCGGACCGATCTCGGAGGATTGATGGCCCAGGAACCCGAAGCAGTCGAGGACATCCCACCCCAGGGGCACGTCCGCGTCGTCTACCTGGGCCCGGTCGCGCCGCACTGGGAGGTCCACGGCGTGTTCGGCGACCGCGTGGTCGTCGACGAGTTCCGTCAGCGGGCCATGGCCCGGCTCCAGCTCCTGCCGCCCCACGACCCGCAGTTCCGCCGCAACCGCGAGCGCGTGGCGCGCGACGCGGAGCGCGAGCACCTGATCCTCGATTGGGACCTCGGGTACGAGGAGGAGTGACCTCCGCCGGGAGGCTCAGTCCCGGTCGTGGTCGTCACCGGGGTGGGTGCCGGTGACCATGAACTGCACCCGCTCGGCGATCGTCACCGCGTGGTCCGCGATCCGCTCGTAGTGGCGTGAGAGCAGCGCGATCTGCATCGCCTTGACGATGGTGCCCTCGTCGGCGTTCGCCCCGAGGGACAGCGCGTGGCGGAAGAGCGTCGTGCTGAGCTCGTCCATCGCGTCGTCCATGTCGGCGAGCGCGGCCGCCCAGCTGGGGTCGCGGTCCGCGAACGCGTCGATCGCCAGCCTCGTCTGGTTGGCGGCCTGGACCCCCATGCGGTCGATGATCCCGCGCGACTTCGGATCGAGCTCGTGGGGATAGATGCGGCGCGTGGTCTTGGCGACGTTGACCATGAGGTCCGCGTCTCGCTCGAGCTCGTGGTTGATCCGCAGCATGGTGATCACGCTGCGCAGGTCGGCCGCCACCGGTGACTGCGTCGCCAGGATCAGGATGATGTGGTCCTCGATCTGGTGGTAGAGGTCGTCGATCGCGTCGTCGGCGGCGATCACCCGCTCGGCCATCTGCAGATCGCCGTCGAGGAAGGCCTGGGTGCCCGCGGTGATCGCCTCGGTCGTCAGCGCGCCGAGTCGGATCAGATCCGCGCGCACCTCCTCGAGCTCGTCCTGGAGCGTCTTGCGGGCTGCATCTCCCTGGTCGGGCACGCCTTCTCCGGTCTCTGTGTCCATGCCGGCCATCTTGCCGCTCCGGGGGTGCCGAAGGGAGGCCGTGGTCGCTGGTTCGTTCGCCGTTTGCCTGGTGTTCACCCGCACGACGCCTGAGCGCCGCCAGAACGCTGCCTCGCAGGTCGTTCCACCCGATCGCCACCGTCTGTTCACCTCGATGTCACCCGGGGGCAAGGGCCGGTCCAGATGCGCTTCGTACCCTGCCGGCCGATGAACGTCAACCGACACTCGACCGACAGCGGTCAGAACATCGCAGACAGACAGGAGCACTCAATGATTCGTTCACGCGCGTGGCGGCTGGTCGCGCTCGTGCTCACGGTCGGCCTCGTGGCCGCAGGGTGTGGCTCGAGCTCCAGCAAGGACACGTCGAAGAAGGACACCTCGTCCACGACCGGAGCAGCCCAGCTCGCCGCGGCGACGCTCAACGGCTCCGGCTCGACGTTCCAGCAGGCGTTTGACGAGTCCGTCATCGCGGCGTTCCAGCCGGCGCAGCCCGAGGTGTCGGTCACCTATGGAGGCGGCGGCTCGGGGCAGGGCCAGACCGACCTCGCGTCGGGCCTCGTGCAGTGGGCGGGAACGGACAGCCTCGTCAAGGACGCGGACAAGTCCACCTTCCAGGGCCCCTTCCTCTACTTCCCGACGGTCGCGGCTCCGATCACGGTCTCGTACAACCTCTCGGGTGTGAGCGACCTGAAGCTCTCACCGGACACGCTGGCGAAGATCTTCGACGGCCAGATCACCAAGTGGAACGACTCGGCGATCGCCGCCGACAACTCGGGAGCCACCCTGCCTTCGACCACGATCACCGTCGCGCACCGCAGTGACGGATCGGGCACGACCGCGAACTTCACGGCCTACCTCGTGAAGGCCGCGCCAACGGCATGGACGCTCGGGACCGACAAGGTCGTCAACTGGCCGAGCGGTCAGCAGGCGGGCAACGGCAACTCCGGTGTCGCTCAGATCGTGAAGGACACCAACGGGTCCATCGGATACGTCGACTTCTCCGACGCCAAGGCGTCCGGGCTCACGTTCGCAGCGATCAAGAACGCAGACGGCAAGTACGTCGCCCCATCGCTGGCGAGCACGACTGCGGCGCTGCAGAATGTCCAGGTGGCCGCGGACCTCACCTACGACCCGGCGAACGCACCGGGAGCCGACTCCTACGCGATCGTGTCGCCGACGTACATCATGGTGTACGCGAGCCAGAGCGACTCCGCGGTGGGCGCGGCGCTCCGGGGGTTCCTCGACTTCATCTACGGCCAGGGGCAGAAGATCGCCGAGAGCGTCGACTTCGCGCCGCTTCCGGACTCGATCCTCAGCCAGGCCAAGGCTCAGGTCTCCAAGGTCGGGGCTTAGGTCCTCAGGGTGGTGCGGGCGTTCGGCCCGCACCACCCGACGGACCGTCGCTCGATGTCCATGACGACCACCGCCGCTCCCGCTCCCACCGCCCTCTCCGGGTCCCAGCGCCCGCCCGGGCGCATCGTCGACCGCGTGTCGCGTGTGGTCGTCGTCGGTTCGGGCGCGCTCGTCCTCGTGATCCTCGCGCTCATCGCGTTCACGATGGTCAACAAGGCGATGCCCGCGTTCCGAAGCGAGGGTTTCGCGTACTTCACGTCCGACGTCTGGGATCCGGCCAACGCGCAGTTCGGCACGCTCGCCTTCGCCTTCGGCACCCTGGTCGTCTCGGTCATCTCGCTCGTGCTCGCGGTCCCGGTGAGCATCGGCATCGCGCTGTTCACGACGGACCTCGCGCCGGTGTGGCTGCGACGGCCGATCGTCTACGTCGTGGACCTCCTGGCTGCCGTTCCATCGGTGGTGTACGGCCTGTGGGGTCTGCTCGTCCTGGCTCCCGCCCTGCCGGGCTTCTACCAGGGCTGGCACGACGTCTTCAGCGGAGTCCCGGTTCTCGGGTCCATCTTCGGCGGTGAGCCGATCACCGGCCGGTCGTTCATGACGGCAGGGATCATCCTCGCGATCATGATCACCCCGATCGTCACCTCGGTGGCACGCGAGACCTTTGCCACGGTCCCGCAGTCACTCAAGGACGCGGCGCACGCGCTCGGTGCAACCCGCTGGGAGATGATCCGGGCATCGGTGCTCCCGCACAGTCGGAGCGGATTGGTGGCCGCGATCCTCATCGGTCTCGGTCGCGCGCTCGGCGAGACGATCGCGATCGCACTCGTGATCGGATCCAGCCCGCAGATCACCGACAAGCTCTTCAGCTCCGGCGACGCGCTCCCCGCCGTCATCGTGAACCAGTGGCCCGAGTCCACCGGTACCTACAAGGCGGCGCTGCTCGGGATGGGCGTCGTCCTCTTCGTGATCACACTCGTGGTGGGCGTCGCCGCGCGCGCGCTCGTCACCCGTGCCGACCGGCGCGCCCAGGGGATCTGATGGCGCTCGCGACCCAGGGCCCGTCGATTCAGATCAGCTCGGCATCGCCCTGGCGCCGAGCCAAGAGTGGCATCGCGAGCGTGTTCATCGTCGCGTCCCTGCTCGTGGCCATGGTGCCCCTTGTGATGATCATCGCCTACGTCGTCAGTCGGGGTTGGTCCGCGGTGACGACGCCGGGCTGGTTCACCGGAGACATCCCGATCGTCTCGCGCTTCGAAGGTCCCGGGATGGGTCCTGCGATCGTCGGCACCCTGCTCATCACGGGGGCGGCGTCCGCGATGGCGATTCCGCTCGGCATCCTGGGCGGGATCTATCTGAGCGAGTACAGCGCCGGCAGCTGGTTCGGAAACGTCACGCGGTTCTTCGCGGACGTCATGACCGGGGTTCCGTCGATCGTGATGGGTCTGTTCATCTACACGATCTGGGTGCTCGAGTTCGGTGTCTCGGGGTTTGCCGGCGCGCTGGCGCTCGCGTGCCTGATGCTGCCGGTCGTGATCCGTACGAGCGAGGAGATGCTGCGTCTCGTGCCCCGCGAGTTGCGGGAGTCGGCCTACGCGCTCGGGGGGCGCAAGGCGGGAACCATCATCCGCGTCGTGCTGCCGGCGGCTGCCCCCGGCATCATCAGCGGCGCGTTGCTGGCCGTCGCCCGGGCGGCGGGAGAGACTGCGCCGCTCGTGTTCGTCATGCTCCCCTTCAACGTCCACCAGGCGAACACCGACCTGTTCAACGGACCGAACACGGCCCTGCCGGCCCAGATCTTCAACAACGCGAAGCAGGTGTTCCCCGGACCGCAGGAGCGCGCCTGGGGCGCCGCACTCACGTTGATCGGCATCGTGTTCGTGTTCACGATCCTGGCTCGTGTGGTCGCGACGGTGTTCTCCCGCAAGCACCACTCATGATGGAGCCGTCGGTGAACGACATGCTGATCCTGCCTACTAACGTTGCGCCTGTGGCGCTCCCGACCGACCTCCCGGAGGAAGCCGAGGCCGAGGTCGTGTTCGAGATCGCGGAGGCGTCGGTCGACTACGGATCGAATCGTGCCGTCGACGAGGTCACGCTCGACATCGCCGCGCAGGAGATCACGGCCATCATCGGTCCCTCGGGGTGTGGGAAGAGCACCTTCCTGCGATGCCTCAACCGCATGAACGACTTCATCCCGGGCGCCCGCGTCGGCGGTCGGATCAACTACCACGGGGAGAGCCTCTACGGGCCCAAGGTCGACGCGGCGGAGGTCCGAAGGCGTATCGGGATGGTGTTCCAGCGCCCGAACCCGTTCCCGAAGTCGATCTTCGACAACGTCGCCTACGGACCGCGAATCAATCGGTACAAGGGCAACACGGCAGACCTCGTCGAACACGCGCTGACCCGTGCGGCGCTGTGGGACGAGGTGAAGGACAAGCTCAAGAAGAGCGCCTTCGCCCTCTCCGGCGGGCAGCAGCAGCGGCTCTGCATCGCCCGCGCCCTCGCCGTCGATCCCGAGGTCATCCTGATGGACGAGCCCTGCTCGGCTCTCGACCCGATCGCGACCTCGAGGATCGAGGACCTCATGGTGGAGCTCAAGGCCGACTACACGATCGTCATCGTGACCCACAACATGCAACAGGCGGCTCGCGTCTCGGACCGCACCGCCTTCTTCACCACCGACGTGGACGATGCGGGATCGCGTACCGGCCGGCTCGTCGAGTTCGACCGGACCGAGACGATCTTCACGAGCCCGGCCGATCCTCGGACCGAGGGCTACATCACCGGGCGGTTCGGATGAGAGCGCTCCCGAGCCGGGGTATCGAGGGAAAGAGATGAGTGTGCGTCGTCGTGCCCTGCTGCCCGACGACCGTCTCGCCGAGTCGCAGACCGCCGACGCGCTGGACCAGCGTCGGTTGGCGGAGGCCCTCGACGCGGTCGGTGATGCCATCGTGGTCGTGGACACTGCCGGCGATGTCATCCTGCGCAACGAGGGCGCGAGCCGATTCAACGATGCCCGCCACGCCGACGCGCTCGCGGGTGAGGCACTGCGGGAGCTGCTCGACCGGGCGCGCTCGGGCGAGGAGTGCTCGCGCGAGCTCCAACTGTTCGGCCCGCCGCCGGAGGTCTTCTGGATGACGGCGCGACCGCTCACGGTGGACGACCGGCGCGTCGGGGCGGTCGGCCTGGTGCGTGACGTCACCGAGTCGCGGCGGATCGAGACCGTGCGGCGGGACTTCGTGGCCAACGTGAGTCACGAGCTCAAGACGCCGGTCGGCGCCATGGCGCTGCTCGCCGAGACCCTGGTCGGCGTGGACGACCCGACGGTGATGCGACAGCTCGCCGAGCGGATCGCCAACGAGGCCGCACGTGTGGGGGCCATCGTCGACGACCTGCTCGACCTCGGCCAGATCGAGTCGAGTCGGGCGGTCCGGGAACCCATCGCGGTGGACACGCTGATCGAGACGGCGCTCGAGCGGGTCGAGGCTGCCGCCGCCGCCACGGAGAACGCGATCGAGGTCGGTCGGTGCGATGCCGTGCTCACCTGCGACCGTCGCCAGATGGTGAGCGCGGTCGCGAACCTGCTCGACAACGCAATGAAGTACTCCGAGCCCGGAGATCCGATCCAGATCGGCGCGTCGGTGAGCGACGGTTGGGTGACGATCGAGGTGACCGACCACGGCGTCGGGATCCCGTCACGTGATCTCGACCGGATCTTCGAGCGGTTCTACCGAGTCGACCGGGCCCGCAGCCGCAGCACCGGTGGCACGGGACTCGGGCTCGCCATCGTGCGCAACGTCGCCCATGCTCACGACGGCGACGTACTCGTGGACTCGCGCGAGGGTGAGGGTTCGACCTTCCGGTTGCGGATCCCGATGGCTGCCGGCGTCTCGCCACTGCAGTTCGAGGAGCACTGATGCCCGAGGCACCGCTCGTCCTGGTCGTCGACGACGAGGCCTCCTACCGCGACGCACTCTCGGTGGCGCTCAGTGCCGAAGGGTTCCGGGTCGAGACCGCGGCCGACGGTGTGGAGGCGATCGAGAAGTTCGAGCGCTCGCGGCCCGCGCTGATCCTGCTCGACGTGATGCTGCCGCGCGTCTCCGGGATCGACGTCTGCCGCCAGATCCGCAGCACGTCACGCGTGCCCATCATCATGGTGACCGCGAAGGGATCCGAGATCGACGCCGTCGTCGGTCTCGAGGTCGGTGCGGACGACTACGTCGCCAAGCCGTTCCGCCTCCGGGAGCTGGTGGCGAGGGTCCGGGCCGCGCTGCGGCGGGGCCACCGGGCCGAGGACGACGATCTGGAGCGGGAGGACGTCGTCGTCGTCGGCGACGTCATGGTGGACGTGGCCCGCCACGAGGTCACGGTGCACGGCCGGCTCGTGGCGCTGCCGCTCAAGGAGTTCGAGCTGCTCGAGATCCTCATGCTGAACGCCGGACGGGTGCTGACGCGCGACGTGCTGATCGATCGGATCTGGGGCCCGAACTACTTCGGCGACACCAAGACGCTCGACGTCCACATCAAGCGCCTGCGGGCGAAGATCGAGGACGATCCGTCCAGCCCGGCCCGGATCGTGACGGTCCGCGGAGTCGGGTACCGCTACGAGAAGAGCTGAGTCGCTACGACGGCAGCAGGTCGTCGTCGATGCCGCCGAGCCCGTCGAGCCAGGCGCTGGCGTCCAGCTGCTGGGACGAGGCCGCCGGTGCGTCCGGGCCGGGTTTCAGCTCGTTCACGACGTCGATCATGAGCGTGGACGAGGCCTCCGGCCGTCCGGGCGGTGGTGGCACGGCGGTGCTGTCCTCGGTGCGGACGCGCTGGTCGCCGAACCGGACCGACGCATCGGCAGCGGGAGGTGCCGATGGTGGAGTCGTGGGGACCGTGGTCGCGTCGGTCTCGACCTCCTCGGTCGCGGTCGGCTCGCCTTTGCCCATCATGTCGGAGAACTTCATGTCACCTTCGCCAATGCTTGTTGGTAGTCCTCGCGTGCCCGGGGCGACGCGAGTCCGGCCGATTCGAACTTCGCGACGACGACGCCGTCACGATCGATCACGAACGTGCCCCGGTTCGCGCACCCGAGCTGCTCGTTGAAGACCCCGTAGGAACGGGCGACCTCGCCGTGGGGCCAGAAGTCCGAGAGGATCGGGAACGTGAACCCCTGCTGCTCGGCCCACTGCGCCTGCGCGTGGCGGGTGTCGCAGCTGATCGCGAGCACCGCGGCCCCGGAGTGCTCGAAGACCGAAGGGTCGTCCCGGATCTCGCAGAGCTCGCCTTGACACACTCCCGTGAACGTGAACGGGTAGAAGACGAGCACGACCGGCGACGTGCCCTTGTAGTCGGCCAGGCCGACGTCGTTGCCGGCTTGGTCCTTCAGGCTGAAGTCGGGGGCGGGCTCGCCGATCTCGACGGTCAAGGCACACTCCTGGCTCGGGGGACGATCGACCGCAGTGTACGGCGTGTCATCGATCCCGAGCGGGGTTCGTATCAGTTGCTGGTCACCTCGCGTTGTCGACCGCTCTCGCCGCGCCCTTGAGGGGCGCGGCGACGATCCCGAGCAGTGGTGTCACGGTCGCGTAGCCGGCGGTGAGCAGAGCTTCGTCGGTCTCGGGATCGAACTCGTCGTGACGACCGTGGAACTCCATGCGGACGTCGCGGCCGTCGCCATCGGCCGACGCGACCCAGAACTCGCCGTAGGGCGCGAGCGTCGCGTCCCGGACGCCCACGAGCTCGTCAATCGGTCGATTGGGGACGTTCAGGTTCAACACGCGCGACTCCGGGCCGCCGACGACCCACGGCAGCGCCGCGACCGCGAGCGTCGCCGCGGCGCGCCAGTGGTACTCGCCGTCCTCGGACCACCGCATGCTCACGGCGATCGCCGGCACGCCGAGCCCGGCGGCGGTGAGCGCGGCGCCGACCGTGCCCGAGTGCAGGACGAGGTGGCCGGTGTTCGCGCCCGGGTTGATGCCCGACGCGACGACGTCGGGCCGGTCGCCGAATGCGCCGATGCAGGCGAGGTACACGGCGGTGGCGGGGGGCCGCTCGATCGCGAGCACCGGGACCTCGGGCAGCTCGGGCCAGCGGTGCTCGCGGACGGAGATGGGCTCGCCACGGTGCAGGGGCCCGATCGAGGCACCCGCACCGCTCAGATCCGACGCCGGCGCGACGACCCGGACGTCGTGCCCCGCCTCGTGGAGCGCGATGGCGAGCGCGAGGATCCCGGGTGAGGCGACACCGTCGTCGTTGGTGACGAGGACCCGACGGCGGTCGACCCCCGTCATCGGGGCGCCGGCACGTAGTGCCCGCTCGTGGCGACGCCATCCTCGGTCGTGACGACCCACATGCTGCCCTTGGCCAGCTGGTCGTCGTCGAGCGCGACCCCTCGGACGTGCAGCCGCGAGAGCGCGGTGCCGAGCACGTCACCGTGGCTGCAGACCGCGACGGGTTCGGTCGCCTGCTCGATGAGCGCCAGCACGTACGCCGCGTCCTCACCCTCGGCGAGGCGTACGTCGGTCTCGACGGTGAGGCCGAGCGCGTGTGCGACCGGGATGACGGTCTCGACGCAGCGGATCAGGGGCGAGGACACGATGCGCGTGATGCCCGATGTCGCGAGCGACGCTGCGATCGCACGCGCCTGGGTCGTGCCGCGATCGGACAGGGGCCTGAGGTCGTCGTCGACCGCGCCGCGCTTGCCGGCGTGCGCGTGACGGATCAGGTAGCAGCGCGTCACGAGAGCACTCGTCGGACGAGGTCGCGGTCGTGCGCGTAGGTGAGCTCGCGGGACGCGCGTTCGGGCGACCACCACGCGACGAGATCGACCTCGTCGTCGGGATCACGCGGCGCCGACATCGGCGGCGGTCATCGTGAAGTACCGCACGACCTTGGCGCGGTCGCGGTGGTCCCGATACTCGACGGTACCGGCGTCCGCAGTGATCTCGGCCCTGACGCCGGTCTCCTCGAGCACTTCCCGCACGGCAGCCTCGGCGTCGTTCTCACCGGGGTCGAGCTTGCCCTTCGGCAGACTCCAGTCGTCGTACGCCGGGCGGTGGACGACGAGGATCTCCGTACCGTCCCCGTGCTCGCGGCGGACGATCCCGCCCGCGGCGCGGACCTCGACGGTGTCTCGGCTCATGCGCGGATCTCGGTGCTGCGCCCGATCGCGCGTTCCATCAGCGCCTCGTGCGCGTCGAAGCCACGGCGGTTCTCGACCCGATGCCAGCTGCCGTCGGCCGCGAGCTCCCAGACCTGGGTGTCGTCGGCGAGCTCGATGTCGAGCACCTCCCCGAGCCGGTGCCGGAGCGCCGGTGCGCGGACGGGGACGAGCGCCTCGACGCGTCGATCGAGGTTGCGCGGCATCAGGTCGGCCGATCCGATGAGATACTCCGCGGTGTCGGCGTCGGGACCGAAGCGGTAGATGCGCGAGTGCTCGAGGAACCGACCGAGCAGCGATCGGACCCGGATCGTCTCGGACTGACCGGGGACGCCCGGGCGCAGGCAGCACACGCCCCGGACCAGGAGATCGATCGGGGTCCCCATCCGCGACGCGTCGTACAGCGCGTCGATGGTCTTCGGGTCGACGAGCGCGTTCATCTTGAGCACGATCCGACCGTCGGGCCCCAACGCGGCCTGGCGCTCGATGCGCTCGACGATCGCCTCACGGAGCCCGTTGGGCGCGACCAGCAGCTGGCGGCACGGCAGCTCCCTCGAGTAGCCGGTGAGCGAGTTGAAGAGCTCGGTGACGTCGGCGCCGATCTCGGGATCGGCGGTCAGGAGGCCGAAGTCCTCGTAGAGGTTGGCCGTGACCGGGTTGTAGTTGCCGGTACCGACATGGCAGTACCGACGGATCCCGGTGCGCTCGTCGCGGACGACCAACAGCACCTTCGTGTGGGTCTTGAGTCCGACGAGCCCGTACACCACGTGCACGCCGGCGGTCTCGAGCTCGCGGGCCCGCTCGACGTTGACCTCCTCGTCGAAGCGGGCCTTCAGCTCCACGAGCACCACGACCTGCTTGCCCGATTCCGCGGCACGCATGAGCGACTCCACGATGCGACTCTCGGAGCTGCCGGTCCGGTAGAGCGTCTGCTTGATCGCGAGCACGTTCGGGTCGCGCGAGGCCTGGTCGACGAACTCGGCCACGCTGGTGGCGAACGAGTCGTACGGGTGGTGGACGAGCACGTCGCCGGCCTGGAGGATTCGGAACAGGTCGGCGGGCGGGTCGGTGCGTGTGAGCACGGCCTGGGTCTGGGGGACCCACGTCTCGTCCTTCAGCTCCGGCCGCTCGAGGCCGTAGAGCGCCCAGAGCCCCGAGAGGTCGAGCGGACCCTCGATCGCGATGACGTCACCCTCGTCGAGCTCGAGCTCGCGCACGAGGATCTCGCGGACCTCGTCGGGCATGGCCGCGTCGATCTCGAGCCGAACGACGTGGCCGGACCGCTTGCGCAGGCTGAGCACGCTCTCGATGGCCTCGAGGAGGTCGTCGTTCTCGTCGTCGAGCTCGAAGTCGACGTCGCGCGTCACGCGGAACGGCGCGTGCCCGGTCACCTTCATGCCCGGGAAGAGCTGGTCGAGCTGTGTGGCGATGACCTGCTCGAGCGGGACGTACCGCTCGTGGTCCGGCAGCACGATGAAGCGGGGGAGCAGCGGCGGCACCTTGACGCGCGCGAAGCGCGTCTCGTCGGTGACCGGATCCACTACCTGGACCGCCAGGTTCAGCGACAGGTTGGAGATGTACGGGAAGGGATGTGCGGGATCCAGTGCGAGCGGCGTGAGCACGGGGAAGACGCGCGCCTGGAAGACGTCGACGAGGTACTTGCGGTCGTCGTCGTCGAGGTCCTCCCAGCGCGAGAACACGATGCCCGCGGCGCCGAGTTGCGGTCCGACCGACCGGAGGAAGACGTGCGTCTGGCGCTCGGTGAGCTCGCGGATGAGGTCCCGCACGGCGTCGAGCTGCTCGGCCGGACGCAATCCGTCGGACGAGGCGGTCCGCACGCCCGCGGCGACCTGCTCCTGGAGCCCCGACACCCGGACCTGGACGAACTCGTCGAGGTTGGTGGTGAAGATCGCGAGGAACTTCGCCCGCTCGAGCAACGGGCGGTTCGGATCCTCCGCGAGCTGGAGGACGCGCTCGTTGAACGCGAGCCAGGAGAGCTCCCGGTTGAGCAGGCGCGCGTTGCCTTCCACGGCACGCATCGTACCGACCGCCTCTCGTGTCCATCTCCGGGCGCGATCCACCCGGGGAGGTGGGTGGATCGGGGGCCGGGCGCGGAGGTTGGGGGACCTGGTTCCCGGCGCGTCCCGGCGGAGTGCCCGGGACCGATCGGAACGGTACGAGGCCCGCGTGAACCCCGTGCGGCGGTGAGCACAACGGGATGCGAACACCGGGTGAACGCACGGGAGCGCAGAAGAGGGGCCGGTAGCCTCGCGTCGACGATGGTCACGCGCGACCCCCGCACCTACGAACTCAACCCGTTCGGCCGGCTCGCGGTGGCACACGGCGCGTCGTCCGTCGGTGACGCGTGCCTGACCGTCTCGCTGGCCGGGTCGATCTTCTTCACCCAGAGCATCGGGCAGTCCCGCACCCAGGTGCTGCTGTACCTGGTGCTGACGCTCGCGCCCTTCTCGGTCGTGGCGCCCGTGATCGGCCCGGCACTGGACCGCAGCCGGGCCGGACGCCGGACGCTCATGGCCGCCGGATGTTTCGGGCGCGCGCTGGTCTGCTTCCTGATGGTCGGCCAGCTCGACTCGGTGCTCCTGTTCCCCCTCGCGTTCGTGGCGCTCGTGCTGTCGAAGGGCAACGCGGTCGCCAAGTCGTCGCTCGTGCCGACGGTCGTCCGCAACGACGACGAGCTGGTGGCGGCCAACTCGCGGTTGTCGTTGATCTCGGTGATCGCGAGCGTCATGGGCGGACTCCCGGCCGCCGGGCTCGTCGCGGTGCTCAGCGCCAAGGCCTCCTTGCTGCTCGCGTCGGTCGTCTTCGCCGCCGCCGGTGTCCTCGCCGACGCGGATTCCTTCGGCCCAGCGACCGGCCGAACCGGAGAGCTCTCAGGAGCGAGCCGAGCTCTCCGCGCCGAGCATCGTCTTCGCCGGGACGGCGATGGCGGTGATGCGCGGCGGTGTCGGCTTCCTCACGTTCCTCCTCGCGTTCCTCCTGAAGCAGCGCGGTGCGGACCCGGTCGTCTTCGGGCTCGTCCTCGTCGCGAGCGCCATCGGCGGCTTCGTCGGGGTCATGACCACCCCGCGGCTGCGGCGGACGCTGCGCGAGGAGTCGATCCTCGCGGGGTCGCTCCTTGTCGCGTCGCTCGTGTGCCTCCTCGGCGCGCGCGACGGGGGGACGCTGGGTGCGATGGGGGTCGGATTCAGCGTCGCGGCGTGCGCATCGTCCGGCCGGATCGCGTTCGACAGCCTCGTGCACCGCGACGGGCCGGAGCATCTCCGGGGCCGGGCGTTCGCGCGTTTCGAGACCCGGTTCCAGCTGTCGTGGGTGGCCGGTGCGCTGATCCCGGTCGCGCTGCTCGACGTGCTCGATCTGCGCTGGGGGTTCTTCGCGCTCGCCGTCGTGCTCTTCTTCGCGGGCCTCTCGTACGTCGCCGGGCTGCGGGCGCGCCGCGGCTGGGGGCCGCCGCCCGCGCAGGGGGGAGCGGCGCCGGTCGATGAGCGCGATGCGCCGTCGCTCGGGTCCGAAAACCCGGCGGAGGGCGACCGCGACCGCGAGTAGACCGGAGACATGGACGCGCAACTCCGCCCGATCACCGCCGCGGAGATCCCGGCCTTCGTCCTGGCCGATTCCTACGGGTTCGGCGAGCGCTGGTCGATGGGCGACGACTCGCAGTGGGCCCTGCTCGACCTGGACCGCACGGTGGCGGCGTTCGTCGACGACGAGATCGTGGCGACCGGGCGCAACTACACGCTCGAGCTCACGGTGCCCGGCGGTGCCGCGGTCCCCGCCGGCGGTGTGAGCTGGATCTCGACGCGCCCCACGCACCGGCGGCGAGGGCTGCTGCGCCAGGTCATGACGCGTCTCGTCGAGGAGAGCCTCGAGCGCGGCGAGGTGGTCTCGATGCTGACGGCCTCCGAAGGAGGCATCTACCCGCGGTTCGGCTACGGCGTCGCGACGCGCATGGTCCGCCTCCACGTGCCGAAGGACGGTACGGAGTTCCTCGCGCCCCGTTCCGATCTCACGCTCCGTCTGGTCGAGCCCGACGAATCGGTCGCGTTGGCCCGCCCGCTGTACGAACAGGTGCGCCCGGGGCACGTCGGCGCGGTCTCACGGCCCGACGCATGGTGGGGGGAGGAGTGGTTCGACTCCGATCACTTCGACCCGAAGCGTCGCTTCGACGTGGTGGTCGAGGACGGCGGGGATGTGGTGGGCCACGCGCTGTACGCGATCGAGGGGTCCTGGACCGACGGCTTCACCCGGAAGGTGGTCTTCGTCCGCGACCTCCTCGCCGCGACGGACGTGGCCGAGGCCGCGCTGTGGCGCTATCTCCTCGAGATCGACCAGACCACCGGTGTCCGGGCGTGGAACACGCCGCCGGACGTCGTGCTGCCCTGGCTGCTCCGCGACGCGCGGCAGGTGCGGACCGAGAGCGTGCGCGACTTCCTCTGGGTCCGACCGATCGACTCCGCTGCCCTGTTGGGCGCCCGGACCTACTCGGCCTCGGGTTCGCTCGTGGTGGAGATCACCGACCCCTCCCTCGACCTCGACGTGACCGCGGGACGCTTCCTGCTCGAGGGCGACACCACGGGTGCGACCTGCTCGCGTACTGATCACGCCGCGGAGCTGACGATGACCGCCGACGTCCTGGGCGCGATCTGCCTGGGCGGCGTCCGGCCGAGCGCGGTGGCCCGTTCCGGTCGGCTCACCGCGGTCGATGCGTCGACCCTCGCGCTCGCCGACGCGATGTTCCGCGCCGATCGGGAGCCCTACGCGTTCACGTGGTTCTGACGGGCGACGAGGACCAGCCCGACCCGGCGCCCTGCACCATGCCGAAGGGACCCGCCGGCCACCGGTAGCAGTCCGTCATCAGCTGGTCGACCTCCTCGGCCGTCGCGATGCCCTCGTTCACGACCTGCTGCGCCTCGGCGATCATCGCGAAGTACACCCGGTTGGCCACGTAGCCCCAGGCCATCGCGGTGTCCTGGACCACGACGGGATGCTTGCCGCACCGCGCCGCGGCCTCCGAGACGGTCGCGACCGTCGCGTCGCTGGTCGCGCGCGTCCGCACGATCTCGGCCAGCTTCATGACCGGTGCCGGCGACGCCCAGTGCCACCCGATGACCTGCTCGGGCCGGTCGGTTGCCGCGCCCATGGCCTGGATCGGGAAGCCGGAGCTGTTCGAGCACAGGATCGTGTGCGGGGGCGCCGCCGCGTCGAGGTCCCGGAACACACGGATCTTCAGATCGAGCCGTTCGGGGACCGCCTCGACGACGAGATCGGTCGACGCCGCCGCGGCGAAGTCCTCGGAGAACGTGAGTCGAGCCAGCGCGGCGTCGGCCTCGGCGCGGGTGAGCTTGGCGCGCTCGACCGCCGAGTCGAGTCCGTAGCGCCCGACGGTCGCATGCTCGTGTCCCGCGGTCAGCGCCGCGGGGTCGATGTCGTAGACCACGACGTCGTACCCGGCGATCGCGCAGACCTGCGCGATGCCGCCGCCCATGACGCCCGCGCCGAGCACGCCGATCGATCGGATGTCGCCCATTACCGCTCCTTCGAGTTCGTGGAGGGCGTCAGTCCAGACCGGGGAGGTCGATCCGCGCCAGCCACAGTCCCGGGGCGTCGAGCTCGTTGGGCGTGGGCAGGAGCTCGGGATCGCTCCAGAGCCGGTTGAGCCCGGCCATACCGGCCCGCTCCACCACTCCGGTGCAGAACGCCTGCCCGCGTTCGTAGTGGCTCCGGTCGAGCTCGACGCCGAGCATGCCCTCGACGAATCGACCGGCTTCCCCTCGCTCCACGTGGTGACGTCGGAGCGCCTCGTGGATGCGAGCCGCGTCGGGGATCAGCTGCTCGGCGATCTGCTCCGAGACGACGTCCGCGTGTCCCTCGATGACCATCGTGAACTGCTGGTTGCGTTCGAGGATCGCACGCTGCTCGTCGTTGCGGAGCGCGCTGAGGAGCACGTCGGGTCGTTGCGCGAGGCGCGCCATGGTCTCCGGGTCGCTGGGATCGACGTCGCCGAACGCGGCGTCGAAGGCCTCGGGGTCGAGCGAGAACGCCGCGACGTAGTCCCCGCGATCTGGATCAGCCGCTCGCGTACCCACGGATGCGTCCGTTGCGCGGCGCGGACGGTTTCGCCGATCGCAACGGCGAGGGACACATCGCGGCGTTCCAGTGACCACGCGTCGGCGAAGCGGTCGATGTTCGGTGCGACGAAGGTGATCGTCGGGGCATCGGTGGATGGCAGCGGGAGGTCGAAGGCCCCGAGCGCGTACTGCGCCAGGTAGCCGACCATGGATCCGGTCTGCGCGCCGAGCAGCAGCGGGCCGAGCATGCCCATCAAGCCGCGCATGCCGCCGGCGCCGACGGGCAGACCGAGCCCGCTCGTCAGCTGCTCCACCTCCGCATCGTCGGCGGCGTCGAGGTCCGCCGCCAGCGACTCCTGCATGGTCGTCGCGAGGGTCTCGAGGACCGGGCGGAGCCCTTCCAGGTGTCGCCGGGCCCAGGCGCGTCGGTCGAGGACCTCGACAGGCAGCGTCAGCACGTCGTCGCGGCCCGTCGCGGACATCACGGGCCCGAGCGCCGTGTGGGCCAGCTCGACGAACTCGGCCCGGGTGGCGTCGTCGATCGTCTGGTCGGCGTCGTCCTCGACGGCCACCTGCTCGGCGACCTGCCGGGCGATCTCCCAGTTGAGCGGTCCGGGGGACTGCAGGATCCGCATCGCCTCGTTGAGGTCGATCCCGGACAGGTCGAACGGCAGGCCCATGCCCGCGAGCGGGTTGGCGAAGGGATTGGCGAACGGGTCGTCCGGCTCGTCCTCGCCCCCGGTTTGAGGATCGTCGGTCACGCGGTCAGTCTAGGGAGACTCATGAGCCCCTCCTCCGTCGCCGCATCGGTCGCCGTCACCGGCGCGGCCGGGTTCGTCGGCTCCCGTCTTCTCCCCGCACTGACGGCGGCCGGGGTCCCGCGCATCGTCGGCCTGGACGTCCGCGACCCGTCGCGTACCGGGCCCGGCGTGGAGCATCACCTGGTCGACGTCGCCGGGCGCGACCTCGAGGCCTTCCTCCGGGGCGTCGACACCGTGGTGCACCTTGCCGCCGTGGTGGACCCGATCGTCGACGATGCGCTGATGGCTCGCGTCAACATCGAGGGAACCCGCCGGGTGCTCGCCGCCGCGTCGACCGTCGGCATTCGCAAGGTGGTGCGGGTCTCGACCGCGTCCGTCTACGGCGCGTGGCCCGGCAATCCCGTGCCGCTGACCGAGGACGCCGCGTTGCGCCCGAGTCCCGGCTTCGGCCCCGCGATCCACGCCGCGGAGGTCGAGCGCCTCCTGCAGGAGTGGGGGCACGAGCATCCCGACGCGGCCGTGACGGTGCTGCGGGCCGCGCCGGTGCTCGGCGTCGGCGCCGAGCACCTCTTCGCCCGGTTGCTCGCCGGCCGTCGCCGGCCCCGGGTTCGGGGAGAGGGTGCACCCGTCCAGGTCCTGCACGTGGACGATCTGGTCTCCGCGCTCGTCGACGCTGTGGTCGAGGACCGCGCCGGGGTCTACGACGTCGCCGCCCCGGGCTGGCTCGCCACCGACGAGGTGCGAGCGCTGTTGCCCCAGGGTTCGCTGCCGGCGGTTCCCCTCGACGTGTTGCGTGGGGTCTTCACCCGGTCCTGGCGTGCGGGTCTCGGCGACGTCCCGCCGGCGGTGCTGCCGTACCTCGTGCATCCCTGGGTCGTCGCCACGGATCGGCTGGAGGCGACGGGATGGCGGGCGCGCCACAGCAACGAGGAGACCTTGCTCGAGACCTACGACTCGATGCCCTCGGGTGGGCCGTCCCCGGCGGTCGTGGCCGGCGCGGCCGGTGCCGCGGCGATCGGCGTGGCCGGGGGCCTCGCGCTCCGACGTCTGCTGCGTCGGCGTTCCTAGCGCGGTGACCTCGAGCAGGCCGGGGAGGTCCCGGCCGCTCAGTCCTCGTCGTGGCGGAGCACCACGGTGCGCGACCGGACCGGCCGGCCCGGCGCGCTGTTCGGCACGGCGACCGCGCGACATGCCGGTCGCGTGCGCTCGGTCCGTGACGAAGAGGGATCGCGCGCCAGTCGCGCCAGGTGGCGGAGCGACCGGAATCCCGATGCGGGAGACGCGTGCGACGCGCCGGCGCGCCGGCGCTCCAGCCGATACGGGATCTCCACCAGGGAGCGCCACCTGCCCTTGGCGAGCACGTCGACGAGGACCCGGAATCCCTGAGGTGCGAGATCCACGCCGTCGAGCACGTCCAGGCGGAGACCGAAGAGACCGCTTCCGGGATCCGTCGTGCGGCGCAACCGGGGGAGCGCGAGGCGGGTGAGGTCCCTGGCGGCCGCGGCCGCACACCGCCGCCGGCGGCTCTCCATCCCGGTAGCGGCACCGCTGGCGAGATAGCGCGTCCCGACGACGACGTCGCCGCTGCCGTCGAGCAGGACGCGGGCCATGGGAGCAAGCAGCTCGGGTGGGTGTTGGAGGTCTGCGTCGATGCAGAGCACCACGGCCCCGCGTGCTGCGATGAAACCCGCGCCCAGCGCACCGGCTGGACCCCCGGTCCGGGTCCCCGGGCTCCGATGGACGAGGCGGACAGTGTGCCCGTGCGCCTCGTGCCACGCGATCGCCTCGCGGGTCCGGTCATCCGAGTCGTCCACGAACAGGATCTCGTAGCGGTAGCCGGCCGGGCCGAGCGTTCGCCGAATGCGCTCGACCAACTCGTCGATCGTGCTCTCCTCGTTCCGGGTCGGCACGATGACCGTCACGTCGAGGAACCTTGCCGGCGCCGACGTGGGGGCGCCCGAGGTCCGTTCCGACGGGTGGTCGTTGACGAGATGCAATCCGGTCATGGTGGATCCTCGACGGGGTTCGGTGTCGGGTCCGTTGTACCGGTGCGAGGTGAAGTCCGGGTGACGAACGGGTGTCCGCGGGACGGCGTCGGGAGGAAGAAGCTGCGCCGCGCCGCGTCCGGACACCCAGAGTGACGGCGACGGTCAGGAGTGCCTGGCGTCCACGACGTGCTCGGCCCGCCACTCGTCCCACTCGGGAGTGAAGTATCGCACGCGCGTCTTCTTGTACTCCTTGACCGACCACAGGAGCGCGTACTCGTCGACGCCGGTCTCGGAGGCGATCGCCTCGATCACGGCCTCGCAGTCCCGGCCCGTGCGCCCGTGGACCATGGTGAACACGGTGTAGGGCCAGTCCTCGTAGGTCGGCCGGCGGTAGCAGTGCGAGACGGCCGCGAAGCCGGCCATCTGCGGTCCGATCTCGGCGAGCTCGTCCTCGGGCACCGCCCAGACGCCCATCGCGTTGGCCTTGAACCCTGCGGTGCGGTGGTTCATCACCGCGGCGAAGCGGCGCATCAGCTTGCGCTCGGCGAAGGACCGGAGCGTCGCGAGGAGCTGGTCTTCGGTCGTGCCGATCTGCTCGGCGAGCACCGCGAACGGGCGTGGGACCATCGGCAGGTCCTCCTGCGCGATCCGGATCGCCGCGATCTCGAGGGCGGAGAGGTCCGGTGCCTCCATGTCCGGGCGGCGCTCGGGCTTCTCGTTCTCGAGGACCTCGGCCTTGGCATCGGCCGCGGTCGTGCCCGTCATGTCGAGCTTGACGCCGATCTTGTAGAGCTGGAGCGTCGGCAGCGGTCGGGTGACCAGCGCGCCCGAGTCCCGGTGCAGCACGTCGAGATGGGTCTCGAAGTCCTCACCCGGTGGGACCGCGAGCGTGTACCAGAGGTTGTAGGCGTGGTTGCGCTTGTAGTTGTGGCTCACGCCCGGGTGCGCGCTGATGACGGCGGCGGCCTCGTCCACCCGGTCGGGATCGATCTTGGCCGCCACCAGTGCCGACGAGTACCCGAGCGCACGGGTGTCGAAGATCGCCGAGAGCTGGCGCAGCACGCCGGCGTCCTTGGCGGCGCGCAGCTCGGTCAGGACCTGCTCCTCGGTCGTCCCGAGGCGCTCCGCGAGCGTGGCGTAGGGCGTGGCGTCGAGTGGGAACGACCACTGCACCGCGTTGAGGAGCTCGGCATCCAGGTCGGTGACGTCCATGGGTCCCATTCTCGCGCCCGATCGCCGCGCGCGTCCGACCGAGGTGATCTCGCCCGACGTCAGGAGCCCGCGTGGACCGCGAGCGGTGCGACGCTGCTCCGGGCGGGCTCGGGTCCGCCCGATCCGGTGTCGTCGAGCTCGGCGGCCAGGCGGAGGGTTCCCTCCCCCTTGCGGTGGACGGTGAGGATGACGCGGGTGCCGGCGAGCCGGCGCCGGAGCTCGTAGACGAGGACGGCGGTGTCGGGGGTCTCGACGCCGTCGATCCGGGTGATCCGGTCGCCGGCGAGGATCCCGGCCCGCGCCGCGCCGGAATCAGCGACCACCTCGGTCACCGACACGCCATCGGGCCCGTCGGTCGCGCGCACGCCGAGTGCACCGTGGGACGCGTGTCCCCGTTCGGAGAGTTGGGTCGCGACGTCGCCGGCCATGTCGCTGGGCAGCACCGAGGTGCGCGCCGGTGCCGAGGCGCTCGACGCGAGGATCCCGACGACCCGTCCCTCCCGGTCCACCAGGGCGCCGCCGCGCGCGTCGTCGGCGAGCTCGCTGCTGGTGGTGATCACGCCCGCGTGCGAGTAGCCGGCGGCGTCGGTCATCCAGCCGCCGACCGCGGTGACGACGCCGCTCGTGACCCACGGCCGGGCGGAGGTGCGACCGACCGCGACCACCCAGTCGCCGGGTCGCACCGCGTCGGTGTCGCTCCAGCGCACGGGTCGGGCTCGGAGGGAACGGACGTCGAGCAGGACGAGGCCCGTCACGGGGTCCCGGCCGCGGACCTCGGCGGAGTGGCGTTTGCCGTCGGCGGTGGTCACCGCGACCGAACCCGTCGCGACCGGGTCGACCACGACGTCGGTCGTGGTGAGGATCTCGTGGCTCGACACGGCAACCCCGGATCCGCGCCGCTCGGTGCCGCCGCTGGTCGCGATCACGGCCGTGATGGCCGGCGCCACCGACGCCGCCACGCCGGCGGCGTCGCGGACTGCCGTCGTTTCCGCACGGCGAGCGGCGGTGTCGGGGGTGAAGGCGCCCGCGAGGCCGAGCACCGTCACCGCGGCGACGGCGCCGATCGTCCCGGCGGAGAGGGCCAGAGCGACATCGCGCCGGAAGGCGCTGCGGACCCGGCGGGGGGCGGCGGTCCGGCGTGCACCCGCCAGCTCGGACGGATGGATCCACGGCCGGTCCAGCGGATGGGGCGGCGGCCGGGTGCCTTCGTCCTCAGGATCGGTTCCCGGCATTTTCGGGAGTGTACCGACGGTCGATCGTCCGGAAGCCGCGGCCCGGAGGTCGCGGCCGCACCTCCCTTACACTGGCGTCGTGATCGAACCGACCGCGGGCGGAGACTGGGTGGCGCTCGGCGTCGAGCCCTTGGCGGTCGTCGCGGCGACGCAGTGGGCAACGGTTCCGGAGGCAGGCGCGGTCGTCACCTTTCTGGGGGTCGTCCGCGACCATGCCGACGGTCGGGCGGGCGTGACCTCGCTCACCTACGAGGCCTACGACGACGTCGCGCTGGCGTCGATGGCGGCGATCGTCGCCGAGGCCCGTCGGCGGTGGCCCGACCTCTCCCGTGTCGCGGTGCTGCATCGAACCGGTGAGATCGCGTTGAGTGACGCGTCGGTCGCGGTGGTCGTATCGAGCCCGCACCGGGGCGACGCGTTCGACGCGGCCCGCTTCTGCATCGACACGCTGAAGGCGTCGGTGCCGATCTGGAAGCAGGAGCACTGGGAGGGCGGCGACGACTGGGCCCTCGGCGCGCAGGAGATCCGCGCGATCGGACCCCGGGGCTGACATGGCCTTCCTGGCGCTCGCCCTCGCACTCATCCTGATCGGAGTCACGGTCGTGCTCATCCGGCACCGTCGCCCGCGTGGCATGCACGCGGGGATCGAGGAATTCGCCGCCCGCCGCCAGGCGCTCGCTCCCGACGGGCCGCCCCGGACACGAGGTCGGCGCGCTGGCTAAGGACCTCGCGATCGATCTCGGCACGGCGAACACCCTGGTGTACTCGCGCGGCCAGGGCATCATCCTCAACGAACCCACGGTGATCGCGCTCAACAGCCGGTCGAACGACGTCCTGGCGATGGGCCACGAGGCGTGGCAGATGATCGGCCGGACCCCGGGCTACATCGTCGCGGTCCGACCGCTGCGCGGCGGGGCGATCACGGATTACGAGATCACCCAGCGCATGATCCGGCTGCTGTTCCAGCGCGCCGGGGTCTCGCGGCTCTCGCGGGCCCGCGTGCTGATCTGCGTCCCCTCGGCGATCACCCACGTCGAGCAGCGCGCCGTGCTCGAGGCGGCGCGCCTCGCGGGCGCGGCGTCCACCTATCTGCTCGAGCAGCCCATGGCGGCCGCGATCGGGGCGGGGCTCCCGATCCACGAGCCGCTCGGCAACATGGTCGTCGACATCGGCGGCGGCACGACCGAGGTCGCGGTCATCTCGCTGCGCGGGGTCGTCGCCCTCGAGGCGGTGCGGGTCGGCTCGTTCGACATCGACGCCGCGATCCAGGCATACGTCCGCCGTGAGTACGGGATCGCGATCGGGGAGCGGACCGCAGAGGAGATCAAGCTCGCGATCGGCTCGGCGTTCCCCACTCCCGACGAGTTCAAGGCGGAGGTGCGCGGGCGCGACCTCATGAGCGGCCTGCCCAAGACGGTGATCCTCACCCCCGAGGAGGTCCGCGAGGCGATCGAGGAGCAGGTGCGCTCCATCTGCGACGCGGTGATCGCGGCGCTGGCGCAGACCCCGCCCGAGCTCGCGCACGACCTCATCATCCACGGCATCCATCTCGTCGGCGGCGGCGGCATGTTGCGGGGCCTGGACCTGCGGATCGCGCAGGAGACCAAGCTGCCCGTGCACCTCGTCGATGCACCCCTCGAATGCGTCGTTCTCGGCGCCGGTCGCTGCGTCGAGATCTTCGACCAGGTCGAGGACATGTTCATGCGCCGCCCCCGCACCTAGACCTCAGAGGAGGTCGGCGGAGCGGAGCGGCGTCGACTGGCGGAGCGGCGAGCGGCCGCGAGGCGGGTATCCCGTCGAGCAGCGAGCGCGACCTCAGAGGAGGTCGTCGGCGGCCTGGCGGGTCTGCCAGTCGGGGTCGTCTCGGGCCGCGGCGAGCGCGGCGTCGACCTCGGGGCCCTCGAACGGCGCGAGTGCGAGCACGGCGCGGCGGCGGATCGCCGGGCGGTCGGTGCAGGCCGCGAGGATCGTCGGGAGCCCGGCCGGGTCTCCGAGGGCGCCGAGCGCGGCGACGGCCGACTCGCGGACGAGCGGATCCACATGGCGCGCAGCCTCGACCAGCCCGGCCACGACCCGCCGGCGGCCGGCTTCGCGCCAGCGGATCTCCCCGGCGGCCCAGCACGCGGTCTCGGCCACCAAGGGCTCCGGATCGGCGAAGAGGCGGGTGAGCCGGGTGGGTGCGGGCGAGGGCACGCGGGGCGTCAGCTCGGCGGCGCGGCGGCGGACGCCCGGAGCGGCGTCGGCGATCGCGGCAGTCCAGGCCCGCCGGCGGCGCGTCCGGTCCGGACCCCGGAGGAGCGCGCCGAGGGCCGCGGCGCGGGCCCGGGGATCCGCGGCGCCGATGACGGCGGCCTCGAGTTCCTCGGCGTGCGCCTCGACCCGCCTCGGGTCCTGCGCGTCCGCCGCGTACCGGGCCGCGAGGCCCGACGCCGGTCGGGGCGGTCCCGGCGGCCGGCCGGCCGCGATCGGGTCCGGTGATCGGGGGCTGATCGCCCGACGCTACAGGCGGCAGGGCGTTCTGCCGATGCCCTGGGCATGGGACTGGCTGAATCGTTCGGAAGCGTCCGTCGGCGCACCGTCGTCGGTGCGCTTCTCGCGCTCGGGGTCGCGAGCGCCGTCGTGGTCCCCGTCCTCGCTTCTGCCGACACCGGCGCCGCGGTGCCCACCCGCCGGGCTGTGGCCGCGGCTCCGGCCGCCGCCCTCGCCGAAGCCCCGCTGCCGGCCGCCGAGCCGGCGCTGGCCGCCGCGGCCTTCTCCGCCGAGCACCCGCCGCCGCCCCCGCCGCTGCCGGTCCCGGCGTCGTTGCCCGACCCGGCTGCGTATCGCACCCTCACCGAGATCGGCCGGATCCAGATCCCCAAGACCGGTGTCGACCAGCCCGTCCGGGAGGGTGTGGAGCAGATGGTCATCGACGCGGGCCCCGCCCACTGGCCCGACACTGCGAGCTTCGGCGGCTGGGGCAACGTCGTGCTCGCCGGCCACCGCACCACCCACACCGAGCCGTTCCTGCGCAACGCCGAACTCGCTCCCGGCGACGAGATCGTGCTCTCGGATGCGACCGGGGCGTATCACTACTCGGTCACGTCGGTGAAGGTGCTGCCCAACACGGCCCTCTGGATCGTCGACCAGCACCCGGGTCGCACGCTCACGATCTTCACGTGCCATCCGATCGGCAGCAGCGCCGAGCGCCTGGTGGTCAACGCCGAGCTCACGACCCGCCCCCGTCCCGGGGACTAGGTGCGCGGAATCGCCCTGGGTGACATGGCAGGCTGACGCCCGCCCATGACGAACCCGGCCGACGCGAGCGAACCCTCCGCTCCCAGCGATACGACCCCGCAAGGGGCTTCGAGCCCCCGGCGGGTCTCGGTCACGGCCAAAGTCCTCGCGACGATCGCGGTCGTCCTCGCGATCGTCGGTGTCGCCGGCGCGTACATCACGGTGCCCTACGTCATCCAGTCCCCGGGCGACGCGACGCCGGTCGACGACTACCTGCGGATCCACGGCGTGAAGCAGTATCACCATGTCGGCGCGCTCCTGCTGCTCACCGTGCGCGTGAGCAACGGTCGGCCCAACGTCTGGCGCTTCGTCGATGCCAGCCTCGACGACGACAGCCGGGTGATCGGCGAGAAGGACTACTTCGGCACCGCGCCCCGAAAGCAGGTCGAGCGCCGGAGCGTGCAGATGATGACCCAGTCGCAGGTGGCGGCGAAGCAGGCTGCGCTCACCCGCCTGGGCTACGACGTCACCGTGACCGGCACGGGGGCGCGCGTCGAGGAGGTCGTCCCGCACTCGCCCGCCGCCAAGGGCGGACTCGAGGTCGGCGACGTGATCACCGCGATCGACGGAACGTCCGTCACGCTCAGCGACCAGGTCGGCCAGATCGTGCAGGCCGACCCCGTCGGGACGACGTTCTCGGTCACCGTTCGCCGGAAGGGCGAGGACCACGACCTCGACGTCACGAGCGGCACCGCACCCTCCGGCGACATCAAGGGCAAGCCGTACTTCGGCATCGCGGCGTCGACCAACGATCTCAAGTACGACTTCCCGGTCGACATCTCGATCGACGCGGGCGACATCAGCGGCCCGTCGGGAGGGCTCGCGTTCGCGCTCACGATCATCGACGACCTCACACCGGGGAACCTCACCGGTGGGGCGAAGGTGGCGGTCACCGGCGAGATCGACGGCGAGGGCAACGTCGGCGAGGTCGGTGGTGTCCCCCAGAAGGCGGTCGCGGCGCGGGAGGCCGGGGCGAAGCTGATGATCGTGCCGCGGGCCGAGGTGAAGGGGGCGCGCACGACGGCCGGCGACATGAAGGTGGTGGGGGTCCGCACGCTGGACGACGCCCTCAAGGTGCTGCGTCGACACGGCGGCGCACCACTACCGGCCGTCCCGGCCGCGTGAGCGGTCCTCGGCGCGGGCCGAGTGCGCCAATACGATGGTGCGCCGTGGTTGCATCGAGGTGTTCCCGTGGCTGACGTGCATCGTCGTGCGGCCGCGAGCGCGCCCCGACTCACCCCGGACGAGATCGCGACGCGCGGGTTCGCCGCGGCGTTCCGCGGGGTCTCCGAGCTCGAGGTCCGCAACTTCCTGAAGCGCGTGGCCGACGAGATGACGCTCGCGCGCGAGCGCGAGGCCGAGCTCGAGCGCCAGCTCGAGGAGTCGCGTGGTCAGCTCGCCCACCCGCCGCTCGTGACCGAGGACCGGCTCCTCGACGCGCTCGGCGAGGAGACCGCCCGGGTGCTGCGTTCGGCGCAGGACGCGGCCGAGGAGATCCGAACCCGCGCCGAGGCCAGCGCCGCTGAGCTCGTCGCGACGGCCGAGGCCGACGCGGCCCGCACGCGCGCCGAGGCCGACGCCGACGCCGCGGCGATGCGCGACGCCGCCCAGTCCGCGGCTGCCGCTCGCGAGGAGGAGTCGCTCACGTTCGCGTCGGAACAGCGCGCGACCGCCGAGGCCGAGGTCGCCGAGCTGCGCGCGACCGTGGCCGAGGAGGTGGCCACGGCACGCGAGGAGTCGATCGCGGCGGCGGGCGCCGAGGTCGAAGCCGCGAAGACCGCCGGTCGTGACCTCGTCAACGAGGCCCGGTCGGTGCGTGAGCGGATCCTTGCGGACCTCGGACGCCGGCGCATGCTGCTCCAGGCGCAGATCGACGAGCTGCGCGCGGGCCGCGACCGACTGCTCGACGCCTACCGCGTGGTGAAGCGCACGCTCGGCGATGCGACCGAGGCGCTCGTGCAGGTCGAGTCGCGTGCTGCGCAGGAGCTGGCCGGACCGCCGCCGCTCCCTGAGGACGTGCATCCGGTCGACGGCGAGCTCGCCGCGCTCGCGGGCGAGCTGACCGGGGAGTCGGGTCCCGTCTCGATCGAGGTCGAGGCGCTGTTCGCGCGTCTGCGCCAGCAGTCCGCCGAGCCCGCACCCGCCGCGGCGGAGCCGGAGCCGGAGCCCGAGCCCGAACCCGAGCCGAAGGCGACCCCGGCGGCGTCCGAGCCCGCACCGGCACCCGAGGCCGAGCCGGCGAAGGCCAGGGCGGCGCCGAAGCCCCGCGGGAAGGCGAAGCCCAAGGCGACGCCCGCACCGGCGGCCACGCCCGAACCCGAGCCCGCACCCGAGCCCGCTGCGGTGTCGAGCGGCGCCGAGGCGGACGCACCGGCCGGCGCGGAGGTCGTGATCGACCTCGTGACCGGGACCGGCGATCCCGACCCCGACGCGGAGCCCGTGGTCACGATCTCGGGCCCGGTGACCGATGACGAGGCGCGCGACGCGCGCGCCGCCGTCGTGACCCCGCTGCGACGCGAGCTCGGCCGCAAGGTGAAGCGGGCCCTCCAGGACGAGCAGAACGACGTGCTCGATCGCATCCGCACGGTCAAGGGCGCGCCCGAGGCGGCCGCGGTGCTGCCCGAGGCCGGCGAGCAGATCCGGGTGCTCGTGGCCACGATGCGCGCGCCGGTCGACGCCGCGTTCAACGGCGGGCGGGCCGCGATCGGTGGCCGGTCCGGCGCCGCCGCGCCGGGCGCGATGGTCGACCGTCTCGCGGCCGCGATGGTCGAGCGGCTGCGGTCCCGACTCGTCGACGCGATCGACCACGCCGGCGAGGGCGAAGCCGTCACCCAGCGGCTCGGGGCGCGCTATCGCGAGTTCAAGGGTCAGGAGCTCGACGCGGTGGTCGACGACACGCTCGCGGCGGCCTGGGCGCTCGGCGTGTACGACGCCGCCCCCGCCGGACAGACCCTCCGGTGGGTCCCGAGCGTCGAGGGCACCTGCCCGGACTGCGACGACAACGCGCTGGAGCCGACCGTACGGGGCGATGCGTTCCCCACCGGCCAGCCGCACCCGCCCGCCCACCCTGGGTGCCGGTGCCTGCTCGTCCCCGTCTGGTGACGGGCGCGCGGTCGGAGTGAGCGCGGCCTTCTAGGCTCCCCCCGATGCGCGTTCCCCCGGTACGTCGAAGTCGCGAGGGTCGGTTCCGGATCCGACCGTGGATGATCATCCTGGTCGGGGTGCTGATCGCACTGTTCCTGTCGGCCCGCGGCCTCGCCGGCTTCTACACCGAGTACCTCTGGTTCGACTCCATCGGCCGGGGCGACACCTGGCGGGCGCTCCTCTGGGCGCGATTGCTCCCCGCCGCCGTCTTCACCGCGATCTTCTTCGTGATGATGTTCCTCAGTCTGGCCATCGCGGACCGGCTCGCGCCCCGCACCCGCGCGCTCGGCCCCGAGGACGAGATGCTGCTGCGGTACCAGCAGACCGTGGCGCCGTACTCGGGTCGCATCCGGATCATCGTCTCGCTGATCTTCGCCCTCCTCGCGGGCGCGACGGCTGCCGGCGAGTGGCAGCGCTGGATCCTGTTCACCCACTCACAGTCCTTCGGGGTGAAGGACCCGCAGTTCGGCAAGGACGTCGGCTTCTACGTCTTCCGGTTGCCGTTCCTCACCTTCGTGTTCGACTGGCTGTTCGCGGGCCTGATCATCGTGCTGATCATCACCGCGATCGCGCACTACCTGAACGGCGGGATCCGGTTCCAGGCGCCGTTCCAGCGGGTCACGCCCCAGGTCAAGGCGCACCTGTCCGTGGTGCTCGCGCTGATGGCGCTGGTCAAGACCGTGCAGTACTACTTCGCCCGCTACGAGCTGGACTTCTCGACCCGAGGCTTCGTCGAGGGTGCGAGCAAGACGGATGTCGCCGCGCAGCTCCCATCGCTCAACCTGCTCATGGTGATCTCGGTCGTCGCGGCCGGCCTGTTCGTGTGGAACATCTGGCGCCGGGGCTGGGTGCTGCCGGTCATCGCGGTCGGACTCTGGGGCTTCGTGGCCCTCGTCATCGGGACGATCGTGCCCGCGGTCTACCAGCAGTTCTTCGTCAACCCGAACGAGCTCGCCAAGGAGAAGCCCTACATCGCGCGCAACATCGAGGCGACGCGGGCCGCGTTCGACCTCAGCGGCATCGACGCGACCAACTTCGACTACCGGACCAACCTGACGCCCGCGGACCTCACCGACAACAGTCAGACGATCGGCAACGCGCGCCTGTGGGACCACGACGCGATCGAGAAGGACTTCCAGCAGTTCCAAAGCCTGCAGACGTACTACAAGTTCGTGAACGCCGACACCGACCGCTACATCGTCGACCAGCAGTTGCGCCAGGTGCTCATCGCGGCGCGTGAGCTGAACAGCGACGACCTCCCCTCGCAGAGCTGGGTCAACCGTCATGTCGTGTACACCCACGGCTACGGCGCGGTGGTGTCACCCGCCAACAACTCCGACGCCGGACAGCCCACGTACTTCCTGAAGGACATCCCCGGCAAGGGGAAGCTCGATCTCACCCGGCCCCAGCTCTACTTCGGCGAGCGGTTGAGCAGCTATGCGCTCGTCGGCGCGAAGCAGCCCGAGTTCGACTACCCGCGCGAGGGTGCCGACGCGACGACCCGCTACAAGGGCGCGGCCGGGGTCGGCCTGTCCTCGTGGTTGCGCCGCGCCGCGTTCGCCTTGAAATTCGGCGACCAGAACCTCCTGATCTCGAGCCAGATCAAGGACTCCACCCGCATCATCTTCCGGCGGGACATCCGCGAGCGCGTGGAGACGGCGGCGCCGTTCCTGACCTTCGACCAGGATCCGTACCCGGTCGTGTCCAAGGACGGCCACCTCGTGTGGGTCCTCGACGGCTACACCACCAGCGACCGCTACCCGTACGCGCAGAGCACGTCCCCCACCGAGGGATCGCTCGCGGGTCAGCGGTTCAACTACGTCCGCAACTCCGTCAAGGCGACCGTCGACGCGTACGACGGCACCGTGACCCTCTACGTCGCGGATCGCAAGGACCCGGTGCTCAAGGCCTACCGCGCCGCGTTCCCCGACCTCTTCACCGACCTCGCCAAGATGCCGAGCGACATCCGCTTCCACCTGCGCTACCCGCAGGACCTGTTCCGGGTCCAGACCGACGTGTACCGCCAGTACCACGTGCAGAGCCCGACGACGTTCTTCTCCGGCGCCAACGCGTGGGAGGTCTCGGCCGATCCCGCCGCGGCCGGATCGAGCGCATCGGACACCTCGGCGGTGACCAACGCTCCCCAGAACGCACAGTCCACGGGCAAGCGCATCGAGCCCCTCTACGTCCTGACCCGGCTGCCGGGTCAGATCAAGGAGGAGTTCCTCATCATCCGGCCGTTCGTCCCGGTGTCGAAGGGCAACGGACAGAACCGCCTTTCGGCGTTCATGGTCGCCCACGGCGACCCCGCGGCGAGCCCGCGCCTGCAGGCGTTCTCGATGCCCCAGGACCTGACCGTCGCCGGGCCGGTGCAGGTGGACCGCACGATCAACAACACCGACTCGATCAGCACGCAGATCTCGCTGCTCAACCAGCAGGGTTCGCGGGTGCAGCAGGGCTCGTTGCAGATCATCCCGGTCAAGGACTCGCTGCTGTACATCCAGCCGCTGTACGTGCTGTCCGAGAGCGGCGACCAGCCGGCATTGCGATTCGTGATCGTCTACTACGACGGCACCGCCAACTTCGGGGACACGATCGACGCCGCACTGAGGAAGTTCCCGCAGTTCGGCGGCAGCGGTACACCGCCGCCGGACGGTGGTCAGACGCCCCCGACCACGACCCCGGGGAACGGCTCGGGATCGGCCACGCTCGACGACCTCCTCCAGCAGGCCAGCGATGCCTACGACGCCGCCCAGCAGGCGCTGAAGTCGGGTGACCTCGGCGAGTACCAGGCTCAGGTCACCAAGCTCGGTGGGATCCTGGACGAGATCCGGACGCTCCAGGGCACATCGTCGAGCTCGTCGACGTCCTCGACCACCACGACGACCGCCCCGAAGGGGTCCGGCACCCAGGCCGCGGGGTCCGGGACGCGCTGAGCCCGGGCGACCCGTCGACGTCCGGGGGGTGGGATTGTTACTATGGCCGTAGTGGAAATACCGGCCTCCCCCCGGCCGGTTCCGACGACCCACGGAGCGCCCTCATGGCGGTCAAAGGCATCGATCTCGGCAAGTACCAGCTCGGTTGGCACGATTCGACCGACGACTACCTCTACACACCCCACAAGGGCATCAACGAGCTGACCGTCCAGGAGATCTCGGACCACAAGTCCGAGCCGGCCTGGATGAAGAAGTTCCGGCTCAACGCCCTCAAGCGGTTCGAGCGCAAGCCCATGCTCGAGTGGTTCGCGAAGAACATGCCCGACATCGACTTCGACGACATCTACTACTACCTGAAGCCGACCGAGGGTGGCTCGGTGTCGGACTGGGACATGCTTCCCGAGAGCATGAAGAACACCTACGAGAAGCTCGGTATCCCCGAGGCCGAGCGCAAGTTCCTCGCCGGGGTGACGGCGCAGTTCGAGTCCGAGGTCGTGTACCACAAGAACCGCGAGGACCTCGAGGGTCTGGGAGTGCTCTTCACGAGCATGGACCAGGCGCTGAAGGACTACCCGGAGCTCGTGCGCGAGCACTTCGGCACGGTCATCCCGCCGGGCGACAACAAGTTCGCCGCGTTGAACTCCGCGGTGTGGAGCGGAGGCTCGTTCATCTACGTGCCGCCCGGGGTCCACGTCGACATGCCCCTGCAGGCCTACTTCCGGATCAACGCCGAGAACGCGGGCCAGTTCGAGCGGACCCTGATCATCGCCGACGAGGGCGCGTCGGTGCACTACGTCGAGGGGTGCTCGGCCCCGGTGTACTCGACCGACTCGCTGCACTCAGCGGTGGTCGAGCTGATCGCGAAACCGGGCGCGCACATCCGGTACACGACGATCCAGAACTGGTCGCCGAACGTCTACAACCTGGTCACCAAGCGGGCGCGCGCCGAGGCCGAAGCCACGGTCGAGTGGATCGACGGCAACCTCGGCTCGAAGCTGACCATGAAGTACCCCGCGGTCGTCATGACGGGCCCGAAGGCGCACGGCGAGGTGCTGTCGGTGGCCTACGCCGGTGCGGGCCAGCACCAGGACGCCGGTGCCAAGATGACCCACGCGGCGCCCGAGACCACTTCGATCATCGACTCGAAGTCGATCTCGAAGGACGGTGGGCGCACCACCTACCGCGGCCTGGTGAAGGTCGAGGAGGGCGCGCACTCGGTGAAGAGCCACGTGCGCTGTGACGCGCTGATCCTGGACGACGACTCCCGCTCGGACACTTATCCGTACATGGAGATCGACGAGCAGGACGCTCGCATCGGCCACGAGGCCACCGTCTCCAAGGTCGGCGACGACCAGCTCTTCTACCTGATGAGCCGCGGCCTCACCGAGCAACAGGCGACCGCGATGATCGTGAACGGCTTCATCGAGCCGATCGTGAAGACGCTCCCGATGGAGTACGCGGTCGAGCTCTCCCGCCTGATCGAGCTCAATATGGAGGGTGCGGTCGGATGACGCCGTGCTCGACCCGGGATTCCGATCGCAGCCGACCGACGAGATGGAGGGTGCGGTCGATGCCGTGCTCGACCCGGGATTCCGATCGCAGCCGACCGACGAGATGGAGGGTGCGGTCGGCTGACCGCAGCACCGTCTCGATGGGTCACGCATTCACTGTTGACGCCGCGGGCGCGTTGGGCGGCCCGGACTGGCTGAACACGCGCCGGTTGGCGGCGGCCGAGCAGCTCGACGAGCTCGTCTGGCCGACCGACACCGAGGAGATCTGGCGATACTCCCGGGTGAACCAGCTCGATCTCGAACGCTTCCGACCCCACACCGCCGAGGAGCTCGGCGCCCCGGAGGGGATCGTGGCACCGGGCGGCGGGCCGTTCGCGGCCGAGGCGGGCGCGCACGCCGCGCTCGTCGTGGTACGCGACGGACGCGTCGTGCACCACGAGCTGTCGCCCGAGCTCGAGGCGCAGGGGGTCACGGTCGGCGGGATCGCCACCGCGGACCCTGATCTCGTCACCCCGATGCTCGGTGCGATGTCGGCCGAGACCGCCGACGCCTTCACGGTGCTGCACGACGCGTTCCTGGCCGGCGGGGCGTTCGTCCACATTCCCCGTCGGGTCGTCGTCGACCTGCCGATCGTGATCCTGCACTGGGCCGACGGCGACGGTCTCGCCTCCTTCCCGCACACGCTCGTCGTGGCCGAGGAGGAGAGTGAGGTGACGGTGCTCGAGCGGCATGCGTCGGCGCCTCGGATCGCGCACCTGGTCGACGCGGTCGTCGAGCTCTCGATCGGGGACGCCGCCCACGTGCGTCACGTCTCGGTCCAGGAGTACGGCGAGCGCACGTGGTCCTTCGCCATGCAGCGGGCGCACCTCGGCCGCGATGCCCGGCTGTCGTCGTCCGCGGTGGCGCTCGGCGGCGACTACGCCCGGCTCCGGACCGAGGCACGACTCGGGGGCTCCGGCGCCGAGAGCGACCTCCTCGCCGTCTACTTCGGCGACGGCAACCAGATGCACGACTTCCGGACCTTCCAGGACCACGTCGCGCCGCGCACGCGGAGCGACCTGCTGTTCAAGGGCGCGGTCGAGGACACCGCCCGCTCGGTGTACAGCGGCCTCATCCGGATCCGCCCCGACGCCCAGAAGGTCGAGGCGACCCAGTCGAACCGCAACCTCGTGCTCACCGAGGGCGCGGGCGCCGAGTCGATTCCGAACCTCGAGATCGAGGCGGACGACGTGCGGTGTTCCCACGCGTCGACCGTCGGACCCATCGACGACGACCAGCGCTACTACCTCGAGAGTCGGGGGGTGCGCCCGGAGGACGCGGAACGGCTCATCGTGCTGGGCTTCTTCGAAGACGTCTTCGCCCGTCTCCCCGTCCCGGAGCTGGCCACGCCGCTGCGCCGGGCCGTGCACGAGAAGGTCGGGCATCTCCACCACGACGCCGATGCCTGAGATCCGGATCTGCGCCACGGGTGACGTCGCCCCGGACGCGGCGCGACGCTTCGACGCCGCCGGCCACCGGCTCTGCGTCGTCCATGTCGCCGCAGCCGACAGCGACGCGTGGTACGTCGTGGACGACGAGTGCTCCCACGCCGACTTCTCCCTGTCCGAGGGCGACGTCTGGCCCGACGAATGCGAGATCGAGTGCCCGAAGCACGGGTCGACGTTCTCGCTGGTGTCGGGTGAGGCCCGGACGCTCCCCGCGACCCGACCGGTCGCCGTCTACCCGGTCCGCATCGACGGTGACGACGTGATGGTGACCCTGCCGTGAGGTACCTCCGATGAGCGAGCTGACGATCACCGACCTCCATGCGTCCGTCGCCGGCGTCGAGATCCTGCGCGGGGTCGACCTGCGGGTCGCCTCGGGCGAGGTCCACGCTCTGATGGGTCCGAACGGGTCCGGGAAGTCGACCCTCTCGCACGTCCTCATGGGACGCGCCGACTACACCGTTACCTCCGGCTCCGTGACGATCGACGGGGAGGAGCTGCTCGGGCTCCCGACCTGGGAACGCGCGCGGCGCGGCCTCTTCCTCACGCACCAGTATCCCGTGGAGGTCCCGGGGGTGCGCCTGGTCGACGTCGTGACCGCGGCGACCGACGACGACACCGGGCCGGCCTCGCGCATCGACGCCGAGGCGGCGCGGCTCGGCGTCCGCGACGAGTTCCTGGCTCGAGGGGTGAACGTCGAGTTCTCCGGCGGCGAGCAGAAGCGCTCCGAGACCTTGCAGCTCGCGTTGCTCGCACCCCGGTTCGCCGTGCTCGACGAGATCGACTCCGGCCTCGACGTGGACGCGCTCCGCGAGGTCGCCCGCCGTATCGAGGCGATGACCGAGGAGCGCGACCTCGGCGTGCTCGCGATCACCCACTACGCGCGCCTGCTCACCGAGCTGCGCCCGGACCGTGTCCACGTCTTCATGGACGGCCGGGTCGTGACGTCGGGTGGGCCCGAGCTGGCCGACGAGCTCGAGGAGACGGGGTACGACGGCCTTGCCGCACACCTCGGTCTGGAGACGACGAGCGTCACCGCGCCGGGGACCGCCGGGTCGGAGGACCCGTTCGCGGACCCCGGGTTCTGAGCCCCGACCGGGATCAGCTGGCGGGCGGCGTGACGGGCGGGACCGGCTCGGTCGCAGGCGGTACGGCCGGCGGGGCCGGGGGCACGGTCACCGGTGGCGCCGTGGTCGGCGGGGGCGGGCTGATGGGCGTGCTCGACAGGATCTGCGCCGGCTGACCGCCGAAGACGTACACCGGGTCGCCGACCTTGACGAGCAGCGGGAAGTACTCGGCGATGTGCATGGGGATGCGGGTGCAGCCGTGTGACGCCGGCGTCGTCGGCACCGACGGGTAGCCGTGCACGGCGATCCCGCCGTTGAAGTAGTACGGCTGGTAGAGCTGGCCGAGCGGGGACTTGTCCCAACCCTTGACGAATCGGGTGTAGGTGAAGCGACCCGACGGTGTGGTCGCGACCTCGCAGATGTGGCGGGTCGGGTTCTCGCGCGGCGAGTTGTAGCAGTAGTGCTGACCAGAGCCCGTCGAGGTGGTCGTGATCAGGCGCACCTGGTAGTCGGCGTAGAGCGTGATCACCTGCTTCGTGATGTCGATCTCGGTGCGGTTCGGCTCACCCGTCGGCTGCAGGGGCGGCGGGTACTGGAACGTCGCGAGCGTCATCGCCTCGGCCGGGCCGATCCGCCCGGTGCGGGGCAGCCCGACGATCTTCTGGACCGCCTCGACCGCGTACGCGGTGGCCTGCCCGTAGTTGCCGTCGACCGGGCCTGGATCGAAGTGCAGGTCGGTGAGCCGTTGCTGGTAGGCCCGCACGACGGCCGGGTCGGAGCCGGATCCGAGCGCGGAGGAGACCGGGGGCAGGTTCACCTGCGGCGGCTGGACCAGCGCGGGCAGCGTGGTCGTCGTGGTGGTCGGCGCGGTCGAGGACGTGGTCGTCGACGAGGACGTGGCGACGGCTCGGTCCGTCGAGGCGGCGTTGGCGTCGCTGTCGCCGGCCTTCACAGCGGCGACGGCCACGCCGGCGGCCGTGGTGAGCCCGACGGCACCGACGAGCGCGATCGTGAGCCAGCGCCGGCGTGAGGAGTGCAGGGCTCGCCGGTCGCGACGGGTGGATTCGGGGGGTGTGGGGTCTTCCATGGATCTCCCTCGGGGAGCCGATCAGCGTACCGGCGGTCCGGGGTCGATCAGTGCACCGGCGTTCAGGCGGTGGGCTGTCGTTCCTCGTCGAGGAGCTGGGCGATCGCTCGGTCCGAGCTGTTCACCACGGTGAGGCGGAGGTCGAGCAGGAAGTCGACGACCTCCGAGCCCGAAACGAGGTCCCGTGCGCCGAAACGCTCGAGCGCCGCGTCGATGGCCGTCACCAGATCAGGCGCCACAGTCGTCTGCTCGGTCATGCCGCTCCCTTCGGGTTGGAACCGCGAGCGTAACCGCACGGCGCCACCAAAATTGGTCACGTTGCGCGAATGCAACGTTATTCGTGACCTTTGACCCACGGCCGTCGTCGCCGAACGGGTGAGGGGCTCACGATGGGATCTCGTCCAGCCCCTGGGCCAGGGTGTTCCACGCGAGCGTGGCGCACTTGATCCGCACCGGGAACTTCACGACCCCCTGGAGCGCCTCGAGGTCGCCCAGCCGGACATCGCCGGTGTCCGCGGTGACCTCGACGTCCTCGCCGTCGCCACCGATCTTGGACTCGTGGATGCTCATGAGGGACTTGAAGGCGTGGATGAGCTTGCGCACCTCGGCGACCGGCTTGCCCTTGACGGCCGCGCTCATCATCGAGGTGGAGGCCTGGCTGATGGAGCATCCCTGCCCGCTGATCTTCACGTCGGTGACGACGCCGTCCTCCACGACCAGGTAGAGCACGACCTCGTCGCCGCAGAGCGGGTTGAAGCCCTCGACGCGGTGCGCCGGCGGAACCGGCAGCTCGCCGCGGTTCCGCGGCGCGCGGTAGTGGTCGAGGATGATCTCGCGGTAGAGGTCTTCGAGTCCGGCCATCGGTGCGATCCTACGTTGGGGTGGACGATCAGAGGCTGAAGAACTTCTCGACCTTGACCAAGGCGTCGACGAGGGCGTCGACGTCGTCGCGGTCGTTGTACACGTAGAGCGACGCCCGGCTCGTGGCCGGGATTCCCAGCACGCGCATCAGGGGCTTGGCGCAGTGATGGCCCGCCCGCACGCAGACGGCTTCCTCGTCGAGGACCTGGGACACGTCGTGCGCATGGATCTCGGGGAAGAGGAACGAGATCACGCCGCCGCGGTGATCGGTCGAGGCGGGTCCGTACACGGTGAGCCGTTGGGCGAAGCGCTCGGTGAGCGCTCCGAGCGCGTACCCGGTGAGCTCGGTCTCGTGCCGGTGCACCGCGTCCATTCCGAGGGCCTCGAGGTAATCGATCGCCGCTGCCCAGCCGATCGCCTCGGTGATGGCGGGGGTGCCGGCCTCGAACTTCCAGGGCACCTCGTTCGTCGTGAAGCCGTCCTTGCGGACGTCGCGGATCATCTCGCCGCCACCGAGGAACGGCGGCATCGCCTCGAGCAGCTCGCGCCGGGCCCACAGGGCGCCGATGCCCGACGGGCCGAGCATCTTGTGCGCGGTGACGGCCACGAAGTCGGCGCCCCACGCCTGGACGTCGACCGGGAGGTGGGGAGCGGCCTGCGACGCGTCGACGAGGATCGTGGCACCCGCCGCCCGTCCCGCGGCCACGAGGGCCGGCACGTCGGTCACCGTGCCGAGCACGTTCGACATCGCCGTGAACGCGAACAGCTTGGCGCCGTCCAGCGTGGCCTCGAGGTCGGTGAGGTCGAGCCGGTAGTCGTCGGTGATCGGGACCCAGCGCAGCTCGATGCCCCGCTCGGCCGCGAGGATGTGCCACGGGACGATGTTGGCGTGGTGCTCCATCTCGGTGAGCACGACGACGTCCCCGGCCGCGAGATGCGCGCGGGCCCAGGAGTGGGCGACGAGGTTGACCGCCTCGGTGGCGTTGCGGGTGAAGACGATCTCGGCGGCCTCCGCGGCGCCGAGGAAACGGGCGACGGACGCACGCGCCGCCTCGAAGCGGGCGGTCGCGGCCTCGGCGATCCGGTACACGCCACGGTGCACGTTCGCGTAGCTGTACTCCATCAGCTCGTCCATCGCGTGCATCACCTGGACGGGCTTCTGGGCGCTCGACGCGCTGTCGAGATAGACGAGGCGGTGGCCTTCCTGCTCATGGCCGAGGATCGGGAAGTCCGCGCGGATGCGGGCGACGTCGAGGCTCATCACGGACCTACGCCGCGTCCCGGAAGCTGTCGAAGCCGTCCTGCTCGAGCTGGGCCGCGAGCTCGACCCCACCGGACTGGATGATGCGACCGTCGAGGAGGATGTGCACGACGTCGGGCGCGAGGTAGGCCAGGATGCGCTGGTAGTGGGTGATGAGCAGGATGCCCATCTCGGGTCGCTCGGCCCGCACGACCTGGATGCCGTCCGCGACGGTGCGGAGCGCGTCGATGTCGAGTCCGGAGTCGGTCTCGTCGAGCACCGCGAACTCGGGCTCCATCATCGCCATCTGCAGGATCTCGTTCCGCTTGCGCTCACCGCCGGAGAACCCCTCGTTGAGATAGCGCTGGGTGAACCCGTCGTCCATGCCGAGGCGCTGCATCCACTGCATGAGCTCCATGCGTACCTCGAGGACGGACAGGTCGGGGATGCCCTTGCGGACCGCGAGCGCCTGACGGAGGAAGTTGAGCACGCTCACGCCCGAGATCGCCTCGGGGTGCTGGAAGCCGAGGAACAGGCCCCGCGCGGCGCGTGCTTCGGTCGAGAGGCCGGTGATGTCCTCGCCGAGGAACCGGATGGTCCCGCGCGTCACGGTGTAGGCCGGGTTGGCGAGCAGCGTGTTGGCCAGTGTGGACTTGCCGGAGCCGTTGGGGCCCATGAGGGCGTGGATCTCGCCGGCTGCGGCCGCCAGCGTCAGCCCGCGCAGGATCGGGTTGCCGTCCGCCTCGACGTGCAGATCGGTGATCTCGAGCACGGGTTCGGGGGTCGTGGTGGGATCGGTCACGACCCCCCATGGTAATAGCACTACGGCGATAGTGGAAACTCGGGACCGTCCGGCCGGGCCGTCGCGCCGGGCATGACCCCGGCCGATCACCCCGGTCGGCGCCCGGTGAGGGCGGTGCCGTCGGTCCACGCGTCGGGGTGATCGATGGGCAGGCTCGGCGCCCGGGAGAGGTCGGCCGTGCAGGGCCGCACCGTCGCCGACGAGCGCTCGCAGAGGAAGTGCCGGCCGCTGCCGGCCGCCCGCACCAGCTCGAGGTCGACGGCGTCGCACGCGGCGCCGGTCGGAGCGTCGGGCACGAGGCGCGCGCCGACGACGTCGGCGTGCAGTCCCGGCGCGAGGCGCGGGTCGTAGAGCAGCGACCCCATGCGGGCGTCGAGCGGCGTGGGCGTCCAGCGGACGGACCGTGTGCCGTCCGCCGAGCCGTCCATGAGGCTCGACGCGCAGGTCGAGTGCTGGAGGCCGACGGCGTGGCCGAGCTCGTGCGCGATGGTGCGGTTGCGGGACACCTGGAGATCGTCGTCGGCGATCACGATCACTCCACCGTCGATGGTGCCGGGCCGCTCGGGATCGAAGCGCAGCCGGGTGAGCCCGACGGCGGTCGGATCGACGTTCTCGACGTGGAGAACCTCGGCGAAGTCGGCACGCGGCACGAAGTGGATGATGATGTCGCCGCGACCCGTGCCGGCCGTCATGTGAAGGCCGGTGATGACGCTCCAGCTCGTGATCGCGTCGGCCAGCCGGCGCAGGTCCTCGGGCGTGGGGTCGCCGCTGATCCGCAGGCGAGGGCTCCGCGTCCACCGGCTGAGGACCGGTGGGGCCGACGTCGCGACCGCGGGCGCGAGCGCGACCTCGAGAAAGGCCTTCCGTTCGTAGGGCGAGACCGAGATCGTGGTCCCCCGGGTGACCGAGTTGCCGAGCACCTGGGTCGCGTCCTTCGCGTCCTGTGCCCGACCGGCGTGGTCGGCAGCCACGCGCGGCGTGTCCGCCCGGTTCGAGCCGGTCCCACAGGCGACCAGGACCAGCGCGAAGACGACCGTCGTCACCCGCGCGGAGTTGCGCACCACTGATCGCCCCACGGGCCGCACCGTAGCCGTCGCACGCACGCGGCCCGCGGGACCGCGGCCGCGTCACTCTCCGGTGCGGCGGGCGAGCGAGAGTGCGAAGTCGTCCTGCGGATCGGTCCAGAACTCGACCAGCGCGAACCCGGCGGCGGCGAGCTCGGACTCGATGCGGGCCCGTCGGAACTTGGCGCTGATCTCGGTCCGCATCTCCTCCCCGGCCGCGAAGGGAACCGTCAGCGCGAGGCCGGGGACGTCGACGAGCAGCTCCCGGCGGGCGCGCAGCCGCATCTCGATCCACTCGTCGGTGGCGTTCCAGCGCGCGACGTGGTCGAAGTCGTCGGGATCGAAGCCGGCCCCGAGCTCGCGGTTGAGGACGTGCAGCACGTTCTTGTTGAAGGCGGCCGTGACCCCCGCGGCGTCGTCGTAGGCGCGCACGAGCCGGTCGGCGTCCTTCACGAGGTCGGTGCCGAGCAGGAGCGTCTCGCCCGGTGCGAGCGTCCGGGCGAGCGACGCGAGGAACGCGGCACGGGGCGCCGGTGCGAAGTTGCCGATCGTGCCGCCCAGGAACGCCACGAGTCGGTTTCCGCCGACGGGGATCTGCTCGAGGTGGCGCTCGAAGTCGCCGACGACGGCACGGACTCCGACGCCCGGGTACTCGCGGGCGACGGCGGCGGCCGCGTCGCGCAGGGTCGCCTCGGAGACATCGAAGGGCACGAACGCGTCGAGCCGGCCGGCGGCGGTGAAGGCGTCGAGCAGGAGCCGGGTCTTCTCGGACGTGCCCGAGCCCAGCTCGACGAGCGTGTCGGCTCCGCTGCGCGCCGCGATCTCCCCCGCGCGTGCATCCAGGATCGACCGCTCGGTGCGGGTCGGGTAGTACTCCGGCAGTCGGGTGATCTGGTCGAAGAGGTCCGATCCGCGGTCGTCGTAGAACCACTTGGGTGGCAGGTCCTTCGGCGTCGAGGTGAGGCCCCGGTGTGCGTCGGCGCGAAGCGCCGTCCCGAGGTCCTCGGGGGCCAGGTGCCGGTCGACGCGGACGGCGGTGTCGGTCATCGGAGGGCCTCCAGGGGGGTCGTGGTGAGCGCGCCGGCGGTGGCGTCGACGAGGCTCGCGTCGGGGACGCGACGCCACGACGCCACCGCGTCCATGGGCTCCGAGGAGATGGTCGTCCACCCGTTCCCGTGATCGGCGTAGAGCGTGTGGTGCCAGGTCGTGGCGACGATCCGGTCGGCCGTGACGAGCAGCAGGTTGACGTAGACGTCGGGCCCCGGACCGATCACGTGGTGCACGGCGGCGACCGCGGCGGCGGCATCGGCGCCGGCGTCGATCCGCTCGCGCACGAGTGTGAAGAGGACCTCGGAGTCGGTGTCGCCGGTGAGCGACGTGTCGGGCCGGAGCGCGGCGCGGATGCGACCCTCGCACGACGCGTGGAACGCGTGCCCGTTGAGTGAGAACGCGACCGGTCCGATCCGAGTGTCGGCGAGGAAGGGCGCGTTGTTGACGTCCCGCAGAGTGGTGTGCGGCGACGCCTTGCGCACCGCGCCGAGCAGCGCCACCGCCGGCTGTTCGCCGTCGGCGAAACCGTGGTCCTCCCACATCTTCGTGGTGGTGCGGTAGCGGCGGGGCGTCCCGGTCCCGGGCTCCCACCAGGCCACGCCCCAGCCGTCGGGATTGTCCTTGGCCACGACCATCTCCCGGGGCGCCCGGCCCTGGGAGCAGAGCGAGTGGGGCGCGTCGACCGTGAGCGCGCGGACGGGCCGGGGTGGACCGAGATACGCGAGGTGGCGGCACATCAGAGGTCCCGCGCGCAGCGGAAGCCGGCGAAGATCTGTCGGCGGATGGGGTAGTCCCAGTTGCGGAACGTGGTGCTCACCGCGTGCGGGTGGGTCGCCCACGAACCGCCCCGGAGCACCTTGTACTCGTGGCCGAAGAACACCTCGGAGTATTCCCGGTAGGGGAAGCTCCGGAAGCCGGGGTACCCGCCGAAGTCGGAGGCCGTCCATTCCCACACGCCGCCGAGGAGGTCGACGATGCCGCTCGGCGTCGCGCCGGCCGGGTGCGCACCGATCTCGTCGGGGCCCCACCGGGCCGTGGACCCGGCGAGCGCCGCGGTCCGCGCGGTCGGGCGGTTCGGGTCCCCAGGGATGGCGTGCCTTGACGCCGGTGCCGGCGCCCGGATCCCAGCTCGCGGCCTTCTCCCACTCGGCCTCGGTCGGCAGCCGCTTGCCGGCCCAGCGTGCATACGCGTCCGCCTCGTACCAGCAGACGTGCTGGACGGGCTCGAGCGGTGGGAGCGGCTCGACCACGCCGAACCGGCGCCGCACCCAGTCGTCGCCGTGGCGCGACCAGAACTGGGGATGCGCGAGCTCCTCGCTCTGGCGCCACTTCCAACCGGCGTCGGTCCAGACCGCGGGGTCGTCGTAGCCGCCCGCGTCGACGAACTCGCGGTACTCGCCGTTCGTGGTCGGGGCCGCGTCCAGGAGGAAGGCCGGCAGGTCCACGGCGTGCGCGGGCCGTTCGTTGTCGTACGCCCACGGGTCGTCGTCGGTTCCCATGACGAAGGGGCCCGCCGCGACGAGCACCTCGGCGCCGACGAGTCCAGCGGCGCCGCGTCGACCCGGACCGGTGCCGGCCGCGCCGGGGACCCCCGAGCTCATGAGCTGCATCGTGGCGAGCATCGTCTCGATGTGCTGGTGTTCGTGGCGGACGACGAGCCCGTGCACGAACTCGTTGTGGAGCAACGCGTCGGTCCGCTCACCGGCCGCGGGCGCCGTCGTCGCGAGGACCCGCGCTCGCACGGCGTCGCCGAGCGCCCGCGCCGCCTCCGGCCCGAGCAGGTCCAGGTCCGGGCGCTCGCCACGCGGGTGACGGAACGCGTCGTAGATGTCGTCCAAGCGCGGGTCGGTCGCCTCGCCGGCACCCAGCTCGCGCAGCAGCCACAGCTCCTCGTAGTGCGCGATGTGCGCGAGGTCCCATACGAGGGGCGACATCAGCGGCGAGTGCTGCGCCCGGAGCTGCTCGTCGGTGAGCGGCGCCAGCACGGCGAGGGTCCGGGCGCGCGCGTCGGCGAGTGCGCGTGCGGTGGCGGGCGTCATCGGCTCGCGGTGGGGAGCGGCTCGGGGTCCGGACCGAGTGCGCCGGTCGCGTGCCATTCGTCGAGTCGGTCGTCGGCGAGCGAGCGGCCCTGTCGCGGGTACTGCTCGGCGAACTCGTGCGCGGCGACCACGAGTCCGGGCTCGTACCCCGCGGCTTCGAGGGCCGGGAGTGTCGCGGCGAGGACGGCCTCGGCCGCGGTCCGCAGGCAGCCCTCGTGGACCCCGCGCCACGCGGCGAGGAGCCATCGGTCGCGGGTCTCGGCGAGTCGGGGCGCGACTTCTGCCCGCACGCCGGGATCCGACAGTGCGGTGACGGTGACGGCGGCCGCGACCCGCCACCACGGTTCGGGCAACGCGTCCAGCACCCGGAGCTCGATCCAGCCGCGGGGTCGCACCGGGGGGAAGAGGGTGGTGAGGTGGTAGGCGACGTCTTCGGCGTCCGGGAACGAGCCGTCGTGACCGTGCTCGATCCATTCCCGGAGGGTCGGGACCGGCGTGGGCACCACGCAGTCGGCGCGCTGCTGCATCAACATCACCGGGGCGTCGAGCGCGTACCGGATCCACGCGTTGCGGGCGCCCGGGCTCGTCGGCACCGGCGCGGTCCGGCGCGGCTCGAGCGCGGCCCAGACCGCGAGCCGGCTCGACTGCCACCCGCTCGGCCGGCCGTCGACCAGCGGGGAGTGGGCGAACATCGCGCCGAGGACGGGGGCGAGGTCGTGCGCGTAGATCCAGTGCGCGTCGATGTCGCTGTCGAAGCCGACGTTCACCTGCAGCGACGCGGTGCCGCACATCATCGTGGCCCCGGCGCTGCCCAGCTGCTCGAAGTAGCTCGCCATCGCCGCGTACCGCGGTTCCTCGGCGACGCGCTCGCGCGGTCCTCCCGCGTCGAGCCCGACCGCGACGAGCTCCATGCCCGTCGCGGCGAGCCGGGCGCGCACGACGAGCGAGTCCTCGGCCGCGCGGGCCACGGCCGTCGGGCCGTCGGGGGAGGGCGGAGTGCTCACCTCGAGCTGGCCACCGGGCTCGAAGGTGATCCGGCTCTCGTGCGGCAGGCGGCCACCGGTCGTGACGGCGTCGAGGATCGTGGCGCGATCGGTGACGGGGACACCGTCGCGGGCGACGAACCACTCCAGCTCGAACCCGACGCCGGGCGGGCAGGTCCCGAATCCGGCCTCGCCGATGAGGGCACACGCGCCGGCGATGGTGAGCGAGGGGCGAGGCGTCGGCATGAGGTGGCTACCGGTACCCGAAGCGCGCGGCGACCCACACTTGGTTGCGGACGGGCGCGAGCCAGACGTCGGACGGAGCCATCGGGGACATCGGGGACATCGTTCCCCCGGTGACCGCTTCGTTACACCGCATCGCTCACCAGCCCCGTTCGATCCAGGCGTCGAGGCTCGGCCGCTCGGTGCCGACGGTGGTGTCGAGCCCGTGACCGGGCAGGACGAGCGTGTCGGGGGGAGGGTGAAGAGCCGCCGGTCGATGGACCGGACGATCTCGTCGAAGCTGGCCCCCTCGAACGAGGTGTTGCCGGGCCCCCCGGGGAAGAGCGTGTCCCCGCTGAACACGATCGGGTGCCCCTCGACCAGGAACGACGTGGATCCCGGCGTGTGGCCGGGGGTGTGGATCGCCCGCAGGCGGGTGGATCCGACGCTCAGGACGTCGTCGTCGGGGATGGTGAAGTCATAGCTCGGCAGCATCGCGGCGTCCGCGGTGGCGATCCCGACCTCGATGCCGGCGTCCCGGAGCGCGGTCACGGCCTGGATGTGGTCCCAGTGGCCGTGGGTGGTGAGCACCCGCCGCACGCCCGTGGCCCGGCTGAGCCCGAGGAGGAGGTCGTGCTCGTTGGCCGCGTCGATGATGAGCGCTTCGCCCGATCCCTTGTCCCGGACCACGAAGACGTTGTTCTCGAACGGGCCGACGACGTACTTGTCGATCCGCAGGTCCGAGGTCTCGTAATGGGCCGCCACGGCCGCGACGCTAGTCCTGCGCTGTGACCACGGCCCCGGGGGGCGGCGCCCGGCGCCCGGCGTTGGCGGCTCGCCGAACGGGTCAAGTACCGTCCCCGCGCCGTATGGATTTCCGCGTGTGGGCCCCCGGCCCGGGCGTGCGCCCCGTCTGAGGAAGGAACCCTCGTGAACTTCGCCTTTTCCGAAGAGCAGGACCAGCTGCGTGACGCAGTGCGGAAGTTCCTGGAGGCCAAGAGCCCCGAGACCGAGGTCCGCCGCCTGATGGAGACCACCGAGGGTTACGACCCCGCGGTGTGGTCGCAGATGGCCAACGAGCTCGGCCTCCAGAGCCTCCACATCCCCGAGGCCTACGGCGGGCAGGGCTTCACGTGGGTCGAGCTGGGGATCGTCCTCGAGGAGATGGGGCGGGCGCTGCTCTGCGCGCCGTACTTCTCCACCGTCGTGCTCGCGGCCAATGCGATCATGAACGCCGGGACCGAGGACCAGCAGGCCGCGCTCCTGCCCGGGATCGCGAGCGGCGAGACGATCGCGACCCTGGCCTTCACCGAGCCGAACGGGAAGTGGGACGCGTCCGGCGTCACGCTCGAGGCGTCGGGGTCGGGTGACACCGCGACGCTGACCGGCACGAAGATGTTCGTGCTCGACGGCCACACTGCCGACCTCGTCGTCGTCGCGGCCCGGGCCGCGGGGACGAGCGGCGAGGACGGAATCTCCTTCTACACGGTCACCGGAGACGCGGCCGGGCTCACGCGCACGCCGCTCGCCACCATGGACCAGACGCGCAAGCAGGCCAAGCTCGAGTTCGACGGCGTCGAGGCGCAGCTCCTCGGAACGGCGGGAGCAGCATGGGCGGCCCTCTCCAAGACGCTCGACCAGGCGGCGGTCGGCCTGTGCAACGAGATGGTGGGCGGCGGCCAGTTCGTGCTCGACGAGTCGGTCCAGTACGCCAAGGACCGCGTGCAGTTCGGCCGGCCCATCGGCTCGTTCCAGGCGATCAAGCACAAGTGCGCGGACATGCTGCTCGAGATCGAGTCGGCGAAGTCGGCTGCGTACTACGCGTCGTGGGCCGCGGCGGAGGACAACGACGAGCTGCCGGTCGTCGCGTCACTGGCCAAGGCGTACTGCTCGGATGCCTACTTCCACGCCGCGGCGGAGAACATCCAGATCCACGGCGGAATCGGGTTCACCTGGGAGCACAACGCGCATCTGTACTTCAAGCGCGCGAAGTCCTCGGAGATCCTCCTCGGCGACGCCACGTACCACCGCGAGCTCCTCGCCCAGCGCATCGGCATTTGACTCGTCCCGCCGCTTCGCGCACCCGAGACGCGCCGAGGACCGCGCGAGGCGCGCGTCGAAACGGTGATGACGAGGGATCACGCGACTCGTGACCTGGGTGGTGGTGTTCGTCGTCGCGGGGCTCGTCTTGGCGATCGCGGCCGGGCTGGTGTTCCGTGAGGCGGCACGGCTGAGCGAGGACCCACCCGACGCGGTCTTCGACCCCGACGACGCGCTCGCCTGGGTCGTCACCCATCTCGACGATCTCACCGCCGCCACGCTGACCGAGCGGGACGCCGAGCGGATCATCGAGGCGCAGATGGAGTTCCTGCGCGAGCGGGGTGCCGCGCACAACGGCGCGCGGGCCGCGGCGGAGGTCCCGGTGGTCTTCTCCACCGACGAGGTGGTGCGGTTCATCCTCGATCGGTGCGCCGCGACGGGTGAGTCGTACCTGCCCGAGCAGGTCGAAGCGGTCATGAGCTGCCAGATGGACTACCTGCGCTTCATCGGCGCGGTAGGCGGGGAGGCCGACCCGACCGAGGGGTGATCGTCATCGGATTGTGCGCGGAAACTGCCGCCGGAGCCCCTCCGGACCTGCTACGAATTTCCCCTACCAGGGAAAGGAGGTGGTCCATACATGCATGATCAACATGGGACCCTGGAGGTGCGCGGCCGCTAGGAACTTCCTAGGAAGGTCGGTACTCGAAGGACCGTCTGGCGGAATCCCACCGCTGCACCGCCGTCCCGGGCTCGGGGGCTGGTCCCACCCGAGCGTCGCCCGTGACGGGAACACGTGTGAGCGGGTGGCGGGAGTGCTTCGGCACTCCCGCCACTTCGCGTCCCGGCGGGTTCAGCAGTACTTGCGCTCCGCCACGATCGGGCTCTTCGGGATGTGCATGAGCGTGTAGGGCGTGGCGTGCCACAGGTTCGAGAGGAAGCGCCCGGGTGTCAGCGGCTCGTCGATCGCGTCGATCAGGCCCTTGACGGGCTGGCACTGCAGCGCCCGGCGCGCGGCCTGGGTCTTGGCGTCGCCGGTCGCGGTGCCGAAGCGGGCCCAGTACCACTGGTCGTTCACCTGCTTGCGGTGGCCGGCGGGTCGGTCCTCGATCGGCGTCGTGCGGGCCGCGAGCGGCTCGGCGAGGCCGCCGATGTCGACGATGAACACGTCGTGTCCCGCGATCCACGCGGGCAGGCCGATCGACCCCATCATCACCGCGAGCCGGTGGGGGTCCTTGCCCGGCCGGGGCTTCTTGTCGAGGATCCGCATGAAGCCGCGTGCGCCGTCCTCGTACATGGCGTGGATCTCGTAGGGCGAGACCGTGATGCCCTTGCCCGGGTGGTGGAACATCTTGCCGCCGAGCACCTGGCGCCAGTCGGCGATGTCGGTGAGCCCGAACGTCTCGTGCGGGGCCGGGTAGCGGACGGTCGTGACGATGACGACCGACCAGACGACCGTGACCGCGATCGCACCGAGCTTCCACGCCGACGGTCGCGCGCGTGGCACCGTGCGCAGACCGACCGTCGCGGGCACCGCGACGGCGAAGAGCGCGGGGAGCAGGAGGCGCCCGTGCATGTAGTCGCCGCCGGTCAGGACCATGTAGGCGGTGTCGGCCATCGCGGCCACGATGAGCGCGCCGCAGGCGACGACGAGGCGCCGGTCGCGGATCTCCACCGCGCGCGCCACGACGACCACCGCGATCACGAGCAACGGGATCCAGAGCTGGTAGGCGCCGACGAGGTCCTTCAGGTAGTTCCAGCCCTGGTGGGCGTGCAGGCCACCGGAGTCCTTCGCGAGCGCGGTGCTCGGGACCAGGCTGGCGAAGTAGCCCATCCGGAAGATCTGGTACGCGACGGGGACCGCCAGCGCGATCGCGAGGTCCCGCACGACCCGGCGCGGCGACGCCAGGACGATCCAGGCCGCGAGGAAGCTCACCATCATGAGACCGAGCTCGGGTCGGACGAGCGGCCCGAGGCCGATCGCGACCAGCGACCAGCGCCGGGCCGCCGTGCTCGGCGTCGGGTCGCGCGCGACGCGCACGAGCGCCAGCCAGCTGCATGCGATCCAGAGCCAGACGAGGCTCATCTCGAGGCCCGACGTCGCGAAGTCCCACATCACGGGCACCGCGGCGACGGCCACGAGCCCGACGGGCACGACGAGGCGATCGGGCTCGTGCAGGTACCGGCCGGCGCGCGCGGCGATCACGAACGCCGCGATCGCCGCCGCGAGGCCGAGCAGCACCGAGATCCACTCGAGGCCCATCACGAAGCCGAGCGTCGCCTTGCCGGCGACGAGGATCCCGAGCCACAGCGCGCTCGTATAGGTCTCGATCCGCTCACCCGCATTGAACACAGGACCGTGTCCGGCCATCACCTGGTCGACGATCCGGAAGTTGATGAACGCGTCCTCGTCGGTCCAGCGGTGCACCCATCCGCCGACGCCGATCATGATCGCCGGCAGCAGCGTCACGAGCATCGGGACGACCCGGGTCGCGACCCCCGAGGACCGCCGCTCGTCGGCGGTGGGGACGGCGGCGGTCACTGCTCGATCTTCGCGAGCTGCCGCAGGATCCACCGGCTGGCCCGGGTGGCGGCCGCAGGGTCGAAGTGGCGCCCGTCGGGGCGGGGGCGGTGGCCGTGGACGAACTCGGGGCACGGCGGACCCTCGGGGCAGAGCTGCGATGCCAGGTCGATCACCGTGACCTGGTCGGGATGGCGCTTGGCGAAACGGAGGTCGATCGATCGCAGCCGGAGGTAGCTCGCGTCCTCCACTGCGGTCGAGGTCTGCTGGGTGCCCTGTGCGTCGTTGGGGGCGGCGGGGGCCACGGTGATCAGCGCGACCTTGGCGCCGCCGCGCGTGACTCGGCGCAGGGCGTCGTCCATCCGGGACAGCATGGCGCGATCACCGGCCGGTGTCCCGCTCACGAGGGTCTTGCCGTCCTGGATGATGTCGGACTTCTCCCAGATGCTCATCCAGAGCACCAGATCCGGGCGGGCACGCCCCAGCGACTCCCGCAGCGTCCGGTCCACCATCTCGGGACACCGCTCGGAATGGGGCGTGATCTGCTCGTTGCGCGTGGTCGTGATCTCGCCGCTGGCGATGCCACAGCCGAACACGGAGCCCTGGTCGACCTCGACCCCGCTCGCGGGCCCGACCTGGCTGAGGCCGATCCAGAGGCTGCACGCCGTCGAGTCGCCGATGAGCAGGATCCGCTGATGTTCGACGCGTCTCGGGAGGTGGAGGGGGCCGAGTCGGCGCTGCTCGGCCCGCGCGGCGCGGGCGTCCTGGGGTCGGGGCGGACCGCAGAACAGCGGATCGCCCGACGCCCAGAGGTAGTTCGGTGGCGGGGTCGCCCCCGCGGTCGACGCCATGATCGCGACGACGGTCACGGCGATCCCGATCGGCGCGATCCAGACGATCGCTCGCCGGCGCGTCCGCCGCTGCCACCCCTGCCGGATCGGCAGTTCGACGACGTAGTACGACGCGGTGGCGATCGCGAACGTGAGACCGAGCCGGACGAGGTTCAGGGTCGTCGTCCCCACGTGGAGCCGGGTCGGGACGATCCACACGATGATCGGCCAGTGCCACAGGTAGAGGCCGTAGGAGAGGCGACCGATCCACGGGAGTGGACCGAAGGCGAGGGCCGCTCGGGTCGGGCCCCCGGTCATCGACGCGGAGATGACGAGCGCCACGACGATCGCGAACACCGCGGAGCCGCCGTGGTAATAGAGCGACGCGACGTCCGAGACCTGCCACCACGCGACGAACATCGCGACGAGCGCGAGCGGTCCGACCACCTTCACGATTCGGCGCCAGCGCGCCGACGGGGTCCACGCGAGCAGCACCAGCGCGAGCAACGCGCCGATGAGCAGCGCGTGGGCGTGCGTGTCGGTGCCGTAGTAGGCGCGTGAGGGATCGCCGACCTGGTACAGCGTGGCCATCAGGAGGATCGAGACGAGCGCGCCGGCCGTGCACACGCCCGCGAGGAGTCGGGTCGAGCCCTTGGCGAGGCGCAGGCAGCCCAGCACGATCAGGGGCCACACGATGTAGAACTGCTCCTCGATCGCGAGCGACCACGTGTGCCGCAGCGGGGATGCGGCGGAGAAGAGCGTGAAGTAGGACTGCTGGTCGATCACGAACCGCCAGTTCGCGGCGTAGAAGAGACTCGCGATGCCGTCGTTGCGGATCCCGGCTCGCTCCCAGGGAACCACGTAGTGGTGGGTGTAGAGCGCCACGAAGATCAGGACCAGGAACAGCGCCGGAAGCAGGCGTCGGGCGCGCCGGCCCCAGAACGCGATGAGCCCGATCCCCCGGCCCCGCCGGTACTCGAGCACGAGCAGCGTCGTGATGAGGTATCCCGAGAGCACGAAGAAGGCGTCCACGCCGAGGAAGCCGCCCTTGGCCCAGTGGTAGCCGTAGTGGTACGCGATCACCGCGAGCACGGAGAGCGCCCGGATCCCGTCGAGCGCCGGCTGGTAGGAGAACCGGTGCTCCGGCGCGCCGGAGGGCGAAGGTGCTGTGGTCGGCGCGGGAGACTCGTCGACCCGGTGATCCACGGCGCAAGGGTACAAGCCGGTCGTTCCGTTTTCGACGCGTAGGCTCGGTCCCCATGACGCGACCGACCAAGTTCGAGGAGTTCCGCTACGTCGGGGACAAGCGGTCCCAGCGCTACTACGACCTCGACGATCCCGAGGTCGACGGCGACGCCGTCGACGAGCTGATGGCGTCGGAGCAGTTCGCCGGCTTCGCTCCCGACACCCCGGCCGAGGCGCGCAACCGCGGCTACCGCCCGGCCTGATCGTGCGCAAGGCCCTCTGCTCGATCGGAGCCGGCCCCCATGGAGAGCTGCTCGCACTCTCGGGCGAGACCTTCCGGTTCTACGCCGAGCGGCACGGCTACGACCTCGATCTGCGGACCGAGTTGACGACGCCGGAGCGACCACCCGCATGGAGCAAGATCCCGTTGATCCGCGGGCTGCTCGCGGATCATGACCTCGTCCTCTGGGTGGATGCCGACGCCGCGATCGTGGACCCGACGCTCGACATTGCCGACGAGCTCGGACCTCGCGCGCTGATGGGACTCGTGGCCCACACCTACGAGGGCCAGGAGATCCCCAACGCCGGTGTCTGGGTGCTCCGACGGCACCGGCGGGTGCTGCGGTTCCTCGACGAGATCTGGGCCAACGTCACCTACCTCGACCACAAGTGGTGGGAGAACGCAGCGCTGATCGAGGGCCTCGGCTACTCGCTCGAGCCTCGCGTCGAGCCGGTCCGGCGCTCCCGGATGCGGTCGCGCACCCACTATCTCGACCGCTCGTGGAACAGCATCGCGGCGGACCGCGCGGACCAGCCGCGGATCAACCACTACCCGGGCCGGTCGCGGGAACACCGGTTGGCGGCGCTCCAGGGCGATCTCGCAACGGCGGGGAAGGTGATGCGGTCGCTCGCCCACCCTTCGGGTGCCCGCTAGGAGGGGAGGGGAACGGGCGGCGAGAACCCGCCCGGTAGGGCATCCGCGGCGCCCTTGAGCCGGGCCTCGAACGCGGTGTCGGACAGCGCCGGAACGCTCGCCACGGCGTCGGGATCCGGGAGCCCGGCGACGTCCACCCAGGAGGTGCAGCCGCCGTACTCGTCGCGGAACGGGACGGTCACCGGCTCCACCAGGCGGTGCACCCGCAACGCGAGCAGGTGCAGCGGATCGCGTGACTTCCACCGGAACCGGCTCTCGACGTACTCACGGGACCACACGACCTTGCCGTCGATCGCGTCGAGGACCGCGGCGTCGGTCACGGTTGCGATTCCGACGATGTCCGCGAACCCCTCGACGCGAATCGCCCGCTCGGGTGGTGCGTCGGCCTCGGTCGCATCGACCCACCGCCGGTAGGCGGGCTTGACCAGCTCGGGCTGCTGATGCTCGACGGTGGGGTAGAGCCAGACGCGAGTCGCCTGGACCGAGAAGTGACGGCCCTCCTCGCGCAGGCCACCCTTGCGTACGTCGAGGATCTGCTCGCCGTGCAGCAGCGCGTGGACCACGACGGCCCATTCCTTGAATGCGGGAACGTGGAGCGCAGAAGTCGGCACGGCCGGTCAGGATACCGGGGTTCGATCGAGGAGCCCACGTGGACCAGCACATCACCCACCCCGACGGCACGGCGCTCGCCGCGTACTGGGCGCGCCCGTCGTCGGGCGCGAACGCCCCGGCCGTCGTGCTCTGCCACGACTTCCCGATCCCACCGCGCGGGTCCGTCGCCTCCGCGTTGACCTTCCCTGAGCTCGCGGACCGCATCGCGTCACAGGCCGGTTGGCAGGTGCTCACGTTCAACTTCCGCGGGACCGGCGGTTCCGACGGGGACTTCTCGATCGGCGCGTGGGAGTCCGACCTCCGATTGGCGGTGGACGAGTCCGATGCGGCGTCGACCACGAGCGGCGTCTGGATCGTGGGAACCGGCGTCGGTGGCGCGCTCGCGTTGACCGTGGGCGCCCGGGACGAGCGGATCCGTGGCGTCGCCGCGCTCGGCGCGCCCGCGAACCTCCAGGACTGGTCGCGGGACGCGGGGCGCTTCGCCCGCCACTGTCGGCGGATGGGCGTGTTCCGGAGCGACGACGCCCCGGGCGACATCTCGGCGTGGGCGCGCGAGATCGCGGCCGTCGACGCGGTCGCCGCGGCGCGGGCGTTCGCACCGCGTCCGCTCCTCCTGCTGCACGGCACTGACGACGACGTCGTATCGGTCGCCGACGCCCAGCTGCTCGCCGAGGCGCACGGCAGTGCCGAGCTACGCCTCGTGCTCAACGCGGGACGGCGCCTCCGCCACGATCCGCGCGCGGTCGCGTCGATTCTCGGGTGGCTGGACCGGCAGGTGATCTGAGGGGGCGGCGCCGGCCGGGTCAGGCGGTCTCAGTGGCGACACTCGCCCGGGCGGTGGCGAGGACGTCCGCGAGGGTCTGCTCGAGGGAGAAGTCCGGCGCCCATCCCGTCGCCTCGCGCAGGCGCGTGTTGTCGCCGATCATGACCGGGGCATCGACCGCGCGGACGAGAGTCGGGTCGGTGACGAGCCGGATGTCGCGCGTCGAGTGGCCGAGCAGCAGGTCGGCGATCTGCTGGATGCTCACCCCGCGACCCGAGCACACGTTGTAGGCCTCGCCCGCCTCACCCCGTTCGGCGAGGAGGCGGTAGGCGCGCACGACGTCGCGGACGTCGGAGAGGTCCCGGACGGCCGTGAGCGAGCCGACCGGGATCTCGTCGACGCCGTCGCGCTCGGCGCGGGCGATGCGGTGGGCGAGCGCCGGGACCACGAACTGGTCGGACTGGCCCGGACCCGTGTGCCCGAACGGCCGGACCCGGATGACCGAGAGCTGGTCGGCGAGGAAGGTCTGGAGCGCGAGCACGTCGGCGGCGGTCTTGCTGGCGCCGTAGGGCGTCACGGGCCGGAGCGCAGCGTCCTCGGTGAGCGGGAGGGCATCGGGCTCGGCGTTGCCGTAGACCTCGGAGCTGAGGATCACCACGACGCGAGGGACCTTCAGCTCGAGGCAGGCGCGCAGCACGTGCAGCGTGCCCTCGGCGTTGACCCGGAACGAGGTGCCCGGGCTGGACCAGCTCTGCCCGACGTGGCTCAGCGCGGCGAGGTGGTACACGACTTCGGGCCGGGCCGCGTCGACGGCGCCGAGGACGGAGTCGGCGTCGGTCACGTCGAGCACGACCGGACCGAACAGGTCCATCTCGGTGACGGTGTCGCCCTGGCCGCGCAGATGGGCGACGAGGTGCGGGCCGACGAACCCGCCGGCGCCCGTGACGGTTGCTCTCATGTGTGGCCCCCCAGCGCCGCAGCGTAGGCGGCGAGATGACGGTCGCCCGAGGACTTCCAGGTGAAGGCGGCCGCGCGCAGTGGCGCGGCCTGGCGCAGCCGGTCCCGGGTCGTGGGATCGTCGACGACGCGCGCGAGGGCGTCATGCAGCGCCGTGGCGTGTCCGGGAGCAACGAGCAACGCGGCGTCGCCCGCCACCTCCTCCATCGCCGAGCCCGTGGTGGTGACGACGGCCGCGCCGCAGGCGAGGGCTTCGAGCGCGGGCAGGCCGAAGCCCTCCTCGAGCGATGGGTACGCAACCGCCTCCGCCTGGCGGAAGAACGCGGGGAGCAGGTCGTGGTCGATCCAGCCGAGTCGGAGGATCCGCGTGGTGCAGCCGCTCGCGGCGGCGGCGTCCCGCACGGCCGTGGCACCCCAGCCGTCGCGACCGGCGATCACGAGCCGCAGATCGGGGCGGGCGGGCGCGAGCCGGGCGAACGCCCGGACCAGGGTGGGGACGTCCTTGCGGGGCTCGAGCGTCCCGGCGAAGGCGACGTAGGGCGGTCGGATGCCCGCGGCGGCCAGCCGGGCGAGGTCGTCGTCGGGCGCCGGCGTGAACCGGGCGTGGTCGACGCCGTGCGCGGCGACGACGACCGGGGCGGTCGGTGCCAGCACCGCCTCCAGCCGGTGGGCGGTGTGGTGGCTCACCGCGACGATCGCCCGCGCCCGCTCGGTGCTCGAGCGCATCATCCGGCGGAAGAAGGCGACCTTGGTCCGCTCGTGCCACTCGGGATGGTCGAAGAAGGTCAGGTCGTGCACGGTGACCACCGCGGGGAGCGCGAGTCGCAGCGGCAGCGTGTAGTGCGGCCCGTGCCAGAGGTCGGGCGCGATCTCCCCGGCGACGCGCGTTGCCCCGGTCTGCTCCCAGAGCAGGCGAGCCGGCCGGGACGTCGGGACGACGGGGTGCACCGTGGCGGCCGGCGCGACCTTCGCCCACCGGGGCCCGTCGTCCCGCCGCGCGAGGAGCTGGAGATCGAGGTCCCGGCCTGAGAGCTCGCGCGCGAGCTCCAGGGTGTACACCCCGGCCCCCACCGGGCGCGCGGGCACCGCGGAGACATCGAGGAGCAGCCGCACGATCGCGCAGTCTACGAGCCGGGCCTCGGGGGCCCTAGGAGGCTTCGACCGCCGCGGCGTATGCAGCGGCGTGCGCGTGCGCCGAGCCCTGCCACGTGAAGCCCGCGGCGCGCTCCCGTCCCAGCTCGGCCATCGTCCCGCGGACCTCGTGGTCCTCCGAGACCTCCAGGAGCGCGCGGGCCAGCGACTCGACATCACCGACCGGGACGAGCGTGCCGGCGCTGCCCACGACCTCGGGCAGGCTCGTCGCGTTGCTCGCGACGACGGGGCAGCCGCGCGCCATCGCTTCGAGCGCGGGGAGTCCGAAGCCCTCGTACCGCGATGGGACCGCGCAGACGAGCGCGCGCCGGTAGAGCGCGTCGAGCGTCCGCTCGTCGACGGTGCCGAGGCGCCGGATCCCGGGCGCGTCCAGACCCGGGACCTCGAGCCAGCCGGGCGGACCGACGATGGTGAGCGTCAGATCGGGTCTCTTCGATCGCGCGACGGCGAGGGCCTGCGCGAGGATGTCGAGCCCCTTGCGCGGTTCGATCGTGCCGACCGCGAGCACGAACGGCGCATCGAGTCCGAGGGCGGCGATGCGCGCGTCGATCTGCGGGTCGGTCTCGGGGGTGCGGACTTCGACTCCGTGGGGCGCGAGGTGGATGCGGTCCTTGGCGAAGCCGATGCTCACCAGCTCGTCCCGCGCGAAGCGTGACGCGGTGACGATGGCCGCGGCCTCACGGTGGGCGATGGCCAGGCCGCGACGGTGGAACGCGAGGCCGCGGCGCGTGAAGGCGCTCGGCTCCCGCAGGAAGGCGACGTCGTGCACGGTCACCACGAGTGGGAGCTTCGTCGGTGGAATGGCGAGGCTCGGCGCGTGCACGACGTCCGCGTCGAGCGTGACGCGCGGCCGGCGGAGCTGGTGCCACAGCTCGTAGCGGAGTGGACCGCGTGGCCAGCCCAGGTCGACGTACGTGCCGATCAGTGACTGCACGCGTGCGCTCGGGACACCGGCGCCGAAGCACACGACCTCGACGTCGGCCGCGGGGAGGTTGCGGGCCAGGTGGACGACGTAGCGCCCGATGCCGCCGGGGACCGGTTGGAGGAGCTGGCCGACGTGGAGGCCCGACCTCACATGATGCTCCGGTACAGATCGACCATGCGCGAGGCGGTCGTGTCCCAGTCGTAGCGGGTCACCCGAACCCGTCCCCGCCGGACGAGCTCCGCGCGCTCGGACCCCTCCACCGTCGCGAGCGAAGAGATCGCTGCACTCAACGCGTCGACGTCCATCGGGTCCACGAGGCGCGCGGCGTCGCCCAGCACCTCCGGCAACGCGCCCGCGGCGCCGGCGACGACGGGGATCCCGCACTGCATCGCCTCGAGGGGCGGGAATCCGAAGCCCTCGTAGACGGAGGGATAGGCGAAGACGGTCGCGCCGGCGAGCAAGTGGGCGCGGTCGGTGTCGGACACGAAGCCGAGCTGCACCACGCGGTCGCGTGCGCGGATGCTGTCGACGGCCGACTGCACGCGCGCGGAGTCCCATCCCGGCGGACCCGCGAGCACGAGGCGGATCGTGTCGTCGGTTGCCGCGACACGGTCGAACGCCTGGACCAGGGTCGCGAGGTTCTTGCGCGGCTCGATGGTCCCGAGCGTGAGGACGTAGCGGTCGGCGCCTGCGCAGGCCGCGCCCTTCGCCGGGTCGCCGTCGGCCACCGCGGGCACGCCCGACGGGATGGCCACGACGCGCTCCGCCGGCGCTTCGAGCAGCTCGCGTACCTCGGCCGCGACGAACTCGCTCGGCGTGTGGATCGTGGCGCCGTTCGCCAGCGCCCGCCGGAGCAGCCCCGGATAGCGGAGGGTGTCCTCGGTGCACAGCTCCGGGAAGCGCAGGAATGTCACGTCGTGGACGGTGACGACCACCGGAGCCTTCGCCGGTGGCGCCACGAAGTTGGTCGCGTGCACGACGTCGACGGGTCCGGTCCAGTCCTCGGCCCGCGGCCGGCTCGCCCCGCGCTCCCAGAACTCACGGACCACGGTGGCGGGAATCGGTCGGGTGGCGGCGGTGACGCCGTCGGGGACGGCTTCGGCCAGTGCCCGGCGGCCGCGCCAGGTGAGCGCGTACGCGTGGACGGCCACGTCCTCGCGCCGGGCCAGTGCCGTGAGGAGCCCGGCGGTGACCTCGCCGACGCCGGTACGGTGACCGAGCAGGGGAGTGCCGTCGATCGCGATCCGGAGGGCGTCGATCTGGCTGATGCTACCGGGCGATCCGTCCGGTGCCCGGTCCCCGACTCCAGGTGCGGGGTCGATCCGGTCGATGCTGGTCACACGGCGAGAGGAGTGCACGGTGCGCAGAGGACGATGGATCTCGATGGCGGCCGCCGCGGTCGCCGGCGCGACCGTCGGCGCCGGCCTCACGGTGGCCCCCGTGGTCGGTGCGGCGCCCCGGACCCCGGAGGCGACGATCTCCGCCGAGCAGTTGACAGGCTCGGGCGCGGTCCGCCCCGGCTGGACCGCGCCGGTCGCTTCGGTCCCCGACCTCGTCGCGGTGCGCTGGCAGGGTGATCCCTCGGCGCGCTACGCCGTCCAGACCCGCCGCGCCGACGGGCACTGGCGCACGGTGACCGAGGTCGGCGCCCAGGACGAGCACGCGCCCGATCCCGGGACCCTCGAGGCCGCGCGAGTCGCCGCCCGGGGTCCGGTCGCGTCCGAGCCGGTCTGGGTGGGGCGGGCCCGGGCGGTGCGCGTCCGGCTGGTACACGGCACCGCGCGCGCCGTCGCCGTCGACCGGATCGAGAGTCCGCGCGCGCCCACCGGTGCGGTCGCGGGGGCGTCGTCCGTCGCCATGCCGGGCATCATCTCGCGTGCGGAGTGGGGAGCCGACGAGAGCCTCCGGCTCAACAACTGCCCCGAGCCGCCGGACATCTCCACCAACGTCCAGCTCGCGGTGGTGCACCACACGGCCGGCAGCAACAACTACGGCCCCGCCGACACGCCCGCGATCGTGCGCGGGCTCTACGGCTACGCGACCCAGACCCTGAAGTACTGCGACACGCACTACAACTTCTTCGTCGACCGGTACGGCCAGATCTTCGAGGGTCGCTCCGGCAGCGTCTGGGACCCGGTGCGGGCCGCGCACACGACGGGGATGAACACCGGCACCGTCGGGGTCGCGGTCATCGGGAACTTCCAGACCGGCGGCGTGCCGGCCGCGGTGACCGGCGCCCTGGAGCGCCTGCTGGCGTGGAAGCTGACGCTGCACGGCGTCGATCCGACCCGACCGGTGAACTACACGACGATCAGCGGCACCGACCGTTGGCCGGCCGGATCGACCCACACCCTGCCCTTCATCGTCGGGCACCGTGACCCGGGCCTCACGAGCTGCCCGGGCGACCACTTGTATGCGCTGCTGCCCGCGATCCGAGCGTCGGTCGCCTGGCGGATCCTGAGCGGCGGAGCGGACTCCGTGGGCCGTCACGTCGTCGGCGCGTCCCAGCCGAAGGTCGTCGTCATGAACAGCGACGGCACGCTCTATCCGGCGGGTGGCGCCTCCGAGCTGCGGACGTCCGCCGTCTGGCCGCACTGGCCGATCGCGCGCGACGTCGCGCTGGCCTCCACCGGTGCGGGTGGGTATGTGCTCGACGGCTTCGGCGGCCTGCACCCGTTCGGCAACGCGGTGCGGAGGTCCGGCGCGTACTGGTCCGGTTTCGACATCGGCCGTGACGTGCTCCTCCGGAACGCGAGCAGCGGCTGGGTGCTCGACGGCTGGGGTGGCATCCATCCCTTCGGTGGGGCACCGGCGCTGCGCGGCGGTCCCTATTGGTCCGGGTGGGACGTCGCGCGCAAGCTCGTGCACTTCTCCTCGGGCTACTACGTGCTCGACGCGTACGGCGCGCTCCACCCGGTTGCCGGCGCGCCGCGTGTGTCGGGTCCGTATTGGCGTGGGTGGCCGGTCGCGCGCGACGTCGTCCCGAATCCCTCCGGCGCGGGCGGCTACCTCCTCGACGCGTACGGCGGGGTCTGGGCGGTCGGCGGTGCCCCCAAGCTCTCGGGCACCCCGTACTTCGGCCGCGACGTCGCCGAGGGTCTGGTCGTGGTCGCGGGAGGGAAGGGGTACGTGGTGCGCGACGACGGGTACCTCGCGCGCTTTGGCGGCGCGCCCGCGCTCTCCCAGGGTCGCAGCACCTGGCGGAATGCGCGGGCCATCACCACGCCGTGGCACATCGTGGGAGGCGCCGGCGTGTCGTGACCGCGGCGTCCTGGGTCGTCAGAGGTCGAGCGGCTCGTGCTCGATCTGGCTGATGAGGGACTCGATGCCCTCGTCGACGCCGCGGTGCATGCGGGCGAGCAGGGCCCAGGCCATGACGATCGTCGTGATCGTCGTACCAACGAGGAAGCCGATCTCGACGCGCAAGGCGAGGTCCGAGATGGCCGCGACGCCGATGACGAACCCGACGACACCCGCGCCCCACGCGATCGCGGCCTCCTTGTGCCCGTGGAGTGCGATCAGGGCCTGCGCGATGGTCAGGGCGACGATGAACACCCCGTTGCCGGCGACGAGCAGCCCGAGGTTGAGGGCCGTGACGTTGAACGTGTCCTGGCCGAAGAGGATCTTGCCGATCGGCACCCCGACGGCGAACGCGACCGCCGTGCCGAGCGCGGCGATGCCGACGACGAGGACCATGAGTTGGCGCAGCCCGCGCCGGAAGTCGTCGTGGCGGCCCGTGCCGGCGAGACCGGCGAGCTTCGGGAGCAGCGTCCCCTGGACCGCCTGAAAGAGCAGCGGGGGGATGCGGCCGACGAAGAACGCGCTGCTCAGACCGGCGGCGACCTTGGCGTCGCTGGGCTTGCGGAGGACGCCGACGCCCAGCAGCACCGAGTAGCCGAGCGTCTGCATCAGCAGAGACCCGGCCAGCAGCCAGCCGAGCGAGTTCGAGAGCTCCGAGTACGGCGCGGGTGGGCCGTCCTCGAGGAGACCGTGCTGGCCGATCAGCGCGATCCCGGTCGCGACGAAGGGTGAGAGCGCGATGCACAGGCCGTAGGCACCCGCCGACTCCACACCTGCGACCCAGAGGGCGATCGCGGCGACGAGCTTGGCGCCGCCGTCGATGGCGAGGATCGTCCCGTAGGGCATGAACCGGCCGTTGCCCGAGAGCGTGCCGCGCGTGAGGTGCATGAACGCGAATCCGAACAACCCGACGACGAGGCTGACCACGAGCAGCCAGTCGCCGTGGAAGAACCCGTCGACGTAGAGCGGTGCGGTGACGAGCGCCGTCACTGCCATGACGCAGGTCAGAAGCAGGCCCAGCCGGGCGGCACGGTGCACCAGGGGCGCGCCGCCGACCCCCTGGGCCCGGCGATGCGCGAGGGCGCGTCCCACCTCCTGCTCCAGGGGGAGGAACAGGCCCGGCCCGGCCACGAAGATGAAGCCCCAGAACGCGTTGAAGGCCGAGTACTCGTGGTCGTCGGGGAGCGCCTTGCGCACGATGATCAGGAAGATGTAGGTCGTGACGGCGGTGATGATCAGCCCGCCGCCGACGGCGAAGGTGCCCTCCGGCACCGCGTCGCGGGCCTTGCCGATCAGTTGTTCAGCGCGGTCTTTCACGCGAGGGAACCCCGGGTTCTGAGGAGGGGAGGTGGACGATGGTGCCTCGGACCGCCCGAAAGCCGCGTGAGTGTACCTGCGTGATCCCCGGATCGGCGACGCACTACAGCGCCCGAGGGCGGCTCGGGCCGCCGGGCCCGCGATGATGGGGTGCAGTGAAGACCCGAACGCTCCTGGTGCTGGCGCTCGTGACCGGGCTCGCCATCGTGGCCGCGGGCGTCGTGCAGATCTTCTTGGCCCGGTGACGGTGAGCGTCGGCGAGAATGGGTACCCGTCCCCCGGAGGTGGCCCTGTGACTGAGCACTACGACGTCGTCGTCCTCGGCGGTGGTCCCGGCGGGTACGCGGCCGCCCTGTACGGGGCCTCGGCCGGTCTCCGCATCGTGATGATCGAGGAGGCGCGCGTCGGCGGCACGTGTCTGCACCGTGGATGCATCCCTGCGAAGGAGCTCCTCCAGACGGCGGAGGTCCTCCGGACGGTCCGCAGCGCGAAGGAGTTCGGCGTGGACGCCGGACAGCCGACCGTCGACCTCGCGACGAGCCTGGCCCGCAAGCAGCAGGTGGTGGACCGCTTGACCAAGGGTCTGGAGTCGCTCCTGAAGGGCCGCAAGGTGACCGTCCTGCCGGGGACGGGCACGGTCGTCGACGCCGCGGCCAAGCGGGTGCGCGTCTCCGACGGCACCGAGGTGACCGGCGACGCGCTGATCCTCGCCACGGGCTCGCGCGCCGCGCACGATCCCGGGCTTCGAGTTCGACGGCGAGCGGATCCTCTCGTCCGACCACGTGCTGGCCACCGCGACGGTGCCCGGCCGGACCGCCATCATCGGTGGCGGCGCGATCGGCTGCGAGTTCGCGTCGTATCTCGCCGACGTCGGTAGTGAGGTCACGGTGCTGGAGGCGATGCCGAGCATCCTCCCCGGCGTCGACGCGCAGGTGGCCGGGGTCGTGGCGCGGGCGTTCAAGAAGCGCCGCATCACCGTCGAGACGGGCGTGAGCGTCACCGGCTACGAGCCGGGGCCGCCGCTCCTGCTCCACGCCAACCGGGGCGAGGACTCCGGCGATCTGGAGGTCGACGCGATCGTGGTCAGCGTCGGTCGGTCGCCCCGCTCGGGCGGCATCGGCCTCGAGGGCTCTGGCGTCGAGGTCGACGCCCGCGGCTACGTCGTGGTCGACGACCATCTCCGCACCGCGGTCGACGGCGTCTACGCAGTCGGCGACCTCGTCGCGACTCCTGCGCTCGCGCACGTGGGATTCGCCGAGGCGATCGTCGCGATCCGCACGATCCTCGGCGAGGACGTCCCCGCCATCGACTACGACCGCGTGCCGTGGGGTATCTACTGCCATCCCGAGGTCGCGTTCTCGGGGCTCACCGAGCAGGCGGCGATCGACCGGGGCTACGACGTCGAGACGTCGGTCCATCGCTTCGTCGGCAACGGCCGGGCGCTCATCATCGGCGAACCCGACGGCATGGTGAAGATCGTGGCCGAGCGTGGCGGCCCGATCCTCGGGGTCCACATCGCGGGCCCGTGGGCGACCGAGCTGATCGGCGAGGGCTACCTCGCGGTCAACTGGGAGGCGACGGCCGAGGACCTCGGCGCCCTGATCCACCCCCACCCGACACTGGGTGAGCTCTTCGGTGAGTCCGCGCTGGCGCTCACCGGTCGCTCGCTGCACGGCTAGCAGGAAGGACGCCACGTGGATGTGACGATGCCCCAACTGGGCGAGACGGTCACCGAGGGCACGATCACCAAGTGGCTCAAGCAGGTCGGCGACCAGGTCGCGATCGACGAGCCGCTGTTCGAGGTCTCGACCGACAAGGTCGACTCGGAGGTCCCGTCGCCCGTCGCGGGAGTGCTCACCGAGATCGTGGTGCCCGAGGGCGACACCGTCGACGTCGGTGTGCGTCTCGCCGTGATCGGTGACGGCGTCGGGCCAGCCCGCCGCCGGGGACGGGTCGACCACCGAACCGGCCCCGACCCCCGCCGGCCGCGCCACCGACACCGCCGGCCGCGCCACCGCCGGCCCGCGCCACCGCCGGCCCCGCCACCGCCGGCCCCGACCCCGCCGGCCGCGCCACCGACACCGCCGGCCCCGACACCGCCGGCCGGCCACCGACACCGCCTCGGACCGGCGCGCCGGTCCCGGCCGGGACGGCTCCCGCGGGCCGTGTGACGTCACCGCTCGTCCGGCGCATGATCGTCGAGCGCGGCCTCGACGCGGCGACGATCACCGGGACCGGCGACGGCGGTCGGATCACGCGCCGTGACGTCGAAGCGGCCGTCCGGGCCCCCGGCGGCGCGCCCACCTCGCCGGCGCCGACCGCCGCCCCGGCCGCGCCGGCGGCGACGCCCGCGCCCGCGCCGCGGGTCGTCACCGGCGACGAGCGGGTCCCCTTCGACAACATCCGGCGCCGGACCGCGCAGCACATGGTGCGATCGAAGGCCACGAGCGCGCACGTGGCCACCGCGGTGGAGGTGGACTTCGAGCGGGTCGAGCAGCAGCGGCGCACGCACGGCGACCGGTTCCGCGCCGAGGAGGGCTTCGGTCTCACCTACCTGCCGTTCATCGCGAGGGCGTTCTGCGACGCGGTGCACAACTACCCCTCGGTGAACGCGAGCGTCGACGGAGACGCGCTGATCGTCCACCACGACGTGAATCTCGGGATCGCGGTCGACCTCGAGTTCACCGGCCTGATCGCGCCCGTGGTGCGCGCCGCCGACACCAAGCGGCTCCGGCTCGTCGCGCGCGAGATCAACGACCTCGCGAGCCGAGCCCGCTCGAAGCAGCTGGGGCCCGACGAGATCATGGGCGGCACGTTCACGATCACGAACATGGGGCCGTTCGGCACGCTCTTCACCATGCCGATCATCAACCAGCCGCAGGTCGCGATCCTGGCGACCGACGCGATCCGCAAGCGTCCCGTCGTGGTCGAGGGCCCCGACGGCGACGACGCGATCGCGGTCCACAGCGTCGGCATGCTCACGCTCACCTGGGACCATCGGGCGTTCGACGGCGCCTATGCGGCTTCCTTCCTCCACGCGGTGGCCGAGATCATCGAGACGCGCGACTGGGAGTCCGAGCTCGCATGAGGTCCGTGCTCCGGGCTCGGTGGTTGGGACGGGTCGGCTACGACGAGGCGCTCGCGGTGCAGCGGGCGATCCACGCACACAGTGACGACGACTACCTGTTGCTGCTCGAGCACCCGCACACGTACACGCTCGGCAAGCGCGCCGATCCCGCGCACGTGCTCGTCGACGCCGGATCCGTCGGCGCGGCGCTGGTGGAGACCGACCGCGGCGGCGACGTGACCTACCACGGGCCTGGCCAGCTCGTCGGCTACCCGGTCGGCAACCTGGCGGTCTCGCCCGCGGGCATGCGCGACGTCGTTGCGCACGTCCGGCACATCGAGGAGGCGCTGATCCTCGCCCTCGCCGAGCTCGGCGTCGCGGGCGAGCGGGTCGAGGGGCGCAGCGGCGTGTGGGTCGGCAACGAGAAGATTGCCGCCATCGGCGTACGAGTCGCTCGCGGTCGCACGATGCACGGCTTCGCGCTGAACGTCGACACCGACCTCGCGATGTTCGGTCACATCGTGCCGTGTGGCATCACCGACGCCGGGGTCACGTCGCTCGAGCGAGTGCTCGGCACCGCGCCGCGCATGGATGTCGTGGTCGACACGATCACCCGGGCGTGGGCTCGGGTCTCGCGTGTGCTGACCGTCGAGACCGCGTCGGTCGCGAGCGAGCGCGTCCCGGTGCCCGCGCCCGTGACGGGCCCGCGCCGGCCGGACTGGATGAAGGTCCGCGCCGACCTCGGTCCCGAGTACCGGCGTCTGAAGCGTCTCGTCCACGACCAGGAGCTCCACACGGTCTGCGAGGAGGCCGGGTGCCCGAACATCTACGAGTGCTGGTCGCAGCGGACCGCCACCTTCATGATCCTCGGCGACCGCTGCACCCGCGCGTGTGGCTTCTGCCTGGTCGACACCCGCAAGCCCTTCCCGATCGACACCGAGGAGCCCGCTCGGGTCGCCGAGGCCGTCGCGACGCTGGGTCTCGCCCATGCGGTGATCACGAGCGTGGCCCGCGACGATGTGGCCGACGGAGGCGCGGGCGGGTTCGCGGCCACCATCGAGGCCGTGCGGGCGCGGAACCCCGACACGACCATCGAGGTGCTGATCCCCGACTGCAAGGGCGACGCCGGCTCGCTCGCCACGATCTTCGCGGCCCGACCCGACGTGCTGAACCACAACCTGGAGACCGTTGCCCGGCTCCAACGCCTCGCGCGTCCGTCGGCCGGGTACGCCCGCTCGCTGGGGGTGCTCGCCCGGGCGAAGGACGCCGGTCTCGCCACCAAGTCGGGCGTCATCCTCGGGATGGGCGAGGAGACCGCCGAGGTCGGCGCCGCGATCGCCGACCTGCGCGCCGTCGGCGTCGACATCCTCACCCTCGGCCAGTACCTGCGCCCGTCGCCGGGCCATCTGCCCGTCGCGCGGTGGGTCACGCCGGCGGAGTTCGCGGAGCTGGGCGAGTACGCGCGCTCGCTCGGGTTCGGCCACGTCGAGTCCGGTCCGCTCGTGCGGTCCAGCTACCACGCCCGCGACGGCGCCGTCGCGACGGTCCCCGTCCCGGCCTGATGGTCGACGCCGCCGTGTACGTGGCGCGCCAGGACCGCGCCCGCCGCGCCCTCGCGGCGGCGGGCATCGACCTGCTCCTGCTGTCGATCGGCGCGGACCTGCCGTATCTGACCGGCTACGAGGCGATGCCGCTCGAGCGCCTCACGATGCTCGTGCTGCCGTGCGACGGCGAGGCGACGCTCGTGGTCCCCGAGCTGGAAGCGCCCCGGGTGGAGCGCAACGGGTCGTGCACCGTCGCCCCGTGGAGCGAGACCGAGGATCCGATCGCCCGTGTCGCCGCCCTTGCCGGCCCGGCGCGCCGGATCGCCGTCGGGGATCACACGTGGACCCGGTTCACCCTCGCGCTCCAGGCGGCGATCCCGGGGGCCGGCTGGGTCCCGGCCGGGCCCGTGACCGGTCCGTTGCGGGTGGTGAAGGACGCGGCGGAGATCGCCGCGCTGCGAGCCGCGGCGCACGCCGTCGACGCGGTCGCGGCCGAGATGCGTGAGCGTCCCTTCGGGGGACGCACCGAGCGCGAGGTCAGCCGGGAGCTGATCGACCGGATGCTCGAGCACGGTCACGACCGTCCGAACTTCGCCATCGTCGGCTCCGGACCCAACGGTGCATCGCCGCATCACGACGCCGGTGACCGCGTGATGCGCACGGGTGACGTCGTCGTGTGCGATTTCGGCGGGACGATGGCCGGCTACTGCTCGGACATCACCCGGATGTTCGTCGTCGGCGAGCCCACCGCCGAGATCGCCGACACCTACGCCGCGCTCGCGGTCGCGCAGGAGCTCGCGGTGCGGGCGGCGACCGTCGGCACCCCGTGCGAGGAGGTCGACGCCGTCGCCCGTCGCTCGCTCGCCGAGCAGGGGCTCGAAGCCGCGTTCATCCACCGGATCGGTCACGGGATCGGCGTCGATGCGCACGAGGACCCGTATCTCGTGCGCGGGAACGTCGCGCCGCTCGCGGCCGGGTACGCGTTCAGCATCGAGCCCGGCGTCTACTTCCCGGGTCGCTTCGGGATGCGCCTCGAGGACATCGTCGTCGCCACCCCGTCCGGACCGGACCGGCTCAACGAGGCGGCCCGGGACCTCGCCGTGGTGGGCTGACGTGCACCTCGATCTCTCCACGATGCTCCTGCAGTGGGCCACGGGGGGCCTCGCGTTCGGATGGGTCACCACCCGCGGCCGGCTCGTCAGCCTCGGGTACGGCTGGCTGCTGCGCGTGGTCTTCGGCCTCATGGCCGCCGGCGCCGTCGCGGCCGAGCTGGCCGACGATCACCACGGCGTCGGCCGCACGGTGTTCCTCGTCGGCGGTGTCGGGGTGGTGTTCGGTGCCGGACTGGCGCTCGGCGTGAGCGTGGCTCGGCGCCGGGCGGGTGTCGGCGCCGCGCGCGTGTCGCGCGCCCGGGCCGCGGCGCGCGTGGCGGCGATGACCGGCCCGGTGGCGTCGGGTCCGGAGGCCGACACGGCCACCGGTGTCCCGCACCGGCAGCCCGGGCGTGAGTTCCCCCCGGCCCTCGACCTCGTCGCCCCGGCGTTCGGGGTCGTCGGCCTGCTCGGCGCGGCGGCATTCACCGGCGGCGCGGTCTGGCTCACCGGGCTGCGGCTCGTGGTCGGCGCCGCGTTCCTCGGCGTCGTCAGCGACGCGATGCTCCTCGGCCATTGGTACCTCACCCAGCCCGGCCTCCCACGCGAGCCGATCAGGGAGCTGGTGCGCTGGTGCGCGTACGTCCTGCCGGTGGAGGTGGTCGTGCTGCTCCTGCCGCCGGGGATGATCGGTGTACTGCGGGGCGCGCACGACGACGGGTACGGCGGGCTGCTCGGCTGGATGTGGGTGGTCTGTGCCGTCACCACCGGCGTGCTGATCTGGGTGACCTGGCTCGCGTTGCGCGAGCGCTTCTACTCCGCGGTGATGGCCGCGACCGGGCTGCTGTACCTCGCGATCCTCACCGCGTTCGGAACCGACCTCGTGGCCCGCGCTCTGCTCAGCCCGTAGCGCCGGCGGGGTCGAGGTTGACGAGCCAGTCCGTGCCGAGGTGCTCGGCCGTCGCCCCGGGCGGGAGCCCGGCGAGGATCCGGTGGACGGCGCCGGGCGAGTACTGCGGGTACCCGGCCTCGGAGCCGGTGTGGAGCAGGACGTAGCGGACGTCGAGTCGGCGCGCGGCGCGGAGGGCAGCCGGTGCCGGGAACCGGTTCAGCCTCGCCACGTCGGCGAGGTAGCCGTCGGGCCAGCTTCCGGAGTAGCCGTTGACGCGCGGGTGCAGGTCGAGCGTCGAGTACAGCATCCGCGGGGCCTCGACGCGGGCCCACGCAGCGCCGTCGACCGGGCTCTGCATCGGGAGCTCGAGCACGGTTCCGCGTGGCTGGTGGTCGAGCGCCCGGTACGCCGCCAGGCGGCGCGGGCCGTCGGGGAGCAGGACGTGGGAGAGCGGGGTCGCGAGCTCCAGGAGCAGGAACCCCGTCGCGGCGACGCCGAGGACCGTCGCCAACCTCGGACGCCGGATCCGGTCGAGGATCGCTCCGAGACCGATGCCGGCCATGACGGCGAGGGCGAGGAAGCCCGGCATGGCGAGGCGGGCCGCGACGCGGATGCCGCGGAAGCCGGGAACGTGGTCGTGGAACCAGGTGAAGGGCATGGTCACGCCGCGCAGGTCCGGGCCGACCGCCAGCACGACGGCCGCGGTTCCGGCGGCGATGAGCAACCCGGTCTCGAGCGGCCGCGCGACCCGTGGGAGCCGCGACCGCCGCCGCCGGTCGATCGCGCCGACCGCGAGCACGGCGACGCCGACGCCTCCGAGGAGCATCGTCGAGAAGCCCGGGAAGAACGTGTGCTCCCACCGGTCGAGCTTGTCGTCGGCCCAGTGGTCGAGCCCGGGGTAGAGGATGTTGCCCGGGGCGACGGTGATCACGTCGCTGGGGTTGAATCCCCACTCGGGGACGAGCTCACGCTGTTGGTCCAGCTGGAAATACGGCTGCAGGAACGGGAGCGCGACCGCGCTCGCGACGGCCACGATCGCGAGCCCGCTCCAGAACCGACGGCCGGGTCGGAACCGACGTGCGAGCAGATAGCCCACGACGATGACCGCGACGCAGACGGTCCAGATGGCCGCGTAGTAGAGCGACCCGAGGAAGAACGACGCGTTGGTGAGCCCGAACCAGAGTGCGTCGAGCGGCCGTCGGCGTTCGAACCAGCGGAACGCGAGCAGGACGCCGAGCGGGAACTGCCCGAGCAGCAGGAGCTGCAGGTGGCCGAGATGCGCGTAGGTGAACCCGCTGAACGTGTAGGCCACCGCGGCGAACACCGCGGCGTCGACTCGTTGTACGAGGCGGTATGCGAGTGCGTAGGTCGCGGCCAGGGAGAAGCCGAGCATGCCGAGGGTCAGGAGGTTCAGCTCGAGGGCCCAGCTCGCGCCGAGCGCGCGCAAGACGGAGAACGGCGCGAGGAGCACCACCATGTTGTCCGTGTACGCGACCGTGAGCGGGTGCGGCCAGAAGATGTTGCCGTCGTAGAGCTGGGCCGGGTGGCTGAACAGGATGTCGCGCATCCAGTTCCAGCTCCAGCCGAAGAGCACCGGATCGCCGAGGTCCGCCACCTTCTGGTCCATGGTGTGCCAGGACATCCGCGTCATGAGGACGACCAGGCCCACGAACAGCAGCAGGAGGAGGATTCGTCGCCGTGCGGGAGCCGGCGAGCTGGCTGCGAGCATTGCCGGCCGATGGTACCGGTCACCCTCACCCAGGCCCGGATCTCCCGATCGGGACGGTCGACGCGTACGCTCGCCCCCTCGAACGGGAGGAGTGGTCGGTGAACGAGGCAACGCCGTGCCTGAGCGTCGTGATGCCCTGCTACAACGAGCAGGCCACCGTGCTGACGATCATCGAGCGCGTGCTCGCCTCGCCCTACGTCGTGGAGATCGTCGTGGTCGACGACGGCAGCACCGACGGCACGCCGGACCTCGTGGCCGGGATCGACGACCCGCGCATCCACCTGTACCGCCAACCCGAGAACCTCGGCAAGGGCGCCGCGCTCCGTCGGGGCTTCGCCGAGGCGCGCGCCCCGTACGTGATCGTGCAGGACGCGGACCTCGAGTACGACCCCAACGAGTACGCCAAGCTGCTCGAGCCCCTGCTCGCGGGCCACGCTGACGTCGTCTACGGCTCACGGTTCCTGAGCGGCGGTGCACACCGGGTCCTCTACTACTGGCATTCGGTGGGCAACCGCTTCCTCACCACCGTGTCCAACATGTTCTCCGGCCTCAACCTCACCGATATGGAGACCTGTTACAAGGTGTTCCGCCGGGAGGTCCTCGCGTCGCTCGATCTTCAGGAGGACCGCTTCGGGATCGAGCCGGAGATGACCGCGAAGATCGCGCGCGGCGGCTGGCGCGTCTACGAGACCGGGATCTCCTACGCCGGCCGGACCTACGCCGAGGGCAAGAAGATCGGCTGGCGGGACGGCATGCGCGCGCTGTACTCGATCGCGCGGTACTCGCCGCTGCTCGAGAAGTTCAACGGCCACCCCGTCGTGCGTGAGGACGCGCCGGTCGACTTCGACGACGCCGACGCCGAGTTGGCCGAGTCGCTCGATTCGCTGCGTGATGCCGAGAACTACCAGGACTGGATCTTCGAGCTGTGCGAGCCGTACTTCGGCAAGAAGGTGCTCGAGGTCGGGGCGGGTCACGGCGACTTCACGCGCCTGCTCGCCGACTCGCGGCGCGAGGTCACTGCACTCGATCCGTCGGCGCGGTGCACCGACATCCTCGCGGAGCGCTTCGCCGGCGAGGAGTCGGTCGACGTCGTGACCGGGATCATCGATGCCGTGCCGGCCGAGCAGCAGTACGACTCCGCGGTGCTCATCAACGTGCTCGAACACATCGACGACGATCTCGGCGCGCTCTCGGACCTACGGACCCGGCTTCGGCCCGACGGCCATCTCATCGTGTTCGTCCCCGCGTTCGACGGGCTCTATTCGAAGTTCGATCGCATGATCGGGCACCGGCGCCGGTACCGCCGGTCGCACATCGTGGTGCTCGCCGATCGCGCCGGCTACGACATCGTGGACTCCCGGTACGTGAACTCCGCCGGCGCGTTCGTCTGGTGGCTCTTCGCCCGTCGCTTGCGCCAGATCCCGACGTCGGCGATCCCGGTGAAGATGTACGACCGGGTGGTGGTCCCGTTCCTGCGCCGGTTCGAGGCCGACCGGACCCCGAAGGTCGGCCAGTCGGTCCTGCTCGTCGCGCGCCCGCGTCCGCCGGCCTGAGCCGATGCGTCCGCGGTCGCGGACGACCGAGCCGCGTCGCGCGGTCCGCAAGCGATCGACGAGGCCGTAGCCTGACGACGTGGCAGGACGGGCGTCCACCCGGTTCACGGCCGTGCTGGTCGCGGTGGCGCTGGGCGTGGTCGCGGTTCCCGTCGGTGACGCGGCGCCGGTCGACGGCTGGGACCCGCGCGTCGCGCCCATCGCCCACAAGGTCGAGCGGCTCCGGCACCTGAAGTTCCTCCGACCGGTGCCGGCGCGGTTCCTGACCCCGGCGAAGTTCCGCAAGCGGGTCACGACCGACGAGGCGGATCTCGACCGGAGCGACCGGCGCAACCTCGCGGTCCACGAGGCGGAGCTGCGGTCGCTCGGGCTCGTCGCCGGCGACTTCGACCTGCTGGCGACGGTCAACGACGAGGCGGGATCGGGGATCGTCGCGTACTACGACGACCGGAAGGAGGAGATGGTGATCCGGGGGAAGCGGATCGACCCGGAGGCGAAGGTCACCATCGCCCACGAGCTCACGCACGCGCTCCAGGACCAGCACTACGACCTCGGCACGCTGACCGACCACACGAGGACCGACGGCGCCGACGACGCGTTGACCGCGCTCGTCGAGGGTGACGCGACCGTGGTCGAGGACGGCTACTACTGGGCCCTGAGCAGGGCCGATCGGCGCAAGGTCGACCGCGCCGAAGAGGCGGCCTTCGGCACCGAGCCCGACTCGGGGGCGACCCCCGACGCCCCGGACATCGTCGCCGCCACGATGGACGCTCCCTACGCGCTGGGGCCGTGGATGGTGAGGACGGTCCAGGACGCGCGCGGCCGACGCGGGCTCGCGGCGGAGTTCCGGTCGCCGCCGAAGACCCAACTCGACTACCTGCTGCCCACCGAGGCTCTGAAGACGCGCCCGCCGCGCCGGCTCGGCGCGCCGAAGGTGCCCGACGGCGCGCGCCGGTTGCAGCCGAAGGAGCCGACGGATTTCGGTGCCCTCGACCTCTACCTGATGCTCGCGAGCCGGATCCCGTTCCCGAATGCGCTCCAGGCTGCCGACGGCTGGGGCAACGGCCGCGAGGTGCTCAGCCGGAAGGACGGCACCGTGTGCGCAGACGTGCGCCTCGTCGGCCGGCAGGCCGACGCGACGCACGCGATCGGGCGGGCGTTGAAGGCCTGGGGTGCCGCGGTCACGCCCACGCCGGTGGAGGTCGACGCGGTCCACGACTCGTTCCACGTCTGCGATCCCGGTGACACCGCGACCGCGCCCGTGCCGTCGGCCGAGGACGCGCTGGCCTTCGCGGCGGCGCGCAACGAGCTCCTCTCGGAGTTGGTGTCCGGCGACTTCCCACCTGCGATCGCGGGCTGCATCGGCCACGCGATCGTCGCCGAGCCGGTCATGGCCGAGCTCGTCGCGTCGATCGCGTCCGGCGACGACCCGACCAAGGCCGCGATCAAGCGGATCCAGAGGACGGTCGAGCGGCTGATCGACCCCTGCGTCGCCCGGTCAGCCTGATCGCCGAGTCGAGGTCCGTCGTCGAGACGACGAAGTACTTCGCCTCCCTCATGGTTGCGCTCGCTGTTCGGGCGGCTACCGCCCTCGCGGGCGCTCGCCGCAACTGAGTCGAAGTCCGTCGTCGAGACGACGAAGTACTTCGCCTCCCTCATGGTTGCGCTCGCTGTTCGGGCGGCTACCGCCCTCGCGGGCGCTCGCCGCAACTGAGTCGAAGTCCGTCGTCTAGACGACGAAGTACTTCGCCTCCCTCATGGTTGCGCTCGCTGTTCGGGCGGCTACCGCCCTCGCGGGCGCTCGCCGCAACTGAGTCGAAGTCCGTCGTCTAGACGACGAAGTACTTCGCCTCGGGGTGGGGCACGATGATCGCGCTGGTGGACTGCTCGGGCTCGAGTTGGAACTCCTCGGTGAGCACCACGCCGATCGCGTCGGCGTCGAGGAGCTCGACGAGCTTCTCCTGGTCCTCGAGGTCCGGGCACGCCGGGTAGCCCCACGAGTATCGCGAGCCGCGGTACTGCTGGCGGAACAGACCCGCGAGCGACGGGCCGTCCTCGGCGGCGAAGCCCCATTCCTCACGGATGCGGCGGTGCCAGAGCTCGGCGAGCGCCTCGGTCATCTCCACCGAGAGGCCGTGGCACATCAGGTAGTCCTGGTACCGGTCCGCGGCGAACAGCTCCCGCTCCCGCTCGGTCGCCGCGGAGCCCACGGTCACGATGTGGAACCCGGCGTAGTCCGCGTCACCGGAGTCGATGCCGCGGAAGAAGTCCGCGATGCAGAGGAAGCGGTCCTTCTGCTGGCGGGGGAAGTGGAACCGCAGGCGCTCGGTCCGACGGTCGTCGTCGGTCCAGACGACCAGGTCGTCGCCGTCGGCGTTCACCGGGAAGTAGCCCCACGCGACCGCCGGGACGAGCCAGCCCTCCGACTTCGCGGTGTCGAGCTCGGCGCGCAGCTGCGGGCGGATCCGGTTCTTGAAGTCGTCGTCGGGCTCGCCACCCTCGGGGCGGAACTGCCACTGGTTGCGGAACAGCGCGGTCTCGTTGATGTATCCGGCGATCTCGTCGAGGGGCACGCCCTTGGCCACGCGAGGACCGAGGAAGGGAGGTGTGAAGACCGTCGCGTCGGTCGCGACATCCGAGCGCGCCGGGACCTCCACCGGCTCCACCGCCTGCTGGGACTTGCGGGGCGGCAGCTTGCGGCCACCGGCCTCCCGACCGAACGCGGGGTCGATCGTGCCCGTGCGCTTGGCCTCCATGAGCTGGTCCATCGTGTGGAGACCCTCGAACGCGTCCTTGCCGTAGAACAGCCGGCCCTCGTACACCTCGCGCAGGTCGACCTCGACGTAGTTGCGCGTGAGCGCCGCGCCGCCGAGGAGCACCGGCGTCTCGGCCAGCCCGAGATCGTTCATCTCCACGAGGTTCTCGCGCATGATGATCGTGGACTTCACGAGCAGCCCGCTCATGCCGATCGCGTCCGCCTCCACCTCCTTCGCCTTGTCGACGAAGGTCTGGAGTGGCGCCTTGATCCCGATGTTGTGGACCTCGTAGCCGTTGTTCGTGAGGATGATGTCCACGAGGTTCTTGCCGATGTCGTGGACGTCGCCCTTCACCGTGCCGATGACCACGACGCCCTTGCCGCCGCCGTCGGCCCGTTCGAGGTGCGGCTCCAGGTAGGCCACCGCCATCTTCATCGTCTCCGCGCTCTGGAGCACGAACGGCAGCTGCATCTCGCCGCGACCGAAGAGATCGCCGACGACCTTCATGCCTTCGAGCAGGACGTCGTTGATGATCGAGAGACCGGCGCGCCCGCCGTCGAGCGACTCGTCGAGGTCGGCCTCGAGACCGTCGCGGTCGCCGTCGATGATGCGGTGCTTCAGCCGCTCCTCGACCGTCCAGCCCGACCGGTCCTCCTTCTCGACCGCGGTCGCCTCGACGCCCTCGAAGAGCCCCATCAGCTCGTGGAGCGGGTCGTAGCCGTCGTGGCGACGGTCATAGATCAGGTCGAGGGTCACCTCGCGCACGTGGTCGTCGATCTTGTGCATCGGGATGATGCGCGCCGCGTGGGCGATCGCGGCGTCGAGGCCGGCCTCGCGACACTCGTGGAGGAAGACGCTGTTCAGCACGTGCCGGATCGCGGGCTTGAGCCCGAAGCTCACGTTGGAGAGCCCGAGGATCGTCGACGAACCGGGCAGCTCGGCCTTCGCCCGGCGGATCGCCTCGATCGTCTCGATGCCGTCACGGCGCAGCTCGTCCTGGCCCGACCCGAGCGGGAACGTGAGCATGTCGAAGATCAGGTCGGTGGGGTCGATCCCGTACTGCTCGGTCGCGAGCGTGTAGATCCGCTGGCAGACCCGCAGCTTCCAGTCGGCGTCGCGCGCCTGGCCCTCCTCGTCGATCGCGAGGCAGATCACCGCGGCGCCGTACTCCTGGGCCAGGGTGAAGACCCGGTCGAGGCGTGAGCCGGGCGCCTCGCCGTCCTCGAGGTTCGCCGAGTTGAGGATCGCCTTGCCGCCGGAGTGGCGGAGGCCGGTCTCGAGCACCTGTGGCTCGGTGGAGTCGAACACCAGGGGGAGCGCCGCCTGGGTCGCGAACCGTGACGCGATCTGCTCCATGTCGACGGTGCCGTCGTGGCCGACGTAGTCGACGCAGACGTCGAGGACGTGGGCGCCCTCCTTCACCTGCTCGCGTGCCATCTGCACGCAGGTGTCCCAGTCCTCGGCGAGCATCGCCTCGCGGAACTTCTTCGACCCGTTGGCGTTCGTGCGCTCGCCGACCGCGAGGTACGCGAGGTCCTGGTGGTACGGCACGTGGCTGTAGATGCTGGAGCAGCCCGGCTCGTACTCCGGCGTGCGCGCCACCGGTGCCCGGTCGTTGCCCAACCGCTCGACGACCGCGGCGAGGTGCTCGGGCGTGGTGCCGCAGCAACCACCGACCACGTTGAGCCCGAACTCGCCGACGAAGCGCTCGTGCGCGTCGGCGAGCAGCTCCGGTGTGAGGTCGTAGTGCGTGTGACCGTCGACGACCGAGGGCAGTCCGGCGTTGGGGAGGCAGGAGAGGAACGTGCGAGCGTGCTGGGCCAGGTAGCGGAGGTGCTCGGTCATCTCGGTCGGGCCGGTCGCGCAGTTGAGCCCGATGACGTCGGGGCGCATCGCCTCGAGCGCGGTCAGCGCCGCACCGATCTCCGAGCCCACGAGCATGCGGCCCGTGGTCTCCATCGTCACCTGCACCATGAGTGGCAGTTCGCGCCCGGCGTCGGCCATGGCCCGGCGGCAGGCGATGAGCGCGGCCTTGGCCTGGAGCAGGTCGTAGACGGTCTCCACGAGGAGCACGTCGGCGCCGCCGGCGATGAGGCCCGCGGCCTGCTCCTGGTAGTCGGTCCGCAGCGCCTCGAACGTGATCGCGCCGAGCGAGGGGAGCCGGGTGCCCGGCCCCATCGATCCGACCACCCACCGCGGCCGGTCCGGGGTGCTCCACTCCTCCGCCGCCTCCTTGGCGAGCCGGGCCGCGGTCTCGTTCATCGCGTAGGCCTGTTCGGCGAGGTCGTACTCGGCGAGTACGAGGGCGAAGGCGCCGAACGTGGCGGTCTCGACCGCGTCGACGCCCACCGAGAAGTACTCGGAGTGCATCTGGCGGATGAGGTCGGGCCGGGTGAACACGAGGTGCTCGTTGCAGCCCTCGAGCGCCTCCCCGCCGAAGTCGTCCGGGCCGAGGTCCTGTCCTTGCACCCAGGTCCCGAAGGCGCCGTCGAGGATCAGGACGCGGTCGCGCAGCGTGTCGAGGAAGTCCGCCATGGAGTCGGAGAGGGTACAGGGTCACTCTCCGAAACCTCGTGGGGTAACCCAGGGGGTCTGCCGGCGTGCTCGCGGCCCGTGTGCAGCCGGCGCGATGGTGGGCCCGACGGGCTCCAGAGCCGTCGCCCGAGTCCACGCGCGCACTCGATCCGACCGGTACGGTCGGATGATGGCCCCGAATGCGTGCGATCGCCTTGTCGCGACCAGGCGATAGCTCCGGCGCCGCGGCGGGCGGGCCGCGGCGCACCGGTCCGGTCCTGCCGAGGGGGACGCTGACCGTCGGCGTCTGGGTCGGCATCAGCGGGGTGCTCGCCTACCTCTATCTGGCCATCACGGGTCGGGCCCTCGGCGCCCAGACCGCGGCCGGGCTCTCGACGCTGTGGGTGGTCGGGTTTCTCCTCGGCAATGCGGTGGGCACCCCGGTCGAGCAGGAGGTCTCGCGTGCGATCGCGAGCCGTCGTGCCGGTGGGCTCGGTGTCGGCCCCGTCGTCCGGCGCGCCGGGATCGCATCCGGCGCCTTCTCGTGCCTCGTGGCCGGCACCATCCTGCTCGCCGGTCCGATCCTCGCCCGCGAGCTCTTCGCGGGGGACTGGGTGCTCGTCGGGGCCCTGGCCGTGATGTTCATCGGCACCATGCTCGAGTTCCTCGTCCGCGGGGTGCTCGCCGGCGAGGCGCGGTTCAACGCGTACGGGCGGCTGCTCGGCGTGGAGGCCGCGACCCGCGTCGTCGGGGTCGCGGGGTTCGCGCTCGCCGGCGTGCAGACCGCCGGTCCGTACGCCATCGTGCTCGCAGTCGCGCCGTTCGTCGGCGTGGCCGCCGCCCTCGTCGGTGCGGACCGGGACGTGATGCAGCAACCCGGACCGGAGGCGCCGTGGGGCGAGCTGACCCGTGCGCTCGGGTGGTTGCTGGGCGCGTCGGTGTTCTCGCAGGCGCTCGTGAACCTCGGTCCGGTGTTCGTCCGGGTGCTGTCGCCGTCGCAGTCCGCGGTGACCAGCGCGTTCGTGGCGAGTCTCATCGTGGCCCGGGTCCCGGTGTTCCTGTTCCAAGCCGCGCAGGCCGTGCTCGTGCCGCGACTGTCGCACCACGCAGGCGGCGGTCACGGGAGCGCGCTCGCCGCCGAGACCGCGGCGCTGGTCCGCGCGCTGCTCGTGCTCGTCGTGATCGGAACCATCGGCGCGGCCGCCCTGGGACCGACCGTGGTGCGGATCGGCTGGGGTCCCGACTTCGCGATGCAGCCGCGCGACTTCGCGCTCCTCGGCGCCGCCTCGTGCTGCTACCTGATCGCCGCCACCTTGAGCTCTGCGCTCATTGCGCTGAAGCTGCCGAATCGCAGCATGGTGGGGTGGCTCACCGGTGTGGTGACGCTGACACTCTGCGTGGCATTGGGTGCCGACATCGTGACGCGGGTGGAGATCGGCTTCCTCGTGGGGGCGATCGCGGCGGCCGCCTCGATGGGTGCCCTGCTCTGGCGACCGCTGCGTGCGGTCGCCGATCACGCTCCGGTCCCCGATTCCGGAGAGCCCGGCCCGATAGCCTGCGCCCACCATTCAGGTGGGCAGCCTGCTGAGTCGAACGCCTCAGCGGGCGCGTCGGTTGTCAACACACGGAGGTCAATGTGCGAATCCTCATCCTGGGTGGCGACGGGTACCTCGGCTGGCCGACCGCGATGCATTTCTCTCGCCTCGGCGACGAGGTCGCCATCGTCGACAACTTCACCCGCCGGACCGGCCACATCGAGCGGGGCACGAACAGCCTCACGCCCATCGCGCCGATGCAGGACCGCGTCCAGGCCTGGGAGCAGATCTCGGGGAAGCGGATCGAATCGCATGTCCTCGACATCTGCGACTACAAGGCGCTCCGGGGTGTCTTCCAGAGCTTCCAGCCCGAGACGATCGTGCACTACGGCGAGATCCCGTCGGCCCCGTACTCGATGATCGACCGCGACCACGCGTGGGAGACCCAGCGCAACAACGTCGAAGGGTGCATGAACGTCATCTGGGCGATGCACGAGGTCACGCCCGACGCCCACCTCGTGAAGCTCGGCACCATGGGTGAGTACGGCACGCCCAACATCGACATCGAGGAGGGCTACCTCGACATCGAGCACAACGGCCGCTCGGACCGCCTGCCCTTCCCGAAGCTGCCCGGCAGCTTCTATCACCTGTCCAAGGTGCACGACTCCCACAACATCCACTTCGCGTGCCGCGTGTGGGGGCTGCGGGCCACCGATCTCAACCAGGGCGTGGTCTACGGCATCCAAACCGACGACACCGAGCTCGACGACCGCCTGCTGACGCGGTTCGACTACGACGAGATCTTCGGCACCGCGCTCAACCGGTTCTGCGTGCAGGCCGTGCTCGGTCACCCGATCACGGTCTACGGCAAGGGACATCAGACGCGCGGTTTCCTCAACATCCGCGACACGATCCAGTGCATCGAGCTCGCCACCCGCAACCCGGCCAATGCGGGCGAGATGCGGGTCTTCAACCAGTTCACCGAGGTGTTCTCGGTCATGCAGCTGGCCGAGACCGTCGTCCACGCGGCACGCCACCTCGGCTACAACGCACAGTTCGACCACGTCGAGAACCCGCGCGTCGAGCTCGAGGAGCACTACTACAACCCGACCCACACCGGGCTGCTGGACCTCGGCCTGAAGCCGCGGATGCTCTCGGACGAGCTGGTCGAGACGGTGCTGCACACGATCGAGCGCTTCAAGGACCGGATCAACCCGCGGGCGATCGACCCCGCGACGCGGTGGCGCTGAGCGTCCAGGAGAACCCGCCTGCACCTCCCAGCTCCACCGCCCGGCGTGATGCGATCGCGATCGCCGCGGTCGTCGTCCTGGCCGCGGCGTTGCGACTGTTCCTCATCGGCGAGCAGAGCTTCTGGGTCGACGAGATCAACGTCCTTTCGTTCGTTCGCTCCGGCCATCTGCTGAGCGCGCTCCGGGCGCGGGGCGGTCCGTTCGAGCTGCCATTGCACTACGTGGCCGTGTGGGCCGCGTCGTTCCTGCCCCTGGACTTCGAGACGTCGGCCCGTCTGCCGGCCGCGTTGTTCGGCACCCTCGAGGTCCTCGCGCTCATACTCCTCGCCCGCCGGCTGACCGCGCGCATCGATGTCGCGTTGCTCGCGGGCGTGTTCCTCGCCGTGGCGCCGTTCGCGGTCCGGTACTCGCAGGAGAACCGGTACTACACGACGTTCTCGGCGCTGCACCTGCTCACGTGGTGGCTGGCGCTACGCGCCGTCGAGCGGCGCACGACCGGCGCCTTCCTCTGGTGGGGATTGGCGCTCGGCGCTCTCGTCCTCGCCCACCCGTTCGCGCCGTTCGTCGTGCTCGCCCAGCTCGTCGCGATCGCGGTGATCGGACGACGTCGACGGCTCGACGACGAGCGCGAGGCCACGCCCACGCTGCTCCGGAGCGTCGCCGCCGGACTCACGGTGGCTGCCGTGGTCGCCGGTCCGTGGTTCGTCTGGGGGCTCTTCCGGTGGATCCCCGACGCGCGGGCCGGACGGAGCTACCAGCTCAACCCCACCCCACCGGGGCACCTGCGGCTCGACCTCGATCTCCTGAAGCGCACGGCCCAATGGCTCCTCGGCAACGGTGGTCGCTGGACCCTGTTGTCGGTGCTGCTCGTGGTCCTCGCCGTCGGGTCCGTCGTGGCGGCGCGGGGGAGGCTGCGCTTCGTCGCCGGCTGGGTCTGGCTCTACGTCGCCGGCTTCTTCCTCGCGCTGATCCCGCTCGCGCGCGTGGCGAACACGTACCTCGCCATGCGCCGCATCGAGTTCCTCGTCCCCGGCCTGGTGCTGCTCGCCGCGATCGGCGTCGTCGGGATCGGCGATCGCCTCCGCGCCCGGTCGCCCACGGCGTCGCGCCCGTGGGTGATCGTCTCCGCCTCCTTGGTCGTCGCCCTCTCGGCCATCGCGGTCGGTGCCTATTACACGACCGAGAAGACGAACTACCGGCAGCTCGCGGAGGTCGTCCGGAACACGCCGGCGGAGGATCTGGTCGTGGTCGGTCCGGTGGACCGGCGATGGCGGTCGTCGATCCACCGGTACCTGCACTGGCGCGGCGCGGATCGGCACCTCGAGTTCGTCGTCGCGGGGAGCGAGCCGCCCTCGTTGACGGTCCCCGCCGGTGGTGAGGTGCTGTGGGTGACGGGCGCGCGCCCCGACGGCGCCGCGTTCTCGACCCGCGCCCTCAACTCGCTCACGGACCTCCAGGTCATTGCCGGTGACCGCACCGCGCCCGGCTCGATCCTGCCGTGGTACGTGTCGACGACGCATCCGGTCGACCAGGCGGCGCTCGACGACGAGCTGAGCCGGATCGTCGGGTTGCCCGCGCTGCTCCCTCCACGCTCGAGCGACCGGTGGTACCTCTTCACCGGGCGCTGACGCCGTCCGCCGGACGGTGGTTCCCGCGCAGTAGATTTCGGCGATCGTGGACCAGACGCCAGCCCCGGCACGCGGGCACGACCTCGAAGGCCGGACGGTGCTCGTCACGGGCGGAGCCGGATTCATCGGCGTGAACCTCGGGCGGGCGCTCGTCGCGTGCGGTGCGCGCGCGGTCGCGTTCGACAACCTCTCGACCGGCAAGGTCGCCGACGCCGAGGCGGCCGGCTACCACGATCTCGTCGCCGCCGACGTCCGTGACGCCGACGCGCTCGCGACCGCGGCGCGTGGCGTCGATGCCATCGTCCATCTCGCGGCTCGTACCGGTGTGATCGATTCCGTCGAGGATCCACGCGGCGATGCGGAGGTCAACGTGTTCGGGACGCTCAACGCGCTGCTCGCGGCGCGTGACGGCGGCGCGGGCGCGTTCGTCTTCGCCAGCTCGGGTGCCCCGCTCGGCTCGGCCGAGCCTCCCGGCCACGAAGGCATCGCGCCACGACCGCTGTCCCCCTACGGGGCGTCGAAGCTGGCCGGCGAGGGGATGTGCTCGGCCTTCTCGGGCTCGTACGGCATCAGCGCCACCGCGTTGCGCTTCACCAACGTCTACGGGCCGTTCAGCTACCACAAGGGCAGCGTCGTCGCGCTGTGTCTGAAGCGGATCATGGACGGCGAGCCCCTGGTCGTCTACGGCGACGGGGAGCAGAACGCGTGACTTCCTCTACGTCGCCGATCTCTGCGAGGCCGTCATCGCGGCGATCGCCGTGCGACCGACCGCGGGGCTCTATCAGCTCGGCACCGGCGTCGAGACCTCCGTCAACACGCTGATGGCACTGCTGGGCGAGGTGATGGCGGATCAGGGCGTGACCATCGTCCACGAGCCGGAGCGGGCCGGCGAGATCCGGCGAGCGTTCTCCGACATCAGCCGGGCGCGTGCGGACCTCGGGTACGACCCGTCGACCAGCCTGCGCGACGGATTGACCCTGACCGGCGCCTGGTTCCGCGAGGAGTACGCACGATGACGCGACGTGTGCGCGCGCTGGACCAGAAGCTCGGTGACCTCGTCGTCTCGCTGACGCTGGCCGGCGCCGGTCCGGTGGAGCCGGTGTCGGAGCCGACGATCGCGGTGGTCATTCCCGCGTACAACGAGGCCGAGGGGATCGTCGGCGTGCTCGAGGAGCTGCCCGGGGAGCTGGCCGGTCTGCGCGTGGAGCCGATCGTGGTGGTCGACGGCGGAGACGACGACACCGCGACGCTCGCGCGCGCAGCCGGTTTCACGACGCTGGTGCATCCGGTCAACCGCGGGCAGGGAGATGCCCTGCGCACCGGGTTTCGCTACGCACGGGCACGGGGCGCCGACATCGTGATGACGATGGACGCCGACGGTCAGCATCGGCCCGACCAGATGCTCGATCTCGTTCGTCCGGTGCTCGACGACGAAGCCGACTACGTCCAGGGCTCACGCTTCCTCGGCGAGTACGACGACGCCGGTGGGACCCGCCACCTCGGGATCCGAGGGTTCACCGAGATCATCAACCGGGTGAGCGGTGCCGGCATCACCGATTGCACCAACGGGTTCCGCGCGATCCGCGGCAAGAGCCTCGACGCGATGAAGCTCACGGAGGCCCGATTCTCGGCACCGGAGATCATCATCGAGGCCGCCGGCCGCGGTCTGCGCATCCTCGAGGTCCCCGTGCACATCCGCAGCCGCTCTCACGGCGAGAGCAAGAAGCCGCGGCGCCTGGGCTACCCGCTCGGCTTCCTGGGCGTGATCGTGCGCACGGCTTGCCGCTGACCCTGCACCCGGGGCGTTCGCGATGAGTGTGATCGCCGCGGTGCTCGTCTTCGTGGGCTGGGCGATCCTGCCCGGTCTGGCGCTGGCCTCGATGACCATGGGCCCGGTCGGCGACGACGAGCGGGCCTCGGAGCGATTCGTCGGCCTGTCGGTGGTCGCGGGGTTCTCGGTGTGGACCCTGGGAAGTCAACTCGCCGCGCGAGTTCGGTCTCCTGCACCCCGCCACCGCGTGGCTCGGGGCGCTCGTGCTCGCCGCCGCGAGTGTGCTGATCATGCTCGGTCCCCGCCGGGCGGCAGTGCGGGACCTGCTCGCGCCGGCCGCGGGTCGGCAGGCGTGGTGGCTCCTCGCGGTCGGCGTGGCGGCGTTGCCCCTCCTGGGCCTGCTCGCCGCGGGCCGGAACACGCTCGGCAATCCGACGCCCTGGTACTACACCGACCTCGTCCGCCAGGCGGTCCATGCCCGAGGGTTGCCGTCCTATTCCTACGAGTGGGCGACGCGCCTGCCGTTCCTCGACGACTATCCCGGGTTCATCGCCGGGACCGGGTTGCTGACGGCGGCCGGGAGCCACGGTTCCCTCGTGGCCGAGCACCTCGTCAGCGTCGCGGTGCTCTTCGCGACCGCGATCGGCGTCTTCCTGCTGGCCCGCAGCTTCGGCGCGGCGCGCCTCGCCGCGTTGCTCGGCGTCGTGCTGGTCCTCAACTCGCAGATCTTCGGGTTCAAGCTGCTCTCCTTCCGCCCCGAGGCGGTGGGCTATCCGCTCATGCTGCTCGTCCCGGTCCTCGCGCGGGAATGGCTGCGGACCCGCCGGGGCGGGGTATTCGCGATCGCGGTCGCCGGGTTCGCCGCGCTGGGACAGATCCATGGGATCGATTGGACGTTCGGGGCCATCCTGCTCGTGAGCGCAGTCGCGGTCGAGCTGCTCGGTGACCAGGAGCGGGCGCGGACCGCGCGCTCGACCGCGGTCTTCCTCACCGCCGCGTTCGGCGGCTGGCTGCTCACCAACGCGCTGCTCGGGCATGGGGTCTCGGGTCTCTCGAAGGTCGAGGGTCTGCCGCGGGTCGCGAACGGTGTCGACCCGACGTGGACGTTCTTCCGGCTGGTGACGACGTCGACTGCCCTGCATCCGCCGTCGGCCTTCGATCTCATCAAGTCGTCGATGAACACCAACTTGCTCGGGGTCACCGGGGTGTGGACCGCGGCCGCGGCGGCCGTCGCCCTCGCGTTGCTCGTGTTCGGTGCCCGGGTCAGCCGCGGCGACGATCGGTGGGTGGCGCTCCGCACCCTCGCCTTCGTGGTGCTCTCGTTCGTGCTCCTGTTCCTCGTGAGCACGCTGCTCACCGTGCGGTGGGAGACCTACGTGCCCCGGCGGACCGGCTACAGCCGGTTGCTGCACCTCTGGCCGGTGTTGTTCGGTGTCGGGGTGGCGGTCGGAATGACGCTGCTCGGGGGCCGGAAGGGTCGCGCCGTGATGGGGGTGATCGCCGTCTTGCTCGCGCTCGTCGTCACCGTCCGGGCGTACGGCCCGCTCCGCGATGTCGCGGCCGATCACCCGCCCGAGGGTCAGACGCAGGCGCTGCGCGACTACCGGCTCCCCGAGGACGCGACGGTCCTCATGAACGCGTATACCGAGAGCTATCCGTTGGTTGCCGCCGGCATCTACCCGGTGCTCAACGGTCGGGCACCGTACACCGAGCCGGAGCTGCTGGACCGCGCGAACGGGCTCCTCGCGGACTCGCGCCAGTTCTTCGCCGGCCCGGGAGTGCCACTGCCGTGCCGCGGCATCACGCACGTCCTGGTCGCGCTCGACCGGGACTGGCGATTCGCGACGCCGAGCGTGTTCCCGACCGACGTCGGCGCGCTCGACACCAACCCGGGCCTCGAGTTCGTGGGCGAGCAGGCGGGAACGCGGCTGTACAAGGTCCGCGACGGCGCAGCGGCGCAGGATCGGCGTTGCGTCTTCGGCCGGGCCGGCTGAACGCCGGTCAGAGGTTCTTGAGTGGCCGACCGCTCCACGGCGCGAGGTCGAGGTGGACGTGGCGGACGCACCGATTGTCCGCGAGGACCCGGAACCGTGTGACGTCGAACAGCCGCCGGCACCGGCCCGCGCCCGTGTCGATGCGGACGTGGTGCAGCCGCCGGCCACTCGCGTTCACCACGACGATCCCGCCGAGGTAGCGCCGGATCCACGACGCAGTGGATGATCGAGTTCCGCTCGCAGCGGACCGAGACGGGACGCGGCTCGGTGGGGGAGCCGAGCACCAGGCTGTTGAGCCCCGGCGCGCTGAACCGGCGGTTGCAGACCGCTCCGGGCGCCGCGTGTGGGCATCCATCCGTCCCGGTCCCCACGGCCAGTGGAATCGCGAACAACTTCACCCGCGACCACGCGTAGTAGACCGCGTCCGGACTGGTATCGCCACCGAGATCTGCGTTCGTGATGAGCCCGACGACATGGCCGCCATGTCGGTGGTCGCGCTCGTTGCGCAGGTTGGCCTCGAAGTCGATGGTCCAGCGATCGTCGCGCGGATGGCTGATCCCCTCGTCGAGGATCCAGGTGGCGAAGTTCCACGCGTCGTCGAGCCGGGGGCAGTGCGGCGACGACGGGTCCCGGCAGCGGCGCGAATGGGGGTCGGGGCGCAGCGGTGCCCCGGGGTCGAATGGCGAGAGTCCGTAGTTGAACATCAGCGCGAGGCCCGAGGCCTGCACCTCGGCGGATATCCCGACATAGGCATCCGCGAACGTCGCGCCCGGCTCGACCGGCTCGGCGGTGCAGGTCGACCGCTGGTTCCACACTCCCGCGCGCACGTCGTCGATGCCGGTCAACGCGGCGAAGCCGCGGTCGAGGAACACGCCGTCCCACCCCTCGGCCCGCAGACGCGCGAACAGCGCCTGGAAGTGGAGGTGCACCGCCCGCTCGTTCATGTCCAGGAAGACGAGGGGGTCTGCCGAGGCGCTCCGGCGGCCCGTGGCCGGGGTTGCGGCGTCCACACAGAAGGCCCAGTCGAGGTGCTGGGCGATGTCCATACCGTCGGAGACGTGCCCGGGCGCGAACCAGTAGGTCTGCACGTAGCGGTAGGCCTGCGCGCCGATCGCGTGGATCGCGACCGCGGCCTCGGGTCCGGCAGACCTCGGAGCGACGACCATGGCGACCTTCCCGAGACGCGACAGGTCCTCGCCCGCCCGGATCGGCTCGTAGTGGAACGCGACGTTCTCGGCCGCGGGCAGGGCCGGCTCGGGGGGTGGCGGCGGTGCCGTGGCGGTGGTGGTGCTCGACGCCGGGTGCCGTCGCCGTGCGTCGGTGGCCTCCGGGCGCGCGCTGCCGGCCGCGCGACGCGGCCAGCAGGAGCGCGACCACGCCGGTGACGACGGCGGTGCCGATGGGTCCGGTGACCCGGCGGGGTTCGGTCACGGTCAGATGCGGTCCAGGGTCATGGGCGATGGCTCGGGCCGCGACCGTAAGGCCCTGACCCTGTCGGTGGAGATCGGCCGCCCGGTTCGGCGGGGTGCGCCGTAGTATGCGCGCCGATGAAGGTCTACACACGTACCGGCGACGACGGCACGACCGGCCTGTTCTACGGTGGCCGCACCGCCAAGGACGGGCCCGGCCCCACGGCCTACGGCACCACGGACGAGGTCGTCTCCGCCCTCGGACTCGCGCGGGCGGACGTGCCCGCCGACTCGGAGCTCGGCCGGCTCCTCATCCGGTTGCAGCGCGAGCTGTTCACGGTCGGGGCCGAGCTGGCGACCGCACCCGAGAACCGCCACAAGCTGACCCCGGGCGATACCCGGGTGACGGCCGAGATGGTCACGGCGCTCGAGGAGGTCATCGACGACGTCTCGGCCCGCTTCGACCCGCCGACGGAGTTCGTGCTCCCGGGTGAGGACCGCGTGTCGGCGGCCCTTGATGTCGCCCGTACCACGACCCGGCGTGCCGAGCGGGCCTGTGTGACCACGACCCGTGATGGCTGGCTCGGTGCCGACAGCCTCGTGGTCCCGTACCTGAACCGACTCGCCGACCTGTGCTGGACTCTGGGCCGGTGGCAGGAAGGGCAGTTCCGCGCCGCCCGCGCCCGCTGATCACCCATCAAGATCCGACCCCCGATCCGAACGACCGTCCGGAGGATTCCCTTGCCGATCACCTTTCCCATCTCGTCGAGCGCGCCCGGCCGGGTACGCGCGGATGTCCTTGCTGTGCCCGTCTTCGCCGACCGCGAGCTCGGTCCCGGCGCCGATGCCGTCGACGATGCCTGTGGTGGCACGTTGCGTTCGTTCATGGAGGATGCCGGCTTCGAGGGCAAGGCCGGGCAGACGCTGTTCGTGCCGGTCGACGGGCCCGCGGGTACCGCGCTCGTCGTTGGACTCGGCGCCCGCGCCGAGGTGACGCTCGACGGGCTGCGGACCGCGGCGGCGCTCGTCGCGCAACGCGGCACGCGGCGTGCCGAAGGTTGCCACCACGCTCGCCGACGCGGCCCCCGAAGGCATCGCTCGTCCGGCGGCGGTCCAGGCGGTCGTCGAGGGTGCGCGGCTCGGCAGCTACGAGTTCTCGGTGTACAAGAGCACGTCCACCAAGGCGAAGCTCGCCCAGGTACAGATCCTCGGGGCGGGGCGGCGCAGCGGTCACCGGCGCGATCGAACGGGGGCAGGCGCTCGCGGACGCCGTGTTCTGGGCGCGCGACATGGTGAACACGCCGGCCCGTGAGCTCGCGCCCGACCGGTTCGCGAAGGAGGCGCAACATCTGCTGCGAGGTCGCAACGTGCGCGTCGAGGTGCTCGACGTCGCGGCACTGAAGAAGGAGCGGCTCGGTGGCGTGCTCGGCGTCGGACAGGGCTCGAAGCAGCCGCCGCGACTCGTGAAGATGACGTACGCACCACGAGGTGCACGCGGATCGATCGCCCTCGTCGGCAAGGGCGTGGTGTTCGACTCCGGTGGCCTGTCGATCAAGACCGGGAGCGGCATGGAGACCATGAAGACCGACATGGCCGGCGCCGCCGCGGTCATCGCCACGATGTCGACGCTTGCCGCCCTCGACGTGCGGACGAAGGTCACGGCGTTCACACCGATGGTGGAGAACATGCCGAGCGGCGAGGCGATCCGCCCCGGCGACGTCCTCACGTTCCGCAACCGCAAGACCGCCGAGGTGCTCAACACCGACGCCGAGGGCCGGCTGATCCTCGCCGACGCGCTCGCGCTCGCGGCAGAGGGCAAGCCCGACGCGATCATCGACCTCGCGACCCTCACCGGCGCGTGCGTGGTGGCGCTCGGCGAGAAGATCGCCGGTCTGATGACCAACAACGACGCCCTGGGCGAGCGCGTGCAGGCCGCGGCCACTCGCGCGGGCGAGTCCGTCTGGCCGCTCCCGCTCCCCAAGGAGTACCGCAAGCTTCTGGATTCCGAGATCGCCGACATGAGGAACATCGGCACCGGCTCCTACGGGGGCGCACTCACGGCCGGGTTGTTCCTCCAGGAGTTCGTGAACGACGTCCCGTGGGCGCACCTCGACATCGCCGGCCCGGCGCGGGCGAGTGCCGACGACGGGTACACCCGCCGCGGCGCGACGGGCTTCGGGGTCCGCACGATCGTGGAGCTCGTCGCGAACCATGGGAAGGGCGCCGCGTGAGATGAGGCGCACGGGCGTCGACCGCGCGCTCCTCGCCCTCGCGCTCCTCGGTTCCGGCGCGTTGTTCGCGTTCCGGCTCGGCCGGCACGGGCGCGCTGCCCGTGGCCCCCGACGACGCCGAGTACATCGGCGTCGGCCGCCAACTGCTGTCGGGCTCATGGCCCACCCGGGTCAACGGCGGTCTCTACACGATCCGATCCTGGGTGTGGCCGCTGCTCACCGGAGGTGCGAGCAAGGTCGTCCCCGGTGACGTGTTCCGAGGGCCGAAGGCGCTCGGAGTCGCGTTGGGCGCGCTCGCGATCGCGGGAGCGGTGGTCTTTGCCTACCGCCGGCGCGGCGGGGTCGCGGCGGTCGGGACCGCCGCCGCGCTGGGCCTCACCGCGGTTGTGTGGGAGGTCGCGGGTTCGACGCGCGTGGATGTCGCGCTCCTCGCGCTGCTGGTCGGCACCATTCTGGTCGCGGCCGAGCCGTCGCCGCGGCGCGTCGCGCTCGCCGGGGTGCTCGCCGGGGTCACGTTGCTCGTCAAGGAGTCCAGCGCGCTGCTGGTGCTGCTGCCCCTGGCCTGGTACCGACGCGGCTACGCGACGGCGTGGTGGCGAGCCGCACGTCGCTTCTGGATCGGGTTCGCGCTCGCGGTGTCCTGGTGGTTCGTCCTGGTGCTCGTGACCCGGGGTGAGGTGTTCCCCATCGAGGGGCTCAGGCAGGCCGTTCACCGCGACCTGCCCCGAGCGTGGGCGCCCAATCCGGCGGCGCTCGTGCTCGTCGCGGGCTGGGGCCTGGCGTGGGTGATCCTGCTGCTGTGGTCTCGGCGCGACGTCGCGGTTCGCGTGCTCGGGATCGCGACCTTGGCGCTCGTACCCGCGACGTCCATTGCCTGGACCAAGGAGCTCGCGCTTCGTCAGTTCGCGCCGATCGCCGTCCTCGGCGCGGTCGCGATCGGTGTCGCGTGCGCGCTGGTCGTGGATCTCATCACTCCCCGCAGCCGTTCGCGTCACACGGGCATGGTGCAGGTGGCCGCCGCGGTCCTGATCGCCGGCGCGGCGTTCGTGCCAGCGGTGCACCTCCAGCGGGACGCGCTCGTGCTGGAAGCCCCCGCGTTGGACCGGCCGGCTGCGGCGTGGGTCCGGCGCAATACCCCCGACGGCGGACGCATCGCGTCCTCGTTCCGGTTCGAAGCCACGACATGGGCGCGTATTGGGAACGACCACGAGTTCCGGCTGCTCGGGTTCTCCAACGACCAGGAGGCCCCGCCGGTGGCAGCCCAGGTGTGGCTGGACTGGAGCGACGGTGCGTTCCGCTCACTGAGCCGGAGGTCGTTGGGGCTGTCGCTGCGTTCCGCAGACGCCCTGATGCTGACCGGTCGCCACCGACTCGGCCCGATCGCGCTCGCGATCTGGCTGCAGACGAATGGGCGGAGCGCCGGCCTTCCGCCGCGCGCGTCCTACGGAACGATCGGTACGTCGGGCTGGATCAACTTCTTCGGCGTGCAGCGCCCGCGGGTCTCGGACATCCCGACCCTGGTGACCGCCGCGGCCATCAACCACCTCGACGACGCGAGCGTGCGCCGCGGCCGGCCCCATCGTGGTCGCCGGTCCACCGGGCGCGACCGCGCGCGCGGTGGCGCGGATCGAGGCGCTCGGGGGCGGTTCGGTCCAGGTGCTCGAGACCCCGGCCCGCTGACCCGCGCCGGGTCAGCGGCTGAGCGTGGCGCTCGGCGATAAGAGTCGCCGGTCGGATGACCTACGACGAGGCGCTCGGGACCGGGTGGCGGCGGCCACAGCGGTGCGGGCGAGTCGGTGTGGCCGCTCCCGCTCCCGGAGAAGGACCGCACGCTCGGGGACTCGGAGATCGCCGACGTGAAGAACATCGGCAGCGGCGGGTCCGGCGGCGCGCTCACCGCGGGGCTCTTCCTCCAGGAGTTCGTCGGCGACGTCCCGTGGTTGCCCATGGACATCGTCGGGCCCTCAACCGCGAGCGTCGACGACGGCGCCGTCCGCATGAGCGGCACCGGATTCGGTGCGCGCACACTCCTCGAGCACCTCGGTACCGATCGCGTCCAGCGACGCAGATGACCGACCGCCGGATCGACATCGCCCTGCTCGGGCTCGCGTTGGTGGTCGTGATCGGGTTGCTCGTCTGGCGTGTGGTGAATCACGGCGTGCTCCCGATCGCCCCCGACGACGCCGCGTACATCGCGGTGGGGCGCCAGATCCTCGCCTTCCATCTGCCGAGGACGATCGGCGGCAACCTCTACACGATCCGGTCCTGGGCCTGGCCCGTGCTCATCGGGGGTGCCAGCCGGATCACCGGCGAGGATGCGTTCCGGGGCCCGCTGGTGCTCGGTGTCGCGCTGGGCGGCGTCGGTCTCGCCGGCGCCGTCACCTTCTCGTACCGCCGGCGCGGCGGTCTCGCCGCCCTGGTGACGGCGTTGGCGCTGGCGGTCAGCGCGGTGGTCTGGGAGGTTGCGGGGTCCACACGGGTCGACGTCGCCCTGGTGGCCTTCATGCTGGTGACGATCTGCGTCGCGGCCGAACCGTCGCGTCGTCTCGCGGTGCTGACCGGCGCGCTGGCGGGATGCACGCTGCTGGTCAAGGAGTCGAGCGCCCTGCTGGTGCTCCTCCCGTTCGCGTGGATCGGTACCCGGCCGTTCCTTCAGTGGCGACGAGATGCGATCCGGTTCTGGGTCGCCTTCGCGGTCGTCGTCTCGTGGTGGTTCGTGATCGTGCTGGTGACCAGGGGGGAGCTGTTCCCGCTCCAGGGGTATCACCAGGCGGTCGGGCGCACCGTCCCCCGGGGCTGGACTCCGAGTGTCGCGATCTGGATGCTCGTCGGATCGTGGGGACTCGCCGCTGTCGTGCTCGCACTCCCGCGCGGCGTGATCAAGGCGTTCGCGTGCTGCTCGTCGCGATGGTCGCGATCCTCCCACCCACGTACATCGCGTGGAAGCAGCAGTTCGCGCAGCGGCAGTTCGCTCCGCTTGCGGTGCTCGGTGCCATCGCGATCGGCGTCGCTGTCGCCGAGCTGGCCCGTCCCCTGATCGCTCGAGCTCACCGGCCACGACTCGTGATGGCCGGTGCTGCGCTCGCGCTGAGCGTCGCCGCCGTGGTTCCGACGTACCGGATCGTGCACACGACCACGGTCGCGACCGACCCCTCCACCGACAAGGACATCGCCGCTTGGCTGGCCGCCCACACATCGGATGGGACGATGGTTTCCTCCACGTTTCGGTTCGAGAGCCTGGTGTGGGTCCGTCAGCTGGATCACAACGAGTTCCGCGGCATGGGGGTCCGCGGTCCGGAGCTGCCCGATCCCCCGCGGCAGGTCTGGCTCGACTGGAGCCGGGGGAACTTCGCGGCGCTGCCCCGCGAGGACCTCGCTGGGCTCGGACGCGGCGACATCGTGCTGCTCACCGGTCCGCACCCGCTGGGCCCGGCGGCGCTCGCGGCCTGGCTCGAGGCCCACGGAGACGAGGTCGGGCTCAGGCCGGTCGCGCAGTTCGGCGACCTCGGTGGACCCGGCTGGGCCCGGCTCTACCGGGTCACCGATCTGAGGCCGGACGAGATCCCGACCATCATCACCGTTGCCGCGCTCGGCGCGCCTCGACGACGCCACGGTCTCGAAGCTGGGGCCGGTCACGATCACCGGTGTCGAGTCCGACCTGTTGCAGGCGATCGTCCGGGTCGTCTCCCTGGGCGCCGGGCCGGCAACGCCACTGATCGCCGCCGGGTCCGTGATCGCGCGCGGCCTCGGCGCGACCACCGCCCTCAGTGGCTGAGCGTGGTGCCGTCGGCGAGGACGGCGTGCGGCAGGCAGTGCTGGTCGTACTCCGCGATCACGATCTCACCGGCGTCCTCGCCGCAGGCCGGGCAGGTCGGGTCGCGCCGCACCTTGAACGTGCGGAAGGACTGCTCCAACGCGTCGTACGCGAGGAGGCGGCCGACGAGCGGGTCGCCGAGGTCGAGCAGGAGCTTGATGGTCTCGAGCGCCTGGATCGATCCGACGATGCCGGGCAGCACGCCGAGCACCCCGGCTTCCGCGCAGCTCGGCGCGAGCTCGGGTGGCGGGGGCTCGGGGAGCAGGCAGCGGTAGCAGGGGCCCTCGTAGGGCTTGAACACCGTGACCTGACCCTCGAAGCGGAAGATCGAGCCGTGCACGACCGGGATCTGCTTCAGCAGCGACGCGTCGTTCAGCAGGTACCGGGTGGGGAAGTTGTCGGTGCCGTCGAGGACCACGTCGTACCCGTCGATGATGTCGAGCACGTTGTCGGCGCCGAAGCGCACGTCGTAGGTGACGACGTTGACGTCGGGGTTGAGCATCGTCAGCGTCTTCTTCGCGCTGTCGACCTTGCGCTCACCCACGCGGTCGATGTTGTGCAGGATCTGGCGCTGCAGGTTCGACGCGTCCACCACGTCCATGTCGACGATGCCGAGCGTGCCGACGCCCGCGGCCGCGAGGTACAGCGCGGCCGGTGAGCCGAGCCCACCGGCGCCGAGGAGCAGCACCTTGGACTCGAGGAGTTGCTGCTGTCCGGTCTCGCCGACCTCGGGGAGCAGGATGTGGCGCTTGTAGCGGTCGCGCTGCTCCGCGGTGAGCACCGCGGGTGTGATCCACGGGCGGCCCTCGTTCTTCCACTGGCCGAACCCGCCGGACATCGAGCTCACGTTGGTGTAGCCGAGCTCCTGGAGCGTCTCGGCCGCGAACGCGGAGCGGACCCCGCCCGCGCAGTAGATGATCAGCTCGGCGTTGCGCGCCGGGATCTTGTTCTCGACCTGGCTCTCGAGGTGCCCGCGGGGGATGAAGACGGCGCCGGGCACGGTGCCGGCGTCGTGCTCGTCCTGCTCACGGACGTCGAGGAAGGTGACGTCGCCGAGCTTCGGCTCGGCGTCGGCCGGGGTGATCTCGGAGATCCGGGTCTTGGTGTCGGCGAGGAGCTCGCGGAACGAGGGCATCGGGGGCTCCCGGGAGGCGTGATGGAACTGCTTCGAACAGGGGTTGAAATCCTACCCCCATGGTCGGATATTCCCAACCTCGACTTGATCGTCGGTCTCGGCGAGTCAGATGCGGGCGACGAGGTCGGGGAGGATCTTGCCGAGCGGGGCGTGGCTGACGGCGTCGGCGACCGGGTCGAACGGGGTCTCCTCGGCGTTCAGGATCACGAGTCGGGCGCCGTTGCGGAGGGCGATCTCGGGCAGGGCCGCGGCGGGGTAGACGCCGAGCGATGTGCCGAGCGCCAGGAAGACGTCGGCCCGGGCCGCGGCCCGCTGGGCCCGCAGCAGGTCGGCCTCGACGAGGTTCTCCCCGAAGCTGATCGTCGCCGATTTCAGCATCCCGCCGCACTCGAGACAGGCCGGATCCTCCTCGCCGGCGCGTACGCGCTCGAGCGTCTCGCTCATCGGCCCCCGCCACCCGCACGCGAGGCACTTGGCGAAGTGGACGGTCCCGTGGATCTCGATGACGGTCTCCGGGTCGCTCCCCGCCGCGTGGTGCAGCCCGTCGATGTTCTGGGTGACCACCGTGTCGACGTTCGCGACCCGCGCCAGCTCCGCCACCGCCGCGTGCGCCGCGTTCGGCTTCGCATCCCAGATCTCGGAGCGCAGCCGGTTCTGCCACGCGGCCTTCCGTACCTCGGGATCGGCGACGTAGTGCTGGAGCGTCGCGGTCTTCTCCGCCTCCGGGTTCTTGGTCCACACCCCCTGGGGGCCGCGGAAGTCGGGGATCCCGGAATCGGTCGAGATGCCGGCGCCGGTGAGCACCACGATCCGCTGCGCGTCACGCAGCCAGCCGGCGACGGTGTCGAGCGCGTCGGGGAGCTCGGGAGCGGTCACGTATCCGAGGGTACCGGTGCGTGCGACGTGCGCACCGGGGGGACACGGGTGGGGTGGCGTGTCGGGGGCGGAGGGATGGGGGAGGACCGACACGCCACTCCCACCCGCGGCTTCAGGCCGCGGTGTCGGCGGCCGGGGAATCGGGTGGGTCGACCGAGCTCGCGCCCGGCGCGTTCATGGCCTCGACGGCATCGAGGGCCGCGCGGTGCCGGTCGTAGGCCCACTGCGCGCTCTCACGGCAGATCGTCGGGTGGAACCCGATGCCGAGCAGGGTTCGTTCGACGTGGTCGAGGTCGTCGCCCTGCTCGAACAACGTGAACGCGACGCGACGCGCCCGCCGGCGGGCGTGCTCGACGGGTGTCTCGGTGAGCTGCTCCTCGATCCAGGTGTCGTGGTCGCGCTGCAAGGAGAGCGGGAGACGGTGCGTGTGACGCCGGTTGATCGGTGGCACGGTGCGGCGCACGGCGTAAGCGCCGGGGGTCGGGCTGCAGGCGAGGTCGAACTGCACCAGCCGATCGAGACTGCGGAACAGCGGGGAGGAAGCGCCTTCGCGTGCGCCGAGCCCGAGTGACTGCGAGAGGTCGGCTACCTCGAACACCAAGTCCTCGGTCGTGTCGTCGAAGTGCGTCGCGATGCGGCGCAGCAGCAGGAGCGAGGTCGGTCCGAGGGTGGGGAGCCAGAACCGCTCGACGTATTCGGAGCGAGGATCGTGGCCGAGTGTGTCGATGATCGGGTCGGTCCACGGGCTGATCGAGATCGTGGTCATGAGATGGCTCCTTGGAAGGATCAGGGGGTGGTGTCGAGTGGAGGAAGCGTGAGCACGAGGCCCGGGAAGATCAGGTTCGGGTCCGGGCCGATCGTCGGCTGGTTCGCCGCGTAGATCGCACGCCAGCCCCGGTCGATCGAGCGGTTCGTCGCGCCAGGACCGAGTCGTCGCGCCGCGATGGACCACAGGCAGTCGCCGGGCGCGACCGCGTAGCTCGATGCGGGCGTGGGGGCTACCTCGCCGACCCCCGCCGCGCCCGGCGACGCGTCGGGCGGAGCGGGGCTCGACGGCGGGGAAGCCACCGGTGTCACCGCGCCGGGCCCGGGGGTGCTCGGCCGCCGGGTCACTGTCGGCGTCGTCGTGGTCGTGATCGCGTCCGGCGGTCTCGGCTCGGACTCCGGCGCGGTGAGCCAGTCCCGGACGGGGGAGGAGTCGGCCGGCGCGTCGACCGGTTCGGTCTCGTGCCTCGGCGGCGTGGGCACCGCGGGTGCGAGCGTGGTGCTGGTGGTCGGTCCGGTCAGCCAGTCACGCACGTGTGCGTCGGCGAGCGCGGTGCGCGGCCCGGCGATCGCGAGCAACGACGAGAGCACGGTGACGATCGCGACGGCCACGCGGTGTGCCGACGTCGGCAGGAGCCGGTCGCTGAGCGCAACCAGCACGTGCGATCGGTTGCGGCGCCGGAGCATCTCCGCCGCGCACGCCAGCGTGAGCAGCCCGCATCCCGCGATTGCGACCGACCAGCACGCCAGCTCCAGCCCGGCCCGCATCGTGAGTTCGTCCTGGGCCATCCGTGGCTCCTCGGCGAGGGTTCGTCATCCATGAGAATCATGCAAAATCGTTTGGTTCCGATGTGCAGCATGCTGATTCGTGAAGTTCTTGTCAAGGAGAAATGTACGACCCGCGCAGATTCATGATGCTCTGTCCACTACTCTCCGTCGCTTCTCCACCACGGATGGTGGGTTCACGAGGGGGCGTCCAAGGATGGACGAGTTCGAGGCCATCACGGCCGACCTGTGGTCCGAGGAGCGCGCGGAGCACGAGGAGCACGCCCGTGAGCTGCTCGGGGCCGCGGACGCCGAGATGGGGTTCGGCGACTGGATCCGCCGGCTGCCCCGAGGCGAGGTCGTCACGGTGACGACCGTCGACGGCGAGCGGCTGCGCGGGCGGATCCACCGGGTGGGCCGGGACTGGATCCGGCTCTCCGAGGTGAACGACGAGGTCGCCGCGCCGCAACCGGGGACCCACCGGGTCCACGCAGTCCGACTCGCCGCGATCGTCCGGGTCAGCCAGGGGTCGGGTCGATGACCGGGTTCCGGCGCCGGGCTTCGGCCTCGAGGTCCGCGAGATACGCCTCCAGCGTCTCGCGACTCACGCGCCAGACGCCCTTCTTGCCGATCTTCAGCGCAGGAAGGTCGCCGGCGCGCATGAGCGTGTACACCTGCGTGACCGTCACGTTCAGGACGCGCGCGACCTCGGCCGGCTTCAGCAGCGGCGGGGGGAGGTCGTCCACCATGGTCACACTCGCATCGTCGAGATCCGGGATCGGCTGGTTGCCTCTCGATTCGTCGAGCAGCGTACCGTCTCCGCGGCCGACGACCGACCCCGGGGCAGGTCGACGGTGACCGCCGCGCTTCCGCCCGTCCGCCGACTGCGGCTGCCGACGATCGACGTGCGCGTCGTGACCGGTGTGGTGCTCGTCGCGGTGTCGGTGCTCGGCGGTCTCCGCCTGGCCGGCTCGCCGCCACCGACCACGCCGGTCTGGACCACGACGGTGTCACTCGACGAGGGCCATGTCATCGCCGCCGGCGATCTCGCGCCGGCCGACCTCCAAGGCTCGCGGCGCATCGTCGGCGGCCTGATGCCGGCGCAGGGTGCTCCGCCGATCGGTCGCACCCTCCGGGTGCCCGTCGGCGCGGGCGCGGCGATCCCACGGGACGCGCTCGGCGCCCCACCGCCTCCGGGTCGCGAGATCACGATCCCGGTGACCGCCGAGCATGCGCTCGGCGGCGCGGTGCGCGCCGGCGACCGGGTCGACCTGCTCGCGTCCCTCGACAAGGGAACCGACTCGGCGCGGACGGTCACCGTCACGCGCGGCGCCGCGGTGCAGGGAGTGGTGCGTTCCGACGGCCTCTTCGGCCAACACGAAGGTGGACTCACCGCGCTGACGCTGCGGGTCGACCCCGACGACGCGCTCGCCGTGGCCTTCGCCACCCGAAATGCAGAGATCGACGTCGTGCGCGCCACGGGCGACCTCGACGGGCGCGGCAGCGACCGAATCGACGCGGACGCGCTCCGGTGACGGACGCGGTCCCGATCCTCGTCTGTGCCTCGGGCGCGGCCTGGGAGCTCCCACTCGTACGTGCACTGCAGCGGCCCGAGCTCGGCGTGGCCGTGGTCCGTCGTTGCGTCGATCACGGCGAGCTGCTCGGCACCGCACTGCGGGACCGGCCACGAGCGGTCGTCGTCGACGGCGCGCTGGGGTGGGTCGATCGGGACTTCGTCGCTTCGATGCGCCGAGCGGGGGTGGAGGTGATCGCGATCGGCGGCACCGGACGCGACCTCCAGGCGCTCGCGGTGCACCAGCTGCCCGGCGACGTCCCCGGCGAGGCGGTCGCTGCCGTCGTCCACGGCCTGGAGCCAGAGGCCGCTCGACCTCCGACGCCGGTCGACGATCACGGTGCGTCGACCGGGAGGGTCCTGGCGGTGTGGGGCGGGCCCGGCTCGCCCGGTCGGACGGCGGTCGCCGTCCACCTCGCCGTCGAATCCGCGCTGGGGGGACGGACGACCCTGCTGCTGGATGCCGATGTCTGGGCAGGTTCGGTCGCGCAGACGCTCGGGCTGGCCGAGTCGCCCTCGTTGACCCAGGCGGCGCGCGCTGCCGCCGAGGGCGGCTCCGAGCCACTCGCCGCCTACGTGCAGGACGCGCCGCGGGGCCTTCGGGTCCTCGCCGGTCTCCCGCGGGCGGAGCTCTGGCCCGAGGTCCGCGAGGAGGCGTGGCGTGCGGTGATCGCCCGTGCACGTGCGGAGTACGAGGTGGTCGTCGTCGATCTCGCGGCCCCGCTCGAGGAGGACGAGGAGCTCGTCTTCGACCGGGTGCCCTACCGACGCAACCTCGTCACGACGGTGGCGCTCGAGCTCGCGGATCGTGTGGTGCAGGTCGTCGCCGCCGATCCGGTCGGGCTCCGCCGGGGCATCGTCGCCCATCGAACGCTGTCCGGCCGGTCGTGGTACCGGCCGGCGTGCACGGCGGTGGCGCTCAATCGCGCGCCGAGTTCGAGTCGTCGCCTCCAGGAGTGTTCGCGGGCGGTGGCCGAATGGATGGGAGCTCCGCCGGCCGCGCTTCTCGGATGTGAGCCGGCGTTGGATCGGGTCGTGTGGGAAGGACGTCCCCTGCACGACGTCGCGCCGCGCTCGCCGTGGTTGCGCGACCTGCGCGCGTCGGTCCCGGAGCTGGTCGGGTGACGGCGTTGGAGGTGGGTCGCGCGATCGACCTCGTGGAGCGGGACGTGCGAGACCTGTTGGTCCGGCGCGAACTGCCGCTCGACGAGGACGACGCGCTCCGTCAGCTCGTCGAGGAGGTGGCGGCCGACTACCGGGACCGCTACCTGGCGGGCGGGCTGCCACCGCTCGCCGCGCGCGACGTCGAGCTCCTGCAGCAGCGGATCGCCGGCTTCGGCGCGGTGACGCCGCTCCTCGATGATCCCGAGGTCGAGGAGATCTGGGTCAACGAGCCGGGCCGGGTCTTCGCCGCCCGCCGAGGCGAGCACGAACTCACGGGCGTCGTGCTCGACGAGCGGGAGGTCGAGGAGCTGGTCGAGAGGATGCTGGCGCGCGCGGGTCGCCGGCTGGATCGGGCCCATCCCTTCGTCGACGCCCGGCTCCCGGACGGCAGCCGACTCCACGTCGCGATACCTCCCGTCACCAACCACTGGTCGATCAACATCCGGAAGTTCGTCGGGTTGCGGGCACAGTCGTGCGCAGAGCTGGTCGAGCTCGGTTCGTGCTCGGAATCTGGAGCGCGGTTCCTCGACGCGGCGGTCCGGGCCGGGTTGTCGATCGTCGTGGCGGGTGCGGTCGGCGCGGGGAAGACCACTTTGCTGAACTGCCTGCTGAGCTCGGTCCCGGCGCGCGATCGCATCGTCACGTGCGAGGAGGTCTTCGAGCTCCGGGTCGACCGACCCGACGTCGTGGCGATGCAGTGCCGGCAGCCGAACCTCGAGGGTGAGGGGGCGATCGGGCTGCGCGACCTCGTGCGGGAGTCGCTGCGGATGCGTCCCGATCGGATCGTGATCGGGGAGGTGCGCGGCGCCGAGTCACTCGACATGCTGCTCGCGCTGAACAGTGGCGCCGTCGGCATGACGTCGGTCCATGCCAACTCTGCCCGCGAGGCGCTCCGCAAGCTCGTGACGCTTCCGCTGCTCGCCGGCAACAACCTCGAGCGTCGTTTCGTCGCGGCCACCGTGGCGGCGTGCGTCGATCTCGTCGTGTTCTGCCGGCGCGCGCATGGTCGCCGGGAGATCACCGAGATCCTCAGCGTCGGCGAGCAGGTCGCCGACGGAGTCCAGCTGACGGCGGGCACGATCTTCTCGGGGGCCGGTCGCGAGCTGGTGTGGACGGGCGAGCTGCCGCGGGCGAGTGAGCGCTTCGATGAGGCCGGCATCCATCTCGCGACGGTGCTCCGATGAGCCTCGTCGTCGCTCTCCTGCTCGGACTCGGTGTCTTTCTCGTCTTCGACGGCTTGACCCGGCCCCGGGCGGGCGACGGGTGGCGGCACTCGGCCGGCCGGGTGCGTGGGTGGCTCACCGCCTCGGGCCTGGGCCATGTCTCGCCGCTGCAGTACCTCCTCGCGAGCGCGGGTGCCGGGGTCGTGGCCGGCACCCTCGCGCTCGCCCTGATCGGCTCCGCCGGGGTGGCTCTCGTCGCCGGCCTGGCCGGAGTCGCGGCTCCGACTGCCGTCGCGCGCGCCCGCCGTCGGTCGCTCCGCGCCCAACGGCGCGGCGCCTGGCCCGACGCGATCGAGTTGCTCGCCGGGTCCGTGCGTACAGGAGACACTCTGCCCGCCGCGGTCGGCGTCGTCGCCGAACGCGGTCCCGACGCGCTGCGGCCTGCGTTTCGCGCGGTCGTGACGGATCACCGTGTCACCGGCGATTTCGCCGGCGCGCTCGAGCGCATGGGCGCGACGATCGCGGACCCGATCGGCGACCGCGTCGTCCGCACGCTCGTGCTCGCCCATCGCGTCGGTGGCCGGGAGCTCGGACGGCTGTTGCGCACCCTCTCGGCCTTTCTCCGGGAGGACGTGGCCACGCGCCGCGAGATCGAATCCCGTCAGTCGTGGACGGTCGTCGCGGCGCGGGTTTCCGCCGCGGCACCGTGGCTCGTCCTCCTCCTCGTCGCGAGCCGTCCGCAAGGCGCGCGGGCCTTCGACTCGCCGACCGGGATCGCGGTGATGCTCGTGGGCGCCGCCGTCACCGGAATCGGCTACCGGCTGATGATCCGGCTCGGACAGCTCCCGGAGGAGTCCCGGGTCCTGGTGGAGCGCTCCGCATGACGGCGGTGCGGGGAGTGGTGGTCGTCTTCCTCGGCGGAGTCGGTCTCTGGGTCCTCGTCGGCGCGTTGCCGCGGTTCCGGCGCACGGTCCTCGCGCGACGGCTGACGCCCTATCTCGGCGCGCTCGGGCCCCGACGCTCGGACCTGCTCGGAGCCACCCCGCCGGCCTCCGGCATGCTCGCGGTCTTCGACCCGGTGCGCGCGGCGATCGCGGACCGGCTGCACCGGTTGCTCGACGACGGCCCGGACCTTCCCGACCGGCTGCAGGCTTCCGGCAGCGGCCTCGACCCGTCCGCCTTCCGCGCCCAGCAGGTCACGTGGGGACTCGTCGGCGCGCTCGCCGGCCTCTCGGTCGGCGCGCTCGGCCTCGGGGTGGGGCGGTCCGTCTCGCCGATGGTGGTGCTCGGCCTCGTCACGACGTTCGGGATCGCCGGCATCGCCGCACGTGACCGGGCGCTGACCGGTGCCGTCGCCCGCCGGCAGGAATCGATTCGGACCGCGCTCCCGACGTTCGTCGACCTGATCTGTCTGGGCGTCACGGCCGGCGAGAGCCTGCGTGGCGCGCTCGGCATGGTCACCCAGAGCGCGGCCGGGCCCCTCGCCGACGAGCTCCGGAGCGCGCTCCGGTCGGCGCGGGCGGGGACGCCGCTGACTCAGGCGCTGGAGGCCCGGGCCCGGATCGTCGATCTGGCGCCGTTCGCTCGCTTCGTTTCGGTCGTCGTCGCCGCGCAGGAACGCGGGATGCCGCTCGCCGACGCGTTGCGCTCGCTCGCGTTCGACCTGCGCGAGCAGGAGAAGCGCGACCTGATCGAGGTCGCGGGAAGGAAGCAGATCGCGATGTTGGTGCCGGTGATCGCGTTGATCCTCCCGGTCGCGATCGTCTTCGCCTTCTATCCGGGTGTCGTGGCCATCAGGACGTTGGCCCGTTGAGAGGAGCAGGGATGCATGTCGCACGAGACGAACGAGGATCGATTCCCGAGTGGGTGATGCTGCTCGTGATGGGCATCGGGATCGTGATGGCGCTCTGGGCGATCGTCCAACCCGATCTCGCGTCGATCGTCACCGATGCGCTCAACCAGCTGCGCGGCTGACCGGGCCGAGCGTCGAGCGCGGCGCCACCATCGTCGAGTTCCTCGGCGCGATGGTGCTGACGATCGTCGCCCTGCTCGTCATCATCCAGCTGGCGATGTGGATCTGGGCGCGCAACGTCGTGGCCAACGCGGCCGACGAGGGGGCGCGCACCGCCGCCGAGCTCGGTCGCCCGCTGATCGACGGCGTCGCGCGGACGCGTTCGGTCCTGCGCGACGGACTCGGTGGGACCGCCGACGGTTTCCGGGTCGACGCCGGCCAGGACGGTGACACCGTCGTGATCCACGCGACCGGCCGCGCGCCAAGCATCGTCCCGTTCTTGCCGGACTTCGAGGTCGACGCGGAGGCACGGGCGTTCGACGAGGACGAGGCGCTGCCCCGATGACGCGTGCCCGGGGCGAGCGGGGCAACGCGATCGTCGAGGTCGCGGTGCTCGGCAGCCTGATCTTCGGCGTCCTGATCCACGTGCTCGTCGTGTTCGGCGCGCTGCACCGAGCGACGCTGGCCACGAGCGCGGCCGCCCGTGAGTACGGCCGCGTGATCGTGGTGGCGGGATCCGAGTCCGATGCGGTCCGGGCCGGCGCGACCGCGGTGGATCTCACCGGTCGCAACCACGGGCTCGCGCCGGGAGCGCTGCATCCCTCGGTGACGGGGCTGCGGCGGCGGGGCGAGGTCCTGGTCGTCCGCGTCCGGACCGAGGTGCCGATCGCCCGGATCCCCTTCCTCGGTGCGATCTGGCCCGGTCTCGCCGTGCCCGTGGAGGCGACCCACGCCGTGCGCCTCGACCGGTACCGGAGCGACGGATGAGACGCGGCGAGTCGGGCCAGGCGTCGGCGCTGCTGGTCGGCGTGCTGCTGATCGGGCTGATGGTCGCGGGCCTCGCTGTCGACGGCGCCCGCATGTTCACCGCGCGGCGTGACCTGCAGAGCGTCGCGGACAGCGCGGCACTCGCCGGGGCGTCGTCGATCGACGAGGACGCCTACCGGTCGAGTGCAGGAGCCGAGGTCCGGCTCGAACCAGTCGCGGCGCGGGCGGCCGTCGCCGCGGTGCTCGCCGGCTCGTCGCTCCCGCCGACGACCCGCGTCGACGTCTCGGTGACCGGCGACCGGGTCGAGGTGCGGATCGAACGACCGGTCCGCCCGCTCCTCCTCGGCCTCGTCGGACTCGGACCGGAGCGGATCGGCGCGCACGCCTCCGCCGCGCCACAGACCGGGTAGCTACCCCTCCGCGCTGCGGACGCGGTCCACGATCTTCGGGAACGCCATCGTCTCGATCGCGGCGTAGTCGGCCGCGGTCCCGCCGGTGGACTGCAGCGTGACGACTGCCTGCCCGACCTGCACGCCCACCAGATCCGTGGTGATCGTCTGCGTGCTCGTCGCTCCGGACTTGGTGATCGCGAAGTTGACCGTGATCCGGAACCCGAACCCGCCGTCGCCGTAGGGGTCGACGGCGAGCGGGCTCACGTCGGTCCCCGCGAGCCTCACGTTCTTGGGGAGCAGCTGATGGCCCTTCGTGAACGGCTGCTCGTACCGCTTCGCGAGGCAGTCGATGATCGCCGGGTCCTGGTAGAGGTCGATGCGCGCGCCGGCATCGGCGGCGGAGGCGAAGACCTCGACCGTGTCGAAGGTCTGCACCGGGTCCACCGTGAACGTGTTGGAGGTGCCGTCGGCTACGCCGTGGTCGCGCAGCGCCGCGAACGAGTCGCACGCGCCGAGGTCCTTCATGATCGCGTCGTCGTGGGCCACCGCGGGCGTGCCGGTGTCGGTGGCACCGGTGGGGAGATCGCCCAACTGGAGGAGCCCCGCGTCCACGATCGGCTGCGCGGCCTCCGCGGCGGGCGAGAGGGTGGTGGTCGTCGTGCTCGGGAGCGTGCTCGACGACGCGGGTCCGCCGCCGCTGCTCCCGCACGCGGCGAGCAGGCCGAGCAGGACCAGGACCCCGAAGCGACGCATCGGGCCATCATGGCCCGGGCTGGGGCCCCGATCGGGGACGCCGGTACGATCCGGCGATGGCCGACGAGAGCACCCGCCGCACCGATTCCGGCATCGAGGTGAAGCCGCAGTACACCGCGGCGGACCTCCAGGGCTGGGATCCCGCCACCGCCCTCGGCGACGCCGGATCGCCCCCGTACACGCGGGGCGTCTACGGGCAGATGTACCGCGGCCGGCCGTGGACGATGCGCCAGTACTCGGGCTTCGGGACCGCGGCCGAGACCAACGAGCGGTTCCATTTCCTGCTCGGTGCCGGCCAGACCGGCCTCTCCTGTGCGTTCGACCTGCCCACCCAGATGGGCTACGACTCCGACCACCCGCGGGCCGAGGGCGAGGTCGGCAAGGTCGGCGTCGCGATCGACTCGCTCGAGGACATGGAGATCCTCCTCGGCGGCCTGCCGCTCGACACCGTGACCACGTCGATGACGATCAACTCGACGGCCGCGATCCTGCTGCTCTTCTACGAGCTGGTCGCGGAGAAGAACGGCGTGCCGGCCGCGAAGATCGGCGGGACGATCCAGAACGACATCCTGAAGGAGTACGTCGCGCGCGGCACCTACATCTACCCGCCGCGGCCGTCGATGCGGATCATCACCGACATCTTCGCCTACTGCGGCGAGCACATCCCGCGGTGGAACACCATCTCGATCTCGGGCTATCACATCCGCGAGGCGGGCAGCACCGCGGTGCAGGAGATCGCGTTCACGTTGAGCAACGCGATCGCGTACGTCCAGGCCGCGGTCGACACCGGCCTCGACGTCGACGACTTCGCGCCGCGCCTCTCGTTCTTCTGGAACGGACACAACAACTTCTTCGAAGAGGTCGCGAAGTTCCGGGCCGCGCGCCGGATGTGGCACACGATCATGACCGACCGCTTCGGCGCGAAGAGCGAGAAGTCGAAGCTCCTGCGGTTCCACACCCAGACCGCAGGCTCGATGCTCACCGCGCAGCAGCCCGAGAACAACATCGTGCGGGTCGCGCTCCAGGCCATGGCGGCCGCGCTCGGCGGGACGCAGAGCCTCCACACCAACGGGTTCGACGAGGCGCTCGGCCTCCCCACCGAGCAGGCCGCCAAGATCGCGCTGCGGACCCAGCAGATCGTGGCCTACGAGACCGGGATGACCGACACGGTGGACCCGCTCGCCGGCTCGTACTTCGTGGAGAGCCTCACCAACGAGGTCGAGGCGGAGGCGTGGCGCTACATCGAGAAGATCGACGCCGCCGGTGGTGCGGTCTCCGCGATCGAGGCCGGCTTCATGCAGGACGAGATCGAGCGGGCCGCGTTCGAGTGGGCCAAAGCGGTGGACGACGGCGAGAAGATCATCGTCGGCGTCAACAAGTTCGCCGATGCCACGCCGGGCGAGGCCGACGTGTTCCCGATCAACCCCGAGCTCGAGCGCCAGCAGGCCCAGCGCGTGCGCGACGTGCGGGCCCGGCGGGACCAGGCCGCGGTCGACGCGGCGCTGGCCGACGTGCGCGCCGCCGCCCAGGGCACGCAGAACCTGCTCGTCCCCATGAAGGAGGCGCTGCGGGCCTACGCGACCCTCGGCGAGGTCTCCGACGTGCTGCGCGACGAGTTCGGCGTCTACCAGCCCGCCCGCTAGTCGATGGTGCGGGCGCGGTAGCGGCGCTGCGCGATCACGTAGCCGAGCACCACGAGCGCGACGCTGTAGATCCAGGCCGCGGCGACCGGGTGGTCCATGGGCCACACGTGATGGGTCACCGGCGTCACCGGGTTCCCGAACAGCTCGCGTACCGCGGCGATGAGCACGCTGATCGGGTTCACGCTCGCGATCCACTGCAGCACCGTCGGCATCGAGTCGATCGGCACGAACGCGTTCGAGATGAACGTGAGGGGGAACACCACGACGAAGCCGATGCCCATCACCGCGTCGGGGGAGCGGACGACGATGCCGAGCCAGAGGCCGAGCCACACGACCGCGGCCGAGAACACGAGCAGCAGGAGCATCGCCTCGCTCACCTGCAGGAACCCGGTGTGGCTCCGCCAACCGACGAGCAGCCCGGTGCCGAGCAGGATCACGATCGTGAGGATCGCCCCGAGCATCTCGGCGAAGAAGTGGCCGAACAGGTAGGCCGAGCGGGGGATCGGGAGCGAGCGGAACCGGTCGATCGAGCCGGTCTGGAAGTCGGTTGCGACCGACATCGCAGGACCCATGGCGGCGAAGGCCAGGGTCTGGATGAGGATCCCGCCCATCAGGTACTCCTTGTACCCGCCGCCCTTCACGACGATCGCGCCACCGAACACGTAGGCGAAGAGCAGCACGAACATCAGCGGCTGGACCGTGACGTTCGTCAGCTTCTCGGGGACCTGGCGGATGTGCTCGAGGTTGCGCCGCGCCAGCACCGACGCGTCGCTCATCAGACTCTTGCTCACGACTCCCCGCTCTCGGCTGCGCCGGACCGCCGCATCGCCGGGCGTGACCGGCGAGCGGCGCTTGGAAGCCCCGCTCGGAACCCGCAACAACGCTGCATCGGGACCGGTTCCTCGCTCACGCTGCACCTCCTGCGGCGACGGGTTCGGGTTCGGGCTCCGGCTCGGGCTTCGAGCCGGTCAGGGCCAGGAACACGTCGTCGAGCGTGACCTCGCGACGGGTCACGTCGACCGCGTCGATGCCGGCGTCGTCGAGCGCGCGCAGGACGTCGACGCTGCGCACGCCGTCACGGATCGGCAACGTGAGCACTCCGGCCTCGGCGTCGACCGCGGGCCTCCGCTCGGCGAACTCGCGGACGGCGTGCTGCGCGACGTCGAGGTCTGCACCCGACGCCAGGGTGATGTCGAGGCGGTTGCCGCCGACCTGGAGCTTCAACCGCGCGGGGGTGCCGTGGGCGACGGTCTTGCCGTGGTCGAGCACCACGATGTCGTCCGCCATGCGGTCGGCCTCCTCGAGGTACTGCGTGGTGAGGAGGACCGTCGTGCCCCCGGTGACGAGATCGCCGAGCATGTCCCAGAGGTGGTTGCGGCTCACCGGGTCGAGCCCGGTGGTCGGCTCGTCGAGGAAGAGCACCGCCGGGTCGCCCATCAGGCTGGCGGCGAGGTCGAGCCGTCGGCGCATCCCACCCGAGTAGGTCTTGACGAGTGCGCTCGCGAACTCGGCGAGGTCGAGCTGGTCGAGCAGCTCGTGCGCGCGGCCGCGGGCGTCGGCCTTCCCGAGTCCCCGGAGGCGGCCGACCGTCACGAGGTTGAGCTCGGCGGTCATGAGGTCGTCGACGGTCGCGGTCTGGGATGCCACGCCGATCTGCTCGCGAACGCGATCGGGGTGCTCGGCGACGTCGATCCCCGCCACCCGGGCCCGGCCCTCGGTGGGCCGGCTCAGCGTGGTGAGGATGCGGATCGCGGTGGTCTTGCCCGCGCCGTTGTGGCCGAGCAGCCCGAGGACGGTGCCGGGCGCGACGTCGAGGTCCAGGTCCCGCAGGGCCCAGAGGTCGCCGAAGCGCTTGCCGAGGCCGTCGGTGGTGACTCCGCCGCCGATGATCGTCGGGTGGGTGGTGGAGGGGGTGTCGTACATGGTACGAAACCCTAGCAGTACACTGTACGAGATGGAACGGGAATCGCGCTCCCACGGACGAGGCAGGGGTCACATCGACGCGGATCTCGCGATCGACGACGAGATCGACCCGAAGGTCGCGCGCGCGGTCGTGAAGATCGACCGGAAGAGCGCGCAGGCGTCGGCGAAGATCGACGCGAAGACGGCGCGCGCGGCGGCGAAGGTCTCGGAGAAGGCGGCCAGGCTCGCGGGGCACGCGGCACGTGGCGCCGCGGCGCTCGACCGCGTCGCCGCGCACTTGGACGCGGTGGACCTGTGGACGCGCGCCGAGCCCGGCGCCCGCAAGTCGCGGCTCGGTCGTGCCGAGCTCGCGGAAGCCGCGATCGCCGTCGCGGATGCCGAAGGCATCGAAGCGGTGTCCATGCGCCGGCTCGCCAACGAGCTCGACGTCGGCACGATGACGCTCTACCACTACGTCCGGACGAAGGACGAGCTGCTCGCGCTCATGGTCGACGAGCTGCTCGCGGAGGTCGTGGTCCCGGAGGGAACGGAGCTGCCGGGGGACTGGCGCGAGGCGATCACCGTGATCGCCCGGCGGTCTCGCGACTCGCTGCTGCGCCACCCCTGGGTGCTCGACATCTCGGGGGAGCCCAGCATCGGCCCGAACGCGGTGCTGCACTTCGACCAGTCCTGGCAGGCCGTGGCGGGGCTCCCTGCCGGCTTCGAGACGAAGCTCGACGTGATCACCGCGGTGGACGAGTACGTCTTCGGGTACTGCCTGTCCGAGCGCCGCGTCGCGGCGGACGGCGTCGACCAGTCCGACATGCTGGGTTACATGGACGAGCTCGTGGCCGCAGGCACGTATCCCTCGCTCCAACGGCTCGCGGCCGAGGTCGGGCTCGGGACCGTGTGGACGCGCGTGCACGAGCACGCGACGAGCACGGAGCGCTTCGATCGCAATCTCGCCCGGCTGCTCGCCGGATTCGCCGCCGAGCTCTGCGGCTAGCTCGCCCGGACCAGCTCGCCGACCCGCTCGTTGGTGGCCATGATCTCGGCGAGGCGCCGACGGGCCTCGGCGACGCCGGACTGACCGATCTCACGGGTGCGGGCATCGAGCCGCAGCACCGGCGGGTTGGGTACACGCGCCGGGTGTCCGGACCGGTGGGCGCGGGGTCGAGGAGCCCGCCTCGGGATCTCGCCGCCGCTGAGGAGTCGCAACTGTGTGGTCACGACTGGAGTGTCGCATGGGGGTGTGACAGCCATTCCGGGACCTCCGCCGTCCGTTCGGGCTCTGGGTGGTTCTCTCGCTGGCAACGCCGCGGGCAACCCGAAGGTTCCTGGTCGCTGGTCACACCCCGTGACCGTGCCATCGTGCGCGCGGGGCGAAGTGCGCGAATCGCCGGGCGGTCCTAGCGTGGCGGCTCGTGGCCGATGATCCGGGGCGTCGGAAGTTCCTGCTCGGGCTGGGTGCGGCATCCGGGCTCGCGCTCGCGGGGTGCCGGCCGTGGCACGGCTGGTCCGGCCACGGTCACGACCGACCCCCGCACCATCGAGGGAACCCCGGGTGGGTGCGCCGACCCGGCGACCGGCCGGATCCCCGCCGGCCTGAGGGCACCGACCTCCTGCCCCGGATCGAGCACATCGTCATCTACATGCAGGAGAACCACTCCTACGACTCGTACTTCGGCACGTTCGGGCGGGGCGACGGCTTCCGGATGCATCACGGGCTGCCCACGAACAGCTGCGTGGACACCGGGGGCCGCGTGGTTCCGGTCACCCACGCGCCCGACACGTGTCAGAGCGGTCGCGGTGTCTCCCAGAACTGGGTCTCCACCCATCGCCAGATCGACGGCGGCCGGATGGACGGATTCCTCTTCGACGACAACTCCAACGCGATGCGGTTCTGGGACGGGACGGATCTCCCGTTCTACTGGTCGCTCGCGAGCACGTTCCCGCTCTGTGACCGCTGGTTCGCGTCGGCGCCCGCCCAGACGTACCCGAACCGCATGTACCTGCAGGCCGCGACGTGCCAGGACCTGATCTCCACCGACACCGCCAAGGTCCTCTCGATGCCCCACCCGGCGGGCGGCACCATCTGGGACAAGCTCAACGCATTCGGCATCCCGTGGCTCGACTACGCCTGGGACCTCCCCGACATCCTGCTCTTCCCGAAGACCTACGCGGCCAACACCGACAAGGTCCGCACGTACTCGCAGTTCCTCGGCGACTGCGCGGCGGGCACCCTGCCCGCGGTGTCCATCGTGAGCCCGGGGGTGTCGTCCTACACGGAGGAGAACCCGAGCGATATCCAGCTCGGGGAGGCCTTCAGCGCGTCGGTCGTGAACGCGGTGATGCAGAGCCCCGCGTGGCCGAGGACCGTGCTGCTGTTCATGTACGACGAGCACGGCGGCTACTACGACCACGTTGCTCCGCCTGCCGCGATCCCGCCCGACGACATCCCGCCCGCGGTCGCGCCCGCGCCGGGTGTGCCCGCGGCATGGGACCACTACGGACTGCGCGTGCCCGCTTTCGTGGTCTCGCCGTACGCGCGCCGCGACTACGTCTCGCACGTGGTGCACGACCACACATCGGTCCTCCGGTTCATCGAGACGAAGTTCAACCTCGGCGCCCTCACACGGCGTGACGCGAACGCCGACGACCTGCTCGACTGCCTCGACTTCCGACGTCCCGCGTTTCTCGAGCCCCCGGTGCTCGCGGCGCCGGGGCTCCCGGCGACGGGCAGCGCGTGCTCACCGGAGATCCCGCCGCCGCCGACGAATGCCACCACCCGGGTCGCGGCCGCGTCCACGACGCCGAGCGTCGGTCTCAGCGATTCCATGCATCAACGCCGGGCGCTTCTGGCTCACGCGCGCTGACTCCGGCGGCGGTTCGGCGTCCGTGGCCTTCCTAGACTCGTGAGCCCATGACCGAGCCGCTCACCTACCTCGACCACGCGGCCAGCACGCCCCTCCGCGAAGAGGCGTTCGCCGCCATGCTGCCGTACCTGGCCGAGCACCCGGGCAACCCGTCGGGAAGCCACGTGGCGGCGCGGGCGGCCAAGACCGCGCTCGAGGAGGCTCGCGAGACCGTGGCCGGAATCCTCGGCTGCGCGCCGGCGGAGGTGGTCTTCACCGGCGGCGGGACCGAGGCCGACAACCTCGCGGTCAAGGGCGGCGCCCGTGCCGCGCGCCGCGCCGAGGGTCTCGACGGTGTGGTCACGACGGCCTTCGAGCACAAGGGGGTGCTCGCCGCCGCGCACCGGCTGGAGTCCGAGGGCTTCCGCGTCACCGAGGCGAGCGTCACTCCGGACGCGCTGGTCGACCTCGACGACCTCGCGAACCGGATCGACGGGCGCACGGCGATGGTCTCGGTGATGGGCGTCAACAACGAGATCGGGACGATCCAGCCGCTGCCCGCGGTGGCCGAGCTCGTCCGCGACCGGGCGCCGCGCGCGCGGCTGCACACGGACGCGGTCCAGGCCGTGCCGTGGGTCGACGTCGCCGGCCTCGCCGCCGGGTTCGACCTCGTCGCGATCTCCGGTCACAAGTTCGGCGGCCCGAAGGGGATGGGGGCGCTCGTCGTCCGGCGCGGGACAGCGCTGGACCCGGAGATCGAGGGGGGTGGGCAGGAGCGCGGGCTCCGAGCCGGGACCGTGAACGTCGCCGGCGCCGTCGCGCTCGCCGCCGCGCTGACGGTCACGCACCAGCGGCGCGGCGAGGAGCGCACGCGGATCGGCGCCCTCCGGGACCGGCTCCAGGCCGGCCTGCTCGCGGCCGTACCCGACGCGTTCGTGAACGGCGCGCCCGACCGGCGCACCGCCGGTCACCTCCACCTGGGATTCCCCGGGGTCGAGAGCGAGGCGCTCCTCGTGGTTCTCGACCAGCAGGGGATCTGTGCGGCCGCGGGCTCGTCGTGCTCGTCGGGCGCGACCGAGATCTCCCACGTGCTCGCGGCGATGGGGATGGACCCGGCGGCGGCAGGCGCCTCGATCCGGTTGAGCCTCGGCTACGCGTCGACCGACGAGGACGTCGATCGCGCCCTCAGCGAGATCCCCGCCGCGGTCGCCCGCCTGCGCGCCCCGGTCCGCGCGTGAGCCGGCGGATCCTCGTCGCGATGAGCGGCGGGGTCGACTCCTCCGTCGCCGCCGCGCTCCTGCGCGACGAGGGCCACGACGTCACCGGCGTGACGCTGAAGCTCTGGGGCGGCGCCAGCGATTCGGGGTGCTGCTCGGTCTCCGACGTCGAGGACGCCCGGCGCGTCGCCGCCCAGCTCGGGATCCCGCACTACGTGTTCAACTTCGCCGACGACTTCGACACCAACGTCGTGGCTCCGTACGTGGCCGACTACGCCGCGGGCCGCACGCCGAACCCGTGCGTGGAGTGCAACCGCACGATGAAGTGGGGTCGGCTGCTCCACCGCGCCCGCACCATGGGCTTCGACGCGGTGGCGACCGGCCACCACGCCCGGATCGTCCACGGCCCGGACGGCGCCGAGCTGCACCGTGGCGCCGACGCGGCCAAGGACCAGTCCTATGTCCTCGCCGTGCTGGAGCAGCGAGCACTCGCGGCCACGATCCTGCCCGTCGGGGAGATGATCAAGGCGGACGTGCGCGCCGAGGCGGCGCGCCTCGGGCTACGGACCGCGACCAAGGCCGAGAGCATGGACGTCTGCTTCATCACCCGCGGCGGCCGCACGAAGTTCCTCGACGCGCGCGTCCCGGCCGCTCCCGGCCGCATCGTCGACGGCGACGGCACGACCGTGGGCGCCCATGACGGCGTGCGCGCGTTCACGGTCGGGCAGCGGCGCGGGCTCGCGGTCGCCGCGGGTGCGCGCCGCTACGTGGTCGACGTGGACGCCGCGACCGCCACGGTCACGCTCGGCACCGCCGACGATCTGCTGCGCGCCCACGTGGACGTGGAGCGGACGTCGTTCACGGGGAAGCCGGTCGCCGCCGGGAGCGAGGTGGCGGTGCAGGTGCGCGCCCACGGACGGGCCGAACGGGGCGTCTGGTGCGGGGACCGCGTCGAGTGGTGCGCGCCCCAGCCGCGGGTCGCGCCCGGCCAGACGGTCGCGCTCTACGACGGTGACCGCGTGATCGGTGCCGGCACCGCCGTCTGAGGCAACGGCGTGGGGGTCAGTCGCGTCGGACCGGGATCCGCCGGGCCGACGCCCGGTCGAGCAGGCGCGCCGCGCCCGCCGGCGTCACGAGGAGCAAGCTCGCCTGGACGCCGACGCCCTGACCGCGGACCCGGCGCATGAGGTCCGCGGCCTCGGTGAGCAGGAGCGCACAGGAGCCGTAGGCGGCGCCGAGGCGCAGGTCGAGGGCCTCGTCGGGCGGACGGCGGGTGGGGTCGGCCGGGCCGAGGCCGGCGATGCGCGCCCGGGGGAACAGGACCGGGTCGGTGAGGGTCAGCGGGTCCGCCACCACGAGACCGGCGGGCACGAGCACGATCCAGCGGCGCGAGAGCTGGTGGACCAGGCGGGCGGTGAGCCATGCCGCCGGGAAGCCGATCACGACGGCGATCGCGCCCGCCGCCCATTGCTCGTCGGCGAGGAGCAGCGGTCCCAACGCGATGCCGGCGCCCACCACGACGACCGCGACCGGCAGGATCGCCGCGCCGATCGCCGCGGGGACCTTCAGGGGGAAGCGCTCCTCGTCGCCGTAGGCGGCGCCCTGTGCGCACACCCGCGCGAACTCCCCCCGCGTGCCGAGCGCGGCGGTGATCGCGGTGACGACCACGGCCGCGACCGACGCGAGCGTCGACGAACGACCGGACAGCGCGGCGAGCACCGCGACCGCGAGCGCGATGGGCGTCCCGATCCGCGTGATCGTCAGCGCGACCGGACGCGGGACGAGCGTCGCCGAGAGGACCGTCGCCCACCCGACCCACAGCAGCACCGCGGCGGCGAGACGCGGGCCGTCGGCGAAACCGCTGATCGCGTCGCCGAGGGCCTGTCCCGCCGTCACCGGGAGCGAGATCCAGAGCACGCGCAGCACCCAGGGAATCATCGACCGACGTCGCTCCGCTTCGAAGAGGGCCAAAGGGACGTTCGTATACTACGAACCGGATGTCCTCGAGCCTGCACGGTGGAGTGTTCCCGCGGGGGTTGGCGACCGGCATCGGGAGCCTGCCCGGTGTGGACCCGACCGACGCCGCGGACCTCGTCCTGCGCGTGCACCCCGATCTTCCCGCGATCCCCCAGCTCGGAACTCCCCGCGAAGGAGTGGTCGCGCAGTGGGCCGTCGCTCTCCCCGAGGTGACGGTCGCGCCGGATGGTTCGTTGTCGATCGACCCCGATCGGATCGGCGGCGAGATCGTCGCCGAGTTCACCGACGAGTCGCACGCCGGGCTGCTCGGCTTCCTCGACGTCGCCGCCGTGCACGCGCCGGCGATCACGCGGGTGAAGGCGCAGGTGGTCGGACCGCTCACGCTCGGCGTGGCGCTGGTCGAGGCCGGGATGGAGCCCGAGGCCGCGTTCGCTCGCGCCGCGATGGCCGTCGAGGCGTGGCTGGCCGCCCTCGACGCGCTGCTCGCGCGACGGTTGCGCGGTGTGCGCCCGCTGGTGTTCCTCGACGAGCCGGCCCTCGTGCTCTGGAAGCGCGAGGCGGCACCGATCGAGCGGGAGCACGCGACCGACCTTCTCTCGGGCGCGCTCGCGGCTTGCTCCGCCGAGACCGGCGTGCACGTGTGCGGCGACGGCGACGTCCGACTCGCCTTCGAGGCCGGCCCCACCGTGCTGGGCCTGCCCGTGGGCGACGCGCTGGTGGCCGACGTCGGGACGCTCGTCCGTCATCTGGATGCCGACGGCTGGATCGCGTGGGGCGCGGTGCCCACGGACCGCCCGATCGGCGACTCGCCCGACGCACTCTGGCGCCGACTCGTGTCGCTCTGGTGCGAGCTGACTCGGCGCGGCTGCGAACCGATCCGGATGCGCAACCAGGCGATCATCACGCCGGCCTGCGGGCTCGCGTCGCACGGTCCGACCCAGGCCGAGCGGGCGTTGCGCCTGGCGGGCGAGCTGGCCGAGCGCGTGGCGACCCAGCGCGCGGCTGCCCGCCTCACCGCCGGCGCCTGAGCCGACCCCCGGCGGCGTCGGTGTCACCGGCGCTGAGTAACTTCCGGGGGATGGCGTCCAAGGCGGTGACCGAGCGGGTCGAGGAGCTGCGCGAGTCCATCCGCTACCACGACGAGCGCTACTACGGCGCGGACGATCCCGAGATCAGCGATGCCGAGTACGACGACCTGATGCGCGAGCTGCGCGACCTCGAGGCGCAGCATCCCGATCTCCGTACCGGCGACTCTCCCACCCAGCGTCCGGGCGCGGCGAGGGTCCCGACGCCGTTCTCGGAGGTCACCCACCTCCAACCGATGCTCTCGCTCGACAACGCCTTCTCCCGCGAGGATCTCCTCGCCTGGGGCGAGCGGATCGCCCGGCTCGTCCCCGGGCCCATCCACTACGTCGGCGAGCCGAAGCTCGACGGGCTCGCGATCTCGCTCCTCTACGAGCAGGGCCGCCTCGTGCGCGGCGCCACCCGTGGCAACGGCACCACCGGGGAGGACGTGACCGCGAACGTCCGCACCATCGACGACCTCCCGGACCGTCTCCGGGGCAAGCGCGTCCCGGCGACGCTCGAGGTCCGCGGCGAGGTGTTCCTCTCCCTCGAGTCCTTCGAGGAGCTGAACCGCCGCCAGGCCGAACGCGAGGACCACCTCTTCGCCAATCCGCGCAACGCCGCGGCGGGATCGTTGCGCCAGATCGACTCCTCGATCACCGCCAGCCGCAACCTGTCGCTCTACTGCTACCAACCCGGCGCCATGGAAGGAGGTCCCCGGCTCGGCTCCCACCACCAGACGCTCGACTGGCTGCACGACCTCGGGTTCCCGGTGAACCCCCACATCGAGCAGCTCGACGACCTCGAGGCGGTCCACGCGTTCTGCGCCCGGATGGAGGAGCAGCGACACTCGCTCGGCTACGAGATCGACGGCGCGGTCGTGAAGGTCGACTCGCTCGCCCAGCGCGCCGAGATGGGCAGCACCAGTCGCGCGCCGCGGTGGGCGATCGCGTACAAGTTCCCGCCCGAGGAGAAGACCACCAAGCTCGCGAACATCATGGTGAGCATCGGTCGGACGGGAAGGGCCACGCCGTTCGCGGTGCTCGAGCCCGTGTTCGTCGGTGGCTCCACGGTGCAGATGGCCACGCTCCACAACCAGGACGAGGTCGCCCGGCGCGACGTCCGCATCGGCGACACGGTCGTCGTGCGCAAGGCGGGCGATGTCATCCCCGAGGTGGTCGGGCCGGTGATGGCCAAGCGAAGGAAGGGTGCCCGGCGGTGGAAGTTCCCCACCACGTGTCCGTGCGGGCTGGCCCAACCGTTGGTGCGCCTCGAGGGGGAGGCCGACCATCGCTGCGTGAGCGCCGACTGCCCGATGCAACGCGAGCAGAAGATCATCTACTTCGCGGGTCGCGCCGGCATGGACATCGAGGGATTGGGCGAGGAGCGCGTGCGCCAGCTCGTGCACGCCGGACTCGTCGAGGACGCGGGCGATCTGTACGCGCTGACCCACGACCGGCTGATCGCCCTGGAGCGGATGGGCGATATCTCGGCCCGGAACCTGCTCGCCGCGATCGAGGACTCCAAGGCCCGTCCGCTCGCCCGCGTGATCGTGGCGCTCGGAATCCGTCACGCCGGACCGACGGCCGCGGCCGCGCTGGCGCGGACGTTCCGCGGTCTCGACGCGATCCTGGCGGCGAGCGAGGAGGAGCTCACCGCCGTCGACGGCGTCGGTCCGGTGATCGCGCAGAGCCTGCGGGCGTGGTTCGAGGTCCCGACGAACCTCGCGTTGATCGAGAAGCTGCGCACCGCCGGCGTCGAGCTCGAGGGACCCGAGCCCGAGACGCCGGATCTCGAGCCCACGCTGGCCGGGCTCACCTTCGTGCTGACCGGCGGCATGGAGCGATTCACCCGGGAGCGGGCCGAGGAGGAGATCGCGCTCCGGGGTGGCAAGGTGACGGGCAGCGTCTCGAAGAAGACGAGCTACGTCGTCGTCGGCGAGAATCCCGGGACGAAGCTGGCCAAGGCCGAGACGCTCGGCGTCACCCGGCTCGACGAGGATGCGTTCGAGCACCTGCTCGAGCACGGACCACAGGACGAGACCCCGAGCGGGTCCTGAAGCGAGGAGCGAGCATGGTCGACAAGTCCGCCGTCGGCGCCACCGACGATCCGTTCACGATGACGATCGAGCGGGGCAAGATCCGCGAGTTCGCCCGGGCGACGATGTCGTCGGATCCCGGCTACCTCGAGCATCCCATCCCGGTGATCCCACCGACCTTCCTCACCTCGGTCGCGTTCTGGTCCCCGCCGGGCCAGTCGGTGTTCTCCAAGGTCAAGCTGGACCTGCGCCGGCTGCTCCACGGTGGGCAGGAGTACATCTTCCACGGACCGCCCCCGGCCGCGGGCACCGAGCTGTCGGTCCAGACGCGCGTGGCCGACATCTACGAGAAGGAAGGCAAGCGCGGTGGGTCGATGACCTTCGTCGTCACCGTCACCGAGTTCCGCGACCCGCAGGGACAGCTCGTCGCCGAGGCCCGGTCGACGGCGATCGAGACCGGCCAGCCGGCCGCGAAGGAAGGTGCATGATGGCCAGCTGGGACGACCTGGCCGTGGGCACCAAGATCGCGCCCCGGGAGTACGGACCGCTGACCCGGACCGACTTCGTGCGGTACCAGGGCGCGTCCGGAGACTTCAACCCCATCCACCACGACGACGAGTTCGCGCAGTCGGCCGGCTACCCGACCGCGTTCTCGGTCGGCATGCTCCAGGCCGGGATTCTCGCGTCCTTCGCGACCGACGCGTTCGGGCCGCGCAACGTGCGCAAGTTCGGCGTGCAGTTCCGCGAGCAGGTGTGGCCGGGTGACCGCCTCGTCTGCTCGGGTCATGTCGTCGCCCGTGACGAGAGCACCCGCACGATCGATCTCGAGCTCCTCGTCACCCGAGTCGGTGGTGGCGCGGCGATCAAGGGAACCGCGACCTTCGTCGTCGAGTAGCGGCGGGGCCGTCAGGCCTTGACGAGGAAGCTCCAGGTGAACGAACCGGCGTCCGCGGACTGCGAGCCCTGGAGCCGGTAGTCGACGCGCACGGTTACCGGACCGGACGGGTACTGGGTGATGTCGGTCTTGTCGGTCGGCCGGAACGTGACCTGGCCCAGGCTCGTGATGACCTCGGTCTGGTCGAGCGGGACGGGCGTGCACTCCGAGGGAGTCGGCGCGCAGACGGTGAACTCGCCGATCAGGTCGTCGCGCAGGTCCACCACGATCGGCGCGGTCGGCGAAACGATCGCCCCGGGCGCGGGGCTGTAGGACTGGATCTCCTTCGGAACGGTCTGGCTCGACGACAGGTCCGACGTGTCGGCGCTGCTGATCGTCCCGGCGATCAGGGCGGCCACGAAGAACAACCCGATGCCCACGACGGCGACCCGCTTCGGGTTCCGGAACAATCGCGGCTTCTCGCCGGTGATCGCCTTCGGACCGGGCCGACCGGCCGTGCGCCCTTCGTCCACTCCCGCACGGTACCGCCCGAACCGGCGTGGCCGACCATCGGTCACCTCCGCCGGCGAATGGCCTGAGATGCCCAGGAGCGGGACATTCCGGCCGGTACCCTCGTGGGAATGGCCGGAAGCACCGTCGCCGACCTCGTCGGCCGCGTGCTCGCAGGCCGCTACCGCCTGCTGGGCCCCATCGGCTCGGGCGCGAGCGGTCGGGTGTACGTGGCCGACGACGTCCGCCTTCGCCGTCGCGTCGCGGTGAAGGTGCTTCATGCTGCCCTGGCCGACGACGCCGGGTTCCTCCGCCGGTTCCGGTCGGAGGCGCAGCTGGCCGCGTCGCTCCACCACCCCAACGTCATGGCGGTCTATGACTGGGGCGAGGACGGGGTTCCCTACATGGTTCTCGAGTTGCTCGCCGGCGGATCGCTGCGCAGCATGCTCGACACCGGGAACCGGCTGACGCCCGCCCAGGCCGCGCACGTGGGCGGCGAGGTGGCCGGTGCGTTGGACTATGCCCACGGTCGGGGTCTCGTCCACCGTGACATCAAGCCCGCCAACCTCCTCTTCGACGAGCACGGCATCGTGCGCGTCGCCGACTTCGGCCTCGCCCGTGCGCTCGCCGAGGCGAGCTGGACCGAACCCGCGGGCGCCGTGGTCGGAACCGCCCGGTACGCGGCCCCCGAGCAGGGCGCCGGTACACCCCTCGACGGGCGCGCTGACCTCTACGCCTTGGGACTCGTGCTGGTCGAGGCCGTCACGGGATCCGTACCGCTCGTGGCGGACACCGCCCTCGGCACCGTCGGGCTCCGACAGGACACCGCGATCCGCGTGCCGGACGAGCTCGGTCCGGTCGCGAGTGTGGCCGAGCGTGCGTGCCGTGCCGATCCCCGGGAGCGGTTCGCGGTCGCGGACGAGATGCGGTACGCGCTCGCCGAGGCCGCGACCGCGCTCCCCCCGCCGGGCCCGCTGACGCTCGCCGGCCTCGGTGCGATCGGCGAGGATCCGCACCCGACCCAGGTCGTCGCCACGGCCGTCGAGCGGCCGCTCTTCGACCAGGACGACGAGCGCATCTCGTTGCTCCGCCGTCCGGCGCCGGCGCCGGCCCGGGTCCCCCAGCGCTCCCGCTCGGCGGCGCCCTTCCTGCTCGGGGCCGTGATCGCCGTCGCGCTGTCGGCCCTCGTGTTCGTGCTCGCCCAGCCGAGTCGGGGCGCGACCACCGCCGTGCCGCTCCTCGTCGGCCAGCGCCTGCAGGACGCCCAGCAGGTGGCGATCCGGTCCAAGGTCCCGTTCCTGATCGACAGCGCCGAGCACCGGTCCGACGACCCCGCGGGGATCGTCATCGCCCAGGATCCCGAGCCCGGTGGGTTCATCGCCGAGGGCGACACGGTGCATCTCGTGGTGTCGAAGGGCCCGAAGCCCGTGCCGTTGCCCGAGCTCATCGGGCTGACCCAGGCCGAAGCCGTTGCCGCGCTCCAGTCGCAGTTCGGCGTGGACGTGGTCGAGGGCTACAACGACGTCGTCGAGCCGGGTCGGGTCATCAGCTCCGATCCGCAGGGCTCGGCCCCGCTGGACTCCCTGGTCACGCTCAGGATCTCGAAGGGCCCGCGCCCGGTCGCGATCCCCGACGTGGCGCGCGGCAGCTACGACCAGGCGGTCGCCAAGCTCAAAGAGCGTCACCTCAAGGCCCAGCGGGTCGATACCTTCGACGACACCGTGGAGTCGGGGGTCGTGATCCGGACCCAGCCGGCGGCCGGTGAGTCCATCCCACGGAACTCGGTCGTGAAGGTGATCGTGAGCAAGGGTCCCGATCTCGTCGTGGTCCCCAACTTCAAGAACAAGACGATCGAGCAGGCCACGGCGCTCGCCGCGACGGTGGGCGTCGAGGTGCAGCCGCAGGGCGTGGTGGGCGGCGCGCACAAGGTCCGTGCCCAGGATCCACCCAAGGACACACAGGTCCCGCGCGGCACCGTGGTGACCATCTTCTTCTGATCCCCGGGTCCGAACCCGACCGCCTTCGGGGGCATCGGTAGCATCCCGCTCGACCGATCCCGGATGACGAAGCAGGAGACGAGCGATGGGTGCACTCGACGGTCGCGTGGCGATCATCACCGGAGCCGGACGCGGACTGGGACGCGAGCACGCGCTGCTGTTCGCCGCCGAGGGGGCGAAGGTCGTCGTCAACGATCTGGGTGGCGCGGCCGACGGGAGCGGTGACGACGCGACGCCCGCAGAGCTGGTCGTGGCCGAGATCGAGGCGATGGGCGGCGAGGCCGTCGCGAACAGCGACAACGTCGCCGACTGGGACGGCGCCCAGCATCTCGTGCAGACGGCGATCGACACGTTCGGTGACCTGCACGTGCTCGTCAACAACGCCGGCATCCTGCGCGACCGCGTGATCGTGAACATGACCGAGGCGGAGTGGGACGCGGTGATCCAGGTGCACCTGAAGGGCCACTTCGCCCCGACGCGGATGGCGGCGGCCTACTGGCGGGAGCAGTCCAAAGCGGGCAAGGACGTCAACGCGTCGATCATCCACACGTCGTCGACGTCGGGCCTGTTGGCGAACCCGGGGCAGGCCAACTACGGCGCGGCGAAGAGCGGGATCGCGACGCTCTCGCAGATCTGCGCGAAGGAGCTCGTTCGCTACGGTGTCCGGTCGAACGCCATCGCGCCCGCGGCGCGGACCCGCCTGACCGAGGCGACCCCCGGTCTCGGCGACGCGGTGAAGGCCCCCGAGGACGCGAGCCAGTTCGACGTCTGGGACCCCGCGAACGTCTCGCCCTTCGTCGCGTACCTCGCGACGGCCGACTGTCCGTTCACCGGCGAGGCGTTCCTCGTCCAGGGTGGGGTGGTGCAGCGGTTCCAGCCGTGGTGGCTGGCGGAGAAGATCGACAAGGGCGACCGCTGGACCGTCGGCGAGCTCGCGGCGCAGGCCGGCAAGCTCAGGCCCTCGTAGCGCGCGCTGCAACCTCTGTGGCGCGTGTGCGCGCTGTGGTCGACGGTGCGCGAATCCCACTCTGGGTGTTGTGCCTTGGTTGTCACGCTTCGTGGTTGAGTGGGCTCCCCAGAATGGGGGAGGTCGTGGGTTGGAGCGTCCGATTCGGCCCTGTTTCCGGGCTCCTGAAGCGGAAATGAGCCGATGGGCTCCCTTGTGCGCGGCGGCGATATCTCGATAATGACTGCGGAGAGTGAACCCCAACCCCCGGGGTTCCCACGGAGGACACCGAGATGCGCAGGCCCGCACGAGGCTCGACGACCCACCCGGCACTCGCCCGACCCGGCATGGGGTTCGGGCGCCCGCTGCGCGCCCGTCCGGGCCCCATCTCGCGCATCGACCTCGACGCCGCGTTGCGTGCGTTGCTGCGTGGCGACGTCGACGAGATCGAGGTGCTGTCCGACCCGCCGTCCGTGACGCGCTCGGACCTGCGGAGCTGACTCGGCGACGCGTCGGCCGGACGCGTCAGTCGTCGTCGGAGATCGTCGCCGCTCCCGTCGGACACCACCGCGACCCACCCACCGGGTTGCTCGACGCGACCGGACCCGACCGGGATCAGGACGCGGCGGTCGAGGATGGGTCGGATGGCCCCGGGGCGCCGACGGCGATCAGGTCGCAGTACCACGCGAGCACGGCGGCGGCGGCCACGCCGACGAGCATCACCTGGCTGATCGACATTCCGAGCGCCGAGATCATGAGGCCACCGGCGTAGACGCCGATCGGGACGGTGCCGCCGAAGCTCATGACCCACACCGCCATGACCCGTCCGCGAACTTCGTCGTCGAGGTGCTCCTGGAGAACGGTCGACAGCGCGGTGATCACGAGGAAGTACGCGAAGCCCAGGAACGGCGACACGACGAAGGCGAGGGGCACGCTGTGGATCATCGCGAAGCCGGCGAGGACCACGGCGAACGCCGCGAGCGAGTACCGCGTCACGATTGCCTTGGAGCGGTCGGCGAGGAATGTCCCGACCGTCAGCGCGCCGAGTGCGGCACCGAGGGCCCAGACGCTGTACAGCAGTCCGTAGGTCGCCTTGTCGGTCTTGAGTGAGATCCCCAGGTTCGCCTTGGCCAACTCGGGGAAGAGGCCGACGTACATCAGGCAGAAGAACGAGAACGTGAACATCGTGACGAAGATGCGCCGGAGCAACGGGTCGCGCCATGCGATGCGGAAGCCGGACAGCAGCTTCTCGAGGGGCCGACCGATGACCGGATTCGGGTTGCGGGCGTCGTAGCGGGCGAGGACGAGCCCCGCGACGGCGAACGCGTAGGTGGTGGCGTTGATCGCGAACACCCACTGGATGCCGAGCGCGGCATACAGCGCACCGCCGATCGCGGAGCCGATCACCCGCGACAGGTTCATCTGGACGGACTGGAGGGAGACCGCGCCGGGGAGATCCTCGCGAGGGACGAGCGTCGGGAGGATCGCGCCCATCGCGGGCGCACTCAGGGCGTTGGCGATGCCGATGGCGAGGACGCAGAGGAAGATCCAGGTCTTGTCAGGATGACCGACGGCGGCGAGCGCGGCGAGCACGAACGACAGGATCATCTGCGCCGTCTGCATGACCACCAGGTAGCGGCGGCGGTCGAGCTGGTCCGCGATCACCCCGCCGATCTGGCTCAGGAACAGGAGCGGTCCGAGTTGCGCGAAGTAGAGCAGCCCGACGTACCCGGCGTTGCCGATCCTCAGCGCGAAGACACCGAGGATGACGTTCTGCATCCACGTGCCGACGTTGGAGAGGAACGTGCCGCCCCAGACGAGCCGGAAGTCGCGGTGGCGGAGGGCGGCCTGCGCGGTCCCGCGCCGGTACGTCCGGTCGGCGTCGACGATCGCATCCGTTGCGTCCTCGGCGTCGCCGGAGTTCGGCTCGGGCGCGCGTCGGAACACCATCGGGCCGACCCTACGGGACCGTCACGCGCGAGCGTCCGGAGTTGGTGGCTGCACCGGCGATCGGGTGACGCGTTTCACTCGCCGGAGGGGCCGGCGGGCTGGTTCAGGCGGTCATCTCCTGGATGGCGTCGGTCAACGCCTGGTTGCCGCCGGGGCCGCCGCCCTGCTGGGCCATCATCAGCTTGGTCATGTCGCCCTGGACCTTGACCTTTCCGGCCATGAACGCCTGCATGCCGGCCTGCTGGTTGCCCGAGACGAAGACGTCCTGAGCGGTCGCGTAGTCGGTGGTGAGGGTGACGTCCGCGCCGTCCTCGAGGCCCAGACCCATGTCGGCCTTGCCCTCGCGTGCGCCCATGTGGAGCTCCCGGTCACCCCATGGCGTCCCGGTCACGACGAGGTTCATCACCATGTTCTGGTGTGAGGGTGCGTCGGCACCGTGCTCCTCGAGGAGTTCCTGGAGCCGGGTGAACCATCCGTCGGACAAGAACTCGTGCTTCGACACCGGGGCCTCCTGGGGAACGGTCGGAACCGGGACATTAGCGAGGCGCGCTCGGGCCGTCGACCGCGCCCGGCCCGGGCACGATCGGCCCGGCCGGTACGGCGCGCGCCGCGAGTACCGTCTGGCGCCATGGCGGAATCGACCCGCGCCGAGCGCATCGCCGCGCACGAGCGGAACCCGAAATGGCAGAGCCCGCCGCTGCGGATCGACATGTCGATCTGCATCAACTGCGACACCTGCATCCGGCACTGCCCCCCGCAGTTCGGGGCGATCTTCAACCACTCGATCGACGTGATCATCCTCCCCGAGCTCTGCTCGGGCTGCGGCAAGTGCCTGCCGCCGGTGTGCCCGGTCGACTGCATCTTCGAGGACCCCGACTGGAGTCCGTCGCCGGTGGACTGGTGGGTCCATCCGGGCCGCAAGGACGACCCGTACCGATAGCCCGCCGGGCCCGGTCGTGGTCGGCAATCGCTCGGAGTGGTGGCGGGACCGACTTCTAGACTCGCCCGCTCATGGCCGACCCGATCTCCCGTGCCGACGTCGAGCACGTCGCCCGCCTCGCCCGTCTCGCGCTCACCGACGACGAGATCGAGCACCTCACCGAGGAGCTCGCCGGCATCCTCGGCCACGCGCAGGACGTCGCCGCGCTCGACCTGGCCGACGTCCCGCCCACGGCGCACCCGCTCCCGCTCGAGAACGTCCTGCGCCGCGACGAGGTGCGCCCGTCACTGGATCGCGACGAGGTGCTCGCGCAGGCCCCGGCGGCCGAGGACGGACGGTTCCGGGTGCCTCGGATCCTCGGGGAGGCCCCGTGACCGACGGGACGAGCCCCGGGGCGCGTGAGATCGCCGCCGCGGTCCGATCCGGCGAGCGGTCGGCGCGGTCGGTCGTCGAGGAGTCGCTCCGCGCGATCGACGCACGGGAGGCCGAGCTGCACGCGTGCAACCTCGTGCTCGCGGAGGAAGCGCTGGCCGCCGCCGACGCGGTCGACGCCGCGGTCGCCCGCGGCGAGGACCCCGGTCCGCTCGCGGGGGTGCCCGTCGCCTTGAAGGACAACCTCTGCACCCGGGGCGTCCCCACGACGTGCTCGTCGCGCATCCTCGAGGGATGGAGGCCGCCGTACACGGCCACCGTTGTGCAGCGCGTCACCGATGCCGGCGGGATCCCGATCGCCAAGACGAACCTCGACGAGTTCGCGATGGGCAGCTCGACCGAGAACTCCGCGTTCGGCGTGACCCACAACCCGCACGACGCCACACGCGTGGCGGGGGGTTCGAGCGGCGGATCCGCGGCCGCGGTCGCGGCAGGGTTCGCGCCGCTCGGACTCGGCTCGGACACCGGGGGGTCGATCCGGCAGCCGGCCGCCCTGTGCGGCGTCGTCGGGATGAAGCCCACCTATGGGCGCGTCAGTCGCTACGGGCTCATCGCCTTCGCGTCGAGCCTCGACCAGATCGGACCGTTCGCGTCGACGGTCGACGACGCGGCGCTCCTCCTCGAGACCGTCTGGGGTCACGACCCGATGGACTCGACCTCCATCGCTTCCCTGCCGGATGCGCTCGCCGGTGGTGCCGACGTCTCCGGCCTGCGCGTCGGGGTGGTGAGTGAGCTGACCGACGTCGACGGCATCGACCCGCGCGTGCGGGACGCGGTCGAACGGGCCGGCGTGGCGTTGGAGGCCGCAGGGGCGACGGTGGACCGCGTCTCGGTGCCGAGCTGCACGTACGGCCTGTCGGCGTACTACCTCATCGCGCCGGCCGAGGCGTCGTCGAACCTCGCCCGCTACGACGGTGTGCGCTACGGGCTGCGCGTCGACGGCGAAGATGTCGCGGAGATGAACGCTCGCACGCGGGACGCGGGGTTCGGCCCCGAGGTCAAGCGCCGGATCATGCTCGGGACCTACGCGCTGTCCGCCGGGTACTACGACGCCTACTACGGCAAGGCCCAGAAGGTGCGCACGCTCATCATCCGCGACTTTGCCGCTGCGTACGAGCGCTTCGACGTGTTGCTGTCGCCGACCGCGCCGACCGAGGCGTTCGCGATCGGGGAGAAGGCCGCCGACCCGCTGGCGATGTACCTGTCGGACGTGTGCACGATCCCCACGAACCTCGCCGGCCATTGCGCGATCAGCGTCCCGTTCGGGCGCGGCGACGCGGGGCTGCCGATCGGTGTGCAGGTCCTGGCGCCCGCGCTCGGCGAGCCGGTCATGTTCCGCGCCGCCCGAGCGCTCGAAGCCTCGGCGTGAGCGGGCGGTCAGAGGAAGAAGTGTTGCAGCGCCCGGTTGAAGACGGCCGCGGCCTCCCACTGGAGGAAGTGTCCGGCGCCCGCCACCACGAACGGACCGATGCACTCGGTGAAGGCCACTGCGCAACGGTCCGGGAAGCTCGCGGGCACCACATGGTCCTCGGGGCCGTAGAGCACGAGCGTCGGTGTCGGGTTGGTCTCGAGGTATCGCGGCGCGTCCTTCATCGGCCGGTGGCCGGTGGCGCTCTCGTAGATCCCGAAGCTGGCGCGCAGCTTGTCGGCGTCCGCGAACGGCTCGGTCATGAAGTCGATCTCGTCGCGGGTGAACGCGGTCGGGGCGCCCCAGAGCCGGTGTCCGTACATGCCCGCCACGTAGGACCGCCGGCGCTCCGGGGTGTCCAGCTCGGCGGCGAGAGCGTCGGCGTCGGTCGACTGGCGCACGAAGTAGTCGGCCGTGGCGCGCTCCACGCGATCCGAATCCGGCGGGATGCCGGCCGCCTCGTACTCACCGTGGGTGAGGACCGGTGTCAGCGTGTTGAAGAAGCAGAGCTTCGGCACGAAGCCCGTGTACCGGAGCGACAGGTCGTAGACGATCGGTCCCCCGGCGTCGCCGCCCGCGGCGAAGCACGTCGTGTGGTCCAGCTCCTCGCTGACGAGCGCGCGCAGGTCCTGGGAGAAGGCAGCGAGGTCGTAGCACTCACCCGGTGCGAGGTCGCTGTCGCCGAAGCCGCGCAGGTCGGGCGCGATGACCTCGAAGCCAGCGGCGACGAGCGGTTCGACGTTGCGCCACCAGATCCGGCGCGTCTCCGGCCAGCCGTGGACGAGCAGGAGCGGGACCCCACCGATGCCCTCGCGCAGGTATGCGAGCGTGGCTCCCGTGCTGAGCGTGGCACGGTGGGTGGCGAACTGGTCAGGATCGAGGGGATGACTCACGGAACCGGAGTCTGGCAGACCACGAGCGGGAGCGGAGCTGCGGATGGCTGAGTACGAAGCGGTGATGGGGCTCGAGGTGCACGTGGAGCTCGCGACGGCCACGAAGCTCTTCTGCGGGTGCGCCAACGAGTTCGGTGCCGAGCCGAACACGCACATCTGCCCGGTGTGCCTCGGGCTGCCGGGAGCATTGCCGGTCCTGAACGAGCGCGTGGTCGAGTTCGCGCTGCGCCTGGGCGAGGCCTTCCACTTCGACGTTCCGGAACGATCGATCTTCCACCGGAAGAACTACTTCTATCCGGACATGCCCAAGGACTTCCAGACTTCGCAGTACGACGCGCCGATCTGCGTCGACGGCTACCTCGAGGTGGACGGCGCGCGGATCCGCATCGAACGCGCGCACATGGAGGAGGACACCGGCAAGACCACCCACGTGGGCGGCGGCGGCCGGATCCACGACGCCGATCACAGCCTCGTCGACTACAACCGCGCCGGGGTGCCGCTCATGGAGATCGTGAGCCGGCCCGACATCCGCAGCGCCGAGCAGGCGAAGGGCTACGTGACCGAGCTGCGGGCGGTGCTCGAGGCGATCGGTGTCTCGGACGTGAAGATGGAGGAGGGCTCGATGCGGGTCGACGCGAACGTGTCCGTCCGCCCCGTCGGCACCGACACGCTCGGCACGCGGGCCGAGATCAAGAACATGAACTCCGTGCGCTCGCTCGGGCGCGCGATCGAGTACGAGATCGCGCGCCAGGTCGAGGTCGTCGAAGCGGGCGGTCGGGTCGTCCAGGAGACGCGCCACTGGGACGAGGCCGCCGGCGTCACGCACGGGATGCGCTCGAAGGAGGGCTCGGAGGACTACCGGTACTTCCCGGAGCCGGATCTCGTACCGGTCGCACCGACGCAGGAGATGCGCGCCGCGGCGAGCGCCGCGGTCGGTGAGCTCCCCGCGGCCCGGCGGGACCGGCTGGTCGCCGAGTGGGGCATTACCGAGACCGACGCCCGCACGCTCCTGGAGAGCCAGGGGCTGGCCGACTTCGCGGAGGCCGCGGTGACGGCCGGTGCGCCGGGGAAGGACGTCACGAACTGGCTGTGTGGCGACGTGCTCGGGTACCTGAACGAGACCGGATTGTCGCCCGTGGTGCTGCCGCTCACGCCCGACGCGCTCGCCGAGCTGATCGCCCTCGTGGCCGACGGCACGCTGTCGCGGAACCTCGCCAAGGACGTTCTCGGGGAGTGCCTCCGCCAGCCGAAGCGACCGCGCGACGTCGTCGCCGAGCGCGGCCTCGCGCAGGTCAGCGACGCCGGCGAGCTCGGCACGGTGGTCGACGAGATCCTCGCCGCGAACGCCGACGCGGTCGCCGAGTACCGGGCCGGCGACGACAGGGCGCGCAAGAAGAAGCGCGGGTTCCTCATGGGTGAGCTGATGAAGGCCACCAGGGGCTCGGCGAACCCCCGGGTCCTGAACCAGCTGCTCGACGAGAGGCTCGCCTGATGGAGATCCCCGACCACGCCACCGATGAGGGCGTCGAGCGGATCCTGGTGGTGGTCGCCCATCCCGACGACATCGACTTCGGCACCGCCGGCTCGGTGGCCGCGTGGAGCGCGGCGGGGATCGAGGTGACGTACTGCCTCGTGACGAGCGGCGAGGCCGGCGGCGACGACCGGATGCAGCCGCGCGCCCACATGGCGGCGGTACGGGAGCAGGAGCAGACTGCGGCGGCCGGGATCGTGGGCGTCACCGATGTGCGCTTCCTGCACTACCCGGACGGGCGCGTGCAGCCGACCCTGGAGCTGCGGTGCGCCATCTCGCGCGTCATCCGGGAGGTCCGTCCCCAGCGCGTGGTGACCCAGTCGCCGGAGCGGCTGTGGGACCGGATCTACGCGAGCCATCCCGACCATCTCGCCGCGGCCGAGGCCACCGCCGCCGCCGTGTATCCCGACTCGCGCAACCCGTTCGCGCATCCCGAGCTCCTGCTCGTGGAGGAGTTGGAGCCGTGGTCGGTGGCGCAGCTCTGGATGATGGCGCGGCCGGACGCGAACGTCTCCGTCGACATCACCGAGGTCATGGACCGCAAGCTCGCGGCGCTCCGGTCGCACGAGAGCCAGATCGCCGATCCGGTCGGGATCGAGAAGTTCCTGCGGGACTGGGCGCAGGCGAACGCGGCGGCGGCCGGGCTGGCCGACGGGCGCGCCGCGGAGCTGTTCCGCGCCGTCGACACCCGCTGACGGTCAGGCCAGCAGGCTGAGCGACGTCACGCCCGCGAGGTTGCGGTGCGTGCGACTCCAGGTCCTGCCGGCGTCCTCGGACTGCCAGACCTCACCGGCGCTGGTCCCGAACACGGCGTCGTCGCCCAGGCCGTCGAGCGCGTGACTGTCGACCGGCGCGTCGAGCCAGTCGGTCACCCGCTCGAACGGGGTGTCGGCGCGGATCGACGTCCGGTAGACGGCGGACCGTCGGCCGCGTGGGCCCTCGGACGCGGCGACGAGGATCGAAGCGTCGGGGACCGCGACCGCGCGGCAGTACGTGAGATCCAGTCCCTCGGCGTGGACCCGCCAGGTCGTGCCGCCGTCGGTGGAGATGCAGAGCCCGGCGGCCGCTGCCGCGACGACGAGATCCTTGCGGCCCCACACCGACCGGACCTGGTGGACGTCGGCGCCGATGTCGATGGTCGGGACCCAGGTCCGGCCGCCGTCGTCCGAGCGCGCGATGCCGCCGACGTGGACGTTCGCGAACAAGACGTTGTCCGGCGTGCACGCGAGCGAGCGGACCTCGGGTGGTCCACCCCAGGGTGTGTACCACCCGTCGCGACCGTCCATCGTCTCGAAGCTCTCGACCCGCTCGAGCCCGGCGGCACCGAGCCGGAGCAGGTGGGCCCCGTCGGTGCCGACGAGGACCCCGCCCGGTGCGTCGACCGCGCAGCGGAGGCCCGGTGCGGCGCCGACGAGGGTCCAGCCGCGGTCGCCGGACCACATGAGGTCGCGGTCACCGGAGATGAGGACGTCGCCGAAGACGCGTACCGGGCCGGGGACGGTCGCGTCCGACGGGTCGATCAGCCCGTCCGCGGTCGCGATCCGCAGCTTCATCGCCCGTTCCCCTGGTCCTCGCCGGCATCCCTGACCGCGGTGTCGTCGACGGCAGTCCGGAAGGCCTTGAGGACTTCCGCCCAGATACCGGGCGCGGACGCATAGGGCGCGTTCGGGGCGACCCGGTCCACGAGGCCGCGGGTACGTGCCGCGAGCTCGACCCCGCACTCGGTCGGGGTGCCCCGGATGGCGACGAGGTCGAACAGCTCGTCGTCCACCAGCTCGAGCAGCGACGCCCAGTCGTCGGACTTCGTGCGCTCGCGCAGCTCGGGCTGGAGCTCGGCGCGGTCGTGCTGCTCGAGGACCGGTCGGTACGCGGGCGTCGACGCGTAGAACGCGATCTGGGCGCGGGTGGCGAGCTCCGCGCCGGCGCGGTCCTCGTCGGTGGCGCCGGTCGCGATCATGACGGGCCAGGCGATCTCGAAGTCGGCCGACCCGCCGCGGGCGCCGGCCCACAGTCGCGGCAGTGTCCGGGTCCGGAGGTACTCCGGCGTGCTGAACGGGTGGACGAAGAAGCCGTCGGCGGTCTCGCCCGCGACGGTGGTCATGCCGGGACCGACGCCGGCCAGGAACACGCGCGGCGGACCGGCAGGGATGGGGGCAGGCGTGAAGAACGGCGTCGTCAGCGTGTGGTGGTAGTGCGCGCTCTCGAACCGCAGCGGGACGCCGTCCTGCCACGTGGACCAGATCGCCCGGAGCGCGCCGACGAAGTCCCGCATGCGCTCGGCCGGATGCGACCACTCCATGGAGAAGCGGCGTTCGACGTGGGCGCGGATCTGCGACCCGAGCCCGACGATCGTGCGGCCGCCGGACGCGGCCTGGAGGTCCCAGCCCGTGTGCGCGACCACCATGGGGCTCCGGGCGAACGCGATGGCGACGGCGGTCATGAGCTCGACCCGGCGGGTGTGCTCGGCCGCGAGCATCAGCGGGAGGAACGGGTCGCGCGGACCCTCGAACGTGTAGGCGCCGTCGAAGCCGTCGGCCTCGATGCGCCGCGCCGCGTCGGGGACGGACCGGAGCTCGCTCGCGACGAGGGGCGCGTCGACCTTCACGTACCCGACGGTAGCGACGTCGCGCGTGGCGAGGGTCAGCGGGGGAGCGGTTCGGCCGGGCCCATGGCGGCAAGGGTGGCGAGGTACGGCTCGGCGTCTCCGTGCCAGTCGAGGGCGCGCAGCTGGGTCTCGGTCCGGCGCCCGCCGAGGGCGCGGGCGAGCTCGTAGGGCGGACCGGCGAGGGTGGCGCCGGGCTCCCCGTTGCCCGACTGGACCGTGGTGTCGCCGGCGACGATCCGCAGGGGTGCAAGCCCGTTGCCCGCCCACCCGCCGCCGACCTGGGACGCGTAGGCCTCGATGGCGGTGTGCTCGACGACGGGATCGTGCCCGCCGTCGACGCCGAGCGCGCCGCGCAGGTCCTGCTCGTGGTGCCAGACGTCGGCCACACCGAGGGCCGCCATCGGACCGCCGATGGCGCGCAGCCCGTCCTCGAACTGCGGGGAGGTCTCGGACCACTCGGCGATCATCTGCCCGATCGGGACTTCGGTGCGGGCCTCGATCTGCGCCGCGGTCCAGACCTCCGAGCCGATGCCCTCCATCCGGCCGCCGAGAATGTCGGCCACCGAGCCGGAGAGGTGCGCGACCACGTCGTGCACGCTCCAGCCGGGGCACGCGGGGACGGGCGTCTGCGCCTGCTCGGGCGTCAGATCGCCGACGAGCGCGCTGATGCGCTCCCGGCAGGCGGCGTACTGCACTCCGATGTCGATCTCGCTCATGAGGCGGCACCGTAGAGCAATCCGGTCTGAGCCGGCCGGGAGCGGGCGCGTAGCCTGCGTGGCACCAGCGAGCGGAGCGAGAGCGACGAGCCGCGCCACAGGCGTAGGAGCGGAAACGATGACGGACATGAAGCCCAGAAGCCACGAGGTCACCGATGGCATGGAGCGCGCACCGGCGCGGGCCATGCTGCGGGCCGTCGGCATGACCGATGCCGATTGGGGCAAGGCCCAGGTCGGGGTCGCCTCGAGCTGGAACGAGGTCACGCCGTGCAACCTCCCGCTCGACCGCTTGGCCAAACGGGCCAAGGAGGGGGTGCGCGACGCCGGCGGCTTTCCACTCGAGTTCGTGACGATCGCGGTCAGCGACGGCATCTCGATGGGCCACGAGGGCATGCGCGGCTCGCTCGTGAGCCGGGAGATCATCGCCGACTCGGTCGAGTGCGTGATGCACGCCGAGCGGTTCGACGCGCTCGTGACGTTCGCGGGATGCGACAAGAGCCTGCCCGGCATGCTCATGGCAGCAGCCCGGCTCAATCTCCCCGCGGCGTTCCTCTATGGCGGATCGATCCTCCCGGGTCACTACCGGGACCAGGCCCTCGACATCGTGAGCGTCTTCGAGGCCGTGGGCGCGTGTGCCGCGGGCACCCTGACCGAGAACGAGCTCGGTGAGATCGAGAAGCGAGCGTGCCCCACGGAGGGATCCTGTGCGGGGATGTTCACCGCCAACACGATGGCGTCGGTCGGTGAGGCACTCGGGATGAGCCTGCCGGGGAGCGCCTCGGTGCCCGCGGTCGACCGCCGCCGGGACGATTTCGCGTACGAGACCGGCCGCGCGGTGATGCACCTGATCGAGGAGGACATCCGGGCTCGCCAGATCATGACCAAGGAGGCGTTCGAGAACGCGATCGCCGTCGTCATGGCTCTCGGTGGTTCGACGAACGCGGTACTCCACCTGCTCGCCATCGCCAACGAGGCGCGCGTCGAGCTCGAGCTGGACGACTTCAACCGGATCGGCGCGGGGGTCCCGCACATCGCCGACACCAAGCCGCACGGCAAGTACCACATGTTCGACATCGACCGCATCGGCGGTGTGCCGGTCGTGATGCGCGAGTTGCTCGACGCCGGGCTGCTGCACGGGGACTGCATGACCGTGACCGGCAGGACGATGGCCGAGAACCTCGCCGCCCTCGATCCGCCCGCACCCGACGGCGAGGTCGTGCACCCGATGGACGCTCCGATCAACGTGCAGGGGGGTATCGCGATCTTGCGCGGGACGCTCGCACCGAACGGCGGCGTCGTGAAGATCGCCGGGCTCGACAACCTCCGCTTCGAGGGAACGGCGCGCGTCTTCGACGGCGAGGAGTTCGCGATGGAGGCGATCCTCGCCGGGAAGATCCGAGCCGGCGACGTCGTCGTCATCCGCTACGAGGGACCGAAGGGCGGTCCGGGGATGCGGGAGATGCTCGCCGTCACCGGCGCGATGAAGGGTGCCGGACGCGGCGCCGACGCAGCGCTGATCACCGACGGGCGCTTCAGTGGCGGGACGCACGGCTTCTGCGTCGGTCACGTCGCGCCGGAGGCCGTCGACGGCGGGCCGATCGCGTTCGTCCGCGATGGAGACCGCATCGTGATCGATGCCGAGGGGCACACCATCGACCTGATGGTGGACGCCGCGGAGCTGGAGGCCCGCAAGGGCGACTGGAAGCTCCCCGAGCCGCGCTACACGAGCGGGTTCCTCGCCAAGTACGCCCGGCTCGCCCAGGGCGCGGAGACCGGAGCGATCACGAACGTCTGAAGCCGGTCAGCCCGCGGCCGGGATCAGGGAGCGGAACGTCTCGAGGTCGGGGTTCCTCGCGGAGCAGACCGCGTCGACGACCGTTCGGTCGTCCTCCACCAGACGGACGTGGGCGCGCTTGGCGAGCCCGGTGCGGAAGGGCTCCGACTCGAGCGTGAGTCCGGCGCGGTCGACCGCGCCGATGAGGTTGGTGGGCGACAGCCCGAGGCGGACGCCGAACGCGAGCAGGCGGGACTCGGTCAGACCGAGGAACGCGCCCGTCACCGGAACCGCGACCGCGTGCCGGTGCTGTTCGCGGCGCTGCTCGCGCTCGGCGAGCACGAGCCCGACCGTGATGCCGATGAGCGCGTCACGCGACGCCCGGTCGTAGTTCGGGGCGTCGACCCGGATCGCCGCGAGGAACGTCTCGCCGGGCCGGAGCGCGGAGGCACAGTGCTGGGTCAGGGCTGCGAGGGGAGTGCTGGTCATGGTGGTGGTCTCGACCGCGTGAGCGTGGGCCTTGAGTGTCTGCCACGATGCGTCGGTGCCCGAGATGCTCGAAGCCGAAGCGGCACGGGCGCTGATCGCCGAGCAGGCGCTCGATCGTGAGATCGCACGGGTCCATGCTCCCGACGCCTGGTTCCTGAAGCGAGGCCTCACCCCCAGGGTGGTGCGGGCGGCGCTCCCGGGTCGGCGGCTCGTCGCGGCGCGCCGTCGTGGCAAGCTGCTCCTGGTCGACACGTCGGGCCCGGACGTCGTGACGCCGGACGGCCCGGTGCTGGGTCTGCACCTCGGGATGAGCGGTCGCGTCGTGATCGACGGGCAGGCAGCGGGGGATCCGTTGCTCTACGCGGCGAACGGCGACAACCCCGCGTGGCGTCGGTTCGGGCTGCGCTTCACCGACGGAGGGTCGCTGTACCTGCGCGATCCGCGCCGGCTCGGGGCGGTCGAGCTCGATCCCGACGAGGACCGTCTCGGTCCGGACGCGGCCGCCGTGCGGCTCCCGCAGGTTCGTGATCTGCTGACGCGCAGTCGCGCGCCGGTGAAGGCCGTCCTGATGGACCAGTCGCGCATCGCCGGTCTCGGCAACCTGTTGGCCGACGAGGTGCTGTTCCGCGCCGGGGTCGACCCCGCGCGTGCCGCGAACTCCCTGACCGACGACGAGGCCCGCGCCGTGGCCCGCGCGATCTCGGTCACGATCCGGACGCTGGGCCGCCGGGGCGGGTCGCACACCGGTGACCACATGCCCGCTCGCCGGCCGGGGGCGTACTGCCCGCGCGACGGTGCCCCGATGCTCCGCCGGACGGTCGGGGGCCGCACGACGTACTCGTGCGCGCTCCACCAGCGCTGACGTCGGCGCCGCGGCGCGCGCTCAGTCGGTCGGGAAGCCCTCGAGCTCGACCTCGCGCGTCTGGCCGCCGGCGGCCATGAACGCGCTCATGCGCGGCCCGGCTTCGGGATCGCCCAGGCTGGCCCGGAAGAGTTGGTCCTCCGTGAGCAGGCCTTCCCGTGGATCGGGCACCGCGGCGTCGACCGCCTCCTTGGCGCGCGCGATCGCCCCACGCGGGAACGACGCGATGCGGGTGGCCAGGGCATCGACGAACGGGCGCAGCTCACTGTGGGGCAGCGCCCGGTTCACGTACCCCCACTGGGCCGCGGTCACGGCGTCGATGTCGTCGCAGCCCAGCACGACCTCGAGGGCGCGGCTGCGGCCGACGAGGTGGTGCAGGCGTTGGGTCCCGCCGCCGCCGGGGATGATGCCGACGGCGACCTCGGGCTGCGCGAGCACGGCCTGACCGACGGCGGCGAAGCGCATGTCGAAGGACAGCGCGAGCTCGCTGCCACCGCCGCGGGCGATGCCCTCGAGCACCGCGATCGTGGCCTTGGGCATCGTTCGGAACCGCTCGACCATCGCGTGGAACAGGCCGAGGTCGTCATGGCGTTCCGTGTCGTCGGTCGGGAGCTGCTGGATGAGCGAGACGTCGGCGTGGGCGGCGAAGAACTCCGGGTCGGCGGAGTCCACGATGACGACCCGGACCGATTCGTCGGCCTCGACCTCGCGGCCGAACCGGTCGAGCTCGAGGATGAGCTCGAGATCGAGCAGGTTGATCGGGGGATGGTCGATGGTGGCGCGGGCGATGCCACCGCTGCTCTCGATCCGAAGTGCCTGGTAGTCGTCGTAGGCCATGGCCCCGAACCTAGGGCGGCAGCGGCGCCGGCGCATGCGCCGACGCGGAGGATCGCGGTCCGAGGTGAGGGGCTCGCGCTGGTGCGACGCACCTGGCACCAGGCCGAAGGGTTCGACCTGCCGCTGCTCGCGGTCGTCGTGATGCGGTTCCCTGCGCACGATCAGCGTGCGATGCTGACGCCCCACGACGAAAGGACCCGACGATGTCGCGACTCCGCACGGTGAGAACTGCACTCCTGGTTGCCGATGTGGCCGCGCATCTCGTGGCCTACCGCCAGGGGCAGCGCGCGGGTGCGCCGCCGCGAGACACGTTCGGCATGCTCGGCGGCGCCGGGATGTATGCGGTGCTCGCCGTCGGTGTCACCGCGGGGAACTCGGTCGCCGAGCGGGAATCGGCCCGCGCGCCGGCCGGCGGGATCCTCGCACTGGTCGCCACCTGGAAGCAGTCGGGGATCCCGGCCGTGACCCGCCAGGCGATCATCGGGATCGACGTCGCCCTGATCGCAGTCGGGATCGTGGCGCGGCGCGAGGTGACCGCGGTGACGGCGGCCCCGGCCTAGCCGCGGGTCGTTCAACGAGCCTTCGTCAGCACCGGGAGCAGTGCTTGCGCGACCGCCTCCGGTCGTTCCTCGTGCACGAAGACGAAGCGCGGGCGCTGCTCGCACCGGAGCTGGTCGCGATCGAGAATGCGACGACGCGTCTTGTCGAGCGGGGGATGGCGCTGCTGCTGGCGCGCGACCCCGCGTTCGCGGACGTCATCGCCGACGACGCCGAGATGCTGAGCCGACGCTCGGTCGTCTCCTTGCCCGAGACCCGCGGCCGGGAGGCAGTGGTCGAGACGATGGTCGGCACGTTCTCGGTCTTCGACACGGCTGAGAGCCGACCCATCGCCGTCCGGGGTGAGCGGCTCGCGTTGACGCGATTCCTGATGCGGACGGACGGCTTCGAAGTGGCGATGTACGTGATCTGGGAGTGCGACGGCGACGGACGGCTGCGCCTTTCGCTCTCGTTCGACCCCGACGACCTGGTCGGCGCCGCCGAGGAACTCGACGCCCGCCACCGCGAGCTGGAGGGCGAGGACGCGGTCGCGCGCTTCGCCGAAGGGGCCGATGCAACCGACGTCGACGACCACAGGCCGGGGTCGCTGTTCGCGGCGTTGCCCGAGGTATTCGCGCGCCCGAGACTGGGATCGCGTTCGCGACGGTCTGGCGCCCGACGTCGAACTCCACGACCGCAGATCCACGGTCAGCTCCAGTTCGGTGGTCGGGCCCGACGCGATCGCCGAGCTGTTCCGGGGCTATGGCGAGGTCGGCTTCGAGACGCTCGAACAACGCCCGGTCGCCGTTCACGGCGAGCGGTTCGCGCTCGTGCACCGGGTCTATCGAACGACGACGGGCTTCGAACTCGCAATGCTCGCGGTGGTGAGCGCCGACCACGAAGGGCGCTCGGATCGGATCGTCCTCTTCGACTCCGAGGATCTGGGCGCGGCCACCGCCGAGTTCGAGGCGCTGGTGGCGACCCTGCAGGAGTAGCAGCGCGATCCAGCGACACGGTGGGGAATGGCCGACCGCGGAGGCGGGTTCTCCGAAGCGTGACCGATCCCGGAACCGATCCGCCCCCGACCTCGATCACCCGCCTGGTCGGTGTGTACGACGCCGACGGCGGGCTCGCCGGGGAGGCGAAGTACGTGGTCGGCCATCTGCTCGGGCGTCTCGAATGCGCGCTGTGTGACATCACCCACGGCCCGGTCTGGCGCAAAAAGACCTTCGACGCGTTCCGCGCCCGCCTCGGTGTTCCGTTCGACGTGGTGCATCGCAACGAGCGCAGTCCCGAGATCGAGGCCGCGACCGGCGACGCTCTCCCGTGCATCCTCGCCGTGACCGACTCGGGGATCGTGCCGCTGCTCGACCGCGCGGCGCTGGAAGCCTGCGGCGGCGAAGTCGATCAACTCGAACCGGCGTTGCGCGCCGCGATCGCCGATCAGCAGTTGGTGCTCCCTCCACGCTGACGTCTCAACGGTCGGCGGGTCTCGTGTGTCAGCCGTCGGCCGGATTCCGGAACGGCCGATTCCCGTAGTGGTCGAGGTGGACCACCTCGCCGATGGGGGCCCGCTGCGTCGGGCCGTACCGACCCTTGGCCCAACCGATCGGGATGATGCACACCGGCCGCACGTCGCGCGGGAGGTCGAGGATCTTGCGGATCGACGGGATCCACCAGATCGGCAACGTCTGGAGTGACGCGCCGAGTCCGACGGCACGACACGCGAGCAGCAGGTTCTGCACCGCGGGGTAGACCGACCCGTAGAACGACGACACGCGGATCTGGGGTCGACCGGTCGGACGGTGGTTCAGGTTCCTGCGGTAGCAGGGGATCACCAGGACCGGGATCTCGTCGAAGTGCTCGGCCTGCCACTGGCCGGGTGCCATGTTGCGCAGCTGCTGCGGGTCCCCCTTGGCCTGGCGCGTCACGATCGGGTTGAAGAGGCGATACAACCGGCCGTAGACCTTGCCGATCCGTGCCTTCTGCTCGGGGTCCTCGACGACGAGGTAGGTCCAGTCCTGCGTGTTGGAACTCGTCGGTGCCTTCAGCGAGAGTTCGAGCAGTTGGAGCAGGACCTCGTGGGCGACCGGTTCGGTGGTGATGAGCCGCCGCACCGCGCGCTGGGTCCGCATGGCGTCGCTCATCGGCATTCGGAGCCGTTCGGCCACCTCGGACGGATCGGTGGTCGGATCGGGCTGGCGTGGTGGCGGCGTTGCGGTCATGCGCCGGAGCGTAGGGCGGCCCCGACCCGCGGCCACCCTCGTCTGGCGACGCGACGACATGGCGGACAATCTGTGTGCATGACCGATGCCAGATCCGCGGGAGCCCGGTCGGTCGGCGGCCAGGCCTCGACCGTGGTCGAGAACGGCCGAACCGGTGAACAGATCGAGTTCGTCGCGGAGTCAGCAGAAGTCCTCGTGATGCACGCGACGTGGACGCGTCCCGGCCATCGTTCCGTGCGTCACACCCATCCCGGGATGGAAGAACGCTGGACGGTGCTCGAAGGTCGCGCTTCGTTCGAGATCGACGGGGTCACGGTCGAGGCTTCAGAGGGGTCCGTGGTGGTCGCGCCACCTGGGAAGCCGCACATCGCCTGGAATCCGACCGAGGCGGTGGTGCGGCTCCGAATCGAGATGCGCCCCGCTCTGCGATGGGCCGAGTTCACGAAGCGGCTCTTCGCCGGGGAGGACCCGGAAGGTCTGCTGCGCGAGTTCGGGGCGGAGGTCAAACTCGCTCCGCTCGCAACCTGATCGCGGTCACGCCAAGAACATCGCCTTGGTCGGGGTGATGCGCAGGACCGTGCGCTGCTGCTCGTTGAGACTGTCGACGAGGGTGGCCGGATCGAGTGGGTCGGTGCCGCCCATCCGGGCGAAGACGAGCGCGGTCAGCTCGGCCCGCAGCGGATCCGTGTCGATCGTCTCGGCGTCGCCGTAGATCACGAGGTGCGCGCGGCCATCGGGCACCGTGACCGAGACCCTCGGTTGGCGGAGCGCGTTCTTCCACTTCGCCGTGTACGCCTTGGCCGAGATCAGCAACCGGCTCTCGTCGTCGACGGCGTAGCCGATCATCGACTGCTGCGGCGACCCGTCGGCCCGGCCGGTCGCGAGCACCGCCCAGAGATGGTCGTCGAGGTACTTCCGGTGGTCCGGGTCCCATTCGAATGTCATGCCAGAGCTCCTTCGGGTCGGGTCGGTCGGGGATCGGCAGCATCGAGACCGAGCACGTGGTGCATCGCCGTACGGAGCGCGGCGACCGGATCGGCGACGCGGTCGTGGCTCCGCCAGGCCACGAAGCGATCGGGGCGCACGAGCACGCAGCCCCGGTCGGTCACCTCGCGACTGCGGGTCCACGTGCCCAGCACGTCGTTGTCGTCCTGACCGAGCGCCACGCGGAACGGTCGGATCTCGACCCCCAGCTCGCCGCTCACCGCGAGCGCGGCCTGTTCCCAGTCCGAGCCCGCCGCGCCGGTGATCAGCGTGAACCGGTCATAGGCACAGAGGTCCAGCGTCGAGATGTCGTGCGTGTCGCGTCCGAGCCACGCGTGGGGAAGCGCCGCGCCCGGGTGGGTGGTCGGGTGGTAGTGGAGCTCCGGGTCGCGGGTGTAGGGCGGGAACGGTGTGCCGTCGTCGACGACCGCGTCCGAGCTGTACCGCTGACCCAGTTCCACGCCGAGCGCGTTGAACTGGGCGTTCATGGTCTCGAGCCCGGCGAGGATTTCGGCGCGCTTGGGCTCGCCGTCGGGCCCGAAGATCTCGTCGAGGTGCTTGGCCGCGTCCTGCGGCGACCAGCCCTCGAGCATTCCCATCGGTCCCAGCCACGACACCATCTCGCCCACGCTCTGGTTGGCGCGATCCACGATCTGGCGGCCGACGGGCTGGCGCTCCGCGTCGTAGGTGTCGAGCAGGCCGTCGCCGGCCCGCCCGGTCACGACCAGCGCGAGCTTCCACGCCAGGTTGTAGGCGTCCTGGATCGAGGTGTTGCTGCCGAGCCCGTTGGCGGGTGGGTGGCGGTGCGCGGCGTCACCCGCGATGAAGAGGCGCCCGCGCCGGTACTGCGCGGCGACGACGTGGTTGAACTCCCACTGGCTGATGTGCTTGATGCGAACGTCGATCTCCGGGTCCCCGACGGCGGCGAGCACCCGCGGCATGACGGCTTCTTCGGAGAGCTCGTTCGGCTTCTGACCCTGGCGCACGAAGATCGTGCTCCACTCGTCCCAGGGTTCGATGCACGTCCAGATGCTGACGATGTCGTCGCTGCCGGGATTGCACACGACGAACAGCGCGCCCGATCGGTGCTCGGTGTACTTCGCGAGGTCGGCCTCGATCCAGACGGTGATCGCGTTGCCGAGGCCGCTCTCGCCCTCGAACTCGAACCCGCCCTGCTCACCGATGATCGTGCGGGCGCCGTCGCACCCGATCACGTACCGGGCGACGACCTCGAACTCCGGGCTCCCGTCGCGAGGGCGAACCCGGACGGTGACGTGCTCGGCGTCCTGTCGCAGCGAGACGACCTCGTGGTGGAGCCGGATGTCGGCGCCGAGCCCCCGGGCGTGCTCGAGCATGATCGGCTCGAGGATGTGCTGGGGGATGTTGCACATCTCGCACGGGCTCGCCGCCCGGTACTCGCCGATCCGGTCGTCGCCGGTGCCCCATGTCATCATCCGCGAGAGCTCGCGCCCGGCGAACGAGGTCGCGAACACCTGCTTCCCCATCAGGTGGTGGGGAAGCGCCCGGGCCATGACCCGGTCCTCGATGCCGAGGTCGCGCAGGATCTCGACGGCCCGCTGGTTGGTGATGTGCGCCCTCGGCGAGTTGGCCGTCGCGTATTTCGTCACCGTGAGCGAGTCCACCCCGGCCCGGGCGAGCAACGAGGCGGCGGTGAGGCCCGCCGGCCCGGCGCCCACGATGAGCACGTCGGTCGTGATGGTCTCCATCCCCGCTCCCTTACTGTTCGATCGACCAGTGAAGTATGCGAGTCGAGCTCTGGCTTGTCAAGTGACCGGCGACTCAGTCCGGGACGAAGAGCCGGGCCACGAGGTCTGCGTGCCGGTCGACCGCAGTCTTCGCGGTCGCGTCGACCCCGGTGAGCTCGCGGCACTCGGGTGCGACCGCGAAGATCAGTGAGCCGGCGCCGAGGAGGGCGTAGTAGGCGTGCGGCGCAGCAGCGCGATCGGATGCAACCGATCCGATGCCTCCCTCCGCGGTGATCTCGGCGAACCGAGGTGCGAGGCAGGTCTCGACCAACCAGCGCATGCGGTCGTCGTCGTGGCGACCGGCGTCGACCATGAAATGGAACACCTCGGGATGGGTCGCGGCGAACTGCACGTACGCGCGGATCTCCTCGCGGGCCGCGGCACGGCGCTCCGCCTTCGACGCGCGCCGCGACCGGTCGGGGAGCGTGCCGACGAGCAGGCCGAAGATCTGGGTCGCGGCGGCCCGCCAGAGTGCGTCCTTGGATTCGAAGTGGTACGTGACCAGGCCCTGGGTCACGCCGGCGGCCGCCGCGATGTCGCGCGTGCTCGACGCGCGGAAGCCCTGGTCGGCGAAGGCGGTCACTGCCGCGTCCACGATGCGTTGGCGGGTGGCGTCGCGTTGCTCAGTCCGGTTCATGGCGGTGATCTTACTGGTCACTTGACAAGGGAACGACGAACCGCGAGGATCTGCTGGTCGAACGAACAGCGAAAGGAGTCATGCCGTGGGTCGTATCGCTCCGGTTCCCCGGGAGGACCTCCCGGACCTCGCGCCCGTGTTCGGTGCCTACGAGCAGATCATGGGCTTCGTGCCCAACACGGTCTTCACGATGGCGCGGGTGCCGGGTCTCGTCGAGGGCTACGCCGGCCTGGCACTCGCGGCCGCGATGAACGGCCTGATCCCCGAGTCCCTCGCCCAGATGATCGCCAACGTGACGAGCGCGGCCGGGGGCTGCCGGTACTGCCAGGCCCACACGGCCGCGCACGCGGCGAAGCTCGGTGTCGAGGACGAGAAGCTCGCGGCGTTGTGGTCGTTCGAGACGAGCGATCGTTTCGACGATGCCGAGCGCGCCGCACTGCGGTTCGCGTTGCACTCCGGGCAGTCGCCGAACGCGGTGACCGACGAGGACTTCGCGGAGTGTCGGCGCTATTACTCCGACGAGCAGATCACCGCGATCGTGGCGGTGTGCGCGTTGTTCGGGTTCCTGAACCGGTGGAACGACACGATCGCGACGACGCTCGAGGAAACACCCCGCGCGGTTGCGGACCAGGTGCTGGCACCGCAGGGTTGGACGGTCGGGGAGCACGCATGAGTCGTATCGAGCCACTGTCGACGGACGACCTCGCCGAGTACGCAGACGGTTTCGCGCTCATCGAGGGCTTCATGGGCTTCGTGCCCAGCTCGCTCCGGGTGATGGCCCGCGTCCCGGGCCTCCTCGACGGGATGACCGGGCTGTCGAGCGTGGTCTTCCTCAACGACCTCCTGCCCACCGCCCTCAAGCAGCTCATCGGCTTCATGGCCAGCGCCGGCGCCGGGTGTCGCTACTGCCAGGCGCACACGGCGGCGCATGCGGCGCATCTGGGGGTGGAGGAAGACAAGCTGGCGGAGCTGTGGTCGTTCGAGACGAGCGATCGCTTCGACGATGCCGAGCGGGCGGCGTTGCGCCTCGCGCTCCACTCCGGGCAGTCGCCGAATGCGGTCACCGACGAGGACTTCGCAGAGTGTCGCCGCTTCTACTCCGACGAGCAGATCACCGCGATCGTCGCGGTGTGCGCGCTGTTCGGCTACCTGAACCGGTGGAACGAGACGATGGCGACGACGTTGGAGGAGACCCCGCGTTCGGTCGCGGACAGCGTGCTGGCGCCGCAGGGCTGGACCGTCGGGAAGCACGGATGAGCCTGCCGCCGACGGTCGTCACCCTCACCGGGACGGGGGTGCCACTGCCCTCGCCGGGCCGGGCCGGTGCCGGGCACGCTCGTGCGCTACGGCGACCTCGCGCTCCAGTTCGACGCCGGGCGGGCCACGGTGTTGCGTCTGACCGAGGCCGACACGCCGCCGCATGCGCTCACCGCGTTGTTCGTCACCCACGTGCACAGCGACCACCTGGTCGGACCTCGCCGACGTCGTGCTCACCCGCTGGATCTTCCACCAGCTCCATCCGGGCGGGCCGTTGGCGATCGTGGTGCCCGGAGGGGACCGCCGCCCGGTTCGTGCGACGGATGCTCGACGCCTACGACGACGACGTCGCGTTGCGCATCGCGCACGTGCAGCCCGACCCTCCGACGGTCGACCTCGCGGACCTTCGCCGCACCCGCCGCACCGATGCCGGTGTGGGCGTCCGACGACGGGACGGTGACCGTCGACGCGGTCGCGGTCCATCACGAGCCGGTCGACTGGTGCGGTGGCGTACCGGGTCACGACGCCGACGCGGCGTCGTCGTCGTCTCGGGCGACACGCGCGTCTGCGACGAGGTCGAGCAGCTGAGCGCTGGGCGCCGACGTCCTCGTCCACGAGGCCTGCCGCGCCACGGCGCTGCACGACGCGATCGCCGGGACCTCGTTCGAGAAGATCTTCAGCTACCACGCGGACACGGTCCCGCTCGGGGCCATGGCCGAACGGGCCGGCGTTCCGCACCTGCTGCTGACCCACCTCATCCCGGCCGCCGACCGACCAGGCCGAGGCCGAGGCGTTCGCCGCCGACGTCCGCGAGGGCGGCTACACCGGCCGGGTCACCGTCGGCGAGGACCTCACGACCGTCTCGGTGAGCCGATCGCGGGGCTGACGGGGCACGCCGATCTCGACCAAGATGTCGCCCCGGCGGGGATCGACCCCACCGAACAGAGGACGGGGGCTGAGATGGCGTTACGGGTGGTCGGTGCAGGAGTCGGTCGGACGGGAACCCATTCGTTGAAGATCGCGCTCGAGCAGCTGCTCGGCGGAACGTGTCACCACATGATCGAGGTGTTCGAGCGACCCGATCAGATCGCCGGGTTCACCGCCGCCGTCGACGGTGAACCCGTCGACTGGTCGGCGCTGCTCGCCGATTTCACCGCGATGGTCGACTTCCCGGGCGCGGTCTATTGGCGCGAGATCGCGGCCGCCAATCCTGACGCTCCCGTGCTCCTCTCCACCCGCGACTCGGAGGGCTGGTACCGGAGTGCGTCGAACACCATCTTCCTGTCGCTCGACCACGCACCGCCCCACCTCCAGCCGTGGATGGCCGCGGTCCGGCGCATGCTGCACGACCGGTTCAGCGACGACTTCGAGAGCAAGGACGCCATGATCGCCGCGTACGAGGCCCACAACGCGGCCGTGCGTGCCGAGGTGCCGGCGGACCGCCTGATCGATTGGACGCCGTCGGACGGCTGGGGTCCGATCTGCGCGGCGCTGAACGTGCCCGTGCCCGACGAGCCGTTCCCCGTCACCAACACCACGGCCGAGTTCCGGGCGATGATCGGCATCGACCCGTTGTGACCCCGAGCAAGGACGAGGATCTCTTCTGGGATCTGGTCGACGAGCTGCGGGCCGAGGACCCGCGTGTCGAAGAAGGCACGATCATGGGCGGTCGGTGCGCCCGGGCGGCCGGTGAGTTCCTGGCCCTGGTCGACTTCAAGGGCTCGGGCCTGGTCGTGAAGCTCCCGGCCGACCGCGTCGAGGCCCTGGTTGCGAGTGGGACGGGCCGGCCGTTCGCGCCGGCCGGCAAGGTCTTCAAGGAGTGGGTGTCGATCCCGGAGCGGGACCGCCGCCGCTGGCGGGCACTGCTCCGCGAAGGCCTCGCGTTCGTCGCGCCGCCGGCCTGACTCTGGCAGGATTCCTCCGTGCAGGTGCCCGAGACGCAGTACGCACGATCCGATGACGGCCTCCGGCTCGCCTACCAGGAGTGGGGCGAGGGACCCCGCCTCCTGATCGTGCCGCCGTTGGTCTCGAACATCGAGGTCAGCTGGGAGCACGAGTTCTACCGGCGGGTCGACGAGTACCTCGGCCGGTACATGACCTGCGCCCACTTCGACAAGCGTGGCGTGGGCCTGTCCGATCGCCCGGACGCGATGCCGACGCTCGAGCAGCGCATCGGCGACGTCGTCACGGTGATGGACGCGCTCGGCTGGGAGCGGACCAACCTCCTCGGACTGTCCGAAGGCGGGATCATGAGCCAGCTGTTCGCCGCGAACTATCCCGAACGGGTGGACGGGGTCGTCCTGATCGACACAGTGCCCTCGCCGCGCTACCGGTCGCGGATGGTCGAGCGCGTCGAGCCGGGCGACCCACCGCTCATGGGAGCGACCGAGATTCTCGAAGGCTTCATCCACCTCGTCGAGACCTGGGGCGAAGAGCCCCAGTACTTCGTCGACTGGTTCGTGCCCAGCCAGCGCGACAACGAGTCGTTCGTTCGGTGGGCGGGACGGCTGGAGCGACTGTCGGCCAGTCCCCGCGATTTCGAGCGTCAGGTCCAGAGCATCGTGGGCCTCGACGCCGGCGACGCCCCCGAGCGCATCACCGCGCGGACACTGGTGATGCACGTCAAGGGTGACCGGGTGCTCAACGTCGCCGGTGGCCGGGTACTCGCGGACGTGATTCCGGGGGCGCGCTACGTCGAGATCCCCGGCGAAGACCACTTCTGCTGGGTGATGCCCACCTGGCGCGAGATGAACGACCTCATGATCGAGTTCTGCACCGGTGCCGTGCCGCAGCCGATCACCACCCGCCGCTTCGCGACCGTGCTCTTCACCGACATCGTCGGCTCCACGAGCCGGTCGGCCGAGATCGGCGACACCGCGTGGCACGAGATCCTCGACGAGCATGACCGCACCGCGCGCAAGATCGTCGACGAGCACGCGGGTCGCGTGGTCAAGAGCACCGGCGACGGGCTCCTCGCGGTGTTCGACGTCCCGTCGCAGGGCGTCGACTGTGGGCTCGATCTCTGCCGTTGCCTCGCGGACCTCGGTGTGCCGATCCGTGCCGGGGTCCACGCAGGGGAGATCGAGATCCACGACGACGGCGACATCTCCGGGATCGCGGTCAACCTCGCGGCCCGCGTCGAGCAGGCTGCGGCCGACGGCGAGCTGTGGGTCTCCTCCACGGTCCGGGACATGATGCTCGGTGGTGCTGCCGGCTTCGACGAGCGCGGCGAGCACGAACTCAAGGGCATCGACGGGTCCTGGAAGCTCTTCGCCGTCCGCTGACCACCGTCCGCGGAGTGATTCCGATCCGGGTCAGACGTTGAAGCGGAACTCGACGACGTCGCCGTCGCCCATCACGTAGTCCTTGCCCTCGATGCGGACCTTGCCGCGGGCCTTCGCCTCGGCCATCGAGCCGGCATCGACGAGGTCGGCGTAGGACACGACCTCGGCCTTGATGAACCCGCGCTGGAAGTCGGTGTGGATCACGCCCGCGGCCTGCGGTGCGGTCCAGCCCTGGTGGATCGTCCAGGCGCGCGACTCCATCGGTCCCGCGGTGAGGAAGGTCTGGAGCCCGAGGGTGTGGAATCCGACTCGTGCGAGCTGGTGCATCCCCGGCTCGTCCTGGCCCACGCTCGCGAGGAGCTCGGCGGCGTCCTCGTCGTCGAGCTCGAGCAGCTCGGCCTCGAGCTTCGCATTCAGGAAGACCGCGTCGGCGGGTGCGACGAGCGCGCGCAGCTCGGCCTGGCGGTCGGTGTCGGTGAGCCCGGCCTCGTCGACGTTGAAGACGTAGATGAACGGCTTCGCCGTCATCAGCGACAGCTCGTGGATCAGGGAGACGTCGATTCCGGCCGCCTCGGCCCCGGCGAAGAGCGTGGTGCCGTCCTCGAGGAGCTGCTGGGCCGCGAGCACCGCGTCGAGCACGGCACGGTCGGTCTTCTTGCCCTTCACCTCCTTCTCGATCCGCGGGATGGCCTTCTCGATCGTCTGGAGGTCCGCCAGCATCAGCTCGGTGTGGACGACCTCGATGTCGTCGCGCGGGTCGATGGTGCCCGAGACGTGGATGACGTCGTCGTCGGCGAAGACCCGCACGACCTGGCAGATCGCGTCCGCCTCGCGGATGTTGGCGAGGAACTTGTTGCCGAGACCCTCGCCCTCGCTCGCACCCTTGACGATGCCGGCGATGTCGACGAACGAGACGGTGGCCGGGACGATCTGCTTGCTCTCGAAGATCTTCGCGAGCACGTCGAGTCGCGGGTCGGGGAGCGGGACGACGCCGACGTTGGGCTCGATCGTGGCGAACGGGTAGTTCGCGGCCAGGGCCTCGGCCTTCGTCAGGGCGTTGAACAGCGTGGACTTGCCGACGTTGGGGAGCCCGGCGATCCCGATGGTGAGTGCCACGCGGGTGAAGCTAGTGGCGGCACCGGCCGGTGTCGGCACCCGCATCCGGACCGACTGCGGTCACGGTTCGGCGACCCATCGGCGCGGGTCCAGGTGCCGCGTGAGCGCGGTCCACGCGATGTGGCTGTCCTGGGTGTCGTCGTGTGGGGCCCTGAGGTCGGCGACGAACAGCGCGATGTCGGTGAGGTCCCACCGCAGCCGGTAGAGCGCGAGAGTCGTCTCGTCCAGCTCTGCTCCAGTGCGTTCCGTGTAGCCGGTGGCCGTGGCGGGATCTTCGTCGATCAGCATCCACAGGTCGCGTTCGGGTGGCGCGAGCAGTGCCGTGTCCCAGTCGATGAGCACGACGCCGTCGGCAGTGGCGATCCGGTTGCCGGGGTGCGGCTCGCCGTGGGTCGGTACGCACCGGGGGCCACGGTCCGTGACCTCGTCGACGAGTCGGTCGTACCGGGTCAGAGCGGCTCGCAGCGCGACGCTGTGCTCCTTCACCAATGCCCGCAGGCGTTCGGCGTACGGCCCGGGGCCCCAGGCCGCGGCCGTTTCGGTCAGTGTGGCCTCGAGCGCGTCCCGTTGCGGGAGTTGGAAGCCGTCGACGAGGCACGCGTCACCGATCGGCGCGCGATGGACGGCAATGACGTTGTCGAGGACCGCAAGGCGCTCACCGCGGGTCGACGGACGTCCCCATTCGCCGCTCTCGCCGTCGACGTGCTCGTAGAGCGCGGCGACGTGAAACTCGTCCACCGGATGGATCATGTGACGCGATCGCGTGGGTACGGGTGCCACGACGAACTCCAGCCCCGAATCTCGCAGTTCGCGGGCCGTCGTCAACGCGGCAGCGAGCCCGGCGGCGGCGCCAATTCGGCCATCCCGATCGTCCCACCGGCGCTCGGCGAGATCGTCGACGGTGAGGAACCAACGCTCGCCACCGGCGCTCACGTGCCAGTGGTAGCTGCCGAACCCGACCGCGGCGTACTCGGTCGCCGTCGCGGTGAGTCCCCAGCCGTCGAGGACCGTGCGCGCGATGTCGGCGTCGGTGACTCCAGCGGGGCGGGTCAGCATGATTTCACGGTAGAGCGGGCGAAACGGTCGTCGTCGCAGGAATGACTTGATCGCGTGCCCGGATCGGACGATACTCTCGACCTCATGCACCGGACCGCCGACCTCCTCGTAGTAGTCACCTAGGCGTACGGCTCTTCCGCGTCCGTACGCCTGACCCTCCGCACGTGCGGAGGGTTTTTCGCGTCCGGACCCGGGTCCGGACCCCACCCCTGGAGCACCCCCATGAAACTGACCGGAGCCCAAGCGCTGATCCGCAGCCTGGAGATGGAAGGCGTCGAAGTCATGTTCGGCCTTCCCGGCGGCGCGATCCTCCCCGTGTACGACCCGCTGATCGACTCCTCGATCCGCCACATCCTGGTCCGCCACGAGCAGGGCGCCGGCCACATGGCCGAGGGGTACGCGCACGCGACGGGCCGGCCCGGCGTGGCGATGGTGACGAGCGGTCCGGCGGCCACGAACATCGTCACCGCCCTGGCCGACGCGTACATGGACTCGATCCCGCTCGTCGTGATCACCGGCCAGGTGGCCTATTCGGTGATCGGGACCGACGCGTTCCAGGAGTGCGACACCGTCGGCATCACGATGCCGGTGACCAAGCACAACTGGCTCATCACCGACGCCCAGGACATCCCGCGCATCGTCCGGGAGGCGTTCCACGTCGCGACGACCGGTCGTCCCGGCCCGGTGCTCATCGACGTCCCGAAGGACATCGCCAACCAGATGATGGACTGGGAGTGGCCCGAGACCGTCGACCTCCCCGGGTACAAGCCCAACCTCAAGGGCCATCCGAAGCAGATCAAGGACGCGGCCAAGCTGATCGGCGACTCGCACCGCCCGGTGATCTATGCCGGAGGTGGGATCCTCAAGGCACGCGCCGCCGAGGCATTGCGGGCGCTGGCCGAGACCACGGGCATCCCTGTCGTGACCACGCTGATGGCACGTGGTGCATTTCCCGACAGCCACGAGCTCGCGCTCGGGATGCCGGGCATGCACGGCAACTACACCGCGATCACCGCGATGCAGAAGGCGGACCTGCTCATCGCGCTCGGTGCCCGTTTCGACGACCGCGTGACCGGGAAGGTCGACGCCTTCGCACCTGACGCCAAGATCATCCACGTGGACGTGGACCCGGCCGAGCTCGGCAAGGTCCGCCGTCCCGATGTGCCGATCGTCGGCGACTGCCGCAACGTCATCGAGAGCATCACCGCCGCGGTCAAGGCCGACCGGGCCAAGCGCGAGTGGCCCGATCTTTCCGACTGGCGGGCGACGGTCAAGGGCTGGCAGGTCGAGCATCCGCTGCAGTACGACCAGCCCGAGGGCGGTCCGCTGAAGCCGCAGTACGTGATCGAGAAGCTGCGTGAGTACGCGCCCGACGACACGATCCTCGCCTCGGGCGTGGGCCAGCATCAGATGTGGGCGAGCCAGCACTGGCGCTTCGAGCACCCCTACACGTGGGTCAACTCCGGCGGTCTCGGCACCATGGGCTTCTCGGTGCCGGCGGCGATCGGGGCCAAGGTCGGCTGCCCGGAGAAGACCGTGTGGGCCGTCGACGGCGACGGCTGCTTCCAGATGACCGCGCAGGAGCTGGTCACCGCCGCGGCCGAGAGGATCCCCGTGAAGATCGCGATCCTCAACAACGCGTACCTCGGCATGGTCCGGCAGTGGCAGGAGCTCTTCTACGAGGAGCGCTACAGCGAGGTGTACCTCTCGCCCGACCTGCCGGACTACGTGAAGTGGGCCGAGGCGATGGGTTGCGTCGGCTTCCGGGTCGAGACGCCCGAGGACGTCGTCCCGACGATCGAGAAGGCGAACGCGATCGACGACCGCCCGGTCGTCATCGACTTCCGGACCGACTACCGCGAGAAGGTGTACCCGATGGTCGCGGCCGGCTCGAGCAACGACGACGTGATCCTCGGACCCGAGGCCGACAAGGAAGGGGGTCGCTGAGATGGCGATCGACCACCACATCCTGAGCGTCCTCGTCGAGAACAAGTTCGGTGTGCTCACCCGCGTGTCGAGCCTGTTCAGCCGCCGGGGGTACAACATCTACTCGCTCGCGGTCAGTCCGACGGAGGACGAGCGGTACTCGCGGATGACGGTCGTCGTCGATGGTGACGCCGATCTCGTCGAGCAGATCACCAAGCAGCTCAACAAGCTGATTCCCATCATCAAGATCAGCGAGCTGGCCGACTCGGACGCCGTCGAACGCGAGCTGATGCTCGTGACCGTCAAGGCCGGGTCCGAGGCCCGCTCGCAGGCGACGGAGCTGGCGTCGATCTTCGAGGCCAAGATCCTCGACGTCGGCTACGAGGCGATGACCCTCATGGTCGCGGGCCAGCCCGACAAGCTCGACGCGATGACCGACCTGCTCAAGCCGTTCGGGATCGTCGAGCTCCAGCGGACGGGCCGGATCGCGCTCCCGAAGCTGTCGCGCCAGCCGAGCAAGCTTCGGGTCGTCAAGAACAAGACCGGCTGAGTACCGTTCGGCGTCGTTCCGACGCGCAAATCTGGACCTGGTTGGAGACGAGAGGGAAACGATGGCTGCGACGATCACCTATGACGACGGTGCCGATCTCGGGTTGCTCGACGGCAGGACCGTCGCGATCCTCGGGTACGGGTCCCAGGGTCACGCGCACGCGCTGAACCTGAAGGAGTCGGGCGTCGACGTGGTCGTCGGGCTGCGCGAAGGTTCCTCGAGCGTGCCGAAGGCCGAGGAGGCCGGGCTCAAGGTGCTCACCATCGGCGAGGCGGTCCAGGCCGCCGACGTCGTGATGGTGCTCCTGCCCGACACCGAGCAGAAGCGCATCTACCAGGCCGACATCGAACCCAATCTGGTGCCGGGCAACTCGCTCGCCTTCGCTCACGGCTTCAACATCCACTTCGACCAGATCAAGCCGCCCGAGGGTGTCGACGTCTGGATGATCGCGCCCAAGGGCCCGGGACACCTCGTCCGGCGCACCTACCAGGAGGGCGGCGGCGTCCCGGCGCTCGTCGCGGTCGCGCAGGACGCCTCGGGCAACGCGCGGGCGATCGCGCTCGCGTACGCGAAGGGCATCGGTGCCACGCGGGGCGGGGTGCTCGACACCACGTTCCAGGAGGAGACCGAGACCGACCTCTTCGGTGAGCAGGTGGTCCTCTGCGGCGGTCTCGTCGAGCTGATCCGGAACTCGTTCGAGACGCTCGTCGAGGCCGGGTACCAGCCGGAGTCGGCGTACTTCGAGACGCTGCACGAGGTGAAGCTCATCGTGGACCTCATCTACGAGGGTGGCATCTCCAACATGCGCTACTCGATCTCGGACACCGCGGAGTACGGCGACATGACCCGCGGCCCGCGCGTGATCACGTCTTCGACGAAGGACGAGATGCGCAAGATTCTCGGTGAGATCCAGAGCGGCGAGTTCGCGCAGGAGTGGATCGCCGAGAACGAGGCCGGCCGGCCGAACTTCAAGAAGCTCCAGGCCGCCGGTCGGGAGCACCCGATCGAGGCCGTCGGCGAGCGACTGCGTGAGATGATGCCGTGGATCTCCGCCGGGAAGGCGAAGCCCCAGGACGTCTCCGGCGGCTGAGACCGCCTGCCAGACTCCCACGATGATCGTTCTCGCGGTCGTCCTGGGGTATCTGCTCGGGACGCTGCCGTCCGCGGACCTCGTCACCAGAGTCGCGACGCGCGGTCGCGTCGACATCCGCGCCGTGGGGAGCGGCAATCCGGGGGCACTGAACGCGATGCAGTCGCTGGGCGCGCACTGGGGTGCGGTGGTGCTCGTCCTCGACCTCGCCAAGGGCATCGCCGCGGGGTTGGTGGGCCGGGCGCTCGGCGGTGCCGACGGCGCTTACGTGGCCGGCACCGCATCCGTGGCCGGCCACGTCTTCCCGGTGTGGACGCGGTTCCGGGGTGGGAAGGGCGTCGCGACGTCTGCCGGCGCGTGCATCGCGGTGTTCCCGATCTACGTGCCGTTCGATTTCGTGGTCGCTGTCCTCGGCGCGATGCGGTCGCGACGCGCGACGGTCAGCACCCAGATCGCGTGTGCGATCTGGGTCGTGGCGGCAGTCCTCTGGACCGTCTTCGACTGGCCGAACCTCTGGGGCCCGGAACCCGGTCCGCTCCTCGTCGTCTTCGCCGTGGTGAGCTCGGCCATGATCCTTTGGGCCTTCCGCGACGCCGCCCGGCGCACGGCTTCTGCCGCAGAGGCCGCGTGAGCGTGCTGCTCCCGACCCCGATCAGTCGCGGAGCGCGTCGAGCAGCTCGCTGACGGGTGGGTAGTCGCCGACGCCGTCCGCGCGGTACAGGTACCGCACGGTCCGATCGGGCTCGACGACCGCGACGCCCGACAGACGGCGCCAATCTCCCGTGACCCGACCCTGGCGCCCGCCGCGCCGGTACGCCGCGACGTAGCGACGCACCACCGATGGGCGCAACCAGTGGCCGATGCCGACGCGACCGATCCGGAGCGCCTCGTAGAGGTGCGCCTCCGGATCCACCAGGCACGGGAACGGCATCCCGGTCGCCATGAGGTGCCCGGCCTGGTAGGCCGCGCCGGTACCGACGACGACCACGTGCGCGCCGAGCGCCTCGATGGCACTCCCGGCCTCCCGCAACTGCGCGAGGTAGTCGAGGCAGGGGATTCAGCCGTAGTAGCGGATCGCGACGACGACGAGCATCCGGTCCAGGAACGCGCCCAGCTCGATGGGGGAGCCGTTGGCCTGCTCGACCTCGACGGGAGGGAGGCGCTGGCCGCGGTCGGTCATGGGCGCAGGAAGCCGTCGAGCGACCCGTCGGGGACCACGCCGATCGCATCGACGGCCTGCGCCGTGCCGAGCGGCACGAACGAGGCCGTCGCCTCGGCCCGGACGACGCCCCGCTCGTCGAGCACGCGCCCGGTGGTCTCGATCCGGGTCTCGGTGATCTCGACGACGCGCGCCTCGACCCGGTACGCGACGCCGACGCGCACCGGCTTGTGGAACGTGGTCGCGGTCGTGTGGGTGACCGCCCACTGGCCGGCGACCGCGATCGTCGCCCACGCCATCGCCTCGTCCAGGATCGCCAGCGTCACGCCACCGTGCAGGTACGCGGGTGCGCCCGAGAACCGGTCGTCGAGGGTGAACTCGGCGACGACGACACCCTCGGCCTCGTCGAGGAAGAACGGGATCGCGAGTCCGGCTTCGTTCGTCGGCTCGCAGACGAAGCAGTTGGACGCGAAGCCCCACCGCTCGTTGCTGAGTCGCGTCAACGCCATCCCCCGCACGGTAGTGGCGGCCGACACGCCCTCCGGCGCGCTCGGGCCGTGCGACTCAGTGGGTGCGCTCGTCGATGATGGCTTCGGCCCAGGCGACGTCGGGTCGTGGCCGGCGGGGCAGGTCGTCGGGGACCTCGACCTCGAGCCGCACGAGGGCACCGCCGAGCGACTTCCCGAGATTGTCCGAGCGCAACGACCGCGGCCCACCGCCGCCGAGCGCGGCGCGCAGCACGAAGTTGAGCGCCCGGACGTTGGGCGCCTCGTAGCGGACCACCTCACCCTGCACCATCGAGCCGAAGTGTGCTTTCACGCGATCGGCGGTGACCTCGCGCACGATGACGTCGTACCCGGTGTCGTCGTACGCGAAGAGCGCGACGTCCGCCGTGTCGCCCTTGTCGCCGGCGCGGAACCCGCAGAACTCTCGCAGCGGGAGACGGCTCATCAGACCTCCTCGACGACGACGGTCACGTGTGGGTCGACGAGGGTCTTGTCGACGAGCGTCGGCCAGATCCCGAGTAGCTCGGACGGCGCGGCCCCGCCCCGGCCGATACCCGTCATCCCTGCCGGCGGCGCGCTCAACGCGAGCGGAACGAGCTCCCGACCGACCGACGCGGCGGTGCGCTGGTCGGCGCAGCGCCACGCGATGCGGGCCACGCACTCGGGTGGCTCGGCGGTGGTCGCCGGCACGGTGTCGCCGCCCAGCGCGTTCACCCCCCAGAGCTCGACCTCCCAGTCGTCGACGGTGAGCCCCGCCATCTCGACCCGGCGCATGAAGATCGCGGTCAGGGCCTTCGCCTTCTCGGCCGCATCGGGCCAGGAGAACGCCACCCGGGTCTCGCCCGACCAACCCGCGGGATACGCGAGCAGCGCCTTGTAGGTGTCGGTGGCGGGACGGCCCCGCACGTCGCGCACCTCGACCCGGTCGCCACCCAGGTCGGTGATCCGCGCCGAGGTGAAGTCGGCGACGACGTCGGGCGAGAGGTAGGCCGCGGGGTCGTGCACCTCGTAGAGCAGCTGGTGGCGGACGGTGTCGACGTCGACGCGCCCGCCGGAATCGGGTGGCTTGGTGATCACCGCGGTGCCGTCGGCCGTGACCTCGGCCATCGGGTAGGGCAACTTCCAGGGCTCGGGGACGGTCCACCACTCGCCGCTGAAGTTCCCGCCCGCGACCTGGCCCGAGCATTCGAGCAGGTGGCCCACGAGGATGCCCGCCGCCAGGTGGTCCCAGTCGTCGCGGCGCCACCCGTGCTCGTGGATCAACGGGCCGAGGAACAGTGCGGCGTCGGCGACGCGGCCGGTGATCACGACGTCGGCGCCCTTGGCCAGCGCGTCGGCGATCGGGAACGCGCCGAGGTACGCCGAGCAGAACAGCGCGTCGGTGGTGAGGTCGGCGAACGGCGCGCCGGTCTCGATGTTGGACAGGCCCGAGCCGCTGGTCGACCGCACCTCGGCGAGGCGGGGCATGAGGTCGTCGCCCAGGACCGTCGCGATCCGAAGGCCGGTTGCGCCCGCGTCGCGTGCGGTCGCGATCGCGGCCTGGGCCGCGGCGCGCGGGTTGATGCCGCCGGCGTTCGTGACGACCTTCGTCCTGCCGTCGAGCACGGCGGGCAACGCGGCGCCGAGGTAGCGGGGAAGGTCGCGCGTGTAGCCGAGGCTCTCGTCACGGGCGCGGTCCTTCTGCAGGATCGCGAGTGTCAGCTCGGCGAGCGCCTCGAGGCACAGGTAGTCGACACCGGCGCTGAGCAGCCCCTCCACCGCGCGCCACGTGTCGCCGTAGAAGCCCTGGCCGCCGCCGAGGGTGACCGGATGCTCAGCCATGGATCGGCGCGCGCCGTCTGGACCAGCCGATCGCCCGCTCCAGGAAGCCGGCCATCTGGAGGAGGAGATCCTCGCGGCCGGGCGCGGCGACGAAGTGGACACCGATCGGCAGACCCTCCTGGCTCTGGGCGATCGGGAGCGAGATCGCGGGTTGGCCGGTCTGGTTCGCCACCGGGGTGAAGGGGGTGAAGGTGCCGCCGCGAGCGAAGCCGCTCACCGGATCGTCGGGGGTCTGGAGCACCCCGAGCTCGACCGGCAGCTCCCCCAACGTCGGGGTCAGGAGCAGGTCGAAGCCACCGGCCCACCACTGGAGGAAGCGCCGGCTCCACGCCCCCATCGCGCTCAGCGCGTCGAGGAGGTCGCCGCCGGTCACGTCCCGGCCGCGCCCGGCGAGCCACCAGGTGAGGGGCTCGACGTCTCGGTCCGTCACCGGGCGCCCGATCCGTCGCCCGATCGCGAGGAGGTTGGCCGCGGCCATCGACGACCAGATCGGGACGAACGCGCTCATGCGCCCGTCCTCGTCGAACGGCGCGGGGTGCGAGCGCTCGAGGTGGTGTCCGGCCGACTCGAGCAGCTTCGCCGTCGCCTCCACCGCGGCCACGCACTCCGCGGCCGCGGGGTCCTTCGTGCCGGGCAGTGTGGTCATGATCCCGATGCGCAGTGGTGCGGGCTCGGTGTTCACCTGGGTTGCGTAGCGGGAGCTCGGCGCCGCCGGCGTGATCGGGTCACCGACCTCCGGTCCGACCACGGCGTCGAGCAACGCCGCGGCGTCACGTACCGAACGCGTCACGGCGAACTGCACCGAGAGCGGGCGGGCGAGATCGTCGCTGCCGGGCCCGACCGACGTCCGACCCCGAGAGGTCTTGAGCCCGACCAGCCCGCAGCACGCGGCCGGAATGCGGATCGACCCGCCGCCGTCACTCGCGTGCGCGAACGGGATCATGCCGGACGCCACCGCGGCGGCCGAGCCTCCGGAGGAGCCGCCCGGGGTGCGCGTGACGTCCCACGGATTGTGCGTCGGACCGAACGCCAGGGGCTCGGTCGTCGGCATGATGCCGAGCTCGGGCGTGCTGGTGCGCCCCATGATCACGAGCCCGGCCCGCTGGAACCGGGCCGCGAGGGACGATGTCACCGGGGCGCGATAGTCCTCGCGGACGAGCACCGGGACCCCGTCGTAGGACGGCTCGCCCTCGAGCGTGCACGAGAGGTCCTTCAGCGCGAACGGCACACCTCGGAACGGACCGTCGGCCAGATCGCCGGCCGCTTCGTCGCGCGCACGGTCGAAGCGGGTGGTCGTGAATGCCCGCACCTGCGGGTCGACCGTCTCGATCCGGGTGATCGCCGCCTCCACGAGCTCCTCGGCGCTGCACTGGCCGAGCCGGACGAGCTCGGCCTGCGCGGTGGCGTCGAGCCCGGCGAAGTCATCGGACATGGTGGCCTCCTTCTCGACCGGTCGATCAACCCGCGAACACGGTCGGGTGCCGGTCGGCCCACGGCACCGCCTGCTCGAGCTGCGCGGCGACCTGGAGCAGCTGGTCCTCGCGGTACGCGGCCGCCACGAGCTGCACGCCGATCGGCAGCCCACTCGCACTCGTCCCGAGCGGCAGGGAGACGGCCGGCTGACCGGTCACGTTGAACGCGGCGGCAAATGCGGCGTAGGGCGTCTGGAGCATCGTGGCCATCGCGGGGTCGCCGTCGATCGGGTTCAGGGTGCCCAGCTCCGGGGGCAGCGCGGCGAGCGTGGGGGTGAGCAGCAGGTCGAAGCCGCCGTCGTGCCACCACGAGAGCGTGCGCCGGGACCAGGCGTGCGCGGCGTGGATGGTCTCGAGGTACGTCAGTGCCGTGACCGCGCGCCCGGCCTCCGCGAGCGCCCACGTCCCGGGTTCGACGTCGTCCGCGGTCACCGCCCGCCCGACCATGCGGCCGAGCTCGGCGACCTGGGCGAGTGCATTCGTCGCGACCACGTTCAGGAACGTCGCGACGAGCTCACCGTCGTCGAGTGAAGCCGGTGATGCGACCTCGACGGTGTGCCCGAGCGACTCGAGGGTCTTCGCGGCCTGCTCGGCGACGGTCGCGCACTCGGGATCGACGTCGCACATCGCCGCGAGCGCTTCGGTCCGCAGCCCGATGCGCAGACGGCCCGGGTCGCGTGTTGCCGCCTCGGCGAAGGGACGCTCCGGGGGTGGCGCGGTGTACGGGTCCCCGGGCATCTCGCCGGCGACGACGTCGAGCATGGCGGCCGAGTCGCGCACCGATCGCGTCAGGGCGTGCCGCGCGACGAGTCCGTTCCACGCCTCGCCGGCCTGGGGTCCGACCGAGACCCGGCCGCGCGAGGGCTTGAGCCCGACGAGCCCGCACTCACTGGCCGGGATCCGGATCGACCCGCCGCCGTCGCCCGCGTGCCCGACCGGGACGAGCCCCGCCGCAACCGCCGCGCCGGATCCGCCACTCGATCCGCCCGAACCCTTGGTGACGTCCCAGGGATTGCGCGTCGCTCCGTACGCGTGTGGCTCGGTGGTGGTCTGGAGCCCGAACTCCGGCGTGTTCGTCTTGCCGACGATGACGAAGCCGGCCGCCTCGAGCTTCTCGAAGTGGTACGAGCTCTCGTCCGCGACGTACCCGACCTCCTTCAGCAGCTGGTTGCCGAGGTGAAGTGGCGCGCCGGCGAGCTGTCCGTCGAGGTCCTTCACCACCATCGGGACGCCGGCGAAAGGCCCGCCCGGCGTGGCGGCCGCCCGCGCCCGGGCCCGGTCGAAGAGCGGATGGATCACCGCGTTGATCTCGGGGTTGATCACCTCGATCCGGGCGATCGCAGCGTCAACGAGCTCGAGCGCGGTGCAGGCGCCGGTGGCGACGAGCCCGGCCTGGGCGGTGGCATCGGCGCGGGCGAGGTCGGTGGTGGGCACGAGGACTCCGGTCAGGCGTGGACGGGGGGAAGGTGGCCGCCCCATGGTGCCGCAGCTTCGAGCTGGGCGGCCACCCGGATCAGCAGGTCCTCCCGCCCGAAGGCGGCGACGAGCTGGATCCCGACCGGGAGGCCGTCCGCGGTCCGGTGCAGGGGCAGGCTGATCGCGGGCTGTCCGGAGATGTTGCTCTGGGTCGTGAACGGCACGAACTCCCCGGCCCGGATGAAGCCGACGAGGGGCTCCTCCGGGGTCGACGGGAAGGTGCCGTGCGGGACGGGCGGCTCGGCGAGGGTCGGTGTGAGGAGCAGGTCGAAGCCCACCTCGTCCGAGCGCGGGTCCGGTCGCCACCACGCGGCGGCGTCCTCGGCCTCGGCCATCGCGTTCACGATCGTGCGGATCAGCTCCGGTCCGGTCACGCCCCGCCCCATGGTCGCCAGCGCCCAGGTCAGCGGCTCGACCTCGTCCTCGGCGACCGGTCGGCCGACCTTCTCGGCCCAGTCGTCCACGAAGTAGGCGCACTCGACCGCCCAGACCTGGCCGAACCGGATCATCGCGGTCTCGTCCGCCCACGGGGACGGGAACGACGGCTCGAGGTGATGCCCGAGGTCGCCCAGGAGCCGCGCCGTGATCTCGACCGCCGCGACGCACTCCGGGTGGACCGTGGCCGTGCCGGTGGGATCGCGGTCGAGGACCCCGATGCGCAGGACGCCCGGGTCGTCTCCGACGTCGTCGCGGTACGCGGTGCTCGTGGACGGCGCGCGCGTGGCGCCGACGCGGCGTGGGGCGCCGGTGACGTCGAGTACCGCCGCCGTATCGCGCACCGTGCGCGTGACCACGTGCTCCGCGATCAGGAAGTTGGAGATCTCATTGAGCCCCGCGCCGTGGGGGACGCGGCCCCGCGTCGGCTTGAGGCCGACGAGGCCGCAGCACGACGCGGGGATGCGGATCGACCCGCCGCCGTCGTTCGCATGCGCGACCGCGACCATCCGGCTCGCGACCGCGGCGGCGGAACCCCCGCTCGATCCGCCCGGGGTCGTCCCCGCGCGCCACGGGTTGTGCGTCGGTCCGTACGTCGCCGGCTCCGTGGTGGGGAGAATCCCGAGCTCGGGGGTGTTGGTCCGACCCAGGACGACGAAACCGGCGTCGAGAAAGCGTTGCGCGACCGCGTCGGTGTACGGCGCCCGGTACTGCGCGTCGCGCAGGAACCGCATGCCCTCGTGGAGGGGCTCGTCCGCGACGTACGCGCTCAGGTCCTTCAGGAGGAGCGGGACGCCCCGGAAGGGTGCGTCCGGCGCGTCCGCGGCGGCCCGGGCCTCGGCCCGCGCCGCGTCGAACCGCTCGCGGATCACGGCGTTGAGGGCGGGGTTGACGGATTCGATCCGAGCGATCGCGGCGTCCACGAGCTCCACGGGAGAGGCGGCACCCGACCGGATCAGGTCGGCCTGGGCGACGGCGTCGAGGGCAGCAGCATCCATGCGGCGACCCTACTGACGCACGGTCACCACCCGCGGAGATCGACCGGCCATGTGTCCAAGACGTCGGCTCCGTCGACCACGTGCATCCGCTCGTGGTACGCCACTGTCGGGTCGACGTGCGCGGGCCAGACCCGGACGCGCTCACCGACGCGTACCGGCTCCGACGGCCGGAAGGTGATGTGCTCGTCGGAGACGACGAGGACCCTCGCGCCGTCGATCGCCGGGTTGCCATGGTCCATGCCGAGCGCCTTCAGGCCGCAGTCGACGACCGCGTAGTCGCGCGAGGCGCTCACGACCGTCGCGTGCACCCACAGCGCGGGGAGGAACTCGGGAACGAGCGGGGCGAACGCGGTGTCCATCAGCGCGTACGAGCCGGCCTGGATCTCGGTCGCGACGTCGTTCAGGTCGTAGGTCGCGGTGGCGCCGGCCGACACGACGTCGCCGCCGACCTCGTCGTGTGCCGCGGCGAGGATGCCCATCGCGGCGTCGGTCGCGGCCTTGCGCTCGTCGCGGTCGGCGAAGAGGTACACGTGACCTTCGTAACCCATGACACCCCGGACCGTGAGTCCCCGGGCGCGGGCGGTGTCGGCGATCCGGGCGGCGTCGGCCGGTGCGCACCCGCAACGTGGGAGCCCGACGTTCACGTCGATCAGCACCTCGCGGATGCCGTTCGACGCGGCGGCCTCGACGGTCTCGCGCGAGTCCACCGCCACCGTGACCCGCGCGCTGCAGCCGGCCATCGCCTGGAGGCGCGCCGGGTCCAGCGTCTCGTTGGCCAGGAGGAGGTCCTCGCCCAATCCCGCGGCCGCGAGTCCGATCACCTCGCGGGGGGTGGCCGCGGTGAACCCGTGGTGGCCCGCCGCGTACTGCCGGGCGGCCAGGGCCGTCGTCTTGTGGGCCTTGACGTGCGGGCGGCACTGCGGACCGGGTCGCTCGGCGGCCATCGTGGCCAGATTGGCCTCCAGCACCGACCCGTCGACCACGAGAGCCGGAGTCGGCAGATCGCTCAGACGCACGGCGGGACGCTCAGGATCCGGCTGCGTCCGGGAAGTCGGTGCATGTGCGCGAGCATGGCAGACGGACGAGGGAGATCGAGTGGACGAGACACGCGCCGCCGGGTGGTACCCGGACCCGTGGGGGACCGATGGCGAGCGGTATTTCGACGGATCGGCCTGGGCGCGCGACACGCGCCGGGACGGATCCGACGACGGCTACGCCGTCGCGCCCGTCGCGACCGACCTCGTCGTCGCGCCCCCCGTGCCGGCGCCCGCCGCGCCCCCGCGCCCCCCGAGGGCGCACCCGCGGAGGCCGGCGCTCCCGCCGGGTGGCACCGGGACCCGTGGGGCCTCGCGGCGCTGCGGTGGTGGGACGGCTCCGCCTGGACCGGTCACGTCAGTGGCCCGCCCGCGAACCGCCCCGTCGATGTCGTGGCCGAGCGCTCACTGGCTCGCTGGCTGCGGCCGGCGCTCCTCGGAGGCGGGATCGCCCAGGCGGTCGGGTTGGTCGCATCGGTGCCCCAGGCCCAATGGGTCGTCGACCACTGGGACGAGATCACCAAGCCCAACGCCGGCTCCGTCCCCCAGATGCCGGCGTCGACCGCCGCGAGCCTGTCGCAGTTCGCGTTCCTGATCGGCATCGTCGTGGGCGTGCTGTTCCTGCTCTGGTTCTACCGGGCCGCGAGCACCGGATGGTCCTCGGGTCTCCCGGCGCGTCGTGGCCCCGCGATGGCGACGCTCTCGTTCATCATCCCGATCCTCAACCTGTGGTGGCCGTATCAGGCGACGCTCGACATGGTGCCGGCGACCGATTCGCGCCGCAGCGTCATCCGGTGGTGGTGGGTGCTGTGGCTGGCCGGCACGCTCTGTGGTCTGCTGATCTACCCGACCGCGGCCGTCTCCAACGAGATGGCCGCACGGGTGGTCGCCGCCGTCGGTGCGGTCGCCATGCTCGGTGCCGCGCTGGCGGCCCGCGCGGTCGTGGAGTTCGTCACGTCGACGCACGAGCATCTGGCGGGTTCGACGATCTCCTCGGCCTGACCGGGCCGAACCCGGCCGGGATCGCCTCAGGTGCCGGTCCAGCGGGGCTCGCGCTTCTCGGCGAACGCGGTCGCGCCCTCGATGGAGTCCTTGGAGCTGAAGACCTCGAGCGCGAGCTCGGTGTTGCGCGCCCACGCCTCCTCGTCGGAGAGGTCGCCCGCCTCCCGCACCATGCGCAGCGAGTTCTTGATCGCGAGCGGTCCGTTGGCGGCGATGCGACCTGCGAGCTCGAGCGCCGCGTCCACGACCTCGGCCCCGGGGACGACCCGGTTCACCAGGCCGAGCTGATGGGCCCGCGACGCCTCGATCGGGTCGCCGGTGATCGCGATCTCGGTGGCCAGTGCGGTCGGGATGCGCTTGGGCAGGCGAATGAGCCCACCCGCCGCGGCGAACAGGCCACGCTTCACCTCGGGGAGCCCGAACGTCGCGTGGTCCGCCGCGACGACGAGGTCGCACGAGAGCACGATCTCGAAGCCTCCGGCGAGGGCCGGGCCGTTCACCGCCGCGATGATCGGCTTCGGGAAGTCCCGGGTCACGAGGCCCGCGAAGCTGCCGCGCTTGGTGGCCATCTCGCCACCCCGTCCCGTGGCGACGAGCTTGAGGTCCGCGCCGGCGCAGAACGTGGGGCCGTTGCCGGTGATCACGACCGCCTGGACGCCGTCGTCGGACTCGAACTCGTCGAGCGCCGCCTCCACTCCTGTGGCGATGTCGTGGTTGACGGCGTTGCGGGCCTCGGGCCGGTTGAGCCGGATGATCCCGACCCGTCCATTGCGTTCGACGATGACTGCGGTCATTGCGACCTCCTCGGTGCGGTGGGGGACGGTAGCGGAATCTCGCCCGGCGCGATCTCCGTGGCCGGCAGGTCGAGCGCGTCGGCGAAGCGCGGATTGCGCACTCGCAGGACGACGAGCGAGACGAGCATCAACCCGGCCGCGACGACCGTGGTCTCGCGGAGACCGATCTGCTTCGCGACCACACCCTGGATCACTGATCCGAGCGGGTAGAGGGTCCCGAGCACGACCATCAGCAGGCTGACGACCCGCCCGCGGATGGCGGCCGGTGCGCGGATCTGGGCGATGCTCATGAAGCTCGACAGCGCACCGAGGTAGATGAAGCCGACGAGGAACAGCGCGAGCGCGGCGAAGACGAGGCTGGGCATCACCGCGTAGACCGCGAGCACGGGCGGGAGCGACCACAGCACCCCGAGCAGGACCCGCCGGTTCCCGAACCGTGCAGTGAGGTTGCCGAGCATCAGCCCCATCGCGACCGCACCGACGCCCTGCGCCGCCACGAGGATCGAGGTGCCGGACTTCCCGGCGTCGAGCACGATCTGGGACATCGCCGGGATCAATGCGATGAACGGCGCGGCGAGGAACGTGTTCACGAACATGTAGCCCATCACCACGCGCAGTCCCGGGTCCCGGCGGACGTACCCCACACCCTGCGCGATCGAGCGGCGGATGCTGAGCCCGTTGTGGCTCGGCGGCGGGAGGCGGAGCAAGACGATCGCCGCGATCACCGCGAGGAAGCTCGCAGCGTTGATCCCGAACGCCCAGGCGTAGCCGCCGGCCGCGACCGCCACGCCGGCACTCACCGGGCCCACGACCCGGCCGAGGTTCCATTGCGCGCTCGACAGGGCGATCGCACCGACGAGGTCCTCGGGCGGCACCAGGTCGGGGAGCACCGACTGGTACGTGGGAAAGCCGATCGCGTTCGCGCAGCCGCCGCCGAGCACGATGAGCGTCACGATCGCGGGACTCGGCGAGCCGATCGCGGCCAGCACGGTGAGCAGCGTCGCGAGCCCCGCCTGCACCGTGGTGGTGCTCAGCAGCAGTGTCTTCCGGGGCACGCGGTCCGCGAGGGCGCCGCCGACCGGTCCGAGGAGCGCGCCGGGGGCGAACTCCGCGGCCGCGACGAGCGCAGTCCACGCCGGGTTGTGGGTGGCCTCGGTCACGTAGATCCCGACGGCGACCGACTGCATCCACGTGCCGATGTTGGAGAGGAACGCGCCGGTCCAGAACGCCGCGAAGACGCGGTGACGGAACGGTGCGAACGGCGTTGTCATGGGGCCAGCACGGTACCTGGCCGGTGATCCGTGGGGATCCGGGACGGGCGCCGGGCTCAGCCGGTGAACGCCTCGGCGCGCGGCGTGAAGATCACCATCACGACGCGCTCGGCGTGTGCCATGCCGTCCCAGTCGAACGCGCGGATCTGGTCGAGGGTGCGCCGACCGGTCGCGGCGCGCAGCAGCTCGAATGCCGATGTCCGCAAGGTCGTGCCGGGCTCGCCGTCGCCCCAGGTGAAGTTCCAGAGGTCGGTCTCGATCCGCAACCCCTGGTGCTGTTCGGTGAACGCGGCCCCCATCCACTGGGCCAACCAGGCGCTGCCGACGTGTACCGCGTCGGAGTCGCGGGCACCGGGTGCGCCGAGCGCATCGCGGATGTCGTGCTCGTGGGTGACGGCGTCGCCCACCATCTGCCCTGCGACGGTCCCGAAGCTCGGGATCATCGGCTCGATCGTGGGCGCATTGGCGTCCCACTCCGCGAGCACCTCGGCGGTCGGCACGGTGCGGCGCGCCGCCACCTGCGCCTCGGTCCAGGCGTCGGTCGCCACGCCGTCGACCCGGCCCTCGAGCACGTCGGTCGTGATGCCCACCATGTGGGAGAGCACGTCGTGCACGCGCCATTCGGGTGTCGCGGGTGCGAGGGCCTCGATCTGCTCGGGGGTGGCGGCGCGCACCAGGGTGCCGACGCGTTCGCGGACTCCGCGGTACGCGGCGGTGAGGTCGGGGACGGGAATCTCGGACATGGGGTCCTCTCGTCGGCGTCGGCTCAGCCGCCCCGGATGCGGCGGGAGCATTCGATCACACGCGCGACCACCTCGTCCTCGCCGGGGATCTGTCGGTCCTCCATCACGACCCGGCCGTCGATCACAACGGTCTCGATGGCCCCGCTCGCACCCGAGTAGACCAGCGCGTCGACCAGTGGCGCCGGTGCGAGCTCCACCGCGGTCGCGTGGACGAGGGAGAAGTCGGCCGGGGCACCGACGGTGATCGGGGCGCCGCCGAGGAACGGCGCGGTGGCACCGGTGGCGATCGCCCAGGCCTCGGTGGCCGGGAGCATCGCCGGATCCCCGCTCGCGTGCTTCTGGAGCAGCGCGAGCTGCTTCACCTCGGCGAGCAGGTCCAGGCTGTTGTTCGACGCCACGCTGTCGGTCCCGATCCCGACGGGGACACCGGCCTCGCGTGCGGCCGGGTAGGGGAACACCCGCCCCACCGTGAGCTTCATGTTGGAGCTCGGGTTGGTGACGATCGTCGCGCCGCGTTCGGCGACGAGCGCGAGTTCCGCGTCGTCGAGCCAGACGCCGTGCGAGAGCACCGTGCGCCCCGTCAGCAGGCCGACGCGGTCGAGGTACTCCGCGGGCCGGCACCCGTGTTCGGCGATGCAGTCCGTGACCTCCTGCTCGGTCTCCGAGAGGTGGATCTGGACGGGGACGTTCCCGGACTCGGACAGCTCGGCGATGAGGCGCAGGGTGGGCTCGTCGACCGTGTAGATGGCGTGGGGCCCGAGGCTGGGCGTGACGCGCGGTCCGAAGCTCGCGAGTCGCTCGAGGCCCTCGGCGGCCGCCTCGGGCCGCGCTTCGTCGGGTGCGCCCTCGAAGCTCAGGAAGACCTGGCTCACCGTGGCGTGCATCCCGCTGTCGACGACGGCGCGCGCGACGTCGAACTGGAACCAGTACATGTCCCAGAAGTGCGTCGTGCCCGAGCGGATCATCTCGAGGCAGGCGAGGCGGGTGCCCCAGTAGACGTCGTCGGCGGTGATGCGGGCCTCGGCCGGCCAGATACGCGTCTCGAGCCACTCCATCAACGGCAGATCGTCGCCCGCGCCCCGGAGCAGGGTCATCGCGGCGTGGCCGTGCCCGTTGACCAGCCCGGGGACGACGGCCCGACCGCGTCCAGGGACGACGTGATCGCTCGGATCGGGAACGATGTCGGGACCGAGCGCGGCGATCCGACCGTCGACCGCCCGGATCGCGACCGCTCCGCCGTCGAGGCGGACGTCCGTGACGCAGAGGCTCACGGCGCCGCGGCCAGCGCCGGCAGCACCGCGTCGAGGTCCGCGACGAGCCGGGCCCGGTTGGCGGCGACGCCCGCGTTGAACTCGTCGATGGTGAGCGGCGCGGTCCCGAGCCCGTTGGCGAGATTGTCCACCACGCACACCGCCGCGTACGGCAGCTTCACCTCGGTCGCGACGATGCACTCCGCGGCCACCGTCATGCCCACGAGGTCGGCCACGTGCGTGAGGGCGCGCACCTCGGCGGGCGTCTCGAACCGGGGGCCACGGGTCTGCGCGTAGGTCCCGCCATCGACCAGGCGGGTGTCGCTCGTGTCGTGCCATGCGTCGCGCACCCGCTCGCTCCACGCCGGATGGAAACCGGGCACGACGTGGCTCTGCGGGTCGTCGTGAAAGGCGATCGTCTCGTTGGGTGCGTAGAAGTCGTCGACGACCACGAACGTGCCGACGGGCCAGTCGAGCCGCAGGCTGCCGACCGAAGAGACCGCGAGCACGCGGTCCGCGCCCGCCCCGAGGAGCGCCCGGAAGTTGGCCGCGTGGTCGATGCGGTGCGGGGGCGACCACTCGTGGAGGCCGTGGCGCTGGAGGACGACCGCGCCGCTGCCATCGGCGAAGGCGACCTCGGTCACTGCGACCCCGGCATGCTCGACGACCGTGCCGGTCCGTGCGAACTCGCTCTCGCGCAGCGCAGACCCCGCGATCACCCCGAGCTTCCCGGTGCCGTCCATTGCCGCGCAGGGTACCTGCGCGTGGAAGCCGGACCGCGGTGCTCCGCGCTCAGCCGGAGGCGAGCGTGCGCCAGAGCGCGAGGTAGCTGCGGTACTCCAGCCCGGGCTGGACGTAGCCGGAGCGGACGAGCTCCTCGTGGAGCCTCGGAAGGTTGCGCATCGGGATCCCGGAGTCCACGTGGTGGGCGAGGTGCCACCCCGTGAAGTAGGGCACGATCGTCAGGCGCGCCGGCCAGTGCTGGCGGACCGAGTGCGTGGTCTCGCGCCGGTCGGCGGAGTGCTGCATCCCACCGTGCTCCGCGATCGAGCGCAGCCGGTTGATCACCCGCCATACCGTCAGGTGGGGGAGGAACCAGAGGATGAAGTACATCCAGGGGTGCCCGAACGCGGTGAACAGGCCGAGCATCACGATCTGGGTCGCGACGATGCCGCGCGCCTGCCCGCGGATCTTCTCGTTGTCCGAGACGACCCCACGGAACAGGCCGCGGATCAGCTTCCACCCCGTGATGCCGAGCGCGTCGCGCCGCAGCTTGCGGAGCATCGAGTCGCGCGGGATGGGATAACCGCGGTAGAGCGGGATGTCGGGCTCGTTCGGACCGAACTCCTCGCGGTGGTGCGCCATGTGTCCGCGCCGGTACAGGTCGATGGGCACGAAGGCGGGGAACGCGACCAGCCACTTGCCCACGAAGTCGTTGGCCTTGCGGTTCGCGAAGAGCAGCCGGTGCGCGGCCTCGTGCATGAGGATCGCGAAGCGCGCGTGCATCGCGCCCATCACAATGAACGCGCCGATCCAGACGAACACGTTGTCGGCCCACGCGGTGAGAACGAAGATCCCGATCGTCACGGCGAAGACCAGGATCGTGTTCAGGACGTTGCGGGCGGTCGGGATGCGGCGCAGCTCCTCGCGCAGCTCGGGCTTGGGCTTGCCCGTCGGCCCGATGGGACCGTTGGGGTCCGGCGCCACGAGGAGCCGGGATTCGGGGAGGACGGTGGCGACCACGTGGGGCATGTTACGGTGATTACAACAGATGGAGCAATCAAGTAACACCCGCGCGCGGGTCGACGGGCCGGAACGCCGGTCCGACCGGCCCCTCTCGGCCCGGTCGGTCATGGCGAGCCTGCTGCTCGGCCGCCGTCCGGCCCGGGCGTCCGGTCGGGATCTCGTGCGCTGGGCCGGGCTCTTCGGCGTCGCGCCGGGCACCGCCCGGGTGGCGCTGCACCGGATGACCGCGGCCGGCGAGCTGGTGCGGACGAGCAGTGGTGCGTACGAACTCGTCGGCGGACTCGCCCGCCGCCAGGAGGAACAGCAGTCGAGCCTCGCGGCGGACCCGGGCCTCTGGGACGGCGCCTGGCGCGTGGCGGTCGTGCTCGGCCGTGCGCGGCCCGCGCCGGTGCGCGCCGACGTGCGCTCCGCGCTGCGCCGCGCCCGCCTCGCCGAGTGGCGCGAGGGCGTCTGGCTGCGGCCCGCGAACCTCGAAGATCTCGTGGAGGATCCCCGGTGCGCCTGGCTCGACGCGACCCCCGACGACGAGCCGGTCGCGCTCGCCGCGCAGCTCTTCGCGCCCGGTGCCTGGAGTCGTCGCGCGGGCGAGCTGCTCGACCGTCTGGATCGATCGACCGCCGCAATGCGCGAAGACGCGGAGGGGACGATGGCCGATGCCTTCCTCGCCGGTGCGGCGGCGCTGCGTCACATCCGGGCCGACCCGCTCCTTCCCGAGGCGCTCCTGCCCGACCCGTGGCCCGGTCGTGCGCTGCGCGACGGCTACCGCGCCTATGAGCGGGAGTTCGACGCGGTCGCGCGCGCGTGGTTCCGGGCCGGTTCGGCCGGCTGAGCGGTCAGTACCGCAGGTCCGCCACGACGCCGAAGTGGTCCGAGCCGTAGAGGCCGTCGACCGGCGTATCGCCGAGGAGCTCGGCGTGGCGCGGCTGGCCCACCCCGCCGAGCTTCGGGTGGCCGACCATCACGAAGTCGATCCGGCGGTCCACGTCGAGGCTCGTCGCCGCCCACGGGTTGGTGTTCGACCAGGTGAAGCCGGGGCCGTCGCCGGCGTGGACCCAGGCGTCGCGGAACCAGATCCCGGGCACCGGGGGCGCAGCGTCTCCGGTGAGCATGCGGATCTCGTCGGTGGCCGGCGACGCGTTCAGGTCCCCGCCGAGGATGGCGGGAAAGGATCGGGGACGCGCCTCGCGGGCGAACTCGCAGATCGCGCGGACCTGCTCCTGGCGGATCGCACCGTGGTCCTCACGCCACGAGAGGTGGGCACAGAACGCCTGGAACGGACCGCGCGGGCCGTCGATCTCGGCGAAGACGCAGAGCCGCTCCTCCCCTTCGTCGTCGCGTGACCCGTTCGGAGCCTCCCGGGGGAGCGTGCGGACCTCCGAGCGCGTGATCGGCCACCGGCTGAGGATGGCGTTGCCGGCGTGGACGCCGTCGGCGAAGGTCAGGTTGCTGGCGTAGACGTGCTCGTACCCGCCGAGCGCATTGGCGAGCTCGGCCGCCTGGGACCGCCCGCCCGGCTCGTCCCACACCTCGACGAGCAGTGCGAGGTCGGGCGCGGCGGCGCGCAACTGGGCTTCGATGATCGGGCCCCGGAGTTCCCACGCGGCGTAGCGCGCCCAGATGTTCCAGACCGCGACTCGCATCGTCGTGGAGACCAGCGGCCCGAACCCTGGATCGAACGGCTCCACCTCGGCCATGCGGGCAACGGTACCGTGACCGCCCACGACGGGGTCGGGGACTCACCATCGGAGCCGTGACGCGCCCGCGACGTCGGCTCCGTCTCCGTGCGGATTCCTCAGGCGGGTGTGAACGCGCACGGCATGCGCTTGATGCCGTGGATGAACGCCGATTGCAGCCGGTCGGGCTCGGCGGTGATCTCGAGGTCCGGGAGACGGGTGAACAGCTCGTCGAACATCACGCGGATCTCGCGCCGGGCGAGGTTGGCCCCCAGGCAGAAGTGGGGGCCGCCGCCGCCGTAGCCGAAGTGCGGGTTGGGTGAGCGGGTGATGTCGAACGTGTACGGGTCCGCGAACTGGCGCTCGTCGCGGTTCGCCGAGTTGAACCACATGACGACCTTGTCGCCCTCGGCGATCGGCTGGTCCGCGATCTCGGTGTCCTGGGTCGCGGTCCGGCGGAAGTGGATGACGGGCGTGGCCCAGCGCACGATCTCCTCGACCGCGTCCTGCGCGTAGCGGTCGAAGTCGCTCGTCCACCGCGCACGCTGGTCGGCGTTGTTGTGCAGCGCCCACATGCCGTTGCTGATCGCGGTGCGGGTGGTCTCGTTGCCGGCGACCACGAGCAGGATGAAGAACGACGCGAACTCCGGGACCGTCAGGCGCTCGCCGTCGACCTCCGCGTGCATGAGAATCGAGGTGATGTCGTCGGACGGGTGGGCGAGGCGGTGCTCCCCGATCTCCATCGCCATCTGGTGCAACGTCATGAAGGCGGCCATGAGGTCCTCCATCGACTGCACGTACTCGGGGTCCCCGACGCCGAGGATCACGTTGCTCGCGGCGAAGACGTCGGCTTCGCCCGACGGCGGTACGCCCACCATGTCGCACACGATCTGCAGCGGCAGCGGCGCGGCGATCTCGGCCACGAAGTCGCACTCGCCCTTCTCCGCCACCGCGTCGACGACAGAGGTCGCGCGCACCTGCACCTGCTCGAGGATCTGGTTGAGCGCCTTGGGTGTGAACCCCGACGCGACGAGGTTGCGCAGCTTCTTGTGGCGCGGGTCGTCCATGTTGATGATGGAGCCGATGAAGTCGGCGATCTCGGGTGGGATGTCGAGCAGGTTGGTGCCGCCGCGGCTGGAGCAGAACAGCTCGGGGTGGCGGCTCGCGTACATCACGTCGTCGTAGCGGGTGAGCGCCCAGTAGCCCGGGGCCGGTGGTGCCCCCTCCATCTCCGGTGCGGGGTGGAACGAGATCGGCGCCTCGTCGCGGAGGCGCCGGAAGCCCTCCTCGCGTTCGGCCTCGGGGGCCGACCAGAACTCCTGCGAGCTGAGCGCGACTTCGTCGACGATCGACATCGGGACTCTCCTCCGGTGCGGGTGGCGCGACGGTAGCGTGCGGGCCCGATGCGCTTCTCCGTGGGACTCCCCGTCGACCACGTCTTGCACGCGTCCGAGTTCGTGACCGGCGACGCAATCGCCGAGATGGCCGTGGCGGTCGAAGCCGCCGGGCTCGACGCGGTGTATGTCACCGACCACCCGGCCCCCGACCGGCGCTGGCTGGACGGCGGTGGGCACCACGCCCAGGAGCCGCTCGTGGCGTTGGCCTTCGCAGCCGCCGCGACCCGGCGCGTGATGCTTCACACCCACGTGTACGTGGCGGCGTACCGCAACCCCTTCCTCGCGGCGAAGGGTGTCGCGACCCTCCAGAGCCTGTCGGGAGGTCGGGTGATCCTCGGGGTGGCCGCGGGCTACCTCAAGCCGGAGTTCGCGGCGCTCGGCGTGGACTTCGACGCCCGCAACGACCTGCTCGACGAGTCGATCGCGATCATGCGCCGCGCCTGGAGCGAGGACGAGGTCTCGGTGGAGACGGATCGCGTCCACGCGCGCGGAGTGGTGCAGCTGCCCCACCCGGCGCGCGTCCCGATCTGGGTCGGCGGCAACAGCACCCGGGCGCTGCGCCGCGCGGTGGAGATCGGCGACGGCTGGTCACCGTTCCCCAACCCACCGGCCGCGTCGCGCGCGGTGAAGACGCCGGCGATCACGAACCTCGACGGGCTCGCGGCGCGCCTCGACGTCGCGCGCGCCTACGCGGAGGAGATCGGTCGGACAACGCCGCTCACCGTGTGCTTCGCCCCGTTCTCACCGGAGGACGACCTGCGCGCGTTCGCCGATCTCGGGATCGAGTGGCTCGCGGTCCAGTTCGACGGCTGCACCACCCGCGCCGAGTGGCTCGATCGCCTCGGGAGGTTCGCAGCTCGCGCCGGCTGACGGCTGAGAGAGGACGGTACCGCGGGTGGGAGCGAGGACCCCGGTCAGCCGAGCTGGGTGGCGCGTTCGAGTAGCTCGTGGCGGAACTGCGGCGCGGCGATGTCCGCGAGCGCGCGTGCGCGCTCCCGCACCGTGCGGCCACGCAGGTGCGCGACGCCGTACTCGGTGACGACGAGGTCGAGCTGGTGCCGGGGGGTCGTGACGATCCAGCCCTCGGCCAGGGTCGGCGCGATGCGCGAGATCGTCACCCCGTCGACGGTCGAGGTCGACCGCAGGCAGACGAGCGAGCGGTCCTCGAGGGAGAGCCCCGACTGCGCGATGAAGTCTTCGTGGCCGCCGATGCCGGAGAACTGCCGGCCGCCGATCGTGTCCGCCACGACCTGGCCGAGCAGGTCGACGGTCAGCGCGCCGTTCACCGTCACCATGGTTCGGTTCTTCGCGATGACCTCGGGGGAGTTGACGACGTCGACGGGGAGGAAGGCCACCTCGTGGTTCTCGTCGAGCCAGTCGTACAGGTCCTGGATTCCCGCGGCGAACGTGGTGACCGAAACACCGTCGAACTGGCCCTTGTGCATGTTCGAGACCTTGCCCGCCTCGTGCAGGCGCATGAGCCCGGTGGTGAACATCTCCGAATGCACGCCGTAGTCGCCGCCCGGGCCGTCCGCGAGGAGCCCGACGACCATCGACGGGATCCCGCCGATGCCGGTCTGGAGCGTGGCGCCGTCGGGGATCAGCGGTCGGACGTGCTCGGCGATCGCACGATCGGCGTCGCTCGGCGCGACGTCCGGGAGCAGGAACGGATCGAGGTCGGACTCGACCAGGACGTCGATCTCGTCGAGGTGGACCCGGTGCGGGTGCTCCGGGAGCCCGAACGTCCGGGGGAACTTGTCGTTGGCCTCGACGACGAGCAGGCGCTCGGGATCGGCGCCGGCCTGGTGGATCGCGTCGACGGTCGCACCGGCGTGCAGCGAGAGCGAGAGGAAGCCGTCCGCATCCGGAGGCGTCGCGACGGTGGCGACGACTCGGGGCGCGAGCTGCTCGGCGATGCGGGTGAACCGCCGGAAGTCCGCCGGGATGAACTCGACGCGCCCGCCGCTGTCCACGAGGAAGCGCTCGGCCGGACCGAAGAAGCCCGAGAGGTACCGGACTCCGGGGTGCAGGAACAGCTCGTAGATGTCCACGAGCAGCGCGCCGAAGACGGTCAGGTCGACCCAGTCGTCCCGGGCTCCGAGCGCACGGAGGAAGGCCGACGGCTGCCCGGGCCCCAACGGGATCCCCAGGGTGTCGCGGGGCCGGAGCCGGCCCGCGGCTTCGGAGGCGGTCGCTCGCGTCGGTGGCATCGCCGCACGCTACGGCCCCCCGGGCGGACCCGCGATGGACCTCCGACCCTTTCGCGACGGTCGGAGGTCAGTGGCGGTCCGCGGCCCAGTCGCGAAAGACCATCAGCAGGTGGTCACGGGTCGCGGCGTCGATCGTCGAGACGTCGGTGGCGCGCAGGCTGCCCACGGTCGCCACGACGACCCGGAATTGCTCGAGTACCTCGGCGCACGCCGGGCACTCCGCCGTGTGGGTCTCGAACCGGGCCTGGTCCTCGGGGGTGAGCGTCGCCTCGAGGTACTCGGTGACCTGCTCGACGAGCTCCTGGCACGCGAGGTCGTCGGACGCCGTCATGGCTGCGGCCTCGTCGTCGTCGGATGTGGTCGCATCGGGCCCAGTCACTCCTCTTCGAAGTGCGCTTCGAGCGCGGCGCGCAGCTTGGCGCGACCACGGTGGAGGAGCACTCGTTGGTTCGTCTCGCTGAGGTCGAGGGCATTACAGACCTCGACGCTCGTCCAGCCCTCGAGGTCGCGCAGCCGTACCACCTCCTGCTGTGCGGGGGGAAGGTGATCGAGCGCGGTCCGGATCACGTCCAGGGTCTCGTGGGCGAGCGCCCGGATCTCGGGGCGGTCGTGCCAGCGGGTCGGGAAGACGGCCCAATGACCGGGGTACGGATCGTCGGCACCGCGGAAGCGCTCGATCGCGAACGCCGGGTCCTCGTCGTCCGGGCCCAGGCTCGAGAACGGGACGCTTCGCTTGTCCCGGGTGCCGCGCGTGCGCGCGATGTTCATGAGGATGCGGAAGATCCACGTCTTGAGCGACGAGCGCCCCTCGAAGCGGTCGATGCCCCGCAACACGCCGACCCAGGTGTCCTGGACCGCCTCCTCGGCGGCGGCGTCGGTCGCGACGTAGCTGCGGGCGAACCGCCGGAGCGGCTCGTGGTACCGGTCGACGAGCTCGCGGAACGCGTCCTCGTCGCCGGCCCGCAGGCGCGCCACCAACTCGAGGTCGTCGACCGGGGGGTCGTCCTGCGCCACCCCGGCATCATGGGTCGGGCCTCGTGGCGATGCAATCCGCTCGGCGCTCAGCGGAGCCCGTCCGCGGCACCGTCGTCGTGCTCGAGGCGCTTCCCCAGACTGACGGCGTCGTCGACGACGAAGCCCAGGTGCTCGTAGAAGGCGAGGACGTCGGCGTTCGAGCCGCGCACCTGCAGGTTGATCTTCGGGCACCCGAGCACCCGCAGTCGCCGCTCGGCCTCGGCCATCAGCGCCCGGCCCGCGCCCGCGCCCTGTCGATCCGGGGCGACCGCCAGGTAGTTGATCCAGCCGCGGTGACCGTCATAGCCCGCCATCACGACCCCGACGACCTTGCCGTCGTGCACGCCGACGAGGAGCAGGTCGTCGGCGACCGCCACCTTGCGGGCGATGTCCCGGCGAGGATCGTTCCAGGGGCGCACGAGGTCCGTCCGCTCCCACAGCGCCACCACGGCGTCCTCGTCGGCGGCGCGGAACGTTCGGATCTCCACCGGGGGAGTGTGCCAGTCGCGCGCCGTCAGCCGCGCTTGCCGCGGCCCTTCGAAGCGAGTCGGCGGAGCGAGCGCTCCAGCTCCTGGGCCAGGATCAGCTGGGCGGCGTCCTGCGCGATCGGACGCATCGCGTCGAGCGCCTCCGCCAGCTCCTGCGGGCTCCCCGATCCGGCGAAGGACTTCCCGGTCTCGCCCTCGAACAGCTTCACCAGCTCGTCGGCACCCTTGGCCAGCCGCCGCCGGAGGACGTCGGCGGCACGCACGCCGATGTCGACGCTCACGCCCGCGTCGAGCAGGCGCAGGGTGAGGTCCAGCAACGCGCGGCTCGGCGCACCGAACGTGCCGTCGTCGTTGCGCAGGAGCAGCCCGCCGTCGACGAGCTCGCCGACGTGCCGGCGCGGGCGACCGTCGAGCAGCTCGTGGACCTCGGCCAGCGACATGGTCGCGGCCTCGTCGTCGGCCCACGCGGCGCGCAGCACCTCGTCGAGCCCGAGCCATTCCGAGACCGAGCGGTGGGGACGGTCCCTGCCGACGAGGTCCTTGATCGCTTCGAGCTTGAGGCCGCGCGACTGCAGCTCCGCGATGAGCTCGAGCCGTTCGAGGTGCGCGGAGGCGTAGCGCGCGTCGCGGCCTTCCTTGCGGGGACGCGGGAGCACACCCTCGGATTGGTAGTAGCGGATCGTGCGGGCGCTCACGCCGGAGCGCTCGGCGAGTTCGTCGATCCCGATCTCGCCGCTGCCCGTCGCCGCCTCGCCCGCCGTCGCGTCGGAGGTGGTCATCGGCCCAGTCTGCCACACTCTGACAGCGATCACTGTAAGTAAGCCCATCGAGCTCGTGACGATCTCGGCGTGATCGACGCCACCAGCCGGTCCGAGTGGGTTGGCCTCCCTGCCGACCGACCGCGCGACCGTCGATCTCTACGACGGGCACCGCCTAGGGTGCCCGGCCGTGACTGCGGATCAGGACATGCGGGCGGCGATGGCGACGCTGCCCGTCCCGGAGCTCGAGGGCCACCCCTTCACGCCGGCGCCGGCGCTCGCCGCCGCGAACGTCGCGATCGTCACCACGGCGGGTCTGCACCGTGCCGACGAGGCGAGCTTCGGCCTGCTCGACGCGGCGTTCCGGGTGCTGCCGGCGGGATCCACCGACATCACCATGAGCCACAACAGCCAGAACTTCGACCGCAGCGGGGTCATGCTGGACCGCAACGTGGTCTACCCGGTCGACCGGCTCGACGAGCTCGTCGCCGAGGGCGCGATCGGCGCGGTCTCGCCGGCGAACCTCTCGTTCATGGGCGCGCAGCAGGACCTCACCACGATCCTGCTCGACACCGGCCCCCGGGCGGCCGAGTTCCTCCGGGAGCAGGGGACCGACGTCGTGCTGCTCACCCCCGTCTGACCGCTCTGCACGCGCACGGTCGGTGCGCTCTCGTACGTGTTCGAATCCGCCGGCCTCGCCACCGTCGCGCTGATCTCGATGCACGAGGTCGCGGCCCGCATGCCGATCCCGCGCGGGCTGTTCTGCGACTTCCCGCTCGGGCGCCCGTTGGGCAAGCCGGGCGATCCTGCCTTCCAGCACCAGGTGCTCGCGGCCGCCTTCGGCCTGCTCGAGACCGCGACCGAGCCGACGCTCGCCACCTTCCCGGAGGTCGTTGCCGACGAGGCCGACGTCCCGCTGGCCTGCCCCGTGCCGGCCCGGATGAATGCGTCGCTGCCGGCGTCGGTCGACGAGATGCGGGGGCTCCGACCCGCGTACGACCGGGCCGCGGCGGGCGGCGTGCGCACCGCGCTCGACCCCGAGATGGTGGAGGCGGCCCTCCGCGCCTTCGAACGCGTCGTCGCGGGCACGCCGTGGGCCGAGGCCGAGATCCCCGACAACCCGCTCACCGCCGCGCTCGCGATCCGCGGGTACTACGAGCAGGCCGCAGCCGGACTGGCCGAGCACGTGCCCGCGGCCCGCTCGGCCGAGACGTGGTTCGCCCAGCACACCGCGGCCGGTGAGCTGCTGCACGAGGCGCAGCGCATCATGCGCGAGGAGAAGGCACCCCAGCCGTTCTGGTTCTACCTGCTGCCGGCGAACCAGCACCGGCGCGCCTGACTGCGGTCAGACCAGCTCGGGGTCGGTGACGACGGACACGAGGGCCGGACCGTCGTGCGCGATCGCTCGCGCGAGGGCCTCGTCGAGCTGGTCCGCGGCGGTGACGCGGATCCCGAGGGCACCGCACAGCTCGGCGTACGCGGCGAAGTCGGGGTTCAGGAGATCGGTGTGCCACACGTCGTACTCGGCGGCCCGCTGCTCCTTGGTGATCTTGCCGAGCGAGCTGTTGTCGAGGAGCACGTGGGTGATCGGCATGTCGTACTTCACCGCGGTGGTGAGCTCGGCCAGGTACTGCCCGAACCCGCCGTCGCCGGTCACCGCCACGATCTTGGCGCTCCGGCCCGACGGCCGCCCACGCGCCCATCGCGGCCGGGAACCCGAACCCGATCGAGCCGAGGTAGCCCGACATCAGCACCGACTGGCGCGTGCACTCGAAGTAGCGACCGAACGAGTAGGCGTGGTTGCCGACATCGACGGCCATGACCGCGTCGTCGGGTACGTGCCGGTTCATCGCGTCGAACACCGCCGCCGACGCCACGCCGAGGCCGCGGTCGTCGGGCACCCGCCGTGCCTTCTCGGCGCGCCAGATCGCCCAGCGGGCCGGCGACGTCGGCGCGCTGGTCGACGCGGCTCCCGCCAGGCGCCAGACGCTCGACGATCAGTCGCGCGGTCACGCCCGCGTGGCCCGAGCAGCGGCACGGTCGACCGGATGGAACCGGCCGAGCGCCATCGGGTCGAAGTCGACCTGGACGATCGGCTTGTACGCCGCGATGCCCGGTGTGGTTCGAGAACGACGCGCCGAGCACGATCAGCAGGTCGGACTCGTTCATGAGCCAGCTCGCGACCGGCGTGCCGCTGCGGCCGAGCACGCCGGCGCCGAGTGGGTGGTGATCCGAGATCTGGCCCTTCGCCTTGAACGTGGTCATCACCGGAGCGTGCGAGGGTCTCGGCCAGCTCCACGCACGGCGTCCATCTCGAACCGCGCACCGTGGCCGACGACGATCACCGGGCGGCGCGCCCCCTCGATGAGTGCGAGGGCGGCGTCGAGCGCCTCCATCGGCGGCGCGATGTCGTGTGTCGCCGATCCGCCCGGTGGGTCCCGACGGTCGTTCGGCGTCGTCGATCTCCTTGACCTGCACCTCGTCGGGGAACACGAGGTGCGCGACGTCGCGCTCGACGGTCGCGTGCTTCAGCGCGAGCGTCATCAGCTCGGCGTGGTCCGACTCGGGCAGCACGGTCTTGGAGTACTGCCGCGACAGCCGCGAACGCGCCGTTGAGGTCGACGTCCTGGAACGCACCGCGCCCCAGCACCTTGGACGGCACCTGGCCCGAGATCGCGAGCACCGGCGCGCGGTCGACCTTGGCGTCGTAGAGCCCGGTGAGCAGGTTGGTGGACCCGGGACCGGCGATCGCGAAGCAGCGCGGCGGGCCGGCCGGTGAGCTTGCCGTAGGCCGAGGCCGCGAACGCCGCCGCCCCCTCGTGGCGGATCCCGACGAAGGTGAGATCGCCGCGCCTCCTCGGCGCGCCGCATCGCGTCGGCGAAGCCGAGGTTGGAGTGCCCGACCATGCCGAACACGTGGGTCACGCCCCACGCGACCATCGTCTCGACCATCACGTCCGAGACGGTGCGGCGGTGGGGACGGTCGGCGGCGACCGCGACGTAGACGCCGTCGTCACGGACCTCGAGCGGGAAGCAGGCCGGAGCGTCGGAGAAGCCGGCCGGGGGCGTGCCGGTGAGCGGGTCGTAGTCGTAGCCGTGCCACGGGCAGCGCAGCAGGCCCTTCTCGATCGAGCCCTCGCCGAGCGGGCCGCCCTGGTGCGGGCAGTGGTTGTCGAGCGCGCCGTACTCGTCGCCGACGCGGGTGAGCGCGAGCGAGTGCCGGCCCGCGACGACGGTCCGGCACTCGCCCGTCCGGCAGGTCGTCGCGCTCGGCGACCTTGTGCCAGACGAGCTCAGCTGTGGAGGGCTCGCTCACGGCGTCACCCCGCCGTAGGCGATGCCGGTCAGGTGGGCCATCTCCCGGTCGAACGTGGTCAGGTCGTCGGCGGAGAACTCGCCGCAGGTGCGAGTGGCCGCAGGCGCGGGCGAGCACCTGCATCAGCTCGACCGTCGCCCGGAGGAACCGGTCGAGCCGCTGTGCGGCCTCCTCGACCGGGAGCCGGGCGCGCAGGTGCGGCTGTCTGGGTCGCGATCCCGACCGGGCAGTTGTTCGTGTTGCAGGCCCGCATGCCGAGGCAGCCGATCGCCTGGATGGCCGAGTTGGCGATGGCGACCGCGTCGGCGCCGAGCGCGAGCGCCTTGGCGAAGTCGGCGTGCGTGGCGCAGCCCGCCGGTGGCGACGAGCGTGACGTCGCGCCGGCCGCGGCGGTCGAGATGGCGACGGGCGCGGGCGAGCGCGGGGATCGTCGGCACCGAGATGTTGTCGCGGAAGAGCAGCGGCGCCGCGCCCGGTCCCGCCGCCGCGGCCGTCGAGGATCACGTAGTCGACGCCGATCGCCAGCGCCGCGTCGAGGTCGTCCTCGATGTGCTGGGCCGAGAGCTTGAAGCCGATCGGGATGCCACCGGAGCGCTCGCGCACCTCGTCGGCGAAGCGGCGGAAGTCGTCGACCGAGGTCCAGTCGGGAAAGCGCGCCGGGGAGATCGCCGGCGGTGCCCTCGGGCAGGCCGCGGACCTCGGCGATCTTGCCGACCACCTTGTCGCCGGGCAGGTGGCCGCCGGTGCCGGTCTTCGCGCCCTGGCCGCCCTTGAAGTGGAACGCCTGCACCTTCGGGAGCACGTCCCAGCTCCAGCCGAACCGCGCCGACGCCAGCTCGTAGAAGTAGCGGCTGTTCTCGGCCTGTTCCTCGGGCAGCATCCCGCCCTCGCCCGAGCAGATGCCGGTGCCCGCGAGCTCGGCCCCGCGTGCGAGCGCGATCTTGGCCTCCTGACGAGCGCGCCGAAGCTCATGTCGGACACGAACAGCGGGATGTCGAGCCAGCAGCGGCTGGTCCGCGTTCGGGCCGATGCACGACCTCGGTGCCGACCGGCTCCTCGTCGAGCAGGGGCAGGCGCGCGAGCTGCGCGGTGACGAACTGGATGTCGTCCCAGCTCGGCAGCTCGGTCGCGCGGCACCCCCATCGCGCCGACGGGTCCGTGGTGGCCCGTCTTGGTGAGGCCGTTGCCGGCGAGCTCGTGGATGTACGCGACGAAGGGCTCCTCCGGGATCATGTGCGGGTCCTGGTAGTAGCCCTGGTACACGTCGGCGTCGAACGGCTGCGGGTGGCGCCTCGCGAACTGCAGCACTTCGGTGCGACTGACGAGGAGGTCGTCGCCGTCGGACCTCGCTGGTGAACTTCTCGAGCGCCTCGGCGTTGTTGTACGCGCTCACACCGGACTCGATCCGGTAGTCCCAACCGTGCACCCCGCAGATCAGGTCCTCGTCCATCGACGTGACCGTCCGCGAGCAGCGCACCCCGGTGCAGGCAGCGGCCGTAGAGCACCGAGTGCTCGTCGCCCCGGCGCACGATCACGAGATCGATGCCGTCGAGCATCGCTCCGACCGGGTGCCGGTCGGGGATCTCGTTCCACGTGGCGACCTTGACCATGTCCATGCGCTGCTCCTCGATGCCCCGACCGGCCCGCCCATCGGCGTCGGGCGTGCTGTCTCGGGTGCGGCCCGATCGTTGCACCATCGCCGCGCGTACGCTGCCGGGATGGCGACGAAGGACGGTCCGGTCGGTCCGTATCCGGCCGGGGTGACCACCGAGGACGAGCAGGTCGACTACGACAAGCTGCGGCGCCGGGTGCTCTGGAAGATGCCCTCGGGGCTCTACGTCGTGGGCAGCACCGACGGGGCGGACCGGCGCAACGGCATGACGACCAACTGGGTGACCCAGCTCAGCTTCGACCCGAAGTGGGTCGGCGTCGGGATCGAGCGGGACGCGTTCACCCACGAGCTGATCGAGGCCGGCGGAGTCTTCAGCGTCTGCCTGATCGACCGTGAGGACCGCGCGATCGTGCGGAAGTTCACCAAGCCGGTCGAGGTGGATCTCGCGGCGAAGACGCTCAACGGGTTCCCCTACGTGGAGCGCACCACCGGTGCGCCGATCCTCGCCGGCTCGGTGGCGTTCCTCGACTGCGCGGTGCGCGACCGGATGGAGGTGGGCAACCACACGTTCTTCGCGGGCGAGGTCCTCGACTGCGGCTTCCTGAAGGACGAGGACACCGAGGTGCTCCGCATGGAGGACACCCGGATGAACTACGGCGGCTGAGCGGAAGCTCACGCGCGGCGTCCGAGGGCGTGCCGCGCGCGGTGGCAGACCCGGCAGCGCAGCCGGAGCTCGTCCACCACGGTGCGCCGTGTGGTCCCGAACCCGGGTTCGTGGTCGTACTCGAGGAAGTCGGTCCCTCCGCAGTCCACGCACCCGCCGTCCCGCTCCTTCACCACGCGCCGCTGCCGGGCCGACGGGTGGCGATGCCGGCCCGAGGCGTTGATCGGGCGGCCGGCCGCGTCGTGGATCAGCGCCCGCACGAAGGCGTCGGGTGCGATCCGCTCCACGATGGACCCGGCGATGGCGGTCCCGTCGTCGAGGGTCGCGCCGTCGCCGCGCACGTGCACGACGACCTCGGTGACGTATCGGGACCCACCGCCGGTCATCAGCCGGACCAGCGCGTCGGCGCGTTGCTGCGCGATCGACGGCCACCGCCTCCACGCGTCCGCGGACGCGTCGAGCCGTGGCCGCGCCCGCACGAGCTCGGCGTCGATCGCGTGGGTGATCGACGCCGCTTCGGCGGGTGGGAGCCGGAACGTGCCGGCGACCATGCCGTCGGGTTCGAGGTGCCACGACATGCCGCGCGCCGCGTGCTGGCGGGCCTCGGTCTGCTCCGGTGTCTCGTGCCGGGTGAGCCACGCCGCGATCGCGTGGCCGAGCCGGCCCGCGGGGACCCGGAGGGCGAGCTCGCAGAGGTCGGCCTCGTTCTCCGGCGTCGCGACCCGCGTGAGCGCCCGCACCTTGCTGTAGGACAGCCGGCCGGCGGTGAAGGCGGCCGCGACGGCGGGCAGCTCGGCCAGCTTCCGGCCGATCCGCAGCCACTCGCGGGCGGTGCACACCTCGACCTCGAGCGCGTCCGCGACCCAGTGCGCACACGTCGCCGCGCCGTCGGCGGCCCACTCGCCTGAATCGTCGAGCGCCACGACGAGCTCCACCAGGCGGTGTTGCGCAGCCGACCATCGCTGCCCGACCGCCACGACCTGCTCGCGGAGCGAGGTGGCCCTCCCCGCGTGTTCCGACCGATCGGTGCGATTCGACACGATGCCCGACATCCCCATTCCTCCATCACCGGGCCGCTCGTGGAGCGGCGCCTTCTCGGAACGGTCGGCCATCGCAGCAGGCTGACGAGCTGTGCTCGTCAGGGTATCGGAGGGGTGTGACCATCGATCCGGTCGACGCGTCCGCGGACGCGTGGAGTTCCCGGTCTCACCGTCACGCAGCGAACATCCCCGTCGAGTTCTCGCCCGGCTCTGGCGACATCACACTCGGGTGGATTAGTGTGTCGGAATGTACCCAGAGGGCGGGGTGCCGGCATCGGCGGCGATCTACTGCCGGATATCGGACGATCGCGAGGGCCGGGCGTTGGGCGTGGCTCGCCAGGAGTCGGACTGCCGGGAGCTAGCGGCCCGGAAGGGCTGGACCGTCGCGGACCTCTATGTCGACAACGACATTTCGGCGGCGGATACGAAGCGGCGACGACCGGAGTACGAGCGGCTGCTGGAGGACGTGAAAGCGGGCCGGGTGGACGGGGTGATCGCGTGGGACCTCGACCGGCTGCACCGTCGGCCGGCGGAGTTGGAACGGTTCTTCGAAACGGCGGACGCGGCCGGGATTCGGTATCTCGCGACGGTCGGCGGCGACGTGGATCTCGCAACGGGCGACGGTTTGTTGGTGGCGCGGATCAAGGGTGCGGTAGCGGCGGATGAGGTCGCGAAGATCAAGCGTCGAGTGCGAAGAAAGCATCGGGAGTTGGCGGAGGCGGGCGCAGTGAGTGGTGGCGGTGGTCGACCGTTCGGGTTCGAAGAGGACCGGGTGACGGTGCGCGAGTCCGAAGCGGAGGTCGTGCGTGAGGCGATGCACCGTGCGCTCGCGGGCGAGTCGATCCGCAGCCTGTGCTCAGACTTCAACGCGCGAGGCCTGGTGTCGTCGGCCGGCAAGGAGTGGAAGTCCTCGACACTGCAGCGGGTGCTCACGTCGGCGCGGATCTGCGGTCAGCGCGAGTTGCACGGTGTGGCATCGACGGCGCAGTGGCCGGCGATCGTGCCGCCCGAATCGGTGGCCGCGCTGCGGGGCTTGATCGAGGACCGCGCCCAGCGCCGGCAACGCCCGGCCCGGAAATACTTGCTGTCCGGCTTGGTGGTCTGCTCGTTGTGTGGCACGCGGATGGTGGCTCGGCCACGCAGTGATGGGACTCGCCGGTATGTCTGCGCGAAGGGTCCGGGCTTCTCGGGCTGCGGCAAGGTCATGGTGATCGCGGAACCGTTAGAGGATTGGATCACTGCGGCGATGTTCGTTCGGCTCGACAGTCGCGAGTTCGCGAAGGGCTGGGAAGTGCAGGCGGCAGCGTCGGACCTCGCGGTGCCGGCCGCGGAGCTCGAGGCCGACCAGGAGCTCTTGGACGAACTCGCCATGGCATACGGCCGGCGTCAGATCACGATGCGGGAGATGCTCAAAGCGCGAGGCCCGATCGAGGCGCGGATGGACGCGGCCCGCAAGGTGCTCTCGCGGGCGAGTGGCGCGGTGAGCCTGCGCGAGTACGTCGGGCACAGCGACCGGCTGCGCGGCGAGTGGGACGGAATCGCGATCTCGCGCCGGCAGGCCGTCCTCGGGTCGATCCTCGACGCGGTCACGATCGCGCCCGGCGGTGCGTGGCCGCGCTCGGTTCGATGAGGACCGGGTCACGCCGGTCTGGAAGTTCTGACCTTCCCCGGCGAGGGGCAGTCAAGGCCGCCGCAGGCGCCCGCAGGGCTTGGCCTTGACGGCCCCGGTCAGTCGCCACCGCATCCTGGGTGTTCCGGGGTGGGGCCGTTCTTTGGTCCCGCCCCGGATGGTCGCCGGGCTCGGGTAGAGTCCAGGTCTGTGGGACTGGAGAGCTGATGCCGCCCGACTTCCGTAGCGACCCGATGCAATCGCCCGAGGGTGCCGGCCGCGCCCGCCGGGCGTGGGAGGCCTACGGCAAGGCGGTCAACAAGCAGGTCGCGCCCCGGTTCCCAGCTCTGGTCAGCATGGCGGAGAAGGTGTCGGTGCCGGTGGTGTTCGACCTGCTCGGCTTCTGGTTGTCCTGGCACATGGAGGGCGGTTTCGAAGGCCTGCAACGCATGGGCATGAGCCGCAGCGCCATCTACCGCCGGATCAAACTGTTCCGCGAACTCACCGGCCAGCACCCCGACGAGTACGAAGTCGACGGCATCACTTTCGACCTTGCCGCCTTCTCCGGCTTCCCCGGCAAGCCCGCCCACTGAGCGCGGTTGCCAAACACCACGCGTGTAACTACAGTCCCGGGAACCTGGACTAGACAGCCAGGTCCGCGGAGTGCTCATCAGGCTCGCGTGGAGACAGTCAAGGCTCGTAGAACGCGGGACGCCGCAAGGGGTGTACGAGCGGGGATGTGTCCTCGCGAGCTTCGGTGACCTCCTTGACAACAAGGAGCACCAGCAATGGCGACCAAGAAGGTCGCCCGCAGCCCCCGGTCGGGTGCGCCCGATCCATCGGCAGTGCGTCGGTGGGTTGAGCGGACCTGTGCGGAACAAGGCGTCCCGGTCCACGTCACCGACCCGCGAACCCTCGCGAAGTTGTGGACGTTGTTCGGGATGCCGGGCGGCGGGCCAACATGAACGCGCCGTGCCTCGTGCGCCCCGCGATCCTCTCCGCCGGGAAGCGGTGCCTCAGCGGCGAGAAACACATCTGGCACCACCTCGGGTACAGCGAGGTCCCGCACCCCCGATGCGACACGCCGAAACTGCGCGAGTGCATGCGGTGTGGCCTGCGAGTCGTCACGCGATGCCATCGAACCGCGCGGCGAAAGTGCGAGCCGTGCGGCAAGTCACACCGGTCACGCGTGCGGCGCATCTTCGCGTCGGGTTGGAGCGACCGGCCGACCGACCGGATCCTGTTCATCACGCTCACCGCACCGGGCGACGCGCGGCACTTCCTGCCCTCAGGTGAGGCGTGCTCGTGCACACCCGAAGGCGGGACCAATCTGGCGTGGTGGAACACCACGGCCGGCCAGCGGTTCAGTCACTTCATGCTCTACCTGCGACGCAGGTACGGCAAGGTCGAGTACGCACGCGCGGCAGAGGTGCAGAAGCGCGGCGCGTTGCACTTCCACCTGCTGCTGCGAGTGCAGCACCTCGACCAACTGCTCGCGGACTACCGAGCAAAGGACCCGCACTGCCCGTTGCGCGAACTCGCCATCGAACGAGGTTTCGGGCATGCCATCGACGTGAAGCTCGCGCAGCACGGACATGCCTGGTACTGCGCCAAGTACGTCAGTAAGACGGCGGACGACCGAACCGAGTTGCCGTTCGTGGACAAGCGAACCGGCGAAGTCACGACCGGCAACGACCGCTACCGCCCCTGGAGCGCGTCGAAACGGTGGGGCCTGACGATGGCGCAAGTTCGTGCAGCGCAAGCGGCTTGGGCATCACAGAACGGACCCGCTTCGCCGGAGCCCTCGGGGGCACCGCAGCCGCCGCTTGCGGCGGCGGAGGCGCCCGAGGCGCCCCGAAGGGGCGCCGCTCTTGATCACAAAACGCACCGCTACACAAACGACCATCCGGCCCGCAGGGCCGGAAGCCCGGCCCAGCACGCGGGCGCGCCTGTTGGTGCAGCCGGCTCAAGGCGCCCGTTCAACCTGTCGACCTCCGATGCGTGGAGGGCCAGCAGTTCATAGCCGGAAAGCTTGAAGCGCTACTTGCCGCTCTCTGGTTGCCTCTGGTGGGCCTCGGCTTCGCGGCGGGAACTCTCATAGGCCCGGCAGGTTGGGCGTTCGTCCCGCTTGGTCTTGCCGCGGCGGCGCTCCTGCTCTGGCACGTCCAGCGAAGGGTTCAGTTGCCGCCCGATGAGCGTCGGCACCTGCGGCTCTGGCTGTCGAGCCGAGGTCAACACGCTGGATGGATGACGCTGCTCGGCAAGGCGCCGCGCTGAAGCGGCTGGGCTGAGGACATTGGCGCGTGGCTGGGTGATCAGCGTCGGCAGGCAGCGGCCATCCCGTAGTACTGGGCAAACGAGTCTTGCGGCGGAATGTTCGCGACATCGTGGTCGTATCGGAGGTCAGCGCCGTCAAGGGTCCCCGCCGCCAAGCGGTAGGAGTGGCGGCTGCCAGGCGGTAGAAGCCGGTAGTAGAGCACTTGCTCCTCGTGGCCGAACCATGTCACCGCGCCAGCGGATTCCGAGATCACTTCCTCTGCGCCGGTGTCGAGGTCAAGCACTGCGGAGCGTCCGGCGTTGGAGAGCACGAGTGCGGACCCGTCGGGCCGCCAGTCGATGAGGTCATAGCTCTTGTGGGTCGCGACTTGGTGGGCGTCGCTCCCGTCGCGGTTGACGATCCACACACCCGACGGCTCGGAGAAGAGGTTGTTGACCAGGAAAGCGATTTTCTTGCCGTCCGGCGACCACGCCAACCCCAGCAGATAGCTCCTTTTTGGGTCGCCTTCGCTGACGATTGCGTGGTTCGCAGCGCCGGTCGTCGCGTCCATGAGTCGGATCTCGTTCTTGCCACCGTTGTAGTCGTTACGGGCGTACGCGATCGTTGAACCGTCGGGAGACCAGGCCGGGTACTCGCCTCGATCGGTGCCGCGGATGACGCGACGGCGTTCGGGGTCCGTCCGCAGGATCGCGATGGACGTTTGGCGACCTTCGCCGATGGACTCAAACCAGGCCACTGCCAGTGAGCGACCGTCGGGTGAGAAGCTCGGCTCGCCGGTGATCCAGCCCCGACCGGGCCGTGACTGAGTCCCGTCGGCGTCGTAGATCGCGATTGCACCCGCGTGGTAGCCCGTCTCATACCGCAGGGCGTACTGGGGGTCGTCACATGCGGAACTCGAGGTTGGAGTGGTGCTACTGCTGCACCCGGTCGCCGCCAGCAGCAACGACCCGACCACGATGACAGCGCGGGATCGTCGCGCTCGGGAGATACCAACCGTGTGCCTGCCAACCACGAGTTCAGCCTGCCAGATGGAAACGCACTTGGGACATCAACACACGCTTGGGTGTGACCCGAGGGTGTGCCCAGTGCGGAAGAATCTCGGTGTGACGGATTCCAACGACTGGCGCCTGATGGGTCAAGAGTCGTTCCTCGCGGGACGCGAGATGCGTTGGATGACCTGGCGGCCCTACCGCGAGGGCTGGGACCACGACCATTGCGACTTCTGTTCCGCGGAGATCTCGGATCGGCCCATCGACGACCACACTGAGTTCAACGAAGCCTGGGTCACGGCTGACGACGAGTATCACTGGGTTTGCCCGCGCTGCTTCGGAGACTTCCGCGACCGCTTCGGCTGGACAGTCGTTCGCTGATGACATTGGCGCATGCCTGGGTGCGCTGTTGCCGTCACCGCTCCGTAGAATCTGCCCATGGGCAGCGAGAGAGTCCGTTCACGGAGTTCCAGCATCGGATGCTGACCGAGACGACGCCGGTGATCTCGGGGCAGCTGGAACGTGGGGCCTTCGCGGTCGGGTTGCAGAACCGGTCGCCGCGACTGCGCTCGCGATCCGGGCCATAGCCGTGTCTTCGGGTTGGTCCTGCTCGATGCGATCGTCTGGGGTCTGTGGGGCTGATGAATCGGGAGCCTGGGTGAGCGTCAAAGGAAATCGTCGAGTCGGCCTATGCGAGCTTCGCCGCCGGTGATGTACCTCTCTGCACTGAAGACCGGCAAGGTCCTGCCGCTGCCGAGGTCCGGATACGTCGGAAGAAGCCCGGCGCTCGTGACTGCCGATCTGCTCGCGCCTCGAGAAATATCGGCGAATGTCGCGGCGTCGTGGCGAGAACGCACCAGGGCCGGTCGGCATGCGAGCCGGTGCGGATCTAGAGCTCGCGTCGCATGACGGACTGGTCGCTCGGGCGTTCCTTGCGATGCAGGTACGACCAGCCGCACCGCTCGTAGAAAGGTCCCGCCTCGGCCGTGTGGAGCCGCAGCTCGGACGCGCCGAAGCGGCGGGCGGTGTTCTCCGCGGTGCGAACGAGCTCGCGTCCGACGCCCAGGTTGCGAGCGCGGCCGACGACGAACATCCCGGTCAGCCAGGGTCCACCGTCGGCGAACCGCTCGTCCCGGTTGTCTTCACAGATCGAGACTGATCCCGACGGCTCGGAGTCCAGGTACGCGACGAGTGTGAACGGAACTCGATCGGTGTTCGAGCGACTTCGGATTCTGGCGCGCCACTCGTCCATATTCGCCGGGGACCCGTCGCTCCACTCGTGCCAGTGCCACGCAACAACCGCGTCGAGCGTTGACGATTCCTCGCTCAGCAGTTCGACTCGCAGGTCCATCACTCGAGCATCGTTGCATTGTGTGTCGGCGTCCAACGCCGCGGCGCGCCATCGTCACCTTGCCCGGGCGCGTCCGGCGACAGCACGCATTCCGAGCGAACCCGGGCGCGGTTCTCGATCGCGCCCGGGCAGCGGCGGTCGGGCCCACGAGGGTGAGTTTGACCCGGGCGTTGTGGCGCGCTTGGCCCGGGGTGCGCGCTCGTGCCAGCATCGATGTATGGAAGCCTGTCTCGAACGCGTCGTTGTCGACTGTCGGGCCGCGGTGGGGCTGCCCTCGGCGCAGGCCGACGTGACGGCCATCCTGGAGTTGGCAGCCCAGGACCCCGCTGTGAGTGCCGCGATCTCGGCCTTGACCGAGTTCCAGCGGCTGGAAGATCTGGCGATCCACCGATCCGAGACCCTCACCGTGCTCGCGGGATCTCTGCCACCGGGTTTCAGCGCCGCGCCGCACAACCACAACATGTGGTCCGTGGTCGCGGTGTGCGGCGGTCAGGAGGACAACCAGTTCTTCGAGCGCGACGCCGATGGGCTCCGACAGATCGGTGAGGCCTCGGTCATCGCGCCGGGTGTTCTGCCGAACGACCCCGAAGTGATCCACGCGGCCTGCAATCCGCTCGATGTCCCTCTCCTGGCGCTCCACGCCTACGGCGGCGATCTGTTCTCCACCCCGCGGAGCAACTGGGATCCCGACACGAAGCGGGAGATCCCGTTCGACTGGAACAAGGTCACGAGCGCCGGGGACGGCTGACTCCCGCCGACGTGCTCAGCCCGATCCGGGTAGGTTTCGGCTCCATGACGGACGCCGCAGTCGAGCGGCACGACAGCCTGCCCAAGCGGTGGTTGTACGTGCTCGCCACCACGAACCCGCCGAAGGGCGACCTCGACCCGGTCTCGAAGTGGCTGTGGATCACCCGGGCGGGCGTGCTGCCGATGACGCTCGTGGCCGCCGCGCTCGGCGGGCTGCTCGCGGTCTTCCGCGGACGCGACCGTCGACTGGGGGCTGTTCACCCTCGCGGCGGTCGGCATCGTGCTCGCCCACATGGCGAACAACATCATGAACGACCTCTTCGACCTCGAGGTCGGCACCGACACCGCCGACTACCCGCGCAACCTCTACTCGCCCCACCCGGTGATCTCGGGCGTCCTGACCCGGGGACGCCTCGCGGTCTACGCGCTCGTGGTCAACGTCCTGTGCCTCGGGATCATGATCTACCTGACCGCGGAACGCGGTCCGGCGATCATCGGATTCGCGCTCGGGGGCTTCGTCCTCTCCGCCGCGTACACCGCGCCGCCCCTTCGGTTGAAGAAGCACGGGCTCGGCGAGCCGACCGTGATCGCGGTCTGGGGACCGCTCATGGTGGGTGGCGTGTACTACGCCGCCACCGGCACGATCCCCGCGGCGGTCCTGGTGGCGAGCCTGCCCTACGCGATCCTCTGCACGACCGTGCTGATGGGCAAGCACATCGACAAGGCGCCCTGGGACGGTCCGGCGGGCACGCACACCCTGCCGGTCATCCTCGGCGACGGTCCCGCGCGCCAGGTGACACGCGGCATGTTCGTGGCGTTCTACGCGCTCGTCGCGGGGCTGGTGATCGCGCAGATCCTGCCCGTCGCGACGCTGTTCGTGTTCGGATCGCTCCCGCTGCTGGCACGGGTCTGGAGGGTCTACGGGGAGCCGAAGCCGGCCGAGTCGCCGATGCCCAACCCGGTCTGGCCGCTGTGGTTCGCGCCCCACTCGTTCCTGCTCACCCGCCGGGCGGGCGGGCTGCTGGTGGTGGGCATGATCGTCGGCGCGATCCTCGGCTGGTGACACGGACCCCGGCACGCGGAGCGGCTCCGGCGGGCCCCGCAATTCCGGGCGTTGTCAGGGAGGCGGCGGTACCATCGGCGCCTCTATGACCCGGCGGATCCTGATCGTCTCGGCGTCGATGGGCGCGGGTCACGACGGTGCCGCGAACGAGCTGCGCCGCCGGCTCGAGGCGCAGGGACACACCGTCCGAATCGTCGACTTCCTGCACTGCTGCCCGTTCGGCATCGGCTGGTTCATCAAGTGGACGTACCTGCTCCAGCTGCGGGTCGCGCCGTGGAGCTACGAGCTCACGTACCGCCTCTGGTACAAGATGCCGTCGACGTGGGGCTTCATCGTCCGGCTCGACACGTTCATCGCCGGCAAGCGGATGCGCCAGGCGATCGTCGACACCGACGCCGACGTCGTGGTGTCGACGTACCCGTTGTCGTCGCTCGTGCTCGGCAACATGCGCAAGAAGCGCTGGTTGAAGGTGCCGGTCATCACCTACCTCACCGACTTCGCGGTGCACCCGCTCTGGGTCCACCCGCACGTGGACGTGCACCTCGCGACGAGCGAGTTCGCGGCGGCGACGGCACGTGCCCGCGGCGGGGACGATTCCCGCGCGCCCGGCCCGCTCGTGGCCGGACGCTTCCGTGACGCCCAGACCGGCGACCGGGCGACTGCACGGGCCGAGCTCGGCATCCCCGACGACGCGCGTGCCGTGCTCGTGGTCGCCGGGTCGTGGGGCGTCGGCGACGTGCCCGGCACCTACGACGCGATCGTCGAGGCGGGCGACTTCCACCCCGTCGTGGTGTGCGGCCGGGACGAGAGGCTGCGGGACACGCTCGCAGCCACCGGGCACGGGACCATCGTCGGCTGGACCGACGACATGCCCCGGCTCATGGCCGCCTGCGACGTGATGGTGGAGAACGCCGGTGGGCTGACCGCCAACGAGGCGTTCGCGGTCGGGCTGCCGGTGGTGACGTTCCTGCCGATCGCGGGGCACGGCAAGGACAACGCGCGAAGGAATGGAGGAGCTCGGCGTCACGCGCTACGCCCGGACCACCGAGGAGCTGCGCACCGCGCTCGAGGTTCTCGCGGCGCCGGGCCCGGAGCGTCAGGCCCAGCTGGCCCGGGCGCAGTCCCTGTTCGTCGGCGATCCGGCCGACGACGTGCTCGTCGAGGCGGACCGGCGCGCCGAGCGGAGCATCGAGCGGCCGATCAAGATGCCGAAGGCCGCGCAGCGGCTCCGGGTGGCAGCCGTCGGCATGCTCGCGATCTACGGCGTGCTCACGCTCGGCGCCCAGGGGGTCAGCGCGTTCGGGGTCGGCGTCGCCGAGCCGCCGGCGAAGCAACCGGATCGCGTGTACCTCGGCGTCCGGCTGACCGCGGACGAGATCGGCCGGCCCGGGATCCGCGCGACGCTCGACCGCATGCACGCCACCGCGATCCTCGACGCCGAGACGGTCCGCGCGGCCGGTCCGGGTGTGATGCAGGCGCTCGCGGCGCGCCAGGTGGACGTCGGCAACGGGGGCTGGGGCGTGGGCCGGCCGTTCCGCTACCTGCGCGCCCAGACCGATGTGGTGCAGTCGACCCAGGTGATCACCGCGGCGGCGCGGGTCGACGTCAAGGAGTTCGTGCCCGGCCGTCGCTTCGACGCCTTCGACCAGATCTTCGCCCGCCGGCGCGGGCAGCGGCTCGTGCGGCCCGATCACACCCTCCGACCGGACGACACGAACGTGGAGCTCGCCGCGCGCGGCGTGTACCTGCTCGACGGGCGCGGGGCCAGCTCGGGAGACGTCGAGCGTGCGCTCGACGGGTTCGCGGACGGCGCCCGGCGCGACGGCCTCTCCGTGACTCCCTTCTCGGCGCTGCGATGAAGGTACGTCCCTCGGTCGCCGTCGGCACCGGTGTGGCGGCCGCCGGCGCCGGTGCGCTCGCGCTCCACGCCGCGCCGTCGCTGATCGCGCTGTCCTCGATCGGGCGCCACGTGGCGCCGCGGCTTGCCGGCGTGGGCGCGCCCGGGCACGTCGCGCTCACCTTCGACGATGGTCCCGACCCGGCCTCCACGCCGGCGTTCCTCGCGACGCTGGACCGGCTCGGGCTGCGGGCCACGTTCTTCATGCTCGGCGACATGGCCCGCGGGGCGCCCGGGCTCGCGGCGGAGGTGGCGGCGGCCGGCCACGAGGTCGGTGTGCACGGAGACCGGCATCGCTCCCAGCTCCGGCTCTCGCCCGGTGTCGTGGCCGACGATCTCGCCCGGGCGCGCGACTCGGTGGCGGCCGCGACCGGCGTCGAGCCGGTCTGGTTCCGCCCGCCCTACGGCACGCTGTCGCTCGGCGGTGTGCGCGCCGCCCGCCGCGCCGGGATGCGCACGGTGCTCTGGACGGCGTGGGGAAGGGACTGGCGTCCCGACGCCACGCCCGACTCGATCGTTTCGGACGTCCTCGGTGGCTTCATCGACGGCGGCACGGTGCTCCTCCACGACTCGGACTGCACCTCGTCGCCCGAGTGCTGGAAGGCCGCGCTCGACGCGCTGCCGGTGCTCGCGTCGGCGCTGCACGACCAGGCACTGCGGGTCGGGCCGGTCGGCGAGCACGGCATCCCTGCTCCCGACCGTCGCGCCGCATAGCGCGTGGCGGTCTTCTTCGCGCTCAGTGCGGGCCTCTGCTACGCGATCGCGTCGGTCTTCCAGCACAAGGTCGCGGCGGCGGCGCCGAGCGACATGTCGCTGCGGCCGAAGCTGCTGTTCGAGGTGATGCGTCATCCGGTCTGGTTGTTCGGGATCGCGCTCGACGTCGGGGCGTACTTCCTCGAGGCCGCGGCGCTCGCGAACGGGTCGATCGTCCTCGTGCAGACGCTGCTCGTCAGCGGGCTCCTGTTCGCGCTGCCCCTGTCGGCGATCGGGCGCACGAGCCGACCGCGACGGTCCGACTGGGTCGCGGCCGGCGCGGTCGGCCTCGGGATCGCGGTGTTCCTCGGCGTCGGTGATCCTCACGGCGGCTCGGGCCACGCGACCGCGGTCGAGTGGACTCTCGCGTTCTCGTTCTGCGGGTCGATCATGGTGGCGATGATCGTGCTGACGCGCAATGCCCGACCGCACTACCGGGCGCTCGGACTCGCGGTGGCGACCGGCGCGTCGTACGCGTGCACGGCCGCGCTCACCAAGCAGGTCGTCGACCTCCTGGCCGACCACACGTTCGTACAGCTCTTCGGCCGCTGGCCGGTCTACGCGCTCGCGTTCTTCTCGGTCGTCGGGTTGCTGCTCAACCAGAGCGCCTTCAACGCCGGCCACCTCGCGGCGTCCCTGCCCGCACTCGCGGTCACTAATCCCATCCTGTCCTCGATCCTCGGCGTCGCGCTGTTCGAGGAGCAGCTCAAGGCGCACGGTGTGCTGCAGTACTCGATCACGGCGCTCGCAGTGCTGGTGATGCTCGTCGGCGTGGTCCGCCTCGCCCGCTCGCCGTTCGTCGCCGGCGATCCCGAGGGACACTCGGGCCATCCCGCGATCACCCCGGCGTCGCCCTGATCAGGTCTGGAGCGGCTGCAGCCGTTCGGCGATGGGCTCGAGCTCGCCCATCCAGTCCTCCGGCGTGTGGAGCGGGACGAGCACGAGCTTGGAGAAGCCGACGTCCACGTACTCGGCGATCCGCCGTTCGACCGCGTCGAGCGATCCCGGGACGAGGTCGGCGGCGTCCACCTCCGGCGAGCGTGACGCGATGAGCGCGCGCACCGGTTCGGGCAGGACACCGTGGGTGTAGAAGATCATCGCCCCGAAGTGCTCCGGGTCGATCGAGCGGTCGTGCTCTGCCGCGGTCGTCTCGATGACCCGACGCCCGTCGGCGCACTCGCTCGGGAGGGAGAACGACGCGAGCCAGCCGTCGGCGAGTCGCCCGACGCGGCGTAGCTCGACCGGTGCGCGTCCGCCGAGCCAGATGTCCGGCGGATGCTGCACGGGCCGCGGTCGGACCGTCAGACCCTCGTAGTGGAACCGCTCGCCGTCGTGGTCGACCGCGTCCTCGGTCCAGAAGCGGCGGACGAGGGGGAGCGCCTCCTCGAACCAGCCGGCGCGGTCGCGCCGCTCGATCCCGAACGCCTGCTGCTCGGCGGGGTGCGCGATGCCGAGCCCGAACGCGGGGAGGAACCGGCCGTCGCAGAGGACGTCGAGGCTCGCGAGCTGCTTGGCGAGGAGCGCGGGATTGCGACCCGACAGCACCTGGACGCTGGTCCCGAGCTTGAGGCGGCTGGTGCGCCCGGCCGCGACCGCGAGCCCGATGATCGGGTCGGGGGCGTCGGCGGTGATGCGCTCGGAGAGCCACAGTGAGTCGAACCGGAGGGCCTCGAGCGCGTCGACCATCGTCGCGAAGCTGTTCGCGGTGAAGCCGCGCTGGGTGCCGAAGCCGAAGCCGATGCGGACCTTCATGCGAGGGTTGCGGTGATCCAGTCGGCCACCGCACGGGTGGCGGGCTCACGTCCGGACTCGGCCGGGAACCCGTAGTGGTCACCGGGAACGGTGATCCGCTCGAACGTGTCGGTGGCGAGAGACGACGCGATGAGCGCGTCGTCCGACGGGTAGATGCAGTTGTCGGCCGTGTAGACGACCTGGAGCGCGGGCAGCGTCATCCGGGCGCCGGTGCGCGCGATCTCGGCCTGCGAGGACAGTCCCGACCACGTCGAGAGCCACGCCTCGGGGGCGACGACCCGCCCGAAGCCGACCGCGCCGTAGTTGATCCAGTCCGGGCGGCGGCCCCAGATGGAGCCGTAGTCGCGGTCGGAGGGCTCCAGGGAGAGGTCGACCGCACGCGGGTCGGCATCGGTGCGGTACACGTGCAGGAAGTGGGTCGCGATCGCGCGGCGACGGTCGGCGGTGCTGCCGGATCCGCCCGCCCAGGCGCGGCGGGCGGCGTGCTTCGCCGCGACGAGCTCGCGGGCCCGCGCGTCGATGCGCCCGACCCGGGCCCGTTGCGCGAGGCGGTAGCGCGCCAGGAACTCGGGGTCGTAGCGCGGCTCGGCCGGGGGCTCGACGAAGCCGTTGCGGAGGTCGTAGAGGTCGAAGGCGGGATCGCAGGAGACCGGGTCGTCCTCGTCGGTGACCGAGGGGTCGATCGCGTGCAGGAGGTAGTGGCCCTCGCCCGCGTGACCTGCCAGGTACACCATCGCGTCCGCCCCGGGGAGGTCGACGGCGTTGAGATCGAGCCGGTCGCCGGCCGCGGTCTCGGTCAGGCGCGCGCCCGCGGGCGCGTGGGCCTCGTGCAAGTAGAACGTGAACAGCGAGGCGCCGCCGCTGTTGCCGACGAGCACGACACGGTCGTACCGCGCCCGGGCGGTCGTGACCGCGGCGGCGACGTCGAGCAGGACCTGCTCGTGGATCAGCGTCGCGTCGTTGTTGAGCCACCGGCTGTTGACCGTGAGGACCGCGATGCCGGCGTCGAGCAGTCCGGGGGTGGCGTAGTGCTGGGCGAAGTCCGCCCGGGGGTGCATGAGGATCGCGACCGTCGACTCGCCACCCCGGGCGTAGAGCCAGCCGCGGGCCAGCGCGCGGTCCTGGGTGTCGAGCAGGAGTGGGGTGCAGGTCGTGCCCGGTGGCGGGTCACGGTGCCAGACCGCCACGCGGTACGGGTTGTCGTAACGACCGATCCGAGTCGGGGAAGGGCGGGACACGGATGGCAGGCTAGGTGACCGTGACCGATGCTCCGCCTCCGTCCGACGGCTCCGCGCCGCCCCTCTCCGGGTTGCGGGTGCTCGAGCTCGGCTCGTTCATCGCCGGCCCGTTCGCGGGTCAGCTCCTCGGCGACCTGGGGGCCGAGGTCACCAAGATCGAGCCTCCGGGTACGGGGGATCCGATGCGGCGATGGGGCGTGACGGTCGACGGCGCCGGCCTGTGGTGGCCGGCGATCGCGCGCAACAAGGAGTCGGTCGCGATCGACCTGCGGACCGACCGCGGGCGCGCACTGGTCGCCGATCTGGCCGTGCAGAGCGACGTCGTCATCGAGAACTTCAAGCCGGGCACCCTCGCCCGGTGGGGTCTCGGCTACGAGACCCTCGCCGCGCGCGATCCCGGCGTGATTCTCGTGCACGTCTCGGGCTTCGGACAGGACGGGCCCCGCGCGCACGAACCGGGGTTCGGCGCGATCGGCGAGGCCATGGGTGGGTTGCGCCACACCACGGGCGATCCCGATCGCCCGCCGGCCCGGGCCGGGCATCTCGCTCGGGGACGCGCTCGCGGCGCTGTTCGCGGTGATCGGCACGCTGGCGGCAGTGAACGAGCGGCACCGCTCGGGGCGCGGCCAGGAGGTCGACGTCGCGATCTACGAGGCGGTCATGGCGCTGATGGAGTCGACGATCGCGGACTACGAGATCGGCGGCGTGGTACGGGGCCGCAGCGGTGGGTTCCTTCCCGGGGTCGCGCCGTCGAACGCGTATCCGACGGTCGACGGGCGGGACGTCGTGATCGCGGCCAACGCCGACGCCGTGTTCGCGCCGGCTCGTCGTCGCGATGGACCGCCCGGACCTCGCCGAGCCCTACGCGACCCACGAGGCGCGTGCGGCCGGCCAGGCCGCGCTCGACGCGGAGGTCGGCGCCTGGACCGCGACCCGCACGGCGGATGACGTGCTGGCGTGCCTCGAGCGGCACTCCATCCCCGCTGGTCTCATCAACCGGGCCCCGGACCTCGTCGCCGACACGCACGTCGCCGCACGCGAGATGATCCTGCGCCTCGCCGCGGGCTTCGAGTCGGCCGTGCCGATGACCGGCATCGTGCCCAAGCTGGTCGCGGACCCCCGGACGGGTGCGCTCGGTCGGCCCCGCGCTGGGTGAGCACACCGACGCCGTCCTCCGGGCGCTGCCTCGGGCTCAGCGAGGAGTCGTGCGCGGAGCTGCGCGCGACCGGCGTGATCGCCTGAGCGGGCGTCAGACGGTGGCGCTGGTGGGGGAGTAGAGCACGCCCTCGGGCGCGTCCTCGAGGGGCGGGTGCGGGTCGGTGAGCAGCCGGCGCGCGTCGTCCCGCACCTGGTCGGTCGTGGCTGCGGTGGTGCTGCACCACTCCACCATGATCCCGTTGGGGTCCGTGGTGTAGATCGAGGTGCACCAGCCGTGGTCGATCTCGTAGACGTAGTGGCCGGCCGCGAGCCAGCGGTCCCGTGCGCCCGCGAGGTCTTCCAGCGTCGGCGCGTCGAACGCGATGTGGTTGGTCCACTCGGGAAGGCCGAGCCCCTTCGAGATCGACGCGTCGAACTCACCGATCGTCGGGTCCTCGTGGATGTCCCAGAACGCGATCATCTCGCCGTTGCCGGTGTCGTAGAACGCGTGCCGGGCCCAGCCGCCGTCCGGCGTGGGCGCGACGTTGACGCGGTCGAGGGTGAACCCCATCGCCTCGGTGTAGAAGTCGTGGGTGGCGGCGAGGTCACGGGTCGCGATCGCGAGGTGGTGGAAGGCCATGTCCCGATTCTCCCGGGTCGGAGGCCCACGGGCAAGTACCCGTCGTGTGGCCGGTGGGCGGCCCGGTCGGGGATCGGCGGTACCGTCGGGTCATGTCCGACGATCCGCTCGCACCGCTCGACGAGCACACCGTCGCGCCGGATCCGTTCGAGCAGCTCGACCGCTGGTACGCGGCGGCGGTCGCGGCGACGGGCGACCGGGCGGCGGCGATGACGGTCGCGACGGTGGACACTGACGGCACGCCGTCGGCGCGGGTCGTCCTGCTGCGCGGCGTCGACGACCGAGGGCTCGTCTTCTACACGAACTACCGGTCGAGGAAGGGCGCCGCGCTCGCCACCAACCCTGCCGTCGCGGCGGTGTTGTACTGGCCGGCGCTCGACGCCCAGGTCCGGGTGGAAGGCGCCGCGGAGCGCGTCGACGCCGAGGAGAGCGACGCGTACTTCGCGCACCGCCCCCGCGGACACCAGATCGGGGCCTGGGCGTCGCACCAGAGCGAGCCGGTCCCCGACCGGGCCACGCTCGAGGCGCAGGTGCGCGAGGCCGAGGCGCGCTTTTCGGGTGTCGTGCCACGCCCGGAGCACTGGGGTGGCTACCGGATCGTCGTCGACCGCTTCGAGTTCTGGCGCAACCGCGCCGACCGCGTGCACGACCGTGTGGAGTACCGGCGCACGCCGGAAGGATGGAGCATCCGGCGCCTCAGCCCGTGACGCGGGCCTCCAGCCGGTAGCGCTCGTAGACGGCGACGTAGACCACGACCCGTCCCATGACGAGCAGCCAGATGAGCATCGCGAACGTCGCGCCGATCGCGCCGTAGGCGGTCGAGGACCGCCGGACCAGTGCCGGCACGATCGTGGCCCCGAGGTCGCGCAGCACCTCGAGCGCGACGCCGCCGAGCAGCGCCGGTCGCACCATGTCGCGCCACGGGATGCTCCGCGTGGGGAGGAGGAGCGCGGTCCAGAAGAGGAACAGCGCGCTCGCCAGGACCCCTCCGAGGACGCCGAGCTCGAGGAGCACGTCCGCCCGGTGCAGGAGCACGCCGAGACCCACGGTCGCGGCGAGGAACGCCAGACCGCCGATCAGCCAGACCGCACCGAATGCCCGCCCCCGGAGCGAGCCGCCCTGGGTGTCCCACGCCGTATCCCATGCCGCGCTCATCGCCGTGCTCAGCCCGGTGCCGGTCCAGATCAGCCCCACGATGCCGACGATGCTCGACGTGAGCCGCGCGCCCTCGGCGGTCTGGACGCTCCGGCCGATCGTCCGTCCGAAGTCCTGACCCATCCCGAGCGCGTGCGCGAGGTTCCGGCCCACCGTGCTCGGGTCGCCGCCCGCGAGCCCGATGACCCCGATGGCGAGGATCGCGATCGGGAACAGCGCGAGGAAGGTCCGCATGCTGATCGCGGCCGCGAGATTGCCGCCACGGATCGCGGCGGACCGACGCTGTATCTCGGCGCCGGCGCGGAGCGCGCCGCGCAGGCGTTCAGGAAGGGGCACGTCGCCTATCGTGACACGATGCCGTCGCCGAGCGATCGATGAACGCGGTCGCGACCGCCCTGCTGGTCGCGGCCGGTGTCGTCGCGCTGGGCAACTGGGTCTCGGTCGTCCGTGACGCGCGCGTCGGGATCTACGTGTGCAAGCCGCTGACGCTGGCGCTGATGATCGCCGCGGCGCTCACCCTCGACCCCACGTCGGGAGGCATGCGCGCGTGGTTCGTGGTCGCGCTGGTGCTCTCGCTGTTCGGCGACGTCTTCCTGATGTTGCCGAAGGACGCGTTCGTGCCCGGCCTGGCGTCGTTCCTGCTGGCGCACGTCGCGTACGTGGTCGGGTTCTCGCTCGTCACCGACGGCAACTGGGCCCTCGCGATCCCGGTCGTGCTCCTGGCCGCGGTGCTCGGGACCCGGCTGGTGCGCGGCCTGCGCGCCGGCGGCCACGAGCGCGCTCGTCGCGCCCGTGGTCGCCTACGTGCTGACGATCCTGGTGATGGTCAGCAGCGCGGTCGCGTCGGGCAACGCGGTGGGCGCGGTCGGGGCGCTGCTCTTCATGGCGTCCGACGCCTTCATCGGCGAGGACCGCTTCGTCCGGAGCCGGTCGTGGCAGCCGCTGGCGATCATCGTCACCTACCACGTCGCCCAGGCACTGCTGGTCGTGTCGCTCACGACGTGACGACCGACCCCGGGTCGAGGTCGCGCCCGGCGCCGACGCCACCACGCGGCTCGCGGCCGTCCTGGGGCGCCGGCCCTGGACGGGACCCGGCGGTAGCGTCGGGCGATGCGCCGGTCGATCGACGATGCCCTGGACGACCATCCGCCGGACGAGGAGCGTCCACCGGTGTCGTGGATGGTCGGCCTGACCGACGATCCGGATGCGTCCGACGACGGTGAGCCGCGCGTCAGCCTGACGCTCGAGGAGCAGGGGGGAGCCGGGTACGGGCTCGTCGCGCAACTCGCGCCGGCGACGGCGCGGCGCCTGCGCGGCGCGATCGCGGCCGCGCTGCGCGAGATCGGCGAGCCGCCCGACGCCTGAGGGGCGCGACCGACGCCCTCAGAGGAGCAGCGGCGCGCGGTTCGATGCGGCGGCGGGGTCGGCGGTGTCGCCGATCTGCTCGCGGTGCTCGACGATCTGCGCGACCGTGATCATCGCGATCCGGTGCTCCTCGGAGAACAGCTCGAGGAAGGGCAGGCGCGCCGGCGAGCCGTCGTCATGGAGCACCTCGCAGATGACCGCGACCGGCGGGAGCCCCGCGAGTCGGGCGAGGTCGACCGCGGCCTCGGTGTGGCCACGACGCTCGAGCACGCCGCCGTCACGGGCGCGCAGCGGGAAGACGTGGCCGGGCCGGACGAACTCGGCGACCCTGGCCTCGGGATCGAGGAAGCGGCGGACCGTGTGCGCCCGATCGGCGGCACCGATGCCGCTCCCCGAGTCGCAGTGGTCGATCGAGATGGAGAACGCGGTGTCGGCGCCGGCGACGGCGGGCGGAACCATCGGCGGGATCTCGAGCCGGTCGAGGTACTCGGCGTGGGTCGGCATGCACACCAGCCCGCGCGCCCAGCGCAGCATGAAGTTGACGGCCTCGGGGGACACCCACTCCGCGGCCATCGTGAGATCGCCCTCGTTCTCGCGGTCCTCGTCGTCGGCCACGAGGACCATCTCTCCCCGGCGGATCCGGCGCAGGGCGTCTTCCACGGTGGCGAACTTCATCGAGTGATCTCCTCGGGGTCGGGCCAGATGGCGGTGGCACGGGGAAGGGTCACGACCATGCGGCACCCGTGGGGCTCGCGTGGCTCGGGGTGGATGTCGCCTCCGTGCAGGTCGACGATCCAACGGGCGATGGCGAGGCCGAGGCCGGCGCCGCCGTCGCTGGACGCCCGCGCCGGGTCGGCGCGGTAGAAGCGTTCGAAGACCCGGCTCGCGTCGTCCGGCGCGATGCCGGGGCCTTCGTCGAGGACCTCGATCGTCACGCCGGTGTCGGTGCGACGGGCGCGGACCTGCACGGACGCGCCCTGGGGCGAATGCCGCACCGCGTTCTCCAGCAGGTTCGCGACGACCTGGTGCACGCGCTCGGGGTCGCCGTCGGCGGCGAGGTCGCCGTCCTCGATCGTCATCTCGATCGGGACACCGGGCTGGCTCAGCTCCTGCTCGCGCACCGCGTGGGCGAGCACCGGCTCGACCGCGAACGCGTGACGGTCGAGCGGGACCGTGCCGGCCTCGAGGCGGGAGAGGTCCAGCAGCTGGGTCACCAGGCGACCGAGTCGCTCGACCTGGGTGAGCATCGTGGAGAGGGTCGCGGCGTCGGCCAGGGCCACGCCGTCGACGAGGTTCTCGAGCGTCGCCTGGAGCGCGGTGAGCGGGGTACGCAGCTCGTGGCTCACGTTCGCCACGAGGTCCCGTCGCAGGCGGTCGGTCTCGGCGAGCTCGCCCGCCATCCGGTTGAACGCCGTCGCCAGTCGCCCGACCTCGTCGTGGGATGTGGCGGTGATCCGCTGCGAGTAGTCGCCCTTGGCCATCGCCTGGGTCGCGACTGCCATCTCGCGCAACGGTGACGTCATGCCTCGCGCCATGCGCCGCACGAGCAGGAGGGCGACGGCGGCCGCGCTGGCTCCGGCGACGCTCGGCCAGACGTGCACGATCCGGATGCCGAACCAGAACACGAAGACCGTGATGCCCACCGCGCCGACGATGAGCGTGGCGAGCTTGACCTTGATCGAGGTGACCGCGTCGAGCGGGCGGTCGGGAACGTGGGGGACCTGGGGCACGTGCCTCACCCGACCACGTCGAGGGCATACCCCACACCGTGGACGGTGCGGATCAGGTCGTTGCCGAGCTTGCGGCGCAACGCGCGCACGTGGGAGTCGACGGTGCGCACGCCGGACGGGACGTCGTAGCCCCACACCGCGCCGAGGAGGTCCTCCCGGGTGAACACCTCGCCGGGCGACTCGGCCAGGAACAGCAGCAGGTCGAACTCGGTCGGCGTGAGGTGCACGGTCTCGTCGTCGCGGTGCACGCGACGGCCGAGCGTGTCGATGACGAGCCCGTCGAGGTCGATGCGCTCCACGCGACCGGGCCCGGCCACCCGGCGCGACCGCTCGACGCGCCGGAGCAGTGCATGGATGCGCGCGACCAGCTCGCGGCTGCTGAACGGCTTGGTCATGTAGTCGTCGGCGCCGACACCGAGTCCGAGGAGGAGGTCGTGCTCGGAGTCCCGGGCCGTCAGCATGAGGACAGGGACCGGGTGGTGGGCCTGGATCCGCTCGCACACCTCGAGCCCGTCGAGCCCGGGGAGCATGAGGTCGAGGACGACGAGGTCGGGGTGCAGGGCGGCGCAGCGGGCGACCCCACTCGGACCGTCGCCGGCGATCTCCACCTGGTAGCCCTCGGATCGGAGACGGGCCGCGACGGCATCCGCGATCGGGGCTTCGTCCTCGACCACGAGGATGGTGCGCGCGACGGGTGCCACCGCGGCGGGCACGCCGCTCATCGAGTGCCTCGGAGGCGCCGGCCGGACCGGTCGGCCGGGCCGGGGCGGCCGCCGGGACCGGCGAGCCGGTCGAGGTCGGAAACCGCTCCGGTGCGATGCATCGGTCCCAGGTTAGGAACCGGCCGCTGAGGGGTTGCGGCCCGACCTGTGGAGATTGTGTGGAGATGGCTGCCCACCGGCCGTGGGAGGGGCCCCGTAGCCTGGCCCGCATGGACGAGGACCCGACGACGCTGACCGACGACGACTGGCGGGAGCGGTTGAGCCCGGACCGGTTCGCCGTGCTCCGCCAGGCGGCCACCGAGCGAGCGTTCACCGGCGAGTACAACGACACCGAGATTGCCGGCGTGTATCGCTGCGCCGGCTGCGGCGCCGAGCTGTTCCCCTCGGACACCAAGTTCCACTCGGGGAGCGGTTGGCCGTCGTTCTGGGCCGCGGCACACGAGGGGGCGATCGTCGAGACGACCGACACCTCGCACGGCATGGTGCGCACCGAGATCACCTGCGCGCGGTGCGGCGGCCATCTCGGCCACGTGTTCCCCGACGGGCCGCGTCCGTCCGGGATGCGCTACTGCGTGAACTCGCTGGCGCTCGAGCTCGACCCGGCCCCCGCCGACGGCGACTGAGCGATCGGGAGCCACCGTCGACGTCACCGGCACCATGGCGGCGCGCGGCCACGAGCAGGTCGTGTTCGCCGCCGACGCGCCCACCGGAATGCGGGTCGTGATCGCGGTGCACTCCACCGTCCTCGGTCCCTCGCTCGGTGGTATCCGCTTCTGGCACTACGCGACCGAGGCCGAAGCGGTGGCCGACGTGCTGCGGCTCTCGGAGGCGATGTCGCTCAAGGCCGCGGCTGCCGGACTCCACCAGGGCGGCGGGAAGGCGGTCGTGCTCTGGGAGGACCCCCGCCGGGCCCGCACCCCGGAGCAGCTCGCGTTCCTCGGTCGTGTCATCCACGAGTTGGGTGGCCGGTACCTCGCGGCGGAGGACGTCGGCGCCACGACGGCCGACATGGACGGCATCGCACGCGTCACCCCCTGGGTCACCGGCGTGAGCGAGTCCGCCGGAGGGTCGGGCGACCCGTCGCCGATCACGGCGCTCGGCGTGCTGGCCGGGATGCGCGCCGCCGCGACCGAGCGCTGGGGCACGCGGTCGCTCGGAGATCGGCAGGTGCTCGTGCAGGGCGCGGGCAAGGTCGGATCCGGGCTCACCCGATTGCTCGTGGCCGAGCGTGCCTCCGTCGTCATCGCAGACGTCGACCGGGCGCGCGCGGACGCCGTCGCGCGCGAGACGGGCGCGACCGCCGTCGACCCCGAGCGGTTGATCGAGCAGCCCGGCGACGTGTTCGCCCCCTGCGCCCTCGGCGGCGCGGTGGACCGCGAGGCGGTCGACCAGCTGCGGTGCGAGGTCGTCTGCGGCGGGGCGAACAACCAGCTGGCGACGCCTGACGTCGACGACGCGCTGGCGGCCCGCGGGATCCTCTACGCGCCGGACTTCGTGGTGAACGCCGGCGGGATCCTCAACATCGCGGAGGAGCTCGTCGGTTACTCCCGCGAGCGCGCCGTCGGCGCCGCGGCGCGCATCGAGGAGACGACGGCGCGCGTCTTCGACCGGGCCCGGGCCACCGGGGACCCGCCGGGTCGGGCGGCCGAACGCTTCGCGCGCGACCGCATCGCCCACGAGCCGTTCGGGACCGGGCGGTTCGTCCCCGGGGATGCCGCGCCCTGGACCGGCGGGCGCCCGCTCACGAGACTGCGACCGGAGACCGGCACGTAGTCTGCGGCGATGGGTGGACATCTCGCGGACGTGTGGTTCCAGGTCACCGACCTCCCGGTCGTCTCGGGTTCCGGGTGCACGGTCACGACCGAGGACGGCACCGAGTACCTCGACTTCACGAGCGGTATCGCGGTCACGAGCACCGGCCACTGCCATCCACAGGTGGTCGCCGCGATCCAGGAGCAGGCGGCGCGGTTCATCCACGCGCAGGTGAACTGCTACCGCCACCCGCTCCTCGATCAGCTCGCCGAGCGGCTCGCAAGCATCACGCCCGCAGGGATCGACTCGTTCTTCTTCGCCAACTCGGGCGCGGAGGCGACCGAGGCCGCGGTGAAGCTCGCGAAGCACGCGACGGGCCGCCCGAACGTGATCGTGTTCCAGGGGTCGTTCCACGGGCGGTCGCATCTCACGATGGCCATGACCACGTCCAAGACCGGGTACCGCAGCGGCTACCAGCCGCTGCCGAGTGGGGTGTTCGTCGCGCCGTTCCCGTATCCGTTCCGCGACCGCGTCGACGAGCCGGAGGCGGTGGAGCGGGCGCTCGCCGCGTTCGACCTCCTGCTGGTGGCACAGACCGCGCCGTCCGAGACGGCGGCCGTCGTCATCGAGCCGGTCCTCGGTGAGGGCGGGTACCTGCCCGCGCCGGCCGCGTTCCTCCGGGGGCTCCACGCGCGGTGTGTCCAGCACGGGATCCTCTTCGTCGCCGACGAGGTCCAGTCCGGGTTCGGGCGGACGGGATCGATGTTCGCGATCGAGGCGGCCGGGATCGATCCCGACGTCATCGTGATGGCGAAGGGCATTGCCTCCGGGTTCCCCATCTCGGCCATCGGTGCGCCCGCCGGGATCATGAGTCGGTGGCCGACGGGTTCGCACGGTGGGACCTACGGCGGCAACCCGATCGGGTGCGCGGCCGCGCTCGCCACCATCGACGTGCTCACCGCGCCGGGGTTCCTCGACGACGTCGTCGCGCGCGGCGAGCAGCTGCGCGCCGGGTTGTCCGAGATCGCGCGGCGCCATCCCGGGGTCGGCGAGATCCGCGGTCCGGGGCTCATGGTGGGCGTCGAGATCGTCGGCACCGACGGTGCCCCCGACCCGCTGCGCGTGACCGAGGTGGCCACCCACTGCCGCGACCGCGGCCGGCTGTTGCTGATGAACGCGGGGACCGCGGGGAACGTGCTGCGGTGGATGCCACCGCTCGTCGTCACCGAGGCCGAGATCGACCGCGCGCTCGCCGCGTTCGGCGCGGCGCTCGACGCGACCGTCTGAGCCTCAGGCGCGCCTCGTGCGCCGGGCCGCACCGCGCCGCCGGTCGTGTTCGATCGCGTCCACGACCTTGAGCCCCGGGATGCCGGTCACCCCACCCCCGCCGTGGGTGGCGCTCGACGCCTGGTACAGCCCGGCGATCGGCGTGCGGTAGTCGGCGTAGCCGGGGGCGGGCCGCAGGTGGAACAGCTGCGACGGCGAGAGCTCGCCGTGGAAGATGTTCCCGCCGACGAGCCCGTACGTGTGCTCCAGGTCGTAGGGCCCGATCACCTGGCGGTGCAGGATCGATTCGGTGAACCCCGGCGCGACCGCCTCGACCTCGGCGACGACCCGGTCGGCATAGATGTCGAGCTCGTCGCGGTGCGGTTCGTGCGACCACTCCGACGGGACCCACTGGGTGAACATCGACATCACGTGGTGGCCCGCCGGGGCGAGCGTCCGGTCGAACACCGACGGGATGCAGATGTCGGCGAACGGCGCGGCCGCGGCGTGCCCGGCCACCGCGTCCTGGAATGCCCGCTCGACGTGGTCGAGGCTCGGCGCGAGCACGATGGTCCCGCCGTGCACGTCGGGATCGAAGCCGGGCGCGGCAAGGAACTCGGGCAGCCGGTCGAGCGCGAGGTTGACCTTCACGGTCCCGCTGCGCGTCTTCCAGCGCCGCAGGTCCGCGACGAACTCGTCCGGGAGGTCGGCCGGGTCGAGGTGGCGGAGGAACGTGATCTGCGGGTGCGTGGCCGCGATCACGATGTCGGCGTCGAGCTCCTCGCCGGACTCGGTCATCACGCCTCGGGCCCGGCCGTCGCTCACGAGGATCCGCGCGACGGGGGTGTCGGTGCGCACGCGCGCCCCGAACGACTCCGCCGCGGCCCTCAGGGAGGCGGTGACCGCGCCCATCCCGCCTTCGGGGAAGCCCCACGCGCCGAGGGCGCCGTCGCCGACGTCGCCGATCTGGTGGTGCGCCATCACGTAGGCCGTGCCGGCCGAGCGGGGACCGGCCCACGTGCCGATGACGCCGCTCACCGAGAGCACGCCGCGCATTGGGTCGGACTCGAAGTGGTCCTCGAGCAGGTCGGCGATGCTCGTGGTGAACAGCCGCGTGAGATCGGCGACGGCGCGCTCGTCCCACCGGCGGGCGGTCCAGCCGAGGCGACCCTGCGCCAGGAGGTCGCGGAGGTGGTGCGAGCCGAGTCGGGGCGGCGTCTCGGTGAGCAGCGGTCCGAGCAGGCGCGCGAGGCCGCCCAACCATCGCTCCCAGTCGTCGTAGGCGTCGGCGTCGCGCGCCGAGAACTGGGCGATGGACGCGCGGCGGGCGGCGGTGTCCGCGGGGAGTCGGAGGGCACGGCCGTCAGCCCGGGGTGCGAAGTACGGCCCCTGCGGGTGGATCCGGTACCCGTGCCGGTCGAGCCGGAGCTCCCGCACGATCGCCGGGGGCATGAGGCTCACGACGTACGAGAGCGACGTGACGGTGTAGTCGGGTCCCCACGGGTGCTCCGAGACCGCGGCACCGCCGACGGTCGTGCGCCGCTCGAGGACCGTGACGCGCGCGCCGCGCTTCGCGAGCAGGCCGGCGGCGACCAGGCCGTTGTGGCCGCCGCCGACGACGACGACGTCGAGGGGCTCGCGGGTCACGCGGCGGAGGCTACCGGCGCGTCGCGCCCGGACCGAGGCCCGAACCGCCGCTCAGGAGGTCGACGAGACGGCGTCGGCGGGTGCGCGGGAGCGCCAGCTCGAGGACGACGTCGCCGTCGAGCTCGACCGGCACGATCATGAACGACGCCGGGACCACGAGTCGCTCCCCGGCGACCGGCCGCCGCTCGCGCTCGAGGCGGACCGCGCCGACGGGGATCGTGACCGCCGGATCCGGCCACGCGACCCGCCGCCACAGGAGGCGACCTGGCTCCGGTCCCGCGTACCCCGCCCGGAACCGTCCCGTGAGTCCCGGGATGCTGCCGTGCAGCGCGCGCAGCGAGCAGTTGATCCCCCGTGGCCGATCGACCCGCAGGTAGAGGTGGCGGCCGCCCATCGCGATCCCGAGCAGTGCCGCGAGCGCGAGGACGCCGACGACGACCGCGGTCACGACCGGAGGGCGTCGGTCGCGCGCGCGACGAGCTCGGCCAGGACCAGGCCGCGGGCCGCGTCGCAGGGATGAGCGTCTCCCGTACGCGCCACGTGCGCGAGCTCGGCGCGGACCCGGGCGAAGGACTCGGCGCGGGCGCCGGCCCGGGCGTCGACCGCGAGCGAGCGTTCCCGGCCGTAGACCTCGACCTCGGTCCGGCTCGGCTCGATCGCGCTGGCGCACGAGAGTGTGACGCTGCTGTGCGCGCCGGACTCGTGGGTGAGGAGCAGGTCGACCCACGTGACCGGGTCGCCCTGACCCCGGATGTCCACGACCGGCCCCATCGCCGCCTCGACGAGATCGAGGATGTGGGGTCCGACATCGAGCAGTGCGCCCTGCTCCAGCCGCCAGCCCCCGGCGAACGCTCCGCCGAGGAACGCCCCGGAGATGAAGCAGGCGCGGGCGCCGTGGGTGGTGAAGGTCCGCGCCTCCGCGAGGAACTCGCGCACGACGTCGGCGAAGCGGTACGTCAGCAGCATGATCGAGCCGACCTGGTTGGCCGCGACCGCGCTCGCGACGCGCTGCGCGCCGGCCACGTCGAGCGCGAGCGGCTTCTCGAGCAGGAGCGCCTTGCCCGCGTCCGCCGCCCGCACCGCGAGGTCGGGCTGGGCGGCCGGCACGACCGCGAGCGCGACCGCGTCGACGGCACCGAGCAGATCGTCGAACGTTCCGAACACGGGGACGCCGTGCTGCGCCGCGACCACCGCGGCGTGCTCGGCGGTGGGGGACCAGACGCCGGCGAGCTCTGTCTCGGGGCCGGCCGCGAGCAGGGGCGCGTGCACCGCACGCGCCCAGGGACCCGCGCCCGCGAGGCCCACGCGTACGGGAGGCGGAGTCGTCGGCACGCCGATCGACACTACGCGGTGAAGATCATCGCGGCGTTCAGGTCGGCGGCGACCGTGACCGGAGATCCGAGCGCGGGTCGCGCGGGTGCCGCCGCCGTCATGCGCCCGAACGCCGTTTCGACCTCGACCGCGTAGTGGTCGAGGTGGAACCAGACGTTCCGGACGGTGCCGGGGACGGCGGCGCCGGGTTGGATCCGCAGGTGCGCGGGACGCAGCCCGAGGGTGACGGGGCCGTGGATCGCGGATGCGAGCGGACCCCACGGTGTGGCGACGGTCCGGCCGTCGCCGACGAGCGCCAGATCGGTCGTGACGCCGAGGAAGCGCGCCGCCACCACCGATCCCGGATCGCGCCAGACCTCCTCGGCCGGCCCCGCGCGCACGGCCCGTCCGGCGTCGAGCACCACCACCGAGTCGGCAAGGGTGAAGGCCTCGTCGAGATCGTGGGTCACGAGGAGGGTCGCGGTGCGCGCAGTCCGCACGATGCGGTGAAGGTCGCCACCGAGCGCGGCGCGCCGCTCCCGGTCCACCGAGGCGAGCGGCTCGTCCAGCATGAGCAGGCGTGGGGCGGGGGCAAGGGCGCGTGCGAGGGCCACCCGCTGCTGCTCGCCGCCGGAGAGTCGGTCGACGGCCCGCGCGCCGGCGCCGGCGAGCCCGACGAGGGCGAGCATCTCGGTGGTCCGGGCGCGGCGGTCGGCCGCCGACCAGCCGCGCGTGCGCAGTCCGAACCCGACGTTGGCGGCGACGTCCTGGTGCCCGAACAGGGCGTGATCCTGGAACATCAACCCGAAGTCACGCCGGTGCGGCGGAATGGCCGTGAGGTCCGTGTCGTCCCAGTGCACGGTGCCCGCCGCGACGGGCTCGAGCCCGGCGACGGCGCGGAGCACGCTCGACTTCCCGCTGCCGCTCGGGCCGAGGATCGCGACGATCTCGCCGTCGGGGACGACGAGGTCCAGGCCGTCGACCGCGAGCACCATCCCGTAGCGGACGGACAGTCCCGCCACGGTCAGCATCATCGGCTCCGGGTCGAGAACGCGCGGTCCGCGAGCAGGGCGGCCGCTCCGGTCAGGGCCATCAGGACCACGGCCAGCGCCATCGCCTGGTCCACGTTGGTCGCGCCCGGCCGGCCGAGGAAGCGGTAGATCGCGACCGGGATCGTCATGGTGTCGGGTCGCACGATGAAGAGCGTGGCGCCGAACTCCCCGAGGGAGATGGCGAAGGCGAACGCGCCGGCGACGACCGCGGCGCGCCGGACCACGGGGAGATCGACCGCGCGCCAGACGCGGACCGGACCCGCGCCGAGGACGGCCGCCGCCTCGCGGACGTGCGGATCGATCGACGCCAGCGCGGGGACGGTCGCTCGCACCACGAACGGCAGCGCCACGACGGAATGGGCGATCGGGATGATCCACCACGACGTGCGCAGGTCGATCGGCGGTGCGTCGAACACGATCAGGAAGCCGAAGCCGACGGTCACGGCCGAGACGCCGAGCGGGAGCAACACGAGAACCTCGGTGAGCCGGGCCGGCCGGCCCGCGCGACCGCGGTGGGTGAGCGCGGTCGCGAGGGCGAGCCCGAGGGGCACCGCGATCAGGACCGCCGTGGCCGCGATCACCAGGGAAGTCCCGATCGCGTGGAGCGGAGAGTGTCCGGCGCCGAGCGGCACGGTCGCGATCTGCCGGTAGCCGGCGGCGTCGTCGGCCAGCGAGCGGCGCAGCAGCTCGACCGTCGGGGCGGTGATCAGCACCACTGCCGGCAGGACGGCGGCGGCGGCCGCGAGTCGCGGTGCCGCCCCGGCGAGTGGGCGCGGTTCGGGCGGACGGACCCGGGTCGGCCGGGCCCGCCCGGCGAGGGCCCCCGCCACCGCGAGGACGGCGAGCACCGCGACCAGCTGCACGACCGACAACGCCGCCGCGGTGCGCAGGTCCAGCAGCTGGGCGGTCTGACGGTAGATCTCGGTCTCGAGCGTTGCGTACTGCGGACCACCGAGCACGAGGATCACGCCGAACGACGTGAAGCAGAACAGGAAGACCACCGACGCGGCCGCGGCGATCGACGGTCGGAGCGCCGGGAGGGTGACTCGGAGGAAGGTCCGCACCGGCCCGGAGCCGAGCACGCGTGCCGCGTCCTCCTCGCGGCGGTCGAGTCCGCTCCACGTCGTGCCGACGACACGTGCGACCACGGCGACGTTGAAGAAGCAGTGCGCGGCCACGATCGCGACCAGCGAGCGCTCGACGCCGAGCGAGCGGAACGCCGTGGCCACCACGATCGTCGGCAGCACGAAGGGCACCACGACCAGCGCCTGGACGAGGACCCGGCCGGGGAACCGGACGCGGCTCACCACGCCCGCGAGTGGCAGGCCCACGGCGAGGGTCACGAGGGTCGACAGCGCGGCCTGCCAGACCGTGAACCACGCGACATGTCGCAGCGACGGATCGCGGAGGACGTCGCCGACCGGTCGCAGGTCGAGCGAGCCGCTCCGCATCAGGCCCCGACCGAGGATCGCGGCGACCGGCCAGAGGAAGAAGACCGCGAGGAACGCGAGCGGGAGGCCGACGAGCAACCCACGGCCGGCACGGGTGCTCACCGCAGCACGTGAGCGGTCCACTGCTCGATCCAGATCGTGCGGTGCCGCCCGATGTCGTCCGGCGTGAGCGTGAAGGGGTGTGCCGGGACCGACGCGAACTTCGTGAACACGGCCGGGAGCGGGGTGTCGCGCACCGCCGGGAAGACGAACATCGACAGCGGCAGGTCCCGCTGGAACCGCGAGGCCAGCATGAAGTCGACGAGCGCCCGGGCACCGGCCGGGTGCGCGGCGCCGCGGAGCACGCCCGCGAACTCGACCTGGCGGAAGCACGTGGCGTCGAGGTTGCCGACCGGGCTCTCGCTCGGTTGCGGGTCCGAGAAGTACACCTCCGCCGGTGGGCTCGAGGCGTAGCTGACGACGAGGGGGCGGTCGCCCTTGCTGCCGGCCGCGCCCGAGAACTCGCCGTTGTACGCGGCCTCCCACCCGTCGACCACCTTCACGCCGTTGGCGCGGAGCGCGTCCCAGTAGTCGAGCCAGCGGTCGCCGAAGTGCGCGACGGTCGCGGCCATGAACGCGAGGCCGGGGGAGGACGTCGCGGGGTTCTCGACGACCAGCTGGTTCTTGTACTCGGGCTTCGTCAGGTCCTCGAGCGTCTTCGGCGGGCGCTCGGAGCGGGAGGCGAAGAAGCGCCGGTCGTCGTTCACACACACGTCGCCGAAGTCGATGGGCGTCGCGTGGTGCGTGTCGTCGAGCTGGAGCGACGCGGGCACCCGGTCGAGGCCGTGGGGGTGGAACTCGGCGAAGACGTGCTGGTCGAGCGCTCGGGTGAGGAACGTGTTGTCCACGCCGAAGAAGACGTCGCCGAGCGGCGCACCCTTGGTGAGAACGACCTGGTTGAGCGCCGCACCAGCGTCGCCGTTCTTCAGGATCCTCACCTTCCAGCCGGTCTGGGCGGTGAACGCGCGCAGCACCGGCTTCGAGACGGCGAAGGAGTCGTGGGTGACGACGGTGACGGTCCGGTCGCCGCTCCCGCCGGTGCAGGCGGTCGCGGTCATGGCGAGTGCGAGCGCGGCGAGGGCGCCGACGAGGATTCGGGTCCGCGTCATCCGGGTCGGCCTCCGGTCGGTTGGATGGCGAGCAGCACGCCCGCCCGCACGGTGATCGTGGCAACGGGGTCGACGAGCTCGTTGCTGACCCCCCGGGACGACCCGGCCACGAGCTCGGCGTCGGTGAGCACCCAGCGCAGACCGGTGGTGGTCACACCCGTCGCGGGCCCGTCCACCGCGAGGAGGGTGACGAGGCTCCCCCGCGTGCCGCCCAGCGTGACCGCGTCGCGCACGACGCAGACGCGAGCGGGGCCGATGAGGGCGTCGACCGCGAGATCCGCCCAGGCCGGATTCGCCAGGACGAGCACGTTGGCGAGGAAGTGGTCGAGCCGCCCGCCACCGGCGCCCACCACCGTGACCGCATCGGCACCCAGCCGGCGTGCCGCTGCGATCGCGAGCTCGAGGTCGGTGGCGTCCTTGTCCGCCGGGTATCGCTCGATGAGGGTCGCCTCGGCGACCGCACGGTCCAGCCGGTCCGGCCGGATCGAGTCGAGGTCGCCGACGAGGAGGTCGGCGGTGCGGCCCAGTGCGTCGGCGTGCTCGATGCCCGAGTCGGCGGCGACGACGATCGCGTCCGCCGAGAGCACGTCCTGCCACACGGCGTCGGGCGGATCGCCGCCCGCCATCACGATCGCTCGCATCACACGCTCCTCGGCCGGAGCAGGAAGGTCGCGAACGAGGCTCCCTGCGCCGGCATGACCCGGATCAGGTTCGGACGGTCGAGGGCTGCGTGCCCTCCTCTCAGCCCGGCGCACCGGACTCCCGCGTTGACTGGACCCTACCGAACCCCGGCCGTGGGGGCCCGGGAAATCAGGCGTGAGTCAGAGGAGCGTGGCGCGGACGACGAGCCGTTGGGCGTCGGACCCGATGGGGTGACACGTGAACAGGGTCAGCGTGTGTCCGCTGGCCTGCTCGGTGATCCACATCGCGTCGGGCGCCACCACGAACATCTCGGTGACGGCGTAGGTGAAGGTCCGCCCGTAGGCGTCCACGAGCACGATGGCGTCACGCGGCGCCAGGTTGCCCAGATCGTGGAACGGCGCGCTGTGGCTGTTGCGGTGGCCGGCGATCACCGCGTTGCCCTCGGAGCCCGGCGTCGCGGTACCCGGCCAGTGCGATGGTCCGAGGTCGATCGATTCCTGGGTGATCTGGTCCCGCAGTTCCACGTCGAGGCCGATCTTGGGGATCTGGATGCGGCCCATCACCGCGATCGGGAGGCGGACACTCGGATCGGGGACGTCCACGGGCGAGTGCAGGACGGTCTCGACCGGGGGCGGCGCCGCCGGTCGCGAGGACGCCGGCACACTCGTCGTGCTCGTGGCGTCGGGGGTGCGGGCGGCGGCGCGCCGCTCGACGAGATGTGACGGGGCCTTGGTGCGCGGGAGCAGCCCGTGGGCGACCCGCGGTGCGTCCACCGGGGCCGTGGTCAGCCCCGCCAGCGCGGCGGCGGCCGCGAGGGCCGTGAACCCGAGAAGCGTCGCGCGACGGGCGCGACGCGTGGGATGGGTTCCCGGGTGAGGTCTCGGCATGGTCTCCTTGGACCGAGGAACGGTCCGGTGACGTGGAGCGCGACCAGGTCGCCTCCACGAGAACTTCCGCCGCTCCGTTTGATAGCCGATCGACCCTTCTGCGGCAAGGCGGGGTACGCGATCGGATTCAGGGGACTCGCGAACCTTGACGGAATCGCGCGGAGCGTGCCGTCGGCCCCACGCAACGATTCCTTGGCGGCGGAACTCCCGTCAGGTGCCGACCGGGGTGCGGGCGACGACCTCGGCCTGCCAGCGCTGCTCGGGCCAGCCGCGGCGCCCCCGGGTCCGCTGGACCCGGTGGAGCCAGTCGAGCACGGCGTCCGGCTCGTGGCCGAGCCGCACGAGCGCGGTCCCGAGCACGGCGCCGGTGCGGCCCCGCCCGCCGTGGCAGTGCACCACGACGCCCTCACCCGCCTGCCACCCGTCCACCACGATCTCGGCCGCGGCGCGGATGCGCGCCTCGTCGCGGTCGGGATCGGGCGGGCGGCGACGGACGACGAGATCCGCGAGCGCGGTGGCGTGGCCGGTCAACGGCTCCGGGTCGTAGCGGGGGACGTCGCGGGTGAGGTCCACCACGTGGACGAATCCCGCGGTCGCGAGTGCGTCCCAGGTCCCGCCGCGCGGATAGCCCATGCCCGCGATCGGCGTCGGCTCGACGCACACCCACCACAGGTCGCCGGGAACGGCGAGCGGTCCGAGGAAGCCCGGCCGCGCGCCCGGCGGGAGCAGGACGGGACGCGTCACCCGCGTGCGGCGACGAGGTGCTCCAGCGGGGTGAGGTCGTACGGCGCGCCCACCATCACGATGAAGTGCTCGGCTCCGGCGCTGACGTACTCGTCGAGCGAGTCCACTTCGTTGGGCTGGATCGCGACGGTCCGCTCGACCTCGTGCGCGGCTCGCCCCTTCTTCTCGCACCACTCCGTGAGCAGGGCATTCTTGTGTGCGTAGCTCTCCGGTGGTCCGAACGTGTTCCAGGCGTCCGCGTACTCGGCGACGAGCCGCAGCGTGACCTTCTCGCCGCTGCCGCCGATCAGGATCGGCAGGTCGCCCGCGGGTGGCGGGACGAGGGCGCCGAGCCGGTCGGCGATGAGGGGCAGGTCCCGCTCGAGGTCCTTGAGGCGGGAGGGGGCGGTGCCGAACTCGTAGCCGTACTCGGTGTAGTCACGCTCGAACCAGCCCGAGCCGATCCCGAGGGTGAACCGTCCGTGGCTCAGGAGGTCGACGGTGCGCGCCATGTCGGCCAGCAGTTGCGGGTTGCGGTACGAGTTGCAGGTCACGAGCGCGCCGAGCCGCGCCTGCGCGGTGTCGACGGCCATCGCCGCGAGCAGCGTGTACGCCTCGTAGTGGTTCGCGTCGGGGTCGCCGTAGAGCGGGAAGAAGTGGTCCCAGATCCAGATGCTGTCGGCGCCCATGGCGTCGGCCGCCTTCCAGGCGTCGCGGAGCTCGTCGACGGTCCCGACCTGGGGATGCAGCTGGACTCCGACCTTGAACGACATCTCAGGACCTCTCGACCGTCGCGGACACTCCGTGTTCGACGCGGCACACTACCCAGAGCGATGTTCATCACGAATCACGTTCTGGCCGGTGCGATCGCGGGGACCGCGGCGCGCGGGCGCCCGCTCACGGCCTTCGGCGTCGGGGTCGTCACCCATGTCGTGATGGACATGACGCCGCACTGGGGGAACCCGACGCTGGATCGTGACGGCTTCTACACGGTCGCCAAGCGGGACGGGCTGCTCGGCCTCGCGACCGTCGCGCTGGTCACGGTGGCGGGCGTGCCACCCCGCCGGGCGCTGCTCGCGGGGATGGCCGGGGCCGCGATCCTGGATTCGGACAAGCCCGGCCAGTACTTCTTCGGCGTCAACCCCCTGCCGGGCTGGCTCGACCGTTTCCACGTCCGGATCCAGCGCGAGTCGCCCGAGGGACTCCGGACCGAGGTCGCCGCGGGGGTCGCCCTCGCCGCGACCGCGACGGCCGTGCTCGTCGGGGCCCGCCGGCGTCTGGCAGCATGCCGCCGTGCAGATCGGTGAGAGCTACGTCGGTTCGGGCACGGAGGCGGCCCACATCAACACGGTGCTCGGCGAGCGGTCCGGTCCGGTGGGCACCTCCTGGGCCTCGGCGCTGGCGACCCCGTCGCGGGGCCACGCACCGTTCGTCGCGGTGATCCGACCGGGGATCCCGGTGCAACCACCGACGCTCTTCGTGAACAAGTCCGCCATCCGCACCGAGCGCCACGCGGAGATGACCTGGGGTGCCGCGCAGGCCGGGGTCGCCGCCGGCGTGGCCGACGCGGTCGACGACGGCGTCGTCGCGGGCGACTGGATCAGCGAGCTCGTGATCATCGCCGCGGTGTGGGTCGACCCGGCCGCGGCAGACGCGAAGGCCGTCTTCGAGAACAACCGGCTCGCCACGCGTCAGGCCCTCGCGAACGGCGCGCGCGGAGTCCCCGACCTCGACGCGGTGCTCGCGGCGCGTGACGACCCGTGGAATCCCTTCTACCGGCCCCGCTGATCCGTGGATCTCCGTTCGACCCCCGAGCTCGACGCGTTCCGTGCCGAGGCACGCGAATGGCTGGTTGCCCAGCTCGACGGCGAGTTCCGCCACGTCCGTGGGCGCGGCGGGCCCGGCGACGAGCACGCGTTGTTCGAGGAGCGCCTCGAGTGGGAGCGGGCGCTCGGGTGCGCGGGCTGGACGTGTCTCTCGTGGCCGGTGGAGTTCGGCGGGCGTGACGCGTCGCTGCTCGAGCAGGTCGTGTTCTACGAGGAGTACGCGCGGGCGGGCGGTCCCGGCCGCGTCGGGCTCGTGGGCGAGGGACTCATCGGCCCGACGATCCTGCACTTCGGCACCGACGAGCAGCGCGAGCGGTTCCTGCCGCGGATCGCGAGCGGCGAGGAGCTCTGGTGCCAGGGGTACTCGGAGCCGAACGCGGGCTCGGACCTCGCGAACCTCGCGACGCGCGCGGAGCTCGACGGCGACGAATGGGTGATCGACGGGCAGAAGGTGTGGACGTCACTGGCGCACTGGGCCCAGTGGTGCTTCGTGCTCGCGCGGTACCGACCGCGACGCGCCCCGCCACCGCGGGATCTCCTATCTGCTCGTCCCGATGGACCAGCCCGGCATCGAGATCCGCCCGATCGAGCAGATCACCGGAACCTCCGAGTTCAACGAGGTCTTCTTCGACGGGGCGCGTACTCGTGCCGATCTCGTCGTCGGAGAGGTCAACGGCGGCTGGAAGGTCGCGATGGGCACGCTCGCGTTCGAACGCGGCGCGCTCACCCTCGGCCAGCAGCTCGCGTTCGTGAACGAGTGGCACGAGATCCTCGCGACCGCCCGTGGACGAGGGCTCGCGTCCGACGCGCTGACCCGGCAGCGGCTGGCCGCGACGTGGATCCAGCTCGAGATCATGCGGTACACCGCGATGCGCGGGCTCACCGCGTTGAGCAAGGGCGAGGTCACGCGCGAGACCTCGATCGGCAAGCTGTTCTGGGGCCAGCTCCACCGGTCGATGGGCGAGCTCGCGATGGACGTGCTCGGGCCCTGGTCCCAGGTGGCCAAGGAGCTGCCCTACGAGCTCACGCTCCCGCAGGCGATGTTCCTCTACAGCCGGGCCGACACGATCTACGGCGGCTCGAACCAGATCCAGCGCAACGTCATCGGCGAGCGGGTGCTCGGTCTGCCGCCCGAACCGAAGGTGGTGTGAGTCATGGCTGATCCGGATCAGTCGCCCGGGCCCGGTCCGGGGCACGGACTGCTGGAGGGCAAGTCGGTGCTCGTCACCGCCGCGGCGGGCACGGGCATCGGATTCGCCACGGCGGAGCGGTGCCTCGCCGAGGGCGCGCGCCTCGTGATCAGCGACGCGCACGAGCGCCGCCTCGCCGAGGCCGCCGAGCAGCTCGGCGACGGCGTGGTCGCGGCCCTCCCGTGCGACGTGACCGTCGAGGAGCAGGTGCAGGCCCTCTTCGGCGGTGCGGCCGCGGCCCTCGGTGCGATCGACGTCGTCGTCAACAACGCGGGGCTCGGCGGGACCGCCGACCTCGTCGAGATGACCGACGAGCAGTGGCTCAAGGTCCTCGACGTCACGCTCAACGGCACCTTCCGCTGCGTGCGCGCCGCGCTGCGACACATGCAGCCGCGCCATGCCGGCGTCGTCGTGAACAATGCGTCCGTGCTCGGCTGGCGTGCCCAGCGCGGCCAGGCCCACTACGCCGCGGCGAAGGCCGGGGTGATGGCGCTCACCCGCTGCGCGGCCGTGGAGGCCGCGCTCTACGGTGTGCGCGTGAACGCGGTCGCGCCGTCGCTCGCGATGCACCCGTTCCTCGCCAAGGTCACCACCGACGAGGTGCTCGAGGAGCTGACCGCCCGGGAGGCGTTCGGCCGCGCGGCCACGCCGTGGGAGGTCGCGAACGTGATCGTGTTCCTCGCCTCGGACTACTCGAGCTACATGACCGGCGAGGTCGTCAGCGTCAGCAGTCAGCACCCGTAGTTCCCGCTCGCGCCGGCCCCGCTACTCGTCCGGGTGGCAGTGCCCAGCCGATGACGGCGGGACATCGAGCGCGGGGTTGCGGTCGAAGAAGCCGTAGGGGCTGAGCAGGAAGCCCGTGTACTCGACCGGCATGACCGGCCAGTCCTCCGGCCGCACGAAGTGCGTGATCCCGAAGCTGTACCAGACCACGACGTCGGTTCCCACGAGAGAGCGGTCCGCCGCGGTCCACGCGGGGAGGCCGTCGCCGCCCGGGTGCTGGTTGGGGTAGTTGCCCGCGGCGCGGCGCTCGTCGGGCGCATAGGGCGTGACCCAGAGGTTGTGGCACGCGAACCCGGCGCGCTGGGCCACGCTCGACTCGGGCTGCGCCAGGAGCGTCGGCGTGCTCATCGTCGGGATCAGCTTGTAGGCGGTCGGTTGGCCGAGCCCGTTGCGCGCCTCGGGGTTCACGATCCGCCAGGTGCGGGACGTCGCGGAGTCGGTCTCGCGCCGCGCCGCGAGCTCGGAGTCGAGCCGCGTCTTCCTGGCGCGGAAGGCATTGCCCCACGGATTCTCGGGTCCGGTGGGTACGCGCTCGGCCTCGACCTCGAAGACCTCGTTCGTCGTGCCGTCGACGTCGAAGTCGAGCCGCGCGCTGAACAGGTGCTGGTGGTTCGGCGCGGCGACCCCGGGCGCGACGATCCCGGCGTAGGCGGGCTCGGTCCCGGGCTCGATCGCCATCGGCGACACGATCCCGGTGAGCTTGACCTCCAGCTGGATGTTGCCGTCGAGGTAGAAGTACCAGAAGAAGCCGTACTCGTAGTTGCCGACGGTCGAGATGAAGCTCACGACGAGCCGGCGGCTGCGGCGGACCTCGCTCGTGCCGCCGAAGAGGTCCACGTGCTTCCAGAGGATCCCGTAGTCCTCCTCGTGCATGCAGATCGCGTTCTCGATGACGTAGGGCTCGCCGTCCTCCTTGGTGAGCGTCGCGTCGAAGTAGTGGATGACGCCGAGGCAGTCGCATCCCAGGGTGAGCGACTGCGTCATGCGTCCGAGGCCCCACTCGCCGACGTCGAAGGCGTTCTTGAAGCCCTGCACCTCGCTCGGGTCCCCGTAGGGCACGACCATCTCGGTGATCGACGCGCGGTGCAGGATCGGGCGCACCCGGCCGTCGTCGTCGTAGGTGACCTGGTGCAGGACGAGGCCCTCGTACGGATCGAACGTGAGCCGCAGCGACCACTTCTGCCACTCGACGAGGTTGCCGTCGACGCTGAAGCTGGGCCCGTCGGGTTGGGTGATCTCCAGCGGCTTGAGGTCGGTCCGCAACGGCTCGTGGTCGGGCGCGAAGTAGCGGGCGTGCTGGGTGGGCATGGTCACGACGCCGTGGTCGATGACCTCGATGACCTCCTTGCGGCCGAGGTCGAAGTGCACGATCAGGCCCTCGATCGGACGCGCGTAGCCGTTGTCCTGCGGATCGGTGCGCAGGAACGAGATGCAGCGTGCGATGCGGCGGCCCTCCTCGGCCTCGTACCCGAACGCCCCCGCCGGCCACGGGTCGATCTGCACGTTGTCGACATCGGTGATGCCCCGGCGCGCCAGCGCGGCGACGTACTCGGGGTGCTCCTTGGTCGTGAAGATCGCGTGGGCCGACTCGCCGAAGAGCAGGGTCGGGCGCATCCCTTCGATCACGTCCCAGCGGAGGATCGTCGCGGCCGTCAGGTCCACCACGATCTCGACCAGCTCGAGCTGGGGACCGGTGACGAGCTGGACCTCGACCTCACGCGGCACCGCGCCGTCGCGGGCCGCGAGGACGTCCTTGGCGGGCTCGTGCAGGATCACGTGCACGAACCGGGACCCGTCGGTGAAGCGTCCGTCGGCCCGCACGATCCGGCCCGCGAGGCTGATTTCCTCGCCGGTGAGCATGTCCAGGGGGTGGGTCATGGCGGCATGCTCCCGGGGCGTCCGGGTGATGTCAAACCTGACGTCCCCGTCAGGTCGGCTCAGGTCGCGGCGGCATCGAGGTAGGCCGGGCGCTCGCCGCCACCGTGCACGAGCAGGTTCGCCCCGGAGACGTATGCGGCGAGCGGGGAGGCGAGGAAGAGGCACGCGCCCGCGATGTCCTCGGGCGTGCCCATGCGTCCGAGCGGGACCGTCGCCCCCACCGCGGCGATACCGTCCTCGTCGCCGTAATGGAGGTGCGACTGCTCGGTGCGGATCAGGCCCGCGCTGACCGCGTTGACGCGCACCTTGGGCGCGTAGTCCACCGCCAGGGTCTGGGTCAGGTTGAGCAACCCGGCCTTCGCCGCGCCGTACGCGGCCGTGCCCGGGGAGGGACGCAGCCCGCTCACGCTCGCGATGTTGACGATCGACCCGCCGTCGGCCTGGGTCTGCATCACCGCGTTCGCCTCGCGCGCGCAGACGAGCGGCGCGAGCAGGTTGAGCTCGATGATCGAGCGCGAGAACCTGGGGGAGACGGTGGCAGAGTCGACCGACGGCGATCCGCCCGCGTTGTTCACGAGCACGTCGAGTCGCCCGTGCGCCTCGACCGTGGTCGCGACCAGCGCGGTGACGGCGTCGGGATCGCGCACGTCGGCCGCGACGAACACCGCCGTGCGGCCCGCGGCCGCCGGCAGCTCCTCGGGCTCGGACCGCCCGCAGATCACGACCCCCGCCCCGGCGGCGAGGAACCGCTCGGTGATCCCCCGCCCGATGCCCCGGGCGCCACCCGTCACGAGCACCACCCGCCCCGACATGTCCAGCTCGTCCGCCATCAACTGTCCTCCCGGCCCGGTGGACCGGGCCGGACCGGCCCCGCTCCACCGGTCGCTCGGCTCGTGCCTCGTGAAGGTCCCGCTCCGCTCATCCCATGTCCTCTCGGCCCTGCGGTCCGGGCCGGACGGGCCCCGCTCCACCGGTCGCTCGGCTCGTGCCTCGTGAAGGTCCCGCTCCGCTCATGCGGATAAGTTTCCCCGATCTGACGACCCGTCAGGAACTCCGACCGAACTCCCTGCTCCGAGGCGCGCCCATGCCCATCACCCAGACCGTCGACGACGCGGGCATCGCCGAGGTGGTGATGGACAACCCGCCGGTCAACGCCCTCACCGTGGCGGGCTGGTTCGACCTCGCCCGCATCCTCCGGTCGCTCGGCGAGGATCCGGCGGTCCACGTGGTGGTGCTCCGGGCCGAGGGTCGTGGCTTCAATGCCGGGGTCGACATCAAGGAGATGCAGAGCACCGAGGGGTTCGACGCCCTCATCGGCGCGAACCGGGGGTGCTTCGCCGCCTTCGCCGCCGTCTACGAGTGCGCGGTCCCGGTGATCGTGGCGGTGAACGGGTTCTGTCTCGGAGGCGGTGTCGGCCTCGCCGGCAACGCCGACATCGTGATCGCGAGCGACGACGCCACCTTCGGCCTCCCCGAGGTGGACCGCGGCGCCCTCGGCGCGGCGACCCATCTCGCCCGACTCGTTCCGCAGCAGCGGATGCGGGCGATGGTCTACACCGCGGCCACGATCACCGCGGCGGAGCTTCACCACTTCGGCTCGGTGCTCCAGGTCGTGCCGGCCGACGAGCTGCGCGACGCCGCGCTGGCCGTTGCCCGTGACATCGCGGCGAAGAGCCCGATGGTCATCCGAGCGGCCAAGGAGTCGCTCAACGGCATCGACCCCGTCGATGTGAAGCGCTCCTACCGGTACGAGCAGGGCTTCACGTTCGAGCTGAATCTGTCCGGTGTCGCCGACGAGCACCGCGACGCGTTCGTCGCGGGTCGAGAGACGGACACGAGCAAGTAATGGGCGACAAGCGCGTCACCGAGGACGACGTCGTCGCGGAGCTGCGTGACGGCATGACGATCGGCATCGGCGGTTGGGGATCGCGCCGCAAGCCGATGAGCCTCGTGCGCGCGATCGCCCGCAGCGATGTTGGGGACCTGACGATCGTGTCCTACGGCGGGCCCGACCTCGGACTGCTGTGCGCGACCGGCAAGGTGCGCAAGGCCGTGTACGCGTTCTGTTCGCTCGACTCGATCCCACTCGAGCCGCACTTCCGCCAGGCCCGGCAGGCCGGGACCGTCTCGACCCTGGAGATGGACGAGGGCATGTTCCTCCTCGGGCTCCAGGCCGCGGCGTGGCGGGTGCCGTTCCTGCCGACCCGGGTCGGCCTCGGGTCCGACGTCGTCGAGCGACAGGACGAGATCCGTACCGTGGTCTCCCCCTACGACGACGGCGAGGAGCTGGTTGCCGCCCCGGCGCTGCACCTCGACGTCGCCCTGATCCACATGCACCGCGGCGACGCGCGGGGCAACGGCCAGTATCTGAACGTGGATCCCTACTTCGACGACCTGTTCTGCATGGCCGCCGACCGGCGGTTCATGAGTGTGGAGCGGATCGTGCCGACCGACGACCTCGCCGCGGGCGCTCCGGTGCAGTCGTTGCGCATCAACCGACTCATGACCGACGGCGTGGTCGAGGCGCCGTATGGAGCCCACTTCACCGAGTGCGTTCCCGACTACCCCCGCGACGAGGAGTTCCAGCGCGCCTACGTCGCCAGCGCGAAGTCGCCGGAGGCGTGGGCGGAGTGGAAGGCGACCTACCTCGACTGCGGTGGCCACGACGAGTACCGGAAGGTGATCAACCGTGACTGACACGACGGACCTGATCACGCGGGCCGAGTACTGCGTCGTCGCGGTGGCCGAATGCTTCCGCGGCGACGGCGAGATCTTGGCGAACCCGATCGGCACCATCCCGATGATCGGCGGCCGCCTGGCCCGCGCCAGCTTCTCGCCCGACCTCGTGATGACCGACGGCGAGGCGCTGCTGATCAGCGGCCCGTATCCCGTCGGGCCCACCGACCGGGCGAAGACGGTCGAAGCCTGGAACCCGTACCGCTCGATGTTCGACGTCGTGTGGTCCGGCCGGCGGCACGTGATGATGGGCGCGAGTCAGATCGACGCGTTCGGCAACCAGAACTTCGCGTTCGTCGGCGACTGGGCCGCGCCCAAGGCGCAGCTCCTCGGCTTCCGCGGCGCGCCGGGCAACACGATCCAGAACACCACGAGCTACTGGATCCCCAACCACTCGGCGCGGATCTTCGTGCCGAAGGTCGACGTCGTGACGGGGGTGGGGTACGACCGTGCCGCGCAGCTCGGCGCGGCGGGCCGCTTCCACCGGCTCCGCCACGTGGTCACCAACCTCGGCGTGCTGGACTTCGAGACCGACGACCACCACATGCGCCTGCGCTCGGTGCACCCGGGCGTGACCGTGGACGAGATCGTCGCCGCGACCGGCTTCGAGCTCGTCGTGCCCGCCGAGGTCCCCGAGACGCGTGCGCCCACGCCCGACGAGCTCGCCCTCATCCGCGAGGTGATCGACCCCCACGGCCTGCGGGACCAGGAGGTCCCGAACCCGTGAGCGCCGCCCCCCGAGCGGCGGCGCTCCACACCCGCGCCTGCGAACTGTTCGGCGTGCAGTACCCCATCGTGCAGACCGGCATGGGGTGGGTCGCCGGCGCCCGGTTGACTGCGGCCACGAGTGAGGCGGGCGGCCTCGGCATCCTGGCCAGCGCCACGATGAGCGTCCCCGAGCTGACCGCGGCGATCGCGTCGGTGAAGGAGCGCACCGGCAACCCGTTCGGCGTGAACCTGCGTTCGGACCAGCCCGACGTCGACGAGCGCATCGCGCTCGATGGTCCGCGAGGGCGTGAAGGTCGCGAGCTTCGCCCAGGCCCCCGGCGAGCGGCTGGTCAAGACCCTGAAGGACCAGGGCGTGGTCGTCATGCCGACGGTGGGTGCCCGCCGCCACGCCGAGAAGGTCGCCGAGTGGGGCGTCGACGCGGTGATCGCGCAGGGCGCGGAGGGCGGCGGCCACACCGGCGCGGTGCCCACCACCCTGCTGCTCCCGCAGGTGTGCGACGCGGTGGACATCCCCGTGATCGCGGCCGGTGGGTTCTTCGACGGCCGCGGCCTCGTCGCGGCGCTCGCCTACGGCGCGACCGGGGTGGCGATGGGCACGCGGTTCCTCCTGTCGGCCGAGAGTCGCGTGCCCGACGCGGTCAAGGCCCGCTACCTCGACGCCGCGGTGACCGACACCGTCGTCACCAAGCAGGTCGACGGCCATCCGCAGCGCGTGATCCGCACCGAGCTCGTCGAGCACCTCGATGGTGCGGGCCGGGTGACCGCGCTGCCGCGGTCGCTCGGCAACGCGCTGCGGTTCCGCAATCTGAGCGGCCGCTCGCTGCGTGACCTGGCGCGTGAGGGCCTCGCGATGCGGAAGGCCCAGGGGCTCTCGTGGGCGCAGGTCGCGATGGCCGCGAACGCGCCGATGCTCACCAAGGCCGCGCTGGTCGACGGTCGGCTCGACACCGGTGTGCTGCCGACCGGCCAGGTGGTCGGGGTGATCGACGCGCTGCCGCCCGTCGCCGAGATCGTCGATCGCGTGATGGGCGAAGCCGAGCAGGTGCTCGCCCGGTTCGGCGTCATCTGACCGGCACGAACGGGGGAGCGCGATGACCGGGACGATGCGAGCATGGCGGACCCACGAGTACGGCGATCCGCTCACGGCCCTGGTGCTCGACGAGGTGCCGATCCCCGAACCGGGCCCCGGTGAGCTGCGGGTGCGGGTCCAGGGCATCCCGCTCAACCTCAACGACCTCGAGCGCATCACCGGCGGCAACATGATGGTGCGCCCCGAGCTGCCGTTCAGCCCGGGGATGGAGGTCATGGGCGTCGTCGACGCGTGCGGTGACGGCGTGGAGTCCCGCCTCGGCGACCGCGTCGCCGCGACGACCGCCGGCGCGCACGGTGGGTTCGCGGAGCACGCGATCTGCCCGGCGATCTCGGCGTTCCCGATGCCCGACGCGATCCCGATGCCCGACGCGGCGGCGCTGTACTTCCCCTTCCACCTCGCGTGGCTCGGGCTCGTCGACCGTGCCGCGCTGGCGCCGGGCGAGACGGTGCTGATCCACGCGGCGGCCGGCGGTTCCGGCAGCGCGGCGATCCAGATCGCGAAGCACCTCGGCGCGCGGGTCATCGCGACGGCCGGCGGTCCCGAGAAGACCGCGCGGTGCACGGAGCTGGGTGCGGACGTGGTGATCGACTACCGGGCCGAGGAGTTCCGACCCGTCGTGCTCGCCGAGACCGGCGACCGCGGAGTCGACGTCGTGTTCGACAACGTGGGTGAGGCGGTGCTCGAGGACTCGCTCGCCTGCACCGCGTACAACGGGCGGTACCTGATGATGGGTTTCGCCTCCAACAAGGTGATCGCCGACGAGCCGTTCCTCGTGCCGCGCCGTCTCGCGCTCGGCAACCTCAAGCTGTGCGGGGTGTTGCTCGCCTACGCCGACCCCGACATGGCCCACGTCGTCAAGACCGCCATGGGCTGGAACTTCGCCGGCGCGGAGTTGGGCGCGCGGATCCACCGGGAGATCGTCGACCTCGTGCTCGCCGGCCACCTGCACGCGGTCGTGGGTGAGACGATCGCCTTCGACGAGATCCCGCGTGCGATCGACGACCTGGCGCGTCGCCGCACGGTCGGCCGGACGATCGTGATGCTGGACCCGCCGGACTGAGAGGTCCGACCCGCCACGGCGGTACGGTGCTCGGCGTGCGGACCCGGGAGGAATCGACATGGCACTGATCTCGCACTCGGAGACCCTGTCCGTCCCGCTCGAACCGGCGGCGGTCCGGGAGCGCGTCCTCGCGTGGTTCGACCCGGTCGGGCGCAAGATCGTGGCCGACGAGCCGGACCGGCTCGACGTGAAGTCGGGTTCGCAGGCCAAGCTGCGCTTCCGGGGTGGTGCGTTCATCGCGCCCGCGGCCCTGCCCACGCGCACCGTCGTCACGATGGAGGCGGCCTCCGGTGCCACCCAGGTGACGATCACCGCGTCCGACGCCGTGGGGTTCGGTGCCAAGACCGGGATCAAACGCAAGTACACCGAACGCGTCGAGGAGATCGTCGCCGGTCTTCTCGACGCGCTGTCCGCGCCCGGAACCTGACGCGTGGCGGAGCGCATCGGCTCCTAGTCTCCGCCGGATGGCAGGAGACGGCGAACGTCGGGACTGGGTGCCGATCGTCGGCGTGCTCGCGGCGATCTGGCTGCTCGTGGCGATCGGTCTCGGCTTCTGGCTCTGGCGTGAGCACGCCCAGGTGACGAGTCACGACACCACGAGCTGTCCGGTCTCCGGGACGGACGCTTCGTCGGGAGACGGCCGGCCGCGTTGGCAGTGGACTCCACCCGGTCGGTACTGCGTCCTCCCAGTCCGCGCTGCGGCCGGCGACGGTGTCCCGCGGGTCTGGCACCGCCCCGGCGAGTGGCGCTCGGTGCTGCTGATCGCCCTCGGTGTCACCGGCCTCGGCCTCGTCGGCGCGACGGCCTGGTTCCTCCGTCGCGATGCTCGGGAGGGCCGGGCGCCCGACCTGCCGGTTCCCGACGCGCCCGTGGACGCGTGATTCCCCGTTCCTGTCTCGGGCTCGCTGACCGCTCCGACGTGCGAGGATGCCGGGGTGATGCCGGACGAGCCGCTCCGTGTCCGTCGTCTCGGGTGGCGGGAGTCGCTCGGGTCGATCGCGGCGGGACTGCTGATCGCGGCGATCACGGTCGGGAGCACCTGGGCCTACCTCTCCTCGATCGAGATCGACGACGGGCTCGAGGGCATGATCTTCCTGCCGATCCTCCTGGTGGCGAGCACCGTCGTCGGGCTCGGTGCCCGCGCGTGGTCCGGACGGTTCCGGCCGATCCTCGGCTCCGTCGCCGCGTGTGTCGGCATCGCCGTGGCCCTGACCGCACTCGCTTGGAGCCGGGGCGGCCCTTCGGCCGCGTCCCTGTTCACGCTCGCAGCGGTCGTCCTCCTCCCGCTCACCCTGTCGGGGGTGGCGACCGGCACGGTCGTCGGGGATGGGTTCCGCCGTGGCCGCCGTGGCCGCTCGGGCTCGCTGACCGCTCCCTGACCGGTCCCGCGCGCGTCGTCGGTAGGCTGCGCCGCCATGACCCAGGGGACACGATGAAGACACGCGTGCCGGCCGTCGAGGGCTGGTTCACCATGGAAGACGAGCCGGCCCTGCTCGCCAGTCGCGGGAGCGAGACCGGGAGCTACTTCTTCCCGAAGAACCTGGCGTTCTCCCGCAACCCGGCCGCCCCGACCGAGGACCTCACCGAGGTCGAGCTCTCCCGCCGCGGCCGGGTGTGGTCCTGGACCACCAACCACTACCAGCCGCCCGCCCCCTACGTGGCCGCCGACCCGTTCGTGCCCTACACCGTGGTCGCGGTCGAGCTGGCCGCCGAGGAGATGGTGGTCCTCGGACCGCTCACCCCCGAGACCGATCCGGCGACGCTCCACGTCGGCACCGAGGTGGAGCTCACGCTCGGGACCCTCTACGAGGACGAAGACCATGAATACGTCGTCTGGCAGTGGAAGCCGGTGACGTCGTGAGCGCCGACCACGCAGAGATCGCAGTCCTCGGGGTCGGGATGCACCCGTGGGGGAAGTGGGGCAAGAACTTCGTCGAGTACGGGGTGGTCGCGGCGCGCGCCGCGCTCGCCGACGCCGGGATCGACTGGCGTGACGTGCAGCTGGTCTGCGGTGCCGACACCGTCCGCAACGGCTACCCCGGCTACGTGGCGGGCGCGACGTTCGCCCAGGCGCTGGGCTGGCAGGGTGCATCGGTCTCCAGCTCGTACGCGGCGTGCGCGAGCGGCGCGACCGCGCTGAACGCGGCCCGGGCGCAGATCCTCGCGGGCATGGTCGACGTCGCGATGGTCATCGGGGCCGACACCACCCCGAAGGGCTTCCTCGCACCGAACGCCGGTGAGCGGGGCGACGACCCGGACTGGCTCCGGTTCCGCCTGCTCGGCGCGACCAACCCGACGTACTTCGGGATGTACGCCCGCCGCCGGATGGAGTTGCACGGCGCGACCCAGGACGACTTCGCCGCGGTGAAGGTGAAGAACGCCCGCCACGGCTTCGAGAACCCGTACGCACGGTTCCGCAAGGAGGTCACGCTCGAAGACGTCGCCGCGTCGCCCGTCGTGTCGGACCCGCTCCGGCTGCTCGAGATCTGCGCCACGTCCGACGGCGCCGCCGCGATCATCGTGTGCAGCGAGGAGTACGCGAAGGCACACGGTCACGCCAACCCGGTGCGGATCGCGGGGGTGAGCACGGTGACGCCGAGCTACCCGAACACGCTGATCGACATGCCGAACTTCGCGACCGACTCGGCCTTCGGCGTGAAGCCGCCCGAGCGAGGGTTCCGGGACTCGATCGCCCACGGCGCGTACCAGCAGGCGGGCATCGGTCCCGAGGACCTCGACCTCGCCGAGGTCTACGACCTCTCGACCGCGCTCGAGTTGGACTGGTACGAGAACATCGGGCTCTGCAAGCCGGGGGAGGCCGAGCGCCTCGTCCGCGACGGCGACACGACCATCGGCGGCCGGATCCCGGTGAACCCGAGCGGCGGGCTGGCGTGCTTCGGCGAGGCGGTACCCGCGCAGGCCATCGCCCAGGTCTGCGAGGTCACGTGGCACCTGCGCGGCGAGGCGGGTGCCCGGCAGGTCGAGGGTGCGCGCGTCGGGCTGACCATCAATCAGGGCCTCTTCGGCCACGGCAGCTGTGTGATCGTGAGGAAGTAGATGGAGTGGAACTTCGCCGACCTGTTCGAGGGTGTGGCCGACATCGCCCCGGATCGCACCGCGCTCGATCTGCGGTGACCGGCGCTACACCTTCGCCGAGCTCGATGACCGGTCGACCCGACTCGCGAACCACCTGCTCGCCAACGGCGTGCAGACGGGCGATCACATCGGCGTCTACGCCTACAACGGCCCGGAGTGGGTCGAGGCGATGTTCGGGGCCTGGAAGGCGCGTGCGGTCCCGATCAACGTGAACTACCGCTACGTCGAGGCCGAGCTCGCGTACCTCTTCGACAACGCGGATCTCGTCGGCCTCGTCCACGGTCGTGAGTTCGTCCCGCGCATCGCCGCGGTGAAGGACCAGTGCCCGAAGCTGAAGGTCTTCGTCTCCGTCGAGGACGGGTCCGACGAAGACCTCGACACGATCGGCGCGGTCGAGTACGAGGCCGCGCTCGCGGCGGCGTCGCCGGAGCGCTACGACCAGCCCCGGAGCCCGGACGACCTCTACATCCTCTACACCGGTGGCACCACCGGCATGCCGAAAGGCGTGATGTGGCGCCAGGAGGACTTCTTCCACTCCACCATCGGCGCGCTCATGGGTGGAGGCGAGGCCTTCGAGTCGCCCGAGCAGGTCACGGAGCTCGCCCGCAACGGGGGCACGATCGTCGGCTTCCCGGTGGCACCGCTCATGCACGGCGCCGCGCAGTGGGTCGCACTGATGCTGTTGCTGCAGGGCAACACGATGGTGCTCTCGAGCCAGAAGAAGATGGACCCGCACGAGGTGTGGAGCACCGTCGTGCGCGAGCACGTGATGACGATCAGCCTCGTCGGCGACGCGATGGCGCGGCCGCTCATCGAGGCGCTCGAGGAGGACGGCGCCGACTACGACCTGTCCAACTTCTTCGTCATCGGCTCCGGCGGCGCGATCCTCTCGCCCGCGGTCAAGCAGAAGGTCAACGAGCTGCTGCCCAACGTGCTGATCGTGGACTCGCTCGGTGCGTCCGAGACGGGGTTCCAGGGCTCGGTCGCGGGCTCCGACTCGGAGGGCAAGCCACGGTTCGTGATGGGCGACCACACGCTCGTCATCGACGACCAGGGCATCCCCGTCGAGCCCGGTTCCGGCGTGGTCGGTCACCTCGCGCGTCGGGGCTACCTGCCGCTCGGGTACTACAAGGACGAGGCGAAGACGGCGTCGACGTTCATGGTGCTGAACGGCGAGCGGTGGGTCGTTCCCGGCGACATGGCACGCGTCGAGGCCGACGGGCAGATCACCCTGCTCGGTCGCGGCTCGGTGAGCATCAACTCGGGCGGCGAGAAGATCTTCCCCGAGGAGGTCGAGCTCGCATTGAAGTCGCATCCCGACGTGTTCGACGTCGTGGTCGTCGGGGTGCCCGACGAGCGCTGGGGCGAGCGCGTCGCCGCGGTGGTCAAGGCTCGCGGCGGGGCGGCCCCCACGGCCGAGGCGCTCGCGGAGCACGCCCGTGCCACGATCGCCGGCTACAAGGTGCCCAAGGAGGTGCACCTCGTCGACGAGATCGTGCGCTCCCCGTCGGGCAAGGCCGACTACCGCTGGGCCAAGGCCACCGCACTGGGCGACAGCTGACGCGCACCGCGATCAGCTGCCGGGCAGGACCGCGATGTCGCGGGCGATGTTCCAGCCCGGCCACTTCGCCGCGCCGCTGGTCACCGGTGGGAGCGATCCCATGGTGAAGCGGTGGATGACCCCGATGCCGTCGATGGTGTAGCCGCCGCGGCTCGCGTCCAGGACCGCGACGCCCTCGAGGGTGCGACCGTTGCCCGGCACCCAGACGCCGGTCGGCGCCGGGGGCGGCGGGTTGGCGCCGATCGAGAAGGCGTGCAGGTTGCCGGCGCGGTCCACCACGAAGCCGCCGGAGCCGTCGGGCAGGATCGCGATGCCGCGGGCGCGGTCCTCGCCCAGCCAGTACGGGCTGCCGTGCGGAACGGGCGGGAGCGCGCTCGATCCGACACGGAATCGGTGGATGCCGCCGAAGAGGTCGACGACGTAGCCGCCGTTGCCGTTGGGCATCAGCGCCACCCCGCGTGCCGCGTCCCAGCCGAGCCAGTACGGGGCGCCCTTGACCGCCGGGGGCCTCGCGGCGCGACCGACCGCGAACGGGTGGAGTCCGCCGAAGCCGTCGAGCGTGTAGCCGCCGGTCCCGTCACCGTTGACCGTGACGCCCCGGGCGATGTCCCAGCCGAGCCAGTACCCGGCGCCGCGCGGGCGGCGGAGCCGGGAGCCCCGCGGTCTGGAACGGGTGCAGCCCGCCGAAGCCGTCGAGCGTGTACCCGCCCGTGCTCGTCCCCGCGGGCAGCACCTCGATCTGCCTGCTCGTGGCGTCGGCGCCACCGACGCCGGTGACCGTGAGCGTCACCGTGTAGGTGCCGGGGCTCGTGTAGATGTGTGCGGGGCTGACGAGATCCGAGGTCGTGCCGTCGCCCAGGTCCCAGGCGTGAGTGTCGGCGCGGAAGCTGTGATCGATGAACCAGACCACCAGTGGTGCGGGGCCCCGCGTCACGTGCGGGGTGAAACCGGCCTTCACCGGTGGGGCCTCGCCGAGCGCGAGGTCGACGATGGCGTACTTCATCGGGTCCGTCGAGGCGCGCGTGTCGAGCCCGTCGCCGACGAAGATGTCGTCGTTCCAGACCGTGAGCGCTCGCGGGTCGGCGATCCCGTACGGGCTGAGGTCGAACGTCCACCCGGGGACCGCGGTCCAGTCCGCGGTCGCGACCTTGATGAGCTGGTCGTCACCGTTGGTGACGAGGACGGTGTCGTTGTCGACGAACGACATCGCCCGCAGCGCCGTTCCGGTACCCGTGAGCTTGATGTCGGTACCGATCGTGTTCGTCGCGTAGTCGTACCGCTTGATCTTGGTGCCCTTGCCGAAGTAGAGGCCGGTGCCGAGCCGAATACCGGCGGCGACGGGGTCGGTCCCCTCGGGCAGCGGCTGGTAGGACTCGACGCGGAAGTGGCCTGCGCCGTCGCGCTTCAACCGGAACACCGCAGGGTTGAAAGGCGCGGGGTTACAGCAATTCCCGGAGAAGACATAGAGCGAGTCGGCGAGCACGTCGTACGTCACGGCGCGGAAGGCATCGGCGCGGCTGACCCCGGCGGGGGCGCCCACGCCGCCGACGGGGAGCGCTGCCGCGAACTCGCTCTGGGGGATCGTGCGGACGAGGTTGCCGGTCGTGGCGTTGATCTCGAACAGCTTGTCGCCGCTGTCGTCGGCGACCATCAGCACGTCGTCGTAGGGGAGGTAGGCCGCGCCCTCGATGTCGAACGCCTTCGCGGTGCTGGCGCCCCATGGCTGCGAGCTGATGGTCCGGGTCTTGGTGAGCCAGGGGATCGTCGGGTTCGCCAACCCACCCGCGGCCGAGCCGATCACCGTCGCGGGAATCGCCGTCGCCAGCAACGCACCGACCATCACGAGTCCACGGAACCTGCGCATGTCGCCCCCTTGCCCGAGCCCGCCGTAATCGGCGAAAGCGGGCGGATATGTACCAAAACGTGATACTCCGGTCAAGCTCGGCCGAAACCGGGTGGTCATCCGGATCTGATGGGTCGTCAGGTCCGGCGGTAGCGTCGCCGCCCTATGGATCTGAGCTGGAGCCCGGAGGAGCAGGCGTTCCGGGCCGAGGTGCGGGAGTGGCTCGCCGGCAACGTTCCGGCCGAGCCACTCCCGAGCGGCGATACCCGGGACGGCTTCGCCCGCCACCTCGAGTGGGAGCGGCGCCTCTTCGACGCCCGGTGGGCGGTCGTGTCCTGGCCCGAGGAGTACGGCGGCCGCGGCGCCAGCCTCTGGGAGTGGCTGATCTTCGAGGAGGAGTACTACCGGGCCGGGGCGCCCCAGCGCGTGACCCAGAACGGCATCTTCCTCCTCGCGCCGACGATCTTCGAGTTCGGCACGCCGGCGCAGCAGGACCGGTTCCTCCCGCGGATGGCCAGTGGCGAGGAGTCGTGGTGCCAGGGCTGGTCCGAGCCCGACGCCGGGAGCGATCTCGCCGGGATCCGCTCGACCGCCACGCGCGACGAAGCGGCCGGTGGCTGGCGGCTCAACGGGCAGAAGACCTGGACCACCCGCGGCGCGTTCTGCACCCACCTGTTCGGGCTGTTCCGCTCGGACCCCGAGGCGGAGCGCCACCGCGGCCTCACGTACTTCCTCGTGCCGCTCGACACGCCGGGCGTCACGGTCCGCGGCTTCGGACGCCTCGACGGGGACGAGGGGTTCGCCGAGGTGTTCTTCGAGGACGTGCTCGTCGCCGATGATCTCGTGCTCGGCGGCGTCGACGAGGGGTGGAGCGTCGCGATGGCGACGACCGGTTCCGAGCGGGGGCTCACCCTGCGCAGCCCCGGCCGGTTCGTGGCGACGGCCGAGCGGTTGATCGCGCTGTTCCGCGAGCGCGGCGCCGATGCCGTCGACGGGTCGCTGCGCGGCCGGGTCGCACAGGCCTACATCGACGCCGAGGCGTACCGGCTCCAGACGCTCCAGACCGTCACCCGGGTGACGGCCGGCGATCCGCCCGGTGCGGAGTCGAGCCTCACCAAGGTGTTCTGGTCCGAGCTCGACGTGGCCCTGCACGAGACCGCGCTGGATCTCCTCGGTCACGAGTCCGAGCTCGACGGGCCGTGGATGAAGGGCTACGAGTTCGCGCTCTCCGGGCCGATCTACGCGGGGACCAACGAGATCCAGCGCAACGTCATTGCCGAACGCGTCCTCGGGCTTCCGAGGAAGTAGCCGTGCAGTTCGCCTTCACCGACGACCAGCTCGCGTTCCGAGCCGCAGTCCGGGACCTTCTCGCCAAGGAGTGCCCGCCGAGCGTGGTGCGCGCCGCGTGGACGAATGCCGACGGCCGCAGTGGCGCCGCGTGGAGCGCGCTCGGGGAGATGGGGGTGCTCGGTGCGCTCGTGTCCGAGCCCGACGGCGGGCTCGGCCTCACCGAGTTGGATGTCGTGCTCCTCGCGGAGGAGACGGGTCGCGCGGCGCTCCCCGAGCCGTTCGTGGAGCACGTGCTCGTCGGTGCACCGCTCACGGTCGGACGGCATCCCGAGGTCGTCACCGGCGCGCTCACGGTCTCGGCCGGCGACCCGCTCATCCCGTGGGCCGATGCCGTCGACGTCCTCGTCCGGCTCGATCCGGATCCGCAGGTCGCGTCCCGGGCCGGCGCGACCCTCGAGCCCCGGGACTCGGTGGACCGGAGCCGCCGCGTCGCGCTGCTCGTGACGGTGGACGAGGCGCACCGGCTCGGCCGCGACGAGCTGAGCCTGGCCTTCTGGCGCGGCAACCTGGGCTATTCGGCACAGCTCCTGGGACTTGCCCGTGCGATGCTCGACCTGACGGTGGCCTACGTCGGTGACCGCCGCCAGTTCGGCGTGCCGATCGGGTCCTTCCAGGCGATCAAGCACCATCTCGCCGACGTCCGCATCGCCCTCGAGTTCGCGGCGCCGCTCGTCTACCGGGCCGCGCACTCGCTCGCCGTCGGTGACCCCGATGCCCCGCTGCACGTCTCGATGGGCAAGGCCCGGGCGTCCGACGTCGCGACGCTCGCGGCCCGGACTGCCCTCCAGTGTCACGGTGCGATCGGCTACTCGTACGAGTACGACCTCCATCTCTGGATGAAGCGGGCCTGGGCCCTCGCCGGGACCTGGGGCGACGCGGCCTGGCACCGCGACCGCGTCGCCCGCCGCGCTCCTCGACCCCGCCTGACCCAAAAAACGGCGTGAACCGAGCCCGGGTACCCTCCAGCACGAGCGAAGGAGCAGCAATGACCGAAGCGTTCATCATCGACACCGTGCGGACACCGGTGGGCCGGCGCGGTGGCGCGCTGAGCCAGGTGCACCCCGCGGATCTCGGGGCCCACGTGCTCACCGAGTTGATGGACCGCACGGGCGTGGACCCGGCCGCGGTCGAGGACGTCGTCTTCGGCTGCCTCGACGCCATCGGCCCGCAGGCGGGCGACATCGCGCGCACGTGCTGGCTCGCCGCGGGGTTGCCCGAGGAGGTGCCGGGGACGACGGTCGACCGGCAGTGCGGGTCGAGTCAGCAGGCGGTGCACTTCGCCGCGCAGGGCGTGATGAGTGGCACCCAGGATCTCGTGGTCGCGGGTGGCGTGCAGAACATGAGCATGATCCCGATCTCCTCGGCGATGACCGTCGCCGAGCAGTTCGGCTTCACCGACCCGTTCAGCACCAGCACCGGGTGGGTCTCGCGCTACGGCACCCAGGAGGTCTCCCAGTTCCGCAGCGCCGAGCTGATCGCGGAGAAGTGGGGCATCACCCGCGATGCGATGGAGGAGTTCGCGGTCGAGTCGCACCAGCGCGCGATCCGCGCCCGGGAGGAGGGTCGCTTCGAGCACGAGATCGTGCCGTTCGGCGACGCGACGTTCGACGAGGGCCCCCGGGAGCCGAACTGGGACAAGATCCGTTCGCTCAAGCCGCTCGTCGATGGTGGGCGCGTGACGGCCGCGGTGAGCTCGCAGATCTCCGACGCCGCCGAGCGCGATGCTCATCGCCTCCGAGCAGGCCGTGAAGGATCACGGCCTCGAGCCGCGTGCACGCATCCACCACCTGTCGGTCCGCGGCGCCGACCCGATCTTCATGTTGACCGCCCCGATCCCCGCGACGGCGTACGCGCTGGAGAAGTCCGGGATGAGCCTCGACGACATCGACCTCGTCGAGATCAACGAGGCGTTCGCGTCGGTGGTGCTCGCGTGGCAGCAGGAGACCGGCGCCGATCTCGCGAAGGTCAACGTCAACGGTGGCGCGATCGCTCTCGGCCACCCGCTCGGCGCGACCGGCGTGCGGTTGATGACCACCCTGCTCAACGAGCTCGAGCGGACCGGGGGGCGTTACGGCCTCCAGACCATGTGCGAAGGCGGCGGGCAGGCGAACGTCACGATCATCGAGCGACTCTGAGCGCGGCACATGGAGGTCGAGTGGCAGGCCCCGGGCCCGGGGGACCTCGACGCATGGACCGGGGCGCTCGCCGCGATCGAGGCGGTCGACCGCACGGGTGAGGTCGTCGGCCGCGACGAGCTCGAGGCCCAGGCCCGGCTGTCCTACTTCGAGCCGCAGCGCGACGCCCGGCTGGGCTGGCTCGACGGCCGCGTCGTCGCGTGGGGGACCGTCGTGGGCATCCCGAATCCGCGGCAGCGGCGCGTCGATCTCGTCGGCGCGGTCGTGCCCGAGCTCCGCGGGTGCGGGCTCGGTACGGCGCTCGTCCGGTGGCAGGTCGCGCGTGGGCGCGAGGTCGTCGCCGAGCGGGGCGGTGTGACGACCGCGTGGCTCGAGCTCTCGGCCGCGGTCTCCGACGGTCCCCGCACCGAGTTGTTCCGTGCCTTCGGGTTCGCGCCGCTCCGCTACTACCACGAGATGCGACGGCGGCTCGCCGACCCGTGGCGCGAGATCGGGCTCCCGCCCGATCTCGCGCTCGTCCCGTTCGACCGGGTCCGCGACGAGCAGACGCGCGTCGCTCACAACGAGGCGTTCCTCGACCACTTCGCCGCGACCGAGCTCGACGCGGAGACCTGGCAGACCTGGGTCACCGGTGACCGCCACTTCGGTGCCGACTCGTCGTTCCTCGTGCTCGCCGGCCGCGAGATCGCGGGCTACTCCCTGACCGGGATCCATCCCGAGGACTGGGAGGGACTCGGGTTCCGGGAGGGCTGGATCCACCAGCTCGGTGTGCGCCGCCCGTGGCGCGGCCGGGGCCTGGCGAAGGCGCTCCTGCAGGCGAGCGCGACGGCGTTCGCGGCGGCGGGACTGGAGTACGCGGCGCTCGACGTGGATGCCGACAGCCCGACGGGCGCGGTGCGGCTGTACGAGGGTCTCGGGTTCCGGCCGACCAAGACCCGGGTGGCGTGGTCGCTCACGGTGTGACCGGCTCGCCATATTGGCCGCGCGACCGCGTGCCGAGCGGCGAGCATGGGCCATGCTCACCGTGCGCGCCACCGACGATCCCGGGCGGATCCTCGCCGAGGCCGGAGCGTTCCTCCACTCTGATCCCGTCCGCCACAACCTGATCCTCAGCCTGCTCCACGCGCGCGTCGCGAATCCGGTCCCCGGGCGCTACTGGTCGGTCGTCGAGGGCGACGAGGTGGTCGGGGTGATGTTCCAGTCCCCGCGCACCTTCTTCGCCACGGTCACGCCGATGCCCACGGCGGCGGCCGTGGCGCTCGCCGACTTCGTCGTCGCGTCGGGCATCGAGCTGCCGGGCGTGCACGGCGAGGCCGGGACGGTCGCCTCGCTCACCGGCCAGTGGTCCGAGTGCAGTGGCCGCGGTGCACTCCCCGTGGAGGGCCAGCGACTGTACGAGGTCGACGCGGTCGTCCCGCCGAGGCCCGCTCGCGGAGTCGCGCGTCGGGCGACCCCGCGCGACGAGGCCCACCTCGTGACCTCGTTCCTCGCGTTCGGCGAGGAGATCGGTGAGCCGATGGCCGACGCCGAGGCGGTCGTGCGGAATCGGATCCGGCACGAGCTCTGGGTCTGGGACGACGACGGACCCACGGCGGTGGCGGGATTGTCCGCGTCCGTCGCGGGTGTGGTGCGCGTCGGTCCCGTCTACACGCCCGACGAGCTCCGGGGGCGGGGCTACGCCTCGGGGCTCGTCGCCGCGGTCTCCTGGTCGGCTCGCCGCGCCGGCGATCGGTGCATCCTCTACACCGACCTGGCGAACCCGACGTCGAACTCCATCTACCGCGCCCTCGGCTACCGGGCGGTGGCCGAGGGGATCCGCTACGAGTTCGAAGAGGCGAGCGAGGGCTGACGGCCTTCGCGCAACAGCGCGACCGATACCACGGCGACGAACACGAGCCAGACGAGGAATCCGACGAGCGACACGACCATCACCTTGCTGCCGTCGATCGCCGCGGGCGTCGCCGCGCCCCCGGCGAGGAGCAGTAGCCCGCCGAGCAGACCCACGCCCTTCCACGCCGCCGGGACGAGTCCCTCGGCGGCCGCGGCGGCGGCGAGCCCGGCGAGCGCGACGCCGATGAAGACGGTCAGGATGCCGAACGCCGATGCGTGCAGCACCCACAGGCCGCCGACCACGCCCGGGTCCGGGTGGCCGCGGTGCACGTACCCGGACAGCGCGAGGTCGGCGACGACGGTGGTCGCGAAGAGGGCGACGACACCGCCCACCCCGACGGCTCCGCCGATGGCCGGTCCGCGCGCCACGGTGCTGCGGAGGCGGGTCAGGAGCGCGCCGGTGAAGGTCGCGATCCCGACGGCACCGACCGCGAAGAGGACCGCGAGGACGGCTGTGGTCGTCCGGTGGTCCGCGTAGAACGCGGTCACCTTCCCGATCGCGGCGTCGTTCGCGGGCAGCGAGGACCGCAGGAGGTTCTGCACCACCACGGTGGCGACGAACGCCAACCCTCCGACCCCGCCGACGATCCGGGCCGGGGCGAGGCTCGTCCCGGCCCGGGTGGGTACCTGCTCGTACGCTGCCTCCATGGCCCGATCCCCCCGGTCAGTTGCTTGATGCTCCATCAAGTGACTTGATGTATATACAAGTGATCTGAGAGAGTGTCAAGCGATATGGACCATCCGGGCACGGCGGCGACGGGTCGACGGGCGCAACAGGCCGCCGAGACGCGGCGCGCGATCCTCACCGCCGCCCGCCGCCGCTTCGGCGCGCAGGGCTACGGGGGCACGAGCCTCAAGGAGATCGCCGCCGACGTCGGGGTCTCGGTGCAGACGGTCTATGACAGCGTCGGGCCCAAGCCGGAGTTGGTGCGGCAGCTGAACGACCTCATGGCCGAGGAGGTCGCGATCTGGGAGCTGGCTGCGGGCATCCCGACCGAGACCGACCCAGGGGTCCTCGTTGGTCTGCCGGCGCGGGTCGCGCGTCGGTACCTCGAGCGCTGCGGCGACATCGTCCGGGCGGCGTTCCTGAGCGCGCACGCTGACGCGGGTCTCGCTCCGCTCGCGGCCGAAGGGTCGCGCCGCCACCGCGAGGGCGTGCGCTCCGCGGCGCTCCGTCTCGAGGCGCTCGGCGCGCTGGGGTCGGGCGTCGACGTCGACACGGCCGCAGACACGATGGCCGCGCTCTCCGACTCGCGCGTCGGCATCATGCTGCTCGATGACTACGAGTTCGACCTGGAACGCGTCGAGGCGTGGATGACCGCCACGATCCGGAGCGCCGTGCTCGACTGATGCTCCGGGTCAGGCGCTCATCATCGCGACGGGCACGGAGATGTCGAGCTGCTCGTGCCGCAGCGTCGCGATCCGACGGCCCGGTTGCACGGCGTCCTTGATCCGGCCGAGGCCGTCCCCGAGCCGCGCGGCCGTCGCGTCGAGGTCGCCGACGGTGAAGGCCAGCCCGTAGAAGTGCGCGCCGCGCTCGTCGCCTTCGCGCGGTTCGTCGGGTCCGATGAGCTCGATGATGGTCTCGCCGCCGCGGAAGAAGACCTGACGGAACGCGGGGCCGTACTGGTCGGTGTGGCGAACCCGGCGGACCTCCAGGCCGCGTGCCTCGAACGCCGGGACGGTGCGCTCCAGGTTCGGGGTCACGACCACGACGTGGTCGAGGATCGTCACGCCGTTCGGGTGCGCGCCCGGGACGGCGGTGCCGAGCGGCGCCACCTCGGTCGCGAGCCCGTCGATCGGTCCGGCCTCGTCCAGGCCGTTCCAGGCCCACGCGCGGATCCCCGACGAGTCCTGGTCACGGCCGACGAGGCGGAGCGCGATGGACCCCACCTGGGCGATGCCGTCGTCGACGGTGAATCCGCCACGTACCCATGCCGCGGGGTCGTCGGCGACGGTGATGGCGACCACACGAGGGGGGTCGACCGTCCCGGCACCCTTCCGGCGTGTCACGGGAGCAGACCCTGGTACCGGTCGAGCACCGGGAGCACGTCGTCGCGCGTGCCGCCGGGGATCCGCAGCACGATCTCGCGGATGCCGAGCGACGCGTAGTAGTCGATCTTGCCCGGATCCGGGATCGTCCCGAACGGCACGATGCGCAGGGAGTCGACGTCACGGTCATGCTCGTCGCACGCCCGGCGCAGGTCGGTGAGCGCGGCGCGGATCCCGGCGCCGCCGATGGGGATCCAACCGTCGGCGTACTCGGCCACCTGTGCGAAGAGCTTCGGGCCGGGGGCGCCGCCGATGAGCACCGGCGGACCCTCCGGAGTCGTCGGCTTCGGCCAGGACCAGCTGGGGGAGAGGTCGACGAACCTCCCGTGGAACTCGGCGACGTCATCCCGCCAGAGCGCACGCATGGCGAGCACGTGCTCGCGGGCGACGGCGCGCCGGTCGGCCATGGCCACACCGTGGTGCTCGATCTCGTCGGCGTTCCATCCGAATCCGATGCCGAACACGAAGCGACCGCCGGCGACGCGGTCGAGTGTCGCGATCGTCTTGGCCGTGACGATGGGATCACGCTGGGCCACGACACAGATACCCGTGCCGAGCAGGATCCGTTCGGTCACGGACGCGGCCGCCGCGAGCGAGATGAACGGGTCCAGGGTGCGCTTGTACTCCTCGGCGAGCTCGTCTCCACCCGTGGGCGGCGGAGTCCGGCGGGACGTCGGGATGTGGGTGTGCTCGGGTAGGTAGAGCGAATGGAACCCACGCACCTCGGCCTCGCGGGCGAGTTCCGCCGGATCCATCGTCTGGTCGGTCGCGAACATCGTGATGCCGAAGTGCACGCCGGCACCGTACTGTCTCGACCTGTGCCGACCCGCCGTCCTCTCACCGATCCGCTCGTCCGGCTGCGCGCCTGGACCCGCCCCGAGATCACCCACGTCGGCCGGCTTCCGATGCGGAGCCCGCTGGTCCCCGCGCCGGACGCCGACGTCGCGCGGCGCGAGGGCACGAATCCCTGGGTGCGCAGCCTCGACGGGACGTGGCGGTTCCTGCTCGTCGATCGCCCGGAGAACGCGCCGGCCGCCTTCATGGACCCCGACACCGGGACCGAGCGATGGGCCGAGGTCACCGTTCCCGGGCTCTGGACCATGCAGGGCTTCGACCGGCCGATCTACACGAACGTGCAGATGCCCTTCAAGGGCGTCCCGCCCGACGTCCCGGAGGAGAACCCGACCGGCCTCTACCGGAGGACCTTCTCGGTCCCGCGCGCGTGGTCGAAGCGGCGGGTGCTGCTCCACGTCGGCGCGGCCGACAGCGTGCTGCACGTGTGGGTCAACGGCCAGCCGGTCGGGATCAGCAAGGACTCACGGCTCGAGGCCGCGTTCGACGTGACCGACGCGGTCATCGTCGGGCGCAACACGCTGGCGCTGATGGTCGTGCGCTGGTCGGACGCGAGCTACGTCGAGGACCAGGACCAGTGGTGGCACGCGGGGATCGGTCGCAGCGTGCGCCTCACGTCGACCGACCACGTGTGGATCGAGGACGTGCACGCGCGCCCGTCCTGGGATCCCCGTCGCGGCGTCGGGTCGTTGCACGTCCGGACCGAGATCGGGTTCGCGGGCCGGCCCGAGCGCGGCTGCACCGTGCGGGCGCAGCTCGAGACGATCCGCGGCCGCAAGATCGGCAAGCCGCTCGCGGGGGTCGTGCCCACGGACCGGCGCGCGTACCTCTTCTCGGGACACGTCGTGGAGGTGGAGTCGGGGGACCTCGAGGTCGAGCCCTGGTCGTCCGAGCTGCCGTCCCGGTACCGGCTCGTCGTCACGCTCCACGACGCGGACGGCGTGGAGCGCGAGGTCACTGCCTGCACCGTGGGCTTCCGGTCGATCGAGATCCGCGACCGGGAGCTGCTGATCAACGACCGTCCCGTCTTGATCCGGGGCATCAACCGTCACGACTTCGATCCCGACACCGGCCGGGTCGTGACCGTCGAGCAGATGCGCGCCGACCTCGTGACGATCAAGCAACACGGGTTCAACGCGGTCCGGACGTCGCACGCTCCGAACGATCCCGCCTTCTACGACCTCTGCGACGAGCTCGGCCTCTACGTGGTCGACGAGACGAACTTCGAGAGCCATGCGTTCATCCTCTCGCTGTGCCACGACCCGCGGTACGGCGCGGCGCTGCTCGACCGCGGCCGGCGGATGGTCACGCGCGACAAGAACCACCCGTCCATCATCCTGTGGTCGTTGGGGAACGAGTCGGGGTACGGCGCGCACCACGAGGCGCTCGCAGGCTGGATCCGGGCCTATGACCCCACCCGCCCGCTCCACTACGAGGGGGCGATCATGTGGGACTGGGGTCGCGCGCAGACGGCGACCGACGTGCTCTGCCCCATGTACCCGGAGATCGCGGAGATCGTCGACTGGGCGACGAAGCGTCGGAGCGAGCTGCCGCTGATCATGTGCGAGTACTCGCACGCGATGGGCAACAGCAACGGCTGCCTCGCCGAGTACTGGGAGGCGATCGAGTCCACGCCCGGGCTCCAGGGTGGCTTCGTCTGGGAGTTCTGGGACCACGGCCTGCGCCAGGGGCTCCCCGACGGCACGACGCGGTACGCGTACGGCGGGGACTTCGGCGACGCGCCGAACGACGTGAACTTCTGTTGCGACGGCATGGTCTGGCCCGACCGCACCCCCAAGCCCGCGATGGCCGAGCACCGCGAGCTGAGCTCACCCGTCGGCGTGGAGATCGTCGGGCGGCGCATCCGCCTCACGAACCGGCAGGACTTCCGGGATCTCACGTGGCTGCGCGCCCGGTTCGAGGTCTCCGTCGACGGCGTGGTCAAGGCGCGCGGGGCCCTGCCACTCCCCGCCATCGGGCCCGGATGGTCGGCGACGGTAGGGCTTCCCGAGGCGCTGCCCGAGATCGGCCCCGACGAGGAGGCCGTGCTCACGGTGCGGTTCACGACGGCCGCCGCGCAGGCCTGGGCGCCGCGCGGCTCCGAGGTTGCGTGCGCGCAGGCGGTCCTGCCCGCGTCCCGCCGTGGGCGCGTCCGTGCGGGAGCAGCCGACACCCGGCTCACCCGCGAGGAGTCGATCGCGACCACCAGCGACGAGCAGCGTGACGGGTTGTCCGAGAGCGCCGACGGCAAGCTCCGACTCGACCTCCGGGACGCGTGCACGCCGAGCGGGCCGAGGCTCGTGCTCTGGCGGGCACCCACCGACAACGACGGGCTGAAGCTCGCCGACCTGCAGGACCTGAAGCCGCTCGGTCGCTGGCGCGCGGCGGGGCTCGACGCCCTCGAGGTGCGTCTGGCCGGATCGGGGGGGCGGTCGCGCCGGACCGACGGCGAGATGGTGCTCGACCGCGAGCTGCGCGGGACCGACCCCGATCTCGTCATCACCCAGCGCGAGCGCTGGATGATTCGTGAGGACGGCGCGGTGCTCGTGACCGAGGACGTCAGGATTCCGAACGGGATCGACGACCTGCCGCGCATCGGGCTGCGCTGGGACCTCCCCGTCGAGCTCGACCGGGTGACCTGGTACGGCCGGGGACCGATCGAGTCCTATCCCGACCGCTGGCACGGCGCGCGGCTCGGGCGGTTCAACCAGAGCGTGCTCGAGCAGTACGTGCCCTACGTGATGCCTCAGGAGCACGGCGGCCACTTCGAGACCCGCTGGGGCGTCGTGCACGACGCCGCCGGTCGCGGCCTGCTCGTGACCGGCACCGCCCCGTTCCAGTGGAACGTGAGCCGGTTCTCACCGGAGCAGCTCACCGCGGCCACCCACGCGGAGGAGTTGGCGCCCGAGCCGCACGTGACGATGCACCTCGACCACCGCCATCGTGGGCTCGGCACGCTGTCGTGTGGTCCCGACACCCTGCCGCAGTACCGGATCGGGGCCGGTCGGTACCGGTTCGCCTGGGCCGCGTGCCCGGTCCACCTCCGCCACGACGACCCGGTGGCGGTGGCCCGGGCGCTCCGGGCCGCGCTCGGGCCCGGTGCCTGACCGAAGGGCGGAGATTCAGGCCGCGCTACGTTGACCCGCCCATGGGGATCTGTAACGACCGAGTGGTGATCGTGACCGGCGCGGGACGCGGCATCGGGCGCGGCCATGCCCTCGAGTTCGCCCGCCAGGGAGCGAAGGTCGTGGTCAATGACCTCGGTGCGGAGCGCGACGGCACGGGCGGCTCCACCGGCCCGGCCGGTGAGGTGGTGGGGGCGATCCGGGCCATGGGTGGGGAGGCGGTCGCCAATGGCGACGACGTCGCCGACTGGCAGGGCGCGCAGCAGCTGATCCAGACCGCGATCGACGCGTTCGGCCGGCTCGACGTGCTGGTGAACAACGCCGGGTTCCTGCGGGACCGGATGGTCGTCAGCACCTCGGAGGAGGAGTGGGACGCGGTCATCCGTGTCCACCTGAAGGGACACTTCGCGCCCACCCGTTTCGCGGCGGCCTACTGGCGCGAACAGCAGAAGAACGGTGTGGCGGTCGACGCTCGGGTGATCAACACGTCGTCGGGTGCGGGTCTCATGGGCAGCGTCGGCCAGGGTGCGTACAGCGCCGCCAAGGCGGGGATCGCCGGGCTCACGATGGTCGAGTCGGCCGAGCTGGCGCGCTACGGCGTCACTGCCAACGCGATCGCGCCCGCGGCACGCACGCGGATGACCGAAGCGGTGTTCGCCGACACGATGGCCGCGCCCGAGGACGACGCGTTCGACGTGATGGCGCCCGAGAACATCGCGCCCCTCGTCGTCTGGCTGGGCTCGGCCGACAGCGCCGGGGTGACCGGACGCGTCTTCGAGGTCGAGGGCGGGATCATCTCGGTGGCCGACGGCTGGCAGCACGGCCCCCGGCAGGACAAGGGTGCGCGCTGGGAGGCCGAGGAGGTCGGCCCGGCCGTCCGCCGGCTGCTCGAGCAGAGCCCCGATCCGGCGCCGGTGTACGGGTCCTGACCGTGCCCGGGTACGGCGTCGCGGCGCACGCGGCCGACCGGCCGGACAAGGTGGCGCTGATCCACCACGACCGCCGGATCACCTACGCCGAGCTGGACGCCCTGGTGAACCGCGCCGCCCACGTGCTGTCCGGCCACGGCATCGGGCCGTCGGCCCGGCTCGGGATCGCGCTCGCCAACCGGCCGGAGTGGTTCGTCGCCGCGCTCGGTGCCGCGCGCCTGGGCGCGCAGATCGTCGCGGTCCCGAGTGGCGCCACCGTTGACGAGCGCGAGTACTTCTGCACCGACGGAGAGGTCGCGTTCCTGCTCGACGAGACCGGGCTTCGGCGCGTTCCTCGCCGCGCTCGACGCGGCGCCCGCGACCCGCCTCGACGATCCGGCTCCCGACTACGTGACCGTGCGGGCCTACACATCGGGCACGACGGGACGACCGAAGGCGGTGCTGCGGCCCGAGGTGCCCCCCGAGGCGTCGATCCAGGGGCTGATCACCTACTACACCGCGTACGGACTCGACTCGCCCGACGAGGTGAACATCACCGGCTCGCCGCTGCACCACATCGCAGGGTTCAGCGGACCACACAGCGCGCTGTTGCTCGGGCACACCGCGGTGATCCTCGACCACTTCGATGCGGTCGAGTGGTTCGCGACCGTCGCCGCGGAACGCGCGACGTACTCCTGGTGTGCACCGGTCCACCTCTACCGGCTGGTGAGCGCACCGGAGGAGGTGAAGGCGGCGGCCGACGTCTCGTCCGTCAAGCGCATGCTGCATGGCTCCGCGCCGTGTCCACCGAGCCTCAAGCGCCAGGTGATCGAGCTCTTCCCGCCCGGCGCGGTGTGGGAGACCTACGGGGGCACCGAGACGATGGGTACGGTGATCACGGCCGAGGAGTGGATCGCCAAGCCGGGCAGCGTGGGACGGGCGGCACCCGGTTCCACGATCAAGATCTACGACGACGACGGGACCGAGCTCCCGCCGGGTGAGGTGGGCCTGATCTACATCGGCTCCGACTGGGGACGCGGCTTCCGCTACGCCGGCGACCCGTCGCTCACCGAGTCGGTCTACCGCGGCAACCTGGCGACACTCGGTGACCTCGGCTACCTGGACGAGGACGGCTACCTCTTCGTCGTCGACCGCCGCAAGGACATGGTCATCAGCGGCGGCGCGAACGTCTACCCGGCCGAGGTCGAGGCGGTGCTCGTGACCCATCCCGAGGTCGCGGAGGTCGCGGTGGTCGGACTCCCCGATCCCGAGTACGGCGAGATCGTCACCGCGGTGGTGGTGCCGTCGTCACCGGAGCTCACCGCCGAGGACGTCGTCGCGCACGCCCGCGAGCACCTCGTCCGCTACAAGGCGCCGCGCCGGGTCGAGCTCGTCGCCGAGCTCCCGCGCGATCCCATGGGCAAGGTCCGCAAGCGCGACCTTCGCGACCGCTTCGGACCGAGTCCCGAATCGGGGCGGTGAGCGCAGCGCCGAGGCGCGGAGCTCACTCGCAGGAGCGGCGAGCGCCCGCGCCGTAGGTACCCTGCGGCGCAGCGAGCGCGACCATCAAACCAGGCGCTCGACGATCATGGCCATGCCCTGGCCGCCGCCGACGCACATCGTCTCGAGCCCGAAGCGACCGCCGCCATCCTCGAGCCCGTTGAGCAAGGTGGTCATGATGCGCGCGCCGGTCATGCCGAACGGGTGACCGAGCGCGATCCCACCGCCGTGCACGTTGAGCTTCTCCATCGGGATGTTCAAGTGCTCGGCCGACGGGATGACCTGCGCGGCGAACGCCTCGTTGATCTCGACCAGGTCGATGTCGTCCATCGTGAGGCCGGCCCGCTCGAGCGCCATGCGCGACGCGCCGATGGGTCCCAGCCCCATGATCTCGGGATTCAGGCCGGACACGCCGCTCGACACCACTCGGGCGAGCGGGGTGATCCCGAGCTGGTCGGCGCGGGTGTCGCTCATCACGATCACCGCGGCGGCGCCGTCGTTCAAGGGGCAGGCGTTGCCCGCGGTCACGGAGCCGTCGGGGCGGAAGACCGGCTTGAGCTGCGCGAGCTTCTCGACGGTCGTGCCCTCACGCGGTCCGTCGTCCTTGGCGACGATCGTGCCGTCGGGGAGCGTCACCGGGATGATCTCGCGCTCGAAGAAGCCGTTGTGCTGGGACTCGACGGCGCGCTGTTGTGACCGCGCCGCGAACTCGTCCATCTCCTCACGGGTCACGCCTTCGGCCTGCACGACATTCTCCGCGGTCTGGCCCATCGCGATGTAGATGTCGGGGAGTCCCTCGCCCGGGGTCCACGTGGGCGCGCCGGCCTCCTGGCGCCGCTTCGTGCGGGCCCGTGCCTCGCTGAAGCGGTCGTTCGTGGTGCCGGGGTTGCCGTCGGAGCGGCCCTTGTCGAAGCGGCTGACGCACTCGACCCCCGCGGCGACGAACACGTCGCCCTCACCCGACTTGATCGCGTGCGCCGCCATCCGGATGGTCTGCAGCGACGACGAGCAGTAGCGGTTCACGGTGGTGCCGGGGACGTCTTCCATCCCGGCCAGGATCGCGACGACGCGGCCGAGGTTGTAGCCCTGCTCGCCGGCGGGCTGGGCGCAGCCGATCATGAGGTCCTCGACGGTCGCCGGGTCGAGCTGAGGCAGCTTGGCCAGTGCCGCCTGCACGATCGTCGCGGCGAGGTCGTCGGGACGCAGGTCCACCATGCTGCCCTTGTTGGCGCGGCCGATCGGGCTGCGGGCGGTCGAGACGATCACGGCTTCGGGCATCGGTTCCTCCGGGGAGATCGGGACCCGGACTGTCTAGCCGCTCCGGCCCGGGCGGCGATCCGGGACGGCTGGTCATCGGTCGCCGGAGGGCGCGTCAGTGCTCGCTGCGGTGGCCGTCGAGCATCTCGCGGGTGGACTCCGCGTGGCCGGCGTGGTGGGCGGTCTCCTCGATCAGGTGGAGGAGCACCCAGCGCAGGTCGATGCCGGGAAGTCCGGGGGCCAGGCAGCCCACCTCGAGGCCCGGCGCCGCGCGCACGGCGTGCTCGGTCGCCTCGGCGCGCGCGGCGTACGCGGCGACCAGCTCCGCGAGCGTCCGCTCGGGCCCGACCACGAACTCCTCCTCGCTGCGGGACACGAGGTTGCGCCCGTAGCTGCCGTCGATCCATCGCCATTCGACGTGCGTGAGGTGGTTCACGATCCCCGCGATGGCGATGAGCCTGCCGTGCGGCCGCCAGCGGGCCTGTTCCTCCGTGAGGCCCTCGGTCGTGGCGACGACGAGCTCGCGCTGGAGGCGGAGGAACCCGAGCAGCAACTCGCGCTCGTCGGCGTTCGCCGAGACGGACTGCGGGGGCGGGAAGGTCATCCGAGCAGCGTAGAACGCGGCCGGAAACCCTGGCCCGGAGCTCGCCAGGTTCTCCCTAGGATTCCCCCGGTGAATGACGACCGGCAGGACGCGCCGGCACCCGTCGACGTCACGGCACTCCTGGAGGAGATGCTCGAGCTCCTGGCGGTGGTACCCGGGGACGAGGGCACGTGGGTCGGCCGGCCGGCCACATGGTGGGGCGACCTCCTCTTCGGCGGGTTCGTCGTCGCGCAGGCGATCGTCGCCGCGACGCGTGACGCGCCGCCGGCGCGCCGCCTGCACTCGTTCCACGCGTACTTCCTGCGCCCGGCGTCGAGCGGTGCGCCGATCCACTATCGGACCTCGTCGCTGCGCGAGGGCCGGACCTTCTCCGCCCGGCGTCTCGAGGCGCGCCAACGTGACCGGGCGATCCTCGACGCCACCTACTCGCTCACGTCCGACACCGACGGCTACGTCTACGACCTGCCCGGGATCAGCGCGCCCGACCCGCGCACGCTGGTGCCCGAGCCCGGACCCGGACCGTGGATCGCCGGGAACGTGGGACCGACGCCCGAGCGCGCGGACGGCACGCGCGAGTCGACCCACCGCATGTGGTTCCGCATCCCCGCCGACGTTCCCGAGGACGAGCACCTCCACACCGCACTGCTCGGGTTCGCCAGCGACTGGACCGGCATCGGAGGTCGGCCGCTCCACCTCGAGGGCGACACCCAGGGGATGACGAGCCTGGATCACGCGGTGTGGTTCCACCGCGCGCCGCGTGCCGACGAGTGGCTCTTCTACGACGTCCACTCGCTGGTCAACGCCGGTGGTCGGGGACTGCTCCGGGGCGTGATGCGCGACCAGGACGGCCGCGTCGTGGTCTCGGTCGCCCAGGAGATGCGACTGGTCCCCCTCGAGCTCGCCTGACGCGACGGTCAGCCGCTCGCGAGATGAGCGGCGTCGTTGAACCGGACGAGCCGCCAGCGTCGCCCGGTCCAGCGCCACTCCGTGATCGAGGTGTTGCGCGTCTCGTGGCACAGCGCGATGCCGTCGCGCATCGATGCGTCGGCGAGCGCGACGAAGCTGGCGCCGACGATGCCGCCGTGACCCACGACCACCACGCGCTCGCCCGCGTGCTCGTGCGCCACCCGACGCAGGCGCGCCCCGGCGCGCACGAAGAACTCGGCCCAGGTCTCCGCGCCCGGGATCCAGCGACAGAACGGATCGTCACGATCGACCGGCGGCGGGTGGTGCGTCTCGAGCTCGTCCCAGGTGAGTCCCTCGGCAGCGCCCGCACGCAGCTCGCACCAGTCGCACTCGGCGACCGGCGCCGGCCCGTCGAGCGCGGGGGCGAGGATCTCCGCGGTCTCCACCGCTCGCCTGAGGTTGCTCGTGTACAGGGTGTCGACGGGCCGCAACTCACCGCTCGCCACGAAGCGGTCCCGCAGCGCGCCCGCCTGGCCCCGGCCGCGATCGGAGAGCCCCCGGCACGTGTCGTGGCCCGAGAGGAACCGCTCGACCTGCGCGACGGACTCGCCGTGGCGGATGAGGACGAGTCGGGTGTCGGAACGGGTCATGCCCGCATCCTGACCGATCGGGTGGCCGACCCCGGTGGAAATGCCGTGCCCGGCCTCCCGACGCACGCGACGATGCCCGCATGGCCGGGCTCCTCGTCGTCACCGGACCCCCGGGCGCGGGGAAGTCCACCGTGGCACGGGAGCTCGCGGCCACCGCGGCCCGGAGCGTGCTCGTCGAGGGCGATGCGTTCTTCGGATTCCTCGCGAGCGGTGCGATCGCGCCGTGGCTGCGCGAGGCGAACGAGCAGAACGAGACCGTGACCCGCGCCGCGGCCGCGGCGACGGGCCGCTTCGTCGCCGGCGGCTTCGCCACCATCTATGACGGTGTGGTCGGCCCCTGGTTCCTGCCGACGTTCGCCGACGGGACCGGGCTCGAGCTGCTCGACTACGTCGTGCTGCTGCCCCCGATGGAGGTCTGCCTCCACCGGGTGGCGACCCGAGTGGGGCACGGCTTCGACGATCCGGCCGCGACCCGCAAGATGCACGACGAATTCTCGGGTGCGGTGATCGACGCGCGTCACGTCCTGCGGGATCCCGTCGGCGACGCGTCCGCGGTCGCGCACGACATCGGAGCTCGGCGGTCGTCGGGCGCGCTGGCGTGGTCCCGCAGCCCGTAAATCGATTGCCCCGGGGGCCGGCCGCGTGTTGAGGTACCGGGATGAGCTGCTGCGTGATCGCGCGCCGCCGTGGCCAGGTCCCGGCGGGCCTGGGGATGGCATCGCCTCGAACGGGAATGGGCACGCCGCCTGGTCGCTGACGCGCGAGCTCCCGGGCCGCGTCACCGTGCTCGACGTCGGCGCGGGTCACGGGGCGATCACGGCCGAGCTCGCGCGCGACGGGCGGCGGGTGATCGCGGTCGAGTCACACCCCGAGCGCGCCGGTCGGCTCCGCGAGCGGTTCGGCAACGCCGTGATCGTGGTGCGGGCCGACGCGGCCGATCTCCGTCTGCCGACACGGTCGTTCCACGTGGTCGCGAACCCTCCGTTCGGTGTCAGCAGTGCGTTGCTCCGCCGGCTCGTCCATCCCGCGAGCCGCCTCGTGAGCGCGCACCTGGTGCTCCAGGAGCAGGTGGCCCGGCGCTGGGCGTCGCCCGACGCACCGGGCTGGAACCGCTGGTGCGCGACGTTCGACGCGTCGCTCGGTCGGAGCGTCCCGCGGAACGCCTTCCGTCCTCCCCCACGGGTCAACGCGCGGGTGCTCGTGCTCCGCCGCCGGTGACGATCCGGCGAGAGCTCAGTCCAGTCCGTAGAGCTCCGCGGCGTTGTCGTGCAGGATGCGCGACTGCGCCGCAGGGGACAGTTGCGCCGCGTGCTCGTCGAGGAGCGCCTGGGAGTCGGGCCACGTCGCATCGCTGTGCGGAAAGTCGTTCGCCCACATCAGCCGCTCGACGTTCATGAGGTCCGCGGTGCGGAACGCGACCCAGTCGTCCTGGAACGTGAGGTACACGTGCTCGAGGAACGTCTCGCTCGGCGTGCGCGTGAGCTCGCCGGCGGTGAGCCAGTTGCGGTGCCGGTCGTAGGCGTGGTCGGCGCGGTACATCCAGTGGGGCGCCCAGCCGGCGTCGGCCTCGACGCACACGACCTTCAGGTCCGGGTGGCGCTCGAACACCGCGCCGAAGACGAGCGTGCCGATGATGTCCTGGTTGCCACGGATGATCGAGAGGAACGTGTTGAGCTTCGGTCCCCGCACGCTGTCGGCGCCGGGCTGGTCGCTCCTGCTCGTGAGGATGTGGAACGAGGGTGGGAGCCCGAGCGCCACGATCGCGTCCCAGAACTCGTCGTACATCGGGTCGTCGTAGTCGCCCTGTCCCGGATAGCCGGGCAGCATGACGCCGCGCAGCCCCTTCGCCTTGATCGCCTCGAGGTCGGCGATCGCGTCGTCGGGCGTGCGCACGGCGGTCTGGCCGAGGCCGATCAGCCGGTCGGGCGCGAACGCGCAGAACCCGGTGATCCACTCGTTGTACGCATCGAAGCAGGCCTTCTGGTAGTCCCGGTCGGGGTGGTTGCAGAGGATCATCCCGACCGACGGGTAGATCACCTCGGCAGTCACGCCGTCGACGTCCTGGTCGTGGAGCCGGGCCTCCGGGTCCCACCCGCCGCGGTGCAGGTCCTCGAAGTGCTTGCCGGTGTCGAGCCGGACCTCCTCGGTCGGCCGTCCGGCCGCGGCGACGAGCCACATCGGGACGAGGCTCTGGCCGTTGTCCACGATCATGCAGTCGCCGAGCGTGGTGTCGTACCGCAGCCGCGGCGCCCGATCGCGGTACGCGGGGTCGATGTGGTCGAGGTACGAGTTCGGCGGCTCGGTGATGTGCGAATCCGCCGAGATGCAGGGCCGAGTTGCGGTCGTGGTCATCGTGCACCTCCCGGGGCCCGTCGAGCGTAGGCGGGAGGCCTCCGGGCACGCGGCGACGGCCCCGTCGGGGACAGAATGGCGGGATGCTTGATCATCTCTCCATCCAGTGCGCGGACCCGGCGGCGAGCGCGACCTTCTACGACGCGGTGCTCGCGACCGTCGGCGGCTCGCGGATCATGGACTTCGGCCCGGTGATCGGGTACGGCGTGCCGCCCCGGCCCGACTTCTGGGTCGGGCCCCGCGCGACCGGCGAGGGATTCCGCGAGTCGCACATCGCGTTCCGGGCGCCGACGCGGGCTGCAGTGGACGCGTTCGTGGCCGCGGCCGTCGAGCAGGGAGCGGAGGTGCTGCACGCGCCGCGGGTCTGGCCCGAGTACCACCCGAACTACTACGGCGGGTTCGTGCGCGATCCCGACGGCAACAACGTCGAGGCGGTCTGTCACACCCCCGAATGAGCGTGGGCTAGGACGTCAGCGCCGTGATCGTCGCCGTCATGGCGTTGAGGTCGAAGTAGTCGCGCCAGAGGACGATCTTCCCGTCGGCGACGACGAAGAGCCCGGCGACGTCCACGCCCTCCCACTTTCCGCCGACACCGAAGCGGTCGGTGCGCTCGTTCATCACCGTCGTGGCGTCCGCCACCTGGTGGTGGACCACCCACTCCATCGCGTCGACGCCCATGGCATCGAGCTGCGCGAACACCGAGCGGATGCCCTCGGGACCCTGGACCTTGCTGATCGGCACGTTGTCGTACTCGCAGTCGTCCGCCACCAGCTCCGAGCGCGCCGTCGAGATCCATCGACGTGATGCGCGCGATGAACGTGTCCACCAGCTCTTCTGCGGTCATGTCGGTGTCGCCTTCCCGTGCTCGTTCGTGTGACGCCGGGAACCTAGGCGCGTTCGGCGGTCCTGGTCCCGGCCGCGCACACGAACCCCGCTCGGGGACCACCGGTACGCTCCGCCGGTGACCTGGCTCCGGCGGCTGCTCCCACGCTCGGCCACGGTTGACGTTCCCCGGGTCGTCGTGGCCCGGGCGCTCCGGGGGTTCGCCGACGGGTTCTTCAGCGTCTTCCTCGCGATCTACCTCGACGCGCTCGGCTTCTCGCCGCTGCAGATCGGCGCGATCGTCACCGGGACGCTGCTCGGCTCGGCGGCCCTCACCCTCGGTGTGGGTCTGGTCGCCCACCGTCGGGAGCTGCGGTTCCTGCTACTCGCCGCGAGCGGCTTGATGATCATGACCGGCCTCGGATTCATGGCGGTGACCGCGTTCTGGGCACTGCTCGCGGTCGCGATCGTCGGCACCCTCAACCCGTCGGCCGGAGACGTGAGCGTGTTCCTGCCGACCGAGCAGGCGTTCCTCGCCGGTCACGTGGACGACCTCGACCGTCCGCGCCTGTACGCGGTCTACAACCTCGGGGGCGCCTTCGCGGGCGCGTTCGGAGCACTCGCGTCGGGGCTGCCCGAGTCCTTCGCCCGCCGGATCGACGTGACCAAGATCGATGCCTTCCGCGCCACCTTCGCGCTGTACGTGCTGATCGCCGTCGTGGTGCTGCTCATCTACCGCGGCCTGCGCCACGAGCACGCCGCGACCGATGTGGCCCACGTCGACCGGAAGCCCCTCGCGCAGTCGCGCCGGACCGTCTTCGAGCTCGCGGCCCTCTTCTGCATCGACTCTGCGGCAGGTGGATTCGTCGTGCAGTCGCTCCTCGTGCTGTGGCTGCACCTCCGGTACGGCCTCTCGGCGGCGCACACCGCCGAGGTGTTCTTCGCGGTCAGCCTGCTCAGCGCGTTCAGCCAGCTGCTCGCCGGGCCCCTCGCGGCGCGCATCGGACTGGTCCGGACGATGGTGTTCACCCACCTTCCCGCCAATCTCTTCCTCGTGCTCGCCGCGTTCTCGCCGTCGGCCGGCTTCGCGGTCGCGTGTCTCCTCGTCCGCGCGCTCTTCTCGCAGATGGACGTCCCGGCCCGCCAGGCCCTCGTCATGGCGGTCGTCACCCCGGAGGAGCGCGCCGCCGCGGCGAGCGTGACCAACGTGCCGCGGAGCCTCGCGTCGGCCACGACGCCCCTGCTCGCGGGGGCACTGCTGAAGGCGACGACCTTCGGGTGGCCGCTCGTGATCGCGGGCGTCGGGAAGGCCACGTACGACCTCCTGCTCCTCGCCCGGTTCGGTCGGAGGACGTCGGAGCGGGGGACGTCGGAGCTCGGCCGGCGCTGACCTGCCTACGCTGCGTCGGCCGACACCGGCCACGAGTCCAAACGCAGAGGAGACACGCATGCCGCGGTTGCGCCAGGTCCCGCGCGAAGCATCGAACGCGCCGATCGTGACGATCATGTACGACCTGCTCTTCGGGCCCGGTCGCGATCCGGTCACCGATCCCGGCACCGCCACGGGCACGCCCGGCGACTGGTGGCCGGTCTTCGCTCTGGTGCCGGACATCCTCCAGCACTGTGTGGACGGCTTCGGGCTCTACCAGAGCCCGAAGCGGTTCCTGGCCCCCGAGCTCCGTGAGCTGGGCCAGACGCGCGCCGGGTGGGCACGCGGCAGCCAGTTCGTCTTTTCGCAGCACTGCAAGTCGTGTCGAGCGATCGGGATCAGTGAGGAGAAGATCGCGGCGATCCCCGCCTGGCAGGTGGCGGAGTGCTTCGACGCCACCGAGCGGGCCGTGCTCGCGTACACCGACGCGCTCGTCTACGACGGCGGTCGGGTCGCCGACGACGTGTTCGCCGCGCTCCAAGCCGTCCTCTCCGACGAGGAGATCCTCGAGCTGACCTACATCACCGCGCTGTACGAGATGCACGCAACCATGAGTCGCGCGCTGCGCACGGAGTACGACGACCGATCCGAGCCGATCGTCGAGGTCATCGGCCCCGAGGGAGTGTCCGCGCTCGATGTCGGCCGCAGCATCAGCCTGCCGTCGGAGGACTCCCCGGCGTGAGCGACGATCTCCCGATCTCTGGACACTGCGATCCCGCGTACGCGCCGGTGCGCGACGCGTTCGCGCGGAACTTCGCCGAGCGCGGCGAGGTGGGAGCTGCGGTCTGCGTGCTCCGGGACGGTGAGCCGGTCGTGGACCTCGTCGGCGGGTGGACCGACGAGGCGCGCACGACCCTCTGGACGCCGGAGACCATCGTGGACTTCTACTCCGTGGGGAAGGCGCTCGTCGCGATCTCTCTGCTGCGTCTCGTCGACGAGGGGCGGATCGGCCTCGACGACCGCGTCGCGTCGGTCTGGCCCGAGTTCGCGGTCGGCGGCAAGGAGATCGCGACCGTCCGCCACGCGCTCTGCCACCGGGCCGGGGTCCCCGCCATCACCGAACGGTTGACCAACGAGGACCTGTGGTCGTGGACGCGGATGACCGAGGCGCTCGCCGCGACCCCCGCGTGGTGGGAGCCCGGGACCCGGCACAGCTACCACACCAACACCTACGGGCATCTGATCGGTGAGATCGCGCGCCGCGTCTGCGGGGCGATGCCGGGGGCGCGCCTGCGCGAGATCGCTGAGCCGCTCGGCGCCGACGTCTGGTTCGGCGTTCCCGTCGGCGAGCAACCGCGTTGCGCCGAGCTGCTGTGGGAGCAGCCGGGTGAGGTCCCGGATCCCTTCGCGTTCGAGGGCGACGCCCGGATGACGTTCCTGAGCTACTTCAACCCGCCCGGCTACTGCTCGGCGGGGGTGGTCAACACGCCCGAGTGGCGCAGCGCGGAGATCCCCGCGACCAACGGCCACGGCAGCGCGACCGGCGTCGCACGGATCTACGCCGCGCTGCTCGAACCGGGCCGTCTCCTGTCAGCGGAGCTGCTCGCCGAGGCCACGCGTCCGCAGTCGGAGGGCTACTGCCCGACGCTCGGCGAGGAGGTCACGTTCGGGCTCGGCTTCAAGCCGACCACGCCGAGGCGTCCGTTCGGGCCGAACCCGCGCAGCTTCGGCCACTTCGGCACCGGCGGTTCGCTCGGGTTCGCCGATCCCGACACCGGGATCGCGTTCGGCTACGTGATGAACCACGTGATCCCGCGCTGGCAGAGCACCCGTAACCGCTCGTTGATCGACGCCGTCTACACCTAGCCGAGCGCCTTGGTCGCGACTGCGCCCAGGAGGTCGACGCGCTCGGGGATCCAGCCGTTCGCCGGCGCGGACATGGTCAGCCCGTCGGCGCCGAGGGCGACGATCGCGGCCAGGCGCTCGCCGACCTCGTCGGGATCGCCCAGGATCACCATGCCGAGGATCATGTCGCGGAAGTCCGGATCGCCGTTGCGCAGGTCGATGTTGCGCATGGCGAGGGCGTCCGCGAACTCGTCGAAGGCCTGCTCGTGCGTGGGGGCGAGCACCACGTTGGTGTGCTGGCTCACCGAGATCTCGGAGCGGTCGCGTCCGAGTGCCTCGCAGTGGGCCGCGAGGGCCTCGAGCTTGCGGGGGAGCTCGTCGGGTGACGACGTGAGGTTCGACTCGTCCGCGTACTGGGCGACCATCCGCAGCGTCTTCTTCTCACCGCTGCCGCCGATCATCACCGGGATCCGTGCGACCGGCACCGGATGGTTGATCGCCTGCTTGACCGTGTAGTACTTCCCGTCGAGCGACGGGTTCTCGTCGCGCAGCATCGGCAGGATGATCTGCAGCGCCTCCTCGAGCTTCTCGAAGCGCTCCGTGAACGTGCCGAACTCGAAGCCCAGCGCGTCGTGCTCGACGTCGAACCAGCCACAGCCGATGCCGAGCTGCGCGCGACCGCCGGAGACGACGTCGAGCGCGGTGACGACCTTCGCGAGCAGGGTGGGGTTGCGGTAGGTGTTGCCGGTGACGAGCGCGCCGAGGCGGACGGTCGTCGTCTCCCGCGCGAGCGCGCCGAGCGTGGTGTAGCACTCGAGCATGTTGGCGTCGGGGTCCCCGAGCATGGGCAGTTGGTAGAAGTGGTCCATGAGCAGGACCGTGTCGAAACCGCTGCGGTCCGCGGCCGCGGCCTGGGCCGCGACGACGTCGAACAGACCTGCGCTGTCCACGTCGGGGTAGGTGAAGTTCGGGATCTGGTAGCCGAGTCGGGTCATGGGTTCGTCCTTCGGGGTGTGGGGAGTGGTGGGCACAACCGGTTCACGCGACGGCGCGGTAGGCGGCGCGGATCAGGGCCTCGCTGCGGGGGCATCCGATCAGACGGGATTCCATCCGGTTCATCATGTACGCGATCGTCATCGCGCGCTCGGTGTCGACGACGATCATCGAGCCGCCCCAGCCACCCCAGACCCCGATCCGCCCCTCGGGGACGTAGCAGAAGGTGCCGGCCTCGGGGAGCGCGTACCCGATGCCCCACCGCAGGGGGAGCCCGAGCACGAGGTCCTTCCCGTCGGCCTGCTCGCGGAAGACGAGGTCGATCGTGTCGGGAGACAGCAGACGGACACCGCCGGTGCTGCCCCCGTTGGCCACGGCGTGCTGGATCCGGGCCACCGCCCGGGCGTTGCCGTGCCCGTTGGCGCCACCGATGTCGGCCCCGCGCCAGCCGGGGCTGTTCGCGTCGTCCCCGCTCATGAGCGGCCCGAGGAAGGTCTTCATCGCGGGGCCGTCGGGGTCGATCGCCGTGGTGTCGAGGTCGATGCTCGTCGGGGGGATGACCCGGCTGATGCGGGCCCAGTCCGACTCGACGGCCCCGATCTGAAAGTCGGCGCCGAGCGGCCCGGCGATCTCCTCGGCGACGAACTGCTTGAGGCCGCGACCGTCGACCCGACGGAGCAACTCGGTGATCGGGTGGCCGTAGCTGACCAGGTGGTAGCCGGACGCGGTGCCCGGCTCCCACCACGGGGCCTGGGTGGCGAGGCGGGCGGCGGAGGCGACCGGGTCGTAGAGATCCTGCATGACGACCGGCTGCTCCCAGCCGGACACACCCGAGGTGTGCGACAGCAGATGGCGGACCTCGATGCCCTCCTTGCCGTTCGCACCGAACTCCGGCCAGTACCGCGCGACCGGGGTGTCGACGTCGAGTTGACCCCGGTCGACGAGCATGAGGGCCGCGAGCGCCGCCACGGTCTTCGTGGTGGACCAGACGTTGACGATCGTGTCCTCGGCCCATGGTGCGGAGCGGGCTTCGTCGACGTACCCGCCCCAGAGGTCGACGACCGGCCGGTCCTCGATCACGACGGCGACCGAGGCGCCGACGTCGGCTCCCGACTCGAGATTGGCGGCGAGGATCTCGCGTAGCTCGGCGAACTTCGGATCGCAGGTACCGCTGACATCGGTCATGGGGTTCCCTCGGGTCGGAGGCGTCAGCGGGCGAGCCCGCGGTCCATCAGGTTGCGGGTGATCTGCTCGACGACCGGGTCGGCGCCGGTGAGCCCCCACACCCAGTCGGTGGTGCCCGCCGTGAAGACGAAGCCGCCCGGCTCGTGGACTCCCATCATGCAGTGGCCGTGCTCGAGCGCCTCGACCCCTTCCGGTCCCTGGTCGCCGAACGCGCGCCACGCGATGAACTCGATCTCGCTCATGGCGTCGCCCTTCGGTGGCCGGGGGGCGTTGGTGCGGTTGAAGTGCTCGGCCGGGGCGATGCCGAGGATCGTGAAGTCCGCCGGCGTGCCGTCGGCGCCCGTCGGGGTGGGGATGCCGTCGTGCATCGTGAAGTCGCAGCCGTCGCACTCGTAGCCGACGATCACCGAATCGCGACCGATGAGGTCTCCATAGGTGGTGTCGGTGTCCGCGAAGACCCAGTGCTCGGGGCGGTAGACGGTGTACGCGCCGGCGCCGGAGGCGACGGTCCGCCCGATGCGGTGGTAGCCGCCCCGGACGAAGCTCACGCCGGTCATCGTGTTCTCGGGCCGCCCGATCAGGTGGTCGGACCACATCGACGTGAGCTCGCCCTGACGGTCGGTGGCGAAGACGGGGTCACGCTCGAAGCGGTCCTTGTACCCGACCATGGTCCGGCCGTCGTCCTCGATCCGTACCTGCCAGAACGCGGTGTTGCCGGAGAGGAACAGCGCGTTCCCGCCGTCGTGGGTGAAGGCCTCGACCGAGTCCCGCATCGGCGCGGACCAGTACTCGTCGTGTCCCACCGACAGGTACAGCTGACGGTGCGCGAGCGTGACCGGGTCCTCGAGGTCGGTGTTCAGCGCGTAGTCGAGCTCGTAGCCGTTTCGCTCGGCCCACCGCGCGAACCCGAGCTCGTAGTTCGGCCAGCCCGCGGAGCCTGCCCACTGGGTCATGTGGTGCTCTCGTACGTACGTGACGTGGTCGTGCATGCGGGGGTCGGGCGGGTCGAGCACGGTCACGCGACTTCCCGGGCCCGCGGGCTTGCGCAACAGGCCGTTGGCGAGTGGCCGGGCGAAGGAGACGCGCGTGCCCCCCTCGTACAGGTTCCGACCGCCGAAGTCGTTGTACGCGTTCCACGTGTTGGTGGCGAGCGCGAGGAGCGGACGGTCGGCGTCGGGCGCGGCCGCCCGCACGACGAAGAAGGCGACGGCATCGTGCGCACGACGGCCCGCGTTCGTCGCGACCGAGACCTCGTAGTACCCGCTGCGCCAGTCGGTGCCGACGGGGATCTCGAGGGTGATCGGCCAGGCGCACCCGTTCGCGGCGGCGTCGCCGGGCACGGCGTGCGGCTCCAGGGTGCACTCGCCCGTCCACACCACCTCGCGACGCGCGCCCATCCGCGCCACGGTGACCGCCGCCGGGATCCCCGGCCCGGCCGCGTGCAGACCGACGGGCTCGCCGGGGAGGACGGACTGAGGCCACGCGTACGCGGCCGGCTCGGCAAGCGGGTTCGACTCCATCGCCGGAGTCTGTCAAACGCCGCGGGTCACCGAGGGAGGTCCAGGTTCCCCAGCAGCTTGTCGAGGGTGGCCTCGAAGCGGAGACGCTCGGCGTCGGACAGGTCGGCGGCGACGGCGGCCTCCGCGGCCACGAGGTCCTCGACCGCCCGGTCGGCGACCGCATGCCCGGCGGGCGTGAGCGTGACGAGCGAGCCGCGGCGGTCGGCGGGGTCGGGCGTCCGCGAGATGAGACCGGACCGTTCGAGCCGGTCGAGCCGGTTGGTCATGCCGCCGGGGGAGACCATGGCGACGCGGGCGAGCTGCGAAGGCGTCAGCGTCGTGCCGGCGCCCTGGCGGCGCAGCGCCGCGAGCACGTCGAACTCGCCGAGGGAGATGCCGTGCACGGCGAAGACCTCGTCGATGCCCCTGGTGGCCAGGCGCATGACCTGGGCGAGGCGGAGGAACGTGCCCATCACCGCGAAGTCGAGGTCGGGCCGCTCGCGGGTCCAGCCCGCCAGGGTGTCGTCGAGGAGCGCTCGGTGGTCCATGGGACGATCTTACTTCGATGTCAAATAGTTTGACATCAAAACTTTGATCCCGTACGATCCCGGCATGCCCGATGTCACCAGCACTCCCGTCATCCGCGTCGGCGACGTCGCCTTCCCCCGGTTCCAGGCCCCCGACCTGGACGTGATGGAGGCCTTCCTCGCCACGTTCGGGATGACCCGCTCGGCCCGGACCGACACCGCCCTCTACATGCGCGGCACCGACGGCGACCATCACGTCCACGTGACCCATCTCGGCGAACCGGCCTTCCTCGGCCTCGCCTTCGACGCGACCCGTGCGGACCTCGAGGTGCTCGCGGCCGCGACGGGGGTCGCACCGGTGCCGCTCGACGAGCCGGGCGGTGGAGTCGCGGTGCGCCTCCACGACCCCGACGGTCGCATCGTCGACGTGGTCGCGGACGTCGAACGTCTCCCCGCCGTCACGACGATCGGTCATGCCCAGCTCAACACGGGCGCGGCGCGCGTGCGGGTGGACGAGTTGCAGCGCGTGCGGACCGGTGCGTCGCAGGTGAAGCGCTTCGGGCACGCGGCCTTGAAGACGACCTCCCTCGAGCGGCTCGCCGGTTGGTACCACGACATGCTCGGGCTGCTCACGTCCGACGACGTCTTCCTGGCGTCGCCGGAAGAGCCGTTCGGTCGGTTCGTCCGCTGCGACCGCGGCGACCTCCCGGCCGACCACCACACGCTGCTGCTGCTCGAGACCGGCGAGGTCAAGCTGGGCCACTGCGCGTGGGAGGTCGCCGACTTCGACGACCTGATGGCCGGCCACGACCACCTGCTCGGTGCCGAGGCCCGGCACTACTGGGGCATCGGCCGGCACGTCCTCGGCGGCCAGGTGTTCGACTACTGGAAGGACCCGCTCGGCTTCACCGTGGAGCACTGGACCGACTCGGACCTGCTCACCGCGAGCACGCCGGCGGGTTCCCATCTGGTCTTCGACTCGCTCAACCAGTGGGGGCCCCAGCCGCCACCGGACCTCGACTTCTAGGGCGTCCCGCCCGGAAAGGCACCCATGGATCTCGGCATCGCCGGGCGGAGCGCGATCGTTGCCGCGTCCAGTCGCGGGCTCGGGCGCGCGTGCGCCTGGTCGCTCGCGCAGGAAGGTGTCGACGTCACGATCAACGGTCGCGACGAATCGCGGCTCGAGGAGACGGCCGCGGCGCTGCGCGAGGCATCCGACGTCGGGGTCACGACGGTGGTCGGCGACATCACGCTCGACTCCACCCGAGCCGGGCTCCTCGCGGCGTGCCCTGCTCCCGACATTCTCGTGACCAACAACGGTGGTCCACCGCCCGGGCGGTTCCAGGACTGGACACGCGACGACTGGATCGCGGCGGTCGACGCCAACATGCTCGCCGCCCTGTCGCTGATCCGCGACGTGATCGACGGGATGGTGGAGCGCGGCTTCGGGCGCATCGTGAACGTCACGTCCGCGATGGTCATGGCGCCGATGAGCCCGTTGGGGCTGTCGTCGGCCGCCCGCGCCGGGCTCACCGCCGCGGCCAAGGGCATCTCGCGGGACGTCGCCGCCGCGAACGTCACGATCAACAACCTGCTCCCGGAGCGGATCGACACCGACCGCCAGCGCCAGATGGCCGAGCTCGCGGTCGCGATCAAGGGCATCACGCTCGCCGAGGCGTACGAGGAGATCGCGCAGACCATCGCGGCGAAGCGGCTCGGCCGCCCGGCCGAGTTCGGCGACGCGTGCGCGTTCCTGTGCAGCGCGCAGGCCGGGTACATCTCGGGCCAGAACCTGCACCTGGACGGCGGCTCCTACGCGGGGGCGTTCTGATCGTGGCGACCGACGGGCCCGATCTCGCGACCGACGTCGACGTGCTCGTGGTGGGTGCGGGACCCGTCGGGCTCACCGCGGCATACCTCGCCCGGCGTCTGGGGCTCACGGTCGAGATCGTCGAGACGCGCGACAGCCCGCAACGGGCGCCGGCCGCCCACGTGGTGAATGCTCGGACCTTCGAGGTCTGGCGCCAGGCCGGGATCGACGTCGATGCCCTGCTCACACTCGCGAAGGACCCCGCCGACGCCGGCGCGGTGCACTGGGTCACGCGCCTCGGTGGTGACATCCTCGGCAGCCTTGCCTTCGAGCGCCAGGGCGACGATGTGCTGGCCTTCACCCCGACACCGCTGCGCAACCTGAGCCAGCACCGCCTGGAGCCGTACCTGCGCGACGAGTTGGCTGCGATCGGCGTGACGGTCCGCTACGCGCACGAGTGGAGCGGCGCGATCCAGGATGCATACGGCGTCAGGTCCGTCGTGCGATCGGGAGCGACCGAGACCGCGATCACGAGTCGGTGGCTGCTCGCGTGCGACGGCGCGGGCAGTCCCGTCCGCCGCTCCGTGGGTATCGAGCCGATCGGACCGCGCGCGCTCCAGAGCTTCGTGATGGTGCACCTCGACGCCGACTTCCGTGCGGTCGTCGGCGACGCGCCGGGAGTCCTCTACTGGGTGTGCGATCCGGGCAGCGGCGGTGCCTTCGTGGCCCACGATCTCGACCGGGAGTGGGTGTACATGTACCCGTTCGACCCGGACACGGATCCGCCGGAGTCGTTCACACCCGCGCGGGCCGAGGCCCTGGTGCGCGCCGCGTTGGCTGATCCGGACGTCATGTTCTCGGTCCGCGCGTGTGCGACGTGGGTGATGACCGCGCAGGTCGCGGAGCGGTACCGCGCCGGGCGGATCCTGCTCGTCGGCGACGCCGCGCACCGCTTCCCGCCCACGGGCGGGCTCGGCCTCAACACCGGCGTCCAGGACGCGCACAACCTCCTCTGGAAGCTCGCGGCGGTGTGTCGCGGCGACGCCGACGATGCGCTCGTCGACACGTACGAGTCCGAACGCCGACCGGTCGCGCAGCGCAATGCCGACGTCAGCCTCGCCAATGCCCTGAAGATGGCGGAGGTCCCGCTCGCGCTGGGTGCCGATCCGGACGTCGCCGTCGCGACCGCCAACATGCAGTCCGTGCTCGCGAGCGTCGACGGTCGCCGAGCGGTCGCCGACGCGATCGCGAACCAGGCGACCCACTTCGACATGCTCGGCCTCCAGCTCGGGTACTCGTACGGGACGGACGGCGAGGCGGCGCCGTGCCCGCACGGGGTCGATCCGGTGCGCGAGTACGTGCCGACGAGCCGCGCCGGGGCCCGGCTGCCCCACGGATGGGTCGAGCGGGGCGGCACGGTGGTGTCCACGCTCGACCTCGTGCCGCTCGACGCCCCGATCGTCCTGCTCGGCCCCGAGGCGGACGAGCGCCTCGCCGCGGCCGGGCTTCGGACTCTGCGACTCGGGCTCGATGTCGTCGATCCCGACGATTGGTGGACGGGCGTGATGGGCATCGAAGCCTCCGGCGCGGTGTTGGTGCGCCCGGACCAGCACATCGCCGCTCGCTGGGAGGCCGGCTAGGTCCTCAGGTCGATCGGCGCGGGCGTCGATACTCGGCCCACCGGGGGAGCGACCCCGGCCAGGAGGCACGCATGAAACCCGACGCCGAGCCGGCCTGGCGCACGTGCCCGGGGTGCGGGTACCTCGTGCCCGGCACGTCGGCGACGTGTCTGCGTTGCCACGCCGACCTCGGCGCCGCCGGGTCGCCCGGGGTGGTGCCGCCGCCCGCGCCCGACGCGTCCGCCTGGAGCGCGCCGACCGTCTCGTCCACCGAAGCCCCACCCGGGCCGATGTCCCAGCCCGGCGGTGACCGCGCGGGCTTCGTCCCGCCGCCGGTCTGGCCGACGGTCTCGACCCCGGGTGCCGGCAGTGCGCCTCCCGCCGGCGGTGAGTACCTCCCCGATCATCGCGACGGGTCGCGTCACGTGCGGCGCGCGTGGTGGATCGCGGTCGCGCTCGTCGTCGCGCTCGCGCTGATCGGCGGCGTGCTGCGCGCGACGGTCTTCGCCGACGGCCCGAGCTACCCGGCGACATGGGACGCGCGGCTCGGTGACCTACCCCAGGCCGTCGCCCGGTTGCGGAAGCTGAACTTCGAGCACGCGGTCCCCGTGCGCTTCCTCTCGGACAACGCGTTCAAGAAGGAGACCGCGTTCGATCCGGGCTCGTCGCCCGGCGCGACCAAGCAGCTGAAGCGGCTGACCGAGTCCCTGCGCGCCACCGGCCTGGTGACGGGCAACGTCGATCTGGGCAGGGCGGTGAACGACGAACAACAATCGGCGGTCCTCGCGTTCTACGACCCGGACGCGAAGGAGATCGTCATCCGGGGCACCGGGCCGCTCGACGTCGCGCACAAGGTCACGCTCGCGCACGAGCTCACCCACGTGCTCCAGGACCAGCACTTCGACCTGAACCGTCTGGAGCACGCATCCAAGACCGAGCCGGACGGCTCGAGCGACGCGTTCCGCGCGTTCATCGAGGGTGACGCAGTGCGGATCGAGGACAAGTACCGCGCCGGCCTCTCGAAGGCGGACACGAGGAAGTTCGACGCCTCGCGGCAGGCCGACGCGGCGCGGGCCGACGGCGGAACCGTGGACGTCCCGGCGTTCGTCAGCCTGTCCTTCACCGCGCCGTACCGCTACGGACCACCGGCGGTCGGGGTCGTCGCAGCCGACGGCGGCAACGCCAACGTGGACCGCGGCTTCCGGAGCGGCAGCTTCACCGAGCGGCTCTTCCTCGAGCCCAACTCCGTGCTCCACCGCCAGCCCGAGCCGAAGCTGGCACCCCCGGCACTCGGGAAGGGCGAGAAGGCCTCCGGCCGGACGGACCGGTTCGGTGCGTTCAGCACCTACCTCCTGCTCGCGTCGCGGCTCGATGCCGGCGATGCGCTCGAGGCGGCCACCTTCGTGCGTGGCGGTCGGATGCGGACGGTCCGCGCCGACGGGCGGACGTGCGTGCGGGGCGTCGTGCTCGGACCGGACGGGGCCGCGAACCAGCTGCTCGCCGGCCGCTTCCGTGACTGGGCGGCGGCGCTTCCCGACGGCATGGCCGAGATCGGTCGGCGGGGCCAGGCCGTCACGTTCTTCTCCTGCGACCCGGGCGTGCGCTCCACCCTGGCGTCGCCCGATCCGGCGATCGACCGCGCCGGCACGCTCCTGCAGATCCACGACGAGCTCGAAGCCGCGTTGGTCGCCGACTTCGCCGACGCCGGGATCCCGGCCCGGCGCGCCGAGTGCGCTGCGCTCGGTCTGAGCCGGTCACCCGAGATCGCGCTCGTCGTGCAGAAGCCCGAGTCCGACATCAGCGCGAAGGACCTGACCGATGCGATCACGGCCGCGGCACCACGGGTCCGGCGCCGGTGCGGCTTCTGACCCGGCCGGAGTTCGTCGGCCGCTCGGGGTCGCTCAGTCCGAGCCGTGCAGCCGGCGGGCGAACCCGTCGCCGGCGAGGAGCTCGACGAGCTGACCCTCGCAGTCGCGGACGAACACCGCGGTGGGCAGACGCGATTCCGTCAGGACCTCGCCGCCGTGCTCGACGACCGCCGCACAGGTCGCGTCGAGGTCGTCGACGCCGATCGAGATGTGGGTGAGTCCGGGCTCGAGGACGGACCGGTCGCGGGGCGCGTGCGGCGCCGGATCGGCGAACGCGAGCAGCTCGAGCACGAAGCCGTCGCGCCGCAGGTAGCAGGCCTGGAGCTGGACGGGATCGGGCAGCCGGAGGAGCTTCGCCGACTGCGACCCGCCGACGTCGAGGTCCATCACCACCTCGAAGCCCAGGACCTCGGTATAGAAGGCGCGTGCCCGGTCGAGGTCGCGGACGCACTGCCCGGTGTGGCTGAAGACGGCCATGGCGGGATCCTGCCAGACGCCTGGGACCTGGTGCGCCCCTCCGCCCCCATCCGGGGTTGCACGTGCTCCGCGGCGGGCGCGGGCGGATCCGCAATACGGTGCCGCATGGCCTCGGGCGATTCGACCGCGCGCGCGACCGTGCTGATGGTCTTCTTCGGGGTGCAGCTCGGCATGATCCTGAGCACGCTCGACGGCACGATCGTGGCGACGGCCCTCCCCACGATCGGGCGCGACCTCGGACACGAGTCGCAGCGGTCGTGGGTGATCACCGGCTACCTGCTCGCGCAGGTGGCGACCATGCCGATCTACGGCAAGCTCGGCGATCTCTACGGTCGCAAGCGCATCTATCTGGTCGCGCTCGGGGTGTTCGCCGTCGGCTCGATGCTCTGCGGGATCGCCGGCTCGCTGGAGCAGCTGGTCGCGTTCCGGTTCCTCCAGGGTCTCGGCTCGGGTGGGCTCGGCGTGCTGGCCATGGCGGTGGTCGCCGATGTCGTCCCGGCCCGCCAGCTCGGCCGGTGGCTCGGCTACCAGGGCGCACTGTTCGCGGTGGCGAGCCTCGTCGGCCCGCTGAGCGGCGGGGTGCTCGTGGACCACCTGAGCTGGCGGTGGGCGTTCTACGTGAACCTTCCGCTCGCGGCGGTGAGCGCGCTCATCGTGATGACCCGGCTCCACGTGCCCTACCGGCGGGTCACTCACGCGATCGACTATCTCGGCGCGTCGCTGCTGACGATGGTGCTCGCCGCGGTCGTGCTGGTCGCCAGCCTCGGAGGGCGGGAGGTCGCGTGGGACTCGCCGACCGTGATCGGCCTCGGCCTGCTCGCGGTCGTCGGCGTCGTCGGCTTCGTCCGTCACGAGCGGTCGGCGCGGGAGCCGGTGTTGCCGTTGGCCATGCTCGCAGCGCGGGTGGTGCGGGTCGCGAGCCTGATCAACACGACGAGCGGAGCGCTGTTCGCGGCGGGCATCTACTTCATCCCGGTCTTCCTCCAACAGGTCGCGGGGGTGAGCGCGACCCGCTCGGGCATGCTCCTGATCCCGTTCATGTTCACGACGGCGTTCACCACGTTGGTGGCCGGTCGGCGGGTGGAGACGACGGGTCGGTACCGCACCTGGCCGATCGTCGGCTCGATCCTCACGCTCGTCGGGGTCGCGCTCCTCGCCACACTCGTCGAGGCGAGCTCGGTGTGGACGGTCGCCGCGTTCGGCGCCGTGCTCGGCAGCGGCATCGGATTCATCATGCAGACGTCGCTGCTGGCGCTGCAGAACGGGGTGGAGTACCGGGAGCTGGGCGTCGCGACGTCGACGGCGTTGCTGAGTCGGATGCTGGGCGTCACCCTCGGCGCCGCGGTGCTGAGCGCCGTGTTCCAGGCCCAGGTCGGTGTCAGCGGGACACCGACGGCCGCGGAGGCCGCGGGCGCGATCCCGGCCGTCTACCTGGCGGCCGTCCCGGTCGCGCTGCTCACGATCGTGCTCGCGGTGCGGCTGCCCGAGCACGCACTCCGCGAGCACACGGGTCTCGACGAAGATCACCCCGTCGTCTTGCTCGTCGAGCCGGAGTAGGCGCGGGCGGCGACACCGGTACGATTCGGGTCCATCGCGACGCATCGAGTGGAGGGCACCGGCATGACGAGCGTCACCGAACCGACGCTCCTCACCGAGGAGACCGTCCGGGACTTCGAGCGCGACGGCTTCGCCGTGGTCCCCGGTCTCCTCACCGGCGACGAGCTCGATCGTTACGGGGCCGCGGTCACGGCGGCCGTCGCCGACCGGACCCGGAACGACACGACGCCGCTCGCGGAGAAGAGCCGGTACCAGCAGTCGTTCGTGCAGTGCATGAACCTGTGGGAGGACCATCCCGAGGTCGCGCCGCTCGTGTTCCACCCGCGCGTCGGCCAGGCCGCGGCGGAGCTGCTCCGCGTGCCCGCGGTGCGGCTCTGGCACGACCAGGCGCTCGTCAAGCGCGCGGGCGGGCGTGTGACCGATCCGCACCAGGACCACCCGTACTGGCCGATCGAGGAGACCGCCTCGGTGACCGCGTGGATCCCGTTCGCGGGCTCCACCGCGGCGAGCGGAGCGATGTCCTATCTGCCCGGCAGCCACGCGATCGGGCTTCGCACGTTCGTGAACATCTTCTTCGGCGAGCCCGAGGACATCCTCGCCGATCCGGATATGGCCGGTATCGAGCCGGTGCTCGTCGAGGTGCCACGGGGCAGCGTGGCGTTCCACCACGGGCTGACGGTGCACCTCGCGGGTGCGAACACCAGCGACCGGGACCGGGTGGTGCAGACGGTCATCTACTTCCCTGATGGCAGCACCCGCGGGTCCCCGTTCCCGCACTTCGCCGTCGAGCGGGGCGGGATCGAGGTCGGTGCGCCGATCGACAGCGACGTGACGCCGATCGCCTGGCCGCGTCCAACGGACGAACCGATCCCGCCGGTGCCCACAGCGGCGTTCGACGCGCTGCCGACGCAGTTCGCCGACTCGGGGGCGACGCCCACGCCACGCGACTGAACGGGAGCCGTGCGGTGGCGAGGCGCCGGGCCCCGGTGGCGCGCGGGGATGCTCAGGCGCGCTCGACCCGGCGCCGACCACGCTCGGGCGTCCACGACTCGACCACGAGCATGGCGGCGTCGGCATTCAGGCCCGTGACGACCACTTCGGTGACGTCGGCGACGAACATCTCCCCGTCGGGCCCTTCACCCGCCTCGTTCTTCGGCACCGCGCCCGCCGGCATCGCGCGTCCGGCGATCTTCGCCTCACCTGGCCATTCAGACTCCTTGCCCTCCTCGGGGTGGAACGTCGGGCCGTGCAGCGCGAATCGCGGATCCCGCGCGAGGTCAGCACCCTTGCGAGCACCGGCCATCGAGCCGAAGCGGAGGTCGCCGTCCTCGAACTCGCACTCGATCCCGGAGATGCGGGGCGAACCGTCGACCCTCAGCGTGGCGATCGTCTTGTGGCGCCCCGCGTCGAAGAGCTGCCGCACCCGCGCGGCGAACTCGGGCTCCGCCGCCTCGAACGCTCTCCACGTCGCCACGGTTCGCACGCCTCTCTTGTCTCGCTCCGGCCTCGCGGGCGCCCCCGGCAGGATTCGAACCTGCGACGCACGGTTTAGGAAACCGATGCTCTATCCCCTGAGCTACGAGGGCGGGGGATGCAGAAAACGTGGCAGAAAACCCGATGCGATGGTGGGATCCGGCTGAGATTTGCTGCATCTGGGACGTTGGACTGCGTTCGTCCGTGCCGCGACGGTAGTTGAGCGGGCGTTCGTCCCGATCCGGGCGCGTCGAAGTCGATCCCGTGATCTGGGCGGTGGTGATTCAGGCGGCGAGTGCGGTGGGTTGTCGTCGCCGGTGTTGGTGGAGCGCGAGGCCGTTGACCATCAGCGCGTAGCCGAGCAGGTTGAGCAGTTGGCGTTCGTGGCCGAGGCTGTGGGCGCGGCGGAGCCAGAGGCTGTCGTCGAGGGCGCGGTTGATCGCTTCGGCGTCGTTGCGGCGCGGGTAGAGCCGTTCGAAGTCGGGGTCGTCGGCGGCGATGGGCCGGACGTTCTCGGTCCGGTTCAACTTCCGCGCCGCGTCCTCGTCGTTGCCGTGCAGCCGGACGGTGACGATGCCGTTCCCGTGGGTGTCGGGGAGTCGGTAGTCGTTGTACCAGCGGTACTTGCCGTTCTTGTCCCGCACCCGGTGCGTCCGCACGCGGGGGAGTGGGATGAAGGTGAGATCGCCGATGTCGGTGAGCTCCCCGATGCCGATCGATCCATCGCGCGCGTAGAGGGGCACTGTTGCGTTGTGCCGGGCCGCGCCGCGTGGAGCCGAGGAACCGTTCGGGTTCGGGGTTCAGATCGTCCGGGCCAGTGCGGTGAACGCATGCTCGACCCGCCGGTGCGGGAGCGCGTCGACGCCCAGTTCGTAGTGGCCGCGTCGAATGTTCTGCATCAACGCGTGACCACGGATGATCAGACGAGCCGAATCGTCGCGTTTGAGGCCGCGCATTGGTCGAAGTCTGGCTTTGAGTCTGCCGTGATCGCCCTCCACGCGGTTGTTCGCGTACTGGGCGGTGTTGTGAAACGCCGCGGGCATGAGTCCCTCGATCGCAGCCCTCAACGCTGGCGCCCGGTCCGTCACGACCTCGACCGGGTCGCCATGCGTACGCAGTGCCCGGGCGAAGAACCGGCGCGCGGCGCGGAGATCGCGGCGCGTCGAGACGAGCACGTCGATGATCGGTCCGTACTGGTCAACGGCCCGGTAGAGGTACCGCCACCGGCCGGCGACCTTCACGTAGGTCTCGTCGACCAACCACCGGTCGCCCACCGCATGCCGGCACGGCCCGGCCGCGTCGACGAACGGCGGGATGAAGCGCTGGACCCACCGGTAGATCGTGACGTGATCGACCTCGATCCCGCGTTCGCCGAGGAGCTCCTCGACACCGCGATACGACAGTCCGTACCGCAGATACCACCGGACGGCGAGGACGATGATCTCCGATGGGAACCGGAACCCAGCGAACGCTGAACTCGGAACGGCAGGCATCGGACGGGAACGGCGACCTCTCATACCGCCAACATCACCGCCGACCGCGACCCTGGGCCAATGCAACAGTCCTCTGGGAGATCCCGTTCGTGACGGTCGGTGTCGCCGGACCGGACGGAGTGTCGCAGCACTTCGAGAGCTACGAGCTGGAGGACTTCCCCCGCGCGACCGAACGGTTCGCGGCGCTCGCGGCAGCCCCGGCGACGCACGATCCGAAGATGCTGTCGAGATCCAGGGGGACCGAGCGCGGAGCGACCTTCGCTCGTGGGGACGGACCGACGGGGATTGCCGAACCCCTGACCGGCTGCCTGTGACGCGATGAGGTTGTCGGGGAAGCCGGTGTCGTCGTCACGAAGCCAGTGACCCCCAACCGACGGAAGGCTCTCGAACCCGACCTGTCACCCGATCACGCCACGATCGTCCCTGGGTGATCATCGGCCGCCTCGTGTGGAACCCGAGCCAATCCGATACCCCCGGCGACCGTCGCCCAGGCGACGATGAGGAGTCCGAAGACGGGCACCACAGGGAGGACCGACCGAGTGAACTGCATCGAGACGACGACGCCGGTCAAGGGCACGAGAAGCGAGAAGCAGGCGAAGCCGATTCCCCCGATCACGCCGAGCAGGGCTGTGCTGCGGTGGCCCACGATGGCGGCGCGGCCGAGAGACCAGGCGACGGCCGCGACGCACAGCGCCCACACGCCGTCCACGCCCTCGACGAGGTCCTTCGCCCAGAACGCCCACCCGTGGCGAGAGTTCGCGACGCTGTCACGTCCTAATGGCAGGAGCAGGTGGACGAGCATCGCGAGGACACAGAACAGGGCGATCGGTCGGGCGAGATCGAGAACGCGTCGGGCGCGGGGCGGGATCCCGTCCTGGCGCGAGATCTCGAAGACGACGACCGTGAACAGGACGTAGCTGGAGAGGAGCAGCAGGTGCGCGGGCCACCAGTCGGCTTGGCCGGTCTGGGTGTGTGCGACCTCTGCCATGTCGTGGGCGTCCGGGGCGTGCGGATGGATGATCACCCCGGCGAGGAACAGCAGACCGGTTGCGATCAACAACGCGGCGGCGCGCCTTCCGATTCGGTTCGCCGACGTGACCGCCGAGTGTGTCGTGACGCGGGCCATCCCGCCTCCTTTAGATATAATGACACATATTCAATATGAGAGTCTCGACTCGATGACGCCGGATGTCAACCCGCGGCGCAGCTACAACAACCGCCGCCGCCGCCAGCACGCCGAGGCAACCCATCGGGCAATGCTCGAGTCCGCTCGCACGCTGCTCCTCGAGCGCGGCTACGGCGCAACGTCGCTGGCGCTCGTCGCCGAACGGGCCGACGTGTCGCCTCACACGGTGTACAAGGCGTTCCGCAACAAGCCAACGCTGCTCAAAGCTGTCTTCGACTACTCGGTCGCCGGCGACGACGAACCCGAGCCGATCCTGCAACGCGAACGAGCTGCCCGGATACGGGCGGAGCCGGACGCCGCGCGCAAGATCGACCTGTATGCCGACGGGCTCATCGAGACCTTGACCCGAGCTGCGCCCGTTCAGCTCCTTGCCCGGGCCGCTGCCGACAGCGACCCGGAGACGAAGCTGGTCTGGGAACAGATCCAACAAGAGCGGCTCACCGGTATGACCCACCTCGCCAACGTCCTGGCCGACACGGGACGACTCGCGGCCGATGTCTCCGCGACAGAAGCCCGCGACACCCTCTGGGCCTACAGCTCACCAGAGCTCTACCAGCTGCTCGTCCTCGAACGCGGCTGGCCTGCACCGCGCTACCGAGCCTGGATCGCCAAGGCATTGACGGCCGCCCTGCTCGCGGCCCCGAGCTGAGATCGCGGCCAGACAAGTGGCGATCCTTCACGGCACCGAGATCGCCATCTCGGACTCCACGCCCACCGCTTCGTGCGCCGCCTCCGTAACGCTTCATCCGCTCACTGAGCGGTCCTGAGGAGACCGCAGCGCTTCGCGTGCCGTTCCCGTGAACACCGTGCCCTCGGCGTGCCCGTCACACCGCGTCACTGCGGTCGTTCACGGTCGACACCAGTCACTCGATCTGGCGTCTGACCTACGCGCCGTCGGGCGATGCAGCGCTGTGCTTCGGCGTCGGTGAAGCCGTCGAAGATCGCGCCGCGTCGGGCGTCGAGCGCGTCGCGTGTCCGCCTGATCTCGCTCCAGTGCTCCGCGGGCGTCGAGAGAATCTCGCTGCGTACCGAGCCGCCGCGGGCGAGGACCGCGGCAACGCACGGGGCGAGCTCGCCCGGCGGGGCGCCGATTCCGCGCAGGGCGTCGGCGTCGGGCACGAGCCGGGTGAACGACTCCATGGCGGTCGCGGCTTCGACATCGCGGTAGGACACGAGTCGCCTCGATTTGTACGACCTATCATTCGTGTATGGCGAGTCGTGCCAAGAAGTCGGAGCCGGCGGCACCGGGCGAGTGGACCTTCCTGACGAATCACGCGCATGTGCTGCTGTGCCTCGTCGCGGATCCTGAGATCCGGTTGCGAGATGTCGCCGAGGCGGTGGGAATCACCGAACGCGCCGCACAACGCATCGTCATGGAGCTCGAAGGCGCCGGCTACCTCGAGCGTGAACGCGTCGGCCGACGGAATCGCTACCGTCTGCATGCCGATCAACCGCTGCGCCACCCGATGGACCGCGACCATCGCGTGAACGAGCTGCTCCTCGTGCTGTCGCCGGAAGGCGCGGGGCGCACCAGCTCGGCCATCCCGAACCGGTCGTCGCCGCAGCGCGCACAGCGAGCGGGTCGGAAGGCCGCACGCTGAGGCTCGTCCGCAATCGGCGTTGACGAGGTGCCTCAGGGCACGACCCAGGGGTCACCGAGGTGCTCGCGGATCCACGTGCGCAACGGGACGTCCTGGTCCTCGGGTTCGAATCGCCCATTGGCGCTGCTCGACCAACCGAGAAGCTGACGGCGGATCGGGTCGACTTGATCGAGGAGGGTCTCGTGGTCCATGTCCGACTTCGCCCGGAGCCACCGGTAGGAGTACCCGTACGTGACCAAGACGCGTGTCTGGTTCGAGCAGTTCACACTCGCGGCATGCCAGAGCCGGCGATCGAAGATGATTGCGTCCCCGGCGGCCGCTCGGATCTCGATCACGCCGTCGGGCTGTTCGCCGTCGCGCACGGCGGGCCGGCCCGATCGATGGCTCCCGGCGACGACGCACAGATTGCCCATGCCCGTGCGGGGAAGGTCGGTCAGGAAGTATCCCACCTTGACCGAAACGCGAGGCTGCGGGTCCGTCTCGAGGTCGCGGTTCATCCGGTTGTTGTCCTGGTGCCACCCGTACACGCCCGGAGGACTGCCCGGCGGCGCCGGGGGAGTGGACGAGCAGCTGCGTGTGGAAGAGCTGGATGTGCCAGCCGAGCACCCCCCACATCGGAAAGGTGGTTGCGAGATCGATGAGGTCGAGCCAGCACTCGTTCTTCGCGACCAGGTCGTGCAGGTTCAAGACGTGGTGCGGACCGATCCCGGGTTGCGTGCGATACCGGAGGTCTTCGTCCCGCGCGGCGGCACAGCAGCGTCCGCACCACCTCGGCCGAGAGCGCCGCAGGCGCGAAGAGGAACCCGTCGCGCTCGAACTGCTCGCGTTCGGAGGCTGTCAACCGCTCTCGACGGCGGACACGTCCACGAACGCGGGATCCTACCGCCGGAGCTGGAAATCGAGCCTGCGAGAAGACGGTCCGCGACTCCGCGCCGCCGCGCTTGACATACGATCTCTATTTCGGTACTCTCTCGTCCTGAGAAGGGGAGTACCCCACGAGGCCCGTCGTCACCACGGTGTTCTGCACCCGGCGCGGCCAGCGGTGCGAGCACCGCGGAGAGACCTTCCGGAGAATCCATCACGGCCCCGAACCGGGGCCCGATTCACGGAGGTCACCATGTCCAACGCCGGCTCCCGTCGTGCACTGTCGCTTGCACCCGTACCCGACCCCTGCGAGGCGGCAGCACCACAACGTTCGTTGGTGGACATCACCGCAGCCGTGCTCCCGTCGATCCAGGCGCCGCGGGAGTACCCAGCAGTCTCGGTGATCGTTGCCGCGGCGGGGCCCACGTTCGGTGCCGCCGATCGCGCGCGTGGTGAGGAGATGGTTGCCGAGGTCGCCCGCCGACTCGCGTACGAGTTCGGACCGAGCACCGTTGTCGCGATCGTGGACCCCCTCCGACGTGCACTCGCCGAACTGGCTGGGGCCCGGGTCGAAGGCGGGGTCGCACTCCTGCGCGCAACCGATGAGCTCCACGTGTTCCGCCTCACGGTCACTCCCGCCGAACGCGTCGTGGTGGACCCGACGTTCGCGACGAGGGATCTGGTGCGCTCGGTTGCCGAATCGCAGCCCTTCGCCATCGTGGTGCTCGCCAAGGATCAGGCGCGACTCATCGTCGCCGCACCCGACGGCGCACGCCTCGTCGCCGAGATCGACGAACGCGAACCGCAAGGACGGGCAGCCGATCGTCGCGGTCATCTCCACCAGCCACAACGCCCCGGGCGCGACCAGCGTCAGGTCGATGCCTTCCTGGCCCGGGTCGGCAGCAGTGTCAACGGCGAGCCGTCGCTGCGTTCCCTCGATCTCGTCATCGTTGCGCCCGACCACCTCGGCATTCGGTTCGAACGATCGCATCGTCCGAGCTACGGCGCTCGGATCGCCGGTCGGATCCCGGGCAACCGACTGAGCGACTCACCGGTGAGCTTGGCCGGCATCGCCCGGACGGTCATTCGATCCCATCGCAGCACCCTCGAGCGCGAGGTGCTCGATCAGCTCGGGCGCGCCGATCGTGAAGAGCGCGCGGATCGCGGGGTCGAGGCGACATGGCACGCGCTCCACCACGCCTCCGGTGTGCACCTCGTCGTCGAGCACGACTTCGTGTTCCCGGCGTACCTGTCGTCCGACGGAACGGAGGTACTACCGGCCGCGGTGCGCGAGACGCCCGCGGCCACGGACGACCTCGTCGACGAGATGATCGAACTGGCGATGTCGAAGCTCGGCACCGTCTCCTTCGTTGCGCCCGGCTCGCTCGACGGTGACGGCGTTGCCGTCATCCGCAGGCGGTGAGGGAACGGGACCGACGTGCTCGCGGGCCACCCGATCCGACGTCGCCGACCGCGATGTCTCCCGCGCTGCCGCGCAGGGGCTCGCGACCGAACGGTCGGCCCCGATTGCGGACGGACGAAAGGGGTGTAGGTGCCGGAAATCCATCGCCGGTGTTTCTGTGACGCGTGAGCGGGTTGAACGGTGGTGGGACCGGTCGGGTGGGGACGGTCCCGTTCGCGTCTGGTGCGTGCGGGCGTGTTGAACGAGTCCGGCGGTCGTGGCCGGCGCCGCGATGGGGGTCAGGCGGCGTAGCGGTATTCGTTGATGAGTCCACCGCAACGGGCACGTCGCAGGACCGGTCGGGCGCTGCCGATCGTGGTGACGTTGGCGCGGTCCGGTGCGGCTTGATCGAGCGCGCGGTGGGGTCGGTGCTGGTTGTAGTGGTCGATGTAGTCGTCGACACGCGCCCCCACCGGCGAGTCGAGACCGCGTTCACCGAACTCACCCGAACGATCTGAACCCGAAACGGGACAGGAACCCGGTTCACCGCGCCCTAATCCGAATCAACGCAACAGAGCCGTCGGGACCACCTCGATGCCCCATCTTCATGGCGATGAGTGCGAGAGGAGGACGATGATGAGTGTGTCCTCGGCGTGCCGCGGTGCTGTCGTGTGGCTTCGTCGTAGATCGCCGTCTCCCCCGTATCGGCTCATGCCGCCGCAGGGAGTTCGGTGGCCTCCCCCCAGTTCTCGAAGGCTTCTCGGAGGCAGAAGGCCGCAACGAGGAATGCGGCCGCGGGGTCCGCCCACCAGAGCCCGGCAACAGCGTTGAGGACCAGGGCGACGAGGATGCCGGACGCAAGCCACCCATCAAGGAAGGTCATCGACGCTTCGGCGGCGAGGGGCTGACTCTCGGCCTTGGCCGCGACGTGGTGCTTGAGTCGCGCAAGGGTGAACATGACGACCGCAGTGGCCGAAAGATACGCGATCCCGAACGGTGATGAATCTGCTGCCTCACCCGTCGAGAGCGAATAGATGCTCGCGACGACGAGGTACGCGGCGAGTACGGCGAACGCGATCGCTACCAGGCGAAGCGCGCGCCGAGCCCGTCCGGCGCGTTGGTGGTCGGCGATATACCACACGACCACCAGCGACGCGAAGACCTCGACGAGCGAATCAAGCCCGAAGGCCACGAGCGCCAGGGACCGGGCGGCGATGCCGAGGCCGATCGTGACGAAGACCTCCATGAGGTTCCACGTGATGGTGACGTACTGGAGTCGTCGTCCGGTCCGCAAGGCTGCGTGTTGAGCGTCGATCGTGGGTCCCGTCATCGTGCTCTCCTCCGAGGCACCGGCGGGAAGAGGGAGGGCGGCTCCTTCGACCCGACGGCACCCACTGATGCCTTCGTGGTCGAAGGTCTCGCTCACCTGCCGAGGCAGGTCCGGCGACCGGGAACCTGGGTTCCAGCGTGTCGACCGCCGAGTTGTGAGCTACTCCCCTTCGGGAAGAGATGGTAGCGGCGCGCCGGGTGGCGTGCTGCTCCTCGGCGAAGCGAGGACCGCTCGCAAAGGTGGCGGGCGGCGATCAGGGGGCGAACCGGCGCTGCAGCTCCGCGTAGCTGATAGCGCCTTCGAGGAAGCCCAGGGTGCCGAACTCGAGCAGCTCGCGCCCGGCTTGCTCCACGAGGCTGAGCGCGGCCCGGGCGATGCCACCGCCCAGGCTGACCCGCTTGACCCCCAACGAGAACAGGGTGGGCGCGTCCACCATGGTGGCCGTCAGGCCCGCGACGATGTTCAGCGGCGCCGAAATCTCGGCGGCGAGCCGCCGGATCGTGTCAGCGTCGTCGACGCCCGGCACGAAGACGCAGTCCGCTCCGGCCTCTACGTATCGCGTCGCGCGCTCGATCGTCTCGGCAAACCGATCCCCTGCTCCAGTGCCGAAGTACGTATCGGTGCGGGCGTTGATCACGAACGTGCCTGCCGGCGCCGCGGCGCGCGCCGCCGCGACCCTGGCGGCGGCTTCGTCGACCTCGAACAGCGCGCCATCCACCTGGTCCTCGAGGTTCGCCCCGACGACGCCGAGCCCCGCGACCCGTGCGACGGTGCGGGCGACATCCTCCGGCGACGTGCCATAGCCCGCCTCGAGGTCGGCGCTCACGGGTACGGCAACCGACGAGACGATCCGCGCCAGGTGCTCGAGCATCGTGTCGCCGTCGATCGAGGCGTCCGGCTGACCGAGCGCGAAGGCGATGCCGGCGCTGGTCGTCGCGAGAGCCGGGAAGCCGACCTGCTCCAGGATCCGGGCGGAACCCGGGTCCCAGGCGTTCGGCAGCACGAAGCCGGGACCGTGGTGCAGGCCAAGGAAGTCCGAGGCGGCGGTCACGGACCAACGTTAGGTCACGCTGTTCCCGTCGTCTTCGTTGCCCTCCCAGGCGGTTGGCCAATGCTCCTCGGTGAGCGTGGGATCGAGGTCGATCACGTCACCAACTATCGGTGGGTGCAGCGCTTCACGCCGCTGCTCGCGGACGCGGCTGGGCCGTGCCGGCACGTGGTCGGCGACCGTTGGTTCGTCGACGAGACCTAGGTGAAGATCGCCGGTAGTTGGCGCTACGTCTACCGAGCCGTTGACCAGGCCGGCCAGATCATCGACGTGCTCGTCTCCGCTCGACGCGATCTCCGAGCCGCGCGCCGCTTCTTCGCCGGGGCACTCGCGCGCCCATGGCGACCCGGTCGAGGTCGTGACCGACCACGCTCCGGCGCTACGACCTGCGATCGAGGGGCTCATGCCCACAGCGGTTCACAACACCGCCCAGTACGCGAACAACCGTGTCGAATGCGACCACGGTCGTCTCGAAGCCCGACTCCGTCTGATGTGCGGCCTCAAACGCGACCATTCGGCACGCGTGATGATCCGTGGTCACGCGTTGATGCAGAACCTTCGACGCGGCCACTACGAACTCGGCGTCGACGCACGCCAGCACCGGCGTGTCGAGCACCCGTTCACCGAGCTTGCCCGGACGATCTGAACTCGCAACCGGGGCCGCTACTCAGCTCTATGCGGCTCTGTCCGGCACAACGCAACAGAGCCGGCGGTCGGCCGCGCCTGGTTGTGGGTGGGTGGTCCAGCGCCGGGCGACGAGCCGACGATGCCAGCCGATTACCGTCTTGGGCTGCACGATCGGCATGATCTCAGGCAACCGGGAGCGGTCGAACGCGGTCGATAAGACGGCGGGGATGATCCGGTCCGTGTCGGTGAAGCGAGGCCGATTGACCTTGCGTTGCAGTAGAGGATCTGATGGCGCTGCTCGTTGAAGCTCAGGAGCGATGCATTTCCGGCACCCACACCTTGGCGATGACAGGAATGACGTTGCGGCTGCGATGGGACGGGAACTCGCGCAAAGAAGCCCGCTCGAAGCCCGTGATCAAGGCGCTCGTTCGTGCTGGGCATGGGTGCGACGCTTGTGGTTGTCGTTCTGAACGGAGAACCGAATGGCCAGATCGCCTCGCCCATCGCGAGTCACCACGGCGCCTTCGGGTGGATCGGTGAGGTGATGACGGCGGCGCGGCGGTGGGCGGAGACCGGCCTATTCGTCGTCGCGGTCGGTTGCCTGGTCGTCGGTGGTCTCCTCGCGCTCGCCGGCCAGCAGGCGGCGGCCGGTGGGGTGTGGGCGGCGGCAACGGTCCTGGGGATCGTCCCGGGTGTGTACTGGGTGGTTTGGACCGCCCGTCAGGGCCGGCTGGGGGTCGACGTGATCGCCGTGTTGGCCCAGGTCGGGACCCTCGCGGTGGGCCAGTACCTGGCAGGAGCGATCATCACCGTGATGCTGGCAAGCGGTCGCGTCCTGGATGCGCGTGCCGGCGCCCGGGCCGAACGTGATCTCCGAGCGCTGGTGAACCGGGCGCCGCTGACCGTGCACGCTTACGAGGACAGTGGACTCTCTGAGCACGCGCTCGACGACGTCTGCCCGGGCGACCTCCTGTTGATCCGATCCGGTGAGGTGCTGGCCGTCGACGGGCTCGTCGAGTCCGATGCCGCGGTCTTGGACGAGTCCGCGCTCACGGGCGAGCCCCTGCCAGTCGCCCACCCAACCGCGGATTCGGTCCGGAGCGGGACGGTGAACGCAGGCGCGGCGTTCGACCTGCGAGCCACCACGACCGCCGCCGAGAGCACCTACGCCGGGGTGGTCCGCCTGGTCGAGCAGGCGCAAGCGTCCAGCGCGCCGTTTGTTCGGATGGCCGACCGGTTCGCGGTCTGGTTCCTACTGATCAGCGTGACGCTCGCCGCGGTCGCGTGGGCCGTGAGCGGCGACGCGGTGAGAGCGGTCGCCGTGCTGGTGGTGGCCACGCCGTGCCCGCTGATCCTGGCCGCGCCGGTGGCGATCGTGTCGGGGCTGTCGCGCTCGGCGCGAGTGGGGGTGATCGTCAAGGGTGGGGGCGCGCTCGAGCGTCTGGCCGGCGGCACGGTCCTGCTCCTCGACAAGACCGGCACCCTGACCGAAGGTCGCCCGTCGGTCGCCGAGGTTGTCACGGCGGGTGGTATGACATCCGACGAGGTGCTGCAGCAGGCAGCGTCACTGGAGCAGGTATCCCCCCACGTCCTGGCCTCCGCCGTGGTTCGCGCCGGCCGCGAACGAGGCCTCCCGCTCGTCCTTCCTGACAACGTCGAGGAAGTACCCGGCCATGGCGTGCGGGGCTGGGTCGACGGCCACCAAGTCACGGTCGGGAGCGCAGGGTGGATCCTCCCCGATACCCCGCCGCCGCGATGGGTGAGGAACGTTCGTCGCCGGGCCGACCTCGACGGGGTGCTCACGATGTTCGTCGCGGTCGACGGCGAACCCGTCGGTGCGATGGTGCTCGACGACCCGATCCGAGCCGACGCGCCGCGCACCATCCGAGCATTGCGCCGGAGTGGCGTCCGGCGGGTGGAGATGGTGACCGGCGACAGGGCCGACGTCGCCGAATCGGTCGGTGCGATCATCGGGGTCGACCTGGTGCTGGCCGAGCGGACACCGGCTGAGAAGGTGCAAGCGGTCATCGACGCCGCCCAATACGGCTCCACGATCATGGTCGGCGATGGGATCAACGACGCGCCGGCGCTGGCGCTCGCCGATGTGGGTGTCGCGGTGGGCGCACGAGGAGCCACCGCCTCGTCCGAAGCCGCCGACGTCGTCCTGACTGTCGACCGCCTCGACCGCCTGGCCGAAGGCATCGCGATTGCCCAGCGCTCCCAGGCCGTCGCCCGCCAGAGCGTCATCGCCGGGATGACCCTGTCCGGGTTGGCCATGATCGCCGCCGCGTTCGGTCTCCTCCCGCCGGTGTGGGGCGCGATCCTCCAGGAAGCGATCGACGTCGCGGTCATCCTCAACGCGCTCCGCGCCCTCACGCCCGGGCGTCGCCAAGCCCGACGCCTCGACGAGCCGGGTTCCGACCTGGCTCGACGGTTCAGCGCCGAGCACATGACGCTGCGACCGGATCTCGACCAGCTCCGCGTGGTCGCTGACGACCTGGGATCCATCGACCCAGACACGGCCGCCGCCGAGGTGTGGCGGGTCTACCACTTCCTTGCCGATGACCTCCTGCCGCACGAAGAAGCCGAGGACGCGGCGCTCTACCCGGCGGTCGCGGCTGTCCTCGGCGGCACGGATCCCACCGGAGCCATGTCCCGCACCCATGTGGAGATCGGTCATCACATCCGCCGCCTCGGCCGGCTCCTCGACCAGCTACCTGCCGAAGGCCCTGACAGCGACGACCTCGCGGAGATGCGTCGACTCCTCTACGGCCTTCACGCCATCCTCCGCCTTCACTTCGCCCAAGAGGACGAGGGCTACCTCTCCCTCGCCGAGCCGGAGACAACCCCGCCCACCGGGAAAGGCCAGCAATCGTCACCCAGCGCCGGTGGCACCAGCTGATCCCCCCGGACACCCGCCGCGCCCAGAACGCTGGTCAACCGGCAGGGTGATGCGCGAGACCTGCGAATCCCAATGGCGCGTGGTGTGCCCTGTGCCGACCGGAGTCACCGAGATGGCGCGATGGATCCACGTGGGCGCGAAGTCAGAGAACGTCTCTTCGTGGCGCGGCGACGAGCGCGAGGGCTGCCGCGGCGGCCGTGTACGCGACGAGGAGCAGCCCACCGATGGGTGCGTCGAGCAGCGTTCCGCTGCTGATGCCTGCGGGGCCGAGCTGCAACAGCCCGCTCGTCGCTCCCCACGGGGTCCACCGTGCGACCGCCGGGAGAGTATCGATGAGCAAGTGCTCCGCGAGCGTCTCCCAGACCAGCACCGCGACCACGGCGACGATCTGGTTGCGCAGCAGGGTTCCGACGGCGAGACCGATGACGCCGTACAGCGCGAGGACGATGACAACAGCTGCGGCCACCTGCAAGAAGTCGGTCCCGACCGTGACGTTGCCGTGCCGGGCGCGGATCACGACGATGCCGACGCCGGACGAGACGACGAGTGTCGCCGCGGCGACGACGACGCCGGCGAGGAGCAGCGACCCGCCCTTGGCGACGAGGACCCGGGACCGACGCGGCTCGACGAGGAACGTCGACGTGATGGTGCCGTACCGGACCTCCTGGGTGAACGCGAGCACGCCGAGGAGCGACAGCGTCACCTGGGGCACGCCGATGCTGATGCCAACGATGCGGGCCAGCAGGGTGGGCTCATCGAGGGACAGTGGGTTGTTCGTCGCGTTGGCCGACGGAACGCTGAACGCGACCGTCACCACCACCATGGCCAGGGTCGCCAGCAGGAGCCAGGGCAGCATTCGGGTGCTCCGCAACTTGAGCAGCTCGGCGCGAACGAGCGCGTTCATGCCGGCGCCTCGTCGAGCGACTCCGTGTCCTGGATCGGCTCGGACTGCTCGGTGAGGCGGAAGAAGGCCTCCTCCAGCCCGGCCGTCGCGGTGAGGCGGTGCAGCACGATCCCGTGTGCCGCAGCGAGCTCCCCGACCTGCTCCGAGGCCGCGTCGACCGCGAGCTCATCGTCGACCGGGCGGTAGCGGTGGCCGGCGGCGCGGAGCACGCTGGACAGCCGCTCCGGTTCTGGTGTGCGGACGCGGCAGCCGACGCCAGCCTCGGCGCGCAGGGCGGCGAGGGTCGACGACCGGACGAGCCGCCCTTTCGCGATCAGGAGCACGTGGTCGGCCGTCTGTTCGACCTCGCTCAGCGCGTGGCTGGAGACGAGCACGGTGTGCCCCTCATCTGCGAGCTGGCGAAGGTACCCGCGCAACCACCGGACCCCCTGCGGGTCGAGACCATTGGTCGGCTCGTCCAGCACGAGCACCGCCGGGTCGCCGAGCATCGCCGCAGCGAGGCCGAGACGCTGCCGCATCCCGAGAGAGAACTCCCCGACCCTTCGTCGCGCGTTCTCCGTCAGCCCCGTATCGGCCAAGACGCGCATGGGCGCCTCCTTGGTCAACCGCGCCGCGGTGGCGAAGACGCGCAGGTGGTCGAGCGCGGTACGACCGGGGTGGTAGCCGGAGGCCTCGAGCACTGCACCGACGTGACGGACCGGGTCAGGCAGCTGGTCGTAGCGCCTGCCGCCGAACGTTGCGGTGCCGCTGGTGGGCGCGACGAGCCCGAGCAGCATTCGCAATGTGGTCGTCTTGCCGGCGCCGTTGGGCCCGAGGAACGCCGTCACCTGCCCCGCCGCGATCACCGCGCTGACGTCGTCGACTGCCCGAACGTCCCCGAACGACTTGGTGAGTCCGGACAGCTCGACAGCCGCGGTCACCGCACGCTCGTGCTCATGCCCGTTCCCGGCTCGACGCCCGGGATCCCAGCGGTCACGAGACCCGGGTCGATGGCGGGCGTGGGCTCGGTGTGCAGGGCGATGGCCATGGCCAGCAGGCAGAGGCCGTAGACGCCGACCATGCCATGGAGGGCCGTCGGGAAGGGCATGGTCACGACCGTCATGGCGATCAGCGAGATACCGACTGCCAGCGGGGTGAAGCGACGCCACCCGTGCCACACTCCGGCCCGCAGCGTTGCGCGCCCGGTGAGCAGGAACCCGACCATCGACGCGATGCCGGCGACACCGAAGAGAGCACCGACGATCGCCGCGCCGGTGTCGTCGACCTTGGCGTCGCGGATCGGGATGGACGCCAGCTCGCCGACCGCCAGCAGCGCCGTGCCGGCGATGGCGAGCGCCACTCCGACGGTCGCGGCCCGCGATCGTCCCGCTACTCCGCTGCGGCGAAAGGCGACGAGGCCGGCGATGACCAGGCCGTGGATCGCCGCGCTGAAGATCGAGAACGCGACGAAGGCGCCGCCGCTGGACCAGGGGTAGCGCCACATGTCGTCGGAGATGTCGGTGGCGGGCTGGACGCCGAACGCGAGCACCGCACCGGCGAGAGCGGTAGCTGCCCCAGCGCCGATGAAGGCGCCGGTCACCAGGCCGCTCGGACGAGCCTGGACGTTGCTGGTGGAAGTCATGAGATCCTCCTGGGTTGATCCGATCGGGCGACGTTGTGACTCAGTGGTCTTGTTGTTGGCGTCTCTCGGTGGCTCGGTGGAACTGCGAGGAAGCACGTGCCTCCGCCGTCGGCCGGACTCATCTCGAGGACGTCGCAGTCCTGCTCGACGACGACCGTGTGGCCCGGCGCGGCGAAGTACAGGTCGCCGGCGCCGATCAGCTCGTCGTGGTCCGGGTAGCTCACGCGGAGTCGACCAGTGCGCAACCAACCCCAGTGCGGGCACGGGCAGCGACCGACTGGATCTGGGCCGGGCTGGGCATCGGCCGCGAGCAGCTCGAGGCTGACGCGCAGGCCGCCCCACACGACTGCGGCCTGGCGTATGCCGGGCTGGTCGACCTCGATGGGAAACTCTTCGCTCTTTGCTCGCACCCTCACTCCTCCTTTATGAGGAGGGTGCGAGTTCTGGGCTCACGATGTGAGGCGGCGTCGGCCGTGCCTCATAGCTCCCAAGCGACGGGCTCCTCGGGCTGGTAACGGCAGAAGTACCCGGTGCGCAGCGACCGTTCGAGATGGCGCGCGAGCCTCGGATTCACCCGCTCTACCCTCCGGATCGCGTCGCGCACCCTCGCCCGTACCGCCTGGCGCGCCCGCTCGCCTCGATCGGTCTGGCGCCGCGAGCGGCCGCCGAGGCCCATTGCACGCGCGAGCTCCTCGACGAGCAGATCGCGCTCGGAGCGGGCCAGTGCCGCACGTTCTTCGTCGGCGAGGTGTTCGGCCTCGGTGAGGTCGTCTTCGAGCTCGATGATGCGCGCCTTGTACGCGCGACGCGCCGAGGCATCGAGCAACTCGTCGCCCGGCTCGGGGCGATCGCGCCCGCGGTCCCGGCTCTCGGGTGCAACGAGATCGAGCACGTGCACGTCGTGGTCCGGGCGAGCGAGCAGATAGGCGATGTCGCGCATTCCCTTGCTGTCGTCGACGAGTGAGCTCTGACCCGCGAACCTGACCCGCCACACCGCGCCGTCCAAGCGGAACTCGTTGCCTCGGGAGGACTCGACCTCAACGCGTTCCGTTCCGAGGACCTGCGCGAGCTCGTCCGCACGGGTCGCGTCCGCAGTCATCCCGAGCTCGATGAAGACGGTACGCGCCTCGGTCAGCAACGATCGTGCCCGCGCCTCGTCGTCTCGGCGGGCCAGCAGACGCGCGTAGTGGAGTTGAGTGAGCGCGAGTGCAGGACGAGCACCCATCGCGCGATTGTGTTCCAGCGCGGCGGCGAAGTGGTCGGCCGCGCGCCGATCGTCGCCCATGGTGGCGGCCGCGAGTGCGAGGAAGTGGTCGACCGATCCGCTGCAGGTCTCGGCAAATGGCCCGACGATCGAGCCACCGCGCCGCGGGAGCAGCAACTCGTACAGCAGCGCGGCATGCGCTTGGTGCTCGACGGCCGAGGCGGCCTGGATGAGCGCGGCCACGCTCACCAACCACGCGCTCTCGGTCGGGAGCCCTTCCGCGCCTCCGCGCAACGCGATGTCCATCTCGATACGCGCGTCGTCGAGCCGTCCCATCTCCGAGTAGACGGCCGCGAGCGCGCAGCGGGGTGCGGGGAGATGAGCGTGCGTGTCGAGGGCGCGACGCATGGCGGGTTCGATCTCGTGTGCCCGGCCTTGCCACATGCGCAGCTGCGCCAACGCGGACCCGAAGAGGAGGAGCGCCAGGTCGGGTTCGATCTCTTGACCACGGCCGAACGCCGCGGTCATCAACTGCTCGCCCTCGGCGAATCGGCCCCGCATCACTGCGCGCATCGCGGTACGTATCTCGGAGATCCATTGCCAGAGTGGCTGGCGCAGCTCGTCGGCGAGTCGAGCACCGATAGCAAGCTCGCGCTCCATCGAGGCCATGTCGCCGATCTCGCCGTAGTCATAAGCGAGGAAGTGGTGACCCAGGATCGCCAGCTCTCGATCGCTCGGTCGTTCCCCGAGCGCACACAACTCGTTGCATGCTGCGACGCGTTCGTGCACATTGGTCGGCGTCCATCCGACGATGTGCCAGACATACAGCGCGCTCGCGAGCGCAGCGCGGTCGCCCGTCCGCCGCGCCGCCTCGACTGCGGTGGTAGCGAGCTCCCGCCGGCGGTCCACCGCGGGAGTGAACAGCAGGGCGTGGGCCAGACGCGCCATCACGCGTGCCCGGATGGGCTCGGCATCATCGACGGTCGCGGCGAGTGCTTCCTCGAGCAGGTTGATGAGCGCGACGCTCGCGGATCCGGTTTCCATGTGTCCGCCGAGGCCGAGCGCGGCTCTCGCGAGCGCATGCGAGTCGTCATCCACGCGGGCGGACGTGGCCGCGGTGGCGAACGCCTCGGTGGCCGCGGCTCGGTCACCGGCACGTGACTGCGCCTCTGCGAGGCCCAAGAGCACGGCGGTCCGGGCGTGCGGCGTGGTCGATGCGTCGAGGTCCATCGCGCCGAGCGCGTCGCGGAAGTGGCGCGCGGCGTCCTCGTATGCCGAGACTGCACTCGCCTCGTGCCCGGCGGCCGCCGCGTACGCGACGGCCTTCGCCGCGTCTACATCGGGTACCGCTGCCATGAAGTGGTTGGCGAGCTCGGCGGCCGGGACGTCCTCGTGTGCTGACGACCGCTCCAGCACTTCGCCCAACGCGCGATGGAGTGCTCGCCGCTCGGCCGCGCCGAGCGACTCGTACACTGCTGCGCGCGCGAGCGCGTGGTTGAACCGGATGCGATCGGGTGCCGCGCGCGCGACGAGGCGTGCCGCAACGGCCTCATCGATGGCAGCGACCATGAGCTGGTGCTCCAGGTCGCACACGCCTCGGATGAGCTCGATCGAGTGCTCGTTGCCCGCAACTGCGGCGACCGACAAGACCCTTTGACAGGTGCTGCTCAGGCCACCGATCCGGCGCCTGAGCACGACCTGCACCGTGTCGGGCAGCGGCAGCGTCGCGAAGTCGTGCAAGCGACCTTCCGCCACGATGAGCCGCAGGACCTCGCGCGTGAAGAACGGGTTGCCGCCGGTTTGCCGGTGCAGGAGCTCGACATTCGAATCGGAGACGTCGAGCCCTGAGATCTCGCGGACGAGGACGGCGAGCGCCGGCTGAACCAGACCCCGAAGCTCGACGCGTGTCGTCGACGATGACAACTCCGCCAGTATGTCGACGTGCCCGGGCGCGAACTCGTCGGCGCGCGCGGCCGCCACGATCAGCACTGCTTGGCGTTGAAGCTTCGGTACGACGTACCGCAACACCTGCACCGATAGGATGTCGGCATCGTGTACATCGTCGAGGACGATGACAGCGGGCGCGATGCTCGCGGCAGCCTCGATGAACGCGGCCATCGCCTCGAAGAGGCTCCACCGCTCGTAGTCGGACGATGTCAGCTCGAGCGGAACCTCGCTGGCCGTTGCGCCGGGCAGCGGGCCGACTCCAAGCTCCGGCACGATGCGCGCCAGCGCCGCTGCCGTTTCGCCCAGGGATTTGCGAGCGCGTGCGCGCCCCACCGGTTTCAGCCAGGCCCGCACCACCTGCGACCACGGCAACAGCGGCGGCGCGTCTTCCATGCTCATGCAATTGCCCCACAGGACCTGAGCGCCCGCAGCGGCGACGTCGCGCGCGACGGCGTTCAGGACGCTCGTTTTGCCGATCCCCGCCTCGCCCGTCACCAGCACGAAGCCGCCCCGTCCCGCCTGCGCATCGCTGACCGCAGCTCGCAGCGCTTCGAGGTCGCCTTCGCGCCCGACCAGGGGCGTCATCGGAGATTCACTCGGTGCTCCGGGTAGAAGGCCGGGGTTGCGATGGCGATCCCTCCCTCACGCGACGAGCGGTTGCCGGCGCCACGCCGGCTTCATGATTGTGCATCACCTCGCTCCGGCACGGCGATTGAAAGCAGCATCGTCAGGTGCTTGGCGGTCGGTGACGCCCCAGGAAGAACGTCCCGGCTCTGGTCGAACGCTGAAACGTCACCAATGGGTCGGTGGTCCCGAGCCCGCCGCAAGGGTATTGGCACCGCGTTGACGAGCGCGGCGTAGTCGAGTGGAGCTGATTGGGCCGACCGAGACACCGAACGTCCTCCCTGAGGGCACTGTTGCATCGAGCCGACGCGCCACCCGCAGAACGGTCGCGGGAATCGGTACGGGCGATTTTGTCTGACCGAATCAGGGCCTCATGCTCGGATCGCACCCACGATCGGGCATGCGGAGCGGACAAGAACGTGTCCGTCTTGCGCTAACGCAACAGTGCCTCCCGCTCGACCAGATCCAAGTCAACGCAACAGCGCCCCCGGGTCAAGGATCTGGATCACTCTTCCCCGGCGGGTCCGCGACCGGTCCGCGGGCTCATGAGACCATACGGATTCCAGCGATCGCCGCCTTCATAACGGGGAGTCCAGCATGCCGAGCTCCGCACCGGTCGATGGCGGGGTCTCGCGTCGCCGGCCGGCCACCCACCTCGGAGCGGTCGTCCTCACGCTCGCGCTCATCGGCAGCGCGTGCTCGTCGTCGGGCGACGACGCCCAGGCTGGTGACTCATCGAAGGCCATCACGACCGAATCCGTCTCGGGCTCGTTCGGCACGCTCGATCGCATCGTCGGAGATGTGATGGACAAGACGGGAATCCCCGGCGTCGCGGTCGCGGTCGTGTACGGCGACAAGGCGGTGTACGAGCAGGGCTACGGTGTGCGCAGCACCGCGACCAAGCAGCCCGTCAAACCCGAGACGGTCTTCCAGATCGCGTCGCTCTCGAAGCCGGTGTCCGCGACGATCATGGCCGGCCTCGCCGGTGAAGGCGTGTTCGCGTGGGGCGACCCCATTGCCGACTACGCGCCCGAGCTGAAGCTCAGCGACCAGTGGGTCACCGAGCATGTCACCTTCGCCGACCTGTTCGCGCACCGCAGCGGCATCCCGGGCGGGCCCGCCGGGAACGACCTCGAGGGCGTGGGTTTCGACCGGGCGACGATACTCGAACGACTCCGGCTGGTCCCGCTCGATCCGTTCCGCATCACGTACAGCTACTCGAACTTCGGGATGACGATGGCCGGCGAAGCCGCAGCCCGGGCCGCGGGCACCACCTGGGAGCAGGCCGCCAGGGACGTACTGTTCGAACCGGCCGGGATGACCTCGACGAGCATGAGCCACGCGGACTTCCTGACGCGCAAGAACCGGAGCGCGCTCCACGTCGAGCGCGACGGGAAGTGGGTGCCCGAGTACGACCGGATGCCCGACGCCCAGGCACCCGCCGGTGGCGTGAGCTCGAATGTCGTGGACCTCGCTCAGTGGATGCGGATCAACCTCGCTGACGGCAAGCTCGGCAAGAAGCGCATCATCGACGCCGACACCCTGGCAATGACCCACACCCCCCAGATCATGAATCGACCGCCCGCACCGACTATCGGGAACGCCGCGAGCTTCTATGGGCTCGGGTGGGTTATCAACACCGACAGCACTGGCACGATCCGCTGGGAACACTCGGGCGCGTTCTCGAATGGCGCTGCGACCGCGGTGTCCATGGTGCCAACGGATGGCCTCGGCATCGTGGTGCTGACCAACGCCGCACCCATTGGCGCACCCGAGGCCATCGCTCACGCCTACATCGACGCGCTCCGCACCCGCGACCCCGATGTCAAGGGCAATCTCAAGCAGTGGACCAAGCGATTTGCCGGCGTGTACGGCGAACCCGAACTCACGCCCGCCGACCGCCCGACCAACCCGACTCCCGCGCGGCCCGACAACGCGTACGTGGGCACCTACGCCAACGACTACGTGGGCGAGGTCGAGATCCGCGCCGGTGAGAACGGCCTCGAGCTCGTGGTCGGACCAGAGCCGCGGGCATTCAGGCTCGAACACTGGAACGCGGACACGTTCGCCTACCCGGACGCACCGGAGCTTCCCGACTTCCTCTCATCGGTCGTCTTCGAGGTCGGAGACAGCGACCGCGCCGACCAGGTGACGATCGGGGCGTTCAACGGCGCCGGGCTGGGCACGCTGACGCGGAGGTGAGCGGCGGCGGACCTGTTGATCCGGCTCAGATGCCGACGGGGTCAGGGTTTCTCGACCATCCGTGTCACGGTTTCGCGGCGGGGAAAGGGTGACATCCGGTTCAGAAGGCCCCAGCCCGGTACTGCCCCATGGCGAGGCTGGTCTGGACGACGCTGGCACCGCCGATGCACTTCGTGGAGCTGGATGGCGATGCGGTGTTCTGCGTCGCTGTTCGAGACCTTCGCCGGGCGAACAATCAGCCGACGGCCGTCACCTTGGTGACGTATCCGTCGCCGCGCTCACCCTGGGTCGCGATGTAGTACACGGCGTCGGGGCCAATGAAGATCCGACCGATGCTCGGCTGGCTGCCGGCGACCTCGACCCGTGCGGTCTCCTTGCCGGTCAGCAGGTCAGCGATCACGAGGTAGAGCTTGCACCGCTTCCCGTTCTCGTCGCAGACGCGGTCGTCGGTGTAGAGGCGGTGCTGGTCGGCGACGATGGCCGCGCCGACGGAGATGGCGTACCGGTCCGTCGTCCAGACCTTCTCGAGGGATCCGTCGTCGGCGATGCGCCATGCGGCCGTCCGGCCGTTCACGGCGTCGGCGGCCACGACGATCGAGCTCGTGAACGGATCGGCCGGGGGTGGCGCGAAGCTCCCGCCCGGCTTGTCGGTGGAGGTCGCGTTCACGTGCGACACGGGTGTGTTCGTGTTCGCCGTCGACTGCCAGAAGATCTCGAGCGGCGCGCTGACCTTGACGAGCACAGTGTTGTTGTTCGGGAACACGACGGTGTGGTGGGTGCCCGTCGGCGTCATGGCCACCCCCGGTTGTGTGCCGTCGTCATCGGTCCGATACGTGCGGGACCAGCTCGGGTCCTGGGTGAAGCCGTTGTCGGTCACCCGGAACCGCATCGTCTTGGTAGTACCGGGCAGGTAGACGTACTCGGTGCCGCCCTGGACCAGCGCCGTCATGCGGGCGGTCGAGAGCGCGGTCTCGAGTTGCGAGCGGACCGTCATCGACGCGACGTCCACCGCGACCAGCAGACCGGTGCCCTGCTGCGGGGCGGTCTTGAGGAGCAGATCGCCGTTGCGGGCCGAGATCTGCGCGGTGTTGTAGATCGTCGAGCCGGGCTTGGGGGGATTGAGCGGGAGCGCGAGGGATCGGGTGATCTCGAACGTATCGGGATCGATCTCGAACAGCGTTGCGGTGGCGACCGCGTACAGCTTCCCGTTCCGGTGGGCCACCAGGCTCCCGGGATAGTTCGGAGTGCTGCCCTTCGGCAGATCGAGGATCTGCGCCTTCATGGTCGACGGATCGATCCTCGCGACGTACGGGGTGGCGGATCGCGCCGGCACCGCCCCGGCGGTGCCGGCGAGCGCGGCAACCGCGTCATCGGGGAGGTCGTTGCCCTGGGCCTTCGTGAACAAGTCGAGGAGGTGGGGGGCGCCGCCGAGCACGAAGACCGAGTGCTTGTCGTAGGTGATGCCGAAGATCGGTGTGGCGCCCAGCTTCACGCTGTGGGCCCGCAGGTCACTGCTCTGCACGTCGTCAGGGAGCCCGCCGGAGGCGATCGAGCTCGTGCGCCAGGAGTCGGCGGTGGGTACCGGCCAGGTGGTGTCGTACAGCTGGCGGCGAGCGGCGCCGCGCTCGGCGGAGGGCGCCGCGGACGCGCTGCTCGGCGAGCCCGACGAGCTCCCCGAGCAAGCTGCCACGCCCATCAGCATCGCCGCGGCGAGGCCGCCCGCGAGGGTTCGGGTCGTCGTGTTCATCGCTTGGGTCCACCTCTCGTATTCGTCTCGTGTCGTGCCTGGTCGACGATGGCCCAGACGGCCTGTTCGACGATCTCGCGGCCGGCCCGAGAGTCGTCTCTCCGCCCGGCCATGCCCAGCCAGAAGCGCTCGCCGACCGCCCACCCCGACATCAGGCTGATGATGACGACCGCCGTGTCACGCGCCCGCTCCGGGTCCACGCCCGCCCGCCGGAGCTGGGCCTCGACGGCGTCGGCGAGGGGGTAGCGCCCCACGTCGTCCATCCCGCGGCCGACGATGAGCACCGCCATCCCCGATGCCAGCGCCCGGTTCGTGGTGAACTGATCAAGGCTGACGGCCAGCGCAGCTGCGAGGTCGGGTGCCGCCCCCACTGCCGCCGCGAACTGCGCCAGGGTCTCGGCCACGACCCACGCGAGGAGGGCGTCGCGCGATCCGAAGTGCCGTCGGATCAGTGTGTGCTGGACGCCGGCCCGGGCCGCGATCCCACGCACCGTCAGTTCGGCCGCCGGCTTCTCCGCGAGCAGCTCGCGCGTCGCCTCGAGCAGGCGGTGCGCCGAATGCGGGGGGCCGGCCGGTGGAGACGATGTATCCATTGGCTACTACCGTAGCCGCTGGATACAGCAGGTCAAGCGCTCGCCGGCGTGGCCGCGGCACACGGCAGAGACCCGGTGGGTCGGTGGGATTCGGCGGATGTTGGGCCGCATCTGGGACGCGCGTGGGGCCTCCCTGCGGCCGAACGGCGACACCGTCACCTCGGCCGTCGGCGTCGACCCCTCCCCGCTGGGGACGTCCGCTGCCGGGCCGACGAGTTCCCGCTCAAGTCCAGGAGTACTTCACCGGGGGCACCGGTCGGTTCGCGGGGCGCGCGCGGAGCCCAACCGGCCCGCGGGCGCAGCGCGTCGCGAGCCGGCGACTCCATCGCGCGATGCGCTGATGAGTACTACGTTGACGCCCACTTATCGTCGATCTTCGAAGGCGCCGACGAGATCCTGACGCTCGGTGTGATCGCGAAGTCCCCGATCTGATCGGCGGGCGCCACCAACGGGGGGACCGCATGAGCGCAAGCGATTTCGACGCAGTGGTCACCACCGAAGCCGAGTTGCGTGAGCTGTACCGGATGCCGGGCGCCACCGTGGAGAAGGTGCTCGACGCGCTCGACGACCACGCCCGTACGTTCATCGCCGCGGCGCCGTTCGTCCTGGTCGGCACCGCTTCGCCCGACGGTACCGGCGACGTGTCCCCCAAGGGCGGCCCGCCGGGCTTCGTTGTCGTGCTGGACGACCACCGGCTCGTCATCCCGGACCTGGCCGGCAACAACCTGCTCGACTCGATCACGAACGTCGTCACCGGTTCGGGGGTCGGGTTGCTGTTCCTGGTCCCCGGCGTCGACGAGACGTTGCGCGTCAACGGTCACGCCTGCATCACGACCGATCCGGCAGTGCTCGACGCGTGTGCGGTGAAGGCGCGACGACCGAAGGCGGCGATCGGCGTCACTGTCACCCAGCAGTACATGCACTGCGCCAAGGCGTTCCGGCGCAGCGAACTGTGGAATCCGGACGCGTGGCCCGAGCGCTCGACGTTACCGACGTTGGGTTGCATCATTCGCGACCAGATCCCCGCGCTGCGCGAGATCACCGCCGAGCAGCTCGATGAGTCGCTCGAGTCCAGCTACACCGCAACATTGTGGGAGCCCGGCGGGTAACCGTGACGGCGCTGTTGCATTGATGCTGATCGTGACGCGCCGGACCCAGTTGCAAGTCCGTTCCGGGTTCAGATCGTTCGGTCGCCGACCGTATGGCGACAAGGCACGGCCGCGTCCGCGAGGAGCGGCGAGCAGCGCGCGGAGTTGGCGTTCGTTCCAGATGATGGTCCGGTCCAAGGGCCAAGACGGCGTGGCGCGATGTCATGACCTATGGGGCATCATCTGCCGATGAAGCCACGCGCCCATCGCCAGCGAACACTCGCCGCGGCAGTCGTCGGGCCGACAGCCTTCTCGCTTGCGGCGATGCTGAGCAGTCGTCTCGTCGACGACTACAGCCATCGCGACGAACCCATCAGCGCGCTGGCCGCGAGGGGAATGCCTTCCGGGCCGATCATGGTCGTGGGCTTCGTGGGCCTCGGGGCAGGAACGTTCGCCCTAGGTCGTCGCTTGCGCGGCTCGCCACTCCCGGCGAGCCTTCCCTCGGCCTTGACGGTCGCTGCCATCACCACGACGATCGCCGGACTCGCTCGATGTAGCGACCGAAGTTGCCCGGTTCGACTGCTCGGCGACACCGGCGCGACACGATCCGATGATCTCCATGGTGCGGCAAGCATGGCGACATTCGTCCTGTGGGCCATCATGCCGGTCGTCGCGGCGACCAGAGGACACGAGTTGAGCGCACGCCAGCGTTGGGCATCAGCGTTGCTCGGCGTCACCACCGCGGCCTCATGGGCCGCGACCGGCATGTTGATGCGCCGCGATCCGCGGCGATGGTCCGGTCTTGCACAGCGCCTGATGGTGGCTTCGGCGTTGGCCTGGTTCCCGGTTGCCGCGCTCGCGGCTTCCGAGGGCTGACGGGGCCAGAGGTCGGCGGGCGTTCCCTCACTGGACCGGGCGCTGGCCAAGATCGCGGGCCCGGCGCGCGGCGTCGTCAGCCGGGGCAGGGTCCCTTGACGGGATTCCTCACGCTGGCGTCGGGCATCAGCGTGTTGCAGAAGATCGCTCCGTCGAGGTTGGCACCGGTGAGGTCAGCACCGGTGAGGTCGGCGTTCGTGAGGTCCGCGCCGCTGAGGTTCGCGTTCGTGAACTTCGCGCCGCTGTTGTTGCCGTCGGCGAACTTCATGCCATGCAGGTCCGCACCGCTGAAGTCGGTGCCGATGGTCGACGCGAAGTCGAGGTTCGCGCCGACGAGCTTCGCGTTCCTCAGGTTGGTCCCGTTGAGCGACGCGAAGAGCAGTTCGGCGCCGCTGAGGTCGGCGCCCGCGAGGTCGGCACCGGTGAGCGATGCCGCGTCGAGCTTCACCTTGCGAAGGTCGGCGCGGCGGGCATTCGCGAAGTCGATGGTAAGTGCGGTGAGGTCGCCGCGGGAGAAGTTGGTTCCGACGAGACGGGCGTACGGCATGATCACGCCGATCAGCGGCCGACCGGCAAGGTCGGCACTCGAGCAGTGGGTGCGTGCCGCGAGCTTGCAGCCCGCGACCGTGATCCCGGTCTTGACGTAGGGCGTCGCGTACTCGAGGACGAGTGGGAAGTAGGGGTTCTGGTCGTTGATGGTGATCGGGGCGGCGCCCGCCTTCGCCGACTTGCCGCACGTCCTCACGGCGGCCTCCGGTGACGGCTGCGGATTTCGGATGGTCCCGTCGGGCATCACCGTCTGGCAGAAGACGGCGTGGTCGAGCTTGGCGTCCGTGAGGTCTGCGCCGGTGAGGTCCGCGAGGGTGAAGTTGGTGCCTTGCAGGTCGGCGCGCGTGAAGTTCGAAGCGGTCAGTCCGGCCGACGTGAAGTTGGCATGGGTCAGGTCGGCCTTCGAGAAGTCGGTGTTCGACGCGGCGCACAGAATGCACTGCACGCGCGCCAGGTGGGCGCCAACGAACGATGCGTGGGTCGTCGAGGTCGCCGACATCTTGGAGCCGGTGAGGTCGATGCCGTCCGCCTTCGCGTAGGCGACGCTGGCCTGGAGGAGGTCGACGTTGGAGAGGTTCGCGCCCGTGAGATCGGCGTACCCGAGGAAGGCACCTTGGAGGTACTGGTTCGCGAGATCGACGCCCGGACATTTCGTGTACGCGACGATCACGCAGTCACCCACCTTGGCTCCCGCCTGCACCTGATTCGAGGACAGGGCCTTGGCGGCGACGTAGTACGGGTTCGTCGGCTGCACCAACAACGTCTTCGGCGGCTGCGCGCCGACGGTGGTGAGGCCCGAACGATGTGTGCTTCCGTCCCCGTCGGGTGTCGCTCGGCCGCCAGGCGATCCGTCGGCCCCGGCGCACGCGGTGAGCAGCCCGAGCGTCGCGAAGACTGCGATGGCCGGTACCGCACGTCGCAGGCCGGCACCCGGCCGGCGGGTTGGTGTCACGGTGCTTCCCTCCGAGAACCGGTTCGCTGGGTCGTTGCTCGACCGATCGAGGGGTGACCTTGATCCCGAACTCCGGCGGACCTCGCCCGCGAGCGCAGATGCGCTGAATGGTGCGTGGTGGCTGGAGAGGACGAGAGTCGGGGATGCCGAGAGTCGACGCTGCGGGGCCGACACGCACGAGAGCTGGATACTCTCAGGAGAGGGCGAGCAGTTCGCGGACGAGGTGCTCGCAGCACACAAGCTGGAGTGCACCTTCGTCTTCGCCCGTATCGACGCGGCGGTGGGCCGACACCAACAGGGAGTACCGACCGTGAGCGCAGACGTTCCGCGAATCGTTGGCCTGACCCACAAGATCGTCCGTCCGGGCGGATCGAACGACGTGCCGTGGATTCCGGTCAGGAGCCAACGCAATCCCGACGGCAGCGAGTCCCATGTCTGGGAACGCTGGGTCGCCTTCTCGGTCGAGCCGCTCTACCTGGCGCTGTTCGCACGGTGGGACCCGGGGATGATCGTTCGTCGACACGGTCACCACAGCCCGCACACCCTGACGGTGCTCTCCGGTGAGTTCACCTGCGGAGACGAGGTGTGCGGGGTCGGCACCCACATCGAGCTGCCCTACGGGGCTGCCTTCGGGCCCTTCGTCGCGGGTCCGCAGGGCGTGGAGCTGTACGAGGTGATGATGGGTGACCCACGCTCGTGGAGCGACGAACCCGAGGTGATGCAACAGGTGATGGCGGCTCGCGGCGTCGAACAACTGCCGGACCCGCCCATCGAGTTGCCCGCAGGGCTGGAGGACCTGCGCGCGGTGTTCAGCGCAGGCGCCGACACAGGGGAGTGAGCCGCGGCCGCGTGGTAGATGTGTCAGTCCTCGAAGTCGGGCTTGCGCTGCTCGCGCCGGGCTCGCACCGCTTCTTCGAAGTTCTGGGTGGTCATCCGAACGAAGAGTTGCGTGTGGCTCTCGAGCTCGATCGCGGCGCGCAGACTCGACGTCTCGAGTCCGGCCCACATCATGCGCTTGGTCAAGGAGACGCCCTGCGCACTCCAGCCGTTGATCTGGTCCGCGAGATCGAGCGCGGCGGAAAGGAGTTCGGTATCGGGGACGACGCGTGAGACGAGCCCGATCGCGGCCGCTTCCTCCGCGTCGACGTCGCGTCCCGACAGCATGATCTCGAAGGCGCGTGACGACCCGATCGCACGCGGCAGGAGAAAGCTCAGACCGAGTTCGGTCGCGGTGAGCCCATTGTTGATCCCCGCGGCGCGGAAGTAGGCCGACTCGCTCGCGATCCTGATGTCGGCACCCAAGGTGAGGCAGAGCCCACCGCCGATCGCGGCACCGTTGATCGCGCAGATCACCGGCTGGGGCATTCGCTGCATTGCCGGCACGAGGTCGGCCAAGATCGACATCGCTCGAGTCGCGATCCGAGTCAGGGTCAAGCCATCGATGTTCGGCGGCGGCTCGGAGTGGCCGGTGTCGGCACCGGAACAGAAGCCCCGACCTTCGCCGGTGAGCACCACACAGGTCGTGTCGTTGTCGTCGGCGACCCGGGCGAAGGCGTCGTGCAGCGGCATCATCAGCTCGAAGGCCATCGAGTTCATCCGTTCGGGGCGGGCCATGGTGATCACGCTCGTGTGCGGTCGTGGCTTCTCCACCCGGACCAGGTCCGTCGTGTCTTCCGGTTGGTTGCTCGCGGTCGTCATACAAGGCATAATACTAGATATGTCTCATAACCGGTGGCCGCGTCATCGCGCGGCGACGTTGCGGTGGACGAGTTGTTGGACGCCGCGGGACGAGCCTTCGCCGACCTGGGTGTCGCCGATGCGACCATGGTCGACATCTGCCGGTACGCCGGGTGTTCGCGCGCCACCCTCTATCGGTATTTCGGCAGCCGTCATGCGCTCCACCTCGCGTACGTCAACCGTGCGGCCCTGGCCATCGCGCTGACCCAGGCGCACCTGCCCGTTCGTGGCGCGCCCGATCCGGTCGCGGCACTGACCGACCGCATCCTGAGTGGGATCCGAGCGGTGCGCAACGACCCACTGCTCGCGGTGTGGTTCGAGCCGGAGAACATGGCGGTACCGATCGCGCTGAGCCAGGACTCGGAGGTCCTCCGGTCGCTCGCGGCGGGGTTCATCGACGGCCTCGACGGCCTCGACGGCGAGGCGGCCACGAACCAGGAGGTCGAGCTGCGCGGCAGTTGGCTCCTGCGATCGATCGTCGCACTCCTCGCGATGCCCGGAGCGGACGACGCTTCGGAACGGGCCATGGTCGAGACCTTCCTGGTTCCCGTGCTGATCGGTGACCTGTCCGCAACGAAGAGCAACGGATGACCGTCGCATGCGAGCGGGTCGGCCTCGAGTACTTCGAGTCCGCTCCGGTGCGGTTCCGGGCGAGCGAAGTGATCGCGGCAACGCCGGAAGAGGTGTTCGCGGTGTTCCTGGATGCCGGTTCGTGGACGCGCTGGGTGTTCGCGATCACGCGCGTGGAGTGGACCTCGCCGTTCCCGCTCACGGTCGGGTCCACCCGTTCCGTCTACATGCGAGGCGGGATGGTCGGCCACGAGGAGTTCATCGCGTGGGAGCCGGGCGTGCGGATGGCGTTCCGGTTCAATGAGGTGTCCCGGGGAGGCATCACGGCGTTCGCCGAGGACTACCAGGTCACGAACCTCGCGGACGGCACGTGCCGAGTCGACTGGGTCATCGCGATGACGCCGGGAGGCAGGTCGCGTTCCACGATGACGCCGATGCGGTCACTGATGGCCGCGATGATCCGGCGGACGCTCCGTCAGCTGCGCCGCTACGTGGAGTCGCATCCCGAACTCGAGGAGGTCGCACAATGACGACCCCGCCGACGACCTCGCTCGCCGACATCGACCTGACCGACGCGTCGGTCTGGGAGCAGGCCGCACCGCATGAGTGGCTCGACCGCCTCCGGAGCGAGGATCCTGTGCACTGGCACGAGGAGTCGGATGGCCCCGGCTTCTGGGCACTGACCCGGCACGCCGACGTGCGGACCGCTTCGATGTCGCCGGGTGCGTTCTCGAGCTGGCTCGGCGGGCCGCTGCGCCTCGACGACCCCGACTCCCTCGAGCAGGTGCGGATGGTCATCATCGGGATGGACCCGCCCGACCATCGCACGTTCCGCAACATCGTGGCCAAGGCGTTTACGCCGAAGATGATCAACCGGATCGCCGACGCACTCCGCGCCGAGACCCGACGCGTGGTCCAGGAGATGCGGGATCGGGACCGGTGCGACTTCGTGCCGGACGTCGCGGCACGCATTCCGATGTGGTCGATCAGTGAGCTGATGGGCGTGCCGGTCGCGGACCGGCAGCGCATGTACGAACTCAGTCACTCCCTCATCGACGATCAGGATCCGGAGGTCGCGCCGAGCGCGGAGACCTCGGTGGTCGCCAGCGCCGAACTGTTCGGTTACGCGACCGATATGGCGGCCCGGTTGCGCGCCCAGCCCACCGACAACCTCACCAGCCTGCTCCTCGCGGCGGAGGTGAACGGTCGGGTACTGACCGATGTCGAGTTCACACTCTTCTTCATCTTCCTCATCGTCGCCGGCAACGAGACCACCCGGACTGCGAGTTCCCACGGTTTGATCGCGCTCCTCGATCACCCTGATGCGCTCCGGGCACTGGAACGGGATCCGGCGTTGATCCCGGGTGCGGTGGAGGAGATCCTGCGGTGGGAGCCGCCGATCCATCACTTCCGTCGTACCGCGACGGAAGCTGTCGACCTGGGCGGGCAGCGGATCCAGGCGGGCGACAAGGTGCTGATGTGGTACGCCGGCGCCAACCGTGACCCGGCCGTCTTCGACGACCCGCACACCTTCCGCATCGACCGCACTCCGAACCTGCAACTCTCCTTCGGGGTCGGTGAGCACTTCTGCCTCGGCGCGAACCTCGCCCGGCTCAGCCTGCGACTGCTCGTGGAGGAACTCCTCGCCAACGTCCGCGAAATCGAGCTGGCCGCGCCGCCGCGGCGCCTGCACTCGAACCTCATCAATGGCATCAAGGAACTCCAGATCACGTACCGCAACCGATAGTCCCGCAGCTGATGCAGCGGATGGACCAGCCGTCGCGCGACCCGAAAGGCATCTGCCACCCTCATGGCCTTCAATCTGGCTGACCTCGCCGAGCACACGAGTGACGTGGTTCCTGACCGCACCGCGCTGATCTGCGGCGAACGGACCGTCACCTTCGCCGAGCTGGATGCGCGCGCCAATCGGCTCGCCCACCACCTCGCGGCGAACGGAGTCGGCGAGCGCGATCACATCGCGATCTATTCGCACAACAGCATCGAGTACGTCGAGTCGATGCTCGCGGCGTACAAGTTGCGAGCGGTACCGATCAACGTGAACTACCGCTACGTCGCCGACGAACTCGTCTACCTCTTCGACAACGCGGACGTTGTCGCCGTCATCTACCAAGCCTCGTTCTCGCCTCGCATCGCGGAGGTGACCGATCGCCTGCCTCGGCTCCGGCACTTCGTGGAGATCGACGACGGCACCGGGGAGCCCACACCGAGCTTTGCGATCCGGTACGAGGATGCGCTGGCGGCGTTCGGTCCCGAGCGTGATTTCGCGCCCCGGGACGACGGCGACCTGTACATCCTCTATACGGGCGGAACGACCGGGATGCCCAAGGGGGTGATGTGGCGCCACGAGGACGTGTTCCGCGCCCTCGGTGGCGGTATCGACTTCGTCACGGGCGAGCGCATCACCGACGAGTTCCAACTCGCCCGGCTCGCCGGCGAGTCCGACCCGACGCCGGGATTGGTGCTGGCACCGCTGATGCACGGTGCGGCGCAGTGGGGAACGCTCGGCGGGCTGTTCAAGGGCATCACCAACGTGCTCCTGCCCCGGTTCGATCCCCATCTCGTCTGGCAGGCGATCGAGCAGCACCGGATCGCGGTCATCAGCATCACCGGCGACGCAATGGCGAGACCGCTCATCGACGAACTCGCCGGCGGGTCCTACGACACGTCGTCACTCATCGCGATCGCTTCGACGGCTGCGGTGTTCTCGCCCGTCGTCAAGGCCCAGCTCTTCGAACTCCTCCCGAACGTGATCATCAGTGAGGCGGTCGGCTCATCCGAAGGAGGATTCAACGGCATGCGAGCCGCGACCAAGGGCGACGCGGCGCCGACGATGACCGACGGCGGCGGTCTGCTGAATGTGCCGCTGGGACCCGACTCGTTGATCATCGGCGACGACAACACGCCGGTCCGGCCAGGGGAGATCGGTCGGCTCGCGCGCGGTGGCAACGTCCCGATCGGGTACTACAAGGACCCCGTCAAGACCGCGGCGACGTTCATCGAGGTCGACGGCGTCCGGCACTCGGTTCCAGGTGACCTGGCCCGGCTGGAGCTCGACGGCACCATGACCCTGTTGGGACGCGGTTCGCAGTGCATCAACTCGGGCGGCGAGAAGATCTACCCCGAGGAAGTCGAGTCGGCAATCAAGGGCCATCCGGCGGTCTTCGACGCGCTGGTGCTCGGCGTCGACGACGAGCGCTGGGGTCAGAAGGTCGTCGCGGTCGTCCAGACCCGTCCGGGTGCGGCCCTGAGCCTGGAGGACCTTGCGGCGTTCTGCCAGACGAGGCTCGCCCGATACAAGGTCCCGCGCGCGTTGCATCTCGTCGACGAGATGCCGCGCCAGCCCAGTGGCAAACCTGACTACCAGCGCGCACGCGCCATGATCGAGTCACGCACCACATGACGAGGAGCCGACAGTGAGTACAACGACCGAGTGGGGCCAGATCCAGGGGCGTCCGATCACCTTCCCGATGGAGGTGCGCGCCTTCAACGCCGTGACCATGGGTTTCAGCGTCGACGCGTCCGCGGCATCGCGCCTGCTCCCCGGTGTTGCCTTCGAGCTCGTCGAGGTCGGCGAAGGTGTCGCGCAGTTCATCGTCAGTGTCTGCGACTATCGGGACAACCCGTGGGGTGACTACAACGAGGTCAACCTGGGATTCCTGGCCCGTCCGGCCGGTGCCCCACCCGAGGTGATCGGTTCGTTCGTCTATCGCATGCCGGTCGACCAGGCGTTCACGTGCGAAGCCGGCAACGCCGTCATGGGGTTCCCCAAGACCGTCGAACGCATCGACGTGACGTATCCCGGGGGCGAGGTACGCGCCGAGCTCTGGCACGACGGGACCCTCGCGCTCGCGGTCGCCGTCCCGCGGGTCGACCAGCCCGAAGGACCATCCGCTCGCATGGAGTCCGTGAGCTATTCCTATCTCGACGGCGTTGCCTACGGCACGCCACTCGAGATCGAGGTCGGGCGGGGTGTCGTCGATCCGGGCGACGTCCGCTTCGAGCTGGGAGCGGGACCGGTTGCGGACGAGCTGCGCTCGCTCGGCCTGCCGACGACCCCCGACTTCTGCAGCTGGGGAGAAGATCTCTCCGCCACCTTCTTCCTGGGCCAGCCCGTCTGAGACCGAGGGCGATGAAGCTCCTGAACGACCATGGTGTCGCCCGCGAATGGGTTCGTCGTCGCGCTGCTCCGGTCTCGGTTCCACGGCGTGGCCTCCCGGGGTCTCCTGGTGCTGGAGTGGGTCGGTCGAACGAGTGGGCGGAGCGACGCGATCCCGGTGGGGTACCAGCCCAGCGGCGACGGTTTCGTGGTGCTGCTCTCGAAGCCCGGCGACAAGACGTGGTGGAAGAACTTCAGGACGCCGTGGCCCGCGACACTCCAGATCCGAGGCCGGCGCGTGGCCGTCACCGGCGTCGTGGTCGCGCCTGACGAACCGGCGTTCTTCGGGATCTGCGATCGCACCCTGCCTCGACTGCCCCGGATGGGGAGCCAGCTCGGCGGGGTGAAGTACGACCGCAGCCGCGGCTTGACCGACGATCAGCGAGCGACGCTCGCCGAACACGCCGCGGTCGTCCGCTTCGATCCCGCGGGTTGACGGCGTCATTGCGCGATATGCGCCGATCGAGCCATGCCCTGGGGGACCAACGGCCCTAGGCGCGCCGTGTTCGGATGCACGAAGTTGTCCACGTCACCGCCTGTCATCACGATCGAACCAATGGAGCGACGAATGTTCGCCTACGACTTCCCACTCTTGAGCATGTTTCTGCTCGTCGCCTGGTGGTTCTTCCTGCTCGGCATCTTCTTCGCGGTCGTCTGGTCGTTCATCGACAACTTCCGACGCCATGACCACAGCGGCTGGGCCAAGGCCGGATGGGCGCTCGTCATCCTGATCGTGCCGCTGCTGGGGACACTCATCTACCTCGTCGCTCGCCCTGCGTACGCGGCAGAGCTCGAACGGGCCTGACGGTCCTCGGAGTCCAAGCCGCGGCTTGGTCGCACAGCCTCGTCACTGCTCAGGGGAGAACTCGTGACAGACGCCACCATCGACGAACTCGGACCGATCGACTATCTCGTCGTCGAGTTCCCGGCCGGAGCGAGTCAGTTCACCGGCGAGATGGCCAAGGAGCTCGCCGCGCTCGCCGAGTCCGGCACCATCCGCGTGCTCGACATCCTCATTCTGCACAAGGAGGACGACGGCTCCGTCGAAGCCCTCGAAGTCGACGATCTCGATGCCGTCGACGACCTACGCGCCATCGAAACGGAGATCGCCGAGATCCTGGCCGAGGAAGACGTCGAGCACCTCGCCGCGGCGATGGAGCCCGGCAGCGTCGCCGGCGTCATCGTCTGGGAGAACCGGTGGGCCGCACCGTTCGCATCGGCTGCCCGCCGGTCCGGCGGCCAGCTCGTCGCGAGCGGTCGCATCCCGATCCAAGCCATCGTCGCCTCCCTCGAAGCCGAGGAAGCCGAAGGAGCCTGATATGCCACTCCGCCCAGCACGAGCAGCCCGCCGCGGTGTCATCGGCCGACCGGTAGCCCGTACCACCGCGGTCGTCGGCACGGCCGCGGTCGTCGCCCACGGTGTCGGCCGTCGCCAAGACCGGCGCGAAAGCCGGCGCGACCGGCGCTGACACATGGCGAGCATCGGCGCGGTTCGAGTGAGGCCACCATGAGCGGATCCACCGGAGGGCAGACTCGACGGTTCCCGATCCTGGGCGGCATCGTCCCGATCGACCGGTCACGGCTGCCGATGGACATCGCCGCAGGGGTGACGCTCGCCGCGCTCGGGATCCCCGAGGTGATGGGTTACACGAAGATCGCGGGCATGCCGGTGATCACGGGGCTGTACACGATCCTGATCCCCATCGCGATCTTCGCCGTGCTCGGGTCGTCGCGGCATCTGGTCGTGGGCGCCGATTCGGCGACCGCGGCGATCCTGGCCGCAGGTCTGGCCGGGATGGCGCCGATCGCGTCACCGCAGTATGTGGCGCTGGCTGGGATGCTCGCGATCATCACGGGCGGGATCCTGATCCTCGCCCGTCTGATCCGGTTGGGCTTCCTGGCCGACTTCCTCTCGCGAAGTGTGCTGATCGGCTTCCTGACCGGGGTCGGGATCCAGGTCGCGATGGGTCAGGTCGCGGGGATGCTCGGGGTGGCGCCCTCGGGCGGTGGGGCGATCCGCAAGTTCGTCGACACCCTCTCGTTGATCCCCGACGCCAGCGTGGCGACAGTCGCGGTCTCGGCGAGCGTGATCGTGGTGATCGTCGGGACCAAGATGATCGACCGACGCATACCGGGTGCGCTGATCGCGGTGGTCGGCGCGATCTTCGCCAGCTGGAAGTGGGACTTCGTCGCGCACGGTGTCACGACGCTCGGCAAGGTCCCGAGTGGGCTGCCGAGCTTCGGGATCCCCGACGTGTCCTGGACGCAGTTCGAGGCGTTGCTCGGCACCGCCGGCGCCGTGTTCATCGTGATCCTGGCCCAGAGCGCGGCGACGTCCCGTGCGTACGCGGCGAAGTACAGCGAGGAGTTCGACGAGAACGTCGACCTCGACGGTCTCGGCGCTGCGAACATCGCGGCCGGGCTGTCCGGCACGTTCGTCGTGAACGGCAGTCCGACCAAGACCCAGATGGTCGACGGCGCCGGTGGGAAGAGCCAGCTCGCGTCGCTCACGACCGCCGTCATCGTTCTGGTGGTCCTGCTGTTCCTGACCGTGCCGCTGCAGTACATGCCGAACGCGGTGCTGGCCTCCGTGGTGTTTCTCATCGGTCTCGAGCTCGTCGACGTCGCCGGCATGACGTCGATCTATCGACTCCGGCGGGACGAGTTCGTGATCGCGGCGCTGACCGCGCTCGTCGTGATCGTCGTTGGGGTCGAGCAGGGCGTCCTGGTCGCGATCGTGGTCTCGGTCCTGAACCATCTCCGGTTCGGGTATCACCCGAACAACCGAGTGCTGGTGCCGCGCGCTGCGGGTGGGTATCGCGAAGCTCCGGTCGCGCCGGACGACCGCACGGAGCCAGGACTCGTCGTGTACCGGTTCTCGGCAGGCATCTACTACGCGAATGCCACCCGGCTGACCGAGGAGGTGCTCGAGCTCGTCGGAGCCGGCGCGCCGAACGTGCAGTGGCTCTGCATCGACACGGGCGCGGTCTCGGACGTCGACTACAGCGGCGGCGAGACGCTGCGGGACCTGCACGGCGAGCTGTTCGGCCGGGGTGTCCGCCTGGTCCTCGCCGACGTGAACGACCCGGTCCGGTCCGAGCTCGACCGCTTCGGCATCACCGGGCTCGTGGGCGACGACGCATACTTCGCCGGGACCGCCGAGGTCATCGCCTCGTTCCAGCACCGAGCCGCTGACGAGCGGGCGTGAGCTGGGTCCGTCGTGAGGACCGCCGTGACCGGCGGCGCTGAACCCACGCGCGTACATCCAACAGGCGGCCGGCACCGCGCCGAGCGCGGCGGGCGAACTCGCTCGGCTGGCTGCCCTGGAGGCTCAGGGCGTCATCACCGATGCGGAGTTCGCGCAGATGAAGGCGAAGGTGGTCGGCTGAGTTCAGACCCCACAAGAAGTGCAAGTACCTGGCAGACTCACGTTGTGGACAGCGAAGGTAAGGCCCGAAACAGCAACGTGCGCGGTCCGACTCGCGGGGGCGATCCCGTGCGGGATGACCGTGGACGAGTGCACACGTGACCTCCAGCTCGTTCGGCACGCTCGCGGTGCTCGCGTTGACCGCAGCAGCATCGCCGTTCAGCCTGATCGCCTTCAGCCTCCTGCTGGCGACGGATCGTGGGCCGAGGAACGGCGTGGCATTCATCTTCGGCTGGCTGACCACCGTGATGCTCTTCGGTGTCATCGCGTTGGTGGTCGGTGGTTCGATCAAGGTGAGCGACGGGAGGCACGCCGAGCGATGGCGTGCTCGGCTTCCAGATCGCGCTGGGCGTCGTGCTGCTCCTGATGTGGTTCCGACGGCGACTCCAGGGGCCTGGTGCCCAAGCTGCCGGATCCGAGCCCAAGGCGGAGCCCGCCTGGCAGCGACGACTCGACTCGATCGGCTATCTCGGTGCGTTCGTCCTCGGCGGCGCCGTGCAGACGTGGCCGGTCATGCTCGGCGGGGTCCTCGAGATCGCGGCGAACGACGCGAACACGGTGTCGTCGCTGCTCGCGCTGTTCGTCTTCGCGTGTGCAACCGCAACCGGGATCGGCATCCTGGAAGTGCTGGCCTGGCGCAGTCCGACCTCCGCCCCGGCGCGCTTGGACCGGATCCGGACCTACATCGACTCCCATCGCTTTGCAGTTCTCAACTGGATCATGCTCCTGGGAGGGGTCTGGCTGGTCGGACGGGGGCTGATCGGCCTCGCGAACTAGCAACCCGAGAAGCGCGTTCGGTTCATTGCATCTCGCCGGCGTCCGCCGGTAGCCGGCCGTCGTGGATTGCCGCGACGACCTGCTCGAAATCCCGCTGGTTCTGCTCGGCGTAGTCGGTCGCGAAGCGGGTGAGCGCTCGATCGAACGCGCTGCCCCCTCCGAGATAGGAAGCGATCGCGATGCGGTCGCCGGAACGGGCGTGAGCCCGCGCGAGCGTGGATCCGCACATCTCGCCGAACGCTTCGAGGACCTCGGGCTCCATGACCTCGATCTGAGGTGAGAGCTTCCCGTCCCAGAGTTGGCGAACGTAGAAGTCGCGCGATGTCCCGCTTGGGTCCTTGGCTCGATGCCATCCGAGGAAGATGTCACTGGCGGACTGCATGAGGCGTTGACCTTCGACCACCCGCCGGCCATGGTTGCCGTATGCGCTGTTCGCGAGGTGTGACTCGAGGACGGACGCCTCGGCCTCCTTGATCTGGAGGAACAGCGGATCGGAACTGTCACGCCCGCGCATGTACGCGATCCAACAACGCGTCCCGACACTGCCGACGCCCACGACCTTGCGCGCGACGTCGACGAGCTCGAACGATTCGAGCAACCGTCGTCGATCCGGCTGGAGGCTCTGGCGGTATCCGCGGAGCCACTCGTGCAGCACCCTCGCCAGTTGTACCGCTTCCGCCGCGTCGAACAGGTCCTCGAGGCGTGAGATGAGCGGCGGATCGCTCACAATCCGGAGCTTGCCGCCGACGCGCTCGGTGAGCCGGGCCTCGGCCCGGAGACTGTTCTTGCGTCGCGCCTTCTCGACGCCTTTGCGGAAGCGCTTCAACGCGGCTGCCGGGACTCGGTCGTCGAAGCGTGCGTGGACGTCGGATTCGTCGAGCCGGGAGTACCAGAGATCGAGGTTTCGCATCGTGGCGTACTCGCGCATCGCCTCTCGATAGGAGCGCGCTGATCTCTCGACGATGCGTGAGCACGTCTTCGCGTCGAACTCTCGGGACCGGGCCGCGATCTCGAAGCTTGCGACGAGGCGTTTGACGTCCCACTCCCACGGGCCGGGCAGGGTCTCGTCGAAGTCGTTGATGTCGAACACGAGGGAGCGATCCGGCGCCGCGTATCCGCCGAAGTTGGCGAGGTGCGCGTCGCCGCAGCACTGCACACTGAGGCCCGAGACCGGAGCCGGGGCAAGGTCGGCGGCCATGATCGCTGCGGCGCCCCGGAAGAATGCGAAGGGTGAGGTCGCCATCCGCGCATTTCGGATCGGCACGAGTTCGGGCACTCGGGTCTTCGCCTGCTGTTGGAGCACCGAGACCGGTCCGACGCGTTCGCTCGGAGGTTCCCAACCGGCGTGACCGTCTCGGGGCGCCGCTGCCCGCGCCTTGCGTCCCCGCGCCTCGCGCTCTTCCGGCGTCGGGTGCTTCACCAACTCCGGTTCAACCATGCGCTGTCCTCCCCACGACCGCGTCAATACGACTGGTTCGGGCGGCTCGCTCTGCCCGCGGAGTCTCGCCGTGAAGGACCGAGATGGCAAGTCAGCGTGGCGTGACGGGTGCGTCAGTCGCTTCCGCGTCCGCGCGCCGTTGCGCGATCCGCACGTAGAGCGCGTTGGCGCGTCGATCTGCCTCGGTGAGTGGTGGCGCCAGTGATCGCGGCCACAGCCTGGTGGCGCGAACCGCGCTGATCTCGGCGGCATACAGGACCACGCGTGCTTGGAGCGAGATCCATACGAGGAGGCCGAGGACCAATGCGAACAAGCCATAGACCTGGCTCATGCCCTGCAGCACCCTCGAGACATAGAAGGTCCCGAGCCGTTGAAGAAGCTCCCATGCGATGCCTGCTGCGATCGCACCAGGCAGGAGATCGCGCCACGAGACGTGGTTGACGATCGTCACCTGGAAGCCGATCTCGAACAGCGCCGTGTTGCACGCGATCGCGACGAGAGTCACCCCGAGGCTCTGGAGAAGATCCGGAGCGAGGCTGATTCCAATGCTGCTCAGTACCGTCGTGACGAGGATGGCGAGCCCGATGATCGCGATCAGCGCGAGGCTGCGGGTCAGTCGAGGGAGGAAGCCGGGACGAGCGTGGACAGGAACGCCCCAGATGCGGTTCAGCGCGTGCTGGGTGACGTTGGCGATCCCGAGTCCCCCGTAGAGCGTGAACAGAACTCCCACCGCGAGCGCGATGCCGGTACCGCCCACGGTCGTGACGTTGGCGCGGATCTGGTCACCGATGATCGGGAAGTTCGCAAGTGCCGAGTCGAGGATCTTCGCTTGGAGATCGGGGTTGTCGTGGAGCAGGTACCCGAGCACGGTCACGCTGACGAGCAGCAAGGGGAAGAGGCTGACGAACCCGTAATAGGTGATCAGCGCGGCAAGGTTCCCACCTCGGTCGTCACCGAACTTCTTCAAGACGGCGAAGGGGAACCCGAGAGCCGGGTGCTCCTGCTGGAACCCATCGACGCGGCTGAGTCCCCGCTGGAGGTCGGGCATGCGCTTCTCTACCATGAAGCCTCCCGATGGCCTGACGAGCGCTCGTCGCCGACGCTGAATCGCAGGAATCGGACGGAAACGAGGAGGCCTCATCCCGGCGTCCTCACCGCCCTTTGCGCGTATTGCGCTTTTCGGCAGAAAGGGTATAGAACGTCGGCCTGCAGGCAGACGGGTACGGGCGGGCCGGGCGTTCGAGGCTCGGGGCCGGAAGGGAGGCCTGATGCGGGCAGTGATCGCACTGGTGGCAGTCCTTCCCCTTGCGGTGCCGCAGTGCGCCGGCAAGGCGCAGCGATCGGTCGCCTGTCAGGTCGACAACGCGCAGATCCAGGTCACCGGCGCGCAACCGGCGCGTGACGCGCCGCTGGACGGGCGTTCGACGCTGCGAGCCTTCGGCGCGCGATGGTCCGGAGTCGGCGATTACCCGGTGAGTTTCTCGGGCACCGGAGCCGGCGCGTGCATGGTCAGGGGAGCCATCGTCGGTGAATGGCCCGACTCCGACCGGTGGACCAAGTGGCACTACCGCGCGGGGCTGCGCTTCTCGCAACCCGGCTTCACCGTCGTTGCGGTGCACGTCGTCAACCAGGGTGACGGCATCAAACCCAAGGACGACGGCGGCGGCAAGGCGCAGGACTTCGAGATCCAGCGATCATGGATCGAACACGTGCACGACGACTGCATCGAGAACGACTATCTGCACAAGGGAACGATCCGTGACAACCTGCTCGACGGGTGCTACGTGATGTTCTCGTCCCGCGCGTCGTCTTCGAAGCTCGACGGGCGGTCCAACACCGTGGTGCTCGACGGCAACGTGGGCGCGCTCGAGCCGATGCGCTCGGTCTACCGCGGGCCGAGCCCGGGGACGGGCGGCTTCTTCAAGTGGTCGAGCAAGGCACCGGCGGTCGAGCTGACGAACAACGTGTTCATGGCGAGACAGTTGCCGAACCACGGCACACTCGAACCACCGACGGGCCCGCTCACCTGCTCCGGGAATGTCATCGTGTGGCTGGGGAAAGGAGCGTTTCCAGCCGAAGCCGCGTGGCGCACACGGTGCCCCGACACCGTCGTGACGACCGACGCGGCCCGCTACGAGGCGGCCCGGACAGCCTGGCTCTCGACCCACGCGCTCGACACGTGAGCGGTCTGCCCCGGTCCGCTGAGCCGGATCGTGCGGACGGAGGGTCCGTCGGGCCTGCGGGGACCGTGACGGTGCGTCCGTCGGCGCCCCCGGCAGTGTGATGGTCGGGACATTCCGGACGGGTGTCTCGGGTGCACACTCGCATCGGGCGCAGTCGTGACGCGCGGGACAAGAATTGTGTATCGGTTGGCCGTTGGATTGTCCGGGTGAGTCTCGCGAACGCGTGCTGGACGCGCCAGTGAGGCCGCTTGGCTCGAGCGCCCGCCGCCATACAACACTGACGCTGGTCTTCGACGATTGGCTGACAACGGAACCTTGGCGGGGATTGCGGAGCTCTTGAGCGCGGGCTGATCGTCGCCGCCGAACATCGGGTCCGGCCGATCGCAATCCGGATCCGACGCGCAACGCGCGCCGAGGAGCGAGGAGATGGACATCATGACGACACCGCACCCGGCAGGCTGGTACCCGGATCCGCTGGGTCGTGCCGATCACCGGTACTGGGACGGATCCGTCTGGACCGATCAGGCGTCGAGAGATGGCGTGGTCGCCATCGACCCGGTGCACCCCGAGCGGGTCGTGGAGCCGCGGCACCCCGAACCGGCGGCCTCTTCGAAGATCCCCATGCCGACCACCTCGCGCCGTCGGACGAAGCTCGTCGTCGTCGGCGCCGCCTGTGTCGCGGTCCTGCTCACGGTCGCGCTGGTGCTCACCAGGGGCGACGGGAGTGGCGGGAGCGGCGGTGGCAGTGGGCAGGTGGCGAACGAGAACTCGAGTCTGATCCTCGACAACCCCGTTGCCGGCCCGTCCGCCCGCCCGAAGAAGCTCTGGTCGTACAACTGCGCCGAGCCGTGCTCGATCATGGCCGACGCCAACCACGTCTACGCGACCATGGACGTGGGTTCCCCGCTCTCGCAGCACACGTTCGACCCCCGGTTCACGCCGGACACGTCGCTCCCGCGAGGAGCGCACGCCGTCGAGACGCTCGCGCTCGACGGGGCCACCGGCAAGGTCGCCTGGAAGGCCGACGTCGACGGCTCCACGAACGACGTCGAGGTGGCCGACGGCGTCGTGTTGGTGACCACCGACGACCCGAGCCGCGACTTCACGCTCGCCGCCCCGACGACGACGGTCACCGCGCTCGACGCCGCCACCGGCAAGAAGCTGTGGAGCGCCCACGGCACTGTCGAGGACTACGCGATCCCCGGGACGGTCGCCGTCGGCAACACCACGTCGGGCAGCTACCGCACCGCGTACCTCGATGCGCGAACCGGGAACGAGCGGTGGTCGCGGGTCGGGCGTCTGCTGGGGATCTGCGACGGACGTGCGGTCATCACGTCGGGGGGGACCGTCGACCTCACCGACCCGACCACGGGGAAGGACGTGCGGACGATCCACACAGGTAGTCGGTCCGCCTCGGGTGGGGTCTGCGGCAAGGATCTGATCGTCGTCGACGCCAATGACGCGCTGGACATCTACAGCCCGACGAAGGGGAAGAAGCTCTCGACCGCATCAGGGGGTTCGGCCGACACGCTCCTCGCGGCGGGCGGGCGGGTGTTCGCCATCGACGCCGACGGCACCATGAGATCCATCGACCCCTCGAACGGCAAGGAGGAGTGGTCGAACCCCGATGTCGCCGACGGCAATCACGTCCACCTGTACCCCTGGCTCGACGGGAAGCTGCTGGTGGTCACCGACGGGCTTCCGACGCTCGTCTCCCAGGCGTCGGGTGAGGCCACCGGGCCGGGTTACCAGACGAGCAACGCGTGGGCCATCGCCAAGAACGGGCTCTACGTGGCAGGTGATTCCTCGGTCGCCCTGCTGCGATCGCGGGACCTCCACGTCGAGTGGGAGACCGACCTCGCAGCGCTCCGAACATCTGGATCGATCGACGACGTCGAGGTCGGGGGCGGTCGGCTCTTCGTGCTGCACCAGTTCGGGATTACCGCCTACGGATGACGATCGAGCCCGCGACCGCGGCCCCCCGCACCCACAGGCTCGTGAGGGCCGTTGATCGGGGCGACATCGACAGCGCCCGATACTCGCCCGCGGATCGCGCATCCCGCGGACACGACGATCCGAAGGTGCCGGTCCACGGTCGGATCACGGGGTGATCGAATGCCGGCGCAGTCCTTGAGTTCGGCACGGATGCGCCGATCACTCGAGTGGGAGCCGTTGGGGAAGAGGCCACCCGTGGGAGGAGCCATGAAGGTCGAAGCCCAACCTGAATCGACTGAGCACGACCTGCAACTCCGGAACAGTCTGATGACCGTCGGCGCGGACGTCGATCTCGGCCACGCCGTCGAGACCGCCGATCGGGTCTGGTGGGTCGGCATGCACATGCCCGACGACCACTTCCAGTGCCACGTCTACCTGCTCGAGCACGGCGACCAGTCGGTGCTCTTCGATCCGGGCGGGCTCCTGACTTTCGAGCATGTCTTCCAGAAGGTCTCCGAGGTCGTCTCGTTCGATCAGATCCGATGGTTCGTGTGCCACCACCAGGCCCCCGACATCTCGGCGTCCGTGCTTCGCATCGATGCGCTCGTGACCCGGCCGGACGCGGCACTGGTCACCCACTGGCGCGCGGCCGCGCTGCTCAAGCACTACGGATCGAAGCTCCCGTTCTGGACTGGTTCATGCGGTGACGGGCGACCACGACCCCTGCTCCGAGCAGGATGCCGAGTGGCGGGTCGACGACACCGAGCACGACCGCTCCCGTCAGTCCGCCCCAGAACCCCGCGTCGACCAGCCCGCTCGACAGGTGGACGTTCACGATCGGCAACACGTAGTCCGACGATCCTGTCGCGGCTGGCTCAGTGTCGCTGTCGGTGTCGGCGACCGCCGTCTTGGCATTGGTGGCCATTGGTGTCTCCTTCTCGGCTTCGGTCTTGTCTCAGGCCGGCGCGAGCGCGTCGACTGGGCGGGCGATGATGTAGATGAGCATGCCGAAGAACGGGACGATCAGGATCAGGAACGCCCATCCGGCCTTGGCCCAGCCGCTGTGATCAGGTCGGCGGAAGTTGTCGACGAACGCCCAAATGACCGCGAAGAAGATCGCGAACATCCCGAACCACATGAGCAGGACCCAGAACATGCTCAGGAGTGGAAAGTCGTAGGCAAGCATTCGTTGTGCCCCTCTGTCGTAGACGAGAGGAGAGTTTCGCACGGGTAGGGCCCCGCGAAGCTACCGAAAGGCCTTTCGGGCAGGGGCGTCGGACCCCTCGACGCTGACCTCTCGCCCTACCTCGAGCTCTGGTCCGAGGGACGCCTCGTGATCGGGTCCTCGTGCGTCGTGGTCGGGAGGTCCACGACGTCCGCACCGTGTCGTTCGGCGATGCGTTCGCCGATGCGGGCGGTGATCCACGGGACGGCGACGGAGGCTCCGGTCGCGCCGACGGAGGCGCCGACGGCGGTGAGCCAGCCGGCCGGCCCGAGTGGTCGGCAGCCGAAGAACTGACTGACCCCGGGGGTCTGGATCACCGCGACCAGGACCCCGGTGCTGACGGTGGCCGCGCCGAACACCAGTGGGCTCCGACTCCCTGCGACGAGCGTCTGGCCGAGCTGGGTGCCGACGAGAGCCGCCAGCGCGACCGTCCGGGCCCGGGTGGGAGTACCGGTGACGCGGGCCACGGCCCAGGCCGCACTCGCACCGACTGCGGTTGCTCCGGCCCGGACCGCGATCTCGCGGGTGAGTGGTGAGCCCAGGGATTCGTCGGGCCCCTCGTGGAGCAGCCTCTCGGGATTGCGGTCGCGCGGCTCCCGCAACGCGATGGCCAGTGCCGGGGCCATGTCGGTGAGCAGGTTGACCAGGAGCAGCTGGCGGGCGTTGAGAGGTGAGTTCCCCGTGAGCGCCGAGCCCAGGAGGATGAACCCCAACTCGCCGAGGTTGCCACCGACGAGGATCGCGACGGCGTCCCGTACCGATTCCCACATCGCCCGGCCCTCGATGATGGTCTCGACGATCGTCTCGATGCGGTCGTCCACCACGATGACGTCCGCGGTCTCGCGGGCGGCCGCAGTACCGCGGCCGCCGATCGCGATGCCGGCATCGGCGAGTCGAATCGCGGCCGCGTCGTTCGCGCCGTCACCGGTCATGGCGACGGATCGTCCGACGCGCTGGTACGCCTCGACGATCCGTACCTTCTGGACCGGGGTGACGCGGGCGAACACGACGACTTCGTCGATAATGTCGTCGAGCTCGTCGGTCTCGAGCTGATCCAGCTCGGCTCCGGTGAGGACACGGCCGTCGCCGAGAATGCCGAGCTCCGCAGCGATGGCCTCGGCCGTGCTCGGGTGGTCGCCCGTGATCATGGCGACGGCGACACCGGCCGCTCGGAGATCGCGGACCGCCGCAGCGGCGGTCGGGCGTACCAGGTCGGCGAGCGCGACGAAGCCCAGCAGCTCGAGGCCCTCCATCCCGGCGCCGGTGTCGAGGCCTTCGTCGCCGTCGGGAACGGCCTCGGCGATTGCCAGGACGCGCAGGCCGCGGCGCCCGAGTCGCTCCACGTCTGCCTCGAGCGTGCGCCGGGTGACGGCATCGAGTGCCACGATCTCGCCGCGACGCCGCCAGGTCGCGGCGAGGGGCAGCACGACCTCCGGTGCACCCTTCACGGCGAGTAGCGCACCGGTGTCGGCACCGTGTCCGACCACCGCGTGATAGCCGCGCCGGGACTCGAAGGGGAGCTCCTCGTGACGGTCCCAGCTGCCGATCCCGTAGCTGTCGACAACTCCGAGCGCGACCGCGCCCGCGACGATGGCGCGGTCGGTCGCATGCGGGAGGACGACATCGTCGTCGGCCACCGGGGTCGCGCGCAACGCGGCGGCGAGGATGGCCCGGCCGGACTCGCCGAACTCGTCGAGATGCTCTTCGTCGATGCCGTCGGAGACGCTGACGAGGGACATGGTTCCCTGCGTGAGGGTGCCGGTCTTGTCGAAGCAGATCTGGTTGACCCGTCCGAGCGCCTCGATGGCGCGAGGGTTGCGGACGAGCGCGTTGCGAGATGCAAGCCGGCGGGCGGCGGCCACCTGGGCGAGGGTCGCGAGCGCCGGCAGACCCTCCGGGATCGCGGCGACCATGAGGCTGACGCCGGCACCGACCGACTGGCGGACGGGTCGGCGGTACAGGAAGCCGAGGCCGGTCACGGCGGCACCCCCGGCGAGGGTGACCGGGATCGTGAGTCTGGTGAGGCGGCTCAGCCTTTGCTCGACGCCCGAGGCCGGCGCCGCCGCGGATGCGGCGGTACTCCGACCGACCTCGGTGTCGCAGCCGGTGGCGACGACGAGGGCGGTGGCGCGTCCGGCGGCGATGACCGACCCTTCGTAGACCATCGCGGCGCGCTCGGCGACCGGTGCTCCGGGCGTGGCGGCGATGCCCTTGGCGACGGGCAGGGACTCGCCGGTGATGGCGGACTCGTCGGCCTCGAGCGCGACCGCTTCGAGGAGCCGACAGTCGGCCGGCACGCTCGCGCCGGCCTCGAGCTCGATGACGTCGCCGACCACGAGGGTGTCGGCGGCGAGCTCGAGGACCTCACCGTCGACCCGGACCCGGGTCGGTGTGTTGCCGACGGACTCCAGGCGTGACAGCGAGCGCTCGGTCTGCACGCGCTGCGCTGCGCCGACGAGTGCATTCGCGCCGACCACTCCCGCAACCAGGGCCGCGTCGCTGAGCGAGCCGACCGCGGCGGAGAGCGCGGCGCCGAGCGCGAGGAGCGGGGTGAGCGGGTTGGCCAGCTCGTCCACCGCCGCCCGCGCCAGGCCGACGGGGGTGTGGACGAGACGTGCGGTGCCGACGTCACGGCGGCGGCGCTGTTCACCCGCGGTCAATCCGTTGAGAGAGCTGTCGAGCCGTTGGAGCGCTTCGTCCCCGTCGAGTTCGTGCCACGGGTGCTGCGGACCCGGTCGGGGAGGACTCTGTCCGCCGGCCTGGAGCCCGGCGATGCCTCCCATCCCGATCGAGAGGAGGGCGGTGCCGTTGATCGGGAGCATCGCCCGTCGCGCGGCGGACCGGGCCGGGCCCAGGAAGGCCCAGACCCCACCGGTTGAGGCGCCACCGAGCGCCAGCAGCGCGGCCCGTCGGCTCACGTCGCGAGCGATGGGGATCGCCGTGACGATCCGCCACGCGTGCTCGAGCCCGGATCCGATCACGAGGTGAGCAGCCCACGGAACCTGTTCGCTCTCCAGTTCGATGCCCAGGCTGATGTCCGCGGCGCGCATCGCAGCCGGGTGATGAGCGCCGACCAGCATCACGACCCGACCGGACTCCTGGAGGTCGTGCAGCTCCTCGACGAGGCGGCTGACGACGACGCGGGACTCGATACCCAACCGCCTCGCGAGTGCCGCGTTTCCCCCGGCCAGTCGGACGTCGAGCCCGGCTGCCCGGGCGGCGTCGACGAGTTCGGAAGCGATGGGCTCGGGTTCCGCGAGCACGGCGACCAGCGCGGTGAGGACGTCGCCGTGCCAGAGGCCGAGCACCTTGCGACCGCCCGCGGCGAGGAGCTTGGCTCGGCTCTTCGCGCCACGCGGCAGCGGGTACTCGCTCCTCCCGAGCGTCGCGAGTGACCAGGCGCCGTGGTGACGGGTCGCCGTCGGGTGCCTCGGGTCGAACAGGTTGCGGGCCCGCACGGTGCACTGCACCGGATCGGCGCCCTCGGCGAAGGTCGTCAGATCCTCGATCGACCAGGTCTTCGAGATGGCGACCCGCGCCTCGAGGACCAGCGTGTCGACCCGGTCGAGCCGGCGAAGCGCGGCCGGGTCCATCGCGATCACCCCCGCGGACGCGAGCCGGCGGTCGAACTGGGCGGCAAACGACTCCCGCCCCAGGGTGGCCGCCTTGGGGATCCCGACCAGCAGGAGGTTGGACGCGCGGCGAGGGTCGCGCGTGATCCCGAGCACGACCCCGACCGCGCCCAGCGACGCGACGGCCGAACGGTCGGAGTAGTGCTCGACCGGTCCCTGCGGCAGCGGGATGGGCCGGGGCGGGAAGTCGAGCGCCTGGTGCCTCACGTGCTCGGGGTCCCTCGCCAGCTCGGACTCCCGACGCTCCCAGACCGAACGCCTCGCCCGGAGTTCGTGCACCATGCCGCTGCGATGCCCGATGTCCACCATGAGACCGAGCGGTCCCTGACTCAGCGCTTGGGCGAGAGCATTCGCGCCGGCCAACGTCACATCGGTCGCGCTGCGACCAAGTCGGTTCTCGAGGAAGCGCCGCACCCGCGGCTGGCTGTCGACGACGGAGATCAGGCCTGGGATCTCAGCTGGGACGCGCACCAGCCGCAGAGCCTGGCCGGCGGTGGCGACGCCGAGGCCGGCGACGTCCGCGACGATCGCGAAGAGGTTGCGGTTGATCGGTTCGTGGTCGGCGGGATGTTCCGGCCGGTCGTGGGGGAAGCGCTCCTCGGCGGCGTCGTGGAGATCCTCGACCGTCTCGATGGTCTCGATCAGGTCGTCTGCGGTCAGGGACCCGGGATCGAAGACGACGACCGCCCGCCCGACGATCGCGTCCACTTCGGCCCAGTCGACGCCTTCGAGCCGCATGAGCGCGACCTTCACGTCGGCGACGAGCGCTGCCCGCTCGGTTCTGTGGACCCCCCGCACCTCGATGTGGGCCCGCCCGCCGTCCGCCGACACGGCCGTGCGCCGGTGCCGGCGTCCCCCGGGGCTCCCCAACCAGTCCAGGGCGGCGCGCACCCTCGGGACCGGGTTGAAATCCTTCGGATCGGGAATCCGGACCGAGACCACGGGACCCTCAAGTCGCTTCGGGCCTCGATGGCCCATCAAGTCGTGGGACCAAACGTAGCCCGGAGTTCAGCTGCCGGACTCATTGACCTCCCCGTTCGTTCACCGTGGCTCCGTACCGTCGACCCGACGCTCCCCGACTCAGGAGATCTCGATGGAGGAAGTCCTGGCGCTGGTGGTGGCGCAGCTCATCGCGCTGGTCGCTCGTGAACTCATCGCGCGGGTCGCGCCCGGGCTCCTTGCCGACGCTGAGTTCGGTCTTGCCCGCGTCGGAGGTTCTGCATCAGCGTGAGTTCGCGGCGCCTTGTACCTATGGGCGGAGGTAACCGAGCTCGCGGGCATCCCGCTCGAGCGACTCGCGGAACTTCGGGTGCGCAATGCCGATGAGCGCCGCTGCACGTTCGGTGATCGACCGGCCCCGGAGTTCGGCGACGCCATGCTCGGTGACGACGTGGTCGACGGTGTTCTTCATCGTCGTGACGGGTGCGCCGGGACAGAGCCGGGACACGATCCGCGAGAACGATTCGTCACTCGTCGTGGAGTGGAGGACCACGAAGCCCATACCGTGCTCGCTGTACATCGCTCCCCGCGCGAAATCGGTCTGTCCGCCGCTCCCCGAGTAGTAGCGACCGGCGATCATCTCGGAGTTGCATTGGCCCAGCAGGTCGACTTCGACGGTGGCATTGACCGATACGAAGCACCCTTCCCGCCCGATCACCCGTGGGTCGTTCACCCAGTCGACGGGCAGGAGCTCGACTGCGCTGTTGTCGTCGAGGAAGTCGTAGAGGCGACGACTCCCGAGCGCAAAGGTCGCCACGAGCTTTCCGGGACGGGTGACCTTCTCCGTCCCGGTCAGCGCGCCAGATTCGAAGAGGTCCATCACGCCGTCAGAGATCAGCTCGGTGTGCAGGCCAAGGTTCTGATGGTCGTGCAGCAGCTCGAGAATCGCGTTGGGAATCGCGCCGATCCCGGCCTGAATCGTCGCTCCATCCGGTATGCGGTCGGCGACGAACGTCGCGATGTGTCGATCCTTGGCCGACAGTTGCGGAGCCGGCACCTCGACGAGCGGATAGTCCGCCTCGGTCCAACCAACGACCTGGCTCAGGTGCAACGAGTTCTCCCCGAAGGTGCGCGGCATCTGCGGATTGACCTCGATGAAGAAGGGAAGCTGTCCGATGAAGCGCGCCGCGTAGTCGGCGTTGGTGCCGAGCGATACGTAGCCGTGCGGATCCGGCGGTGACGCGGCGGCCAGAACGATCGGGTGCTTCGCTTCGCGGCGCAGCAGCAACGGCATCTCGCTGAAGTTGACGGGGACCAGATCACAGCCACCCTCCGCGAAGGCTGATCGCGTCACCGACGACAAGAAATACGAGACGTGACGGAGGTGATCTCCGTAGGCGCCGTGCACGTACGGGTGGTCGTGGAGCGTGTGCATCTGATGCACACGTACGTGCGTCAGGTCCCGTGCGTGCGCGTCGAGCACGTCGATCAGCGTTCGCGGCTCCCCGTTCGCGAGCGGCACGATGACGTCTGCTCCCCGCGCGATGTGGGAGAGCACGGCCTCGGGAGGTGAGGCGTTGGGAGTCGAGACCATCGCCCGGCATACTGCCAGAGCTCGTTCGATCTCACACCCCTGCAGATCGGCGCGACGCCTCGACTGCTGCCGGCGCGGCGGTGACACGGTGGTCACACGGCCAGTTGCCGGACTCCCAGGTCGACCAGCTGACCTGAGGTCCGGTTCACCTGGCGGAGCAGCGGCTGGAGAGCTTCGAGACCGGCCGTGAGTGCGGTTCGTGGTACGTCGCGGACCTCGAGGAGCTCGGCCAGCCAGTCGAGGAACTCGGTGAACACCGACTCGTCGCCGACGAGGTGCGCCGCCGCAACGAACTGCACGATGAAGACGAGGTCTTCCCGGGTGCGAGCGAGCTGGCGGTCGTCGTAGCGCCCCATCGCCGGGAACCGCTGGACGAGCCCGGCGTAGGCCGCAGTCGCGAGTTCGCTCGCGCGGATCTCGAGCTCGACGGCGCCACGATCGAGCCGGGTGGGTTCGGCGCTGACCTGCGGTTGGTGCTCCCGCCAGTCGGTCAGCACCGCGGTTGCGTCGTCGATGTTCGGTGCCCACCCATCCGCACCGAGGAGCTTCGACTTCTCCGGTCCGCCCTGGAGTGCGCGACCACCGGCGAGAACGGGAACGCCGAGCAGGTGGGCGGCGTCGACGAGGCGTGCCACCCCGGTGAAGAAGAGGGGGAGATTGCAGGATACGGCGATAGCGTCCGGACGGGAGCGCGCCACGAATCGGGCGACCTGGTCGGTAGGAGTGGATGCACCGAGGAACGCGACGTTCATGCCGCGGCTGCGAAGCTGCTCGGAGAGCATGTCCGCGGCAATGGCGTGCCAATCGCCCTCCGCACAGGCGACGACGACGAGACCGGTCCCGCCCGGGGCCGTCGCTGCTCCCAGTGCGTGGAGTGCGGACTCGGCGGCGCCGGTGGCGAGATGCTCGTCTGCGACGCTCAGGGTGTTCTGATGCCAACGCTCGCCGACCTGTCGCTGCGCGGGGGCGAGGAGGTCGGTGATGACGGCCTCCTCGGGGATGCCCGCGTCGAGGAGGTCGAGGGCAAACCTGACGGCCTGATGGGACTCACCCACCAACGCGTGGCCGAGGAAGCTGTCGATGAGATCGCCGGACTGGTTGGGGCTCATCGGGCAACGATTCGGTAGCGGCGGAACTTGCGAGGACGAGGCCGGCCCTCGCCGCCAGGAATGCGCTGGTGGGAGCGATGGTGATCATCGGACTGCATGTAGTCGCGGAACGCTTCGGCCGAATCCCACCAGGAGACCATCGTGTACGCCTCCGGCTCGCTGAGATCAGCCCAGACTTCGAGCGACCGAAACCCGGGCCAGCTGTCGACCGCGCCGAGGCGATCGCGGAAGGCGGCTTCAATCCGATCTTGCCCACCCTCCGGCACCTCGAGCTCGCTGAACGCCACGAATGCCGGCTGAGCCCGAGCGGTTTCATCCGGCGCGCCGCTCGGCTGACCTGCCGCGACGTCATCGCCGGTTGCCCACACCCACTGATCCCGCCCGCCTGCCTTCGCTTCGTACATGGCACGATCCGCGGCCTGCACCACGCCGGTCGTCACGGTTCCCGCGAGCGCGATTCCGGCGCTGAACGTGACCGGTTGGGGTCGCACGGCCTCCCACGCCTGACGGAGTCGGTCGAGGAAGGATTCCGCATCGGAACCGGCGGCGAGGATGATCACGAACTCCTCTCCGCCGTAGCGGCCCGCTCGGTCTCGTTCTCGAAGGTTGGCGCTGATCGCCCGGCCGAACGCCCGGAGCACCCCGTCGCCACTGCTATGGCCGAGGGTGTCGTTGACCTGCTTGAAGTGGTCGATGTCGATCATGATCACGACCTCGCCGCGCTGGAGACGCCCGAGTGAGCGGCCCAGCATCCGGCGGTTCGGGAGCCCGGTGAGGCTGTCGATCGTGGCGTCCTCGGTCAGTCGCCCTCGCTCCGAGCCCAGCTCGACCGCGCGATGGATGTCCCCCACGAGCGCCGGCAGATGGCGCTCGAGCAAGGTACGCGCCGAGCTGCCCGGCGCGGCCCACGGCAGGACCGGCTCGCCGTCCCCGAACGACAGGTCGACGGGAAGCGAGTCGCGCTCGGCGGTGCTGGCCGGCGCGACGACTCCGCCCAGAGCGATCACTACGTCAGCCGCCATGTTCTTTGCGTCAGCGGGTGTCTTGATCCACAGGAGAGCTCGCGTCGCCTCGAGCAAGACGTCGAGTGTCGTCGCGTCGACACCGTTCGCGGCTCCGCCCGCCGAGATGCTCACGCGCGGTCGTGCCGCTGATGCATCGGATCGCTCACGACGTTCTCCCGGCGATCGAACTGATCGGGCGATACCAGGGTCTGGAGCATCGCTGGCTCCGTCGGCCAGAACGTTCCTGGCTTCCGTGCGAGCAACGCTACACCCGCCACCGGCGCCGCCGAGAGCGTGGACGGCCGTTGCCGCGGATCGGTCGCGGGCGCGCATCTCGCGCGGAAATCCTGGATTCGCCATGGGAGTCGTTCGAGCACAGCGAGTCGCCTTCACGAACGGGCCACTCTGACCGGGAGTTGGTCGCGTTCAGAGCTGGTCGTGCGCGCGGTGGTCGTCAAGGCGGTCGGCGGGCCACTTGCCTGAGCCGGTTTCGCCGTAGGTCCAGTCGGGCTGCTTCGCCTCCTGCCGCTCATCGAGCACGCTGGTTCCTTCGGACAACTCGTGAATCGCCGCGATCGGGACTCGCTTCGTCGGCGCGGCCGTCTTCTGCTGATGTTGCGCGACCTGGTCCGGGAAGAGCTCGAGAATGCTGCCCACGACTGCCTGTTGCTGGTAGGGAAGGTTGCAGCGCGCGCCCTCGGCGACGGTGCGGAGCGATACGCGCATTTGCTCGAGGTCGATCGGCTCGGCCCGTGACGCGCAGAGCTCGGCGAGCGTTTCGGCAATCGCGAGCCCGTCCCGCTTGCACGCGGCACACTGCCCACACGACTCAACCGCGAGGAAGCGCGCCACCCCGGCTGCGACTGCGGTGAAGTCCGTCGCGTCGTCGAACACGATGAAGCCGGCACACCCAAGGCCCGTGCCGATGGCCCGCATGTCCTCGTAGGTGAGCCGCACGTCGATCCGGTCACCCGGGATGAGCGGATTGGCGACCCCGGACATGACCGCAGCGATCCGGCGCCCGGGTGCCACGCCGTTGCCGACCTCGTCGATCAGCTCCCGCAGCGTCGTGCCCATCGCGACCTCGGCGACTCCCGACCGTCGGGTGTCGCCGCTCACGGTGCAGACGATCGTGCCCGGCGACTCGTCGGTCCCGAGCGAACGGAACCATTCGGCGCCGTATGCCAGGACCCCCGGCACGTTGGCGAAGGTCTCGACGTTGCTCGCGAGTGTCGGCGGCGCGATGTGATCAGGGCCGGCCATCTCCACGTGGGCCGCGGACGAGCTGTTGGCGGCGACGTCCGACTGGTCCTTGACGACTTCCTCGACTCCACGGCGGTACGGAGGCGCGATTCGCGGTAGTGGATACCGGCCGTCGATCGTCTCGAGCAGCGCGGTCTCTTCGCCGTAGAGGTACTCGCTCGGACCGGCGAACACGCGCACGTCGACGTCACCGAGCCAGCCCGAATCTCCCATCTCCCCAATCGCGTGCTCGAGCCGGTCGATGCTCCGTGCGTCGGTACGCTTGCATCCGACGATCACCTCGCTCGCGTCGACGACGTGCGCGCCGATCAGCGCACCTTCGAGGACGTGATACGGATTCGCGCGCAGAATCGCCCGGTCCTTGAACGAGCCGGGCTCACCCTCGGCGGCGTTCACCACGATGCTCGCGTTCGCCTCGAACGCCTCATTGGTCATCACCGCCCGCCACTTGCGCGACAGGGGGAAGCCTGCTCCGCCGCGTCCACGCAGACCCGCACCGTCGAGGCGGTGGAGCACGGCGTCCGGGGTCGTGGCCCGCGCCTCCTGCAGGCCGCGACCGCCACCACCTGCGATGTAGCTCTCGAGCGACTCGATCGGGTCACTCGGCAGGATGCGATCAGTTCGTTCCATGGGGCAGCTTGTCACGGGCCGACGTCCTCGACGAGATCTCGACCCGCCCTCGGGCAGACGGCGATCAGTCCGTGTGGCCGAGCCTCCTTCCGGCGCGTGCAGGGAACTCGTTCGGCGCCGACGTCTGTACCCCGCTCGGCCAAGCGGTGTCCGCCGGACTTGGTCGACTCCACACGGTCAGTTCGGTGCCCGGTGGGAGCGAGGCGGTTCTGATCTCGTGCGTCCGATCGACCAGCTCATGCCCGCGACGTCTCACGATGACCGTTGGACGTGGATGGAGCGGTGGGTCAATCGACGGTAGACAGCCTCGGCTCCGAGGGATCCGGCGACGAGGCCGGCGGTCACGACGATGCTCCACGGGTCGCGGCGCCCACCCTCGACCACAAGGGCGGCGAGCGCGGCCGTACACGCGATCGCGCCAGTCACTGCGAGCACCCTCGCCACGGGTCGTCGGGCGACGCGGGCGCCGGCGACGTTGACCGCGGCGAACACGATCAGGAACCCGGCACTGCCCATGAGTGAGATGCGGCCGAGGTCGAACGCGTTCGCGACGATGAGGGTGAGGACCGTGGTGACGAGGAGTCCTTCGATGGGCCGGTTCCACACCTTCTGGTCGAGTGCTTCGGGGAGCTCACCGGACCGGGCGATGGTCCAGGACAGGCGTGCAGTGCCGTACATGGTGGCGTTGATGGCGGAGGTCGTCGAGAGCATGGCGGCAATGGCGACGAGCACGAAGCCGGCTTGGCCGAGCGCGGGGCGGGCCGCTTCGGCGAGCGCGTAGTCGCTCACTCGGCCGATCTCGGCGACGCTGAGTGTGCCGACGGTGACCGCGGCAACGAGCACATAGAGCACGATCACGATCCCGACGGAAGCAAACAACGCGCGTGGAAGGTTCCGCTCCGGGTCGCGTACATCTTCGGCGGCATTGGCGATCAGCTCGAACCCCTCGTAGGCCACGAAGATGAGCATCCCGCCACCGATGATGGCGAGTGGGTCTGCCCACTGGCTGGTCCCCAGTCGCCCCCCTGTGATCCCGGGCAGTCCGGTGGCGACGAACACGCCGAGGATCAGGAGCTTGAGCGCCACGATCCATCGCTCGGCGCGCCCGACGATCGCGGCACTGGCCACGTTGAGCGCGGCGATGGCCACGATGACTGCGCTCAGCAGCGCATGCTCGACGAGCGTGGAAGGTGAACCGGGCAGCAAGCTGGCGGCGTAGCTCGCGAACGCCGCGGCGTAGAGGGAGAGCATGACGACGTAGCTGAGCCAGAGCAGCACGTTGAGTCCGCCGACGAGCACGCCGTCGCCGAGGACCTGGTTGAGGAACGTGGCGGTACCACCGCGACTCGGGTAGGCGACCGAGAGCTTGGCGTAGGAGGCCGCAGTGAGCAACGCCACGGTGCCGGCGATGAGGAACGCGACCGGAGCCGCACCCTGAGCGAGCACCACGGAGAGACCGAGGACGGCGAAGATGCCGCCACCGACCATCCCGCCGATGCCGATGGCGATGGTGCTCGCCAACCCGAGACTGCGTGCGGGGCCGCGATGTCCGCCTGCAGCAGGGTCCGTGCCGGATTCGGATCGCGCCACAGCCCGCCGCCCGTCGCTCAGTAGCTGGAGGGCTGGTCGCTGGCGACGAGCGTGACAGCTGCGATGCCTTCCCCGGGGGTCGGGTCCCACCGCGCGGACTGGATGCGCACGGTTTGATCTCCGAGGCCGATGTGGTCGCCGACTGCGGGCACGTTGGCGGTCGGTCGTTCGTGGAGAGCGGCGTCTCCGACGATGATCCGAAGCGATGTCATGGGCGACTCCTCGCCGTAGTCACGCCGGCATCGGCGGGCCGGCCGTGTGATCCATGTCCATGATTGTCGAGAACGGCAGCGACCGGCTTCTCCCGATCGTGATCGAAGGGAAGACGGCCGAGTGCCGGGCGCCACCCTGTCCGGGGCCGTCGAAGGTGATGACGTCGAACCCGCCGGCCGCGGCGGAGTCGGGGTGCTCGGAGGTGTACGGTGCGGTCGACACGTTGATGAACCCGTAGGGGGTCAGCTCGTGAGCTGGTCTGACGTCGCGGCCTTCGGTGACGACGCGGTGATCGTCCCAGATGACGACGTCCTACGTGATGCGTCGAACGACCGGGAGCACCGCGCGCTCCGCGACGAGCTGGTGATGCTGGACAAGCGAGTGCTCGACGATGTGGGCGATGAGCACGGCAGCGTCGCGGATGTCGTCTTCGAACCCTGATGACGGAACGATCGAGTCCATGACCATCGGTGACGAAGAGCGCGTCGCAGGTGATCGTCTGCTGGGTGTCGGTGGCTACGCCGTGATGGTCGCAGTTCCGGAAGAAGATTGAGCCTCGCGTCACTTCTCGAGGCGGACCGCGCCGACGCGGTCACTCACGCCGCGTCGAACATCTCGGACATCTCGGCGGCCAGGCTCGAAGTCACCGGAGCAATCGGATGACGACGACCCGCCCCGACGTCGTCTCCTCGAAGCTCTCGACCCTCAACCGGTACCTCCCGGTCTGGATCGGCCTCGCGATGGGCACCGGGCTCCTGTTGGGCCGACTGGTACCCGACCTCAATCACTCACTGGATCGCGTCAAGGTCGACACCGTCTCCCTACCGATCGCGATCGGGCTGCTGGCCATGATGTATCCGGTGCTGGCCAAGGTCCGCTACACCCGCGTCGGCGACGAGTTGGCCGACCGAGCCACCCTGGGTCTGTCCCTCGTGCTCAACTGGATCGTCGGGCCGCTGCTGATGTTCACCCTCGCGTGGGTGTTCCTGGCGGACCTCCCGGAGCTCCGCACCGGGCTGATCATCGTCGGCCTCGCCCGCTGCATCGCGATGGTGCTCATCTGGAACGACCTCGCGTACGGGAGCCGAGAACTTGCCGCCGGGTTGGTCGCGATCAACTCGGTATTCCAGATCTTCATGTACTCCGTGCTCGGCTGGTTCTACCTCTCGGTCCTTCCCGGCTGGTTGGGCCTCGACACCGCAGCACTCGGCGTGTCGATCTGGGAGATCGCGCGGTCCGTCCTCATCTTCCTGGGCATCCCGCTCGCCGCAGGGTTCTTGACCCGCACCATCGGCGAAGCCCGCAAGGGCCGCGCCTGGTACGAGCAGACGTTCCTGCCCCGTATCGGCCCGATCGCGCTCTACGGGCTGTTGTTCACCATCGTCGTCCTCTTCGCGCTGCAGGGCGAGAAGATCACGACCCACCCTCTCGACGTCGCGCGCGTCGCGATCCCCCTGCTCGTGTACTTCGCGCTGATGTGGGGCGGCTCGTTCCTGGCCGGCTATCGGCTCGGGTTCCCGTATGGCCGCAACGCCGCGGTTGCGTTCACGGCTGCAGGCAACAACTTCGAGCTCGCGATCGCCGTGTCGATCGCGGTGTTCGGCGTCACCTCCGGTCAAGCACTCGCCGGCACCATCGGTCCCCTGATCGAGGTCCCGGCCCTCATCGCGCTCGTGTACGTGTCGTTGTGGGCGCGTCGCCGCTACTACACCACGCCCGACGAGGAGGTCATCCGGTGAACTGCTTCGGCTGCGCCATGACTGGCTTCCCCGATACCGCTGTCGGTCAGCCGTTGCGTTGGTGACCGCCTCCGGCCTCGACAACGCCTACCGCTCGACTCCCAGAAACGCAATCAGAGCCGTCAGGAGGACCTTCGGCACTGGGAACGTCCCCCTCGCCGGTGGGAGACTCAGCATCTATGAAGCGGCTGCCCCCCGACGACCCCACACCCATGAACGACGGCGACGCGCAGGACGAGGCCGAGATGTTCGACGAGGAGTCGCGCGGCGAGGACGAGACGATGGTGGAAGGTCCCCCGGCCGATGACGGTCACGTCCACGGAAACATCCTCGCCCCGGACCAGCTACTCGCTGACGACATCGCCGAGTTGATCGCGTCCGAACAACCGGCAGAGGACCCGTTGACTGCCGAAGAGGCAGCGATGCACTACGAGGATAGGTTGTAGGACATGCCGAACGAGAAGCACGTTCCCCGGACCTGGCACGAAACCTTCGTTGAGACGGAGGAGTTCCAGATGCTTCTCAAGAAGTACCCGACGTATCAAGAGGCGGTCGACGCGTGGGTACGCGGAGAACGGGGCGATCCGGATGAGGGCGGCTACGGAAGCCCGATGTAGCGGGTCGGGTCCGGGTACGAAGCGACCGTCACGTTCGGGCCTGCTCGAACAGAACGTTGTCGGCCGGACTCGGTTCCGATCGGTCTGCGATGATTGGGCCGTGACGATGTTCCGGTCTCGCGGTTTCGCGGCCTTGGTGGGAGCGGCATCCTGGACTGCGACCGAGTACGGGCTGCACCGCTTCGTCATGCACGAGATGCGGGGACGAGGGCTGCCATCGGTTGAGCACCTCAAGCATCACGCTGATGTCACCTACTTCTCGCCCGCGTCGAAGAAGTTGGCGTCGGCGGCGGGCACGACCGCCGTCGCGTATCCGCTGACGGCTGCATTGGCGGGCCGGCGGTGGGCCACCGCGTTCACCGTTGGACTGATCGGCGCGTATTTCGGCTACGAAGTTGCGCACCGACGCGCCCACACGCACCCGCCCCGCAATCGCTACGGCCGGTGGGTCCGTCGGAGCCATCTCCACCACCACTTCGGCTCGCCCATGCGGAACTTCGGCGTCACGACTCCTGTGTGGGATCGCCTCGCGGGAACCTACGACGACCCGGGCGTCGTCACCGTCCCGCGTCGTATGGCTCCCGTGTGGCTGATCGACGACGTGGGCGAAGTCAGGGCTGCATTCGCCGGCGACTACCTCGTGAGGGGTGCTGTCCCCGCGGCGGCGGACCAGGCTGAGCGGGACCGGTCCGAAGCCTTCGCCAACATCGCCCCCGAGGTCTGACCGCCTGCAGGTGCGCCAATGCAACAGAGCCGAGCCGGTGCGAGCGATTTGCCGATCTCGGACCTCAGGCCTGACGAAGACGCGCCGGGCCCGCTCGGCCCGTCACGACACCGTCAGGGATCTCATTGAGCGGCGGCGACCAGGTCGGAGGAGGTCGGCAGCCGGAGTGAGGTCGTCCCGGCTCGGCGGAGATGCCGGTCGATGGCGGCGGCGGGCATCGGTCGGGCGTAGAAGTAGCCCTGCGAGGAGTCACATCCGATCGTGTTGACAGCGTCGCGCTGGCGGGCAGTCTCCACCCCCTCGGCGGTCACGCTGAGCCCCAGCACGTGCGAGAGGTCCGTCACCGCCGCGACGATGGCCCGGTTCGTCGGCGCGGACACGATGTTGCCGATGAAGCTCTGATCGATCTTGACAATCTGGATCGGTAATCGGTGCAGGTAACTCAGCGATGAGTAGCCGGTACCGAAATCGTCCAGGGCGATGCGGACACCGAGATCGTGCAGCTCGCGCAGCACCAGACCGGTGCTGTCGCTCGCTTCGATGAAGACGCTCTCGGTGATCTCGAGGACGAGCGCGGTCGGGTCCATCCGTGTTTCGGCCAGCACGTCGGCCACGACCGAGGGGAACCCCGGCCGTGCGAGCTGACGAACAGAGACGTTCACGGCGAGGTCCAGCGGTTCCTCAGGATGGTCCGCGAGCCATAGCGCGCGATCGCGGCAGCTGCGTTCGAGCACCCATGTTCCGAGCTCGTTGATCAGCCCGCTCTGCTCGGCGATATCGATCATCAGTGTGGTCGGTACCGGTCCTCGATCGGGATGGGTCCACCGTAGGAGTGCTTCCACGCCGGTCACGATTCCATCTGCGCCGCGAACGAGCGGTTGGTATGCGACGTCCAGCTTCTGCTCGTCGAACGCCGCGCGGAGGTCCTCCTCCAAGGTGTTGCGGCAGGACGTGCGGAGGGACTCGCGGAGGTCGATGATCTGGTGGCAGGCGCCCCCCTTGCGCTTCGCCTGGTACATGGCGACGTCCGCCGCGTCCAGAAGGTCCTCGGAGATGTCTTCACCCGGACCGGCGTATGCCATGCCCACACTGGCGGTGGCGGCGATGTCGAGTGAGTTGAGGACGAACGGTTCGAGGAACGCTTCGTCGATCCGTCGGGCGAGGATCTCGACGTCGGCGGCGCTTCGGAGGTCTTCGCACAGGAACACGAACTCGTCCCCGGATACGCGAGCCAGTGTGTCGCCGGGTCGTACCAGCCGTGCAAGGCGCTGTCCTACTGCCAGCAGCAGTTCATCACCGACGTGATGGCCGTGGTTGTCGTTGACGAGCTTGAACCGGTCGAGATCGACGAAGAGGATGGCGGCGTTCGTGTTCGAACGCCGGGCGCGCTGGGCCGCGTGTTCGAGTCGCTGCTGGAGGAGCAGTCGGTTGGGCAAACCGGTCAGCGGGTCGTGCAATGCGATGTGTTGGAAGCGGTCGGAGTTCTGCCGTACCAGCTCGCGCGCCTGAGCGTTCAGGAGGTAAGCAGCTGCCACGTCGGCGAGCGTCTGCGCGGCGCCCATGTCGTGCGGGTCCAGGTCTCCGGGGACATCGCGGTACAGGTCGAGGGCACCGAGCGGGTTGTCACCGTGACGCAGCGGGAACGTGAACACCGCTCCCAATCCCGACGCCACCGCCGCCGGGCCGAACTCCGGAAACCGCTGGTCATATTCGAGGTTGGGGACCGAGACGGCTTCCCCGGATTGATGCGCCGAGATGCAAGGACCCTGGCCGAGCTGGGTCTGCAGCTGCTCGAAGCGCAGCGCCGACGGATCCGATGCCGCCACGTACTGCGGCGGGGTCCCGCTCGAGATCAATGTCACGCCCGCAGCCGTGATCGGCAGGACCTCGACGATCCGCTCGACCAGGTGGTCCAGGATCGCCTGGATCGGAAAATCAGTGGCCAGTGTGCGTGCGAACTCGCTCAGCACCTCTGAGAGCTTGTCTTCTTGGACCATGCCGCCATCCCTGCTGGAAGTCCCGCGCATGGTCCGGACGGGTGTGTCACTGAATCCACGACGAGAATACTTCGAACCGCCTCGGAAATGGCGGAATCCCTATTTCCGCAAAAGAGTGGGAAGGCGATCTTCCACGATTTCGGACGAACCTCGGCGGGCATCTCCGACGTCGGGCGGCAAAAGGAACCACGAGCACGATCTACTCGCTCGGGACGAAGCGTTCGTTGTGGACTTCGCCGATCTCGATCACTCCGAGAAGCGCGAGCCGTTCCCGCTCAGCGAAGCGCGGCGCGGGTCTGACCGCGCCATGGCTCGGGACAGTTCCAGTAGGTGATCCCGCTCGCCGCGGTCTCGTCCGGGTAGAGCACCCACGCGACGCAGTCGGCGACCTTTTCCGAATCGTCCCAGGGTCCGGGTCGCACGGTGGTCGCGCCGGCGACCGCGGCCGTGAGCGCGGCCGCACGTCGTGTGCGCAGATGCACGCTGTGCGCCAGCTCGTGCACCGTGACGTAGGTGAGTCGATCGGTGCTGGCCAACGCGCGTTCACTGACCCACACGTCGTTGGGTTCCGGGTTGTATCCCCCGGCGTGGCAGCAATCGACGGGGTTGTATCCGAAATGGACCTGCGCCCCAGCCTCGAACAGCACGGACGGGAGCGTCGGAAGGAGCAGCTCGAGTCGGACGCCTCCGGTCGCGGCGACCGGTGTGGGGGGCACCGCGATGGCGGGCGCGACGGTGGTCGTCGAACTCGTGGTCCCGACCGACCTCGTCGGCTCGGCTCGGGTCTCACGGGTGGACGCGACTCGACGGTGGGCACCGGGTGTGACCGATGGTGTGGGAGAGGGGGAGAGCGCGCAGCCGGCGAGGACGCCGACGGAGAGGGTGATGAAGAACGTGCGCATGAGGCCTCGGGTGCAAAAAGGGAGAACGGCCCCATCGAACTAGGGCCGGTTTCGCACTGGCTCCCCGCAGGCTCATGCGACCAGTGGTCGCCTGCGGATCAACGCCTCCCCGAGGTGTGACCTGTCTCTGTGGTCAGGTGTGCGGGCCGGCCTCCCAGCGGCTCGCTCGAGCAGTAGACCACGGGCACGACGTGAATCCGGTGCGCAGCGGCATCAAAGCCGGCGTCGAACGCCGATTTCCTCAATCTTGGGGATCGTGGCGCCGACATCAAGCGTTCGCCGCGGCGGTCGCGGCCAAGGATTGGGTGGTTTCGGTGACGTTGCCCGGGTCGGGCGGGATGTAGCTGACCTGGATGAACTGGTCGCCGACCAGCATCGCGACGATGCTTCCCTCCTGAGTCGCGTACGCCTTGTCTGCGCCCGGCACGTCAATCGTGGCCGCCTTCTCGTTGAAGGCATCTTCCACTCCTTGGCGCGACGCGGTGAAGCCCCCACCGGGCGCGACGAGCACCTGGCCGGTCGCGAACGGATCGTTGCTGATCCAGTCGCAGACTCGCCGCTCCGGGGCCGACAACTTCTCGTTGTAGGTCCCGTTGCCGAAGGGAAGTCCGGTCGCGGTCTTGAAGTCATCGGCGCTCAGGAGCGCGCACGGGTCGCCCAGCGAGCTCGCGTTTCCGTCGCCGGTCGAGGACCCCGGATCGCCGCCCGAGTGCGTACTGGTGCTTCCATCGCCGTTGCCCGTGCTGCCGCTGTCGCTTCCGCACGCGGCTCCCACGACTGCGATGGCGAAGATGACCGCCAACAGGCGGGGAAGAGCGCGACACGAGGATGAGGACTTCATGATCCGGCTACCTCCTCAGGGTGCGGTGGAGTCAGCGTAGTGGCGGCCGATGCGATCGGTGGCGAGCCGGCGAAGCGGCGGCCGGCAAGCGCCGCCCCTGGGGGACTCCTCGGAACGCCCCTCGCAGGAGCGTTCCGCGGTATCCGCTCGGGGGCGCCTTCGGCGTCCTCGACAAGGTCGTTCGGCCCTGCCCGACCCTCATCGAGGGCGCGACCGTGACGGTGATGAGAAGCACAGGCGCGCGGCCCCTGCGTCACGGACGATAGGTGCACGATGCCGACCGTTCTCCGCGACGACGTGACCATCTATTACGCGGAGCGGGGCGACCCCTCGGGTCCTCCGGTGGTGCTGCTGCACGGCCTCACGTTGTCGTCGCGAACGATGGAGCGACTCGCGGCCTCGCTGCCCGAGTATCGGGTCCTCCTCGTCGACCTGCACGGCCACGGCAAGTCGAGCTCGCTGCGCCAGCCCGATCGCTACCTCGTCTCGGAGTTCGCCGACGACGTCGTCACGCTGCTCGATCATCTCGACATCGAGCGAGTGGTCCTGGGCGGTCTGTCGCTCGGTGCCAACGTCTCCTACGAGGTCGCGCTTCGCCATCCTGAGCGCGTGCGAGCGCTCGTCCTCGAGATGCCGGTGTTCGGTCGGGGGGTGACCGCAGGACGGATCTTCTTCAAGGCACTGTCCGTCCTGTTCTCTGCCGTCTACCCGGTGCTGACACCGTGGCATCCACTGATCCGACGGCTTCCGGTCTCGGATCAGGCCCACGAACTGGCCTGGCTCCGCGACTTCCTCGCCTCGGACCACCTGGCCCAGGCTGCGCTCATGCGCGGAATTGCCGCGCAGGACGCGCCGCGGAAGGATGCCGCCACGCTGACTCGGTTGACGATGCCAACCCTCGTCACGGCGCATTCCTACGATCCGATTCACTCGGTCGAGGATGCCGCCGAGCTCGCTGCCGACTTGTCCGACGCGCGGCGGGTCGACCTCCGCTCCATCTTCGACTTCGTCCTCCGTCACGGAGAAATCAACGAATCGGTTGCTACGTTCCTGCGCACGCTGGATGCAGCGCCGGTGCGGAACGGCAAGGGCGGGTGCTCGTCCCCACACCCCGACGCGGTGGGGACCGTCGGTCCGAAGCGACCCAACAGCACCTGAGATCAGCCGGGAGCGCGCTCCGTCGCTGTCGCCAGGGCCAGGTCGGCGAGGGCCTCGGCGTCGCGGCGCGCCGCGGCCTCGCGTACGTCGGCGGGCCGGAACAGCTGGCTGATGAAGAAGCCGAGCAGCTGACTGCACAGGACGGTGGCGACCCCGGTCGCGTCGAGGCTCGGCCCGCCGTCACCGGCGAACAGGTTCGAGAGCCAGTCGCGCAGCGCCGGTTCGAGCGCCTCGAGGATCTCGTGGCCGACGGCCAATGCCGTCTCGTCGCCGCGGAGACCCTCGCCGAGGAGCAGCCGCCAGATGGCCTCCTCGTCCTGTGCGCCTTCCCACATGGCGAGGATGAGAGCGATGAGCCGTTCGCGGGGGGGCAGCGTCGTGTCGATCTCGGGGATCTCGCGGAGGCGGAGACCGTAGCGGCGCTCCTCGATCACCGAGCGGAGGAGGTCCGCCTTCGACGGGAAGTAGTGGTAGAGCGCGGCGACGTTGAGGTCACACGCGTTCGCGAGCTTGCGCATGGAGGTCGCGGACGCGCCGTGCTCGGCCATGAGGTCGAGCGCGATGTCGAGAATGTGTTCTCGTTGGTTCGGCGCGGCCGGGTCGACGACGGCGCCCGTGGCGTCGTTGCTCACGATCAGTGCGCGACCGGGCACTCGGCCGGCAGGTGTTGGAGTGCGAGCACGAGCGTCGATGCGCCCCGCTGGAGCGGGACGGCGTCGGGCACGGTGATGTCGGGGAGCCGCCGGAACAGCTCCTGGAATACGACGTGCAGCTCGGTGCGAGCCAGGTTGGAGCCGAGGCAGTAGTGCGGACCGATCCCGAACGCGATGTGCGGGTTGGGGAACCGGTCCAGGATCAGCTCGTCCGGCCGTTCGAAGACCGTCTCGTCGCGGTTGGCCGATTGGTACAGCATGAGGACCCGGTCGCCGGCGCGCAGCTCCGTGCCCTTGTAGACGTGGTCCTCGGTCACGGTACGGATGAAGCCGAGCACGGGGGAGACGAAGCGGAGCAGCTCCTCGACCGCTCGCTCCACGAACGCGTCGTCATCGACGTTCTCGGTGAGCCGTTGCTTCTGCTCGGGGAACAAGCTGAGCGCGAGCAGCCCGCCGGAGATCGCGTTGCGGGTGGTCTCGTTCCCGGCGACGAGCAGGATGGTGAGGAATGCGAGCAGCTCGTCGTCGGTGAGTTGACTGTGCTCAGCGAGGAGTTCGGCGAGTCGCTCCTCGGAGACGCCCGGCAATGCCTTGTAGTCCTTGGTGAGCTCGCCGTTGTCGAAGGCCTGGGTGAGCAGACCGATCAGGTCGTCGTCGGTCGGGACGGCTCGGCGTTCCGCGATCAGGGCGAGACACATCTCGACGTATTCGCCGAACGCGGTCGCGGCGGCGAACAACTCGGGGGAGTCGGCGGCGCTGTGGCCGTCGCCGGCCATCATGTCGTCGGACCAGCGGTACATCTTCATGCGCTGCTCGGGATCCAGTCCGAGCATTTCGCAGATGATGATCAGTGGCACGTGGATCGCGAACTCCTCCACGAAGTCGATCGAGTCCTTCGCCGCGATCTCGTCGATCAGTTGTTCGGCGAGCTCACGGATGTGGGGGACCAGCTCGCGGACCCGCCGGGGCGTGAAGCCCGGGTTCACCAGACGCCGCTGGCGGATGTGTTCCTCACCGTCGAGGGTGATGATCGACATGTCGCCGGCGACGACCGGCCGGACTCCGTGGCGATTGCAGTACAGCTCGGGATGCCGGGAGAAGTGCCCGACGTCTGCGTGGCGGCCGGCGATCCAGAGGTTGTTCTTCTCGTCGCGGTGCAAGGGACCAGCGGCACGGAGTTCCCGGTAGACGGCCCAGGGGTCGTCGAAGACCTCGGGATCACAGAAGTCCAGGGAATCAAGGGTGGCGGGGGTGTTGGAGGTGATCACCCCGGGAGTTCAACAAACGTTCGTTCAGGAGTCAAGTCAGCCGGGCCGGCGAGTCGGGGTCCGCGAGACTCGGTGCCCATGCCCCGGGAGCATCACGATGAACTCGATGATCCGGCGGGCGAGGGCGGCCGGGAACGGCTGAGCCGAAACGTCTACGTCGTCTCGTTGGTGTCGTTCTTTCAGGACACCGCGTCGGAGATCCTGTATCCGGTCCTGCCCTTCTTCGTGACCGGCGTCCTGGGTGCACCGCCGGCCGTGTTGGGTCTGATCGAGGGCCTGGCCGACGGCACCGCATCCGCGATGCGCGCGGTCTCGGGTCGGCTCGCGGATCTCCGTCATCGCCGTCCACTGGTCGCAGCGGGATACAGCGCGTCGGCGTTCGGCAAGTTCCTACTCGCGCTCGCCGGGGCGTGGCCGATGGTGCTCGTCTCACGAGTCACCGACCGGGTCGGCAAAGGGCTGCGAGGACCTCCCCGCGACGCGATCATCGCCGACGAGACGACGCCGGAGAATCGAGGCCGCGCGTTCGGGTTCCACCGGGCCGCGGACACCGCGGGCGCGGTTGTCGGTCCGCTCGTCGGCTTGGCGCTCTACGAGATCGTCGGCCAGCGGTTCGGTCCGCTGCTCTGGATCGCGGTGATCCCGGCCGTCGCCAGCGTCGCGCTGGTGTTCCTCATCCGGGAACGACCTCACCCGCATCCCCGCGTCCGGACGGCATGGTCGGCCCGGGAGTTCCCCCGACGCTACTGGCGTCTGATCGTGCTGATCGGCGTCTTCGGACTGGTGAACTTCCCGGACACGCTCCTGCTCCTGCGCGCGAAGGATCTCCACCTCGGCTTCGCCGGCGTCGCACTCGTCTACGTCCTCTACAACCTCACCTACGCGGCACTCAGCTATCCAGCCGGTCTCGTATCCGACCGACTCAGCCGCCGGATCGTGTTCGCCACCGGCCTCGCCGTGTTCGCCGTCGCCTATCTCGGCTTCGGGCTGACCGCGACCGCCGCGTGGGTCTGGATCCTGCTCCCGGTCTATGGCGCGTATACGGCGCTGACCGACGGCGTGAGCCGCGCGTGGGTCGCGGACCTCGTCTCCGACGACGTCCGCGGCACCGCGCTCGGGATCCACGCCGCCGTCAGCGGGCTCGGCCTCCTCGTCGCGGGGGTCTGGGCCGGCCTCGCCTGGCACGGCACCGGCCATCTCCCGTTCCTCATCTCCGGCGTGGTCGTCGCCGCGCTCGCGGCCGTGCTCCTCCTCGGCGGGAAGTGGTTCGACGCCGAGGACGCGGCGCGACCCGAGTACGGCTCACCCGCCCGGCCGTGACGATTCGACGAGGTCCCCACTCCTGTCGGTGCGGAGAACTCCTCGGGGTCGTCCGGCCGGCGGATCGACCCGAGCGGCCGGCGCTCACTGGCGCATCGCCCGGCCGCGCTTCGGCTCAGAAGGCGGCGTCGACGCGACCGGCGTTCACGCGCTCTGGAGCCTTGCGCATCGAGAACGAAGCGGCGATCCAGACCAGGCCGGTGATCATCGCCGCGATGCCCGAGATCCAGAACACCACGCCGACGGTCGCGGTCGGCCAGCCGATGATGAGGAGACCCAGCACCGCGGCGGCGAGACCGAGCACGAGACGCCAGCCCCATCCGTAGGAGCGGTCGACCAACGCCGCGACGACCCGGACGACTCCGCCGAGCAGGATCGCCGCGCCCCAGAGGATCGCGATGACCTTCACGGGCAGATCGGGCTTCAGCGCGAGCACGAGGCCGAGAACGACCATCACGACGCCGGAAAGGATCGCCGACCCGCGCTGGCGTGCGCTCGCCGAGTGCACCAAATCCACCAGGCCGACGACGATCAACCAGATTCCGAGCACCACGGCGATCGTGTGAGCGGCGTGCACCGGCTTGAACACCAGCCAGACGCCGAACCCCAGCGACACGACCCCGGCGACGAGGATCACCCACCAGAACCGGGCAGCGATGCCGGCCGCCTCCTCGGGACTCACGTCGACGGCGATGATCGCCCTGCTCTGCCCGTCGCCTTCCGACATGACGTGCCCCCCGTCTCGACCTCGGCGCAACCATACGCACGTGCGGCGTACGTCGCACGGACTCCAGGTGATCCACGCGACGGAACGATGCAGGTGATGGGTCAGGGCTCATTCTCTGATTGTGCGAGCATCATGCGGGGAGGGGATGGGGCATGAGCACGCCTGATGGAGCCGACTCGGAGTCGCGAACGTCGAACGGGCCGCCGACCCCACGACCCGACACCAAGGCCTCGGGTCGTCCAGGCAGTCCGGCCGATCGGGCGATGGTTCGGTTGCGGAACGGACCACAACGCACGTTCGGTCCGGCGTCGGAGGAGCCGTACCGGCGAAGGACGAGCGACTGGGTCCGGGTCGTCGTCGCGGTGGTGGCGGTCGCGCTGCTGATCGCGTACCACGAGAACCCGAGCGACGCGAACCTGTCGCTGTTCCGGTTCTTCAACGGCTTGCCGGACGATCTCGCACCGTTCTTCAAGACCTTGTACTGGGCAGGCACCCTCTGGCCGCTCCTCGTCGTGACCGCAGCCGCGCTCGTCGCCCGGCGCTGGCGGTTGGCCCGGGACCTGATGGTCGCCGGCCTCCTGGCCTGGCTCGTGGCGCGGGTGCTCGCGGGTCTGGTCGACGACCAGTCGCTGTCCGACGTCTTCCACGAGGTGACGCGCCTGGGCCGGTCGCCGAGCTTCCCGATGGTGCGACTCGCCATCGTCACGGCCATCGTCAGCGCCGGATCGCCGTACGTGACCCGGCCGACGCGCCGGCTCGGACACGTGCTGGTGGCCGCGCTCGCGCTCGCGGCCATGTACCTGGGTACCGGGTACCCGAGCGACGTTCTCGCCGCGCTCTTCGTGGGGTGGGGCGTCGCGGCCCTGGTGCATCTGGCGTTCGGCTCCCCGGGGGGTCGCCCGACGACCGCCCAGGTCGCCGCTGCCTTGACCGAGCTCGGCGTGGCCGCCGCCGACGTGCACCTGGATCCCGAGCAGCCGACGGGCGCGTCGCGTTTCCTCGCCCACGGCCCGGACGGCCGGCTCGAGATCCGCGTGATCGGACGGGACGAGGCGGACAGCCAGCTCCTTGCCAAGCTGTGGCGTTCGATCGTGTACAAGGACTCGGGCCCGCAGCTGTACCTGACCCGCCAACAAGACGTCGAGCACGAGGCGTACACGCTCCTGCTCGCGCAACGCGCGGGCGTGCAGGTCCCGCCGGTCGTCGTGGCCGGCACGGCCGGACCGGGGGCCGCGCTCATCGTGGAGCGTTCGTCGGAGGGTCATGTGCTGGCCGACCTGACCGCGGACGAGCTCGGCGACGATCTGCTCGTCGATCTCTGGCAGCAGGTCGGCGCGCTGCATGACGCGCTGGTCGCCCACGGTGCGCTCAACACGCAGAACGTCTTCGTCGTCGACGGACGCCCCATGATCACGGGATTTCTGGCGTCGTCCTCCGGGGCCGACGATCGCAGACGCGCCGTCGACCTCGCCGAGCTGTTGACCTCGACGGCCGTTGTCGTGGGCGACGACCGTGCAGTGGCCGCGTTCGAGGCCGGGATGGGTGCTTCCGGGCTCACCGCCGTGATTCCGGTGCTCCAGGCCCCGGCGCTCTCCCGAACGACGCAGCAGCTGCTCGGCAGGCACAAGGCCGCGGGCAAGCGCCTGGACTCGCTCCGCGCCGCGGCCGCGCAGGCAGCCGGCATCGAGGTGCCCGAGCTGGTCGAGCTGCACCGGGTCAGCCCCACGAACCTCATGATGGCGATCGGCACCCTGATCGCGGCCGCGGTGCTCCTCGGCCAGGTCGGGAGCCCGCAGGAGATCTGGGACACGGTGAGGAACGCCGACTGGATCCTCGTGGTGGTCGCGCTCGTCCTCTCCCTTGCCACGAACATTCCCTATGCGATCGCGCTCATGGGGTGCGTCCCGATCCGGCTTCCCTTGTGGCCCACGACCGAGACCCAGCTCGCGATGTCGTTCGGGAACCTCGCCATCCCCGCGATCGGTGGGATCGCGATCCAGATCCGGTTCCTGCAGAAGCGTGGACTCGACCTCGCATCCGCGATCGGCGCGGGTGGGCTGCTCAGTACCGTGGCGAACGTCGTCTGTCAGATCCTGCTCTTCCTCATTGCGCTCCTCCTCGCGCCCACCAAGGTCGACCTCGGGCCCGTCGACACCGCGTCGGTCGTCGAGGTCGTCCTCGTCGCGATCGTCGTGATCCTGGTCGCGATCGGGGTCATCCGGGGGATCCCGAGACTCCGCGCGGCGATCGTGCCGCCCGTGGTGAGCGCGGCGAGCACGATCTGGGCCGCGGTGAGATCGCCGAGCCGCCTCGCGCTGCTCATCCTCGGGAACTTCGGGGTCTCGATCGTCTACGCGTTCGTGCTGCTCGCCTGCATCGCGGCCTATGGAGGGAGCGTCGACTACTGGTCCCTGCTCGCCGCGAACATCGGGATCTCCACGATCGCGTCGCTCGTGCCCGTACCCGGGGGCAACACCGCGGTCGCCTCGATCGGCATGTCGGGCGCCCTGGTGGCGCTCGGGGTCCCGGAGGCCGTGGCCGTGGCGGCGATCCTGACGCAACAGCTCGTGGTGAGCTACATCCCGGCGTTCCCCGGATGGCTCGCCTCGAACGATCTCCTCAAGCGCGGCGTCATCTGACCACGCGGCCCCGGGTTCGTCGGTGCCTGGCGCAGAAGGGCCTCAGGTCCACCGGCCGTCGTGCCGACAATGCAATCGAGGGTGAAGACATCCCATCCTCGATTGCTGGCCTTCCCGGACGGGGCCCGACCAACGGTCGGGCGGTGCCCTCGGAGACTTGGTCAACAGGTCGTGCGTGCACGGGGCGATCCCCCTGCGGCGGCGGTGCTGCTGGTGGCGATGCCTCGCATGTACGAATCGAGCGCCAATGCTCTCCCGTGTCGCAACCAACCGTCGCGCCGGCGCGACCTTCCTCACCTGTGCCGTCGCGTCTGCGATGTTCCTCGTCTTCGGCACTGCCGCGACCGCGGCGACCGCGACTGTTCCGCTCGCCACCGCGGCGAACTACTCCGTCCTCGGCGGCTCGACGGTCACCAACACCGGTCCGAGCATCCTGGGAGAGAGCCTCGGGCTCTCTCCGGGTACGTCGATCACCGGCTTCCCACCCGGGACCGTGACGGGGGCGACCGACACGACGAATGCCGCCGCCGCGCAAGCGCAATCCGATCTCACTGCTGCGTATCTCGACGCAGAGGGTCGTCCGATCGACGCGAACACGACCGCAGACCTTGCGAACCTCACCCTGCAGGGCGGCGTCTATGCCGGGCCGAGCCACGGAGCGCTCAGCCTCAACGGCCCCCTCACCCTCGACGCCGCCGGCGATCCGAGCACCGTGTTCATCTTCCAGACCAACTCGACCCTGATCACCGGAACCGGAAGCACGGTCTCGTTGATCAACGGAGCGCAGGAGTGCAACGTGTTCTGGCAGGTGGGAAGCTCCGCCACGCTGGGGACGGGCTCGACGTTCGTCGGCAACATCCTGGCGCTCACCTCGATCACGGTGAACAACAGCGTGACCGTGCACGGCCGGGCCCTTGCCCGGAACGGCGCGGTGACCCTCGACACCGACACCTTCGTCAGCCCGACGTGCGCAACCACCGCGCCGGTCACCACCACGACCACGACCACGACTCACGGTCACCACGACCACCACCCCGGTGACCACCACGACCACCACCACGGCTGCGACTCCGCCGCCGCGACCGCCACCACCACTACGACCGTTGCATCCGGTGCGGCTTCGAGTACGGGCACTTCCGGGAGCGGTGGTCCGGATGTCCCGGCCGTCGTCGGCCCGCCGCGGACGGGCGTCGCTCCCTCCGCGGGCGCGTCGCTCGCCAGGCCGATCGCGGTCGCCGGAGTTCTGGTGGGTGCCGCGGGATGCGCCGGCGTCCTCGTGGTTCGCCGGTCGAAGCTCGCCGCCGCACGACGGTGACCCGCGGGCGCGTCGCGAGATCTCTCGCGACGTCAGGGGTACGGCTCACCGTGCTCGTGTTCGGCTGCGTGCTGCTCACCGGATCGGCCGCGATCACGTCCGTGCCGCCCGGAGCGTCGATCCCGCCTCCGAGCCCGCTGAGTGAGCGACTCCGAGTCGCACGGCCGGTCCCGGCCGCCGTCCCGGTCCCGGCCCCGCTCACCGACCCGGGCCTCGGACTGCGCGCGGGACCCGTGCCGATCGCCCTCCGACTCGACCTCCCCTCGTTGGGGATCGCCGCGACGATGCTCGGTGTCGGGATCCTGCCGAACGACACGATGGACGCGCCGGAGGGACCCCGGGACTCACCGGTCTGGGACCAGGCCTTCTGGTACCGAGGAAGCGCCGTTCCGGGCGCCCCCAGCACCGCCCTCATCGCCGGCCACATCGACGGGCCGCGTGGACGATCCGCCGTGTTCGCCCACCTCGACGCGCTCAGGATCGGGGACCCGATCGGCCTCCACGACACCCGCACGGGTCTCGACGTCGGCTTCGTCGTCACCGAGACGCGGACCTACTCCCTCGCCGAGACGACGGATCCGGTCGTGCTCGCCCGGATCTACGGCGCGGGGCCCGTCGCCGGCACGCCGCCACAGCCGTCTCCCGATCACCTCGGCCATCTCACGCTCATCACCTGTGCGGGGACGTTTCGCGATGGCACCCACGATCACCGCCTCGTGGTGTTCGCAACCCGGACGAGCTGAGTCGCACGCGTGGCGCGCAGCGCCGGGCCTTCACTTCTTCTGGTGGGCCCGTCGTTTGCTGTGGCCGGCGGCCTGCAGCGGCTGGGTCCACATGTCAGGGCGGGGTGCTACCCGAGCCGGCGGCTGCTCCGCCAAGAGCTCGTCCCACGCCTGGAGCAGGTCGAGGAGCAAGAGGTCGATCAGGCGTCGGCTGAGATCCACCCGGACCACCACGCGCATGAGGTGCACGTCTTCGGCATCCGGCGGGAGGCTGTAGGCGGGAACGATCCAACCGTTCTCACGGAGTCGAGCCGACAGGTGGTACACGTCGAGACCGGGATCACCCTTGATCTTGAACGTGACGACCGGCTCCGACAGCCCTGGGTTCAGGATCTCGAACTTCCCGGTGTTCTCCAGCTGCTCGTTGAGGTAGCGAGCGTTGGCCAGCATCGCCTCGACGATCTCGGTGTACCCCTCGCGTCCGAGCCGGAGGAAGTTGTACGCCTGGGCCTGGACCATCGCGGAGCCGCGTGAGAAGTTGAAGGTGTAGGTCGGCTGCGCGCCGCCCAGGTAGTTGACGCTGAAGATGAGCTCCTCGGGAAGCCGGGAGCGGTCGCGGAAGATCAGCCAACCCACCCCCGGGTAGACCAGGCCGTACTTGTGTCCCGACGCGTTGATGGACCAGACCTGCTCCAGGCGGAAGTCGAACTCGAAGTCCGGGTGCGCGAACGGTGCGATGAACCCCCCACTGGCCCCGTCGACGTGCAGCGGGATGTCCCAGCCCTGTTCGTGCTTGATCCGGACCAGGAGATCGTTGATCTCCTTGATCGGATCGGCCTCACCGATGTGGGTCGTGCCGAGCACCGCGCCGACGGCGATCGTGTTCTCGTCGATGTGGGCTTCGACATCCTCGGCCGACAGGACGAACCGGTCCGGCTTCATCGGGATCTTGCGCATCTCGACGTCGAAGTACTTCGCGAACTTGTCCCAGACGACGTGGGTCTCGGCGCCGAAGACCACGTTCGGGCGCGTGGTGTCCTCGCCCGCCTGCTCGCGCCGTTCCCTCCACGACCACTTGTGGGCGAGCAGTCCGAGCATGATCGCCTCGGACGATCCGATCGTCGCGACGCCGACGACGTCCGCTGGGTCGGGCGCGTGGAACAACTCGCCGAGCATGTGGACGCACGCTTCCTCGACGAGCGACGCCGCGGGGTACTCCTCATGGTCGATGTGGTTCTTGCGCAGCGTCTCGTGGATGAGCGCCTCGGCCTGTGGCTCCATCCACGTCGTGACGAAGGAGGCCAGATTCAGCGTCGGTGTGCCGTCGAGCATGAGCGCGGTGTGCAGCAGCTCGTAGGCGGCGTCGGGTTCCATGCCGCGCGTCGGAAAGACGAAGGGGTTGATGCTCGCCTGGAACGCCGGAAGGGAAAGGAGAGGGGTCGGGGTCGGGGTCAGGTCCTCGTCGGCGTGCTCGGTCACTGGTGCTCCACTCTCTGGCCTGGGCGGCGAGACGACGCCGAATCCACTGGGAGGGCGCATCTTGTCACTTGATCCGGTCGCCCGAGGGTTGGAGTGGTCACCGGCAGGTTCATGAGGATGCATCACCGGGTACGTCGGGCGTCCCGGGGTTCCGGTTCGTCGCTCGCGCCAGGCGCCAGCGGCTCCATGGCCACGAACCGTCGATCTCGACCTCGAGCGAGAAGCTGAGCACGATCCGGATGACGACGATCATCCCCAGAACGGCGACGCTCTCGATGGTCGGGTCGACGATGATCGTCCGGACGATGTCGCCGATGATGAGTACCTCGAGTCCGAGGAGGATCACCCGGCCGAGGTTCTGGCGCAACTGTTGGTAGGCGCGGTCGCGCGTTCCCGGATGAGCGACAACCGATAGGTAGACGAGAAATGCCCAGAGCCCACCGAGCACCATGATCGCGGCGCCGACCGCCTCGACGACTCTGACGACGTCGGAGATGAATGCCTCGTAGCTCACGGACGAATCCCCGGCTTCTCGCATGCCCGCGCGATCGACCGAATGCTCGTCACGGCGCCCCCGCCGCGGGTGGGCCGTGCATGGAGCGAGTCGTCATATCGCAGCCGCCGATCGCGCACGCCACGTCGCCTGGCTCCCGACACGCGGGCAGTCTCGCGGTGGTGATCGACTTGGTCAAAACGCCGGGTCGCGCTGGTCGACCGCGCGCCCCGCCCAGGCACTGGCGACGAGGAAGCAGACGCCGCCGACCGCGGTTCCGAGGTTCACCCATCGCACGTTGGCCGGCTCCCCGGTGGTGGGAAGCACGAATGCCGCGATCGCCGCCACGCCGAACGCTACGCACCCCGCCATGTTGAGCCAGGCGATCTCGCGGTCACGACGTGTCGATGTCGTCTGTGTCACGGCGACGACCGCGAGCGCGCCCGAGGCGAGAAACGCGGCCGAGCCGTAGAAGTCCGGCGCCCAGACGAGTCGCTTCGCCTGCTCGGCCGAGAGCCCGGTGATGAGCGCGGCGAAGGTCGAGACGTTGAACCAGAGGGTCCCGATCCACTGCACGGCGCCACTCCACCAGTTGATCCGATCGGGTGCCCGGCTCCACAGGGGGGTCGTGGTCCGCGACCGGCGAACTTGGATCGTCGCGGCGCTCGTGAAGAGCACCGAGCCCACGAAGAAGGTCGCGCCGACGACGCCGGCATCGAGGTTCTCGAAGTAGGGAGGCAGCGAGCCCAGGATGAAGCACGCCGAACCGAGAACGAAGAGAAGCGCCATCGATCAACCCGAGGGCACGGGCGTGCTTCGATCACCCGTGGGGGGGAAGGCGACCATGCTGTCTACCTCTTCTCGCGGCAGTCGAGGAGTTCGGCGCCGTGATGCTAGATCGTCTCGCGCGTGCGCCGATGGTGACGCGAGCGCGCGGATGCCCCTGTCCGCGGATCCCGGCTGCCGCTCCCTTCGTCGGTGATCGCTAGGGTGTCGACGCCCGTTCGGGTGGAAGGCGGACAGAGGTCTTGGTGGACATCGGCCACGGCGCGCCCGAATGAGCGACGAAGCTCGGGGAGTCCGGCGACGTATCGAGCGCCTGCGCGCCCGCGTCGATCCCGTGCAGGATCGGGTGCGCCACACCCTGGTGTGGAACATCTGGGAGCGGATGCTCGAGACGGAGTTCATCGACCGCAGCGTCGCGCTCGCGAGCAAGGCGTTCGTCTCGTTCTTCCCATTGGTCATCGTCGTCGCGGCCTTCGCGCCCACGAGCATTCGCGCGTCGATCTTCAGCAGCGTCACGCACCGACTGGGTATGGAAGGGAACGCACTCGCCGGAGCGAGACACGCCTTTGCCTCGGCTGATCAGGTCCGACGCGCGACCGGCGGCCTGGGTCTGATCCTCACGTTCTTCTTCGCGAGCTCGTTCACGACCGCGTTGCAGCGGATGTACCTGCGCGCGTGGAGGCGACCACCGGCGAAGAAGGTCGGGAGCTACACGCGCGGGCCGGTGTGGTTGGTGGGTATCCTGATCTTCGTCGCGGCCATGGGTGCACTGCGCGATGCGCTCGGCGACGGTCCACTGCTCGCGGTCTTCATCGCGATCTCGCTCGTCGCGGTGCCGGGGATCTGGACGTTCACCGCCTGGTTCATGTTGGAGGGTCAGGTGCGATGGCGGGCGTTGATACCGACCGGCCTCATCAGCGGAGTGCTGATGCTCGTGTACGGCGTCTCGGCCACGGCGTGGATGCCGAACCTGGTCACGAACAACGAGCAGCAGTTCGGATTCTTCGGCGTTGCCCTCTCGCTGGTGTCGTGGTTCTCGGGCGCGGCGATCGCCGTGATGGTGGGGGCGTGCGCCGGACCGGTCCTGGCACAGGACCGCGGGTCGGTCGGACGCTTCATCCGCGGACCCATCGACAAGACGCTCGTCGATGGGGCCCCGGCGCCGCTCCCGGGCCCGTCCCAGACACTCCGGTTGCGCGACGCATTCCTGTCGACCGAAGACGACGTCGGGACGGACTGACACGGTCCGAGCAACGCGGGCTCGGTCAGATTGCCCGCCAGGTCGCCTCCGACGAGCTGGAGAACCTCGCGCGCAGATCACGAAGCGCGGGTTCGCCGCCGCGTGGTCTCCAATCCGCTTGGTGCGGCACGACCACCGAACACTCAGCCGCTCATCGCAGACGCGGGCGTGTTGACTGGGTACCAGCAGGCGAACTCGTGGCCTGGAGTGTCGGCCGGCCGGAGGGGCGGTTCCTCCATCCGGCAACGGTCGCGTGCGTAGGGGCAGCGGGGCGCGAAGCGGCAACCCGGCGAGATCCGGAGGGGATCGGGTGGCCGTCCCCTGATCGCCTCGAGGCGAGTGTGGCTGGGTTGCGTCAGCCTCGGGAATCGAGTGGAGCAGTGCCTCTGTGTAGGGCATGCGCATGTCGGCGAAGAGCGCTCGGGTGGGGGCGCGCTCCACAATGCGGCCTGCGTACATCACCGCGATCTCGTCGGCGCGTGTCGCCACGACACCGAGGTCGTGCGTCACGAGGATCATCGCCATGTACCGCCCACGTTGCTGCGCCTGGAGGAGATCCAGGATCTGAGCCTGGGCGGTCACGTCGAGCGCGGTCGTGGGCTCGTCGGCGACCAGCAGTTTCGGCCCGCACGCGAGCGCCACGGCGATCATCACCCGTTGGCACATCCCTCCCGAGAGTTGGTGCGGGTACTCGAGCAGGCGGCGCTCGGGATCGGGAATGTCGACCGAGCGCAGCAACGCGAGCGCGCTCTCGCGGGCGTCGTCGCGCGGCACGTTGAAGTGCTCGTGGATCGACTCGGTGATCTGGTGCCCGATGCGCATGACCGGGTTCAGCGAGGTCATCGGATCCTGGAACACCATCGCCATCTGCGCGCCCCAATAGGGTCGCATTTCCGTGGGGGTCAGCCCGACGATGTCGCGACCCTCGAAGCGGATCGATCCGTGCTGCTCGACGCCGCGGCGCGGCAGGAGCCCCATGATCGAGTCGGAGAGCACCGTCTTGCCGGAACCCGACTCGCCGACCACGCCCAGGGTCCGGCCCCGGTCGAGGGTGAACGACACGCCGTCGACCGCGCGCACCCGACCTTCGGGAGTGAGGAAGTGGGTCGAGAGCTCTGTCACCTCGAGCAGCGGGCCCTCGGGGGTGTCCTCGAAGCGTTCGGGCGGGGTCATAGCGCTGCCTCGCGGACGTCGAACCGGGCTCGGATCGCGTCGCCGAGGAAGTTGAGGGCGAGCACGGTGAGGAAGATCGCGGTTGCGGGAGCGAGCACCACCCACGGTGTGATCGCGAGGTTCGCGCGACCGGAGGCGATCATCGTGCCCCAGGTGATCGTGCCGGTCTTGACGCCCGCGCCGAGCAGGCTGAGCCCGCCCTCGGCGACGATGGCAACGGCGACGCCGAGCAGTGCGATGGAGAAGATCGCGGGCAGCACGTTGGGCAGGATCTCGCGCACGATGATCCGCCCGTTGCGCGCGCCCTGGGCGCGAGCGGCGAGCACGAACTCGCGGTCCGACCACGCCAGCGTGTTCGCGCGGGTGATTCGGCCGAGTTGTGGGATGGCCACGATTCCCAGGGCGAGGATCATGTTGCGAACGTTGGGCCCGAAGAACACGGTGAACGTGAGGGCCAGGATCAGCGCGGGGACGGAGAGCATCACGTCGAACGCTCCCGCGATCACCGCGTCGATCCTGCGTCGGTAGTACCCACCGAGCAGCCCGAGCGCGCCTCCGACGACGAGCCCGAGCGCGATCGCGCCGAAGCCGATGAGCAGTGAGGCTCGGGCTCCGTACACGACGCGGACGAGTACGTCACGGCCGTTCGCGTCGCCTCCGAGGAGGGCCGCGCTCGACGGCCCCTGGCGTGCGATCGACGCGTTGCTCACGTCGGGGTCGGCGAACGGCAGGATGGGCGCGAGCAGCGAGGACCCGATCACCAGCACCATCCAGCCGATCGCCATCCAGCCGCTGACACCGAAGGCGCGGCGCCGTCCGCCAGCCGGCGACTCTCTGGCCGCGATCTCAGTTTCGGCTTCGAGCAGCTCCGAGGCGTGGGGTGACTCATCCATGTCGGATCCGTGGGTCGAGGACGGTGTACAGGAAGTCGACGCCGAAGTTGATGAGCACGTAGCCGACAGCGATGAGCGCGACGTAGCTCTGGAGCGCCACGTACTGCTGGCCGATGATGGCCTTGTAGATCTCGGTGCCGAGCCCGGGCAGGCTGAACACGGTTTCCACCACCACCGCACTGCCGACCAGCGTGCCCATGTTGAGACCGGCAAAGGTGAGCAGGGTGAGGCTCGACGGTCGGAAGGCGTGGTGCCAGAGGATGCGCCGGGTGCTCAGGCCCTTCGAGCGCGCCGTCTTCATGTAGCTCTCCTGGAGCGTCGCGATCATGTCGCTGCGCAACAGGCGCATGTACAGCGCGATCTCTCCCGCCGCCAGCGAGATCGTGGGCAACGCCATCGAACGGAAGTGTCCGATGGGGTCGGTAGTGAGGGCGACGTACTGCCCGGCCGGGAGCCATTGCAGCTTGGCGCCGACGAAGTACGCGAGATAGAGCCCGAGCACGAAGCTCGGTATCGACAGGAGCCCGAACGCCGAGGCGCCGGCGACCTTGTCGAGCCAGGTGCCCGCCCGGTAGGCGGTGAGCACCCCGAGCGGGATCGCCACGAGCAGGGCGAGCACCTGGGCGTACAGGATGAGCAAGAGCGTCACCGGCGCCGCGCTCGCCAGCACCTGCGACACCGGCGTGCGCGACGGGTAGATCCGGCCGAAGTCGCCGGTCGCGAAGCCTCCGAGCCACGAGCCGTATTGCTGCACGACCGGCCGGTCGAGGCCGATCTCCTTACGCAGTTGGGCGCGCTGTGTCTCGAGGTTGGTGCCGAACGGGATCATCTTCTTCACCGGGTCGCCGGGGAAGAGTCGGACGAGCATGAAGGTTCCGAACGTCACGATGAGCAGCACGACCCCGAGACGGGCGACCATTCCGGTAGTGCGGCGCATCGTGACAGCGCTCAGGTGCGGTGGTCGATCGTGCAGCTCACTTGCTCACCCAGATCCCGGCCGTCGGGTGGAGCCCGGCAAGGATCGGGAACGGCTGGCTACCGTCGGGGAGCGATGGGCCCAGGATGCCGTGCACGTTGGGACGTGTCGCGATTCCCCAGGCGACGTACCAGCCCCACACGTTCCAGATGTTCTTGGCGAACTCCTTGGTGATGCCTTCGTATGCCGCGGCGCGCCGGGCCGGATCGGCCGTTGTTCGGCCTTGCTCGAGCAGGCGATCGATCTCCGGATCGTCGATCTTGCCGAAGTTGGTGAGTTGGCCGCTGTGCCACCAGACGTAGTTGATGTCAGGGTCCTCGCCGTCGTGGTTGCGCCAGAGCAGCACGTCGAAGTCGCCCGAGATCGCGGTGTTGATCTCCGCGGTTTGATCCACCACCCCGATGTCGGCGGAGATACCGGCCTTCTGGATCTGCTGCTTGAGGAGCTCGGCCTCGTTGCGGTTCTCGCTGTCGGGCAGGATCACGAACTGCACTTTGAACTGGCCGCCGTGCGCGGCCTTCACCTCCTTCACGAGCTTCTTCGCCTTCGCGAGGTTGTGCTTCGGGAAACCGGGGTCGGCAACGTAGCCGGGAATGCCCTTGTCGAACGGTCCGTTGGCGACCGTCGCGCGACCGAGGTTGCGGAGCTGGTTGATCTCGTCACGGTCGAGGGCGAGCGCGAACGCCAGGCGGGCCTTCGGGTCGTCGAACGGCGGTTTGCCCGCGTTGAGGAGGTAGTAGCGGTTCTCGCGCCCCTTCGTCTCGACCGTGAGGTTGATCGAGCCGCTGTCGGCCTTCCGCTCGAGCTGATCGAGATCAGACTCGAAGTCGGTGTGCATGATGTCGAGCTGTCCGGCCTCGAGCTGGGTGATTCGCTGCGCCGGCTCGGCGACACCGACGAAGGTGATCGCGTCGAGGTAGGGCAGCTGCTTGCCGCCGGCATCCTTGCGCCAGTAGTCGGGGTTCCTCACCAGCTCGACGGGCGTGCCGGGGGTCCAGTTGCCCTTGAGCTTGAAGGGCCCGGTCCCGATCAGCTTCCTCGGGCACGTCTGATTATCGGTGAGCTGGGCCTTGGCCACCATGCCCATGCGCCCGAAGCTGAAGAGGTAGGCAGGGAACGCCACCCATGGCGATGACATCTTCACGACGACCGTGAGCGGATCGGTCACGGTGACGTCGGTGACGTTCGTGAGCACGAGCGAGAACAACGAGGAGCTGATGTTCGGGTTCGCGCCACGGTACGAGTCGAGGTTGAGCTTCACGGTGTTGGCGTCGAGCGGTGAGCCGTCGGTGAAGGTGATGCCGGATCGAAGCTTGATCGTCCATTCGGTGAAGTCGGCGTTGGGTGTGACCGACTCGGCGAGGTAGGGGACGTACTCTCCCTTGTCGTTGGGCCATGTGAGCGGGTCGTAGATCGAGTCGGCCACCATGACGCCGGAGATCGCGAGCTGTCCGGAGGGGAGGCAGAAGCCCCCGCCGGTGTCGCTCTCGAGCCCGTAGACGACCTTGCCGCCAGATGTGGGCTTCCCCGAGTCGGTCGTGTTGGCGTCCGACGACTTGGAGCTGCCGGTGCTGCTTCCACCACCGCACGCGGTCACGACGATGACGAGCGCGCCGACGAGAGCGAGGAGACGACGACCTTTCCAACCCATCATGGTTTCCTCCCGGCAATCGGCGGTGCCGGCTGGTCAGCGAAGTTCACTCGCCGCACCCGACCGCGTCAAACACGCCGTGGCGCGAGCGGACGTCAGGAGTCGTTCGGGCCTTCAACCCAATCCGAACGCGCTGATCCGGTGCCCCCGGGTCCCGGGCCGATTTGGAATCTCTCGTGCTCGGATCGGCACCCAGATGGCCGTGCGATCGCCCGTCAGCGAACGCCCGAAGCTCGAACCCGCACTTGGCCGGTGGGAACGCCAAGCGATGCGAAATCTCGGCCGAGCGAGGAGGCCATCGCGGGCGGCCCGCACATGGGCGCGTCGGTGCAGCTACGCGTAGCCGCGGCGTCGCAGCCAGTGCAGCGTGAAGAACCCGACGATGGGTGGAAGCGCGAAGGTCACGGTCCGGAACACGATGACCGCGGCGAGCGCAGGGTTCGTCTCGATGCCGAAGGTGGTGAGTCCGGCGGTGAGCGCGGCCTCCTGGACCCCGATGCCGCCGGGCACCGGCGCGACGTTCCCGAGCATGCCGGCACCCACCTGCACGACGACGAGCTGAGCGAACGTGAGCGACTGCCCGAACGCGAGGAGACACAGTCCGAGCAGCGCGGGGTAGATGAGGTTGCCCGCCAGGTCGCCGCCGACGAGCTGCAGAGCCTTCTTCGGGGTGCGCACGACCGCCCAGATGTCGTTCGCGGCCCGCTTCACCGCCGGGACCACCTTGGAGCGGACCTTCGGGATCCACAGCACCACGCCGACGAGCGCGGCGACGACCGCGATCGCGCCGAGGGAGATGCTGACTCCCGAGCTCGACGACTCCACCGTCGTGGCGGTGATGGCCGCCGCGACGAGGAACAACACCATCTGAATGGCGCCGCCGACGCCGGTGGACAGCACCATCGCGCTCGCACCGGAGGCCACCGGCACGTCCTGGTGGTGGAGGTAGTCGAGCTGCAGCGCGGTGCCCCCGATGCCATTCGGGGTGATGAGGTTGAGGAAGCTGCACGCGACCTGCGTGAGCACCGTGGGCGCGAACGGCAGGTCGATGGTGACGCAACCCATGAGCGCGGTCCCCCATGCCATGGGGATCAGGGGCCAGAGGATCAGTGCGAGTACCGCCCATCCCCACGTTGCGTGCTCGAACTCCTGTTGGACAGTGTGCCAGTCGACGCTTTCGAGACCCGGGATCGCGATGGCGAGCGCGATGATGATTCCGGCGAGCATCCCGATGTTGACCAGGCTGAGGCGTTTCACCTTCAGTGGTGCGACATCGTCGGTGGCGGTGGCGGTGGCCGTCGCCGACCGGAGGGTCTTCAGCGCCTTGCCGAGGTGCTTGGTGCCCGCGCCGGCGTGCGAGGGGAGCGCCGCCGGCTGCAGCAAGGGAATCGCGGCGCCCACCCGGTGCGCGCCGAGGGCCTCGACGGCAGCGGCGATCGCGCGGTCGTTCCCCACGATCGTGGCCGTGTCGGTGAGGAGCGCGGCGACGTCTCGATCGCGCCAGTAGGTGATGGTCCCGATGTGGGCGTCGCCGAGATCCCGGAAGGCGATCTCCCCGTCGTCCCGGATCATGCAGGTGTCCACGGACAGGTCGCCGTGGGCGATGCCGGCGCGATGGAGCCCGTCGAGCGCCCGCCAGGCGGCGGCGAGGACGGCGTCGTCGAGGTCGTCGCCGAGATCGGCCAGGGGCCGACCGGCCGGGATGTCCGTCACGAGGAGTGCGGCGTCGGGACCGGCCATACCGGTGCCGACCAGGTGCGGGACATGGACCCCGGCCTTGTCGGCGAGGAGGAGCGCGTACCCGCCGTGCTCCACCTGCTGGAGCCGGCTCCCGAAGACCGACGCGCCCGGGGCCCGGTACATCACCGCGTGCCACAGTCGCGCCGCGAGCTGGCCGTCGCGCTGGTCGCGGCCGTACGCCTCGATCCGCACCCGCGCGCCGGACGCGAGGTCGGCCTCCATGACGGTGGCCCGGGCGATGTCGACGGCCGACAGCGTCACCGACACCGTGTCGATACCGAGCTCGGTGAGCGCCTCGCGGATCTGAGCGACCGACGGCCGCCCGCCCGGAGCGCCGAACGCGACGTGGACCAGCGCACCAGCCGCGAGCCCGAGCCAGAGCCCGCCCGCCGCGTCGGATGCGAACCCGATGCCGAGATACATCGCCGCGAGCGCGACGAACGGAATGGTGAGGAGCAGGACCCGACGGATCGGTCGGACCAGATAGGGCGACAGAGCGACCGTCAGCGCCGTGAACCCGGCGACACTTGCCACCGGGAACGCGGGTCCGTCACCGGCGCGGACCACGACGCCGAGCCCGTCGACGGCGCGGGTTCCGAGCAACTCGTCGAGCCCCCACGCCAGCAGCCACGCGCCCCCGCAGGCCAGTGCGACATCGCGCGCCGCGGGGAACCAACGCGCCAGCAAGAGCACGATCACCACGACGCCAATGAACCAGAGCGAGCCGAGGAAGGTCAGGAAGTCGGCGAGGCCGTTGAAAGCGTTCGGGAGCCCGTTGACCACCGAGAACAGGTTGGTGTCGAGATTCCCTGACGCCTGCGCCCACATACCGGTGAGGACGACGCCGATGACGCCGATCACGAACACCGCGACGTCACTCGGGCGCCGTTCGGGAATCCCGGCGTCGACCGGAATCAGCATCCGCCAACCACGGGTTCGTCCCGCGTCGATGCCGCCCGTCTCGGTGTCGGCCGCCCCGGTCACCTCGTCGACGCTAGCGCCGAGCGAGCATGCGCCGGGCGGATCGTGCATCATGCACGTCACCGCCGACCGGTGGTGGTGACGGAAGGGTCAGGGAGTGGTCGCAAACGAGACGACGGTGGATACCGCGCCCGAGCGTGCAGGCCTCGTCCTGATCGCGCTGATCCTCGTCGCGGCGGTCGCCAACCTCAACCTGTCAGTGGCCAACGTCGCGCTCCCTGACATCGGCAAGGCGTTCGACGCATCGCAGACGTCTCTCGACCTGATCGCGGTCGGGTACTCGCTCGGGCTGGCGGCATCGGTGCTCTATCTCGGAGCCCTCGGCGACCGCTACGGCCGCAAGCTCATGCTCGTGCTCGGAGTGGCACTCTCGGTACCGGCGTGTCTGCTCGCCGCATGGGCACCAAGCGAATCGGTGCTGATCGGCGCACGCATCCTGGGGGGTCTCTCCGCGGGCATGGCCTATCCGACGACACTCGCGTTGATCACCGCCCTGTGGTCCGGAAACGCCCGGACGCGGTCGATCGCGCTGTGGTCGGCGATCGGCGGCGCGATCTCGGCGTTGGGCCCGCTGGTCGCCGGGGCGCTGCTCCAACACTTCTGGTGGGGCTCGGTGTTCCTGGTCACGTTGCCGCTCGCGGCGGTCGCGCTCGTGCTCGCGCTCCGGCTGGTTCCCGCGCACGTCAACGAGACCACCGAATCGGTCGACAACATCGGCGGAGTGCTCTCGGCAGTTGCAGTTGGAGCGTTGATCGTGGCGATCAACTTCGCGCCCGTTCCCGACAAGGCCGGCCTGGCGGTCGGACTGGGGGTGGTCGCCCTGCTCGCGGGACTCGCCTTCTTCCTCCGACAGCGGGCGGCGAAGTTCCCGCTCTACGACCTCGCCGTCGCGGCGCGTCGGATCTTCTGGGTCGCGGCGTGCGCGGGGATCATCGTGTTCGGCGCGCTCATGGCCGCGGCCTTCATCGGCCAGCAATTCCTCCAGAACGTGCTCGGATATTCGACGCTCGGCGCCGGCGCTTCGATCCTTCCTGCGGTGGTCTTCATGGTGATCGTCGCCCCGCGATCGGCGAAGCTCATCGAGGCCAGAGGCTCGCGGTTCACGTTGCTCCTGGGCTACTGCTTCGTTCTCGCGGGCTTCGTCACGATGCTCGTGCTCTGGAAGGAGGGGATCCCGTACTGGGAGGTCGGTCTCGCGTACGCATTCGTCGGTATCGGCGTCGGCTTCGCCGGGACTCCCGCGTCGCACTCGCTCACGGGTTCCGTGCCGGTGACGAAGGCCGGCATGGCGTCGGGCACCGCCGACCTGCAGCGCGATCTCGGTGGTGCGATCATGCAGTCGATCCTCGGTGCGTTGCTCACGGCGGGCTACGCGTCTGCGATGGCGGCCGCCGTCGCCGGCTCGGGCGGCTCGGTGACGAGCGCGACCCAGGACCAACTGCAACAGTCGTTCGCGAGCGCCAGTGCGGTCGCGGCGCACTTTCCGAAGTACGCCGACCAGATCACCGCGGCCGCGCAGACGTCGTTCCTCGACGGCGCGAATTGGTCCTACGCCGCCGGGATCATCGCCATACTCCTCGGTGCCGGACTCGTCTTCTTCTGCTTCCCGAAGCATGAGGACGAAGAGCGCGCACTCGCGGAGTATCACGCCGAGGACCTGGCGGCAGCGACCGCGACGCCGCCAGCCACGCTGTCGGCACCACCTTCGACCGCGTGAACGGGTGTCGGGCGACGGCGCTGCCCTCAGCCGGGGCCCGAACTCAGGAAGGTGCGCGGAATGCCGGGTCGTCGGATCCGGGAAGCATCGTCGGATCCTGTGCCGAGCCGCGCCCGCCGCCGGGCCAGGACGACGGCTCCTGCCGTGCGAGCTGGACCCGACGCGCGCCGATCTTCGTGTCGAGCCAGTCAACCAGGGCGTGCACTACGAGGGCGAAGATGCCGTACATGATGATCGCGAACAGCATGGCGAAGTCGACCACAGAGCCGTTGTCGTGCGTGACGGACGGGAAGATGCCGCGGAACGGCGCGACCACGCGGTCGGCGCTGCGGTAGACCCATTGGGTGAAGCTCGCGCTGGTGCTGGCGTTGAAGAGCTGGAGGAAGAATCCGAGGACGAGGATGATGACGGCCGCGATGAAGTACGCGTACACCAGCCACACCAGGACCCGGGCGAAGCGGAGTCCCTTGACCTGGGAGTCGTCGTCGGCCATCTGCCTTCCTCCTCGCGTCGGCAACCGACGGCCGACCATAGTGGGTGCACCTGCGCGCCTGGAGGGGACCACCGGCGAAGCAGGTCGGTAGCCACACGCGCGGGCCGGTGCCGGTACCCACCACGCCGAGGACCCGGCGCCCGCCACGACCGCACACCCCGAGTAGGTTGTTCGGATGTACTTCGGCTTGTTGCTGTTCGGCGGCCTCGCGGTCGTGTGCCTCGTCGCAGGTGGCTTCGCGATGAAGCGCCGGCGCGACTACGGCAACAGCGAGCCCGACGACGGCTTCGACTTCGACGAGTACGAGGGCTTCAAGTAGGTCGAGTTGTTGTCGAACCTCCGGTTCGGCACCATGAGAGGCGGCGCCCGACATGCTGTACCAGGCGATCGGCGCGCTGCTGCCATCCGCCGTCGGCGTCGCCCTGAGCCCGGTCCCGATGATCGCGGTGATCCTGATGTTGGCCACGCCCCGTGCGCGGACCAACGGCATCGCGTTCGCGGCGGGTTGGGTCAGCGGACTCGTGATCGTGAGCGTCGTCGTGCTCGTCGTCGCCGGCGGCGCCGACGATCCGAGCAGCACGGCGTCGGGTTCGGTCAACTGGGTGACGCTCGGCCTCGGATTGCTGTTCCTCGTCCTGGCGGCGAAGGAATGGAGGAGCCGACCACAGCAGGACGAGGCGCCGACGCTCCCGAAGTGGATGGCGACCGTCGACTCGTTCACCAGCGGGCGGTCCGTCGTCCTGGGCGCCGCGCTGTCGGGGGCAAATCCCAAGAACCTCGCGCTCACCCTTGCGGCGGCCGGCTCGATCGCTCAGTCCGGGCTGAGCCCCGGCGAATCCGCGGTCGCCGTCGCGATCTTCGCGGTGATCGGTTCGCTGACCGTTGTCGGCCCGGTCGCGTGGTACCTCATGGCGAGCGATCGGGCGTCGGGACCGCTCGAGCGCCTCAAGGACTTCATGGAGGAGCACAATGCCGTCATCATGATGGTCGTCCTCCTGGTGCTCGGGGCCAAGCTCATCGGCAACGGGCTCGCCGGTGTCGCCGGCTGAGGGCGAGGCGCGGTCACGGTGAACGGGATCGTCGTTCCGACGCTGCACACCGAGACCGGGACCCTCGAGCGATGGCGGTTGCTCAACGCCAGCCCCTCCCGCTACTAGCGGACCGTCCTGGTCGATCACACGCTGCACCTAGTCGGGACCGATGGGATGATGGGCGTGATCGACGTCGCCTGAGCACGAGCTTCGAGGTTCGACGCCCTCGGGAATATACCCCTTGGGGTACTAGTTGAATCACGCACCAGCTGCCTCGTGCATCGGAGTCGAACCATGGTGATCATCCGGGTGTCCGCCGCCGACCGCGGCGAGAAGTCGCCGCGACGTGTGGGGATGTCGTGATGCACAGCATCCAGACCACGCTCGACGTTGGGATCGAGCAGGCCGAGGCGGAGGTGCGCGCCGCGCTCGGGGAGGCGGGCTTCGGAGTCCTCACCGAGATCGACGTCGCTGCGACCTTGAAGGCGAAGCTCGGCGTAGAGCGGGCACCGCTCAAGATCCTCGGTGCCTGCAATCCGGAGTTCGCGCATCGGGCGCTCCAGATCGACCCCACCGTCGCGCTGGTCCTGCCGTGCAACGTCGTGCTGGAGTCGGAAGGGTCCGGGACGCACATCGCGGTCGTCGATCCGAGTGAGCTGATGTCCGACTCCTCGTTCGTCGAGCTCGCGGCGGAGGTTTCCGAGCGGCTCAGTGCGGCGCTCGCCACGCTGGGCGGCGCGGTGTCCGAGACCCTTGGGTGAGATCACCGACGTCACTGCCGAGCCTCCGTACGCCGGGCCCGGCCTCGCCGCCCTGCGGCGCGGCGCTCCTCGGGCCCACGTCGAACACCCACAGGAGATGGGACCCGTCATGGCCATCACATCCACGTTCCAGGTCGAAGGTATGAGCTGCGGGCACTGTGTCAGCTCGGTGCAGGCCGAGGTCTCGGCGATCGCCGGTGTCTCCGCCGTTGCAGTCGACCTCGCCACGGGCGAGGTCACCGTCACTTCCGACGCGGCCATCGACGGCGACGCGGTGCGAGCCGCGGTCGAGGAGGCCGGCTACGCCCTGACCTCGTGAACGCCGCGGCTCCGACCGATTCGGTGTTCAGAGCGTGTGGAGACGCTCGCGGTATTCCTCGCTCGACAACTCGCTGCCCGCGTGGCGGCGCCCTCCCTTACGCGGCGGGGGTGAGCGAGGTCGCGCCGGCCATCATGTGTCCGCCGCCCATGGTCCAGCACGCGTCGTCGGGGGCGGCTGGTCCACTGGCGAGCAAGCATGGGTGGTGGCCGATGAACACGTCCGGGTGCCACTGCCATCCCGGGACGATCCACGCGTGCACCATCCAGAAGTTGCCCAGGTAGAGCGTGTTGCCGTTCATGCCCGGCTGACACTGCCCGTCGAAGATCACGAGTCCGGTCGTGCTGGACAGGCAGAGGTACTCATGCGTGTGCCACCAGTCGTTGTTGCCGGGGAAGCCCGCGGGCGGCCCGGCCGAGCCGTTGTCCACGTACCAGCTCATTCCCACGAGCTTGGCGTTCGGCCCGTTGCCGTCGTACTGGAGGAAGTTCGGCTTCTTGGGGTCGAACGTCCCCTGCAGGGGGTTGCCCAGCGCGTGGTGGGTGCCCATGCCCATCGCGTAGTTGACCATCGGCTTCCAACCGGCGGCCTCCGCTGCGCTACGAGTGGGCCACTGCGCGGCATACGCGAACGCCGCGTCGAGGTCGCGTGACAGCTCGAGGCAGTCGCTCCAGGACAGCGGGCCCTTGGTGATGCCGTGGTCCATGTACCACTGCGACCCGTGGGTTCCCTCGCCGCCCGTCGAGTTGCACCACCAGGGTCGGGTGTCCGGATGCGCCGCCTGATGGTTCACCGCCGAAGGGTAGAAACATCCGCTCAGTACGACCGTCACGGCCGCAATCGCGACGTACCGCAGCCGTCTCGTCATCGGTGCCATCGCCCGCATTCCGTCCCCCTCGGTTCCCAGGCCGGGCACCGTAGCCCGGTTCCCCGCCGGTGAGAAGGGTCAGCGGCCCGGTCCCCGCCCGAATGGGGCGGAACCGTCATCTCACCGTACGGCGGGGCGCTTCTCAGGTTCCCCAAAGCCGCTCAACGGACACACCCGAGAGTGAGCCCGTACCCTTCCCGGATGGATTGGAACCTGTTCCACGGCGTCAACCAGTGGGCACGGGACACCTCGTGGGCCCATGGCTTCTTCAAGGCGTACGCCGGCTTCGGCATCGTCGTGTTCGGCGCAGGGCTCGTCGGTCGCGTTCGTCATCGGCGTGCGTGAGGACGCCAAGGTGATGGCACGGACCGTGTGGAGCGCCGCGGCCGCGGTGATTGCTCTCGCGGTCAACCAACCCATCGCGTCGGCCATCGGACGCGCCCGGCCGTTCGCGACCCACCCCCACGTCCTCGTGCTGGTGGACAAGGCCAAGGACCCGGGATTCATGAGCGATCACTCGCTCGTGGCTGGAGCGGTGGCGGTCGGGCTGGTCCTCGCGGTACGCCGCGTCGGATACGTGATGCTGGCGCTCGCGGTGCTGATGGCCTTCACCCGCGTCTACGTCGGTGCCCACTACCCGGGTGATGTCGTCGCCGGCTTCGCGTTCGGCGGCCTCGTCGCCGCCGCGGGGATGCCACTGGCGGACCGCTGGCTCACACCGCTGTGTGAGCGGGTCCGCGCCGTGCCGGTCGTCGCCGCACTTCGGCACTGATCCGACCGCAGTTGGCATGATGCCCTGATCGCGTGGCACGGAGGAGCACCGGACGTCTCGGGAGGGGCACATGAGCGCGGCGGACCGCGAGAGCCAGTCGGCATCAGAGCGGATCGACCGGATCATCGGCGAGCTCGGGGACTGGCGCGGGGAGACGTTGGCGAGGATGCGCACCCTCGTCAAGGAGGCGGACCCGGACGTCGTCGAGGAGGTGAAGTGGGTGAAGCCGACGAACCCGGGCACGCCCACGTGGTCACACGACGGCATCATCTGCACCGGCGAGTCCTACAAGTCCGTCGTGAAGCTCACGTTCGCGAAGGGGGCATCGTTGCCGGATCCCTCCCGGCTCTTCAACGCGAGCCTCGAGGGGAAGACACGCCGCGCGATCGACATCCGCGAGGGGGAGCAGGTCGACGCGCGCGCGTTCAAGGCGCTCGTCCGCGCCGCGATCGCGCTCAACGCCTCCGGCGCGAAGCCGAGAGCGAAGCGAGCGACCTAGTCGGCGCGATCCCGTGCCGGTGGGGCCGGCCCGGTCAGGGGTCGAAGCGGGGAGAGTGGCTCAGCCCATGAAGCAGATCATGCTGCACGGCGCGAACGATTGGCGCCTGGACGAGATCCCCGACCCGGTACCGGGCCCGCGCGACGCGCTCGTGCGGGTCGCCGCGTGCGGCATCTGCGGCACCGACGTCTCCTACGTCCATATGGGGCTGATCCCCGGCCGGCCGATCCCGCTCGGTCACGAGATGGCCGGCGTCGTGGAGTGGGTAGGCGACGCGGTCCCGGGCGTCGCGGTGGGCGACCGCGTGATCGTCTGCCCGTCCGATGTCGGGTCCGGCACGATGGGAACGGGCGGGACGGTCGGGGGGCTCACCCCGTTGCTGCATGTGCCGGAGGCCGCGACCGGCCCGCGGCTGGTCCCCGTGCCCGACGGCATGCCGCTGACGACGGCGGCACTCGCCGAGCCGCTCGCCGTCGGCATGCAGGCGGTCAACCAGGCCGAGGTGGTGCCGGGCGAGAAGGTCGTCGTCTTCGGGTGCGGGCCCATCGGGTTGCTGGCGCTCGCGACGCTCACGGATCGCGGGATCGAGGACGTGGTCGCGGTCGACTTCAGCCGTGCCCGCCGGGACCTGGCCCGGGAGATGGGCGCGGCCCACGCGCTCGACCCGGCCGCGGGCGACGTGTGGGACGAGCTGAAGCGGATCCACGGCACCGCGCCGTTCATGTTCGGACCGACCGCTGCGACCGACGTCTTCATCGAGGCCTCCGGCGCCGATTCGGTGATCGGCGACGTGCTCCAGCACGGCCGGGTGGACGGTCGGCTCGTGGTCGTCGCGCTCCACTACCGTCCGGTGCCCACCAGCTACGTGAACGTCCTGATGAAGCAGTTCACGATCCGCGGCTCGATGGAGTATCCGGAGCGCTTCGAGGACGCGGTCGATCTGCTCGCCCGGCGCGACCTCTCGGCCCTGATCACCCATACCTTGTCGCTCGAGGAGTTCGGCACGGGCCTCGCCGTGCTCGAAGGGTCGAAGGACTGCGGGAAGGTCATGATCACGATGGACGACTCCCGATGAACGGGGTCACGTTCGACTTCGCCGACGCCGCGGTGCTCGTGACCGGCGGCACGAGCGGGATCGGGTACGCGATCGCCGCCGCGTTCGCCGCGGCCGGCGCCTCGGTCACGGTGACGGGGACCCGCGCCTCGGCCGCCGCCTATGACACCGACCTCTCCTCCTTCGCGTTCGGACAGTTGGAGATGCGTGACGCCGAGGCGGTCGACGCGCTCGCGGACGGCGTGGACCGGCTCGACGTCCTGGTCAACAACGCCGGGGCGAACTTCCCCGATGGGCGCGACGAGTGGGACCCGGACGGCTTCGCCGCGGCGCTGGCCCTCAACGTCGAGGGCGCGATGCGTCTGACGACGCGCCTGCGTGCGCCGCTGGCGGCGAGCGCGATGGACGGCGGCGCGAGCGTGGTGAACATCGTGTCCATGACGGCGTTCCGCTCGACCACGATCGTGCCCGGCTACTCGGCGGCCAAGGCGGCGCTGCTCGCGCTCACCCGCAACCTCGCAGTCCACTGGGTGGGTGACGGCATCCGGGTGAACGCGGTCGCGCCGGGGCTGATCGACACACCGATGACCGCGCCGATGCAGGGGCTCCCGGATCTGCTGGAGGCCGAAGTGGGCAAGGCGGCGATTCGCCGGATGGGCACCCCCGAGGAGGTCGCCGCCGCGGTGCTCTTCCTGAGCAGTGCCGCGTCGGCGTTCACGACCGGCACCGTGTTCGCAGTCGACGGCGGCTACCTCGCCCTGTGAGCCGACGGTGACGAAGGAGATCCGCATCGACGACCTCGCCGCGCCGGTGCTGAACGACGTGCAGCGGATGGGTCTCGAGTACGGCGAACGCAAGCACACCGACCTCAGCGTCGACGCGGTCTGCGCCGCCGCGGTCGAGCGCACCGGGCTCGACGACTTCGGGCCGGACGACTTCCGCGAGCGCCTGGACGTCCAACTCGCCGAGATGGACGCCGATCCCGAGCGCACGGGCCTCGGTCGCATGCTGATGTTCGGCGACGCGGTCCGCTCGGCCGCCAACCGACTGCGGATCCACGACCTGCTCACGCGCCACCCGGAGATCCTCGGGGTCGAGATCGCCGCGCCGGTGATCGTGATCGGCCTGCCGCGCTCGGGCACCACCCACCTGGTGAACCTGCTCGCGGCGGACACCCGGTTCCGATCCATGCCGCTGTGGGAGTCCTACGAGCCCGTGCCGGACCGGCACGAGGAGGCCGTCGACGGCGTGGATCCGCGCTGGACGCGGTGCCAGCAGACGTGGGCGGCGATGCAGGCGGGGGCGCCCTTCGTCGCGGCGATGCACCCGATGGAGCCCGACCACGTCCACGAGGAGATCGAGCTCCAGACGCCCGACTTCGCGAGCTACACCCATGAATGGGTCGTCCGCGCGCCGGCGTGGCGCGACTACTACCTCGCCCACGACCAGGCGCCGCACTACGCCTACATGAAGCGGGTGCTGCAGATCCTCCAGTGGTATCGCCCTCGCGAGCGGTGGGTGCTGAAGTCCCCCCAGCACCTCGAGCAGATCGGACCGCTGCTCACGACGTTCCCCGACGCGACGATCGTCGTGACCCATCGCGACCCGGTCGCGGTCGTGCAGTCGACCATCACGATGCTCACCTACGGCGCGCGCGCCGCGTACCTCAGCCCGCGACCGGAGTGGTACCGCGACTACTGGACCGACCGGATCGGTCGCCTGCTCGACGCGTCGTTGCGTGACCGCCACCTGCTCCCGGTGGAGCGGACCGTCGACGTCTTCTTCGACGAGTACATGGCTGACGAGCTCGGCACGCTGCAACGCGTCTACGACGTCGCGGGCATCGAGCTGACCGACCCGGCGCGGGCCGAGATCGACGCGTACCGCACCGCCCACCCCCGGGGAAGAAAGGGCCGTGTCCTCTACGACCTGCGCCGCGACTTCTCCATCACTCCCGAGCAGGTGCGTACGCGCTTTGGTGCGTACCTGGACCAGTTCCCCGTCCGAATCGAGGTCACGTGAGCATCCAGGACCAGGTCGACCACCTGATCGACACCCGCCCCGGACGCGAGCTGCTCGTGCCGACGTACGACGATGCCGCCCACCCGGTGGTCGACGGGCTCGTCTACCGCTCGGGGGGCACGACCGCCGCGTACCTGGTCCTCACGGATGCCGGCCGGGTGATCGTGAACACCGGCATGGGCTTCGAGGCGCCACACCACAAGCGGCTCTTCGATGCCGTCCGTCCCGGACCGACCCACCACGTCATCACCACGCAGGCGCACGTCGATCACGTCGGCGGTGTCGACCTCTTCACGGGAGCCGGTACGACCTACCTGGCCCAGGCGAACAACCCGGCGTGCCAGGCCGACGATCGCCGGATCCAGGGTCTGCGCATGCGCACCGCCGGCATCTGGTTCGACATGCTCGGCACCGACGCGAAGCGCATCCACCAGGAGAACCCGGGGGTGTCGATGACGCAATCGGTGCCGACGCCCGACATCACCTTCGACGAGCGCCTCGGACTCACCGTCGACGGGCTGCGTGTCGAGCTGCTCGCCGCGGTGGGGGAGACCGTCGATTGCTGCGTGGTCTGGCTCCCCGAGCACCGGGTCGCGCTGGTGAGCAATCTGTTCGGACCGCTGTTCCCGCACTTCCCGAACCTCAACACGATCCGCGGGGACAAGTACCGATTCGTGGAGCCCCAGCTCGCGACCAACCGCATGGTGCGCGAGCTACGGCCCGAGGTGCTCGTCACCGGCCGGCACGACCCGATCGTCGGCGCAGACCTGATCGAGGCGTCGCTGGAGCGATTGCACGGCGCGGTGACCTACGTGCACGACCGCGCCCTCGAAGGGTTCAACTCGGGGGCCGACGTCTGGACGTTGATGCGCGAGATCGAGCTCCCGCCCGAGCTCCGGGTCGGCCAGGGCTACGGCAAGGTCGCGTGGGCGGTGCGCACGTTCTGGGAGGAGTACGTGGGCTGGTGCAAGCTGACGTCCACGACCGAGCTGTATCCCGATCCCGCGCCGGCGGCGCTCGGCGAGCTCGTCGACGCCGCCGGCATCGACGTCACGCTGGAGCGCGCCGAGGCCGCGCTCGCGCGCGGTGACGCGCCGCTCGCGATCCGCCTCGGCGAAGCGGTCGAGGCCGTCGAACCCACCCACCCACGCCTGCGCGTCGTGATGGCGGATGCCCACCGGTACCTGCTCGACCACGGCGGCGACGAGAGCTTCTGGGAGCACGGCTGGCTCCGCACCGAGCTCGACCGGTGGGAGCAGTAGGCCGCCACGCGGCTCGAGCGAAGGTCGCGCGCGGCATGGGGCCGAAGCGGGCAGACTCGCGCCCGTGACGGAGATCGATCTGCTGGCGCCGAGCTCCTTTGCCCACGGCCAGCCCCACGAGCAGTTCGCGTGGCTCCGGGAGCACGCCCCGGTGCACTGGCATCCCGAACCGGGGGCGGAAGGCTTCTGGGCCGTGACCCGTCACGCCGACGTGCGCGCGGTGGGGCGCGACCCGGCCACGTTCTCGTCGCGCCCGACCGTGATGATCACCGACGACGCGATCGACCTCGGCGACCACCAGATGATGCTCATGACGGACCCGCCGCGGCACTCGGCGCTGCGCAAGGTCGTCAGCCGGGAGTTCGTGCCGAAGGTGGCGCAGGCGATGCGGCCGCGTATCGAAGCGCTCGCGACGCGCATCATCGACCAGGTGGCCGCCGCCGGTGCCTGCGACCTCGTCACCGACATCGCCGGCCTGATGCCGTCGTATGTCATCGCCGACATGCTCGGCATCCCGCACGAGGACGGGGTCGCGCTCTATGCGCTCACGGAGGCCATCCACGCCGCGCCCGAGAGCCAGGCCGCCGGTGCGGGGATGCACGCGGTGATCGAGATGTTCAACTACGCGAACGGCGTGTGGCAGGCACGTCGGGCGGAACCGTCCGACGATCTCGCCGGCATCATCGCCCACGCCACGGTCGACGGCGAGGACCTCGGCGTCATCGACTTCAACCTCTTCTTCCTGCTGCTCATCGACGCCGGTGGCGACACGACCCGCAACCTCGTCGCGGGTGGCATGGACGCGCTCTTCAGGCATCCCGAGCAGCTCGCGTGGCTCACCGAGGACCTCGACGCCCGGCTGGCGCCCGCGGTCGAGGAGCTGCTGCGGTGGGTGAGCCCGGTGGTGTACATGCGTCGGACCGCGCACCACGACACCGAGCTGCGGGGCGTGCCGATCGCGGCGGGCCAGAAGGTCGTCATGTACTACGGGTCGGCCAACCGCGACCCGGAAGCGTTCGGGCCGACGGCCGGGGTGCTCGACCTCGGCCGCAGCCCCAACGACCACATCGCGTTCGGTGGTGGGGGGCCGCACTTCTGTCTCGGCGCGCACATCGCGCGCGTGGAGATCCACGCACTGCTCCGCGAGCTACTGACCCGTTGCGCCGACCTGCGTCCGGCGGGGGAGACGGAATGGCTCCCGTCGACGTTCATCTCCGGTCCGAAGCGGCTGCCGATCACCTACCGAGCCGGCTGACGCCGCGCGGGCGGTCAGGCGTAGACGGTCCGCGTGAGCCACTCGGCGACCAGCGCGGGCTTCTCCTCGCCCTCGATCTCGACCGTGAAGTTGCGGGTCACCTCGACCATGGTGCCCTTGAGCTCGACGTTCGAGGTCACCGCGCGCGCCCGGATGCGCGAACCGACCTTGACCGGGCTCACGAACCGAACCTTGTTGAACCCGTAGTTGATGCCCATCAGGATGCCCTCGTACTTCGCGGGGTCGGGCGGCGCGGCGCTGGCGCCTGCGGCGAGATGGGTCAGCATCGAGAGGGTCAGGAACCCGTGGGCGATCGTGCCGCCGAACGGGGTGGCCGCGGCCCGCTCGGGGTCGACGTGGATGAACTGGTGGTCGTGGGTGACGTCGGCGAACTGGTTCACCTGGTCCTGGGTCACCTCGAACCATTCGCCGGTGCCCTCGTCAGTGCCGATGTCGGCCTGGAACAGCTGAAATGCCTTCGCGGCTGCGTCGCTCATGGGTCGCACTCTAGGAGGCGCGAGGTCGGGACCCGGGCGACAGACGGATGGGTCCAGGCTCGCGTGCTCGATTGCGCTCTTCGCCGCTCGATATCGTCGGCCCGCGCCGGGCGGACCGGCCGGAGGGAAGCTGGCGGATGGACGATCAGAAGCTCCAGATGTTCTCGTTCCTCGTCTTCAGCAAGCTCGAAGGCGCGGTGACGACGGGGATGATCCACCTCGGCGACAAGCTCGGGCTCTACTCGGCGATGCGGGCCGCGGGCGGGCCGCTGCACGCGGACGAGCTCGCGCAGCGGGCCGGGCTCCACGAGCGTTGGGTCCGCGAATGGGCCTACAACCAGGCGGCCGCGCGGATCATCCAGTGCGACGACGAGGAGCGATTCTCACTCTCCGACGAGGCGGCGGCGGTGCTGGCGACGCCCGACCACCCTGCCTACGGGATGGGCATGTTCCACCGGTTCCCCAACACGATGGACGCGTTGCGGGCGATGCCGGAAAGCTTCCGGACCGGGGTCGGCCACGACTACGACAGTCATGGCCCGGAAGCCGCGGTGGGCATCGAGCGCTCGTTCGAGCCGTGGAACCGCACGAACCTGCTCCCGGTCGTGCTGCCCGCGCTCGAGGGTGTGAGCGAGCGACTCGCGGCCGGGACGACGGTCGCCGACGTGGGCTGCGGCGCCGGGGGCGCGCTGCTGCTGATGGCCGGGGCGTTCCCGAACAGCCGCTTCCGCGGGTACGACATCAGCCGCCACGCGCTCGCCCGCGCCGAGGAGAAGCGCACGGAGGCCGGTGCGTCCAACGTCTCGTTCCTCGACCCGCGTGAGGAGCCACTGCCGGATGACGGATCGATCGGGTTCATCACGACGTTCGACTGCATCCACGACATGACGCATCCGTTCGCGATGATGCAGACCCTGCGCCGGGCCATCGCCGACGACGGGACGTGGCTCCTCGTCGACATCAAGGCCCACGACACGTTCGCGCTGAACGCGACGAAGAACCCGATGGCGTCGCTGATGTACGGCATCAGCGTCCTGTCGTGCATGTCCTCCGCGATGTCGGCGCCCGACGGCGCCGGGCTCGGGACCCTCGGTCTGTCCCCGGCGAAGGCCGAGGAGATGGCACGGGCGGCGGGCTTCAGCCGCTTCCGCCGGCTCGACGTCGACCACCCGGTCAACGCGTTCTACGAGATCCGCCCCTGACCATCACGCGTCAGCCGGCGCGGATCAGCTTGACGCAGAGCAGCTTCGAGAGGTTGAGGAGCAGCTTCGCGGCGAGGTTCGCGTCCTCGGCGATTATCTTCCGGAGCGCGCCCTCGCTCAGGCTGAGGATGCGGGTGCCGTCGGTGGCGGCGTGGACGTCGAAGGACCGGGGTTGCTCGAGGAGGAACGCCACTTCCCCGAACACGTCGCCGGCGCTCAGCACGTTCACGATCGTGTCGTCGTCGCGCACTTCGAGGGTGCCGTCGAGCACGACGAAGATTTTGCGGGCAGTTCCGCCCCGCTTGAGGACCCGGTCACGGGCCGCGCACTCGATGATCGTGCTGCGCGCGATGCACCGTTGCGACTCGTCGTCGGTGAGCCCGTCGAACACGGAGAGTCGCTGCGCATCGAGCTCGTCGAGGGTCTGACGGATCTCGCTCCAGTGCTCGCCGGGCGATGACAGGATCTCGCTCCGCACCGACCCTCCGCGCGCCAGCACCGGCGCGGCGGTCCCCCGACGCTGCCGATGCCATGCACCGCCGCCGTCAGGTGGATGGCGGTCCCGGATCGGATCCTCCCCGATACCCGGTGTCGATCCACTGTTCGGCGTCCTGGTGCGCGCGTCGCAAGGTCGCGCCGAGCCACTCGTCCGCCGGGTAGATGTTCGTGGCGCCGATCACCTCGACGAGATTCGCGGCGTGCAGCTGGTCGAGGACCCGATCACTGGCCGAGACGAGCACGAGCTTGCTGCCGACCGCGGTCAACGCCGCGTGGTAGCGCCGGAGCACCTCCATCAACGTGGAGCCGAGATCCTCGAAACCACGGAGCCGAACGATCACGACAGCGTTGGTCGATGTCGGCGCGATGACCGGGAGCGCCTGCTCGAAGACCTGCGCCGATGCGAAGAAGAGGCTGCCGTAAGGCTGCAGGACGAGCACCTGGTCGGCGGGGACGAACTCGGGTGGCCCGGTCTCGCGGAGATTGCCGCTCTCGTCGACCACCCATTGCGCGACGGTCACGCGGTTCGAGCGACTGACGATGAACAGGATCATCGAGATGCCGACGCCGACGAGGACCGCATACTGGAGAGGGATGACCATCGTGAGCACGAAGGTCACCGTCATCACCACGGCCTGCACCGAGCCGGTTCGCCAGACGGCGCGGATCTCGGTCGGCTTCACGGTGCGTACACCGACGACCACGAGCAGGCCCGCGAGGGCGGACATGGCCACGTGGTCCACGACCGGCGCGAACGCCACGATCACGATCGCCATCACGAGTCCCGCGATGAGCAATGCGGCACGGCTGCGGGCACCGGCGGTCTTGACCAGCGACGAGGCCGACATCGAGCCGCCGACCGGCATGCCCTGGAACAACCCCGCGGCGAGGTTGCCGGCACCCTGGCCGATGAAGTCCCGGGAGGCATCCGGGTAGGTGCCGTCGGGGTTGGGGAACCCGGTCGAGATCGCTGAGCCCTGCACCAGCCCGACGAACACGAGCGACGCTGCCGGGATCAGCAGCGTCGGGATCAGTCGAAGCTCGGGCAGCATCGGAGCCGGGAGGCCCCTCGGGATCTGGGCGATGTCGGCGAGTTGGGCGACGTCCCATCCGAAGGCCACGACCGCACCCGAGGTCACTGCGAGGCCGATCACCATCCCGAGTGGTCCGAGCCGTGTTCGTTCCAGGACCACGATCAATGCGATCGTCGCGATTCCCACCGCGAGCGTCGCCCAACTCGTCTCCCCGAGGTTGACGACGTGGTCGAACGCCCGCGCGACCCGATTCGCACCCTGGCCCTCGTACCCGGTGAGGTTGTCCAGTTGCCCGAGCACGATGTTCACGCCGACGGCCGAGATGAAGCCCACGGTCACCGCGCGGGACACGAAGCGCAGGAGGAACCCGAGCTTCAACACGCCCGCGGCGATCATCAACGCGCCGGTCACGATCGAGAGGGTGAACAACGCCCGGCTCGGGTCGTCGTTGCCGTGGACCGCGCCGACGTCGGCCACGATGATCGCCATGGCGCCGGTCGCCTGGACCGCCATGAACGACGACGAGGTGAAGAGGCCACCCGCGAAGGTCCCGAAGAGATAGCCGTGGAGTCCGAAAATCGGATTGACGCCGGCCAGGAGGCCGCCGGCCAGGCCGTCGGGCACGCTCTCCACGCCCAGCACCAAGCCTGCGGTCGCATCGGCGCGCAGCGTCCCGCGCCGGAACTGTGACCGGAATCCGTTGAGTGCTCGCACGGGCTAGTGCCTGCCGATCGATCCCGTGGACCGCGAGTGGTCGCGGCGGCGGATCCCGGCTGGGTGCTCGACGCTGGTCACTGCGCCAGCGTGCCACATGCGATTCGCGCGCCGGTGCGCATCCGCGCCCCCGAGCGGGAGCCGGCGCGCAGGGCGCCGTCCACGACCAATGACCGACCCGACCGCTCAGGCGTCGCGGTGCGCCGCTTCCAGTTCGTCGAGCTGGGTCAACCAGACGTCGAACCCGAGCGCGGAGGCGTGGTCCCGGGCCTCGGCGAGCAACTCGGCGAAGCGGGCATCGTCGCACCGTGATCCACGGCGGAGCTCGGCCCGTGCCTCGCGATACGGGACGTCCGCGGGCAGGACGACGTTGCCCTGCGCATCGAGTTCGCGCCGGGCGAGGCCGAACCACTCCTGCGCTTCGTCGTACCGGTCGGTGAGGCCGAGGAGGACGGCATGGCCTCGCCGACGGGCTCCAGGTCGTGGCTGCCACGCCCGCGCGCCATCGCCTTGACGAGTGCCGAACACAGGATCTGGTTCGGCTCGGCGGTTGCCTCGAGACGCGCGGCCTCGACGACCGGCATTCCGAAGCAGTCTCCGTCGTCCCACGAGACGTCGCCCACCGATACGCCGATGCGGATCCGCAGGGTCTCGCTCTGCTCCCGACCGAGCCGGTGCGCGGCCTGCTGCATCGCGACCGTCGCCGACAACGCGTCGGACGCGGACTCGAACGTGCAGAGCAATCCGTCACCGCCGCCCTTGACGACCCGGCCCCCGTGCTCGACCGCGCCGCCGCCGCCGAAGCGGGCAGGCGTCACAGCACGCTGCCTCGCGGCCACCTGACGGTAGGGTCCTCGCGTACCGGGACAGGAGGGAAGGCAATGGGGGCACAATCGGTCGAGGATCGCCTCGCCGAGGTCCCGCTCTTCAGCGGGCTCTCGAAGAAGCACGTGCGCGCGTTGGCCGGACTCGTCACGCCGGTCTCCGTCAAGGCAGGACGCGAGTTCATGCGCGAGGGCGAGATCGGGCAGGAGTTCTTCGTCGTCATCTCCGGCGAGGCACGGATCCTTCACGGCGGTGAGGTCATCGCGGTGCGGGGTCCGGGCGACTTCTTCGGCGAGATCGCGCTGCTCCTCGACCGACCTCGGACGGCGTCGGTCGTCGCCCAGACCGACATGGAGCTCGAAGTCATCGCGCGCCGAGACTTCAAGGTCTTCCTCAGTGACCATCCCGAGATGCAGGAGCCACTGCTCACGGCGGCGGCGCGCCGCGTCGCGGAGCTCGAGGGTCCCACTCGATAGCTCGGAGCACGGACGGCCACGGCGGCCGATGACCGGATTCGCCCGTCAGGACGTCGCGCGCGGCTGCGTCCGGCGCAGCCGTGTGGCATCAGTCCGGATAGTGGTCGTTCCGCAAGTCGTGAAGTCGCTCGATGAACTCGGCCTGCGAGGTGACACCGATCCGGTGGAAGAGCGACGAGAGGTGGTTCCGGACCGTGCTCGAGCTCAGGTACAGGTGTTCTGCGATCGTCTTGACCCGGTAGCCGCTCAGGACCGCCCGCGCGATCTCGCGTTCGCGGTCCGAGAGCTCGGGATAGGTGCGGAGCAGGAGATGCTCCCAGGTCTCCGAGGTGGCGAGCTCCTCGTCGGGTCCCGCGGCGACGGGTCCCGCGGACGACGTCTCGATCTGATCGCCGGGCCGCGGTGGGCTCGGCACCGAGCAATGGAGCGCAAGCCACGGCTCGGAGTCGTCGCCGGATACCTGGGTCAGCGCCGCATCGACCAGGATCCAGGTACCGTCGGACGCGCGCAGGTTGAGCGGGATCGTCGTGAGGTCGAGGGCACCGGATCGGACGCTCGTCCCCAGCGCGAGCAGCTTCGGGAGGTCGGCCGGGTGAACCGTAGGGAGGACCGACCCGCTGACGTCGTCGTCGGTGAAGAAGGGTGCCGCGCCGACTGAGGGAACGACCCGCAGGCGCCAGTTCTCATCGACCATGGCGCCGAACAGCGCTGGGACGTGGTGCTCCCCGGCGCCTTCGGTGCCACGGCTGCCCGATCGATCGGGCAGATAGAGGCAGACCTCGACGTAGGTCGGCGCGGCCCCGCGTTCACCGATGCCGAAGATCAGGAAGCCGCCCGCGTCCGTGCCATCGTCGAGGCGATGGGGGCCGAGGTGCGCGCCGAGGTCGCCGCTGCGGACCGAACATACGGCGCGCAGATCGTCCTCGTCAGCCTTCTGGCGTGCCACTCCCCGGGTCATCGTCTCGACGCGCGTGCGTTGTTGCGCGTGAGCCACATCGAGGTACGCAGCGTTGTGCGCGACGGGCTCGCAGGTTCGGTTGAGCAGGAGTGCGACGCCGATCTCGGAGTCCGCGAGGGACCCGCGCCCGATCTCGTGAACGAGCCACGACGCGATCCCTCCGGCTCCGGTGAGGTCGTCGGGGCCCGGGCCCGGTGTCTCGCGTTCGGGGTCTTCCTGGTGTTCTGGATCGACCATCCTGACCCCCTTCCCCGCCTGCCGCATATCGCCGGTCCGGGGTGGGTCGTCCGTCGGACCCGGAATTACCAACTCTATGGTACAAGATCGCGAACCCAGTACAAGAGCCCAGCAACGAAGGCCGGGGACCGCTCTCGCGCATTACAGAGCGCCAGCAATTGCACATATCTCCAGCGGTTCTCATCGCGTGATTCATCATGACGATGCCACGCCCGCGTGATTCGAATCCGCAAAGAGGCCCGTCCGCTCGGGGCTCTCCCACGCGTGGTGGCGCCCGCGCATTGCCGCGATCGTCCCCTCCACGCGCCACCACGCGTGGAGTTGTCGAAAGCCAACATTCTCGAGCAGCACCGCACCGATGATGGTCACGAGATCCGCAGGCCGGGGGTACCGGTGAAACGAGAACTCCTCCACCGCCACCGCGGCAAGGGAGAGAAACATGGCATAGGCGAGCGCGACGCCGGCGACGAGCAGGGCGAGTTGCAGGTTGACGAGACCCAACGCGAGGCCGAGCCCGAGCGCGAGCAATCCCGTGAGCTCCACCATCGCCCCCAGGCACTCGAAGGCGAGGTAATAGGGAAGCGCGACGACACCGACCATGCCGTAGCGCGGACTTCCGGTCATTCGTCGGTGCTTGACGAGCGTCTCGGCCAGACCGCGAGCCCAACGCCGGCGCTGAGATGCCAGCGACCGGATGGTTGCGGGCACCTCCGTCCACGCGGCGGGCTCGGGAACGGACACGATCCGATACTGGCCGGGCTGGGCGCGAAGACGGTGGTGGAGCCGGGTGACGAGCTCGAAGTCCTCGGCGATCGAGTCCACGTCGAGTCCCCCGACCTCGATGACCGTATCGAGCTGGAACAGCCCGAACGCGCCGGAGATGATCATCAGGCTGCCCAGCCTCGACCAGGCCGTACGTCCGAGGAGAAACGAACGGAGGTACTCGACGACCTGGATCCTCTCGATCCACGAGCTCGGCATTGCCGGGCGGACGATCCGTCCGGATTCGAAATCGCATCCGTTCGCGACCCGGACGACTCCGCCAACCGCCACGACCCGGTCGGGGTCGTCGACGAACGGCGTGACCGCACTGAGGAGGGCGCGCTCGTCCAGGACCGAGTCGGCGTCGAGGAAGCAGACGAGTGGCTTCGTGGCGACGTTGATGCCGGCATTGAGCGCGTCGGCGCGCGTCCCCCGTGGTCCTTGCGGACCACGACCACCGGCGTACCGGTACGGGCAAGGTGGACCGACCGCACCGTGCCGACGACCGGGACGTCCGCGCCGACGGATCGCCGAATCTCGACGAGTGAGTAGGCATCCTCGACGAGCGCGAAGGTGCCGTCGGTCGATCCGTCGTCGACGATGATCAACTCGAGTTCCGGATACCGCAACGAGAGCACCCCCTGTGCGCAGGCGAGAATGCTCCCCTCCTCGTTGCGCGCCGGCACGATCACACTGATCCCGGGCGTGAGCGGATGTGCGAAGAGGTCGTCCTGACCGGCGACGCCCACCCACCGGGCGCTTCGCAGCACGTCGATCGTCGCGAGCACCGCGAGCGCGAGATAGAGCCCGTTCAGCACGAGGAAGTAGACGAGGACGAAGCGGTCGAAGCCCGCGAGGATCTCTCGGACCATGGTCATCGTGCGACCAGCGGCCGCACTCGGTCGCGCAGGTCGAGTTCTTCCATGGCGTGCGCCTGCCGGAGCCCGTTCTCGGTGGCGGCCCGTTCGAGGGATCGGTAGCCGGCCGATCCGAGCGCGCTGAGGGCGCCGCCGGCCGCACGAGCGACGCGGTCGCTCGGGTCCGCCATCATCAGCGAGAGCGCATCGATGGCGGCGGGATCTCCGATGTCGCCGAGCGCGCGGGCCGCGGCGATCCGGAGTGCCGGCGCTTCGTGCTGGCTCACGGCAGCGATGAGCCCGTCGAGCGCGTCGGGTGCTCCGACGCGGCCGAGGGCGTGGGCGGCTGCGATGCGCGGCAACGTCTCCGGGTCGCCGCTCAGCTGCTGACACAGGTGATCCACTGCTTCCTGGGCACCCATCAGCCCGAGGACCTCTGCGACGAGGCTCCGCGTCGCCGCGGGTGCCGAGTCGAGCCCCCCGATGAGCAACGGCGCGGACGCGGGGCCGAGGTGGACCAACGCGATCCCGACGACGCTCGCCGAGATCGAGCGACGCGGCGCTTCGAGGGCCCCGATCAGGTACGGGACCGCCTCTGCCGCACCCATCCGTCCGATCGCTCGAGCGGCCACGCTGCGCACCTCGACGTCGGGATCCCGAAGCAACCAGACCAGCTCTGGCAGCGCGCGCCGCCATTGCGCTGCGCCCACCAGCGTTGCGGCGCGGGCGCGCACCAATCGTCGCCGTGAGTAGGTGCGGAGTCGGGCGCGCTCGAGCGCGCCCGACCGCTCGAGGTGACGCGCGAGCATTCCGTGGTCCTCTCCGCGCAGCTTCGGGAGGAGGCCGCCGACGAGCTCCTCGACCGAGCGTTCGTCCGATCGTCCCGGGAGCACAGAACGGTCGAGCACCAATCCCGCTTCGGGGTCGGCGATCGCCAGCCTCTCCATCAGGTGCGGGCGGACGGCGGCGAGCATCGATTCGTGTCGCCGCGTCGCGACCAGACGCCACGCTCGACGCAGAGCGGATGCGGTGCTCAGCCCGACGATGACGAGGGTCAGGACCAGGAGTGAAAGAGTCAGGAGCTGGCGGAGGTCCACGGTTCACGTTTGGCGCGCGCGAGCACCGCCTGGACTCGGGTCATCAGCTCGCGCGGGCTGAACGGCTTGATGATGTAGTCGTCCGCCCCCGCCGCGAACCCGTGTTCGATGTCCAGCTCCTGGGCTTTGGCGGTGAGAAGGATGACGGACGTGCCGGCGATCTCGGGGACCGAGCGCAGTTGTTCGCAGACTTCGAGTCCGGACATGCGCGGCATCATCCAGTCGAGCAGCACGATGTCAGGATGCAGGATCGCGATGGCAGCCAAGCCGGTCGCGCCGTCTGCCTCGCTGTGCACCTCGAACCCGGAGTGCAGCAGCTTGAAGCTCAGCAGAGCGCGCAGGTCATCGTTATCGTCGACTATGAGTGCGATCTTGGTCATGTCACGGCGTTCCTTGGTTCGGAATCGGTAGGTCCTCGTCCAACGGTGCGGATCCGCTCCGCGTGGCGACGCGTGGAAGCGCGACGGTGACCGTCGTTCCCCGTCCGGGTCGGGAATCGAGAGAGATCCGCCCGTCGTGCTGGTCGACGATCGACTTCGCGATCGGGAGACCGAGACCCGTGCCGGGGACCCCATCTGCGACGCTCTGTCGGGCCCGGTAGAAGCGGGAGAACACCTGACCCTGCTCCGCGACCGGGATCCCGACCCCGTTGTCAGCGATCTCGATGAGAATCTCGTCGGAGGCCATCCACGCGGTGAGCGCGACGCGCCCGTGAGGTGGGGTGAACTTGAGGGCGTTCCCCAGCAGATTGAGCACGAGCCGGTCGAGCTGCGCGGCGTCGGCGACGATGGTCCCGACCTCGGGTTCGACGTTGATCACGAGTTCGATGCTCTTGCTCCGAGCAGTCGGCATCATCGCCGCACCACACGACTCGATCAGAGGACCGAGCGGGAGCGGCGCGCGCTCGCATCGGAAGGAACCCGCTTCGATCCGTCCGATCGCCAAGAGATCCTCCACGAGCCCGAGAAGTCGCCGAGCGTTCTGATCCATGACGTCGAGGACCCGATGCTGGTCGTCGTCGAGCGCTCCGAGATCACCGTCGCTCAGAATCTCGGCGTATCCGACGATGCTGGTCAATGGGGTTCGGAGCTCATGGGAGACCATTGCGACGACGTCGTCCTTGAGTCGGTTGAGATCCCCGAGCTCGCGCACCATCCGTTGCTCCCGACGCAGGGCGTCGTGCAGATTCCCGTTCTTGGTTCCGAGCCGCGCGACCAGTCGCTCGCGGTCGGCCTCCACCGCCTGCCGGAGGGTCACATCCCGGGCGACGGTCTCGATCCCGATCAGCTCGCCCGTCGCCCCCCGGACCGCGCACCCCGTCGTCTCCATCCAGATGTAGTCGCCCGAACTGGCGCCGATGCGGAGCAGCTTCGTCGTCGGGCCGTCGGCGTTCATGGCGACCGTGTGCATCTCCGCATACTTTCGGCGGTCCTCCGGGTGGACGATCTCGTGCCCGGGAGTCCCGACGAGCGATTCGGGGTCATAGCCGAGGGTCACCGCACATGACGGAGACATGTAGAGGATCGTTCCGTCGATATGCGTGAATGTGCAGACGTCGGGGCTGGCGTCCATGAGCGATTGCAGCCGCTCACTCGCGCAGAGCGCGGACTCGAGGTCGCGGCGCGCGGCGATGCTGCGCACCAGGGCCTCGACCCGACGGGAGTCGCCGACGCGGACCTCCCACGTCGTCACCTCGATCGGGATCTCGTTCCCGTCTCGGTCGACGCCGATCGACTCGAACCCCTCACCGGAGAGGGCGCGCGCGTCTCTGGCCGGTGACTGTGCCATCGCACCCTCGAACGTGTGGCGCGCGGCCGGCGCCAAGAGCGTGCTGGCCATATCGCGTCCGATCGCCTCGCCCTTCGTCCACCCGAAGATGGCTTCGGCCTGCGCGTTCCATTCAACGATCGCGCCGGTGCGGTCCCACGCGAGGAACGCGTCGGTTGCCGCGTCGATCATCGGGTGCACGTGTTCCTCGGACGTCTCGAGCGGCAATGACTCGGTGACGTGCGCGCCGGTCGGCTCGTCATCGATGACCAGCACGGGTCCCGTGCCGTCGGGAGACTCTCGATGCGGCCTGCCGGTGTTCATGTCATGCACGTCGGAACCGGACCTGCCGAGGTGTATGGCCATTCCGTCCGTTCACGCGGAGCACGCACGAGTCGACGGGGTCAGCCGGGCTGCGGGGCGCATCGGCCCGGTGGTACCAGCAGCTCGCGCGTCACGGTCGGAACCGATGCTCGGTGTCGTGGTGATACTCCGTCCGCGCGTCGAGGAGCCTTTCGCGCGCTTGTGGCGCGCCGCGGGAGTGGGGGATCAGCTCGTGGCGCGTGGAGGCTGGGTCCAGTGAGGTGTCCGACGGTCGGCGAACGCCCGGACGCCCTCGGCGTAGTCGGGCTGGGCCATCATCACGTCGAGGAGGCGCTGTGCCTCCACCACCGAGGCGGCCGGATCATCATGGAGCTGGTCGGTGGCGATCTGGCGCTTGGTCGTTGCCAGTGACGCCGGCGCGATGGTCTCGACGAGCGTCCGGGCGTACTCGAGCGCCTGCGGTGCGACGTCGTCGGGGGCGTCGACGACCCGGTCGGCGAGGCCGATTCGACCTGCCTCGCGGCCGAGAACGACGCGACTCGAGAGCAGGAGGTCGTTCGCGTGCCCGAGGCCGATCAACCGCGGGAGGAGCCACGAGAGGCCGAACTCCGCCGGCAGGTTGAGCCGCCCGTGTGCGGTGGTGAGCTTGGCATCCGCCGCGACGAATCGCAGGTCGCACCAGCATGCGAGCGCGAGTCCGACACCGGCCGCAGGACCGTTCACTGCGGCGATGGTGACGGTCTCCAGCCCGAGCAGCCAGGTGAAGTCGGCCTGGAACGCCAGGCCCGCGCCGGCGGCCGGTTGGGCCAGGTCGTCGGGGGTTCCCGGGTCGTAGCCGCCTCGTTCGGCATGACCCTCGAGGGCGGCGCTGTCGGCCCCGGCGCAGAAGCCGCGTCCGGCCCCGGTGACGACCGCCACGCGGACCGAGTCGTCGCGCTCCACCTCGCGCATCACCCACCGCAGCTCGGTGTGCATCCGGCCCGTCCACACGTTCAGACGATCGGGGCGGTCGAGAGTCACGAGTGCGATCCCTGGATCGGGGTGCTCGCACCGGATCGTCTTGAGCTCCACGTCGGATCCCACTTCGTCTGAGACGCCGAGGACTGGTGGAGGCTCGATCACCCAGATCCGAACAACTCCGGGATGCAGCGTAGACCGACCTGCCGAGCCGGTCGCCGGGTGGGTCCGGGGGGGGGGGCACATCGCCGCGCCGACGTGCAGGATCGGCCCGGTCCGGCGAAGATCGCACCGACCACCCGAGGAAGCTCCTCTTCCCGGCGGCGACGAGTTCGGAGCACGGTGAGCGCTCGATTCGAAGAGATCGATCGGCGGACCACGCCGCTCGGGGAGATCAGTGTGCGGCGCCGGCTGGAACCGACACTGCAGGTCGACGTGTACGAGGTGAAGTTGGACGACGAGTTCCTGATGTCGAGTCTGTTCACCGTCGCCGAGATCGCGCTCGCCGAGCTCGGTCTCGCCGAGGTGGCCGGCGACGACCTCGCCGTCGTCGTCGGCGGTCTCGGGCTCGGCTACACCGCCCGCGCGGTCCTGCAGGATCCCCGCGTCGGCTCGCTGCATGTGGTCGAGGCGTTGGGGGAGGTGATCGAATGGCACGAGCAGCACCTCCTCCCGCTCGCCGAGGATCTGACGTCGGACCCGCGCTGTCAGCTCGTCGAGGGCGACTTCTTCGCGATGGTCGCCGGCGCGTCGGGGTTCGGTCCCGGAGCCTCGGAGCAGTGTGACGCCGTGCTCGTGGACATCGACCACACGCCGCGCCACCTGCTCCACCCGAGCCACGCACCGTTCTACACGGCGCCCGGGCTGGGGAACCTCACAGCCTGTCTGCGTCCCGGCGGTGTCTTCGCTCTCTGGTCCGATGGCGCGCCCGATGCCGACTTCGTCGCGCTCGTCGAGGACGTGTTCGTCTCGTGTGAGGCGCACGTCGTGACCTTCCCGAACTTCTACACCGGTGGTGAATCCGCCAGCACCGTCTACGTCGCCAAGGTCGCGCCCAGCTGACGCGACGCGGCTCGAGGACGCCGGCGCGGTCGCCCGACCCGTCGCCCGCTCAGGCGACCTCGCGGTCGTCGCCGTGGGGTCGGAGCCCGAACCAGGACCACACGGCGGCGAGGACCGCGAGGACCGCGATCACGACGTAGGCCGCGGTCGCGCTGGTCTCGAAGGCACTGCGGGCGGCGGCCGCGAGCGAGTGGCTGCCGATCGGGTCGAGTGTCTTCGAGACCTCGAGCGCGCCCTGGATCGAGCCTTGCGCCGTGTCGGCCTTGCCGGCGGACAGCGACGCGACGGCGTCGGTGATGTCGGACGCGTAGAGCGATGCCAGCACGGAACCCACCACGGCGACGCCGATCGACGCGCCGAGGAACCGGCTGACGAAATTGAGCGACGAGCCGTCACCGGCGGCAGACGGGGACAGGTCGTTCATGACGACCGTCGATGGCGGCGCGATGAGGAGAGACACGCCGGCGCCGAGCAGCGCGCTCGCGACGACCGTGGTCCAGGTCGCGCGACCGATGGCCACGGCGAGGAGCACGGCCGCTCCCGCGCTGACGAGCAGCCCGGAGGTGATGGTGGCGCGCGGGCCGAGCCGGGCGAGGACCTTCGAGGCCTGCGTGGAGCAGATGCCGAACACCACGGCGAACGGGAGAAAGAGCAGTCCGACCGTGACGATGCTCTCCGCCGCGACGTCCTGGAGGTACTGCGGGTTCACGAAGAGGAACCCGGTGAACAGCGCGTAGGCCATGAAGAGGGTGATCGCCCCGGTGGCGACGGCGGGGCGGCGCAGGATCCGCACCTGGAACAGCGGTGACCGGGTGCGCAGCTCCCAGCCGACGAACAACGCGCTCAGCGCCGCCCCGACGACGAGCGCGGCGACGACCTCGGGGGCGGTCCACCCTCGCGCCGGCCCCTCGATGATGCCGAACAGCAGCGCGCCCAGGCCGACGACCGAGAGCAACGCGCCGAGCAGGTCGAGCGACGGCTCGCCGCCGTCCGGGACGGGCGCCCGCGACTCGGGGATCGTGCGTGCGCCGAGCAGCACGCCGAGGGCGACGACCGGCACGTTCACGAGGAACACCGACCCCCACCAGAAGTGGTCGAGCAGCAGACCGCCGGCGATCGGCCCCACCGTCAGCCCCACCGCACCGAACACGACGAAGAGGCTGATCGCGCGCCCTCGCTCCTCCGGCGCGTACATCGAGGCGATGATCGCGAGTGCCGGCGCCGTGAACCCGGCCGCCCCGACGCCCATCAGCGCGCGGCTGGCGATGAGCTGCCCGGCGCTCGTGCTGAACGCCGCCGCCGCACACGCGACCGCGAACAGGGTGAAGCTCCCGAGGAAGACCCGCCGCCGGCCGTACCGGTCGGCGAGCCCGCCGCCGAGCACCAGGAGCCCGGCGACGACGATGTTGTAGGCATCGACCGTCCACTGCAGCTCGTCCGTCGGCGCCTCGAGCGCATGACCGATGAACGGCAGGGCGACGTTGGTGATCGTCATGTCGATCCCGGCGACCAACGCGCAGAGGCAGAGGATCGAGAGCGCGACCGTGCGCGTCCGCGGATCTCGCGGCGAGGTCGGCGGCCCCGGGTGGTGCGGATGCAGGCGTCCGGCGTCAGGCAACGGAGCCCGACGCTACCGGCCCCGGAGCGATCAGCGCCGGAGCGAGTAGGTGAGGATCGCGTTGCCGGCCGAGGTGAGCGCGCTGTCGACCAGGCGCAGCCGGGTGAGCGGCGTGCTCTCGTCGAACAGCCGGCGTCCCTCACCGGTGACGACCGGATGCACGGTCAGGATGAGGCGGTCGACGAGCCCCGCGAGGAAGAGGCCGCGCACCGTCTCGATGCCACCGGCGACGGAGATGCCGCCGCCGTTCCCGTCGCGCAGTCGACCCAGGTAGCCGACCGGGTCGCCGTCGATCAGAGTGCTGTTCCACGGCAGCTCGCCGGTCAGGGTGGAGGAGACGACGTGCTTGCGGACCGGGTTGATGAACGAGGCGAAGGGATCGCCGGCCCCCATGCCCGGCCAGAACTCCGACCACTCCTGCCACAGCTTCCGGCCGATGACGACGTCGGTCACCCCGGCGATGGTCCTGCCCATCATCTCGCCCTCTTCCGCGCCGAACGCGTCGAACTGGAAGAGGTTGGGCGACTCGGACACTCCGTTCGCGGAGGAGAACATGTGCGCGGTGACGGTGCGGGTCATGGCGGTTCCTTTCGTGGCCCGGGCGCGGATCGCGCCCGCTCGAGGAGATGGACGAGGCGGGCCCTCAGAACTGATCGGTCGCGGCCGAGAAATCTTCGATCGCCTCCGGAAGTCCCAGCTGCGCGAACACCTCCGGTCCCATGAAGTGCGTGAGCGCCGTGATCCGACCGTCGAGCATCTCGAGCACGTGCACCGCGAACGGCTCCCATCGCGCCGGTGCCACGGGGTGGTAGACGCCCGCGGCGGGCAGCCCGTTGGCGCGGGTGAGGATCGCCTTCGAGTTGCGACAGACCTGCCCCGGCCCGTTCCACCACCGCTCGATCTGCTCGCGGCCCCGGATCCAAAGCCGGAACGGTGGCATGCTGAACGCGGCGTCCTCGGCGAGCAGTTCGACGAGGCGAGTGACGTCGTAGGCCTCGAAGGCGGCGACGTAGCGCGCGAGCAGCACGCGTTCCTCGTCGTCCGCGGCGCGGCGCGGTGGACCCTCGTCGTGCGACTCGACGGTGCGCCGGGCCCGCGCGAGGGCGGAGTTCACCGCCGGCACCGTCATCTCCAGCAGATCGGCGCAATCCTCCGCGGACCAGGCCAGCACGTCGCGCAGCAGCAGCAGCGCGCGTTGGCGCGGCGGGAGCAGCTGGAGCGCGGCGAGGAATGCCAACCGGACCGAATCTCGACGCGCCACCTGCTCCGCCGGGTCGTCCGAACGATCCACCAGGTACGAGTCCCCGATCGGGCCGATCCACGTCTCGGCCGGCGCGGTCGGCAGCTCGGGCGGGCCCTCCGGCACGGTGCCGGGCGCGCTCAGGTCCATCGGCAGGGCCCGGCGCTGCGGCGCCCGCTTCATGTCGAGGCAGATGTTCGTGGCGATCCGGTACAGCCACGTGCGAACCGACGACTCGCCGGCGAAGGTCTCGGCGCGTCGCCATGCGCGCACCATCGTCTCCTGGACCGCGTCTTCGGCCTCGGGGTACGAGCCGAAGTAGCGGTAGCAGTACCCGACGAGCTCGCGCCGGTAGGGCTCGGCCCGCGCCGCGGCTTCGGTGGCCGTCATCGACACCGCGGGATCGTAGGCGTTCCGGGCAGTCAGTCGGACCGCGACGTCCTCGTCACGGCCGTCCGAGGAGGGATCGGTCCAAGTCGGGGACACGCGCCGCGCCGAGGAACGTCATGGTGCGCGTGAGGTCGTTCGCGAACCACTCGAGGACGCGCTCGACGCCCCGCTCGCCGGCGGCGCCGAGTCCGTAGAGATACGCGCGACCGGCCATGCAGGCATTCGCACCGGCGGCGAGCGCCTTGACGATGTCGCTGCCCCGCCGGACCCCGCCGTCGCAGATGATCTCGGTGCGACCGCCGACCGCGTCCGCGACCGGTGCGACGAGGTCGAACGCGGCGGGCGCGCCGTCGAGCTGGCGGCCGCCGTGGTTCGACAGCGCGATCGCGTCGACGCCCGCGTCGGCGGCGAGCACCGCGTCCGCGACGGTCTGGATGCCCTTCAGCACGATGGGCCCGTCCCAGACCGTCCGCAGCCAGTCGACGTCGCCCCATGACAGCGCCGGATCGAACTGGGTGTTGATGTAGTCCGAGAGCGTGACCGGTGAGGCGCCGTCGCCGACCTCGTGACCGACGACGTTGGCGAAGCGGATGGGCTTGCTGCGGACGAGCGCCCAGGTCCAGGCCGGGTGGCGCGCGCCGTCGACGACGGTGGCGGCCCCGATCGTGGGCGGCAGGGAGAAGCCGCGCCGTACATCACGCTCGCGCCGGCCGAGGACAGTGGAGTCGACGGTCAGGACGAGCGCTTCGTATCGCGCGGCCGCCGCCCGTTGGATCATCTCGGCCACGAGCCCGCGGTCGCGCCAGGCGTAGACCTGGAACCAGAGTCGCCCGTCGCTGACGGCACGGACCTCCTCGATCGAACGGGTGCTGAGCGTGGAGAGGGTGTAGGGGAGACCCGCGCGGGCGGCCGCGCGGGCGACGGCCAGCTCGCCCTCCGGGTCCGCGATGCGCGTGAAGCCGGTCGGCGCGAGCACGAGAGCGTAGGCGGCCGGCGCGCCGAGGATCGTCGTACCGATGTCGGTCTTCTCGATCCCGCGCAGCACCCGCGGCCGGAAGGTCGTGGATGCGAACGCGGCCTGGTTCGCGACCAGCGTGCGCTCGTCCTCGGCGCCGCCGTCGATGTAGTCGAACACGCCGCCCGGCAACCGGCGCCGGGCGATGAGGCGCAGATCCGCCACCGACGCGGCTCGCCGCATTCGGCGCTCGGTCCGGTCCGTCTCCACCGGGGCGAAGCGGATGACCGATCGGAGGGTGCGGAGCGGGTTCACGCCCGGGTCGCCGACTTGGTCGCTGCCACCATGCGATCCGAAGCCTCGCACAGATCGGCGGCGTCGCCGGCGGGCTCCCGGTCCGGCACGGCACGGGGTGACCGGCTACAACAACGTCATGGTGGTCCCGAACGCGCGTGCCGAGCTCGACCGGGTCACGGCGACGGCCGAGGCTCTCGTCCCGTGAGCAACCGATTCGCCGGACGGCGGGCGCTGGTCACCGGCGCGAGTCGCGGGATCGGCGCCGCGACGGCTCTCCGCCTCGCAGCAGAGGGGGCAGACGTCGCGCTCGTCGCCCGGACGGCCGCCGAGCACGACCATCTCGCCGGGAGTCTGGCCGAGACCGCGCACCGGATCGAGGCCCGGGGTCGGCGTGCGGTGACCGTCGTGGCCGACCTGGCCGACGCGTCCGAGCGTGCCGGCATCGTCGACGCGGCCGCGGCCGGACTCGGTGGGCCGGTCGACATCCTGGTCAACAACGCCGCGGCCGCGATGTACGCGCCCGTCGCCAGGATGCCGCTCAAGCGGCGGCGCGTCCTCTTCGAGGTCAACGTGCTCGCGCCGCTCGATCTCATCCAGGCCGCGTTGCCCGCGATGCGCGAGCAGGGCTCGGGGTGGATCGTGAACCTCACGTCGGCGACGGCCCGTCCCGGCGCCCCGTCGCCGATGGCGCTCTACGGTGCCTCGAAGGCGGCCCTCAACCGGATCACGACCGGGCTCGCCTCGGAGCTGACGGGGACCGGCGTGCGGGTCAACGCCGTCGAGCCTCGCGCCGCGGTCCTCACGGAAGGCGCCGCCGCGCTCGTGGGCGATTCGCTCACCGAGGACCAGGTCGAGTCGCTCGAGGAGATGGTCGAGGCCGTGGTCGCGCTGTGTGATGGCGCGGCCGAGCTGACCGGCCGTCTCTGCGTGAGCCTCGACCTGATCGCCGAACTCGGACTCACCGTGCAGCACCTCGACGGCTCGGGTCCGGTCACGGGGTCGCGCGGAGGTCGGTGAGACAGCGCGCCCTGACGTTGCCCCCGACCCAGCCCGGGCCGCACGATGTCGCCGCGGCCGGCATGGGCCAGCGGTGCGTGCGCCAGTCCAGATACCAGGTCCGCCCGGTCGCGGGTCCCGTCCCGAGGCGCAGCGCGTAGGTCTTGGGGAGTCCGGAGACCTCGACCGGACGACCGGCGAGCCCGTTGCGGATCGCGAGCGACCACTGCATCTCGGGGGCCTTGCTCGCCGGCCGCACCGCGACGATGTCACCGGGTCGGATCCGGCGGTCGAGTGCGGTCAACGGATCGGACGGCCCGCGTCGCGAGGTGAGCGACCAGGTCGCACCGGGGACGACGACGAACGCCGTGATCGTGACCGCGGCCACGCCGACGAGATGCTGGCGCCGGAGCACCCGCTCGATCAGGAAGGCGATCGCGACGACCGGCGCCCACGCCATGAGGGTGAACGTCCGGTCCAGCACGACGGGCTCGGCGAGCCCCGCGATCGCCGCGATCGCGATCGGAACCGCGAAGCACGCGACCCAGACGCGCGCGAGCGTCCGATCACTGCGGACGATCACGACGGCACCGGCCAGGATCGCCGCCAGGACCGCGAACGTCCACGCCGTTTCGAAGGTCACCGACCGGGCGATCGCGGTGGTCAGGGTCTCGATGCTCGTCGGCGGGATCCACGACGAGTGTCCGCCCCGGGACTGGACCAGGAAGTGCGGTCCCCAGCTGACGGCCCAGACCCCGACGGCGCCGACGATCGCGGCGCGCCAGCGCCACGCGTCGCGGTCGCGCCGCGCGCCGGCGGCGGTGAACAGCCCGGCGGCGAGGAGGAACATCGAGACGTGGGTGGAGAGGCCGGCGAGCACGAGCCCGGCGAGCAGCGGCGCGTGGTGCCGGGCCGGCGCGCGCAGCCACCGATCGGTGAGCATCGCGATCCCGATCCCGAGCGGCTCGAGCTCGGCGTACATGCGGGCGTCGCGCCCGTGGGCGATCTGGAACGCGCTCACTGCGAGGAGTCCGGTGGCCACGACCGCCACTCGGCCGCGAGGCCGGAGCCAGATGGCGAGCAGGACCAGCGCGCCGATCGAGCAGAGCGCGGACGGGAACCGGAGCCAGAACTCGCTCACGCCGGCGCGGCTGAGCGGCGCGCGCAGGAGGTAGTCCAGCGGTGGGTGCGAGTCGTGGGCGGTCAGGAAGGTCACGAGTCGGCCGATCGGGAGCCGACCGGCCATTGCGGTGAACGACTCGTCGTAGTTCAGCTTCTGCAGGCCCAGGGCCCAGAGGCGCAAAGCCGCGCCGACCCCGACGACGGCCACGAGCGCGACGTCGAGCACGTGATCTCGAACCGCGGCGGGGACGACCGGGCGCGGACCGGAGTGGGCCTTCCCCAGCTGGGCGCCCCCCGGGTCGAGCGCGATGCTCACGCGGCGACGCGCGGCCCGATCAGGTGGCGGAACCGGTCACGCGCACCCCACCAGGTCACCCGCCCGAGCGCCTCGATCGTGATCCGGCTCGACATCTTCGACTCGCCCGCGGTGCGGTCGGTGAACACGATCGGCACCTCCACGACGGCCCGCCCGGACCGCGCGACCCGGTACGCCAGCTCGATCTGGAACGCGTACCCGGTCGCCTCGGTGGTCTCGGCGTGCACGGCGGCGAGCACATCGGCGCGGAACGCGCGGAAGCCGGAGGTCAGGTCGTGGACGTCCACGCCGAGGACCGCCCCGGCGTAGCGGTTGCCGTACCGGGACAGCGCCCGACGCCGGCGGGTCCAGTCGGGGATCGCGGCGCCGTCGACGTAGCGCGATCCGATCGCGAGGTCGGCGCCCGCCTCGACCGCACCGACGAGCCCCGGCAGGTCCGCAGGATCGTGCGAGCCGTCGGCGTCCATCTCGACGAGCACCGAGTAGCCGTGCGTGAGACCGAAGGCGAAGCCGTCCCGGTACGCCGCGCCGAGGCCGGACTTTCTCGGCCGGTGGAGGACGAGGATCCGGCCGAGCTCGGCACCGAGCGCCTCGACGATGTGCGCGGTCCCGTCCGGGCTGTTGTCGTCGACGACGAGGATGTCGGCCTCGGGGAGGGCCACGCGTACCTGCCGGAGCGTCCGGCCGATGGTGGCCGCCTCGTCGTAGGTGGGGATCACCACGAGGGTGGGTGGCGGCGTCGGAGCCGTCCCGGCCGGCGCGTCGGCCGGGACGATCCGCTCCAGGACGGGTGTGGAAGTCCGCATGGTGGCTCCTGAACGTGAGGGGTAGCCCGCACGGTACGGAGGAGCCGGTCAGGCGGGGCCCACGACGGGGTCAACCGATGGCAAATCCCGTGGGTGTCGCGATCAGCTCGTGATGGCCACCGTCACCTTGGGGGCGAGACCACGCGGCCTGGAAATGTGTCGTGCGGTCGTCACCCGGGCTCCGGGCGGGGCGGGTCGCCTAGGACACGCCGGCGGCGGCGTTCAGCTGGTCGAGGTGTTCGGTGGCCTCGAGGTACTCGTTGACCCAGCGCTCGATCACGGCGGCCGTCTTCTCGACCTTCTCGAACTGACCGACGACCTGACCGACCGGGTTGAACGCGACGTCGACGGTCTGGTCCGGGTACCGGTGGGTGGCCGAGACCGCGATGCCCGAGACCATGTACTGGAGCGGCATCCCGAGGGGCTCGGGGTTCCCGGGTGCCTCCCACGCTTCGGTCCAGTCGTTGCGCAGCATCCGGCACGGCTTGCCGGTGAAGGACCGGCTGCGCACGGTGTCGCGCGAGCCGGCCTTGACGTACGCGGCCTGCTGCACCGGTGTGTTCTCCGCCTCCTCGACCATCAACCACTGCGAGCCCGACCACGCACCCTGGCAGCCGAGCGCGAGCGCGGCGGCGATCTGCGCGCCGCTGCCGATGCCGCCCGCCGCGAGCACCGGGACCGGCGCAACCTCCCTGACCACCTGGGGCCAGAGCACGATCGAGCCCACCTCGCCGCAGTGACCCCCGCCTTCGCCGCCCTGGGCGATGATGACGTCGACGCCGGCGTCCGCGTGCTTGCGCGCCTGGTACGGCGAGCCGCACAGCGCAGCGACCTTGCGTCCTTCGCGGTGGATCAGCTCGATGATCTCCGGCGGGGGAGTCCCGAGCGCGTTGGCGATGAGGGTCATCTTCGGGTGGCGCAACGCGACCTCCACCTGCGGGGTGGCGGTCGCCTCGGTCCAGCCGAGGAGCTGGAGGGAGTTGTCCTCGCCCTCGGCTGCGAGCGGGACGCCGTGGTCGGCGAGCAGCTTGCGCGCGAAGTCGAGGTGCTGCTGGGGGACCATGTCCCGGAGCATCGTGGCGAGCTCGTCGCCCGACATGTCGGTATCCATGCCCTCGTACTTGTTCGGGATGACGATGTCGACGCCGTACGGGCGGTCGCCGATGTGCTCGTCGATCCACTGGAGCTCGATCTCGAGCTGCTCGGGGCTGAAGCCCACGGCGCCGAGCACCCCGAATCCACCGGCCTTCGAAACCGCGACGACGACGTCGCGGCAGTGGGTGAAGGCGAAGATCGGGAACTCGATGCCGAGGTCGTCACAGATGGGGGTGCGCATCGGATCCTCCAGGAGCCGGCGGTGAAGTAGAACCTGTTCTACCCCGGAGGCGGGCCGGGTGTCGAGCGCCGGCCGGCGCGGTCGGGGATCCGCCTCCTGGTAGACCGTCGCCCCGGAACCGACGTCCGACCGTATCCGGCATCGGTGAGCAGCGAACCGGCCAACCCGAATCGAGGACGGTGTGGCTTCCCGACTGAGCACGTTGGACGACTTCATCGAGGAGGCGGGGCGAGGGTCCCCGCCACGAGCGGTGATCGTCGAGGCGACCGAGCGCGGGGTGGTCGAGGGTGCCGTTGCCGCGGCCCAGCGCAACATCATCGTGCCCACCTTCGTCGGACCACTGACCGAGGTCCAGGCCGCGGTCGCGTCCGTTCCCGGTGCGACGGACATCCCGATCATCGATGTGGACGACGCGGCGCAGGCGAGTCGCCAGGCCGTCGAGCTCGTGGTCGGCAAGGAGGCAGACATCCTGTGCAAGGGCCACCTCCACACCGATGTCTTCCTGCACCCGATCCTGCGTCGGCTTCGCGGGACCCGTCGGCTCTCGCACGTCTTCCTCGCGGAGCTCCCCGGCTCCCCGAAGCTGCTCAGCATCACGGATGGTGTGATCAACGTCGCTCCGGATCTCATGGAGAAGGCGGCCATCATCCGGAATGCGATCGAGTTCGCTCGTCTGACGGGCCTCGACGAACCCAAGGTCGCGGTGCTCTCCGCGGTGGAGGTGGTCTCGGCGGTGATCCCTTCGACCGCGGATGCCGCGGCCCTCGCGGCGATGAACCAGCGCGGGGAGCTGACGGGCGCCTTGGTCGATGGACCACTGGCGCTCGACGACGCGGTGTCGCCCGAGGCCGCCGCGGTCAAGGGCATCACGTCGGCGGTCGCCGGGGACGCCGACGTCCTCGTGGCACCCGACCTCGAAGCGGGGAACATCCTGGCCAAGTCGCTCGAGCACCTCGCCGGCGCCACCCTGGCCGGCATGGTGCTGGGCGCGACCGTTCCGATCGTGCTCACCTCCACCGCGGAGTCCTTGCGGTCGCGACTGGCATCGTTCGGTGTCGCCGCCGTCGTTCATCATCGTCGAGCTGCCGAGCCGCCGCTCGGCGCGTGAGTCCGCCGACCGGCGCACGACGGTGCGCCGGTCGGGGAGAATGGTCGCCAGTCGGCGGGAGGACGAGATGGTGAGCGGATTCCGCGGGTGGCCGGAGGCCGCGTTCGATTTCTACGGGCGTCTCGAGCTGGACAACGCGCGCACGTTCTGGCTCGCGAACAAGTCGATCTATGACGACGCGGTGCGCGGGCCCTTCGACGCGCTGTCGGACCGGATCGAGTCCGAGTACGGGAGGCTCCGGCTCTTTCGGCCGTACCGAGACGTGCGGTTCTCCAAGGACAAGACGCCCTACAAGACCGCCACGGGCGCGGTGACCGAGGGCGACGACGGCTCGATCTACTACGTGCAGCTGAGTGCCGAGGGCCTGTTCGTCGGGTCGGGCTACTACCACATGGCCGCGGATCAGCTGGAGCGGTGGCGCGCCGCGGTCGACGACGCGCGGAGCGGACCGGCGATCGTCCGCGTGGTCGACGCGCTGCGCCAACGCCGCTTCGACATCGGGTCGATGGACGCGCTCAAGACCGCGCCGCGTGGCTACCCGCGTGACCATCCCCGCGTGGAGCTGTTGCGGATGAAGGGGCTGACCGCGGGGAAGTCGTTCCCGGTCGCCCGCTGGATGCACACGCGGGCCGCGGCGGAGCGGATCGTCGACGTCTGGTCCGAGTGCCGCCCGATGAACCGCTGGCTCGCCCGTCACGTCGGGCCGAGCACGCTGCCCCCGCCCGAACCCGACTGATTGACACGGTCGCGCCCGCCCTGTAGTTTACCTCTTGGTTAAATACAGGAGGCGGCGCGTGACCCTCACGATCGACGACGACCGGCTCGACGACACGTTCGCGGCGCTCGCCAACTCCACCCGCCGGGCGATCCTGGCCCGGCTGGCCGGGGGAGCGGCGAGCGTGAACGAGCTCGCCGCGCCGTTCGCGATGACGCTGCCGGCGATCTCGAAGCACATCAAGGTGCTGGAGCAGGCCGGGCTCGTCGTGCGCGGTCGCCGGGCGCAGTACCGACCCTGCGCGCTCGACGCGACGCCGCTCGAGGAGGTCGCGTCGTGGGCGGAGCAGTACCGGCCGGTGTGGGAGGCCCGCTTCGACCGCATGGGTGAGTACCTCGAGCAACTCCGGACACGACGACCGACAGGTGGCGAAGAATGACCGAACGAACGACGGCTCCGGACGCGGTGGTGATCGAGCGCACGCTCGACGCGCCGGTCGAGGAGATCTGGCAGATGTGGACCGACCCCGACCATTTCGCCGCGTGGTACGGCCCGAACGGCGCGACGATCCCGGAGGCGGAGCTCGACGTGCGGGTCGGCGGCGTCCGGCGGGTCTGCATGGAGATGCAGATGCCGAACGGCACGATGCGGATGTGGTTCACCGGTGAGCACCGAGAGGTCACGGTGCCGACACGGCTCGTCTACACCGAGTCGATGGCCGACGAGGACGGCAACGTGCTCGCGCCCGAGGCCGCGGGCATGCCCCCGGGGCATCCGGCGACGACCGAGGTCACGGTCGAGCTCGACGACCTCGGTGGACGCACGCGGATGGTCATGACCCACGCGGGCATCCCCGCGGACTCCCCGGGCGCCGCGGGTTGGAACATGGCCTTCGACAAGCTCGTCACGCAGCTCGCGGCGGGGCGCGAGGCTTAGCACCGCGTCAGGTCCGGTGAGGATCGGGCGGACGCCGTCGGCCGCGTAGAGTCCGGGCCGACCTGGTCGCGCGCGAGTCCGATGGCGACACCTCGACGGAGGAGTGGATGAACGAGCGGGTGGTGATCGTCGTCGCGGCCGTGCTCGCAGGGGGAGTCGTCGCGCAGTGGTTGGGATGGCGGCTCAGGATCCCTGCCATCGTGTTCCTCCTCCTCGGAGGGCTCGTCGCCGGGCCGGTGACCGGATTGCTCGACCCGGACGGAACGTTCGGTGACCTCCTGTTCCCGTCGGTGTCGATGGCCGTCGCCGTGATCCTGTTCGAGGGGGCGCTCGGCCTCGGCTGGAGCAGGGTTCGCGACGGTGGCCGCACGCTCTGGATCCTGCTCAGCGTCGGTGCCGCGATCACCCTCGCCGGCACTGCGACCGCGGCGCGCTTCGTGCTCGGGGTCGACTGGGACGTCGCGGCGTTGCTCGCGTCGGTCCTGGTGGTGACGGGGCCGACGGTGATCGGCCCGATCGTCCGGGCCGTCGGCATCCACGGGCGGCTCGCAGCGATCCTCGAGGCCGAGGGGACCTTGATCGATCCCATCGGCGCGATCTTGACCGTTCTGGTGTTCGAAGCCCTGTTCATCGCGAACCATGGCTCCGGCGCCATCGTGGGCGCGGTCGTCACGACTCTGGGCATCGGGGTGGTCCTCGGGATCGTCGGGGCCGCGCTCCTGATCCTGGCCTTCAGCCGCTACCTCATCCCCGATCAGCTCCAGAACGTCTCGACGCTCGCGGCCGTGTTGGTGCTGTTCGCCGCGTCCAACGCGTGGAGGAGCGAATCGGGGCTGGTCGCGGTGACCGTGATGGGCATCACGCTCGCAACGCAACGTTGGGTTCCGGTACGCCACGTGCTGGAGTTCAACGAGACGCTCCGCATCCTCTTCATCTCCGGTCTGTTCGTGCTGCTCGGGGCGAGGATCGCGCCGGACACGCTGCGATCACTCGAATGGCGCAATGTTCTCTTCCTCCTGGCGCTGGTCGGCATCGTTCGGCCCGTTGCCGTGTACGTGTCGTCGCTCCGATCCGGGATCAGCCGTCAGGAGCGGGTGTTCCTCGCGCTCACCGCACCCCGCGGCATCGTCGCGGCGGCCATCGCATCGGTCTTCTCGCTCGAGCTGGCCGAGGTGGGTGTGGCGAACTCGCAGGTGCTCGTGTCCGCATCGTTCACGGTGATCGTCGGCACGGTGCTCTTCTCCGGCCTGGGCGCCCGACCGCTCTCCCGTCGTCTGGGCCTCGCCACCGACGCACCCGGGGCGGTGGTCGTCCTCGGGGCGAACCCGGTTGCCCGTGCCCTTGCGGAAGCGCTCGACGCGCGAGACGTCCCCGTCCGGCTCCTCGATCTCGATCGACGCGAGCTCGCCGCGGCGCGAATGTCGGGACTGCTCGCTCATCGCGGTTCGGTCTTCGCCGACGAGACCTGGGCGGAGCTCGGCATCGAACGCACGGCGTACTTCATCGCGATGACCGCCAACGACGAGCTCAACACGCTCGCCGCCCGTCAGGCGGCCGCGGAGCTCGGGAGGAAGCAGGTGTTCCAGCTCTCGCCGGGGAGAATGGAGCATCGCTCGTGGTGGAAGCTGCCGATCGGCACGTTCGCACGTCCGATCGCATCCCGCGACACGACGTACACGGACCTCGCGGCTCGGCTGGAAGCGGGGTGGACAGCGACCTCCACGCGCGTCACCGAGCAGTTCGACGCCGACGCGTACTCGGGCGCCCATCCTGACGCGATTCCCTTGTTCATCCAGGATGCGAACGGCCGGCTGGACATCTTCGCCGGGGATGCACCGCGTCGAGTCCGGCGCCGGTGAGACCGTTACTGCGCTCGTCGCTCCCGATCCGGACGACGAGCCGGACGACGGCGCTGGGACGCGGCCGGGTGGATCGTTCCCGCCCCGCCCCGCCTGATCCGTCCGAGCGTCCGGCGACCTCATCGCCGAGGCGGTCTGACCCGGCGGTGACGCGACGCAGCGTCACGCGCCGGAACGCCCGTCGGCGAGCGGGTCGGGACCCGCCGTGCGGGAGTGCCGTTGCACGCCCACCCGGCGACTCATCAGGATCCGGGCGACGAGGAACAGGGCGATGCCGTAGAGCGACGTCAGCAGGATCGGCCACGCGATGGGCCCCTCGGTACCGAGGCTCGACGCGATCAGCTCCCGCGGACCGTAGAACGGGAGGATCCGCGCCACCGGTGACGTCGGGTCCATCGCGAGCTGCATCCCCACGACGCCGATCAGGACGAGGGTGCCCTCGAGCTCGCGAGGCACGGCCGCGCCCACGGCCAGCCCGAACGGGATCGACTCCAGGGCGACCGCGGCCAGGCCGACGAAGGTGAGCCAGGGTCGGGCCGGATGGGAGACGCCCGTCATGAGCACGCTGAACGCGGCGCCGATCGCGACGCCCATGGGCGCCAGGAACAGCAGTCGCCCCAGCAACAGCTCGTGCGGGCGGTAACCCACGAGGACCAGGCGCTGGTCGACCTCGTCGGAGGACAGGACCGAGAACAGCGTGGCGCCCGACACCGCGAAGGCCATCCCCACACCTCCCGCGACGATCGACTTCTCCCCGTCTCCCGACGAGGCCAGATAGAAGCTGAGGGGCAGTGCGACCAGGAGCGCGAGCGCCGCATGCCGCTTCGTGAGATCGCGGCCGTGCATCTCCGCCATGATCAGGATCCGCCGCAGCGAACTCATCGTGTCCGCCCGGTGAGAGCACGCGAAGGGTGGGCGGGGAGCTCGACGACACGGTCCACCCGCTCGAGCTCCGCGAGCATGTGCGTGACCACGACCACCGCCTTGCCGGCGTCGCGCCAGGTCTGGCAGTGGTCCCAGAAGTTGACGTAGGTCCCGCGATCGAAACCCTGGTAGGGCTCGTCGAGCAGAAGGATCGTCGGGTCGGCCAGCAGCGCGAGCGCGAGGTTCAGCTTCTGGCGGGTTCCTCCGGAGAGGTCACGCGTGACGGCCCGGTCCGTCGAGGGGTAGCCGAACTCCTCGAGGATCTCGTGGCCGCGCTGCAACGACTCCGCGCGGTCGATCCCCGCACCGCGGCCGAACATGACGAGGTGGTCGTCCGCGGTCAGCAGCTCGAACAGTCCCGGGATCTGCGGGCAGTACCCGATCCGGCCACCGACGCTCACCGATCCGGCGTCCGCTCGGATCAGCCCCGCGCAGATGCGCATGATCGTCGTCTTGCCGGCGCCGTTCTCTCCCGTCAACGCGATGACCTCTCCACCGTGCACGGTGAGGTCGACGTCCTGGAGGATCATGGTGCGCCCGAATCGCTTCGTGACCCGGGACACGACGAGCTGGGGCACGGATGTCCCGGTCACGCGTCGGGATTCCCGGTTCGGCCGTCGACGACCGAGATCAGTCGATCGGCGCGGCGATTGAGGCGTTCGTCGTGGCTCACGGCCAGGATCGTCGTTCCCGCCGCGACGAGCTCGGAGAAGATCTGCAGGACGAGATCGGCCGAGGCGTCGTCGAGGCTCCCGGTCGGCTCGTCCGCGAGGAGGACCTTCGGCTCGTTGGCCAGGGCGCGGGCGACGGCGACGCGTTGGCGCTCACCCCCGGACATGGTGGCCGGATGCTCGTTGCTGCGGTCGCTGAGGTCGAGCCGCTCGAGCAGCTCGTCGGCGCGCGCGAGGCGCTGCCCGCGACCCCGATGGGTCCCGAACATCGCCGCTTCGACGTTCTCCCGCGCGGTGAGCCGGGGGATGAGGTTGTGCAGCTGAAAGATGATGCCGACGTCCCGACGCCGGTAGCGGCTCAAGCCGTGAGCATGGTGGTCGAGGCGATGGCCCGCCACGACCAGCTCGCCGCCGTCGGGACTCTCCAGCGCCGCGAGCAGGTGCAGCACGGTCGACTTGCCCGAGCCGGAAGGGCCGACCATGACCGCGAACTCCCCGTGGGTGATCTCGAGGTCGATGCCCTCGAGAACCGGGAGCCGTCCGTACCGCTTGGTGAGCTGTCTCGCCAGGATGGCCGTGCGGTCGTCGGTCGCGGTGGTCTTCCTACTCACGACGTACCGCCTTCAGCGGCGCGAGGAATGCAGCTCGCAACGCGGGGTAGAGGGCACCGATGAAGGCCACGAGCACACCGAACAGGAGCGAGCGGACGAAGACCGCGGAGTCGTACGTCGGCACGAAGATGCCGCGGAGCTGCCGCAGGTTCTGGAGGATGTTGATCGCGCCCCAACCCATCGCGATCCCGACGATCGCTCCGAAGACGCTGACGAACAACGCCTCGCCGAGCACCAACCCGATGACGCGCCGTCGCGTCCAGCCGACCGATCGGTAGATCCCGAACTCACGGATGCGCTCGAAGAAGGACAGCAGCGAGGTGTTCAGGACGCCGGTGATGGCGATGGCCCCGGCGAGGATCGACCCGCCGGTGTTCGCGGCGGTGATGAGCGTGAGGTTCCGATCGGCGCGGCCGTAGTCGGAGGCGGACTGGATCGTGGTGAGTTGACGGAAGTTGTTGTCGATCTCCTTGCGCACGTGCGTGATCGACGCGCCCTGGTCGACCTTCACGAATCCCAGCGAGACCTGCCCGGAGAGCCGGTTGAGCCCCTGGAGGGTGGAGAGGGGGAACATCACCGTGCTGTTGCCGAACGAGACGTTGGTGGAGTACAGCCCGACGACGTCGTAGGAGTGCTTGCTGATGACGATCGTGTCGCCGACGGACTTGCCGACGTTCTTCGCGAAGGCGTAGCCCAGCATCACCTGGTTCGTGGCGTCGGCGGTGTAGGACTTCCCGTCGAGGATGTGGACGCCGAACGGCGCCTGGTCCGACGGCGCGAGACCGACCTCGATCACCAGCGGATTGTTCGAGTCATACGAGTCCGTGGAGATGAGAGCACCGACGGCGCGTGCCACGCCGGGGGTCCCGTTGATGGCCGCGATGTCGGATTGGCTGATGGTGCTGTTGATGAGGTCGTTGGTGTTCCGCTGGGCGACCGTGAAGTCGGCGTTGCCCACCTTGAGCAGCTGGGTCGCGGTGATCTTCAGGCTCACGGTGAGCACGCCGAGGGCGACGACCGCGGTGACGCCGATCGCGACCGCCAGCGCCGTGAGCCCGGAGCGCAACGGCCGGGACCGGATCTGGCGGAGGATCAAACCCACGAAGGTCATACGCGGCCAGCCTCGCGCAGTTGCCGGATCCGGCCACATGCGGTCCTCCGGCGATTGTCAGGCTCCGAGGATCTTGGAGCGGCTCGCCGCGTTGGAGGGAAGCGGTGACATCCGTCAAGATGACGAGACCCCCTGCCGGCTCGGAGATCGGAGGCTCCCGCCTTGACCGCTGACCCCGAGCTGCAGACCATCGCTCTTGCCGACCTCGAGCGGCACCTCGAGTCGTCGCCGGACGGTCTCGGCCAGGCCGATGCCGAGCAGCGGTTGGTCCGCGACGGACCCAACGAGATCGAGGAGCGGCAGGTCAACCCGATCCTGAAGTTCCTCACCTACCTGTGGGGACCGATCCCCTGGATGATCGAGATCGCGGTGATCCTGTCGGCCGCCGCTCGGCACTGGCCGGATTTCTTGATCATCCTCGTGCTGCTCATGGCCAACGCCGTGGTCGGGTTCTGGGAGGAGCACCAGGCCGGCAACGCCATCGCGGCGTTGAGGGCGAACCTGGCGATCAGGGCAAGGGTCCTCCGGGACGGGAGTTGGGTCACCCGGCCCGCACGCGAGCTGGTGGCCGGTGACGTGATCCGGCTGCGCCTGGGCGACATCGTGCCGGCCGATGCCCGTCAGCTCGACGGTGACCCGATCGAGGTGGATCAATCGGCGCTGACCGGAGAGTCGTTGCCCGCCACCCGCGGGCCGGGCGAGGCGGTCTTCTCCGGGTCGATCGTGCGCCAGGGCGAGAGCAACGCCCTCGTCTACGCCACCGGGGCCCGGACCTTCTTCGGCAGGACGACCCAGTTGGTGCAGGAGGCCCGTACGCCCAGCCACTTCCAGCGGGCCGTGTTGAAGATCGGCAACGCCCTGATCGTCCTGGCGGCGACGCTGGTGGCCGTGATCATCGTCGTCGCGTTGCTCCGCGGCGACGCGATCCTGACGACGGTGCAGTTCGCGCTCGTGCTGACCGTGGCCGCGATTCCCGTGGCGATGCCGACCGTGCTGTCGGTGACGATGGCGGTCGGCGCTCGTGCCCTGGCCAGACATCAGGCGATCGTGAGCCGGCTCGCGGCCATCGAGGAGCTCGCCGGGGTCGACGTGCTCTGTGCGGACAAGACCGGCACCCTGACCCAGAACTCCTTGACGTTGGGCGATCCCTTTGCCGCCGTCGGCGTCACCGTCGAGCAGGTCGTCCTGTGCGGCGCCCTTGCCTCGCGTGCCGACAACGACGACCCGATCGATCTCGCGGTGCTCGGTGGACTGCCCGATGACCAGGTGCTGCAGGCGTACCAGGTCCGCCACTTCCGGCCGTTCGACGCGGTGCGCAAGCGCACCGAGGCCGCGGTCGTGGATGGGGACGGCGCGACCTTCACGGTGACGAAGGGTGCACCGCAGGTCATCCTGGCGCTCGCCGCGAACGCGGCTGACGTCGAGTCGGCGGTCGACGACGCGGTCAACGCCTTCGCGGCGCGCGGGTTCCGTTCGCTGGGCGTCGCCCGATCCGACGGTGACGATGCCGGTGGGTGGCGGTTCCTCGGCGTCCTGCCGCTCTTCGACCCGCCCCGCGTCGACGCTGCGTCGACGATCTCCACCGCGAGCCAGATGGGAGTGGCGGTGAAGATGGTCACCGGGGACGCGCTGGCCATCGCCCAGGAGACGGCCAAGAAGCTGGGGACGGGCTCAGACATCCTCGATGCCGCCATCCTCGGTGACGACACGAGCGAGGACGACGCCTCGGTCGCCGCGGCGATCGACGACGCCGACGGGTTCGCCCAGGTGTTCCCCGAGCACAAGTTCCGTATCGTCGAGGTCCTGCAGCAGCGCGGGCACATCGTCGGGATGACGGGCGACGGCGTGAACGACGCTCCCGCGTTGAAGAAGGCCGACTGTGGCATCTCGGTCTCGGGCGCGACGGACGCGGCGCGCGCAGCCGCTTCCATCGTGCTGACGACGCCGGGTCTGTCCGTGATCATCGATGCGATCAAGGAGAGCCGCAGGATCTTCCAGCGGATGAACAGCTACGCCATCTACCGGATCGCCGAGACGCTGCGCGTGCTGCTGTTCATCACCCTCGCCATCTTGGTCTTCAACTTCTACCCGCTGACCGCGGTGATGATCGTGATCTTGGCGCTGCTCAACGACGCTGCGATCCTGTCGATCGCCTATGACCACGTCCACTACCAGCAGCAACCCGAGGCCTGGAACATGCGTGTGGTGCTCGGAATCGCCGCGGTGCTCGGTGTCATGGGTGTCATCTCGGCGTTCGGCTTGTTCGCGCTCGCGGAGAAGGTCTTCGACCTCGACCGCCACCACATCCAGACGCTCATGTACCTGAAGTTGTCCGTTGCCGGGCACCTCACGATCTTCCTGACACGCACTCGCGGTCCGTTCTGGTCCACTCGCCCCGCGCGCGTGTTGGTGGTCGCGGTGTTCGGCACCCAGATGGTGGCGACCCTGCTGGCGGTCTACGGCGTCTTCATGACGCCGCTCGGCTGGGGTTGGGCGCTCTTCGTGTGGGGGTACGCGCTGGCGTGGTTCCTCGTGAACGACCGCGTGAAGCTCCTCGCCTATCGGTTCCTCGAACCGGTGCGGCCCCGAACGTCGCCGCCGACGGTGGTGCCGCATGCCTGACCCGAGCGGTCGGACCGCTGAGCGGGACCATCTCGCCGGGAGACCGGCACCGGATTCCTTCCTTGTCGCGGAACTGCTGGGTGCCCCGTGATCAACCATCCAGGGTTCCGCGTGGAGCCGTGGTGTCTTCGTGCGGTCGGGCTGGACCTCGGGGTGCTGGCCCAGGCGGAGTCGCTCTTCTCGCTGGCCAACGGGCACATCGGCTGGCGCGGGAACCTCGACGAGGGTGACCCGCACGGGCTCCCGGGCTCGTACCTGAACGGCGTGTACGAGCTGCGCCCGCTGCCCTACGCCGAGGCCGGGTACGGGTATCCGCAGTCCGGGCAGTCCCGGATCAACGTGACCAACGGCAAGGTCATCCGGCTCCTGGTCGACGACGAGCCCTTCGACGTTCGCTACGGGGAGCTGCGCGCGCACGAGCAGTGCCTCGACTTCCGGGCGGGCGTGCTCCGGCGCACCGTCGAGTGGGTGTCGCCGGCCGGCCGGGGAGTGCGGGTGTCATCGACCCGGCTCGTGTCGCTCGCACAGCGGTCGATCGCGGCGATCCGCTACGAGGTCGAGCCGCTCGACGGTCCGGTGCGGCTCGTGGCGCAGTCCGAGCTCGTCGCCAACGAGCCACTCCCGGCGGCCGGCGGCGATCCTCGCGTCGAGGCGGCGCTCGAGGCTCCGCTGGTCGGTGAGACGCACGCGGCCGGGGGTACCGGTGCCGGGTTGGTGCACTCGACCCGCCAGAGCGGACTGCGTATCGCCGCGGTGATGGATCACGTCGTGGAAGGTCCCGACTCGACCGATGTGCAGGCGGAGAGCGTCCCGGACCTGGGCCGGCTCACGGTGACCGCGGTGCTCGAGCCGGGCCGACGGCTCCAGCTGGTGAAGTTCGTCGCGTACGGGTGGTCGGCGTCCCGGTCGCTACCGGCCGTCCGCGATCAGGCCGACGCCGCGCTGGCCGGTGCGCGCGACCAGGGTTGGGACGGGCTGCTCGCCGAGCAGCGTGGGTATCTCGACGCGTTCTGGGAGCGGGCGGATGTCGAGGTGGACGGCGATGCCGAGATCCAGCAGGCGGTGCGGTTCTCGCTCTTCCACGTGCTCCAGGCCGGCGCCCGGTCCGAGGGCAGCGCGATCGCGGCCAAGGGTCTGACCGGACCGGGCTACGACGGTCATTGCTTCTGGGACACCGAGGCGTTCGTGCTGCCGATGTTGACCTACGTCGCGCCCGAGACGGTCGCGAACGCCTTGCGCTGGCGCCATTCCACGGTGGAGATGGCTACCGAGCGGGCCGAGCAGCTCGGCCTCCGCGGCGCCGCGTTCCCCTGGCGGACCATCCACGGCGAGGAGTGCTCCGGCTACTGGCCCGCCGGCACGGCCGCGTTCCATGTCAACGCCGACATCGCGGATGCCGTGATCCGCTACGTCGAGGCCACCGGCGACGACGGCTTCGAGCACACCGTCGGCCTCGAGCTGCTGGTCGCGACCGCCCGCCTGTGGTGCTCCCTGGGCCATCACGACGCCCGAGGGTCGTTCCGCATCGACGGCGTCACCGGGCCCGACGAGTACAGCGCCATCGCCGACAACAACGTCTACACGAACCTGATGGCCCAACGGAACCTGCGCGCGGCGGCCGCGGTCGCGAGCCGATATCCGGACCGGGCCGGCGAGCTCGGTGTCGACGACGAGGAGAAGGCCCGCTGGCGCGACGCCGCCGCGAGGATGGCGGTCCCGTACGACGCCGCGCTCGGTGTGCACCCGCAGGCGGAGGGCTTCACGGATCACCAGGTATGGGACTTCGCCGGCACCAGCAGCTCGCAGTACCCGCTCATGCTGCACTTCCCTTACTTCGACCTGTACCGCAAGCAGGTCGTCAAGCAGGCCGACCTCGTCCTGGCGATGCACCACCGTGGTGACGCGTTCACCGCCGAGCAGAAGTCCGCGAACTTCGGCTACTACGAGCGGATCACCGTCCGGGACTCCTCGCTGTCCGCCTGCACCCAGGCCGTGATCGCCGCGGAGGTCGGCCATCTCGACCGCGCGTTCGACTACATCGCGGAGGCGGCGCTCATGGACCTCGACGACCTCGAGCACAACACCCGCGACGGTCTGCACACGGCCGCCCTGGCCGGAACGTGGATTTCGCTGGTGTCGGGCCTGGCGGGCATGCGGGACCACGACGGTCAGCTGAGCTTCGCGCCCCGGCTGCCTTCCGACCTCTCCCGGCTCGTGCTCAAGGTCTCGCTCCGGAACCGACGCCTTTCCGTCGACGTCGGGCCGGGGACCGCCACATACACGGTGCTCGTCGGTGAGTCACTCGACGTCACCCACCACGGGACGTCGATCACGGTGCCGTCCGCGCACCCCGTGACGGTCCCGATCCCCCCGCCGCCCGCGCCGATCCCGACGCCGACCCAGCCGCCCGGACGCGAGTCGGTCCGGCCGTCGCGGAGGGCCCCTGCCCGTACCGAGCCCGGCGTCGCGGGTGGGGAGTCGCACGATCGGCCCTGAGCGGGCTTCGAGGGTGAGCACCGGCGTCGCAACGATGCGGCACATGGACGCGGTGCGCGCGGCGTCCGGCTCCGGCTCCGGGGGCCGTGGGCTCGGGGGTCCCCCCGGTTCCGGGCCGTTCGTCCCTGGCCGTCGGGCCCCGGAGATGGTTGGGTCGCGCGATGCCCCACACCGCCGTCCCCACCGTCTCCGGCCGCTCGGACGCCCGCGCGTCGGGTGTTCGTTGGTTCCGCGAGCTCGGCCGCGGGGATGTGGACGTGGCGGGCGGGAAGGGCGCCAACCTCGGTGAGCTGACGCGCGCGGGGCTTCCGGTGCCTCCCGGGTTCGTGGTGACCGCCGACGCCTATCTCCGGGCCGCGGACTCCGCAGGCGTACGCGACGAGCTCCGCCGCCTCGGTGAAGAGCTCGATACGGAGGACCTGCCTGCGCTCGAGGCCGCGGCCGCTCGTGGGCGGGCGTTGGTCCAGTCCATCGAGATTCCCGATGCGCTGCGGACCGAGCTGCTCGCCGCGTATCACGAGCTGGGACCGGACACCCGGGTGGCGGTCCGCTCGTCGGCCACGACGGAGGACACGGCGTCGGCCTCCTTCGCCGGCATGAACGAGACGTTCACGAACGTGCTCGGCGACGACGAGCTGACGCTGCGAGTCGTGGACTGCTGGGCGTCGATGTTCGGCGCGCGGGTGCTCGCCTATCGCGCGCGGCAGGGTGTCCGGGACGAGCCTGCGATCGCGGTCGTCGTGCAGCGAATGGTCGATGCCGATCGCTCGGGGGTGATGTTCTGCGTCGACCCGGCGACGGGCGACCGGACGCGCGTCGTGATCGAGGCCGCCCGCGGTCTGGGCGAGGTCGTGGTGGGCGGCCTCGTCGAACCCGACACCTACACGGTGGCCAAGGACGGTCCCCGCCTGCTCGACGCGCACATCGGGCACCAGACGCTCATGATCGATCGGGGCCCGGACGGGCACGACCGACGGAGCGAGGTGAGCGCGGAGATGGCGGCGACTCGGGTCCTGACCGACGCCGAGGTGGTCGATCTCGCGCGCCTCGCGGCGCGCGTCGAGGAGCACTACGGGGAGCCGCAGGACACCGAATGGGCCATCGAGGACGGCACGACGTTCCTGGTGCAGTCCCGGCCGATCACCACCCTGCTCCCGCCGGGCCCGTCCCAGACGACGGAGGCGGCGGGCCCGACGGTCCGCGCCGAGCCGCTCGTGAGCGGCCTGGCCGCGGCCCCGGGGATCGTCGCCGGGCGCGTCCGGGTCCTGCGGAGCGCGGACGAAGGGGCGACCCTGGAGGCCGGCGAGATCCTGGTGGCGCCCATGACCTCGCCGGACTGGGTCCCCACGATGCGTCGGGCCGCCGCGTTGGTGACGGACCGGGGCGGCGTCACGTGTCATGCCGCGATCGCGAGCCGTGAGATGCGTGTCCCGTGTGTCGTCGGGACACGCCGGGGAACCGAGGTGCTGCGCGACGGGGAGCTCGTCACCGTCGACGGCGCCGCAGGTGCGGTATTCGCCGGTGACGTGACGGTCGACCTCCGTGCCCCGGCGCCGGCGACCGTGTCGGCCCCCGGCGCGGCGCCCACGCAGGCCGGCGCGCCGGAGGCGCTCGGGACCCGGGTGTACGCGAACCTGGCCATCGCAGATCACGCGGAAGAGGTCGCGGCCATGGCCGTCGACGGCGTCGGACTGCTCAGGGCGGAGTTCATGATCGCCGACGCGCTCGATGGTGAGCACCCGCGCAGCCTCATGGCGCGAGGGGCGAGCAGCGAGTTCCTGGAACGGATGTCGGCGTCGTTGCTCCGGATCACCAGGGCCTTCGCGCCGCGACCGGTCGTGTATCGCACGATCGACTTCAAGTCGAACGAGTTCCGCCATCTCCGCGGCGGTGAGCAGTACGAGCCGGTCGAGGACAACCCGATGATCGGCTACCGGGGCTGCTACCGCTACGTCCGCGAGCCGGATCTCTTCGAGCTCGAGCTCGAGCTCCTCGCCCGGGTGCGCGACGAGACGCCGAACCTGCACCTCATGATCCCGTTCGTGCGGACCCGGTGGGAGCTCGAAGCCTGCCTCGAGCTCGTCGACGCGAGCCCGTTGGGGCGCCAGCGCGGTCTGCACCGGTGGGTCATGGCCGAGGTTCCCTCGGTCGTCTACCGGATCCCCGAGTACGCCGCGCTCGGCATCGACGGTGTGTCGATCGGCTCGAACGACCTGACCCAGCTCATGCTGGGAGTCGATCGCGATTCGGAGATCTGCGCGGAGCTCTTCGACGAGTCGGACGCGGCAGTGCTCGACGCGATCCGGAACATCGTCACCGCCGCGCACGCGGCCGGGATGACCTCGTCGCTGTGCGGGCAGGCGCCCTCGACGAAGCCGGAGTTCGCCGAACATCTCGTGCGGTACGGGATCACTTCGATCTCGGTGAATCCGGACGCGGTCGACCGGGCCCGGTCGGTGATCGGCGCGGCCGAGCGCCGCCTGGTCCTGGAGGCGGCCCGCCGGACCGATCGCTACGACGACTGACGAGCTGGCCGTCCCTCGAGGGCGTGCCGCGCGGCCGGGTCGGCGCTAGGTTCTGCGAGATGCTTCCGCGCGCACGACCGTGGCGGGTCATGGCCGGCACGCTGCTCGTGGCCGTCCTTGCCGGTTGCAGCCGCGATCTCGGTGAGAAGCGGGGCGCGACGACCCAGAGCAGCCAGATGGGCGACCTCTGGCGGGTCAGCATGTGGATCGCGATCGGCATCGGCGCCCTCGTCATCTCCCTCATCATCTGGTGCGTGCTGCGGTACCGCGGTCGCGGTCGGGAGGGGATCCCGAGCCAGCGTCAGTACAACGTCCCGCTCGAGATCACCTACACCGCGATCCCGATCCTGATCGTGCTCGGGCTGTTCGTCGCCTCGTGGTCGGTCCAGAACCGGGTCGACGCGCTGAGCTCGCATCCGTACGCGACCATCGACGTCCGCGGATTCCAGTGGCAGTGGCAGTTCCACTACCGCGGCGAAGACATCACGATCACGGGGCTGCCCGACCGCGCGCCCGTCATGGTCGTGCCGGTCCATCGCACGATCCGCTTCGTGCTCACCTCACGCGACGTGATCCACTCGTTCTACGTGCCGCAGTTCCTCTTCAAGCGCGACGTCGTCCCCGGGCTGAAGAACCAGTTCGAGATCACCGTGGACCGGACCGGGCTGTTCAAGGGGTATTGCGCGGAGTTCTGCGGCCTCGACCACTCCCGGATGACCTTCTCGGTGCGCGCCGTCTCCGACTCGGCGTACCGGCGCTGGGTCTCGAGCCAGAAAGGCCGCGGATGACCGTCACGCTCGACCGACCCGACGCCGAGGACGTCCCCGAACCGGCCGCGGCGACCGGGCTCCTCCGCTGGATCACGACGACGGACCACAAGCAGATCGGCCTCAGCTACATCTTCACCGCGATCGTCTTCTTCTGTCTCGGTGGCGTCCTCGCGCTCGCCATCCGGACGCAGCTGGCGCAGCCGAACGAGCATCTCGTGGATCCCCAGACGTACAACGAGTTCTTCACGATGCACGGCAGCATCATGATCTACCTGTTCGCGGTCCCGCTCGCGTTCGGGCTCGCGAACTACCTGGTGCCGTTGCAGGTCGGTGCCCCCGACATGGCCTTCCCGCGCCTCAACGCGCTGGGGTACTGGCTCTACCTGTTCGGTGGGCTCACGATGATCTCGGGATTCCTGACCGCGAGCGGTGCCGCGAGCTTCGGATGGTTCGCGTACGCGCCGCTCTCGGGCGCCGTCTACTCGCCCGGTGTCGGACCCGACCTCTGGATCATCGGCGTGCTCGTGACGAGCACGGCCGGGGTCCTGACCGCGGTGAACCTCGTGACGACAGTCTTCATGCTGCGCGCCCCGGGCATGACGATGTTCCGCATGCCGATCTACACGTGGAACATGCTCGTGACGAGCATGTTGGTGCTGCTCACCTTCCCGGTGCTCACCGCCGCGCTGGTGATGCTCTTCTCGGATCGGCACCTCGGCACCCACGTGTTCGACGCGACCAAGGACGGCACCCCGATCCTCTGGCAGCACATGTTCTGGTTCTTCGGGCACCCGGAGGTCTACATCATCGCCTTGCCGTTCTTCGGCGTGGTGACCGAGGTGTTCGCGGTGTTCTCGCGCCGACCGGTGTTCGGGTACAAGACGCTCGTGTTCGCCACCCTCGCGATCGGCGGTCTGTCGTTCGGCGTCTGGGCGCACCACATGTTCGCGACGGGTGCGGTCGCGTTGTCCTTCTTCAGCCTCATGAGCCTCCTCATCGCCGTGCCGACGGGGATCAAGTTCTTCACGTGGATCGGGACGATGTGGCGTGGGCACATCACGCTGGACACCCCAATGCTCTTCGCGATCGGGATGTTGCTCGTCTTCCTGCTCGGAGGGCTGAGCGGCGTCCTGCAGGCGATGGCGCCCGTGGACTTCAACCTGACCGACACGTACTTCGTCGTCGCCCATCTGCACTACGTGATCATGGGGATCGTGATGGGAGCCTTCGCCGGCATCTACTACTGGTTCCCGAAGATGACCGGGAAGCGGCTGAGCGAGGCGTGGGGCAAGGTGCACTTCGTCGCGTTCTTCGTCGGCATCAACGTCACGTTCTTCGTCCAGCACCAACTCGGCCTCGACGGGATGCCGCGCCGCGTCGCGAGCTACACCACCAAGGACGGGTGGGGCACGCTCAACCTGATCTCGACCATCGGCTCCTACATCCTCGCCGTCGGGGTCCTGGCCTTCGTCTGGAACCTCTTCCGGAGCCTGCGGCACGGCGCACCGGCGGGCGACGATCCGTGGGGCGGGCAGACGCTCGAGTGGGCCACCACGTCGCCGCCGCCCGAGCACAACTTCGACACGCTCCCGCCCATCCGCTCCGAGCGCCCGGTCTGGGACCTCCACCATCCGGCCGTGGAGACGGGCGCGGCGACCGCGGATTCGCAGCCGTGAGGACCGAGGCTCGGGTCTTCCTCGGGGTGACGGCGTTCTTCGTCGTGATCGGCATCGTGTACTGGTTCGTGTCCTACGAGGAGGCGGGTGCGGTGATGCTCGCGGCGAGCGCCGTCATGGGGCTCCTCGCCGGGACGTCGATCTGGCTGCTGTCGCGTCACGCGCCGGAACGGTCCGAGGACCGATCGGACGCGACGATCGCCGAGGGCGCAGGTCCGGTGGCCGTCTTCCCGCTGTCGTCGGTCTGGCCGTTCGCGGTCGGGCTCGGTGCCACGGTCATGGCCAGCGGGTTCGCGTTCGGCGGGTGGCTCGTCGTGATCGGCGCGGGACTCTTCGCGCTGGCGATCGCCGGGTACGTCCGCGAGGCGAGGAACGCGGTGGTCTCGGACGAGCCGCGCTGACGTCAGTCCGCGTCGCCCTCGACGTAGGCACCGTCGGGCGTGCGCTCGAGCTGCGCGAGCGAGCCCTCCTCGTCGGGGTCGCGCGCGGCGAGCTCCCTGCACAACCGGACGGTGACCAGCGCGGCGATCACGGGAAGGGCGACGAGCAGCGTGCGGAAGGCGTACGTGACGGAGTTGACCGAGAGACCGAAGCGCGCCGCGATGACGTCGTTGCCCCCGGCGAGGAACAGCACGCCATAGAAGGTGAGCACGCCGACACCGAGCGCGGTGCGCCGGGGCCGGTCACGCGGACGGTCGAGCAGATGGTGGTCCCCGTGGTCCTTGGAGAGCCGTTCCTCGATCCAGGGCCAGAGGAACATCACCGTGAACGTGATCCCGGGGAGGAGCACGCCGGGGAAGAACGGGTTCGGGATCTCGAAGCCGGCGACCCGGATCTCCCAGGGGGGCATCAGCCGGAGGGCACCCTCGAGCCACCCGATGTACCAGTCGGGTTGCGAGCCGGCACTGACCGCGGACGCGTCGAACGGTCCGTAGAGCCAGACCGGGTTGATCTGGAACAGGCCTCCGAGCGCGGCACACACCCCGAACACGAAGAAGAAGAGGCCCATCGTCTTGGCGGCGAAGGTCGGCCAGAGCTTCGATCCGACCACGTTGGTCTCGGCGCGACCGCGCCCGGGGAACTGCGTGTGCTTCTGGCGCACGAGCATGGCGAGGTGCAGCGTCAGCAGTCCGACGATCAGCGCGGGGATGACCAGGACGTGGATGACGAACAGGCGCGGAATGATGTCGCTGCTCGGGAACTCTCCGCCGAAGACGAGGAACGCCAGCCAGGTCCCGACCAGCGGGACGGACAGCAACACCGAGTACGCGATGCGCAGCCCGGTGCCCGAGAGCAGGTCGTCGGGGAGGCTGTAGCCGGTGAAACCGTTCCCGAGTGCGAGCAGGAAGAGGCTGAGGCCCACCACCCAGTTCAGCTCGCGAGGCTTGCGGAACGCGCCGGTGAAGAAGATGCGGAGCAGGTGCACGAGGATCGCGCCGACGAACAGGAGGGCGGCCCAGTGGTGGATCTGGCGCATGAGCAGGCCGGCCCGGACGTCGAAGCTGATGTGCAAGGTCGACTGGTAGGCCGCCGACATCGAGACCCCGTCGAGCGGTGCGTAGCTGCCGTGATAGACGACCTGGCGTGAGTCGGGGACGTAGAAGAACGTGAGGTAGGCCCCGGTCATGATGAGGACGACGAGGCAGTAGAGCGCGATCTCGCCGATCATGAACGACCAGTGATCGGGGAAGACCTTGTTCAGGGCGGTCCGGGCGAACCGCGCGAGTCCGAGCCGACGGTCCAGGCCGCGGCCGGCGTCGCCGATCGCCATCAGCGACCCCGATTCCAGAAGCCCGGCCCGATCGGCTGGTCGAAGTCGCGCTGGGCCCGCAGGAACCCGTCGGGGTCGACCATGAGCGGGAGCTGCGGGAGCGGGCGGGTGGCCGGGCCGAACACCGGCTCCGCGCCGTTGGGAACGTCGAAGGTCGACTGGTGGCACGGACACAGCAGGCGCTCGCGCGACTGCTGGTAGAGACCGACGGGACAGCCGGCGTGGGTGCACACCTTCGAGTACGCGACGTAACCCATCGGCGCCCACGTCTCCCGGCCCGGTCGGGTCGTCACCGAGGTCTCGGCGAGGCGGATCAGCAGCGTCTGGCTGTCCGCGGCGCCGACGTGGCCCTCGGGGAACACGGTGATCACACCGCCGACGGCAAGATCGGCGGTGTTCACCCGGTTGCCCTGGTCGTCGACCAGCGGGGACCGCTTGCGCCACTTCGTCGTGAAAAGGGTGCGACCGGGGCGAGGGCCGAGCGAGGCGATGGGGAAGAGCGCGGCGAGGCCCAGCGCGCCCCCGGCCGCCGCGAGCATGCGACCCAGGAGGCGGCGGCGGGCCAGGCCCTGCTTCGATTCGGACGCGCCCTCGGCGTCGAGGTCGTACACCGCCTCGAAGTCCCGCGTGACCGCCTCGATGTCGTCGCTGCTCGACGCGAGCGGATGACGCTCCTCGGTGAAGGGTCCCTGGGGGAGGAGCCGGCGGGCCGCGACGACGAACGCGTAGCCGAGCCCGCCGAGCGCCAACGCGAGGCCGATCCCCTCGAGTTGGGTCTGACCCCCGGTCAGGTACACCACCGCCAGCCCGAGCGCGGCGATCGTGGTGATCCCCAGCGCGATCACGATGTGGCGGGTCGCGCGCTGCTCAGCGTCGTCGCTCATGGCTCTCCTCGATGCGGGTGCAGACGAACAGGAGGAGGGGGATGCCGAGCAGGAGCGCGACCATCCCCTCGGTGATGGGTCCGATGCGCCCGAGCGAGTATCCGCCCGGATCGTCGGGCGACCGGAGATACCGCACGTACCGCGCCAGCGAGTTCACCTGGTGGTCCGAGAACGTGTCGGGTCCGAACACGGGCATTTGGCCGGGACCCACGCGGACGGCCTCGCCGATCTGGGTCGGGGTCGCCGCGTGCAGGGACGGCGCGTCGGTACCGAAGCTCAACGCGCCGCCGACTCCGCTGGCGCTGTGGCACGCCGCGCAGTTGAACCGGAAGAGGGTTCCCCCTTCACTCAGGCTCCCGGCCGTGGGATCGACGTGGGGGATCGCCGGTCCGGGACCGAGCGAGGCGACATAGGCCACGAGGGCGCGGATCTGCGACGGGTCGAAGGCCGGCTGCTTCCGCACGGGCTGCGCGCTCGGGTCGGCGAGGGGCATCCGCCCGGTGGAGAGCTGGAAGTCGGCGCTCGCCGCGCCGACTCCCACGAGGGTGGGTCCCTGTTGCGTCCCGACCCCGCCCTTTCCGTGGCATGCGGTACAGGAAGTGAGGAACAGCTCCTCTCCCTGGCCGACGAGCGTGCTCGCGGGGGCGACGTGGGGCGCCGTGGCACCCGATGCCGGATTGCTCAGCAGCATCATCATGGCGAAGACCACCAGGGTCGGGGTGACGACGAGCAGAGTGATCGCGAAGCGGCGCATCCGGGACTACCTGAGCAGGAAGAGCGTGGCGAACAGCAGGACCCAGACCACGTCGACGAAGTGCCAGTAGTAGGAGACCGACTCCACGACCGGCCGTCGGCGTTCGAGGCGTCCGGCGCCGGTGGTGATCACGATCGCGACCGTGATGAGCGCGAGACCGCCGAACACGTGGAGCGCGTGGAATCCCGTCATGAGGTAGTACATCGAGCCGAATCCGCTCGACGAGGGCGAGAAGTCGAGCACGAAGAACTCGCGGATCTGGTTGACGAGGAACAACGCGCCGAGGGCGAGGGTCACGACGAGCCACCGCTGCATCAGCTCCCGCTCGCCGCGTTCGAGCGCGCGGGTCGCGAGATGCATCGTGCCGCTCGACGCGATGAGTACGAGCGTCGCGATGCTCGCGGCGAGGAGCTCGAGGTGCACGGATGCGGGCGGCCACACGCGGGCGTTCGAGCGCAAAGTGAGGTAGGCGGCGAAGAGGCCGCCGAAGAACATCAGCTCGGACGCGAGCCAGATCACGGTGCCGACACCGAGCAGGGACGGTTGCCTGGACCGGGCGCTCGGGACCGCACCGTCCATCATGGTTCGATGATGGCACACCCCGCTACGCTCGGCCCGTGACTCCCACAGCGCTGCTCGTCGGCGTTTCGGGCGTCGCCCGCCCGTCGTGGTCGACGCTGCTCGGCGGCTGGGATCCCGATCCGCTGCTGCTGGTGGTCATCGCGGTCGCGGTCCTCTACGCGTCGGGGGTGCGGCGGCTCGCGAGCCGCGGTCGGGCGTGGTCACGCGCGCGATCCGGCGCGTTCGCCGGCGGGCTCCTCGTGATCGCATTCGCGACCCAATCCGGGTTCGCGCGCTACGACACGGTGCTGTTCAGCACGCACGTCATCCAGCACCTGCTGCTCGGCATGCTGGCTCCGGTGCTGCTCGTGCTCGGTGCTCCGCTCACCCTCGCACTCCAGGCGAGCGGTCGGCGCGCCCGCAGCCGGCTGTTGCGTCTGCTGCACGGTCGGCCGGTCGCCGTCCTCACGCATCCGCTGGTGGTCTGGGTGTGGTTCGGCGCCACGCTCGTCGTCCTCTACTTCACCGGTCTCTATGCCCTCTCGCTGCGCGACCCCTGGGTGCACACCCTGATCCACGCGCACTTCGTCGTCGTGGGGTGCCTGTTCATGGCCTACGTCATCGGGGTGGACCCGCTCCCGCGAGCCTTCGGATACGGCGGCCGCATGCTGTTCGTCGCGGTCGTGCTCCCCTTCCACGCGTTCCTCGGCGTGGCGCTGCTCGGGGAGCGGCGGGTACTGGCCTCGGGCTGGTACGCGGGGCACGCACCCGCGTGGGCGACGAATCCGCTCGCGGACCAACGGCTGGGGGCCGGGATGCTGTGGGCGGTCGGCGAGATGTTCGGTCTCGTCGCGCTCGGGATCGTGCTGTATCAGTGGATGCGCCACGACGAGGCCGTCGCGGCACGTGCCGACCGGGCCGCGGTCGGCGACCCGGGGGCATCCACCCGGGTCCGGGCGGGGGCCCGGTCGCGCTGACGTGGCTCGCACCCGGGGCCGCAGCGTGCATAGTTGCGCGGTGGTCGACCACGAGAGCACCGCGTCTTCCCCGGTCGGGTCCGTTCGTGACCCGGCGTTCCTGCGGGCCGTGCGGCCGATCCTCGGGCGCTATGCGTCGTACTTCCGGCCCGAGGTCCGGGGGTTCGAGCGGCTCCCGGCGCACGGGCCGTTCCTCGTGGTCGGCAACCACTCGGGTGGACAGATGCCGCCGGATCTGCCGGTCCTGCTCACCGCGTGGTGGCGCGTGCGGGGTGAGGACGAGCCGGTCTACGCGCTGTTCCACTCGTTCTTCCTCGGGCTTCCCGGTGTGGGGCCGATCATGGAACGGGCCGGCGCGGTCGAAGCCGGGCCGGCCGCGGCCGAAGCGGTCCTGCGCGGCGGTGGGGTGCTGATCGACTACCCCGGCGGTGACTATGACGTCTTCCGGCCGTGGTCGGCGCGCAACCGCATCGACTTCGGCGGCCGGATGGGGTTCGTCCGCCTCGCGCTGCGGACGCAGGTCCAGGTGGTTCCCGCGGTGTCGGTCGGCGCGCACGAGACGCTCGTCGTCCTGAGTCGCGGCACCGCGCTCGCGAAGGGTCTGGGTCTCGACCGGCTGTTCCGCATCAAGGTGATGCCGCTCGTGTTCGGACCGCCCTTCGGCATCGTGCCGGGAGGGATCCCGACGTGGCCACTCCCCGCGAAGATCACGGTCGAGCTGGGTCCCGCGATCGACTGGCCGTCCCGCCACGGTCCCGAGGCGGCCGAGGACGATGCCGTCGTTCGCGCGTGCTACGAGGAGTTGACCGCGACGATGCAAGCGACCCTCGACCGGCTCGCGGCCGAGCGCAGCCGCCCGATCCTCGGCTGAGGAGTTCTCGGTCGCGCGTTCACTCCCGGACCGGGTCGGGACGGGCCTTTGGTCCGTTGACAGCGTCGCCCCCAGCCGAGACGATCGACCCAGTGAGCTTCAACCTCGCGAGCCTGTTCGAGAGCGTGGCCGGGGCCGTTCCGGAACGGACCGCGGTCGTCACGCCTTCCCGGCGGCTCACCTATGCCCAGCTCGACGAGCGGGCCACCCGACTCGCGACCACGCTCGGCGGACACGGTCTCGGCGCCCGCGCCTTCCTCGGTCTCCAGCTCCGCAACGGCACCGAGTACCTCGAGGGGATGCTCGCGGCGTTCAAGCTGCGGGCGATCCCGGTGAACATCAACTACCGGTACGTCGCGGACGAGCTCGCGCTGCTCTACGCCGACTCCGGGATCCGGGCGCTCGTGGTGGAAGCGGATCTCCTCCCCGCGGCGCGGGAGGCGGCGGCGCGAGACGGCGGGGCCCTCGCCCTGGTGCTCGTCGTGGGTGACCTCCCCCCTGACGCGCGCGAGGAGGAGGTGGTCTACGAGGCCGCGATCGCGGCCGGCAGTCCGGAGCTCACCGTGCCCGGCCGCTCGGGTGACGACCTCTACCTCGCGTACACCGGCGGCACGACCGGGCTTCCGAAGGGCGTGCTCTGGCGGCACGAGGACATCTTCTTCGCGGCCATGGGTGGCGGTGATCCGACGACGATGCTCGGACCCATCGTCACGCCCGCCGAGCTCGTCGAGCGGATCACGGACTCGGGCATCGTCATGCTCTCGGCTCCGCCTCTCGTTCATGTCAGCGCGCAGTGGGGCGCCTTCTCGACGCTGTTCGGCGGCGGAACTCTCGTGCTCCCGCCCCCGGGTCCGATCGATCCCGACGCCGTCTGGTCCATGGTCGCGGCCGAGCGGGTGAACGTGCTCACCGTCGTCGGTGACGCCATGGCGCGCCCACTGCTGGACTTCCTCGCGGCCCATCCCGACCGCCACGACGTCGGTTCGCTCTTCGTGTTCGCCTCCGGCGGCGCGGTGCTCTCCCCGGCCAGCAAGGAGCAGATCGCCGCACTCCTCCCGAACGTGATCACGATCGACGGCTACGGGTCCACCGAGACGGGCGTGAGTGGAACCCGCGCGCGTCTTCCCGGCGCGCCGGTCGACCAGTCGACGCGGTTCGTGGCGGGCGACGCCGTGTGTGTCGTCGACGACGACTTCGTCCCGGTCGTCCCCGGTACCGACACCGTGGGCCAGTTGGTCCGGCGCGGCCGCCTCCCGATCGGGTACCACAACGATCCGGAGAAGACGGCCGCGACGTTCGTGACCAGAAACGGCGAGCGGTGGGCCGTGAGCGGTGACGCGGCGAAGGTCGAGCCCGACGGCGTCATCGTCCTGCTCGGCCGGGGCTCGGTGAGCATCAACACCGGGGGCGAGAAGGTCTACCCGGAGGAGGTCGAGCAGGTCCTCAAGGGCCATCCGGGCATCTACGACGCGGTCGTGGTGGGCGTCGCGGACGAGCGCTGGGGTCAACGGGTCACCGCCGTCGTGTCGCGGCGACCCGGTGGTGACGTCTCGTTCGAGGAGCTGCAGGAGCACTGTCGCGCGCACCTCGCCGGCTACAAGCTGCCGCGGACGATCGTGTTCGTGGACGTCGTGGAGCGCGGACCGAACGGCAAGGCCGACTATGCGTGGGCGCGCGCCGTTGCCGCGCGCGACGCGGCAGCGGGCTGACGTGCACCGCTTGAGCGGGGCGGACAGTCTCTTCATCTTCAACGAGACCCCCGCGCACCCGCAGCACACGCTGAAGATCGCAATCGTCGATCCGACGAGTGCCGTGGTCCCGGTGACGTTCGACGCGTTCCACCAACAGATGCGGGAAGCGGTGGATCTTCTCGAGCCCCTGCGCTGGCTCCTGGTCCCGAGCCCGGCGAACCTCGGTCATCCCTCGTGGGTGGAGACCACGGTCGAGGATCTCGCAACCCATCTCCATCGCCTCACGCTCCCACCGCCCGGTGGTCGCCGCGAGCTCTGTGCGGCGATCTCGGGTATCGCCGAGCTGCCCCTCGACCGGACCCGGCCGTTGTGGGAGGTGTGGTTCGTCGACGGGTTGCGCGGCGGTGGGATCGCGTACGTGGCCAAGATCCACCACGCAGTGGCCGACGGCATCTCGAGCGGCGAGTTGCTCGCCGCGGCGTTCACGGCCGAACCGGGCGAGACCCCGATCGCGGACCATTCCGCCGTGGCCGACCGCTTCCCGACGCGGCGCGAGCAATGGCACGAGACGCTCGGTGAGATCGCCGAGATGACGCGACGCCTCCCGCGGCTGCTCGCGCAGACCATGATCGTGGCGCGCCGGGCGCGCCGGTTCCGGCGCGGCGCCGGACGGGACGCGCACGCGAAGCCCTTTGCCGGACCGCATACCTGCTTCGACGCGCCGCTGACGCCGAGGCGTGCGTTCGCCTACGAGTCGTTCGACCTCGCTGCCGTCAAGGCCGTCGGCCGGGCTCACGGAGCGAGTGTGACCGACGTGCTGCTCGCGATGGCCGGTGGGGCCCTGCGTCGGTACCTCCTCGACCGCGGGGGGCTCCCGGATCGCACCCTCACGGCCGCCGTGCCGGTCTCGGTCCGCGGCGCCGACGAGCACCACACGTGGGGCAACCGCGTCGCGTCGTGGTACCTCCCGCTCGCGACCGACGTGGTCGATCCACTCGATCGGCTCCGGGCGGTCTCGACGAGCGCCCACGACGCGAGGGCCGAGCTCGCGGCCACCGACCCGGAGCTGCAGCACGCGTGGGCCGAGTACTGGCGACTGTTCCGCCTCGTGACGTTCGGTCTCCCGCGCGTGGTGCGGCGCTTCGTCCGCCGTCCGAGCTACAACGCGATCGTCTCGAGCGTTCGGGCCTCCGGAGCGCCGCTCTACCGCCATGGTGCCCGCCTCGACCGGTTGATCTCGGTCGGACCGCTCGTCGAGGGGATCGGGATCAACTTCACGGCGTGGAGCTACGCGGGGGAGCTGACCGTCGCGATCCTCGTGTGCGCGGACCACGTGGACGACGTCTGGGATCTCGCCCGAGCGCTCCGGTCCGACTACGACGAGTTGCTCTCCGCCTCGGGCGCGGGCACGGGGTGAGCGGGTCGGGTCCCGGGTCCCGGGACCTGCCTTCGCCCGGTCACGCGGCGCCGGCCCGGATCGCGGCGACCGATCGGGCCCGGAGGTGGCCTCGGTGGAGCTCACCGAGGCCGGAATCGACGATGGCCTCGCGGGTGAAGCGGCGGATCCGGGGCAGCCCGAGGAATCCCATGTGGCCGCCTTGGTACCAACAGGTGGTGGAGTCGCCCCACCGTTCGACGATCCGTTCGACCTGATCGGGCTGGACGAGTCGATCCGCGCGTCCTGCCCACACGCGGCGGATTCGCGCGGAGGGCACGGGCAGCTCGAGCGGCGAGCAGTAGGACTCGAGCAGCTCGGAGGCCACGCACAAGGGCTCGAACAGCGGATTGCGGACGAAGCGCTCCGGGGCGTGCCGGCGGAGCAACGCCGAAAGATCGACCACGGGAACGCCGACCACGATGCCGTGCACCGTGGGTTCGAGCGCCGCGACGGCCGCGGCGACGTAGCCCCCGAGCGAGATCCCGTACAGCATCGCCGGCTCGTCCCGCTCCTCGATCGCCACGAGCACGGCCCGGACGTCGGTGATCGCCTGAGCAGCACCGTGGAAGTTGAGCGTCGGGTCGTCGGTCGGGAACCCCGTCGCGAGCCGGCCGGCCCCGCGCGGACCATGATGGGGGAGCACCGGGATCGCCACGTTGAACCCGGCCCGGTGGAGTGCGCCGGCGCGGAAGGCGAAGATGTCCGCGAGGGGGTCGCCCATCCCGGCACCGTGCACGCAGACGATCCACGGTGCCGGTCGATCGTGAGCGAGGATCCATGCGTGCGCGACCCGGTTGTCGGTCTGCTGGCGGAACCGTTCCGATCCGGGGACCGAATCCGGTGGCTGGTAGCGGCTCGGGAAGGAAGCGTGCCGGAACCGGACGTGTCCGACGCGTCGCTCGACCCCCGAGAACTCGGCCGGTCCGGGGCGCTCGTGGTACCGCGAGTCGCCGACCGACGCTTGCTGACCGAGGAACTCGAGCAGCTCCGTCGCGCCGTCGAGCCGTGACGCGAAGTGGTCCTGAGTGGGAGGTGAGCGCACGATCTGGAACGTGGTGAGCAGCGTCTCGTCGAGCACCGCCGCGGCCCCGAGCCGCGCCGCCGCCCACCCCGAGACGGAGTCCCGTCGGGCGTGCAACGAACGGACGAAGTGCACGACGCGGCCGAAGCCGGCGGAGATGTCGGACCCGGCGTCGGCGACGCGTCGCAGGGACGGCACCGCGATCATCCCGGGGATCCGGCGCCCACGTGCTCGCTGGGTGCTGCGACGTCGGCACGGTGCTCGGCGGTGAGGTCCACGGACGTGAACCCGAACGCGTCCGGGACCTCGGTGGGCTCGCCGAGCTCCGCGGCGCGCATCAGCTCTTGCAGCGCGGCCGGAATCGCCTCGGCGATCGACCATGGGTCCTCGACGAGGTCCGGGTCCACATGCAGCCCGAAGTCGACCCGATCGCCGAATGTGAACAGAGTGATGTTGAGACCCATGCAGTCCAGCAGCACACTCGCCGAGAAGATGCCGGCGAGCTTCGCACCCGCGAGGTAGAGGTCCATCGGCGGTCCGGGCACGTTCGACACGATGGTGTTCATCATGCCGGGGATGTAGGAGAGCACGTGCGTCTCGTACGCAAGTCGCAGGAGCGATCCGAGCACGAACGGGGTCGCGGTCTCCGCGATCGAGCCGATCGGATGTGACCGCATCGTGTGGTGCACGTCCTTGGCCGCGTGGCTCTGCTCCGCGATGTGCCTCAATCGCTCGACCGGGTCCGCATACTGGGTGCCGAGCGGCATCACCAGGTACGACAGCTGGTTGTCCATCGACGCGTCCCCGGACCGGCGCAGGGAGACCGGTGCGCCCGCCGTCAGCTCACGGGCTGGAAGCTCACCGGCAGCCTCGAGGTAGGAGCGGATGGCCCCCGCGCACAGCGCCAGGGCGACATCGTTGACCTTCACGTCGAACCGGTGAGCGACGGCCTTCACGTCGGCGAGCGCGACGCTGCTGAACGCGAGCGAGCGGCGCGGCCCGATCGGCGCGTTGAACGACGTCTTCGGTGCCTGGAGCAACGTGCCCAGATCGGGTCGCCCCTTGCCCGACACCACGTGCCCGACGATGTCGATGCCGCGCTGGACGATCCGACCGAGGTACCGGGCGCGCCGCAGGGGGATCCCGGCGACGTTGACCAGGCTCCCGACGAGGAGGCGCACGTCGCTCGGCGGCGGCTCGGGCTCGGGTGGGGGCGGCATCTCGGCGGCCGCCGCCGGGTTGGGCTCGATGTCGAAGAGCAGCGTCGCGAGGACGCTCCCCGCGCCGCCGTCGAGCAGACAGTGATGCATCTTCATCAGCACCGCGACCCGGCCGTTCGCCAGGCCGTCGAGGTACCACATCTCCCAGAGCGGAAAGCGCCGGTCGAGCTGGCGGCCCAGGATCGGAGCGATGGCTTCGGCGGTCTGGCGAGGGCCGCCCGGGGCCGGAACGGTCATCCGGTGGAAGTGGCGTCGGAGATCGAACGACTCGTCGTCGACCCAATGGGCGCGGTCCAGCCCGAGCGGAACCGTCTTGAGCTTCCAGGTGAGCTTCGGGATCAGCGCCAGCCGCTGGCCGACGCTGCGGGCGACGGTCTCGTATCCGTAGCCCGGAGTCATCGAGGGGTCGAGGACGACGAGGCCGGCGATGTGTTGATGCCAGTTCGGTGTCTCACCTGCAAGGAACAGGGAGTCCGTGCCCGACATGCGTCGCATCGCGCGCCGCTCCTCTCCCCGAGATGTGAGCCGTCCCGTTCGACGATCATCCCAGGTGCCGGCCGTTCGTGGCAGGGACGAAGGTCCCGGCTCCGCGTGTCGTCGCGCTGCCCTCGCCACCGGCGGAGTCGGGGTGGGCGGCGCGACGGTGCCCACCGTCGACCGCAGGGGTACCTTCCCGGTCGCATGAGGCGGATCCAGCACTACGACGTGTTCTCCTCCGTCTATGACCTCACGACCGAACCACTCCATCGCCAGCACCGGATCGATGCCGTCGAGATGCTGCACCTGCGCACGGGCCAGACGGTCCTCGACGTGCCGTGTGGAACCGGCGCGAACTTTCCGTTCCTGAACCTCGGTGTGGGCCGGACGGGTCGGATCGTCGGTTGTGACTTCTCGCCCGGAATGCTCTCGCGGGCGCGAGCCAAGATCGACCGGGCCGGGTGGGGCCACGTGACGGTGATCGAGTCCGACGCCCGTCTCATCACCCGGGACCTGCTCGCCACACCGACGATCGATGCCGTGATCTCCATGCTGGGCATGACCGTGATGCCCGACTGGGAGGACGTGTTCGATCGGACCTACGGGCTGCTCGCGGCCGGCGGGCGCTACGTCGTGATGGACCTGTTCCTCGAGGGGAAGCGCACGAGTCGGTTCGCGGACCGCTTCTTCTCGATCGTCGCGAATGCGGACTCGACCCGTCGGTTCTGGGAGCCCCTCGAGGGCGCGTTCCCTCGACTACGAGATCCGCGACTTTCCCTGCTTCGGTGGCGTCGCACGGATCGTGGCGGGTACGAAGCCGTCGAGCTGACCGACGCGCGGCAGAGTCGAAGCGACCTGCCGGACGGCACCGGCGGGCGGCGTGCGCGGTCAGGTCTTCATCCGCCGGACGTCGGTGGGCGCCGGTGTCCGGTCGTCGGCCCGCGTGACCGAAGGATTGGGGTAGCGTTTCGTCGCCTCACGACCCCGTCATCGAGGGGGTTCCGCATGTTCACTCCGATCCACGGGCTCCCCGACTCCGTCGTCGGGTTCACGGTGCAGGGCAAGATCCACACCGACGACTACCGCACGACCCTCATCCCCGCGGTCGAGGATCTCATCGACCGCACGGGCACGGCGCGCGTGCTCGTGGTCCTCGGTCCCGAGTGGGAGGGGATCTCGGCGAGCGCCATGTTCGAGGACACCAAGCTCGGTCTGGAGCACTGGAAGGCATGGGAGCGACTCGCCCTCGTGTCCGACGCCGAATGGATCCACCATCTGGCGTCGTTGTTCGGCTGGATGGTTCCCGGCGAGGTGCAGGTGTTCGGCGTCGCGGCGCTCGACGAGGCCACGGCCTGGGTGAGCAGCTGACCGTTCTCGCGGGGATCATCGGCTGGATGGTCGTGACCGGCTCGTTCGCGGGCACCGCGACCAGCCTGCTCGGGTGGTGCCCGACCTTCGTGATCGCCGGGTTGCAGCTCGTCGTGCCCCCGGGTGTGATGGCCTCGGCGTTCGTGGCCGTCGTCGCGCTCGTGACCGGTCATCCGCTGCTCGCCGGTGCGGGTGCGGGCGTCGTCGTGACCGGGCTGCCACTCCTCGTCCCCAAGCTCCTACCGGACCGGCGCTCGGTCGGGTTCGGCTGGCCGCGCGCGTCGGTGACCGTCGCGCTGGCCAACCTCTACGTGGCCAACCCGCAACCGGACGCCGCCATTCGCCAGCTGCTCGACAGCGGTGCCGACCTGCTCGTCATGACCGAGCTGTCGACTGATCTCCTCGATCGGTTCGACCGGCTCGGTGGCGCGGAGCAGTTCCCCTCGCGGATCCATCCCGAGCCCGTGGCCGGGGACTACGTGGCGGGCATCTTCTCGCGTACGCCCCTCGAGGACGCGAGTGTCGAGCAGCACGACGAGCTCCGGTTGGTCGCCGCCACGTGGGTCGACCGGGGTGCGCGGGTGGCGGTCCGGGCGGTGCACCCGGACGCGCCGTCGACGCCGGGGACGTTCCGGCGGTGGCGGAGCCAGCTCCGGACACTCCGCGCCGTGCTCGACGATCTCGACGGTCCCGCGATCGTGCTCGGCGACTTCAACGCCGGCAACATGCAGGTGCCGTTCGAGCAGCTGCTGCACGGCCGGTTCCGTGACGGCCACGCGATGGTCGGCCGGGCGCTCAAGCCCTCGTGGGGCACGGTACCGTGGCTGCCCGGTTGGTTCCCCGCGCTCGTCGCGCGCCTCGACCACGTGCTCATCTCGCCCGAGCTGCATCTCCGGACCGTCGGCGACCTCGAGTCGATCGGCTCCGACCACCGGCCGTTCCGGGCGGTGCTCGACGTGTCGTGACGCGTGGGCCCCCACGCGGCCACCGCATGACCGTGCTCCGGCCACCTGCTCTTCAGCTGCCTCACGCCGACGGGGCCGGGATGCAACATCGGCCGCGCCCTCGCGGTGCTCGCAGCGAGCTGCCGCTCGGCGCCTAGCCTCCGGGCGCGTGAACGATCGCAGGTCCTTCCCGCCGGCCCGGGACCCCGAGCGTTACCTCGTCGGTCCGGAGTCCCGGCTCGACGACACCCGCGGCGCGTTCCGGATCCTCGCCGAGTTCCTCCGCGGCTCGGAGGGGCTGCACGACCTGTGGCCGTGCGTCACCGTGTTCGGCTCCGCCCGACTCGACGCCGGGCATTCCTCCTACGCACTCGGTCGGGAGCTCGGCGCGGCGTTGGCCCGTGCGGGCTACACCGTGATGACCGGCGCTGGTCCGGGGCTGATGGAGGCCGCGAACCGGGGTGCGCGTGAGGCCGGCGGGCGCTCGGTCGGTTGCAACATCCGTCTGCCCGTGGAGCAGCAGCCGAATCCCTACGTGGACCAGGTGTTGACTTTTCGGCACTTCTTCGTCCGCAAGGTGATGCTCGTCAAGCACTCGATCGGCTTCGTCGCCCTGCCCGGCGGGCTCGGGACCTTCGACGAGGTGTTCGAGGCCGCGAACCTCATCCAGACCGGGACCATCGTCCGGTTCCCGATCGTCTTGCTCGGGACCGAGTTCTGGGAACCGATCCTCGCGGTCCTCCGGGACCGTCTCCTCGGTGCGCACACCGTCGACGCCATCGATCTCGACGAGTTGCTCGTGACGGATTCGGTGTCCGAGGGCCTCGCACACATTCGCGCGGTCACTGCCGACCTCGGCATCGCGCCCGGGGGGCGTGCCTCGGATTCGCCGCCGGGCGGGTGAGACCCGCCGGGCCGGCCGAGGAAGCGAGAGACTGCCGTCGATGAACGTCGGTCTCGTGGTGGCGGTGGGCTCTGCGCTCGCGTTCTCGGCGACCAACGGTCTGCACGACGCCGCGAACGCGATCGCGACCCTGGTCGGGACCCGCGCCGCGCGACCGGGACCGGCGGTGGTGCTCGCCGCGCTCGGGAACGTGGTCGGCCCACTCGTGCTGGGCCAGGCCGTGGCCGACACGGTCGCGGGCATCGTGACCGTGCCCGATGCGGATGTGACGCGCGTGCTGGGCGCGGCGCTGACCGGTGCCGTGGTCTGGAACCTGCTCACGTGGTCACGCGGATTGCCGTCGAGCTCTGGCCACGCGCTGCTCGGGGGGCTCGTCGGGGCCGCGATCGTGGAGGGCGGGACCGGCGCCGTGGCCTGGGGAGGGTTCGACGGCGTGCGTCCGGTCGGTGTGTGGGGCGTGACCGCGGTGCTCGCGCTGGCGCCGTTGCTCGGGTTGGTGGCCGGGTTCGGCGCCGACCGGGTCGCGCGCCGCGCCACGCGCCCGCTCACGAACGCCGTCCGCGGCCCCGTCCGCGCGTGCCAATGGGTGATGGCCGGGGGCCTCGCGATCAGCCACGGCGCGAACGACGCGCAGAAGTCCGTCGGGATCGTCGTCGCGTTGCTCGTCGCCGCCGGTGAGATCGGTCACGGGTCGGTGCCCCTGTGGGTCGAGCTCGCGTGCGGTTGCGCGCTGACGATCGGGACCGCGTTCGGAGGGTGGCCGATCGTGCGGACCATCGGCCGGCGGATCGTGCGCCTCCGGCCGATCGACGGTCTGGCCAGCGAGACGGGATCGGTCGCGGTCATCCTCGGTGCCTCGTTGGTGGGCGCGCCCGTGAGCACGACCCAGGTCGTCGCGTCGTCGGTCGTCGGTGTCGGCGGGGGCCGGCGCCGCTGGCGTCACGTGCGCTGGCGGCTCGTCCGGTCGATGCTGCTCGCCTGGTTGGTGACCGTCCCGGCCGCCGCGGCGTTCGCCGCGCTGGCACTCGTCCCCTGGAGGTGGTTGACGTGAGCGTTCGACACTGGTTCCTGCCGGAGAGCCCCGAGCTGCTCGTCATGCTCTCCCAGCAGGCCGCGATCACGGTCGAAGGTCTGGACGCGCTCGTCGCGTGGTCGGGGGGTGACGACGCCGCGGCGTCGACCGTGCGCGCGTGCGAGCACCGAGCGGACGACGCGAAGCGCGCGCTGTGGCGGGCGCTCCGGGACGCCTTTTCGCCCCCGCTCGATGCCGAGGACGTCTTCACGCTGTCCGCCAACCTGGACGAGCTCCTGAACGGAGCGAAGGACCTCGTCCGGGAGATGGAGGTGATGGGCATGCGGCCCGACCCACCGATGCACGACATGGCCGGTCACCTCGCGAGCGGAGCGCGCAGCCTGGCGGCGGCCTTCTCGAGTCTCGGGGGTGCCGACGGCGCGACCGAGCGGGCGGACGACGCGATCAAGAGCCACCGGGCCGTCGAGCGCGTATACCGCGCCGCGATGTCGGCCCTCCTGGAGGTCACCGATCTCGGCGAGGTCACCGGCCGGCGCGAGGCCTACCGGCGGCTGTCACGCCTTGGTGACCTGGTGCACGGCGTCGCGGAACGGGTCTGGTATGCCGTCGTGAAGGAGGCGTGAGAAGGGTGGACGCGGCCACGTCGAGGCGCGCGTCGAGCGGGCGCGCGCCATGAACGCCGTCGTGGTGTGCGTGGCCGCGGTGATCAGCACGATGGCACTGGCCCGCCGGCGGGTGCGGTCCTCGACGGCGTGGACCGCCACCGTGACGCCGCTGGCGTCGATCATCGGAAGCGGGTTCCTGGTGCTCGCGCCCCTGCTCGCGGCCACGGCCGGCGAGTGGGCGCCCGTCGCCATGATCGTGATCGTCGGCCTCGCCTACGCGATCGGGGCGACGATCCGGTTCAACATCGCGCACGGCGAGGCGCTGCTCGAGTCGGACCGACCGCCGCTGCTCCTCGTGGAGGTCGAACGCGTCGCCCAGTTCCTGCTGGGGATCGCGTACATGATCTCGGTCGGCTTCTACCTACGTCTGCTCGCGTCGTTCCTGCTCGATGCCGTCGGCGTCGACAGCGCGCTCGGCGGACGGCTCGTGACCACTGCGGCGCTGGTCGGGATCGGCCTGGTCGGCTGGTTCCGCGGCCTGCACGGCATCGAGGCGTTCGAGGTCCCGGCGGTCGACGTGAAGCTCGTGGTGATCGCCGGGCTGCTGGCCGGCATGCTCGCGCATGCCGCGGCACACGCGGGTGCCGCGGTCGACGCGTTCGGCTCGCATCCCGTTCCGGTCGACGGCGTGACCCTGGTCCGTCGCCTGGCGGGGATGCTCCTCGTCGTCCAGGGCTTCGAGACCTCGCGGTATCTCGGCCGGTACTACGAACGGGAGCTGCGGATCCGGACCATGCGGCGCGCCCAGATCATCAGCGGGATCGTCTACGTGGTCTTCGCGATCCTCGCCGTCCCGCTGTTCGACCACCTCGGCGGGGGCGCGCACGAGACGGCGGTCGTGCACGCCGCTCGCTTCGTGACCCCGCTGCTCGGTCCACTCATCGTGATCGCCGCGGTGGCCAGCCAGCTGTCGGCGGCCGCGGCCGACACGGCCGGCGGCAGCGAGATGATCACGAACCGACCGCGCCACCAGCACGGCAACATCGGCTACCTCGTGGTCGCGGCCGGCGCCCTCGTGGTCGTGTGGGGGACGGACGTGTTCGGGATCGTCAGCGTGGCCTCGCGTGCCTTTGCCGGCTACTACCTCTGCCAGTGCGTCGGCGCCGCGATCGTGGCCGCGCGTGTCCGGCCGCACCGGTACCGGACGATCGTGGCCGCCAACCTGGTCCTCGCGGTGGTGCTCGCGGGCATCGCCGTGGGTGCCGTCCCCGGCGAGTGAGCTTCTCCCGGTGCGGATCGCGACCGAAGCGGCCGGCGTGGGAAGGCCGGCGCCGACGGCGGTACGCTCCGGTTGGTCGGTCGGTCCGGGCGATCCCGGTGACGGGAGGTGGGAAGTGCAGCGACTCTCGGGCCTCGACGCCGCCTTCCTCGCCCTCGAGACGCCGGCCGCGCACATGCACGTCGTGGGTGTGGCCGTGGTCGACCCCGCAACCGCACCCGCGGGGTTCTCGTACGCGACGATCTGCCGGCTGCTCGACGCGCGCGTGCACCTCGTGCCGGCGTTCCGGCACCGCCTGGTCGAGGTCCCGCTCGGCCTCTCGGTCCCGATGTGGATCGAGGATCCCCACTTCGACCTCTCGTACCATCTGCGGCGCTCCGCGTTGCCGGCGCCCGGCGGCATGCGGGAGCTGGCCGAGTTCGTCTCGGATGTCGCGGGCCGGCCGCTCGACCGGCGCAAGCCGCTGTGGGAGGCGTACGTCGTCGAGGGGCTCGAGGACGGTCACCAGGCGTTCGTCGCCAAGTTGCACCACTCGCTGATCGACGGCGCGTCGGGCGTCGAGATCCTGGCGACGCTGTTCGACCTCGATGCGACCACGCCGGCCGAACCCACGGAGCCGCCGGGGGACTGGACCCCCGATCGGGTCCCGAGCGAGCTGGAGATGCTCGGACGGGCCGCGGCCACGGTGGTCGCACAACCGGCGAGGGTCCTGCGGGCGGCGACCGGGCTCGGCCGCAGCCTCCTGCGCGTCGCGCGCCGCGACACCAGCACCCCGATCCACGTGACGCTGCCGCTCGCCACCCCGCGTCTCTCGATGAACCGCACCATCACTCCCCAGCGCGCGGTCGCGCTCGTCTCGGTGCCCCTCAGCGACGTGAAGGCGGTGAAGAACGCGCTGGGCGTCACGGTCAACGACGTGGTCCTGGCGGTGACGGCGGGCGCGCTGCGCAACTACCTCCAGGCGCGTGACGAGCTCCCGGACCAGGCGCTGGTGGCCGCGGTCCCCACGTCGGTCCGGAGCGAGGGTGACCACGAGCACGGGAACCGGGTGTCGGCGATGTTCGCCGCGCTGCCCGTCGAGATCGCCGACCCGGTCGGGCGCGTGCGGTCCATCCAGGAGTCGACCGCCGGCGCGAAGAGCGTCCACGAGATGGTCGGGGGCTCGACGCTCCAGGAGTGGGCGGAGCTCGCCGCGCCCGTCCTGTTCTCGCGGGCGATCCGGGCCTACGCGCGGCTCCGCATCGGGGAGCGGATCCGACCGGTCGTCAACGTCATCGTCTCGAACGTGCCCGGCCCACCGTTCCCGCTGTACCTCGCCGGCGCCCGCCTCGTGGCGCTTCACCCGCTCGGCCCGATCTTCGACGACTGCGGGCTCAACGTGACCGTGATCTCGTACCTGGACCACGTCGAGTTCGGGTTCATCGCGTGTCAGGACCTCGTCCCCGACCTGGAGGCACTCGCGGACGCGGTACCCGCGGCGCTCGCCGAGCTGACGAAGGCGGCGAGCCTCGCCGCGCCGGACTGAGCTCGCCCTCCGAGCGATCGTTGGTTGCGGTCAGCTGGCGCGCACGGCCGCGAGGCGCGCCTGGCGGGGCGTCTGCGCCGCCGGCGGAGGCGTCGCGAAGAACCGCCGCACCCGCGCGCGTCCCCGAGAATCCGGACCAGGCATCCTCGAACACGAGATAGCCGCCGAGCAGCACCGTGAGCACCGCGGCCGTGACGATCAGGGGGAACGACACCGCCGTGAAGCCGAAGGCGCCGAGGTACACGAGCCAGCGGTCCCACCGCCCCTGGGCGACGTACCCGGCGACGAGCACGGCGAGCTCGAGCGCGGTCGCGCCGAGCGCCGCGGCGATCCCGATGCGCAACCAGGTCGGATCCGGGAGGGCGTCGACGCTGCCGTCGAAGGTGCCGAGCGACGCGAGCACGACGGCTCCGACGACGAGGATCGCGAGCAGCAGTCGCCCCACCCAGGTCTGGGCGCGCCGGGACGCGCGTCCGGTACGCAGACACGTCACGAGGGTCGCCCAGCTGACCGCGGACCACATCAACCAGCGCCGGGCCCACGGGACGCCGAGCTCGCCCATCGCGAGCCGGAAGATCTCGTCGGCGTCGGAGCGGTCCTGCAGTTCGATGAGCTGGGTCGCGGTCGGGTCGCCACCGGACTCGGCCACCTGGGCCGGGGTCGGGTAGACGGCGACGGACTCGACCGCGAACGAGTGGCACAGGTAGTCGTGCAGCACCGCGGCCTTGGTGTAGTTGCCGTACCGCGGGAACAGCCACGTGAGTGAGCGGGGTATCGAGGCGAGATCGGTCGTGAGGGGCGCCGCCGGGCTCGCGGGCACGAGCAGACGTCCGACCTTCCCGCGGAACGTGCCCGTCCAGGTGAGCTCCGCGGAGACCAGCCAGTCGTACGGGCGCGCGGGGCCGGCCTCGGTGAGCTGGATCGACTCGGGGACGAATGGCACGGCCCGGCACCTTTCTCTCCTGGCCCGCCGGGCAGCGTAGCGAGGTGTGCGCGCCGCGGTGTCGGCCGCCCGTTGCGCTGGTTGGGGGGTCGGCGTCGCGTTCAACGACTGTTCAGTCGGGGCGGTGCACGATCCGGTCATGATCACGCCCGATACCGGATCCGAGTCGATCCGGAAGATCCACGATCGAGCCCGGGTGCGGTGGTTCACCGTGCCGCGGGCGCACGGTGGGCTCCAGCGCCAGCCGTTCCATGTCGCGCTCGGCGCGCCGAGCCGTCGACGACGCCCACGACCCGGACGGGCGGGACGAGGCGGTGGCCGAGCTGGTCCGACTGTCCCACGGGCGGGGGACGCCACTGCGGATGGCCTATTCCTACCTGCGAGGCCGCGAGCTCCGGGCGGGCTTCTTCGACGCGGCGTGCGCATTGCTCCTGTCCGCGCTGGTCGAGGTCTCGGCCGAGTCCCGACCCCGTCGGCCCGCCCCGGCGACCTCCACGAGGTCGGGCGCGAGGTCAGCGGCGCCCGCTTCAGCGGATTGTCAGCAGTCGAGGCCGAACCTGTCGCCGGTTGCGGAGTGAAGCCGTAACCCCTGGAGGAGCACGACGTCCGGCGGTCGCCCCACCGCCGATCGGACACTCCTCCGATCTCTGCCCCTCCGGGGCGCCGGTCGTCCCCCAGCCCCGGCGCCCCGGAGTGGCGTGCCGTCGACCCGTGTACGGAGCACCAGGAGGTGCGACATGGACGATCGCCCGATTCCGGCGCCGCCGGATGCGATCCGGCCGGGACATCCCGTGGAGGTCCTCGACCACTTCTGCTCGATCTGGTGTCGGGGGTTCGAGGTCGCCGAATCGACCACGGACGGATACCTGGTGCGCCGCTGCTCCGATCGATGGGTGCTGCCGGTCCCGTTCTCGCCGACGCAGGTCCGGCCCGCGGCCTGACCGGGCGTTCAACCGGCGTTCAGGTGACGGCACGTACGGTCGACGGGTGCCTCGCGATCCCACGCGTCCCCCCGGGTCGACAGCGAGCCCGGCCAACCGGTGCCCGGTCGAGTGAAGGTCCTGATCGTCGAGGACGACAAACGGCTCGCCGCCACCGTCCGGCGCGGCCTCGAGCAGGAGGGGTACGCGGTCGACATCGCGCTCGACGGCACCGACGGCCACTGGATGGCCACCGAGCAGCGATACGACGCGATCGTGCTGGACGTCATGCTCCCGGGCATGAACGGGTACCGGCTCTGTGCCGCGCTGCGTGAGGCGGGTGACTGGACGCCGATCCTCATGCTGACCGCGAAGCACGGTGAGTACGACGAGGCCGAGGCGCTCGACACCGGTGCCGACGACTTCCTCACCAAGCCCTTCTCCTTCGTGGTGCTCCTCGCCCGGCTCCGCGCGCTGGTCCGACGCGGGCGGACCGAGCGCCCGACGGTGCTCGAGCTCGGCGACCTGATCCTGGATCCCGCGGCGCACCGGTGTCTCCGGGGTGAGACCGAGATCCCGCTCAGTCCCCGTGAGTTCTCCGTGTTCGAGTACCTGGCGCGTCGCCGCGGGACCGCGGTGAGCAAGCGCGAGCTGCTCGAGCACGTCTGGGACTTCGCGTTCCAGGGTGACGACAACATCGTCGAGGTGTACGTGCGTCGCCTCCGGCGCAAGGTCGACGAGCCGTTCGGTCTCGCCACGATTCAGACGGTCCGGGGTGTCGGCTACCGCATCGACGTCGATGCATAGGTGGCTCTCCACCGTCCGGGTCCGGACGACGATCTTCGCGACGGTGGTGGTCGCGGCTGCGCTCGTCATCGGATCGGTCCTGCTGGTCGCGAACCAGCACCGATCGCTGGTGGCCGGCCTGGAGCGCAACGCGCGCAGCCGGGCCGCCGACGTCGCGAGCCTGGCCCACGCCGGTGAGCTGCCGGCGACCCTGACCGCGGCGACCGAGGACGCTGCGTTCACCCAGGTCGTCGCGGCCGACGGTCGCGTGGTCGCCGCGAGCCGGAACCTCCACCGCCAGCCGCGAGTGATCGTGACGGTTCCGCCGATCGGCTCGACCGTCGTCATGACCCGCACGATCTCCTCGCTCGATCACGGCCGGTTCCGGATCGCCGTCGTCCGCGTGCAGACCCCCGACGGTCCGATGGTGGTGGCGGCCGGTGATCGGTTCTCCAACGCCGACGACGCCATCCGCCATCTCGGTGAGTCGTTGGGCTTCGGGATCCTCGGCCTGGTCGCGGTCGTCGCGCTGGTGACCTGGCGCGTGACCGGTCGGGCGCTCCGCCCGGTCGAGGCGATCCGCTCGGAGGTCGGCGAGATCGGGGAGGGCGAGCTGCACCGGCGGGTACCCGTGCCCGCGAGTCACGACGAGGTCGGGCGGCTGGCGCGGACGATGAACTCGATGCTCGCGCGTCTGGACGAGGCGGCCGAGCGTCAGCGGCGGTTCGTCTCCGATGCGTCGCACGAGCTGCAGAGCCCGCTCACGTCGCTCCGCGCGCGGTTCGAGGTGGACCTCGCCTCGCGCACCGAACCCGACTGGCGCGTGGCGGAGGCGGAGGCGCTGGTCGAGGTGATCGAGATGCAGCGGCTGGTCGACGATCTCCTGACGCTGGCCCGCCTCGACGCCCGCGTGGCCGACCCGGTCCGGGTGTCGGTCGACCTCGACGACCTCGTCATCCGCGAGGTCCAGCACCTGCCGGTGCGGGCCGGAGTCGCGCTCGACATCCACGAGGTCTCCGGCGGGCAGGTGATCGGTGATCCGGACCGGCTCCGACGCGCGATCCGCAACGTGCTGAACAACGCGGAGCGCTACGCGCGCGGGCGGATCGCCGTCTCGGTCGGCGAGTCCGAGACCGAGGTCGTGCTCCGGATCGTCGACGACGGCGACGGCATCCTGGTCGAGCACCGCGAACGCGTCTTCGAGCGGTTCGGGAGCGTCGACGACGTGCGGACCCGTGGGAGCTCCAGCACGGGCCTCGGCCTGGCGATCACCCGGGAGATCGTGGAGGCGCACGGCGGCACGATCACGGTGGAGGATTGCGCACCGGGCGCCGCGTTCGTGTTCCGGTTCCCGGTCGACCGCGCCGCCGAGCCGGCCCGGCCGGGGTGAAGACCGCGGCCGCGCCCGGCGGAGCGGCGGGCCGCCTACGGTGGATCGATGGTCGAGCACACCCGCCCACCGGACGACCTCGCGGTCGGCGCCTGGACCGATTTCGCCGGACGGCTCGACCGGCTCGGTCGCCGGCTCGACGACCTGGGGTTCCCGGGCGCCGTCGGAGATCCCGCCGGTCGCGCCGCCGCCGTTCGCCACCTGGCGCGCCAGACCGCACTCGCGCTCACCGAGCAGCTCGACCAGGCCGACCCCCACCATCCGCGACTGATGCGCTACGAGCTGCCGTGGTCGCAGTGGGGCGCGCCGAACCCCGACAACGTGTACGCGCGCGCCGCGATCGATCCCGCGGCGGAGTATGTCCTGCGCGGTCGCGTCGGCGGAGTGCACGAAGCGCTGTTCTCCCTCGTCGAGGGGGACATGCACCTCGGCGAGCCCGGGGTCGTCGACGAGGTCGCGCTCACCGCGCTCGGTGTCGGCAGCAACGGCGAGGTCGTCCTCACCATCGGTCCGGGTCCCGGCGGCCCCGGTCACCTCCGGACGGATCCCACCGCGCGCATGGTGATGGTCCGCCAGTACCTCTACGACTGGGAGGCGGAACCGGTCGCGACCTTCACCATCGAGCGGGCCGACACGGTCGGCACACCTGCACCTGCGGTCGCCCCGGCCGGTGTCGCCGCCGGCCTCGACGGCGCCGCGACCTGGGTCGAGCGGTCGATCGAGTACTGGTCCGCGTACGTCGCGGCCTCACGGGACCTGCTCGAGCACAACACGCTCACACCGCCCACCACACCGCTCGGCGGCGCGCCGAGCATCGCCTACGGCGGCGGGTGCTTCGACCTCGCACCGGACGAGGCCCTCGTGATCGAGCACGAGGCGCCGCAGGCGCGCTACTGGAACTGGTCGATCCACCACCTTCACTGGTTCGACTCCGGCGCGTGGGACCGGCGGCTGACGAGCTGCAACGGGCACGACGCGTTCGTGGACGAGGACGGCCGGGTCCGGATCGTGGTCGCCGCGACCGACCCCGGTGTCCCGAACTGGCTCGACACCGAGGACCGGCCCGTCGGCATGGCGGTGTACCGGTACGTCGGCGCGACCACGAAGCCGCAACCGACGGCGCGCGTCGCGACGCTGGCCGACCTCGGAGCGGCGCTGCCGCCGACCCATCCGCGCGTCTCGCCGGCCGCCCGCCGGGATCAGCTCACGCGGCGGTGGCGCGCCGCGCAGCGGCGCTGGAGCTGAGGCGGCCCGGATGGCGTGGCACCGGCCCGATCCGCCCGACTGGGTGACGCGCTTCGAGGCCCACGCGACGGCGGCGGGTGGTGCCGACCAGCTGGTGGGCCTGGAGCCGGAGGAGCTGATCGCGACCGCTCGCGCCGGCACCGGGCTCGACGACTTCGGCGGCGACACCTGGCGGGGGCATTTCGATGTGCTCGTCGGCGCGTTGCGCGACGAGGCGCGCCTCACGCTGGCCGGCCGGATCGTGGCGCGGACGGAGCTGCTGCGCGCGTTGCGCCAGCGGCTGCTGCTCCGGGCCGCGTGGGCTGAGGACCCGACGATCCTCGACGAGGCGATCACCCAGCCGGTCTTCGTGGTGGGGACCGGTCGCTCCGGGACGTCGATCCTCCACGAGCTGCTCGCGCTCGACCCCGCGAGCCGGGTGCCGCTGACCTGGGAGCTCCTGGAGCCGGGCGATGCCGTCGGGCCCGATGCCGAGACCGCTCGGGCCGCCGGTCACGGCGTCCACTCCTTCTGGGCCGACCTGCAACCCGCGTACGACGCGATGCACCACAACGACGGCGACGAGCCGAACGAGTGCATCTTCGCGACGATGCTCGAGTTCCTCTCGGACCAGTGGGGTGGGACCTACGAGATCCCCACGTACTCGGCGTACCTCCTCGCGGCCGATCAGACGGAGGCCTACCGCTATCACCGACGGGTGCTCCAGACGCTGCAGCGGCGCCGGCGCGCCGAGCGCTGGGTGCTGAAGGCCCCCAGCCACCTCGGCCAGCTCCGGACGCTGTTCCGGGTCTACCCCGATGCGCGCGTGGTGCAGATCCACCGCGATCCGCTGCGGTCGGTGGCATCGACCATCAGCCTGATGGGGACGATCCGGTCGACGCGTTGCGAGGTCGTGGACGTCGATTCGCTCGCACCGTGGATCTCGATCGGGTACGCGCGCATGCTCGAGGACGCGATCGAGGGGCGCGCGACCGGGGACCTTCCGGACGACCAGTTCGTGGACGTCCGGTACGTGGACCTCATGGACGCACCGGTCGCGACGATCCGCGACATCTACGGCCGGCTCGGGTTGCCGTGGCCCGCGGCGCTCTCCGAGGCCGTCGAGGCACATCTGGCCGCCAGACCTCGCGGCGGTCGCGGTGAGCACCGCTACGCGCTCGCGGACACCGGGCTCGACCCGGCGCGCGAGCGGCAGCGGTTCGAGCGGTACCAGGCGGCCTACGCCATTCCCGACGAAGGTTGACGACGTGTTCCGGCCGGGTGACCGCGGCGGTGGCACGGTCACGATCGCGGGCGGCTGATCCGCCCCGGTGTCGTGAGCAGGCGCGACTGGAGTTCACGCCACAGGTCGCGATACGCGAGTGCGGGCGCAGTCGGACGGCCCGACGGCAGGAGTGGTGCGCGTCGGATCGGCATGTTCTCGACTGCGACCGACGTCGGGACGACGGTGTCCAGCATCGACGGCCCGATCGCCGAGATCCCGTCCGCGAGCTCACGGTGCAGTCGCTTGCGTCGGTCGACCATCGAGAGAAACCCGAGCGTCGGCAGGTTCCGCGTGCTGCGGTTGGCGCGGACGTACCCGGTCAGCTGCTCGAACGCACGCATCGGCAGTACCGACGGGACGACCGGGACGAGAATCGCGTCGGCGGCGCGGACCGCACTCTCGTTCGCGAGCGTGATGCCCGGCGCGCAATCGACGAGGATCACCTCGTAACGGTTGCGCAACGGGCGCAACAGCTCGGCCAACCGCCGGCGCGGCTTGCCGCGCGCGGCGAGGTCCAGATCGAGGTGGCGGAGCGAGAAGTCGGCGGGCACGATGTCGATCCCGAGCCAGGGCGTCCGGGTCACCGCCTTCTTCAGGGAGTAGTCCGGTTCGGCGATCCGGCGGGCTCCACCGCGGATGCGCTCGTCCGCGCCGAGCGTGTACGTGGCACCGCCCTGAGGATCCAGATCCACCACGAGCGTGCGGAGATCCGATGCGGCCGCCTGCGCGGCGAGGTTCACGGCCGCGGACGTCTTGCCGACGCCGCCCTTCACGCTCAGCAGCACGATCGTCAGAGCCATCGGCGGAGCCGCTTCCGATCGACGCGGTCCCAGGCGTCCCGCCAGCGCGTGCGATCCGAGACCTCCGCGCTCGTGGCGGTCCCGGCCGCCGCACCCGCCACGAAGGAGAGATCGGGGTGCGTCGCCGCCAGGCGCTCGAGGTGAGCGACCAGGACGCGGGTGTCGTTCAGGGCCCCGAGCTCTTCCTGGAGCGTCCGGAGCCGCCGGGCCATCTTCCCCGCCGGCGGGCCGAACTCGGGCTCGAACAGCTCGCACGTGTAGCGGCACCGCTTGGCGAGGATCCGGACACGGTGCAGGTCGGCGGAGTCGGGTCGCCCGCCGAGGTCGACGACCGCCCGGCTGAGCTTGCGCCACCGGGCCCTCACGATCGGCCGCAGGTGCTTGCTCGCCGGGTCGTCGGCCTGCGGGGTGGTCGGCGGGTGCTTCGCGAAGCGGTCCAACGCTGTCACCAGCGCCCGGCGGCGGGGGAGCGCGAGCATCGCCCGGAGGTGATCGACGGCCTCGGTGCGGTCCTGCTCGAGCGCACCGAGCACGGCGGGGTCGGCGTCGAGCGCACGCAACCGGGAGATCATCACGTCGAGATCGCGGAGTACGCCGAGCCCGTCCATCATCCAGTGCAGCTCGTTGCGCAGCTCGTCGACGGAGCCGGGGACGAAGATCGTGTCGCCGAGATCCAGGACGGTCCGTGCCCGACGGATCGCGACGCGCGACGCGTGCACGGCCTCACCGGTGACGTCGACGTCGAGAGCATCGAGCGCGCGCTCCAGCTCCGCCGCGGTGCGTCGAAGCGCGTCCCGCACGACGGTGCGCGCGGTGCGACGGGCCGGCGCCGAGCGCCGCTTGGCCCGCTCGTGCCGATCGATGTCCGTCACGTGGCGCATGGTGGCACGCTCGTCCGATCGGCGCCCGCCTGATATCGGGGCCCGTGCCCGCGTACGGATGCCGTCGACCGCGCGCGCCGACAGCCTGTACGGTGCCCTTCGCCCATTTGTCTCAGCGAACCCGGGAGATCCCACCGTGCAGATCCACGACACGTTGTTCATCGGCGGCGAGTACGTGAAGCCCGAGAGCGGCGACGTGATCGACGTCGTGTCCCCACACTCCGAAGAGGTCATCGGCCAGGTGCCCGACGCGTCGCCGGCCGACATCGACAAGGCCGTCGCGGCCGCGCGCAACGCGTTCGACCACGGTCCCTGGCCGACGATGGCCCCCGAGGAGCGGGGCGCGGCCATCGCCCGCCTGAGCGCCGCGCTGCAGGCCCGGGCCGAGCCGATCGCGGATCTCATCTCGAGCCAGAACGGCTCGCCGAAGTCGTGGTCGATCATGGGCCAGGTCTTCTCGTCCACGATGGTCCTCGACGCGTACGCGAATTACACCAAGACCTATCAGTACGTCGATCACCGCACCGGTGCGCTCGGCGGCCGGGTCCAGGTGCGCCGGGCGCCCGTCGGAGTCGCGGCGGGGATCATCCCCTGGAACGTCCCGCTGTTCATCATGGCGCTGAAGCTCGGTCCGGCCATGGCCGCGGGCGTGCCGATGGTGATCAAGCCCGCGCCCGAGACGCCGCTCGACGCCTACCTGCTCGCGGAGGCGATCGTGGAGGCGGACCTCCCGCCCGGCGTGATCAACATCGTGCCCGCGGGTCGTGAGAACGCGGACTACATCCTCCGCCACCCGGGGATCGACAAGGTGAGCTTCACCGGCTCGAGCGCGGTGGGCAAGCACATCGCGTCGGTGTGCGGTGAGCAGCTCAAGCGCGTGACGCTCGAGCTCGGTGGCAAGTCGGCCGCGATCGTGCTCGACGACGTCGTGCTCGAGGATGCGCTGCTGAACGAGATGGTCATGTCGGGTCTGATGAACAACGGTCAGGTGTGCGGCGCCCAGTCGCGCATCCTCGCACCGAGGTCCCGGTACGACGAGGTCGTCGACGCGCTCGCAGCGAAGGTCGGCGACCTCCACGTCGGCGACCCGCTCGACCTCACGACCCAGGTCGGCCCGCTCGTCGCCGAGCGTCAGCGCACGCGTGTCGAGGGCTACATCGAGGCGGGCAAGGCCGCGGGCGCGCGCGTCGCCGTCGGGGGCGAGCGTCCGTCACACGAGAAGGGCTGGTACGTGGCGCCGACCCTCTTTGCGGACGTCGACAACAGCATGAAGATCGCCCGCGAGGAGATCTTCGGACCCGTACTCTCGGTCATCCCCTACGACGGGGAGGACGAGGCGGTGCAGATCGCGAATGACAGCGACTACGGGCTGTGCGGATCGGTCTGGACCGCCGACGCGGACCACGGCGCGGAGGTCGGGGCGCGGGTCCGGACCGGGGTCGTGGCGGTCAACTCGGCCACGATCCTGGACTTCAACGCACCGTTCGGCGGGTTCAAGCAGTCCGGCGTCGGGCGGGAGCTCGGCCCCGAGGGCATCGACCCGTACACCGAGCTGCAGACGATCATCATGCCCGCCTGAGGCGCGCCGGTCGCCCGACCCGGAACGGATTCGCGCGGAGTGCCGTACGGCCCGAGGCCGTGAGGGAATCCCCATTCCCACTGCTTCGGGCCGTCCGGTCGCTCGTGGCCCGGGCGGTTCCGATCCGGGGAGGATGCAACCAGACCGGGGTGTCGCGCGTTCCGTATTGTCGGCGCGGTCACGGTGCAGGATGAGTGCGGCGGTTCTCGGAATCTCAGTGGGTCCCCCCGATCTACGCTCGGGGCATGGACACTGACGCGTTCGCGGGGCCGACACTCGGAGCACCATGAACCTCAAGCAGGCAGCGAACGTCCTCGGCGTCCACTACCAGACGGCGTACAAGTGGGTGCGCAGCGGCGACCTCACCGCGATCCGGGTCGGTGGTCGGTACGAGGTGTCCGAGTCGGCGATCGAGCGGTTCACGTCGCGACGGGCCGGGGCGCGACGCGAACCGCCGTCGGTTGCCGAGCACCATGCCGGCCCGGCGGATGTGAGCACCGAGGACGTGCTCGAGGAGCTCGAGGTGATGGCGACGGATCCGTTCGTCAGCCATCGGTCCGTCCTGTCGTTCGCGGCGCGGCGCGGCGCCGACCTCTTCGGCGATCTCTGCGTGGTCGTGTGCTTCGGCGCCGACGGCGCTCCGCGGCTGCAAGCCGTGGACCATCCGAGTCCGGCGCACGCGGCGCTGGTCAGATCGGCGCTCGACCTGGTGGGCCCCGGGACGGTCACGCCGGGATTCGCCTTCTCGGCGTTCTCCGAGCAACGGCTGGTCCGCCTGTCCCATGTGCCCCAGGACCTGCTGCTCGACCAGATCCGGCCGGAGCTCCGCCAACACCTGGCACTCAACCCGATCCGCTCGATCTTGTCCGCCCCGATCTCCGCCCATGGCCAACCGTGCGGAGCCATCACCTTCTCCCGGAGCGCACCCGATCGTCCCCATACCGACGCCGAGGAGCTCCTCGCGATTCAGATGTCCGATCGGATCGGACCACTCGTCGAGACCGCTGACGACGTCGAGGTCGCCGTCAGGGTCCGGCGTGACGTGGCCGACGGGCTGGACCGCCACCTCGAGCTCCACCCGTCCGGCGAGGCGACCACGGCGGAGCTCGCTCAAGTGCTGGCGGATGCGGGCGCCGAGGTCGCCCTTCCCGTCGTGATCCTCGAGCGCGGACCTCAGGGTCCTGGTGGTCAACCGGGCGTTCGGCGAGGTGCGCGGGCGACCGAGCGACGACGTCGCCGGGCAGCACTTCACCGAGCTGACCCATCCCGACCAGCGGGCGTCGGACGCGGCGAGCTTCGACCGGCTCGTCTCGGGCGAGCTCGATCACCTCGAGATCACGGTCCGTCGCATCGTGAGCGACGGCCGCGAGCTGGTCTACATGTCGCACCGATCCGCAGTCCGGGGCCCCGATGCGTCGCTCCGATACATCGTCACCGTGGCGCGACCACTCCGGGTCCCCGAGAGCGACTACCCCGCGGTGGGATCGGTCGTCTACCGCCCGACGCGCATCGAGAACGAGGTCGTGGAAGCCCCCCGGCACTGACCCTCGGGCCGGCGGGGCTCGACCGGTATGTTTCTCCGAAGTTCAGCGCGCCCTACACCCCGGGACGGCCCGGTCGACGCTCACACCATGGCAACGGCCGTGATGGATGCGCCGGTGACGGCTCCGTCGGGGCCGGGCCCGGTGCTGACCGAGGCCCGGCTCGGCGGGATCCGTCGCGAGGCGACGCCGACGCTCGAAGCGGTGGACCGGCGCCGGGCGCAGCTCTGGACCATCGCGTTCTCCGGTCTGGTGTGTCTGGCCGCGAGCATCGCCCTCCTGCCGTCGTCCGACGGCCACGATCTCGGCCTCGCCAACACCCTGGCGTTCCGTATCGGCACCGTGGTGCTGGTGTTGGCGCTCGCCGCGTACGTGATGGAGAAGGAGCATCACCTCCGACGCGTCGCGCAGATGCTCATCACCGAGCGGGTGCAGACGACCGCAATGGCGGACCGACTGAAAGAGCTCGAGGCGCTGCAGGCGGTGGGCACCGCGATGAACTCCGTGATGGTGCTCGAGGAGGTTCTCAAGATCATCCTGACGAGCGCGGTCGAGCTGCTCGAGCCGATGAGTGGGTCGATCATGCTGCTCGAGGGCAGCGAGACGCTGGCCGCGGTGTGCGCGGTCGGCGACACGTCGGGTGGCCGCGCCCGCGCGAGGGTCGGCGAGGGGCTGGCCGGTCGCGTCGCGCTCCAACGCGTGCCCATCCTGGTGTCGGGGCAGGCGCCGGACGGTCACCTCGTACCGGCCGAGAGCGCGGTGTGCGTCCCCCTGATCCATCGCGGGCAACTGCTCGGTGTGCTGAGCCTCAGTGGCTCCCACGAGCGTGTGTACACCGACCTCGACCTCCAGTCGGCGTCCCTCTTCGCGGACCACGCGGCGATCGCGATCGCGCACGCGCGTCTGAACGAGTCCGAGCGCGACCTCACCGCCCGTCTCTCGGCTGCACTCGCCCAGTAGCCGTTCCGGCGACGCTGCGTCCGCACGGGCCGCGGCCACGAGCGCCCGCTGCCCCCGACGACCGGTCCGGGAGTCGCTTTCGCATCCGGCCCGCCCGTTTCGGCGCGAGAGGACGGGGTAGCGTCATGGCGGACTCGTAGCCGTCGGTGGTGCCGCACTCACCGGACCGGCGGAGGAAGGTGGCGACCGTGTCGAACCCGAAGGCGGAAGGTCGGCTCCACATCGTGATCGCGGTCGACGGTTCCGACGCGTCGTGCGCCGCCGCCGACGCGGCGTCGCGGGTGCTGGACGCCGACGCGGACTTCTCGCTCGTCACCGTGATCGATCCCGAGCTCGATCCGATGGCCGACGCGGGCGGCTTCGAGGGCCCGGTCATGGGCGAGCAGGAGGCCCACGACAGCTACCGCGGGTCGGTCGTCGCCGCCGAGGGTGCGCTCGCGGCATCGGCTCGGGCATTCGGGACCCGGCCGCTCCACCAGGCGGTGCTCGAACGGACCCATGGCTCGGTCGCGGACCGCATCTGCGAGTACGCGGGTGACGTGGACGCCGACATCGTCGTGGTCGGGTCGCACGGCCACAGCGCGCTCGCCGACGTCCTGCTCGGATCGGTGACGAGCGCGCTGCTGCACCACTGCCCGCGCCCCGTCCTCGTGATCCCCCGGGATCGCCACGCGAGCTGAGCCGGCCCGCCGGTCGGGTCATGATCACCGACCAGTTCGGGAGCGGAGGGCACGTCATGCAGCACGAGGTCGGAGCGTCTGTCGCCCGACGGGATCGGGGCCATCGCGATGGTGGGCACCGACCCGGGTGGAAGGTGTGGACCCTGCTCGGGCTCGCGCTCGTGCCCGCCGCGCTCGGCTGTGTGCCGGCGCCCCCACTCAGCGTCTCGGCTGCGCAGTCGGGCCTGTCCATCCCGTGGGACGTCGCGTGGACGCCGAGCGGCAACCAGATGCTCTACACGGAGCGGCCGTACGGCCTCACCATCGTCGGCGGCGACCAGCCGCTGCTCCACTGGAAGCCCGCCGACCTCCTCGTGGAGTCCGAGGCGGGGATGATGAGCCTCGCGGTCGCTCCCGACTTCGAAACGTCACGGCGCGTCTTCGTGTGCTTCGCCTCCACCCTCGGTCCCGATGTGCGGATCGCACGCCTCACACTCTCGCCGTACCTCCTCAGCGTCGAGAAGCGCACCGACGTCCTGAGGGGTGTGCCGGTCAATGCCGCGGGTGATCTCGGTCGTCATTCGGGGTGCCGGCTGGAGTTCGGACCGGACGGATACCTCTGGGTCGGGACCGGGGACGCCGCAGTGGGAACCGCGCCTCAGGACCCCGCGTCGCTCGCCGGCAAGGTGCTGCGCATCGACCAGAACGGGGCGCCCGCGCCGGGGAACATGGGACCGCCGTTCGACCCCCGGATCGAGTCCTACGGTCATCGCAACGTGCAGGGTCTTGCCTTCCGGGGCGGTCAGGCCTTCGCCGTCGAGCACGGGCCCGGGTGTGACGACGAGGTCAACCTGCTGCGGTCCGGTGGCAACTACGGGTGGGATCCCGTGCCGCGGACCTTCGGTGACCCGGCCTACAACGAGGAGGTGCCGATGACCGACACCGCCCGGTACCCGTCCGCGGTCCGGGCCACCTGGTCGTCGGGTTGTCCGACGATTGCGCCGTCGGGCGCGACGTTCGTGAACGGATCGAGGTGGGGCCGGTGGAACGGCGGGCTGGTCATGGCCGTCCTCAAGGACACCCATCTTCGCATGCTGCGCATCTCCGCCGACGGGCTGCGTGTCACTGCCGGCTCCTTCGCGCTGACCGACCACGGGCGGCTCCGGACACCGGCCGTCGGGCCCGACGGCGCACTGTACGTCACGACGTCCAACGGAGCCGACGACGCCATCCTGCGGGTCCAGCCTTCGTCGGTCACCGGCGGTTGACCGAGCACCTCCCGTGCGCGGGGTACCGGCCGGTTTGGGCGGCGGCGCGAGCGGGAACGACCGCGCGGGCCGGACGCGCGGTGCGGACGAGGAACGGAGCAGGCACATGACGGACGCCGCAGGACGACCACCGGGTGCTGCGATCGGATCCGATGCGCCGTCGATGCCGGACTCGTACGTCCAAGGCGAGGCGACCACGCTCCTGACCCTCCTCGAGCAGATGAGCGACCTCGGATTCACGGGACAGTTCGACCAGCGCGACGGACGGGTCCGGTGTCTCACCTGCCACCAGACGAGCCGGCCCGATGCGGTGCCCGTCTGCGACCTCCGCCGGCTCGAGGGCGCATCCGATCCGGACGACATGCTCGCCGTCGTGGCGCTGCGGTGCCCGCACTGCGATGCGAAGGGAACGCTCACGCTCTCGTTCGGTCCGGAGGCCTCGCCCGGCGAAGATGTCGTCCTCCGCGCGCTGCGCGAGCCGGATCCGAACTGCTGACACGACGCGCTCAGTCCGAGCGCGGCGGTCGTTCGGCCTCCTCCTCCTGTTCCGTCCACGCGGCCTCGGCGGCGAACCGGTGGGCGACTGCCACGTCGGTCGACGAGTGCGCGACGATCGACAGCGCCACGGTGGCCGCGATCAACGCGAACATCAGGTTCTCCCCGCCGACGTCGGCGGAGAGGATCAGCAGCGCGTAGGCCACCGACGCGAACCCCTTCGGTCCGAACCATCCGATGGTGACGAGCTCGGTGCGGGGCAGGCCCTTGCCGACGAGCGCGACCGCGACGGCGACCGCACGCGCTGCGGTCAGCGTGAGGACGCAGAAGACGGCGCCGGCGATCCCGATGCCACCGAGCAGCTCCGCAGTCACCAGGGTTCCGAACACCAGCAGGGCCGCCAGCTTGAACAGCTCCGTCGTGAGCTCGCCGAACTGGGTGAACGCACGTCGCAGGGTGGGCGCTGTGCTCGCGATCGTCGAGCCCGCGGCGAAGGCGGCGAGAAACGGGTTCGCGCCGGTGAGCTCGGCGGCGGAGAACACCGCCATGCCGATGGCGACCGGAGCGAGCGCCTCGTACTGCTCGCTCACCTCGATGGGCAACGCGGCGAAGAGCCCGAAGGCGAGGAGCGGGACCACGATGCCGAGGGCCACGCCGCCCACGAGCGCGAGGACGAGGGAGGCCGCGTCGACCGGCCGGCTCGCGACGACGTCCACCATGATGACGACGATCGGCAGCGCGAGCCCGTCGTTGAGGCCGCTCTCCACGTTGAGCAGGTGGCGGACCCGGGGCGGCACCTCCTGGCGACCGACGATCGCGGACGCGAGGACGGGGTCGGTGGGCGCGAGGGCGGCGGCGACCAGCAGCGCCTCGCTCCACGCCAGGCCGCCGAGGGTGTGGGCGAGGACGCCGGTGAGGGCGAAGGTGATCGGCATCCCGACGAAGAGGAGCCGCCCGGGCAGCCGCCACGCGCCGCGGAGATCGTCGACCCCGGCCCGCATGCCGTCGGTGAAGAGCACCGAGAACAGGGCGATCCGGATGAGGGCCGAGACCGCAGGGTCGGACGGGCGGACCGTCAGGATCCCGAGGCCGCCCGCGCCGACCAGGTACCCCGCGACGAGGAACAGCACCGCCGTCGACAGGATGCTGCGGCGCGCCAACCCCGAGATCGCGGCGGCGACGAGCAACACGACGGCGAAGATGAGGACGGCAGACATCGGATCCCGGGAGCGGGTGTCGGGGTGATGTTCCCGGTCCGACGCCTCCCGAACCATTCCGGCCGCGGCGCGTGGCGATTCCCGCCGGCGGCCGGTACGGTTCGTGACCGTGGGGAACGGGGCAGACCTCCCCGCAGGGTCCGCGCCCGCGACGCACGCCGTCGGGCCGTCGAGACGAACACGAGGTCGGGGTGGGAGACCAGACGCAGGAGGTCAGCGCATCGCCGGGAGGACCGGCGCGGGCCGACCGTGCCCGGCGGTCCCACACCGCCACGATCGTCGTGCTCGTGGTGGGCGTCATCGCCACGACCGCGCTCGCGATCGGGGCCCGGCAGGCCCACGATGCCAACGAGCGGACCCTCCTGCGTCAGCGCGTCCGCGAGGCGGCGACCGTCGCCGGTGGCGCGGTCGCGACGCTCTCCAGCCAGCTGGGCGGCCCGGTCGCGACGGCCGAGGTGACCGCGGGCGACCCCGCGACCTTCCGTCGGCTGGTCGCGCCGGAGACGGGGCCGAAGGGATCGTTCCAGTCGGCCTCGCTCTGGAGCACCCGCAACGGGTTCCGGGCACCGGTCGTCGTGGTCGGGACCACGCCCGAGCTGCAACGGCTCCCGAGCGCGGACCGGGTCGCCTACCTCACCCGCGTCGCCGGGAGCACGTCGCTGACGATCGAGGACCTCCTGTCGGCCCGGCGCCGGCGCCTCGGTTACGGCATCGCGACCGGACCCGGCGCCACCTACGTGGCCTACGCCGAACGGGACCTTCCCAAGGACCGGCGGGCCACGGTGGACCGGACCTCCGCGTTCGCGAGCCTCGACTACGCGATCTACCTCGGGACCGCCGCGCGCCCGTCGCACCTGCTCGCGTCGAGCATCGAAGGGGCCGGTGGCACCGGTCGTCAGGCCCGGGCGCGCGTCCCCTTCGGTGACCGGCAGCTCCTGCTCGTGGGTCAGGCCCGGGGTGAGATGGGAGGATCGCTGCCCGCGCAGCTGCCGTGGCTGCTCGCCGCGGCCGGCGCCCTGCTGGTGCTGGGCGCGGCCGCCCTCGTGGAGCGCATCACCCGCGGCCGGCGCGGCGCCCAGGATCTCGCGACCCGGCTCGGCGCGCTCGCCGCCGAGAACGAGGCCCTGTTCGAGGAGCAGCGTCGAATCGCGAGCACGCTCCAGCACAGCCTGCTCCCGACGGCCCTGCCCGTGATCCCCGGGTTGCAGTCGGAGGCGCGCTACCTCCCGGGTGCCGCCGGGACCGAGGTCGGGGGCGACTGGTACGACGTGCTGCCGCTCAGCCCCGATCGGCTGCTCTTCTCCGTGGGCGACGTGTCGGGGCACGGCCTCGCCGCTGCGGCGATGATGGCCTCGCTGCGGTTCGCCGTCCGCGCGTACGCGCTCGAGGGCGGTGGGCCGGCGGTCATCCTCGACAAGCTCGCCCGCCTCGCCGACGTGGGTCGGGACCAGCGCTTCGCCACCGTGCTCTGTGGCCTCATCGACACGAGCGCCCGCACCTTGACGGTCGCGAGCGCCGGTCATCCTTCGCTCCTGCTGCTCGACGACGCGGGCGCGCACTTCCTCGACGTCGGGGTCGGCGTGCCGATCGGCGTGGAGTCCGACGACCACTACCGGGCCACGACGGTGGACCTCGACGCGGCGGGGACCGTGATCGGCTACACGGACGGACTGGTCGAGCGGCGCGGGGAGGTGCTCGACGTGGGGCTCGACCGGTTGCAGGCCGAGGCGGGGCGCACCGATGCGCCGCTCGCGGAGCTGGTGACCCGTATCGTCGAGGGACTCGGGACCGAGACCGGCGGCGATGACGTCGCGGTCCTGGCGATCAGATGGGAGTTCGGGTTGACCCGCGTGATGGCATCGTGATCGAGATCCAGATGCAGGAGGACGGAGACCCCGTCGTCGTGCTCAGCGGCGAGTTCGACCTCTCGAACTCGGTCGAGCTGCGGGAGCGGTCCGCGGCGTTGGTCGCGTCGGGACCCGCGGGCATCGTCTATGACCTCTCCGCGGTCGAGTTCATGGACAGCTCCATCATCGCGGTGCTGCTGTGGACCGCGGAGCAGGTCGGCGCGGTCCGGCTGCGCAAGCCGTCGCCGCTCGTGACGCGCGTCCTCGAGGCGATGGGGTTGACCGGCACGTTCGCGCTCGAGCCATGAGCCCGAACCGCACGTTCCCTGCCGTCGCCGCGTCGATCGCCGACGCACGGGCCTTCGTGCTCGACGCTCTCCCGCCGCTGCCGGGATCGACCGGCGCCGTGGTGGCGCTGCTCACCTCGGAGCTCGCGACCAACGCCGTGAAGTACGGCGGGGGCCGGTTCACGTTGCAGGTCACGCCGAGCGACGGGACCGTCCGCGTGGGCGTCGCCGATCCCAGCGACCGGACACCGACGGTGCGGACACCGGGGCCGACGGAACCGAGCGGGCGCGGGTTGCAGATCGTGGCCGACCTGGCCGACCGCTGGGGGGTGTCCCAGGACGACGACGTCGGCAAGGTGGTCTGGTTCGAGCTCGGCATCGAGGATGCCGAGCTCGAACGCTGACCGCCGGCGTCAGTACCAGCGCCGGCCCCACGATGCCCCCGATCCCTCGGCCAGCCAGAGCACCGCGCCCGCAATCGCGAGCACGAAGCCCACGGTCGAGAGGATCGGGACGCCGAGCAGCAGCCCGAGCACCAGCAGGATCACTCCGAGCACCAACATGTCGTCGCTCCTCGTTCGCTTCGTGCGGACCGGCCGAGCGTGCCCGGCGACCCCGCGCGGCAAACCCCACGATCGCGCTCCCCGCCGCGCATGTTTCGCGCCGGCGCGCTCCGGGAACGGACGCGACGGTCACCGTCGATGCCGAGGAGGTGTACGAGTCATGGAACGCGGTTCGGTGCAACACGGTGCCCGCCTCGACGACGACCTGGCGGCGGGCGTCGACGAGATCCTGCACGGAGGTTCAGGGGTCGACCGCGACGACCAGGCGCCCGAGCTGCCCGGGACCGAGGAGCTGATCGCCGACGGCGTCGAGCTCGGTGTGGGCCCGATCGACGAACGGCGCGAGCCTGTGGGTTCGGTGAGCGCGGAAGAGGCACGCCAGCGCAGCGAGCTCGCGCGGTTCCTCCTCCCGGCGGTGTTCCCCGCCGATGCTATGACGATCCTCGACGCGGCCCGCGCCCAGGACGCCCCCGACGATGTCCTGGTGCTGCTCAGTGCGCTCGCGCCCGGCACGACCTTCACGACGGTGGGCGAGGTCTGGCGCGAAGTCGGCGGTGCGGCCGAGGACCGCTCGCAGCTGGAGACCGCGCCCGCCCCCGGGGCCAGGCGGGCGGTCGGGGTCGGACCCAGCACGACGGGAGCCGGCGCACCCCCGCCTGGGGTGGCCCCCGCCGAGCCGGCCGAGGGGAGACCCGACGTGGTCAGCGAGGCCGTCCGGTGGGCCCAGCTCGCGATCGGGCTGAGCCTCGTGCCGCTCCGGATCGGTCGGGCCCTCGCCCGGGAGCTGCTCGACCGGCTCCGCCCGCGTCGCTGACCCGCCGTCACCGACCGCGCGCGGGCCGGGACGGGGGACGGCCGTCGAGGTTTCGCGCCCTGCGAGCGCGGGAACGAAGACCCACGACGAGAGGAGTGGTCATGGAGAGCGCGCGTGCACGGCAGTCGAGTGAGCTCGTCGCCGTCTTCCCGACCGAGGACGCCGCCCGTCGGGCCGCCGAGCGGCTCGACCGAGCCCGAGTGGGAGAGATCATCGTGGACCCCTCGGTGGCCACCGTGGCGCGGGGGGAGATGGCGGAGGAGCTCGACCACACGTGGGGCGGTGGGCTGCTCGGCACGTTCGTCACCGACGACATGGCGCGCCCCGCGCTGGCCCTGGCCTTGGCGCTCGCGCTCGTGGGCGCGGTGATCGGGGCGGGCCTGACCGTGGCCATCGCGTCGGCGCCCGCGGCATGGTGGGCCCGCGCGGTCATCGGCGCCGCGGTCGGTGGGCTGTTCCTCGGTGCGGTGGGCGCGATGGTCGGCGGGGGGATGGGCGCCCGCCAGCCCGCGCAGGACGTGGGATCCGGGCGCGAGACCGCGGTCCGCGTGCGTGGGGAGACCTCGGCGACCGTCGCGCAGCTGCGGCTGCTGCACCCGGTCCGCATCGACCGCTTCCTCGACGGCCAGTACCAGGGGACCGTCGCGGGTGGCACGCCGCCGGCTGCCCGGCGGCTCGGCCACGGTCTCGCCGATCCGGGCTCGCACTGATGGCCGCCGACACTGCCGACACCGGGGACACCGCGCCGGGCCGCGACCCGGAAGCGCCGCTGTACTCGGGCGTGCCGCTCGAGACCGAGCGCGGGGTCGAGGTCCCCCGGCAGATGAACGTGGGTCCGGGCAACGAGGAAGGTGGCGGCGAGTGGCCCGACCCGGGCACGCCGCCACGCGCACCGGCACCGGGCGTGACCGATCCGGCGCCCGACCGGGGGCACGAGGATCCTCGCACCGAGCCGCACGGGCCGTGAGCGGAACCCCGCGGTTCGGCTTCACGCTGTCGTCGGAGGAGCACGGCCCGACGGCGCTGGCGGATCTCGCGGTGCGGGCCGGGGACCTCGACTTCGACTTCGTCTCGATCTCGGACCACTTCCATCCGTGGGTCGCGGCGCAGGGCCACAGCCCGTTCGTCTGGAGCGTCCTGGGGGCCGTCGCCGGACGCACCCGGGCGATCCACGCCGGCGTCGGTGTGACCTGCCCGCTCGTCCGGCTGCATCCCGCGATCACCGCGCACGCCGCGGCGACGACCGCGCGGCTGTTCGGCGGCCGGTTCTTCCTCGGCGTCGGCACGGGCGAGGCGCTGAACGAGCACGTGCTGGGCCACCGGTGGCCGCCGGCGGACACCCGGCTCTGCATGCTCGAGGAGGCGGTCGCGATCATGCGACGCCTGTGGTCCGGTGAGGTCGTCGATCACCACGGCCGGTTCTACGACGTCGAGAACGCGTGGTTGTTCGATTCGCCGGAGGTGTCGCTCCCGGTGATGGTGAGTGCGTTCGGGCCCTCGGGCGCCGACCTCGCGGCGCGCATCGGCGACGGCTACTGGGGTCACACGCCCGATCGTGAGCTGCCGGACCGCTACGGGGCCGCGGGCGGCACCGGACCGCGGCTCGCGCAGTTGACGCTCTGCCTCGCCGACGACGCCGCCACCGCGGCGCGACCGTCCGGCGAGGGTGGCCGAACGCCGGCCTCGCGGGGCAGGCGAGCCAGGACCTGCCGACGTGGACCCATTTCGAGCAGGTCACCGAGGTGCTCACCGAGGACCAGGTCGTGGGATCGATGCCCTGCGGACCGGATCTCGAGCCCGTCCTGGCGTCCGTGCAGGCCTACCTCGACGCGGGCTTCGACCATCTCCACTTCCATCAGGTGGGCCCGGATCAGGAGGCGTTCCTGCAACGGTGGGAGCATGAGCTCGGCGCCGCCGTCCGCACGCTCGCGCCCGCCGGACGCGGGCGCGCGTGACCTCGACGGCCGGGGCGGTGCCGGTCAGGGTTCGGACGAGCGCTCGTCGGCGTCGAGCATGACGGCCGGGTCGTCCTCGTCGAGGACGTGCACCGCGGCCTCCTCGCCGCTGTGACCCTGCCCCGCGGGGAGATCGGTCGCGTCGGCGACGAGGTCCTTCTCGCGATCGTCGAGCACGTCGTCCCCGACCAGCTGCACCCCGGGCTCGTCCGGCGCGACCTCGGCGTCGGGGACCTCACGCGCCATCCGGACGGCGAGCGGCTCCCCGTGGCGCTCCTCCTCGCCGGTCACGCCCCAGTCGACCGATGCACCGGGACGGTCGTTCGGTGGCGGGAGACCCTCCTGGGGGTCACCGGTCCGGACCTTCTCCGGCAGCGGGTCCCCGAGATCGGGGATGCCCTCCTCGTCCAGGCTGCGCTCGTGCTCAGGTGCCATCCTCACGCTCCGTTCCTCGGCGACTCGTCACCCCCGCGCTCATTCCGTGAACGCGGCGACCATCTCGCGCTCGAACGCAGGCAGGTCGTCGGGCTTGCGACTCGAGACGAGCGTGTTCGGACCCTCCCGGCAGACGACCACCTCCCGGTCGACCCAGGTGCCGCCTGCGTTCTCGATGTCGGTGTGCAGGCTCGGCCAGCTGGTGAGGGTCCGGCCCCGGACCACGTCCGCCTCGACGAGCGTCCACGGCCCGTGACAGATCACGGCCACGGGCTTGCCGGCGGCGAAGAAGGAGGACGCGAACGCCACGGCGTCGTCGTCCGTTCGGATCTGGTCCGGGTTGGCGACACCGCCCGGGAGCACGAGACCGTCGAAGTCGCCGGCCTCCGCCTCGGAGGCGGCGAGCGTCGCCTCGAAGGTGTCGCCGTGGTCGAGGTGCTTGAACGCCTGGACCGTGCCCCGTTCGAGCGCCACGAGCACCGGGGTCCCCCCGGCCTCCTCGACGGTGTGCCACGGCTCGGTGAGCTCCACCTGCTCGACGCCCTCGTTGGCGGTCAGGAATGCGATGCGCTTGCCGTCGAGCTCGTTGCTCATGTCGTCTCCTCCTCGGAGTTGCGGATGGATGGGGCCGGCAGCACCGGCCGGTGGCCGGTCAGGCCCCGCCGGGGACCATGACCGCGGGCGCACGGTGCTGCGCCCGGTTCGAGAGCCATCGGATCGACTGGTACTCGGCGGATGCGATCCGCGCGCCGGCTTCGAGGAACGACGCCTGCACGACGTCCGGGACCTCGGACCGCATGACGTCCCGGCCGATCGTCTCGAGATGGGGCAGGAGGGTGCGGCTGCCGTCGCCGGCGAGCGTCGAGGCCATGGTCAGCGCGTGGACGCGCGTGGGGGCCCGAAGTGCGCGCGCCATGAGCTGCGGTGCGGGGAGGCGGGGCGGGTGCACGATGCGGTTCCACGTGAGAGGGTCGAACCTCGGACGCCGTCCGAGTGGATGCGACCCGTGGTCGGCCCCGGGGGTCGCGGTCAGCCAGGCCGCGAGGTCCGACGGCGTGAGGCTCCGACGGAGCAGGGCCCCCGTCATCGCCCCCGCGAGGTGCCACGATCACGTCGGCCTCCGAGGCGCTCCAGCCGGTGTCGTGCTCGAGCGCCGCGAGCGTCCCGGCGTGGTGCGGCTGGCCGGCGTAGCCGCCACCACCGAGCACCAGACCGATCCTGGCCATGGAGTCCTGGTACCCGCGGAACCGCTCCGGCAACCGTCGGCCGATCATTGCGTTCGCGCATGGATTCGCGGTGGGGTGGGTAGAGCTGGGGCCCAGCGCACGATCGAGTCGTGCACCGTGTTGGTCGAGGGGGAGCTCGTGGAGACGACGTCGATGCCGACGACCGAGGTCGCGGAGATCACCGAACTCACACGTCGGGGCACGGGCACGCCGCCCGAGAGCGGGGCCCCGCGCCGGCGTCGGCGGCGCCGGGATCCACTGCCCCTGATCCGCAAGCCGCCATCGTGGTACGGCTCCGCGGCGTGCGTCGACAAGGCGGCGCTCTTCTTCCCCGCCGCCGACGAACCTGCGGGGGCTCGTGCCCTCCGTGAGGGGCGGGCCCGTCGGGTCTGCCAGAGCTGTCCGGTGATGAACCACTGCCGGGCCTGGGCCCGTGCGAACCGCGAGTACGGCTACTGGGGCGGCGAGACGGAGGCGGAACGCAGTCGAGCCGGGTTCGGCCCCGCGCCGCTGTCGCGCTCCCGACGGAGCCCGAGCGCGGTGGCGCGGGCGATGGAGGTTGCGACCGCGGGGGAGCCGACCGGCTGACCGACGCGCCGTCAGCTGCCGGCGTCGGGCCCGGCGACGGGGACACCGGGATCGCCGAGCGAGAGGCTGTACTGGATCGTGTTGCCGACCCGCGCGCTGTCGCCGGTGATCGTCGGCGCGGCCGACGCGCTGACCAGCAGGTGCTGGCGCTGCTGCTTCCATTCGCCCCGCCAGATCTTGCCCTCGGGGTGCGCGGCGGCGACCGTCGCCCAACCGTCGGCGCGCAGCGAGTCGGTGTACCACTGCATCAGTCGCTTCGGGGTGAGATCACGCACGGAGTAGGTCCGGACGGTGACGCCCTGCTCGTGGGTCCGGGGGCCGGTCGGGTCCGCCCTCGGATACTGCGGGAGGTCACCGAACCGTCCGGTGGAGAACTTGCTCGAGCCGGGGCGGGGCTGGGCCGGATTGCTCCCGCTCCCGCTCCCGCACGCCGCCGTGGCCAGCGCGCCCACCGCGAACACGGTGAGGAGGCGGATGCGTGCAGGCGGTCGCGACGACATGCTCGCGGCGTACCCGATTCGCGCCGGGTCGAATCGCGCGTCGAGCACGGCGTGAGCGCGCGCGCTCATGGTTGGCCGGCCCGCGGTGCGGGTATCCGGCACGGGACGAACCGACCCCCGGCGACAGGATCCCCGATGAGCGCGCAGCCGGTGCATCCAGCAGGCCGCGAGACCGATCCCGGACGCAGGCCCCCACGACCGACCGCAGAGCTCGCGTCGATCGCCGCCGTGTACGTCACCGCGGTGACGATCGCCGGTACGACGGTGATCCGGGGCGAGCGGGCGGTGACGTTCCGGCCCTGGGACCTCGCAGTCCCGGGGTTGGCCACGCACAAGCTGAGTCGGCGCATCAGCAAGGACTCGGTCACGAGCCCGCTGCGCGCGCCGTTCGCGGTGGTGACGAGCGCGGAAGGCCCGGGAGAGGTCGAGCAGCAGGTCCGCGGCCGTGGCGCGCGCCGGGCGGTCGGCGAGCTGCTGACCTGTCCGTTCTGCATCGGCCAGTGGGTCGCGACCGGCTTCGTGTTCACGCACGTCCTCGCGCCCCGTCTCGCCCGGCTCGCGGGCGCCGTGTTCGCGACGGCCGCGGTGGCCGACTTCCTGCAGTTCGCTTACGCCGCGTCGGACCAAGGCTCACGCGGCGAGGAGGGTTGATCATGGCGACGATGCATCTCGGCGCGCTCAGCGTCACGAGCCCGGACTTCGAGCACGACGGCCGCATGCCCGACCGCACCACCGGTCGTGGCAACGACGTTCCGCCGGTGCTCGAGGTCGCGTCGGTCCCCGCGAACACCCGCTCGTTGGCGGTGGTCTGCCACGACCCGGACGCACCGACGACGTTCGGCTTCGACCACTGGGTGGTGTACGACATCCCGCCCGACCGCACCGAGATCGGTCGCGGACCCGACCGCCACGTGACCGAGGGGACGAACAGCTTCGGTGAGCTCGGCTACCGAGGCCCCGCGCCACCTCCTGGTCACGGCATCCACCACTACTTCTTCCACGTGTACGCGCTCGACACCGAGCTCGACGCGGAGGGTGGGCTGATCCGACGGGAGCTCCTGTCCCGAATCGACGCCCACATCATCGAGCAGGGCCGCCTCGTCGGGACCTTCAGCGTCGACCGCGACTGAACGCGCACCGCGCGAATCCGGGACGTACCCTCCGCCGGGCAGGCCGCCTCGTCGCCCGGGCCTTTGCCCGCGCCCGGCCGGATGCGGTGGGATGGGGGAGCGGTTGAGCAGCCAGCCCGCCCATGCCGGTCTCGGACCTCATCGTCGGATCGCCGGTTTCCGATGCACATGGAGCTCCCGGAAGGTTCCGGGGAGGGTTGGTGGTGACCACAGTGGCGCGCCTACGACGACACGACGACGCGAACATCCCGACCCTGGTCGTCGCCGGGGAGGTGGACGTCGCGGACGAGGACTCCTTCGCCGCCGCGCTGCACGGACTCATCGCCGATGCGCGATCGCCCGCGTGCTTCGATCTGCGCGAGGTGTCCTTCTTCGGCTCCACGGGGGTGAACCTGCTGCTCCGCGCGCGGGACGAGGCCATTGCCGCGGGCGTGCAGCTGGATGTTCTGCCGTCGCGCTACGTCACGCGCACGCTCGAGGTCCTGCACCTCACGGACGTGTTCGAGCTGGCCTGACGCCGTTCTCACCGGCCGGGACGGCACCGCCCGGCGTCACGCGGCCACCGCGGACCCCGGTCGCGAAGCTCGTCGTGGCCTGCAGGGCCACGATGTCGCTCGGCATCTCGATCCCGTGCTCGTCGAAGGCGCGCTTGACCGCGGCCATGGCGGTGTCGAGCACGAGCCGGCTCGCGTGTTGGGCCGAGTCGGACCAGTAGCGGACGTCGAGGTCCACCGTCGATGCCGCCAGCTCGACCAGCAGCGCCTCGGGCGGCGGCTCCGCCGCGACCTCCGGGACCGCGCGCAGGGCCTCGACCGCGACGCTCCGGGCCTGGTCGAGATCGCTCTCGTAGGCGATCCCGACGACGAAGTTCGTGCGTCGGCGAGGGTGCGCAGTGTGGATGTGCACCGCGTTCTTGTAGACGTCGGCGTTGGGGATCAGGATCCGCTCGCCGTCGAAGGTCGTGAGCACGGTCTCGCGGATCGTGATGCGCTCCACCGTTCCCTGGTCCTCGCCGACGCTGATCTGGTCGCCGGCGACGAAGGGCTGGCGGAACAGCAGCAGGATCCCGGCCAGCAGGTTCTCGAGGATGTCCTGGAACGCGAAGCCGACAGCGACGGAGAAGAAGCCCAGCCCGGCAAGCAGGTCGACGGGCTTGACCGACGGGAAGGTGACGGCGAGGGCGAGGAGCACGCCGATGGTCGTGATCGCCCACCCACCGAGCTTGGCCATGACGGTGGCGAAGCTGACCGTGTGGCGACGTCCGAAGACGTGGGTGAGCGCCATGCGGCCGAGCCGGCCGAGGCCCCACGCAGCCGCGATCACCGCCCACGCGATCCCGACGCGGGGCAGTGCTGCGAGGACGGTCTCCCAGATCCCCTCGGCGGACCGTGCGACCTCGCCCGTGGAGTCCGCGCCGAGGACCGGGATCACGGTCAGCGATCGTCGGCGGCGACGACCACGGCGTAGGAGCCCACTCCGAGCAGGCGGTCGCCGGACACGGAGGTCTCCGCGAGGTCCACCCGTCGGATCGTGCCGTCGTCCGGGTCGAACTCGACGTCGGTCACGACGCCCCGATCGTCGCCGTGCGCGTCGAGCACGCGCTTGCCGACCATCGCCAGGTCGCCGCGGGCCGAGCGCTCCTCGTCGTCTCCGGATGGCTCGCGCACGACGTCGCCGGTCCCGACGACGACCGCGTCGTCGCCGATGGCGTCGATGTCGTCCCAGGGGACCACGCCCGAGCGCGATCCGGTGACGTGGATCGCCTGGACGTGCCGATCGACGACCAGGACGTGCGCGACGGCGCCGAGGTTCTCGGCGGACTCCTTCGCGATCACGGGACGCCCCTCGAGCTCACGGAGACCGGTCATCGTCCACCTTCCCGCTCGAGCGCGGAGGCGAGCTCGGCCTTGGTCATGGAGCTGCGGCCGGGAAGATCCCGCCGGCGCGCTTCCGCGTACAGCTCCGCCTTGGTGCGGTCGTCCGGAGACCGGTCCCGCTCCGGGCGGTCGGCGCCCGACGGTGCGCCGTTCGTGCCGCGTCCGTGGGCGGCGCGGTAGTCGTCGATCGCGCCGCCGAAGCCGGTCAGGTCGTCGCGCAGGAACTCCTGCAGGTCCGTCGGCACCAGGAGCGCGTCGCCGGAGACGGCGAGTTGATCGGGCAGGGGGACGAAGGCGCGACCGTCGTGGCCCCCGACGCCGGTCAGGTCAGAGAGCTCGTAGCCGACGGCCTCGATCTTCTCACCGAGCGACATCACGACGTCGGCGACGGCACCGAGCCGGGTGCCCTCCTCGGTGATGACCGGCGCGCCGATCACGTCCTGGTCGGTGGCCGGATCGGCGACCGCGTCCGGCGCGTCGTCGCGCTCGTGGAGCGCGCCCGGGTCCTGGACGATCACGGCGTCGTGGCCGACCGCGCGCACGTCGTCGACGAGCAGGGTCGTCCGGAGCCGACCGGCGAAGAACCCACGCTGGTTCAGCGTGAAGCCGAGCAGGTCTCCCCGGCGGGACTCGAAGACGACGTCGCGCACCTCGGCGACGTCCTCGCCGCCGAGGGTGACGACCGGCAGGCCGATCATCTCGGTCGCGCGCGCCAGCCGGTTCACCGCGCACCCCGCTGCTCCGGGTCGCGGGACGCGACGCCATCCGCTGCGGCGATCACGCCCCCGTGGCGCCGGCGCCGGCGGGTGACGAGCACCGCGACCGCGATCGCGATCACGACGAGCACCGCCACGATGATCCATCCGATGGGTTCCATGTCGTCCTCCTGGTCAGGGGCCGTACCCGACCGACGCGGCGCTCAACCCCTCGGTCCGGCGAACGCGCGCGCGGTCTCCGGCGGGGCGGTGCCCTCGACGCCCGACTCGTGCTGGGGCCGCTCGAGCAGCGCCTCCACCACCGCGCGGTAGGTCACGACCGCGCGGTACATGTCGGCGAGCGAGGCGTGGTCGTCCTCGACGGCCCGGAAGGTCGCGTAGGCGTCGCGGTAGGGCTGGGCGAGGTCCGGGTGGTCAACCGACATGGCCTCCGCGCGTCCGTCCACGCCGCCGGCGGGGTAGCCGCGATCCCGCATGAGCTCGGTCACGAGATGTTCCGCCTCACGCACCGAGTACCCCGGATCCTCCACGAACCGGTACTGCAGCTCCTTCCAGCGTTCGGTCGCCGCTCTGCGTCGATCCGGGCGGATGCGGTCGAGCTCGAGATCGTCGAACCGGTTCCGGCGTTCGCGCAGTGCCGCCTCACCGTCGCGGCGGCCGAGCTCGGCGACGGTCACGTCGTACTCGTGGCCGAACTGCTCCCGGAGGTCCCGACTGGTGGCCCGCCGCCGGGATCGCCGCGTGGCCAGCGCGAACGCCACGGCGATCAGGATGGCCACCGCCACCACGGCGGCCCCGATGATGATCCAGGCCTGGGTGTCCATCGCCTGCTCCTTCGTCTCGTCGAGTGGTCCCCGGGGCATGCCCACCGGACGTGACGATCTCGCGGCGACGAGCGCGCGGCGGCGTGACAACACGACGATCGGTGCGGGTCGCGACACCGCCCGCGCCCCCCCGCCGTCCTGCGCCGGGCGGTCGCGATCGCTAGCATCCCGGGCGCCGGCCATCGTGGCCGCAGCGCCATCCCGCCCTTGAGCCGACAGGGGTGCCGAGGCCCTTGAGCCGACAGGGGTGCCGAGCCGAGAGCTGAGGCACACCCTTGATCGCCGACCCCCGCTCCAGGGCGCTGCGCGAGCTGTCGACGTTCCTCGTCACCGCGGCCTCACTCGGCGACACGCTGCTGCACGTGGCCAAGATCGCGATCGAGGCCATGGACGAGGCCGATCTCGCCGGCATCGTCCTGCTGCAGGACGACGGCCGGCCGTGGACCGGTGTGTTCACTGACCCGGAGTCGCCCGAGATGGATGAGGGCCAGTACCGGTCCGTGCCTCGACGCATGGAGGCTGGGTCGGATCGTGCGCTCGACGACATGACGTGCACCGACCCGGTCTACGCGGACTTCGCCCGGCTCGCGCTCGAGCACGATGTGCACAGCACCCGGTCGATCCCCTCGCCGCGGGCGAGCGTGGTCTCGGGGCGCTCAACCTCTACGCGCGGCGCGCCCGAGGATTCTCGGAGGAGGACGAGATGCTCGGCCGCGAGCTGGGCGCCACGGCGTCCATCCTCCTCGCGAACTCGAGCGCCTACTGGCGCGCCGCCGCGCTGAGCCAGGGGCTCTCCGAGGCGATGAAGTCCCGCGCCGTGATCGAGCAGGCCAAGGGCATGGTCATGGCGGCGGCCGGGACCGACGTCGACACCGCGTTCGAGATCCTGCGCAGCGTCTCCCAGCAGGAGCAGCGCAAGCTCCGCCTGCTCGCCGAGGACATCGTCGCGCGCCGCTGGACCCCACCGACCACGACGGCGTCCTGACCCGTCCGGTCGCCGGGGTCCTCCCCGGGCGGCCGTGTCAGAGCTCGTCGACGGGCGCCGCCGGCGCGGGGCGGGGCTCGTCCGGCGCGCGCTCGATCTCCTCGTCCATCGCGCGCTTGCCGATCTGGACGAGACGCAGTGTCGTGACCAGGCCGAGGCCGCCGACGAGGTTGGCGAGCGCCGCCCAGGAGGCCGCGCCGAGCCAGTCCGCGTAGCCGAACGGGGCACCGCTGCGCAGCGCGGCGAACATCTCGAGGCTCGAGACGATCGCGTGGTCGAGCGGCGGCGCGGTGAGCACGAACGCGACCGCGACGGCGGCGACGAGCTTGGCGCCGACCGAGGAGGTCCCCCGTTCCATCCAGGTGAGCAGGGTCATCGCGGCCCCACCGAGGATCCCGGCGGCGAACGCCTCCGCACCGATGCCCATGGCCGGGTAGTGGGCGCCGGTCGCCCGAGCGGCCGGCGCCAGGTCGGGCACCGCCACCATGACGAGCGCGACGATGATCCAGCCGCCGGCCAGGTTGGCGACGCCGGTCACGACCCACAGCCGCGTCAGTGAGCGCGGCCGCGCGTCCCGGGCCACCACGGTCGTCACCGGGACCAGGAAGTTCTCGGTGAACAGCTCACTCTGCGCCAACGTCAGTGCGATGAACCCGACCGAGAACGCCAGCGCGGCGAGCAGCGAGTCGTGAGTGCGGGTGAGGACGACGAGGTAGGCGAGCACTCCGGTCCCGACGTCGAACCCGCCGACGATCCCGGTCGCGACGAGCGAGTGGAGCGGCCGGTGGAGCCGGACCCGGCCGTCGTCGATGGACCGCTCGAACGTGGCCCGGAGGTGGTGGTCCTCGACGTCGCCGGACGGGGAGGTCGGGACGGTCACCCGCAGGCACTACCCCTCCGCCGCCTCACCCAACCGCCCGAGCCCGGTCCGGCCGGCGCGGTTTCGCGGCCGCCGGCGTCGGGTACGCGCGGGGCGACGAAGCCGACGACGAGGAGTACCACGATGAGCGACATCTGGATCTGGACGGTCTGGGCCGAGGAGCCCGCCGCGGCAAGCCGGCCCGACCTCAGCGGCTACCGCGTCGAGGCCAGCGACGGTCACATCGGCGAGGTCGACGAGGCCGGGTTCGACGAGGGGTCGGGCCGTCTGATCGTCGACACCGGCTTCTGGATCTTCGGCAAGCGTCGGACGATCCCCGCCGGCATGGTCGAGCGCATCGACGACGAGGAGCGCACGATCCATCTCTCCTGTCCGAAGTCGGCGGTCAGGGACGCACCGGACTACGAGCCCGAACGCGCCGAGGACCCCGAGCACCGGCGGGCGGTCGAGGGCGCGTTCGACCCCTCCCGCTATGCGGGCATGACCGGCGACCCGATCGGCCTCCAGGCCGGACCCGGGCGCTGAACGCACGCTGATCGGACGAGCACCTCCCGTCCCCGTTACTCCCCGTTACCCTCGGGACGGGAGGTCGAGCTCGTCCGGGGCCACGTCGTCACCGGTCGGCGGTCCGATCGTCCGCCGCTCGTGGACCTGGAGCGCGAGCGGCAGGATCGCCCACAACCCGAGCATGGCGAGCGCGCCGACGGCCACGAGCAGCACCGCGACGGGCGTGGCGAAGAGGTACTGCGCCACCACCCCGAAGGCGATCAGGATCGTGAGCGCCAGCAGCGCGAGGCCCACCCGCATGATCAGGATGCTGAGGCGGAGCCGGGCCGCCCGGGCGCGGCGGGGCCCGAACCGGTGCAGCGCGGTCGGGGCCATGAACGCCACGACCGACAGGACCGCGCACAGGAGGGCGGCGCCGAACGCCGCCCGGCTCCCGGGCCCGAGGCGCTCGAAGCCCTGACTGAACGGCACGGTGAGCAGGAAGGCCATTATGAGCTGGACCCCTGGGAGCACCACGCGCAGCTCCTGGAGCAGCCCGTAGTAGCGCTCGCGCAGCTCCTCCTTGGCCCGGGCCGGGTCCGGCGGCGCCGCCGGACCCGGGAGGGGGCCGCCGGTCACCGGGCGGACGCCCTCAGGCGTCCGTGGTCAAGCCGTCGCATGCCGCCAACACGCGGTCGACGTCGCTCGCCTCGCCGGCTCCGATCCACGTGCCCTGCACGACGCCGTCCTTGTCCACGACGATGTAGCCCGGGCGCTCGTCCACACCGAACGCCTCGGTGATGGATCCGTCCTCGTCGGCGAGCAGGGTCAGGGCATCGAGCGGGACCGAGTCCGCGCGGCTGCGCACCTCCTTGGCGGTGTCGTGCAGGACGGCGAGCACCTGCACGCGCCGGTGCCCGAAGTCCACCAGGCGGCGGTCGAACTCGGCGAGCACGGCGTCGGGCCCGTCGGTCGGGGGGAACACGAGGACCAGCGCCACCTTGTCGAGGAAGGACTCACGTTCGAGCGTCTGGCCGTGGCTCGATGGCGCGCGGAAGTCGGGCGCCGCGGTACCGGTCAGGTTCTTCATCGGGCTCATGGACACCTCGGGGTCTCTGGCGGACGGGCGCGGATCTGCGGGGAGCCGTACCCCGCCCGGCCAGAGTCCAATCCGCGTCGCCTTGCCCGCCGGCGCGCCGCTGGACCAGCATGCCCGCTTCCGGACGAGGCCTTTGGGGAGGACCACGGCATGCGGACGCGGCTCGCGGCGGTGTGGATGATCGTGCTCGTGGTCCTGGGGGCCGCACTGGTCGCGTGCGGGAGCAGCGGGTCCGGTGACGCGGCGTGCGGGCACGAGGAGGCGGCCGACCACGTCGAGACCATCCGGGTGCCGCAGGACCAGGACACGATCCAGGCTGCAGTCTGCGCGTCGCACCGCGGCGACCTCGTGCTCGTGCGCCCCGGCGTGTACCGCGAGGCGGTGGACGTGACCACGCCGGACCTCACCATCCGCGGCACGAACCGCAACCGCGTGATCCTCGACGGTGGCTTCAAGAAGGAGAACGGGATCCGCGTGCTCGACACCGACGGGGTCGTGGTGGAGAACATGACCGCGCGGAACTTCGTGAGCAACGGCTTCTACTGGACCGGCTCGGACCACTACCGCGGCTCCTACCTCACGGCGTACCGCAACGGCGACTATGGCATCTACGCGTTCGACGCCTACCACGGCCAACTCGACCACAGCTACGGCGGCGGCAGCCCGGACGCCGGCTTCTACATCGGCGAGTGCTTCAAGTGTGACGCCCTCATCGACTCGGTCGTCTCCGAGAACAACGGGCTTGGCTACTCGGGCACGAACTCCGGTGGAGACCTCTACATCGTCAACTCGACCTTCCGGCACAACCGGGCCGGCATCGTCCCGAACTCGGGCTCGTACGAGCTCTGCTACCCCTCGCGCGAGACGACGATCGCCGGCAACCTCGTCTACGACAACAACAACGGCGACGCCCCCGCGATCGACGTCGCGCTCCTCGCCAACGGGAACGGCATCCTCGTGCCCGGCGGGGTGCGCGAGCGGATCCAGAACAACCGCGTCTTCGACCACGACCGGACCGGGATCGGCCTCGTGCCGTACCCGGAGGAGGACGCGAACGATCTCGCACCGCCGAAGACCGCGTGGGACACACCCTGCGGCCCGACGCGGGACCGGAAGGTCCCCAAGATCCCGACCGCGGACTGCAAAGCCGTCGAGGGGCTCTTCAAGAAGTGCGTCGTGTTCTGGAACCCGATCGAGAACCGCGTGGTCGGCAACGTGATCGAGGGCTCGGGGATCGCCGACCTCGCGGTCGGGACCCTCGACGTGTTCAACACCGGGGCCACGACCGACACACTCGGCAACTGCTTCTCGGACAACACGTTCTCGACGACCGCGCCGACCGCGCTCGAGTCGCTCGCCCCCTGCGGCGCGACCGGCACCGCCGGTGACTGGAACGCCGGTGCGCTCGATCTCGTCGGCGTGTTCCTCGACGAGCCACCCGCGCCACCGAAGTCCCAGTGGAAGCGCACACCGGTCCCGCCCGCGCAGGACACCATGCCCGGTCGGGTCACGAAGCTGCCGGAGCGCTTCCGCGGCCCCCGGCTTCCCGACCTCGCCACGATCACGGTGCCCGACCGGCCCGCCGGGGTGTGAGCGCGCGCACGGTGCGGGGCGCGGCCGTCGGCCTCGTCGTGCTGCTCGGCGCCGCGGGGCTCCTCGCGTGGCGTGCCCGTGACGACGCGCCCGCGCTCGCGGCAGCACGCGCGGAACCCGCGGGTGCCGTCGGGCCGACCCGCTACACCGGGCCGCAGGGTCGCGTCGGCCAGTTCGTGGTGACGTGCCGCTACAGCCACTCCGCGTTCGACGACCCGATCGTCCACTTCGGCGAGCCGGGTCGGTCGCACCGGCACGACTTCTACGGCGCCGCGCGAGCCGACGCGTGGAGCCGTCCCCGGGACCTGACCCGGCAGCGCTCGACGTGCGACAAGGAGTTCGACACTGCGAGCTACTGGCAGCCGTCCCTGTACGACCACGACGTTCCCGTTCGGCCTCGCGAGATCGTGGCCTACTACCGCGCCGCTGCCGGGGTCGCGCCCCGCTCGGTGCGAGCCGTTCCCGTTCGGGCTCGCGCTCGTCGCCGGTGACGCGACCGCCACGACCCGTCAGCCGGGCGAGGCCGTGGGCTGGACCTGCGGATCGTCCACCGCACTCGCGGGATCCGCGCCGGAGTGTCCGGCCAGCGCGCCGCTGCACCTCGTCGTGACGTTCCCGGACTGCTGGGACGGCGAGCACCTCGACGCGGTCGACCACCATTCACACATGGCGTACTCCTCGCGTGGCCGCTGCCCGGCGAGTCATGCCGTCCACGTGCCGCAGCTGACGGTGTCGGTGAACTTCACGGTGTCGGGGACGGGCCACGACCTCCGGCTCGCGTCCGGCAATCTGTTCTCGGGCCACGCGGACTTCCTGAACGCCTGGGACCCGGCCGGGCTGGCGCGTGAGGTCGACGCGTGCATCCACCGCGGCGCGGTGTGCGACCTCGGGTCCAACCGCGAGGAGGAGCCGCTCTTCCAGCACGACTGAGCCCGGGCGGACGCGCCGGCTCGCTTCAGCCCACGACCCGGATCGCCCCGCGCATGCCCTTGGTCGCGGTGCCGTGGAGCGAGCAGTAGTACGGGATAGTCGCCGGGCTCGTCGAAGCGTGCGACTGGCCTCGTCGTGGCGGGCGAAGCGGTTCGGCTCGATCGGGCGGAACGTGTCGTCCACCGCGATCACGTCGTGCACGTTCCGGCCGTCGTTCACGAAGGTGACCTTCGGTGCCGGCGCGCACCGTGACGAAGGCGGGGACGAAGTCGTTGTCGACCGCCTCGACCGTGACCGTCCTCCGGTTGCGCTCGTCCTGGAAGTGCTCGCCCCGCAGGTCGACGCCCGAGCCCGAGCTCCCGCCGCACGCGGCGAGCACCGCGAGCACGAGCAGCGCCGCGAGGAGAGCGGGTGGGGTGCGTCGCACCGGCGGGATGGTACCGAGCACGCGATCGGCGACGCCGATCCGGGCAGCGGGTGTCCGCCGCCCGCCGCCCGCCTCGATCAGTCCGGTCAGCCCGGTCGCCGGCCTCGGTGAAGTCATCGGCGCCACCGGGAGTTTGCGGGTGAAGAACACCGCGATCGAGCGTCAGCCCGGCGAGGAGCCCGAGCGACGCCTGGAGCCCCTTGATGCGCGCGTCCGCGTTCTCGGAGGTGATCGCGGTGGCGGTCTTCGCGTCGACGCCGGCGTCGGAGAGCGCGGTCCCGAGGTCGGCGTCGGAGATGAACGGGACACCGCCGGCGAGCTTCACCGCGGCCTCCGAGCTGACGCTGCTTCGGGACGTCCGGGTTCGTCCGGATCCCCGTGAGGAACGAGCTCGTGAGCGCGGCGATGAGGATCGCACCCGCGAGCGCGGTGCCGATCGACGCGCCGAGGTTGGTCATGGTGTTCTGGATCCCGCCCACCTCGCCGCTGCGCTCGTCCGGGACCGACGACACCGTCACGCCCCCGAGCTGCGAGGCGAGCGCGCCGATGCCGAGACCGGCCAGCAGCATGGGCCAGGTGATGATCTCGGGCCCCGCTCCGACGTCGAGCAGGACCATCAGCACGACGATGCCCGCGAAGAGCGCGACGAATCCGAGTTGGGCCACGCGACGCGGCGATGCCTCGGGGAACTTGGATCCTTGGGGATCCCGGCCGCGGCGAGCAGCAGCGTGAGCGAGAGCGGGAGGAGCCGGACCCCGGTCTCGATGGCCGACAGCCCGAGCGCGACCGACAGGAACAGCGGGACGACGAAGAACAGTCCCATCTGCACCAGGAACTGGAAGAAGAAGGCGAGCAGGCCGCTGACGAGCGTCCGGTTGCGGAAGATCGAGAGGTCGACGAGCGGCTCGAGCCCGCGGGTGGTCCGGTGCGTGGTCCACGTGAGGAACAGTCGCAGCACGACACCCCCGGCGAGGAGGAGCCAGATGACGGGTGAGAGGCCGAACACGGCCGGCGCCCCCGACTTCGGCGTGATGATGCCCCAGGCACCGGCGCGCAGGATCCCGAACACGATCATCGCCATGCCCGCGGCGGTCAGGAACGTGCCGACGAGATCCAGGCCGGGGCGCGACCCGATCGCGGCGTCGGCGGTGCGCCGGTTCATTCCGAGGATCACCAGCACGATCAAGACCTCGCCGACGAAGACCCAGCGCCACGAGAGGTAGGTCGTGAACATCCCGCCGATGAGTGGTCCGGCGGCGACCGCGATCGCGCCGGCGGACGCGACCAGTCCGTAGGCCCGAGGTCGGTCCGCCCGGCCGAAGTTCGCCGCGACGAGCGCCACGATCGCGGGCAGGATGAGCGCGGCGCCGATGCCCTCCAGCCCGGACCAACCGATCATCAGGACCGTGAGGTTGGGCGCGATCGCAGTCGTGAGCGACCCGGCGCCGTAGATCACACATCCGATCGCGAAGATGCGCTTGCGGCCGAAGATCTGTCCGAGCTTGCCGCCTGCGATCATCAGCGACGCCATGACGAGCGTGTAGAAGGTGATCGCGGTCTGGATCCCGGTCACGGTGGTACCGACGTCCTTGGCGACCGTCGCGATCGAGACGTTCATGACCGAGCTGTCGAGCGTCATCAGGAACTGGGCGGTTGCGAGCGTCAGGAGGACCGTCCCGGCGGCGCTCGCCGCATGTCGGTGGGTGTCGCTCATCGATTCCCTTGCCGGTCCGACCGGTCCTCGTCCGTCGCTCCCGCGGACACCCGCCGGAGGCGGGCATGGTTGCACGTCGGCCCGTGCGCATGCCGATGTCGGGGGCGGTCTTGACAGGCACGGGTGCGGTCGCCACCATGCCGCGGGTTCGATTCGGTCGAATGGTGCGGAGGCGCTGGATGTTCGCGTTCTGGCGACGGCTCGCCCTCCCGGTCGCGCTGGTCGTGGTCGCGAGTGGGTGCTGGTCCCAGTACCGCGGGGATTCGGGGCACAGCGGCGCCCTGGCCCTCGAGTCGGTGCTCGGCGTGGGCACGGTCTCGGTCCTGGCTCCGGCGTGGGTGGGCACGACGCCCGGCCCGGTGGTCGGCCCGGTCACCGTGTGGGGCGCGGTCGTCCTCGCCGTCTCGGACCGCGGCACGCTCTCGGCGTTCGACGCGGGCGGAACGCGCGGGTGCTCGGGCACGCCCCGGACGTGCACGCCGCTGTGGACCACGACCGTCGGTGATCTCCTGCAGAGCCCGCCGGCAGTGGTCGACGGCATCGCGTACGTACAGGGTCTCAACGCGGTCTATGCGTTCGACGCGACGGGGACCGCGGGGTGCGCGGGGACACCGAAGCGGTGCGCGCCGCTCTGGCGGACCGCGCCGACCGGCTACGCCCGGTCCTCGGCCACGGTGGCGTACGGCACCGTCTACGCGACGGGCGCGCGAGGCCTGATGGCCTTCGACGCATCGGGCGTCACCGGGTGCGCCGGTACGCCGAAGGTCTGCGCGCCGCTGTGGACGGGTGATCCGATCACGCCCGCGGGGGACGGGTCGCCGGCGGTCGCCGGCGGCACCGTGTACGTGAGCGACGGCACCAGGCTCTTCGCCTACGACGCGCACGGTGTCGACGGCTGCGGCGGTGCGCCGCGCACGTGTGCGCCGCGCTGGCGCGCCTCCGGCGCGGGGACCGCTCCCGCGGTCGTCGGTGGCGTGGTGTACCTGGGGGGTGGCCCGACCGGCCTCAGCGCGCTCGACGCGGCCGGGGTGAGGAACTGCGCCGGGAGCCCGAAGGTCTGCGCGCCGCTGTGGAGCACGACGCTCGCCGCGACCGCCTCCGCGCCCGAGCCCCCGGCCGTGACGCAGGGCCGGGTCGACGTGCTGATCGACGGCTCGGTGTACGCCTTCGACGCCGCCGGAGTGATCGGCTGCGGGGGTGAGCCACGGGTCTGCGCCCCGCGCTGGCGGTCCGCGCCGGCGCTCCCGGGGACCGGTGGGGTCACGGGCGCGCCGATGGTGGCGAACGGTGTCGTGTACACCGGGGGGACGAGTCGGCTCCGTGCGTACGACGCGTCCGGAACCGTGAACTGCGCCTCCCAGCCCCTGGCGTGTGATCCGCTCTGGACGAGTCCTCCGGGCGCCGGGCCGTGGTCCCCGCCCGCCGTTCTCGCGGGATCGCTCTACGCAGGCTCCACCGACGGCGTGCACGCCTTCCGCCCGGCCTACCGCGCGCCGGCACCGACCGTCACCGGCCTGGCTCCCCGGCCCGTCCGCTCACGGACCACTCCGGTGCGCGTGACGGGTACCGGCTTCGTCCCGGGTCTGGCGGTGACCACGACGGTCCCGGGCGCGATCGTCGGAGCGCCGACTGGCGTGAGTGGCACGGGGTTCACCGTCGACGTCACCGTTCCCGCGACCGCGCCGCCCGCGACCTACGCGCTGCGCGTCGCCAACCCGGATCGGGGGCTCGCGACGACCACCCTCACCTTCGATACAACGACGCCCGCGGACGTCCGGTCCCGCGCCGGCATCTCGGGCGATCCGCTCCTGATCGAGGAGGGTCCGACGGCGCGCGCGGCCGACCTCGACGCGATCACCACCCTCGGGGTGCAGTGGATCTCGCTCGACGTGCTCTGGAACGCGATCGAGCACGACGGTCCGGGGCTCCTCCGATGGGATGCGCTCGACGCAGCGGTCCTCGACGCCCGGGCCCACGGTCTCACGATCATCGGGACGCCCTCCTACAGCCCACCGTGGGCCGCCGGGCCGGCGTGCCCGGCCGACGAGGTCGCCTTCGGGCACTGCCTCCCGGCCAACCCGGCGGACTACGGGCGCTTCGTCGCCGCGGCCGCGACGCGGTACGGCTCCCGGTCGACCGTGACGGCGCGCGGCCAGTCGCTGCGCGACGCGATCACCATCTGGCAGATCTGGAACGAGCCGAACAACCAGGTGTACGCGCGACCGAAGCCGGACCTCGACGAGTACACGGCGATGCTGAAGGACGCGTCCACGCGGATTCGGACCGTCGACCCGACCGCCACGATCATCACCGGTGGCATGTCGCCCGCGCCCGACGCCGCCGACGGGGTGCTGATCTCGCCCATGACCTGGACGCGCGGGCTCTACCGGCGCGGTGCGCGTGGGTATTTCGATGCGGTGGGTCACCATCCCTATTCGTTCCCGACCAATCCGCTCTCGCCTCACCCCTGGAACTCCTACACCCAGACCCGGTTCGTCTACGACGTCATGGTCGAGTTCGGGGACGGCGCCAAGAAGATCTGGGGGACCGAGTCGGGTGTTCCCACGGGCACCAGCGTCTTCGCGATGAGCGAGGCCGATCAGGCGCAATGGGTGCACGACTACTACCTCGGGTGGAACACCGATTTCGCCGCGTTCACCGGTCCGCTCGCGTGGAAGTCGATTCGGGACCAGTCCGACGACCCGGGCGATGTATGGCTCAACGCCGGTCTGCTGTTCCACGACGGCTCGCCCAAGCCCGCCTATCTCGTCTACGTCGCGGTCATGAGGAACGGGTTGCGCTAGCGGCCGCGCCGCTCAGAAGGCGGAGGTCGTGCCAGGCACGCCCGCGCCGAACAATGCGGCGAACGCGGCGTCCTCGCGGGTGCGCGCCGCGGCGACGAGCTCCCGCCGCGCGTCGATGATGAGCTGCTTGGTCGCCGTCAAGGAGCCGAGGGGGCCCGCGGTGACGATCTCGCGGGCGATGGCCACCGTACGTTCGAGCACCTCGCCGTCGGGGACGACCTCGAGCGCGAGCCCGCCCGCCACCGCGTCCGCGGCGCTGAGCCACGCACCGGAGAGCAGCACGCGCGCGGCCCGCTGCCAGCCCATCAGCGCCGCCAGCGTCGCCGACGACCCCGCCTCGGGTGCGACGCCGAGGGGCACGAACGGGCCGCGCAGGCGCGCGGACTCGGCGATGAGCGCCACGTCGCAGTAGGGGAGCATCGTCATCCCGATCCCGACGCCGACACCGTTCACCGCCGCGAGGAGCGGTTTGGGGAACGTGGACACCGCGTCCATGAACGCGCCGAACGCCCGTCCCTGGTCCTCGCCGGCCTCACCGGCGGCGGCGCCCATGAGCTCGCCGAGGTCGTTGCCGGCGCAGAACGCACGGCCGTTGCCGGTGATCACGACCGCGCCGATCGCGTCGCTCGCGGCGGCCTCGGCGAGCGACGCCGCGCAGGCGCGGTAGAGCGCGGTCGTCATCGCGTTGAGCTTGTCGGGGCGGTCGAGCGTCAGGACGCGGACGCCGCCCCCGTCGTGGGTCTGCAGCATGCGGGCGATCTTCGCACGCGGCCGGACGGGTCAGGGGGCGACGGAGCCGAGGTCCGTGAAACCGGAGGGGTCGTGGCGCCCGATCGAGCCGTGCTCGAACAGACCCCAACCGACCTGTCCGTCGAGCGTGCCCCGTCCGACGTGGTCGATCACGCCGAACGCCCGCATCGCGACGAGCGCCGGGTCGGTGAGGTCGTAGACCGCGCCCTCGACCCAGTCGTGCCCGCGCCAGGTCCCGTGCGTCCAACCGCTGTCGGCGCCGTACCCGGCCCCCTGGTGCAGCACTGCGTAGCCCAGCGATTCGACCTCGAGCGCGAGCTTCCGGCCGCCGCGCTCGGCGAGCCCGATGTGCGCGCGCTCGGGCACCCGGGTGCCGCTCGTGTACTCGATCTCGACCTCGGGCCAGCCGAGCTGCTCGACCCGGCCGTCGGGCCAGACCCGGGTCGCGTCGTTCAGGGTCCGGAACCCGTCGGGGTTCTCCTGGCAGATCACGATCACGGAGAAGTCGTCGAAGCGCAGCGGGACGTACAGCCACCAGAGCCCCTCGAAGAACTCGTCCGCCGCGTGGCCCGGGAGCGCGGCCTCCCCGACGGGTCGGATCCCCCACGACCGGTCGCGACTGCCCACCCAGGTGTCGGGGGTGACCGCGATCTCCTCGCCGTCGACGCGCAGTGATCCCTCCCAGCTGCCGAGCTGGGCGAACCGCGACGCGTCGAGGATGGCCTGGGGCCCCGTGCGCGAGAGGTGCGGTTGCTCCATGACCGCCGGATGGGTGCCGTCCCACGTGAGGTCGAAGCCGATGCCGTGCTCGTCGGCGTCGCAGATCACGCGGATCCTCTGCAGCGGCTCGACGACCTCGATGCGGTACGGGCCGACGTCGAGGTCGAGCGGACGGTCGTCGAGCGCGTCGGAGCACCGCACGCTCCACTGGGTGTCGCCCTTACGTACGCACGCGTACGCGTCGACGACACCCAGGTTCGGGTACACGCCGCCGCCCGTGATGAGGAAGATCTCGCCGGTGCGGTCGTGGGCGTTGAAGTAGCAGCGGTCGTAGAAGTTGCGGTCGCTCGTGGGGACGTGCCGGAGCGACAGCGGCGCCTGGTGGATGGGGTACTCGTCGAGGGCGACGGGCTGCATGCGGGGTTCTCCAGTGGGTCGTGAGGCGGCGCGGGAGGTCCCGGGCCGGCGATGGTCAGGCGTCGGCCGCGGCGCCGCTGACCACGAGCACGGGGACGGCGGTGTGGTGCACGACGCCGTCGGCGACCGACGGCGACACGAGGCGTGCAAGCCGGCCCTTGTCGTGGGAGCCGACCACGATCACATCGACCGCGTGCTCCGCGGCCGCCGCACAGATGGCCTGGACCGGGTCGCCGTGCTCGACGACGACCTCCGCGGATTCGAGCCCCGCCGCCTCGGCGCCGACCTCGGCCGCGTGGGAGGCGGCGGTGTCGATGGTGTCGGCGAGTGCCGTCCAGGAGTCAGGGTTGAGCGGGATGACCCCGCCGAACGTGGTCGTCTCGGGGAACTCGAGTGCCGTCCGGGCGACGTTCACCACCAGGTACTCCGCCTCGACGCCGAAGAGCCCTGCCGCGATGGTCGCGGCCCGCACCGAATCGTCGGTGCCGTCGAGCGCGACGAGCACGCGTGTCATGTCCCACCTCCTGGCTCGGAGTCCGGCGCGGACCGTAGCCCCTCCGCTCCGGCCTCGTCTCCGTCGGGCGCCGACCCGAGCGGGCGCGGCCACAGCGGCCGGGCGCGGATGACGTCACCGGTGATGTTTGGCAGGATCCGGGGCCGGGCAGAAGCTCCCCGGCGGTGCGACCTGTTCCGCCGACCCTGCCCCGGGCGTACGAACGGTCGCACCGCCGGCTCACGCCCCACCGCGGTGAAGGGTGGACATGAAGATCGCGATCTCGGCTTTCCTGGAGCGACTGCGGGGCAGCCTGTTCGTCGTCCCGATGGGATTCGTCGTGGCCGGCATCGTGCTCGGACAGGTCGGACTCGCGCTCGACGACGCCATCGGCAGTGGCTCGAGCCGGCTGCCGCTCGGCTTCACCTCCACCGTCCAGAGCGCACGGGCGGTGTTGAGCACCGTGGCGGGCGCCACGATCACGGTCGCGGGCATCGCGTTCTCGGTCTCGTTGCTGACCATCCAACTCGCGTCGAGCCAGTACTCGCCGCGCGTCGTGAGCGGGCTCTTCCGTGACCCCTTCAACAAGCGCGTGATCGGGCTCGTCGTCGGAACCTTCACGTTCTGTCTCGTGGTCCTCCGCTCGGTACGCGCCCCGCTCGAGGCGCAGGGCAGCCCCGTCATCCCGAACGTCTCGGTGGCGGTCGGCGTGATCCTCGGCATCGGCTCGATCCTGGCGATCGTGGCGTTCATGAACCACAACGCGCACACGATGGACATCAGCGAGATCCTCGACGGCGTCACGCGTGACACCACGGGGGCGATCGAGCGCCACTGGTCCCATCACTTCTTCGAGCCGTCCGATCCGGTGCAGCCCGACGTCCTGCCCACCGGACCCTCGTGCACCGTGCGGGTGGACCGCGACGGCTGGGTCCAGCTGCTCGACCACGAGAAGCTCCTGCGGACTCTGCCCGAGGGCGGGACCGTACGGCTCGACGTCGCCGTCGGGGAGTATCTGGTGCGCGGATCGCGGCTGTGCACCGTCTGGCCCGAGCCCGAGGACGTCGACACGGCCGTGGTGCGGTGCCGGGAATCGGTGCACCTCGGCGCGAACCGCACCATGCAGCAGGACGCGGAGTACGGCCTGCGCCAGCTGGTGGACGTCGGGCTCAAGGCGCTCTCGCCCGGCGTCAACGATCCGACGACCGCGCAGGACGCGATCGTGCACATCGGGTCCGTGGTGCGTGCGTTCCTCGACCGCGATCCACCGGCGTCGGACATGCACTGCGACGGCCGTCGGTTCGTCCTGGCGCACGCCGGCGGTCCCGATCATCTGGTCGCGCTCGCGTACGACGAGCTGCGCCTCGCCGCGGCGGACCATCCCGCCGTGTGCGTCTACCTCCTCGACAGCATCGGTCGGGTGTACGACTCGCTCCGGCCCGACCGTCGGGAGTGCGTCCACGATCCGCTGCGTCGGCACAGCACGATGATCCTGGCGGCGGCGGAGCGAGCGGCCGCGACGTCTGCGGACGCGTCACCCGTGCGGGAGGCCTTCGAGCGTCTCCCGTTCGCCCGGGTCTGACGCGTCCGGCGGGGCGGTCGTGATCCGCGACCGGAACGCCTCGCACGCGTCGGCATCGTCGAAGTACACGAGGACCCAGGCGTGCTCGGCGCCCTCGCGCACGAGCGCCTCGTACCGGTGGTTTCCGTCCTGGAGCAGCAGCCGCCCGTCGCGGCCCTCGGCGAGCAGTGGCGGCGGCTCCCAGCCCTGCTCCACGCTCGCCTCCATCGCGGCGACGTCCTCGGCCCACTCGTCCGCGTCGATCTCGCAGAGCGCGTCGTCCTCGGGGCCGGCGAGGCGCTCGAGATCGGCGACCGGGACGAGGGCGGGCCCGGCCCAGTGGTGCTCGCGCCGTGCCAGCCCGGCGGCGAGCACCGCGTTGTCGCTGCCCGGGCTGGCCAGCAGGCGCCCGACCCACAGGGCGGTCTCGCCGCGCGCGGCGGCGCGCCGCGCGGAATCCAGGTCGAAGCGTTCGTCCTCCATGACCGCGGAGCGTGCCCGGCCGGGCGCGCGCGCAAACCGCCGGTCCCGCCTCACGACGCGACGACGCGCTCCGCCAGCTCGGTCAGGGACGCGACCGAGTCGTAGTCGGCTCCTCGGTGCAGGCCGAGCGGGTCGAGGACGAAGGGACGCAGACCGGCGCGCCGCGCGCCCACGACATCGAACGCGGGCATGTCGCCGATGTACCACGCGTCCGCGGCCTCGACCCCGATCGCCGTGAGGGCGAGCTCGAAGATGCGCGGATCGGGCTTCATGACGCCGACGGCCCCGGAGTCGATCACGCAGCCCACCTCCACGCCCGGACCCGGACCGACCTGGAGGATCTCCAGCTCGCGCAGGCGGCTGGCCATCACCCCGTCGGCGTTCGACACCACCCCCAGCGCCACGCCGGTCTCGGCGATCGCGCGCAGTCCCACGACGGACTCGGGGATGACGTCGAGCCACAGCGCGGCGTCGGCGAACTCGCTGTCGAGGTGGCGGTGCAGCTCCTCGGTGTCGCGGGGATCCACGCCGCAGGCCGCCACGTAGTCGGCGAGGTAGCGCGACCAGGCGCCGGACCAGTCGGCCTCCGGGTCGAGCGCGGTGGAGAACGCGGCCGCGGCGCGGTAGTGCGCATCGGTCAGGCGACCCACCGGGGCAACGAGCTCGGCGCGGGCGAAGGCGCCGAGGATCCGCTCGGCCCGGGGAAGGAGGAAGATCCCGCCGGCGTCGAAGAGCACGGCTCGGGGCGCGGCCATCGGCCGAAGCTACCGGGTGACGTGGTTTCAGGGTCCGCCCCGGTGGGTACCGCTCGATCGGCGCAGCCCGCCAACGACTGCGTGCCGGGCACGGCCCGGTGGCACGCTCGAATCCATGCAGAACTCCCGAGAAGAGGTGCGGTGTGAAGGTCTCCCGTCTCGTCGTCAAGACCGCGATCCTGGGTCTGGCCGCCTACGGCGCCCAGCAGGCGTGGAATCGCTACACCCGCCCCGCGGTGGACGCATTCGATCGGCAGGTGGGTCCGGCCGTGCGCGATGCGGCATCGTCGGTCCGGGACGCCGTGGCGGGCGGCAGCGGACACATCACGCAGGAAGGAGTGGCGAGCATGCACGTCCCGCCGGGCCCGGGCCAGACCGAGGACGACAGCTGGCTGAGCGCCGCCGCCGCCAAGGAGCTGGGGCTCGACGCCGAGGGCCACGAGCCCGAGTCCCTTCACGATCGCGACTCGACGAGTGGATCGACCGCGACGAGCGGGACCAACCACTGACGTCGGTCATGACCCGCGAACTCCTGAACGACCCCGCGGCGACCGTCACCGTGGAGCGGTCCGTGGACCTCACGGTCCCGGTGCGGATCGCGTACAAGCAGTGGACCCAGTTCGAGCTGTTCCCGCGGTTCGTCGAGGGGATCGAGTCGGTCACCCAGGTCCGGGGGAGCCGCCTGCACTGGGTCGGCGAGATCGACGGGCTGCGGTGCGAGTGGATGGCCTCGTGACCCTCCAGCGGCCCGATCGGCGGGCGCGCTCGAACGCTCGGTCCGCTCGCTCGCCCGCTTCAAGGCCTACATCGAGGCACGCGGCGCGTGCTGCGACGAGTGGCGCGGCTGGGCGACGACGGCCTGATCGGGTGCCACGCGCGACCCGCGTCGCACCGACATCGTGTTTGCCCGCCCGTGGAATCGGATACGCCCTGTCATGGCATTCATCCTGTGGCTCATCGCAGTCATCCTGGTCATATCCGGAATCGTCTCGCTCGTACGGGGAGCAGTCCTCTACGGCGCGGCACTGATCATCCTGGGGCTGCTCGTCGGCCCCGGCGGCGTCAGCATCTTCGCCTGACGTCCCGCCGCCACGCGACGGGTTCGCGCCCGTCGTCACGAGCATCCCGCACCACCCGTTCCCCAACCCCGAGGAGACCCCCATGGACGGCACGATGGACGAGGCGAAGGGCCGCATCAAGCAGTCGGCCGGTGACCTGACCGGCGACGACGACCTCCGCCGCGAGGGCAAGGCCGACGAGACCGCCGGCAGGGTCAAGCAGAAGGTCGAGGACGCCAAGGACTGGGTCGAGGACAAGATCGACGACGCCCGCGACCGCTGACCCTTCCCGACGCGACCGAGCCCGACACCGCTCCGGCGGTGTCGGGCTCTCGTCGTCTCCCGCCCCGTTCGTCCGCGCGGCTCAGCTGGTGGGTGGCGTCGGGACCGTCGTGGTGGTGGTGCTCGTCGTCGTGGTTGACGACGAGGTCGTGCTCGGAGTGACCACGACCGGCGGAAGTGGGGGCGCGGCGACCGGACCGGAGCTGACGGTGATCGCCACTCCCGCGCCGAGGATCGGCGCCAGCGGACGCCGCCGTTCCTGGAGCGTGGTGGTGGCCTCCTCGTGCATCGTGAGCGGGACCACCCGGCTCGGGAGCACGGGGACCTCGAGCCGACGGAGCACCTCCGCAGCCTCGGTGGCCGTCGGGCGCCGCGGCGGCTGCGGTGCCAGCAGCCCCAGGACCAGCTCGTCGAACGCCGGAGGGACGAGTGCTGCCGCCGCCGACGGCGGGGCCGGGAGTTCGCGCAGCTTGCGTTCGGCCACCACCGACTCGTCCCAGTTCGGGAACGGCGCGCGGCCCACCGTCATCTCGTAGAGCAGTACCCCGAGGCTGTAGGCGTCGGTCGCCGCATCGGAGCCGGCCCCGTCGAGCTGCTCGGGCGCCGCGTAGGTCGTCGCGTGCGGCGGCAGGACCGAGACCGATCCCAGGACGGTGTTGGTCAGACGCGGGGTCGGCGTCGTGGGCGAGGTGTCGAGGATCACCTGCTCGGGCGTGATCGGTCCGTGGTGCAACCCGGCCGCGTGCAGTGCCGCGAGCCCAACGATGTCGACGGTGGCGACGATGGTGGGATCACCCACTGCCGCGACCTCTCCGGCCGATGCCCGGAGCCCGTCCGCGGCGGCGACGGAGTCCTGAGGTTCCACGTCGACGAAGTCGATCACGACCCGACGGCCGGTTCCCTCCTAAACGGCCAGGACGGCGAGGGCGCCTCCGATCCGCTCGAGCCGCTCCACGGTCCGGTACCGCCTTCCGTCTTCTGGTCCTCGTGGGGCGGCGGGACGACCACGACACGCCGGGTCGTGAGCCGCCGCGACGACATGCGACCTGATGCCGTGACCCGCGGGTGACGGCCGGGGACCGTCGGGGTCGGCGCGCGGGGAGATGCGCCGAACCCCGACGCGCTCGCGTCGGAGCCGGGCTAGAGCCGCCGGGCGAGGTCGCGCCAGCTCTCGACGACCTCCTCGAGCTGGACCACGCGACGGCGTGCCGCGCGCAGATGCTCACGGGCGTCGGACAGCTGCCGTTCGGCGACGGCGACGGTGTCGGCGAGAATCGTCTCGGGCGGCACGTCGTGGGAACGGCCCACCGCCCGCCGCTCGACCGATGCGGTGCGCGGCCGGTGGGAGAGCTCGCTCGTTTCCATGCTCGAGGGGTTCCCGGTCCTCGGGAGGGCCAAACGTGACGCACGCGGCCGTGTCGGGGTTCGCCCCCCGGCCCCGCGGGGGAGGCTCGAGCGGTCACCACTTCCCGACAGGATCGGAACAACGATGTACATCGGCGGCGGAGTCCTTCTCCTCATCATCATCGTCGTGGTCGTCCTGGCGCTCGGTCGGCGCTGACGACTCCACCGGCGCGCGCCCACCGGTCGTCGGCCTACCGGTAGTTGCCGGTGTGGCCGAGGCTGTACCGGCCGGGCTGGGGGAACACGGCGAGCCCGTGCGGTCCGTTGCCGACCTTGATGGTGGCGACGAGCGCGCCGGTCGTCGTGTCGATCACGTAGACGGCGCTGTCGTACCGGCCCGACAGCCAGAGACGCGTGCCGTCCGAGCTCACCCCGCCCATGTCGGGTGAGCCACCGATCTGCCACGTGTCCACGACACGGTCGGTCGCGAAGTCGATGACCGAGATCGAGCCGGCCAGCCGGTTGGTCGCGAAGAGCTTCGTCCCGTCGCGGCTGGGGTAGAGCCCGTGGGCGCCTCGGCCCGTCGGGATGAACCCGATCTCCTTCATCTGCACCGGATCGACGATCGAGACCCCGCCACGGCCCTGGTTGGCCACGTACATCTTGGTGCCGTCGGGGGACGAGCGGACGTCCACGGGCATGCCGCCCACGTCGAGCTCACCGGTCACGGTCATCGACGGCACGTCGATCCGGACGAGGTACCCGGAGAACTCACAGCTCGCGATCATGATCTTGCCGTTGGGCGTGAAGTCCGCGTGGTTGACGCCCTTGTGCGCGACGGGCACCGACTTGACGAGCGCGAACGTCTTCGGATCGCGGAACTCGACGCGTGAGTTCCGCTCCGCCATCACGATGGCCCGGGTCCCGTCCTGGGTGAAGTACAGGTTGTACGGGTCCTCCACCGGGATCGCCGGGCCCGGCTTTCCGGTCCGCGGGTCGATCGGGGTGAGGGTGTTGCCCTTGTTGTTGTTCACGTACAACGTCGAGAGGTCGTAGGACGGCACCACGTGCTGGGGTGTGTTGCCGACCGCGAAGTGGCCGATCACCGTCAGCGTCGCCGGGTCGATGACGTCGACCGTGTTCGAGAGCGTGTTGGGCACGTAGACGCGGTCGGGGACCCCGGCGACGGCAGGGCTCAGGTCGCCCGCCATCGTGTGCGCGTACACGTTCACGCCCGGGCCGGCGCCCGTGAGCGGATCGACCGCCGAGGTCGTGGTGCTGGTCGTGGGGCGGGTCGTGGTCGTCGTGCTCGCGGCGTGGGGGGTGGCGGCGCCGGACGAGCCGCACGCGGTGGCGACCAGCGCGACCACGAGGACCACGAGGGATGTCGAACGGGACGCGGTCATCGCAGCTCCAGGGTGACGATGGAGGACAGGAGGTCGGGGCTCTCACCGCCGACGAGGTACGCGCGCCCGCCGAGGACCGCCACCGCGGCGTCGGCAGTCGGGGTCGGCAGCGAACCGGCCCGCTCGAGCGTCACCGGCCCGGCGCCGCCGGTGCCGAACCCGACCCGCCAGACACCGGCCGACGGCACCCCGTCGACCAGGCCGCCGATCAGGTAGATCCGGCCGCCGATGGTCGCGGCGACCGCGTCGGTCACCGCGAACGGCAGCGTCCCGACCGCCTGGACCGTTCCCGTCGTCGTATCGAGGGCCTGCACGGCCGGAACGGCACCGCTCGCATTCCCGGTGGTCGTGCCGCCGAACGCGTACACCCGCCCGTCGAGTGCGGCCACTGCCGGATAGCGGACCGGGGTGGGCAGGTCGCCGAGCACCTGGAAGTCGGTGCCGTTCGCGGTCGAGATCGTCGTGGCACGCACCGACGAGCCGTCGTAGCCGCCGACGAGGAACACGCGGTCCCCGACCTGCACAGCGGCGAGGTCCGACCGGGGGATGGGAAGCGAGCCCACCGTCGTGGCCCCGTTCGTCGCGAACGCCTGCACCGCTGCGGACTCGGTTGCGTTGCCTCCGCCGAAGGTCGTCGGCACGCCTCCCACGAGGGCCCCGGCGGTGTCGTGGACCGCGACCGCGAGGTGCCCGGCGGTCGTGACCGTCGCGCGGGCGGGGTCGATCGTGAGCACCTCGGCGGTGGTGGTGCGGTTCGCGTCGAGCCCGCCGAGCAGCAGCAGGTGGTCACCGTCGGCCACCAGCGCGGCCCGGGCCGAGCCGCGCGGCAGGGTGAACGGCGCCGCCGCGACGACGAGCCGGCGTGCGGGCGCGGTCGTCGTGCTCGTCGCGTGGGGGGCGGTGGACGGGTCGGCCGCCCGCGAGGTGGAGGGTCCGGCGCCGGCGCGCGAGCCGCTGCCACAGCCGGCGGTGAGCAGCGCCGCGCCGACCGCGGCCGCGGTCCTCGCGAGTCGGTGCGGGGCGCGCGGCGGCCGCCCGGCTGCCTCGCGTCGCGTCGGTGCCATCCGCTCGTTGCCTCCCCGGCGCGCGCCGCGCCGCGATCCCCGAGCGGGAGCCGCCCGGGCCGTCGAACCTACGCGGCCTGCGGTCACCTCGGGCCCGCCGGCGGGTCAACGCCCGGCAAATCCTGACCGCGGTGGTGCCGGTCCGGGCAGCCGCCCTCGTAGCCTCTCGCACGTGGTCGAGCCCGTGATCCTGGTGGTGGAGGACGACGAGCCGATCGCGCGTGCCCTGGCCGGCGCGCTGCGCTCCCAGGGGTTCGGGGTGGAGCTCGCGGCGACCGGCGGCGAGGCGCTGGCGAGGGTGGGACCGAGCGGTGCCGGCCTGGTCCTGCTCGACCTCGGCCTGCCCGACCTCGACGGCGTCGAGGTGTGCCGTCGCCTGCGCCGCGAGCAGGCGGACCTCCCGATCGTGATCCTGACCGCACGTCACGCCGAGGTCGACGTGGTGATCGGGCTCGACGCCGGGGCCGACGACTACGTGACCAAGCCGTTCCGGTTGCCCGAGCTGCTGGCCCGGGTCCGGGCGCACCTCCGCCGGCAGCGGGCGGGAACCGACGCCCGCCACCTCGCGGTCGGCGACGTCGAGGTGGACCTCGACGCGCGCCGGGTCCAGGTCGGGGGCGAGGAAGTGGAGCTCCGCGCCCGGGAGTTCGAGCTCCTCGCCTTCCTGATGTCCGAGGCGGGGAACGCCGTCACGCGCGAACGGATCATGAGCGAGGTGTGGGACGAGCACTGGTTCGGTTCCACCAAGACGCTCGACATGCACATCTCGTCGTTGCGGCGCAAGCTCGGCGAAGGGCTGGGCGATGCCGACGCGCCCAGCCGCATCTCGACCCTGCGCGGCGTCGGGTACCGCTACGAGATCCCGTGAGGCGCCGCATCCTGATCTCGATGCTCGCGGTGACCGCGATGGCGCTGGCGCTGTTCGCGGCACCGCTCGCGAGCGCGCTCGGCAACCTCCACCGCGAGGAGCAGGTCGTCCGCCTCGAGCGGGCCGCCGCCGAGGCGGCCGGGGAGGTGCCGAGCACGTTCCCCGACTCGAACGGCACGGTGGACCTCGTCGCGGTCGAGCATCCCAACGTCATCGGGCTCTACCGGCCCGACGGGCGTCTCGTCGTCGGGAAGGGTCCATTCACGGCCGATCGCGTCGTCCGGGCCGGCCTCCGGGGCGACGTGCGTGACCAGGAGATCAGAGGCCGGCTCGTCGTCGGCGTCCCGCTCACCCGCGGCGAGCACGTGGTCGGGGCACTGCGGGCCTCGGCGCCGATGTCGGTGGTGACGGACCGGACGCGCAACGCGATTCTCGTCATGGCGGCCATCGCGGTGCTCGCGCTGCTCACCAGTGGACTCGTCGCGTTCTGGCAGTCGCGGCGCCTCGCCCGCCCGGTCGCGCGCCTCGCGACGAGTGCCGCCAAGCTCGGACACGGCGACTTCACCGTGCGGACCGAGAAGAGCGGCGTCCAGGAGGTCGATGCGGTGGCCGAGGCGCTCGACACGACCGCGTCGCGCCTGGACCGCATGCTCACCCGGGAGCGGACCTTCAGCGAGGACGCGTCACACCAGCTTCGCACGCCGCTCACCAGCCTGCGCGTGACGCTCGAGTCGGCTCGGCTCGATCCCGACCTGGACCCTGCGGTCGCGCTCGACCGGGCGCTCGTGGAGACCGACCGGCTCGAGGCGACGATCGACGACCTGCTCGCGCTCGCCCGGGAAGCCCCGGCCGCGACGGGTCGCACCGACCTGGCCGCGGTGCTCAGCGCACTCGAGGCGGACTGGAGGCCACGGGTCGTCGCGCTCGGCCGCGCCCTGCGGGTCCGGGTCGACCCCGATCTTCCCCACGGCTCGGTCTCGGACCGGGCGGTGCGCCAGATCCTCGACGTCCTGGTCGACAACGCGCTGGTCCACGGGCGTGGGGCCGTCGCGGTCCGGGCCCGACTCGCCGCGAGCGGTGCGGTGGTCGAGGTCACCGACGAGGGCCCGGGGGTCGCCGAACCCGACCGCGTCTTCGAGCGACGGGTGTCGCACGCCGGTCGGTCCGGCATCGGCCTCGCCCTGGCCCGGTCGCTCGCCGAGGCCGAGGGCGGGCGGCTCCTGCTGCTCGAACCGGGCCCGCAGCCGGTCTTCGAGTTGGTGGTCCCGAGCGTCGCCTGAGGTCGGGCCCTCCTGACCACCGGGGAGGGCGGCGACCCTCGGTTTTGCCGTCGGTTGACCCGGGAGCGGTCGATCGTTGACCACGGTCGGCCTAGACCGGATCCGTGATGGTGGGCACGGATCCGACGACCCGCTCCGACGGGGCCGACGCCGCGCCGGCCGCCGTCCGGCGCCCTTCCCGGATCACCTGGATGGTCGTCGCGAACATCGGGTTGCTGCTCGTCGGGTTCGGGCTCCAGTTGCTGGTCTACGGACGCGGCGGTCATTCGTCGCTGAGCGACCTCCCGCACGTGTTCCTCCATCGCGGGATCGCGCCCGGTGCCCCGCCGTATCTGGACCGCATGCTCGAGTACCCCGTCGGCGCCGGGATGCTGCTCTACCTCGCGGCGTTGATCCGCCCCACACCCCTCGGCGTCCTCATCGTCACCGCCCTGGCGGCGGGGGGCCTCTCGGCGTGGATCACGGTCGCGCTGGAGCGACGGGTCGGCAGCCGCGCGTGGCGCTGGGCGCTCGGCACGCCGGTGCTGCTCTTCGCGTTCCAGAACTGGGACATGTTCGCGATCGCGACGGTGCTCGGCGGGGTGCTGCTCTTCGAGCGGGGTCGAGACCGCGCGGCGGGTGCCCTGCTCGGGGTCGGAACCGCGGTCAAGCTGTTCCCGGTCGTGGTGGTGCCGGTGCTGGCGGCGGCCCGCTGGGCCCAGGGCGACCGTCGCGGCGCGCGGCGACTCGTCGGTGGGGCGGCCGCGACCTGGCTCGCCCTGAACCTGCCGGTGCTGCTCGCGAACCCGCACGGATGGTGGTGGCCGAACGCGTTCCAGGGTCGGCGCGTCGCGACCTGGGGCTCGGCCTGGTACTACGTCGACCGGTGGCTCGGGCTCCCGGTCGCGGGGCCGACCGGTGCCGGCGTCGCGAACGCGATGGCGATGCTGCTCCTCCTCGCCGGGATCGCGGCCCTGACCTGGTGGACCGCGAAGGGCCGGATCGCGCCGTTGCCGGCGACCGCGGTGGCCGTCGCCTGGTTCGTGCTCAGCAACAAGGTGTACTCGCCGACCTACGACATCTGGCTGGTCGTCTTCTTCGTGCTCCTGCCTCTCTCCCGCCGCCTGTGGCTCGCGTTCTGCGCGGTCGACCTCGCGGTGTACGTGGTCGTGTTCGGAATGTTCCACGGCCTCTGGGGCCACGACGTCGTGCACGCGATGCTGCCGTCGCTCGTGCTCGTGCGCACCGGCGTCATCCTGGCACTGGTCTCGTCCGCGCTGGTCGGCTCCCGGCGACCTGCCCCCGTCGTCGCGCCGGTCATCAGGCTGGGGCGGCGCCCCCGCGCGCTCTCGTCGCCCGCGCCGCTGCGCGGACCGACTCCGACGTGAGCGCGGGCCGCACCGGTGACCGTCCCGCGGCCGGCCGGAGCGGTCGCGCCCGGCCGGGATGGTGATCGCCGTCATCGCCGGTTGGTGCGCAGGAGCGCTCGCGGCGCTCCCGGCGGTCGCGTGGTGGTCCCGGGACACCGCCCGGATTCCCCGGCGCATCTGGTACTGGTCGGGCTACGACCGCCACCGCTGGCAGCGCGGCGTGATCACCGGCTGGCTGCTCGGCGGCATCGCCGCGATCGCGGTGATCGCGGCCTGGGCGCGCAGCGAGGAGCGTCGCGCGCTGCTGGAGGAGACCGCCGAGCACCGCGCCCGTCACCCGCATCCTCACGCCTTCTGACCGCCCTCCGCGACGTCGACGCGCGGAAGTTGCCGTGCGTTGACCGAGCGGCCACGAGCCGTTGACCGGCACGCGCGTACGGTGCGCGCATGGAGACGGTGATGATCGTGGCCGAGGCGCGACGACACGAGCGGACGTTGGCGGCACGGCTCGGCCGGTGCATGAGCGTGTCGGTCGTGACCACGCTGCTGAGCCTCGTGAGCCTCGTCGTGCTGACCACGGTCGTGGGTCTCGCGGCGATGCCGGCCAACGTCGTGACCACCGCGCTCGCGACGATCCCGTCGTATCACCTCAACCGGCGCTGGACCTGGGCCAAGCACGGCGCGAGCGATCCGTGGCGCGAGATGCTGCCGTTCTGGCTCCTGTCCTTCGCGGGTCTGGCGCTCTCGACGGTCACCGTCGGCATCGCGGCGCACTGGGCCGCATCGGGCCACCTCGTCCAGCCCTGGCGGACGGCGGCGGTGCTGATCGGTCACCTCGGCGGCTTCGGGATCCTCTGGATCGCGCAGTTCCTCATTCTGGACCGCGTGCTGTTCGCGCCGTCGGTCACGGCTGCAACGGGGCAGCCGGGACCGACGTGCGCGGTTGATCCCGCCGCCGGGTCCGCGGCCTGAGCCAGGGCCTCACCCACCCGGTCCCGACGAGGTGGCGGTCGCGCGGCGGAGCGTGGCGCGGCCGTCGGTGGCCCGGACCATCCGCACGATGGCGCCCGCCGCGGCCGGGTCGCCCCGGAGGTACCGGTCCCAGAACGCCGCAGTGGTCCGGGCGACGAGCGGGGCCATCGGGCCCGGGGGGACCTCGAACGGCGGCGAGTGATGCGAACCGTGGAGGGTGATGAACCACTTCGGCGGCGCGAGCTCGGGGTAGGCCTCGACGCTGTTGTGGTACCCGCCGTCGGCGTCGCCCTGGATCAGCAGCACCGGCGCGCCGTTCTCCTCGTAGTGCTCGTCCGGGAACTGGCGGCGCACGGCCGCGAGCAACACCGCCGCCGTGACGCGGTCGTCCCGGCAGCAGCTGTTCGAGATCAGGCCGTAGACGGCCAGGCCCCCGAACGACATGCCGGCCGCGCCGATGTGGTTCGGATCGATCCGGCCGGCCAGTGGTCCGGTCCGGCCGGCGGCACGTGTCAGCAGGTCGGTGACGACCAGGCTCAGGTCGTGCGCCTGGTCGACGCTCGACGTGGGGAGCGCGCCGCCGCCGGCACCCTTCTCGGTGCGCGGCAGCTTCGGGGCGGCCACGACGTATCCCGCCCGCGCCCACGCGTCGAGGAGGAGACGCAGCGCGCTCGGGATCGCCGTCCACGCCGTGCGCGACGACGACGAGCGGGAGCGCGCCGTGGGGACGTCGCGGCATCCGGACGTCGGTACGCAGCATCCGGCACGGGAGCGCACTGCCCGGAGTCGGTCCGGGGCTGGTCCGCTCCCGGTCCACGATCGTCACGACGAGATGGCCGAGATCCGCGGCCGCCGGTTCCGAGGTCGGTCGCGACACCGTGGGTGTCGCCGTGCAGCCGGTCGTCGTCGCGCGGGGAGCCGGCGTCGACGACGTGCCGCACGCGGCCGTCAGCAGGGCGAGCACGGTGACGAGGACCGCGACCGTCGCGGGGGAGCGCCGGCGACCGGATCCGGAACGGAGGGCCATCGGACCATCTTCGTCGGACCCGCGGCGCGGAACACCGCGGGCGGGCGGTGTCGGCGTCGACCCGACGTCGGTCAGCTGACCGGGCGGCGCCGGAGGGCGACGAGCGAGACCCCGCCGGCCAGCGCGGGCAGGAAGGTCCCGACCGCACGGTAGAGCAACGCCGCCGAGAGCGCGGCTGGCGAAGGGCACGCCGTACCACGCGAGCAGTGCCGGCATCGCCGCCTCGACGGCACCCAGGCCACCGGGCAGCAGCGGGATCGACGCCGCGGCGGCCCCGGCCCCCACCGTGAGCAGCGCGAGGTCGAACCCCACGTGGACGCCGACCGCGGTGAGCAGGGCCCAGAACGCAGCCGCGTCCGCGAGGAGCGCCAGGACGGACAGCACGGCGAGCCGGATGCGCTGCCGCGGCGGTCCTACGACGTCCATCGCGGCGCCGTGCAGCCGGCGGCCGGTCGCGCGGCGATCCTCGACCGACGGCCGGGGCCGCCAGAACCGCAGCGCGCCCGCGACCACTGCGAGGCGCTCGGCGAAGCGCGGGTGCGCGGCGGCGGTCGCGGTGAGCACGAGGACCCCGATGACGACCACCGCGGCGAGGAGGGGCCAACGCGCGTCGGTCGGGAAGTCGCGGGTGGCGACGATGACCAGCAGGTTGACGGCGTGCACGAGGTAGAACACCCGCGTGCTGAACCACTGCTCGAAGAGGATCGTCAGCGTACGGCGCTGCGGTGCCTGCCCGCGGGCGCCGAGCTCGCGGTACTGGTACGCGATGCCCTCGGCCGGCGCGGCCGGCGTCAACAGGCCGAGCCCGTGCGCGACGAGCGTGATGCCGAGTGCGGCGGGGCCGGTCAGGGCCGCGTCCGCGCCCGCGAGGCGCCGGAAGCGTCGCGCCGACAGGAGATAGGCGAGGGCCTCACCCGCGACCGCGACCCCGACCCATCTCGGGTCGGTGTCGCGCAGCGCTGCGGCGGCTTCTCGCATCCCGCCGGCGGCGGTCACCGCGGCCCAGAGCGCGAGCGTGGCGACCACGGACCCGAGCCCGAAGCGCAGGATCTGGCGGCGCCGCGTCCGTCCACCGTGCCCGGCCGCCGGACCGTCACGGTCGGGACCCGGCGCCTGGCCCGGTGGCTCGGTCACGGGTGGGGGACGGGGGTCAGTGGCTGAACTTCACGACGGGCAGGACACGACCCAGCCAGCGGGGGAGGTACCAGTTGCGCTCGCCGAGCAGTGCCATCGTCGCGGGCACGAGGAGCACCCGGACGACGGTGGCGTCGAGGAGCACCGCGATCGCGAGCGTCAGTCCCAGCTCGGTCGGTGGGATCGGACCGGTCACCCCGAAGGCGATGAACACCACGATCATGATGAGCGCGGCGTTGGTGATCGGCCGTCCGGTCCGCGCGATCCCCTCCTTGATCGCGCGGTGGGTGTCGCCCGTGGCCTCGTAGCGCTCCCGGATCGCCGCGAGCAGGAACAGCTGATAGTCCATCGACAACCCGAACAGCAGGGCGAAGAAGAACAGCGGTGCCCACGCATCCACGAAGCCCTGGTGCTCGATGCCGAGGAGCGACGTGCCGACCCCGTGCTGGAACACGAGCGTCGCGAAGCCGAAGGCGGCTCCGACGGTCACGAGGTTCATCACGATGGAGAACACCGCGACCGCGAGGCTGCGGAACACGAGGAGCAGGAGGAAGAAGGCCATCAGGAGGATGATCCCGATCGCGATCGGCGCACGACCCACCAGGACCGACGTGAGGTCGGCGTTCTGCGCGGCCGGGCCACCGACCCGCGCCGACGGCACTGCCGTCTGGAGGCGGTCACGGAGCCGGTGGACCAGGTCGGCGGTCTTGGTGTCGTCGACCGGAGTGGAGCCCGTCACGCGCACCACCGTACGACCCGTGGCCGCCGCGGGCTCGGCGACGACCCGGGCGTCGACGACGGCCGGGTCGGACCGGGCGATTCGCACGACCCGGGGCGCGTCGGTGGCGGCCACGGTGATGAAGGCGGGCGCGGCCGCGCCCGGCCCGAATCCGCGCACGAGCATCTCGTAGCCGTCACGGCTGGTGCGACCCTGGTCCACGACGCGCGCGCCGGGCATCCCGAGGTGCATGCCGGTCGCGGGCAGGATCAGGGCGCCGAGCAGCACGAGTCCGATGGCGAGCACCGTCCCGGGCCTCCGGAGCGCCACGCCGGTCCAACGGGCCCAGCGGCTCTCGGCGACGATGTCGGGGTCCTGCTTGCCGCGGGTGACGAGCACGCGGTCACCGAGCGCGACGAGCACTGCGGGGAGCAGCGTGAGCGACGCCAGCGCGACGGCGACGACCGACAGGATCATGCCCAGCGCCATCGAACGGAACACCATGACCGGAACGACGAACACCGCGCTCAGCGCGAGCACCACGGTCAGGGCGGAGAGAAAGACCGCCTTGCCCGCGGTCGAGAGCGTGTTCTCGATCGCGTCGATCGGATCCTTGCCCTCGATCCGCTCCTCCCGGTAGCGGCTGACGATGAAGAGGCTGTAGTCGATGCCCACCGCGAGGCCGATCATCATCGAGAAGTTCATCGACCACACCGACAGCGGCGTGACCAGCGAGAGCAGGTGCAATGCCGCGAAGCCGACCGCGATGCCCGCCAGCGCGAGCAGGAGGGGGAGGCCGGCGGCGATGAGGGAGCCGAACGCGAGGAACAGGAGGATCAGCGTGGGGAGGCCGCTGACGAGCTCGGCCTTGTGGAGCGCCTCCGCGTTCACCTGGTTGAAGTCGCTCCACACCGGCCACTCTCCTGTGACCTCGGCGTGGGCACCGGCGGGCACCGCGAGCGTGCCGACGTAGTCGCCCAGCGCGCCGGCCGCCTCCGGGCGGGACGCGTCGTTGGTGACGGCGACCTGGACCGGGACGATCGCGGTGCGACCGTCCCGGGCGATCAGACCTGCGGTGGGAGGGAGGGTCAAGGGATTGGCGACCGAGGTCGCACCCGGTGCCTTCGAGAGCTCGCCGACGAGCGCACGCAGGCCCGAGGGATCGGACGCAATCGTGGTCCGCTGCGCGTACACGACGACGGGGTTCTCCGCGCCGAGCGCGGGGAAGTCGCGCCGCAGCTCGTCGCGCACGGTCTGTGCGGTCGATCCCTGCGCTTCCCATCCGGCGCCCGACAGCGCACCGGAGAGCGTCAGCGCGAGCGGTGCGGCCGCGAACGCGACGACCAGCCACGCGACGATCACGATCCGGCGCCGGCGCGCCATGAGCGCACCCAGGCGGGAGAAGAGGGCACGCGGGTCGGGCGGTGCGGAGGGCTGGTGCTCCGTGGTGCGGCTCGGCGTGGCGACAGACATCGTCCGTTCTCCTGGTAGGGGATACCCCATGGGGTAGACGTGAGTATACCCATGGGGATGGGGTCATCCAGGTCCAAGCCCCGGCCGGAACGTCGCGCCCGTCAGCCCAACTGGCGGGCGAGGAACCAGACCGCGAAGACCACGAGCATGGTGCCGAAGGCGGCCCGGGCGCGTGTCGGCGACAGATGCTGGGAGATGCGGGCCCCGACCGCGGCCGCCGGGATCAGGCCGGCCGCGAAGGCGCCGGCGACCACCCAGTCGATGTGCCCGAGGGCCCAGTGCACCGCGAGCGTCGGGATGGTGAGGATGCCGACGACGACCATCGAGGTCCCCGCGGCCTCGATCGCGGTCAGGCCGAGCACGAGCACGAACACGGGCACGAGGAGGAATCCGCCGCCGTTGGCGAGCAGGCCGGTGAGCAGTCCGACGCCGAAGGCTGACCCGACGACCACGCCGGTGCGGCCGCGCCGGGTGTCGGCGCGCGTCGCGGCGCCGGGCCGGTCGCGCATCAGCAGCCGGCCGCCGATGACGAGCAGCATGAGGCCGGAGAGCACCAGGAGGCTGGCGCCACCGACGGCCTGGGACACCAGCGCACCGATCAGGGTGCCGGGGACGCCTCCGACGACCGCGAGCCCCGCGACGCGCCGGTCGAGGTTGCCGGCGCGCAGGTAGCGGCGGGCGCCGGTGAACGCGGCGGGCAGCATCGCGGGGAGTGGCGAGGCCACGGCCATCAGCGGCGGGACGCCGAACAGGGCGAGGACGGGCGTCGCGAAGGCCGAGCCGCCCGCGCCGAACATCCCGAACACGATGCCGACCCCGAGTCCGGCGATGAGCGGTTCGACGATGTTCACGATGGGACAGCCTATACCCCCCGGGGTAGCTTGTATACCCCGGTGGGTACTGGTACGATTGCCGGCATGACGACGAAGCGCGCGGCGGAGCCGGGGTTCGAGCTGGACGAGGAGCACGTTGCCGACCTGCAGCGTCGTCTCCGCAAGATCGAGGGTCAGGTGCGCGGCCTGCACCAGATGCTCGGGGACAATCGGGATTGCCGGGAGATCGTCACCCAGATCGCGGCGGCCAACAAGGCGCTCGAGCAGGTGGGCTTCCTCCTGGTGTCCGCCGGCCTGACGTGGTGCCTCGAGGACCCGGAGCGGTCCGCGGCCGTGGGCTATGACGTCACCGACGTGCAGAAGATGTTTCTCAAGCTCGCCTGAACCGTCCGAACCGAGGTGTCTCATGATCTTCCAGCAGTACGAGCTCGGCTGCCTCTCGCTCTTCAGCTACCTGATCGGCGACGAGACGACCGGCCGCGCGGTCGTCGTGGACCCCCAGCGTGACGTCGCGCAGTACCTCGCCGACGCCGAGCGGCTCGGCCTCCGCATCGAGCGTGTCCTCGAGACCCACTTCCACGCCGACTTCCTGTCCGGCCACCTCGAGCTCGCGGCCGCGACGGGTGCAGTCATCTCGTTCGGCGCGCCGGCCGAGGCCGACTTCCCGATCGAGGTCGTCGACCACGGTGAGCGCCTCCTGCTCGGGGACGTGGTCCTCGAGATCCGCCTGACGCCCGGCCACACACCCGAGTCGATGTCGATCGTGGTGTGGGAGCACGCGGACGACACCGAGCCCTGGGGCGTGCTCACCGGCGACGCCCTGTTCATCGGCGACGTCGGGCGCCCCGACCTGCTGACGTCGGTCGGCTGGACCGCCGACGACCTCGCCCGGGTGCTGTACCACTCGGTGCACGAGCAGCTGCTCACGCTGCCCGACTCGACGCGCGTGTTCCCGGCGCACGGCGCCGGCTCGGCGTGCGGCAAGAACCTCGCAGCGGCGAGCGAGTCCACGATCGGGGAGCAGCGGCGCACGAACTACGCCCTGGCGCCCATGAGCGAGGATGCGTTCGTCGACGCGGTCACCCAGGGCCAGTCCGTCGCCCCGCTCTACTTCGCCTTCGCGGCCGACTCGAACCGGCGCGAGCGCGAGCTGCTCGACGACGGCGAGACCCAGTTGCTCACGGTCGAGGCGGCCCTGGCCGAGCACGCGGACGGGGCGGTCGTCGTCGACGCCCGGCCGTTCGACCTCTTCGCATCGGGACATCTCCGCGGTTCGGTCAACGTCGGGCTCGACGGGCGCTTCGCGGAGTACGCGGGCGACGTGCTGCGACCCGGGCAGTCCGTGGTCCTCGTCGCCGAGCCGGGGCGCGAGGACGAGGCCCGGATCCGCCTGGCCCGGATCGGCTTCGACCACGTGATCGGGGCGATCGCCGACATCGACGGCGTGCTCGTCGCCCGCCCGGAGCTGGCCGAGCGCGCGCCGCGGATCACCGCGTCCGAGCTCGACGAGTGGCGCGCGGCCGACTCGAGCCTCCAGGTCCTGGACGTGCGGAACCCGACCGAGTGCGAAGGCGGCGCGGTGGAGGGGTCCCTCAACCTCCCCCTGGCGAACCTGCTCGATCGTCTGGACGAGCTGGACCCGTCGCGTCCGACCGTCGTCTACTGCGCGGGTGGGTACCGGTCCGCGACGGCGTCGTCGCTGCTGCGCGCCCACGGGTTCACGATCGTGGCGGACGTCTACGGCGGCTACGGCGCGACGTGCACCAGCTCGGCCGCGTGACCGGACGCACGATCGGGTCACGACGGGCGGGCGGGTGCTGATGGACGTCGTCGCGTTGCCCAAGGCCGAGCTGCACCTGCACATCGAGGGCACGCTCGAGCCCGAGATGATGTTCGAGCTCGGTGCCCGCAACCGCGTGAGTCTCCCGTTCGCCGACGTCGACGCGGTGCGGCGCGCGTACGTTTTCGAAGACCTCCAGTCGTTCCTCGACCTGTACTACGCGGGCTGCTCGGTCCTCGTCACGGCCGAAGACTTCGCCGACCTCACGCGCGCGTACCTCGAGGGGGCCGCCCGCGACGGCGTGCGCCACGCCGAGATCTTCTTCGACCCGCAGACGCACACCGATCGCGGGGTCGCGTATCCCGAGGTGCTCGAGGGGATCACCGCGGCGCAGGCGGAGGCGGCGCGTGACCTCGGCGTCACGTCTCAGCTCATCCTCTGCTTCCTGCGCCACCTCCCCGAGGCGGACGCGATGGCGACGCTCGAGACGGCACTCGGGTACTCCGGTTCGATCATCGGGGTGGGCCTGGACTCGTCCGAGGCGGGGAACCCGCCGGCCCGCTTCGCGACGGTGTTCGCACGCGCCCGGGCCGAGGGCCTGCGCCTGGTCGCCCACGCGGGGGAGGAGGGTCCCGCCGCGTACGTCCGTGAGGCGCTCGACGTGCTGCACGTCGAGCGCGTCGACCACGGGGTGCGCTGTCTCGAGGATCCGGCGCTCGTCGAGCGCCTCGTGGCCGAGCGCGTGCCGCTCACGGTCTGCCCGCTCTCGAACGTGAAGCTGCGGGTGGTGCCGACGCTGGCCGAGCATCCGCTCCGGCACATGCTGGAGGTCGGACTCGCCGTCAGCATCCACGCCGACGACCCGGCGTACTTCGGCGGCTCCATCGCGCGGAACTACCAGGAAACCGCGGTCGCGCTCGGGCTGTCCGACGACCAGGTGGTCACGCTGGCGCGCAACTCGTTCACTGCCGCCTTCCTCGACGCCCCCGCCCGCACCGACCACCTCCGGGCGATCGACGAGTTCGTCGCGGCCGGGTAGTTCACGGCGCCGCTGGTCGCGTGCCAAGCTGACGCAGGCCGCTTGGGGGGCGTCGTGGGTGCAGTGTGCTGACCGGAGTCCTGAAGCGGGTCTTCGTCGGGCGGCCGCTCGCGACGACCCAGATGGAGGAGCAGCGCCTCCCGAAGACGATCGCGCTCGCGGTCTTCTCCTCGGACGCGCTGTCGTCGACGGCGTACGCGAGCGAGGAGATCCTCTTCGTGGTCGCCGTCGGGGGCTCGAGCCTCGCGCTGGGGCTGAGCAAGCTCGTGCCGATCGCGATCGTGGTGGGCGCGCTGCTCTCGATCGTGGTGGTCTCCTACCGCCAGGTGATCTTCGCCTATCCCGACGGCGGCGGTGCGTACGTCGTGAGCAAGGAGAACATCGGCGTGCTGGCGTCGCTGATCGCGGCGGCATCGCTCATGGTCGACTACGTGCTCACCGTCGCCGTCTCGATCTCGGCCGGTGTCGCCGCGATCGTGTCCATCCCCGATCTCCGCGGGTTGGCCGCGCACCGGGTGGAGCTCGGCGTCGTGCTGATCGCGCTCATCACATTGATGAACATGCGTGGCATCAAGGAGTCGGGCCGCGTGTTCGCCGTGCCGACCTACCTCTACATGCTCGTCCTGTCGGGTCTCGTGGTCTACGGCCTCGCCCGGAGCTTCTCCGGCGACATCGGCCCGGTCGTCTACGACCCGGAGCTGGCGGCCACGACGCGGGAGACGGGCGGAACGCTGACGATGTTCCTGCTTCTCAAGGGGTTCTCGTCGGGCGCGGTCGCGTTGACCGGGATCGAGGCGATCTCGAACGGCGTCCCCGCGTTCCGTCGGCCCGAGGCGCGGAACGCGGCGGCGACGCTCGTCTGGATGGGCGTGCTGCTGGGCACGCTCTTCTTCGGCGTGTCCGTCCTGGCCCACCGCCTCCAGCCGTTCCCGAGTCACGAACGGACCGTGATCGCGCAGCTGGGACTCCAGGTGTTCGGCAACGGCTTCGTGTTCGTGTTCCTGCAGTTCGCGACCGCTGCGATCCTCGTGCTCGCCGCCAACACCGCGTACAACGGGTTCCCGAGCCTGTCGTCGATCATCGCCCAGGACGGATTCCTGCCGCGACAGCTGACCAATCGGGGCGACCGGCTCGTCTTCTCGAACGGGATCATCATGCTGGCCGTGGCTGCGGCCGCGTTGTTGGTGGCCTTCGGTGGCATCACCAACTCGCTCATCCCGCTCTACGCCGTCGGCGTCTTCACCTCGTTCACGCTCTCGCAGGCCGGGATGGTGCGTCATCACCTCCGCCACCGACAGCCTCACTGGCGCAGGAGCGCGACGATGAACGCCGTTGGTTCGGTCGCGACCCTGAGCGTCCTGCTCATCGTCGCGGTCACCAAGTTCACGAGCGGTGCCTGGGTGCCGATCGCGGTGATCCCGGCGATCGTGCTCCTCTTTCGCGCCATTCACGCGCACTACTCGGGTGTCGCCGAGCGGTTGACGATCCCGGAGTCCTACCGGGCCCGGCCACCTCGCGTCTCGGCCGTGGTGCTCGTCGGACACGTCGATGCCGGGGTGCTCGAGGCGCTCGCCTACGGAAGCTCGATCCGGCCTGACCACCTGCTCGCGATGACCGTCGTGGGCTCCGACGCAGACGAACAGGGCATCCGCGCGGAGTGGGCCCGGTTCGGCATCGAGGTGCCGCTCGAGGTCGTGCGCACCCGCGGCGGTGAGTTCACGGGCGCGACCCTGACGTACCTCGGAGAGCTCGAGCATCGCTTCGAGGACTCATTGGTCAACGTGCTGATCCCGGAGTTCTTCGCGACGCACTGGTGGGAGCATCTGCTGCACAACCAGACGACGCTCGTGCTCAAGGGTCGGCTGCTCTTCCGGCGGCGTACCGCCGTGACGTCGATCCCCTACCGCCTCGACCGTGACGGCCCCGGGACGGCGGAAGTCTCCGGGCCGGCCGAATCCCGGCGCTGAGCCCCGGGCGGGGAGGCCGTCTCGAAGTCCCTGGGCCGCAGCGGTTCTGGTCCGGGCTCAAGCCCGGCACCGGTCGGGCCGAACTTGTGGGCATCGGTGGACCGGACGAAAGGGAGCCGGCCGATGTCGACCTCAGCGCGTGCCGGAGCACCACCCGGGGACCCCGCGCGCCCCGTCACCGCGGCGCCCGACCTCGGCGCCGGGCGTGTCCGGCTGAGTCCCTACCTGCTCGCCTACGTGATGGGCCCGGCCGCGCTCGTGGTGATCCTGCTCCTCGAGCACTTCAAGATGATCGCCCAACAGCCGCTCTGGCTGTGGCTCGCGGTCTTCGTCACGATCCCGTCGTTCAGCATCGTGCTCGAGATCTGGTACCGCCGCCGGCCCTGTCGTCTCCGGCTCCACGCACGCGTGGCCTGGCACGCGGCCACGGTCACGGCCGTCATCTACCTCTCCGGGTGGGGCCCGGTGCTGGTCATGGCGTTCGCGTTCATCGCGCTCGAGAACGTCTCCCACGACGGCTCGAAGGCGTGGCGGGTGACGGCGCTGTGGAGCGTGGTCGGGATCACGGCCGGGCAGATCGCGATCTGGATGGGATGGGCACCGTCGTACCTCTCCACCGCGCACGCGGAGGCGCTCGGCCTCATGGGGGCGTTCGTGCTGTTGTTCGTCATCCGGATGGCCGGCGCCACGATGGAGCAGAAGGAGCGGGCGGAGCAGTCGATGCGGACGAGCGAGGAGCGGTTCCGGTCGCTCGTGCAGCACTCGTCGGACACCACGCTGGTCGTGGCGGGCGACGGCGTGATCACCTACGCGAGCCCCGCCACCGTGACGCTCGTCGGGCTCCCGCCGGATGCCGTCGTGGGCATGCTCGCCACCGACGTCGTACACCCGGAGGACCGGGAGCGTGTCGAGCTGCAGTTCTCCGCCCGGCTGCAGTCCGACGACGTGACCGAGCCGGTCGAGTTCCGGATCCTGCACGCGGACGGTACGACGCGAAACGCCGAGGCGATCCTGAGCGACCTTCGGGATCAGCCGTCGGTGGCCGGTTTCGTCGCCAACCTCCGCGACGTGACCGAGCGCAAGGAGGCCCAGGACCAGCTCGCGCACCAGGCCCTGCACGACTCGCTCACGGGGCTCGCGAACCGCACGCTGATTCACGACCGGGCGGCGCAGATGCTGGTGCGCGCGGCGCGCCAGCAGCACCCGGTCGCCGCGTTCTTCGTCGACCTCGACAACTTCAAGGAGGTCAACGACACACTCGGCCACGAGGCCGGTGACGAGATCCTCCAGGCCGTGGCCCGCCGGTTCGTGGTCGCGCTGCGCGCCACCGACACCGTCGGGCGGCTCGGCGGCGACGAGTTCGTGGTGCTCTCCGAGGGCATGACCCTCGCGGCGGGGCCGGAGATCCTGGCCCAGCGCATCCGTGACGTCCTGGCCGAGCCGTTCCTCCTCGAGAGCCACCCGAACACGCCGCTGACGATCACCGCCAGCATCGGGGTCGCGTCCGGTGAGCGGGAGACCGCGCAGGACCTGCTGCGCGACGCGGACATCGCGCTCTACCGGGCCAAGGCGACCGGCAAGGACTGCTGGGCCCTGTTCGAGCCCGAGATGCAGACGGCGGTTCTCGACCGGCTCGCGCTCAAGCTCGACCTCCAGTCGGCGATGGACGCCGGCGAGTTCTTCCTCCTGTACCAACCGCTGTTCGAGCTGGACTCGATGCGCGTGTTCGGTGCCGAGGCGCTCCTGCGCTGGCAGCACCCGAGCCGCGGCGTCGTCGGCCCGGACGAGTTCATCCCGATGCTCGAGGAGATGGGCTCGATCGTCGAGGTCGGGCGGTGGGTGCTCGAGGAGTCCTGCCGCCAGGCCGCATCGTGGCGCGCGCGCGGGCACGCGATGACGATGTCGGTGAACGTCTCGATGCGCCAGCTCGCGACGCCGGCCCTGCTCGACCACGTCCGCTCGGCGCTCGCCACGAGCGGGCTCCCCGCGGAGGCGCTCGTGCTCGAGATCACCGAGACCGACCTCATGCGCGACGCCGACTCGACGATCGCTCACCTGAGTCAGCTCAAGACCCTGGGGGTGCAGGTCGCCATCGACGACTTCGGGACCGGCTACTCGTCGCTCTCCTACCTGCGCCAGTTCCCGGTCGACGCGCTGAAGATCGACCGGTCGTTCATCGCGTCGATGGCGAACTCCTCGGAGTCGGCCGCGCTCATCCACACGATGGTGGAGCTCGGGCGGGCCCTCGGCCTCGAGACCCTTGCCGAGGGGATCGAGGACCGGGCGCAGCTCGAGTCGCTCCGCCGCGAGCAATGCGCGCGCGGGCAGGGGTACCTCTTCTCCCGGCCGATCTCGGCCGAGGCACTCGAGCGGATCCTGGGCGGCGCCACCCCGGCGGTCCCCCACTCCGAGCCCGTCGCCTGACCGGCGCCGGCCGCGGGTCGGTACCCTGAGGCGGATGGCCGATCCGCATCTTCCCGCGACGGCGGTGCGCGCCCTCGGCACCCTCCGCATCGGCGGCTGCGAGGTCGCCGAGCTGATCCGGGAGCACGGCTCACCGCTCCAGATCGTCGATGCCGCGGACGTGGACGGCCGTGCGGCCGAGTACGTCGCCTCGCTGGGGGCGATCGACCGGCCGGCGCGCGCGGTGTTCGCGACCAAGGCACTCCCGATCGTCGCGGTGCTGGCGCGAATCGGCCGGCACGGCATCGGTGCCGACGTGACCACCACCGGCGAGCTCGCGGTGGCCCGCGCCGCGGGCATCCCGCCGCCGCGGATGGTCCACCACGGCAACGGTCGGAGCCGCGCCGAGCTGGCCGAGGCGGTTGCGTCCGGCGTGGGACTCGTCGTCCTCGACGGGCCGATGGACGTCGAGCGTCTCGACGCGGTCGCGACCGGGCCCGTCGACGTCCTCGTGCGCATCACGCCAGGCGTGGCGCCGGCCACGCACGCGTCCATGGCGACGGCCCACCACGGGCAGAAGTTCGGCGTGACCGTCGCGGAGGCTCCTGCGGTGCTCGCCGCGGTCGAGCGCACGCGTCGCCTCCGGCTCCGGGGCCTCCACTTCCACGTCGGGTCGCAGGTCACGCGCTTGGAGCCGTTCGTGGAGGCGGTCCGGCGGGTCGGCGACCTGGGGTCCTTCGCGGTGCTCGATGCCGGTGGCGGCCTCGGCGTGCCGCTGACCGCGACGATGGCCGCCCCCACCGTGGCCGACCACGTCGCGGCGCTCGACGACGCCATGGGCGCGGCCGGCTTCGATGCCCGAACCGAGCTGATCGTCGAGCCCGGCCGGGTGCTCGTCGCGCGCGCCGCCGTCACCGTCTACTCGGTCCGGACGGTGAAGCGGACGGCGGGGGTGACGTTCGTCGCGGTCGACGGCGGGACTTCCGACGACCTCGAGGCGGTGACCGGTCTGCGTACCGCGGCACCGTTCGCGCTCACCACCGGCGCGCCGGGGAGGACCACGCTCGTCGGGATGCACTGCGACTCCGGTGACGTGCTCGCCGACGCGATCGACCTCGCCCCGGCGACCGAGGACGACCTCGTGGTCATGCCGAACACGGGCGCCTACACGTTCGGCCTGGCGAGCAACTACAACTTCGTTCCCCGGCCGGCGGTGGTCGAGGTGGCCGGTGGGGACTCCCGAGTGCTCGTCCGGCGTGAGACCATCGACGACCTGCTCGCGCGCCAGCGCGGCTGGCCGTCGGGGAAGGACCCCGAACCATGAGCTCCGAACCGAGGAACGTGTGCGTGGTGCTCCTCGACTCGCTGAACCGTCACATGCTCGGATGCTACGGCGGCGACGAGTTCGCCACCCCGAACCTGGACCGCTTCGCACGCGAGCGGGCGACGCGCTTCACGCGCCATGTCACCGGATCCCTGCCCTGCATGCCCGCCCGCCACGACATCCTCGTCGGTGCGCTCGATTTCCTGTGGAAGCCGTGGGGCTCGATCGAGCTGTGGGAGCAGCCGGTCACGCGCGTGCTGGGGGAGCAGGGCGTCACCACGATGCTCGTCACGGACCATCCGCACCTCTTCGAGACCGGCGGCGAGAACTACCACACCGACTTCGGCGGCTGGGACTACGTCCGGGGTCACGAGGGCGACCTCTGGCGCACCTACGCCGACCCGACCTGGATGGGTACGCCCACGCTGCCCGCCCGCCGGGCCGGATGGTTCTACGAGCGGATCCACGGCTCGCCGCCGCTCGTCCGCGGCTACGACCGCTCCCGCACGTTCTTCCGCGCCGAGGAGGATTTCCCCGGACCGCGGACGATGGTCGAGGCCGCCCGCTTCTTGCGCGAGGCCGCGCCACACCACGACCGGTGGTTCCTCTTCGTCGACGAGTTCGACCCGCACGAGCCGTTCGACACGCCGGCGCCGTGGGTCGGTCGCTACGACGACGCGCCGTGGACGGGCGAGATGATCATCTGGCCGCCCTATGCCGACGGCGCCATCGTCCGCGACCAGATCACCGAGGCCGAGGGTCGTCACATCCGCGGCAACTACGGCAGCAAGCTCTCCATGATCGACCACTGGTTCGGCCGCGTGCTCGAGGAGTTCGACCGCCGCGACCTCTGGACCGACACCGCGCTGGTCGTCGCGACCGACCACGGCCACTACCTCGGTGAGGAGCGGGTCGGGCGCGACCTGTGGGGCAAGCCGTCGGTGCCCCAGTACGAGCCGCTCGGCCACACGCCGCTGCTCATCTCCTGGCCCGGGGTCACCGGCGGTGGCACGTGCGACGCGCTCACGACCAATGTCGACCTGTTCGCCACCATCGCCGACGCGTTCTCGGTCTCGGTCGCGCACCCGACGCACGGCTGCTCGCTCCTTCCGCTCCTGACGGGGATGGCGACGTCGGTGCGCGAGTGGGCGCTCGGGGGGAGCTTCGGCGGATGGGCGCAGGTCACCGACGGCCGGCGCAAGTACGCCCGCGGACCGGTGGGCGACCCGTTCCCGCTCTCGATGTGGTCGAACCGGTGGTCCACGATGCCGCTGCACATCCCGGGCTTCGACGGCCTGCCGGCGCCGGACGACCGCGCCTGGCTCGACCACATGCCCGGCTCGGCCGTGCCCGTGATCCGCCAGCCGTTCCGGGCCGGCGACCTCGTGCCGTTCTGGGTCGGCAACGCACCGGTCGACCGCCACGAGCTCTACGACCTCGGGGAGGACCCCGACGAGCAGGAGAACCGCACCGGTGGGCGCGACGAGGCGGAGATGATCGAGCTGCTGCGCGTCGCGCTCGGCACCGTGGACGCGCCCGCCGAGCAGTACGAGCGCCTCGGCGTCGCCTGACGCCGCCGCGCGTCGTGCCGATCGCTGGACGCGCTCCGCTCCTGATCAGCTGCCGCTGCGCAGCAGGCGTCCCGCGAGCGCCCCGGTGTGCTCGCCCGCCTCGACGAACGGCCGCCCGTTCACGATCGTGTGATCGATCCCGCGGGCGCGCTGGACGAACCGGGGGGCGCCGCCGGGGAAGTCCTCGACGATCTCGGGGAGCGGCAGCCACATGTCGTCGAGGTCGATCACGTTCACGTCCGCGTACGCACCTTCCCGGAGCACGCCGCGGTCGCGGTAGCCGACGAATCCGGCGGTATCGGACGTGAGCCGCCGGATGCCGTCCTCGAGCGTCAGCGCGCCGCGGTCGCGCACCCAGTGGGAGAGGAAGAAGGTCGGCTGGCTCGCGTCCATGATCTGGGTGGCGTGGGCGCCGGCGTCGGCCAGGCCCATGATCGTCTCGGGCGCGTCGAGCAGCTCGCGGATCGCGTCGAAGTCCTCGTTGAGCACGGGCCAGTTCACGACCGCGGCACCGTCGCTGGCCACGAGCGCGTCCACGTAGAGCTCGACCGGAGAGATGCCCCGGGCGTGTGCCTGTGCCCCCATCGAGTCGTGGGGACCGTATGAGTACACGGCACCCGCCTCCGGGGTCATGAGGTACATCCGGTCGAACGACGACCCGTCGGCGGCCGCGCCGTCGGCGATGATCGCCGCACGCGTCGCGGGGTCTCGGAGTGCCGCCACGATCCCGGCGGGGTCGCGGTCCGCGATCGTGGCGAACGTGGGCAGGTGGTCGATCGGGGTCGCGGCCCCGAGCCCGAACAGCACGCCGATGCCGCGCGGCGTCGTCTGGGGCCGCAGTCGCGCGCCCGTCCGGTTGGCGGCGGCGGTGAGCTCGAGCACGTGGCGGTAGTGGTCCCCGAGCGAGCGCATCTGCGTCAGGTTGAACGTGAACGGGCGGCCGAGCGTTCGGCTGAGCTCGGCGATCCACGCCATCTCGTCCTCCACGCGTGACGTCGAGCCGTCCGTCTCGTTGTAGCGCGGCGCGCACTCGAGGACCCCACGGCCGAGGCGGCCCAGGGGCGCGGCGGCGGCGAAGAACTCCCGTGGCTCGGCCCAGGTGCCGGGCACCCAGCGGCCGTCAGGCACGCGGTGGGTCAACGAGCGCGAGATCGAGTAGCCGAGCGCGCCGGCCTCCATGGCCGACTCCACCTCGTGTGCCATGCCGGCGAGCTGCTCGTCGGTGGCGACGTAGTCGGGGTCGCACGCGGCGTCCCCGATCACGTACATGCGGATGGCGACGTCGCCCACATACCCGCCCGCGTTGATGCCCTTGGGCATCGCGTCGATCACGTCGAGGTACTCGCCGTAGGACTCCCAGCTCCACGGGAGACCTTCGAGGATGCAGGTCGCGGGGATGTCCTCGACCGACTCCATGGCGCCCGCCAGGACCCCGGCGGCGCCGGGCCGGACCGGCGCGAAGGTCATGCCGCAGTTCCCCATGACCACCGACGTCACGCCGTGCCAGCACGACGACGACATGAGCGGATCCCATCCGATCTGCGCGTCGAGATGGGAGTGCAGGTCCACGAAGCCGGGGGTGACGTACCGGCCGTCGGCGTCGATCGTGCGCCGGGCTGCGCCGCCGGTGCCCGGATCCGTCATCGCGGTGATGCGGTCACCGTCGATCGCGACGTCGGCGGCGCGCGCCGGGGCGCCCGTGCCGTCGACGACCACGCCGTTGGCGATGAGCAGATCGTGGGCCATGACTCCTCCTCAGGTGCCGGCGAGCGCGGCGATGACCGGCGCGACGGCGTCGATCGAGTCGTCGTTGAAGACGTAGTACGACAGATCCCATCGCTCTCGCCGCTCGCGCATGGTGTCGGCGATCTCCTCGACGGTGCCGATGAGCACGTGCGGGCTGGCCAGGACCCCGGCGGCGGTGAGCTCGGCGTCCGGGTCGGGCGGGAGGGACCCGGCGATGGCCGTGGCGGTCGCCTCCCGGTCGTCGGTGACGAGCACGAACGGGACGACGATGGAGAGCTCGAGGTCCGCGTACCGCTCGCCGGCCGCCTCGCGGATCCAGCCCAGCTTGCGGTCGGTCGCCTGGGCGGTCGCGTCCGCCAGGTTCTGGTCGGCCCAGTCCGCGTTGGACTTGCGCGCCGGGTTCAGCCCGATGATGTCCGCCTCGCGTGCCGCGATCCTGAGCATCCGCGGCCCACCCCCCGCGATCATGATCGGCGGGCGCGGGTCCTGGACCGGTGGGGGATAGAGCTCGTGGTCGGTGATCGCGTAGTGGTCGCCCCGGAAGGTGACCGGCCCGCCGCCGAGCAGTGCCTTGACGACGGTGACCGCCTCCTGCATCCGGCTCACCCGTACGCCCGGCGGATCGAAGTCCATCCCGGTCTGGGTGTAGTCGGGCGCCATCCACCCCGCGCCGAGGCCGATCTCCACGCGGCCGCCCGATACGTGATCGAGCGTCGCGAGCTCCTTGGTGAGCAGTGCCGGATGGCGGTAGTCGTTGTCGAACACGAGACAGCCCACGCGCAGATGCGTGGTGGCGACGGCGGCGGCGGTCATGGCGACGAGTGGGCCGAGCTGCGCGTCGAAGTGGTCGCGCAGGAACAGCGTGGAGAACCCGAGGGACTCGATGCGCCGAGCCGCGTCGGCCCAAGCGGGGCCCGGCGCGGCGTCGGACGAGTGCACCCCGAAGCGGAACGTGCGGTCGGCGGTCATCGGGCCGCTCCTTCTTCGAGCGAGGTCATTCGGGGAGCCCGGACGCGGCCGGGTCGGCGGTGAGGATCTCGGCGAACGCGGCTTCGACCTCGGCGTGTGGATGGCCCGCTGTCACGTGCGGCTCCCCTCGATCGCGGGCGTGACCGTCGGATCGTAGCGACGCTCGCGTCGCTCGGTGCCGGGTCAGACCGTCGCGGGGGCGGTGCCGGGCTCGGCCGTGGCGTCGAAGGACTCCCAGAGCCGGGCGTAGGGGCCGTCCGCGGCCAGGAGCGCCCCGTGGGTGCCTTCCTCCACGATGCGGCCCCGGTCGACGACCACGATGCGGTCCGCCCGGGCCGCGGTCGGGAGACGGTGGGCGACGAGGATCGTCGTGCGCCCGCGCGCCGCGGCCTGCATCGCGTGCTGCACGCGTGCTTCGCTCGCGAGGTCGAGTTGGGAGGTCGCCTCGTCGAGGAGGAGGATGACCGGGTCCACGAGGCGGGCCCGGGCGAGCGCCAGGAGCTGGCGCTGGCCCGACGAGAGCGAGCGGCCACGCTCGTTGACCGGCTCGAGGTAGCCGTGGGCCAGCCCGGCGACGAAGTCGTGCGCGCCGACCGCGCGCGCCGCAGCCTCGACCTCGCCATCGGTCGCGGACGGTCGGCCGTACGCGATGTTGTCGCGCACGGTCCCCGTGAAGAGGAAGGCCTCCTGGGGGACGATCCCCAGCTGGCGCCGGAACTCGCCGAGGTCGATGGTGCGCAGGTCGATGCCGTCGACCGAAACGGTGCCCGCGTCCGGGTCGTAGAAGCGCGCCGCGAGCTTCACGAGCGTCGACTTCCCGGCCCCGGTCTCGCCGACGAGCGCGACCGTCTCCCCGGGCTCGACTGTGAGCGTGACGTCGTCGAGCGCCGGGTCGCCGACCGCCGACGGGTAGGCGAAGCGGACGCCGTCGAAGCGCACGCGTCCCGTGAGCCGACCCGGGTGGACCGGGCTCTCGGGCTCGGGCGTGCCGGTCGGCGCGTCGAGGATCTCCTCGATCTTGTCGAGCGATGCCTTGGCTTGCTGCCACGTGTCGAGGGTCTGGGAGAGCTGCTGGATGGGCGAGAAGAACATGTTCATGTAGAGCAGGAACGCGATCACGACCCCGGAGGTGACCACGCCGTCGGGGACGAGGACCGCGCTGGCGCCGAGCACCGCGACCGCGCCGAGGTCGGCGAGGAAGGACACGAACGGGAAGTAGAGCGCGATCAATCGTTGGGCCCGCAGGCGGTGGGTCAGGTACTGGTCGTTCACCGAGCGGAACCCACGGACGTTGTGTCCCTCTCGGACATAGGCCTGGGCGACCCGCACGCCGGACAGGTTCTCCTGCAAGTTCGCGTTGACGTTCGCGACCGCCTCGCGGGCGTGGCCGTAGGCGACGGACGAGTGGCGGCGGTACCACCAGGTCGCGAGGAGCAGGGGTGGGATCACGACCGCGGCGGCACCGGCGAGCGGGGGAGACAGGATCACGAGGAACACGAACACGCCGACGCTCGTGATCGCGGCGACGACCGCGGTGACGAGCCCGGTCTGGATGAGCTGGGAGAGCGCCTCCACGTCGGTGGTCATGCGCGTCATGATCCGGCCGTCGAGCTCGGTGTCGTAGTAGTCGAGCGACATGCGCTGGAGGTGGGCGAAGATCTTGACCCGCAATCCGTAGAGCGCGCGTTCGGCCGTGCGGCCGGTGATCCACGTGTAGGCCCAGGTCACGACCCAGTCGAGCGTCACCGCGACGAAGAAGAGCGCACTCGCGGTCCATACGACGCCGAGGTCCTGGGCTTGGACCCCCGAGTCCAGGCCGCGCCGCACGAGCAACGGCCCCAGCAGGGTCAGGAGGCTGTCGACCGCGACGAGCCCGAGGCCCAGCAGCAGCCACGCGCGCCACGGCCGGACGAAGTCGAGGATGTGGAAGCGCTCGCGCGCGGGTGCGGCCATCGCGGCGGCGTCGACGTCGGGCGTGTCGTCCGCGGCCGGGAGCTTCTCGAGCTTCGCGAGCAGCTCCGGTGTCGCCGCGAGCGTCATACCCATCGCGCCGCCGGCGCCGCCCCGGCCGCCGCCCGGTCCGAACCGCGCGACGGGCGCGACCGTCGCCGTCGCCACGGGTCCCACGCCGGGGGTCGCGGACCACGCGTCCGGCGTGACCTCGTCGAAGGACCCGTCGAGGGTGGCGGTGTCGGCGCCGCCGGCGTCGGCGCCACTCAGCAGGGCGCGGTACTGCGGGTTGCGGGCCAGCAGCTCGTCGTGCGTCCCGAGGTCGGTCACCCGCCCGTGGTCGATCACGGCGACGTGCTCCGCGAGCTGCAGGGTGGAACGTCGGTGCGCGATGAGGATGGTGGTCCGTCCGGCCATGACCTCGCGCAGCGTGGCGTGGATCGCCTCCTCGGTGGTCGCGTCGACCGCGGAGGTGGCGTCGTCGAGCAGGAGGATGCGCGGGTCGCTGAGGATCGCGCGGGCGAGGGCGATGCGCTGGCGCTGGCCGCCCGAGAGCGTGAGCCCGCGTTCGCCGACGACGGTGTCGAATCCCTCCGGGAGCGCGTCGACGAACTCGGTCGCGCCGGCGGCGGCCGCAGCGGCGCGTACGGCGTCGTCGGTGGCCTCGGGGATGCCGTAGGCGATGTTGGCGCGCACGGAGTCGGAGAAGAGGAACGCGTCCTCGAACACCACGCCGACCTGGTGGCGCAGCGAGTCCAGCGTCACGTCACGCACGTCGACGCCGTCGATCGTGACCCGCCCCTCGGCGACGTCGTAGAACCGCGGGAGCAGCCCGGTGATCGTCGACTTGCCCGATCCGCTCGCGCCGACGAGAGCGATCACCTCGCCAGGGCGGACGTGGAGGTCGAAGCCGTCGAGCACGGGCGTGCTGCGCGTGTAGCCGAACCGCACGCCCTCGAAGCGGACCTCCCCGCGCACCGGGGGGAGGTCGACCGCGTCGGGCGCCTCCTCGATGCGTGTATTGGCGTCGAGGATGTCGAGGATCCGCTCGCCCCCGGCCCGCGCCTGCTGCGCCACCGCGAACAGGCCCGCGAGCATCCGCACCGGCGCGACGAGCTGCACGAGGTAGGTCGAGAAGGCGAGGAAGGTCCCGAGGGTGATCCGGCCGTCGAACGCGAGCCATCCGCCGAACGCGAGCACCGCGACCTGGCCGTAGGCGGGGATCGCCTGGAGGACCGGGGAGTAGCGGGCCTGGAGGCGCACCAACCGGCTCCGGGACGCGAACAGATGGCCCGACGCGTCCGCGAGGTGGTCGAGCTCGCGGTCCTCCTGGCCGAAGCCCTTGACCACGCGGACGCCGCTCACGGCCTCGTCGACGACGCCCGCGACCTCGCCCGCGCGCTGCTGCGCGTCCCAGGTCGCGGGGAACACGGCGCTGCGCATTCGCATCGAGACGACGAGCAACAGCGGGATCGCGAGCAGCATGACGAGCGTGAGCGGTGGCGACAGGAAGATCATCACCACGATCGAGAGCACGAGCATGACGAGATTCCCGACGATGATCGGCAGGAACGCGAGCAGCGCCTGGATGAGCCCCAGGTCCGACGACGACCGGGAGACGAGTTGGCCGGTCTGCAGCTCGTCGTGCGTGCCGAAGTCCAGGCGCTGCAGCCGTTCGAAGATCGCGACGCGGAGGTCGTACTGCACGTCCAGGCTCACCCGGCCGCCGACCCAGCGCCGGACGTAGGCCGCCCAGAACGAGAAGGCACCCGCGACCACGAGGAGGAGGAGGTACGGCCAGACCGTGGTGGTCCGCGCCACGATGCCGTCGTCGACGATCGTCCGCTCGATGACGGGCGTGAAGGCCGAGACCGCCTGTCCGAGCACCGCCATGCCGAACGCGAGGATCACGTTGCGGCGGTGCGCCATGAGGAACGGCCACAGGCGGCGGATCCAGCCGCCACTCTCGGGCGGCCGTGGCTCGGGGATCGGGCGCTCGGTGGTCGCCGCGCCAGCGCGACGGGTGGCGCCGATCACCCGTCACCACCTGATCGCGCCACGCGCCGCCGTGCGAGATCGAGGTCGATGGCCTCGCCGAGGGCGACGATGCCCGCGATCGCGACCGCGCGCCGGTCGGGGTCGACGAGGGCGAGCAGCTCGTCCACCCGCGCACCCACCGCGCGTTGTGCCGACCCGAGCGCCTTCCGGCCTGCGGGGGTCACGACCAGCGTCACGCCCCGGCGGTCGCCGTCGACCTCACGTCGTCGCACCCAGCCGCGCGCCACGAGCCCGTCGAGCACCCCGGTGAGCGACGGCTTGGTCACCGCGGCCTGCGACGCGAGCTCGCTGGCGCGTTCGGGCGCACGCGCGACGAGGAGCAGGATCCGGAACTGCGGGAGCGTCATGTCGTCGAGCGCGCGCTCGGTCAGGCGGGACGCGACCGCGAGCGTGCGTGCGACGTCGGCGGCCGCGGCCGGACCGGCGTCGGGTGCACGACGGGAGCGCGCCGCCGTTCGTTTGATGCCCATATGGTTAGGGTACCGAACATCTTCGGGTCGCGTCGGTCGGATTTCCCGCCGGCGACGGGTCAGCCCGGTTCTCGCAGTCTTCTTACCCGCATCTCGGTCGGCTCTTTCCCGGGTCCTCGACACTCACCGTGCTCCGAGATGCGGAGCGACCGACAGAAGAAGGAGACAACCGATGGAGACGAACCTCGAAACGGAGGAGCCGCGCCGACGCATGCCGATCGGTCGCCGCGGCTGGTTGCCGGCGGCCGCGGTGGCCGTGGGCCTCGCGGTCGGCGCCGCCGGACTCGCGGGGGCCGCCACCGGCAGCTCGGGGTCCAGCTCGACGGTCACGGACTCGTCGAGCGCCGCCGCCACGGCGCCGGCCGCGCCCGACGGCCGCGCCCCCGACCCGAGCGCCATGAGCCACGGGCCGGGGGAGACCCTGCTCACGGGCGACACCGCCACCCAGGTGGAGGCCGCCGCGCTGAAGGCGGTGCCGGGTGCGACGGTGATCCGGGTCGAGACGGACTCGGGGGGTGCAGCCTACGAGGCCCACGTGACCAAGTCCGACGGCTCGATGGCGACCGTGCTCTTCGACCAGGACCTCAACGTCACGTCGACCCAGGGCGGCTTCGGTCCCGGCCCGCAGGGCCAGGCACCTCCGGGGCGTCCGGGCACCGGAGCAGCCGACCGCTCGTCCGGCTCCGCCTGACCTGTCCCGGGGAACCTCCCCGTCCCGCACCGGTCCCGTCGGCCTCGCGTCGGCGGGACCGGTCGCGTCGAGGGCGGCGTGCTGGGCGCGGCGACGCCCCGGGTCAGGGGACGGGCAGGGTGAACCCGACGACCGCGCCACCGTCGGGATGGTTGCGGGCGAAGACGGTGCCGCCGTGCTGCTCGGCGATCTGGGCGACGATCGCGAGCCCGAGTCCCGAGCCGGGCTCGGTGCGCGACGCGTCGGCCCGGTAGAAGCGGTCGAAGACCCGGGGCAGGTCCGCCTCGGGGATCCCGTCGCCGTGGTCGCGGACCGAGATCGTCGTGGCCTCGAGGCGGACCTCGACGTCGCCCGCGCCGTGCTGCAGCGCGTTGTCGACGAGGTTCGCGACCGCGCGCCCGAGCAGCCGCTCGCGGCCGCGTACGTGCCGCGCGGCGTGGACCGAGACCGTGATCGCGCGGTCGCTCCGGCGCCGGGCGGCGGCGACGGCCTCATGAATGAGCGCGTCGAGGTCGACGGAGGTGACCTGCTCCTCGTCGTTGCCGGGGTCGCGCGCGAGGGCGACGAGCTCGGAGACGAGGTCCGTGAGCTCGTGCACCTCGGAGCGGATCCCCGCCGAGACCTGACCGCGCTGCTCGACGGTGAGCTGGTCTCCCCGACCCAGCAGCTCGGCGTTGGTCTGGAGGCTGGTCAGCGGGGTCCGGAGCTCGTGGCTCGCGTCGGCCACCAGGCGTTGCTGGCGCGCCCGGCTGTCGGCGAGTGCCGCCACCATGGTGGCGAAGCTCGTCGTGAGGCTGCCGACCTCGCCCGGACCGGTCGAGGGCAGGTCGTGGTCGAGCTCGCCCGTGTCGGCGATGTGCTGCGCGGCGGACCGCAGCCGGCGGATCGGGGCGACGATGCGCGTGGCCAGCAACCAGCCGAACCCGGCCGCCGCGAGCACCGCGATCGTGGCGAACACGATCAGTCGGGCCCGCAGGGAGTCGAGCACCCGGTGGTTCTCGGCGGTGCTCCGCCCGAACTGCAGGACGGTACCGTCCGGCTGGCGCAGGGTGACCACCCGGTAGTCCTCACCGCCGACGCCGATGGTGTCCAGACGCGTCGTGCCCTTGGTGCGGACGGAGGCGATCAGGTGGTCGTCGACGGGGAAGGCGACGCCGGCGGCGATGCAGCTCGTCACCGTGCCGTCGGCGGCGATCACCTGGCCGCCGTTCGCCGGTTGGAGCAGTCCGGCCGGCGGGCACGGATCGCGGTCCGGCGTGCGGGAGAGGCCGTTCCGGTCGCGGTCGCCGTCCGGCGGGCTCGTCGCCCCACCCGTCAGCGTCGCGGCGCGGCTGGTCAAGGACTCGTCGAGGCTCGCGGTCAGGCGGTCCTGGGTGCTGAGGTACGCGGCGACCGCGCCGAAGAGCGAGGCCAGCGCCGCGATCAGCGCCATGCTCAGCGCGATCCGCCAGCGCAGGCTCACGCGCGCACCACGTAGCCGACGCCGCGCACCGTGTGGACCAGGCGCGACTCACCCTCGGACTCGGTCTTGCGCCGCAGGTAGCCGATGTAGACGTCGAGCGACCGCGAGCCCGTCTCGAAGTCGTAGCCCCAGATGTGCTCGTAGATCTGGTCGCGCGAGAGCACGATGCCCGCGTTGCCCATCAGGAGCTCGAGCAGGTCGAACTCGGTCTTGGTGAGCTCGATCGCGCGACCGCCCCGCGTGACCGTCCGGCGGAGCGGATCGAGGGCGAGGTCGCCGACGACGAGGTCCTCGCCGTCGGGCGCGGCGGTCCGGCGCCGGAGCAGCGCCCGGAGCCGCGCGAGGAGCTCGTCCAGGGAGAACGGCTTCACGACGTAGTCGTCGGCGCCCGCGTCGAGTCCGCTCACCCGGTCCGCGACCTGGTCGCGCGCGGTGAGGACCAGGATCGGCGTCGTCACCCCGCGGGCCCGGAGCCGGCGGCAGACGGTGAGCCCGTCCACGGTCGGCATCATCACGTCGAGCACCAGGACCGCCGGGTCGTTCCGGTCGAACTCCTCGAGCGCCTCGACGCCGTTCGTGGTGGCCAGCACCTCGTAGCCCTCGAGCTCGAGGGCCATCACGAGCGCCTCCCGCACCGCGCGGTCGTCTTCGGCCACCAGGACCCGGGCTCCTTCCACGGCCCCGGACTGTACGGGCTCCCCGAACGGTGCCCGGGCGGAGGATCCACCTTCTTGCGCCGTTCTTACGCAGCGCTCGGCGGCGTCTTACGGTGGGCCTCCAGGATGCGGACCATGCCGAACCCCATCGTCGCCAGCTCCCGCGGCCGGCGACCGGCCCACCGCTCCCGGATCGCCACCGTGGCCGCCAGCCTCGTCGCGACCGTGACCCTCGGCGCCTGCATGGCCGGCACCGGCGCCAGCGCGGGCTCGGGCGTGGCGACCTCGACCAGCGGGTCCGCCGCCGCATCCACCGCGAGCCCGAGCACCTCCGCGACCTCCGCGTCGCCGTCGTCCACGACGACGGCCTCGAAGTCGTCGGGCTGGAGCGCCTCGACCGGCGCGACGACTGCCGCGATCGCGAACACGTCGTCGTCGGCGAGCTGATCGTGGACGGGTTCACCGAGCGCTTCGCCGTCATGGGCACCACCGCCGAGGTCAACATCGTCGGCGGCACGCCGAGCCTGCTCACCGTCGCGCGCACGCGCCTGCAGGGCCTCGAGCAGCGTTGGAGCCGGTTCCTGCCCACGAGCGAGGTGTCGGTGCTGAACGCGGCACGCGGCGAGACGCGCCGGGTGTCGGGGGAGACCTTCACCCTCTTCGCGCGAGCGAGCGAGGGCCACGAGCTGACCGACGGCCGCTTCGACCCGTGGCGGCTCGCGGCGATCGAGGCCATCGGCTACCGGCGACCCTTCGACCGCCTCGGCGTCCCTGTCATGTCGCCGGTGCCCACCGTGAAGGGCTGGACCCGCCCGGTCGAGCTCGACGCCGAGCACCGGACCGTGCGGTTGCTCGACGGGGCCCGCTTCGATCCCGGGGGCATCGGCAAGGGACTCGCCGCGGATCTGGTGGCCGAGGAGCTCGTCGCGCTCGGCGCCCGCGGCGTCTGCGTCAACGTCGGCGGCGACCTGCGGGTCCTCGGTCCCGGCCCCGACGGCGAGGCCTGGAGCATCGCGCTGCGGGACCGGCCCGAGGACGAGCCCGTCGGACGCATCGCCGTCGCCGATGGTGGCATCGCGACGACGTCGCGCTCACGGCGGACATGGACGACGACGGACGGCACTCGCCACCACCACGTCCTCGACCCTGCGACGGGAACAAGCTCGACGTCGGACTCGATCTGGGCGAGCGCCATCGCGTCGCGCGCGTGGCAGGCCGAGGTGCTGAGCAAGGTCGCGTTCCTCGACGGGGCGGCGGGGATCGCACGAGCCGAGTTGGTGGGCGCCACCGCGATGGTGGTGACCGGAGACGGCGTGACCAGGGGCCACACCTGGGCGCGCTTCGAGGGAGCGGAGGTCGTGGCATGAATCAGCTGTTCTGGTACGTCGCGCGGGCCGGCGGCATCGTGTCCTGGCTCCTGCTGACCGCGACCGTGGTGTGGGGGCTCTGGCTCTCCGGCCGTGTGCGCCCGTTCGGCGTCCGCCCCGCGTGGATCCTCGACCTGCACCGGTTCCTCGGCGGGTTGGCCACGATCTTCGTCGGCGTCCACGTCGGCGCGATCCTGCTCGACTCGTACACGAACTTCGGGCTGAGCGACGTGCTGGTGCCCTTCGCCTCGTCGTGGCACCCGCTCGCGGTGGCGGTCGGGATCGTGGCGATGTATCTCCTGGTCGCGGTGGAGCTGACCTCGCTCGCCCGTGCGCACCTGCCGCGCGCCGTCTGGCGTCGGACGCATATGGCCGCACTGCCGCTGTGGCTCCTCGCCACGGGACATTTCATCCTCGCCGGTACCGACGCGGGCAACCGCCTCTCGCTCGGCGCGATGGGCGTGGCGGCCTCGGTCATCACGTTGCTCTTCGCCCGGCGGATGCAGGAGATGCGGGCTCGCGGCACGCGGCCGGCGCGACCCGCGGGCGCAACCGCTCGGGTCCCGGCCCGGCGACCCTCGCACATCCCGCCCCGCGTCGCCGCGGCCGACGACGCGGCCGCCCGCGTGGCGGCGCTCCGGGCCCGCCGTGATCTCGCGGCCTCCCGGCGGGGCTGATCGGCGAACTCGCTGGCGCCGACCGGCGCCCACCGGCAAGGGTGCCGGGATGTCCAGCGCCTTCGAGCGAGCCACTGCGGTCACCGTCGACGCCGAGATCGCCGGCCGGTTCCACGCGCACATCCCCGAGACGTGGTCGGCGCCGAACGTCCCCCAAGGCGGGACGGTGCTCGCGGCGGCGACGCGGGCGATGCACGCGGCGCTGCCGACGCCACTGCCGTTGCGGTCGGTGTCGTGCGTGTTCGCGGCGCCGGTCGCCGCGGGCGACGCCGAGATCGACGTCGCGGTCCTGCGCGCGGGTCGCACCGTCGCCCAGGCGACCGCGACGATGCGCACGCCCGGGGCGGATGCCGGACTCACGGCGATCGCGGTCTTCGGCTCGACCCGCCCGGGCTTCGTGTTCACCGACGTCGAACCGCCGCCGATGCCGTCGCCCGAGACGCTGCCGTCGTTCCGCGACGCGCCTCCCGAGGGCGTGGAGCTCGACGGCGACCCGTTCCCCTTCTGGGTGCACCACGTCGAGGGCCGGCCCGTGCTCGGGCACGCGCCGTGGGAGTCCTACGTCCCCGAGTCGAGCGAGCGCGCCGCCTACCAGCACTTCGACGAGCCACCGGTGCGCACGGACGGCACGATCGACCCGCTCGCACTGGTCGCGTTGTGCGACACGATGCCCGCGGCGGTCTCCGAGCGGATGGGCCGGCCGCTCGATCTCGCGTGGTACGGCCCGAGTGCCGACCTCACGGTGCACGTGCTCGCGCCGGCGCGCTCGGCGTGGCTGCTCGCCCGGAGCCGGGCCCGTCGCGCCGGTGACGGGTACGCCTCGGTGGAGCTCGAGCTCTGGGATCCGGAGTGTGGGCTCGTCGCCTACGGCACCCAGACGATGATCTTTCGCTTCTCCGACGGTGTCCCCGAGGGGGACGAGCGCTTCCCGCTCGACCGGCGCGCCGCCGGCTGAGCGCTCGCGGGATCCGCGACCGGCGCTCCGTCGTTAGTGTCGAGCCCATGACCGACACGCCGGTGACGCTGGCGCCCACCGGGTCCCACCGGACGGGTCCCGGGCTGCCCGCCACGCGCCCGCCGACCGCGCCACCGGGGTTCCACGTCCTCGCCAAGCCGTCCGGCCCGATCTGCAATCTCGACTGCTCGTACTGCTTCTTCCTGGAGAAGGAGGCGCTCTACCCCGGCGACCGCTTCCGCATGGCCGAGGACGTCCTCGAGAACTACGTCCGCCAGCTGATCGAGGCGCACGTCGGTCCCGAGGTCACGATCGCCTGGCAGGGCGGCGAGCCCACGCTGATGGGCCTCGACTTCTTCCGCCGGGCCGTGGCGATCGCGGAGAGCTGTGCCGGACCGCGCCGGCGCCTGCACCACACGATCCAGACCAACGGCACGCTCCTCACCGACGAGTGGTGCGAGTTCCTCCGCGAGAAGTCCTTCCTCGTCGGCATCAGCATCGACGGGCCGGAGTCGGTGCACGACGTGTACCGGGTCGACAAGCAGGGCCGGCCGAGCTTCGCCAGGGTCCGCGCCGGGCTCGAGCGGCTCGTTCGCCACGGTGTCGACTGGAACGTGCTGTGCACGGTCCACGCCGCGAACCAGGACCGGCCGCTCGATGTCTACCGGTTCTTCCGTGACGACCTGGGCGCGACGTTCGTGCAGTTCATCCCGATCGTCGAGCGCGTCCGGGAGGGCGAGGACGCCCTCACCGACCGCTCCGTCGACCCGGACGCGTGGGGCCACTTCCTGACGACGGTCTTCGACGAGTGGGTCCGGCGGGACGTCGGCGAGGTCTTCGTCCAGACCTTCGACGCGGCGCTCGCGTCCTGGTACGGCACCGAGCCGGCCCTCTGCGTCTTCGCCGAGACGTGTGGCAACGCCCTCGCGCTCGAGCACAACGGCGACCTGTACTCGTGCGACCACTTCGTGGACCCCGAGCACCTGCTCGGCAACATCATGACGACCCACATGGTCGAGCTCGTCGCCGCCCCCGCCCAACGGGCCTTCGGCGCGGCCAAGCGCGACACGTTGCCGACCCAGTGTCGGGAATGTCCGGTCCTGTTCGCGTGCCGCGGGGAGTGCCCGAAGAACCGGGTCGCGCGCACCGTCACCGGCGAGGCCGGTCTCAACCATCTGTGCGCCGGCTACTTGCACTTCTTCACCCATGTGGACGGTCTGATGCGGCTCATGGTCGAGGCGCTGGCGCGGGGCGGCCACGCCGGCGAGGTGATGGACGTCCTCGCGCGTGCCGGGCGCAACGAGCCCTGCCCGTGCGGCAGCGGCCGCAAGGCCAAGCATTGCCACGGCGCGCCCCGCTGAGGCGTCCCCCCGTCGGTGTGGAACGCCGACGGGCGAGTCACGCTTTCGTCATCAGCTGTTGACCCCGGCGACGAACTCCGGCCACCCGCGCGCAACACCGGGAGCGCAGAGTGGGAGTCGACCCGAAGGGAGCAGCACCATGGCTCGATTCATCGCTCATTGGCTCCGCGGTCTCGCCGGTGGCGGAGCGCTCGACAACGTCACCGAGGTGCTGGCGACCCGGGCGCAGCTCGACGCCCAGCTCGCGTCGCTCGAGGCGCGATACGCACCGGCGGCCGTCGGCGGCCTGCCGCTCGGGGTCGACGACGCGATCGCGGCGTAACGCTCAGTCGTTCTCGAGGGCCTCACGGACGACGGCGAGCGCCGCGAGCTCGTCGCGCGACAGCTTCGGGAACTCGGGATCGAGGTCCATCAGCGCCGCCGCGACCGCCTCGGCCACCACCAGCCGGGCGAACCACTTGTGATCGGCGGGGACCACGAACCATGGCGCGATCTCGGTGCTCGTGTGGCGGATCATGTCCTCGAAGGCAGCCTGGTAGTCCGCGTAGTGCTCGCGCTCGTGCACGTCGGCCATCGAGAACTTCCAGTTCTTGTCGGGAGTGTCGATGCGCGAGAGGAGTCGGCGCCGCTGCTCGTCGCGCGAGACGTGGAGCAGGATCTTCACGACCGGGAAGCCGTTGTCGACGAGCGTGCGCTCCCACTCGTTGATCTCGCGGAAACGCCGACCCCAGATCCCCTCGTGGTGCGATCCCGCCGGCAGGTGCTGCCCCGCGAGGAACTCGGGGTGGACCCGGACGACCAGCACCTCCTCGTAGTGGGAGCGGTTGAAGATCCCGATCTCGCCCCGCCGTGGGAGATCCCGTGTCGTGCGCCAGAGGAAGTGGTGGGACAGCTCCTCGTGTGACGGCTGCTTGAACGAGACGACGCGGGTGCTCTGGGGGTTCAGCCCCGCCATGACGTGACGGATCACCCCGTCCTTGCCCGCGGCGTCGAGTGCCTGGAGGACCACGAGCAACCCGTAGATCTCCTGGGCCGCGAGCCGGGCCTGGAGCTCGGCGAGCCTCCCCACGCCGACCGCGAGTCGTTCCTCGGCGACGTCCTTGGTCCGGATGCCGTCGGTCGATCCGGGGTCGCAGTCGGCGAGCGAGAAGTGCTTCGCGTCGTCGACGCGGAACCGTGTGATGAGGTGCTCGATCTGCTTGCGCTCGGACGCTGCCACGGGACCTCGGTTCAGTGGAGGGGGATCGGGCCACCACCCGGGATCCCGAGCCGGACCACCGCGAGGAGGGTGGCATCGGCCTCGGGGTCCGCGCGGAGCTCGAGGGTCCCGTCGAGGGCCGCGAGGCCCGACTCGAAGGCCGCGGCGTTGGGCGCCGCGTCGGTCCAGCCGATCGCGGCCACGGTGACCACGGTCGTGTCCTGATCACGGGTGACGGCGACCGTGAGCTCCTCGGCGCGCTTGGCCAGCGTCGCGGTGAGCTCCTGCACCACCCGGAGCACGGTCAGCGCCTCCCGGGCGTCGACGGGGTCGTCGAGCTCCACCGTGGCGAGCTCCGCATGGGTGCCGACCTCCTCGCGCAGCACCTCGAGCTCGACGCGGATCGCCTCGGTGAGTGCCGAGTGCAGGTCGATGCCCGGCCCCACCGAGACACCCAGCAGCGGGGTGCCGGCCAGTCGGGCCTGGCGGTGTCGCTCGAGCGCCCACAGCCCGAGCACCTGGCTCGAGTCACCGGGGGTCGACCGCCCGATCCGGGCGGTGAGCTCGGCGTTGGAATGGTGGGCGTCGGCGAGCTCGTTGCGCAGGGACCGCATGCGCGTCTCGAGGTGCTCGGCGTTCTTGCGGGTCTCCGCGTGGCGCGCCCGCTCGTCCTGCAGCTCCTGGCCGAGCTCCAGCCCGGCCCGGACGGCGCGACGCCACGCGACGACGGCCGCGACGAGGGCCGCGACGGCGAGCACGACGACGACGGCGAGGGCGATCCACCCGGCGAGGGACACGAGGCCGGTCTAGTCGATCGCGGGTGGGGTGAGCCGGACCGCGGCGGTGATCCCGGGAGGGGCCGGCGGGTCACCGGGCGAGCCGTCCGATCGCGGTGAGCAGACGCTCGACGTCGCCGGGTGAGGTGTAGCAGGAGACGCCGGCCCGGACCGCGCCGCGGGCGGCGAGCCCGAGCGCGTCCATCGTCTCGATCGCGTAGTAGTTGCCCGACCACACCGCGATCCGGTCGGCCGCGAGCGTCCGCGCGACGTCGTCCGGGTCTCGGTCCGTGATGCTGAAGCACACCGTCGGGGTCCGGTCGGTCATGTCCCGAGGCCCGTGGACGACCACGTGGGTCATGCCGAGGAGCCCGTCGAGCAACGGCCCGAAGACCGCCGTCTCGTGGTGCGCGATCCGCTCCATGCCGGTCTCGCGGAGGAAGGCGGCCGCGGCGCGGATCCCGGCGATCGTCTCGAACGCGGGCGTGCCGGTCTCGAAGCGCTCCGGGGCCGAGTCGGAGGCCGGCCGGACCTTGTACGGGACGAGCGACTCGCGCAGGTCCGGGGCCAGCCAGAGCACCCCGGAGTGCGGTCCGTACCACTTGTACGGCGACGTGAGGAACGCGTCGACCCCGAGCGTGTCGATGATGACCGGGCGGTGCGGGACGAGGTGCACTCCATCGACCAGGACCCGCGCCCCGGCGGCGCGCGCCGCCGCCACGACCGGTGCCAACCCGGGCATGGTCCCGAGCGCGTTGGAGGCGCCCGTGATCGCGACCCAGCGGGTGCGCGGTCCGATGCAAGCGGCGACGGCGTCGGGGTCGAGACGGCCGGACGCGACGTCGAACGATGCGAGCACGAGCCGCGCGCCGCGCTCGGTCGCCGCGAGCTGCCACGGGGTCACGTTGGCGTCGTGGTCGAGCCGGGTCCCCACGATCTCGTCGCCGGCCTGCCAATCCCGCGCCAGCGATCGGGTGAGGGCGAAGTTCAGCGTGGTCATGTTGGCGCCGAACACGACACCGCCGGGATCCGAGCCGAGGAGGTGTGCGACCTCCGCACGTGCATCCTCGACGAGCTCGGTACACGCCTGCGACGCGGCGAAGTGGCCATGACCGTTGGCGTTGTCGCCGGAGCTCATGAAGTCGGCCATCGCGTCGACGGCGGTGTCGACCATCTGGGTGCCGGCCGGACCGTCGAAGCGGGCCCAGTCCGAGCCGATCCCGGGGAAGCGTTCGCGCATCGGCGAGACGCTAGAGCGCCGGCACGGCGCCGGCTCAGGTCCCCGGCTTCGGGGGTCGGAGCGCGCCGGCGCGGTACCGAGGATCGGCGACGCCGTTCGCGAACTGCTCGCGTGCGGCGTCCGAGGATTCGATGCGCCAATCGGTGCCGTTCACGCTGTGATCGAACCAGACGAACCCGATGATGTCGGGGTTGTCCGCCAGGCCCTGGAAGAGGCTCCGGATCCAACCCGGCTTGTTCCCGCCGACCTCGGTCGCCCCGAGCTCGGTGATGACGATCGGCTTGACCGCGGTCGCTCGCAGCTCGGCGAGCGTGCCCGAGTAGGTGTTGTCGAACGTCGGCGGCTTCGGGTTCCCCTTGTCGTCCACGTAGACCCGGCGGTAGTAGCCGACCATCCCCATCCAGTCGACGTAGTCGTCGCCCGGGTAGAGCGGCGCGAGCCGGACCGACGGTCGGGCCGTGACGACGTTCGGGCTCCAGATCCAGATCGCGTTGGTCGCGCCGAGCGCGGTGAAGCGGTCGTGCACGTGCCGCCATGCCTCCACGTACTGTCCCTTCGAGTTGCCGTTGCGCTCCTCGGACCACGGGAACCAGTTGCCGTTCATCTCGTGCGCGAAGCGGATCGCCACCGGCACGTGGAGGTCCCGCACCGCGGTGGCGAACCGGTCGATGTACGCGTCGTGGCCGCCGTCGATGATCGAGGCCAGCGTGTAGCCCGGCGCGACGGTGTTGTCACTGTCGGGTCCCACCGGCTGCACCGTGTCGCGTGGCTCCCACGACACGACGGGCAGCGCGCCTCGTCGCCAGGTCTCGACGATCTCGGCCGTCGGGTAGTCCCGGTCCCAGCCGACGAAGAACTCGACCATGCTCGGCAGCTTCTGGGCCGACGCCGAGAAGATCTGGAAATCCTTCCAGTCGTACGGCGCCTCGGGCGTCGAGACGCCGAAGTAGTTGTCGGTGGGGGCGAGCAGCTGCTCGATGGTGGGTGTCTCGGGCATGCCCTCGGGCGTGGGCGCCGACGGCGGCTTGGCGCCGGCCGGGGTGGAGGCGGGCCGCGCCGGGTCCACGGGCACGAGCGAGCAGGCGATCCCGTCGTCGTCGGCGGGCCCGGGCGGCCCGTCGAGGCCCCACGGGTCGTCGAGGTTGGCGACGTAGGCCGCCTGGGCGTCCTGCTGCCAGTGGAAGTCGCTGCAGTGCAGCGCACGGGGCAGCGCGGGGGCCCCCGGTGCCGCCGCGACGCTGCCGCTCCGGCTCAGCGACGCGTGCGACGTCGTGGTGCTCGCGGTGGGCGTCGATCGGTGCGCGGTGGACTTCGTGGTCCGCGCGCCGCCGTCGAGCACGTCGGTGCCCGACGAGCGGCGGGCGTTCGCCCGCGCGGCGCGGGCGCGCGCGGCGGCCGCGGCCGAGGGTCCGACGACCGGTCCCGTGCCGCGTGCGGCGGACGCGGTCAGCGTGTCGGGTGGGGGCGCGGGCGTCGTGTAGACGAACAGCCCGATACCCGCGAGCAACGCGCCCATGACCCGGAGCTGGATGCGGTGTGAACTACCCATGGTAGGCAACCCCTGCGAAGACGAGGACGGTGGCGAGGACGTAGGGGACGACTCCCCAGGGATTTCGTCGGCGGGTCTGCGTCTCTTCGCCCTGGAACGCGTTGGCGCGCGTGCCCCAGCCGTCGTTGCGGGCCATGCGCACGAAGCCCCAGATGCGGATCGGCATCAGCATGAAGGTGTTGAGCAGCGTGAACGCGGGCAGGAGCCAGAGGTCCTTGGGGTGCTCCTCGAAGTGCCGGGCCTGGCGGATATAGGCCGACAGCCACGTCGCCAGGACTGTGAACACGACGATGATCGCGGTGCCCACGAGCGCGCCGTACCCGAACGTGATCCCCTCGTAGAAGTTCACGTTCTCGCCGAGCAGGGCCCGGACCGCGAAGCCGGTCACGCACGCGAGCAGGAGGAACGGCATGAGGATGTCGGTCACGTAGAACAGTGCCAGCGTCGGTGTGTTGCGCATCATCCAGGGCAGCATGCGGAGCGTGTTGTACTGGCTGCCGCGGGCCCAGCGGAGCTGCTGCTTGGCCATCTTGCGCATGCCGACGGGCGCGTCCGTGTAGACGTGGCTCGTCGACTGGTAGACCGCGCGGTAGCCCTGCTTGAGGCAGAGGTTCGTCAGCGTGCGGTCGTCCGACACCTCGAGGAACACGCCGAGGAACCGGTCGCCGAGGAAGCCCGGCATCGCGTCCACGAGCACCTGGCGGCGGAACGCGATGGTCCGGCCGGGGAGACATCCGACCTGGCCGAGCACGCTCATCGCCGGCATCGAGTACTGGACGCGGATGTTCTCCAACCAGTCCGCCCAGCGGGTCAGGACGTTTCGCTCCGGATCGATGATGCGCTGGTTCGTGGTCACCCCGCCGACCTCGGCGTCGGCGAAGGGCTTCAGGAGTTCGCGCAGCGTGTCGCGCGTCCAGATGGTGTCGGAGTCCACGAGCACGACGATCTCGCCGGTCGCGTACTCGAGCCCCTCCCGGATCGCGTTGCGCTTGCCGGGCACCGGCGTCCAGATCCACTCGACGTCGGGATACGCGTCGCAGACCTGCTCGAGCTTCTCGTTGCGGGGCCCGTTGATCACCACGAGGACCTGGTCGGGTGCCTGCTCGGTGATGTGGTCCAGGACCTCGTGGAAGAGCCCGACCGGCTCGTCGACGACCGGGATCACGACGGATGCGGTGGCGCGGTGGTCCGCCACCCACGGCTGGTAGCGCCGTGAGAGCGAGAGCTTCACCAGCCAGAGCGCCCATGTGAGCGCGACGAGGATGGTGAAGGTGTAGAGCCGGCCTCCGTGCAACGTGTCGCGTAGTTGCAGGAAGAAGATGAACATCTGCCCTCTCTGGAGCGTGGTGACGGACACGGACCTTCTCGGGGGGTATGCGGAGAATCGGCAAAGTCATCGAAGTTTCTTGAATCCAAATCGCAGAAATGTCCGCCTGGTCCCCCGGAAAGTGCTGTGTGAAGATCCGGTGTCCCCATGTCGATCATCTCTCCTGTGCGTCGCACGCCTTCTCTCGTCGCGGTCCTCGTGGTCCTCGGCTCGGCCCTCCTGGCCGGACCGAGTGCCCCGGCCGGCGCACGCGCGGCCGCGCCGCGCGCGGTCCCGGATCGCCCGGCCGCCCCCGGGCCGACCGACGTCAGCCCGGCCGCCGAGATCGCGTCGCTGACGGCCCTCGTCGACGATCGGACCCAGGCCCAGGGGCTCGCAGTCTCCCGGCGGGACGCGACGGCCCGCCGGCTGAACGAGGCCCGACTCGCCGAGAACCTCGCGATCCAGCAGGCCGACCTCCTCGGGCGCACCGCCGTCGCCGCCGACGAGGCCTACCGTGCCGCGCGCAAGGACGCCGGTGCGATGGCGGCCGTGTACTACAAGAGCGCGGGCAGCCCGACCGTCGTCGTCCAGATGCTCCAATCGCGGAGCGCCGTCGAGTTCGGCTACCGGAGGAAGATCGCGCAGCAGGTCGGGGAGAAGCAGACCCGCATCGTGCGCCGTGCGCTCTCGACCCGGCGCGCCGCGATCCGCGCCACCAAGGAGGCCAAGAACGCCCAGGCCGAGTGGCACGCGCGTGCCGAGCGGTACCGCGTCGAGATGCCGCGCCGCGAGGCTGACATCGTGCAGGCGCAGGGGCGGCTCTCCCGGGCGCGGTTCTGGTTGGCCCGCTGGCAGTCGATCAGCGCCGGCGTGAACACACCGATCATGAGCCACTCGGTTCTCGGTCCGAGCGAGCTCACCGAGTGGTTCCAGGGCACCCACCGCCGGGCCCGGATCACGGTGCCGATCGCCCAGCTCGCGCAGTACTACGTCGAGGAGGGCGAGGCGGCCCAGGTGCGCGGCGACATCGCGTTCGCCCAGTCGATCCTCGAGACCGGCAGCTTCTACTTCCCCGACGGTGGCCAGCTGACGCCCACCGACAACAACTTCGCGGGTATGGACGCCTGTGACAGCTGTGCCCACGGCCACGCGTTCCCGGACGCGCGGACGGGTGTGCGGGCCCAGCTCCAGCAGCTGCGGGTCTACGCGGATCCCACCGTGACGAACGCGTCGTTCAACCCGCCGCCCGTCGTCGCCAACCTCGATCAGCACAGCCTCAAGGGCAAGGTGCCGACGTGGAACGGACTGACCCATACCTGGGCGACGGCCGACACCTACGGCGACCGGATCCTGTCCATCTACGAGCACATGCTCGCTTGGTTGATGGACCGCGCGGACATCTGACCCGGGTCGAGATCCGCGCCGTCGCGGTGGGTCGAGTTGAACGGGCGCGCCCGGCTCATGGTCGCGGGCCGCTGGAACCGGTTCATTCCGAGCCCCACCTTCGACCGCGCATCACCGCTGTGGGTCGCGCCCGACTACGAAGACGACCTCGTCGCGCGGCGCGAGGCGGTCGGCTCGGCCCGATCCGCCGGCACGGGCGCCTCGACGAGTGTCGCGAGGAAGACCATCACCGGGAGCGCGGTCGCCAGGAGCATTCCCGTGACCTGCACACCGGAGTCGTTGAGCGCGGTCGCGAGCACCGTCAGCGTCGCGAAGCAGATGAGCCCCGGGCGCAGTGGTGGGAAACGCTCGAGCAGCCGTCCCAGCACGGGCGTCCGCCGCGCGGCAAGCACGGTCAGGGTCAGCACGGCGATCACCACGAGGACCCACGCGGTGTTCGAGAACGTGCCGATCATCAGCGACGCCTTGCGCCCGATGACACCGAAGAAGGCGCCGGGCCCGTCGCTCGCGACGCGTTCGAAGAAGCGGCCGACGTGGGTCTGCTGATCGGCCGGCCGGGTGAGGTCCACGACTCCCGCCACGAGCCCGGTCACCACCAGCGTCCCGAGGATCGCGACGACGGTGCGCACGCGCACCCGCCGCCCGCTCGTGAGCAGCCACCAGAGGACGAGCGTCGGTGCGAGCGCGAGCGCGCCCCCGTAGTCCTGGCCCCAGAACGGGGCCCCGATCACGACGAGCACGACGCCCAGGACGCCGTAGCCGACGGCGGCGCCGCGATCCGCGAGCCTCCAGGTGATCAGGACGGCGAACAGCAGCGCGGCCGCACTGAGCTCGGCCGAACCGGGATTGCCGATCCCGGCGATGCGGATCCCGACGGTCGCCGTGTAGCCGAACACGGTGTTGAGCTCGAGGTGCGCGCCGCTCAGCAGGTCGCCGACGTGGAGGACCACGATCATGCCGAGCCCCACGACCGCCGGGTCGACGGGTCCCCGCCGGCCGAGCAGCCTGCTCACGAGGGCGAACGCGGCCGCGATCGCGGCCACCAGCCCGAAGTACGCCGCGGTGCCCCAGCGGAAGGTCGGGAACACCCCGACGACGAAGGTCGCGAAGACGTATCCCAGCGCGAGCAGCGCGGCCCATTGGAGGACGACCCGGGCGATCGTCCGGCGGGCGAACCGGTACCAGAGCGCGGCCGCGACGGCCAGGGTGATCGTGATGGTCACGAGGGTCGCGGTCGCCTGGCCGATGGTGGCGTCCCGGAACTGCGCCCCTCGATCGGCGCGCACCAGCCAGTTCACGCGGTCGATGTAGGTCCCGTCCTGGGGATGGAAGCGGGCCGCGCGGCCCTCCATCGCCTCCGGGCGCGCGATGCCGGCGAGGTCCAGCACGGTCGGACCGACGTCCACGATCTGGAGGAAGCCCGAGCGCCGGGTCGTCGCCGATTCCATGAGGCCCGGCTCGATCCCCGGTGCGTGGACGGCGGCGACCGTGAGCGTCCGCGTCCGGCTCGTGTGGAACGGCGACACGACGACGACCGCGTCGCGCGCGAGGTCGACTTTCCGCAACAGGCGGCCGATCAGCGCGTCGCTGCGCCGAAGCGCGTCGGCGTGCAGGACCTCGCGTTGGGTGGGCGTGGCGAGCGGGCGGTAGGCGTCGGCGCGCGCGAGGTCGGAGGCCTCCACGAGCACCACTTGGGACCGGGTCGTGAAGTCGGTCGGGAACGCGCGCTCGACGGCGCCCGGATCGAGGCGCAGCCCGAAGGGCGCGGTGGCGTCCTGCAGGAGGAGCCCGCTGACGCGGCCGGGCACGCGCCCACTCCGGTCCATCAGGGTCAGCGCCGCCTCGCGGTGGAGCGCCGTCCCGGACGGTGTCGCCTCGTCGCTGTTCGCGATCACGCGCCGTCCCCATCCGGCGTGGGCGAGCGTGGACCCGAGCGTTCCCGGCTCGGACCCGTAGGACCTGGCGTTGTTCTGCACGACCAGCTGCGACCACCCGAGGGCGCCGATCCCGTGGCGCAGCGTCCTTCCGGTCCGGGTCTCGAACACGGCCCCCGCGGTGGCGCCGGCGTACGCCTCGTCGGGCTCGAGATTCGAGGCTGCGTCGTCGGCACCCGCCACCGAGCGGGCCCCGGTGCCGAGCGCGAGGTAGCCCGGCCCTGGCTCGGTGCGGTTGCGCACGGTGCGGGTCGAGAGGTCGGCGAGCGCGCTGGTCCGGAGCAGCGCGCGGAGCTGGGGCGCGTCGCCGTCGCGCAGGTCGCGCCAGGAGGTCGCCGGTAGCGTGACGATCAGCACACTGCGGGCCGGTGGGCGAGGAGTGGCGGCGGCGGACGCGGCCGCCGAGGAGAGCACGGGAGTGATGACGGCCGCCGCGGCCCCGAGCACGGGCGCGATGGTCCGCAGGCGGATCCTCATGGAGCGTCGATCATGCCACCTGCCCCGCCCTGATCCGCGGCCAGGGGGTCCCACGAGCAAGAATGTGGCCCCGTCGTCCCAAGGCCTGATTCGTGACGTCCGTCGCCACTCCCCAACTCGCGCCGCGGCTTCTCGCAACGCCTCGCGCGCGGCGCCGGACCCTCGTCGCCGTCGTGCTCCTGCTGACGGTGACGATGCGCCTGCCCGCCTTCTTCGTCGACGTCTTCAACTCCGACGAGACGTTCCTCGCCACCCAGGCCCAGGTGATCCGCGACGGCGGATCGCTCTACGAGGACGCGACCGACCGCAAGCCGCCGCTCGTCCCCTATCTCTACGCCGCGACGTTCTCCGTCGTCGGCAGCACCGCCCTGTGGTCGGTACGCGTGGCGGCGATGCTCGCGGTCGCGCTCACCGCCCTGCTGCTCGCTGCGGAGGCGCGCCGGCGCTACGGCGAGCGCGCCGCGTGGACGGCGGCCGTGCTGTTCATCGCCGCGTCCGTCGCGTTCGCGCCTCAGGACGGCCAGGCGGCGAACTTCGAGGTGTTCATGCTCCCCGCGATGACTGCGGCGGTGCTGCTCGCGCAACGCGGCCGCACCCGTGGATCGGGGATGGCCGTCGCGCTCGCGACCCTCGCCAAGCAGACCGGCGCCGCGACGCTGCTCCCCGTGGTGTACCTCGCGTGGCGGCACGACGGCCGGCGGGGCGTCCGCCGGGCGCTCGTGGGGATGGCGATTCCGCTCGGGATCGTGGCGCTGCTCGTCGGTCCGGGCGACCTGCTGTTCTGGGCCGTCGCCGGGAACGGGTCGTACTTCGGACTCGGTTCCATCAGCGCGTACGTGGCGGGGCTCTTCGGGGTCATGACTTTCGCGTTCCTCGCCTGCAACCTGCCGATCGTGTGGACCGTCCCGTGGGCGTGGAAGCATCGAGTGCGCGGTCAGGACACCGACCTCTGGCTGTGGCTCCTGTCGGCCGCGCTGTCGGTCGCGGTCGGCTTCCGCTTCTTCGGGCACTACTACCTCCAGCTGCTGCCACCCCTGGCGCTGCTGACCGCCGGTGCGCTGGCGCGTCTGCCGCGCGCCGCCGGGCGCGCCACGGTCGCCGTCGCGATCGGCGTGGGCGTCGCCTTCACCGGGCTCGGGTTCGTGTGGCGCCCGTGGGGTGACCAGCCCAAGTACGAGCGGGTCAGCACCTACCTGAGCACGCACCTGCACCGCACCGACAAGGTCTTCGTGTGGGGCCACATGCCCGAGATCTACTGGGCGTCGGGCGCGCGTCCCGGCACGCGGTTTCTCAGCACCGGCTTCGTGAACGGCGACTGGGGCGGTCGCCCCTCGGGCGACACGACCTCGGACGTGCCGACGCCGGGTGCCCGCGTCGAGCTGATGCAGGATCTCCAGCGCCGCGCGCCGCGGTACATCCTGGACACGACCCCCGCGGCGTTCCGCGGGTCGCAGTACTTCCCGATGAGCTCGCTGCCCCAGCTCCGGCACTTCGTCGACCGCGACTATCGCTACCTGCGCACGATCGACGGCATCGCCGTGTACGAGCGCCGCGCGCCGGTCCGGCTGGCGCTCGGGGCCCGGGGCTGACCGTGACCGGCTCCTCGCGGTGGTCCGAGGAGGTCCGGCCCACGGCGGAGGACTACGACGCGCGCTGGGCCCGCCTCGAAGCCGCGGGCGCCGACCTTCACGGCGAGGCGGATCTCGTCATGAGCTACGAACCCGCGTCGGTCCTCGACGCCGGGTGCGGGACGGGCCGGGTGGCGGTCGAGCTCGCTCGGCGCGGCGTCGACGTCGCGGGGGTGGACCTCGACGCCGGGTTCGTGGCGGCGGCCCGGCGCAAGGCTCCCGGCATCGCGTGGCACCAGGACGATCTCGCGACCGTCCGGCTCGACCGCCGGTTCGACGTGATCGTCCTCGCGGGCAACGTGATGATCTTCCTCGCGCCCGGGACCGAGTCGGCGGTCCTCGCGAACCTCGCGGCCCACCTCGCCCCTGGCGGCCGCCTGATCGCGGGTTTCACCGTCGACGCGGCCCGGCTGCCGCTCGAAGCGTTCGATGCGGTGGCCGAGCTGAGCGGATTGTCGGTGATCGACCGATTCGCGACCTGGGACCGAGAGGACTTCTCGGACGGGGACTACGCAGTATCCGTGCTCGCCCGACGCCACGCGCGAGCATTGTCGGTCGCGGAGCGTGACGGCGACGTCGTCGTTCCGTGATCTCGAGCCCCTGATCCTCACCTGGAGTGCTCAATCCCGGTGCCCCAGCCGTCGATGGAAGTACAGATGCGTCCCGTCAAGCTCCCGAGTCTTCTTGTCGCGATCGCGCTCGTCGTATCGCTCGTCGTCCTCGGCGACGCGGGTGGGGCGCCCGGGGCCGCGGGTGCGGCACCGGCACCGGTCGGGATCCCGGTCATGGGCCCGAGTCTGCTGTCGGCCTCCCAGCTCGCGACCTGGTACCGCGCCACGAAGCGCACGCCGCTGATCCCGGTCTCGATCGACCAGCTCGCGGCGTACTACATCGCCGAGGGCAGGGCCGAGGGCGTGCGCGGCGATCTCGCGTTCGCGCAGTCGGTGGTCGAGACCGGCTACTTCGGGTTCGTCGGCAGCATCGTGAAGCCCGGGAACTACAACTACGCGGGGATGGGTGCCTGCGACTCGTGCAACTCGGGCCGACAGTTCCCCAGCGCGCGTGTCGGCATCCGCGCGCAGATCCAGCACCTCAAGAATTTCGCCGACCCGACCTCGCGCGCAGCCACGCTCGCGCACCCGCCGGTCGTCGAGTGGTACGGCAAGCGGTCGAACGGCACCCTCGATGCCGCGCTGGCGGCGTCGAACTACGACCACTTCTTCGCCAAGGGCACCGCGCCCACGTGGAACCTGATGGGCGGTCCGGGCAAGTGGGCGAGCGCGCCGAACTACGGCGACGTCGTCATCGCGACCTACAACCGGATGCTCACGTTCAACGGGCTCGCCGGCAGCTGCCCGCCCGACCGGCTCGCGTTCGGTGCGTCCGAGGCGCGCGAGTGCCCCATGCCGATGCGCCACGCGGGGCGCGCGGTGGCCGCCGGGAACGGCGGGTACTACGTGCTGAACGGCAGCGGTGCGGTCAAGGCGGTCGGCGCCCCGTTCTACGGGGCCCCCGCGTTCGCGTGGGACATCGCCCGCGACATCGCGACGACGCCGGACGGCAACGGCTATGTCGTCCTCGACGGGTACGGGGGCGTCCATCTGTACGGCTCCGCAGCCACGGGACCGTTGCGTCTGCTGCACGGGCCCTACTTCAACTTCGACATCGCGCGCTCCATCGCGATCACCGCGGACGGCGCCGGGTACTTCCTCCTCGACGGCTTCGGCGGGATCCACGTCGTGGGTACCGCCACGCGCCCGAAGGGCCGGTATCCGTACTGGTCCGGGTGGGACATCGCGCGGTCGATCGCGATCACCGGCAACGGTGCCGGGCTCGTCGAGCTCGACGGATTCGGGGCCGCGTGGACGTTCGGCACGCTCCCGCGTCTCGGGACGGCCTACTTCGGCTTCGACATCGGCCGTGATATCGCGGTCACCCCGGACGGCGCCGGCTACGTGATCCTCGACGGCTTCGGCGGCGTCCACCGCTACGGCACCGCGCCGCCCAGCAAGCAGATCGGCTATGCCCTCTTCGACCGCTGGCGCTCGATCGTGATCCGCAACGGCACGTTCACCGCGGTGCGCGCCGACGGCTACGTCGTCTGACGCGAGGAACGCGGCTCAGCGGTCGAGTGCGGTCTGCTCGGCACCGATCGTGGTGTCGTCGCCGTGGCCGGTGTGTACCCGCGTGGCGGGTGGGAGCGTGAACAGCCGGGTCCGGATGGAGTGCACGATCGTCTCGCGGTCGGAGTAGGAACGCCCCGTCGCCCCCGGGCCGCCCTGGAAGAGCGTGTCGCCCGAGAACAGCTCCGCGTGGTCCTCGTCGTAGAGGCTGACACCACCCGGGGAGTGCCCGGGGGTGTGCAGGACCAGCAGCCCCGTGCCGCCGGCGTCGAGGCGCTCGCCGTCGGCGAGGACCCCGTCCGGTGCCCGCTCGGGGTACACGACATCCCAGAGCATCCGGTCGTCGGGGTGGAGCAGGATCGGCGCGCCCGTGGCGTCGGCCACCGCGGCCGCGGCGTTGATGTGGTCGTTGTGGCCGTGGGTACACACGATCGCCACCACCTCGCGACCTCCGACGGCCTCCACGATGGGTGTGGCCTCGTGGGCCGCGTCGATCACGAGGCACTGTGCGTCGTCGCCGACGATCCAGATGTTGTTGTCGACCTCGAAGTCCTCGCCGTCGATCGAGAACGTGCCGTGCGTGACGACGTGGTCGAGCCGACTCACAGGACGACCACGGATCGGAGGACCTCGCCCCGCTCCATCTTGTGGAAGGCGGCCTCGACGTCATCGAGGGAGATGCGCTCGCTCACGAACCGGTCGAGCGGGAGCCGACCCTGGAGGTACAGGTCGACGAGCATCGGGAAGTCCCGACTGGGTAGGCAGTCGCCGTACCAACTCGGCTTCAGCGCGCCGCCCCGCCCGAAGAACTCGATCATGGGCAGCTCGATCGTCATCGACGGGTCGGGTACGCCCACCTGGACGAGCGTGCCGGCGAGATCGCGGGCGAGGAACGCCTGGTGCATGACCTCCGGCCGGCCGACCGCCTCCACGCAGACGTCGGCGCCGAAGCCGTCGGTCAGCGCCCGAACCGCCTCGACCGCGTCTTGCGTGCTCGCGTCCACCACGTCGGTCGCGCCGAACTCGCGTGCCCAGTCGAGCTTGGTCGCGTCGAGGTCCACCGCGATGACCTTGGCCGCGCCGGCGAGGCGTGCGCCCATGATCGCGGCGTCGCCCACACCGCCACAGCCGAACACCGCGACGCTGTCGCCACGCTGCACGTTGCCGGTGAACATGGCCGCACCGAGGCCGGCCATCACCCCGCAGCCGAGCAGGCCGACGGCGGCGGGGTCCGCGGTTGCGTCGACCTTCGTGGCCTGACCCGCGGCGACGAGCGTCTTCTCCGCGAACGCGCCGATGCCGAGGGCCGGGCTGAGCTCGGTGCCGTCGGGGAGCGTCATCTTCCGGGTCGCGTTGTGGGTCGCGAAGCAGTACCAGGGTCGGCCGCGTCGGCAGGCGCGGCATTCGCCGCACACCGCGCGCCAGTTGAGGACGACGAAGTCGCCCGGCGCGACGCTCGTGACGTCGGGACCGACCGCCTCGACGAGGCCGGCGGCCTCGTGGCCGAGGAGGAACGGGAACTCGTCATTGATGGCGCCCTCCCGGTAGTGCAGGTCGGTGTGGCACACGCCGCACGCCTGGACCTGGACGAGCACCTCACCGGGACCGGGGTCGGGCACCAGGATCGTCTCGGCGCGCACCGGCTCGCCCTGGGCCCGGGCGACCACCCCGCGGACTTCGTGCGCCATCGACGTTCCCTTTCCTCCGACGTGGCTCGTGGTCGTGTGTCTAGCGCACCCGCAGCGTCACCCGGATGGGACGGTGGTCGGAGCCGACCGCGGGGCCGACCCGACCGTCGAGCACTTCGAGCCGGTCGTCGATCCAGACGTGGTCGATCTGGCTGTGGGGCCGACCGCCGGGCCACGTGCGGCCGCGGACGGCCCGGCGCCGACCCGGAAGCGCGAGCCCGATGGGCGGCCCCCACATGTTGCAGTCGCCCGCGATCGCCGAGGGCAGGCCGCGGGCCTCGAGCGCGCGATCGACCGCCCTCAGCTGAGGGAGCGAGCCCCACAACCGGTGGGAGGCGTGGATGCCGGCGACCGCCACCGGGGTGCCGCCGACCTCGACCTCGGCGACGATCGCGTGGCGTCGCTCGATCACGTCGCCGGGTGCCCGGGGCAGGGGCAGGTTCGTGAACGACCGGACGGGCAGGCGGCTGAGGACCGCGAGTCCGCACGTGCCCGCCGGTCCCGGGTCGGGGGCGAGGTGCCGAGGTCGCGCCGGATTGCGGTCGGACATGAACGCCACGTCGTGCAGGTGGGCGCCCGTGCGTGCGGCGAGCTCCTCGACGAACGCGGGCCGGCCGTGCGGGCGCCAGGCCTCCGGAAGGACGAGCACGTCGGCGTCGAGATCGAGGCAGGCGCTCATCGCGTCGAACGCGCGCCCGTGCATGTCCACGCACCAGTGCAGGTTGAGGCAGGCGATCGACAGCTCGGGCATGGGGGAATCGCAGGATACCGGGCCGTCCCAATAACCTCCGGCGGTCGTCCAATCTCCGGAGGTGTCGGTCATGCCCGTCAGCGGTTTCGATCTCAGTGGTCAGGTAGCGGTGCTCACCGGTGCCGGGAGCGGCATCGGCAAGGCGACCGCGCTGACCCTGGCCGAGGCCGGTGCGACGATCGTCGGCGGCGACATCGACGCGGGCGCGGTCCAGGCCACCGCCGACGAGATCACCGCGGCGGGAGGCACCGCGCCGCGCCGTCCCGACCGACGTGAGCCAGCGGGCGCAGATCGACGCGCTGATCGACGGCGCGAAGTCCGAGTTCGGTCGGGTCGACGTCGTCGGCAACATCGCCGGGATCCCGCACAACCGCATGGTCGCCGAGTGCACCGACGAGGAGTTCGAGCGGATCCTCTCGATCAACCTCAAGAGCGTGTTCTACGGCTGCCAGGCCGCGATGCGCGTGATGGCCGGCCAGGGGTCCGGGAACATCGTGAACATCTCGTCCGGCGCGATCGACACGCCGGCCCCGACGCTCGCCTGCTACGGCATGACCAAGGCGGCGGTCGCGATGCTCACCAAGACGCTCGCGTGCGAGGCCGGTCCGCTCGGCATCCGCGTCAACGCGCTCGCGCCGGGTGTCATCGAGACCAACTTCTCGCGTCACAACTTCGTCGACGACCAGGGCGAGGTCGACCCGGAGAAGCTGGAGGGCTACCGGAAGCGCTTCGGCGCGATGGCGCCGCTCAAGCGGGTCGGTGTGGCCCAGGACGTCGCGGACACGATCCTGTTCCTCGTCTCGGAGCGGGCGTCGTTCATGACCGGGCAGATCCTGCGCCCCAACGGCGGCGTGGCGATGCCCTGGTAGGAACGGTCAGTCGGCGCTCGGGAGCCGCACCTCGACCCGGGCACCGGGAAGGTCGCCGACCCCGGGATCGGTGATCGCGACGGTGCCACCGTGACGCTCGCTGATCGAGCGGACCATGGCGAGCCCGAGGCCGAGGCCGCCGGCATCGCGTGCGCGTCCCTCGTCGAGACGGGTGAACCGCTCGAACACGCGCTCGCGATCGGCGAACGGGATGCCCGGACCGTCGTCCTCGACCACGAGCAGGACCCCGTCGGGGTTGGTCGTGAGCGACACCCGCACGGTGGTGGACGCGTGCCGCAGGGCGTTGTCGAGCAGGTTGCGGACGACCCGCATCAGCTGCTCGCGGCTGCCGCGCACCCGGCCGGCCGAGACCCGATCGGCCGTGATCTGCACGGTGCCCGGCCGAACGCGGGCGATCTCCTCGAGCACGATGTCGTCGAGGTCGACGAGTGCGGTGGGCAACTCGCCCTCCTCGCCGCGTGCGAGGTCGAGCAGGTCGCCGACGATCTTCTCCATGCGGTCGTCCTCGTCGAGCATCCGGCGCACGACCTCGGGCCAGTCGCTGCGGTCGGGGTGCGCGAGCGCGACCTCACCGGTCGCACGGATGGCCGCGACCGGCGAGCGCAGCTCGTGGGACGCGTCGGACACGAACTGGCGTTGAGACTCGGATGCGCCCTGGAGCCGGTCGAGCATCTGGTTCATCGTGCGCGCGAGGCGACCGACCTCGTCCTGGCCGCGCGGCTCGGACACGCGCCGGTCGAGACTCGAGTGCGTGATCTCGGTGACCTCGGTCCGGATGACCTCCACCGGTCGCAGCGCGCGTCCGGTGACCGCCCACGCGACGATCGCGACGAGCGCGATCAGGGCCGGGAGCGTCCACCAGAGGGTGGTGGTGAGGGTGTGCACCGACGACTCGATCGCGCCTCCCGGCCCCGCCGCGACGAGGTATCCCGGGCGCCGGGCCTGATCGAGGGGGATCTGGATCACGTCGATGACGCGGTCGCCGACGAACCAGACGTTGTGCTCCGCCGCGATGGCCTGCGGGAACGGACGTCCGTGAGGGCCGACGACCTTTTCCGTGCCGTCACCCGTGCCGATCCAGTCGGCCCAGCGACCCTCCGAGTAGCCGGGCGACCCGCCGATGATGTTGCCCTGTGAGTCCATGACGAGGACGGTGAAGCCGGCAGGGCCCGGCGACGGGAGCCGGTCCACCGGATTGCCGTGCTCGAGGCGCTCGTGCGCCTCCGCGAGCGCCAGGGCGCTCTCGGTGCGGAGGTCGTCCTTCAGGGACGTGCGGACCGAGGCGACGAGGAGCCAGGCGGCCGCCGCCAGCGCCGTGGTCACGATCAGCGTCGCGGCGACGGTCATGCGCCAGCGGACGGTGCCGAACGTGCGCTTACTCTTCGTCGCCATTTCCCTCACCGCCGTCGCGGCCGTCGGCGACGAGCCGGTAGCCCGCGCCGCGGACCGTCAGGATCGTCTGCAGCCCGAACGGCGCGTCGATCTTCTTGCGGACGTACCCGATGTAGACCTCGACGATGTTGGGGTCGCCCTCGAAATCCGGCCCCCACACCTCGTCGAGCAGGACCGTCTTGGGCACGATCGCGTCGGAACGGCGCATCAGCAGCTCGAGCAGCGCGTACTCGCGCGCGGTCAGGCTGATCGGGGTGTCGCCGCGGGTGCACTGGCGCGACGCGGGATCGAGGCTCAGCGTGCCGACCGTGAGCACGGCGGGGCGCGGCGCCGCGCCGCGCCGGAGGAGCGCCCGCAGCCGGGCGACGAGCACCACGAACGAGAACGGCTTGCTCAGGAAGTCGTCGGCGCCGGTGTCGAGGGCCTCGGCCTCGTCGAGTTCGCCGTCCTTGGCCGTGAGCATGAGGATCGGCGTCCAGACGCCCTCGTCCCGAAGGGTGCGGCACACGCGGTAGCCGTTCATGCCCGGAAGGAGGATGTCGAGGATGATCGCCGCGTACTCGGTCTCCCGGGCCCGCCAGAGTCCGTCGGTACCGTCGCCGACGACGTCGACGTCGAAGCCCTCCGGCGCGGAGGCCGTCGGCCAGGGCGGTCGCGATGCTCGCCTCGTCCTCGACGACCAACACACGCATCCGACGATGCTGCCACGCCCCGGGCGCTGCGACCGGCAACGCCTCAGCGGGAGTTCAGCAAGGGCCCGGTCCCCGGAGGATCCCGGGGACCGGCCCGTGCGGTGTGGTGCGGTGGGCGGCTGATCAGGGATTGCAGCCGATGGCGTACACGTCCTGGGGGAGGCCCTTCGGGTTCCCCGACGCGCACATGGCCGAAAGGTCGGCCTCGGAGACATCCACCCAACGGTCGCCGTCCGCCTGGAGCAGCCAGGCCGTGTCGATGACGGTGTTGCTGCCGCTGACGGCCGCGTAGCCGCCGCCACAGGTGACACCGCTGATCGTGACCGGCAGTGCGGCGCCGGTGTTCGTGGTCCCACCCGAGACGACCGACTGCACCGCCGCGACCGTGCACGCCGGCCCGGACGTCGCCGCCTCGGTCGTCGGCGCGGTGTTCGTCGACTCCTTGCTGGCGGCCCGGCGGACCTTCTGCTCGCTCTTGGAGCCGCCCGACGACGAACATCCGGCGACGGCGAGGACGGCGAGACCCACGACGGCGACTCGGGCGAGCCGGCGCGCGGGACGAGCGGGTGCGGACGGGGCATCCATGGACAGGTCTCCTTCGAAGCGGGAGTGGGCAGTGGCGCGAGTCTTCGAGCCACTTCTTCGACGGTCACCGCCCGTCCTTGAGCCGAGATCTGATCGGGTCCGGGGACCACCTGGAGGCGACGGTGCCCGTCGCGCCCGGTACCGGGCGGCCCCGATCGCTGACCTAGAGTGGTCCATCCCAGTGAAAGCACGCGCATGACCACGACGTTCGCGGATCTGGGCGTCTCGGCCCCTCTCGCCGACGCCCTCGCCGCCCAGGGCATCACCGAGCCCTTTGCCATCCAGGCCCTGACCATCGCCGACGCCCTCTCCGGCGCCGATGTGCTCGGCAAGGCCAAGACCGGCTCGGGCAAGACCCTGGCCTTCGGCCTGCCCCTGCTCGACCGCGTGACCCGCGCCGAGCCCCGCCGTCCACACGGCCTCGTCCTCGTGCCCACCCGGGAGCTCGCGAACCAGGTGAAGGAGGTCCTGGCCCCGCTGGGGAAGAGCGTCGGGCTCGAGGTCATCGCCTGCTACGGCGGCGTCGGGATGGAACCGCAGATCGACGCACTGCGCGCCGGGGTCGACGTGATCATCGGCACGCCCGGCCGGCTCATCGACCTGATGGAGCGGCGCGAGCTGTCCTTCGCCGCGGTGCAGGTGCTCGTCCTCGACGAGGCCGACCGGATGGCCGACATGGGCTTCCTCCCCCAGGTGCAGAAGATCCTGCACCGGGTGGAGAGCGAGCACCAGACGATGCTCTTCTCCGCGACGCTCGACCGCGGCATCGACCGCCTCGTGGCCCGCTACCTGAAGGACCCGGTCTCACACGAGGTCGAGTCCGACGACGAGACCGTCGACGAGATGCACCACCGCTTCCTCCTCGTCCACCAGATGGACAAGGTCAAGGTCGCCGCCGCGATCTCGCGCGGCGTGGACCGCACGCTGGTCTTCTGTCGCACCAAGCGCGGCGCGGACCGCGTCGTCGAGCAACTGATGCGGGAGCGGGTGAAGGCGGGCGCGATCCACGGCGACCTGCGCCAGGCCGCCCGCGAGCGCGCGCTGGCCGACTTCGGGAGCGGCAAGCTGCCCGTCCTCGTCGCGACCGACGTCGCCGCGCGGGGAATCCATGTGGACGCCGTCGACGTGGTCATCCACTACGACCCGCCGGAGGACCACAAGGCGTACCTCCACCGGTCCGGGCGCACCGCGCGCGCCGGTGAGGCCGGCGTCGCCGTGATGCTCTCGCTCTGGAACGAGGAGAACGACGTCCGGGTCATCCAGCGTCGTCTCAACCTCGACGGACCCATCGTCGAAGTGTTCTCGAACGACCCCCGGCTCGCCGACCTTCGGGCGTGGGACCCGGAGTCCGACGAAGCCGTCGTCTGACGCTCAGCGGCCCTCGAACTCGGGGGCCCGCCGCTCCACGAAGCTGCGCAGCCCCTCCTGGAAGTCCTGCGTCCCCATCAGGCTGGCCAGCTGGAGCAGCACGTGCTCGGAGTGGGTGCGGAAGTCCTCGTTCATGCCTGCCCGGAAGAGGCGCTTCATCGCCTGGACCGCGAGGGGTGCGTTGGCCGCGATCTCACCGGCCCAGTCCCGCGTGACCGCCATCAGGTCGTCGTCCGGGACGACCTCGTTGACGATGCCGTGGTCGCGCGCCTCGGCCGCGGTGAGGTCGCGGCCCCGGTAGGCGATCTCGGCGGCCTTGGCCCAGCCGACGAGGCGGGGGAGGTACCAGGTTCCGCCGCTCTCGGGCACGATCGCCCGCTTCGCGAACCCCGGGAGGAGCCGCGCCGACTCGGCCGCCAGGCGGAGGTCGCACCCGAGCGCGAGATCGAGCCCGTACCCCGCGGCGGCGCCGTTGATCGCGGCGATCACCGGCGTGTTCATCTCGTGCAGCGTGATCGTCGGGAGATCGGTCGTGCGGCCGAAGTCGGCGTTCGACCCCTCCGGGTTCACCTGGCCACCGCCACCGATGCCCGTGCCGGCCATCGCGTCCTTGATGTCGAGGCCGGAGCAGAAGCCCGCCCCCGCACCGGTGAGGATGACCACCCGAATCCCGCGATCGCGGTCGGCCTGTTCGAGCGCGTCGCCGAGGAGCCGGAGCATCCGGCCGGAGATCGCGTTGCGACGGTGGGGCCGGTTCAGGGTCAGCGTGGCGATCGGTCCGTCGACGTCGACGAGAACCTCGGGCGCTGCGTCGGGTTCCTGGTTCGTCACCGGTTGCGCTCCTGGTCGGCGTGGCGTGGTCGGGTGGGCCGCACGACGCGCCGGTCCGGCGGCCGTCGGCGCCCGGTCGCGGCGACGTGGTGGTTGGTGGCGGTGCGGGTCGGCATGAGCCGGACCTCGCTGTCCGCCGTCTCGATCACGTCGATCATCCCGCGCCGGCGCGCCTCCGCGTGGGCCCGCTGCCAGGCGATGCGCCGGGCCCGCCTCCGCTTCACCGCCCGTCGACGGAGCAGCACCAGGATCACCAGCAGCCCGAGCAGCGCCAGCCCTGCGGTGCGCAGGATCGATCCCCACGCCACGCCGCGCTCGGACGACGCCGGGTTCGCCGCCGGTGCTGGCGCCGCCGTCTCGGTCGCCGCCGACCTCGTGCGGCTCGCGACCGCCGCGCCCGCGCCGGCCACCGGCGCCGGATCCGTCAGGGTGGCCGCCGCGGGCGTCGCGGCGGCCGGGGCCGTCGCGACAGCCCCGCCGAGCGTGCGGGGGAGCGCGGCGAGGGCGCCGAGACGAGCGTCGGCGGTGACGATGCGGACGGGCGGGAGCTGCTCCGCGCCCGCCGGCGCGCCGGTGGCGGCGAAGCAGTCGTCGAGCAGGGATCCGGCCCAGCCGGTGTCGTCCCAGGTGCCCATCACGACCGACACGCAGGTCCGCCCGTTGCGCGTCGCGGCCGCGATCAGGGTGCGGCTCGCCGCGGTGGTGAACCCGGTCTTGAGCCCGATCGCGCCCGGGTAGGTGCTGAGGAAGCCGCGGTTGTGGTTCACGAGCCGGCGGCCCGCGCCGGTCGGGTCGGTGAACTCCAGGATCTCCTTCGACGCCGGATCGGTGATCGCCGGGACCGTCAACGCGTTCCGGGCCACGATCGCGAGGTCGTAGGCGCTCGACGTCGTCCCGCCGCCGTAGCCGTCGTGGCCGTCGAGCCCGGCCGGATCGTGGAAGTCGGTGTCGCGAAGGCCCAGACGACGGGCGCTGGTGGTCACCATCGTCGCGAATCCGTCGAGGGATCCGCCGGTCGTCTCGGCGAGCGCGTACGCGGCGTCGTTCGCCGAGACCATCATCAGGGAGTCGAGCGTCTGGTCCATCGGCCAGTCGTTGCCCTCCTTCATGTCGATCTTCGCCGCGGGCTGGGCGGCGGCGAGGGCGCTGACGTGGACCGGGGCGCCCATCGGGAGGTGCTCGAGCGCGACGAGCGCGGTCAGCACCTTGATGGTGGACGCCGTCAGGTGGGGAACGTGCGGGTCCTTTGACTCGATGACCTTGCCGGTCCCGGCGTCGAACACGACGTAGGACTGCGGCGGCTCGGTCGCCGGAGCGGCCGCGGCCGGGAGAGGCGCGAGGAGGGCGACGGAGGTGGCCACGAGCGCGGCGCCGAGAAGGCGGAGCCGGGCATGGCGGGAGCGCGTCATGCACCGGGCAGGCTAGTGGTGGTTCCGCCCGGATCGGGGGTCTGGTCCCGCGTGGCTCCGGCCCGGCCCGGCGATTTCGGTCCGGCCGGGACCGGTCCCGCGTGCCACGATGGCAGCGTGGCCCACGAAAGCAGAGTCTCTCGACGCATCGCGTCCATCGCCGAGTCCGCGACGCTCGCCGTGGACGCGAAGGCCAAGGCGCTCCAGGCCGCCGGCGAGCCCGTCGTGGGCTTCGGCGCCGGCGAGCCCGACTTCCCGACGCCCGAGCACATCGTCGAGGCGGCGGTCGTGGCGTGCCGGGATCCACGCAACCATCGCTACTCGCCGACGGCCGGGCTGCCCGACCTGCGCCGCGCCATCGCGGACAAGACGCTCCGGGACTCCGGGCTCGCGTGCACGCCCGGTCAGGTGCTCGTCACCAACGGCGCCAAGCACGCGGTCTACAACACGTTCCAGACGCTGCTGGACCCGGGTGACGAGGTCTTGCTGCCGGCGCCCTACTGGACCACCTATCCGGAGGCGATCGCGCTCGGCGGGCGGTCAGGAGATCGTGTTGCCGACCACCGCCGAGACGGGGTTCCGGGTCACGGTGGACCAACTCGACGCGGCGCGCACGGCGAACACCAAGGTGCTGCTCTTCGTCTCGCCGTCGAACCCGACGGGCGCGGTGTACCCGCCCGAGGAGGTCGAGGCGATCGGGCGCTGGGCGGTCGAGCACGGGATCTGGGTGGTCACCGACGAGATCTACGAGCACCTGACCTTCGACGGCAACGTCTTCAGCTCCATGCCCGCCGCCGTCCCCGAGCTCGCCGACCGCTGTGTCGTCCTGAACGGCGTCGCCAAGACCTACGCGATGACGGGGTGGCGCGTCGGGTGGATGATCGGTCCTGAGGACGTCATCGGCGCGGCGACGAACCTCCAGTCCCACTCCACCTCGAACGTCAACAACGTCGCCCAGCGTGCCGCGCTCGCCGCGGTCTCGGGCGACCTCCGCGGCAGTCGCCGAGATGCGCGAGGCCTTCGACCGGCGGGGCAAGAAGATGCACGGGCTGCTGAGCGCCATCCCGGGCGTCGTGTGCCTGGAGCCCCAGGGCGCGTTCTACTGCTTCCCGAGCTTCGAGGGCGTGCTCGGCCGCGAGTTCGGCGGCCGGGTCGTCACGACCACGCTCGAGTTGGCCGAGGTGCTCCTGGAGCAGGCCAAGGTCGCGATCGTGCCCGGGGAGGCCTTCGGCGCGCCCGGATACGCCCGGCTCTCGTTCGCGCTCGGTGACGACGACCTCGGCGTCGGCGTCGGCCGGATCGCCGACTTCCTCTCCTGACCACAAAGGAGCTCCGTGAGCGACGCCGACCACCGAGGTCCGACACCACCACCGAGGCTCCACCGAGGCCCGACACCACCGCGTCGGCGGAGCAGGTCCCGACCGGCCCGGCCCGCAGGGCCGAGAGAGGAGATGGCGTGAGTCCACGCGTCCTGGTCACCGAAGTGCTCGCCGAGCGCGGACTCGAGCACATGCGCGCCGCCGGCCTCGAGGTCGACGTCCGGCTCGGACTGAGCCCCGAGGAGCTGCTCGAGGCGGTGCCCGGTGCCGCGGCGCTCGTGATCCGCAGCGCGACCACCGTGACGGCCGAGGTGCTGGCAGCTGCGAGCGAGCTCGTCGTCGTCGGTCGCGCCGGTATCGGTCTCGACAACGTCGACGTCGCCGGGGCCACGGCGCGCGGCGTGATGGTGGTCAACGCGCCCCAGTCGAACGTGATCTCTGCGGCCGAGCAGGCGATGGCGTTGCTGCTGGCGCAGGCGCGCAATCTGCCCCAGGCCGATCGTGACCTGAAGGCGGGCAAGTGGAATCGCTCCCGCTGGACCGGCGTCGAGCTGCACGGCAAGACGCTCGGCGTCGTCGGCCTCGGCCGGGTCGGCGTGCTCGTCGCCCAGCGGTGCCTGTCCTTCGGAATGCGACTCGTCGCCTACGACCCGTACGTGAGCGCGGACCGCGCCCGCCAGCTCGGCGTCGAGCTCGAGCCCGACCTCGGCCGGCTGGTCGAGACCGCCGACTTCATCACGATCCACTTGCCCAAGACCGCCGAGACGATCGGATTGTTCGACGCCGAGCTGCTCGCGCGGGCCAAGCCGGAGCTGCGGATCGTGAACACCGCGCGCGGCGGCATCATCGACGAGCAGGCTCTCGCCGACGCCCTGGCGGCGGGCACGATCGCCGGCGCCGCCCTCGACGTCTTCGAGAAGGAGCCGACCACCGAGTCACCGCTCTTCGCGCTGGAGAACGTCGTGGTCGCACCGCACCTCGGCGCGTCGACGGTCGAGGCCCAGGACAAGGCGGGCCAGACCATCGCGGAGATGGTGGTCCTCGCGCTCGCGGGTGAGTTCGTGCCCTTCGCCGTCAACCTCGCGGCGACCGAGGCGAACGCCACCGTCGCTCCGTTCCTGCCCCTCGTCGAGCGCCTCGGTCGGCTCTTCACCGCGCTGGCCGGCGGCATCGTGGACACGCTCGAGGTCTCCTACGAAGGTCAGATCGCCGACTACGACTGCAAGGTGCTGACGCTCGCGGCCCTGAAGGGCATCCTGGCACCGGTCGTGGACGAGCCCGTCAGCTTCGTGAACGCCCCGCAGCTCGCCACCGAGCGCGGGCTCGCGGTGCGCGAGACCACGGTGGGCTCGACGCGCGATTACGTGAACCTGGTGGAGCTGCGCGGCCGGTACCAGGGTCGCGAGACGCACGTCGCCGGCACCCTCTACGGCAAGCAGGGCGCGTCGCGGATCGTCGGCATCGACGACCACATCATCGACGTGCCGCCGTCGGCGCACATGCTCGTGGTGCGCAACAGCGACGTGCCGGGCGTCATCGGCACGGTCGGCACCATCCTCGGCGACGCCAAGGTGAACATCGACGACATGGTGGTCGGACGTACGAGCAGCGGTCAGGCCGCGCTCATGGCGCTCTCGACCACGACGCCGGTGGACGAGGCCGTGGTCGAGGCGCTGCGCGCGGCGGACGGCATCCTCGATGCGCCGCGCCATCGAGCTCGACTGACCGATGCTGATCAGGCGCTCCGCTGCTGCGCCAGCAGGTCACGGATCTCCGTGAGCACGTCGAGCTCGGTCGGGTCCTCAGCGACCTCTTCCTTGCTGCGCATGGACTTCGCCCTCTCGTAGGCCTCGACGATCACGAAGAGCACTGCGCCGATGATCACGAAGCTGATGATGGCGTTCAGGAAGGATCCGTACGCGATCCGCACGCTTCCGATCTCGAGCGTGAGGCCGCTGAAGTCGGTCTGACCGAACACACCGCCGATGATGGGTGTGACGACATCGGCGACGAACGAGTCGACGACCGACTTGAACGCGCCGGCGAGGATGAACGCCACGGCGATCGCGACGAGGTCGCCCTGCATCAGGAACTTCTTGAAGTCATTCCAGAGGTTGCTCACGTGCGCTCCCCGGTCGGCGGTCGTGGACCCGGGGAACCTAGGGCGCACCCAGCGCGTTGGGAAGCACGTTCGCGCTCAGCGTTTGGACGCGCGCAGCCCGTCGTCCTCGGCGGCGCCTTCGTCCCGATAGCAGCGGTCGGCGTGGGTCCGGTCGTAGGCGAACGCACCGGGCCGGTGGTAGATGCCGGAGTTGAGCTTGCCCTTGATCGGATGCGTGACCGGACAGCTGCCGTCGGCGCCGGCCTCGACCGACGGCCCGTCCGGATCGGCCGTCGCGGGAGTGGCGCGCGCCGTCGCCTCGACCCGCGGGGCCACCGGACGCGGGGGCATCGGGAACGGCTGGGTCTCGTAGGTGAGACCGCCCGGCGTCGTCCGCGATGACACCACCCGCCACGCGGCGTAGCCGAGTGAGGCGAGGAGGGCGGCGATCGTGCCGCGGCGGAGGAGGGTGCGCACCGGGTCAGTCTCGCGCTCCCGGACCGCAATGCCGTTGACCCTGCCGGTCGGATGTGGGATGATCCCTCCTACTTATGCCGTGCCCCACCGCCTCCCAGAACCTGCTCCTTACGTAGCGCGAGTACCAAGAGGTACTCGCAGCCAACCCTCTCGTGCCTTCGGGCCCGAGGGGGTTTTTGTTTGCCCGAACACCCGATACAGAAACCGAGGACCCGATGGACAGGGTGCTGATCTTCGACACGACCCTCCGGGACGGCGAGCAGTCGCCCGGCATCTCGCTCGACGTGGGCGAGAAGCTCGAGATCGCAGAGCAGCTCGCGCGCCTCGGGGTCGACATCATCGAGGCCGGATTCCCGATCGCGAGCGACGGCGACTTCGAGTCCGTCGAGGCGATCGCCAAGGCCGTGCAGGGCCCGGTCATCGCCGGCCTCGCACGGACCGGGTTCAAGGACGTCGACCGGGCGTGGGAGGCGGTCCGCCATGCCGCGCGCAAGCGGATCCACGTCTTCATCGCGACCTCCGAAATCCACATGCGCAAGAAGCTGCGGATGACGCCGGACCAGGTCAAGGCCGAGGCCGGCGCCGGGGTCGCGCGCGCGAAGTCCTACCTCTCCGACGTCGAGTTCTCGCCCGAGGACGGGTTCCGGTCGGACCCGGACTTCATGTGCGAGGTCTGCCAGGTGGCGGTCGACGCCGGCGCGACGACGCTGAACATCCCCGATACGGTCGGCTTCGGTGTCCCCGAGGACTTCGGCAAGCTCATCGCGTACGTCCTCGACACGGTCAAGGGCGAGTACGTCGTCTCCACTCACTGCCACAACGACCTCGGTCTGGCCGTTGCCAACTCGCTGGCCGGCGTGGCGAACGGCGCGCGCCAGGTGGAGTGCGCCATCAACGGTCTCGGCGAGCGCGCCGGCAACGCCGCGCTCGAGGAGGTCGTGATGGCGATCAAGACGCGAAGCGACTACTTCGTGGGCGTCGACACCGGCATCAAGACCGAGGAGCTCGCTCGCACGTCGCGCCTCGTCTCCCGACTCACCGGCTACCCGGTCCAGTTCAACAAAGCGATCGTCGGCCGGAACGCGTTCGCGCACGAGGCCGGGATCCACCAGCACGGCGTGCTCGAGGATCGCGAGACCTACGAGATCATCGACGCGGGCACCGTCGGCCAGGAGGCCGCCCAGATCGTGCTGGGCAAGCACTCGGGCCGGCACGCGTTCGCCGACTCGCTGGACAAGATGGGCCTGCACGTCCAGGGTGACGCGCTCAACCAGGCGTTCATCCGGTTCAAGGAGCTCGCGGACCGCAAGGTCGACATCACCGAGGCCGACCTCGAGGCGATCGTCGCCGAGGAGCTCGGGACCGGAGTCGTGCACAAGTTCGCGATCGTGAGCCTGGAGCTGCGGGGTGGGACCCAGCAGACCCCGACCGCGACCGTCGTGCTCAGCGACGGCGAGGGGAAGTTGGAGGCCACCGGCTCGGGGAACGGCCTGATCGACGCCGCGGTCGCTGCGATCGCCGAGGCCACCGGCATCACCGGGTCCGTCACGGACTTCCACGTGTCCTCGGTGACCCAGGGAGGCGACGCGCTCGGCGACGTGGTGATCCAGCTCGACGCCGACGGTGTCCGCGCGAGCGGTCGCGGGGTCGCGACCGACGTCGTCGAGGCGTCGGCACGCGCGTACCTCGCCGCGGTGAACAAGGTCGTGCGGCTCCGGGAGCGTCCCGCGCCGCGTGACCGGGTCGTCGGGCCGTGACCGACGCGACGCTGCAGTTCCCCGATCGGGAACGGGCGGAGAACCGGTGGGTCGACGCCGAGCACGCGCGCGCGTACCTCGGCACCCGCGACGACATCCCGTACCGCGCCCAGGGCATGGCTGCCCTCGCGGAGTTCCTGCCGACCGAGGTCGGGCGCGTGCTCGACCTCGGCACCGGCGACGGCGTGACGATGGCGATGGTGCAGGAGCTTCGTGCCGGTGCCGGTGGCGTCGCCGTCGACTTCTCCGCCGAGATGCTCACCCTCGCGCGTGAGCGTTTCACGGGAACCGACGTCGAGGTCGCCGCGCACGATCTCGATGATCCACTGCCCGAGTCCTGGGGTTCGTTCGACCTCGTCGTGAGCAGCTTCGCCATCCACCACGTCGACGACGGCCGCAAGGAGGTGCTCGCCGGTGAGGTCTTCGCGCGCCTCACGCCCGGGGGTACTTTCCTCAACCTGGAGCACGTGGCATCGGCGACCCCCGAGCTGCACGACGACTTCCTCCGCGCCCTCGGCATCGCGCCGGCCGACGACGACCCCTCGAACCGCCTCGCCGGGGTCGAGACCCAGCTGCGCTGGCTCCGGTCGGCCGGCTTCACCCAGGTGGACTGTCACTGGAAGTGGCGTGAGCTGGCCCTGCTCGGCGCCCGTCGCCCCGCCTGACCTTCCCCGCCACCGGGCCGCGCCCCACCGGCTCGAATCCGACAATCCCACCAACCTGGCGGCGATGCTCAAGTCCGGACGCGACCGTCGCCGATACCCGAGGAGCAGGCCGACACCTTGGGAGGCGTTTCTGATGGATTACCGCGAGTTTCTCACGTACCTGTTCGACCGCCCGCAGACCCGCGAGCTCGCGGTCGAGCTCGCCGTGGCGATCGACGACACGCTCGACCGCGACCGCGTTCAGGCGCTTCCGGGCTGACGCACGCCCGGCGCCCGACCGCGGTGGCAGGATCGGGCCCGTGACCTCCTCGCCCTCGTCCGCGGTGCCACCGGCGGGCTGGTACGCCGATCCCTGGCGGATCTCGGCGTGGCGGTGGTGGAACGGCGCCGCGTGGACCGGCTACACCGACGAATGGTTCGCGGCGGCCGCCACCCGACCGACCCCGGTGGTGATCCCCGACGAATCGGTTCCCATCCGGGCCGGGTGGATCGCCATCGGCGGCGCCGTCGTCGGCGTCGCGCTCTCGATCGTGATCTATGTGCTCCTGCGCACGGTCGGGGGCGTGCGAGCGTCGAGCCCGGTCCTCGCCCTGTCCGCCCAGCTCGGGCTGTGGCTCGGCCTGCTCGGCGCGTGTCGGATCGCGGTCCGGCGCCACGGCACCGGCTCCCTGCGCGACCTCGGGTTGCGGATGCGTGGGATCGACCTCCCGCTGGGCATCGGGTTCGGGGCCGCCATGCTCGTCGGGGTCGGCACGCTCGCCCTCGTGCTCCAGCGCATCGGCGTCCAGCCGCACCGCGAGGGTCTGCTCGAGCCGATGGAACGGGGACCCCTCACCGTCGTCGTGATCCTCTTCATCGCGGTGATCGGCGCGCCGTTCGTCGAGGAGCTGTTCTTCCGGGGGCTCCTGATGAGCGGCTTCGTCCAGCGTTTCGGCGTGGTCGGCGGGATCCTCGCCCAGGCCGCGGTCTTCGGCGCGGTGCACCTCGGACCGACCGACGCGCGTGGCAACCTCGGCGTCTTCCTCCTGATCGCGCCGGTCGGCGCGGTGCTCGGCGTGCTCCGCTTCCGCTACCGGCGGCTCGGGACCGGCATGGTCACCCACGCCGTGTACAACGCGATCATCATGTCGGTCGCGCTCACGCGCTGAGCCGGTCGCGGGTCAGGCGGTCGTCGGGAGCCAGGCCGGCCGCGAGGCCTCGAACGTCGTGATCTTGTCGGCATGCTGCTCGGTCAGCCCGATGTCATCGAGGCCCTCGAGCAGGCGGTGGTGCACGTGGTCGTCGAGGTCGAACGGCTCGTCGAGGTCGATGCCCGGCACCGCGACCCGGCGGTCCACCACGTCGACCACGATCTCGAGCGACGGATCGTTCTCGATCGCCGCCATGACCCGGCGGGCCACTGGTTCGGGCACCTCGACGGGGACCAGACCGCCCTTCAGCGCGTTGTTGCGGAAGATGTCGGCGAACCGCGACGAGATCACCGCCTGGAAGCCGTAGTCCTGCAAGGCCCAGACGGCGTGCTCACGGGACGAGCCGGTGCCGAAGTTCGGACCGGCGACGAGGATGCGCGCGCCTTCGTGATGCGCCAGGTTGAGGACGAAGTCCGAACGCTCCCGCCACTCCGAGAACAGACCCTCGCCGAACCCGGTCCGCTCGACGCGCTTGAGCCAGTCGGACGGGATGATCTGGTCCGTGTCCACGTCGGAGCGATCGAGGGGCACCCCTCGCGCGATGATCTCTCGAACCGGTTCCATCAGGCCTCCAGGTCGTCGGGGCTCGCGAAGTGACCGGCGATCGCGGTCGCGGCGGCAACGGCGGGGGAGACCAGATGTGTTCTCCCGCCCTTGCCCTGGCGTCCCTCGAAGTTCCGGTTGCTGGTGCTCGCTGCCCGCTCGCCCGCGGTGAGCTTGTCCGGGTTCATCGCGAGGCACATCGAACACCCGGGCTCGCGCCAGTCGAACCCGGCGGCGCGGAACACCGCGTCGAGCCCTTCGGCCTCGGCCTGCTCCTTGACGGCGAACGAGCCGGGAACGACGAGGGTGCGCACGCCGTCGTGGACCTGTCTGCCGGCGGCCACCGCGGCCGCGGCTCGTAGGTCCTCGATCCGTGCGTTCGTGCACGAGCCGATGAACACGGTGTCGACGGTGATGTCGCGCATCGGGGTCCCCGCAGTCAGGCCCATGTACCGCAGCGCACGCGTCGCGGAGTCCCGCAGGCTCGGGTCGGGGAACGAGTCGGGGTCGGGGACCGCGTCGGCGATCGTGACGCTCTGCGCGGGGTTGGTCCCCCACGTGACGTAGGGCGCCAGGGCGGTGGCGTCGAGCGTCACCTCCTTGTCGAAGGTCGCGTCGGCGTCGGTGACGAGGGCGCGCCAGTCGTCGAGCGCGGCCTCCCATTCGGCACCGCGGGGCGCATGGGCCCGGCCGTCGAGGTACGCGAACGTCGTGTCGTCCGGTGCGATGAGCCCGGCACGGGCGCCCGCCTCGATCGACATGTTGCAGACCGTCATGCGGCCCTCCATCGAGAGCGCGCGGATCGCGTCGCCGCGGTACTCGATGACCGAGCCGATGCCGCCCCCGGTGCCGATCCGCTCGATGATCGCGAGCACGACGTCCTTGGCCGTCACGCCGTCGGGCAGGTCGCCCTCGACGGTGATCGCCATGGTGCCGGGCGTGCGCTGGGGGAGCGTCTGGGTGGCCAGCACGTGCTCGACCTCGCTGGTGCCGATGCCGAACGCGAGTGCTCCGAACGCACCGTGGGTGGAGGTGTGGCTGTCACCGCAGACGATCGTCATCCCCGGCTGGGTCAGGCCCTGCTCCGGTCCGATGATGTGGACGATGCCCTGGCCCGGGTCGCCCATCCCGTAGAGCCGGATGCCGTACTCGCGGCAGTTCTCCGCGAGGACCTCGATCTGGCGGCGCGAGACCGGGTCGGTGATGCCGAGCTCGAGCCCGGCCGTCGGGACGTTGTGGTCCATCGTGGCCACCGTCAGCTCGGGTCGCCGGACGCCGCGCCCGTTCATGCGCAGCCCGTCGAACGCCTGGGGCGAGGTGACCTCGTGCACGAGGTGCAGGTCGATGTAGAGCAGGTCGGGCTCGCCGTCGGCCCGGCGCACGACGTGGCGTTCCCACACCTTCTGACTCAGTGTCTGGCCCATCCGGACGTTGCGCTCCTCGTGGTCGCGAACGCGTCAGCTTATTGGTCGCCTGCGGCTCCTCTCCGGCCGAATGCCCGTCGCGATGGGCTCGCTCGTGCGCGCGTCCGCGACCGAGACCCTTCACCGGCTCGAAACATTCACGAAACGCGCCGTCCCTACCGTGCCCCGCATGGATGTGGTCCTGCTGCGTTGGCCCGAGGAATCCCTCCGCCGCACCGAACTCGAGCGAGCGGCCCGGCCGCGGCTGCTCCTGGTCGAGCCCGGCGAACCGCCACCGGACTGCTCGGACCCGCTCGAGGACTGGATCCGACTCCCGGCCGACGACCAGGACGTCCGCGCCCGGCTCGGCACGCTCGTCACGCGCGCCGGCAGCGAGCGCCCGCTCCTCGACGACGACGGCCTGGTCTGGTTCCGCGGTCGGTGGGTCTCCCTCTCGCCCGTCGAGCGCGCGCTGGCCGAATGCCTGCTCGACCGCTTCGGCGCCGTCGCCGGGCGGGAGGCGCTGCGGCGGCGCGCCTGGCCGGAGGGGCTTCCGTCCCGCAACGCCCTGGACGTCCACATGGTCCGGCTGCGGCGGCGGATCGCATCGCTCGGCCTCGAGGTGCGCACCGTGCGTTCCCGCGGCTACCTCATGCAGGCCGTGGAGCCGTCGGCGTGACCCCGGCCGAGGTACTCCGTGACGTCCTGGTGATCCTCGTGGCGGCCAAGCTCGCCGCCGAGGTCGCCGAGCGCCTCAAGATCCCGGCGGTCGTCGGCGAGATCGTGGCCGGCATCCTCATCGGGCCCTCGCTGCTCGGTCTCGTCGGCACCTCGAACACGCTCGACGTACTGGCCGAGCTCGGCGTGATCCTGCTCCTGCTCCAGGTGGGCATGGAGATGGATATCAAGGATCTCGCGGCGGTCGGTCGGGCCTCGGTCAGCGTCGCGGTGCTCGGCGTGCTCGTCCCGCTGGTCGGCGGGTACGCCGCAGGTCTCGCGCTCGGGCAGGATTCGAACACGTCGCTCTTCCTCGGCGCCGCGCTCGCGGCGACGAGCGTCGGGATCACCGCCCGGGTGTTCAGCGATCTCGGAGCGCTCGCCACGATCGAGGCCCGCACGGTGATGGGTGCCGCGGTGGCGGACGACGTGCTCGGGCTGGTCCTGCTGACGATCGTGGTCAAGATCGTGGGGGACGGGGGTGTGTCGGCGTCGACGGTCATCTCGACGGTGCTGCTCGCCGTCGGCTTCCTCGTCGTCACCTCGGTGCTCGGCGGCCGGTTGGGGATCGTGCTCTTCCGGGCGATCCAGAAGTGGTCTCGGGCCGCGGGCACGCTCGTCGCCCTCGCCCTGGCATTCGCCCTCGCGTTCGCCGAGCTGGCCGACGTCGCGAAGCTCGCACCGATCGTCGGCGCGTTCGTCGCCGGTCTCGCCTTGTCCCAGACCGAGTCCCGGGAGCGCATCGCGCGTGACCTCACGCCGGTCGGGCACCTCTTCGTCCCCGTGTTCTTCCTTCAGATCGGCATCGCCGCCGAGGTCGAGCGCTTCGTCGATCCGACCGTGCTCGGGATCGCGGCGGTCCTCACCGTCGTCGCGGTGATCGGCAAGCTCGTGTCGTCGGTGGCGCTGTTCAGCGCCCCGGGCGACAAGCTCCTGGTCGGGCTCGGGATGCTGCCACGCGGTGAGGTCGGCCTGATCTTCGCGACGATCGGTTTGACCGAAGGCGTCCTCGACAGCGATCTCTATGCGTCTCTGCTCCTCGTCGTGTTGGTCACCACGCTGGCGGCGCCGCCGCTGCTGCGCCTGCGCTTGCGCGCGATACGCAGCGGGGCCCGCGACGACGTCGTGGACCCGATGCCGCCGTCGGGCTGGCTCTGGGTCGACGACGGCGTGGTGGACCTCGCGGCCCAGGCGCCCCACGATCTGCAGATCACGCTCGCGCTCGACGCCGCCCTCCGTGTCTCCGACGGCGCGCGCCCGGGACCGCGACTCCTCGACTGGATCGCCCGGGGCGAGGCGCCGGCCTGGAGCCCGGACGCGACCCGCCGGCTGGTCGAGGTGCTCGTCCGGGGCAACGACCGCGGGTGGCGCTTCCTCGACACGTCGGGGGTGCTCATCCGCGCGCTGCCCGAGGTCGCCGAAGCCGTCGAGCGCTGGCACCGCGACCCCGAGCTGATCGATCCGGGCCAGGTGGTCCGCTTCGAGACGGTCGACGCCCTCCACCAGCTGCTCCGGACCGACGCGGTCGCGGTCGCGGTCCACGGCCGGCTCGAGCACCCCGATCGTCTGGTGCTCGCGGCGCTCGTGCTCGACGTCGCCGGGGAGCACCCACCGGTCGCCCTGGTCGAGGCGCTCGCGGACCGGCTCGGGCTCGACGACGACGACCGGGACGGCGTGCTCGTGCTCACGAGCGAACAGGGGCTGCTCCGCGGCGTCAGTCGGCGCGCCGACGCGGCGAGCGAGGCTTCGACCCTCTCGCTCGCGGTCCACCTCTCCGATCCGGAGCTCGTCCGAGCGCTCTACCTGCTCGACCTGCTGGTGGGACCGCTCGACGCGGTCGACCGCGACCGGCTCGACACGATGGTGTCGCGGGTGCTCGCGGCTCAGGACGGCATCGACCGCGACGACGAGCCGGGCGCGTTCGCGGCTCGGCGGGCCGAGGCGCTCCGGCTGGCCCGGGGCGACGGTGCGGCGGTCGTCGACCGGATCCATCACGCCCCGCGTCCGTATCTGCTCGCGGAGTTCCCCGAGCGCATCGTCGCCCATGCCCGCCTGCTCGATCCCCGTCCCGATCGGCGCGAGGTGCGGGTCGCGATGACGCCGGATGGCGGAGGATCGTGGATCATCGACGTGGCGGCCCGCGACCAGCCCGGACTCCTCGCCGCGGTCACCGAGGTGTTCGCCGAGCTCGAGCTCGACGTGCTCGAAGCACGGGTCACCACGTGGGGTGACAGCGCCGCGCTGGAGACCTTCACGGTCGCGCCGCGCCCCGGCGCGACGATCCCGGAGGTCCCGGCGTTGGAGACGTCGGTCGCGGCGCGGCTCGGGGGCCGCATCGAATCCGAGGCCCTACCCGAGGCGGAGATCGCCTTCGACGACGCCGGCTCGCCCTGGTACACGCTGTGCGAGGTGCGTCACCTCGACCGGCCGGGACTCCTGGCGACCATCGCCTCGGCCCTGTCGATCTCGGGTGCGAGCGTCCATGCCGCCGACCTCGAGACGCGCGACGGCCGCGCGGTGGACCGCTTCTCGCTCACCGACCGCGCCGGCGCCAAGCTCGGACGGGACGACAAGGACGCGATCCGGGCCGCGCTGCTCGAAGGCTCACGCGGTCGGGGACGGCTGGGACGACTCCTCGGTCGCTGACGCGGCGAGCGGTCGCGCGCTCAGTCGATCGGTCGGATGGAGACGATCTCGACCTCGAGCACGACCTTGCGCGGCGTCTCGTAGGTCACCGACTCGCCGACCCGGTGGCCCGCGACCGCCTGGCCGAGCGGCGCGCTCGTCGAGAGCACGTCGTAGGTGTCGTGGCGCTCCTCGATCGAGCCCATGAGGTAGCTCTGGGTGTCGTCGTCGCCGGTCACGCGCAGCTCCACGATCACGCCGGCCTCGACCACCTCGCCACCCGAGCCCTCGACGATCTCGACGTCGCGCAACATCGCCTCGAGCTGGCGGACCCGGGCCTCGTTCAGCCCCTGCTCGTTCTTCGCCGCGTCGTAGTCGGCGTTCTCCTTGAGGTCGCCGAGCTCCCGGGCCCGCTCGATGCGGTCCGCGATCTCGCGACGGAGGGATCCGCTGCGCTCGGCCAGCTCGGCGACCAACCGGTCGTGGGCGCTGGGAGAAAGCTGGGTGTGTTCCATCGGTCGAGGGTAATCGCCCGGCCGGTTCAGGACGCCTTCGTGAAGAAGACCTTGAACTCCAGGCTCCCGTGGTCCTCGATCGAGGCGATCGGCCCGCCGCTCGGGGCGCTGATCCCGTAGTCCGCCAGGACGATCGGAAGATCTCCGACAATTTGGATGCTCGTGCCGTCCCATCGGGCCTCGACGGGGAGCGTCACCGATCTGGTCGCACCGTGCAGCGTGAGGTCGCCGGGGACCTCCACGGACACAGTCGACCCCTGCTTCGGCTGAGCCGGAAGGGTGGCCGGACCCGAGGCCACGAAGGTGGCGGTCGGGAACCGGTCGGTCTCGAGCCCGCGGCTCTGGAGCGCCCGATCGCGGAAGTCCTTGTCCGAGTGCAGCGCGGCGAGGTTCGCGGTGATCGAGATGTCCGACACCGTGGTGCCGCCGACCTTCAGGCTGCCGGTGACGTCGGTCGAGTCGCCGGTGGCGGTGTTGTCCACGAGTCCGGCCGCGAAGGTCTCCTTGATGCGGTACCGGACGAAGGAGCCCTCGGGGTCGTTCGCGTGCAGGGTCCAGGTGCCGTCGAGCGATGTTCCGCCGGTCGTCTCGGTCGCGGTGATCGTCGGCTTGGGGGGCGCATCGGAGCGGATCAGGAACCAGTAGCCCGCGAAGCCCGCGGCGCCGAGCACGACGACCGCGATGACCAGGATCCGGGCGAGACCCCCGTGCTCGTCGTGACGCCGCGTGCGGGACGGCCGATTCGGCATCCCGGCAGCCTTGCAGTTGGGCCGCGACGACGCGTGTCAGGACCAGGCCGAGCAGTGCGAAGACGGCACCGGAGCCGAGGCCGAGAGGAGGCATCGGGACAGTCGTCGATGGCGTGGGCGGGCGGGCGGAACGGGGCCGAGGCCGGCGGGCGTCGGTGCTAGCCTCCGACCGTCATGAGTACGCACCGGATCATCGTCATTTGCTGAGCGGACGCCCGACCGGCGTTCGCTTCCAACCGTCCACTTCGGTGGGCGGTTTTTCGTTGTGAGGACCGCGTCGTGCACGCGGCGAGTCGAGGAGCATCGTTGACCTATCGCATCGGGATCATCGGCGGTGACGGCATCGGTCCCGAAGTGGTGGCCGAGGCGCTGAAGGTCGTCGACGCCAGCGGGGTCGACTACGAGGGCGTGGCCTACGACCTGGGCGGCGTCCGCTACCTCGCCACGGGTGAGGTGCTGCCGGACTCGGTCCTCGAGGAGCTACGGAGGCTGGACGCGATCCTGCTCGGCGCCGTCGGCACGCCCGACGTCCCGCCGGGTGTCCTCGAGCGCGGCCTGCTCCTCAAGATGCGATTCGCACTCGACCTCTACATCAACCTGCGCCCGTTCCTCGCGCCCGCCGGCGAGCTGAACGGCGGCGTGGACATGGTCGTCGTGCGGGAGAACACCGAGGGCACCTACGCGGGCGAGGGCGGCTTCCTCCGCAAGGACACGCCCCACGAGATCGCGACGCAGGGTTCGGTGAACACGAGGATGGGCGTCGAGCGTTGTGTCCGCTTCGCGTTCGACCTCGCGCGGAGTCGTGACGCCCGGCGGCTGACCCTCGTCCACAAGACCAACGTCCTGACCTTCGCCGGCGATCTCTGGCAGCGGACGTTCGACGCGGTGGCGGCCGAGTACCCCGATGTCACCACCGGGTACGACCACATCGACGCCGCATGCATCCATTTCGTCCAGCGCCCCGAGCGGTACGACGTCATCGTCACCGACAATCTCTTCGGCGACATCCTCACCGACCTCGGCGGTGCCGTCGGGGGTGGCATCGGTCGCGCGGCCTCGGGAAATCTCAACCCCGACCGGACCGGTCCCTCGCTGTTCGAGCCGGTCCACGGCTCGGCCCCCGACATCGCGGGGACCGGCACCGCCGACCCCCGCGCCGCGGTCATCAGCGCGGCGATGATGCTGGAGTTCCTCGGGGAGACGGACGCGGCGGCGCGGATCCAGGCGGCCGTGCGATCATCGGACGACGTGACCGGGTCGACCTCCGACATCGGCTCGCGTCTCGCGGAAAGGGTGTAGCGATGCCGATCGAGACCACCGAGAAGATCTGGATGAACGGCGAGCTGGTGCCGTGGGCCGACGCGCGCATCCACGTGCTCACCCATTCGCTCCACTACGGCACGGGCGTCTTCGAGGGGATCCGCGCGTACGAGACCGATCGGGGCGCGGCCGTGTTCCGCCTCACCGACCACATCGAGCGACTCTTCAACTCCGCCAAGATCCTGATGATGGACCTGCCCTACACCGTCGACGAGCTGGTCCAGGCGACGAAGGAGACCGTGCGGGCAACGGGGTTGCCGAGCTGCTACATCCGACCGATCGCGTACTACGGGTACGGCGAGATGGGCCTCAACACCTTGCCGTGCAAGGTCGACGTGGCCATCGCCTGTTGGCCGTGGGGCGCCTATCTCGGGGACGACGCGGTGTCGAAGGGTGTCCGGATGAAGATCAGCTCCTGGGCGCGTCACGACCACAACGTGATGCCGCCCGCGTCGAAGACCACGGGGAACTACGTGAACTCGTCGCTCGCCAAGGTCGAGGCCCTCAAGGCGGGCTACGACGAGGCGATCATGCTCAACCCCGACGGCTACGTGAGCGAGTGCACGGGCGAGAACATCTTCGTGGCCCGCAACGGCGTGCTCATCACCCCACCGATCTCGGCCGGCGCGCTCGAGGGCATCACCCAGGACTCCGTCAACACGATCGCGCGCGACCAGGGTTTCGAGGTCCGCGTGGACCATCTCACCCGCAGCGATCTCTACATCGCGGAGGAGATGTTCGTGTGCGGCACCGCGGCCGAGGTCAGCGCCGTGAACTCGGTCGACGACCGGAGCATCCCCTGCCCCGGCCCTCGGACCACCGTGATCGCGCAGGAGTACGCCAAGGCGGTCCGGGGTCAGACCGACAAGTACAAGACCTGGTGTGAGTATGTCGACGAGTGACGCGACCACGAGGAAGGTCGAGATCTACGACACGACGCTGCGCGACGGCTCGCAGCTGGAAGGCATCTCGCTGACCGTCGACGACAAGCTCCGCATCGCCGAGCAGCTCGATTGGCTCGGTGTCGACTACATCGAGGCCGGCTGGCCGGGCGCGAACCCGAAGGACGACGAGCTGTTCCGCCGGGCGCGTAACGAGCTGCACCTCGCGACCAGCACGCTCGTGGCCTTCGGGATGACCCGACGCGCCAAGGGCAAGGTCGACTCGGACGACACCCTGCGCCACGTCGTCGAGGCGGGGACCGGCACGGTGTGCATTGTCGGGAAGTGCTGGGACTACCACGTGACGGAGGCGCTCGGCACCACGCTCGACGAGGGCGTCGCGATGGTGACGGACTCGGTCGCCTACCTGAAGAGCCTGGGGCTGGAGGTGCTCTTCGACGCCGAGCACTTCTTCGACGGGTTCCGGGCGAACCCCGAGTTCAGCCTGCGGGTGCTCGAGGGCGCGGCTCAGGAAGGTGCGGACTGTCTGGTCCTCTGCGACACGAACGGCGGGAGCCTTCCGTTCGACGTCGAGGACACGGTGCGCGCGGTTGTCGACTACGTGGGGACCGACGTGCGCATCGGCGTCCACCTCCACGACGACACCGGCTGTGGTGTGGCTAACGCGCTCGCCGGCGTCCGCGGCGGTGCGCAGCAGGTTCAGGGCACGATCAACGGGTACGGCGAGCGCACCGGCAACTGCAACCTCACCACGATCATCCCGAACCTCACGTTGAAGATGGGCATCGAGACGTTGCCACCGGACCGCATGGAGCGGCTGACACCGGTCGCGCACCACGTGGCCGAGCTGGTGAACATGTCGCTGAACCCGCAGGCCGCCTACGTCGGGACGTCCGCGTTCGCACACAAGGCGGGTCTCCACGTGAGCGCGATCGCGAAGCGTCCCGATGCGTACGAGCACATCCCGCCGGACACGGTCGGCAACGGAACCCGCTTCGTCCTGTCCGAGCTGGCCGGGCGCTCGACCATCCAGCTCAAGGCGGCCGAGCTCGGCCTGGAGCTCGACGGCCCGACCGTCAACCAGGTGGTCGACACGCTGAAGCACCTCGAGCACGAGGGGTACCACTTCGAGGTCGCGGACGCGTCGCTCGAGCTGCTGATGCGCCGCGCCGGGGGATGGGAGCCGGGGTGGTTCCGGGTCGAGTCCTTCCGGGTCGTGACCGACGACGCCAGCCCGACCACGAGCGCGGGTCAGGCGCCCGACGGCGTGCTGACCGAGGCGACGATCAAGGTCTGGATCGGCGACGACCGCGTCATCGCGACCGAGGAGGGCAACGGACCGGTCAACGCACTGGACCGGGCGCTGCGGCGCGCGCTCGAGGGCCGGTACCCCGCCCTCGACCGACTCCACCTCACCGACTACAAGGTCCGGGTCCTCGACACCGAGAAGGGCACCGGCGCGATCACCCGCGTCCTGCTCGACAGCACCGACGGCGAGGAGTCGTGGACGACCATCGGCGTCAGTGAGAACATCATCGAGGCGAGCTGGCAGGCGCTCTCGGACTCCATCGTCTTTGGCTTGCTCCGGGCCGAGGTCCGCGGGTAGCCATCAGCCGTGCCGACCGATCCCTTCGTCTCCACCCGTCTCGACGGCGAGCCCCGCCAGCAGCAGAACTTCGCTCCGGGCGTCCACATGCCGGCTGCGCAGGGTTGGCACGCGGATCGTCCCGGGGACGGCGGTGCTGTACGCGGTCCACTGGCCGGGACCCCCGGGCCGAACGTCGGCTTCGCGTTGGCCCTCGCCCGCCGGGTGCGCGACCGCTTCCGGCTCGAACCGGGGGAGCACGCCGACGACGCAGTCGCGGTGGTCGCCGAGCTTGCGATGAAGCGCGGGGCGAGCCTCGGCCGGGCCCCGTCCAAGCTGGACGTGGACTTCGCCATCGAGCTCCTCGGGTATGCGGGCGCGGCGCCCGAGGACGTCCGGCGTTGGCGCCCTCGTCTGGTGCGGGGCGCCGCCCACGACTACGTGGTCCGCCGCTCGATCGCCGACACGGTCGGCGCGTCGCTGCTGAGGCTCCCGCTGTCCGACCTCCCCGAGCAGCTCGCCGCCGTGCGCGAGGCGATGGCGCAGGGTCGGATCGCGGGCGACGACGGGACCGCGACGCCCGCCGATCCGGACCGTTGACCCGCGTCCGGTTCTCACCCGCGCCGAGCGGAGAGCTGCACGTCGGGAGCGCCCGGACCGCGCTGTTCAACTGGCTCTACGCCCGGCACGTCGGCGGCTCGTTCCTCGTCCGCATCGAGGACACCGACGCGACGCGGACACGCGAGGAGTGGGTCGACGCCGTGGGCGACACGCTGCGCTGGCTGGGGCTCGATTGGGACGAGACACCGTGGCGGCAGTCGCAGCGGCTGGAGGAGTACCGCGCCGCCGCGGACCGGCTGATCGCGTCGGGCCACGCGTACGAGTGCTTCGACACGCCGGAGGAGCTCGACGAGATGCACGCGTCGCGTCAGGCCGCGGGCCTGCCGCCCGGGTACGACGGTCGCGGTCGGGACCTCACCGCCGCCGACCGGGCGCGCCTTGCCGCCGAGGGACGCCCGCGCACGGTGCGGTTCCGGACACCTGACACGGGTCGATCGAGTTTCACCGACATCGTGCGGGGCGAGGTGACCGTCGACTGGTCGACGATCTCGGACTTCGTGATCGTCCGCTCCGACGGCTCCCCCCTCTTCTTCCTGGCCAATGCCGTCGACGACCTCGCGATGGGCATCACCCACGTGATTCGCGGCGAGGACCTCATCGACACGACGCACCGGGTGCTCGCCATCCGGGCCGCGCTCGATCCGGGACCACCGCCGCAGTACGCGCACCTTCCGCTGATCCTGCAGGCCGACCGGTCGAAGCTCTCGAAACGTCACGGTGCGGTCGCGGTCGAGGACTTCCGGGCGCGCGGCATCCTGCCCGAGGCGTTGTTCAACTACCTGGCGTTGCTCGGCTGGTCGCCCGAGGACGAGCGTGAGGTGCTGTCGCGCGACGAGCTCGCGACCGCGTTCGACCTCGAGCGGGTCACGCACTCCGCGGCGGTGTTCGACGAGAAGAAGCTGGAGTGGATCAACGGTGAGTGGATCCGGGCGATCGAGCTCGACGATCTCGTGGGGCGGCTGACGCCCCTCGCCCGCGAGCGGTACGGCGACGCGTTGCGCGAGGAGGACCTGCGGGCCGCGGCCGAGATCGGTCAGACCCGCGCCACCACGCTCGTCGCGCTGGTGGACCAGATGGAGCTTCCTCGCGGCCGGCGACGACTTCGTGATCGCCGACGACGTCTGGCAGCAGGTCGCGGGGGTCCCCGCCGCGTCGGCCGTGCTCGACGCGGTGCACGCGCACGTGGAGTCGTGCGCGTGGGAGTTCGACGCGATCAAGGAGATGCTCGACCACATCAAGGCGCTCGGTGCGAAGCCGAAGAAGGTGATGCCGGTCCTGTACGTCGCAGTCGAGGGTCGCGCCGCAGGGCTGCCCCTGTTCGACTCGATGCTCCTGCTTGGCCGCGAGACCTCGCTCGCCCGGCTCCGCGCTGCCCGCGACCGCTTCGCCTGACCAGGCGATCCGCTTCCGGGTCGGCGGAGCCCGGGCGCTATGCTCGCCGCTCCCATTCGGGGGTGGTGTAATCGGCAACACAACAGGTTCTGGTCCTGTGATTGGGGGTTCGAGTCCTCCCCCCCGAGCCATTCGGAGCGATGCTCCGGAGCAGCCTGGCCCCGTCGTCTAGTGGCCTAGGACGCCGCCCTCTCAAGGCGGTAACGGCAGTTCGAATCTGCTCGGGGCTGCAACCCGAAGCCCGGGACCCCGGTCCCGGGCTTCGTCGCGTACGACGACGCGACTCTGTTGGCGTCCGACTCACGCGCGTCGGTGCATCACGCGTGTCGTACTTGCCGCGCGATCGCGCGTATCGGCGTGCGGTTCGGTCGTTTGCGAGTTTTTTTTCCAATGCCCGTGTGCACGCGCGATCACGCGTGCACACGCGCGACGGCGCGATTGCACCAGCGACGCGCGCGTCGACGAATTTCACTGCGCGTGAGGAATCGACCGTGAAACCTTCGTATTGGTCGACGTAGCGCGCGTGTTCAGACCATGCGCGTGTCGCGCGTGTGGATGCGCGAGCATGGTGTTCGTGCAAGTTGCGCGTCGCGTCTGGTCGCGATCGATCGCGAAGGGCGGAGGAAATGCTTGACCTCGCGCTACGAATAGGTTTCCATGCTCAGGACGGCGGGCAGCGGAGTGCCACGACACGTCGTAAGCAGTCGATGAGATCGCACAGTTCGCGAACGAAGAGGATCACGAACGCAGTGCAATGAGATCGCGGTGATCGAGTTGTGGGACGCGCAGCGTTCCCCGTCACCGTGAGCGCGAGCTGATCGAGTCGCAATCGACTCGCTTGGCTTCGCTTCCACGAGACACCGAAAGAAGAGGGTGACGATGCCTCCGGCAAAGCGAACCACCAAGAAGGCGGCCAAGAAGGCTCCCGCCAAGCGGAAGGCCGCGAAGAAGGCTCCCGCGAAGCGCAAGGCGACCAAGAAGGCTGCGAAGCGCAAGGCTCCCGCGAAGCGCAAGGCGACCAAGAAGGCTGCGAAGCGCAAGGCTCCTGCCAAGCGCAAGGCGACCAAGAAGGCTGCGAAGCGCAAGGCTCCTGCCAAGCGCAAGGCGACCAAGAAGGCTGCGAAGCGCAAGGCTCCTGCCAAGCGCAAGGCGACCAAGAAGGCTGCGAAGCGCAAGGCTCCTGCCAAGCGCAAGGCGACCAAGAAGGCTGCGAAGCGCAAGGCTCCTGCCAAGCGCAAGGCGACCAAGAAGGCTGCGAAGCGCAAGGCTCCTGCCAAGCGCAAGGCGACCAAGAAGCGTCGGTAGTCGACACCACGGCGTGTGCAATCGGGGGGAGGCGATCAGCCTCCCCCCGATGCGCGTCCGGGCCCGGGCGTGCGGGCCGGATTACAGGTCGGCGAGCAGACGGAACGCCTCGGCCGGGGGACCACCGCGTCCGGCGTCCACCGCCCGTGCGGTGATGCGATCGCGGAACGCATCGGTTGCCGCGGCGACGTCACCGTCGGATTCGTCGATCCCCATCGTCGACCGCCACTGGCTGCGGTGACACAGCAGCGCCGCGACCTTGGTCGGCAGTGCGTCGCCGACCGGCTCGAGGTGGTCGGGCTCGTCGGCCTCGAACAGCAGCAGCGCGTCCGGTCGGTGATGGCGTCCGCCGAGTCCGGGGAAGAAGTGCGGATCGCGCGCCGCGACGACCCCGTCGACGGTCGCCCATCCGGCGTGCCGGTGATCCGGGTGGAGCCGGTAGCGCTTCCACGGGTCGTGACCGAGGACGACGTCCGGGCGGACCTCACGGATGGTGCGGCACACGACCGCGCGGGTCGCCTCACCGCTCTCGAGTTCGCCGTCGACGAACCCCGCGAAATGGAGCCGGCCACCACCGAGTGCCGCGCCCGCGGCGCGGGCTTCGCGCATCCGGGTCTCGATCAGCCGGCTGAGGTCGTCGCGCGCGTCCCACGTGCCCTTCGAGCCGTCGGTGAGCACGAGCAGGTGGAGCTCGGTGCCGGCGCCGGCCCAGCGTGCGAGTGTCGCGCCGCATCCGAACTCGATGTCGTCGGGATGCGCGCCGACGGCCAGAACGCGTGCGGGGAGAGCGAGTGGTCCGGTCACGACGGGATCGGGACCCCGGCGAGGTCGGACGGCACGTCCACGTCGTAGCCGAGATCCGGATCGCGCACGACCCGGACGGCGAGCCCGAGCCGGCGGGCTTCGGCCGCGTGTCGCCGCGCGGATGCCGGGCCGTAGGCGAACCGGAAGTCGGCCGCGTTCGGCACGACGAGCACCGGGGTGCCGTCGTCGCGGTGGCAGGGGACGATCGTGACCGAGGTGGTCGTGCCCCCGAGCCCCGCGAGGGCGCCGTGCCCGGCACGCGGCAGGTCCGCGTGCGCGACGACGGTCCGGGCGAACCCCTGCCGGCGCAGCTCGTCCCGCCCGGCGGCCACCGCGCCGTCGAGGCCGGTGCCCGGATCGGCGAGGGTGGTGATCGCACGCGCGTCGGCCCACGCGAGCACCTCGGGTGCCGAGGTCACGACGAGCACGGCCAGCGCACCCGAGGCGGCGATGACGGTCTCGGCCATGGTCCGGGCGAGGTCGGCGCGACCGTCGGGATCGAGCGCGTCGGCCAGGCGGACATTGCCCGACGTGAACGCCCGGATCGGGATCACCACGCCGGCGTGACGTGTGCGACCGGGGAAGGGCTCCATGGGGCTGCGTATGCTACCGGCCCGTGGAGCCCGTCTTCGATGCTGTGCGCGGCGCCCTCTACCCCTTCGTGCACCTCGGGGTGCAGTGGCACGTCGAGGGCGTCGAGCACATCCCGGCGTCGGGCCCGGTCATCCTCGCGTCCAACCACGTCTCGTACCTCGATCCGCTGGTCCTCGCGTACGTGGCCCTGAAACAGGGCCGGCGCACCCGCTTCCTCGCGAAGGACGAGCTCTTCGCCAAGAAGGGGCTGGGTGCCATCCTGCGCGGGATGCACCAGATCCCCGTGAGCCGCGGGACTGCCGACGCCGCGGGCTCGCTCGTCGCCGCGGAGTCCGCGCTCCGAGCGGGTCGTTGCGTGACCGTGTTCCCGGAGGGCACGATCTCGCTCGACCTCGAACCCATGGTCGCCAAGACGGGTACGGCCCGGCTCGCCGCCGCGACCGGCGTGGCAGTCGTGCCGATCGGGCTCTGGGGGCTGCAGCGGGTCATGTTCAAGGGTCGCAAGCCGCGCTGGCGCACGGGGATCGCCGAGACGGTCACGATCGGTGCCCCGCTCGCGGTGGGGTCTGCCGAGGACACTGCCGGCGCGACCGATCGCATCATGGCGGCGATCTGCGCGGAGGTGGCCGACGCGCGGGCGCGCTACCCACAGTCACCGGCGCCGGCCGAAGGCGACTGGTGGGTACGAGCGCCCGAGACCGCGGTGCTCCGGAGCTGTCGGTGAGCGCGCGCGTCGCCGTGATCGGCGCGGGTTCGTGGGGGACCGCCGTCGGTGCCATCGCGGCCGTGAACGCCGACGCGGTGCTCTGGGCGCGCGACCCGGCGGTCGCGGACCAGATCACGACCGAGCACGCGAACTCCGACTACCTGCCGGGGATCACGCTCCCGGAGTCGCTCGCCGCCACAACCGATCTCCTGGCGGCGTGCTCGGACGCCGACGTCGTCGTGATGGGCGTTCCGTCGCACGGATTCCGGGCCGTGTTGACCTCGGCCGTCACCGCGATCGCCGACGACGTCCCCGTCATCAGCCTCTCGAAGGGGGTCGAGCAGGGGACCGAGCTGCGGATGACCGAGGTCATCGCCGACGTGCTGCCGTCCCACGACCCGTCGCGCATCGGCGTGCTCACCGGCCCGAACCTCGCGCGCGAGGTCGCCGCGGGCCAGCCGACCGCGTCGGTGGTCGCGATCGGCGACGAGACGACCGCCGCGGAGCTGCAGTCACTCTTCATGACCTCTACGTTCCGCGTCTACACGAACCCCGACGTCGTCGGGTGCGAGATTGCCGGCGCACTGAAGAACGTCATCGCGCTCGCCGCCGGGATCGCCCACGGCCTCGGCTACGGCGACAACACCAAGGCCGCGCTCATCACCCGCGGCCTGGCCGAGCTCGCGCGGCTCGGGCACGCGCTCGGCGGCGATCCACTCACGTTCTCCGGGCTCGCCGGCATGGGCGACCTCGTCGCCACGTGCACCAGTGAGAAGAGCCGGAACCGCGCGGTCGGCGTCGCACTCGGGCAGGGTCGCAAGCTCGACGACATCGTCGCGGAGATGAAGATGGTCGCGGAAGGGGTGAAGAGCACCCCGGCCGTGCTCGATCTCGCGGCGCGCCACGGGATCGAGATGCCGATCGCCGAGCAGGTCGGCGCCGTGCTGTACAAGGGCCGCACGCCGGCGGAGATCGTGCCGGCACTGATGCTGCGCCAGGCCAGGGCGGAGCTCGGCGGCCCGCCGTCGTGATCGTCGGTGCCCTCGGAGGAACCGGGCGGGCGGTGGTGGATCCGCGCGGCGCGGTCGCGTCGGTCGGCGACGCGTGGACGCTCGACTGGTGGCTCGGCGCCGACGACCGCTGGCGCGTCCCGGCGCGCGAGCCCGCGGTGCGCCACGGCGCGGTGGAGGGGACCCCGGTCGCCGAGACGCGCGCGCGTGTCCCGGGCGGCGACGCCGTCCAACGGGTCTACGGCATCGGCGGGCCCGGCGACGTCGTGGTCGTGGAGGTCACCAACGACTCGCCCGCAGCGTTCGTCGTCGGGTTCGTGGTCCGCGGCGCGACGACGGTCGCGCTCGCGGGACCGCAGGTGTCGATCGACGGTCGCGTCGCGCTCGTCCTCCCCTTCGCCCCGCCGCGCTGGGACGTCACCGACGTGGTGGTGGAGCCGGAGGCGTGTGGTGCCGAGACCGGTCCGGTGCCGGCCCGGGCCTTCGATCCCGGCGCCCTCCAGGCCGTGTTCCTCTTCCCGCTGAGTCACCGGAACCGCATGCGCGTCGCGGTGGTGACCGGCGACGAGCGGCCGGTGGTCGATCTCGCCCAGGTGCCGTCGCCCGAGTCGGTGGTGCGCGGTTGGCACGCGCACCTCACCGCCGGGATGCGGGTCGTGGGTCCCGCCGAGCTCACGACGCCGATCGACCTGGCGCGGAGCCAGGTGGTGCTCGATCCGGATCCGGGTCCGACCACGGCCGCCGCGCTCGAGGACTGGGGCTTCGACGAGCAGGCCGAGTGGGCGTGGCACGGCCTCTCGCTCCGCGAGCGGCGCGCGGCCCGGCGCCGTGCCGGGCTCGCCGACGACGGGCCGGCGGGGCTGCTGATGCGCAGCCGCGAGGCGATGGTCGCCGAGGTCGACGATGGGCTGGAGCTGCTGCGGGAGCCCCCCGCCGCCGGCATCGACCTGGAGGTGCACGACGCGCCCACGCGGCACGGCCGGCTGTCGTTTGCGCTGCGCTGGCACGGCGAGCATCCGGCATTGCTCTGGGAGCTCACCGACGCCCGCGGGGAGATCGAGCTGCGGGCGCCGACGCTCGCCCCCGGGTGGTCGACGCGCGCGCCGGCCGGCGAGACGCTGCTGCGTCCGACCGCGGCCTGACCCGCTCCGGCGCTAGGGGTCGAGGCGGATCGTCGCGATCCCGCCGGCTCGAAGCGCGAACGGCCCTTCGACCCGCGTGACCGGCCGGCCGCGGAGGTCGATCAGCCAGCCGCGGCTCGGGAGCCCGTCGACCGCGATCTCGACCGAGGTCGGTGCGTCGTCCGGGTTGAACATGCGCAACTCGAGGCCACCCGGTGCCCGGACGACGGCCGAGACCACCGCGCCGCTGACCTGGAGTGGCCTCCCGATGGGGTGTCGGTTGCCCCCGCCGGGGACCCGCGCCCGCTCGAGTGGGACGAGGAAGTCGTCCGCCAGCTCGTAGAGCCGTGCCGTCCTCCAGTCCCCGGTGTGGACGGCGACTGCGTAGTCGACCGTGAACGGGCCCTGGAGCTGCGGACCCTCGACGGCATCGAGCGGCCCCGCGGGGTTGGGGCGCAGCGCGATCTCCGAGCGGGACAGGTACCCGGTGGAGCGCAACAGTGTGAGTGCGACCTCGGTGCCGTCGCGGACGAGCTCGTACTCGAGCAGGCCGTCGTGCAGCAGGGCGATACCCTCCTCGCCGTCGGACGCGTCCACGAACCGGCGGGAGACGAACGTGGGGAGCGGCGCCTCGTGCGGACCGCCTTCGGCCGTGAGCCCGCGCTCGACGACCGCGAACGCGCACTCGGCGTGAGACGTCGTCACCGGGTTCGGCAGCGGGAAGTGGGCGCGGACGCGATGGTCCCGGCAGCGGTGGTCCAGTTCGGTGCGGACCCGGAGGAAGGTCTCACCCGCGCGCAGCTCGAGGGTTGTCACGACCTCGGTCAGCAGCTGCTCGTCGCTGCGGCGGGTGCACACCCGCTCGTTGCCGATGGCATGGTGCGGCCAGCGGTACCACGTGAGCACCCGGAGCTGCGCACGGACCGGACCGTCCTCGTGCCGCGTGACGGTGACCGCCTCGGGGTGGTCGACGACGAGGTCGGCGGTGGGCGGCGAGTAGTTGTAGGTGTCGCCGCCGTCGCCGCCCTCGACGAGCCGGCCGAGTCCCGACGCGGTGACCCCGGATGCGGTCGTGACCGTGTAGGTGCCCGTCGTCGGGTCGACGTCCACCTCGAGGTGCTCGTTCGCCATCCAGTGCTCTCCGGAGCGCAACGCCGTGGCCGGGCCCTCACCGTCGACCGCCCGGAACGTGCGCCAGCCGAAGCCGGGCACACCCTCGACCCGGGCGACGACGTCGCGCCGCGGTGCCCGCATGACGCGGACCGCGATCGTGGTGCCGGCGTCGGCGAGCTCCTGGACCTCGTCGCGCAGGTCGCCGAGATCGACGGCCGGGTCGTGGGGTGCGGCACCGACACAGGTGAGGGTCGCGCCCGCATCCGTGCGCTCGAGGTCGTACCGCGTGATGCGGGATCCCGCGAGCTCGGGACCGCGCATCATGTCGATGAGCATGGAGACCTGATCGGGCGTGACCGACGTCGCGAACCCGACGCCGCTCCGGGAGTCGACCACCTGGGCCGGCACGGTCGAGCCGTCGTCGGCCGCGACGAGGTGCAACGGGCCGGCACCGGCCACGCGGAAGTGGACGAGCCCGTCGCGGTCCGTCGGGGACGGGTTGACGACCAGCGTGCTGTCGGGCTCCGCGTCGATCTCGCGCGCCAGCCACTCGACGGTGTCGCGGGTGAGGCCGTCGCCGATCTGGCGGGCCTCCTCGTAGCGCACCTTCACCGCATCGACGACCTCGTCGGCGCTGCACGCGCACGAGGAGTCGTGCGCGCTGTTGAGCACGAGCAGGCGCCACGCGATGTCGAGGAGCGGACGCGGGTACCGGTCGGCGGGCAGCAGCAATGCCGCGAGCGGCTCGGCCCGCCGTTCGATCGCCCGCTCGGCCGCGGCGCACGCGCGGTGGATGTCGACGCGGTTCGACGCCACGCCCATCAGCAGGTTCGCCCGCGCGCCGGACCGCAGCTCGCCCCGCCAGGTGCGCAGCGCGTCGACCGGTTGCTCCTCGAGGTACTCGGGCAGTGAGCTCACCACGAAGCGGTAGTCGTCCTGCACCGCGTTCGCCTCGGCGACGATCCGGCCGAGCCACGGTTGGGGCATCTGGTGGTCGGTGCCGTTCATGAGCAGCAGACCGCTGCCCGCGAGGCGCGCGTCACCGATCTCGGCGTCGTAGCTGCGCGCCCGCCCGATGAGCTGCTTCGCGTCGTCGGGGAGGTCGCGCCCGTTCGAGTAGGAGCCGTAGAGGTACTCCGCGCGGACGCGCGAGCCGTCGGGCGCCTCCCACCAGAACGCGCTCTGGGTCACCTCGCCCGGCACGCCGCGCCACACGACGGCGTGGTCGAGCCCGGCCGATTGCAGGATCTGGGGCATCTGTGCGACGTGCCCGAACATGTCGGGCAGGTAGCCGACCTCCATCGGTCCGCCGAACTCGGTCGCGCGCCGGATGCCCATCTGCAGATCGCGCACGATGGTCTCGCCCGAGACCATGAACTCGTCCATGAGGATCATCCACGGGCCGATCGAGAGTCGCCGGCTCGCCGCGAGCCGGCCGAGGGCGGCCGCCGCCTCGGGCCGCACCTCGAGGTAGTCGTCGAGCACCGCGGTCTGGCCGTCGAGCAGGAACCGCGCGTACGCCAGATCGCCCTCGAGCAACGGCAGGAGCTCGTCGAGCAGCCGGACGAGGCGGATCCGGAAGGTCTGGAAGGGGGAATACCACTCCCGGTCCCAGTGGGTGTGCGGGACGATCGCAACGGTGGTGGGTTCGGCCATTTGCGAGACTGTACGACCCCGGTTCGACCGCTTCGACCCGCCCGGGCGGCGGTCAGAGATCAGTCAGGTTCCCGCCGTCGTTGCTTCACACGACGGGAGTCCATGCGAAACACCGTGTCCGTACCGTGCCCCGCATCCGTTCACCTTCGCGATCGGTGGGCAACGGCGCTCGATGATCGCAAATCACACAAACTGGGAGGAAGCTTGTGAGCTCCAAGCTCAAGCGGCTCGCGATCGTGGTCTCGTTGATGACCGTGATCGCGGTCGCCATCGGTGCACCGGCCTTCGGGGCAGATGCGAAGCCCGTCTATGACTCACCCGGAGTTGCCCCGAGCGATGTTGCGGTCAGCCTCAACATGCTGTGGGTCGTCATCGGGGCGGTCCTGGTCATCTTCATGCAAGCAGGGTTCGCCCTGGTGGAAACGGGGTTCTGTCGAGCCAAGCATGCAGCTCACGTCGTGTCGACGAACTTCGGGGTCTTCGGTCTCGGATTCGTCGGCTTCTTTCTTGTGGGCTACGCCTTCATGTTCGGCGGGTTCAGCTACTCCGGCGCGTTCGGTCTGGACGCGTCCACGGGTGGGCCGCTCGTCGGCAGCGGGAACTGGGTGTTCCTGTGGCACGGCGGGTTCGCGCTGACCAACCTGCACAACCTGAAGAACGCCGCGCCGGTCGCGGCGATGTTCCTCTACATGGTCGCCTTCATGGACACCACGGCCACGATCCCGACCGGATCGATGGCCGAGCGCTGGAACTGGAAGGCGTTCGTCGGATGGGGTCTCTTCTGCGGCGCCATCTACTACCCGATCTTCGGTGCGTGGACCTGGGGCGGCGGCTGGCTCGCCAAGCTCGGTGACAGCGCGCAGCTCGGTCTCGGCTATGTCGACTTCGCCGGATCCGGTGTCGTGCACGCGGTCGGAGGTGTCGCGGCGCTCGCCGGGACGTTGGTGCTCGGTCCTCGCATCGGCAAGTTCGGCGCCGACGGGAAGCCCCGCACGCTGGCCGGCCACAACATCCCGATGGCGATGCTCGGCACGTTCATCCTGCTGTTCGGTTGGTTCGGCTTCAACGCCGCGTCGACCTTCTCGGCGATCGACGTGCGGTTCGCGGTCGTGGCTGCCAACACCGCGCTCGCCGCGGCGTTCGGTGCGACGGCGGCGATGTTCTACGTCATGAAGCGGATGGGCAAGCCCGACCCGGGCATGATGGCGAACGGAATGCTCGCCGGGCTGGTGGCCATCACGGCGCCGTGTGCGTTCGTGCAACCGTGGGCGGCGGCACTGATCGGCGCCATCGCCGGCATCATCGTCGTCGAGAGCGTGTTCTTCTGGGAGAAGCGCGGCATCGACGACCCCGTCGGTGCGATCTCGGTGCACGGCGTGTGCGGGATCTTCGGTGTGCTCTGCATCGGGATCTTCTCCAGCGGTGAGTACGGCGCCGGCTGGAACGGGACGACGAAGGGCATCGCGGCGACGTCGGGCAAGGGCGTCACCGGCATCCTGTACGACTTCGAGATCGGCATTCGCCAGCTCGGGGCCCAGGCGGTCGGTGCGATCGTGATCTGCACGGTGATCTTCGGTATCGCCTACGCCTTCTTCAAGGTGCAGAACGCCATGATGAAGGGCGGCATCCGCTCGACGGCCGAGGACGAGATCGCCGGTCTCGACCTGCCCGAGATGGGTGTGCTGGCGTACGACAACCTCCAGGTCAACGAACTCGACATCGTCGGGAGCGGTGGGCTGGAGATGGAGTTCTCCGGAGGTCCCTCTCCGGATCCGACCATCGGTCGATAGCCCCCAGGATTGGCCGATGCAGGCGGAGGGCCGGGCAATGGTGCCCGGCCCTCCGTCGCGTCGTCTGTTCGTTGCACGGTCAGGGGAGCGGCGAGCCCACCGCGTCGAGGTAGGTCCGCCAGCGCTGCTCGTCGAAGGCCGGATCGTTCGCCTCGAGGACGGAACGCGCCATCGTCGACAGGCCACCGACGCTTCCGGACCCGCAGGCCGCGGACGGCGGGTCGATCTGGATGGCGTCGATGTCGAAGCCGACATCCTTGTCCACGATCTTCGACGCCAGGCTCGCGCCGATGTTGCCGGCGTAGCGGTCCCGGCGGGTGAGGAACCAGGAGTCACCGTCGTGGCCAGGTCCCTCCGGCGGTGCGCCGAGGAAGCGCCACTCGAGGAAGCGCAGGATCGACGCGTGGTCGTAGGTGCGCCGGTCCACGAGTCCCGGGCTCGCGTAGGGCGAGGCCATCACCGTGGGGACGCGGAAGCCGGCCTGGGAGAAGTCGTCCGCGTCGACCGCGTTCGCCCGGTCGTCGGGGAAGTGCGGCGGGCGCACGTGGTCGAAGAACCCGCCCCACTCGTCGTAGGTCGAGATGAACAGGCCGTGCTCCCACTGCGGTGATTGCGAGAACGCCTTGAACACGTCGCGCAGGAAGGCCTGCCCTGCGCGCACGTCGGCGAGCGGGTGGTCGTCGTTCTGGCCCGCGCCGATGAATGCGGGATCGACCATGACGACGTTGGGGAGGGTGCCGTTCGCACAGTCGGTGTAGAAGTCCGCGAGGGTGTGGTTGTACGGCAGCATGCGTGTGCCCCAGAGGAGCAGCACCGGCAGGTCGCTGGCGTAGTACTTCGCGGGGACGTTCGCGGCGGCGAGCTTGTCCCAGATCGTGGGCCATTCGAAGCCGTCGGGCCCGGTGGAGAACGCATTCGTCTTGTTCCCGCCGGACTGGGCGGAGTGCAGGTACTCGCGGTTCGGGTAGGTGGGTCCGAGGATCGACGCGTGGTAGTCGTCGAACGCCGTGTACCGCTTGACGAACTGCTGGGTGAACGGCAGATCGGGGCCCTCGTAGTACCCGAGCGGGAGGAGGTCCTCGTTCGCGGTCGGGTCGACGAAGCCGAGGTCGCGCTGCGCGCGGCCTGCGGTCCAGCCGTGGTTGGGGTCGGACTGGTCGCACCCACGCCACGGGTTGGTGAGGTAGTCCCACCCGACCATGTGATGGGTCGACTCGGGACCGTTCGGGCCCTGGTAGGTGGCCTGATTGTTCGCGTCGATGACGAACGACTGGCCGTACGTGGATTTGCCGTGGTCCACATACGCGTGGTCCGCCCCCAGCCAGCCGAGCCAGTGGTCGAAGGAGCGGTTCTCCATCATCACGATGACGACCGTGTCGATCGGCGCGTCGGACGCGGCGCCCTGGAGCATCGTGGTCCCGTAGTCGTACCCGAGCGGGAAGACGGTGCGACAGGCGGGGAACGCCGTCGCCGCGGCGAGCGCACCGCCCGCCATCCCCGCGCGCTGCAAGAACTGTCTGCGATTGATCGCCACGTGCACCTCCCGAGCCGTTCGCACATTGTGCACCATTCCGGACAGGTCGCGGGAGGCGATGCCGTACCATCCGCCGATGCCCCTCGTGGACCCCGAGACCACCGCGGTCTTCCTCGACTACGACGGGACCATCAGCGTGCGCGACACCGGGGTCGCGCTCCTGGAGCGCCTGGCGGACGAGTCCTGGCGGCTCGTGGACGAGGAGTATGTGCGCGGTGAGATCGGCAGCCGGGTCTGCCTGCTCGAGGAATGGGATCTCCTCCCGAAGGACGAAGCGGTCCTGCGCCGGTATGCGGGCGAGGTCGCGTTGGATCCCGATGCCGTGCGGCTGGTGGAGGATCTTCGCGCCGCCGGGGCCGAGGTCACGATCGTGTCCGACGGGTTCGGGTTCTATGTCCACGAGCGCCTGGGCCATCTCGGCATCCCGATCCTGACCAACGACGTCGACTGGGACCGCGCCCAGCTGGTGTTCCCGAACGAGGACCGTTGCTGCGCGTGCTCGAGCTGCGGTACCTGCAAGCAGGCGCCGATCAAGGACGCGAAGCGGCGGGGTCTCACGACGGTGCTCGTCGGCGACGGGGCCAGCGACCAGAAGGCGGCGCTTCTCGCGGACGTGCTCTTCGCCAAGGACGCCCTCGCCGACTGGTGCGACCGCGCGGGCGTGCCCTACCGCCGCTTCGACGTGCTCGCCGACGTGCACGCGGCGCTGTTCGCCCCCTGACCGTCGCGCCGGTACGCTGGCCCGGTGCCCACGTACGCGATGTTGAGCACGCTCGGGCCCGGAGGATGGGCCACGTTGCGTGAGACGCCGGAACGCCTCTACGAGGTCACGCGGGAGGTCGAGGCGCTCGGGCTCCGGGTCGTCGCGCAGTACGCGCTCATGGGCCAGTGGGACTTCCTGAACATCATCGAGGCGCCCGACGAGGCTGCCATGGCCCGGGCGGCGGTCATGCTCGCCGCTCGCGGGACGATGCGCACCACGACGATGCAGGCGATTCCGATCGAGACCCTCGTCGAGGCGCTCGGACAGTCGGGCACCTAGCCGGTCGGTCCCACCACGCTCCGGTCAGACCCACCACGCTCCGGTCAGACCCACCACATGTCGTTCGTGCGGCGCTTCTCCTCGCGGACGTCGTCGAGCGCGAAGACGAGGGGCAGGATCGATCCGTCGGAGCGGCGCCGGATGAGGTAGCCGGGGGACGGCGCGCCGATGGCCTCGACCACCTCGAACCCGCGCGCCCAGGCCCGGTCGAACTTCGAACGCACCTCGACGCGGGTCCCGACGTCCACGAAGGCGATGCTAAACGCGGCTGGCGCCGCTGACGCTGAGTACGGTGCGCACGTGACCGCGACCGGGACCCGACCGACGCTGCGACTCGAGCGCAAGTGTTGGCAGGCGGGGGAGCAGGTCGTCTGCGGGATCGACGAGGTGGGGCGCGGCGCGTGGGCCGGCCCCGTGACGGTCTGTGCGGTGATCCCGGCCACCGAGCACCTGAGCGGGATCCGCGATTCGAAGATGCTCACGCCCGAGCAGCGCGACGTCGCCGCGGCGCGGGTGCGGTCGTGGGCCCGCGCGTACGCGATCGGTCACGCGTCGCACGAGGAGTGCGACGTGCTCGGCATGACCGCGGCGCTGCGGACCGCGGGTCAGCGGGCGCTGACCCAGCTCGCGGCGGCGGGCTACGAGCCCGATCGCGTGATCCTGGACGGCAACCACGACTACCTGCGCCTCGGCGCGCGCTGTACCACGGTCATCAAGGGCGACGCGACCTCGCTCGCGGTCGCCGCCGCGAGCTGTGTCGCCAAGGTTGCACGCGACACGTTGATGGCCGCCGAGGCGGAGCACTTTCCGGCATACGGGTTCGAATCGAACCGGGGCTATCCGGCGCCGGTGCACAAGGCGGCGTTGCGTGCGTACGGGCCGACCACGATCCACCGCCGATCATGGGTGTTCATGGACGACCTCGTGTGGGGCGGGCTCGCGCCACCTCCCGGCCGGCTGTTCTGACGCCGGTCCGACACCGCTAACCTTCGCTGCCATGGGCCAGACGATCACCGCGACCTCGCGCCCCGGAGCCTCGCCGGCGGTGCGCCTGTTCGACCTCAACCGCTCGTTGACCGGCATGGACATCGAGCGGTACTCCACCGTCGAGGAGGCGCGGGCCAGGGGGCAGCGCCCGCCCGACGTGCTCGCCGAGCGGCTGCTCGCCGAGGGCGCGTTGAGCGTCTCGATCTCCTCGAACAGCGTGACGGTCGAGGCGCCGGCCGACGACTGGCTCACGTTCGAGCCCCGGGCCCGGTATCTCATCGAGCATCTCTTCGAGTACTACGGCGACAACGCCGGCTGGTCGTACGAGGCTCGCGGTCTCGAGGCCCCGCCCCCCGTCGATCTCGCGGGGTAGTGGCCTACCAGCCGATGACCGAGGCGGAGGTACGCGCGTTCCTCACCGTGTCGCCGGCTCGGACGGGGAAGCTCGCAACCGTCCGGCGAGACGGCAGCCCGCACGTCGCGCCGATCTGGTTCGCGATGGACGAGGACGGCAGCCTCGTGTTCACGACGGGCGCCGACACCGTCAAGGGACGATCGCTGCGGCGTGATCCTCGGGCGTCGCTCTGCGTCGACGACGAGCGCCCACCGTTCTCGTTCGTGACGGTGAGCGGCCCGGTCGAGATCGGCGAGGACCCCGCGGAGCTGATGCGGTGGGCGACCGTCCTCGGCGGCCGCTATATGGGAGAGGACCGTGCCGCCGCCTACGGCGCGCGCAACGCCGTGCCGGGCGAGCTCCTCTGCCGGCTCCGCCCGGAGCGGGTGGTCAGTGCCCGCGATGTTGCCGGCTGACCCCGGGCGGGCCGTTCGCATATCGAACACATGTTCGTTATCCTCCGGGCATGGCCGGGTCGACGATCGCTCGTGAACCCACGCTCCCGCAGCGTGACGGCGCGGCCCGCGCCCGGCTCGCAGCGGTCGGCGCGGCACGCGCGCCGGTGGTGCTCGCCCGGGACCGGTCACTCACGATCCCCGGGCCGCTCGCTGCCGTCATGCCGTCGGTGCAGCGCGGCGTGGTGGTCGCGGTCGGGGGTCCGACGGGATCGGGCGCGACGACCACGGTGCTCGGGATCGCGGCCGCGGCCACCGCGGTGGGGGAATGGGCGGGGATGGTCGACGGGCCCGACACGCTCGGTGGGCTCGCGGCCGCCGAGGCGGGCGTGGACCTGGCGCGCTTCGCGGTGATCCGGGCGGTCCCGCTCGATCGGTGGGCCACGGTCGTCGCGACGCTGCTCGACGGGATGAGCGTGGTGATCGCGTCGGTGCCACGCGGGCTGCGCACCGGGGACGCGCGTCGCCTGGTCGCGCGGGCGCGCGAACGCGCCGCGGTGCTGGTCGCGCTCGCGCCGGAGGCTCGCGCATGGCCGGTGGAAGCCGCGGTGCGGCTCGAGGTGCGTCGGAGCCGGTGGTCCGGACTGGGGCCGGGCGAGGGCATGCTCACGGAGCGTGCGCTCACGTGGGAGCTCGCGGGCCGGACGGGTGCGCGCCGTGCGCGTCTCGAGCTCGCGGGCTGACGAGTGCGATGGCGGCCCGGACCCTGTGCCTCTGGTGTCCCGACTGGCCGGTGGTCGCGGCGCGCCGGTCCGGAGCGGCACCGGTGGATGCGCCGGTCGCGGTGATCGAGCAGCAGCGGGTCCGGGCCGTCTCGGCCGAGGCCCGGGCCGAGGGGGTGCGGATCGGGGTCCGCCGTCGCGAGGCGGAGGCCACCTGCCCGGGGATCCTGGTCCTGGACGCAGACGTCGCGGCCGAGGCCCGTGCCTTCGAGCCGGTGGCGCGGGCGGTCGAGGCGATCACCCCGCGCCTCGTCGTGGACCGACCGGGGATCCTCGCCTTCCCGACGCGGGGACCCGCCCGCTACCACGGCGGTGACGGCGGTCTCGTCGCGCGGACGCGGGAGGCCGTGCACGCGGTCGCGGTGACCGACGTACGGATCGGCATCGCGGACGGTGGCTTCGCGGCGCGGCTCGCCGCCCGGCGCGGGGTCATCGTGGCCGCGGGCGAGACCCCCACCTTCCTCGCGCCGTGGCCGGTCGGTGCCCTCGGCGACGACGCGCTGGCCGATCTGCTCGGCCGGCTCGGGCTGGGGACCCTCGGCGCGTTCGCCGGGTTGCCGGAGGGATCGGTACTCGCGCGGCTGGGGCGGGAGGGACTCGCCGCGCACCGCCTGGCGCAGGGTCAGGAGGCCCATCCCCCCGCGCTCACCGTGCCCCCGCCCGACCTCGAGGAGCAGTGCGAGCTCGATCCGCCGGCGGCGCGGGTCGACGCCGTGGCGTTCGTCGCGAAGGGTCTGGCCGACCGGCTGCTCGACCGGCTCGCGGCCCGGGGGCTGGCCTGCACCCAGGTGGTGGTCGAGGCCGAGAGCGAGCACGGTGAGTCCCTGGCCCGGGCGTGGCGTCACGACGGCGCGCTCACCGCCGTCGCGCTCGCCGAGCGCGTGCGGTGGCAGCTGGAGGGATGGTTGACCGCGACCGGTGGGTTGAGCGGAGGGCTGACGATGCTGACGCTGGTCCCCGACCAGGTGATCCCGGCGTCGGGCCGTCAGCTCGGGTTCTGGGGTGGCGACGCCGCGGCCGCCGAGCGCGCGGGGCGGGTCCTCGCCCGGACCCAGGGGCTGCTCGGGCCCGAGCACGTGGTCACCGCGGTGCCCCAGGGCGGGCGGACCCCTGCCGAGCGGATCCGGTGGGTGCCGTGGGGGGAGCCGCGCGAGCCCGCGTCCCACGCGCCGATCGGTCCGGTCGCCGGTCCCGTCGCGGTGGAGGAGCCGCCGTGGCCGGGCACCATCCCCGGTCCCGCGCCGGCGCGGGTGCTCGAGCCGGGGGTGGCGGCCGCGCTCGTCGACGCCGGGGATCGGCCGGTGATCGTCTCGAGTCGTGGTGAGCTGTCCGCCCCACCGGCCGCGCTGCGCTGCCCCGCGCTCTCGGGGGGCGGGGGTGCGATCACCGCGTGGGCCGGACCGTGGCCCCAAGACGTGCGGTGGTGGGACCGGGCGACCCATGCCCGCCGGGTGACCTGGCAGGTGGTGGTCGAGGAGACGACCGCCTGTCTCGTGCACGTCGAGCAGGGCGCGGCGGTGGTCGCAGCGATCTACGACTGAGCCCGGCGCGCTCGCTACGGTCGCGCCTGCCATCCGTCCTCGAGCCGCCGAGGTGCGCGTTGATCCGACCCGCCGTCCCGACCGACGTGCCGACCATCGCCGCCCTGATCCGCGCGCTGGCCGACTACGAGCACCTCGCCGACGAGGTCGTCCTCGACGAGGCGGTGCTCGGCGAGCACCTCTTCGGACCGCGCCCGGCGGCCGAGGTGCTCATCGCCGAGCCCGACGACGGCTCCGGGACCGCGGTCGGCTTCGCCCTCTTCTTCCACAACTTCTCGACGTTCCTCGGTCGACCGGGGATCTACCTCGAAGACCTCTTCGTGCGCCCCGAGCACCGCGGGAGCGGGCACGGCCGCGCGCTGCTCACCGAGCTGGGGCGGCTGGCGCGCGAGCGTGACTGCGGCCGCATCGAGTGGGCCGTCCTCGACTGGAACGAACCGTCGATCGGCTTCTACCGCTCGTTGGGTGCCCGCCCGCTGGAGGAGTGGACGCTGTTCCGTCTGACCGGTGACGCGATGCAGGCGCTCGCCGAGCTGCTCTAGTCGTCGCGCTCCTCGCCGGTGGAGAAATGAACCCGCGTGCCCTCGCACTCGGTCTCCACGACCGAGAGATGGGTCGCCGACGTGAAGGTCACGAGCAGCTGGTGGCCGGGCCGTACCGTGGTGCCGTAGCCGCTGTTCGGGATGGCGCTCACGAGCGTCGGGGTTCCGGTGCTGCACGACGCCACGACCGAGCCTCCGGTCACGAAGACCGTCGCGGTCGACGGCGGTGCGGTCGACGGCGGGGCGGTCGGCGCCGGTGTGGGCGGCGCGGCCGGGGGTGGTGGCGGGGGTGGCAGCGGATCGGTGATCGGTGGGGTGTCGACCGATCCGGAGGGGCCCGTGTCACTGGCACCGTTCGCCGTCGCGCCACCGGACGTCCCGGTCGCACCCGCGGGCCATGCTCGGCCGGTCACGGGATCGATCACGACCGCTCCGCCCGCATGCCCGAACGCAGTGCCGTCCGCCGCCGTGGTCGCGCCGTCGGGCCCGGTCGCCGCGGTGCCCGTCGCGGTGCGGTCGAGCGATCGGCGGATCGACTGCTGGCCCACGATGGGGGGTCGACCCGTGACCTGGGCGGCGACGCGGTCGACGGCACTCCACGCGACCCCGCACGCACCGAGCGTGACCATCGACCACACTCCGAATGCCACCGACTTCTTCACTGGTTCATTGTCGCCAGATTTGCCACCGGATTTGGTCAAGAGATCGTCAAGACTGACGAGAGGGCCGTTTCGGCACGTAGCGTCGAGCCCTCATGGTCTCGCTGCTCCTGATCGAGGACGACCTGCCGATCCGGGAAAGCCTCGAGCGGGCGCTGGTCCAGCGCGGCCACGTGGTGCTCACGGCTCGTGACGGGCTGACCGGGCTGCAGTCGGCCGTGGACGAGCGGCCCGATCTCGTGGTCCTCGACCTGGGCCTGCCCGATATCGACGGCCGGGACCTCCTGCGCATGCTCCGGGCGGTCAGCGATGTGCCCGTGATCGTGTCGACGGCGAGGGACGAGGACCAGGAGATGGTCGGCAGCCTCGACAGCGGCGCCGACGACTACGTCGTGAAGCCGTTCTCGGCCGACGAGCTCGATGCCCGGGTTCGGGCCGTGCTGCGACGCGGCCGATCGGCCGCGGTCGACCCGGTCATCCGGATCGGCGGCCTCCGGATCGACCGCCGGGCCCACGAGGTGTCGATCGACGGCACACCCGTCTTGCTGACCCGGAAGGAGTTCGAGCTGCTGGAGTACCTCGCCCGCAACGCCGGCGCGGTCGTGTCCAAGCGCGAGCTGCTCGCCGAGGTGTGGGACCAGCCGGCCGGCGGTGGTGAGCGGACGGTGGACGTCCACCTGTCGTGGCTGCGCGGCAAACTCGGCGAATCCGCGAGCGACCCGGTGTACCTGCATACCGTTCGGGGCGTGGGTGTTCGGCTGACCGCGCCGGAGTGAGCATGCGCCGCCGGTTGGCGATCACGGTCTTCGCGGCGACCGCCATGGTCGTGATCGCCTTCGTGGTGCCGCTCGGCTACCTCGTGCGACGCGTCGCGGAGGACCGCGCGGTCAACGCCGCCACCGCCCAGGCCCGTGCGATCGGCCCGACCATCACCGGTCAGGGCGCAGCGGAGGTGCGCGCGGCGATCGAGAGCGCGCGCCGCGACGGCTCCGAGCCGATCACCGTCGTGCTGCCCGACGGCGAGCACGTCGGCTCGACCCGCCCGGTCGATCCGGCCGCCCTGCGGCTCGCGCGCCGCGGTGATGCCTTCGTCCGCCGGCTCGACCAGGGGGTCGACGTCTACCAGCCCGTCGTCACCGCCGGCGGAAGCACCGGCGTCGTCGTGGTCCACGTGTCCGAGAGTCGCATGCACGACGGCGTCCTGGGGTCCTGGCTCGTGCTGGGCGCGCTCGGGCTCGTGCTCTCCTCGGGTGCGCTCGTGCTCGCGGACCGCATCGCCCGGTCGGCCACGCGCCCGCTCGCCGATGTGGCGACCGTGGCTCGCCGGCTCGCGTCCGGTGAGGAGGACGCCCGCGCCGGCGGCGCAGGACCGCCCGAGGTGCGGGCGGTCGCGCACGCGCTCAACCTGCTGGCCGACCGCGTCGACGAGCTCCGTGCGGCGGACCGCGAGCAGCTCGCCGACCTCTCGCACGACCTGCGGACGCCGATCACCGCACTGCGACTGGACGTGGAGCTCCTCGGTTCATCCACTGACCGGGACCGGTTGGTCGGCGACGTCGAACGGCTGGAGGCCGCGGTGAGCGGGCTCATCGCGACGGCGCGGCGCGGCCGCGACGCGACGCTCGATTCGGGTCCGGCCGACCTGGCCGCGATCACTCGGGCCCGGCTGTCGTTCTGGTCGGTCGCCGCGGGAGAGCGGACGCGGCTGTTCGCGGTCGCCGTGCCGCCCGAACCGGTCTGGGTCGGCGCCGCGCCCGGCGCGCTGACCGCGGTCGTGGACGCGCTCGTGGCCAACGCGGTGCAGCACACTCCGAGCGACACCGCGATCTCGGTGTCGCTCGTACGGCGCGACCGCTGGGCCGAGCTCGTGGTGGACGACGCCGGGCCCGGGTTCCCATCGTCGGCGGTGGTCGAGCGCGGGGTGCGCGGCAGCGACGGGTCCGGGACGGGTCTCGGCCTCGACATCGCCCGCCGGACCGCGACCGAGGCCGGGGGCCGTCTGACGATCGGCCGCGCGTCGCTGGGCGGGGCGCGGGTCGCGATGCACCTGCCCGTCGTTGCCGCCCCTGCGGTTCCTCCGTCGGCGCCGGTACCCGCCGCACCGGCCGGGGACTGACTGCCCCGCTGCCCATGGACAGGCGAACATACGTTCGCTACCGTGACCCACCCCGGCGAGCAGCGAGGTGGAGAGCGGCGAGATGGTGGGACCCGGGTACGCGGAGCTGCACTGCCACACCAACTTCTCCTTCCTCGACGGCGCCAGCCATCCCGAGGAGCTGGTGGAGGAGGCGCACCGTCTCGGCCTGACCGGGCTTGCCGTCACCGACCACGACGGTCTCTACGGCGCGGTCCGGATGGCCGAGGCCGCCCGCCCGCTGGGCCTGCCCACCGTGTTCGGTGCCGAGCTCACGCTCGGAGCTGCGAGCGCGACCAGTGCCGGGAACAATGGTCGGGCCGACACGCTGGGGGAGCACGTGCTGATCCTCGCGGCGGGCCCGGCCGGGTACGCGGCGCTCGCGCGCACGATCAGCACCGCCCAGCTGCGCGGGGAGAAGGGTGCCCCGCGCCTCGGCTTCGAGGATCTCCTCGCCGCCGCCGACGACGCGGCCGGGAGCTGGTTCACCACCACCGGTTGCCGGAAGGGCGTGGTCCCGGCGGCGTTGGTGCGCGACGGACCGTCGGCCGCGCAGCACGTGCTCGAGCGGATCGTCGCTGCGTTCGGGCGCGACCGCGTGCTCGTCGAGCTGTGGGACCACGACGATCCCCTGGATCGGCCGCGCAACGACGCGCTCGCGCGTCTCGCGATGCGCACCGGGACGGAGGTGATCGCCACGAACAACGTCCACTACGCGACCCCCGACCGACGGCGGCTCGCGACCGCGCTGGCCGCGATCCGGTCGCGTCGCAGTCTCGACGAGCTCGACGGCTGGCTGCCCGCCACCCCGTTCGCCCATCTGCGCAGCGCGGGGGAGCAGCTCCGACGGTTCGCGCGGTATCCGGGCGCGGTGGAGCGCACCGTCGGCATCGCGGCCGAGTGCGCGTTCGACCTGAAGATCGCGGTGCCGAACCTGCCCGAGTACCCGGTGCCCGAGGGGCACACCGACATGAGCTGGTTGCGCGAGCTCACCCGGCGCGGCGCGTCGGTGTACTACCCGTCGACCCATCTCCACCACGAGCGGGCGATGCGCCAGATCGAGCACGAGCTCGGCGTGATCGAGCAGCTCGGGTTCCCTGGGTACTTCCTCCTGCTGCACGACATCGTGGACTTCTGCCGGCGCGAGGACATCTACTGCCAGGGCCGGGGCAGCGCCGCGAACAGCGCGGTCTGCTACGCGCTCGGGGTGACCAAGGCCGACGCGGTGACGCTCGGCCTGCTCTTCGAGCGGTTCCTCTCCACCGAGCGCGACGGGCCGCCTGACATCGACCTCGACATCGAGCACCAGCGGCGCGAGGAGGTGATCCAGTACGTGTACGGGAAGTACGGGCGTGACCGTGCCGCGCAGGTCGCGAACGTGATCACCTACCGACCGCGCTCGGCGCTGCGCGAGATGGCCAAGGTCGCGGGGCTCTCGCCCGGTCATGCGGACGCGCTCACCCGCTGGATCGACCGCTGGCGCTCGCGGGAGGGAGCCTTCGACGACTTCCGCAACAGTGTCGACGCGCCGCCGGTGCCCGAGCTCGTCCTCGACCTGGCCGATGCGGTGGCGGACTTCCCCCGCCATCTCGGTATCCATTCCGGCGGGATGGTGATGGCCGACCGCCCACTCGTCGAGTGCTGCCCGGTGGAGTGGGCCCGGATGGAGAACCGCTCGGTCCTGCAGTGGGACAAGGACGACTGCGCGGCCGCCGGGCTCGTGAAGTTCGACCTGCTCGGCCTCGGGATGCTCACGATGCTGCACCTCGCCGTCGACCTCGTCCGTGAGCACGAGGGCCTCGAGATCGATCTCGCGACGATCCCGCAGGAGCCCGCGGTGTACGAGCTGCTGAGCGCGGCCGACACGGTGGGCGTCTTCCAGGTGGAGAGCCGCGCCCAGATGGCCACGCTGCCCCGGCTGCGACCCGAGACCTTCTACGACCTCGTGGTGGAGGTCGCGCTGATCCGGCCGGGACCGATCCAGGGCGGGTCGGTGCATCCGTACCTGCGACGGCGCAACGGGGAGGAGGAGGTCACCTACCCGCACCCGATCCTCGAGCCGTGCCTGCGCAAGACCCTCGGGGTGCCGCTGTTCCAGGAGCAGCTGATGCAGATGGCGATCGACGCGGCCGGCTTCAGCGCGGGCGAGGCCGACCAACTCCGCCAGGCCATGGGGTCGAAGCGGTCCAAGGCACGAATGGCCCGCCTGCGCGGCCGGTTGATGGAGGGGATGGCCGAGCGCGGGATCACCGGCGAGACCGCGGAGGAGATCGCGCACAAGCTCGAGGCGTTCGCCAGCTTCGGGTTCCCCGAGAGCCATTCGGTGTCGTTCGCGTACCTCGTGTACGCGAGCAGCTGGATCAAGCTGCACCACCCGGCCGAGTTCGTGTGCGCGCTGCTGAACGCGCAGCCAATGGGCTTCTACTCGCCGCACACGCTGGTGCGCGACGCCCGCCGCCACGGGGTCGAGGTGCTCGGTCCCTGTGTCGAGCGCTCGCGCCGCGACTGCACGCTCGAGCCGCGCTCGGCCGCGGCCGGACCGATCGGCCACCCCCACGCCGGGTGGCACGCGGACCCGTCGATCCGCGCCACCCGCATCGGGCTCCGCTACGTGCGCGGGTTGAGCGGCGCGCTGCTCGACCGGATCGACGAGGAGCGCGCCCGCGAGCCCTTCGCCGGCCTGGAGGATTTCGCCCGCCGGACCGAGGCCCCCGTCGACGCGCTGGAGTCCCTCGCCACCGCGGGTGGGTTCGCGTGCTTCGACGTGGATCGGCGCGCCGGGCTGTGGGCCGCCGGTGCGCTGCGCGACGCGCGGCCGGGCCATCTCCCGCACACCGCGGTGGGGGTCGAGGCGCCGGCCCTGCCCGGGATGAACGAGGTCGAGGAGACCGCCGCCGACCTCTGGGCCACGGGCATGTCGCCCGGCCGGCACCCGACCGAGTTCCTCCGGGCCGAGCTGAGCGCCCACGGCGTCGTCACCTCGGCGGCGCTGCGGGCGCTGGAACCCCGGTCGGTGGTGGAGGTCGCCGGGATCGTGACCCACCGCCAGCAGCCCGAGACCGCCAAGGGAACCGTGTTCCTCAACCTCGAGGACGAGACCGGCCTCACCAACGTCATCTGCACGCCCGGGGTGTGGAAGCGCTACCGCAAGGTCGCCCGCACGTCGCCGGCACTGCGCGTGCGCGGCGTGCTCGAATGTCACCAGGGCGTGACCAACCTCCTCGCCCAGCGGATCGAGGCACTCCCGCTCGGTCTCGCCGACGCGCTGCGCTCGCGCGACTTCCATTGAGTATCACCTCCAGATCATGTCGCTGTTCATGTCCGTGCTCCTCGCCGACGCTCACGCCCTCGCGAGCACCGGCGGCGCGCGGCCCACGCCCTCCGCCCGTTGCTGTTGTCGGTGCTGCTCGTACTCCCCACGGGTGACGAGCCGTTGTCGGCCCAGTGGTCCGATCCGCCGCAGGTCCCCACGCGTCTTCAGGTCGTGGTGGTGGTGGCACACGCGCCCGAGGTTGCCGAGCTCGGTGCGCCCGCCCGCGGCGACCGGGATGTTGTGGTCGATCTCCAGATGCCGTTCGACCTCGCAGCCTCCGACCACGCAGACGCGGTCCCGCACCTCGACGGCGGTGCGCAGACGCGCCGGGATCGTCCGCCCGAGGTGTGACACCCGTGTGACGTCGGTGCCGTCGACGACGAGGGAACGGAGGATGGAGTCGGACGCGAGTCGGCGGGCGACCGCGACCGGAACCGGACCGGCACCCTGGATCTCGCAACGTTCGCCGGATCCAGTCCAGCCGCGTTCGTACGCGGCCTTGCTCACGTGCACCACCACCATCGCGAGTGGACGCGAGCCGCTCGTCGGCACGCCGGCATCCGCCGCGCTCGACGACGACGCGCAGAGCCGGCCGAGCGCGTCGAACGCCGTGGCGTCCGGATGCTCGGGTCGCCCGCTGGCTCGATGCTCCTCGAAGAGCGTCCGCTCGAACGGCTCGAGCGCCGCCATGACCAGGGCGGTCCGATCGAGGGGCCCGCGGATGTCGATGCAGCCCGAGCCGTCGGCGAGCTTGCGGTGCCGCAGCGTGCGGTCCGCACGGATCCGCTCGTACCGCTCGATCTCCTCCTCGTGCGCGGTGGCGGCCGCGATCACGCGGTCGCACTCGATCCGGAGCCCCTTCACGCCCGAGGTCCGGGCCTGGTCGAGGAGCTCGAGCTCCGCGGAGGGGTCGGCTTGCGCGGCGCCGCTCACGGCGTCGGCCTGCGCCGGGGAGAGAGCACCGGACCGGAGGGTCTCGGTGGTCGCCGGCAGCTCACGCAGCCGGCGCGCGGTCTCTGAGGTCGCGCGTGCCGCGCCGACGGTCGATCCGCCGACCGAGGCCAGCCAGGACGGCAGGTCCCGGAACGAGCCGTCGCCCACCCAGGCGCCGGTCCGGTCGAGCCGGCCGAGCGCCAGCAGCTTGCCCGCGGCTGCGCATTTCTCGAGCGCGACGAACCGCTCGACGGCGACGCGCGCGTCGGGGCCCGTCAGCTCCTCCGGGTCGAGCCCGTCGAGCACGCGGCGCGTGTCGTCGACGAGCCGTTCGAGTCGCACCAATGCATCCGACACGCGTCCACCTCCTCGCGGCGCGAGATCACGTCATGACCGAGGGGGAAGAGTCGGTGGTGCGAGGGAAGTGGGTTCACGGTACACGAACATATGTTCGGTGTCAAGCGGAGATGTTCGCGGTCGAGTGACGTGCCGGCCCGGTGGGGCGCGGAGATGGCACCAGGCGGGCGACAGAACGCACGCGGACCGGGCATCCTGTGCGCGTGGAGGAACATCCCGCGACCGAGCTGAAGCACGTCTACAGCGGCAAGGTCCGCGACATCTACGACGCCGGTGACGGCAACCTGCTGTTCGTCGCGTCTGACCGTCTCAGCGTGTTCGACGTCGTGCTCGGTGAGACGGTGCCCGAGAAGGGCCGAGCGCTCACCGCCATTTCGTCGTTCTGGTTCGAGGAACTGGCCGGTGTGCTGCCCAACCACGTGATCGACCAGTTCCCGGACGTGCCCGACGAGTGGAAGGGACGGGCCACGCTCGCCCGCCGCGCTGACATGCTCAAGATCGAGTGCATCGTGCGCGGTTACTTGTCGGGGAGCGCGTGGCAGGAGTACACGAGGAGCGGGATGGTGAACGGCATGCCGCTGCCCGCCGGCATGCAGGAGAGCGAGCAGCTCCCTACGCCCGTGTTCACGCCATCGACCAAGGCCGAGCAGGGTCAGCACGACGAGAACATCAACTTCGAGGACGCAGCGGCCATCGTCGGCCGGGAAACGTTCGACCTGGCGCGCGACGTGTCGGTCGAGCTGTACCGCATGGCCTCAGAGCTCGCGCTGACCAAAGGCATCGTGATCGCCGACACCAAGTTCGAGCTCGGCTTCATCGACGGCGAGCTGCACATCTGCGACGAGGCTCTGACGATGGACTCGTCGCGGTTCTGGCCTGCCGACGAGGTCGCGCTGGGCGCTACCCCGCCCAGTTTCGACAAGCAACCCGTGCGCGACTACGCCGCCTCACTCGGTTGGGACAAGACAGCGCCCGCGCCGGAAGTGCCCGACGAAGTCATCGCCGCTACCAGCGCCCGCTACGTCGAGGCGTACGAGAACATCACCGGTCTGCAGTTCTCGGATTGGCCTGGCGAATAGCTCTCGCTCCCGTCCGCGGCTGACCCCCCACTCATATCTGCCGATCTGCTCGCTCGCTCTCGGAACATCGACGAACTCCCCGGTGCGAAGGGTCATGTGCTCGGATGACATTCCCGCGCCCCTGGGTGCTGTCGTGCCGGATGGCGATCGAGGCGTATCCACGCCGACTCTTGACCCGACTCCTGCTCGGGGACGTTTCCGCATGTCTGGGTGGGTGTTCATCGGCTTCCCCCGGGTGGCGGGATGCTTCCTCGGTGACGGCTCCGATTGAAGACCTTGATCTCGCGTGGATCGGTTCACACGATCTGGAGTGGTCCGGATGAATCCGAACGACAGGGGTGATGGAGGAGCTGCCGATCGCCTCGGCGCGCCCGATCGGGACGGCCTGGTCGTGGAGCGACGCGATCTCCTTCCCCTTCTGGAGTCACTGACCAGGGCCGAGTGGGACGACCCGACGCTCTGCGAGGGTTGGCGCGGACGCGAGATCGTGGCGCATCTGACCGACAGCTGGTCCGCGTCGGGTCAGGACCGGCGCAACACCGTCTGGCGGTGCGTCCAGGTGAACAGTCCCCGCGTGGGGTCCTCGACGCGGGCGGCGAGGCGGTCGAGCAGCGCCGACCGGTCGTCCTCGCCCAGGAGACCGTCGGCGACCGCGTCGGACCCCCACGTCGCGAGGTTGCGCCAGAACATCGCCGCCGCCTGCCCGGCGGTGAGGTCGAGGGGGACCACGCGGTCGATCACGACCTCGACGGCGGCGAACGGGAGTACGGCCGCGATCGCGCCACCTGCGTACAACAGTGCGCCCTGCGCGCCGACCCGCGCCCGGGACACCGCCTCGTACCGCGCGAAGTCCGCGTCGGTGCTCGTGAGGTGCTCGGTCTCCTCGAGCACGAGCAGGCCACCCGGATGCAGCGCACGGACCCATGTGTGGAGCGCGCCGGCGACGTCGGGGAGGTGCGCGAGCAGGAACCGGGCGTAGACCAGATCGAACGGGCCGTGGGGGAGCGGACGGGTCGCGTCGGCGACGACGAAGGTGGCCACGGGCAGGGCGCGGCGGGCCTGGGCCACGAACACGGGCGACGCGTCGACGCCGACGACCGCGGCGTGCGGGAACACGGCGTGGAGGCGCGCGGTGGTCGCGCCCGGTCCGCAGCCGAGGTCCGCGACGCGGGTCGGCGAGACCGCGAGCTCGGCGAGCAGCGCGTCGGCGGTGTCCGCGAACGCGTCGTCCAGCACGTGCAGTCGCTCGGCCGCGAGGTCACCGTCGCCGAAGGTGTAGCGGGCCATCGCTCCAGTCTCGTCGGCTGGTCGTCGACGTCCGTCGCCATTTCCCCGACCGTCGAAGAGAAGGACCGGACCGTCAGAGCATGCGGTGGCGGTCGGGGGACGCCTCGGGGCGGAAGAACTCGTACCGGCCCCGACCGCGCTCCTTGGCGCGGTACATCGCGGCATCGGCGTTGCGGATGAGCGCGTCGGGGTCGTCGTCCGGACCGGTTGCGGTCGCGATCCCGATGCTGGCGCCGACCTGCGCGGGCTCGCCGCCGACGTGGATCGGAGCGGTGAGCGCGTCGAGGATGCGCTGGGCCAGCTCGTGGAGCTCTCCCCGGTCGGAGACGTGCTGGAGGAGGACGACGAACTCGTCGCCGCCGAAGCGGGCGACGACGTCGTGGGCCCGGACCGCGTTCCGGAGGCGGGCAGCCGCGTTCACGAGCAGCACGTCGCCGCGGTCGTGACCGAGGACGTCGTTGACGAGCTTGAAGCCGTCGAGGTCCACGAACATCAGCGCGACGGTGCCGGTGCGATGTCCCTGGCCGAGCCGCGCCAATGCCTCGATCAACGACTCGAGCAGGCGGCGGCGGTTCGGCAGGCCCGTCAGCGGGTCGTGCGTGGCCTGCCGCGCGAGGGCCGACTCGGCCTGCTTCAGGTTGGTGATGTCGAGGGTCGAAGCGAAGGCGATCGGGGCGCTCAGGCCGCCGCCGAAGACGGGAACTCCCTGGAACGTCATCCACTGCTCGTCGTCGGATCCGACGAGGCGCACATCGGCGGCACCGGCGCGCCCGTCGGCGAGCTCGGCGAACGCCTGGCGGAGGGCGTCATGACCGGTCTCGTCCACGTTCACGAGCATCGAGTCGACGGAGCCACCCGTGACGGTCGGACCGAGCAGGCGACGCCCCTCGGCGTTCGCGTAGGTGACGACGAAGCCGCGGCCGAGCTCGAAGATCCCGACGGGCGCGCTGTCGGCGAGCATGCGGAAGCGCCGCTCGCTGATCGCGGTTGCCTGGTGGGCGCGTTGGTTCTGGTGCACGAGGTTCACGAAGCGGGCGACGACACCGATCGCGAGCAGCGTCGAGCACGTCCCGATCATGACCATGCCGTCGGTCGTCGTGAGGTCCCCGGTGACCGCGACGAGGGGGCCGGTGAGCAGCGCAACACCCATCAGTACCGAGCGGCCCACGTGGTCGGTCGACGCGTCCGCTGGGATCGGCTCGATCCGGATCTCGCGGGTGGCCAGGAGCCCGGCCATGCCGATCAGCAGGTAGCCCAGGGCGTGCAGTGGATCCGAGATGTTCGACCAGTCCAGCTCGCCACGCTGCGCCGCGAGCACCACGAGGTTGGCGGCCAACGTGACCGCGAGTCCGGCGCCGATGGCGCGCAGCGCGGCCGAGCGCCGGCCGGGGGAGAGCGCGATCCAGGCGAGGATGGCGACGAGCAGCCCGTCCTGCCAGGGCGACGCGAGGACGATGACCCAGCGGTCGATCGGCATGGACGCGGTCGGGAGCGGCGCGATGAACCCGACCCACAACGCGAGCACCGTCGCGGTGCCGAGCACGAACGCGTCGAGCGCGGCGGTGCGGCTCGCCGGATCCGAACCGATCCGCGCCAGGGCCACGAAGCCGATGCCGAAGGCGAGGTAGCCGGCGAGGCTCATCCCGTCGGCCCAGCTCGGCACGGCCACGCCGCGGGTCGCGGCGAGGCCGCCGACCGCGGATCCGCCGGCCCAGAGCGCGACCCCGGCCGCGAAGCACAGCCACGGGTTGGTGCCGATCCGGGTCGATCGGCGCACGCCGGCGAGCAGGCCCGCGGCGGCGAGCGCGCCGATCCCGGCCCGGAGGAGGATCGCCGTCCGTGGCTCGGCGACCGTCGACAGCGCGAGCGCGACGGCGCCCAGCACGAGGTAGCCGGCGAGGAGCGTCCGCGCCGATACGCGCGTCGCCAGCGGCGGGGGAGAGATCGCCGTCATCTCGGGCACCATCGACCGATTCGTGCACCTCCCGTAGAGGGAATCCGGCGGGGTCGGACATTCCGGCGCTACCGTCCCGGAGTGCCCGCCGAGAACGCTCCCGCCGGCGCCGTGACGACCCTCCCGTCCCGTCCCGAGACCGCGGCGAGCGGCCTGACCGCCGCGGAGGTGGCCGAGCGGGTCGCGGCCGGCGAGGTGAACGACGCCGGCGAGCGGACGAGCCGGACCCTCGGCGAGATCGCCCGGGCGAACATCCTCACCCGCTTCAACGCCATCCTCGGCACGATGCTCGCGCTGATCCTGGTCTTCGGGTCGCCCGCCGACGGGCTCTTCGGGATCGTGATCGTCCTGAACTCGCTCGTCGGCATCGTGCAGGAGGTGCGGGCGAAGCGGACCCTGGACCGGCTCGCCGTTCTCAACGCACCGATCGCCCGGGTGGTGCGCGAGCGCCAGGTGGCCGAGATCGCGGTCGAGCAGGTGGTCCTCGACGACCTCCTCGAGCTCCGCACCGGTGACCAGGTGCCCGCCGACGGCGTCGTCACTGCCGCGACCGGTCTCGACCTCGACGAGTCGCTCCTGACGGGGGAGGCCGACGCCATGGCCAAGCGCCCCGGCGACCAGATCCTCTCGGGCAGCTTCGTCGTCGCGGGATCCGGCCGGATGCAGGCGACGGCGATCGGCGCCGACGCCTACGCACGCAAGCTCGCGACGGAGGCCCGTCGGTTCGCGATCGCCAGGTCCGAGCTCATGGAGGGCATCAACACGATCCTCCGGTTCGTCACCTGGCTGATCCTCGGCGTCGCCCCCATCCTCTTCTGGCGTGAGCTCCAGGACGGCAGCATCCCCTCGGCGATCACCGGTGCGGTCGCGGGTGTGGTGGGCATGGTCCCGGAGGGGCTCGTGCTCCTGACCTCGCTCGCCTTCGGCGTCGCGGCGGTCGCGCTCGCCCGCCGTCAGGTGCTGGTCCAGGAGCTGCCCGCGGTCGAGGGGCTGGCGCGCGTCGACGTCGTGTGTCTCGACAAGACGGGGACCCTCACCGAGGGCACCATCGCGTTCGACCGGATCGAGACGCTCGGGACGCATGCCGAGTCGGAGGCGGCGACGGCGCTCGGCGCCCTCGCCGCCGACGCGAACGCGAACGCGACCATCGAGGCGCTCCAGGCCGTCTTCGCCGACCCCGGGTGGACTCGCACCGAAGAGGTTCCGTTCTCGTCCGCGCGCAAGTGGAGCGCCGCGGCGTTCGCGGACCAGGGGGGCTGGGTGATCGGTGCCCCGGAGATGGTGTGGCTCGACGCGGGGAGCGTCGTCCGCCGCCGCGCCGACGAGCTGGCGGCCACCGGGAACCGCACGTTGCTCCTCGCACACACGGCCGGCGCCCTCAACGGCGAGGAGCTGCCGCCCGACCTCGACCCCGTCGCCCTGGTGCTGTTCGAGGAGCGGGTGCGCCCGGATGCCGCGGAGACGCTGGAGTACTTCCGCGAGCAGGGGGTCACGCTCAAGGTGATCTCGGGCGACAACCCGCGGACCGTCGGGGCGGTCGCTCGCCGGGTCGGACTCGACGCGGGCGATCCGGTGGACGCGCGCGAGCTGCCCGACGACCTCGACGAGCTCGGCGCGGTGCTCGACGAGCACTCGGTCTTCGGTCGGGTGACGCCGCACCAGAAGCGGGCAATGGTCGCTGCGCTCCAACACCAGGGGCACGTCGTGGCCATGACCGGCGACGGGGTGAACGACGCGCTCGCGCTGAAGGACGCCGACATCGGGGTGGCAATGGGGTCGGGCGCGGCGGCGACGCGCTCGGTCGCCCAGCTGGTACTGCTCGACGGCAAGTTCGCGACGCTGCCCGGGGTGGTGGCCGAGGGCCGGCGGGTGACCGCGAACATCGAACGCTCGTCGAACCTCTTCCTCACCAAGACCGTCTACGCGGCGCTCTTCGCAGTGATGACCGTGCTGACCGGGTGGCCGTACCCGTTCCTGCCCCGGCACTTCACCGTGATCAGCTCCCTCACGATCGGCATCCCGGGCTTCTTCCTCGCACTCGGGCCGAACGCGCGCCGCTATGTTCCCGGCTTCGTCGGCCGAGTGCTGCGCTTCTCGCTCCCCGCCGGGATCATCGCCGGCGTCGTGACCTACACCGCCTACGCGCTGGCGCGCGCGGACGGCGCGACGAGTCGGGAGGCGCGCACGGTGGCATTCATCGTGCTCCTGATCCTCGGCCTGTGGGTTCTCGTGCAGCTCGCCGCGCCCGTTCACGGTGTTCCGGACCGTGCTCGTCGCCGCGATGGTCGGGGGGGCAGCGATCGTGTTCGCCGTTCCCCCGGTGCGTGACGCCGCCAACCTCGATCTCCCGGGCTCGGACTATCTCGCGCTCGCGCTCGGCTCGGCGCTCGTGGGTGGCGTCGGGATCGAGCTCGTCGGACGGGTCCGGGGGTCGCGGTTCGTGACCGGCGACGAGGCTGCGTATGCCGACGAGGCCCTGACCGGGGACACCGATCCGGTGCCGAGGACCTGACCGCGCCGACGTCTACGCGTGGATCTCGATCGTCACCTGACCCGAGGGGTGGATCGAGCAGAAGCCCTGGATGATCCCCGGCGTGGTGAAGGTCTGGGTGAGCGTGGAGTTCCGGTCGACGATGTAGGGCCCGACCTGCGCCACGCGGACGTCGTCGTTGCGGATCACGAGCTCGTCGTCGACGTGGACGTCGAGTCGGGCCGGGAAGACGTAGAGCTTCTCGCCCGCCTCGATCCGCGCCACGGTGCCGGACGGCACCGTGTACGACCAGACCTTCGATTCCGAGCTGTTCGAGTCCTGGGTGGCGACCACGATCAGGAGGAGGCCGGCCAGGAGACACCCGCCGAACGCGAGCACGAACCAGACCGGTCGCACACCGCGCGCCCGGTCGGCGTCGGTCGTCGGCGGTGCGGACTCCGTGGTCGTCGTCGGCCCGTGCTCCTCGCTCATGACGGGAGCGCGATGAACGTCGTCGTCATGCCGATGAAGCCGTTGTAGCTCTCGGCGTGGGGGATGATGTGGCAGTGGAACGCCCACACGCCGAACGGCGCGAAGGGCGTCTGCTTCAGGTTGTCGAGGTTGTCGGCGGTGGGTCGGATCAGTACCGTCCACCGCTCACCGGGTGCGACGAGCACGGTGTCCTCGAACCGCGGCGTCGCCAACGGCTGACCGTCCTTGGCGATGACGAGCTGGGGCATGCCATGGAGGTGCATGGGGTGCACCGTGTTGCCCTCGTTCATGTAGACGAGCTGGATCCACTTGCCCACCGGGGCGACCACCGGCGCCGTGCCCGGGAAGGCCTTGCCGTTGAGCGCCAGTCCGATCGTCCCGGCGTCGTTCAGCATCATCACGTAGGGCGTGTCCGGCGCCGGGAACTGATCCGCCCGGGCGTAGTCCGACGGCACCGGCATCGACCCGACGATGAACGCGCCGGCCAGGCCGTCGGCGATCTGGGTCTCGGCGTGGTAGTGCGAGTGGTACATGCCCTCTTGCGGGCGATCGGACGCGGTGAACGCGTAGGTGAACGTGTCGCCCGTCTTGATCGGGTCCTGGGTCAGGTACGGCACGCCATCCATGCCGACCGGCGTGTCCACGCCGTGGAAGTGCACGGACGTGTACTCCGGCGTGTGGTTGGTGACCTGGACGGCCACCTTGTCGCCGGGATCGACGTGCATCGTCGGCCCGGGCACCATCCCGTCGTAGGTGTACGCGCTGACGACGTTGCCGGGTGAGACCTCCCAGTCCACGACCTTGGCCTCGAGCTTGAACAGCTTCGTGCCGTCGGGCTGGATCTCGGGGGTGAGGACCGGTGGGCCGAGCAGCGGGTTGCCGCCGAGCGCCTTGTACTCCTTGCCGTAGCTGGTGTCGGGCTCGTAGAGCGACGGGTCGATCTGACCGGTCTTCACGTAGTTGTCGACGATCTTGCTCAGCTGCGTCGCATAGGTCGTGACCCCCTGACCCTGGGTCTTGTCGTTCTCGGCGTTCGTGGCGAGCAGTTCTTGAGGACTCAGGCCGGTCGAGCCGGACTTCGCGGTCTGCACCGCGCCGCCGCTGCCGATGATCAGCGTGCCGCGCATTCCGGCCGACTCGTGGCCGGGGATCGTGCAGTAGATCTTGTACGAGCCCTTCTTGAGCCCCTTGAGGCTGAGCCCCACCGACTCGCCCGGCGAGAGGTTCTTCGTCGCCTTGTCGGTGCCCTCGATGGCGAGGTTGTGCGGCATGGTGCCGTCGTTCTTGACCGTGATCTCACTGTCGGGCGACGCAGTCAGCGTCGCCGGGTCGATCTTGTACTCGGAGAGGCCGATCTGCGCACCCACCCCGCCGGAGCCGCCGCCCCCCGAGCCGGTGTCGCGCGTGGCTGCGATGGCGAGGGACGAGAAGGCGAGCAGCACCGCGAGGAACGCGAACAACGCGGCCGCCACACCGAACGCTTCGCGGTCACTCTTCTTGAACAGGCCCACGTCGGGTCCTCTCTGCGTCGGGGTGAGACGCGCGCGGTCGCACGGCGGCGATCAGACCATGGGCGGCGCGCGACATGCAGTGCCGAAAGTCCCGGGGTCGTTGTGGCGCGGGTCACGACCGCGCGCGGAACCGAGTGCGCGCGACGAAGGCGCCCCGGAGGGCGCCTTCGTGCGGGGGGAGCGGGTCGGTCAGGCGGAGGCGCCGGCCCGGGTGATGTCGCAGGCCTTCGCGGCGTCCTTGAGTGCGGCCACCTTCTCCTTGGTGAGGGGGCGGATCGGCCGGGTGATGCCCTGGTCCGCCAGGCACTGGCGCTGCTCGTCGGTGAGCTTCACGTGGTGTCGGTGCGGCAGCGTGATGTCGCAGGCCTTCGCGGCGTCCTTGAGTGCGGCCACCTTCTCCTTGGTGAGGGGGCGGATCGGCCGGGTGATGCCCTGGTCCGCCAGGCACTGGCGCTGCTCGTCGGTGAGCTTCACGTGGTGTCGGTGCGGCAGCGTGATGTCGCAGGCCTTCGCGGCGTCCTTGAGTGCGGCCACCTTCTCCTTGGTGAGGGGGCGGATCGGCCGGGTGATGCCCTGGTCCGCCAGGCACTGGCGCTGCTCGGCGGTCAGGTGGTGCCGGTGGCGGGCGGTGGTTCCGCTGTCGGCGGCGCCGGCGGGGGCGCCGACCGCCACGGTGGCGACCGTGAGGGCGACGCAGCCGAGGCCGGTTCCGACGATGCGGCGGAGGGTCGATCGCATCTGAGTGCTCCTTGGGTAGGGGATGAACAATGGCATCGTCGCCCGGGCAGGTGCGACCCCGGTCAGGGAAGTGTCAGGGGTGTGTGAAGCCGGCCGGGTTCGGGTCGGGACCTTGGTCCCGACCGGGTCGGGGAGCGCGGCCCTCCCGGCCGGCCCGGCGTCGGCGCATCCTCGGGACCCGACGACCAGGAGAGACGTCATGCGTGTGCTCGTCAGCGAGGCCAGTCCGAATGCGGCGGACACCGTCGTGGTGCAGCTCGCCGAGGCAGGTCATGACGTGGTCCGCTGCCACGCCGAGGGTGCACCCGCGTTCCCGTGCACGGGGCTCGCCGGCGCCGGCTGTCCGGTGGAGGACGGCGTGGACGTCGCGGTGACCGTCCGCACCCACCCTCGTTCGACGCCTTCCCCGACCGAGGACGGCGTCATATGCGCGCTGCGCCGGCGCGTGCCCGTGGTCATCGCGGGTCGGACGTTGTTCCAGCCCTTCTCGGGCTTCGACGTCACCGAGGTCGACGCCGAGGGCGATGTCGTGGCCGTGGTCGAAGGCGTCGCGACCGACCGTCGTCTGCAGCACGAGGCCGTCGCGCGGCCTCTGCTCGAGGAGGTCCTCGCTCGGGGTGGTGTCGAGGGGGCGTCGCGCGTCGTCGTGACGCGCTCGCGCACCGGACTCACCGTCAAGCTGCTCGTTCCACCGGCGACGCCGGCGCACGTGCGCTCGCAGGCCTCGGTACGCGTCGTCGGGGGTGTGCGCGCCTACGACCCGGCCGCGCCGCAGATCGACGTGTCCGTCGGCGACCTGGCGGAGCGGGCTACGGAGCCGGAGCCGGCGGAGTAGCTGCCGGCGTGGTCGTCGTGGTCGGCGGTGGTGGACCCGTGCCCCGCGCGACCTTCGCCTTCGCCATGGAGTAACGCTCGACGTAGCGCTCGCGCTTGTCGGGCTGGCCGGGCCGGTTGATGATCCGGAAGTTCTCCACGACGTAGCCGGTGGAGCCGTGGCTCAGCTCCTTCTCGGTGCCGACCGGGAGTGACGGGTCGTCGACGTAGGTGGTCTCGATGGGGATGGTCTGGAGGATGTTCGGACCCTCGGGCCGGCAGCTGCGCCCCTCCTTGTTGCCGTAGAGCGAGATGGTCACCGAGGTCGAACCCGCCGTCGCGTGGATCAGGACCCCTGAGCTCGAGTCGTTGCGGAACTGATTGTCGATCGACGGGTAGTTGAGCGTGGCCTCGCGTCCCATGGGGTACCGCGAGATGTAGAGCGCGTGGACGGTGTGGGTCACGTCCTGGTAGCAGCCGAAGAACGACGCGTTGTACAACGTCGTGGAGACCTGGCTCACGCCGCCGCCCACCGAGTCCTCGAACTCGAGGTTGGCGCCGATGCCGGGTGCGAGCACGTAGCCCTTGGCGACGGTGCGCGGCCCGAGCGCGGTGTTGAGGCTGAACGTCTCGCCCGGTTGCAGGACGGTGCCGTTGATTGCCGCAGCCGCGTGCTGGATGTTGGTCACCCGGGGCTGACAGCAGGGGTAGCTCGTCGTGTAGCTCGACACGAGCTCGGTGATGTTCAGCTTCTGCGCCCAGGCGGTGGAATGGACCGGCTCGGACGCGCGGATCGCCGCCGTCGTGCTGTGACGCCCGCGTGCGATCGCGGAGGCGACCGGGCCGAGCTTCACCGCGACGCCCGGGACCGCCGGGACGACCGAGACCCTCGTGCCGTCCACCGCGAAGGCCGCGTCCTGGGGCGGATGCTCCACGCCGGCCAGCGCGGGTGCGAGGGTGAGCCGCAGCGCGGCCTCGTCGACGTGGAGATGGAGCCGTGACTCACTGATCTGAGTGCGCAACGTCGTGGCGACCTGTTCCGGCGTCAGCGTCAGCGCGGTGTCGGCGGCGTGGACGACGACCGGTTCGCTGAGCACCCGCCGGGCGCGGGCAGCGGTGCGCCGGACGTCGGCGAGGTCGACGGCAGGCGTCGTCGGGCCGATCGTCAGCTCGCCGAGATTGGACGTTCCGGCGCCGAGCGCGTGCAGGACCCGGTCCTCGGTGTCGTCGCGGTTGATGCCGACGCCCGGGCGGGGCCGGATCTCGGCGACCTCGGCGCCGTCGAAGCGGAGCCCGCCATCCACCAGTCCGCGGCCGGTCTCGCCCACCCACGTGTCGAGCACGGTGGCGAGCTTGGCGTGGTCGTAGCGGTACACGAGAGGGACGTCGTCCGGTCGGAGGGCTCGCGAGAGCACACCGGTCAACGTGTCGAGCGGGTTCGCGGACCGCCCCGCGCGGCGCGCGGCGCGCACGGTCGCGGCCGCGTCGACGTGGTAGCCGATCGCGGCCGGGTCGAGCTCGAGCTCGTGCTCACCCGCGTGGGCGTGCAGGGTGCGGTGCGTGAGTCGTTCGCCGAGACGCTGGATCGCCGTGAGGGCCTCGGGCTCGGACTGGCGTCCCAGATCGACGCCCGCGACCCGGATTCCGGGGAGGACGTCACCCCGGTAGGCGATCCGCTCGCCGAGCGCGGCCACGACGACGACGAGCGCGACGACCGCGACGATCAGCAGCATGAGCCCCGTGCGCTGGTCGCGCCAGAAGCGCGCGAGCGCGGCGCGTCCGGGCGGGTCGAGGGGCTCGAGGGTGTGCCGGACCGGGCGGTGGTCGGGGAGGTCGGTCGCCAAAGCCTCTGGAAAATAGTGCAGGACCGCCCCCGAGTCGCTGCAGAGCGGACCTGACCGCGGTCGGAACCGGCCGGTAGCCTCCGCGTTCCCGTCCCGGAGGAGTGTCATGGCCGTCGCCCTCGAAGATCGAACCGCTACCGGACTCGCCGACTTCACGCGGAGCTGGTTGGCCGAGCAGCTCCCGGACGGCTGGATGGCGGCGGTCGACCGTGACGACCACGACGCGGTGGCTGCATTGCGGGCGGGGCTCGACTACGACGACTGGTGCACCCGCCTCGGCGAGGGGGGGCTGGCCACCCCGACCTGGCCTGCCGAGTACGGCGCCGGGCTCTCGCTGACACCGGGTGAGGCGAAGCACGTCAACGACGTGCTCGGGCATTACCAGGCTCCCCGTCCGTACAACATCATCGGGATCGGCATGGGGGGTCCGACGATCCTCGCGTGGGGCACGGAGGAGATGAAGCACCGGCTCCTACGGCCGCTCGCGTGCAACCAGGAGATCTGGTGCCAGCTCTTCTCCGAGCCCGGCGCCGGTTCGGACGTCGCCGGTCTCGCCACGCGCGCGGTGCGCGACGGTGACGAGTGGGTCGTGAACGGGCAGAAGGTGTGGACCACGCTCGCGCACGTGGCGCGGTGGGGGATGCTGCTCTGCCGGACCAACCCCGACGTCCCCAAGCACGGCGGGCTCTCGTACTTCGTGGTCGACATGCACCAACCCGGGGTCGAGGTCCGTCCGCTCGTACAGATCACCGGCGACGCCGAGTTCAACGAGGTGTTCTTCAACGACGCCAAGGTGCGCCACGACTGGATGCTCGGTCGCGAGGGCGACGGCTGGAAGGTCGCGATTACGACGCTCATGAACGAGCGGGTCTCCCTGTCGGGCGCGGGCTCCATCGGTGGGGAGGCCGTGGGCGGGAGCCCGGTCGACCGGCTGCTCACAAAGGCGCGGGGGACCACGGACCCGATCGTGCGCCAACAGCTCGCGCAGGCTTACATCGAGAGCCGGCTGATCCGGCTCAACAACGAGCGGGCTGCCGCCAAGCGCACCAGCGGTGGCGAGGCCGGGCCCGAGGGCTCGATCACCAAGCTGATGCAGGCCGAGTTCAATCAGCGACTGCAGAACCTCGCGGTGGGATTCGACGGGTCGTCCGCGACCGCGTGGGAGGGGACCTCGCTGTCGAAGTCCCAGCGCGTCGGCCGCGGCCCCCAGCTCGACCAGGGTGCGGTGACCGCGTTCGGCTTCCTCCGCGCGCAGGCGAACACGATCGAGGGTGGGACCTCGGACGTGATGCGCAACATCCTCGGCGAGCGGGTGCTCGGCCTGCCCAAGGAGCCCGACGCCTCCCGGGAGCTGCCCTGGAGCGAGGTGCCGCGCTCGGGCTGAGCGACGGCGGGCGCCGGACGGTTCCCCGTGCACCGGCCGCGATCTGGGAGCATGAGGCCGTGGACCCCCGGATCCGCCGATTCCTGCGCCGGCGCGGCGCGACGCGTGACGACGTCGAGCGCGCCGAGCGGGAGCAGATGCTGACGCTGCTCACGATCGACCGGGTGCTCGTGCCCGGTCGACCCGACCTCGCCGCGGACGCGGTCTCCGAGCAGAGCGGCGTGTCCGAGGAGACCGCGAAGCTCCTGTGGCGAGCGCTCGGGTTCCCCGACGTTCCCGACGGTGAGCGTGTGTTCACGCGTGAGTCCGTCGAGGTGCTGAAGCTCATCAACGCGCGCGTCGCGAGCTCGATCTTCATCGAGGACGACGCTGACAGCCTCGTGACCCAGGTGCGCGCGATCGGCGCCGGTCTCGCTCGGGTCGCCGAGGCGCTCTCGGATCAGGTCGTGGAGTCGGTGGTGGCCGCCCAGGCGCTCGGCGCGAGCGATGAGGAGACCGCGGCCGCGGTCATGGACACCCTCGACTGGCCATTGCTCGCGCGGCTCTACGACTACGCGCTGCGCGTCCAGGTGCGGGCCGCAGTGTGGCGCAAGCTCATGACGCCGGCGCCGTCGTCGGGCGACCTCCCGGTGCTCGCGATCGGCTTCGTGGACCTCGTCGGCTACACCGCGATCAGCCAGGAGCTCGACGGGCACGAGTTGGCCGCGCTGGTCACACGGTTCGAGAACGTGACCTACGACACTGTGGCGCAGCTCGGCGCGCGGCTCGTGAAGACCATCGGCGACGAGGTGATGTTCGTCGCCGAGAACCCCGAGATCGCGGTGCGCGTCGCGCTCGCGCTGACGGACCGGACCGGTTCGGACGACGTGCTCCCCCCGGCCCGGGCCGGGGTCTCCTTCGGGCCCGCACTCGCCCGGGAAGGCGACTACTACGGCTCGGTGGTCAATCTCGCCCACCGCCTGGTGGAGATCGCCCGGCCCGGCTCGGTGATCGTGAGCGCCGAGGTGGCGGCCACGCTCGAGGCCAGCCCCGAGGTGGGATTCACCCGGTTGCGGAGTCGGAAGATCCGGGACATCGGCCGCGTGGAGATCTACCTCGCGACCCCTCAGGCGACGGCCGCGGGCGCACCGGCCACCTGACAGCTCCGGAGCGCCGGGTAAGTTCTGGACTGATGCCCGACGCTCCACTCTGCCTGCTCTCCATCCACGCCCATCCCGACGACGAGGCCTCGAAGGGCTCGGGGACGGTGGCGCGGTACGCGGCCGAGGGGATCCGCGGCGTGCTCGTGTGCTGTACCGGAGGCGAGGAGGGCGACATCCTCAACCCCGCGGTCGACACCCCCGAGGTGCGCGCCAACCTCGACGAGATCCGCATCGCGGAGCTCCAGGCCAGCGTCGACGCGATCGGGTACGAGTCGTTGCACCTGCTCGGGTACCGGGACTCGGGAATGCCCGAGACCGAGGCCAACGCCAACCCCGCCAACTTCGCCAACGCGCCGATGGACGAAGCAGTGGAGAAGCTGGTGCACATCATCCGCGCCGAGCGGCCGCAGGTGATCATCACCTACGGCGACGACCGAAAGTTCTACCCGCACCCCGATCACGTGAAGGTCCACGACGTCTCGGGACCGGCGTTCGACGCCGCGGGTGATCCCGAGCGCTTCCCCGACGCCGGCGCGCCGTGGCAGCCGTCGAAGCTCTACTACACGGGGTGGTCGGGCCGGCGGGTGCGCGCGCTGCACGAGGCCTTCGTCGCGCGCGGTGAGGAGAGTCCTTACGCGCAGTGGTTCGAGCGCGGCTTCGACGAGTCGGCGGACGGCCGGTTCACGACCTTCATCGACGTCGGCGAGTTCCTCGCTCATCGGCGCGCGGCGTTGCTGGCGCACCGGACCCAGGTCGATCCGAAGGGCTTCTGGATGCGTCTGCCCGACGACGTCGTCCGCCAGGTGTTCCCGTGGGAGGAGTTCGCGCTCGCGCGTTCGCTCGTCGACACGGGCGTGGAGGACGGTGAGCCCGAGGACGACCTGTTCGCCGGACTCCGCGAGCCGTCACGCCCCCGACCTTCGTGATTCCGAGGAGCGAACGATGGCCAAGTACCTGACCCAGGAGTGGTTGGACGAGACCCGCGCCATGGCGGCCGGCCAACCCGACCGACCTGGCGCCTCGGCGCGCATGCAGTACGTGGTCACCGGCGGTCCCGACGGTGACATCAAGTACTGGTGGCGACTCGAGGACGGCACGCTGCTGGAGAGCGAGCTGGGCACGCTCGCGGACAGCGACTTCACGATGACGCTTTCCTATGAGGACTCGGTCAAGGTCCAGCAGGGTGAGCTCGACGCCAACGCCGCGTTCATGCAGGGCCGGATGAAGGTGGCGGGGAACATGGGCAAGCTGATGCAGCTGATGCCGCTCACGAACTCGCCCGAGTACCGCGCCCTCCAGGAGGAGATCCGCGCGATCACCGAGTTCTAGGCCGCGCCCTCGCAGAGGTCAGGTGACGCGCTGGAGCTCGCGCAGCGCGCGGAACCCGATGCGGATCACCCCGGCTCGCTCCAGGAGGTCCGCGAACGCGGCGTCCTGACACAGCGTGGCGTGGTCCTCGACCCGCCCGGCCCAGTCCGGGTGCGACGCCCGCAGCTCGTCGGACTCGACCGCGGGGTGGAGGTACATCTCGGTGACGCCGGGCCGGAGGTCGTAGAGCACCCGCTCGAGCGCGCGGCGGGCCCCGATGGGCGAGCGCACGAAGTGGTCGGGGAACACGACGCCCTCGGCCGCCGCGAGGTCGCGGTACGGGAAGCCGATCGGTCCCTGCCCGGACGCGCCTGCCATACGGAGGGGGAGCGCGAAGTCGACCGCGAGCTCCAGGTAGACGTCGAAGAACTCGGGCCGCAGCTGCATCGTGCCCATGTGGCTGTCGAGGTGGCTGACGTCGAAGCCCCAGACGATCGCGCGCTCCACCTGGGCGCGACACTCCCGGCGGACCTCGTCGAGGTCGGCGTGGTCCCAGACGTCCTCGATGGTGCGGGGGAACCCGCCGTCGCCGTCGAGCAGGCTCGGCGCGTGGGTGAGGGGACCCCAACGATAGGTCTCCCACTCCGCGTTCAGCGTGAGGTGCACGCCGACGTCCTCGCCGCGGTACATCGACGCCGCGTCGCGCGCCCACGGGCAGGGCACCATCAGGGTCGCGCTCGTCCCCAACCCCGACCGCAACGATTCGTACACCGCCACGTTCGCCGCCCGCGACGACCCGAGGTCGTCACAGTTGACGATCAACACCTTCGCGTCCGGTGCGTACCCCAACCGCTCCACCAGCGACGTCACCGGCATCTCCGCTTCCTCACGAGATCACCGTGGCCGAAGCGAGCGGACCCGACCGAACGCCCGGAGGGCTCCGCAGAACGAGCACGACGAGGGCTCACACCCGCTCGATGATGGTCCCGGTGCCGAGGCCACCCCCACAGCACATCGTGACGAGCCCCAACGTGCCGTCGCGGCGCTCCAGCTCGTGCAGCGCGGTCGTCACGAGCCGGGCACCGGTCGCGCCGACCGGGTGGCCGATCGCGATCGCACCACCGTTCGGGTTCACCCGGGCCATGTCGGGCTTGAGCTCCTGCTCCCAGGCGAGCACCACCGAGGCGAAGGCCTCGTTGATCTCCACGGTGTCCAGGTCGGTCATGGCCAGGCCGGTGCGGTCGAGCAGGCGGCGCGTCGCGTCGATGGGGCCCGTGAGCATCAGAACCGGGTCCACCCCGACGAGGCACTGGTCGACGATCCGCGCACGGGGTGTGAGGCCGAGGTCCTTCGCGCGCGCGGCCGTCATCATGAGGACCGCCGCGGCGCCGTCGCTGATCTGACTCGCCGATCCGGCGGTGTGGACGCCGTTCTCCACGCGCGACGGGCTTGAGCTTGGCGAGCGCCTCGAGCGAGGTCTCGCGCAGGCCCTCGTCGCGCTCGACCCGGTGGGAGGTGCCCGACGGCTTCCCGTCCTCGCCGAGGTCGGGGGCGTCGAGGCCGACGACCTCCCGCTCGAACGCGCCCTCCGCCCAGGCCCGGGCCGCCCGCTCCTGGGACTGGAGCCCGAAGGCGTCGCAATCGGCGCGGGTGATGCCCCACTGGTCCGCGATCCGCTCGGCGCCCTCGAACTGCGACGTCGGCTCGTAGCGGGGGAAGTACGACCTCGGGAGCGGACGCTCGAGCTCCTTGACCATGGTCCCGCCGAGGGGGATCTTGCTCATCATCTCGATCCCGCAGCTCAGGGCGCTGTCGACGACGCCGCTCTTGATGAGCGCGGTCGCGAGGTTGGTCGCCTGCTGGGACGAGCCGCACTGGGCGTCGACCGTGGTCGCGGCGACCTCCATCGGGAGACCGGCCGAGAGCCACGCGGTCCGGGCGATGTTGAAGGTCTGCGGTCCGACCTGGCCCACGCAGCCGCCGATCACCTGGCCGACGAGCGTCGGGTCGATGCCGCTGCGCTCGACCGCGGCGAGCTGGACCGCGCCGAGCAGGTCCGCGGGGTGCAGGGTGGAGAGCCCACCGTTGCGCTTGCCGAGCGGCGATCGCACCGCCTCGACGATGACGACGTCCTGGTCGTTGAGCTGAGCCATGCGGTCCTCCGGGGGAGAGCGGGCCCCGGGATCGTACCCGGCGCGCCCCGGGCCCTCCCCGGGCGGCTCAGCGGCAGTCGAGCAGGATCTTGCCGAACGTCGTGTCGGCGGCGAGCTCGTCGTAGCCGTCGGTCACGTGCTCGAGGGGAAGAACGCGGTCCACGATCGGGCGCACCCGGCCGTCGGCCAGGAGCGGCACCACCTCGGCCGCGAAGGCCTCGGTGGCGGCGGCCTTGTCGGCGACCGAACGCGGGCGGAGCACCGTCCCGTGCAGCTCGGCGCGCTTCTGCATCAGGCCGAGGAGGGGGAGGGGGGGCATGCCACCCGCGAGCGTGCCGACGATGACGATCCGGCCGCCGGGTGCGACGGCCGACACCTCGGCGGTGACGTACGGCCCCCCGACGAGATCGATCACGACGTCGGGGGCGCCGCCGTGCTCGAGGATCGTCGCGGCGAACGCCAGGGGCTCGAGCTCCCGGGGCGCGAGGATCCCGTGGTCCATTCCCAGCGCCGCCGCGTCGGTGAGCTTGGACTCGGTCCGCGCGGTGCCGGTGATGGTCGCGCCGAACGCCTTGGCGAGCTGGACGACCGCCGTCCCGACCCCCGAACCGACTGCGTGGACGAGCACGTGCTCGCCGGCGGCGAGGCGGGCGCGGGTGCGCATCGCGTCGTGCGCGGTCACGAAGACCTCGGGGACCCCACCGGCGTCCATGAGGTCGAGCGAGTCGGGAACCGGCGCGCAGTGACTCGCGGGGACGACCACGAACTCGGCCTGGCCGCCGCCGCCGGTGACGCCGAAGACGCGCGCGCCCACTGCCGGACCGGGGACGCCGGGACCCATCGCGTCGACCTCGCCCGCGAACTCGAGGCCCGGGATGTCGGCGGGAACGCCCGGCGGTGCCGGGTACAGCCCGGCACGCTGGAGCAGATCCGCGCGGTTCAGACCGGCGGCGTGGACACGGATCCGCACCTCGCCGGGCCCGGGCTCCGGGATCGGCCGGTCCACCACCACGAGGTTCCCGTCTCCGGGGGCGATGACACAACGCACGGCGGCGACCGTACTCGGGCCGGGAACGTGGCGATAGCGTGCCGCCCGTGGCCGACCTGACCTTCGTCGACGACGACGGCACCGCGGTCGAGCTCGACGCGACGGAGTCGGCGTCCCTGCTCGCGCTGACCGGTGGCCTCGATGCCGCGACGACCTCGGCGTGTCCGGGGTGCCGGAGCCGCGTCGTGTCGGTCGTGGCCCTCGCCGATCTCCTCGAATCGGCCGCGCCGCACCTCCGGTCGGGCGATCTGCTCGAGCTGGCCGACGACGCGCCGACCCTTCATCTGTACGTGATCGACGTGCTCGCTCGCTGCGCCCACCTCGACTGGCGGGACCCCGGGCACGAGGAGTGGATCGACACGGTCGCGCCGCCGAGCCCGGCCCGCCGCCGGCCCTGACCGGTCGGCTCAGACGCCGAGCGCCGCGAGCTCCGCGAAGGCGTCGAGGAGGAGGGCGACGAAGCGGTCGGGGTCCACGATGGACGCGGGGTCCGAGTGGATGCCGAGGTGGAGCTCGCCGCAGTAGGACATCATCGTCACGTTCACCGGGACGCCCGCGCGCGGGCCCATCGCGTAGCTGGCCTCGATGCGCGCGCCGCCGAGAAAGAGGCCGAAGGGGCTGCCGCGCAGGTTGGACGTGGCGAAGTCGATGGTGCGCGTCTGGGCGCGGAACAGCCCGACCAGCGCGGCCGTCGGCACCCCGCTCATCATCGCCGCGAGCAGGTCGGCGGCGTCGAGCGCCGGCTCGTGCCGGACGTCGTGGAGGGTCTCGTGCATCGCCTCGAGGTGTTCGGCGGGGTGCTCGATCGCCGCGGGGACGAGGATCCGGCTCGGCACGAAGCGGTTGGCGGCGAAGTCGTCCCGGTCCCGGGTGCTCACCGGCATGGCCATGCGCAGGGACTCGACCGTCTCGCCGAAGTCCCGGTGGTACGCCGCGAGTGCCCGGGTCACTCCGGTGACGAACACGTCGTTGACGCTGGCGCCGTGCGCCTTGCCCACCTGGTGGAGGGGATCCATCTCGATGCTCGCGACGTCGTAGCGCCGGGCGATCGAGCGGTCCGAGAACATCTCGGACCGACCGCGGTCGGTGAGGAGCACCTGCCGCCGCAGCGAACCGAACAGCTCGACCGACTCGCGGCGCGCGCGACGAGACGCGTCGGCGAGGTGAGCGTCGAGACGGTGGCGCCGAGAGCGCGCCGGGCCAGATCGACGGTCTGACCCCCACGGTCGAGGATCGCCTCGCGGACGACGTGCAGGGGTGAATCGCGCTCGATCGGGTCCTCGGACGCCGCGGCGCGGTGTTGCATCGCGAAGTCCTCGGCGAGGGCGCGGACGGCGGAGGTGTCGTCGGGCTTCGGCTCTCGTTCGAGGTCGACGAGGCTGAGCGAGAGGCGCATCCCACCCACGCCGTCGGTGATGGTGTGGTGGAGGCGCTGGAGCAGCGCGGCCCGACCGCCCTCGAGTCCCTCGACGAGCGTGAACTCCCACAGCGGGCGGGAGCGGTCGAGCGGCGGCGAGGTCGCGGACGCGGCGACGTCGAGCAACGCGCGCATCGAGCCGGGAGCGGGGATCGCGACCCGCCGGACGTGGTACTCGACATCGAAGGTGGGATCAGGACGCCACTCCGGTGCGGCGATGCGCAGCGGTGGGGAGACGACGCGCTCACCGAGCCGGGGGATCGAGATCAGCGCCCGTTCGACCGTCGCCCGCAGCCGGCGCTCGGACGGCACGCGGTCCAGGATCGTGATGTTGCAGAAGTCCGACCGTAGGGACGGGTCCTTCTCGACCGTCCACATGACGGCCTCGCTCGGGGACATCCGCATGGCGTGGCTCCGCTCCGCCGCTACCGGGGGACCCGGGTGCGCTTGAACTCGTTCATCCGGCTCCAGTCGAGCAGATCGAGGGCGCGCATCAGATCGTCGGCGCGGCCGCGCTCCATGAAGCGGATGAACACCGCGTCGTCGTCGGTGACGAAGGTCGGGACGCCGAACACCGCGAACGTGTCGACGAGATGCGTGTGCTCGGCGGCCAGGGCGGCGAGCGGTCCGCCGCTCCACACGACGTCCTTGACCGCGGCGGCGTCGAGCCCGACGCCGGTGATCGCGTCCTGGAGGACGTCCTCGTGACCGAGCTTGAGGCCGTGGTCGTGCCGCTGGGCGAAGAGGGCCACGTGCGCGTCGAGGAAGTACTCCGGGAAGTGGTCGCGGACCGCGATGCCGTACAGGAGCGCGAGCGTTCCCGTGCCCCATTCGCCGGCCGGGCGCTCCCAGACCGGCGGCTCCCCTTCGGGGACGTGCACCTGGTCGAGGGAGAAGGCGAGGAAGGAGACGTCGAGGTCGGCACCCTCCCGGATCGCGTTGATCGCGGCCTCGTGGCCGTTGCGGGCGAACGGGCAGCGGTAGTCGAAGGTCAGGCCGAAGGCGTGCATCACGATGAGCGGCTTTCCGTGCGGGGACGGTCTGCAGCGTAAACGCCCCGGCGCGTGTGGTGTTCGGTCAGCCCGCCGGCGAGCGCACCCAGCACCGCAGGGCACGGCCGAGGGCCAGGCCCACCACGGCGCCGCCGACGACGTCCGAGGCGTGGTGCATCCGGACATACACGCGGCTGCCCGCGACGAGCACCGCTAGCGCATACCAGGGTGCCGGTCGGCGGGCGGCGAGCAGGGTCGCGGCGGTGAACGCGGCGGTCGCGTGCCCCGAGGGGAAGGAGGAGGTGATCGGGCGGTGCAGGCCGTAGGGCAACGGTCCCGAAGGGGTGTCGGGCTCGGGGCGGGTGCGCCGGAACAGCGCCTTCACCGGCCCGTTCGTGAGTGCCGACTCCAGGCCCATCGCGGCGGCGAACCGGGCCGCGAACCGCACGTCGGCGCGCCGGATCGAGACACCGGCACCGATCGCGAACCAGAGCAGGCTGTGGTCGGCCGCACTGGAGAGTGGGTAGACGAGTCGATCGACCGCCGGGGACCGGATCCGGTCGAGCAGCCCGTCGACCCGGGCGTCGAGCTCGGCGACCGTGCGCGCCACGCCGGGTCAGGCCGGTGTGGTCGCGAGCGGCAATGAGGGCTCGATCATGTGGCCGGGCCCGAGCAGCTCGACGGCCTGGAGCGGGTCGCCGCCGTACGCGGGACAGTACGGCTTGTACGCGCACCAGTTGCACAGCGGACCGGTGCTCGGGCGGAAGTCGTCCTTCGCGCAGGCCCGACCGATCGCGGACCACAGCGCGTCGGTCTTGCGCATCACGCCGGTGATCGACTGCTCCGAGGGCGACGTGATGATCGCCTCGGGCTTGGACAGGTAGAGCAGCTGTACGCGCACCGGCCGCCTGCCGAACGCGTGCTCGACCATCGCCGCGTACATATGTACGCCCGACAGCCGCTTGAGCTCGTACTTCTCGCCCGGGACCGCGCCCGTCTTGTAGTCGGTGATGACGAGCTCGCCGTCGGCGTCGAGCTCGAGCCGGTCGATGATGCCGCGCAGCTGGACCGTGCCGATGGTGGCGGCGAGGCGCAGCTCGAGCCCGATGGGCACGATGGTGGTCGGGTCCTCGAGCTCGAAGTACTTGCGCACGAGGACCTCCGCGTCGGCGTGGAAGCCTTCCCACTCGTCGACGGTGAGGTCCAGCCCCGCGAACTCGGGGTGCTCGGCGAGCTCGGTCCGGGCACGGTCGAGGTCGGTGACCGCGTGGGTGATCGTGCGTTCCTGCGGATCGCGCAGCATCAGCAGCTCCAGCGCCCGGTGGACGAGGGTGCCCTTGCTGGCCGCCGCCGACGGCGGCTGGGGGAGGCGGTCCAGGTAGGAGAAGCGGAACGCGAGGGGGCAGTCCTTGAACGCCGAGAACGACGACGGCGAGAGCCCTCGTGGCATGCCTACTCCCATGCCGTCAGGGTACCCAGGGGGTGCGACCAGGTCGCGGAGCCGCCACCCGGGCGGGATCGACCGGTAGCCTCCGCCGGTCGTCAAGGAGGCGTGGATGAAGGTCGACGGAGGGATCGGTGCGCTCGCGCCGGGCAGTGGTGGCGGAGGGCTGGCGGCGATCGGTGAGGCCGCGAAGGCCCAGGAGGAGTTCGGATACGACGGGTTGTGGTCGGCCGAGACCAGCCACGACCCGTTCTTCCCGCTGCTCGTGGCGGCCGAGCACACCGAGCGGATCGAGCTCGGCACCGGGATCGCGGTCGCGTTCGCCCGGTCGCCGATGACGCTCGCCAACACCGCCTGGGACCTCCAGGGCTATTCGGGCGGCCGGTGCATCCTCGGCCTGGGCAGCCAGATCAAGGCCCACATCGAGAAGCGGTTCTCGATGCCGTGGTCCCACCCCGCCGCCCGCATGCGCGAGCTCGTGCTCGCGATGCGCGCGATCTGGGCGAACTGGCAGGACGGGATCCCGCTGAAGTTCGAGGGCGAGTTCTACCGGCACACCCTCATGACGCCGTTCTTCAACCCGGGTCCGATCGAGGCCGGACCCCCGAAGGTGTTCCTCGCGGCGGTCGGCGAGAAGATGACCGAGGTCGCGGGCGAGGTCTGCGACGGCATCATCCTGCACGGCTTCACGACCGAGCGCTACGTCCGCGAGGTCACGCTCCCGGCCCTGGCGCGCGGATGGGAGAAGGCGGGCAAGACCCGCGCCGACTTCCAGCTGTCGGGTCCGTTGTTCGTGGTCACCGGCGCCGACGAGGAGCAGATGGCCAAGGCGCGCGCCGGAACCAAGCAGCAGATCGCGTTCTACGGTTCGACGCCCGCGTACCGCGGGGTGCTGGAGCTGCATGGGTGGGGCGACCTCCAGCCCGAGCTCAACACGCTCTCCAAGCAGGGCAAGTGGGTCGAGATGGGCGATCTCATCGACGACGAGGTCCTCGAGACCTTCGCCGTCGTCGGTGAGCCGGAGGCGATCGCGTCGGAGCTGACCGCTCGCTACGGCGACGTCGTCGACCGCCTGTCGTTCTACGCGCCGTACCAGTCGGACCCGGAGCGCTGGCGCGCCGTCATCGACGGCCTCAAGGCCGGCTGAGCGCCCCGAGCCGCGACCGACGCGCCGATCGACCCCTGGAGCCCCGTTCTGGGCGCGGACATCGGGTCAGGGGCGCGGTGGGGCGGTCGGGAGGCCGATCGTGAGCCATTCGCCGAGGCGACGAGGAGCCTCGGCCAGCATCGTCATCGGTGCCTGGCGTCGGGGCAGGCGCACGTGACGCCGGCCCGACTCGATCGCGTCCGCCATTGCCACCGCGACGTCGTGTGGGTCGAGATCGAAGGACAGCCGCGTCCGCTCGAGCCGGGCGACGGCCGCCTCGGCCGGTGCGTAGGCGCGCAGGCTGTCCATCATCGCGGTGCTGACGGGGCCGATCTCGACCAGCGTCGTCCGGACACCGGTGCCCTTGGTCTCGGCCCGCAACCCGGCGGTGAGCTGGTTCACGCCCGCCTTGGTGGCGCAGTAGGCCGTCAGGCCCGGCCCCGCGAGGGACCCACCGATGCTCGAGACGTTGACGATCGAGCCGCGGTCGCGCAACAGCATGCCGGGAAGGACCTGACGGCACAGCTCGGCGGTCGCGAGGAGGTTCACCTCGATGACGGCCCGCAGCTCCGCGGCGCTCATCGCCGCGAACGACCCGGTGTGGTCGATCCCTGCATTGTTCACGAGCGCGTCGACAGGCCCGCGCGCGGTCTCGATGTGCGCGAGCAGCCCGTCGAGTGCGTCCGCGTCCGAGAGGTCGCGCGGGAAAGCCGCGACCTGGTCGGTGCCGGTCGCGGCGACGATCTTCTCCAGCGTGTCTGCCGAGCGGGCGACGAGCGCGACGCGCGCACCCCGCTCGACCAGCACATCGACGATCTCCCGGCCGATGCCCCGGCTCGCTCCGGTGACGACCACGTTGGCGCCGTCGATCTGCATCGGTTCCTCCCGGTGATTGACCCCCGACGGGCCGGATCGTACGGTGCCGACGAGGCCGCCACCACGGACGGGTGATCACCATGGACTTCGACGACGTCGACGCGATTCTCGCGGTCACGAACCAGGATCCCGACGCGACGGTGCACTCGGTCGGCGCAGCGGTGGACGCGATCTTCACCTGGGACTACGGCAAGGGTCAGCGACCGCAGCTCGAGAAGCTCTACGAGAAGGCCAAGACCGGGCAGTGGAACGGCTCCACCGATCTCGACTGGTCGATCGACGTGGACCCGGAGAAGACCGCGTCCGAGCTGGGCGCCCGCGACGCGCGCATGCGGTACGTGCACTCGTTGATGGACGAGCCCGGCTCGCCGGTCGCGCGCTGGGGCGAGCGGGAGTTCGCGCAGTACGGCATCGAGAACCTCGCCCACCGCACCAGCCAGTTCCTGCACGGCGAGCAGGGCGCGTTGCTGTGCACCGCGCGGATCGTGGAGACCGTGCCTTGGATCGACGCGAAGTACTACGCGTCCACCCAGGTGATGGACGAGGCGCGCCACGTCGAGGTTTTCGGGCGCTATCTGGACGAGAAGCTCGAGACGCGGTATCCGATGAACGCGCACCTCGGCGCGCTGATCGACGACATCCTCTCCGACTCCCGCTGGGACATCACCTACCTCGGGATGCAGATCATGGTGGAGGGTCTGGCGCTCGCCGCGTTCGGTGCGATGTACCAGACGTCGACCGAGCCGCTGCTGCGGAAGCTCCTGCGCTACGTGATGAGCGACGAGGCGCGCCACGTCGCGTTCGGGGTGCTCAGCCTCCAGGAGGCGTACGCGGAGATCTCCGGAGCGGAGCTGCGGGAGCGCCAGGAGTTCGTGTTCGAGGCCGCAGTGCGGATGCGCGATCGGTTCCTCCATCAAGAGGTCTGGGAGCGGCTCGGCATCGCGCCGCGCGAGATCGTCCCGTACTTCGTCCGCCAGCAGACCGAGGAGGACGTGCTGTTCCAGCGCATGCTCTTCGCCAAGATCGTCCCGAACTGCAAGAAGCTCGGCCTGCTCGACGGGCGCGACGGCTGGTTGCGCGATCGGTTCACCGAGCTCGGCGTGATCGAGTACGAGGACCATGTCGACACCGCCGGCGAGTACGCGGAGCTCGCGATCGACGCCCAACCCCTTTGATGAGCGCGCACATCCGGGGCGGGGTCCGGGCGCCTCAGAGGGAGCTCGGAACGAGCTCCAAGGAGTGGAGATGCTCGATGGCGGCGATGGAGCGCTCCACCATGGACCGCGTGAGCTGCGCGCCGCGCTCGTCGTCGGGGTCGAGGGTGGACGTCGCGACGATCGGGTATACGAACGCCCACGCCACCGCGAGACGGTAATCCGCCCAGGCCTGGTCGAACTCGTAGCCGCCGACGCCGTTGGCGTGCAGCTCGTCGAGCCAGATCCGCAGCAGGCCCTCTTCGTGCGCTTCGCGATCCGCGGCTCGTAGGGACTGCGTGACGAAGTACGTGAAGTCCTTGACCCCCTTGGCGACCGAGATGAGCTGCCAGTCGACCGCGATGAGCGGCAGGTCGGGATCACCGGTGAAGAAGAGGTTGTCCCCGCGCCAATCGCCGTGGGTCAGCGTCACCGGCGCCTCGCACAGCTGGTCGCAGAACCACTGGAACAAGCTGGAGTAGCGCGCGCCGAACTCACGGATCTCGTCCGACATCATCGAGCCGTACGCCTCGACCGCGGTCGGCCACGCGCCGTCGTAGCTCATCGCGACCGCCTCGGGGAACGGCGACTCGTTGAGCGGGCGGACGTACGGGCTCGCGAGCAGATCGGGGTGCTCCCACCACCTGGCGTTGAGGCGCGCGAGGGCGCGGACTGCGGTCTCAGCGTCGGCGAGCTCGATGCCTCGGATCTGGTCGGCCTGGCGGTGATGGCCGACGTCGTCGAGCACGAGCACGAAGTCGTGCGTCTCGTCCGCGAAGCTCACGTGGTGGGACGCGGGCGAGAGGTCTCCGCTCGTCGCCGCGAGCTCGCGGTAGAAGCCGCATTCCTTCTGGTACATGTTGAGGACCATCGCCACGAAGCGCGACTCCTCGGTGGCACCGGGCAGCTTCACGACGACGGTCGTGGGTCCCGACGCGTCGTCGTCGTAGGTGAGCTCGAGCCGGTAGAGCTGACCGATGAGCCCGACGCCGAGGCCCACCGGGGTGTGCTGCACCGCGACGACGGTCGCGCCGAGCACATCGCTCAAGTACGCCGGCGTCAGGTCCTCGATGGTGGTGACACCCTCCATCGTCGTACCCCCCTGTTCAGCCGGCGAAGTCCAGCATGGAGCGTACGGCACGAGCCGGATCCTCGAGTGGGCCGAAGTGGCCGTGCTCGGTCCACACCTCGATCGTGGCGTCGGGGATGCGCTCGACGAGCCGTTCCGCGAACGGCGGGGGGATCGCGTCGGTGGTCGCACCGCAGACCACGAGGGTGCGCGCGGCGACGTCCCCCAGCCGCGCGAAGAGGCCGTTCGCGGCGCCCATCATGTAGACCGCGGCCTCGTGCTCGGGCCGGCACTTCAGCTCCACCGTGCCGTCGGGCAGATCGCGCATGCCGTGATCCACGTAGGCGCGCAACGCACGGTCGTCGAGCGCGCCGAGCGGCGGCCGCTTCCGATAGGACGCGTAGGCGTCGTCCCGACTCGGCCAGACGCCGCGGCGCTTCCGGGCGGTCGCCGACATCGGGTTGTCCGGGTCCGCCGGCAGCGGCTCCTCCGACGGGAACACGATCGGCTCGAAGCCCCAGATCGCGCGGAGCGCGGCGTGGTCGCGCAGCGAGACCATGAGCAGCGCTGCCGCACCCTTCGAGTGGCCGGCCGCGAGCAGACCCGGCTCGGCGCGCAGGCCGAGGTGGTCGAGCACCGCGTCGGCATCGTCGCCGAACTCCTCCCAGGAGTAGCGCCCGTCGGGGGAGGGATCGGAGTCGCCGTGGCCGCGGAAGTCGAACGACCACACGCGCCGTCCTTCGGCGACGAGCCCGTCGGCGACGGGCTGCCACGCCACACCGTGGAAGCCGGTCGGGTGCGCGAGCAGAACCGGATCTCCCGAGCCGCCCCAGTCGTGGACCGCGAGCGAGAGCCCCGAGGGGGCGGTGAACGAGTGCGAGGTGCGCGTCACGTCAGATCGGGCTCGCGGACTGCTCGCCGTGCTCCGCGGCGTGGTCCTCGATCGCCTTGGCGATCGCGCCGGCGGCGCGGCCCACGAACTCTCCGCCGCTGCCGGTGACCCAGTCGCACGACGCCGCGATCGGGTCGAGCTGACCGGTGAAGTGCGGCATCACGTACTGCGCGAAGAGCTCGTAGGACCGGAGCTTTGCGGAGGGGGCGGCCCAGTCGTGGTCGAAGAGCAGGTACGCGCCGAACCCGCCGTTGCTCGCCTCGACGAGCTCCCGGATGCGGGCGACCGCGTCGTCGGGCGTACCGATGACGGCGAATCCGCTGGCCCTGTTGTTCTCGATGATCTCGGCCGCGGTGTCACCCTGGACCGGACCGGCGGGGAGCACGTGGGTGAAGTACTTCGAGAACGCCGCGATCCCGTACTCGACCTCACGCTCCGCCTGCTCGCGCGTCTCGGCGAGGTGCATCGGGCCGACGAGGCGCCACTTGGACCGGTCCGCCGGATGGCCGCTCTCGTCGCCGAGCTGCCGCCACAGGTCCCAGTGATGCGCCAGCAGGTCCATGCCCTGCTGGGCCGTCGCGGCGACCGAGAGCATCCCGATCCCGTGCTTGCCTGCGGCGCGGGCGCCCGTCGGCGAGAACGACGCCGCGACCGCGATGTCGAAGCAGGGGTCGCTGTAGGGGCGGAGCTGCAGTCGGGCGTCGCGCAACGTGAACCACTCGCACTCGTAGGTCACGGTCTCGCCGCGGAGCAACTGCATCATCACGTCGAGCGCCTCCTCCATGCGGGGGCGCTGCGAGTCGGCCGGGATGCCGAGCATGTGCGCGTCCGAGGTCAGCTGGCCGGGTCCGACGCCGAGCATCGTGCGGCCGCGCGTGAGGTGGTCGAGCAGGACCATGCGGTCGGCGAGCAACAGCGGGTGGTGGTAGGGCAGCGAGCTGACGCCGGTGCCGAGCCGGATGTGCTTCGTGCGCTCGGCGGCGACGGCGAGGAACACCTCCGGTGAAGCGATGATCTCGTAGCCGGCGGAGTGGTGCTCGCCGACCCACGCCTCGTCGAAGCCGAGGCGGTCCAGGTGCACGATGAGGTCGAGGTCGCGCTCGAGGGCGAGAGTGGGGTTCTGCCCGACGGGGTGGAACGGTGCCATGAAGGTTCCGAAGCGCATGGGCGCATTCGACTCGCCCGCACGGGCCGGGGTCAAAGCGGGTCGATGGCTCCGCCCCGACCTCCTCGGGTCGTGGGGCCGGGCGGGCCACGGGCTCGGGCGCGGTGCACGCCGGCAGCTTCACGGCGGGGCGGTACAAGGAGACGTCGAGGGCCTCGGCGCGCGGGCTAGGGCAGCTGCGAGTCGATCCAGCGATCGAGCGCGGGTCCGCTCTCGAAGCTGGTGATGAGCGCGTAGCGCGCCTCGGTGCCGGGGTGGACCACGACGTGCCAGAGGCGCTGCGTGTCGACGACGAAGCGAGCACCGCGGTGGAGCGGCACGCGCGTCTCGGTCGCCGGGTCGGGCAGGCCGTCCTCGCCGCTCTCCATGAGGAGCATGTACGAGTCGGGGTTGTCGGTCAGCTCCAGCCACGCCCGCACGACCCAGCCGTCGGTCGGCGGGTTGAAGCGGTTGTTGTCGTCGCGGTGGAACGACCGGATCGAGGTCTCGCGGTCCTGGGGCTCGAGCTTGATGATGCGGACGCGCCCGAAGTTGGCCCCGACGCTCTCGACGTAGGTCGCGATCGTGGGGCAGCGGAGCGCGTTGGACGTGAACATCGCGTCCTTGTCCGGGCGCTCGTCGCCGTCGTTCCAGAACCCGCGGCAGTCGAGGTTGCCGTCGGCCGTGGCGATCGGCGCGAAGTTGGTGTCGCCGCCGCTCTTCCAGTCCATGTACTCGAGGCCGAGGAACTCCTCGTCGGGCACCGTGAACGGGGTGTCGCTCAACCGCACCCAGCCGTGCTCGGCCATCGCCGCCGGGCGCGGGTGCGGCGTGCGCAGCGGGATCGGTACCGACCAGTGGTCCTGGTTGGGCCACCAGCCGTCCGGACGGGGTGCAGCCGCCGGAGTGGTGTCGATCGAGGAGGTCACGAGGGAAAGTCTACGGACGCGGTCACCCGATGCGAGGTCCGGGCGCGATCCGGCCCGAAGTTGTGACAGAGGTCCCGAATCCGGACAACGCGGCCATGACCCGTCGATACGGGTCCAGGTCGGCCCGATGCGCCGGGCGTTCCCCGGTCGCGACGGCGATCTGCTCGGTGACCAGGCGGAACCGGAGCGCGCGGGCGAGGAGTGGCCGAGCGGTTCGGCGTGGTCCCAGCACGTCGACCAGATCCGGTGCCGCGCCCGACCACAGCAGCGCATCCGCGACGACGACGGCGGTGCAGTACGCCGGCGAACGGAAGCCGGGTGCGATGTCGAGGACGACGAGCGCGCCCGCCTGATCGCGGAACAGGTTGGTCGCGAGGTCGACGTGCACCACCTGCGGCGGGGTCGGATCGGGCCCACACCACCGCTTGAGCTCGGTGTCGATGCTCGCGGCGTCGGCGGTCAGCGCGACCGGTTCCTCGTCGAACGCGTGCCGTTCCCCTCGGGCCCAGCGGTGCGCACGCGCGTCGAGCATCGACCGTGGCGGCTCGATGTTCGCCGTCACCCGGTGGAACCGTCGGCCCGCGTCGACGATCGCGGGCCAGTCCGGTGCGAGGGGACGGAGACCTACCACGAACTCGTTGGCGATCCAGCCGTCGACGACCCAGCGGTCGTCGGTGGCGGCGCACGGTCGTGCCCAACCGACGTCGTCGTCGGGATCGAGCCCCGCGAACGTGCGCTGGACCCAGCCGGCTTCGGCGGCGTCGGCGACCGGCTTGACCACGGTGTCGCCGACGCGGTGCGCGCCGCTGACACCGCCGGGGAGCAGCTCCGACGGACCATCCAGGCCGAACGCCCCGCGGACCGTCTGCGGGATCACGGGCGGGGCCGCGCCGGTGCGCCGCTGCGAGCACGGCGCGGTGCGGCGAGATTCGCGAACTCGCACAGGCGCGGTCGCGTCTCGCGCGGGTCGACGATGTCGTCGACGAGGAACACCTCCGCGGTCTTGAACGGATCACGGGCGCGTCCGAGGCGCGTCTCGATCTCGGCGCGGAGCGCGTCCGGGTCGTCGGCGGCCTCCAGCTGGGCCTTGTACGCCGCCTCGATCCCGCCTTCGAGGGGCAGAGATCCCCACTCCCCACTCGGCCACGCGAAGCGGAACGAGAGCCGGCTCGCGTTCTGGTGTGCGGCACCGGCGACGCCGTAGACCTTGCGCACGATCACCGAGCACCAGGGCACGGTCGCCTGGTAGATCGCCGCGAGCGCCCGGGCGCCGTGGCGGATCGTCGCCTGCTGCTCGCTCTCGGTCCCGATCACGAACCCGGGGTTGTCCACGAGGTGGACGACCGGCAGCCGGAACGTCTCGGCGAGGTCCACGAAGCGCTCGACCTTGCGGCTCGCGTCGGCGGTCCAGCCGCCCGCGTAGCGGTACGGGTCGTTGGCGAGGATCGCGACGGGCCAGCCGTCGAGCCGCGCGAGCCCGGTGACGGCGCTCCGGCCCCAGTTGCGGCCGATCTCGAAGAAGCTCGTCGCACCCCCCTCGTCGCGGTCGATCACCGCGTCGACGATGGCGCGCACCTGGTACACGCGCCGGCGCTCGCGGGGGATCGCGTGCAACAGTGACTCCTCGGCGCGCTCGGGGTCGTCGGTCGGCTCGGCGCGGGGCGGCAGCTCGTCCACGCTGCTCGGGAGGTAGGAGAGGAAGGCGCGGGTGCGTGCGAACGCCTCCTGCTCCGTCGCGACCTCGTCGTCGACCGCGCCGTTGCGGGTATGGATGCCGCTGCCACCGAGCGTCTCCTTGTCCACCTCCTCGATGCCGAGCCGGTTCACGACCGGGGGACCGGCGACGAAGAGCTGGCTCGTGCCCTTCACCATGATGCTGTAGTGACTCGTTACGACACGCGCCGCGCCGAGGCCGGCGACCGACCCGAGGCAGAGGCTGACGACGGGAACCCGACCGAGGTTGGCCACGACCCACTCCCACCCGGGGTTGAACGGGACGAAGGAGCGCCGCTCGGTCTCGAGCGTCTTCACGCTGCCGCCTCCGCCGGACCCGTCGACCAGGCGGACGATCGGCAGGCCGTAGTCGTGCGCCATGCGCTCGGCCATGACCTGCTTCTGGAAGATCGCGGCGTCGGCCGCGCCGCCGCGGACGGTGAAGTCGTCGCCGCCCACGACGACGGGCCGCTCGTCGATCCGGCCGCGACCCATGACGAAGTTGGCCGGCATGACGTCGGTGACGGCACCGTCCTCGTCCCTCGTCGCCCGGCCGGTGAGCTCGCCGACCTCGCGGAACGAACCGGGATCGAGGAGCGCCTCGATGCGCTCCCGCACCGTGAGCTTGCCGTTGGCGTGGTGACGCTCGACCTTCTCCGCCCCGCCCATCTTCGCGGCGAGTGCCCGGCGTCGGGCCAGCTCCTCGAGCTCGGGCTGCCAGGGTCCGAGGTCGCCCGCGTCGTCGGTTCCGTCGTCGGTCACGGCTGCGGAAGCTACCGCTCGCGTCCGGAGGCGGCCCATGCCTCGGCGCGGGTGGGCGTCAGATCGGGAGTGAACCGGTGGCCGACGCCGTCGTGCCGGTGTCCTTGTAGGCGGCGATGGCACGTTCTGCGGTGCGCATGAGGTGGATCTCGTCGGCACCGTCGGCGAAGCGGGCCCAACGCGCGTGCTGGAACATGTTCGCGAGCGGGGTGTCGGTGGAGTAGCCGAGTGCGCCGTGGACCTGGATGGCACGGTCGATGATCCGGTTGAGCGCGTTGGCGACGAAGTGCTTGGTCATCGAGACCTCGGACTTGAAGTCCTCCTTGCGGTCGATCTTGTACGCCGCGTGCAGGACCATCAGCTTCGCCTGGTACAGCTCGATCGTGGACTCCGCGATCATCCACTGGATGCCCTGCTTCTCGGCGAGGATCGACCCGTGCGAGAACCGGTTCAACGACCGGTCCACCATCATGTCGAGCGCCATCTCGGCCTGCGCGATCCAACGCATGCAGTGCGCGAGCCGTGCCGGGCCGAGGCGGTACTGCCCGAGCAGGTGACCCTGGCCGCGGCCGCCGAGCATCTGGTCGTTGTGGACGCGCAGGTCCTCGATGACGATCTCGGAATGGCCGGTCGAGCCGTGCATGGTCTCGACCTCGCGCACGTCGTTCCATCCCTCGTGGGGGAGGTCGACGATGAACGCCGAGTTCGCGGCCTGCTTGATCTCGGGCTGGTCCTCGGTGCGGCACACGAGGATCGCGAAGGTCGCGCCGCGCGCACCGCTGATGAACCACTTGTGGCCGTTGATCACCCACTCGTCGCCGTCCTGGTACCCGTGGGTCCGGATCAGCGTCGGGTCCGACCCGGCGACCTCGGGTTCGGTCATCGCGAAGCACGAGCGGGCGCGTCCTTCGCAGAGCGGACGGAGGTACTTCTCCTTCTGCTCGTCGGTGCCCCAGTGCAGGAGGGTGTGCATGTTGCCCTCGTCGGGTGCCTGGGCGTTGATGGCATAGGGGCCGAATCCCGACTTCGCCGCCTCGGCCTGCACCATCGCGAGCTCGACGTGGCCGAGGCCCATCCCGCCCCACTCCGGAGGCATGTGCGGCAACCAGAGGCCGCGCTTCTGAGCCTCGGTCCGCATCTCGACGATGCCCTCGATCAGCGATTTCCGGTCGCCCGCTTCGCGGATGCGGACCTCGGCGGGCTTCACGACGTCGTCGATGAACTCGCGGGTGCGCTCGCGGATCGCTTCGAGCTCGGGGGAGAGGGAGAAATCGATGCTCATGCCGGGCAGCGTGCCCGCGGCTTGACCGAACGGTCAAACGCCCCCCAGGATGCGCGACATGCGTGCAGCCGTGGCCCGTCGGGGCGAGATGGTCGTGGACGAGGTCGCCGATCCGACGCCTGGTGAGGGCGAGGCGCTCATCGCGGTGACCGCCTGCGGGATCTGCGGATCGGATCTCCACACGCTGCGTCACGCGCACTCGATGCTGGCGCTCGCGTCGATGACGGGTGCCGAGGACGCGTTCGATCCGGACGCGGACTTCGTCATGGGTCACGAGTTCTGCGGCGAGGTCCTCGAGCTCGGACCCGGGACGGACGGGCTGCCCGCCGGCGTCGGCGATCTCGTGGTCAGCATGCCGATGGCGTTCACCGCGACGGGCGTCGAGCTGCTCGGCTTCTCCAACCACTACCCCGGCGCGTTCGCGGAGCGCATGCTGCTCACCGCGGGCATGTGCCTCCCCGTGCCGAACGGTCTGGACCCGCGTGTCGCCTCGCTCACCGAGCCCGTCGCCGTCGCGGTGCACGCGGTCAACAAGTCGGAGCTGACGCCCGGTGACGGCGCCCTCGTCCTCGGCGCGGGACCGATCGGACTCGCGCTGATCGCGGTCCTCGAGGGTCGGGGCGTCGCACCGATCGTCGCCGCCGACTTCTCACCCCGGCGACGCGAGCTCGCGATCGCGATGGGCGCGGACGTCGTGGTGAACCCGGGCGTCGAGACCGCGATGGACGGCTGGACGCGCGCGGCCGGCGGTGCGACGCCCGTCGTCTTCGAGGCCATCGGCGTGCCCGGCATCCTCGACGACATCTGCCGCTCGGTCCCACCCCAGACGCGCATCACCGTCGTCGGCGTGTGCATGGAGACCGACTCCTTCCTGCCGCTCGTCGCGGTGGCGAAGGAGCTGCGCTTCCAGTTCGTCATCTACTACGACCCCACCGAGTTCGCCGACACCCTGCGCCAGCTCGCGGAGGGCGAGATCGACCCGTCGCCGCTCGTGACCGGGACCGTCGGGATCGACGGCGTGCCCGACGCCTTCGCCGTCCTCGGCCATCCCGAGGGCCACGCCAAGGTGCTGGTCGAGCCCGGCGCCGGCGCTGTGATCACCCCGCTCTGACCCGGTCGCGCCCGTCGCGCCCGTTCTGACGCGCGAAACGCGCGGTTTCCGGCGCGTATCGGGAGCGCACAGGCGGGCGGTCCTCAGGCGTCGGGGCCGAGCCAGGGCAGGCGTGGGGTCAGGGGGCGTAGGCGCCGGGCGAGGTGAGCATTCGGCGGTGCCAACGGTCGGGGGTCGAGAGGATCGCGCGGGGGTAGTCCTCGAACATCCACCGGCCGAAGTTGCGACGGGTCCAGGCCGAGAGGCCGACGGTCCGCAGCGCCACCTCGGCGCCCGCGGGGTGGGCCAGGATGCGCTGGAGTCGCGCGGCGAGGCGCAGGTCGCGCCCGAGGGCCTGCTCCACCGAGTCGCGGTAGCGCGCCTCGACCGTCTGCGTGTCGCCGCCGGCGAGAACCGCCTCGGCCGCGAGCGCGCCGGTCTCGAGCGCCTGGGCGATGCCCTCGCCCGTCATCGGGTCCACGACGCCGGCCGCGTCGCCGCTGAAGAGCACGGGTCCGATGGAGAGGCGCTCGGGGTCGAGGTGGCTCGGGATCGGCCACGCGCGGTGCGGCGCTTCGGGCTCGGCGCGCGGGCCGAGCACGTCGCGCAGCTCGTGGTTGGACAGCACGCTCCGCCACGTCTTCGCGAGCAGCTTGCCGGTGAGCCCCGGCCGGCGGAGCATGCCGAATCCGACGTTCGCCCGGTTCTCCGGCAGTGGGAACACCCACGCGTACCCGGGGAGCAGCTCCTTCAGGAACAGCACCCAGATCTTCAGGTCGTCGACGCGCCGGAAGTACTGACGGAACGCCATCCACTCGCCGCGGATGGGGGGCTCGTCGCCGACGAGGAGGTGGCGAGTCGCCGAGTACTGGCCGTCGGCCGCGATCGCGACCTCGCCGCGCAGGGTCCGGCCGTCCTCCAACGTGATCTCCACGCCGTCGTCGTCGGGCTTGATGCCGGTCAGCGGCTGGCCCTCGAGGACCTCCACCCCCTCGGCCCGTCCGCGGTGCACGAGCGCGGCGTCGAGATCGCGCCGGCGCATGACGCGCGCGTGCTCGCCTTCCTGGGGAAGCGGGATCCCGATGCGACGGCCGAGCGGCGTCACGAGCGCGGCGTCCGAAACGCGCACAGAGTCCTCGAGCTCGGTCAGCGGCACCCCGAGGTGTTCGAGCCAGCGCAGCGCGCCGGTCGTGAGGCCGTCGCCGCAGGTCTTGTCGCGTGGGAACGTGGCCCGGTCGACCACGACGACGTGGCGTCCGGCGCGCGCGGAGGTGATTCCGGCCGCGCTCCCGGCGGGCCCGGCGCCGATGATCAGGAGGTCGGCGTCGTTCCGTGCACCCATCCGTCGGACGGTACCCGGCCGGTAGGGTGCCGATCCTCATGGCGGTGATAATTGCGGCAGGGCTTCGCAAGACCTTCGGATCGCGCATTGGCGTCGCGGGGCTCGACCTCGAGGTCCCCGAGGGTGGGGTGTTCGGCTTCCTCGGACCCAACGGCTCGGGCAAGACGACGACCATCCGGATGCTGCTCGGTCTCATGCGCCCGAGTGGTGGCACCGCGTCGGTGCTGGGCGTCGCGCCGGGTCCGGCGCTACATGCCGTGATGCCGCGGATCGGCTCCATCGTCGAGAGTCCCGCGCTGTTCCCGCATTTCACCGGGCGTCGCAACCTCGAGCTGGTCGGACGCATCCAGGGGATCGGACCGAAGGCGGTCGAACGGGTGCTCGCGCGCGTGGGGCTCGCGGCGCGCGCCGACGACCTCGTGGCCAAGTACTCGCTCGGCATGAAGCAGCGCCTCGCCCTCGCCGCGGCGCTCCTGAAGGACCCGGCACTGCTGATCCTGGACGAGCCCGCCAACGGCCTCGACCCGCAGGGGATGAAGGAGTTGCGCGACCTCGTGAAGTCGCTCGGCGCCGAGGGTCGGACGGTCTTCGTGTCGAGCCACCTGCTTTCCGAGATCCAGCTCATGTGCGACCGCGTGGCGATCGTCCAGGGCGGGGTGCGCATCACCCAGGGCACCGTCGAGGAGGTGCTCGCGCTCGGACGCCCGACGGGGCTGATGCTCCGGGTCGCCGATCCCGCGACGGCCGCGATCGTGCTGCGCCGGGCCGGCATCGGCGCGACCGCGGTCGAGGGCTCCGACCGGCTGCGGGTCGAGCTCCCGCATGATGCCGGAGCTCGCGTCACGGAGGTCCTGGCACGCGCCGGCCTCTATCTCTCCGAGTTGGTGCCCGACGAGGTGGACCTCGAGACCGTGTTCCTCGAGCTCACGCGCCGCGACGCGCAGATCCCGTGACGTTCCACGCGCTGTTCGGTTCCGAGCTGCGGCGCTTCCTCGCGCGCCGGGCGCTGCGCTGGACCTTGGCCGGCGCGCTGGCCGTCGTGACCCTCACGCTCGTGATCAACGCGGTGCGCAGTACCGGCACGGGCTTCAGCGATCACACGATGTACCTCCGCAAGCTCTGGTTCGAGGCACCCGATGGCGTGCAGGAGACCGCGACCCTCTCGGTTGCGATCTACCTGATGATCCTCGGCGTGGTGCTCGCCGCCACCGGCGTCGGTGGCGACTACCGCGCCGGAACCCTCGGGACCCTGCTCACCTGGGAGCCCCGACGGCTCCGATTGGCGGTGGCGCGCCTCGTCGCGATCGCGACGGGTGCCGTCGGGCTCTATGCCGTCGTCATGGCCGTGTTCGTGGGCGGTTGGTGGATCGGGGCGTCGGTCCGGGGTTCGACCAGCGGCCTGGGGCCGGACTTCTGGACGAACCTCGCCGCGGTGATCGGCCGTGGGGCCGTCGGGGTGCTCCTCCTGGCGATGATCACCGCCGGTCTGGCACTGGTCACGCGTGGCACCGTGGGTGCGCTCGGGGTCTGGTTCGCCTACCTCGTGGGGATCGAGGGGATCCTCGCGGGTCGGCTGACCGGGCTGCGGCCCCATCTCCTGCTCGAGAACCTGGCCCCGTTTCTCCAGGGTGCGTCGCTCCGAGTCCGCGGCGGAGGGTTCGGCGACCACCTCGAGGTCGCGCCGGGCTCGGGACTCGTGACCTGCCTGATCCTCGCGGCGATCGTGACGGCGCTCGGGGTGCTGGCGTTCCGCGCCCGGGACGTCACCTGAGCGGAGGCTCCCGCCACCGTCGGCGGGCCCCGCTTCGACATCTGCCGGGGGGAGCGGTCAGAATCTCGCCCGCATTCCGAGGAGCGTCCGATCTCGTGGCGCGTTCCGAGACGTCTGGGAGCGACCTGTATGAACGTCGTCGTCTGCGTGAAGCAGATCCCCGACCCGGCGGTGCCGGGTGAGCTGGACAGTGACCACACGCTGAAGCGTGAGGGCAAGCTGATCCTCGACGAGTCCGACAGCTACGGCGTCGAGATGGCGCTCCAACTCGTCGACAAGGCCGGCGGCGGCGAGGTCACGCTGATCTCCATGGCCCCGAACAGCGAGGTCTCCGGGCTGCGTACGGCGCTCGCGATGGGCGCCGCCAAGGCGATCCTCGTCTCCGACGGCGCGCTCGCCGGTGCCGATGCCCTCACGACGGCCAAGGTGCTCGCCCGGTGTGTCGAGCGGGCCGGCGAGGTGGACCTGGTGCTCACCGCGACCGAGTCGACCGACGGCTACACCGGGACGATCCCGGCGCAGGTGGCCGAGCTCCTCGGCTGGCCGTCGCTGACCTTCGCCAAGGAGGTCCACATCGAGGGCACTTCCGCCAGGATCCAGCGCCAGACCGAGGCCGGGTACGACGTCGTCGAGGCCTCGCTCCCCGCCGTCGTGAGCGTGACCGCCGGTGTGGTCGAGCCGCGGTACCCGAGCTTCAAGGGGATCATGGCCGCCAAGTCCAAGCCGGTCGACGAGGTGACCGCCCACGATCTCGATCTGAGCGACGAGGCGATCGCGCCGCACCAGACCATCACGAACGTCGCCGCCGCGCCGGCCCGTGAAGCCGGCGAGAAGATCGAGGACGACGGCGAGACCTTCCAGCGGATCGTCGAGTTCCTCGACGGGCTCAAGGTCATCTGACCGGAGGCGAGGATCAGCGGCGCAGGCATCCTGCGCTGCCCGAGCCGGGCCGCGCGGCCCGGCGCCGCAGGCGCCACGAGCGGAGAGATGTAGGAGACGACATGAAGATCTGGGTGTACGCAGAGTCCGAGGGCGAGAAGCCCACCACCGCCACGCTCGAGCTGCTGACCAAGGCCCGCGAGCTCGGCGACGTCGAGTGTGTCTACGTCGGGCCCGAGGCGGCGACCGTCGCTCCGGCCCTCGGCGAGTACGGCGCCGCCAAGGTGTACGTGGTCGACGCCGGCGACAGCCTGGCCGGGGTCGTGGGTGCTGCCGCGGTGGCCCAGCTCGCCGCGTCGGAGTCGCCCGACCTCGTCCTCTTCGCGCAGAGCTACGACGGTCGTGACGCGATCGCGCGGCTCTCGGCGAAGCTGGACCGCACCGTGCTCACCAACGGCATGACGCTGTCGGTCGACGGGGACACGATCACGGTCGGCACCGCCATCTTCGGCGGCAACGTGCTCGTCGACACCACGTTCGACGGTCCCGGCCCGTGCCTGGCGGCGATCCGGCCGAAGTCCTTCGTCGCCGAGCCCGGCGGTGCCGCGGCCGGCGAGATCGTCGAGGTCGGTGCGGTCGACGCGGGCCGCGCGGCCGAGGCGAAGGTGCTCGAGCGCCACGTCGAGGAGCGCGAAGGGCCGAAGCTCGAGGAGGCGACCGTCGTCGTCTCCGGCGGGCGGGGCATCGGTGCGGCGGAGAACTACGAGCCGCTCGTGGACGAGCTGGCCAAGATCCTCGGCGGAGCGTCGGGTGCGTCGCGTGCCATCGTCGACGCCGGCTGGGTGCCGTACTCGAAGCAAGTCGGCCAGACCGGCAAGACCGTGAAGCCGAAGGTCTACATCGCGCTCGGCATCAGCGGCGCAACCCAGCACATGGTCGGCATGAAGGGCTCGGACAACATCATCGCCGTGAACAAGGATGCCGAGGCGCCGATCTTCTCGGTCGCCGACCTCGGCATCGTGGGCGACGTCCACAAGGTCGTCCCGAAGCTCATCGAGGCGTTGAAGTCCCGCAAGTAGTCACCGAGGGCGACCGGCAGGATCGAAGTGGGCGGCGCCGAGGCGCCGCCCCTTCCGCGTCCGGGGTCAGGGCGTGCCGGTGGTGGCGGACCCCGCGCTCGTCGGCGGGAGGCCGGCCGGGCCGAGGGTGGCCGCCTTCACCTTCCAGTCCTTGCCGGACCGGACCAGCACGATCGTCAGCTGACCGCCCGGTCGGTCGAAGACGCAGCCCTTCGACGGGGTGGTTCCGCCGATCGACGAGCATCCGCCGAAGGCCAGCCCGTTCACGTCGTCGCTGGTCAGCTTCAGCAGCGCGGCCTTGCCCGCCGGGGTCGAGAGCGTCGTGAGCTGGGCGGTGTCGTGGGCGTCCAGCGCCGTCTGGACGCTCTTGGCGACCTTGTACGCCGGCTCACCGGCGTCGTTCGTCCTGGTCAGCTTGTAGGCGACGAAGGCGCCGCCGGCCAGGACGAGCACGACCGCGACGACGATCGCGCCGATCACGGCCGGGGAACGACGGGAGGAGGTGGAGCGTGACGGTGGTCTCAGAGGTCATGGCGGGGGAGGATAGGGGTCGGCGCCGCGTCAGTCACGGAGGTCGACGAGGACCGGGGCGTGGTCCGACGGCTGCTTGCCCTTGCGGGCGTTGCGGTCGACGAGTGCCCAGGTGACCCGTTCGGCGACCGGCGGGGTGGCGAGGACGAGGTCGATGCGCATGCCGCGGCCCTGGTGGAAGTCGCCTCCCCGGTAGTCCCAGTAGCTGAAGAGCCGTTCCTGGTCGTAGACCTGCCGGAACGTGTCGACGAGCCCCCACTCCTCGAGCCGACGGACGGCCACCCGCTCGGGCTCGGTCACGTGGGTCGCGCCGGCGAAGGCCTTCATCGACCAGACGTCCCGGTCCTCGGGCGCGACGTTGAAGTCGCCCGTCACCACGAGCGGGTCGGAGGGGGTGAAGTTGACCTCGAGCCATTCGGCGAGCCGCTCGAACCACACGAGCTTGCGGTCGTAGAACTCGCTCGCGACCTCGCGACCGTTCGGGACGTACACGCTCGTGACCCGGATGCCGCCGCAGGTCGCGGTGAGCATGCGGGCATCGGCCTCGTAGGGGTCCTCGACGCCCTCGCCGAATCCGTTCTGCGGATCCTCGATCCCGACCTTCGACAGGATCGCCACGCCGTTCCACTGGTTGTGTCCGTGGTGCACGCTCTCGTATCCGAGCGCGGAGAACGCCAGCGCGGGGAAGTTCTTGTCCGCGAGCTTGGTCTCCTGGAGGCACAGCACGTCGGGCGCGGCGTACTCGAGCCACTCCTCGACGCGCGGGAGGCGGGCCTTCAGCGAGTTGACGTTCCAGGTGGCGATGCGCACGAGTTGCCTTTCAGCGACCGAGTTCGACGTAGTCGGGGTTCCCGACCGCGAGCTTCGCACGCACGGATGCCCGGACGACGCGGAGCACCTCGGCGGCGCGGTCGTCGTACCCGCCGGCGCGGATGCCCGCGGCCAGTGCCGCCTGCAGGTCCCGCGCCGTCCCGTCCTGCCCGGTCAGGTCGCGCAGGCGCGCGAGCTCGGCGGCGTGCTGGGCGGGGCCGAGCGCGAGCTCTCGCTCGACCATCGCGAGGACCCGTGCGGCGACGCGGCCGTGGAAGCCGACCCGGCCCTCGATCGGCATGACGTCGCGTTCGAGGTACTCGCGGACCGCCTCGACGAGCTCGGACGCGGTCGGCCGGTCGTGCATTCCGGCGAAAGCGGTGGTGTCGGACCCGCCGGCCGGCCCGGTCGGCTCGTCGCCGGCCGCGTTCGTGCCCCCGTCAGGGTCGATCAGGTCGAGCAGGTCCCACTCGTTCTCGGCGACGCGCCGGCCGAGGGCGGCCAGCTCGACCGAGCGGACGAGCTGCTGGAGGTGCGAGAACGTCTGCATCTCGCAGATCACGCCCCATTTGAGCGTCCCGAAGACCTCCCAGAAGTCCAGGTGGTCGGGTGCGACGGCTCGGCCGGAGGCCGCGGCGTACGCCGCGAGCAGCTCCTCGGCGGAACCGAACCCGCCGGCACGCCGGTCCACGTTCCCGAAGCGCCACGACCGGACGCAGAACCAGCCCAGGTCCTCGACGGGATCGCCCACGTGGGCGAGCTCCCAGTCGAGCACGGCGCGCAGGCCCTCGGGGCCGACCATGAGGTTGCCGTTGCGGAGGTCGCCGTGGACGAGCGCCGGCTCGGTCGGCGGGAGCTCCGGCGCGCGGTCGGCGAGCCAGCGGAGTCCGAGCTCGAAGGCGGGATGCGGCTCGCCGAGCGCGTCGATCACGCCGCGGAACTGCCCGACCAGCGCGGCCGCGTCCTGATGGGGCAGGTGCGGGAGCGATCGCACCGGGATGGCGTGGATCGCCGCCGCTGCTTCCCCGCACTGGCGCACGATCACCGCGCGGGCGGGTGCGTACTCGGGATCGCGGAGCAGCTTGCGCGGGATGGTCTCGCCGTCGATCCGGGTCATCACGAAGCCGGCGCCGAGACCGTCTTCCTGGTCCAGGAGGAAGCGCGTCTCGGGGACCGCCACGCCGCCCGCTGCCGCGGCGCGCAGGAGCTCGAACTCGGTCGACCGGTCGGTGCCGCCGACGCTCGCGCCCGGGTCGCGGCGCAGCACCGAGCGCGTCGATCGTGCCGTCCGGGCGGGTCACGTCGAAGGACCACGTCTCCCGGGAGGCGCCGCCGCTGAGCCGGTGCAGCCCGTCGACCGAGACGCCGGCGCCGAGGTGGCGTGCGCACACGCGTGCGAGGTGCTCGCCGGACACTGCCTCCACGTCCGCAAGCTAGCGGCACAGACCCGCGGCGGATCCGATCGCTACCCTCGTCGCATGAGCTGGTACACCGAGCGAGTCCTGCCGCACATCGTCGACCTGACCTGCGGCACCAAGCGCATGCACCCGGTGCGCCGGCCGGCCCTCGAGGGCCTGACCGGCACCGTCGTGGAGATCGGGTTCGGCAGCGGCCCGAACGTCGTGCTCTACCCACCGGAGGTCGAGCGGGTGCTGGCGGTCGAGCCGTCCACTCGCGCTCGCGCGCTGGCGGAGAAGCGAATGGCCGGCACGCGGCACCCGCCGGTCGAGTTCGTCGGCCTCGACGGGGCGTCCCTGCCCATCGAGGACGCCAGTGTCGACGCGGTGCTGTCGACGTTCACGCTCTGCACCATCGACGACGTCGACGCGGCGATGGGGGAGATCCGGCGCGTGCTGCGGCCCGGCGGCGCGCTGCACTTCGTCGAGCACGGCCGGAGCGAGGACCCCAAGGTCTTCGCCCGCCAGCAGCGGTTCGAGCCAGTGCAGCGCCGGATCGCGGGCGGCTGCCGGCTCACCCGGGACCCCGCCGAGCTGGCGACCGCGGCCGGCCTCGACGTGGTCGAGTTGTCCAGGTTCACCCTCCAGGGGCCCCGGATCCTCACGGCGATGTCGAGTGGCCGGGCGGTCCGGACGGACTGAGCACGGGCACCCCGGGCCCTGCCTGGAATGTGCTCATGCCGCGGGTCACACTGGTCGATCCCAGATCGGAACCTCCGAGCCTGGGAGACTGATCATCTTGTTCTCACGCGCATCCGCCCTTCTCGGCACCGCGTGGGCCCGCCGACCTGCGACATCCTCCTCGAGCGGTCTCGCGCGGCTGGCCCCGGACGCCGACTCCGATCTCCTGCTCTCCACGATCGACCGCGACGGCGGCCTGGTCGTCGAGGGCCTGCTCGAGGAGGCCGCGGTGGATCGCATCGACGCCGAGCTCGCGCCCGCGGTCGCGTCGCGCCGCCCCGGGTTCCGCGACGGCTTCGACGACAGCTTCTACGGCACCAACACGATCCGGGTGCAGGGGATCGCGGCCAAGAGCCGCGCGTTCGTCGACGAGTACCTCCTGCATCCGACGCTGCTCGAGATCGCCGACCGTGTGCTGCTCCCGTACTGCGGCGACTACTGGATGAGCCAGTCCGAGACGATCTTCATCGGGCCGGGCAACCAGCGCCAGGCGCTCCACCGCGACGACCTCAACTGGAACCTCGCGGCGCAGCTGCGGGTTCCCTTGCAGATCTCGGTGCTCGTCGCCCTCGGCGACTACGACGCAGACGTCGGCGCGACCCATGTCGTGCCCGGCAGCCATCGGTGGCCGCTCGACCGGCCATTCGACGCGTCGATGTCGAAGCAGGTCGAGCTCGAGCCCGGCGATGCGCTCGTGTACGTCGGCAGCCTCCTGCACGGTGGTGGGGCCAACCGCACGACCGATCGCTGGCGCAAGGCGCTGTACCTCTCCTATCTCGTCGGCTGGCTGACGCCCGAGGAGGCGGTCCCACTCGGCGTCGGCCCGGAGATCGCCCGGACACTCCCGACGCGCGCCCGTCAGCTGCTCGGCTTCGCGGGGCTCCCCGAGCGCGCGGCCGCGGACGATCCGGCCGAGGCCGCGCTGGCGCTCTGGCAGCTCGACGCCGACGCCCCGCTCATCGCCGACGCCACCTTCCGCAACCGGTAGTCGAGCGGCGGTCAGGACGCGCCGACCGGCCTTCCGTCGACGATCTGGTCGAGGTACTCGGAGAGGCCGTATCCCGTCTGCCCGTCCCAGTGCCACTCGGTCATCCCCTCGGAGATCCGGGTGACGAGCTGCTCGCCCTCGGGCGACTCGCGGCGGTTGCGCAGCGGGATGAGGTTGAGCACCGATCCGGTGATCTCGTACTCACGGTCGCCGGCGCCGGCCGTGATGCGCATCTCCTGGTGGTAGACGTCGTCGCCGGTCCAATCGGTGTCGATGGTCGCCCGGTCGATGTGGGTGTACGCGCCGTCCTCCAGCGCCATACCTCCGATGCGCTGCTTCCCGTCGCGTGAAGTGACGATCGAGACGACGAAGCCGGCGTCCTCGCCGAAGTTCATCGTGAGCCACCGGTACCACCACGGCGCCTGCCAGTAGCGCGGGCCCCAGGAGTGGTCGCGCAGGCCGAAGCCGTCGACGGCCCATTCCTCGTCGCCGACGCGGATCACGCCCCGCGCGCCGACGTGCTGTTCGTAGTGACCCCGCGCGAAGCCTCCAGAGAGGTCCTCGGTGAGGGGGGTGCCGTCGTCGTTCACCGGCTCGCCGCCGTACATGGGTGCGATGCCGCGGTAGTCCAGCTCGACGTGACCGTCGACCCACGGGTTCTCGGTGAACGCCTTGCGGGGATGGGCCATCTGCAATGGGTCGTCGAGGAGCGCGACCTTGCCGGTGTAGGAGGTCTTCAGCGACTCGAAGGGCGTCACGACCTCGAAGCGCATTCCGCCGGCGTCGAAGGCGTCGTTGTGCGAGATCTCGGGTCGTCCGAACATGAAGCCGACGCGCCCGTCGGGCAGGTAGAGACAGGTGGTCATCTCGGCGTAGCCCTCGTTCGCGCGGTTGCCGAGCCGGAGGAAGCCACCGACGCGCTCGGTGGGGTCGTACACGTTGAAGTACATGCTCTCGTTGAAGTTCGAGGCGTCCTCGAGCGGGTGGAGGTACTCGTCCTGGGGATCCAGCTTGATCTTCATGCCGCGCATTCTTGCCCCGATGGGCGCGCACGCGCTCGAATGCACCGCGAGGCAGCACCGAACCGGAGGGAACCATGGAGATCACCGAGATCGCGACCGGCCTGGAGTTCCCCGAGGGTCCGGTGTGGATGCCCGACGGCACGCTGCTCTGCGTCGAGCTCAAGGGACGCACCGTGCGGCGGGTGCACCCGGACGGCCGGACGGACGTGGTCGCGACCCCGGGCGGCAGCCCCAACGGTCTCGCGATCGGGCCCGACGGCGCCGCGTACGTCTGCAACAGCGGCGGGTGGGGTTTCGACGAGGTCATGGGCATGACCGTGCCGAAGACGGTCCAGCCCGACGACTACACCGGCGGCCGGATCGAGCGCGTGGATCTCGCCACGGGCGAGGTGACGGTGCTCTACACCGAGTGCGACGGTCACGAGCTCGTCGGCCCGAACGACCTCGTCTTCGACGCCGCCGGCGGGATGTGGTTCACCGACCACGGCAAGCAGCGCGGCCGGGTCCAGACCATCGGCGCCGTCTACTACGCGGCTCCCGACGGCTCCTCGATCCGTGAGGCGATCTTCCCCCTCGATTCGCCCAACGGCATTGGGCTCTCCCCGGCGGGCGACCGCCTCTACGTCGCGGAGACCCACACCGGCCGCGTCTTCTGGTGGCCGGTCGAATCGCCGGGGGTGCTCGGCGCCGGCGGCCCGGTCGGGAACGGCGGGACGCTCCTCGCCGGGCTGCCCGGCATGCAGCTGCTCGACTCGCTGGGCGTGGACGGCGAAGGCCACGTCGTCGTGGGGACGATCTTCAACGGCGGCCTCACCGTGATCGCGCCCGACGCGGACGGTTCGGGCATCGCGGGAGTCGAGCACGTGGCCCTGCCGGACCTGCTCGTCACCAACGTCTGCTTCGGCGGTCCGGACCTGTCGACAGCGTTCGTGACCATGTCCGGCACCGGCAAGCTGGTGTCGATTCCCTGGCCCCGTCCCGGCCTCGCCCTGAGCTTCTGACGGTCGGTTCGGATCTGACGACGCGATGGGGGCCCGCGTAACGTGCCGGGCCGCCGCCGAAGCCAGGAGCACGCCGTGTCGGGACCGCTGTCGGGAATCAAGGTCGTGGAGATCGCGGGCATCGGGCCCGGACCCTTCGCCGCGATGATGCTCGCCGACATGGGCGCGGACGTCGTCCGGGTCGACCGGGCCCAGTCCGTGGCGGGCAACTTCGACCGTCCCAACCTCGAGGTCCTCAACCGCGGGCGGCGCTCGATCGGCGTGGACCTGAAGCATCCCGAGGGCGTGGAGACCGTGCTGCGCCTGGTCGAGCAGGCCGACGCGCTGGTCGAGGGGTTCCGACCGGGCGTCGCCGAGCGCCTCGGCATCGGCCCCGACACCTGCCTTGCCCGCAACCCGCGCCTCGTCTACGGCCGCATGACCGGCTGGGGCCAGGACGGCCCGTACGCCCAGGCGGCGGGGCACGACATCAACTACATCGCGCTCGGCGGCGCGCTCGGTCACTTCGGCCGGGCCGGCGGGAAGCCCACCCCGCCGATCAACATCGTCGGTGACTTCGGTGGCGGCGGCATGCTCATGGCGTTCGGCGTCGCGTGCGCGCTCGTGGAGGCGGGCCGGAGCGGCGCCGGCCAGGTGATCGACGCCGCGATGGTCGACGGTTCGGCGATCCTCATGGCGATGATGTGGGGCTTCCGCTCGCTCGGCATGTGGGGGCCGTTCGGCACCAACGTCCTCGACACCGGGGCGCCCTTCTACGACACGTACGAGACCGCTGACGGCTCGTTCATCTCACTCGGCTCGCTCGAGCCGCAGTTCTACGCCGAGCTGATCGAGCGGCTCGGACTCTCCGACGACGTCGCGCTCGGCGATCAGATGAACCAGTCCATGTGGCCCGAGCTGCGTGAGCGGTTCACCGCGCTCTTCAAGTCGCGCACTCGTGACGAGTGGTGCGAGGTGCTGGAGATGACCGACGTGTGCTTCGCACCGGTGCTCACGATGGACGAGGCGGTCGACCATCCGCACCTGCAGGCACGCGGCACGATCGTGGAGGACCACGGTGTGCTCCAGCCCGCACCCGCGCCCCGGTTCAGCCGGACCCCGGGTGCGATCCAGCGTCCGCCGGCGTGGCCGGGTCAGCACACCGACGAGGTCCTGGGTGACTGGGGCTTCGGCGCGGAGGAGGTCGAAGCACTGCGTGCCGGCGGCGCGGTGCGGTAACCGCCTGGCCGGACCGCGTCGCTACTCGGCGCGCCGTTGGGCGGCGACGGCCTCCCGGACCGAAGCCGGGATGCGATCGGTCTGCTCGGATCCCGCCCGCGCGCGCTCGGCGGCGCCCCGTGACTGCGCGCGGATCCGCTCCGCCCGCTCCTCGATCGTGGGTGGGTGCAGGCCGCGACACGGTCCGGTTCCCGCCGGCATGACGCCACCGGGGTCCGACTCGCCGGCCGGTACGCCCGTTGCCGTGCGGGCCGAGGCCCCGGGGAGCGATCGGGCGGTCTTCGGAGGCAGGAGATCGCCGAAACCGAACCCGGGGTACCTGCCGACCGGTGGGACCGCGGCGACCGCTGCCACTGGTACTGGCACTGGCACGTCCGGTGCGCCCGCCGCAGCCGGTGAGACGGCCTCGGGGGTCCCGACCATGGCCGAAGCCGCCGGGGCGGACGCCGCCGCGGCCCGGGCCGGGGCCGGCACGCGGGACGATCGACCGGTCTCACGAGGCTTGGCCGCGGCCAGACCGCGGACCCCCGCCAGGAATGCCACGAGCGTCGAGGTCATCACGACCATCCACCGCGCGATCGGGTTCCCGGCGTCGGTACCGGCCGCGAAGAGGTGGATCGACGCCAGGACGTAGAGCGGGAACGAGAGCACGTGCACCCGTCGCCACCACTTCTTCGGGAAGCGCCGCCCGAGGAGCGACGTGACCTCGATCGCGAGCAACAGGTACATCGACACGATGCCCCAGGCGATCGCCGCCGGGTGCCAGGGGCTGTGCATCGGCACCGCGAGGTCCTGCCAGGTCCAGTGGGTGAACCCGTCGAGGGGGAGCACCCCCACGTGGATCGCGACGAACACGACTGCCAACCCACCGAGGTGACGGTGCAGGTCGAGCACCCACGCGGGCGCGGTGCTCTTGGTGAGCGTCTTGTTCGTGATGAACAGGCCCCAGAGCACCGCGATGGCGAGTAGCGCCCACGCGACGAACCCGGAGGCACGCGTGACGTACCACCACGTCTTCGGATCGAGATCCATGTGGTCAGCTCCCGGTGGTCTTCGGCGGCGCGGGCGGAGGCGGCGGGGGCGGGTTCGTCGGCGCGGGGGTCGGTGCCGCCGTCACCGGCGGCGACGTGGGCGCGGGGCTCGGCGCGGGCGGGCGCGGGCGCGGGCGCCGACGGGGCGGACGGCGCGGCGGCGGGGGCCGATCCGGCGGTGCTCGCGGCGGCAGCGGGGGCCGGCGTCGCTCCCGCGCCACCGAGCGCGGTGGTCCCCGAGGCTGCGGCCGCGGCCGTCTCCGCGGGGGTCGGGGGCGCGCCGGCTGCCGGCGTACCGGCGGGAGTCCCCGAGGCTGCGGCCGCGCCCGTCCCGGTGGCCGAGCCGGTCGGGGTCACCGCGGCCGCCGGGCTCGACGACAGCGCGGACGTCGCGGTGCTCGCCGGGGCGCCCGACGCGAGCACCGCCACGATGATGAACGTGGCGGTGGTGCTCAGGCCCGTCGCGAGCACGCGGCTCGCGGCTGCGGGACGGGATCGCCTAGTCGCCGTGGCCGTGCGCATGGCAGTACTCCTCGCGTGCGTGCTTGTAGGCCTCGGACATCCCGTCGTCGCTGCCGGAGCAGTTGTAGGGCGCGGCGGTGGTCGGGGTCGTGGTCGGCGCGGGCGCCGCCGTCGCCGGCGGCGAAGTGGGCGCGGGGGCGGCCGGGGCCGGGTTCGACGTGTGGGTGCCCTCGCCGTCCGACTTCTTGTTGCTGGGGCCGCCGCTCGGCGCCGCCGCGCTGGCGGAGGTCGATCCGCCGCCACCGAACCACGCGGCGCCAACCGCCGGCGACGAGCCCTTCGGAGCCGTCCCGCCGTGCTGGTTCTGCGCGGCCACGGCGAGCATCAGCGTGGTGAGCGGGTCCTGGCCCGGCGGCGGGGTCGCGGCCGGAGCGGTCGTCGTCGTCGGCTTCGCGGTCGTCGCGGCGCCGGCGGTATCCGACGGGGCCGGCCCGGTCGTGGTCGCGGCCATCGCGACGGCGCCGCTGATGAGGCTGGCGGTCAGGGTGAGGCTGGCGGCGAGGGTGGATCGACTGGGCATGGCATCGAACCTCGGGACGGGACCGGGTGACGATGCAGATATCGGCAGCGCGAGAAGTTTCACTGAACTCGCGAAACCTCAAATTCGCTGCAAATCCCCACCTTCGAGGAGGGGGCCGTCCGGCTCAGCCCCCGTCGGAGGGGAGCCGGGCCTCGAGGGCCGCGAGCCGCTCGGCCGTCGTGGCCGCGTCGGGCCCGGTGACCGTCACGTGGCCGACCTTGCGCCCGGGGCGCAGCGACTTGCCGTACCGGTGCAGGTGCACGCCGGGGAGGTCGAGCACCGCCGCCGGGTCCGGCAGCGTGCCGATGCAGTTGCGCATGACGCTGGGGCCCCGGAGCGTCGTGTCCCCGAGGGGCCAGCCGAGGACGGCCCGCACGTGGTTCTCGAACTGGCTGGTCACAGCGCCCTCGATCGTCCAGTGCCCCGAGTTGTGCACCCGTGGCGCCATCTCGTTCGCGAGGAGCGTGTCGCCTTCCTGGAACAGCTCGAGCGCGAGCACGCCGACGTAGTCGAAGTACTCGACCAGCGCGCGGACGTGGTCGTCGGCGGTCCGCTGCAGCGCCGGCGTGACGCCCGGCGCGGGTGCGGTCGAGGTCCGCAGGATCCCGGCGCGGTGCTCGTTGGCCGTCAGCGGCCAGGTCCGCAGATCGCCGTCCGCGCCGCGGACGGCGAGGATCGAGAGCTCCCGGTCGAACGCGATGCGGCGCTCCAGGATCAGCGGTCCGCGGGGGCCGAGGGCCGCGAACGCCGCCGGGACCTGGGCCGGATCGTCGACCCCGTGCTGTCCCTTGCCGTCGTACCCGCCCCGACGGGTCTTGAGGATCGCCGGCGTCCCGAGGTGGCGTGCCGCGGCTGCGAGGTCGGCCTCGGTGTCGACCCGCGCGAACGCGGCCACGGGAATCCCCAGCTCGGTGAACGCGGTCTTCTCGAGCAGTCGGTCCTGGGATACCGCCAGCGCCTCGATGGACGGGTGGACGACGAAGCCGGTCTCGGCGAGCGCGCGCACCGTGCTCGCCGGCACGCCCTCCCACTCGTAGGTGACGACGCGACTGCCCGCGGCGGTCGCGCGCGCGGCGTCGAGGTCGTCGAGGCCGCCGACCACGAGGGTGCTGACCGCGCCGGCCGGCGCTCCCGGCGACGGGTCGAGTGAGCGGACCTCGACACCGAGCGCGACGCCCGCGAGGGCGAGCATGCGGCCGAGCTGACCGCCGCCGAGGATCGCGAGCGGCGTCGTCGGTGGGAGTGCGGTCACCGGATCAGGCCGTGAGCTGCAACGTGGGCCGCATCGGATAGCCGTCGAGGCGCGCCACGATCCGGCTCCAGAACCCGTCGCGGTCGTGCTGGTAGCTGAGGACGTTCTGCTGGTAGGTCTCGAGCATCTTCCCCGCCGGACGCTTGGCGTCGAATGCCGCGATGGTGGCCCGCAGGGCGGGGTTCTCGGACAGGCGGGGGGTGTGGGCGAGCGCGGCGGCCCGCGCCGCGAGCGCCTCGAGCCGGTTCGCGCTCTCGACCTGGACCTCGGCGTCGGTCCCGGTGCGCACGACGGTCCACCGGTCGAGCGCGGCGGTCAGCTGGCGGGTCACGGCGCGGTCGGTCGCCCCGGCGGCCTTCAACCCGTCGACGACGCCATGCAGCGCGAGGTAGCGCTGGTCCAGCGGGGCGACGAGTGGCTTCCAGGACGTGTCCAGGGCATCGGCGTGCTCGCGGAGGCCGGGTCGGACCGTGACGACGAGCACGACCAGGCCGGCGACGACCAGCACGACGATCGCGACGATGAGACGGCGAACTCGGTCCATGGGCACACCCACGTTAGGAGCCCGGGCCCGGCCCGGGGCGTACCCACGATCGGGGCCGGTAGCCTCGGCGCCATGGCTCCCTCCCGAGCCGTGGTCGTGGCGATCCTCGCCGCCGCCTCGCTCGGGGGGTGGTGGCTCGGTCGTTCCGAACCCGGTGCCCACCCCAGCTCCCGCACGCCCGGCGCGGTCCGGCTCGCCGCGACCGTCACCGAGACCGTCGACGGCGACACGGTCCACGTCCTGACCGCGACCGGCCCCGACACGGTCCGTCTGCTCGGGATCAACACACCCGAGACGCACCATCCCACGAAGGGCGTCGAGTGCTTCGGGCCGGAAGCGTCGGACTTCGCCGCTCGCGAGCTGACGGGTCGCGCGGTCACGCTCGAGCTCGACGCCGAGCACCGCGACGTCTACGGGCGGCTGCTCGCGTACGTGTTCGTCGACGGTCGGAACTTCAACCAGGTGCTCCTGGCGCGTGGGTACGCCCGCCTGCTGGTGATCCCGCCCAACGGTGCGTACGGCCGGGTCATGCTCGAGACGGAGCTCACGGCGCGCAACGCCGGGCGGGGGCTCTGGTCCGCGTGCTGAGCGGCCGGGCCGCAGTCAGGCGAGCGACGCGACCATCTCGTCGGTGACCTCCGGCCCGCATTCCGGGTGGAGATACACCGCACGGAGCATCAGCTCGCCGTGGTAGGTGGTCGGCAGGACGAACAGTCGCTGGTCGCGCAGCATCGCGTCGGACCAGCGCTGATAGTCGGCCGGGTCCCAGCCGTGCCGCCGGAAGACCACGACGGTGAGCGGGGGTTCGAGCGCGAGCTCGAGGTGGTCGGCGGCGGCGATACGCGCCGCGGCGTCGCGGGTGACCGCCAGCGTTCGCTCGACGGCCTGCGTGTACGCGTCGGTGCCGTGCACGGCAAGGGAGAACCAGAACGGCAGGCCCCGAACCCGGCGGGTCAGGTGGTACGCGTAGTCGGCCGGGTCCCAGTTCTCCTGGGCGCGGATCGGGTCGAGGTACGGCGCGTGCTGCGAGTGCGCGCGGCGCGCGGCGGCCGGATCTCGGTAGAGCAGCGCCGCGCAGTCGAACGGGGCGAAGAGCCACTTGTGGGGGTCGACGACGAACGAGTCGGCGTGCTCGATCCCGCGGTAGCGGCCGCGGATGCTCGGCGCGGCGAGGCCGGCGAGGCCGTAGGCGCCGTCGACGTGCATCCACAACCCGCGCTCGTGCGCAACCGCGGCGACGCCGGCGAGGTCGTCGATGGTGCCGGTGTTGGTCGTGCCGGCCGTCGCGACGACGGCGCAGAGGTCGCCGGCGTCGGGGTGCTCGGCGAGGACGGCGCGCAGCGCGTCACCGGTGAGCCGGTCGTCCGGACCGGTCGGCACGACGATGGGCTCGACGTCCATGATCCGCAGCGTGTTGATCAGTGAGCTGTGCGCCTGGTCCGAGAGCGCGACGCGCCAGCGATCCGGTCGCGTGCGGTGTTCGGACGCGGCCGACCGGGCGGCGACCAGGGCGGAGAGGTTGCCCGCCGACCCACCCGAGACGAAGCAACCGCCCGCCTCCGGTGGATAGTCGGCGAGGTCGGCGACCCAGCGCAGCGCCTGGTTCTCCGCGTAGATCGCGCCCGCCGCCTCGAGCCAGTCCGAGCCGCAGATCGCCGACGAGGACACCACGACGTCGAAGAGCTGACTGGCCTTCGTCGGCGCGACCGGGATGAAGCTCAGGAAGCGCGTGCTGTCGGCCGAGATGCACGCGGGGGCGAGCGTCTCGGCGAACCACGCGATGACCGTCTCCGGGTCGTGCCCGGCGGCGTCGATCGTCGGCCCGATCTCGGCAGTGAGCTCGGCGAGCGTGCGGGGCTGATCGAGGGGGACGTCCTCCATGCGCAGCCGGTCGATCGCGTAATCGAAGCAGAGCCGCGCGATCTTCTCGGTGTCCTCGTCGAATCGGTGCACTCGGGCGACGGTACTCGTCGGCCGCGGACGCGCTGTTCCCGCGAGGCGTGGATCGTCAGCCCGAGGCGGCTGCGTGGCGGTTGACGATCTCGAGCACCGCGGCGCCGTAGCGCTCGACCTTGACCGGACCGACGCCGGACACGTCGAGCAACTCGATCGGGCTGGCCGGACGGGCGCGCGTGAGTGCACGGAGCGTCTTGTTGTCGAACACGACATACGCGGGGATCGCCGACGCTCGCGCGAGATCCCGGCGCCACTCGACGAGCGCGTCGTACAACGGCCGCTCCGCGGGCGCGAGCTCACCGTCGTTGACCGCGGAGAGCCGAGCCCGCGCGGCACGCGCCCCGCGACGGTTCACGTCGCGGTCCGGGGGCGGCTCGGTGATCCCGGCGATGGCCCGCTCGACCTCGCCGAGGTACGGGCTCGCGGTCCGGTTGCTCGTGCGCGATCCACGATCGCGCTGGGACGCCCAGGAGAGGTGGAGCGAGCGCTCGGCCCGACTGAGCGCGACGTACAGCAGCCGGCGCTCCTCGGCGAGCGCGTCGTGGTCGCCCTGTGCGTGCGAGATCGGCACGAGACCGCGCTCGAGCCCGGCGACGAACACGGTGTCCCACTCGAGGCCCTTGGCCCGGTGGAACGTGAGGAGGTCGATGGCGTCGGTGGAGATCCCGCCGTCGTCGGGCCCCCGGAGGGAGGTCCCGAGGAAGTCGATGAACTCGCCCACGGTGCCCCGGCCGCTCGCGACCGCCAGGTACTCGTGGCCGAGTGCCACGATCGCCTCGCGGTGGGTCCGCTGCTCCTCGCTCGCCTCGGTGGCGTCGGTCACGAGATCGGTCAGGTGGTCGGCGAACTCCCGGCCGGGGGCCGCGGTGCCGATCTTCTCGAGGGCACGCAGCGCCTGTTGCACCTCGGGCCGGTCGAGGAAGGCGCGGTCGCCCCGGACGCGGCAAGGGATGCCGGCGCGTCGCAGTGCCTCCTCGAACGGCGCCGACTGCGCGTTCACGCGGTACAGCACCGCCATCGCCGACCAGGGTCGGTCGCCGGTGTGGGCGTCCCGGATCCGCGCCGCGATGCCGCGGGCCTCGGCGTCGCCGTCGGGATAGGTCGTGACCGTCGGGGCGGGGCCGGGGGAGCCCGCGGCCTCGACCGCCGCGCGTTCGGCCGCGGGCAGCACGGCGCGGGCGGCGTTCACGATCTCGGGCGTCGACCGGTAGTTCCGCTCCAGGTGCACCGTGGCTCCGCCGGGGAAGTGCTCGCCGAAGCGGGTGAGATAACCCGGGTCCGCCCCGGCGAAGGAGTAGATCGCCTGGTCGGGGTCGCCGACGACGCAGAGGTCGGTTCGCTCGCCGAGCCAGGCTCGTAGCAGCCGGAGCTGGGCGCGGCTGACGTCCTGGAACTCGTCGACGAAGAGGTGGCGGAACCGCCAGCGCTGGGTGGCGGCGAACTCGGGCTCCTGCTCGAGGGCCTGCGCGCTCAACCGCACCAGGTCGTCGAAATCGATCACGTGACGCTTGCGCTTCTCGTCCTGGTAGCCGCGGTAGATCGTCGCGACGCGGTCGGCGCCGAGCGACGGCGTGCGCCCGGCGCGGGTCGCGGCCTCGGTGTAGTTCCCCGGTCCGACGAGGCGCGCCTGGGCCCACTCGATCTCGCCCGCGGCCTCCGTGACCGCCATCGTGAGCTCGGGGCCCCGCCGGCCGCCGATGAGCGGTGCCAGGACCCGCGCCTTGCGGTCCAGCAGTGCCGGCATGCTCGAGCCCCGCTGCTCGTGGAGCGCGCGTAGCTGTGCGAGCGCGACCGCGTGGAACGTGCCGGCGGTGAGCCCGTCGCGTACGCCGAGCCGGCGCAGGCGGAGCCGCAGCTCACCGGCGGCCTTGCGCGTGAAGGTGAGCGCGAGCACGTGCGCGGGCTCGATCGCCTCGGTGGCCGCCTGCCACGCGATGCGGTGGGTCAGGACCCGGGTCTTGCCCGACCCGGCCGGCGCGAGGATCGCCAGCGGGAGGGCGGGCTCGACGACGGCCCGGCGCTGTGAGTCGTCGAGCCCGGTGAGCAGCCGATCCGTGTCCGCGACCTCCATCCCTGCACCGTACCGAGAGCCTGCGACCGCGCGCGCACTTCCACCGGGGTTCGGGCGACAACCCGTAGGCTGTCCCCATGCCGCCGTACCCATCGAAGCTCATCAACGAGGGCGAGACCGTGGTCCTCGACCTCAAGCCCCACTGGTGGTTCTTCTGGAAGCACATTCTCGCCGGGGCGGGCGTCCTGGTCCTGCTGTTCCTGTACGTCGGTGCCTTCGACTGGTTGAAGTACCCCGTCGCGATCGCCATCGTCGTGTACCTCGCCTTCGTGGTGGTGAAGTACCTCGCCTGGACCTACACCCACTTCGTGCTCACCGACCGCCGGGTGATCTCGCGTTCGGGGATCGTGTCCAAGCGCGGCACCGAGATCCCGCTCGACCGCGTCAACAACATCGACTTCTCCCAGCGCATCTGGGAGCGGGTGATCGGTGCCGGTGATCTCTCGATCGAGTCGGCGGGCAAGGACGGCCAGAGTCACTTCGAGAACGTGCGTCACCCCGACATGGTCCAGCAGGAGATCTACCGCCAGATGGAGGTCAACAGCCGCCGCCAGGCCGGATGGCAGGCGGAGGCGATGACGGCCCAGAACCGCGCCGCCACGCCGGCGGCCGCGCCGGCTGCGACGCCTGACGTCGCGGATCAGATCACCAAGCTCGCGACCCTTCGGGATCAGGGTGCGATCACGAACGAGGAGTTCGAGGCGAAGAAGGCCGAGCTGCTCGACCGGATGTAGCGCATGACCCGCGTGGTCTCGCTCGTCCCGTCGGTCACCGAGACCCTCCTCGACCTCGGCGTCACCCCCGTCGCGTGCACGCGGTTCTGCGAACAGCCCGGATTCCGCACCGTGGGTGGAACCAAGGACCCTGACGTCGCCGCGATCGTCGCGCTCGCGCCCGACCTGGTCGTGGTGAACGACGAGGAGAACCGCCGGGAGGATGCCGAGGCGCTGGCTGCCGAAGGACTCGCGGTGTACTCCATGTCGCCCCGCACGGTGCAGGACGTCGGCCCCGCCGTCGCCGCGCTCGCCGCCGCCGTGCGTGTGCGCCCGCCGCCGTTCGCGCTCCCGCCCGCGGCGGCGTCTCGCGGGCGCGCCGTCGCGTTCGTCTGGCGGCGGCCGTGGATGACCGAGTCCGACGACACGTACGGATCATCGGTGCTCGCGCACCTCGGCTGGGCCAACCCCTACACCGGCGCGCCGGCGCGCTATCCCGAGACCGATCTCGTGGACGTCGCCGCGCGTGCGCCCGACCTCGTGGTCCTGCCGTCGGAGCCCTACCCCTTCGCGGCGCGGCACGTGCCCGAGGTCGACGACGCGCTCGGCGCCGCCGCCGTCGTGCTGGTCGACGGGCGCGACCTCTTCTGGTGGGGGAGTCGCACCCCGGCCGCGCTCGGCGCGACTCTCCGCGGCGTTGCAGGGTGTTCCCGCCGACTGATGCCCTGGAGCGCGTCTTGTGTGTTTTGGGTAAACTGAGCACTCCTCGGCTGGCCAGCCAGGTATCACGGGGGGCACACTGGCCACAGTGACAACTCTGGACACCGACTCGGGGCAGGTCGCGGCATTCCCTGAATCGGCGGATGTCCGGTTGGTGCTGTCCGGATCCGACATGCCCGACCTCGCGCCGGCGATCACGCGCCAGCGCCTGGTGATCGAGGGCGTCCCGCGTGAGCCGATCAGCGCCGAGCACATCGTCGAGTACCTGCTCGGCCTCAGCGAGGTGTGCGCGATGACCACGCTCGTGGCTCCCGTGACGCACCGCTCCGACCGCTTCGGGTGGGCGGGGTGGATCCACTGGGAGACCTCGGGCGCGCATTTCTACGCCTGGGAGGTGCCCCAGCTCTTCTTCAGCGTCGACGTCTACACGTGCAAGGCGTTCGACCCCGCCGTCGCAGTGGACTACACGCGGTCGTTCTTCTCCGCGGAGACGGTCGTCGCGAAGGAGTTCTGATGGCGGAGCTCGATCTCGTCCAGGAGGAGATGCGCGAGCTCGCCGGGGGCCTGATCGACCGGGCGGGCGGACCGACCGAGACGTTCGGCGTCTACTTCGTCGGACCGGAGGAGCCCGAGTCCGAGCTCGCGCGCCACGTCGAGCGGACGGTGTTCGACGAGTGGTTCGGCAACAGCCCCGAGCTCCTCGACGCGGAGTACCGGTCGTATGAGCCCGCGTCGATCTTCATCTGCGTTCTCGACCACCGTCGCCGGCTGCCGGCGGGCATGGGGCGGGTGATCGTGTCGTCCGAGCACGGGTTCAAGACCCTCCAGGACATCGAGGCGCGCTGGGGCGACGATCTCGAGGCCACGCTGGCGCGGACGGGTCGCGCGTGGGATCTCGGTCAGATCTGGGACTTCGCCACCATCGCGGTCATGCCTGAGTACCGCGGCAAGGCCACCGACGGGCTCATCATGCTCTCCATGCTCCAGACCGGCTCGCAGGGTCTGATCATGACCGGCGGCCGGTTCATGATCTGCGTGCTCGACGTCAACGTCTGGAAGTACTTCAACGTCACGATGCACGACGCGTTCGAGCCTTATCCCGGCATCGAGCCGATCGAGTACCTGGATTCGCCGGCCAGCATCCCGACCTTCGTGGACTTCGACTGGTACGGCCCGCACCTGCGCGAGTGCGATCCACTGACCCACCAGATGCTGCTGCTCGACGCCGGGATCGACCCGGTGGTTCGAGGCCCCGACTGGGCACCGTTGCTGGCGCGCCGACCGCTGGGCCCGCGCCCCTCGCCGTCGACGCCGGTGGTCCGACCTACGCGCTGAACACGTCGGGGACCGAGCGCAGGCGCGACTGGGCACGTGCACCCAGGCGGGCGATCGCGCCGGGGACCGCGGCCGCGGCCATGGGCCGGGCGTACAGGTACCCCTGGGCGACGGTGCAGCCGAGCTCGAGCAGGTGGGCGGCCTGGACCTCGCTCTCGACGCCCTCCGCCACCGCGGTGACGCCGAGCGCGTCCGACATCGCGACGATCGCCGCGACGAGGGTCGCGTCCGCCGAGTCCTGCTCCAGGTCCATCACGAACGCGCGGTCGATCTTGACGACGTCGACGGGGAAGCGCCGGAGGTACGCGAGCGACGAGTACCCGGTGCCGAAGTCGTCGATGGCGAGCCCGACCCCGAGGGACTTCAAGCGGCCGAGCAGCTCGGGCGCGCCGTCGGGATTCTCCATCAGCGTGCTCTCGGTGAGCTCGAGCGTCAGGGCCGACCGGGGCAGGTTCGACTCGTACAGCGCGCGGCTCACGTGGCCGACGATGCTCTGATCGCGGAGCTGGCGGGCCGACACGTTCACCGAGATCGTCATGTGCTCGCCACCGGGCAGCTGGTGGCGCCACTCCTCCATCTGGCGGCAGGCCTCGCCGAGGACCCAGTTGCCGATGTCGACGATGATCCCCGTCTCCTCGGCCACCGGGATGAACGACAGGGGGGAGATCGTGCCCCAGCCCGGGTGGTTCCAGCGCAGCAGCGCCTCGAAGCCGCGGACCGCGCCCGAACCGATGTCCATGATCGGCTGGTAGTGGATCTCGAACTCCTCGCGCTGGAGCGCGTGGTGAAGATCACGTTCGAGGTCGAGCCGCTTCGAGACCCGCTCGCGCATCGAGGCGTCGAAGACGACGACCGTGTCGCGGCCGGCCTCCTTGGCCTGGTACATGGCGGTGTCGGCCTCGCGGATCATGGACTCCGCATCGTGATCCTCGTCGGTGCCGCCACCGGCAACCGCGACGCCGATGCTCACCGACGTCGCGAGCTCCGCGCCCCGCACGTCGAACGGGTCGGCGAAGAGCTTCCTGGTTCTCTCCGCGATCTCGACCGCCTCACCCGGGCCGCGCAGCGACCCGGCGACGATCACGAACTCGTCGCCCCCGATCCGGGCCACCAGGTCGGTCGGGCGCGTACTCGTGCGCAGCCGGTGGGCGACGGCGAGCAGGAACGCGTCACCGAGCGTGTGGCCGTAGGTGTCGTTGACGAGCTTGAAGCGGTCGACGTCGAGGAAGAGCATCGCGACCTTGTTGCTCGTGCCCGCGACCTCGGTGAGCCGCTGGCCGAGGTACTCCTCGACATAGGCGCGGTTGGGCAGCCCGGTCAGCATGTCGTGGGTCGCCTGGTGGATCAGGCGCTGCTCGGAGCGGGCGTGGGCCCGCACGGCGCGGAACAGACGGGTGATGGCCGCGCCCGTCAACGACAGCACGATCGTGGTCATGGCAACCCGGTCGACCAGCGGCACGTCCACCTGCGCCACCGCGATCACGCCCGGGATCGCCAGCGCGACCGCCACGACCACGAGGCGGCCGATGGTGGGGGCGTCGGACTCGGCCGGCAGCGGTTCGGTGAGATCGTGCATCGACGGATCGAGGACCGTCGCGATGATGAAGAGGTAGCCGACCGCGTAGGGCAGGTCCGCGACCCGGAGCGGGAGAGCGATCGCGTGGGTCTCGAGGAGCATGTAGATGAGGTCGCCGAACAGCACACCCGCCATCGCGCCCAGGAGCCAGGTGTTGGCCCGGATGCGGCGCGTTCCCGTGCTGAACGCGAGCCCGGCGGTGCTGGCCACGAGGAAGACCGACAGCGCGGGGTAGACGGCGAGGACGACGCGGATCGAGAACGTGCTGTGGATCTGCGTCGGGTTGACGACGAAGAGCATGCCCAGCGCGAGCGCCGCCAATGCGGCGACGCTGGCATCGAGCAGCGCGTCGATCTCGCTTTCGCGGCCCCGCTGGCGCGCGTGCACGATGCCGAAGAACCCGGCCGCCGCCAGGAGATACCCGGGGATCGTCACGAGATCGGGGACGAGCGCACGGTGCCGGCTCAGGTCGCCGAGGGTGTCGAACCCGACCCGAGCCAGGCCGCCGAGCAGGAACAGGGCGAACCCGGCCGCGAGCCAGTACCAGGGCCACACCACCGCGGGCCGGTAGCGCCGGACCCCCACGACGATCGCGACGATCGCCGCGATCGTGAGCAGCGGCAGGGTCGCGTCCGCGACGGGGCCGAGGAGGCCGGTGACCTGGAGCAACAGCCACGCCCCGGCCGCGGCGAGGAGCCAGGCCGGACCTCGGGCGTGGATGGCGGTCTGGGTCGGCAGATCCGCCTCGGTCATCCTCTCGTCTCCTCAGCGATGCCCTCGGATCCGGGCGGACCCTTCGCCCCAGAGCATCGGCGTGCCGATTTGACGGCTTGAGGCCGAGAGGCCGCTCCCGATACCCGGATCCTTCGGGTCTCCTAGGGGATCGGCCCGGCGCCGGCGGCGGCGTGGACCCGGAACCCGACGCCGGTCCGGCCCGAGGCGGCGGCGTAGGCGGGGATGGTCGCCCCGAGGCAGCGCTCGGCGTCGGCCGCGACGGTGACCGCGACGGCACAGCCGCCGAACCCCGCACCGGTCAGCCGCGCGCCCAGGGCACCGTGCTCGACGAGGAGGTCGACGAGCAGGTCCAGCTCCGGGGTGGAGACCCGGAAATCGTCCCGGAGGCTCGCATGGCCGGCGAGAAGGATCGCGCCCACCCGTTCGAGGTCCCCGGCCCGGAGCGCAGTGCAGCAGTCGAGTACCCGCTGGTTCTCGGACACGACGTGGCGCGCGATCGGGTCGGTGGCGACCTGCTCGGGGGTTGCGTCCCGGAGCGCGGCGACGCCGAGGCGCGCCGCGGCGGCCTCGCACGCGCGCCGGCGCGCGCCGTACTCGCTGTCGGCCAGCTCGCGTGCGACGCCCGAGTGCACGACGAGGATCGCGAGACCGGGCGGGAGCGGCACGGGCTCGACGCTCAGGTCACGACAGTCGAGGAGCAGTGCGTGGTCGACCCGTCCGCACAGCGAGGCCATCTGGTCGAGCAGTCCACCGGGGACACCGGTCGCGGTCGTCTCGGCGCCGAGCGCGAGGCGGGCGAGCGCGCGGGGGTCCGCCCGTTCGGGCGCGTCGGACGGAAGGAGCGTGAGGACGAGCGCGACGGCGAGCGAGGATGACGACGAGAGCCCTGATCCGGCGGGCACCGAGGAGTCGACGAGGAGCGAGGAACCCGCGACGGGGTGCCCGGCCGCCCGCACGACCCGGACCGCGCCGTCGACGAACCGCCCCCACCGTGGGCCGTGGTACGGCCGTCCGGACGTGAGCGAAATCTCGACCGTGCCCGTCAACTGCGCCGATCGGGCCCGCACGACCGGTTCGTCCAGGCGGCTCGCGGTGATCCGGCATTCCCGGTCGATTGCGACCGGGAGACAGAAACCGTCCGAATAGTCGGTGTGCTCTCCGATGAGGTTCACGCGTCCCGGCGCGCGCACGGCCGTCATGGACGCACTCTAGGAAGTGCCTTCATTCCGGGCGGATCACGGACGATACTGGCGGGATGACCCGCTTCCAGCGCTCGCTCGCGCTCCTCCGCTCGAGTTGGTCGGTCCTGAAGTCGGATCGGTCGCTCGCTCTCTTCCCCGTCGTCTCGGCGCTGGTCTCCCTCGCCGTGATCGCCGTCCTCGCCCTGCTCGGCTGGGCCACCAAGGGCAGCGAGGTCACCGCGGCGGGCACCACGCAGTACACGGCCAACGCGGCGACGATCGCGATCGGCGTCGTCGGCTACATCGTCCTCGCGTTCGTGCAGACCTACTTCCTCGCCGGGCTCGTCGCGTCGTCCGACCAGGTCCTCGGTGGCCGGTCGACGTCGGTCGGCGCCGGGATGTCGGTGGCTTCGTCACGGGTCGCGCGGCTGCTGCCCTGGGCCCTCGTCACGGCGACGGTCAGCTGGATCCTGCAGTCCCTCGAGGAGCGCGCCGGGTTCCTGGGCCAGATCGTCGTGGGCCTGCTCGGCGCTGCGTGGTCGGTGCTGACCTTCCTGACCGTGCCGGTCATCGTCTTCGAGGACGTCGGCCCGATCAACGCGCTCAAGCGCTCCGGCACGCTGCTCAAGCGGACCTGGGGCGAGAACATCTTCGCCCAGTTCGGCCTCGGCCTGTTCATGATCGTGCCGCTCCTCGTCGCGTTCGGCATCGGCGCGCTCGGCGTGGCCAGCGGGACCTGGGTCCTGGCCGTCCCGCTCGTGGCGGTGGCCGTGGTCATCGTGTTGGTGGCGAGCGTGGTCATGAACGCCCTCAGCGGCATCTACCGCACCGCGCTCTACCGGTACGCGGTCGACGGTGTCGTCCCGACGCCCTTCGCGGGCACCGATCTGGAGCACATCTTCGGCCCCCGCAAGCGCGGCCGGAGCAGCGCGTTCTAGCAGTCGTCGCTCACGCGCGCCGCAGGGCCGCGGCGGCGTCCTCGGGCGCGACCGGATTGAAGAGCATCTGCGCGCCGATCTCGGCCGAGGCCACGTAGCGCAGCACCCCGGGCGCGCGGTGCGGCGGCGCGAAGTGCACGTGCAGGTGGACGCCCGGGTGGATCCACATCAAGTACGGCAGCGGCTCGTCGAAGAGCCGGTCGTAGCGGCCCACCACGTCGACGAGCGCCGCGGCGAGCCCGTCGCGGCCCGGCCCGTCGAGTGCCGCGAGATCGGGCACGTGGTGGCGCGGTGCCAGCAGCGTGGCGAAGGGGTGGCCGGCCGCGAACGGTACGTGGGCCGTCCACGCGCCGTCGTCGAACACCATCCGGACGCCGGCGGCGACCTCGGCAGGGACGATCGCGCACAGCGGGCACCCGGAGCGCGGCGGCGGTCTCGGCCTCTCGTGCGGGCAGTGGCGGAACGAGAGGGAAGCCGTAGATCTGGCCGTGGGGGTGCGAGATGGTGGCGCCCACCTCGGCGCCGCGGTTCTCGAACACCAGCACGTAGGCGACGTCGGGCCGGGCGAGGAGCGCGGCCGTCCGCTCGGCCCAGAGGTCGACGACGGCGCGCACCCCGGCGACCCCCAGGCTCGCGAGCGAGCCGACGTGCTCGGGGGTGTAGAGCACGACCTCCGCGGCACCGCGAGCGGGGCGGGTGGGGAAGTAGTCGCCGGGACCGATCGCGAGGTCGACCGGTGGCCCGGGGACCAGCGGCGGCCACCGGTTCTCGAACGCGCGCACCGTGTACGGGGCCGGAGCCTCGACGCCGCCGACGCAGAACGGGCAGCCGCCGGTCGGGAGGTTGGGACGCCCCTGGCGGTCACCGACGATGCCGACCCACTCGCCGGTCAGGCGGTCGAACCGCAGCTCGGGCTCGCTCATGGCTTCCACGCTCGGCCCTGCGCGCCGGGCGGTTCGGGCCTCGGCCCTCCGGCACTCACGCGAGCCGGGGGAGGACCTCGGTCGCGAACTGGTCGAGCCCGTCGAGGTCGAACGGTGCGCGCATCGCGAGGATGACCCAGTCGGCGCCGGCCTCGCCGTAGGCGCCGACCCGGTCGACGACTTCCGCCGTGCTGCCGTGGAGCACTCCGGGGGCGACGTACTTCGCCATCGCACCGAACTGCGCCTCGAGGTCGCCGGGCCGCATCGCGATCCCGACGTTCGCCGCCTTCTCGATCTGCGCCGGGTCGCGGCCGACGGCGTCGCAGTGCTCGGCGAGCACCCCGACCTTGTGCGCGAACGCGTCGGGTGCGATGAAGGGAACGTTCCAACCGTCGGCGTGCTCGGCGGCGATGCGCAGCGTCACCTTCTCGCCGCCGCCACCGATCCAGATCGGCAGGCGCTCCTGGAGCGGCTTCGGCTCGCACTGCGCGTCGCGCAGGGTGAAGTACTCGCCGTCAAAGGTCGTGTGCTCCCGGGTGAGCAGCCCGCGCACGCACTGGATTGCCTCGTTCACCTGCCGGAGCCGGATCCCCGCGGACGGGTACGGGATGCCGTAGGCCGCGTACTCCGCTTCCATCCAACCGCCGCCGAGGCCGAGAGTGATGCGGCCGCCGGCGATCTGATCGAGCGTCGCCATCGCGTTCGCGATCACGGCCGGATGGCGGTAGCCGACGGAGTAGACGAGGCTGCCGCAGCGCACCTTCTCGGTCCCCGCCGCGAGCGCGGCATGGCTCGCCACGGCCTCGAGGCAGTGAGGGTTCCCGGTGTTGTCGGCCGAGTAGAAGTGGTCCCAGATCGAGATCCACTCGAAGCCGTGGTCCTCGATGCGGCGCCACAGCGCCCGGAGCTCGGGGATCGAGGTGTTCTGCAGGCCGGTGTGGACTCCGAAGCGCACGGGCTCGGACATTAGCGGTGCCGCGCCGTACAGTGACCGGGTGCTGGCGATCGAGCAGATGCCCAAACTGGCCGACCCCGTGATGGTCGTCTCGTTCACCGGATGGGTCGACGGCGGCCTCGCGGGTGCGGGCGCCGCCGCGGTGCTCGTGGAAGGCCTGCAGTCGTCGCGCACCTGCGCGCGCTTCGACCTCGCCGACTACGTGGACCTCCAGCAGACGCGTCCGACGGTGAGCCTGGTCGACGGCGAGACCCGGCGGATCCACTGGCCCACCATCGAGCTCGTGGCCGGCGTCGCCGGTCGTGACGTCCTCGTCGTCACCGGCCCGGAGCCGTCCGTGCGCTGGCAGGAGGTCGTCGACGAGCTCGTGGGCTTCGCCGAGCGCGTCGGCGTGCGCGAAGCGGTGCTGCTCGGAGGCATGCCCGCCCCGGTGTCGCACCGGCGGCCGATCGCCGTCCACGCGACCGCCGTCGAGCCGTTCCGTCGCTCAGGAGATCGGCGCGCTGCGCACCGATTACGTCGGCCCGACCGGGGTCCAGACCGTGCTGCAGGTGGCGCTGGGCGCGGTCGGCATCCGGGCCATCGGGCTCTGGGCCCAGGTGCCGCACTACGTGGCCGGCACCCCGTCACCCCCGGCGATCCGGGCCCTGCTCGACCGACTCGACGAGCTGACCCGGGTGCACGTGGAGGTCCACGGCCTCGACGAGCAGACCGACTCGTACCTGGAGCAGGTCGAGACCGGGCTCGCCGAGCGGCCCGACGTCGCCGCGCTCGTCACCCAGCTCGAGGAGGCCGCCGGGCCCGAGGAGCTGCCCTCGGGCGACGACCTCGCCCGCGAGATCGAGCGGTTCCTCCGCGACGAGGGCTGACGCCACCGGGCACCGCATCCGACGACCCCGTGAGGCCGTCGGTAACCTGGCTCCTCCGCCGTCAACGGAGGGGAAATCCGTGAGTGTCGTCAAGATCAACGCGATCTCGGTGCCGGCCGACCGGGCCGACGAGCTGGTGGCCCGCTTCGCCGCCCGCGCCGGCGAGGTGAGCGGGATGCCGGGCTTCGAGATGTTCGAGCTCCTGCGGCCCAGCGACGACAAGGAGACCTTCCTCGTCTACACCCGCTGGCGCTCCGAGGAGGACTTCCAGGCCTGGGTCTCGAGCCCGGCCTTCCAGCACGGCCATCGCCAGCACTCCGGCGAGGGGCCGGTCAGCACGCACGCCGAGCTGTGGCAGTTCGACGTCGTCCAGCACGAGGACAGCGCCTCGGTCGTGACCCCCGTCGAGGAGTTGACCGCGCCCGGCGCGCAGTACGAGATCGTGGTCGAGGACGTCCTCGGCAGCCCGTTGCAGGTGTACCGCAACCGCTTCACGTCGATGCGGGACCTGCTCGCGATCGGCGACGCCCGGGCCGACACCGACTGGCTCGTCCAGGGCGACCGCCGGCTCACGTTCGGCGAGCACAACGCGCTCGCCCGCAAGGCCGGCGTCGCCCTCCGGGAGCTGGGCGTCGAGCGTGGCGACCGCGTCGCGGTGCTCACCGCCAACACGATCGAGTGGGTCGTGATGTTCTGGGCGTGTGCGGGCATCGGTGCCGCGTGCGTGCCGCTCAACGCGTGGTGGAAGGCGGAGGAGCTGGACTTCGCGCTGCGCGACTCGGGCGCCAAGGTGCTCTTCTGCGACCCGAAGCGGTGGGTGATCGTCCACGACATCGTCGAGGACATCCCCACGCTCGAGCACGTCTTCGTGATGGACCTCGACGAGCCCGACGGGGTGGCGCGTCCGGGCGTGGAGCTGCTCGTCCCCGACGATCCGGGCACGCTTGGCGACGTCACCGTCGACGAGGACGACATCCTCGCGATCCTCTATACGTCGGGCACGACCGGCAAGCCCAAGGGCGCCACGATCACCCATCGCCAGGCGCTCGCCAACCTCATGAACCTCGCGCTCGCCAACCAGGCCAACTCGGCGGCGGGGCGGGGCGAGAAGCGCAGCGGGCATCAGGCGGCGGCGCTGCTCATCGTGCCACTGTTCCACGTGACCGGGACCTGCTCGACGATGATCGTGGCCTACGCCGGCGGCTCGAAGCTGGTGCTCATGCCACCGGGCCGCTTCGACGCCGATCACGCGATGGAGACCATCGAGCGCGAGAAGGTCAGCTCGATCGGCGGGGTGCCCACCGTGATGTGGCGCATCGTGGAGGCGGAGTCCTTCGGGAAGTACGACCTGAGCTCGGTCACCCGCATCGGCTACGGCGGCGCGCCCGCCGCGCCGGAGCTCGTCGAGCGGATCAAGGCCGCGTTCCCCGAGGTACGCGACTCGCTCTCCACTGCGTACGGCCTCACGGAGTCGGCGTCGGTCGCCACCGCGATCTCGGGCGACGACTACTTCGCCCGACCCGACTCGGTCGGACGTCCGGTCCCCACCGTCGAGGCCATGGTCATCGACGAGGAGGGCGAGCCCCAGCCCCCGAACACCACGGGCGAGCTCGCGCTGCGGGGGCCCACCATCATGATGCGCGGCTACTGGAACCGGCCCGACGCCACCGAGTCCGTGTTCCTGCCCGGTGGCTGGTTCCGTACCGGCGACGTCGCCCGCATCGACGACGAGGGGTTCGTGTACCTCGTCGACCGGGCCAAGGACATGATCATCCGGGCGGGTGAGAACGTCTACTGCGTCGAGGTCGAGAACATCCTGTTCGAACACCCCGACGTGCTCGACGCCGCGCTCGTGGGCGTGCCCCACCGCACGCTCGGCGAAGAGGTCAAGGCGGTGGTGCAGCTGCGGGCGGGCTCGACCGCGACCGCCGAGGACCTCCGGGCGCACTGCGCCGAGCACCTCGCCGCGTTCAAGGTGCCCGAGTACGTCGAGTTCCGCGACGAGCCGCTGCCGCGCAACCCGGCGGGCAAGATCCTGAAGCAGCTGCTGCGCGGTGACGCGTCCGCGTCGGCGTTCGCGCCGAGCACCGCCGACGACGCGGTGCTCTGACGCGTCGATGGAGACGGTCTTCCACATCCACCGCGTCTGGGGCTACCTCGCGATCGTCCTGAACGCGATCGCCGGGCTCTACGCGCTGGCGGCGTGGCGGTGGAAGGCGTTGCGGGGCCGGCCGGTGTGGATCGCGACCATCGTCGCCGAGTCCGCGGTGCTGCTCCAGGTGCTCCTCGGCACGATCCTCGTCGCGGGCGACCAGGGGTACCGCAAGTCGGTGCCGCGCTTCCACATGTTCTACGGCTTCGTGATCTTCATCACGATCGGGATCCTCTACCAGTACCGCGCGCAGATGAAGGGCCGGCTCGAGCTGCTCTACGGGCTCGGAGGCCTGTTCATCATGGGTCTGGGCATCCGCGCCGTGCTCCAGGTCACCGCGGGATGATCGTGCCGTGAGCGTGGCGCGACGGCGGGTGATGGTGCTGTTCGGCGGACGCTCCGCCGAGCACGACGTCTCTCGAGTCACCGCGGTCGCGGTGGCCAAGGCGCTCGACCCGACGCGCTATGAGGTCGTGCCCGTCGGCATCGGCACCGACGGTCGCTGGCTCTCCGGGGGCGAGGCGACGGCGCTGATGGCCGCCGGTCCTGCCGCGCTGCCGGGGTCGTTCCCGGTCGACGGCACCGAGCTGTCGGGGCTGGGCGAGCGCGTCGCGAGCTCGGGGCACCACGGCCTCGACGTCGACGTCGTCATCCCGTTGCTGCACGGTCCCTACGGCGAGGACGGCACGGTGCAGGGCCTGCTGGACCTTGCCGACCTGCCCTACGTGGGCGCGGGTGTGCTCGGGTCCGCCGTCGGGATGCACAAGGGCGCGATGAAGCAGATGTTCGCGGCCGCGGGGCTTCCCCAAGGGTCGTACCTGGAGCTGCGCGACGGTGACGACCGCGCCGCGTTCCGGGCGCGCGTGCTCGCCGAGCTGGGCCTGCCCTGCTTCGTGAAGCCCGCGAACATGGGCTCGTCGGTCGGGGTGTCGAAGGCGCACGACGACACGGAGCTGGACGCCGCGATCGACGTCGCCCTCGGCTACGACGAGGAGATCCTCGTCGAGGCGATGGTCGACGGGCGCGAGATCGAGGTCGCGGTGCTCGGATCGCTCGCACCGGAGGCGTCGCTCCCGGGCGAGGTCGTGCCCGGTGCCGAGTTCTATTCCTATGCCGACAAGTACGAGGACGGTGCCGCGCAGCTCCTGATCCCGGCCCCGCTCACCGAGCTCGAGACCGCCGAGGTCCGGGACCTCGCCGTCCGGGCGTTCCGCGCGAGTCGCGGCGAGGGCATGGCGCGAGTGGACTTCTTCCTCGCGGCGGACGGACGGGGCTTCCTCGTGAACGAGGTCAACACCATCCCCGGGTTCACGCCGATCTCCATGTACCCCAAGCTGTGGGCGGCGAGCGGTCTGGCGTATCCGGAGCTGCTCGACCGTCTGATCGACCTCGCGATCGAGCGGCATGATCGCCGCGCGGCGCGGGCGGGACGCCAGCGCTAGAGGTTGACGACCGGGCACGTCTGGGTGCGCGTGATCCCCTCGACCGACTGGATCTGAGAGACGACCATGCGGCCCAGAGCGTCCATGTCGCCGGCCTCGGTCCGCACGATGAGGTCGAACGGTCCCGTCACCGACTCGGCGCTCACCACACCGTCGATACCCCGGATCTCGCTGCACACCGTCGCCGCCTTGCCGACCTCGGTCTGGATGAGCAGGTACGCGCTGACGGCCATCGGGGCTCCCTTCGCGGTGGGACCGGCATCGTAGGTCCGCGCCGAGCCCGCGTCAGGGGGTGACGCGGGCCCGGAGGCGCACGTCGCGGGACGAGCGCCCCACCCGCACCTCGAAGCGGCCGTCGGGCACCGTCCAGCCGCCGTCGGACCAGGCCGCGAAGCAGCGGTCGTCGAGGTCGAAGGCGACGGTCCGGGTCTCGCCCGCTGCGAGGCCGACCTTGGCGAAGCGGCGCAGCTCCTGCTCCGGGCGCTCGGCCGGGGCGTCGATGCGCGCGACGTAGAGCTGCACGACCTCGGTGCCGGGTCGGTCCCCGGAGTTCGTGACCTCGACGGTCACCGAGCGGCCGGTGATCGCGAGGTTCTGGTACTCGAACCTCGTGTAGGACAGGCCGTGCCCGAAGCAGAAGCGGGGCTCGGTCCCGGAGCGGTCGTAGCCGCGGTAGCCCATCAGCAGGCCGTCCGTGTACGGGACGCGACCGTCGGCACCCGGATAGGTCGCGTGCGACGGAGCGTCCTCGACGCGGACGGGGAAGGTCGTCGGGAGCCGGCCGCCGGGCTCCCGCGTGCCGAAGAGCACGTCGGCGAGCGCGTTGCCCCATTCCTCGCCCGGCAGCCAGCACTGCAGCAGTGCGCCCACGTCGTCGGACCAGTCCATCGCGACCGGGGAGCCCGCGTTGACGCACACCACGGTGCGGGGGTTGGCGGCGGCGACGGACCGCACGAGCGCGTCCTGGTCGCCCGGGAGTCCCATCGACGGCCGGTCCTCGCCCTCGGTATCGAGCGTCGGCCCGGTTCCCACGACCACGATCGCGACGTCGGCATCGCGCGCGGCTGCGGCGGCGCGCTCGATCGCGTCCGTCGGCGACGGGGGCGCGGCGCCGAGCTCGAGCCCGCTCACCATCGCGCCCGATCCGCCCGAGAACTCGATCTCGAGCAGGTAGTCCCGACCCGCTTCGAGGTCCCGGGTCGCGCGCAGCTCGGACCGACCGAAGCCGAAGAAGCTGGTGCCCCGCTCGAGATGGTCCCACGCGTCGACCAGGAGTTCGCCGTCGAGGTGGGCCCGGCAGGAGGCGGTGGCCGTCAGCCCGAAGGTCCACGTCCCCGCCTCGTCGACGCGGACCGTCCCGCGCAGCCGGGCCGAGAATCGCGTCGGGTCGAGCGCGTCGCTGAAGGCGCCGAGCCACAGCGCACGCGCGGTGCGGAGCGAGGAGGTGATCACGGGATCGCCCGTGCAGTCGGTGCTCGCGAAGACCTCGAGCGTGAGGCGCCCGTCCAGGGCGCCGGCGTCGAGGACCGGGATGGTGTCCGTGGCGGCCGGGCCGCGGGAGAACACGAGCTCGGTGTCCGCCCCGAGCGCGGCGGCGATCCCGGCGCGGGGCCGGACCGGTGGGTGCGGATCGAGCGCCGCGCTCCCTCCGCCCATGATCCACGCGCTGTCGGCCGCGGCGCCGATGACGGCCACGCGCCGGAGGGCGGACGGGTCGAGGGGGAGCAGCGAACCCTCGTTGCGCAGGAGCACGAAGCTCGCGGCGGCGGCCTCGCGGATGAGCGCCCGGTGCACCGGATCGTCGACCGAAGCGGGCTCGCGGTCGACGACTTCGGCCGCCCCGGTGCGCTCGGCCAGGACGGCGAGCCGCTCGACCATGCGCTCCACGGTGGCACGGTCGACCCCACCCTGGTCGACGGCCGTCGTGAGCGCTGCCCCGAACCACTGGGGTGGCCCGGGCATCTCGAGGTCGAGGCCCGCGTTCGCCGCGGGTGCGGTGCTGTGGGTGCCGAACCAGTCCGAGACCACGAATCCGTCGAAGCCCCAGTCATCGCGGAGCACGGTCGTGAGCAGCCACTCGTGCTCGCTGCAGTACGTGCCGTTGAGGCGGTTGTACGCCGACATCACGCCCCACGCGCCGGCCTCGGTCACCGCAGCCTCGAACGGCACCAGGTACAGCTCGCGCAGCACGGCCTCGTCGACGTCCGAGCTGATCGTCATGCGCTCGAACTCGGAGTCGTTGGCCACGAAGTGCTTCACGGTCGTGCCCACGCCGACCGACTGCACGCCCCGCACGAAGCCGACGGCAAGGCGCGCGGTGAGGTACGGGTCCTCGGAGTAGCACTCGAAGTTGCGGCCCGCGAGCGGGTGGCGATGGAGGTTCACGGTCGGGGCCAGCAGCACCTGGGCGCGCTTGGTGCGTGATTCCTCGCCGATCGCGGCACCGATGCGCGTCACGAGCTCCGGGTCCCATGTCGCGCCGAGCGCGCTTCCGCACGGGAAGCACGCGCTGGGAACGCCCGTGAAGCTGGGACCGCGGGCGCCATTCGGTCCGTCGGTCACCCGCAGCGGCGCGAGCCGGCCCGGGATGCCGGGCGCGTTCCACAGGTCGATGCCTGCGACCGCGGCGGTGAGCTGCTCGAGGGGGACGTCGGACCAGTCGCTCATGGCCGGGAAGTCTGTCGCGGTGGCCGCGTGGCGTCAGGTTCGGGGACCGGCCGCGGATCGCGGGTGGATCAGCCCGATGTGGCCGCGCGGCGCACGAGCTCGCGTGCGGTCGAGTCCCCGGCCGCGGCGTCGGTCGTGCGGACGAAGTCGAGGACGATGTCGGCGAAGCGGTCGGGCTGTTCGACGTGCGGGAAGTGCCCGACGCCGGGCAGGATCTCGAGCCGGCTGCCCGGCATCGCCGCGTGGGCGCGGTGGGCGTGACCGACGGGGATGATCGGATCGGCGTCGCCCCAGATGACGAGCGTCGGCATCGCGGCGGTGAGGTACAGGCGGTTCTCCGCGCTGACCGCCTGGCCACCCGGGTCGACGACCGACCGCAGGGTGCGCATGAAGGTCTCCCGGTGCGCCGGATCGGTGAGTGAGGCGTAGGCGTTCCACATCTCCTCGACCCTCGGCGCGCGCCACCCGAGCCCGGCCACGGTGCGGGCGAGTCGGTTGCCGACATCGCGTACGAAGCCGGGGAAGAGCACGGGCGCGACGAGCTCGACCCCGGGGTAGGTCAGCGCCCGGAGCATCCAGCTGACCTCGCGTCCGAGACCGCCGCTGCTCACCAGCACGAGGCGCTCGACCATCTCGGGATGCTGGTAGGCGAGCTGCATCGCGACGCCACCGCCGAGGGACTGGCCGACGACGGTCACGCGGTCGACGTCGAGCACGCCGAGCAGGTCCCGGAGCATCGCGGCGAAGCCGCCGAGGGAGTAGTCGCCGGGCACCGGCGTCGCCGACGCGCCGTGGCCCAGCAGGTCGGGCGCGATCACGCGGCACTCCCCGGCGAGGCGCGGGATCGCGGCCCGCCAGGTGTGGGAGCTCCCGGCCATGCCGTGGATCAGCAACAGGGTCGTGGGACCCGTCCCCGCGGTGCGGAACGCGACCTCGTGGCCGTGCAGGGAAACCGTCTCGACGTGATCGTCCGATTCCATGCTCCTGGGTCTATCGCTCCGGGTGGGCCCGATCCAGGGCCGAAACTCCCGGATGGTCGGGTCGCCCGGCGCAGCCCGGCCGTCCCGGACCGCACATCCCGCGCCAAGATGGGCGGCGATGGTCGGTCCGGGCGTGATGCCGCTCTCGATGCTCGATCTCGCGATCGTGGAACGTGGCGCCACCCCGCGTGACGCCCTGCTCGCGAGCGTGGAGATCGCCCGGCGCGCCGAGGCGCGTGGCTACCGGCGGATCTGGTACGCCGAGCACCACAACATGGCGGCGATCGCGTCGTCGGCGACGAGCGTGCTCATCGCGCACGTGGCGGCCTGCACGGACACGATCCGGCTCGGCGCGGGCGGCATCATGCTGCCGAACCACTCGCCCCTGGTGATCGCCGAGCAGTTCGGGACCCTCGCGAGCCTCCACCCCGGCCGCATCGACCTCGGACTCGGGCGGGCGCCGGGGAGCGACCAGGCGACGACCCGTGCCCTGCGGCGTGACGTCTTCGCCGCCGACCGGTTCCCCGAGGACGTGCTCGAGCTCCAGGGGTACCTGACGGGTGTGACGAGGGTGGAAGGGGTCCAGGCCACTCCGGGCAAGGGGACGGACGTCCCGCTCTACCTCCTCGGCTCGTCGTTGTACGGCGCCCAGCTCGCCGCGCTGCTCGGGCTGCCGTACGCGTTCGCGTCGCACTTCGCCCCGCAGGCGCTGGAGCAGGCCGTCGAGGTCTACCGGCGGGAGTTCCGGCCGTCGGCCCAGCAGGCGGCGCCGTACGTGATCGCGGCCGTGAACGTGCTCGCGGCCGCCGACGACGACACTGCGCAGGAGCAGCTCAGCGAGGTGCGCCGGATCCGCGTGGCGCGCTTCCTGACGCCGGGCCAGGAGCTCACCGACGAGCAGGCGGAGGAGGTGCTCGCCACGCCGCAGGGCCGCCAGGTCGCGTCGATGATGCGGTACACGGCGGTCGGAGCGCCGGCGACGGTGCGCGGGTACCTCGAGGACTTCGCCCGGCTGGCCCGGGCCGACGAGCTGATGGTCGTGCACTCGGGTCCGACGATGCCGGATCGGCTGCGCTCGCTCGACCTGCTCGCCGACGCCTGGCCCCTCACGCCCTGATCCGGATCCCCGGAGGGGACCCCGCCCGACGCGGTCAGCCCAGGCGGGATTCGAGCGCGTCGAGCTCGTCGGCGAGGGTCCTCGGCAGGTGCGATCCGAAGGACTCGAAGTGGTTGCGGGCGCTCGCGCACTCCGCCTTCCACTGCTGAGGATCGACGGCCAGCGCCTGCGCGACGCGGGTCGGGTCCTCGTCGAGGCCGCTGAGGTCGAGGTCGGTCACCGACGGCACGACGCCGATCGGGGTCTCCTCGCCACCGGCGGTGCCCTCGAGCCGGCCGACGATCCACGCGAGGACGCGGGAGTTCTCGCCGTAGCCGGGCCACAGGAACTTGCCGTCGGCGTCCTTGCGGAACCAGTTGACACCGTAGATCCGCGGGAGCTTCGCCTCGTCGGTGTGGTCGGTCATCGACAGCCAGTGCGCGAAGTAGTCGCCCATGTGGTAGCCGCAGAAGGGCAGCATCGCGAACGGGTCGTGGCGCAGCTCGCCGAGGCCACCGAAGGCGGCCGCGGTCTTCTCCGAGCCCATCGTGGCCCCGACGAACACGCCGTGGCGCCAGTCGCGGCTCTCGTAGACGAGCGGCACCGTGCGTGGCGCGCCGCCCGCCGAAGAGCACCGCCGAGATCGGGACGCCCTTCGGGTCCTCCCATTCGTCGGCGATCACGGGGCACTGCGACGCCGGGGAGCAGAACCGCGAGTTCGGGTGCGCGGCGGGCGTGTCGGAGGTGGGGGTCCAGTCCTGGCGCTTCCAGTCGGTGAGGTGGGCGGGTGGCTCGCCGTCCATTCCCTCCCACCAGACGTCGCCGTCGTCGGTGAGCGCGACGTTGGTGAACACCGTGTTCGCCTCCAGCGAGTGCATGGCGTTCGGGTTGGTCTCCATGTTCGTCCCCGGCGCGACGCCGAAGAACCCGTATTCGGGGTTGATCGCGTGCAGGCGGCCGTCGGCACCGAACTTCATCCACGCGATGTCGTCGCCGATGGTCTCGGCCTTCCAACCGGGGATCGACGGGATGAGCATCGCGAGGTTGGTCTTGCCGCACGCGGACGGGAATGCCGCCGCGACGTAGTGCACCGCGCCCGCGGGCGCCGTGAGCTTGAGGATCAGCATGTGCTCGGCGAGCCAGCCCTCGTCTCGGGCGATCACCGAGGCGATGCGCAGCGCGAAGCACTTCTTGCCGAGGAGGGCGTTGCCGCCGTAGCCCGAGCCGTACGACCAGATCTCGCGCGTCTCGGGGAAGTGGACGATGTACTTCTCGTCGGGGTTGCAGGGCCAGGTGGAGTCCTTCTGGCCGGGCGCGAGCGGGGCGCCGAGCGAGTGCACACACGGGACGAAGTCGCCGTCGTCGCCGAGCACGTCGAGCGCGGCCTGGCCGGCGCGCGTCATGGTCCGCATCGAGACCGCGACGTAGGGGGAGTCGGTGACCTCGACGCCGATATAGGAGAGCGGTGAGCCGAGCGGTCCCATGCTGAACGGCACGACGTACATCGTCCGGCCCCGCATGCAGCCCCGGAACAACCCGTCGAGGATGCCGCGCATCTCCGCCGGGTCCTTCCAGTTGTTCGTCGGACCGGCGCCCTCCTCGGTGGGCGAGCAGATGAACGTGCGGTCCTCGACGCGGGCGACGTCGGAGGGGTCGGTGGCGGCCCAATAGGAGTTCGGGCGCTTCTCGGGGTCGAGCGGGACGAACGTGCCGGCGTCGACGAGCCGGCGGCAGAGCTCGTCCGCTTCGGTTTCGGAGCCGTCGAACCAGTGGATGGCATCGGGCTCGGTCAGCGCTGCGACCTCCTCGACCCACTCGAGCAGCCGCTTGTGCTCGGTCGGCGGTTTCGTCGTCTCGATCGCCACGTGGTCCTCCATCCCCATGAGAGACCGAAAAGTGTAGTGATGGCGGACACGCCCCCCGAATCGGAGGCGTGACGGTCCTGCGCGACCCGGTGCGCTCAGCGCAGGTCGAAGGTCTGGATCACGCGCTCGAACTCGCTCTCGGCCTGGGCGGCGGACGGGGCCCGGACGGCGACGAGGTACGTGCCGTCGCCGGTGTCGATCGCCGCGGCTTCGATGACCACGCCCTGGCCGGTCAGCTCGATCCGGTTCGCCCGGTAGCCGTGGACGGAGAACGAGACGACGTCGGAGCGGTCGATGCTGCTCGCGGTGCCGGTCTGGTCGGACCAGAACAGGTCGGGATCGACCTGGGGCAGGTGCTCGAGCCCGTGCAGCGGTGCGACGACGAGTGCCTCGCTCCCCGCCGGGTCGACGGCGGCGAGCGTCTCACCCCAGTTGGTCCGCTTCAGCAGCGGGAACGTGTTGCCAGGGTCCGATGCGACGATCCAGCCCTTGGTGGCGGCGATCGCGACGCCGTTGTTCTCGATCACCTGCGTGCCCCGGGGTGCTGCCGCCGGCGGCCGAGCACCGAGCCGCCCGGATCCCGAGTCGTCGCCGAGCGAGGTGACGAGGGCGACGCTCCCCGCGGCGAGCGCGACCACGAGCAGGATCGCGATCCACGTGACGGGCCTGCGGTACCAGAGGATGATCGGCGGGCCGAGCGTCGGGGCCGGGGGGAGGGCGCGGGGGCCCACGTGCGGGCTCGGTGGCGGCGACCCCGGCCGGTACCGCTTGGCCGGCGCCGGCACCACGCCGCTCACGCGGGGCGACGCATCTCGGGCGGTATGACGGTGCGGGTCGCCGATCGCGCTGGTGGTCGAGCCCGCGCTGCTGCCCGCGGGTGACGCGACCGAGGGCGGGTCCGCGACGAGGCGCGGCTCGGCGAGGCGCGGGAGCTCGCGTGGACCGCGCGGAGTGCGGCGGCGCTCGTCGGCCGGCGGCGCGTCCTCGGCCCCGGTCTCCGGCTCGCCGGCGACCTCGGTCGCCGGGCGCTCCGCGGCGCTCGCCGCGGCGGCGGGCGCCGCCTCGGTCTCGGCGGCCTCGGCACTCACCGGTTCGGCAGGTGGGGCATCCGCGGCGGGCTCGACGCGTCGGGTGGGCGCGGGCGGCCCGGCGGGCGAGGGGATGGGGCGCACCGGAGCCGGTGGGACGCGGCGGGCCGGGCCCGCCACCCGGGCCGGCACGGGTTGGTCCGCCGCCGGTGCCACCGCGGGAGTGTCGCGGTCATCGCCGGTCTCGGGCGCGGGCGCGTCGGTCTCGGTCGTCGCCGCCGGGGTCTCGACCTCCGGGTCCGACTCCGGCGGCCGGGCCGGCTCCGGGGTCGACGGGGCGGTGTGCTCGGCGTGGGCTTCCGCGTCGAGGTCGATGACCCGCGTGGGGGCCTCGGGCTGAGGCGGTTCGGGCGTCGGAGTCGGCGTCGTGTCCGCGGCGGGACGGCCGCTGCGGGTCGGGTGGTCGAGGCCCGGGATGCCCTCGTCGAGCACGTGCTCGGTCCAGCGGTCGCCGTCCCAGAAGCGCAGCTCGTGACGGCCGGACGGGTCGCGGTGCCACCCCGAGAGCGTGGACTCGTCGCTCATGCCTGCCGCGCTCGGTGCGGCGACGAGGTCCGAATCGGGATCATGCTCTGCCCGTGCGTCCTAGACCTGGATGTCGGGTGGCAGGCCCATGTCGATCTCGGCGCCGATGCGCACCCGGGTGGCGTTGCCGGCCGCGTCGAGATCGAAGTTCACCCGCTGGCCCTGGCGGAGCATCCGGAAGATCGAGTCCTCGAGCGCGTCGGTGGCGAGCAGGAACTCGCTGCGCGTGCCGTCGGTGCCGACGAGCACGCCCTCCCCGGTCCCGGGGTCGAAGCTGCGAACGACGCCTTGCATGTCAGGGCTTCTGGACCTTGCCGGCCTTGATGCAGGACGTGCACACGTGGAGCCGACGCGGGCTGCCGTCGACGATCGCACGGACTCGCTGCACGTTCGGGTTCCAGCGTCGGTTGGTGCGGCGGTGTGAGTGGCTGAGGCGCTTGCCGAAGATCGGTGCCTTGCCGCACACCTCGCAGACGGATGCCATGGTGGAGAACCTCGGGGAGTCGGAGCGGGAATCGGACCGCTGGACCTGATGCGGGACCGGGTGTCCGGAGCCGCGGAAGAACCCTTCACGCTAGCAGCAGGGGCCGCAATCGGTGGCAGCCGAACGCCTACGATGCGCGCGCGCATGGCGGCACTCGACCAGCTCGGCGCGGCGGACGTCCGCCAGGTGGTGATCCGGTTCCGGGACGCCCTCCGGATCCACCAGGAGGCCCTGAACCGCCTGAACGTGTACCCGGTGCCCGACGGCGACACCGGCACGAACATGACCCTGACCCTCGAGTCGGTCGTCCAGGAGCTCTCCTTGGCCGAGGCGATGCCCGAGGTCTGCGAGGCGATCGCTCACGGCTCCCTCATGGGGGCCCGGGGCAACTCGGGGGTGATCCTCTCCCAGATCCTCCGCGGGCTGGCCGAGACCTTCCGCCGGGAGGCGACCGTCGACGCGTCCGCCGTCGCCACCGGTCTGCGGACCGCGGCCGACGCCGCGTACCAGGCGGTCATGCGACCGGTCGAGGGGACGATCCTCACCGTCGTCCGGTGGGCCGCCGAGGCGGCCGAGGGCGCGCGCGACGAAGGTGCGCGCACGCTCGTCGACCTCCTCGACGAGGCCGCGGCTGCGGCGCGCCAGGCGGTCGCGCAGACCCCCGAGATGCTGCCGGTGCTCCGGGACGCGGGCGTGGTCGACGCCGGCGGGCAGGGCTTCACGCTGCTCCTCGACGCGTTCCTGGAGGTCGTGGACGGCCGCGCGATCCCCGAGCCCGACGAACGCGCCGCGCCGGCGATCGTGGAGGCACACGCCGCGCACGGCGACGTGTCCGAGCTGCGCTACGAAGTCATGTACCTGCTCGACGCGCCGGACGTGACGATCCCCGCGTTCAAGGCGACCTGGGCCGGGCTCGGGGACTCGATCGTGATCGTCGGCGGCGACGGGCTCTGGAACTGCCACGTGCACACCGACGACATCGGTGGCGCGATCGAGGCGGGGATCGAAGCGGGCACGCCGCACGCGATCCGCGTCACCGACCTCCTCGAGCAGGTCGAGGAGGAGCGCTGGGTGGAGGAGGCGGTCGCTCCGGCGCCGATCGTCCACGCACCCGAGGACCTCGTCGCCACCGCGGTCGTCGCGGTCGCGGTCGGCGACGGTGTGCGCCGGTTGCTGGCGAGCCTCGGCGTCCAGGAGATCGTGGCGGGCGGCCAGTCCATGAACCCGTCGACCGCGCAGATCCTCGAGGCGGTCGAGCGGTGCCCGTCGGAGTCGGTCATCGTCCTGCCGAACAACAAGAACATCGTCGCGGTCGCGCGCCAGGTCGACGACCTCACCTCCAAGTCGGTCGCGGTCGTCCCCACACACTCGGTGGTCGAGGCTCTCGGCGCGCTGGTGGGCTACGACCCCGACGCCGATCTCGGTACGAACGTGACTGCGCTGGCCGAGGCGGTGGGTCGCGTCTCGTCGGGCGAGGTCACGCAGTCGGTCCGCGACACGGTCGCGGAGTGCGGCCCGATCCGCAAGGGCGACTGGATCGCCATCGGGCGCGAGGGCATCTGCGTCGCCACCGACTCGCCGGCCGACGCCGCGTTCGCGCTGATCGACGAGCTCGTCGAGGAGGACACCGAGATCGTGACCGTGCTCGTCGGCTCCGACGCGCGCAGCTCCGACACGCAGCGCGTGCGCGAGCACCTCGAGTTCCGCCATCCCGAGATGGAGATCGAGGTACACGACGGCGGGCAGCCGCTCTACCCGTACCTGATCGGGGTGGAGTAGCCACGGCTGCCGACACGCCGCGCACGTTGCGCGCGCTCGCGACCACTCCGCTCGCGGAGATCCCGGGGATCCCGGCTCGCACGCTCGACAAGCTCGCGGCGATGAGCCCGCCCATCACGTCGGTACTCGACCTGCTCGAGCACTACCCGCGGCGCTACCACGACCGCACCCGCAAGTCCGAGATCGCCGAGCTCGAGGTCGGCGAGGAGGCGACGATCGTGGCCGAGGTCCAGCGGGCCTCGAGCCGCATGACGCGCAACCGCAAGAAGATGGTGGAGGCCGTCGTCGACGACGGCAGCGGGCTGCTCAATCTGGTGTTCTTCAACCAGCCCTGGCGCGAGAAGCAGCTCGCGCCGGGCACCGAGATCGCGCTGTACGGGAAGCTCGACGTCTACCGGGGCAAGCGCCAGCTCACCAATCCCGTCGTCGACGTGCTCGGCCGGGCCGGCGACGCGAAGACCGGGGTCGTCGTCCCGATCTACCCGCAGTCCGGCAAGGCCGACCTCTCGACCTGGGAGATCCAGCCGGCGGTCGCGCTGGCGCTCGACTGGGCGGGCGCGTTCGCCGAGCCGCTCCCCGCGCCGGTCCTGGCCGAGCTGAAGCTCGTCGACCGCACCCGCGCGTACCGCGACGTGCACCAGCCCGCCGACGGCGGTGCCGCGCGCCAGGCCCAGCGGCGTCTCCGCTTCGACGAGTTCCTCCGCATGCAGGTGGGGCTCGTGGCGCGCAAGCGTGCGATCGAGGCGGAGGAGACCGGCATCGCGCACGTCGTCGAGGGCGAGCTCGTCACCCGCTTCCTCGGCACATTGCCGTTCGCGCTGACCGGCGACCAGCGCCGCGCGATCGACGCGATCGCGGCCGACATGGCCCGACCGGCGCCGATGCACCGACTGCTCCAGGGCGAGGTCGGGTCGGGGAAGACGCTCGTTGCGATCACTGCGCTCCTCATGGCGGTGCAAGGCGGGTACCAGGGCGCGCTCATGGCCCCGACCGAGGTGCTGGCCGAGCAGCTGCACGCCGTGGCCAGCTCGACGCTCGCCGGCCTCCTCGTCCCGAGTGAGGGGACGTTGCTCGCGGAGCGGCCCGTTTCGGTGGCGCTGCTCACGAACCGCGTGGGCGCGGCGGACCGCCGGCGGATCGCGGCGGGCCTCGGCGCGGGCGACATCGACATCGTGGTCGGCACGCACGCGCTGCTCTACGGCGACGCCCCGTTCACGAAGCTCGGGCTCGCGGTGATCGACGAGCAGCACCGCTTCGGCGTGGAGCAACGTGCGCTCCTCCGCGGGCTCGGTGACTCGCCGGACGTGCTGGTGATGACGGCGACGCCGATCCCGCGGACCGCGGCGATGCTCGTCTACGGCGACCTCGACCGCAGCGAGCTGCGTGAGATGCCGCCCGGGCGCACGCCGGTGCGCACCGCGGTCGTCGGGGCGAGCCCGCTCGACCGTCGCGTCGCCTACGACCGCTTGCGCGACGAGGTCGCGGCCGGGCGCCAGGCCTACGTCGTGTGCCCGCTGGTCGAGGGCTCGCCCAAGATCGAGGCGAAGGCCGCGACCGAGGAGCTCGAGGAGCTGGCGGCCGGCGAGCTCGCGGGCCTCACGCTCGGTCTGCTGCACGGCCAGATGAAGTCGGCCGAGAAGGAGGCCGCGATGAGCGCCTTCCGCGCCGGGACGACGCAGGTGCTCGTGGCGACCACCGTCATCGAGGTCGGCGTCGACGTGCCCAACGCGACGGTCATGATCGTCGAGGACGCCGACCGCTTCGGGTTGTCGCAGCTGCACCAGCTCCGGGGCCGCGTCGGTCGGGGGGGTGGGGAGTCGTGGTGCTTCCTGTTCGCGGACCCGTCGACGCCGGACGGCCGTGCGCGGATGGCCGCGATGGAGGAGTCCAACGACGGCTTCCTCCTCGCCGAGCGCGACCTCGAGATCCGCGGATCGGGGCAGGTGTTCGGCGAGCGCCAGGCCGGCCTCGGCGACCTCAAGCTCGGCAAGCTCCCGCGCGACGCCAAGTACGTGGAGTTCGCGCGGGCGACGGCCGAGGAGATCCTCGACGAGGATGCATCCCTGGCGCGCAACCGCGCGCTGGCCGAGGAGGTCGAGGACCTGCTCGGCGACGACGTCGAGTTCCTGTTCAAGAGCTGAGGCGAGGTGATCGCGGTGCGATCGACGCGAGGGTGGTACGTGGGTGTCGTGATGACCATGGTGGGAGTCGTCGCGGCGGGGTGCGGCAGCGACGGCTCGACACCGGCCGCCTCTTCCTCGTCGTCGAGCCCGACGTCGTCGACGACGACGACGGTCCCGCGGGTCGCGGGGCAGCAGACCGACTGGACCGACACGACCTCGCAATGGAGGGCGATCGCGCCGACCGCCTTCGACGAGGGTCCCGATGCGGTCGCGCAGGATCTCGCCGCGCTCCGCCGGGGCGGCCCGACCTCCGAGGTCGGTGCGGTCACCGTGCTCGACATCCGGCGCGGCGAGCCCCTCGTGGTCGTGCTGCAGGAGACCGGCGTCCCCGACGACAGCGTCACCGCGATCGAGACCGAGATCACCCTCGAGGGTGGCGACGAGGGCTGGGTGGTGAGCCGGGCGCGCAGCCGTCGCACCTGTGCCCGGGGCGTGGACGCCACCGACGCGACCCTCTGCGTGTAGCGGCGATCACCGCCGGGCACGCCACGCGTCGCGCGCCAGGTAGGCGAGCATCTCGTGGTTCGCGTGCCAGGTCTCGACGTCCTCGAGATGGCGGTATTCCGCCCGGTGCGCCTCGTGGGAGATCGTGATCGGCCCGGGCGCGACCTCGCAGAGGTACATGATCGAGACCACCGCGTGGGGTCCGTAGGCGGTGCCCGCGGCGCGCCCGATCACGTCGACCAGGTCGAAGCGCACGACCTCGAGCCCGACCTCCTCGGCCACCTCGCGAACGACGGTGGTCGCCGGTGTCTCGCCGGGATCGATCCAGCCCGCCACCATCCCCCAGGTGTCGTCGTCGGAACGCAGGACCAGCAGCATCCGGCCCTCGGCGTCGAAGATCGCGGCGTCCGTGCCGACCTTGGCGCTCACGTACCCGAGGTCGCGAGCGAGCCGCTCGCGCACTTCCGGCTCGGGCAGCGCCAGGGCGTCGGCGTAGCCCCGCGTGACGAGGTCGAGCAGGCGCGTGTACCGCTCGCGGTCGTAGGGGTCGGTCGCGTACGCGAGCCCGGTCTGGGCGATCGCCCTCGCCTCGTCGAGCACCGTGAGCCAGTCGATGGAGCGTGACGTTAGGGCACGTACGCTCGCCGGATGGCCAGGCTCGTGATCGTCGGCGCGGGAGCGATCGGTGGCGTGGTCGGGGCGCGTCTCGCCGAGGTCGGCGCGGACGTCACGCTCGTCGCGCGCGGCGCCCACGCCGACGCGATCGAGTCCGTCGGCCTCGAGCTGGCCGAGCCTGACCGCTGCATCCGCATCCCCGTGCCGATCGTCCGTCGCGTCGACGACGCCGGGATCGGTCCCGAAACCACCGTGCTGCTCGCGGTCAAGAGCCAGGACACCGCGGGCGTCGTTGCCGACCTCACCGGTGCGGCACCGCCGGAGACCCCGGTTGCGTGCTTCCAGAACGGCGTCGCGAACGAGCGCACCGTGGGGGCGCGCTTTCCGAACGTCCTCGGCGTCGTCGTGATGATGCCCGCTGCTCACCTCGCGCCCGGACGGGTGGAGGCCTACGCCTCTCCGATCCCGGGGCTCTTCGACATCGGCCGGCCCGCGGGCGGTGCGGACGATCGCGCGACCGCGCTCGCGCTCGACCTCCGGGGGGCCGGGTTCGACGCCCGCGCGGTGCCCGACGTGATGCGGTGGAAGCACACGAAGCTGCTGATGAACCTCGGCAATGCGGTCGAGGCGCTGTGTGGTCTCGACGCCGATGGCATCGAGTTGGTGCGCCGCGCCCGCGCCGAGGGCGAGGCGTGCCTGGCGGCGGCCGGCATCGCCTTCGCCTCCGACGCGGAAGAGCGGGAGCGGCGTGGTGAGCTCCTGCAGGTGCGGACGATCGACGGTGCCCGCCGCGGCGGCGGGTCGTCGTGGCAGTCGCTCGCCCGGGGGCTCGGCTCCATCGAGGCCGACGCGCTGAACGGCGAGATCGTCCGGATGGGTGCCGGTGCCGGGGTGGCGGCACCGGTCAACGCGCTGCTGTGCGAGCGCGCGCTGGCCGCGGCGGCTGCACGGGTTCCGCCGGGTTCGGTCCCGGCCGCCGAGCTGCTCGCCGCGCTCGGCTGAGCGGCGTCAGCGCTTCGCGCCGGCGACGACCGCGAGCCGGTCGAGCCCGAGCCCGGAGATCATGAGACGCTCCTTCGGGCTGGCGAGTAGCACCCGGGTCCAGTCCGTGAAGCCGCCGTCGCCGACCTCGATCCATCCGGCGTCGGTCACCACGCCGAGCTTGAAGCAGAGGTCGCGGTAGTAGCCGCGCCCCGTCGCGCGGTCGGCGTCGCGCGTCACCGTCACCTGCGGAAGCGCGGCGGCCACGTCGCCGATGATCGCGTCCGTGTACGCGTCCCGGAGGTTGGTGAGGCGGATCTCGATCGGCGCCGGGGTGACCGCGCCGACCGCGAGGCACAGCGCGGCGAGATGCTCCGGCAGCGCCGCGCGTTCGAACCCGAGGTTGCCGAGATCGCGGCCGGCGGTCACCAGGCCGAGCACCGTGAAGTGCGGGAGGAGTCCGGGGGGCGGGGGTTGGGCGCGCAGCACCCGCTGCACCGCACCGAGCCGGAAGGAGTCCGAGGTCCCGCGCCGCCGGGTGGCCGCGAGCAGCGCCAGCGCGTTCGTCGGGTCCGCGGCGACCTCCGTGCCGCGGGTGGTGGCGACCACCTTGTCCTGATGGACGGTCGCGACCACCGAGTGCGTCCCGAGGGGGGTGACGGGCGCCAGCTCCACGAGCTCGAACACGTGGGGCAACGCGTCGCAGACACCCGCGGTCGTGCGGTGCAGGACGCGTGCGTCGACGGCGCCGGGCACCACGAACCGGTCCCGGCGGACCGCACGCAGCAGCTCGGACGGGGTGGTGCGCGCCGCGCGTCGACGAGCGACCTCGAGCAGGAAGGACGTGAGATCGGCCCCACTGACCGCGCCGAGCACCTCGAGCGCGTCCGGAGCGCCCAGCGCGTCGAGGACCCTCCGGGCGGCGGGGGATGCGTCGTCGCCGGTCGCCTCGTGCGCGTCCATCCGGTGAGGCTACGGGCCGGCCCCGGCCGCGGGAGGGGAGTTGCACGGGCCGGACGGGCCGTACGATCGGGACCGTGCAGCGTGGGAAGCCGGGCAGCGGGAGAGGCCCGCGCATCATCGCCGGCGAGCTCGGAGGGCTGCGCCTCGTGGCCCCTCGGGGCACGCGCACCCGCCCGACCACCGACCGCGTGAAGGAGTCGGTCTTCGGTGCGCTCGGTGGCGCGCTCCTGGCGGGCGCCCACGTGCTCGACGGCTACGCGGGCTCCGGCGCGCTCGCCCTGGAGGCGCTCTCGCGGGGCGCGGCCCGGGCCGTGCTGGTCGACCGGGATCCGCGTGCGGTGGACGCGATCCGACGCAACCTCGCGACGACCCGCTGCTCGGACCGGGCTGTCGTGGTGCGACGCACGCTCGCGGCCTACCTGCACGGGCCGCCCCCGGATCCGGCGTTCGACCTCGTGTTCCTCGACCCGCCCTACGAGACGAGCGGCGCCGACCTGGCGCGGGTGCTGGAGGCCCTGGGTGCGCCGGGGTGGCTGTCCGGCGACGCCGGGATCGTGGTCGAACGGGCTGCGAGCGCCGGACCACCCCCGATCCCGGCGTCGTGGCGAGTCGCGTGGGAACGCGCGTACGGCGATACGCTCGTGGTCCTCACCGGCCCGGACGCCGGCGAGCCGAAGGCCGTCGGCCCGACGGTCTGACGTCGATCCAGGAGCTCCTCCCCACGTGGCCACCGCACTCTGCCCGGGATCCTTCGACCCGGTCACCCTCGGTCATCTCGACATCATCGAGCGGACCGCGCGGCATTTCGACCATGTCATCGTCGCCGTCATCCGCAACCCCCAGAAGTCGCAATCGCTCTTCACGCTCGAGGAGCGTCAGGAAATGCTCCACGAGGAGACCGCGCACCTCGACAACGTCGGCATCGAGTTCTTCAAGGGGCTCCTCGTCGACTTCGCCCGCGACCACGGGGCCGCGGCCATCGTGAAGGGCCTGCGCGCGGTGTCGGACTTCGACTATGAGCTGCAGATGGCGCAGATGAACCAGCGCCTCTCCGGCATCGACACCTTCTTCATCTCCACCAGTCCGCAGCATTCGTTCCTGTCGTCGAGCCTCGTCAAGGAGGTCGCGCGCTTCGGGGGGGACGTCTCGAGCATGGTGCCGCCGTCGGTGATGCGCCGGCTCGAGCAGCGCTACGAGGAGGCTCGATGAGCGACGTCGACGAGTTCCCACCCGAGACGCTCGACACCGAGGAGCTGATCCTCCAGGTCCGCGACCACATCGAGGCCGCCCGCTCGGTCCCCATGTCCGCGAGCGTCATGGTCAACCGGGACGAGCTCGTCGGGCTGCTCGAGGACGCCGTTCAGGCCCTGCCCGAGGAGATCCGCCAGGCCCGCTGGCTCCTGAAGGAGCGGGAGGAGTTCCTGGCCAAGGCCCGCCGCGAGGCCGAGGACATCATCGACGCGGGCCGCCAGCAGGCCCAGCGGATGGTCGAGAAGACCGAGGTCGTGCGGGAGGCGAACCTGCACGCCCGCCGGATCGTCGACGACGCCGAGAAGACCGCCCGGGACCTGCGCCACGAGGCGGAGGACTACATCGACCAGAAGCTGGCGAGCTTCGAGGTCGTGCTCGAGCGCACGATGAACGCCGTCTCCAAGGGTCGGGACCGGCTGCGGGCCGTGGTCCCCGAGGCCGAGGTGGAGGTGCCCGAGGACGCCGAGGACTCGACGTTCTTCGACCAGGACCTCACCTAGGCCCGCCGCCCGCCGCCCCGGGCTGGCAGCATCTGGAAATTGCGTCTGGCCTGCTAGTATCCGACGGTCGGCCGGTGGGCCGAACCGGTGTGATCGGGTGGGGTCCGCGCCCTCCTCGCGTCGCGCCGTGCCAACGTCCTACGCGTACGAGGCCATGACCGCGCTCCGCTCCAACGTGTCCGATCTGCTGCATCACCCGGCCGCGCGCCGGTCCGTGCGCGTCGAGATCCCTGGGAGCGAGTTCGGTGGCGTGGCCGGCTCCCGACTGAGCGCCGCACCGCTGGTCGTCGACGTGTGGCTCGAGCGCGTGCCCGACGGGATCGTCGTGCACGGCACCGTCACCGGTGAGTACGAGTCCGAGTGCAGCCGCTGCCTGCAGCCGGTGCGCGGCGAGTGCTCCTTCCCCATCCGAGAGCTGTTCGAGGCCGAGCCCATCGAGGGCGAGACCTACCCGCTCGAGGGCGAGACGATCGACCTCGAGCTGCCGGTGCGTGACACCGTCATCGTGGACCTCCCCCGGGCGCCGTTGTGCCGGGAGGACTGTGCCGGACTGTGCCCGGTGTGCGGCATCGACCACAACACCGCTGAGTGCGATTGCGATCTGCACCCGCCCGATCCTCGGTGGGACGCGCTCCGCGCGCTCACCTTCGACGACTGACCCCGACAGAATCCGAGGAGCAACCGATGGCCGTCCCCAAGCGCAAGACCCCGCGTTCGAAGACGCGGAGCCGCAGGGCCGCGAGCTGGCGGACCGAGGAGCCGGCGCGCTCGCTCTGTCCGACCTGCGGCGCGGTGAAGCTGCCGCACACGGTCTGCGGCAACTGCGGCACCTACCGCGGGCGTCAGGTCCTCGACGCGCAGTGACCTCGTGAACCCTGCCGCTGCTGGCGACCCGGAGCTGCTCACCGTCGCGATCGACGCGATGGGCGGAGATCACGCGCCCGACGCCATTGTCGACGGTGCCTGCCAGGCCGCGGGGTCCGTGGGCTGTCGGATCCTGCTCGTCGGCGACGAGGCGGCGATCCTCGCCACCCGCCCCGACGGCACCCTGCCGGAGGGCGTGACCATCCGCGCCGCCGGTCAGGTGATCGCGATGGACGACGAGCCCGGGGCGGCGGTCCGCACGAAGAAGGACGCCTCCGTGGTGCGGGCCGCCGAGGCGGTCCGCGACGGCGGCGCCCATGCGATGGTCGGCGCCGGCAACACCGGGGCCACCATGGCCGCCGCGCTGTTGCGCTACGGCCGGATCAAGGGCGTCGCGCGCCCGGCGATCGGGGTGCCGATCCCGGTCCCGTTCGCCGCGCCGCACCTGCTCGTCGACGGCGGCGCGACTGTGGACTGCACCCCCGAGTGGCTGGTGCAGTTCGCCCAGATGGGCCGCGCGTACGCGCGCCTGCGCCTCGGCGTCGACGATCCGACGGTCGGGCTGCTGTCCAACGGCGAGGAACCGGGCAAGGGCGACGACCTCCGCAAGCAGACGTTCCCGTTGCTCGACGGGTTCCCGTGGTTCGTCGGCAACGTCGAGGGTCGCGACCTCATGTCAGGCCATCCGCACGTGATCGTCACCGACGGCTTCACCGGCAACGTCGCGCTCAAGACGGTCGAGGGCGCGCTCAAGGCCGCCGCCGGGTTGGTGTTCACGACCCTGTCGTCCACACCCGAGGCCAAGGCCGCGTCCGAGGTGGTCGCGCCGTTGCTGCTCCAGGGTGTGACCGACTACTTCGATCCGGACACCTTCGGCGGCGCGGCCCTGCTCGGCGTGAACGGCGTCTGTGTGATCTCGCACGGCTCCTCGAGCGCGCGCGCGATCGTCAACGCGGTCCAGCTCGCGGTCGACTGCGTGACCGGAGGGTTCGTCACCCGGATGCAGGAAGCCATCGTCGACGACCGCGCCGGATCGCGGGCCGGGGTCGACACCGTCACCGTCGGAGAGGACGCCTATGCCGGCTGAGACCCACTCGACCCACGAGCCCGTGAGCGCGGAGGACGTGTTCGCGATCGTCCGGACGCATCTCGCGGAGATCCTCGAGATCGACGACGCGACCATTACGATGGACTCGACCTTCGCCGACGACCTCAACGCCGACTCGCTCGCGCTGATCGAGCTGGTCGAGGCGCTCGAGGAGGATCTCGGCGAGCGCACCGTCGGCTTCACGGTCGATGACGAGGACCTCGGCGATCTGAAGTCGGTCAGGGACGCCGTCGACTACGTGACCGCACGCCTCGGAGGGACGGCGGCCTAGGCCGCACGTCGACGCGATGGAGCCCGCTGCCTGCGCCCGGTTCGAGGAGCTCCTCGGCTGGTCGTTCCGCGAGGAGACACTGCTCGCGCAGGCGCTCGCGCACCGCTCCTGGTGCGCCGAGCATCCGGAGGACTCGTCGAACGAGCGGTTCGAGTTTCTCGGTGACGCGGTGCTCGGCATCGTCGTCACCGACCACATCTTCCGGACCTACCCGCACCACCAGGAGGGCGAGCTGGCCAAGGTGCGCGCCTCGGTGGTGAACGCCGAGGTGCTCGCCGAGGTGGCCGCCGCCATCGAGCTCGGCCCCTGCCTGCGTCTCGGCAAGGGCGAGGACAGCTCGGGCGGTCGCGAGAAGGGCTCGATCCTCGCCGACGCGATGGAGGCGGTGATCGCGGCGGTCTACCTCGACGGCGGCATGGAGGCAGCGTGGGACGTCGTGATGCGACTGTTCTCGGCGCGCATCATCGAGGCCGCGACCGGACCCGGCGGCGACGACTACAAGACACGGCTGCAGGAGCTCGCCGCGCATCACTTCGACCGCCTGCCCCGCTACCAGGTGCGGGACGAGGGCCCGGACCACGCCAAGCGCTTCTTCGCGACCGTGATGCTCGGGGGCGAGCCGTACGGGCACGGTGAGGGCGGCTCCAAGAAGCAGGCCGAGCAGGCCGCGGCCCGGGCCGCGTGGGAGCGCGTCTCGGCCGGCAACGAACCGATCCCGACTGTCTGGGGGAGCCAGGGTGCCGGAACTCCCTGAGGTCGAGGTGATCCGCCGGGACCTCGAGAAGGAGGTCGTGGGCAAGAAGGTCAAGGCCGTGGACGTCAACGGCATGCGCACGATCCGTCGCTACCGCCAGCGCAAGCAGTTCACGAGCGCGCTCATCGGCAAGAAGTTCACCGGTGTGGAGCGGCGCGGGAAGTACCTGCTCGTCAAGCTCGACGGCGGTGACGTCCTCGTCATCCATCTGGGGATGTCGGGCCAGCTCCGGCGGGCGCCCGGCACCAAGGAGCCGCTGGCCAAGCACACCCACGTGGTCATCACGTTCAGCCAGGGCGGGCAGCTGCGGTTCATCGACCCGCGGACCTTCGGCGAGATGTTCGTGACGACGGTCGAGGGAATCCAGGACGTCGACGAGCTCGCCCATCTCGGCATGGACCCGCTCGAGACGGCGATCAGCTGGGACTACTTCGGCGACCTCGTCGCCGAGCGCCACGCCAAGCTCAAGCCGATGCTGATGGACCAGAAGTTCATCGCCGGGATCGGCAACATCTACTCGGACGAGATCCTCCACCACGCCGGGCTCCGCTGGGACCGCATGAGCGACGAGCTCACCCCCGAGGAGGTGCGTCGTCTGTACCGCGCCCTGGTCGAGGTCCTCCAGGACGGCGTGAAGTACCGGGGCTCGTCCCTCGCCGACGAGCAGTACGTGGACCTCCAGGGCCGCAAGGGCAACTACCAGGACCACCACCAGGTGTACGCACGGGAGGGTCAGGCGTGCCTCCGGTGCCGGCGCAGCATCGTGCGCGAGAAGGTGGGTGGCCGCTCGACCTTCTACTGTCCCTACTGCCAGGTGTAGGGGTGTCGGCGCGTCCGGGCCCGCGGCCGGAGACCGGCGAGACGCCGGATCCGCGCGGTGCGAGAGGGCCCTCGGTACGCTCGGGCATCGGTTACGGAGGAGCTGCGGAGTGTTCCTGAAGTCCCTGACGTTGCGCGGGTTCAAGTCGTTCGCGGACAAGACGGTCCTCGAGTTCGAGCCCGGCGTGATGGTGGTGGTCGGTCCGAACGGGTCCGGCAAGTCCAACCTGGTCGACGCGGTCGCGTGGGTGCTCGGCGCCCAGGGACCGCGCACGCTGCGCGGCGGCAAGATGGACGACGTCATCTTCGCCGGCACCGCCGACCGGCCGGCGCTCGGTCGGGCCGAGGTGTCACTCACGATCGACAACGGCGCCGGGCTCCTGCCGATCGAGTTCTCCGAGGTCACCATCACCCGGACGCTGTTCCGCAACGGCGACTCCGAGTACGCGATCAACGGAGCACCGTGCCGTCTGCTCGACATCCAGGAGATGCTCTCCGACAGCGGCATCGGTCGGCAGCAGCACGTGATCGTGGGCCAGGGCCAGCTCGACTCGGTGCTGAACTCGCGCCCGGAGGACCGGCGCGCCGTGATCGAGGAGGCCGCGGGCATCCTCAAGTACCGCAAGCGCCGGGAGAAGGCCGAGCGCCGGCTCGAGGCGACCGAGGGCAACCTGCTCCGGCTGAACGACCTCCTCCGCGAGGTGCGGCGCGGGCTCGGGCCGCTCCAGAAGCAGGCCGACGCCGCGCGTCGCCACGACGGGGTCGTGGCCGAGCTCGCGGCGATCCGGCTCCACCTCGTCGGACGCGAGCTGGCGGGACTCCAGGCCAAGACGACGCGTCTGCGCGATCAGGCCGGTGAGCTGGCGCGCGAGGAGGCGGGGATCCAGGCGCGCCTGCGCGAGCTCGACGTCTCCGTGCTCGACGCGGAGCGCGCGCTCACCGACGTCGGCCAGGGCGACGTGGCGGACGCGCTCACGCGCGTCGAGGCCATGCGCGAGCGGGCGCGCGGTCTGGCCGCGCTGGTCATCGAGCGCCGCCGGAGCATCGAGCGGGAGCTGAGCGCCGCGGCCGACGAGGGCGTCGTCGAGACGCTCGTGGCCGACGCCGGCGCGATCAGGTCCGAGCTCGAGGCGCTCGACCCGGAGTCGGGCGGGCTCGCGTCGCGCGGCATCGACATCGAGGCCGCCGAGCGCGAGCTGGCCGAGGAGCGGGTCGGCATCGCGGGGACCGACGACGGCGACGACCCGGTCGCCGAGGCCGGCGCGGTCCGTCGCGAGCTCGCCGCTCGACGGGACGGCCTCGCCCGGATCGAGGCCGAGCTGGAGCGCTTCGACGCCCGGGTGCGCGTCGTGGAGGCCCGCCACGGTCAGCTCGCGTTCGAGCTGACGTCGGTCTCCGAGCAGCTCCGGACGGTCGAGACGTCGGTCCCTGGCGCGACGGCCGCGGCGGAAACGGCGGTGGCCGCACGCGCCCGGGCCGAGGACGCGCTGGCCCGGGCCGAGGCGCGGTGGCGCGAGGCCGAGAGCGACGCGAGCCGCTGGCAGGCACGCGCCGACGCGCTGGCCCAGGCGCTCGACGCCGCGAACGACGCCGAGGCCGCGGCGGTGCTCGACGGCATGGTCGGGGTCGCGGGCTCGCTCGTGAACCACCTCGTGATCGAGCCGGGCGCCGAGCGGGCGGTCGCTGCCGCGCTCGGCGACGCGATGGGCTCGGTGATCGTCTCCGGCCGCGACGAGGCGCGGACAGCGGTCGAGCGCCTGGCCGCGGGTGACGCGGCCGCCTGGCTGCTCGTGCTCGACGCGGCCGACACCGCGGTGACCACCGGTGCGACCCTCGCGCCCGAGGGTGCCCGCCCGCTCGCGGGCTGCGTGCGCGCGAGTCTCCCGGGCCTCCAGGCGACGCTGGCCCGCACCCTCGCGGGCGTCGTGCTGGCCGAGGGGGACTGGCGGGTGGCGATGGACCTCGCCGTCGCGAACCCGGATCTCACGGTGATGACCGGTTCGGGTGACCGCTTCGGCGGTGGCCGGCCGTGGCGCTTCGGTGCCGAGCAGTCGGCCGGCGTCACCCGGGCCGCGTTCGACGAGGCGATCGAGGCGGCGGAGCGGTCCGTCGAGGCGCGCGACGCCGCCCGTTCGGCGGTGGACTCCGAGCGCGTCGCCGTCACCGAGGCGCGTGAGGTCGAGCAACGCACCGCGGAGTCCGCGCGCAAGGCGCGCAGTGAGTTCGACCGGGCGCGGGCCGAGGCCGACCGGATCGCCAGCGAGCGCGAGGAGCGCAACCACGAGCTCGAGGTCGCGGGCGGCACCCGCGTGGGCCTCGTCGAGGCACTCGCGGCCGAGCACGCGCTGGCTGCGCGCCCTCGAGGCACGCCTGCCCGAGCTCGAGTCGGCCGAGGCGGACGCGCAGCGCCGGGCCGATGCACGCGCCGAGGACCTCGCGGACCTCGAGCGGCGCGCCGAGGCGGTCGCCGGTCTTCGCCGGGAGCACTCGGCCCGGGTGGCGACCCTCGACGAGCGGCGGTCGATGCTCACCCGGCGCCTGGCGGAGGTCGAGGAGCGGCTCGCCCGGGATCCCGAGGCCAAGGCCGCGGCCGAGCAATACCGCGCCGGGCTGATCGCGAAGGGCAGCGCGTACGAGCGGGTCGGTCGCCGGCTCGACGAGCTGACCGGCCGGGTGGACGGCGCGCTCGGCTGGTTGCGGGAGGAACGTCGGATCCAGACCGAGCGGGCGAGCGCGGCCGGTGGCCGGCTCGAGCAGCTCCGCACCCGACGCCGCGACGACGAGCAGCAGCTCGCGGGAGTCCGTGAGCGGATGCAGCGCCGCGAGGTCGAGGAGGCCGAGAACCGGATGCGGCTCGAGGCGGCCGTCGAGCGGATCCGGACCGACTTCGACTGCGAGCCGGGCGTGGCGATCACGACCGAGGCCCCCGAGGTGCCCGAGGGCACGACGCTCGCGGGCCGGGCGCGTGACCTCGACCGCGACCTGCGGATCATGGGACCGATCAACCCGCTCGCGCTCGAGGAGTTCGAGGCGCTCCAGGAGCGTCACGACTTCCTCGTCCAGCAGCTCGACGACGTGAAGAACAGCCGGCGCGAGCTGCAGCGGGTCATCAAGGCCGTCGACCACGAGATCGTGACGGTCTTCGACACCGCGTTCGCCGACGTCCAGGAGAACTTCACGGCACTCTTCACGACACTGTTCCCCGGCGGCTCGGGCCGGATCTACCTGACCGACCCGGACGACCTCCTCAACACCGGGATCGAGATGGAGGCGCGGCCCTCGGGGAAGAACACCAAGCGCCTGTCGCTGCTCTCGGGCGGCGAGCGGTCGCTCACGGCGATGGCCTTCCTCTTCGCCGTGTTCCGCTCCCGGCCGTCGCCCTTCTACCTGCTCGACGAGGTGGAGGCGGCGCTCGACGACGTGAACCTCCACCGCTTCCTCGATCTCCTGCACGAGTTCCGTAACGAGGCGCAGCTGCTCGTGGTGTCGCACCAGAAGCGCACGATGGAGGCGGGCGACTGCCTGTACGGCGTGACGATGGCGCCGGGCGGCTCGACCAAGGTCGTGAGCCAGCGGATGCGCGGCGAGATCGTCTTGACCTGAGTGCCATGAGCCTGCTCTCAGCCACGGGATCCGACGAGCTCGAGCTGATCAAGGCGTGTGGTCCGGCGGGGTCGCGGTCCTGGCTGTGTGCCCGGATGTACGACCTCACGGGCAACATCCGGGCGGCCGAGGTCGCCGACACCTTCGCGAAGCCCTTCCGGGTGTTGGTCATCGTCGCCGCCGCCTACGTCCTCGTGCGGGTGACCCGCTTGCTGCTCCGGCGGGTCACCCGCCGGCTCGCTCGGAACGGCGCGTCCGATCACATCGAGAAGCTGCGGCGGCGGACGGGAGTCGCGCTCCTCGACACGTCGCCGGTTCCGAGCGTGCGGCGCGCGCTCCGCGCCGAGACCATCGGTGCCGTGCTGCGCAGCGTGGCGAGCATCCTCATCTGGGCGACCGCCCTCATCATGATCCTCGACACCTTCGACGTGAACCTCGCTGCGATCGGTGTCGGCGCCAGCATCATCGGGGTCGCGATCGGGTTCGGCTCGCAGTCGCTCGTCCGTGACTTCCTTTCCGGGGTCTTCATGCTCGTCGAGGACCAGTACGGGGTCGGCGACGTCATCGACGTCGGCGCCGCGGTCGGCACCGTCGAAGGTGTGAGCCTGCGCACGACCCGTCTGCGTGACAACGAAGGCGTCGTCTGGCACGTCCCGAACGGCGAGATCCTGCGCGTCGGGAACAAGAGCCAGCAGTGGTCGCGTGCGCTGCTCGACGTGCCGGTCGCGTACGACGCAGACATCGCGGTCGCGACGGAGTCGATCCGCACCGCCGCGATGTCGGTCGCCGCGGACCCGGAGTTCGAACGGCTCGTGATCGACGAGCCGGAGGTCCTCGGCGTGGAGCAGATCACGACCGACCAGGTGGTGATCCGGCTCGGCGTCAAGACGCGGCCGTTGGAGCAGTGGCGGGTCGCCCGCGAGCTCCGGCTGCGCGTGAAGTCCGCGCTCGACGCGGCAGGCATCCGGCCCGGCGGCGACACGACGGTGACCTACCGGGCGGAAGGCGGGCCTCCGACCAGCGACCGTTAGGCTCGCCGGCTCATGGAAATCGTCGTAATTCTCCTGATCCTCGCGCTCGCGGTCGTCCTCGTCGGCGGGGGGCTCTTCCTCTCTCGCCGCTCGGCGCGGGCCGGTGACGACGTCGCGGCGCCCCCTCGTCGCCGGGGCACGACCACACCACCCGCACCACCACGTCCCCGCGATGCCGCCGCGGCGCCTCCGGTCGAGACCGTCGAGCCGCGGGCGCCGACCGAGGCCGTCGAGGAGGCCCCGCCCGCCGAGCGGGTGCGCCCGCGGCTGCGGGAGCGCCTGGGCAAGACCCGCGCCGCGTTCTCGGGCGCGTTCAGCGGGATCACCGGGCGGGCGAAGGTCGACGACGAGACGTGGGACGACCTCGAGGAGGCCCTGATCCTCGCCGACGTCGGCGTGCCGACGACCACCAAGGTCATCGAAGCCGTGCGCACCCGTGCCGAAGCCGAGAAGGTCGCCGATCCGGATCGTGTGATCGAGCTGCTCCGCGAGGAGCTCGTGGTGCTCCTGGCCGACGCCGAGCGCGAGCTGCACCTGGGTGCGGCGCGGCCGAGCGTATGGATGTTCGTGGGCGTGAACGGCGTCGGCAAGACCACCAGCATCGCCAAGCTCGCCCAGCGCGAATGTGACGCCGGCCGTCGGGTGGTGCTCGCGGCCGCGGACACCTTCCGCGCCGCCGCCGCCGAGCAGCTCGCCCATTGGGCGGAGCGCACCGGGACCGAGATCGTCCGGGGCCAGGAGGGCGCCGACCCGGGGTCGGTCGTGTTCGACGCCATGAGCGCCGCCTCCAACCGGGGCGCCGACCTCGTGCTGGTCGACACCGCGGGCCGGCTGCACACCAAGGTGAACCTGATGGAGGAGCTGAAGAAGCTCCGCCGGATCGTCGAGCGCACCGAGGGCGCGCTGACCGAGGTGCTCCTGGTGGTGGACGCGTCCACCGGCCAGAACGGTCTGACCCAGGCGCGCCAGTTCGCCGAGGCCGTGGACGTGACCGGGGTCGTCCTCACCAAGCTCGACGGGACGGCCAAGGGCGGGATCGTGCTCGCGATCCAGTCCGAGCTGGGCATCCCGGTCAAGGTCGTCGGCGTCGGCGAGAGCGCGGACGACCTCATCCCGTTCGACCCCGACGAGTTCGTCGCGGCGCTCTTCTGACTCGCCGCCGGGTGTGATCCCAGGGTGCGCTCGGACGAGCCATAAGCTCGCCTGCACATGTTCGACGCCCTCTCCGAACGATTCGACGGCATCTTCTCCCGGCTGCGAAGCCGCGGGAAGCTGACCGAGGCCGACGTCGACGCGGTCGCGCGGGAGATCCGCCTCGCCCTGCTCGAGGCCGACGTGAACGTCAAGGTCGTCAAGGCGCTCATCGCCCGGCTGAAGGAGCGTGCGCACGGCGCCGAGGTCCAGAAGAGCCTGAGTCCCGCGCAGCAGGTCATCAAGATCGTGCACGAGGAGCTCATCACGACACTCGGTGGGACGTCGGGCAAGCTCACCATGAGCCCGAGGCCGCCCACGGTCGTGATGATGTGCGGGCTCCAGGGCGCGGGAAAGACGACCGCCGCCGCCAAGCTCGCGCGTCAGATGAAGAGTCAGGGCCTCCAGGTGCTGCTCGTCGCGGCCGACCTGCAACGCCCGGCCGCGGTCGAGCAGCTGCGTGTGCTCGGGGGTCGCGTGGACGTCCCCGTGTGGTCGGCACCCGACGATGCCCCCAAGGACCCGGTCGGGGTCGCCCGCTCGTCGCTCGAGGAGGCCGCGAGACTCGGCAAGAACGTCGTGATCGTCGACACCGCCGGCCGGCTCCACATCGACGCCGAGCTGATGGATGAGCTGCGAGACGTGCGCGACGTCGTCCAGCCCACCAACACGCTGCTCGTCGTCGACGCGATGACCGGGCAGGAAGCCGTGAACGTCGCGACGACCTTCGACGATGCCGTCGGTCTCGACGGCATCGTGCTCACCAAGATCGACGGCGACGCGCGCGGAGGTGCCGCCCTGTCGGTGAAGGAGGTCGTCGGCAAGCCGATCCTCTTCGTCGGGACCGGCGAGAAGATCGAGGACTTCGAGCCGTTCCATCCCGACCGGATGGCGAGCCGCATCCTCGGGATGGGCGACGTGCTCACCCTGATCGAGAAGGCCGAGGAGGCCTTCGACGAGGATGTCGCGCTCAAGGCCCAGGAGCAGTTGCGCACCGGTCAGTTCACGCTCGAGGACTTCCTCGAGCAGATGCGCCAGGTGCGCAAGATGGGTCCGATCGGGAACATCATGAAGATGATGCCGGGCATGCCCAAGGAACTGCGCAAGACCGAGCTCGACGAGGGGGAGATCGACCGCGTCGAGGCGATCATCTGCTCGATGACCCCGGCGGAGCGGCGGGACCCGACCGTCATCAACGGCTCCCGGCGCCTGCGCATCGCGCAGGGGAGCGGCACGTCGACCTCCGAGGTCAATGCACTCCTCAAGCAGTTCAAGCAGGTCCAGCAGATGATGAAGGCGCTCACCGGTGGTGGGAAGCGCCCGAAGCTCAAGGCCCTCGCCGGTATGGACCTCAACGACCTCCCGGGCATCTGACCGCCACCGTTCGGCGACCCAGGGGCCGGAGCGGCGCCGGCGCGGCCCGACCCGCTAGCCTGGCGCCTCCGTGTCGGTCCCCGACACCGTTTTGCTTTCTCGAGAGGAACCGTCAGCACGTGTCCGTCAAGATCCGCCTCATGCGCGTGGGGAAGAAGAAGCAGCCCAGCTACCGCGTGGTCATCGCCGACGAGCGCAGCCCTCGCGACGGCCGATACATCGAGATCATCGGTCACTACCACCCGCGCCAGGAGCCGTCGGGCTTCGAGGTCGACGGCGACAAGGTGATCGCCTGGCTGGAGAAGGGTGCCCAGCCCAGCGCGCAGGTGCACCGCCTGCTCGTCGGTGCCGGAATCTGGGAGACCTACGAATCGGCGCGCAGCTCGCAGTCACTCGCCGCGCGCGTCGCGGACCGCCGGACGCGCGGCCAGGCGGCGGCGAAGGCCGAGGCCGCGAAGGCCAGGGCCGCGGCCGAGGCCCAGGAGGCTGCCGCCGCGAAGGCGGCCGCGGACGCGGCGAAGGCCGCTGCCGCCGCAGAGACTGCCGCCGCGGCGACCGACGACGTACCAGCCGATGAGACCGCAACGGACGAGGCTTGATGAGCGACCACGACGAGGACTACGAGGACGAGGTCGGCGCCGAGGGCAACCGCATCATCGGAGGCCGGGCCAAGGCGGTCGTCGAGCACGTGACGCGCTCGATTGCCGAGGAGCCCGACGCAGTCGACGTCGAGATGATCGAGCGTCGCGACGAGGTCACGATCCTGGTCCACGCCGACAAGTCCGACATGGGTCGCCTGATCGGCAAGCGCGGGCGCGTCGTGCAGGCACTCCGCCAGGTCACCCGGGCCGCGGGTGCGGCCGAGGGCATCTCTGCCTCGGTCGACATCGTCGAGTAGCCCACCATGAGCGCGGCCTCTCACCTCGAGGTGGGCCGCATCGGGCGGGCCCATGGCCTGCAGGGCGAGGTGCTCGTCCATCTCACCACCGATCGCGCCGAGCGTCTCGCGCCCGGATCGCAGCTCGAGACCGATTCCGGAACGCTCGTCGTCGTCGCCTCGCGTCCGCATCAGCAGCGCTGGCTCGTGCGGTTCGAGGGCGTGCGGGACCGCAACGCGGCCGAGGCGCTCCAGGGCCGCGCCCTCTACGCCGACGCGCTGCCGTCGGCCGGCGACGAGCTCTGGGTCCACGAGCTGATCGGTGCGCGCGTCCGCGACCGCGACGGGCACGACCTCGGTACGGTCGAAGCCGTCGAGGCGAACCCGGCGAGCGACCTCCTGGTGCTCGACGGCGAGCGGCTCCTTCCCCTGACGTTCGTCATCGAGCACGGCGCCGGGCTGGTGGTGGCAGATCCTCCCGACGGGCTGTGGGACTGACCGTGCGGATCGACGTCTTCACGATCTTCCCCGAGTACGTCGAGGCGCCGCTCGGGCTCGCGCTCATCGGCCGCGCGCGCGCGGCGGACCGGCTCGACCTGCGTGTCCACGACGTGCGGGACCACGCCCGCGACCGGCATCGCAGCGTCGACGACGAGCCGTTCGGCGGTGGCCCGGGCATGGTGATGATGCCGGAGCCGATCTTCGACGCGGTCGAGGCCGTGGATCCGCCCCGACCGCTGTACCTGCTCGCGGCCTCCGGGCGGCGTTTCGATCAGACCCTGGCCCGGGCCCTCGCCGCGGGGGAGGGGTTCTCGCTCGTCTGCGGTCGCTACGAGGGCGTGGACCAGCGCGTGGCGGACCATCTCTGCGACGGCGAGCTGGCGGTGGGCGACGCGGTCCTGGCCGGTGGTGAGGCCGCGGCGCTCGTGGTGATCGAGGCGGTGACCCGGCTGGTCCCGGGGGTGATGGGGAACGAGGCCTCCGCGGTCGAGGAGTCCTTCGCCGACGGCCTCGTCGAGCACCCCCAGTACACCCGCCCGGCGGAGTACCGGGGCTGGAGCGTGCCCGAGGTGCTCCGTTCGGGCGACCACGCCCGGATCGAGCGGTGGCGCCGTCGCGAGGCCCTGCGCCGGACCCGGGCCCGCCGGCCGGATCTCCTGGCCGGGGCCGACCTCGAGCCCGCCGACCGGGCCCTGCTCGACGAGCTCGACCGCGGCGGGGACGGCGAGTTCTCCGATCACGACCCGTCGGGCTAGCATCGCTTCCCGCTCTCCGGACCTTCCCGAAGGAATCTCCGCGCCATGAACCCCACCGATCTGGTCGACCGCGCCGCCCTGCGCGACGACATCCCCGACTTCGCCCCCGGTGACACCGTCAAGGTGCACGTCCGCGTCGTGGAGGGCAACCGCCAGCGCATCCAGCTGTTCCAGGGAGTGGTCATCGGCCGCAAGGGCTCGGGGCTGCGCGAGACCTTCACCGTCCGCAAGGTCAGCTTCGGTGTCGGCGTGGAGCGGACGTTCCCGGTCCACTCGCCCATCGTGGACACGATCGAGGTGGCGACCCGAGGCGACGTGCGCCGGGCGAAGCTGTACTACCTCCGGGGCCGGATCGGGAAGGCCGCCAAGGTCAAGGAGAAGCGCGTCTGACGACGCGCGCCGCGCCCCTACACTGCACGTGATGAGTGCCGAGGACCTCGAGCGGTACGAGACCGAGATCGAGCTTCAGCTCTACCGCGAGTACCGGGACGTCCTCCCGATGTTCACGCACGTGGTGGAGACCGAACGCCGCTTCTACCTCGCGAACGAGGTGAAGATGGAGGTCAAGGCCGATCACGGCATGGCCTACTTCGAGCTCGAGCTCGCCGACGCGTGGGTCTGGGACATGTACCGGCCCGCTCGCTTCGTGGCCAACGTCCGGGTGGTGACGTTCAAGGACGTCAACATCGAGGAGCTCGCGGGCAAGGACCTGTGAGCCGCCGCGCGCTCGGCGCGCGGGGCGAGGCGATCGCGGCGGCCTGGTACGAGGAACGCGGCTACGTGGTCCTCGACCGCAACTGGCGCACCCGCAACGGCGAGCTGGATCTCGTGCTCGCACGCGACGGCGAGGTCGTGTTCTGCGAGGTCAAGGCCCGGTCGAGCGACGCCTTCGGGGCCGGCGTGGAGGCCGTCACCCGAGACAAGCAGATGCGGATCCGCCGCCTCGCGGCCGCCTGGCTGGCCGAACGGTCCGAGCGATCCGGCGGTCTCCGTTTCGACGTCGTCTCGATCCTGGTGCCGCGTGACGGGCCGCCGACGGTGGACGTCTACCAGGGCGCGTTCTGATCCGGGACGGTCACCCGCGCCGACCGCGCCGGCGGGACTCGCGATGCCAGCAGCCGGTGTGCCAGTGCCGGCGCTCGTGGGGCGCGTCGAGCGGGACGACCACCTCGTGGCCCTCGCCGGGCCTGATCTCGTGGTCGCAGCCCGGGCACCGGTAAGGCTTCACCGCCTCGTAGGGTTGCATGTGGCGAACGGTGACCTCGGGTAGCTCGGTCAACGTCTCGTGCCTTCCCGGATCAGCCGAGCAGGGCCCAGAGCACCAGCGCGAGCGCGATCCCGACACCGGCGACGACGAAGAGGACGTCGCCCCGGTGCTGCACGCGGCCTCGCAGCGGGTTCATGCCCATGGCCTCACGGTAGGCGCGACGGGACCCCGCGCCGTCGTATCCGGGGAAGGGCGGCGTGGGTCAGCTGGTGGGCGACGGCTGCATGCGGATGCTGTTCGCCCGCGCGGCTCGGGCGGAGCGTGCTCGCTCCCAGTCCGGCTCGCCCGTGCGACGCACCAGGGAATTGTGCGCCTCCCACTCCGCCCCGCACGAGGTGCAGGTGAGCAGGTACGAGCCTCCGGAGTAGGCATCCACATCCAGGGGCGTCCCGTCGTAGGGACACCGTTGCAACTTCACGGAAGCATTCATCGGCCGGAGGGGCTCCGGACTTGACGCCGCCCGGGCGGGCGTCGCGACTCAGAGGGGCCAGAGGAGCCCATGGGCGCGGCGGAGCCGTCCCGACCGGACGAGTCCGGCCACCGCCACCGCGACGGGACCGGGGCCGAGACCACTGCGGCTGGTGAGGTCGTCGACGGTGGCGGGCTCTCCGCCGAGGGCGCAGAGCACGGCGTGCTCCTCCGGGCTGGCCGGCGGCGCGCCGGCGGTGGGGGCGGGACTGCGCCGGTCGCCGGGCGTGAGCCCCAGCACCCCGAGCACGTCGTCGGGGTCGATGACCGGGTGCGCGCTCCGCAGGAGCTCGTTGGACCCGCGGGCCGCCGGATTCCGGCGCGAGCCGGGGTACGCGCACAGCTCCCGCCCGTACTCCAGCGCCCGGTCCGCGGTGATGCGGGCGCCGCCGCGCTCGGTCGCCTCGACCACGACCACGACGTCGGCGAGCGCCGCGATGATCCGGTTGCGGATCGGGAAGCGCGACGGGTGCGGCCCGACGCCGTGGGCGTACTCGCTCACCAGCAGTCCTGCGGCGCGGACGCGCTCGTGCAGCGCGCCGTGGCGGCGGGGGTAGACGACGTCGAGGCCGGTGCCGAGCACCCCGACGGCGGTGCCCCCGGCGGCGAGCGCGCCGAGGTGCGCGGCCGCGTCGATCCCGATGGCGAGCCCGCTCACCACCGTCACTCCGGCGTGCGCCAGGGCCGCGCCGAGCTCCTCGGCATCGGCGAGGCCGTGCGGGGTGGCCGCCCGCGTCCCGACGACCGCCACGCGCGGGCGCGCCAGCGCGTCCGGCCGTGCGCCTTCGACCAGTAGGACCGGTGCGTGGTCGGGGAGGTCGGGATCGACGGGCGAGTCGGAGTCGGTCGCGAGCACGACGCTCGTGCCGCGCGCGGTGAGCACGCGGCGGGTCCGTTCCAAGGCCAGCTCGGCGGACCAGCGGCGGACGCGCGCGCCGGCGTCGCCCGGCAGCTCCGCGAGGACGCTCGCGGCGCGGCCGCTCCGCAGAGCCGCGACCACGTCCAGCGGGTCCGGCCAGGCGGTGAGCAGCCGGCGCAACGTGGCCGGGCCCATGCCCCGGAGCTCGAGCAGCGCGGCGGCCGCGACGCGCCCCTCGTCCGGCGCCGTCACGGGACGTCCTGGCGTAGCGATGCGGCGAGCACCACGTGCTCGCCCTCGACGAGCGGAGCATCGGCCAGGTCCGCGATCGTCCGTGCGACCCGGCGGATCCGCTGGGCGCCCCGGCCGGTGAGCATCCCCGCCTCGACGACGAGCCTCCACGCGTCGAGCGCGTCGGCGCTCATCCCCGCGAAACGGTCCGTGACGTGCGCCGGGATCTCGCGGTTCCACCGCCAGCGCGTGCCGCGCAGGCGCGCCCGCTGACGGTCCACGGCCTGGGCCACGCGCGCGGCGACGGTGGCGGAGTCTTCGCCGGTCGGGTCGTGGGCGGTCGGGCCGGCGATGCGCAGCCGCAGGTCGAACCGGTCGAGCAAGGGTGCGCTGAGCCGGCGCGCGTATCGGACTTTCTGCGTCTCCGAGCAATGGCACTCGGGGGGCACCCGCCCGCACGGGCACGGGTTGGTGCAGCCGACGAGCAGGAACGATGCCGGGAAGCGCAGGCTCGCCCCCTGACGTGCGATCCGGACCGCACCCTCTTCCAGCGGCTGGCGCAGCGCGTCGAGGGTCACGGGTGCGAACTCGCCGAGCTCGTCGAGGAACAGCATCCCGCGGTGCGCGAGGGTGACCTCGCCGGGGCGGGGGCGGACGGAGCCGCCGCCGACGAGCGCGGCGGTGCTCGCGGTGTGGTGCGGCGCGCGGACGGGCCGGTGCCGGGCGAGGTGGGTCGGCGGCCGCCCGCCGGCGACGGAGCCGATGCGGGTGACCTCGACGGCCTCGTCGCACTCCAGCGGCGGGAGGATGGTCGGCAGGCGCCGGGCGAGCATGGTCTTGCCGCAGCCGGGTGGGCCGGTGAGGAGCAGGTGGTGTCCGCCGGCCGCGGCGATCTCGAGCGCGAGCCGGCCGGTGGCGAGGCCGCGAACCTCGGCGAGGTCCACGGGTTCGGTGTCGGGGTCGTCGTCCTCGGGAGGCGCTGGATCCGGATCGGGCCAGGGGGTCTCGCCCTTCAGACACGCGCGCAGGTCGGCGAGCGTGCGGGCGGTCCGCACGACGAGACCCGGGACGAGCGCGGCCTCGTGCACGTTGGCGGGCGGCACGATGACGGTGCCGAGCCCGAGCGTGGCGAGCGCGTCGGCGAGCACGAGCGTGCCCGGCACCGGGCGGAGCGATCCGTCGAGGCCGAGCTCGCCGAGGACGCCCACGCCGTCGACACCTCCGGCCGGGAGGTGGCCCTCGCTCTCGAGCAGTGCGAGCGCGATCGCGAGCTCCAGGCCGGCACCGGTCTTGCGGACGGTGGCGGGGGAGAGGTTGACGGTGATGCGCTTGAGCGGCCACGCGAGGTCGCTGGAGAGGAGCGCGGCGCGGACCCGCTCGCGGGATTCGCGCCCGGCGGTGTCGGGGAGGCCGACGACGGTGTAGCCGGGCAGCCCCCCGGACACGTGCACCTCGACGTCGACCGGGAGTCCGTCGACGCCCACGAGTGTGGCGCTGCGCATCGTCGCGAGCATGGGATCTCCTGAACACGTGAGAACGGGACAGGAGGGCCGGGACGCGGCGACCTCGACGGTGTGGGGACCGTACCGGCGGGGTGTGACCATCCCGCGCGCCCCGGGCCGGTAGCGTCGTCGGGGTGTCCTGGGACGTCGATGGGTTCGTCTCGTCGCTCACCGCGGCGAGCGCGCACACGGTGCGCGCCTACGACCGCGACGTCCGCCAGTTCGTCGATTGGGCCGAGCGGGGCGGGTGCCCCGATCCCGCCGACCTCGATCACGTCACGCTGCGCCGGTTCCTCGCGTACCTGACCACGCGTGGCTTCGCCCGCCCGACGATCGCCCGCAAGTCGGCCGCGGTCCGGGCGTTCCTGCGGTACCTGACCCGACATGGGGTCCTGCGGACCGACCCCGGTCGCACACTGCGCTCGCCGAAGGGGGCCAACCGTCTCCCGCGTGTCCCGCGCTCGGCCGAGGCGGTGGCACTGCTCGACGCCGCCGCGGCACACCCGGCGATCACGGGCGTCGACCAGGACACCGAGGAGTCCGACGCCGAGCCGGATCCGATCGCGCGGGCCGTCGCGCTGCGGGACCTCGCGGTGCTCGAGATCCTCTACGGCACCGGCGTTCGGGTCTCGGAGTGCTGCGGCCTGGACCTCGACGACGTGGATCTCGCCGGCCGGTCCGTCACCGTGCTCGGCAAGGGGAGCAAGGTGCGCCGGGTCCCGCTCTCCGCGCCGGCTGCCGACGCGGTCGCCGCCTGGCTCCGCGAGGGCCGCCTGGAGCTGGCCCGGGAGGGCACACCGCCCCGGGCGTTGCTGCTCAATCGCCTCGGCCGGCGGCTCGGATCCCGAGACGCCCACCGCATCGTGGAGCGCCATCCGCTGCCCGACGGACGGACCCTGCACCCCCATGCCCTCCGACACGCGTACGCTACGCACCTGTTGGAAGGCGGAGCCGACCTGCGCACCGTGCAAGAGCTGCTCGGGCACGCGGACTTGGCGACGACCCAGATCTACACCCACCTGACCCGCGAGCGCCTCCGGGCGGTCTACGAATCGACGCATCCCCGTGCCTGACCCCGTGACCACCAAAGCCGACGACGCTCGCATCGTCGCGGCGCTGTGGGACCAATACCAGCAGGATCCCGACGGGGAAGCGCGTGAGCGGCTGATCCTGCACTACTCACCGTTGGTGAAGTTCGTCGCGGGCCGCGTCGCGGCGGGGCTGCCTCAGAGCATCGAGCAGTCGGACCTCGTCTCGTACGGGATCTTCGGGCTGATCGACGCGATCGACAAGTTCGACCCCGAGCGCGGCTTCAAGTTCGAGACCTACGCGATCAGCCGCATCAAGGGCGCCATCATCGACGAACTTCGCTCGATCGACTGGGTCCCGCGCTCGATCCGTTCCAAGGCGCGGACGATCGAGCGCGCCTACTCCAAGCTCGAGAACGAGCTGAAGCGCTCTCCCGACGACGAGGAGATGGCCACCGAACTCGGCGTCACCGAGGGCGAGCTCTCCCAGACGCTCTCCCAGATCAGCTTCGTGGGAATCGTCGCGCTCGACGAGGTCGTGAACACCGGCGAGAAGGGCGGCGGCACCACCACCGTCGGCGACACCGTCGCCGACAAGGTCAACGACCCGGTGGCGGCCTTCGAGGTCGAGGAGATGAAGCACCTCCTGGCCGATGCGATCAACCGGATGCCCGATCGCGAGCGGCTGGTGCTGACGCTCTACTACTACGAGGCGCTGACGCTCGCCGAGATCGGCACCGTGCTCGGCGTCACCGAGAGCCGGGTCTGCCAGATCCACACCAAGGCGATCCTCCAGCTCCGTGGCCGGCTCGTCGAGCCCCCGGCGGACCGCACCTCCGGCTGATCGCACCTCGGCGCAGCCGGGCGGCCGGGCCTCGATCCCGGCGCATCAGGTCCGGGGCGGCGTCGACGGTGACGGGCCCCGCGTTGCCCGCACCGCTTGGCGCGGCCGGCCCCGACCGGTAGGGTCGCTGGCGCTCCACCTCCCCTCCGCTTCTCCCTCCCGTGACCGCGCACGCCCGGGAGGCGTCGATGGAGATCCGCACCGCACTCGTCACACTGACCCTGGCCGCGCTCGTCCCGGCGGCCGCCCTGGCCGGCGGCCGCCCGGCGGTCGCGTCCGACGCGCCGGGCACCATCTGGGTACGGCCGGTAGCGGGCCGGGTCGTGCGCCCGTTCGTGGCACCCCGATCGCGCTACGGCGCCGGTCACCGGGGTGCGGATCTGGCGGCCGCGCCGGGGACCCCCGTCGTCGCTCCCGGCGACGGCCGCGTCGTGTTCGCGGGCCCGGTCGCCGGCAGCCTCCATGTCGTCGTGGCGCACGCGCACGGGTTGCGGACGTCCCTGTCGTTCCTCGCGACGGTCGCGGTGCGCGCCGGGATGGTCGTGACCCGCGGGCAGGTCGTCGGCACGGCCGGTGGCTCCGGTCCCGACCACACGGCCGGAGTCCTCCACCTCGGGCTGCGGGTCGGCGACGAGTACGTGGACCCGATGCGGCTCTTCACGCCGGTCGACCTTGCCACGGTCGTGCGGCTCGCGCCGGTCGGGCGCCGGCCGCGCCCGCCGGGGTACGCGACGTCCGCGCTCGAGGCCCGGGGCCTCGCCGAGTCGCTGCACCTGCCGCGCGGCATCCCGGGTCTCGAGCCCCCGCCGGCGCCGAGCCTCTGGGAGCAGGCGACGGGCCTCCTCGGCGACGTCTGGACCGGGGCGTCCGACATCGCCGGCGCCACCCTCGCCCCCGACCTGATCGTGTGGCGGACGATCCTGGCCCACACCCCGCTCGGCGCCGCGGCCGATGACGTCCGCACGATCGCGTCCCGGCTCGCCGCCGCGTGGCGCGCCCGCCCGGACTGCACCGCCGAGTCCGCCGCGGGTGCCGGGGGCGGCGGTTCGGGTCACCTGCTCTTCGCGGTCGCCGGCATCGACAGCAGCACCGATCGACGGACCGGTGCTGCGTTCGGACTCGACACGGCGGCGCTCGGCTACCGCCCGGACGAGATCGGCTGGTTCTCCTACGGCGCCGACGGCGGCGCGTACTCGGCGTCGGACACCTGGGGCGATCTCGTCGTCGCGGGGTACCGGCTGCGAGACCAGCTTCGGGCGTTCGCCCGGGCCCATCCCGGCCGCGAGGTCGATCTCGTCGCGCACTCCCAGGGCGGGATCGTCGCCGACGTGTTCCTCCACCTGGTCTTCGATCCCGGGGATCCGACCTTGCCGCCGCTCGGGACCGTCGTGACGCTCTCGTCGCCGCACCGGGGCGCGCCGCTGGCGACCGTCGCGGCCGAGGTGCGCGCCACCGCGGCGGGGCGGGTGTTCCTCGCGACGGCCGAGCGCCTCGCCGGGGGCAGGCTGCCACCGACGGGGGGCACGTCGACGCGACAGCTGGCCGAGGGCTCGGCCCTGCTCGAACGCGTGTGGTCGCGTCCCTCACCCGACCAGGTGGACGAGACGACGATCGGTGCGACCGACGACCTCGTCGTCCCCGATGGACAGTCCTCCGCCCCCGGAGCCCGTGCCGTCACGGTCGACCCGGCCGGGCTGAACGATCACTCGACCGTCGTCGCGGACCCCGAGGCGATGACCGCGGCGCGGCTCGCGCTCGAGAAGCGCGCGCCGGCCTGCGTCGGTCTGGTGGACGCGGTCCGCGGTGCGATCGAGCCCGTCGTGATCCGCCGCGTCGAGCTCACGCTCGGCCACGAGCTGGCGCGCGGGCTCGACCGCGTCCCGGCCCCCTGACCCGAACCACCCACGAGACACGGAGGTCTCCGATGCGCCCTTCCCTCCCCGCAGTTCCCCGCTCCCCGTCGTCTCGGCCACCGTCGGGGCGCCGGCTCCGCCGCCGTGCGGCCCTGGGGGTCGCGGCCGCGTTGGCCGGCGCGGCGGTCGCGACGCTGCTCGTGCTCGGTGCTCCTGCCACGAGCGGTCCGCCGGTGGGCCGGGTCGTTCGGCGCGCCGGCCGGGCCGCACGCGCCGCGTACCACCCGCTCGAGGTCCGGACCCGGTGGGACGCGGACTTCGACGCCGACCCGACCGGGTTGCTCGTCGCGGGGCCCGACGCGTTCGTGGTGACGCCGTACGCGGTGCGGGCGCTCGCGGTCGCCGACGGGACCACCCGTTGGGACGCCGAGGTGAAGGACGCCGAGCCGTACCTGGCCGCGAGCGCCGACACCGTGCTCGTGGGTGCCGTCGACGGCTTCGAGGCGCTGGACCGCACGACGGGCCGGTCGCGATGGCGCACGACGATCGAGGATCCGCTCGATCGCGCCAGGACCGTCGGTCTGGTCGCCACGCCGGCCGGCGCGGTCGCCGTCGGCACGACCGACCGCGGCCGGGTCCTCGGCCTCGATGCCGTGACGGGCGCCGTGCGGTGGTCGGCCACAGTCGCCGGGAGCCCGCGCGGGACGTTGGCGACCGACGACGTGACGGGTGCCGCGGCCCTCACGGCCGGGCGCGACGACGGCACCACGCTGGTGGTCCTGGACGCCGCCACCGGTGCCGTTCGCTGGTCGGCCGACCTGGCGGTGGGGACCGGCAGCCCGTTCGTCGACGAGACGCGGCTCGTCGTGGGCACGGCGACGCCCGCCCACGGCTTGGTCCGGGCGTACGACCTCGGCACCGGTCACCTCCGCTGGGAGCACGCTGTCTCCTGGCCGTTCGAGGCGAGTGAGCAGATCACCCGCTCCGGGGCCCAGATCCTGGTGCTCGACGCGGGTGGCGGCGTCGCGTCCCTGAACCGCGTCACCGGCACGTCGCGCTGGTATCAGGATCTCGACACGCTGGTCTTCGGTGGTCGTGCGGTGGTCGTGCGAGGTCAGGTGGTCCTCGTGGACGGGTTCGCGAAGCTGTGGATCCTCGATCGGCGCACCGGGGCGGTGCTGCGCCGCCTCACGCCGCGCGGTGTGCCGGTGGGGCTCGACGGCGACGGCGGTCACCTCGTCTACGCCGGGTCACAGGTCACGTGGGCGCAGGTGTCGGGGCTGCCCGCGCAGCTCCGCCGACCAGGCGGGCCGGTGGATCCCCGCCGGCCGCGTCACGGGCGGCGCTGAGGCGCCCCCGGACGGACGGTCGCTCGGAGGCCCCACGAGGGGTCCGGCTACAGTTGTTGCCGACCCGCCACCCTCCGGTGACGGGATTTTGCACGCCTGGCACCCAATGGTCGCCACCGGTCCCCGGTGGCGTGAGCCCGGGCGGAAGAACAACCAGAGGAAGGGACCCCCGCGTGGCTGTCGTCACCATGAAGCAGCTGCTGGAGGCCGGAGTGCACTTCGGTCACCAGACGCGCCGTTGGAACCCGAAGATGCGTCGGTTCATCTTCGGCGAACGCAACGGCATCTACATCGTCGACCTCCAGCAGACCCTGGAGCGGATCGACACGGCCTACCGGTTCGTGCGCAGCACCGTCGCCGAGGGCGGCACGGTGCTGTTCGTGGGCACCAAGAAGCAGGCCCGCGAGCCGGTTCAGAACATGGCGACCCGCTGCGGCATGCCCTACGTGAACTACCGCTGGCTCGGCGGCATGCTCACCAACTTCCAGACGGTGCACACCCGTGTGGCCAAGCTGCGCGAGATGGAGCGCCAGGTCGCGAGTGGTGAGACCGAGCAGATGATCAAGAAGGAAGGCCTCAAGGTCAAGCGCGAGGTCGTGAAGCTCGACCGCAACCTCGGCGGCATCCGCAACCTCGAGAAGCTCCCTAGTGCGATCTTCGTGATCGACACCAAGCAGGAGCACATCGCGGTGACCGAGGCGAACCGCCTCGGCATCCCGGTCGTGGCGGTCGTCGACACGAACTGCGACCCCGACATCATCCAGTACGTGATCCCGGGGAACGACGACGCGATCCGGTCGGCGAACCTGATGTGTCGGGTCATCGCCGATGCCGTCGACGAGGGCCGTCACCTCGCCCAGAAGCGGGGGGCACGTCCGGGCACCAAGTCCGAGGCTGTCGCACCCAAGCCGCTGACGCCCGAGGAGCAGGCCGCCCGCGCCGAGCAGCAGGCCAAGGCCCGCAACGAGGCTGCCGCCCAGGCCGCGGCCCGCGAGGCCCGCCTCGCGGCGGCCAAGAAGGCCAAGGCGGACGCCCCGACGGAGTCGGTCACGTCCGGTTCGGTCAATCCCGGGGCCGCGGCGCCCGCGGAGGCCGAGCAGTCGCAGAGCGCGCCCGAAGGGCCGCCGAGGGGTGCCCCCGAGGCGAGCGGAGCGACCGCACCGCAGGAGACCGCGAATGGCTGAGGTGACCGCGAAGGATGTCGCGGCGCTCCGGAAGCTGACCGGCGCCGGGATGATGGACTGCAAGCGCGCGCTCGAGGAGTCCGACGGCGACATGGAGGCCGCCAAGGACTGGCTGCGCAAGAAGGGCCTCTCCGGGGCCGCCAAGCGCGAGGGCCGGGCCGCGGACCAGGGCGCGGTCGATGTCGTCGTCGAGGGCGGGGTCGGCGCGGTGGTGGAGGTCAACTGCGAGACCGACTTCGTCGCCAAGGGTGCCGAGTTCAAGGCCGTGGTGGCCGCCCTCGCGGCCCAGGTGGCTCGCGACGGTGAGACCGGCCTGGGCGACCAGCCGTTCGAGGGCTCCACGGTCGGCGAGACCATCACCCAGATGGGCTCGAAGCTGGGTGAGCGCATCGAGCTCGGCCGCATCGCGCGCTACGAGAGCGACGGCGTGCTCGACGGCTACAAGCACGTGCAGAACGACCGCGGCACCATCGGCGTGCTGGTGGAGCTGGGCGGAGTGGACGCCGGCAGCGCCGAGGCCCGCCAGGTCGCGCACGACATCGCGCTCCACATCGCGAGCGCGGCACCGCGCTTCGTCAGCAAGGACGACGTGCCGGCCGACGCGATCGACAAGGAGCGCGAGCTCCTCACCGAGCTGACGCGCAACGAGGGCAAGCCGGAGAACGCGATCGAGAAGATCGTGACCGGTCGGCTCAACGGGTTCTACAAGGACTACTGCCTGCTCGAGCAGGGCTTCGTGAAGGAACCCAAGACCACGATCGCCAAGCTGGTGGCCGGGCTCGGCGGCGACGCGACGGTGCGGCGCTTCGTGCGCATCAAGGTCGGCGAGGACTGAGTCGTCATGGCCGGGAGTCGGTTCCGTCGGGTGGTGCTGAAGCTCTCGGGTGAGTCGTTCGCGGAGCCGATCGGCTTCGGGATCGACGCCACGATCGTCGAGCGCATCGCGAACGAGATCACCCAGACGCGGCGCGACTTCGACATGCAGGTCGCGGTCGTGGTCGGCGGCGGCAACATCTTCCGTGGGATCGCGGGCAAGACCCGCGGCATGGACCGGGCCCGCGCCGACTACATGGGCATGCTCGCGACGGTCATCAACGCGCTCGCGTTGCAGGACGCGCTCGAGGCGGTCGGCCAGCCGACCCGGGTCCAGACCGCGATCACCATGGACAAGGTCGCCGAGCCCTACATCCCGCTGCGGGCCATCCGCCACCTCGAGAAGGAGCGGATCGTGGTGTTCGCGGCGGGGACCGGCAACCCGTACTTCACGACCGACACCACCGCGGCGTTGCGGGCGGCCGAGATCGGCGCCGAGGCGGTCCTGAAGGGCACGCACTCGGGGGTCGACGGCGTGTACAGCGCCGACCCACGGCTCGATCCCTCGGCGGTGAAGCTCGACGAGGTCACGCACTTCGAGGTCATCAACCGCGGCCTCAAGGTCATGGATTCGACCGCGATCACGTTCTGCATGGACAACGAGCTGCCGATCATCGTCTTCGACGTGACCGCGCCGGGCAACATCCGCCGCGCGCTCGCCGGCGACACGATCGGGACGCTCGTCAGCAGCAAGGAGGGATGACGGTGGCGACCCCGTCGGAGATCATCGCGGACTGCAAGGACAAGATGCAGGGAGCGATCGGCCACCTGCGGGACGAGTTCGGTCGTGTCCGGACGGGCCGGGCGACCCCCGCGCTCGTCGAGCGGATCCGAGTCGACTACTACGGCACCGAGGTGCCGCTCCAGCAGCTCGCGGGCTTCACGGTCCCCGAGCCGAGGATCCTCGTCATCCAGCCCTACGACAAGGGCGCGATGGCCGCCATCGAGAAGGCGATCCAGCAGAGCGATCTGGGCATCAACCCGAGCAACGACGGCCAGGTCGTGCGGCTGGTGTTCCCGGCGTTGACCGAGGAACGTCGCAAGGAGATGGTGAAGGTCTGCAAGCACCTCGCCGAGGAGGGCCGGGTCGCGGTGCGCAACGTGCGCCGGCACGCCCGCCACGAGCTCGAGGCGCTGGAGAAGAACGGCGATCTCTCCCGGGACGAGCTGGAACGGGTCGAAAAGGACCTCGAGAAGGCCACGCACGAAGTCGTGGCCGAGGTCGATCAGCTGCTCGGGCACAAGGAGCAGGAGCTCCTGGAGGTCTGAGGACCAGTGAGGAAGCGGGGCGAGACGCCCCGGCGGGTCTAGGGTGCGCGGAGTGCTTCGGGTGCGCACGGGGGGAGATCGGTGACCGACCGTCACGACGAAGACACAGAGAGTCCGGACCGACCGGCCGTCGCTCCACCGGTGAGCGGCGAGGGCGTGCGGATCATCGGAGCCGAGGAGGCCCAGGCCGTCATCGATGCCGGAGCGGCCGCTCATCGCCTCGGCGATTCCCAGCCGCGCTTCGGCGACGTTCCGGCCCGACCGGACCCGACGAGCCGCACCGAGGCGAGCTTTCCCCGCTCCGACACCTCGGCCGCGGCCGACGAGCCCACCGCCGAGCACCCGGGCCTGCTGGACGAGATCGCGGCCGCGACCGGCGGCGGGATCCGGGACTCGGAGATCGACGAGCCCGAACCGGCCGAGGATCCCGACGCGACCGCTGCGGTGGAGGTGGCGCCGCCGGCACCGGAGGGACTGCCGCATTGGAGCGAGCCCGCCACCGGCGAGGTCCCCGTGATCCGGGTCGAGGGCGGCGAGATCCCCGAGCCGGCGGAGACCCCGACCGGGCTGCGGTTCCGCAGCGGCTCGTCGGACTGGGGCGGGGACGAGGAGGATCCGTTCGCCACCCTGGCCGCCGAGCCCGACGACGAGGACGTCACCCTCGCCAGCCTCGCCTCCGCACCCGAGGACGACGACATCGCCTTCGACCGTGAGGTCGCGGCGCGCCGGGTCCGATCTGCACCGGCGCGGCCCCGCCCCGCGCGCCCGGCGCCGGGGGCCGAGGAGCTGGATCTCGGGCCCGACCGGCCCGACACCCTCGTCCGCGTGGTCACCGGGGTCGGGATTGCCGCGCTCGCGCTGCTCTGCCTCTCGGCCGGTGCCGCCGCCACGATGGTTCTCGCGACCGCGATCGTCGGGGTGTGCTCGTTCGAGTTCTTCCAGGCGCTGCACCAGCGTGGCTTCCGCCCGGCGACGGTCATCGGCCTGCTCGGGACGCTCACGATCGTCCCGCTCGCTTATCACCGCGGTGAGTTCGCGTTCCCGTTCACCATGGCGCTGGTCATGGTGTTCACGCTCCTCTGGTTCGTGTTCGAGGTCGTGCACACCCGGCCCATGGTCAACGTGGCGGTCACCATCGGCGGATTCGTCTACACCGGTGTCCTCGGTGCCTTCGCCGGCCTGCTGCTCACGTCGGAGAACGGGGTCGGGCTGATCCTCGGTGTCGCGCTCCCCGTGATCGCGTACGACATCGCCGGGTTCTTCGTCGGCTCGCAGTTCGGCAAGACACGGCTCGCGCCGGAGATCTCGCCCAACAAGACGGTCGAAGGTCTGATCGGTGGGATGGCCGGATCGATCGTCGTGGCGCTGCTGATCGTCAAGCAGATCCACCCGTGGGGCGACCTCGTCCACGTCTTCGCCCTCGGCGTGACCGTGGCGGTCATGGCGCCGCTCGGCGACCTCGCGGAGTCGATGCTCAAGCGGGACCTCGGCATCAAGGACTTCGGGACGCTGCTCCCGGGCCACGGCGGGGTGCTGGACCGCTTCGACGCCATCCTCTTCTGCCTGCCCGCGGTGTACTTCCTCGCCCGGGCGCTCAAGATCGGTTGAGCGCGCCTCGACGCGTCGTTCTCCTCGGTTCGACGGGATCGATCGGGACCCAGGCGCTGGATGTCATCCGCGCGCATCGCGACGACTACCAGGTCGTGGCGCTCGCGACCGGGACGAACGCCGGGGCGCTGGCCGCCCAGGCCGAGGAGTTCGGCGTCCCCGCGGACCGGGCGCTCCTGGCGGCGGACCGGCCCGAGGTGCTCGGTGAGCTCGCGTCGCTGCCCGACGCCGACGTCGTCCTGAACGCGGTCGTCGGCTTCGCCGGGCTCCCGGCCACCGTCGCGGCCCTTGCCGCCGGCAAGCGCCTCGCTCTCGCGAACAAGGAGAGCCTCATCGCCGGCGGCCCGGTCGTGAACGCGGTCCGGCGCGAGGGTGGCGGCGAGATCGTCCCGGTCGACTCCGAGCACTCGGCGGTGTACCAGGCTCTGCGCGGCGGCGCCGCGTCCGAGGTCGCGTCGATCGTGCTGACCGCGAGTGGCGGGCCGTTCCGGGGCCGGACCCGTGCCGAGCTCGAGCACGTCACGATCGAGGACGCGCTCGCCCATCCGACGTGGTCCATGGGTCCGAAGATCACGATCGACTCGTCCACCCTCATGAACAAGGGCCTCGAGGTCATCGAGGCCCACGAGCTGTTCGGCGTCGGGTTCGACCGGATCGAGGTCGTGGTGCACCCGCAGTCGGTCGTGCACGGCATGGTCACCTTCCGCGACGGCGCCACGATCGCGCAGCTCTCCATGCCCGACATGCGGCTGCCGATCGGACTGGCCCTGGGCGCCCCGGCGCGGCTGGACCAGGCGTTCGGACCGATCGACTGGTCCACGCTCGGCACGCTGACCTTCGAGACCCCCGATCTGGCGGCTTTCCCGTGCCTCGAGCTCGCCTACGCCGCCGGCCGGGCGGGCGGTGGGGCACCGGCGACCCTCTCGGGGGCCAACGAGGTCGCCGTGGAGGCGTTCCTTGCGGGTCGGATCGCCTGGCTCGAGATCGCGGCGATCGTGGACGAGGTGCTCCAGGCCGGAACCGGGAACGTCGATGACGTCTCAGACGTTCTGGAAGCGGACCGGGTCGCGCGCGTCCGAAGTGCGACCGCCATCGAGAAGCGAGCCGCTGCGTGAAGGACCCCCTGGGCGAAGCACCCCCCGTCGAGACCCGCAAGGCCGTCACCGGCGGGATCTTGTTCGTGCTGGCCCTGCTGGCGCTCGTCGTGGCCCGGCCGTCGACTGCGGTGACCGTGGCGATCGTCGTCGGCCTGATCCTGACGATCATGCTCCACGAGTGGGGCCACTTCATCGCCGCGAAGAAGTCGGGGATGAAGGTCACCGAGTTCTTCCTCGGATTCGGTCCGCGCATCTGGTCGTTCCGGCGGGGGGAGACCGAGTACGGCATCAAGGCGATCCCGGCCGGCGGCTACGTGCGGATCATCGGCATGACGAACCTCGAGGAGGTCGACCCCGAGGACGAGCCGCGCACCTACCGCCAGGCGACGACGGGCAAGCGCCTGATCACCGTGCTCGCCGGCATCATCGTCAACCTCGTGCTGGCGCTCGTCCTCGTCTTCGCGATCCTCGTCGCGCACGGCCCGGAGGACATCTCCACGAAGGTCGCAGCGGTCTCGTCGTCGTCGCCCGCAGCGAAGGCCGGATTCCGCGCCGGGGACAAGATCGTCGCGATCGACGGAAACCGGATCACGAGTTGGGAAGAGGTGGGCGCCGCGATCACGCCGCACCGCGGCGACGCGCTGGCGTTCACCGTCGTGCGGGACGGGCGACGCGTGGACCTGGTCGCGACCCCGGAGAAGATCAACGGCGCGCCGCGCGTCGGCATCGCGGGCACGATCGTGAACAACCCGGTTTCGCCGCTGCGCGCGGTCCCGGAGAGCTTCGCGACGATGGGCCGTGGTGTGTCGAGCACGGTCGATGCGCTCGGCAAGGTGTTCTCCGCGAGCGGGCTCGAGAAGTACGGTAAGACGGTCACCAACTCGAAGGGCGGTCTCTCCGACGCCGAGCGGCCCCGGTCGGTCGTCGGGATCGTCGCCAGCGGCAGCGACATCGTGGGCGGCGACTGGTGGGTGCTGCTCGGGCTGCTCGCGTCGATCAACGTGTTCGTGGCGCTGTTCAACCTGCTGCCGTTGCCGCCGCTGGACGGCGGGCACGCCGCGGTCGCCCTCTACGAAGGCGTCGCGTCCAGATTGCGCGGCCGGCGGATCCGCGTCGATTACCAGAGGCTCATGCCGGTCGCGGCCGCGGTCGTCGTGGTGATCCTGATCTTCGGGCTCTCCACGATCTACCTCGACCTGCGCAGTCTGTAGCCCGCGCGCGGAGCGGGCGCCTGGCTCGGATCCCGCCCGCCCGGTGTGGAGATGCGGTGAAGATCCCGGCCGGCGCGCGGTGCCCGGAGGCCGTCCACGTAGGCTCGCAGCGATGACCACCCCCCGACGCCGCACCCGTCAGGTCCTCGTGGGCCGCCCGCCGGGTCCCAGCGTCGCGGTGGGCGGCGATGCGCCGGTGTCGGTGCAGTCGATGACCACGACCAAGACGGCCGACGTCGACGGCACCCTGGCGCAGATCTACGCGCTTGCCGCGGCCGGTTGCGACATCGTGCGCTGCACGTGCAACGAGGAGGAAGCGGCCGAGGGACTCGCGCGGATCGTGCCGCGTTCGCCGGTGCCGATCATCGCCGACATCCACTTCCAGTACCGGCTCGCGCTCGCAGCGATGGAGGCCGGCGTGCAGGGGCTGCGGCTCAACCCCGGCAACATCCGCAAGCCCGCGCACATCAAGTCCGTCGCGCAGGAGGCGAAGGACCGCGGCCTGCCGATCCGCATCGGCGTCAATGCAGGATCGCTCGATCCCGACATCGCCGACCAGCACGGCATCACCCCGGAGGCACTCGTCGCGTCCGCCCGACGCGAGCTCGCGTACTTCGCCGAGATCGGGTTCGACGACGTGAAGATCTCGGTGAAGGCGAGCAACGTCGCGCTCATGATCGACGCGTACCGACTGCTGTCCGAGACCGTCGACCACCCGCTGCACCTCGGGGTGACCGAGGCCGGCCCACCGCCCGCGGGGCTCGTGAAGTCGACGGCAGGGATCGCCACGCTGCTGGCCGAGGGCATCGGCGACACCATCCGCTACTCGCTGACCGCCGATCCGGTCGAGGAGGCGCGTGCGGGCCGCACCTTGCTCGAGGCGCTCGGTCTGCGTGAGCGCAAGGGCCTCGATCTCATCGCCTGCCCGAGTTGCGGTCGGGCGGAGGTGGACGTCATCAAGGTCGCGGGCGACGCGCAGGCAGCGCTCGCCGCGCTCGACATCCCGCTCCAGGTCGCGGTCATGGGCTGCGTCGTCAACGGACCGGGGGAAGCGCGCGAGGCCGACCTCGGAATCGCGGCGGGTCGGGGCCGGGGCCACCTCTTCGTCAAGGGCCAGGTCGTGCGGGTCGTGCCCGAGGCCGAGATGGTCGACGCGCTCGTTGCAACGGCGAAGCAGATCATGGACGACGGTCTCGACGCGGTGATCGCGTCGGCCGACGCGGGCGCGGTCGCCGAGGCCGAGGCCACCCGGGTCGAGCTGCTCACGACCCAGGGCGCCGACGCCAACCACGACGACGAGAAGATCGAGCGCATCCGCGAGCTCGCCGGCGACTGACCCACCCGCGACGTCCATACGCCGACGCGCACAACCAAGCCCGGGCCCTTCGATGTGAGCGCGCCCAGCGAGAAGTGGACTCGCGATTCTGCGCGTTGATCGGGCTCAGCCGCGGTTGAGGTGCCAGTCGCGCCGACGGGCCGCGAGGCCGGTCAGCGTCGCGTCGGCGAGTCGCCGGGCCCGGAGCCGCTCGACCAGGGTGTCGTCGAGTGGGGTGAGCGCGTCGGCACCGACGATCCAACCCAGCAGGTGGTCGGCGAGGGCCGGATTGCGGGGGAGTGCGGGCCCGTGCAGGTAGGTGCCCAGGAGCCGGTCGCCGAGCACGCCGTCGACGCCGTCGATGCCGTTGCCGTGACCGGTCCGGACCGTGCCCAACGGCGCGACGCCCGCCCCGAGGCGCGTGCGGCCGCCGTGGTTCTCGAACCCGGTCAGCAAGGGCAGTCCCGATTCGGGCGTGGGCTCGACGACGCACTCGCCGATCAGCCGCCCGTTCGCGGCACGGGTTTCGAGGTCGACGATCCCGAGACCGGCGAGGATGTCGCCGTCGTTGGCCTCGTACGTCGTGCCGAGGAGCTGGAACCCCGCGCAGACGGCGAACACCACGGCGCCGGACGCCCGGGCCGCGTCGATCGTCGCATGCGAGTCCCGCATCCCGGCGGCGGCCATCACCTGCGAGTCGTCCTCCCCGCCGCCGAACAGGTAGATGTCGATCCCGGCGGGAAGCGGCACGCCGGCCGCGAGCTCCACGAGCTCCGCTGCGATCCCGCGCCGCCGGCACCGCTCGACGAGCACCACGGCGTTGCCACGGTCGCCGTAGGTACCGAGCAGCTCCGGATAGACGAGACCCACGCGGACGGCGGACTCGCTCACCACGACCCCCGTGTCAGATGCGTGAACTGCGTGTACGAGGCGATCACGTGGACGGTTCCCGGGAGCGACGCTGCCGCGTGCAGCGGATCCGCGTCCACCCGATGCGCGACGCCGCCGTAGTCGAGGCGCACCGCGACGTCGAGCGCCCGCTCACCGCTGGCCGCGACGGCCTTGCCGGCGAGCAGCTCATAAGGAACGTCCCAGAGCCACGAGGGATCGCGCCCATCGGCGACGTGGGCGTTCACCGCGAGCACCACGCTCGTCTCCTGGGGCTCGAGCCAGCGCAGGACCTCCGTCCAGCCGGCCGGGTTCTTCGCGAGCACGACGCGCGCCTCGCGCCCGTCGGGCAACCGGCGGGTCGAGAACCGACCCGAGACGACCTCGACCGCACGGAGCCCGCGCGATGCACAATCCGGGTCGGCCACGAAGTGGGTCAGCGCTGCGGTCAGCGCGAGCCGCGCCATTCATACGGTTCCAGTCGCCGGGCAGCGTCAGCGCCAGTGGCAACCCGCCGCTCGGGGTCACGAGGGTGTCGCCGTCGAGGCGGTAGGCGGCCTCGGGCTGTGCGAACCCACACGCGCCGCAGTGGAACGCGTCGGCGCCCCAGACGAGGAGCGCGGCACACGCGGGACACGTCGCGGCGTCTGAGCGCCATGGCGCTCCGAGCGCCACCCACGTGACGCGTGGTGCGTCGCCGACGGCCCACACGACGTTGGGGTCCGACGCGTTCGCCACGACCGCGAGATCGGGATGGCTCGCGCACAGGGCGCGCCAGGATTCGGCGATGCTGCGGACCTCGCCGAAGCGATCGAGCTGGTCACGCGTCAGGTTGCCGAGCACCAGCAGCTCGGCCCGGAGCGGGTCCAGGACCTTCGGCACCCAGCGCTCGTCGACCTCGAGCACCGCGACCTCCGCCTCCCGGTCGCGACCGAGCGCGGCGGCGACCCCCGCGGGCATGTTGGCCCCGGTGTGGTTGCTGACGGTCGTGTGCCCGCAGGCCCGGAGCGCCTCGCTGAGGAGTCGCGTCGTGGTCGTCTTCCCGTTGGTGGCCGAGACGATCGCGACGCGACGCGCGCCGGTGACCTCAGCGAGCAGGTCGGGGGCAATGGCGAGCATGACGCGACCGCTCACCTGGGTGCCGGCGCCGCGACCGGTGACTCGCGACGCCCATCCGGCGGCGCGCCCGACCGTCAACGCGGCCCGCGCCCGTGGTGTGAGCGGGGTCACGCCTTCTCGCACCAGTACGCGTCGACGCGGTACGGGATGGGGATGCGGTCCCGACCGGCGGTGTCGGGATGGGCCGCGGCCTGGGCGCGGACCTCGTCGAGCACGGCCTCCCGCTCGGTCGCGGGCAGGACCGCGACGTGGCTCACCGACCGGAACCGGTCGACGACCTCGTCGACGGTCATGAGCTGCTCGTGGTGGAACGTCTCCGCGTGCAACGGCCCGAAGTACGGCGTCTCGGTGAACGCCGACTCGTGCCACTCCTCGTGGCGACGCCACGGTGCCTGCTTCTCGATACGGTCCATGATCGACCACAGCGCGTCGACGTGGGGTGCCGTGCGGTCCCGCGCGTTCCATACGAGTCCGAGCCGCCCGCCCGGCGCCAGGACGCGGGCCGCTTCGGCGAGCGCCGTCGCGGCATCGAACCAGTGGAACGCCTGGGCGACGATGATCGCGTCGAACGCGGCGGCGCGGAAGGGCAGGACCTCGGCGGTGGAGCCCACGAGCGCGACGTCGGGACTCGTGGCGCGCAGTATCGCCTGCATGCCGGGCACCGGCTCGGCCGCGACGATCGTCGCGCCGATCGGCTCGAGCAGCCGCGTGAACTTGCCGGTGCCGGCGGCGAGGTCGAGCACGACGCGGCCGGGTCCGAGCCGCAGGTGCTCCGCGAACCAGCCGATGCACTCGGGCGGGTAGCCGGGCCGGGCGCGCTCGTAGGCGGCCGCCTCACGGTCGAAGCCCAGATCGGCGACGCGATGGACCGGCATCGGGCCATGATGGCAGTTGTGAGCACCGGGGAGTCGATCTCGTTCGACAAGGTCGCGTCCGTCTACGACGCCACCCGTGGTGGCCTCGAACGGGGAATGCGGTTCGCGGCGATGATCGCTCCCCACGTCGGTCCCGGACCGGTGCTCGAGATCGGGATCGGGACGGGCGCGATCGCCAAGCCGCTCCGGGACGAGCTCGGTTGCCCGGTCCTCGGCGTGGACCTCTCGCCCGCGATGCTGCGGACCGCCGTGGACCGGCTGGGAGCGCTCGTCGCGGTGGGCGACGTCACGCAGATGCCCGTCGCCACGGGCGCCGCGGGCACAGTGCTCGCGTGCTGGGTGCTCCACCTCGTCGGCGACGCCGCCGCCACGATGCGCGAGGCCCGCCGGGTGCTGCGCCCGGGTGGCCGGCTGGTCGTGGTGTCGTCTCGCGGCGAGCTCGAACCCGACGACATCGAACCGGTGATGGTCGATCTGCACGACCGTATTCGGGGACGCGTGGACGTCCCCGAGCGGCTCGTCCCGCTGGCGGCCGAGTGCGGCCTCGCGCTCGTCACCGCGGAGCTCAGCGACCCCGGCGCGTGGCAGGAGTCGCCCGCGGACCTGGTCGAGCGCATGGTCCGCCGGCAGTGGGGCGCGCTGATCGATCTCGACGACGACGGGTTCGCCCGCCACGTCCAACCCGTCGTCGACGCTCTGCGCGCACTGCCCGACCCGGACCGACCGCGGACGCGGATCGGCCGGAACCGCATGTTCGTCTTCACCCCCGACTGACCATCCCGAAGGAGCGACCATGACGGATGCATGGATGGACGCGACCGCGCAGGCGGACCTCGTGCGCTCGGGCGACGTGAAGCCCCTCGACCTCGTCGACGCGGCGATCGCCCGCGTGGAGTCGCTGAACCCCCAGCTCAACGCCGTGATCCACGAGCACTTCGAGTGGGCCCGGGACGCGGCCCGTGGCGACCTGCCCGACGGCCCGTTCCGCGGCGTGCCGTTCCTGGTGAAGGACGCGGTGTGCCACGAGGCCGGCGAGCCGTACCACTTCGGCATGCAGGTGCTGAAGGATCTCGACTGGCGCGAGTCGACCGACACCTGGCTCGTCGAGCGCTACCGCCGCGCCGGGTTCGTGTCGATCGGGCGGACGAACACGCCCGAGCTCGCGAGCACGGTCACCACGGAGCCGGTCGCCCACGGCGCCACCCGCAACCCGTGGGACCTCGGCCGGTCGACCGGAGGATCGAGTGGTGGTGCCGCGGCCGCGGTCGCGTCCGGCATGGTCGCGGCGGCGCACGGCAACGACATGGGCGGCTCGATCCGCTTCCCGGCGTCGCTGTGTGGCGTGGTCGGGCTCAAGCCGACGCGCGGGCGCACCACCCTGGGCCCCGAGTTCGGCGAGCTGTGGGGGCCGACCGCCCACGAGCACGTCCTGACGCGTTCGGTGCGCGACACGGCCGCGATCCTCGACGCCGCAGCTGGGCCCGGGATCGGCGATCCCTACGAGATCGCACCGCCGGCGCGGCCCTACGTCTCGGAGGTCGGCGCCGACCCAGGTCGCCTGCGCATCGGGTTCCGTACCCTCCGCTGCGACGGGACAGGCGAACCGCACCCGGAGGTCGTCGCCGCGGTCGGAGACGCGGCGGCGCTGTGCGAGTCGCTCGGCCACGACGTCGCCCCCGACCCGGTGGCCGCGCTCGACGATCCCCGGCTCGGGCTCGCGCTGCCCTCGATGTGGGCCGGGGTCATCGCCCGCGAGGTCGACCGGTGGAGCGAGCGCATCGGCCGGACCATCGACCCGTCGGAGCTCGAGCCCCTCAACCAGCAGCTGGTCGGGCTGGCCGAGGGGGTGAGTGCGAGCGCGTACCTCGGCGCGCTGGAGCATCTGCAGGCCTGGGCCCGCGGCGTCGCCGCGTGGTTCGCCGGCTTCGACGTCCTGCTGCTGCCCACGGTCCCCGAGCCCGCCTTCCCGCTCGGCCGGATCAACGCCGCCGCGCCCGACCCGTTCGCACAGCTGCTCGACTCGGGCGCGCTGATCACCTACACGTTGCCGTTCAACGCCACCGGCCAGCCCGCGATCTCGCTGCCGCTCGGGACGAGCGCCGACGGCCTGCCGATCGGCGTCCAGCTCGTGGCACCGTTCGGCCGGGAGGACGTGCTCGTCCGACTCTCCTCCCAACTCGAGGCGGCCGCACCCTGGGCGGACCGTCACCCCCCGGTAGCGGCGGGGTGACGGAACGGGCGCTCCGGTTCGGCTTGCAGCTCGGGTCGACCGGTGCGGCCGACGTCGTCGCGACGGCCCGGCGCGCCGAGGCCGCCGGATTCGACGTCGTGCACACGTCCGACCACGTGGGCGCGGGACTCCTGCCGCCACTGACGCCGCTCGCCGGGATCGCGGTCGCGACCGAGCGCATCCGGTTGTGCCCACTCGTGGTGAACAACGACCTGCACCACCCGGTGGACCTGGCGCGCGAGGTCGTCGCCATCGACCATCTCAGTCGTGGTCGCATGGAGTTGGGTATCGGTGCCGGTCACTCGTTCACCGAGTACGGCGCGCTCGGGCTCGCGTTCGACCCGCCGGCCGTGCGCAAGGCGCGTCTCGCGGAGTCGGTGGAGCTGCTCCGCCGGCTGCTCGACGGCGACACGGTTGACCATGCGGGTGAGCACTACACGCTCCGCGGTGCGGCGCGTCGGTGCGTCCCGTGCAGGAGCGACTCCCGATCCTCGTGGGCGTCAACGGGCGCGACGCGCTCGCCCACGCGGCGCGTCCACGCCGACGTGGTCGGACTCACGATGCTCGGGCGCACCCTCGCCGACGGTCAGCGCCACGAGACGCGGTGGGAAGCGGCGCGCCTCGACCAGACCGTCGCTCATGTTCGCGAGACGGCTCGGCGAGCCGGCCGCGATCCCGAGATCCAGGTGCTCGTGCAGGGCGTGCAGGTCACCGACGACCGTGACGGTGCGGCGCGCGCCTTCGTCGAGCAGGGCGCCGCGCCGACCGTGGACGATGCGCTCGCCACGCCGTTCCTCGCCATCGGCACTCACGGGCAGATCGCCCGCCATCTCCACGAGTGCCGGGAGCGCTGGGGCATCACCTACTTCAGCGTCCGGGACCTCGACGGCTTCGCCCCGGTCATCGCCAGGCTGCGCTCGTCGTGACACCGGCCTGACGCGCCCGCACCTCACCGGCGGCTGAGCGCGTCGAACCCGTCGACGAGCAGCGCGGGACCGAGAGTGCGGAGCAGCGTCCGCTGGGAGTCCGTGCCCGGGGGCGATCGCTCCGGGTCCGCGTGCTCGCAGCGGGCCCCGTATGCGAGTGACGTGACCATCGACGCCGCGACCCGATCGCGCTCGGCCGTGGCGAAGGGGATACCTCGGGCTTCCTCGTAGTCGGCGACGAACGCGCGCATCTCCGGCGCGGTCGAGAACCGTCGCGGCTGGTCGATGCTCCAGTCGATGCCGAACGTGGTCGCGGCAGCGCTCAGCGCCGTGCACTCGTCGGCCACCGCGACGCTGTCCCAGTCGTAGACGGCGTCGATCGCGCCGGCCCGGATGCTGACGTTCTGCACGCGCCAGTCGCCGTGCGTCACGGCCCGCGTGGCGGGACCGGCGCGGCCGAGGTGGGCACGGGCCGCACGCGCCAGCTCGTCGATCCACTCGGCGCCATCCGCGGTCGCAGCGAAATCGAAGCGCGTGGAGTGCGGTGCGGGATACAGGGCGCCGCCGACCGGTTCCGCCATCGGGTGGCGGACGCTCGCCAGCGTGTCGTGGTGGGGTGCTGCCAGTCGTTGGAACCGCACCAGTCCCCGGGCGAGCACGCGGCGGATGCCGGGAGCGTGCGCGTCCGTCGGGCGTGACTGGGGGAGCAGCGTCTCCGCCCCCAGGTGGCCGGCGCCGCAGGGCTGTGGATCCACGAGCGGGTCGGGCGCGGGGAACCCGGCCCTCGCCAGCCCGCGCTGCACGGCGGTCGTCGCCCGCAGGAAGTCGGTCGGGACCCCGGGGCGGTGACCCTTCACGACGACGGCCCGGCCGTCGGCGAGCTCGACCCCGTGCACGCTGCCGCTGCTCGAGTCGAAGAAGCGGTAGCGCTCGATCGGGCTGCCCAGGTGAGCTCGGCACCAGCCGTCCACGATCGCGGCGATCGACGTCGGGATCCTCGGTGCCGAACAGTGCCCGCTCGGTCGGCAGGCGCTCGGTGCCCCACGCACGCAGCTGTGCGGCGATGACCGCCCCGAGGTTCTTCATGCGCTCATCGTGGCCGAACGACCGGTTCCGACGCGCGAAACGCGCCGAGAACGGCGCGTATCAGGCGCGCAGAGCCGCTCGGGGGGTCAGAGGTGGATGCCGCACTCGGTCTTGTCGGAGCCGGCCCAGCGGCCGCCCCGGGCGGCCTCGCCCTCGGCGACCGGCCGGGTGCAGGGCCAGCACCCGATCGACGCATAGCCACGCTCGGACAGTGGGTGGGCCGGCAGGTCGTGATCACGGACGTACCCGGCGACATCGGCGTCGGACCAGTTCGCGATCGGGTTGATCTTCACCAGGCCGCGCGAGACGTCGAAGGTCACGAGGGGCGTGGCGGCGCGGGCGGCACTCTCGTCTCGGCGTAGCCCGCTCATCCACGCGGCCTTACCGGCCAGCGCCCGCTGCATGGGTTCGACCTTCCGGGCGCGACAGCACGCGTCCGGGTCGTTGTGCCAGAGGTCGTCGGGGGCGCGCTCGGGCCGGATCACGTCGAGGTGCAATCCGTAGCGCGCCTTGATCTGCTCTAGGTACCAGAGCGTCTCGGCGAAGTGGTACTGGGTGTCGAGGAACGCGACCTTCACGTCGGGCACCGTCTTGGAGACGATGTCGATCAGCACGCAGTCCTGGAACGAGGCCGCGAGTACGAGGTCGGGCCCGAAGCGGTCGTACGCCCACGCGACCAGCGCGGACGCGGGACGGGACTCGTAGCGCCGCGCGACGTCGGCGAGCTCGCCGAGATCGGGCGCCTCGGCGCGGCTCGACGCAGTGGTGAGATCGATGTGGGACGCGGTGGTCACGTGGCGCACTCGCTCTCTCCGACCTGGGAAACGTACGGGCCAGTCTCGTCGAAATCGACGTAGAACTGGGGGTTCTCCTCCGGCGTGGGGAAAATGTCCAGATCCTTCAGGGTCGTCCCTACTGCGCCCGCACCGCCCGAGCGGTCGAGCCACTCCTGGAACGTCTCGCCTGCGGCCCGCTCGTCGGCGAACCGTCGGACGACCCGCACGACGGCCTCCGACGCGGTCTTGGCCGGCACCTTGGTCGCCTTCTCACCGAACCGGACCTCCATCTGGCCCACGTGACCGCCGAGCAGCATCTGGTACCCGGGTGCCGCCCGTCCGTGCGCACGACGCTCGAAGCCCATGAAGCCGATATCGGCGATGTGGTGCTGGCCGCAGGAGTTCGTGCAGCCCGAGATGTTCACGCGCACGCCTCCGACCTCGGCCAGCCCGGCCTCCTCGAGGGCGCGGTCGATGTCGGAGGCGAGCCCGCGCGACTGCGTGACCGCGAGGTTGCACGTATCGGCACCGGGGCACGAGACGACGTCCCGCGCGCGCTCGGCGCCGGCGCGGTGCATGTCGGCGGCGACGAGTCGCTCGTGCAACGCGGGGAGCTGCTCCTCGGTGAGGCCGCGCAGCACGAAGTTCTGCCGGTTGGTGATACGGATCTCGACATCGAAGTCGCGCTGGATCGCGGCGAGCAGCCGGAACTGCTCGGTCGTGATGTCGCCGAGCTTCGCGTGCGCGTATGCACTCACGGTCCCGTTGGCGCGACCGCGCACGACGTTCGCGATCTCCCAGCGGCGGGAGGAGTCGAGCCCGGAGAACTCGATCGGGGTGCCGCCGTCGGCCGTGACCTCCGTCCCCATCCCCGCGGGCGCGTCGCCCTCGGCGACGACGACCTCGGGGAGACCGCCGGGGTAGGTCGCCGACGCCCGGAGGAACTTGCGCTCCCTCGCGATGCGCTCGCGCAGCTCCTCGATCCCCATGGTGTCGACGAGCCACTTCATGCGGGCCCGGAGCTTGTTGTCCCGGTTGCCGAAGTGGTCGAACGTGCGGAGCGTGGCCTCGATGGTGGGGAGGAGGTCCTCCCGGGTCGTGAACTCCTCGAGGGCCTGCGCCGGGTGCGGGTTGGCGCCGAGCCCACCGGCGAGGAAGATCCGGAAGCCCGCCTCGACCGACCCGTCGGGCAGCGGTCGGGTCACCGCGATCACCCCGACGTCGTTGAACATCGCCTGGCCGCAGTCGGTCGCGCAGCCACTGAAGTTGATCTTGAACTTGCGGGGGAGGCGCTGCGAGAGCGGGTTGCGCAGGAACCACCGGTAGGCGGCCTCGGCCCACGGCGAGATGTCGAGGACCTCGAACGGGCACGCGCCGGCGAGGTGGCACCCGGCCACGTTGCGGACGGTGTCGCCGCACGCCTCGCGACTCGTGAGCCCCACCGACGCGAGCAGGCGCAGCACCGCGGGCGTGTCGCGCAGCTCGACGAAGTGGAACTGCGCGTTCTGGCGGGTGGTGAGGTGGCCCCAACCCCGCGAGTACTGCTCGGAGATCGACGCGAGCATCTCGAGCTGCTCCGCGTTCAGGCTGCCGTAGGGGACCTTGACCCGCACCATCTGGTTGGTGCCGCCCTGGCGCTGGCCGTAGATGCCCTGGTTCAGGCGGCTGACCCGGAACACGTCCTCGTCGAGGTCGCCGGCGAGGTACTCCTCGATCGCCTGGGCGAAGCGGGTGATCTCGTCGTCCACCTCGGGATCGATCGGTCGGGATCGCAGCTCGTCGAGGTTGATGGCCATGGTGTGTCCTTCGGGGCGGGGGCACCGGCAGCGCGCGACCGCCGGTCCCGGGTCGGGAGGATCTCGGCAGTCGGGATTCGCGTCGAGGTCAGACGCGACCGCTGCCCGCAGCGTGCGACAGCTCGTCCTGCACCTCGTGAGGGGTGCGGCCTTGAGCGATGCTCGGAGCGCCGTGGGCGAAGATCACGGGCTCGACCCTAACGACTGTCCCGGTGAAATACCAGCGCCGAGGTCGGAAATTTTCCCGACTGTGACAGTCGGCTTTCAAGGGCCGAGGCTCCGGGGCGTGGCGTGCCGGGCTGAGCGGCGCGGTGGCACCCCGGTGGTGTCGTCCGTACGATGCCGCCAGGACCGACACGGGGGGCGACATGGCCGGCGCGCGCAGGGGGATCGTCGCAACGGTGGTCGTGACGCTGGCCCTCGGCGGAGCGCTCGCCACCGCCGCGGGGGCCCGGCCGGTCGACGATCATCGACGGGGGCGGGCGTTGCTCGTGGGCGCCTACCACGGCGTCCCGGGCGACTACCGCACGATCCAGGACGCCGTCGACCACGCCCGCCCGGGCGACTGGGTGCTCGTCGCCCCCGGCGACTACCACGAGCGGGCCGACTACCGCGCCGACGGCTCCGCCGACGAGGCCGGCGCCGGGGTGCTGCTCACCACCCCGGACGTGCATCTGCGGGGCATGGACCGCAACCGGGTCGTCGTCGACGGGACCAGGCCGGGCGCCCCGACCTGCTCGGCGGCCCCCGGAGACCAGGACCTCGGGCCGCACGACGCGAACGGCGGGACGGTCGGGCGCAACGGCGTCGTCGTCTCGCAGGTCGACGGTGTGTCGGTGGAGAACCTGACCGCGTGCAACTTCTTGAACGGCAACGGCGGCGGGAACCAGATCTGGTTCAACGGCGGTGACGGCAGTGGCCAGGTCGGAATGGGCAGCTTCTCGGGTCGGTACCTGAGCGCCACGACGACCTACTACGAGGACGGTCGGCCGAAGGCGGAGTACGGAATCTTCGCCTCGAACGCGGGCGGGCCCGGCATCATCGACACGACCTACGCCAGCAACATGGCGGACAGCGCGTACTACGTGGGTGCGTGTCCCGACTGCCGGACGATCCTCGTGCGCGCGCACGCCCAGGGTTCGGCGCTCGGCTACTCCGGCACCGACTCCGGCGGCCGGCTGGTCATCGCCGGCTCCGAGTTCGACCACAACAAGACGGGGATCTCCACCAACAGCCAGAACAACGACGACGCTCCGTCGCCCCAGGACGGGATCTGCCCGGCCGGGGTGTCCACGCTGAGCCCGCTCGGGTCGTGCACCTATTTCGTACTCAACGACATCCACGACAACAACACGCCGAACGTCCCGAGCGCGGGGAGCGCGGACCTCGGCCCGGTCGGCACCGGCATGGTCGTCGCCGGCGGGCGGCACGACACGATCGCCTACAACCGCGTGGCCGACAACGGTGCGTGGGGCATCCTGCTCGTCCCGTTCCCCGACACCGACCAGACGCCGCCCGCGGTGGCCGACTGCGCGGGCGGTGAACTCGACCCGGGCGGGCTGCTGGGCGCGCTCGGCGTCAAGTGCTATTTCGACGACTTCGCCAACGAGGTCACGCACAACACGTTCGTGCACAACGGTGCGTTCGCCAACGAGAGCAACGGGGACCTCGCCGAGATCAGCGGCCAGCACGACGTCGGCAACTGCTGGCACGACAACGTCGACGCCGCGGGGGTGACGTCGACACCGGTGGACCTCCAGGCGACCCACGGCACCTGTGGAGTGCCGAACGTCGGCGCCGATCTCCTGAGTCCGCTGTCGCTGCAGGTGATCTGTGACACCGAGGCGTTCGGCGCCTGCGATCCGACACCGGGCATGAGCTATCCGCGCCGGACGTCGGTCGAGCTCGTCCCGCTGCCCAAGGAGCCGACGATGCCGGATCCGTGTCGCGGCGTCCCCGGCAACCGTTGGTGTCGTGGGCACCGTGACGACCGCCGTCACCGATGAGCCGGAACGAAGATCGCCTGGCCGAGCTCGGGATCGAGCTCCCGCCGGTGTTCCCGCCGGCGGGCAACTACCTCGGGTGCGTCCGCACAGGCGGCCTCCTCGTCGTGGGTGGACACGGTCCGATCAACGGCGTCGACGTCGTGACCGGCAAGGTCGGCGCGACCGTGTCGCTCGACGAGGCCCGACTCGCCGCCCGCATGACCGCACTGTCGATCCTCGCGACGATGCGGGAGGAGTTGGGCGACCTCGACCGCGTCCGGCGGATCGTGAAGGTGTTCGGCATGGTCAATGTCGCGCCGGGCTTCAACCAGACACCGGCCGTCGTCGACGGCTGCTCCGATCTGCTCGTCGACGTCTTCGGCGAGGCGGGCCGCCACACCCGCACCGCCGTCGGGCTCGCCGAGCTGCCCTTCGACATCGCGGTCGAGATCGAGCTGATGGCCGAGGTCGAGTGACGCCGGCGCGCGCCGGCGGCTCCGAGCCGATCGATCCGACGCCGCCCGAGCCGCCGCCGGACGACGCGCCGGAGGTCCACGAACCGGCGGCGCAGCTGGTCGACGCGATCGTCCCGACGGCCGACTGGCGCGACGTCGACCTCGTCGGGGCGCGATGGACGCGGGTCGAGCTGCGCGGGGTCGCGTTGACGGGCGCCCGGCTCCGGGGCGCGGAGCTCTCCGACGTGCTGTTCGTCGATTGCGAGCTGTCGGCGGCCGACCTCCACGAGGCCTCGCTCCGACGCGTGGCGTTCCGCGGGTGCCGGATGAGCGCGGTCAACCTGTCCGAGGCGCGTCTCCGTCACGTCCGCTTCGACGACGGCAAGCTCGACGACGCGAACCTGCGGATGGCAATGGTCGAGCACGCCGCGCTGGTAGGCGGCTCCGCAGTCCGGGTCGACGCGCTGGAAGCGCAGCTGCGTGCGGTGCGGGTGACGGGCTCCGACCTGACCGGCTCCGACCTCCGGCAGGCCCGGGCCGAGCGGCTCGACCTCCGCGGCTCGGTCGTCGACGGGATCCTGGGCGCGGCGGAGCTGCGCGATGTCGTGATCGCGGTGGACCAGGTGATCCCTTTCGCGCTCGCCGTCTTCGCCGGCACCGGGATCCGGGTCGTCTCCGACGAGACCGCCGGCGACGAATGATCGAGGGTGCCATCGACGCGCGGCGGTAGCCTCCCGCGCCATGCGGATGTCGTCCCTCTTCCTGCGCACGCTGCGCGACGACCCGGCCGACGCCGAGGTCGAGAGCCACCAGCTGATGGTTCGGGCGGGCCTGATCCGCCGGGTCGCGTCGGGCATCTACTCCTGGCTGCCCCTGGGGAACCGGGCCCTCCGCAACGTCGCCCAGATCGTGCGGGAGGAGATGGACGCCGCCGGTGCGCAGGAGGTCAGCCTGCCGATCACCCAGCCCCTCGACCTCTGGAAGCGCTCCGGCCGGGACGAGCTGTACGGCCCGATGATGTTCCGCGTCCAGGACCGCAAGGAGGCCTGGTACGCGCTGGCGCCGACGGCCGAGGAGGTCGTCACCACGCTCGTTGCCGGGGAGTACTCGAGCTATCGGGACCTGCCGGTGAACCTGTACCAGATCAACTGGAAGTACCGCGACGAGCTGCGCCCCCGCTTCGGGCTCCTCCGCTCGCGCGAGTTCCTGATGAAGGACGCCTATTCCTTCGACGCCGACCTCGCGGGTCTGCAGTCGAGCTACGAGGGCATGTACGACGCGTACTCGAGGGTGTTCACCCGCTGTGGGCTGACGTTCCGTTCGGTCAAGGCGCAGTCGGGCGAGATCGGCGGCGACACGAGCCAGGAGTTCATGGCCGTGGCCGCGATCGGCGAGGACGCGTTCGTCTGGTGCGAGCACTGCGACTACGCGGCCAACACCGAGGCGGCGACCCGACAACCGCTCGAGAGTTGGCCGGCGGTCAATGTCGCACCCCGGGAGGCGGTCCACACCCCGGACATGCCGGGGATCGATCTGGTCGCAGGGCATCTGGGCGCGTCGCCGGACCAGCTCATCAAGTCCATCGCGTTCGACGTCGACGGCGAGTTGGTGCTCGCGCTGGTCCCGGGCGACCGCGAGGTCAACGAGTACGCCGTCATCGGCGCGTTCGCCGGGCAGACGGTGCGCCGGTTCACCGACGCCGACTTCGCGGCGCGGCCCGACGTACCAAAGGGCTACATCGGCCCGGACTTCGCCGGTGCGGCCCGCACGCTCGCCGACTCGTCCATCCGCGCGCCTCGTAGCTGGATCACCGGTGCCAACGAGACCGATCACCACGCCCGCAACATGGTGCTGGGCCGGGACTTCACCCCGACCGACTGGGCCGAGATCGTCGTCGTCGAACCGGGTGACGAGTGCCCCTCGTGCGGGAAGCCGTTGCGCATCGACCGCGGCATCGAGGTCGGGCAGGTCTTCCAGCTGGGCGACAAGTACTCGAAGGCCCTCGGCGCGGTGTACACCGACGAGCACGGCGCCGAGCACACCATGGAGATGGGCTGTTACGGGATCGGCGTCAGCCGGATCCTCTCGGCGGTCATCGAGGAGCACCACGACGACGGCGGCATCGCGTGGCCGGCGTCGATCGCCCCGTACCAGGTGCATCTGGTGGTGCTCCCGGGCCGGGGCGACAACGCGGCCGAGGTCCTGGCCGCCGCGGACGCCCTGTACGAGGGCCTCCGTGCACGGCGGATCGACGTCCTCTACGACGACCGCGAGGTCAGTCCCGGCGTGAAGTTCGCCGACGCCGACCTCCTCGGCATGCCGGTCCAGGTCACGGTGGGGGCGAAGGGATTCGGGCGCGGCGTGGTGGAGCGCAAGGTCCGCGCGACGGGTGAGCGCGACGAGCTCCCGGTCGACGGTGCGCTCGACGCGCTCACGGCGCAGGTGGATCAGCTGCTCGCCGCCTCGCGGTAGCGGCCGAGCACGAGATCACGCGCCCGGGGGTACGGTCGGAGCATGACGCTGCCGGTTCCGCCGCCCGTCTCGCCGATGCTCGCCAAGCTCGTACGGGAGCTCCCGGTCGGCGATTCCTGGAGCTACGAGCCCAAGTGGGACGGCTTCCGCTGCATCGTCTTCCGGGACGGTCAGGACGTCGAGCTCGGGTCCCGGAACGAGCGGCCGCTGACCCGCTACTTCCCGGAGCTGCTGGACCCCCTGCGCGCCGCGCTGCCCGACCGCGCCGTCGTCGACGGCGAGATCGTGATCATGACCGAGCACGGCCTGGACTTCGACCAGCTCTCCCAGCGGATCCATCCGGCCGCGAGCCGGATCGCCAGGCTCGCGGCCGAGACGCCGGCCGCGTTCGTGGCCTTCGACCTGCTCGCCACCGATCGGGACCTGCGCGAGGAGCCGTTCGAGACCCGTCGGACCGCGCTCGAGGCCGCGATCCGGCCGAACCCGACGGTGCTCCTCACGCCACGGACACGCGATCCGGTCTCGGCCGGCGTGTGGTTCGAGCAGTTCGAGGGCGCCGGGCTCGACGGTCTCGTCGTGAAGGACGCGGGAGGCACCTACCGGTCCGGTGATCGCGGCTGGCTCAAGGTCAAGCACCTCCGGACCGCCGACTGCGTGGTCGCCGGGTTCCGCCGGCACAAGGACGGCAACGGGGTCGGCTCGCTCCTGCTCGGGCTCTACGACGACGCGGGCACCCTCCACCACGTCGGGGTGGCCTCGAGCTTCGACGCCAAGACCCGCGTCCGACTCGCCGAGGAGCTCGAGCCGTACCGGGCCGGGGCACTCGACGGGCACCCGTGGGCCGACTGGGCGAGCGCGGAGGCCGGCGAGGGCGACGGGCAGCGACGGCCGGGTGCGCCGAGCCGCTGGAACGCGAAGAAGGACCTCTCGTGGGAGCCGCTGCGGATCGAGCTGGTGGCCGAGGTCGCCTACGAGCACATGCAGGGCGACCGCTTCCGCCACACCGCGCGGTTCCAGCGGTGGCGCCAGGACCGCGATCCCGCCACGTGCACCTACGAGCAGCTCGAGGTCCCCGTCCCCGTCGCGCTCCGCGCGGTCTTCGGCGCCTGAGCGGGGGCCCGGTTCCGCTCCTCGCAAACTGCTCGAATCGCCCCCGAAATCCGGGCCGATCCGTCGGTGGCCCACCGGGACGCCGGGCAGGTCGTCTGGTAGTGTCCACGCGCTTCGCCGACAGGAAGGTCGGTGGAGTGGTCTCGACGATCGAGGCCCGTTCGTTCCCCGCGGAACGGACGGGGATCCGAAGAGGCCAGGCCAGCGTGGGCCTCGTGCCCACGCATTTTGTTGACTGGACCCGGTTCGGTGGCGACACCGGACGCAGGCGGGATCGCCCGGTGGGCGACGAGACGGAAGGGAGGTGTCCCATGACCGACCGAGTGACGGCACTCCGAGCCGAGCTCACCCCGATCGTGGAGAGCCTCGGCCTTTCCGTCTACGACGTGACCCTCACCGGTGGCGACCGCCCGACCCTCGCCGTCGTGCTCGACCGCGAGGGCGGTATCGACCTGGACGCGCTCGAGACGGCCACGCGTTCGATCTCGGTGGCCCTTGACGCACTGGACCCGCTGAAGGCTCGCTACCTCCTCGAGGTGTCGAGCCCCGGCCTCGAACGTGCGCTGCGCACGATCGAGCACTTCGCCAACGCACGTGGCGAGACGGTCACGATGAAGGTACGCGGTGCCGACGGTCGCATCGAGCGCCTGCGCGGCGAGGTCGTCGCGGTGGCGACCGGCGGGGAGCTCACCGTCACCGTCACGACCGACGCAGGAGATCGCACGGTCGCGCTCGACGCCGTCGAGTCCGCGCGGACCGTCTTCGTGTGGGGTCCCGCGCCCAAGCCCGGACGCGGATCCCGCCCCGGCCGGAAGAAAGAGGTGGCGGCGCGATGAACAGCGACATGATGGAAGCGCTGTACACGATCGAGCGCGAGAAGGGGATCTCGGTCGAGATCATGCTCGAAGCGCTCGCCAACGCGCTCGTGACCGCGTACAAGCGGATGCCCGACGCCGCCGAGGAGGCCCTGGTCGAGATCGACATCGAGACCGGGGACATCCACGTGATCGCCCAGGAGCTCGACGAGGACGGCCACGTCGTCAAGGAGTGGGACGACACCCCGAACGACTTCGGGCGCATCGCCGCGCAGACCGCGAAGCAGGTGATCCTGCAGCGGATCCGCGAGGCCGAGCGCGAGATGAAGTACGAGGAGTACGCCGGGCGCGAAGGCGACATCGTCACCGGGATCATCCAGCAGACCGACCAGCGCTACACGCTGCTGGACCTCGGCAAGGTCGAGGCGCTGCTGCCCCAGGCCGAGCAGGTCCAGAACGAGCGCTACGACCACGGCAGCCGGCTGAAGGCCTACATCGTCGAGGTGCGCAAGACCGCGAAGGGTCCCCAGATCGTCGTGTCCCGGACCCACCCGGGGCTCGTGAAGCGCCTGTTCGAGCTCGAGGTGCCCGAGCTGCTCGACGGCGTCGTCGAGCTGCGCGCCGTGGCGCGTGAGCCCGGCCACCGCACGAAGATCGCAGTCGCGTCGAACGACCCCAACGTGGATCCGGTCGGCGCCTGCGTCGGTGCCCGCGGTGCGCGCGTGCGCATGGTCGTCACCGAGCTCCGCGGCGAGAAGGTCGACATCGTTCCGTACACCGACGACCCCTCCGACTTCGTGATGAAGGCACTCGCGCCGGCGCGGGTGCGCGAGGTGCGCATTCATCCCGACACCGGGACCGCCGAGGTCATCGTCCCCGATTTCCAGTTGTCGCTCGCGATCGGCAAGGAAGGGCAGAACGCGCGTCTCGCGGCGCGCCTCAGCGGCTGGCGGGTCGACATCAAGAGCGAGGCGCAGCTCGCCGAGGAGGAGTCCGGCGGCGGGGTCGAGTACGCCGAGGGCGAGTGGGTCGAGAACGAGTCGGGTGAGCTCGTCTGGCAGCCGGCGGAGGGTGGCGACGCCATCTCCGCGGCCGAGGCGGGCTACGCCGAGCCGTTCGCGGCCGGTGGTCCGGCCGGTAGCGCGGGCGGGGAAGCTGCGTCCGCGGAGGGCGGCGCCCCCGCGGCCGACGGAGCCGCACCCGCGGAGGGCGGCGCACCCGAAGCGAGCGCGCCCGAGGCCGACGCGGTGCCCGCCGCCGACGCGGTGCCGGACCAGACCGCGACGACCGAGACCATCGAGGACGAGGCCGGGGCAGGAACCGACGCGACGGCCACGAGCGAGGAAGCCGGTGAGGAAGCCGGGGAGGAGTCCAGCGAGAAGATCTGATCCGGTCCGCACGTGCGTCGGTTGTCGACGGCGCGGCTCGCCGGACTCCCTGGTCCGGATCGCCCGCGGCGACGACGGCCGGGTACGGGTGGGACGGGACGAGCCGGGACGAGGGGCGTGGTTGTGTGCCGACCGCGCCGAGTGCCTCGACCTGGCGGTCCGACGGCGAGCGATCGCACGAGCGCTCCGGATCGAACTATCGGAAGAGGAACTGACGACGCTCCGTGTGAGACTGTACGGAGCAGCCCCGGAGGGGGCACACCCGGATGGTGAGCCATCCGGTGGAGGGTGAGGAACGACTTGGCCACCAAGAAGATCAGGGTCTATGAGCTGGCCCGCGAGCTAGGCGTCGAGAACCAGGTGGTGCTCGACCTCGCGGACGAGCTCAAGATCGGCGTCAAGAGCCACTCGTCGAGCATCGACGACCCGTCGGCGGATCGCGTCCGGCGCCTGGCGGACAGCCGCGAGCTGCGGGGCGAGCCGATCGTCGACGAGCCCAAGCCCGAGCCGAAGCCGAAGTCCCGTGGCAAGGCTGCCGCGCCCGAGGCGCCGGCCGCGCCCGTGGTCGAGACCGCGCCGGCCGAGCCGTCGACCACTCCCGAGCCCACCGGCGCCGAGCCGAGCGAGCCCGCGCCGGTCGTCGAAGCACCCCGGCCCCGGGTCGTGCGCTCGACCGGTGGCATCACCCCGCCACCCGCGCCGCGTCCGGCGGCCCCGCCCGAGTCCAAGCCGGTCGCGCCGGCGGCGTCGAGCGCCCCGTCGATCGGGGACAAGCCGGCCGCGTCGATCGGGGACAAGCCCGCGCCGCCACCCGCACCCCTGCGCAGTGCCACCGGCAAGCCGATCCCGCCCCCGCCCGGCCAGCGGGTGATCCCGCCCCCGCCCGGCCAGCGTTCCGCTCCCGGTCGGAGCGGTTCCGGCGGCCCGCCGCGCAGCGGTGGCGGCCCGGGTGGCGGCTTCAACCGCAGTGGTCCCGGTGGCGGCGGCCCGGGTGGCGGCTTCAACCGCGGTGGTCCCGGTGGCGGTCCCGGCGGTGGCGGCCCCGGCGGGCCCGGCGGCGGTCGTGGTGGCCCCGGAGGCTTCAACCGCGGTCGTGGTCCCGGAGGTCCGGGTCAACGGCCCCGGCGCAAGAAGCGTCGTCGTCGCGGGTTCGAGGAGCTCGGTCCGGCCAGCGCACCCTCGCTGACGCCGTCCGACGTCCCCGTCCCCGAGGGGGAGATCGTCATCTCGCGCGGCGTCACGATCCAGGAGCTCGCGCCCAAGCTGAACCGTACGAGCGCGGACCTCGTTCGCATCCTGTTCGACGCGGGCGAGATGGTCACCAGCACCCAGTCGATGGCCGACGAGATGATCGAGCTGATCGCGCAGGAGCTCGGTGCCGAGGTCCTGCTCGTCGAGCCCGGCCAGGAGGCCGAGCTCGAGCTCCAGGCTCTCCTCGGCGACGACGAGGACGAGGAGGAGACCGGCCTCCCGGCCCGCGCGCCGGTCGTGACCGTGATGGGTCACGTCGACCACGGCAAGACCACGCTGCTCGACCGCATCCGGTCGGCCAACGTCGTCGCGGGCGAGGCCGGCGGCATCACCCAGCACATCGGCGCCTACCAGGTCGTCAAGAGCGATCGGCCGATCACCTTCATCGACACGCCGGGTCACGAGGCGTTCACGGCGATGCGCAAGCGCGGTGCCGACGCGACCGACGTCGCGGTGCTCGTGGTCGCGGCCGACGACGGCGTGATGCCCCAGACGGTCGAGGCGCTGAACCATGCACGCGCCGCCGAGGTCCCGATCGTCGTCGCGATCACCAAGATCGACCGCGACAACGCCGACGTCAACCGCGTCAAGCAGCAGCTCGTCGAGCAGGCGCTCATCCCCGAGGAGTGGGGTGGCGACACGGTCGTCAACGAGGTCGCCGCGACCGAGGGCGTCGGTGTCGACGAGCTCCTGGACTCGATCCTGCTCGTTGCCGACCTCTATGACCCGCCGCTCGGGGCCAACCCCGACGTCCCCGCCCGTGCCTTCGTGCTCGAGTCGAACCTCGACCAGGGCCGGGGTCCGGTCGCGACCGTGCTCGTCGAGCGTGGGACCCTGCACGTCGGCGACCCGGTCGTCGCCGGTGGCGGATGGGGCAAGGTGCGGGCGCTGTTCGACGACACCGGCCAGCAGGTCAAGGAGGCCGGCCCGTCCACCCCGGTGGAGGTGCTCGGCCTCGACGACGTGCCCCTCGCCGGCGACGAGCTGCGGGTCGCGCCCAACGAGAAGATCGCCCGGACCGTCGCCGAGGCCCGGTCCCGGCGTCGCCGGGTGGCGGCCCAGGCCCACCCGATGATCCTCGCGGGTGGTGCACGCCTCGAGGACATCTTCGCGATGGTCGAGCGCGGCGAGGTCGCGACGCTCAACCTCGTGGTCAAGGCCGACGTCCAGGGATCGCTCGAGGCGCTCACCGACGCGCTCCGCAAGCTCGACCAGGAGCACGAGGAGGTGCGGCTGTCGTTCGTGCACCGCGCCGTCGGTGGGATCACCGAGAGCGACGTCAACCTGGCGGCCGTGGCGAACGCGACCGTGATCGGGTTCAACGTGCGTCCGGACCGCAAGGCCCGTGAGCTCGCGGAGTCCGAGAAGGTGGAGATGCGCCTCTACGAGGTCATCTACCAGGTGCTCGACGACGTCAACGCGGCGCTCATCGGCATGCTGAAGCCGGAGTTCGAGGAGGTCGTCACCGGCGACGCAGAGGTCCGTGAGGTCTTCGGCGTCCCGCGCGTCGGCAAGGTCGCCGGGTGCTTCGTCCGCAACGGCGTCATCACCCGCGGCTCGAAGGTCCGTTTCCTGCGCGAGGGCACGATCATCTGGAAGGGTGCGATCGCGTCCCTCCGGCGGTTCAAGGACGACGTGCGCGAGGTCCGCGAGGGCTTCGAGTGCGGGATCGGGCTCGAGAACTACCAGGACCTCAAGGCCGGCGACATCATCGAGACCTACGAGGACCGCGAGATCGCCCGCACGACGTCCTGATCCCGCGTCCCGAATCCGCGTCCGGCATCCCGATCCGGAGGGCCGCCATGCCGAGTGACCTGTTGCTGAAGACGATCGGCGGCGAGATGCGCGGCGCCAAGCGCACGACGACCGCCCACGTGGCCGAAGCGGGAGCGCGCCGAGCTCTGGCCCCGGATCGTCGAGGATCACGGGAACTACGGCGGCTATCAGGCCAAGACCGAACGGGAGATCCCGGTCGTCGTCCTCCAGCCCTGATCGCCCCCGACACGGGCCGGGATGTGGGGCAACCGTCACCCGGGGTGCGAAGATGACAACGTGCACGCCGCGGCCCTGGCCTTCGATCTCCATGTCCCGCAGGCTCGCTCCCTGAAGGCCAAACGGGGTGCGATCCGCCCGATCGTCGACGGCCTCCGCCACCGCTTCCACGTTTCTGTCGCCGAGACCGACCATCAGGACCAGTGGCAGCGCGCCGAGATCTCGGTCGCCGTGGTCGCCGCGACGGACCGGCACCTGCGCGAGATCCTGGACTCGGTCGAGCGGTTCGTCGACACGGCGCCCGACGTCGAAGTCCTCGACGTCGAGACGACCTGGCTGGAGTCGGTGACATGAGCAAGCCGCGTCAGGCACCGAAGCACTACCCGCGGGTCGCGCGCCTCAACGAGGTCGTCCTCGAGTGCCTCGCCGTCGAGCTCGACCGCCTGTCGGACCCGCGGCTCGGTTTCGTCACCCTGACGAGCGTCGAGGTGGTCTCGGACCTCCGGTCCGCCGACGTCTGGTTCTCGGTGCTCGGGACCGCCGAGGAGCATGCCGACACGGCGGCGGCGCTGGCCTCGGCCGGGCCCCATCTTCGCTCGGTCCTGGGCCGTCACGTGCGGATGAAGTTCACACCGGAGCTCCGTTTCCACGAAGATTCCTCCGTGGCGAGTGGCGAGCGCATCGAGGCGATCATCCGTGACCTTCACTCGGGGGCCCGACCTGCCGAAGCTCTGGACGACGACCCGACGGAGGGCGCGCGATGACGGCCCAGCACGAAGACCATCTCGCGGCGCTCGAGCGGTCCGCCAAGGTCATCGACGCGGCCGAGTCGGTGACGCTGGTCTGCCACATGAACCCCGACGGCGACGCGCTCGGCTCGATGCTCGGGCTGCACCACACGCTCCGCGCCGCCGGCCGCACGAGCATCGCCTCGTTCCCGGAGCCCTTCGTCGTCGCACCGCACTATCGCGACCTGCCCGGCCTCGATCTCCTCACACCACCGAGCGAGGTCCCGCAGGACTCGGCCGTCGTCGTCACGTTCGACTGCGGAGCGCTCGGCCGGCTCGGCAGCCTGCGACCGGTCGCGGAGCAGGCATCGGAGCTGGTCGTCATCGACCACCACGTCTCCAACGAGCGCTACGGCACGATCAACGTGATCGACCCGAGCGCGGCGGCCAGTGGAGTCGTCGTCCGGGACCTGCTCGACGTCCTCGGTCTGCCGCTCACGCGCGACGTTGCGTTCTGCCTCTATGTCGCGCTCGTGTGCGACACCGGTCGGTTCCAGTACGAGACCACGACGCCCGAGGTCTTCGCGCTGGCCGGTGAGCTGGTGCGCTTCGATCTGCCGGTGAGCGAGCTCAGCCGCACGCTGTTCGAGAAGCACTCCTTCTCCTACCTCGCGCTGCTCGGCGAGGCGCTCGCCGGCATGACGCTCGTGCGCGAGCAGTCGTTCGTGTGGGCGTCGGTCACCCAGGAGCAGATGATCCGCCACGGCGTCACGCTCGACGAGATCGAGGGGCTCATCGACATCGTGCGGAGGACCGCCGAGGCCGACGTCGCGTGCGTCCTGAAGGAGGACGTCGACGGGTCGGTCCGGGTGAGCCTGCGCTCGGTCGGCGCGACCGACGTCCAGCGTGTCGCCGCGGCCCACGGTGGCGGTGGGCACCGGTTCGCCGCGGGGTTCACGTCCGGCGTCGGCATCGACGCGACGGTCGCCCGCATCCGCGCCTCACTCTGAGCCGCGGCCGATGATCGACGGCCTCCTCGTCGTGGACAAACCCGCGGGCTGGACGAGCCACGACGTCGTCGCGAAGTTGCGCGGCGCGACGCGTCAGCGCCGCGTCGGCCATGCGGGCACGCTGGATCCCGACGCGACCGGAGTGCTCCTCGTCGGTCTCGGCCGGGTGACGCGCCTGCTGCGCTTCCTCCAGGAGACGACCAAGACCTACGAGGGTGTTGTGGCCTTCGGCGTCGCGACGAGCACGCTGGACGCGGCGGGGGACGAGCTCGAGCGGGTCGAGATGCCCGTCGAGGAGCCGGCGGTGCGCGCCGCGATGACCGCGTTCCTCGGTGACATCGAGCAGGTGCCGCCGATGGTGTCGGCGATCAAGGTCGACGGCCGGCGCCTGCACGAGCTCGCCCGGGAGGGCAAGCAGGTCGAGCGCCCGCCCCGGCCGGTGCGGATCGACCGGTTCGACCTCGACGCCTTCGAACCCGGTCCGTTCCCGCGCGCGACCGTGACCGTCGACTGCTCGTCGGGGACCTACATCCGATCGCTCGCCGCGGACCTCGGCACCGCGCTCGGGGGCTGTGCGCACCTCGGTGCGCTGCGCCGGACCCGGGTCGGTGCGTTCACCCTCGCCGACGCGTCGCCCCTCGACCTTCTCGTGGCCGATCCCGAGCCGCACGTCATCGCGCCGGCGGCCGCGCTCCGCGGGATGGCATCGGTCACCGCCGACGCCGAGACCGCGGCGCTGATCGCGAACGGTCGGGTCTTCACTGGTGCCGCCTGGGCGGCACCGGGCGGCGGACCGTACGCGATGGTCGACCCGGCCGGGAGCCTCCTCGCGGTCTACGAGTGGAGCGGATCCCGGCTCAAGCCGACGGTCGTGCTCCCCGTGGCTCCGCCGACGGGCGGTGGGGGAGACTAGGGCGATGAGGCGAGGAGCGCGATGACGACCCGGGTGGTGCGCGTCGACGAGGGGACCGGTGTGGTCTCCGAGGGCAGCGTGGTGACGATCGGCGCCTACGACGGTGTGCACCGCGGTCACAGGAAGGTGCTCCAGCTGGTCCGCGAGCTGGCCGACGCCCGCGGTCTCGACGCCGTGTGCGTCACCTTCGACCGTCATCCCGCACAGGTGGTGCGGCCGGAGACGGCGCCCGCGCTGCTGACGAGCCTCGACCACAAGCTCGAGCTGCTCGTCGACGCGGACCTCGTCGACGTCGTCTGTGTGCTGCCCTTCGACGAGGGGCGTAGCAAGGAGACCGCCGAGGACTTCGTCCACGAGGTGCTCGTCGGGCTCCTCGGGGTGCGTCTCGTCGTGGTCGGGGCCGATTTCCACTTCGGCCACCACCGCGGCGGCAACGTCGCGCTCCTGCAGCGGATGGGTGCGGACCTCGGGTTCGAGGTCATCGGCCTCGGCCTGGTCGCGCCGGAATCCGACGTCGTGCACGAGCCGTACTCGTCCACGCGCGTCCGCCACCGCCTCGCCGCCGGGGACGTCGCCGGCGCAGCCGAGCTGCTCGGCCGGCCCCACGAGCTGCGAGGCGTCGTCGTCGAAGGCGATCGGCGCGGTCGTGAGCTCGGGTTCCCGACCGCGAACGTCGCCGTCGAGCCCGACACGTGTCTCCCCGCCGACGGCATCTACGCGGGTCGGTTCCGCGGGGAGGACGGCGAGTGGCGCGCGGCGGCGATCTCGCTGGGTCGCCGGCCGACGTTCTACGCGAACCAGGAGCACTCGCTGCTCGAGGCCCATCTGTTGGACTTCGACGGCGACCTGTACGGCCAGCACGCCGCAGTCACGTTCGTGGAGCGGCTGCGCGGGGAACAGCGGTTCGACTCGGTGGCCGAGCTCGTCGCGCAGATGAGGCGCGACTGCGACCGCGCCCGGGCCGTCCTGGCTTGAGCCCGCGCGCCGTCAGGGCGTCCGGCCGGTGAACGCGATCAGCTGGGTCTGCTCGTCGGCGTCGTCGGGGACGGTCACCTTCGGCCCGAACTGGCCGCCGACGCGGAGCGCGTCGTCCATCGCGCGCATGCCCTCGAACATGACGTGGACGTCGTCCGCGGGGAGGGTCTCGTCGAGCCCGGTCGCCCGGCTGAGATCCCAGGTGTGGATGACCACGTCGCCGACCATGATCATGGCGATCGCGTGCTCGACCGTGTCGGTCCCCAGGTGCTCGTGGGTGAACTCGCGTCGGGCGCGGGGAGGGTCGTCGAGCACCGCCTGCACCCCGCTCGCCACGTGGTCCCACGCCGGCCGCGGGATCGTCGGTCACCGCGGGGCCCGGCGTCAGCTCGATGCCGATCGACGCGAGGAACCCCGGCATCCACTCGACCATGTGGCCGACCACGTCGCGCGCCGTCCATCCGTCGCACGGAGACGGCCGGGACCACGCATCGTCCGGTACCGCGCGCACCCGGTCGGCGAAGATCCCGGCGGCACGCCGGAACTGCTCCGCGGGGGTGTCCCGAGCGGCGAGCACGTCGTCGAGCTGGTCGTAGTGGTCCTGGACCCCGGATTCCATTCCGGACTCGAGCATCGCGTCGCGCTCCTCCCGCGAGCCGCACCGGGCGACGATGGTGACGGCCGTGACGCCGTCCTGCTCGTCGAGGGTGAGCGTGTTGACCACCTCGCCCGGTATCCCGGAGATGGATTCGGTCGACACGATCCTCCGTGGGGGATCGATCTCGAGGTAGGTGCCCGAGAAGACGATCTCGGCACCGCCTTCGTGGGCCAGCACGTACCGCCATGCGCCGCCGACCCGGAGGTCGATCTCGCAATCGGTGAGCGGAGCGAAGGACGGGCCCCACCAGCGCAGCACGAAGCGGGGCGTGGTGAAGGTCTCCCAGAGGAGCGCCGCCGGCGCTTCGAAGCGCCGGGTGACGGCGACCTCGAGGTCCGAAGGGGTGCTCACGATCGCGGTGCCGTGGCGGGTGGCCATCAGACCGACGCTCCGTCGGTCGTGACCCCGTCCGCGGTGGTCGCCCCGGCGTCGAGGAGCGTGTCGAGGCGGTCGAAGGTCTGTTGCATCCCGGCCTCCATACCCGACTCGAGGTGACCGTCACGGTGCTCCCTGCTCGAGTGGAGCACGACGGTCTCGAGCGTGGTCACGCCGACGGCGTGGGTGAGCGTCATGGTGTTGAGCGACTCCGCGTCGGGAAAGCCCTCGAAGACCTCGGTCGACACGACCCGGTGGTTCGGCTCGATCGCCCGGTAGATGCCGTGCCAGCCGAGCTCGTTGCCCTCGGTGTCGCGGCAGACGTAGCGCCAGGAGCCGCCGACCCGCAGGTCCACGTCGCAGGCGACCAGCGGCGCCCATTCAGGTCCCCACCAGCGCAACAGCAGCACCGGCGTGGTGATCGCCTTCCACACGAGGGGGAGTGGAGCCTCGAAGCTCCGGGTGATCACGATCTCGCGATCGCTCGGGGTCGTGACGCGAGCGGATCCATGGCGCGTGGGCATCAGCGGTCCTCGTGCTGGAGCTCGACGAGCAGATCGTCGAGGCGGTCGTAGCGGTCGTTCCAGAGCTGTTCGAAGCCGGTGATCCACTCGTGGATGGGGCGCAGCGCCTCGCCGTGGACCCGGTAGACCCGCCGTCGGCCCACGCGGTCGCAGTGGACGAGCCCCACGTCGCGCAGCACCTTGAGGTGCTTGGACACCTGCGGCTGGGGGAGCCCGAGCGCGTCCACCAGGTCACCGACCGCGAGCTCGCGTCCGCCGATCGCCTCGAGGATGTGGCGCCGGTGCGCGTCGCCCACGGCGTTGAACACGTCCGCCGTCGTGGGGGTCCGAGCCATGCCCGGCATAATACATACCGATATCGGAATGTCAACCGACACCGTAGGCGGCTGTGAACGCTCGCACCGCGGCGGCGACCCGCCGGGCGATCTCGTCCTCGTCGGGTGGCGTCGCCTGACCCATGGCGATCTTGAGCTGGAGATGGCCGACGACGCCGGCGACGAAATGCTCCGCGGCGAGCTGTGCGTCGTCGACCGCGAGCTCGCCCCGACGGACCCGCTCGGTCACCAAAGCCTTGAAGTTGGCATAGGTCACTGCCGGTCCGTGCTCCCAGACCACCCGTGCCAGATCGGGGAAGCGGTGGTACTCGCCGAGGCAGAGACGCAGGAGCGTCGCCGCCTCGGGGGACAGCACGCCGCGCAGCGCGTCCGTGCCGGTGTCGGTGAGGACCTGCTGGAGCGAACGGGTGTCGGTCGCGGGATCGATCACCGATCGGTTGATGCCGTCCGCGACCTGGTCCATGAGGCCCGCGATGAGAGCCTCCTTCGCCGGGAAGGAGCGGTACAGGGTCGCCTTCGAGCCACCGACCTCGGCCACGATCATGTCCATCGTCGTGCGGTCGTATCCGAGCTCGGCGAACAGGCGGTACGCCGCGGCGAGGTAGCGATCCCGGCGGGAGGTCTCTGAGGTGACGGTTGACGTCTGCACCACGGAGAGATTACCGTACTGAACGGTACAGTACAGTGCAGCACTGCCGAGGACGAAGGGAACTCCATGAGCGCCAAGACTGCGACCGACTTGCCCCGCGCGCCGATGGTGCGGCGGGCCGGGGACGTGCCCTGCTACTCGATGTCCCCCACGCAGGAGATGCGGTTCCTGTACTCCGGCGCGCTCGGTGAGCCTGACTTCTTCGAGGAGCGCACCGCCCAGGGCGACAGTGCGCCCCTGCACCGGCACCCGTGGGCCACCTGGGAGCTGGTCCTCGACGGCGAGCTGACCGTGCTGGTCGACGACGAGGAGTTCGACGTCGGTGCCGGCGATTGCATCTACACCCCTCCCGGCGCAGCGCACACCTACGTGGTGGAGAGTCCTCGGGCGCGGGTCATCGGCTTCAACACCCCGGGTGGGCGCTTCGAGGACCTGAACCGCACCGTGGCGCCCATGTTCCTCGCCGAGGGCGGACCGGATATGGGAGCGGTCGTCGCTCGGGCCGCGGAGTGCGGCGTCGAGATCCTCGGACCCCCGCTCGCGCCCCGCCGGAGCTGACCGCGGCGCGGCGTCCGGTCAGCTGCTCCGGGTGGGCGAGCGGCCGGCGTTCAGGCGCAGGAGACCTGGCCGGTGACCATCGCGGTCTCGGCGGAACCTCCGCCGGCGCCGCCGGACACCGTCTGGTCGAGGCGGACGATCGTGCCCTCCGGGTTGATGGCGATGCCGCTCACGTCGGCACCACTGAGGAACCCGCCGCTGCCGGCCACGATCTTGATGGTGGGCGGCGTGGTTCCGCCCCACGAGAGCTGGAACACGCCGCCGGGGCCGAGGTCGGGGTAGTCGGAGGCCTCGAGCACGACCTCGTTGCCGATGGTCTTGGAGAGGTCGCATCGGCCCTTGGTCCCCTGAAGTGTCGCGGTGAGGGCGCCGGTGATCGTCAGGTCCACGCGGATCGAGCCCGCAGACCCGCTCGAGCTGCTCGGCGCCGCCGAAGCGGCCGAACCGGTCGAGCTCGAGGTGGATCCGCCCCCTCCGGTGCCGCTGCTGCTGCCGCAGGCGACGAGCGCCAGTGCTGCGACTGCTCCGAGCGCGGTGAGTCCCTGCCTGTGCATGATGCCCCTTTTCGTCGTTCCTCGGCGATGGTACCCAGACGCTCCGGGCGGGTCGCACGACCGACCACCGAACCCCGCGGATCGAGCGCTGCCGTGGTACCCTGCCGGCTTCCGCACCTCGAAGGATCCCTGTTTTCGCATGCCCGATACGACTGCCACGATCACCGAGCACCGCCTCCACGAGACCGACACCGGCTCGCCGGAGGTCCAGGTGGCGCTCCTCACCGGGCGCATCAACCACCTCACGGAGCACCTGAAGATCCACAAGAAGGATCATCACAGTCGCCGTGGGCTGCTCATGCTCGTGGGTCGGCGCCGTCGCCTGCTGGACTACCTCCGGCGCAACGACGTCGAGCGATACCGGGCACTGATCGCAAAGCTCGGCCTCCGCCGATAGTGCAGATCTGAAGGGACGGCGAGACGCCGGCCCTTCTTCGCGTCCGGGTCCATACCCGGACGCGAGAGCACCAACCCCTGTGAGGTGGGGGTTGTCAGTCGCCACCGCTCGTACGTTCACCGAGAGCGCGCCGAGCGATGACGACTGGGAACCGCCCCTCACCCAAGAACCCGTGGCGCAGAGCCGCGGGAGTGAGAGGAGCGCACCCATGGGTGACGCGATCCGCGTATCCGGCCCGATCAACGCGGCCGGACTCGAGATGTCCATCGAGACCGGCAAGCTGGCGGCCCTCGCCGCCGGCGCGGTGGTCGTGAAGGTCGGCGACACCGTGGTGCTCAGCACCGTCGCCACGTCCAAGCCCCGCGAGGGCATCGACTTCTTCCCCCTGACGGTCGACGTCGAGGAGCGCATGTACGCCGCGGGCAAGATCCCGGGCTCGTTCTTCCGGCGTGAGGGCCGCCCGGGCGAGCAGGCGATCCTGACCTGCCGCCTCACCGACCGCCCGCTGCGGCCGAGCTTCCCGTCCGACTTCCGCAACGAGGTGCAGGTCATCGCGACCATCCTCGGCTCGGACCAGGAGAACCCGCACGACATCATCTCGATCAACGGCGCGTCCGCCGCGCTGATGATCTCGGGCATCCCCTTCGAGGGTCCGATCGGCGCGGTGCGCCTCGCGCACCTCGACGGTGCCTGGGTCGCGCACCCCACCTACCAGGAGGGTGACGAGTCCACGTTCGAGCTCGTCGTCGCCGGGCGTCGGACCGACGCCGGTGAGATCGCGATCATGATGGTCGAGGCCGGCGGGACCGAGGCGGCCTGGGAGCTCTACGAGCAGGGGGCACCCAAGGTCACCGAGGAGACCATCGCCGAGGGCCTCGAGGTCGCCAAGGAGTGGATCGGCGCGTCGATCGACCTCCAGCTCGAGCTGCGCGAGGCGGTCATCGCCGCGCACGGCCCGATCCAGGCGATCGAGTACACGCCCAACGTCGACTACGCGGACGAGGTCTTCGAGGCAGTCGCGGGCGAGGCCCGCACCGACACCGCCGACGCGATGGCCATCGCCGACAAGAACGACCGCAACGACCGCCTCGACGAGATCAAGGCCGCGCTGCTCGCCAACCTCGCCGGCACCGACGACGCGCCCGGCACCTTCGCCGGCCGCGACAAGGAGGTGAAGTCGGCCTTCCGCTCGCTGCAGAAGCAGGTCGTGCGCCACCGCATCGTCAACGAGGGGGTCCGCATCGACGGCCGTGGCGTCGCCGACATCCGGCCGCTGTCGGCCGAGGTCGGTCTCGTCAACACGGTGCACGGCTCGGGCCTGTTCCAGCGGGGCGAGACCCAGGTGCTCTCGGTCACCACGCTCGGCATGCTCCGCATGGAGCAGATCGTCGACACGCTCGGTCTCGAGGACCGGAAGCGCTACATGCACCACTACAACTTCCCGCCCTTCTCCACCGGTGAGACCGGCCGGGTCGGCTCGCCGAAGCGGCGGGAGATCGGCCACGGGGCACTCGCCGAGCGGGCGCTCACCCCGGTCGTGCCCTCCAAGGAGGAGTGGCCCTACACGCTGCGCGTCGTCTCCGACGTGCTGTCGTCCAACGGCTCCACCTCGATGGGCTCGGTGTGCGGGTCGAGTCTGTCGCTCATGGACGCGGGCGTCCCGATCAAGGCGCCGGTCGCCGGCATCGCGATGGGGCTGGTCTACGCCGACGGGAAGTACACGACCCTCACCGACATCCTCGGTGCCGAGGACGCCTTCGGCGACATGGACTTCAAGGTCGCGGGGACGAGCGAGTTCGTCACCGCGCTGCAGCTCGACACGAAGATCGACGGCCTCCCCGCCGACGTCCTCGCCGCCGCGCTCCAGCAGGCCAAGGAGGCCCGCCTCAAGATCCTCGAGGTGATGAAGGACGCGATCGCGGAGCCCCGCGAGGACGTCCGCCCGTCCGCCCCGAAGATCATCAGCTTCGAGATCCCGATCGACAAGATCGGTGAGGTCATCGGGCCGAAGGGCAAGGTCATCAACACGATCCAGCAGGAGTCCGGCGCCGACATCGCGGTGTCCGACGACGGCATGGTCGGCACGGTGAGCATCGGTTCCAAGGACAGCTCGCAGGTCGACGAGGCCCGGCGCCGCATCGAGCTGATCCTGGATCCGCCGACGGCCGACATCGGTGCCGAGTACACCGGCAAGGTCGTGAACATCACCAAGTTCGGTGCGTTCGTCAACATCCTCCCCGGCCGGGACGGCCTGCTCCACATCTCCAAGATCGGGCGCGGCAAGCGCATCGACAAGGTGGAGGACGTCTTCAGCCTCGGTGACGAGGTCGTGGTGCGGGTGGACGACATCGACAACCAGGGCAAGCTCTCCCTCTCGCTCGCGGGCGACGCCCCCGAGGGTGAGGGCGGCTCGGACCGCGGCGACGGTGGCGGGCGCGAGCGCGGCTCGCGCGACGACCGCGGTGGCCGCGACCGGGACCGGGCACCCCGTGAGGACCGCGCTGACGCCCCCAAGGTCGCGTCGTTCGAGGCCGACTGGGACCAGCAGGCCAAGGCCGAGTTCGGTGACCTCGGCCCCGCCGAGGCCGGCGGTCGGTCCGACCGCGGTGGTGACCGCGGCGGCGAGCGCAGCCGCGGCGGCCGTCGCGGCGGCGGAGGCCGTCGCCGGTAACACCGAGCACGAGCGCTCCTGGAACGGGCCGGGCATCACGAGCAGTCGTGGGTGCCCGGCCCGTTCCGCGCTCGCGCACGCGTGACCCCGACGCCGGTGGTCCGTGACTCGCGTCCGAATTCGCGCCCGCGGTGAGGGAAACGGCTCCAGCGGGTCACAGAGCGCGTCGATAGGCCTCACGTGACCACAGCGGGCGGTAGCGCACGGGGTTCCTCGGATCCCCAGAAGTTCGAAGAATTCGCCCGAACCGGGCGGACCGCGGCCGTCGGCCGTGCCGAGGACCGGGTCGAGATCAGTCGCGTGGGCGACGCCAGGGTCGTGACCGAGGCGATGCCCGGGCTGCGCTCGGTCGCGGTCGGGTTCTGGGTCGGCTCAGGCGCCGTGGACGAGGACGCCCGCCAGTTCGGCGCCAGCCACTTCCTCGAGCACCTGCTCTTCAAGGGCACCGACGACCGGGGCGCGGCGGAGATCGCGCACGCGGTGGAGTCGGTCGGCGGCGACATGAACGCCTTCACCACCCAGGAGTACACGGCCTTCTACGTGCGGGTGCCCGACGAGCACCTCGGGCTCGCGCTCGACATCCTCGGTGACGTCGTCTGGCATCCCGCGTTCCGGCCCGACGAGGTCGAGTCCGAGCGGAGGGTCATCCTCGAGGAGATCGGGATGCGCGACGACGCACCCGACGACATGGTGCACGAGCTCGCCAACGAGGCGCTGTTCCCCGACCATCCCCTCGGTCGTTCCGTGCTCGGGACGCGGGAGACGATCGCCGCGATGTCACGCGACGCGATCGCGGAGTACCACGCCGCGCACTACCGCCCCAGCAACGTCGTGGTCGCGGCGGCGGGCAACCTCGAGCACGCGATGGTCGCGGAGCGGATCGAGGCCGGTCTGCCCGGGCACTCGGGCGCCCGCCCCGACCGTGCCGACCACGCGCACGGCACTCCGCGGTCGGTGACGGGGGAGCGGCGCGACACCGAGCAGGCACACGTCGTGCTGTCCATGCGCTCCATTCCCCGTGACGACCCCGATCGGTACGCGCTGTCGGTGCTGAACCAGATCCTCGGTGGCGGCATGTCGTCGCGGCTGTTCCAGGAGGTACGCGAGACGCGGGGTCTCGCGTACTCCGTCTACTCGTACCGGACCGCCTACGAGACGACCGGGTCGTTCTCGATCTATGCGGGCACGGCGCCCGAGCGCGTGGCCGAGACGCTGCAGGTGGTCCGCCACGAGCTGGCCCGGCTCGTGACCGAGGGGATTCCCGAGCCCGAGCTGCTCGCGGCGAAGGGTCACCTCAAGGGCTCGACCAGCCTGGCGCTCGAGACCAGCTCGAGCCGGATGCACCGCCTCGGCCGGGGCCTGCTCACCCTCGGTGAGGTCCCGACCGTCGACGTCATGGTCGACGCCGTCGAGGCGGTCACCGTCGAGGACCTGCGACGGGTGATCGACCGGGTGTTCGCGACCGACGAGCAGGTGCTCTCGGTGGTCGGTCCGCTCCACGCGGCCGACCTCGTGGTCGACGTCGCCGCCTGAGCGGACCACCGTTCCCGAGCGCCGATCGGGTACCGTCCTCGCGACCCGGGTCGAGTCGAGGAGCCGTATGTCGGACCACGCCCCCAGTCGGTGCCTCTCGGTCGTGATGCCCTGCTACAACGAGGCCACGACGCTCGAGGAGATCACCACCCGGGTGCTGGCCTCGCCCTACGTCGCCGAGCTCGTCATCGTCGACGACGGCAGCACCGACGACACCCGCAAGATCGCCGAGTGCATCGACGACGACCGCGTGCGCGTGTTCGCGCAGCCGATGAACCTCGGGAAGGGCGCGGCCCTGCGCCGCGGCTTCGCCGAGTCCACGTCTCCCTACGTGATCGTGCAGGACGCGGACCTCGAGTACGAGCCCGCGGAGTACGGCCGTCTGCTCGGTCCCTTGCTCGACGGCATCGCCGACGTCGTGTACGGCACGCGGTTCGGGACCTCGGAGGCACACCGCGTCCTGTACTACTGGCACTCGGTGGGCAATGGGTTCCTCACGATGCTCTCCAACATGTTCACGGATCTGAACCTCACGGACATGGAGACTTGCTACAAGGCCTTCCGGCGCGAGGTGCTGGAGAGCTTCGAGCTCCAGGAGGACCGCTTCGGCGTCGAGCCCGAGATCACCGCCAAGGTCGCCCGGCTCGGGTGGCGCCTGTACGAGGTCGGCATCTCCTACTCCGGGCGGACCTACGACGAAGGCAAGAAGATCGGCTGGCGCGACGGCATGCGCGCGCTGTACTCCATCGTGCGCTACTCGCCCCTGCTCGAGCGATGGAACGGCCATCCGGTCGTGCGGGACGCCGCGCCGGTGGAGTTCTCCGAGTCCGATGCGGAGCTCGCGTCGGTGCTCGACTCGCTGCGCGACGCCGACAACTACGCCGACTGGATCTTCGAGATGTGCGAGCCCCGTCTCGGCAGCTCGGTGCTCGAGGTCGGTGCGGGCCACGGCGACTTCACCGAGCGGCTCCGCGCCGGCCGCGCGGTGACCGCGATCGACCTGTCCGAGCGCTGCGTGAGTGAGCTCCGCACGCGGTTCGCGGGCGACGACTCCGTGACGATCGCCTGCACCGACGTCGCGGGTGTCGAGGGTGAGGCTCGGTTCGACTCCGCGATCATGATCAACGTGCTCGAGCACATCGACGACGACCTCGGCACGCTGGAGGCGCTCCGGCGCCTGGTGAAGCCCGGCGGGCACATCCTCGTCTTCTCGCCCGCGTTCGACGGTCTCTACAGCGACTTCGACCGCGACATCGGGCACCGGCGGCGGTACCGGGTCTCGCACCTGGCGATGCTCGCGGACCGCGCCGGGCTGGCCATCGACGACGTGCGCTACGTGAACTCGGTCGGCGCGTTCGCGTGGTGGCTGTTCGCCCGGCGACTCCGACGGGTCCCGACCCAGGGTTGGTCGGTGAAGCTGTACGACCGCGCCGCGGTCCCGGTCGTGCGCCGCTACGAGTCGCGCAAGGCCCCGCCGGTCGGACAGTCGGTGTTCCTCGCCGCGCGGCGGCCATTCGGCGATCCGGCCTGACCGCGCGTCGGTAGTGTGCAGCGATGATCCGGGTCGGGGTGTTCGGTGCCGCTGGTCGCATGGGAGCGACGGTCTGCGAGGCGGTGCACGCCGCGCCGGACTGTGAGCTCGTCGCCGCGGTGGACCCGTTCCGGGCCGGGGGTCCCGTCGAAGGTACCGATCTCACGGTCTCGGCGTCGGCGGGTGCCCTGCTCGACGCCGGTGCCGAGGTCGTCGTGGACTTCACGGTCCTCGATGCGGCCCGAGAGAACCTGCGCTGGTGCGCCGCGCACGACGTGCACGCGGTCGTCGGGACGACCGGGTTCTCCGCCGACGACCTCGACGAGCTGGCCGAGCTGTTCGCCCACGTGAACGCGAACGCGCTGATCGCGCCGAACTTCGCGATCGGGGCCGTGCTCATGATGCGCTTCGCCGAGCAGGCGGCGCCCTGGTTCGAGACCGCCGAGATCATCGAGCTCCACCACGACCGAAAGATCGACGCGCCGTCGGGCACCGCGATGACCACGGCGCGGCGGATGGCGACCGCGTCGGCCGAGTGGGGGACCGACCCCACGAGCACCGTGGTCTCCGACGGTGCGCGCGGCGGTCTGGTCGAGAACGCGATCCGGGTGCACTCGGTCCGCCTGCGCGGAGTGATCGCGAGCCAGGAGGTGCTGCTCGGCACGACCGGCCAGACGCTCTCCATCCGGCACGACACGTTCGACCGGTCGTCGTTCATGCCGGGCGTGCTCCTCGGCGTGCGGCGGATCGCGGAGCTCGACGGGCTGACCCTGGGGCTGGACGGGCTGCTCGACCCGTGACCGGCGGCCCCGATCCGGCGCTGCGCGAGCGTCTGCTCGAAGCGGCCTACGAGTGCGTCGCCCGGTACGGGCTCGCCAAGACCACTGTCGAGGACGTCGTCAAGGTCTCGGGTGTGTCGCGCGCGACGGTCTACCGGGTGTTCCCCGGCGGCAAGGACGAGCTGCTGCGCGCCGCGGTCGGCTGGGAGATGGGCCGCTTCTTCGGGCGCCTCGCCGAGGCCGTCGCCGGTGCGCCCGACTTCGCCTCGCTGGTGGAGGAGGGGCTCGTCTTCGCCCACGCCGCGGTCCACCAGCACGAGGTGCTGCAGAAGGTCCTCGTCACCGAGCCGGACCGGCTGCTGCCGCTGCTCACCACCGAGCAGGAGCGACCGCTGCAGTTCATCACCGCGTTCCTCCTGCCGTACCTGGAGCGCGAGCAGGCGGCGGGCCGGGTGCTCGACGGGGTCGACCTGCCCGAGTCGGCCGACTTCGTGGCCCGGATGATCCTCTCGTTGATCACCTCGCCGGCCTCGGCGGATCTGCACGATCCGGCGGCGGTGCAGATCCTGGTCCGCACCCGGATCCTCGCCGGCATCCTCGCACCCGAGGCGCTCGCGCACGGTTGACGACGGGCGTACCCTCGAACGAGGAGCCAGGGGGGCGCCATGGGGGGAACGGTCGGACGGCTGCGGTTCCTCGGTGGGTTGGGGACCGCGCTCGCAACGGCGGCGGTGGCCGCCGTCGGGTTCGCGGCGCCTGCGGGCGCGGCAGCGCACGCGATCACGGTGACCCCGAGCACCGGGCTGAGCGACGGGCAGGTCGTGACGGTGACGGGGACCGGGTTCACCGAGACGCCGGCGGTGAACGACTGGTCGGTGACCGAATGTCGAGCCGGGGTGCTGGACACCCCGCTCACCTTGTCGTCGGCGGTCGACAACTGCGACGTGCTGACCCAGCCCTTCACGTTCGTCCACGCCGACGCCCAGGGCGCCATCTCCACACCCTTCACGGTCCACCGGACGATCACGGTGCAGAACGCGGCCGTCGACTGCCTGCAGGTGGCCTGCGTCGTTCTCGTGGCCCAGATCACGACCGCGTCCTTCGACGGCGCCGGCGCACCCATCTCCTTCGGCCCGACACCGCCCCGGCCCCCGCACTGCACCGGGGCCGAGAGGCCCGGCCACGGTCACGGCGACCGGCACCACTGTCATCGCCCGAAGCCCCACCGCCGCCACCACACCGAGCGCGAGCACGGGCGCTGAGGTCGGCCCCGGGGCCACCGTCGGTGACCTGGGACACATTGACGGTGAGACGCTTATCGCCTTAGCGTCTCAGGTGATGTCCGGACCTGCGATCGAGATGCGCGAACCGGCCGTTCCCGATCGGGTCGAGGACACCGTCGGACGGATCCTCGCCGCCACGATGACCTGCCTGGAGCGCTTCGGCGTGGCCAAGACCACGATCGACGACGTCGCCCGCGAAGCCGGCTGCTCGCGCGCCACGATCTACCGGAACTTCCCGAACCGGACGGCACTCGTGTCCGCGGCCGTCGACACCGAGCTCGCGCGCCTGACGGTCGCGGTGGCGGACGCGGCCGCCCGGGCCACCACCGCCGAGGACGCGGTCACCGCGATGTTCGTGACCGCGTCGCGGATGATCCAGACGCATCCTGCGCTCCAGCGCGCGATGACCCTCGAGCCCGAGGTCGTGTTGCCCGCCCTCTCGTTCGAGGGCGGCGACGCGCTGCTCGCCGAGGCGAGCCGGCGTTTCGCGCCCGTGCTCGCGCGCTTCGTTCCGCCCGAGCGCGCGGCCGTCGCAGCCGAGTGGTGCACCCGCGTCCTGCTCGCGTATCTCCACCCCGAGCGGGCCCCCCTCTCGATGACCGACGTCGCCGATGTGCGCGCGCTCGTCCGTCGTCATGTGATCCCGGTATTGACCCCTCAAACCACTTCCACCACGAGGTAACTGCGATGACCACCAACTACGACATGCTCGGACGCGACGAGGTCGACGACCTCGAGGCGATCCTCTCGATCACGAACTCGGATGTCGACGAGGTGGTCCACACCGTGCGGGCCGAGGCCGACGCGCTGTTCACGTGGGACTACGAGCGCTCGCGCCCGGCGCTGATCAAGCTGTACGAGAAGGCGAAGACCTCGCAGTGGAACGCCGAGACCGACCTCGACTGGTCGATCGAGGTGGACCAGGCCGCCGTCGTGCTCGCCAACCAGGAGCAGATGCCGCGCCCGTTCGGCGAGGGCATCGAGCTCAAGGGCACCGTGTTCGAGACCTGGACCGAGGACCAGTGGATCCAGCTCGGCATCGAGTCGCAGAACTGGAGCCTGTCCCAGTTCATGCACGGCGAGCAGGGCGCGCTCATCTGCACCGCGCAGATCGTCGAGACGGTCCCGTGGATCGACGCCAAGTACTACGCGGCCACGCAGGTGATGGACGAGGCCCGTCACGTCGAGGTGTTCGCGAAGTACCTCGACACGAAGCTGTCGGGCCACTACCCGATCAACGCGCACCTCGAGATGCTGCTCGACGACATCATCGCGGACAGCCGCTGGGACATGACCTACCTCGGCATGCAGATCATGGTCGAGGGCCTCGCCCTCGCCGCCTTCGGCTTCATGCACCAGATGACGACCGAGCCCCTGCTGAAGAAGCTGCTCCGCTACGTCATGAGCGACGAGGCGCGTCACGTCGCCTTCGGTGTGCTCTCGCTCCAGGAGTTCTACGAGCAGCTGACCGCGGCGGAGATCCGCGAGCGGCAGGAGTTCGCGTTCGAGGCCGCGGTGCGCATGCGCGACCGGTTCCTCCAGCAGGAGGTCTGGGAGCGGATGGGCGTCGACGTCAAGGAGGCGCTCACGCTCGTGCTCCAGGACGACGGTCGGAAGATGTTCCAGAACATCCTGTTCTCCAAGATCGTCCCGAACTGCAAGAAGCTCGGCCTCCTCGACGCCGCGGACGGCTGGCTCCGGGAGCGCTTCACCGAGCTCGGTGTGATCCAGTTCGAGGACTGGGTGGACACCGGCGCCGAGTACACGGCCCTCGACGAGGTCGCCGCGGACCGCGCCGCCGCCAGCGCCTGACGTGCCCGCTTCCATGCAGGCCCCACGGCTCCGGGCGTTTGCGCTCGGAGCCGTCGTCGCGGTGGCAGCCGGGCTGCTCCCGCTCTCGGGTGCCGGGGCAGCTCCGAGCGTGCCCCCTCCGGTGCCGGACCCGGCACCGTGGCTCGCGCGCCGGCCGCTCAACATCGCGCACGCCGGCGGTGATCTCGAGGCCCCCCACGAGACGATGTACGCCTACGAGGAGGCGGTCGCCGGCGGCGCCGACGTGCTCGAGATGGACCTTCGGCTGAGCAAGGACCGTCAGCTCATGGTGGCCCACGACGACACCGTCGACCGCACCACCAACGCGACCGGCCCGCTCAACGGCTACACCGCGGCGGAGCTCCAGGCGCTCGACAACGCGTACTGGTTCGTTCCCAACTGCTGGAGCTGCCACGACCGGCCGGCCGCCGAGTACGCCCTGCGCGGGATCCGGACGGGCGCGACACCGGTCCCCGCCGGCCACACCCGTGACGACTTCGGCGTCCCGACGTTCCGGCAGGTGCTCGACCGGTTCCCGAACCGGCTCCTCGACATCGAGATCAAGGACGGTCCCGACGGCATGGCCGCGGCCGAGCAGCTCGCGGCGGTACTCGCGGGATCGAGCCGCGCGACGCGGGTCGTCGTCGTCAGCTTCGACGACGCGATCCTCCAGCACTTCCACGATCTCGCTCCCGAAGTCCCGACCAGCCCCGGTCTCGGCGAGACGACCAACTGGTTCCTCGGCGCCCACGGCGATCTTCCCGGGAGGGTCTCGGTGCAGGTGCCGCCGGTCTACTCGGGGCTCGAGGTCGTGACCCGGCAGTTCGTCGACGACGCGCACGCCGCGCACATGGCCGTGTGGGTCTGGTTCAACGGCAACGACGACGACGTGGCGTCCGAGTGGAACCGGCTGCTCGACCTCGGCGTCGACGGGCTGATCACCGGCAAGCCGAAGCAGCTCCAGGTGGTGCTCGACGCGCGCGAGAGCGTGTTCCGCACACCGCTCGAGATCGGGCGCGAGCTGCGGTGGCACCACGGCCACGCGGACGTCTCGGTCGGATGCCCGAGCCTCGCGGCGGACCGTTGCTACGCGCTGCTCGGGATCCGGGCCGGCGGGACCATCGTCGGCGGTGCGGTCGTGGACCTCCGGCCGGGCACCCGCGCCCGGCTGCGGATCGGTCCCGATCACCTGCCGTGGCCGCACCTGGCCCGCAGGGGACTCGTCGCCCAGTACTGGGGGACCGACGACATCGGCAGCACCACGGTGCCGATCCGCCTCTCGCACCACCACTGACCCGGTCGCCGCTCGGCCACACTCCGCCAAAGCCGGTGGGGTGGTCTCGGGTCCGGTGCGAGACTGGCGGCATGAGCACGCCGACCGTCCCCGCCGGCACCTCGACGCGCGTCACCGCGTGCCCGCTGGACTGTCCCGACACCTGTTCCACCGAGGTGACGGTCACCGACGGGCGGATCGTGAAGGTCGACGCGGCGGTGGGCAACCCCTTCACGGACGGCTTCATCTGCCAGAAGGTCAAGCACCACGCCCGGCGCGTCTACGCGCCCGAGCGCGTCATGACACCGTTGCTGCGCACCGGGCCGAAGGGCGCCGGCGAGTTCCGCGCCGCCACGTGGAACGAGGCGCTCGACCTCGTCGTGGACCGGCTGCGCGCCGCGGAGTCCGGCCCGGGGCCCGAATCGGTGGTGCCCTACATCTACAACTCCTCCGCGCCCCTCCTCCAGGACGAACCCGGCGAGCGGCTCTGGAAGCGCTTCGGCGCGAGCCGCGTGCACCACACGGTGTGCGCGGCGACCTTCGGTGCGGCCTACCGCAGCGTCTTCGGTGACATGTTCTCCGCCGATCCGCTCGACGTCGTGCACTCGCAGCTCATCGTGCTCTGGGGCGCGAACCCGACCGTCTCGAACATCCACTTCGCTCCGCTCGTCACCCGGGCCCAGAAGGAGCACGGGGCGCGCGTCGTGGTCGTCGACCCACGCGCGACGGCGAGCGCGAAGCGCGCCGATCTCCACCTCGCGGTGCGGCCCGGCACCGACGTCGTGCTGGCCTACGCCGTCGCGCACGAACTCGCGACGCGCGACCTCCTCGACCGCGCCTTCCTCGAGGCGCATGCCACCGGCGTGGAGGAGTTCCTCGCCGCGGCCGCGCAGTTCCCGGTGGAGGTCGCGGCCGACGTCTGCGACGTCCCGGCCGCCTCGATCTCCGAGCTCGCGACCTGGCTCGGGACGATCCGGCCCGCGCTCGTTCGGGCCGGCTGGGGACTGGAGCGCAACCGCAACGGCGGCTCCGCCTGCGCCGCGGTCTTCTCCCTGCCGGTCCTGGCGGGCCAGTTCGGCGTCCCCGGGGCCGGGGTCGTCGCCAGCCTCGGGTCGGCGACGCCGCTCGCGTGGGACGCCCGCGAGCCCGACACGCCGCCGGATCGCCGCGGCACCCGGGCGTTCAACATGAACACGTTCGGCGCCGCGCTGTGTGACCCGGCGCTCGAGCCTCCCGTCGCGGTGCTCTTCGTCCAGGGATCGAACCTCGCGGTGACGAACCCGGACCAGGGCGCGGTCCTGCGGGGGCTCGCACGCGAGGACCTCTTCACCGTGGTGCACGACCAGGTCCTCACCGATACCGCGCGTTTCGCGGACGTCGTGCTCCCCGCGACGACCCACTTCGAGACCCACGACCTCGCCGCGTCGTACGGCTCCTTCACGCTCCAGGAGCTACCGCCGGTGATCGATCGGGTGGGGGAGAGCCGGTCCAACAACGAGGTGTCGGCCGAGCTGGCCCGCCGGATGGGCTACGACCTCACGCGGTTCACGATCGGTCGCGACGAGATCCTGGACCGGTGCCTGAAGGACGACGGTGCGTACGAGGGTGCCCGTGCCACGCGACCCACCGGCGGCACGGTCCAGTTCCGCGACACGTTTCCGTCCTTTGACGGGCAGCGCGCGCATCTCGCCGACATCCCGACGCTCGGGGTCCCGAGGTACCAGCCGCTCGACGACCCGTTCCCGCTCACGCTCCTCACGCCGGCGACCCCGAAGACGATCAACTCGATGTTCGGAGAGTTCCAGCCGCCGGACCCTGCGGTGCGGATGCACCCGGAGGACGCCGCCGCGCGGAACCTGACGGCCGGTCAGTCGGTTCGGGTGCACAACGCGCAGGCGTCGCTCTCGACGGTCGTCGCGTGCGACGCCTCGTTGCGGCGCGGCGTCGTGACCATGCCCAAGGGCTCGTGGTGCCGGGACTTCTCCGGGGGGCTGACCGCGAACGCGCTCGTGCCCGACACGCTCTCGGATCTCGCGGGGGGCGCGTGCTTCAACGATGCGCGGGTCGAGGTGAGCCCGGCCTGAGCCGGGAGGTCCCCGGCGTGCTCCGCGGACCGGACCGGGTAGCCTGCGCCCGTGGCGGACCCGGTACGGATCGTATTTCTCGGCGGACTCGGTGAGATCGGCCGCAACTGCTTCTGCATCGAGAGCGAGGGCCGGATCCTCATCGTCGACTGCGGGATCATGTTCCCCGAGGTCGACATGCCCGGTGTGGACCTCGTCCTGCCGGACTTCACGTACCTGCGGGAGCGGGCCGACCTCGTCGAGGGCGCGGTCCTGACCCACGCCCACGAGGACCACGCCGGCGGGTTCTCCTTCCTGCTGCGTGATCTTTCCTTCCCGATCTACGGGTCGCCGCTCTCGCTCGGCATGGCGAAGTCGCGGATCGAGGAGGCGGGCCTGCTCGGCCGGACGGAGTTCATCCCCGTGGCCGACGGTGAACGGCGCCGGATCGGGCCGTTCGACGTGGAGTTCGTGCCCGTCACCCATTCGGTGCCCCATGCCTTCGCGGCGGCGTACCACACGCCCCAGGGCACGATCCTGCACACCGGCGACTTCAAACTCGACCTGACGCCGGTCGACGGCCGGCGCACCGATCTGGCCCGACTCGGCGAGATCTCCCAGCGGCCCGGCGGCGTCCGACTGCTGCTCTCGGACAGCACCAATGCGGAACGCCCGGGCTACACGCCCTCGGAGTCCACGGTCGGGACCGCGCTCCGCACCTTGTTCCGCGAGCATGAAGGCAAGCGCCTGATCGTCGCGAGCTTCGCGTCACACCTCCACCGGGTGCAGCAGGTCGCACAAGCGGCGATCGGCCTCGGTCGGAAGGTCGCGTTCGTGGGCCGCTCGATGGGCAAGAACGTGACCCTCGCACGCGAGATGGGGATGATCGACATCCCGGCGAGCAGCGTCATCGACATCGAGGACGCGGTGAACCATCCGCCCGGTGAGCTGTGCGTGATCTGCACCGGCTCCCAGGGCGAGCCGATGAGCGCGCTCGCACTCATGGCCTCGCGTGAGCACAAGTACATCAAGGTCGACAAGGACGACGTCGTCGTCATCTCCGCGCACGCGATCCCGGGGAACGAGAGCAACGTCAGCCGCGTGATCGACTCCTTCTACCGGTCCGGCGCCACCGTGGTGCACGACCGCAACGCCCCGGTCCACGTGTCGGGGCACGCCTCCCAGGAGGAGCTGAAGTTCATGCTCAACCTGGTGAGCCCGGAGTGGTTCGTGCCCGTGCACGGCGAGTTCCGCCACATGGTGCACCACGCCGAGCTGGCCGAGGCGTCCGGGGTCCCGGCCGGACACGTGATCGTCTGTGAGGACGGTGACGCGGTCACCATCACCGACGACGGCATCACCGCGGAGCTCGACGCGGTGCCGTCGGGCTACACCTACGTCGACGGCATCGTCGGCGACATCGGCCAGGGGGTGCTGCGCGACCGGCGCCAGCTCGCGGAGGAGGGCGTGGTCGTGGTGTTCGTGACCGTCGAGCAGCGGACGGGCACGATCGTGACCGGGCCCGAGATCGTCACCAAGGGCTGGGTCCACGCCACCGAGGCCGAGTCGCTCCTGGTCGAGGCGCGCGAAGCGGTCCGGGCCGCGGTCGAGGATGCGGCCGCCGGCGGCTCCACCGACTTCGAGACGGTGCGGCGTCAGGCCCGCCGGGCGCTCGGCAAGTTCATCAGCGAGCGGACCAAGCGCCGGCCGGCGGTCATCCCCGTCGTGCTCGAGGTCTGACCGGGCAGGGGCGGTCGTGATCCGGGACTGGTCGAACTTCATCGCGGGGCGGGCCGCGGTCGTCACCGGGAGCGGTGGTGGGGTCGGGCGCGCGATCGGGATCCAGATGGCACGCGCCGGTGCCCACGTGTGGGTCAACGACCTCTACGAGGACCGCGCGGTCGCGGTCACCGAGGAGATCGAGTCCGAGGGTCTGTCGGCCGCGCCGGTCGTCGCCGACGTGTGCGATCCCGCACAGGTGGAGCGGATGGTCGCCGAGACCGGTCCCGTCGACATCGTCGTGAACAACGCCGGCATCCCACCGGAAGGCTTCAGCGTGAAGTCCTTCGCCGAGACCGGTCCCGAGGACTGGGACCCGGTACTGCGGCTGAACCTCGCGGCGGTGCTGCACGTGACCCGCGCCTACCTGCCGGCCATGATCGAACGGCAGTGGGGTCGCATCCTCACGATCGCGTCGGACGCGGGGCGCAGGGGTGAGCGCAAGCAGGCGGTGTACGGCGCGGCGAAGGCGGCGGCGATGGGCTTCTCGCGCGGGCTGGCAGCGGAGGTCGGACGGGACGGCGTGACCGTCAACTGCATCGCGCTCGGCACGATGAACCACGGCCAGCTGGCGGCGGCGATCGTCGACCACCCCGAGCTCGAAGCAAAGTTGGCCGGCAACTATCCCGTCGGCAGGATCGGACGCGTCGACGACCCCGCGCCACTCGCCGTGCTGTTGTGCAGCGACGCTGCCGAGTGGATCACCGGTCAGGTGTATCCCGTCGACGGCGGCTACGCGTCGGCGCTCTGATGGCCGAGCTGCCCACCGGGTACCTGCTCCGGGCGCCGACCACCCACGACGCCGAGATCGTGGCCGCGGTCGTCACCGCGCACGACATCGCCGACTTCGGCGAGCCCGACTTCACCGAGCAGGACCTCCTCGACGACTGGATGCGACCGCGGTTCTCGCTCGAGTCCGACGCCTGGGTCATGGCGGGTCCGACCGGGCGGATCATCGGGTACGCGTACGTGTGGGAGGCCGAGCCCGACGTGGAGTTCGAGGCCGACGCGTACGTGGTGCCCGAGTACGCCGGGCGCGGCCTCGGCGGCCACCTGATCGACCTGATCGAGCATCGCGCGCGTTCGTTGGCGCGCGGGCGCTCGATGTCGGTCGGGGTGTTCGCGTCGAGCGCGAACCAGGGCAAGCGGGTGCTGTTGGAGCGGCGGGGGTTCGTGTACGGGCGGTCGGTCCTGCGCATGCGGGTCGACCTCAGCCGCCAGCGCGTGGACGAGGTCGAGGTCCCGGAGGGCGTGGCGATCGGCCCGTTCGATCCCGCCGACGCCGACCAGGTCCGGGCGGTGTGGCTCGACGCGTTCTCCTCGCACGGCCGGTTCTCGCCGCGCCGGATGGAGGAGTGGCTCGAGAGCCGGTTCGGCCATCCGGCGTTCGATCCGTCGCTCTGGCAGGTCGCCAAGCAGGGCGACGAGGTGCTCGGCGCGGTGATCGTGTTCGACGTCGGAGCCACCGGGTACACCTCGACGGTCGCGATCAGATCGGGGGCGCGCGGGCAGGGGATCGGCCCGGTCCTGCTGCGGGCCGCGTTCGGCGCGCTGCGCGACCGCGGTCAGATGCGCGTCCTCGTGTCCCTCGACGCCGACGCCCAGCCCTCCCTCCAGGCCCTCTACGAGGCAGCCGGCATGCGCGTCCACGAGCGCCACGACCTCTTCGCCAAACCCCTCGCCTGACCGCCGCACACCCGGTCTGGCGTGCCCGAATGGGGGTGGGTGGGGGAGAAGTATCCCAATGTGGTGGATGTTGTCAGTGTTACCGTGATGGCGTGGCCACCACGAAGTCATCCCGTCGCGCCCCGGCCCGCAAGCGGCCGCCGGGCAAGCGCAAGCCGCCGAACAAGCCGCCCCGGAAGTCGGCCGGTCGGCCGCCGTCCTCGCGCGTGCGAGAAGCCGCCCGGACCCAGCTCCGGGGTCACGGCACCGATGCCCTGGCGCTCGCGGTGCTCGTGGTCGGGCTCCTCACCGGGCTCGCCCTCGCCACCGATCTGACCGGACCCGTCGGCACGGCTCTCGGCCACGGCATCACCGCCCTGCTCGGGAACGGCGCCTTTCTCGTCCCGACCGCGCTGATCGCGGTCGCGGTACTCCTGCTCTGGCGGCGTCCCGAGGACGAGGCCCCGGCCGCCCCGTTGCGGGTGGGCCTGGGCGTCGGCCTGGTCGTGCTCGCGGCCGCGGGTCTGCTCCACGTGCTGGAGGGCGCGCCCACGATCAGCGGACCGGTCGATGGTCTGCGCGACGCCGGTGGCTACCTCGGCGCCGTCATCGGTGCCCCGCTCGCCGCCGGCCTCGGCACGGTCGGCGCGTCGGTGGTGCTCGTCGGTGTCCTCCTCTTCGGCGCGCTGCTCGCGCCCGGGACCTCGATCCGCACGGTCGCGGCCGGACTGAAGGTCGTGCTGGCCAAGCTCCGTGAGCTCGTCGTCGACGGCCTCGACCTGCGCCACGACGGGCCCGAGCCCGACGGAGAGGCGCCGGCCGAAGCCGACCGCCGGCCCCTGCCCTCGCGTCGGGCGACGGTGGAATCGATTGCCACTCCCGCCGGCATCGCCGACGCGGCGTCGGTCGAGGACGACGAGCCGGAGGACGACGAGCCGATCGCCGCCGAGGTGATCGAGCTCGACGACGTGGACCTCGACGACGCCGACATCGAGGGCGAGCAGGTCATGCCCACCGAGATCGCGGTGCGCGAGGGCGCCAAGGGCCAGATGGCGATCGACCTCACTGCCTACGGTCACGGCGACTGGACCCTGCCGCCGCGCGATCTGCTGAAGCGGAGCAACGCGAAGTCGGTCGACGAGCGCGTCGTCGAGCAGGGCGGCGAGGTGCTGCAGTCGACGCTCAAGGACTTCGGCGTCGACGCCCACCTCATCGGCATGACCGTCGGGCCGACCGTCACCCGATACGAGCTCGAGCTCGCACCCGGCGTGAAGGTCAACCGCGTGACGGGCCTCAGCCACGACATCGCCTACGCGATGGCGAGCCCGGACGTGCGCATCCTGGCGCCGATCCCCGGCCGCAGCGCGATCGGCGTCGAGGTTCCGAACAAGCAACGCCAGCTCGTGACGCTCGGCGACATCCTCACGTCACCCGAGGCCGGCCAGGCCACCCATCCCCTCGAGTGCGGGCTCGGCCGCGACATCGCGGGCCGCTCGCACATGCTCAATCTCGCGACGATGCCGCACCTGCTCATCGCCGGCCAGACCGGCGCGGGGAAGTCGAGCTGCATCAACAGCCTGATCACGTCGATCCTGATGCGGTGCACGCCCGAGCAGGTGCGCATGATCCTCGTCGACCCGAAGCGAGTGGAGCTCGGCCAGTACAACGGGCTGCCGCACCTGCTCACCGAGGTCGTCACGAATCCCAAGAAGGCGGCGAACGCCCTCGAATGGGCCGTGCGCGAGATGGACATGCGCTACGACCTCCTCGCCGAGGTCGGCGTGCGTGACATCTCCGGCTACAACGCGATGTTCGACCGTGGCGACCTGCCGACGACCGAGAACCCGGACCCGCACGGTGGTCGGAGCTACGAGCGCCTGCCGTTCATCCTCATCGTGGTCGACGAGCTGAACGACCTGATGATGGTCGCAGCGCGCGATGTGGAGGCGAGTGTCTGTCGCATCGCGCAGATGGCGCGTGCCGTCGGCATCCATCTCGTCATCGCGACCCAGCGTCCCTCGGTCGACGTCATCACGGGTGTGATCAAGGCCAATGTGCCGAGCCGCCTCGCGTTCTCGGTGAGCACGCTCGCCGACTCGCGGGTGATCCTCGACCAGCCCGGTGCGGAGAAGCTGATCGGCCACGGCGACATGCTGCTGATGTCGGCGTCGTCGTCGCGAGCGCAGCGGATCCAGGGCTCGTGGGTCGACGAGGAGTGCGTGCGCAAGGCCGTCGCCCACTGGCGGCGTCAGGTGCAGGCCCCGCAGTACATCGAGGGGCTCCAGGGCGATACCTCCGGTGGCGGTGGTGGTGGCCGGGGCGGCAGCGACGACGATGACGACGATCTGCTCGCCGAGGCGATGGAGCTGGTCGTGCGCAGCGGCCTGGGCTCGACCTCCATGCTCCAGCGCAAGCTGCGCGTGGGCTTCGCCCGCGCCGGGCGGCTCATGGACCTGCTCGAGCAGAAGGGCATCGTGGGTCCGAGCGAGGGCTCGAAGGCCCGGGCCGTGCTCATGACCGTCGACGAGTTCGAGGCGATGCACGTCGAGGCATAGCGAGGGAGGCTCGTCGTATCCTCGACCCATGTCGGTGAGAGAGATGCGATGACGACGTTGCCGGATCGACCGAACACCGCGCTCGTGGTCGTGGACGTGCAGAACGCCGTGGTCGCGAACGCGCACCGGCGGGACGAGGTCATCGCGAACATCAACACCCTGGTCGAGCGCGCCCGAGCGGAGAACGTCCCGGTCGTGTGGGTGCAGCACGCGAACCACGATCTCGTCCCCGACACCGACGCGTGGCAGTACGTCCCGGAGCTGGCGCGGGACGAGTCCGAGCCGCTCGTCCACAAGCGCTACGGCGACGCCTTCGAGGAAACGTCGTTGGAGTCCGAGCTGGCGGAGCGAGGTGTCGGTCGGCTCGTCGTCACCGGCGCGCAGTCCGACGCGTGCATCCGCTCGACGATCCACGGCGCTTTCGTCCGCGGCTACGACACCGTCCTGGTGGCCGACGCCCACACCACCGACGACTACTCCTCCTACGGCATGCCCCCCGTCGAGCAGGTGATCGCGTTCACCAACATGACCTGGGTCGGCCAGCGCGCGCCCGGCCGCACCGCCGCCGTCGTCGAGACCGCCGACGTGGTCTTCGATGTGACGCTGGGACGCTAATCAGCGCTCGGGGCCCGACAACCGACCGCCGAAGCGCGGCCCACGCGCGCCGGTTGCGGCTACTGCCTCGCCATGATCACGCGGAGATGCTCCGCGGGGTCGACGAAGTGGTCGGCGTCGGTGATCTCGACGTCGAGCTGGACCCAGTGGGCCTCGCCGGTGAACTCGCTGTCGCCGGCCGGGTACTCCTCGCTCACCGGGGTGCCGAGGTCGGCACCGATGTCGAGGGTCTCGTCTCCCGAGAACAGCAGCGGGACGTGGAGGACCACATCTGAACGCGTCGAGGAGGTGCCGACGTCGTTGTCGACACCTCCTCTCCGGTGCGCCGGTCCGCCCGACGGCGGCGCCCGGCGGCTGCGAGCGGGTTACGCGGCGCGGTGGAGCTGGGTGTGCTCGCCGAGCGTCTCGTCACGCGTTGCGCGGTCGTGGGTCAGGTAGCCGAACACGGCCCGCCAGGCGACGGTGATGCCGGCCACCGCGAACCCGGTGATCCACACGCCGAGGGTGCGGTCGTTGATCGAGGCGTTCCAGCCCTCGAACATCGAGTAGTCGAGAGCGAGCACGCCCGCGAGCGCGATCACGAACGTGAGCACCGACCGCAAGGGCGCCACCGCCGTCACCGTCTCACAGACGAAGTCGACGAGCTTCACCGTCGCGAGCCCGAGGAGGGCGACGATTGCGAATGTGTACATGGTGATACCTCCTGCACCGCCTCGTGGTGGCGATGCGGGGTCTTCGACCGTCGCCTGGCGCGCGGGGTTACACACCGAGCGCGGAGTACACGGCGCGCAGGAGATTCCGAGGCCGCTTGTCCTCGGCGAGGCCGACCTGCATGCGGTTCATCACGTACCCGAATCCGACGCGGTGCTCGGGATCCGCGAGGCCGAGCGAACCACCTGCGCCCGAGTGGCCGAACGCGCGCGGCGAGGCGGCGCTGGAGGTCGCGTCGCCGAGCGCGTAGCCGAGTCCGTAGCGCATCGGCGCGCCGATGACGAGGTCGGTGCCCTCGATCTGCGTGGTCGTGGCGCGCGCGATCGTGGCGTCGGTGAGCACCCGGTGGCCGTCCACCGGCCCGACGAGCGCCGCATACATGCGCGCGACCGCGTGTGCCGACGCGATGCCGTTCGACGAGGGCAACTCGCACTCGTGCAGCGCGCGCGTGTTCCACATGTCGTCGTAGCGGAAGTGACCCGACGGTCCGGTGAGCGCGTCGCCGAGCATCGTGCCCGGTGCCATGACCGCGTCCATCAGGGCCCGCACCTCGGGGTCGTCGGAGGTCTCGGGCGGGACGATGCGCGCGACCCGTGGCTCGATCGACTCGGGCAGGCCGATCCACCAGTCGAGCCCGAGCGGCCCGGCGACGTCGGTCGCGAACCGCTGCCCGATCGTGGTCCCCGTGATCCGCCGGACGATCTCGCCCACGATCCATCCGTAGGTCCGCATGTGGTAGCCGACCGCGGTGCCGGGATCCCAACGGGGTGTCTGGCGCGCGAGCTGCTCGACGACGGGCGCCCACGCGAGCGACTCCTCGAGCGTGAAGTCACCCTCCACCACCGGCAGGCCGGCCGAGTGCGCCAACGCGTGGCGGACGAGCACGTGCTCCTTCCCGCCGGCCGCGAACTCGGGCCAGTACGACGCGATGGGCGCGTCCGGGTCGAGCTCACCGCGTTCGACGAGCAGGTTCGCGACCGTCGCGGTCGCGCCCTTGGTCGTCGAGAAGACGACCGCGACCGTGTCGTGGTCCCACGCCCGACCGGTCTCGGGGTCGGCGAACCCGCCGACGAGGTCCACGACCGGCGTGCCGTCGAGGTAGACGGTGCAGGCCGCGCCGACCTCGCCGTGGTGGAAGTTCGTCCCGAAGGCGTCGGCGACGGGTTCCCATCCGGGGGCCACGAGGCCATCGATGTGGGTCATGGGGCGGAGTGTAGGAACCCCCGCCGGTAGGATCCGGGCGTGGTCGAACGCTTCTACGTCGAGACGCTCGGCTGCCCGAAGAACGCGGTGGACTCGGACAAGGTGGTCGCCAGCCTGTTGGCCGACGGGTTGGTCCCGACGGACCGTCCCGGCGACGCCGATCTCCTGGTGGTCAACACGTGCGCCTTCATCGACGCGGCCCGCCAGGAGTCGGTCGAGGTCACCCTCGGTCTCGCCGAGGTCAAGCGGCCGGAGGCGCGGCTCGTGGTGACCGGATGCATGGCCGAGCGCTACGGCGACGAGCTGGCGGCGGCGCTGCCCGAGGCCGATGCGGTGGTGGGCTTCGAGAGCGAGGGCCGGATCGCCGAGGTAGTGCTCCGCGGCCGCAAGCCGACGGGGGTGCGGGACCTGCTCGAGCTGCCGCGGCCCGCGCCACGCGCGCCCTGGGCCTACGTGAAGGTCGCGGAGGGCTGTGACCGGGCCTGCGCGTTCTGCGCCATCCCGTCCTTCCGGGGCGCGCAACGCTCCCGGGCCCCGGAGTCCATCGAGGCCGAGGTCGCGTCCCTCGTGGCGGGCGGCGTCGCCGAGATCGTGCTCGTGGCCCAGGACCTCGCCTGGTACGGGCGCGACGTCGGCGAGCCCGGATCGCTCGCACCGCTGCTGCACCGGCTGGACCGTCTCGCCGCCGATGGGCTCCAGCGCGTGCGCCTGCTCTACCTCTACCCGAGCGAGGTCTCGGACCCGCTCGTCGCGTCGATGCTCGAGCTGGCGACGGTCGTCCCGTACTTCGACCTGTCGCTCCAGCACGCGGCGCCGGGGCTCCTCCGGAGGATGAAGCGCTGGGGGAGTGGCGACCGCTTCCTCGCCGCGATCGACGCCGATCCGCGCCCAGGAGCCCACCGCCGCGTTCCGGTCGTCGTTCATCGTGGGCTTCCCGGGTGAGACCGAGGACGACCACGACGAGCTGCTCCGGTTCCTGCGCACCGCGCGCGCTCGACTGGGCCGGGTTCTTCCCGTTCTCGATCGAGGACGGCACCGCGGCCGCCGAGCTCGACGGCGTGGTCGACGCCGACCTCGCGGCCGAGCGGCTCCGGGAATGCACGGCGGTCCAGGAGCCGATCACCGACGCGGCACGCGACGCGCTGATCGGCGAGACGATCGCCGTGCTCGTCGACGAGCCCGACGCCGACGGCGGGATCGTGGGCCGGACGCATCGCGAAGCGCCCGAGATCGACGGCGTCGTCCGCATCGCGGACGCGGAGGCGCGCCCCGGTGCGGTCGTCCACGCCGCGCGTGACGGGCGCGGTCGGTCCCGATCTCGACGCCGAAGCGCTGCATCAACCGGTGGCCGCACGATGAATCCGCCGCTGGGGCAGTCGGTCAAGCGGTTCGGGCCGGGAGCGCTCGCGACCCCGGCGAACTTCATCACGCTCGGCGCGGCTCCTCTTCGCGATCCCGACGCTCGTGCTGATCCAGCGCGACGGTGAGTCCTGGCTCACGTGGGGACTCTGGACCGCACTCTGCGTCTCGGACGGCATCGACGGCTGGCTCGCCCGTCGCGACGGCGCGACGCGCTCGGGTGCCTTTCTCGACCCGATCGCCGACAAGGTCCTCACGCTCGGTGGCTTCATCGCGCTCGTCTGGCGTGGCGACGTGTGGTGGGTGCCGGTCGCGATCATGGTCGCGCGCGAGGTCTGGATCTCCGCCTACCGGATCGTCGCCGGGAAGAAGGGCATCTCGCTCCCCGCGGTGCGGCTCGGCAAGCTCAAGGCCGTCACGCAGATGTTCGCGGTCGCGGGCTACGTGTTCCCGCCGACGGCCGACGTGGACTGGCTCGTCGTGTCGGTGACGTGGATCGCGGTCGTGCTGACCGTCGTCTCGGGCATCGACATCGTGCGCCGCGGCTACCAGGAAGCAGCAGCGACCTCGTGAGGGTGGATGTCCTCGCGATCGGGACCGAGCTGCTGCTCGGCCAGATCGTCGACACCAACTCCAGCTGGATCGGCGAGCAGCTCGCCATGGTGGGGATCGACACCATGGAGCACCGCAAGGTCGGCGACAACCTGCCCCGGATGATCGCCGCGCTGAGCGAGATGCTCGAGAAGGCCGACGCGGTGGTGGTGTGCGGTGGGCTCGGGCCGACCCAGGACGATGTCACGCGCGAGGCGATCGCGGCGGTGATGGGGGTGGAGCTCGAGCGGCGCGAGGAGCTCGTGGAGCAGATCAGCGCGCTCTTCGGCTCCCGCCACCGCGACATGCCGCTGAACAATCTGCGCCAGGCGGACGTGCCCGTGGGGGCCGACGCCATCCCGAATCCGATCGGCACCGCGCCCGGGGTCCGGGCCGAGATCGACGGCAAGGTCGTCTACGCCGTCCCGGGCGTGCCGTACGAGATGCAGCGCATGATCAACGAGGACGTCATCCCGGACCTGCTCGAACGGGCCGGCGAGTCCGCGGTGATCGTGAGCCGGTCGTTGAAGACCTGGGGCCAGTCCGAGTCGGGGCTCGCGGAGATGATCGCCCACCGGGTCGACGCACAGACGAACCCGACGATCGCGTTCCTCGCTCGTGGCATCGAGGGTCTCGTGGTCCGCCTGACCGCCAAGGCCGGCTCGGAGTCGGACGCCCGCGCCCTCATCGAGACCGAGGAGGCCGAGCTGCGCGCGATCCTCGGTGCGCTCGTCTTCGGGATCGACGACGAGACGATCGAGCACGCCGCCCTGCACGCGCTCGAGACGAAGGGTTGGACGCTCGGCGTGGCCGAGTCGGTCACCGCGGGCCTGATCAGCTCGCGCATCGGCGCCGTGCCCGGAGCGTCGAAGACCTTCCGCGGTGCGGTCGTCTCCTACGCCACCGACGTGAAGCGCGACGTCCTCGACGTCGGGGCCGACCTCGTCGTGAGCGAGGCAGGCGGCGATCGAGATGGCGGTGGGCGCGCAGCGCGTGCTCGGCGCGGACGTCGGGATCTCGGCCACCGGTGTCGCCGGTCCCGACGAGCAGGACGGCCAGCCGGTGGGGACGGTCTGGTTCGCGATCGCGCTCCCGGACCGCGCGCCCGAGGCGTTCACCGTCCGGCTCCCGGGCGACCGCGAGCGCATCCGGCAGTTCTCGGCGATCACCCTGCTGAACACGCTGCGCCAGCGGCTCGAGTCGCTCTGATGGGCGCGCTCCGGCGCGCGTTCCTCGCCGCGGTCCCGCCACCGGCGGTCCTGGACTCGATCGAGGCACTCGTCGAGGACGCCTCCCGGTCGCGGCTTCAGATGGGCGCGACGCGACCAGTGGCACGTGACCGTCCAGTACTTCGGTCGGGTCGGCGACGCCGACGCGTTGGTCGGCGCGCTCGCGGGCGGAGTCGCGGCCGTGCCCCCGGCGCGGGTGCAGCTCCAGGGAGCGGGCGGCTTCCCGTCCGCCCGGCGCGCGTCGGTGTACTGGCTCGGCGTGGCCGACCCCGAGCCGATCGCCGCGGTGCACGAGGCGGTGATGGAGGCCGCGGGCGACTTCGTGCGCTCGCGTGACGTCGTGAGCTTCCGTCCGCACCTCACGCTGGCGCGGATGTCGTCGCCCAGGAACGTGACCGCGGAGACGGAGGCGCTCGCCGGCGTGGCGATCGGCGCGCCGTTCGTGGTCGACGAGATCGTGCTGATGGAGAGCGAGACACGCCGCACCGGCGCCGTGTACCACCCGATCGCGCGGCTGCCGCTCGCCTGACCGGGCGCCCTCGAGATCCGTCGGTGATGCGTCGAGAATGGTGGGATGGAGCGGGTGACCGCCGGTCCGCGATCCGGGGTGCTTGATCCGAACGGGTGTTCGGTCTAGGGTGCCCCACATCGATGGAACTCCACCGATGTGGTTCAGCGAGGTCGTGCTCGGTGGCCCCGGCGAGGTGGGGTGCACGGTCCCCGGACACGGTCCGGGAAGCGTGGTCACACCCCCGTCGTACGGTGCCCCCGGTGATGGACGAGCTTCCCCCAGGCCGGTACGTCGAGGAACGAACAGGACAAGGAGTCGGTACGGATGGATCGTGACAAGTCGCTCGACATGGCGCTCGGCCAGATCGAGAAGCAGTTCGGCAAGGGCGCCATCATGCGTCTCGGCGAGCGTGGCCACGTCGGGGTCGAGGCGATCCCCACCGGCGCCCTCGCCCTGGACATGGCACTCGGCATCGGCGGGCTGCCCCGGGGCCGGATCGTCGAGATCTTCGGTCCGGAGTCCTCCGGGAAGTCCACGCTCGCGATGCACGTGGTCGCGGAGGCCCAGCGCAACGGTGGCGTCTGTGCCTACATCGATGCCGAGCACGCGATGGACCCGGTCTACGCGTCCGCCATCGGCGTGAACGTGGACGACCTGCTCATCTCCCAGCCGGACACGGGGGAGCAGGCGCTCGAGATCGCCGACATGCTGATCCGCTCGGGCGCGCTCGACGTGCTCGTCATCGACTCGGTGGCCGCACTCGTGCCCCGGGCCGAGATCGAGGGCGAGATGGGCGACACCCACGTCGGCCTCCAGGCCCGGTTGATGAGCCAGGCGCTGCGCAAGATCACCGGCAACCTGAACAAGAGCCGCACGATCGCCGTCTTCATCAACCAGCTGCGGGAGAAGATCGGTGTGATGTTCGGCTCGCCCGAGACCACCCCCGGTGGCCGGGCGCTGAAGTTCTACTCGTCGGTCCGGCTCGACATCCGCCGCATCGAGTCGCTGAAGGACGGTGCCGAGATCGTCGGGAACCGGGCCCGGGTGAAGGTGGTCAAGAACAAGGTCGCACCGCCGTTCAAGCAGGCCGAGTTCGACATCATGTACGGCAAGGGCATCAGCCGTGAGGGCTCGCTGCTCGACATCGGCGTGGACCTCGGCATCGTGAAGAAGTCCGGTGCGTGGTTCACCTACGAGGGCGAGCAGCTCGGTCAGGGCCGCGAGAACGCGAAGACCTTCCTGTCCGAGAACCTGGACATGATGGTCGAGATCAGCGAGCGCGTCCGCAAGGAGAGCGGGATCGACGACGAGGAGGAAGACCTCGGCGATCTGGACGATCCCATCGACCTGTCGGTCGCGGCGGAGCAGGAGTCCGAGGACGCCAACTCGGAGTAACCGTCGAACCCCGAGCACACGAAGGGTCGGAGCCGAGCCACGAGCCGTCTCCGGCTCTTGCTCGTGGAGGAGAGCGCCGGCGGAGCGCGCCGGCGCTCAGAACGCGAGGAGGCCGCGCACCGCCGCGAGCAGCCCCGCGGTCGCGGCGACGCCGAGCACGATCGGTCGCAGGGTCGCCGAGTCGAGGCGGCGCGCCATCGGGCCCGAGAGCATGAGGCCGATGAGCATCGGCGCGAGGAAGATCGCGGTCAGCTCGAGCTGACCGCCCGACAGCTCTCCCCGGAGGGCGAGCGCGGTGCCGGTGATGGTCGCCCCGATGAGGAACGACGTCGCGAGAGTCGCGCGGAAGGTGTGCGGCGGGGAGTGCTGGTAGAGGAGCGCGAGGGGTGGCCCCCCGATGCTCGCAGTGGTGTCGGTCACCCCCGAGACCGCGCCCGCGCCGAAGCTCGTCCGACGGTTGATCGCCAGGCCGGGATGGATCACGCTGAGCACCACCCCGAGCATGATCGCGAGCCCGATCGCGAACGCGAGCTGCGCGTCGGGGAGGACCGCGAGCACGATCAGGCCGATCACCGTGCCGGGGAGCCGGCCCACCACGATCCAGCGGACGCCGAGCCAGTCGATCGCATGGTGCTCCCGCAGCAGCATCGTGAGGGTCATCGGCATGCTGAGCAGCACCATCGACCCCGGCACCGATCCCGGGATCAGGATGGCCACGATCGGCACGACGACCAGGTTCATGCCGTAGCCGATGACCCCCTGGACCAGGCCACCCAGGAGCACGACGACCATCGCGACCACCAGCTCCCAGCCCCCGGCGTGGAGCGGCATCTCAGCGGGCGCGCACGACGAGCGCGGAGCGGGGCGGGGCCGGCATCCGGCGGATCCTATTGGCGCCCGTACACTCAGCGGTCGTGACCCGCCGCTTCTACGTGCGCACCTTCGGGTGCCAGATGAACGAGCACGATTCCGAGCGGATCGCCGGCCTCCTCGCGGCCGAGGGCATGGAACCGACCGACGATCTCGGATCGGCCGATGTGGTCGTCCTCAACACCTGCTGCATCCGCGAGAACGCCGACAACAAGCTCTACGGGACGCTCGGGCACCTCAAGCCCCTGAAGGACGCCCGCCCGGACCTGCAGATCGCGGTCGGAGGGTGCCTGGCCCAGAAGGACCGGGATCTCATCGTCGAGCGGGCCGGTCACGTGGACGTCGTGTTCGGCACCCACAACCTGGCGCACGCCCCGGCGCTCCTCGCAGAGGCCGACCGCACCGGTGTCCCGGTCGTCGAGATCCTCGATGAGCACGAGGCCTACCCGTCGGCCCTGCCCGCTCGGCGGGAGGTCGACCACAGCGCCTGGGTCACGATCCAGATCGGCTGTGACAACAGCTGCGCGTTCTGCATCGTGCCCGCGGTGCGCGGCTCCGAGGTCAGCCGGCGGATGGGCGACATCGTCGCCGAGGTCACCGACCTCGCCCGCGACGGCGTGTCCGAGCTGACGCTGCTGGGCCAGAACGTGAACTCCTACGGCCGGGACCTCGGCGCCGGCCAGTGGAGCCCGCAGTTCGCCGACCTGCTGCGCGCGGTCGACGCGGTCGAGGGGATCCGTCGGCTCCGCTACACCTCGCCGCACCCGAAGGACCTGCGGGCCGAGACCGTGGCGGCGATGGCCGAGTGTGAAAGCGTCTGCGAGCACCTCCACCTCCCGGTGCAGTCCGGATCCGACCGCACGCTTGGCCCGCATGCGGCGGGGCTACACCGCCGAGCGCTACCTCGAGAAGCTCGCGATGGCGCGTACCGCGATCGACGACCTCGCGGTGACGACCGACATCATCGTGGGCTTCCCGGGGGAGACCGACGAGGACTTCGCGGCGACGCTCGCACTCGTGGACGCCGCCCGGTACGACGCCGCCTACACGTTCGTCTTCTCGCCCCGACCGGGGACGACGGCGGCCGAGATGACCGAGGACTTCGTCGCCGAGGACGTCGCCCGGTCTCGCATGGAGCGGCTGACCGCGTTGGTCGAGGAGCACGCGTTGCGCCGCCACGAGGCGCGCGTCGGCCGGATCGAGGAGGTGCTCGTCGAAGGACCGTCGAAGAAGGACCCGACCGTCGCCGCGGGCCGAACCCGGCAGAACAAGCTCGTCCACTTCGACGGTGTGCTCGCGCCCGGCACGCTCGCCCGGGTCGAGATCACCCGCGGCGCGCCGCACTGGCTGCGGGGCAACCTGCTCGAGGTGCTCGACGGCCCGCGCCCGGCGCGCACCCGGATCCCGGTCACGGCGGGCTGAACCGCGGTCGTCCACCTCGCGCTCGTCGGGCCGACCGCCTCCGGCAAGTCGGCGCTCGCGCTCGCCGCCGCCGAAGCGCTCGGTGACGTCGAGATCGTCTCGATGGATTCGATGCAGGTCTACCGGGGTATGGACATCGGCACCGCCAAGCCGACACCGGAGGACCGGGCCCGGGTGGCCCACCACCTCGTCGACGTCGCGGACCCGGCCGAGGACTATTCCGTGGTCCGGTTCCAGCGCGAGGCCCGGGCGGCGATCGCGGACGTCGAAGCACGTGGGCGCCGGGCCCTTCTCGTCGGCGGGACCGGGCTGTACCTCCGGGCGGTGATCGACGACCTGACCTTTCCCGGTGAGGACCGCGAGCTGCGGGCCGCGCTCACCGAGCGCGCGGGCGGCCCCGCGGAGCTCGCGGACATGTACGCGGAGCTGTCCGTGCGCGATCCGGTCGCGGCGGCACGGATCGAGCCGGGGAACCGCCGGCGCATCGTGCGGGCGCTCGAGGTGATCGAGCTGACCGGCCGTCCCTTCTCCAGCTTCGGTGCCGGGATCGGTGCCGACCACGCGCCCGTGGTGCCGGTCCGCCTGGCCGGTCTCGCGGTCGACACCGAGGAGAACTCGCGCCGGATCGAGGCCCGGGTGGCGGCCATGGCCGCGGCCGGGCTGCTCGACGAGGTGCTGACGCTGCGGGCCCGACCGTGGTCGCGCACGGCCCGTCAGGCGATCGGGTACAAGGAGGTCCTGGAGTTCCTCGACGGCGGGCTCGAGACCTTCGCCGATGCGTGTGTCGCGATCGCGCAGCGCAGCCGTACCTTCGCCCGCCGCCAGCGGGCCTGGTTCCGCCGGGACGGGCGCATCCGGTGGTTCGACGCGACCGCCAAATCGGCGCCGCCGGCGACCGAGGTCATGGCATGGTGGGGGAGCGCATGACGGTCCTGCACAAGCTCCACGCCACCGGCAACGACTTCCTCGTCACCACCGCACCGCTCACCGGTGCCGACGCCGTCGCGCTGTGCGACCGGCGGACCGGTGTGGGTGCCGACGGCCTGATCGTGCTCGGGCCGGGGACCGACGGTGCCGATGCGACGATGACCCTGTTCAACGCCGACGGGTCACTCGCCGAGATGAGCGGCAACGGTGCGCGATGCCTCGCGTGGGTCGCCCGCCAGGAGGGGATGGGGACTCCCGACCGGCTCGTCGTCGCCACCGGCGGCGGCCGGCGGGTCCTCGACGTCACGACCGACACCGCCGGACACGTGGTGCACGCGGTCTGCGACATGGGCGCGGTCACCTTCGAGCCCGCCCGGATCCCGGTCGCCGGAGAGAGCGCCTTCGACCTTCCGGCCGCGGCGCCCGGGTTCAGCGCCACCGGCGACGCCGCCGGCATGGGCAACCCGCACTGGGTGCTCGTCGTCCCCGATCCCGCCACGGTCGACCTGGCCGCCGTAGGACCGGTGCTGGAGCACGACGCGCGCTTCCCGGCGCGGGTGAACGTCGAGGTCGTGACCGTGACGGCGCCCGACGTGCTCACCATGCGCGTCTGGGAACGGGGGGTGGGCGAGACGCGGTCGTGTGGCACCGGCGCGTGTGCCGCCGCGGCCGTCGCGCACCGACGCGGCCTCGTGGGCACCGACGTCACCGTGGCGGTGCCGGGCGGCGACCTCGCGGTCACGCTCGGCGACACCGTCCGGCTCGGCGGGCCGGTGCGGCACGTCTTCACCGTGGATCTCGACCTCGAAGGGCTGCGCGCGTGAGTCAACGGCACCTCGATCGCGGCCGCCGGCGGCTCACCGCGACCGAGACCGATCTCGGCGTCGTCCACCAGCGCGCCCTCCTCGTCGGGACCGGGTTCGGGCTCCGCACGCCCGAAGCCGCGGAGGCGAGCCTCGAGGAGCTCGCGCGCCTCGCCGACACCGCGGGCGCGGAGCCGGTCGCGGTCGAGCTCCAGCGGCGCGATGCGCCCGACCCCGCCCTCTACGTCGGGAAGGGCAAGGCCGAGGAGCTGCGCCTGCTCGCAGAGGCCCTCGACGTGGACGTCGTGATCTTCGACGACGAGCTGACCCCCGCCCAGCAACGCAACCTGGAGAAGCTCTTCGGTCGTGACGTCGTCGACCGCGTCGCGCTGATCCTCGACATCTTCGCCCAGCACGCGCAGAGCCAGGAGGGCATGGTCCAGGTCGAGCTCGCGCAGCTGCGCTACCGCATGCCCCGCCTGCGCGGACGCGGGCTCGCGCTCAGCCAGCAGGGTGGTGGGATCGGGACCCGCGGTCCCGGTGAGACCCAGCTCGAGGTCGACCGCCGGCGGATCCAGCGCCGGATCACCAAGCTCGAGCGTGAGCTCGTCGGGCTGGGCCGGACACGCGAGACCCAGCGCAAGGCCCGCCAGCGCCGGTCGCTGACCACGGTCGCGCTCGTCGGGTACACCAACGCCGGCAAGTCCACCCTGCTCAACCGGCTGACCGCCGCGTCAGCCCTGGTGGAGGACCGTCTCTTCTCGACGCTCGATCCGACCACCCGCCGACTCCGGCTCCCCGGCGGCGAGATCGTGCTGCTCTCCGACACCGTCGGCTTCGTCCGCCGGCTCCCGCACCAGCTCGTCGAGTCCTTCCGGTCCACACTCGAGCAGGTCGCGGACGCCGACTTCCTCGTCCACCTCGTGGACGCGAGCGACCCCGAGCCCGACGAGCGCGTCGAGGCGGTGCGCACCGTGCTCGCGGAGATCGAGGCTCCGGCGATCCCGGAGCTCATCGTGTTCACCAAGACCGACACCGTCGCGCCGGAGGTCGTCGACGAGCTGCTGCGCGCCCACCCCGGTTCGGTCGCCGTGTCGGCCCGCAGCGGCGACGGCGTGGAGGAGCTGCTCACGGAGCTGGGGCACCGCTTGCGCTCGCTGACCCGGATCGTCGAGCTGACCATCCCGTACGACCGTGGGGAGGTGCTGCCCGCGCTCCACCGGGAGGGTGACGTGCTCGTCACGGTGCACGAGGACACCGGCATGCGGGTGCAGGCCCGCCTGCCCGACGCGCTCGTCGGGCGTTTCGCGGAGTTGGTGACCGCCGTCGACGGCGTGCCGACGACCCGCCGGTAGTCTCCGCGCCATGTCGCAGGTCGGGTTCGTTCCACCGCCGTACCCGCACGACCGGTTGGACGCGTTCCGGCGGCTCGCCGCCGTCGTGCCCGGTGGGGTCGTGGACTGCTCGGTCGGCAGCCCGGTCGATCCGGTCCCCGAGGTCGTGCTCGCGGCGCTCGAGGCCGCGGCCCCGACGTCGTCGGGCTACCCGCTCACCATCGGGTCGGAGGCCTTCCGCCACGCGGCGGCGGGATGGATCGGCCGCCGGTTCGGTGTGGACGTGGCGCCCGCCGCCGTGCTCGCCTGCGTGGGAACCAAGGAGATGGTCGCGTCGCTTCCCCGCTGGCTCCACCTGCGCACCCCCGGCCGGGACACCGTGCTCTACCCGGCGATCTCGTACCCGACCTACGCGATGGGTGCGGAGCTCGCGGGGTTGCGCGCGGTGCCGGTCCCGCTCGACGACGACTGGCACCTCGACCTCGACCGCGTCGCCGAGACCGACGCGCAGCGCGCGCTGTTGCTCTGGACCAACGAGCCGGGCAACCCGACGGCCGCCGTCGCCTCGCCCGAGCAGGTGGGCGAGACGGTCGCGTGGGCCCGGGCGCGGGGCATCACCGTCGCCGCCGACGAGTGCTACGCCGAGTTCTCGGGTGGGGACCCGACGACGGCCCTCGCCGACGGCGCCGACGGCGTCCTCGCGGTGCACTCGCTCTCGAAGCGATCGAACATGGCGGGCTTCCGGGCCGGGTTCGTCGCGGGCGACGCGGACCTCGTGCGCTACCTCGGCGAGGTGCGCAAGCACGCCGGGCTCATGATGCCGGCACCGATCCAGGCCGCGGCGGCGGCCGCGCTCGACGACGACACGCACGTGACGGCGCAGCGGGCCCGCTACGTCGAGCGGCGGGCGCGGATGTCGGCCGGACTCGAGGCGCACGGCCTGGTGCACGACGGCGGACCTGCGCCCTTCTATCTCTGGCTGCGGTCGGAGGACCAGGTCGACGACGGTTGGGAGCTCGCAGCCCGCCTCGCCGAGGCCGGAACGCTCGTCGCGCCGGGCGCGCTCTACGGCCCGGCCGGCGCCGACCACGTCCGGCTGGCGCTGACCCAGCCCGACGACCGCCTCGACCTCGTGCTCGAACGGCTCGCCACATCCTGAGCTGCCCGGGCGGTTGGTGTCTAGTGTCGGGGGATGACCGACCTCGAAGCTCAGATCGACGCGCTGTGGGAGCACCGGGACGACATGACCGCGGTCATGTCCGAGACGGAGGCGGCGGTCGCGGTGCGCGCCGCGATCGACCTGCTCGACCGCGGCGAGGCGCGCATCGCGGAGCGGGTCGGCGACGAGATCGTCGTCCACCAGTGGCTCAAGCGGGCGATCCTCCTGCTCTTCCGCCTCACGCACATGGAGACGATGGAGCTGGAGCCGTTCGAGTACCGGGACAAGATCCCGCTCAAACGCGACTACGAGGCCGCCGGCGTGCGGGTGGTGCCGGGCGCGTCGGCTCGCTGGGGTGCGTACCTCGCTCCCGGCGTGATCATGATGCCGAGCTACGTGAACATCGGCGCACGCGTCGGTGCGGACACGATGGTCGACACCTGGGCGACCGTGGGGTCGTGCGCGCAGATCGGTGAGCGCGTGCACCTGGCCGGCGGAGTCGGCATCGGTGGCGTGCTCGAACCGCCGGGCGCGGTACCGATCATCGTCGGCGACGACGCCTTCATCGGCTCGCGGTGCATGGTGGTGGCCGGCGCCCGGGTCGGGAACGGCGCGGTGCTCGGCGCCGGGTTGATCCTCTCGGGCACGATCCCGGTCATCGACGCCGACACCGGTGAGGAGCTCTCCCGGGGCGTGATCCCGGACTGGTGCGTCGCGGTGTCGGCCACCCGCCCCCGTACCTATCCAGGCGGTGAGTTCGGCATGCCCTGCGCACTCGTGATCAGCCGGCTCACGCCGGGACAGCGCCACGACGGCTCCCAGCTGAACGACATCCTGCGCGACGGTGGCGCGACCACGTGACCGATCTGCTGGAGCTCACCGAGGAGCTCTGCGCGATCCCCTCGGTGAGTCGGGAGGAGACCCAGCTCGCCGGGCTGGTCGAGCGGAGGCTGCTCCAGACCGCCCGTCACCTGCGGATCGAACGCGTCGGCGACAACGTGATCGCGCGCACCGAACTGGGTCGGGACCGGCGCATCGTGCTCGGCGGTCACCTCGACACGGTCCCGCCGAACGGCAACGCCCAGCCGCGCCGGGACGGCGACACGCTGCACGGTCTGGGTACCGCCGACATGAAGGGCGGGCTCGCCGTCCTGCTCGTGCTCGCGGCCGCGATCGCGGCCGACCCGGACGCGGCCCGGTTCGACGCCACGTTCGTGTTCTACGCGGGCGAGGAGATCGCCGAGGAGTGGAACGGACTGCGGGAGCTCTTCGCCCACGCGCCCGACCTGGTGACCGGTGACCTCGCGATCCTCCTGGAGCCGACCGACGCCTGGGTCGAGGCCGGGTGTCAGGGCACGCTGCACCTGGAGGCCACGTTCCGCGGTGCCCGGGCGCACACGGCCCGACCGTGGATGGGGGAGAACGCGGTTCACGCCGCGAGTGCGGCGCTCGCACGCGTCGTCGCCAACGACCCGGACACCGTCGACGTCGACGGTCTGCCCTACCGGCAGTCGCTCCAGGTCGTGCGCGTCGAGGGTGGCGTTGCCAACAACGTGGTGCCGGACGAGTGTCGGGTGGTCGTGAACCGGCGGTTCGCTCCGAGCGTCACACTCGAAGACGCCCGGCTCGAGACGGCGGCCCTGCTCGAGGGTGCGGCGGAGATCGAGGTGGTGAACGCCTCGCTCGCGGCGCCGCCGAACCTCGGCGACCCGCTCGTGGCGGAGCTCGTCGGCACCTTCGATCTCGGCGTGCGACCCAAGCTGGGGTGGACCGACGTCGCGCGCTTCGCCGCGCACGGCATCCCGGCGTTGAACTTCGGCCCGGGCGACCCGACGCTCGCGCACACCGCGGCGGAGTCCGTCACGCGCGAGTCGCTCGACGCCTGCGCCGCGGTGCTGGGTCGCTTCCTCGGACTGTCCTGACAGAGGGAACCCCACATGAGCATCGACGTCGAGACGCGCGGGCACGTGCGCATCATCCGCTGGGACGACGGGGAGAACCGGGTCAACCTCGACTCCGTCACCGAGTGGCACGCGACGCTCGACGACCTCGGTACCGTCACTGGTCCGCTCGCGCTGGTGGCGACCGGCACCGGCAAGTTCTTCTCGAACGGGCTGGACCTCGACCGGTTCGCCGCCGAGCCCGAGGAGGCGGGACCGACCGTGGCTGCGCTGCACCACCTGCTGGGCCGGCTGCTCCTGTTCCCCGCCTATGCGGTCGCGGCGGTCAACGGGCACGCGTTCGCGGCCGGGGCGATGATCAGCGCCTGCTTCGATGCGCGCGTGATGCGGAGCGACCGGGGGTATTGGTGCCTGCCGGAGGTCGACCTCGGCCTGCCCTTCAGTGAGGGCATGGTCGCCGCGGTCGCGGCGCGGATCCCGCCCGAAGCGGTCCAGGACGCCCTGCTCACCGGGCGGCGGTACGCCGCCGAAGAGGCCCACGTCCTCGGGATCGTCACCGATACGGCCGACGAGGAGCGCCTGCTCGATGTCGCGGTATCGCTGGCCGCGCCGATCGCGGGCAAGGACCGGCGCGTGATCGGCGAGCACAAGCGACTGCTGTTCGGGGAGGCCGCGCGGCTCTGCGGCGTCGAGCCCGAGGCGGGCTGAGCCGGGGTCAGCCGCGCAGGCGCCGGCGCAGCACCTTGCCGACCGCGGTGCGAGGGATCTCCCCGACCACCCGCACCTCACGCGGTAGCTCGGCCGGTGTCAGCCCGACCGCCTCGCCGTGACGGCGCAGCGCCGCGAGCGACGGTGGTGTGGCCTCGACGACCACGCACGCGACCACCCGCTCACCCCATTCCGGATCGGGAACGCCGACGATCGCGAGGTCGGCCACCCCGGGGACGTCGACCAATCGGCGCTCGATCGCGACCGGGCTCACGTTGACGCCGCCCGTGATCACGAGGTCCTTGATGCGGTCGATCACCTCGAGCGTGCCCGTGTCGTTCCAACGCCCGACGTCGCCGGTCGCGAGCCAGCCGTCGCGCCAGGGTGACGGTTCGACGGGATCGCGATAGCCGCGCATCACCACCGGGCCCCGCACGAGGATCTCGCCGGTCGCCGGGGCGAGTCGGATCTCGACGCCGGCGAGCGGGTGACCGTCGTGGACGCAACCACCGCCGGTCTCGGTGAGGCCGTAGGTCGTCGCGAGCGTGGCACCCGCCCGCTCGGCGTCGGCGCGGAGCGGCTCGGGGATCGGGCCGCCGCCGAGCAGGATCGTCCGGAAGCGTGCGGGTGCGTCCCGGTGGGCGTTCAGCAGCCGGCCCAGAGTCGTGGGCACGAGCGACACGAGCGTGGCCTCACGGGCCGCGTGGGCCACCGCGTCGGCGTCGAAGCGGTCGTGCACGGTCAGCGGTGTTGCGGTGGCGTAGGCGCGGGCGACGATCGCGAGGCCGGCGATGCCGGAGAGTGGGAGACAGGCCAGCCAGCGGTCCGCGTCGGGATCGACCCGGAGGGCCGCGCCGACCGCGAGCGCGGAGGCGCGCAACGCCGTGTGGTCGAGCATCACCGCCCGAGCCGTCCCGGTCGTGCCGGAGGTCGTCACGACCGCGCCGACCCCTCGCGGGACCGGGCGTCCGCCGGGCCGAAGGTGCTCGCCGTCGCCGTCGAGCACGGCGGTCGGGCCGAGCCGGTCGAGGCGGGCGGGGAGATCGGACGACCGGGGGTCCACGACCGCCACGGCGGCGCCCCGGTCCCAGACCCTGCCGACGGCGGGGGCCGCCTCGGACGGGGGCAGGACGACCGCCACCAGCGGCGACTCGTCGGGATCGACCACGGGTCGGTACGGTAACCGTTGGAGCAACCACTCCCAGAGTTGGAGGAACCGTGACCACGAACCCGATCCGGCCCGGGGCCGACTGGAAGCCCTCCGGCCCCGACTCCACCGACATCCGGTTCGAGGTGGCCGACGGCATCGCCAAGATCACGATCTGCCGACCCGAGGTGCGCAACGCCTTCCGGCCCAAGACCCTGTTCGAGCTGCGCGACGCCTTCGAGGTCGCGCGCGACGACCCGACGGTGGGAGCGATCATCCTGACCGGTGAGGGACCCGACGCGTTCTGCTCAGGCGGGGACCAGCGCATCCGCGGCGAGGACGGCTACGTCGGCGACGACGGCGTCGGCCGGCTCAACGTGCTCGACCTGCAGATCCAGATCCGCCGGCTGCCCAAGCCGGTCGTGGCGATGGTGGCGGGGTACGCGATCGGCGGCGGCCACGTGCTCCACGTCGTGTGCGACCTCACGATCGCGGCCGACAACGCGCGGTTCGGCCAGACCGGCCCGAAGGTCGGCTCCTTCGACGGCGGCTACGGCTCGGGGCTGCTCGCGGCGTCGGTCGGACAGAAGAAGGCGCGCGAGATCTGGATGCTCTGCCGCCAGTACGACGCGGAGCAGGCCCTCGCGATGGGTCTCGTCAACACCGTCGTGCCTCTCGCCGAACTGGAGGAGGAGACCGTCCGCTGGTGTCGCGAGATGCTCGTGATGAGCCCGCTCGCGCTGCGGATGATCAAGGCCTCGATGAACGCGGCCGACGACGGGCTGGCCGGGATCCAGCAGCTCGCCGGCGACGCGACCCTCCTGTACTACATGACCGAGGAGGCCCAGGAGGGCAAGCAGGCCTACCTCGAGCGGCGGCGGCCGGAGTTCGACCGGTTCCCGAAGCGCCCGTGAGCGTTCCCGCATGACGACGCCCGGCCAGTGGGTGGCGGGCGCGCGCCCGCGCACCCTCGGCCTCGCCGTGGCGCCGGTCGCGGTCGGGACCGCCGCCGCCACGGTCGATGCGTCCCTGCGCGTGGACCGTGCGCTCCTGGCATTGCTCGTCGCGGTCGCGCTCCAGATCGGGGTCAACTACGCCAACGACTACTCCGACGGGATCCGCGGCACCGACACCGACCGTCGGGGCCCGGTGCGGCTCACCGCCGGCGGTCTCGCGACGCCCACCGCGGTCCGCACCGCCGCCTTCCTCGCACTCGGGGTCGGCGCCGTGGCGGGCGCGGTGCTCGCGCTGGTCGTCGACGTCCGGCTCCTGCTGCTCGGCGCGCTCGCGATCGCCGGCGCCTGGGGCTACACGGGCGGCAAGCGGCCCTACGGCTACGCCGGCCTCGGTGAGGTGGCAGTGCTCGCGTTCTTCGGCTTCGCCGCGTGTGCCGGGTCCGCCTACGTGCAGCACCGGACCGTTCCCGCGACCGCGTGGTGGGGCTCGTTGGTCATCGGGCTGCCGGCGTGCGCGGTCCTGCTGATCAACAACATCCGCGACCGCGAGGGCGACGCGGTGGCGGGCAAGCGCACGATCGCGGTCCGCCTCGGTGACCGCCCGGCGCGCCGGCTCTATGTCGGCTGCCTGGCGGGCGCGCTCGTGGCCGTCGTGCCCATCGGCCTCGCCGAGCCTCCCGCCTTCCTGGCTCTCGCGGGCGCGATCTTCCTCATCGGCCCGGCGCGGATCGGGTGGCGCGAGCACGCGCCACCCAAGCTGGTCGCGGCGCTCGTCGGCACCGTACGGGCGACGGTCGCGCTCGGGGCGCTGCTCACCCTGGGGCTGGTCCTCGCGTGATCGAGCACCACCTCCGGATCGGCGAGCGTCGGATCCTGCTCGTCGAGGGCCCGGGCGGCTGGGGGGAGTCCTCACCGTTCCCCGGCTACCCGTGCGATCCGGAGCGCGCCCGCGCGGCCGCCGCCGAAGCCGCCTGCGGGGACTGGCCGGTCCGGGTGCGTGATGCCGTCGCGGTCAACGCGCTGGTCCCGGCCGGGCTCGATCCGCCGTCGGTGCCCCACGGCGCCGGCTGCGTGAAGGTGAAGTGCGGCTCCGGGGATCCGGCCGTCGACGTCGAACGGATCGCCGCGGTCCGCGACCGCGTCGGCCCGGGAGTCGCGATCCGTATCGACGCCAACGGCGCCTGGGACCTCGACACCGCGGTCGGGGTGCTGGAGCGCGTCGCGCGCTACGACCTGGAGTACGCCGAGCAGCCCGTGGCCACGCTCGAGGACCTGGCTGCCCTTCGGCGCCGGGTCGCAGTCCCCGTCGCGGCCGACGAGTGCGTGCGGTCGGTCACCGATGCGGGGCGCCTCCGCGCCCTTGGCGCCGCCGATGTGCTCGTGCTGAAGGTCCAGCCCCTCGGCGGTGTCCGGGCCGCGCTCGCCGTCGCCGAGGCCGCCTCCGTCCCGGCGACCGTGACGTCGATGCTCGAGACGTCGATCGGGATCGCCGCCGGACTCGCGCTCGCGTGCGCGCTGGCGGAGCTGCCCTACGCGTGCGGGCTCGACACGCTCGACGCGGTCGCGGGCGACGTCGTCGCCGAGCCGTTGCGTCCCCGGGACGGCATGCTGAGCGTCCCCGACCCCTTCCCGCCGGTGCCCACCGCGGCGGCGCTCGCCCGCTACGGGGTCGACGCGTGAGCCGCGGCGATCGCGGACGCGAGCCCGGCCGGGTTCTCGGCGGGCAGCGCGTGGCCGCCGTCGAGCTCGACGAGCGCAGCACCAGGCACGGCGTCGACCAGAGCACGTCCGATGGCGCTGTACTTCGCGTCCTGGCGGCCGACGACCACGGTCACGGGCATCGCGAGCTCGCCGAGTCGCGCCCAGGCGGGAGGCATCGCACCTTGACCGAGGACCCGCATCTGGTGGGCGAGCCGAGCGGCGGTGGTCGCCGCGGTCCGGGTCGCCACGACCCTCGCGGGATCCGGCACCCCCGCGAACATCGGGAGCGCGAGCCAGTCGGTGAGGAACGCGCGCACGCCCCGTGCCTCGATGTCGGCCGCCTGCGCCTCGTCGGACGCGGCGCGGGCGGCGCGTTCGTCGTCGTCGTCGATCCCCGCGGTCGCGCTGACGAGCACGAGCGTGTGCACGAGGTCGGCACGCGCCAGCGCGACGCTGAGCGCGAGCCGGCCGCCGAGCGAGTAGCCGACCCAGCAGGCCGGACCGCCGGCATCCGCCAGCGCGGTCGCCGTCTCCGGAAAGCTCGGCGCGTCCGGCAGCTCGAGCACGGTCACCTCGGCGGCGACGGCCGGAGCGAGCTCGTCGCGGACGGCGTCCCACGCGCTCGCGGGCTGCGAGAACCCCGGGACCAGCACGACGCGCACGAGGGGATGGTGCCATGACCCGGGACGCCACCACCGCCTTCGCCCGTGCATTCGTCGACGAGCTGGCCCGCCAGGACGTGACCGATGCGATCGTCTGTCCGGGATCGCGCTCGGCGCCGATCGCGCTCGCCCTCGCCGAGGACGGCCGACTCCGCGTCACCGTGGTGCTCGACGAACGCGCCGCGGCGTTCCTGGCCCTGGGGATGGGCCGTGCCACCGGCCGGCCGGCGCTGGTGCTGACCACCTCGGGGACCGCGGCCGCCAACCTCCACCCGGCCGTGCTCGAAGCCCACCACGGAGGGGTGCCGCTGCTCGTGTGCACCGCCGATCGACCGCCGTCGCTCCGGGACGTCGGGTCGCCCCAGACGATGGATCAGGTCCGGCTCTTCGGCGCCGCCGTGCGCTGGTTCGCGGCGCCCGAGGTCCCGGCCGACCGGCCGGGTGTCGGCGCCGAGTGGCGGACGCTCGCCGCGCGTGCGGTGGCGGCCACCACGGCGGCCTGGCCGGGGCCGGTCCACCTCGACCTGGCGTTCCGCGACCCGCTCGTGCCGACCGGCGAGGCGCTGGTGGACGCGCCCGGCCGTCCCGACGGCGCACCCTTCGTGATCGCACCGGCGTCCCGGCCGGCACCGGACCCGACCGCGGTGGCCGGAGTGGCTGGTCGGCTCCGCACCATCCGGCACGGACTCGTGGTGGTCGGGCCCGACGCGGCCATGGACGCGGCCGCGGTCGGCGCGCTCGCGGTCGCGCTGGGCTGGCCGGTCGTGGCCGATCCACGCGCCGGATTGGGCGCGTTCCCCGGGCTCGTCCCCGCGCCCGAGGCCCTGGCGCGGGCGACCGCCTTCGCCGCCGCGCACCGGCCCGACGGGTGGATCCGCCTCGGGGGACCGCTGGTGAGCGCGCCGGTGACCGCACTCCTCGACGCGGTGCCGGGTGTGATCGTGGACCCGAGCCCGGTGTGGCGCGACCCGGGACGCAGCGCGGCCGTGCTGCTGGCCGCGGCGCCGGCGCCGGTCGTGGCCGCGCTGCGCGCCGATCTGGGTGCCGGTCCGCCCGCGACCGTGGACCCCACGTGGGCGGGAGCCTGGGTCGACGCCGGGACGCGTGCCGCGGCCGTGCAGGACGCCGCGATCGACGCGCCAGGGTCGCTGACCGAGCCGCGCCTCGCGCGCGACCTGGTCCGTGCGGTCCCGTCCGGTTCGGCGCTCGTGGTCGCGTCGAGCATGCCGATCCGCGACGTGACGGCCTTCGCCCCGCCGCGTGCCGACGTCCGGGTCGTCTCCAACCGCGGGCTGAACGGGATCGACGGGTTCGTCGCGACCGCGCTCGGCGTCGCCGCGCACCATCCCGGTCCGACCGTCGCGCTCACCGGCGATCTTTGCTTCCTCCACGACACCGGTGGCCTGGCCGCAGCGGCGGGGAGCGGGTTCGACCTCGTGCTCGTGGTGGTCGACAACGGCGGTGGGGGGATCTTCTCGTTCCTGCCCCAGGCCGCGTTCCCCGCGCACTTCGAGAAGCTGTTCGGCACGCCCCCCGGAGTCGACCTCGCGGCCGTCGCCGGCGCGTGCGGAGTTCCCGTCACGCCGGTGGTCGATCCGGACGCGCTGCCCGAGGCACTCGGCGCCGCGATCGGTGCCGGCGGTGTGCACGTGCTGCACGTACGCACCGACCGGGTCGAGAACGTCGAGCACCACCGCGAGATCTGGGACGCAGTGGCGGCGGAGGTCAGCCGGCCGGCAACGCCCGGATCATCGGCGTGAGCTTGGTGTCGATCTCGTCCCACTCGGCATCGGGCGTGCTGCCGGCGACGATGCCCGCGCCCGCGTGCAGCAACGCCTGCCGGGCGTCCGGGCCGAGCAGCTGTGCGCACCGGAGTGCGACGGCGAACTGGCCGTCGCCGTCGGCGCCGACCCAGCCGACCGGTCCGGCGTAGCGACCGCGGTCGGGTTCGTGCCCGGCGATGAAGTCGAGCGCGGCCGGTGTGGGGCTCCCGGCCACCGCAGGCGTCGGGTGGAGCGCGAGCGCGAGGCCGAGGGCCGACGGCGTGGAAGCCCGGGCGGTCGCTCGGATCGGGGTCGCGAGATGGGCCAGGTCGGCGAGCCCGAGGGTCGCGGTCGCACCGACCGCGAGATCGTCGCAGTGCGCGGCGAGCGTGCCCGCGACCGACTCGACGACGATCTCGTGCTCGTGCCGGTCCTTGTCGGAGTGGGAGAGCGCGGCGACCGCGGCCGCGTCGGCTGAGCGCGAGGAACCCGCGAGCGGGCAGGCGCGCACGTCGGCCCCGAACCGCTCGACGAGCAGCTCCGGCGACGCGCCCACGATGTCGGGGGTGGCGAAGAGGTAGCGGTGGGGCTCGCGCGCCGCCAGCCGGTGCAGGATCCGCGCCGGCTCGAGGGGTTGGTCGGCCGTCACCAGGACGGAACGGGCGAGCACGACCTTGGTGAGCTCGCCCACCGCGATCCGGGCCAGCGCCGCCGCCACCGCGCCGGCCCACTCCGTGCGGGTCGCCGGCGGCGCCGCGGCCGGAGTCCGGTCGCGGTCGACGCCGCGGCCGGGATCGGCCACGCCGGGCCGGGTCGCGTCGGGCCGGGTCACGCCGAGGTCGGCGGCGATCTGGGTGCGCCACCGGCGGCCGTCGGCATCCCATCCGTCGACCCGGCGGGGCACGACCAGGTGGGACGCGGCCGCGTCCAGGAACGTCAGGGCCCCCACCGCGATGGCGCCCGTGCCGGGCCCGGTGAGGTCGTCGTCACGCGGGATCGTGGCGAGGAGGTCGTCGGCCGCGGCCGCGGGCACCGTGGCCGCGACGCCCGAGGTGACGAACCCGTATCCGTCCCGGACCCAGATGAAGGAGTCGGGAGTTGCCCGTGCCAGGAGTACGTCGAGTGGCGTGCCGGTTCCGGGTTCGGAGTCGGTGGCGAGGACGGTGCGGGCGCGCAGCGTCGGGACCAACGTGGCGCGCGTCATGGTGTGACGCGGTCCGCGGTGACGAGCTGGACCGCGCCGGCCATCATCGTGATGCGCTCGACGTTGGTGAACCCGGCCTCGGCGATCGCGCGGACGAGCGCGCCGCCTTCGGGGAGGTACGCGGTCGACGCCGGCAGGTACCGGTACGCGGCGCGGTCGCCGAGCAGGCCGCCGATCGCGGGGACGGCGTGACGAAACCAGACCGCGTGCCCGGCCCGCACGATCCGCCCGCCCGGCTCCGCGGCGTCGAGGAACGCGACCCGTCCACCCGGTCGCACGACTCGGGCGGCCTCGCCGAAGAAGGCGTCGAGGTCCACGAAGTTGCGGAGGGCGAACCCGCAGGTGACACCGTCGAGCGAGGCGGCGGGGAGGGGGAGTGCCAGCGCGTCGCCGAGGAGCATCGGGGCGTCGGCGTGGGCGTGGGCGAGCATCCCGGCCGACAGGTCGACGCCGATCGGTCGCAGGCCGCGCGCGGCGAGCGCACGCACGAGGTCGCCGGTCCCGCACGCGACGTCGAGCACCCGCGAGCCGCGGGGCAGGGCGAGGTGGTCGAGCGTCCGGGCCCGCCAGCGGCGGTCCTGACCCATCGAGATGATGCGGTTGAGCCGCTCGTAGCTCGGCGCGACGCGATCGAACATCTCGGTGACCGTGCGCCGCTTCTCCGCGCCGGTGGGGAGGGTGACGGGCCCGCTCAGCCGGGCCACGGCGCCTCGATCCGGCGCGCCGAGGCGTCGGCGGCGGCGGCCCGCTCGTTCTCGTCGCCGACGGTCTCGAGGTGGTCCTGGGCGACGCGCAGCAGCACGCGGCGGAAGTGGTGCTCGACGAGGCTCCCCGTCGCGGGCAGGAGCTTGCGGAACGCCGCCACCAGTCGCGCCGCACGTTCGTCGTCGCCGAGATCGGCGTCGAGGAGCGGACGGCGCACGTGCTCGTCGAAGAGCGACACCGCGGTCTCGGCGATCTCGACCGTCGCCGCGTGGTGGCGGCGTGCGAGCTCGAGCAGCGCGGAGAGCGGCAGCCCCGTCTCGAGCAGCGCCAGGCCCGCGGTGATGACCTCGACGTCGGCGCTGGTGTAGCGGGCGGCGCCCTCGTGCACCCGGGGGAGCAGGATGCCCTCCGCGGCGATGGCCTCGATCAGCGCGATCGGCACGCCCGAGCGCTCGGCGAGCTCCTCGGTGGTGAGGAACTCCTCGGTGTCGGCGTCGGCGACCGCGGCCGCGAGTGGCTGGTCGACCGCGGCGAGGTCGCCGTCGAGCAGCTTGGCGATCATGGCGAGGGTGAACCCCTGGGCCTGGAGGTCCCGGATGCGGCCCAGGCGCGCTTCGTGCGCGGGGCCGTACCAGGCGATCCGGCCGTCGCGGACGGGCGGATCGATCAGGCGGCGCTTCTGGTAGAAGCGGATCGTGTCGATCGAGAGGTCGGTGCGACCGGCCAGGTCCTCGATGCGCCAGCGGGGATCGGGATGGGCGGTCATGCTCCCAGGATAGGAGCATCAGCTCCCACGATCACGATCCGCGGTGCCGCCGGCTCCGGGGGGCTCAGTCGAGCAGCGACGCCAGCAGGCGTCCGTAGCGCTCGAGGTGGAGGTCGCCGAGGAACTCACGGTGGGCCCGGTCGTAGGCGAACTCGCCCAGTTGGTGGGCGAGTTCGGGCTTCTGGAGCAGCCGGTTGACGGACTCGCCGAACGTTCCGAGGTCGGTGGGGTCGTCGATCAGGAGGCCTTGGACGCCGTGGTCGATCTGGTCCACGATGCCGCCCACCCGGGAGGCCACGACGGCGCGGTGCTTCCACATCGCCTCGACCACGGTGAGCCCGAACCCCTCGGCGAGGCTCTTCTGGGTCACGACCGTGGCCTGGCGCTGGATCGCGTTGGCGATGGTCGCGGCGGCGGCCGGATCGGAGAGGGGCACCGACGCGAGGTGCACCCGTGCCCGGGTCGCGGGCGGGAGGGCACGCCACGCCCCGAGGCACGCCGCGAGGATCGGGGCGCCCTCCGGATCGTCGTCGACGCCCCGCACCGACGGCCCGGTGAGGAGCAGATGGGCGCCGGCACTGTGCTCGAGGTGCTCGGCGAAGGCGAGCAACACGCCGAGCATGTCCTTCTGGTAGTCCCACCGCGAGAGCTGGACCACGAGCGGCGCGTCCGGTGGCGGGGCCCCCGTGCCGAGCAGGTCGACGCGAGCATCGACGAAACCGGTGGTGCCGTCCTCGTGCCGGAAGCGTCCGCCCGGCGACGGCACGACCGGCCGGGACACGGGAAGGATGCCGACGTGCTCGAGGATCGACGCGACGTCATCCGGATCGAGCTGCTCGTTCTTGGCGCTGAACGGGTCGATCGACGGCGTGATCACGTGGAGTCGTTCGGGGGCGATCCATGTCGGCGCGAACCCGGCGCGCGTGAAGACGAAGGCGTCGGCGTGGTTGAGGTAGGGCCGCAGGAACTCCCACCCGAGCTCGGTCTGCTCGTTGGGCTCGTCCCGGCCGACGTGGCACCGCCAGACGACCGGATGGCCGGCCTTGCGCAGGGCGGGAGCGAGGCCGGCGGTCTGGGGATCGTGGAGCAGCACCACGTCACCCGGCGCGAGCTGTTCGATCAGCGCAGCCGCGTTCGGCTCGAGCACGGCCTCGTACCGGGCCCGGACCGTGTCGTCGAGGGGGCCGCCGTCGCCGACCGTGCCGTAGAGATGGTTGTGGACCCGCTTGGTGATCTCGAAGAAGTCGGGCGTGCCGTCGATCACGAGCCACCGGGTGTCGACCTCCACGCCGCGGGCGTACGCGAGCAGGGTCTGGAGCAGCTCGGCGACGCCGCCGCCGTTCGCGGTCGAGTTCACGTTGACCACGGTGCGGCCGTCGAGCATCGTCCGGGCGAGCCCGGCGGCGCGGGCGAAGGCCTCGGCGCGCTCCGGGCCGATGAGCGCCCCGAGCCGAACCGGTTCGATCGGGTCGACGATGACCTCCGAGAGCACCGTGGCATCTCACCACACCGTGCCACTCGTCCGACGGATGCCTCCGGGCCCCGGCTGCGGGTCGGAAGACCCTGCTGGGCACGCTGCCGGGTGCCGGTCGCCCTGCCCGTCGCCTCATGGCGACGACCGACCGGCTCCCGGCAGCGAGATTCTGCCGTGGAGACCCTGGGGGAGGCCCCGACGACGGACCGACCACGACGAGCCACGGCCTGCCTCCCGGCATCTTCGCCGGTTGTGGGCGTCCGCCCTAGACGTGCCCAGGGCTCCCGGTTGACATGGTTGCGTCAACCGCGCCCGAGAGCGGTCGGCTCGCCTGGCCCTACGATGAGTCCCCGCATGGGCAGCATCGCGGTTCTCGTCGTGGACGATCACCGAATGGTCGCGGAGGGTCTGGCGTCGGTGCTCGACGCGGACCCCGCGGTCACCGTCGTCGGGCAGGCCGGATCGGGGGAGGAGGCGCTGCGCATGGCCGGCGGGAACCCGCCCGACGTCGCCGTGGTGGACCTCGGACTCCCGGGAACGGACGGGGTGGCGGTCGCGCTGGCGCTCCAGGATGTCGCCCCGACCATCCGGATCGTGCTGATCTCGGCGGGGTTCACCCGCGCCAAGGTTCAGGAAGCAATCGCGGCCGGTGTCACGGCGTTCGCCTCGAAGCTCGCGCCTGCCGGTGAGCTCGTGCGCGTCGTCCAGGCGGCGGCGCAGGGCTCGGCCTACATGAGCTCGGACGTCGTGCCGGTGGTGACCGGATCCGGGGGCCAGCGGCACGGGGTCCGAGCGCTCACCGACCGCGAGCGGGACGTCGTGCAGGGCCTCGCCGACGGCCTGACCGTGGACGAGATGGCCGGGGCGTTCTTTCTCAGCCCCCACACGGTACGGAACCACATCCGCCGGGCGATGGCGAGCCTCGGGGTGCACCGGCGGCTGGACGCCGTCGTGGTGGCGGCGCGCGCCGGTCTGATCCGGCTGCCCGAATGACTGCTCCACCGGCCGGCTCGACGGAGCGCGCGGAGGCGTTCGCCGCGCTCCTGGGCGAGTCGACGGTGCCCCAGGTGGTGCTCGCGCTGGACCCGGAACGCGCGCGGTTCGTCGCCGCCAACGCCGCGGCGGTGGCGCTCCTCGGGCGCGACGGCCTCGTCGGCACGGACCTGGCCGCGATCGCGGCCGACCCCGACCTCCCTGCCGATCCTGAGACCTGGCGGCGCCTCCGCGATGGCCGGCTGGACGTCCTGGTGCGGCGACGGCGACTCCGGCGAGGGGACGGCGACGTGGTGACGGTCGACGTGATGGCGTTCGCGCTCGGCACCGTCGGGAGCGGGGTGCACCTCCTCGTGGCGCTCGTCGATCCCGGCCGAATGGATTGGTCGCTGCGGCGTCTCGGCCATGACGTCGAGGTCACTGCCGCGCTGAGCGACCTCCGCGCGGCGCTGCTGGGTGGGGATTCCGAGGAGCGGCTCTTCGGTCGCATCTGTGACTCGACGCGCGCGATTCTCGGCGCGGACAATGCCGGGCTGTTGCGGCTCGAGGGCACCGACCGGGTCCGGCTCGTCGCGGTCGTCGATCCGACCCGCAACGCGCCGGGGGCGGTCTGGCCGATCGTGAACGACGAGTACGGCCGGGCGCTGCGCGAGTCGCGGGTCGCGGCCTACACCGTGCCGGACGCCTCCGCCGCGGCGTCGGGACTTGCGATGGGTTCGGAGTTGCAGATCGCGATGGCCCCCGTCGTGTCCGGTGGTCGGACCCTCGGCTCCCTGATGGCGATTCGGACCCGCCCGTTCGACGCCGAGGAGCTCGCGGTGCTCGGGGTGTACGCGGGCGGTGTGAGCGAGGCGTTGACGGTGTCCGAGGCGCGAGCGGAGTTCGAGCGTCTCCGCGCTCGGGCGGAGGTGGCGCGCGATCTCCATGACGAGTCGATCCAGGATCTCGCGGCGATCCGGCTGAGCCTGACGAGCCTGGGGTCCGACGCACCCGATGCGCAGTGGCGGGATCGCCTGGACGAGGTCGGCGACGATGTCGAACGGGTGACGAAGCATCTGCGCGACCTCGCCCGCAACCTCGACGCCGAACCCGAGGCCTCCGACCTGGGTGACGCCGTACGTTCGTTGACCAGTCGCCGGGCGGGACGCGTCGGCATGGGCTGGTCCGTCGTGGTCGACGACCACGCGGTCGCGTCCCTGGCGCCCGGGGTGCGCGCCGAGATCCTGAGCGTCTTGAACGAGGCCGTCTCGAACGCGGTCCGCCATTCCGACGGTACCGAGCTCGCGGTGACGCTCGTCGCGGACGACGCCGAGCTGATCGTGACGGTCACCGACGACGGCGTGGGCCCGGGCGCGGCGAGCCGTGAGGGCGGTCGGGGTCTTCGCAACCTGCGCGCGCGGGCCGCGGAGCGTGCCGGCGTCTGCTCGGTCGAGCCGGGCCCGGACGGGGTCGGGACGAGACTGACCTGGAGCATCCCTGTCCCGGGCTGAACCGAGATCGGTCGCTCAGCCGAGCTGGGGGAGACCGGAGTCGTCGAGGGGCCAGAACGGGTTGTACGCGACCTCCCAGGCGTAGCCGTCCGGATCGGCGAAGTAGCCGCGGTAGCCGCCCCAGAACACTCGCTCGGCGCGCTTCAGGATCGGGGCGCCGACCGATGCCGCATGCGCGAGGGCCGCATCGACCTCGGCCTCGTCGGCCAGGTTGATCGCGAGGGAGATGCCCGAGAAGCCGGAGCGGTCGGGTGAGAGGTGCGCGTCCTCGGCGAGGTCGGCGAGGCCGAACAGGGCGAGGATCGCGCCGCCCGTCCGGTAGAAGGCGACGCCTTCGTTCTCCCCCGCCACGCGGTCGAAGCCAAGCGCGTCGTAGAAGCGGATGGACCGCGCCAGGTCCGTCACGCCGAGCGTGACGAGCGAGATGCGCCCCGGGACGCTCACAGCCGGCGCAGGACCGTGACCACCTTGCCGTAGATCGTGACCTCGCCCGGCTCGAAGACCATGTCCTCGAGCGCGGCGTTCGACGGGCGGAGCACGACCTTGCCCTTCTTGGCGAGGTAGGTCTTGACCGTGGCCTCCTCGCCGGGGATGCCGGCCACCACGACGTCGCCGTTCTCGGCCGTCGGCTGCTGACGCACGACGACGTAGTCCCGATCGAAGATGCCGGCCTCGATCATCGAATCGCCGCGGACGCGGAGCATGAAGAGCTGGCCGTCACCGGTCAGGTCCTCCGGAAGCGGCATCGTCTCCTCGATGTTCTCGGCCGCGAGCACCCCCGTGCCGGCGGCGACGTCGCCGAGCAATGGGACGTGGGTGACCGGGCGGCGGTCGACGACCGCACCCGAGCCGGGCTCGAAGCAGACCTCGATGGCGCGGGGCTTGGTGGGGTCCCGGCGCAGGTAGCCCTTGTCCTGGAGCGCCGCGAGATGGGCGTGCACGGTGGAGCTCGACGAGAGCCCCACGGCCTCGCCGATCTCGCGGACGCTCGGGGGATAGCCGCGACGACGCACCTCGGCGTCGATGAACTCGAGGACCTGCTGCTGGCGGGGGGTGAGGGGTGCGCCTTCGCTCATGGACCGGACGGTAGCACGATCACCTGTTCGGGGCAAACACCTGTTCTCCCGCTCTCGGGCCTGGGGCCCGGGCCGCTCGGGCCCCGGCTCGGGGACCGGCGGGTACCGCCGGTCCTGGTCCTCGCCTTCGGTTCTCCCGCTCTCGGGCCTGGGGCCCGGGCCGCTCGGGCCCCGGCTCGGGGCCGGCGGGTACCGCCGGTCCTGGTCCTCGCCTTCGGACGGCTTGACAGCGAACGGGTGTTCGTGGTTGGGTGATCACCCGAACGGACGTTCGCTCCCGGTTCCCTCTCCGGGTGCGGCGTCCGGTCGGGCCCGGTCGCCGCACCCGGAGGTGGTCACACCCCCGTGGTTCGATCCGGATGCCCCTTCCCAGGAGGACAGAGATGGCCGCAGCGATGAACATCGACACCGCACCCGCTCCGCTCCGGCAGTGCGACCAGCGGGCCGGCCGCTCCGGCCGCTCCGTCGGCCCCGCTCGGCCGCGCCTCGTGGCGGTGCCCGCATCGGCGCCGACGCCCCGGCCGGCCCCGCGCGTGTCGGCGGCGACGTTCCGCCGCCGCCGCATCGGCGTGCTGCTGGGCGTCGTCGCGGTCGTGGTCATGGCCGGGCGCGCCGGTGCCGCGCTCGGTGGCGATTCCCTCGCCGCCCCCGGGCACGCACCGGCGGTGACCCGCTACGTCGTGCAGTCGGGCGACACGCTCTGGGGTGCCGCCGCGCACCTCGCGCCCGACGAGGACCCGCGTGCGGTCGTGGATGCGCTCGTCCGGGCCCGGGGTGACGGAACGCTGATGCCGGGCGAGGTGCTGCGCTGGCAGCACTGATCCCCGGTCCGGTCGTTCGGGGAAGGGGTCGTGACGGAAGCGGACGGAGGCCGGTCCTCTCGGGGACCGGTGCGGCTACGTTGCAACGGTGCGCTGCCCGTACTGCTCGCTGGACTCGGACAAGGTGGTGGACTCCCGGGCGGCCGTCGACGGCACGTCGATCCGCCGCCGCAGGGAGTGCCTCGAGTGCGGGCGGCGGTTCACGACCTACGAGCGTCTCGAGCCGATCCCGCTCATGGTGCGCAAGCGGTCCGGGACCCTGGAGCCCTTCGACCGCGCCAAGCTCGCCCAGGGGATCGGCCAGGCGGTGGCCGGGCGTTCGGTCGCGTCCGAGGCCGTCGAGGCGGTGGCCGACGACCTGGCCGCGTGGGCCCTCGAGCACGGACCCGAGGTGGGCACCGACGCGATCGGCTTGGCCGTGCTCGAACGGTTGCGCGCGCTCGACCCGGTCTCCTACCTGCGGTTCGCTTCCGTCTACAAGGGCTTCGACGACCTGGCCGATTTCGAGGCCGAGGTGGTGGAGCTCCAGAAGACCTCGGCGCCCAAATCCCGCGAACCGGAACCGCGCTGATCGGGCCCGATCGCGTTTTCCCAGGTCAGGCGCCAATGTCGCGCCGGAGGGCGCCAAGCGTTGACACAGGTGGAACTCCAGTGGTGTAATTCACGCCCCATATCGCGGTAGGTACCACGCATACCACTACATCTTGTGGTTGTTCCGAGATCGGGGTCACACCACAACCGGGCCTTCTCCCGCACGCCCCCGGGCGGCGGGCGGGCCCGGAGCGGCACCGTGTGAGGCGGAATAGGGGGGCGGCGCAGACGGCGCCGGCCGACGGACGGGGAAGGGAACGAGATACATGGCGATGGCGCCGGAGCAGGTCGGGATCGGGATCAGGCGGTACTTCACGCGCGAGGGCGAGCATCCCTACGACGGGATCACGTGGGAGCGGCGCGACGCCCGCATCACGAACTACAAGGACGGCACCGACGCCTTCTTCCAGCCTGAGGTCGAGTTCCCCACCTCGTGGTCGGTGAACGCCACGAACATCGTCGCCCAGAAGTACTTCCGCGGCACCCTCGGCGCCGACGAGCGCGAGTGGTCGCTGCGCCAGGTGATCGACCGCGTGGCCGACACCGTCACCGACTGGGGCCTGCGCGACGGCTACTTCACCGACGACGCGGAGGCCGAGGCCTTCCGCGACGAGTTGAAGCTCATCCTCGTGACCCAGCGCGCGGCGTTCAACTCGCCGGTGTGGTTCAACATCGGCGTCGCGAACACGCCCCAGCAGGCGAGCGCCTGCTTCATCCTCGCGGTCGAGGACACCATGGACGGCATCCTCAACTGGTACCGGGAGGAGGGCACGATCTTCAAGGGGGGCTCGGGCTCGGGGATCAACCTCTCCAACATCCGCTCGAGCGTCGAGGGCCTCAAGGGCGGGGGCACCGCCAGCGGACCGGTCAGCTTCATGCGTGGCGCCGACGCGTCGGCCGGCACGATCAAGTCGGGTGGCAAGACCCGGCGCGCCGCCAAGATGGTCATCCTCAACGCGGACCACCCCGACGTCGAGGAGTTCATCTGGTGCAAGGCCACCGAGGAGCGCAAGGCGCACGCGCTGGAGGCCGCCGGCTTCGACATGGACCTCGACGGCAAGGACAGCCACTCGATCCAGTACCAGAACGCGAACAACTCGGTGCGGGTGACCGACGACTTCATGCGGGCGGTCGTCGAGGACAAGGACTGGGACCTCAAGGAGGTCACGACCGGCGACACGGTGCGCACGATGCGGGCCCGCGAGCTCATGCGCCAGATCTCCGAGGCGTCGTGGCAGTGCGCGGACCCCGGCATGCAGTTCGACACGACGATCAACCGGTGGCACACCGCACCGAACTCGGGCCGCATCAACGCGAGCAACCCGTGCTCGGAGTACATGCACCTGGACAACTCCGCGTGCAACCTCGCGAGCATCAACCTCATGAAGTACCTCGGTGACGACGGAAGCTTCGACATCGAGGCCTACCGCCACACCGTCGAGGTGATGTTCACCGCGCAGGAGATCCTCGTCGGCAACGCCGACTACCCGACGGCGGCGATCGGCGACAACAGCCGCAAGTTCCGCCAGCTCGGGCTCGGCTACGCCAACCTCGGCGCGCTGCTGATGGCCCAGGGCATGGCCTACGACTCGCCGGGCGGGCGCGCGTGGGCGGCGAGCCTGACCGCGCTGATGACCGGCCACGCGTACGCCACCAGCGCGCGCACCGCCGGGCGCATGGGTCCGTTCGCGGCCTATGCCGACAACGCCGACGCGATGCTGAACGTGCTGCGGATGCACCGGTCCGAGGCCGCGAAGATCGACGAGGAGCTGGTCCCGCCGGAGCTGCTCTCCGCGGCCCAGCAGTCCTGGGACGAGGCGGTCGAGCTCGGTGAGCAGTACGGCGTGCGCAACTCCCAGGCCACGGTGCTCGCACCGACCGGCACGATCGGGCTGATGATGGACTGCGACACCACCGGCATCGAACCGGACCTCGCGCTCACGAAGGCCAAGAAGCTCGTCGGTGGCGGCACGATGCTCATCGTCAACCAGACGGTGCCGCGGGCGCTGCGCCGGCTCGGCTACTCCGAGAGCCAGGTCGAGGGGATCATCAACCACATCGACGAGCACAAGTCGATCATCGGGGCGCCGGGCTTCAACCCCGAGCACCTTGCCGTGTTCGCATGCTCGATGGGCGACAACACGATCCACTACATGGGTCACGTCACGATGATGGGCGCGGTGCAGCCGTTCATCAGCGGTGCGATCAGCAAGACCGTGAACATGCCCGAGGAGGCCACGGTCGAGGAGATCGAGCTGCTCCACATCGAGGCGTGGCGCCTCGGCCTCAAGGCGGTCGCGCTCTACCGCGACAACTGCAAGGTCGGTCAGCCGCTCTCGACCCAGAAGCGGGCGGGCGCGGCCGAGCCGGTAGCCCTCGAGGGCGGCACGATCGTCGAGTCGACGCCCGAGCGCATCGTCGAGCGGGTCGTCGAGCACGTCATCGTGCAGGAGCCGGTCCGCCAGAAGCTGCCGCGAACGCGCTCGTCGAAGACGTTCTCCTTCCGCGTGGCGGACTGTGACGGGTACGCGACCGTCGGCGAGTACGAGGACGGCCGTCCCGGCGAGCTGTTCCTCAAGGTCGCCAAGCAGGGCTCCACGCTCTGCGGGATCATGGATGCGTTCGCGATCTCGGTGAGCCTGGGCCTCCAGTACGGCGTGCCGCTGCGGGCCTTCGTCGAGAAGTTCACGAACATGCGCTTCGAGCCCGCGGGCATGACCGACGACCCGGACATCCGGTTCGCCACGAGCCTCGCCGACTACATCTTCCGGCGCCTCGCGGTCGCGTACCTGCCCGAGCAGGACCGGCGCGACATGGGCATCCTCACGGTCGGGGAGCGGCTCCAGCCGACGCTGCCCGGCGTGGAGGAGGCGGTCGATGCGCAGAACACCGAGCGCCTCGAGCTCCCGATGGCCGACCGCGCCCCGGCGGCCCTCGACTCGGGTCCGCCGGCCGCGGAGAAGCCGGTCGTGCGCGAGAGCGAGCACGTGCTCTGCTACGTCTGCGGCGACATCATGCAGCGCGCCGGCTCCTGCCACGCCTGCCCGAGCTGTGGCGCCACGAGCGGCTGCTCGTAGTGTCGAACCGCAACTGAACCTCAGTGCAGGGTGCGCGGTGATGGAGGACCGTTGCACGGACACGAGGTCGGACGCGTGGGCTCACCGGAGTCGCGCTGGTGTGGGCGTCACTCGTGGCGGTGTGCGTCAACGGCTGGATTCTCAGCCCCGAGGCGGCTCGCCCCGGTGTCCCCGCCCTCCTCGGGGAGCAGGCCCTTCTGGTCGAGGGTGAAGAGCAGGCCAAGTGAGGGGAGCACGATCACCGCGGCGAGCACGAAGACGAGGAGCACCGCCTGGAGTGTGCTGTCCGGCGCGGCCCCCGCGGAGACCTCGAGCGACGTCGGGAGCAGGTACGGCCACTGGGCGACCCCCCACGCGATCACCACCGTGGCGACGGCGCCAGCGGCGAGGACGCGCGCCAGGTGGTGGGAGTTCCGGATGAGCAGCACGAGGGACGCCGTTCCGCAGATGGCAGAGATGATCACGACCGGCAACGCGCGCGACGTGAGCCCGTCGAAGACGTAGCGGGCGTCGGCGCGCAGCACGAAGATGCCGATGAACGCGACGGCACCGGCGACGATCGCGGCCCCGACGGCGCGGCGACGGAAGTACTCGACCATCTCGTCGTCCTCGAAGCGATGCGCGTCCCAGGTGAGATAGACCGCCGCGAGGTACGCAACGACCACCACCGCGAGCACACCGCCGAGGATCGACGTCGGATTGATCCAGCTGTCCCACGGATCGCCGGCCTTTCCGCCGGCCGGCACACGGCCGGAGGCGATGGCGCCGGCGACCGCACCCATGCAGTACGGCACGAGGACCGAGGAGCCGGCGAACGCGGCGCCGAAGTTGCGGCGATCCCGGGTCGTGAAGACCGCCTTGCGGAAGGCGAAGCTCGACCCGCGCACGACGATCCCGAACGCCGCGAGGCTGAGGGGTACGAACAGGGTGAGCGTGATCGACGCGAACGTCTCGGCGAACGCGGTCCAGAGCACCACCAGGCAGAAGATCAGCCAGACGTGGTTGGCCTCCCACACCGGTCCGATCGAATGGTCGACCAGGGCACGCGGACGGGCGCCGCGCTCGGCGCCGCCGGCCGTGAGGTCCCAGAACCCCGCGCCGAAGTCGGCGCCACCGAAGAGGGCGTACGCCACCACGCCGAAGAACAGGATCACTGCGGAGATGTCGGCCCAGCTCATCGCATCTGCTCCTGAGCGATGTCCGCCGCGCTCACGGGACGCTCACCTTCTCCGGAACCTCGGGCGGTGCCTCGACCGGACCGCGGGGTCCGTACGGGACGTCGGTCTCGTCGATCTGGCCACCGGTCTCGCGCCACCTCCGGCTCATGCCGCGCAGGACGAGGATCGTGGTGACCGCCACGACGAGGTAGAGCACGACCACGGCGAGGAAGGTGATCCACACCCCGGTGTTGCCGGTCGCGGCGTCCTCGACCCGCATCTGGTTGCGGACGATCCACGGTTGGCGGCCCACCTCGGTGACGACCCACCCGGCTTCCAGGACCAGGATCGACAGCACACCGGCGCCGGCCGCGATCCACAGGAACAACCTCGTCCTGGGGATGTCGCGTCGGAAGATCCATGACCCGGCCCACCACACGCCGAGCAGGGCGAGGAGCGTGCCGCCACCGACCATCACGTCCCACGCGAGGTGCACGGTGTTGGCCTCGCCGACGGTGGGCTGCTCGTCCGCCGGGAACGCGTTGCGTCCCTGGACCACCGTGTTCTTCCCCGTGCTCGGATCGGAGAGCCACGACGCGAGCCCCGGGATGGGGATCCCGCCGTCCACCTTGGTGCCGGCCGAGTTCAACCGGCCGAGCAGGGTCTCGGGGAGGTCGCTCTTGGTCTTGGGCACCAACTCGATCGCCGCGAACTTCTGCGGCTCGTTGTTGTAGACCCAGCGGGCGAGCGTGTCGCCGACGCCCATCTGGATGACGATCGCGATCGCGCCGACGGTGAACGGGATGATCAGTCCCAATCGGTGATACCGGTCGCGTCGGCCCCGGAGCATCGCGAAGGCGTAGACCGACGCGATCAGGAACCCGCCGACCACGTAGGCCGCGACCACCATGTGCGTCGCCTCGTAGGGCATCGCCTTGTTGAAGATGACCCCGACCGGGTCGACGTCCACGATCTTGCCCGCAGAGTTCAGGGTGAATCCCGCCGGCTCGTTCATCCACGAGTTCGCGGCCACCACGGCCACGCTGCCGCCGATCCCGGTGATCACCAGAGGGATGCCGGTCCAGAAGTGCGGCCACGGCTTCAACCGTCGCCACCCATAGATGTAGATCGCGACGAAGATCGCCTCCGTGAAGAAGAAGAGGCCCTCGAACGCGAACGGGACTCCGAACGCGTCGCCCCACTGGCCCATGAACTTCGGCCAGAGGAGCCCGAACTCGAACGTGAGCACCGTGCCCGTCACCGCACCGACCGCGAACGTGACCGCCATGTACTTCGACCAGCGTTGGGCGAGCAGCAACGCGTCGGCGTCGTCGTGCTTGATGCCCCGATAGTTCGCGATCAGCGCCATCGCGGCCCACGACACGCCGAGCGGCACGAGGATGATGTGCACCCCGAGCGTGAACGCCATCTGCGACCGTGCCCAGGGCACGGGATCCACGGCCAGGACCGTCGACGCGAGATCGAACACGAGGTCTCCTAGAGCCCGGGACTCGAGTGCATGATGCCGCCGTCGGCGAAGATGGTCGTTGCCGTGAGGTAGCTGGCACCCTCGCCCGCGAGGAACGCCACGACGCTCCCGATCTCGTGCGACTTCGCCATCCGGCCGAGCGGGATCGCGGTGTCGAGCGTCTTCATCTTGGCGGCATCCTTCATCGTCTCGAGGTTGATCGGCGTCTCCACCGCGCCCGGTCCGACCCCGACGACGAGGATGCCGGCGGGTCCGAGCTCCACACCGGCCGTGCGGGTGAGCATGCGCATGCCGCCCTTCGACAGGCAGTACGCCGTGTTGCCCGGCATCGGCCAGTCCTCGTGCACCGAGGTGATGTTGATGATGCGCCCGCCACCGCCCTGCTTGATCATCTGCTTCGCCGCGATCTGGGTGCCGAAGAACGCGCTCTTGAGGTTGATGTCGAGCACCTTCTCATACTGCTCCTCCGTGGTGTCGAGCACCGAGGTTCGGGTCTCGACGCCGGCGTTGTTGACCATGATGTCGAGCTGGCCGAACTCCTTGACGGTCGTGTCGACGAGCCGTTGCAGATCGGCGACCTTGGAGACGTCGGCGTCGACGCCGATGGCGCGGTCGCCGAGCGCCACGATCTGCTGCTCGAGCTCCTCAGTGGCATCCGGGTTCGCGACGAAGTCGATGACGATGTTGGCGTGGTGCTCGGCGAGCGCGAGGGCGATCGCCTTCCCGATGCCGCTGTTGCCGCCCGTGACGATGGCGACCTTGCCGGTGAGGCTCATGGTGTGCTCCTTATATCGGATTCGAGGGACGGACGAAACGGGTGTGCCGACACGGGCCGCGGGTGGAGTGCCACCGGCTCATCGCGGCGGCGGGCAATCAGGAATGCGAGGAGGCCCATCGCCGCCGCGATCACCGCGGTCGCCGCGAAGAGGTCGGAGAGCTCGATACCGGACGACTGGAGCGGGCCGGCGCCGAAGGCGGCGAGTCCGTAGCCCACCTGGTAGGACGCGATCAGTCCACCGGCGACCGCGGCCGACATGCCGAGCAGCTCCTCCTGGCCGAAGCTGATGGTCAGCGGCAGCAGGGCCGAGCACCCGATGCCGGCGAGCGCGAACGCCAGCACCCCGAGTCCCGCCTCGCCGCTGGGCAACGCCGCGATCGCGGCGAATGCGCCGGCCAGCACGAAGGGCAGCAGGTGGTAGGTCCGCCGCGTGGGGAATCGCAGTCGGATCGCGGCGAAGAGCACCCGACCCAGGGTCACCGAGGCCCAGAACGCGGTCAGCGCGAGGGAGGCCATCGTCGTGGATGCCCCGAGCTGCTTCATGTCGATCGATGCCCAGTTGCCGTTCATCGTCTCGCAGACGCCGTAGGCGAGCGCGAAGAGGGCGTAGAGCCAGAACCGTGCCGGGATGCCGGCTCGGGACGCAGTTGCCGATCCGGGAACCGGCTGCGGTGCGCGGGCCCCCGTCCGTAGCGGGAGGGGCAGGCTCGCGACGAGCAGCACGACGACCAGCACCGCCGTCAGCAGTGGCAGACCCCACCAGAAGCCGAGGCCGACGAATACGGCGACGAACACCGGCGCGAGCGCGGTGCCGAGGCCGAGCAACGCGTTGAGCACCAGCACCGACGAGTCGACCCGGGCCGGGTTGAAGGCCGCGGTGAACGTGTTGAGGGCCGGGACCGTGAAACCGAACCCGATCCCGAGACTCGTCGTCGCGAGCAGGAGCATGCCGTAGGCGATGGGCTCGTTGCTCGTGAACAGCGAGCTGACGACGAGCAGGGTCATCGCGAGCAGGTTCGCCGTCAGTCCGATCAGGTAGACGCGGCGGGTGCCCACGCGCCGCGCCCACCCTGCGCCCAGGAGCGCCGACGCCACCGCCGTGACCGCCTGCGGGACGAACATCGCCCCGTACGCGGTGCTCGACAGCCCGTATTCGCTTGCGCTCGTGAAGATCCCGCTCGCCGCCGGGAAGGTGACGAGCGCGATGCCCTGGACCACGGCCGCGGTCTTGACGACGCCGGCTTCTCGCGTGGTGGCCATGCCGACGTGTCCGATCGTCAGGCCGTGCGCTCGACGAGGTGCTCGGCGACCCTGATGGCGTTCGCCATCGCGGTCAGCGCCGGGTTCACCGCCCCGATGCTCGGGAAGAAGCTGGTGTCGACGACGTACAGGTTGTCGACCTCGTGGGCCTTGCAGTGCTCGTCGAGCACCGAGGTCGTCGGATCGTGACCGAAGCGACAGGTGCCGGCCTGGTGCGCGACGCCCGCGACCGGGATGCTCATGCCCATGTAGAAGTTCTTGTCGAGCACGTGGTGCTCGGCGAACCCGACGTGGTTCATGATGTGCTTCAGCTCGTGATAGAGGCGGTCGGCCTCGTCGTCATTGGTCGCGGAGTACGCCAGGTGGACGTTGCCGTCGCCGTCGCGGGTCACGCGGTTCTCGGGCATCGGCAGGTCCTCGGTCGTCAACCAGAAGTCCACGGCGTGCTCGGCCACGTCGGCGAGCGTGAAGTGCGGTGCCAGCATCGTGAGCTTGGGCTTCTCTCCCTTCATCGCCTCGGCGTTGGACTTGCCGACCATCTGGATGTTGCCGACGGGAAAGTCGTAGTCGTCGGCGCCGAAGTAGAAGTCGTTGATGCCGAGTGTCTTCTGGAAGACGGTCTCGTTCAACTCCTTCGAGATCGCGACCACCGCCTTGCTGTTGTGGAACATGTAGTTCCGACCCACCTGGTCCGAGCCGTTCGCAAGTCCGTTCGGGTGTCGATCGTTCGCGGATCCCAGGAGGATCTTGGCGCTGTTGGACGCGCCGGCCGCGACGACGACGATGTCGGCTGCGTAGCTCTCGTCGGCTCCACCACGGCGAACGACGACGTTGGTGACGGTCCGGCCGGAGTCGTCGGTCTCGAGGCGGAGGACCTCGGCATCCACGAGCAGCGTCACGTTCGGGAGGTCGAGGATCGGGCGTACCGCGATCGTCTCCGCGTCCGACTTGGCGTGTACGAGACAGGGATAGCCGTCGCACCACGTGCACCGGATGCAGGTGCTCTTCGCCCGATCGGATTCGTCGAGCAGGATTCCGCACGGCGCCGAGAACGGGTGGTAGCCGCCGGCCGCGAGGTCGTCACACAGCTGCTGCATCGCGCGGCTCGTGCGAGACGGCGGGCCACGGGTACTGCTTGCTCCAGTGCCCCTCGGTCGGGTCCTCGCCGTGGGTGCCGTGCACCTGATACAGCCATTCGGCCTTGGTGTAGTACGGCTCGAAGTCGTCATAGCCCACGGGCCACGCAGGCGAGAGGCCGTCGACGTGGTGCAACTCGCCGAAGTCCTGCGGCCGTAGGCGGTAGAGCGCGGCGCCGTAGAGCTTCGTCGCGCCCCCGACGTAGTAGTGCACCTGCGGCTGGAACGCGGTGCCGTCCGCGTCGTACCACGTCTCCTCGGACATGTAGCGGCCGTCGATGAAGACGGCCCCCGGGTCCCAGTTCGCCATCTCCCGCGGCAGGAAGTTGCCGCGCTCGAGCAGCAGGATCTTCTTGCCCGCCGCCGCCAGCGTATGGGCGAGCGTGCCGCCCCCCGCGCCGGTTCCGACGATGATCGCGTCGTAGTGGTCCGTGCTCATCGCGACACCCCCGTGTCGGTACGGGACGCCATGGGCGACGGGTGGGATTCGGACAGGAGCGACGCGGAGACGATCAGCCCGAGGTGAGAGAACGCCTGCGGGAAGTTGCCGATCAACCGCTTGGTGGCGGGGTCGTACTCCTCGGACAGCATGCCCACGTCGTTCTGCAGGCTCCGGAGCTTCTCGAACAGCGCGAGGGCCTCGTCGCGCCGACCGATCAGCGCGAGGTTGTCCACCAGCCAGAACGTGGTCATGAGGAATGTGCCTTCGCCGGCGGGGAGACCGTCGACACCGTCCTGGTCCGACGTCGGGTAGCGCAGGACGAAGCCGTCGACCATCAGCTCGCGCTGGATCGCCTCGATCGTTCCGATGATCCGAGGGTCCGACGGCGGGAGGAACCCGACGCGCGCCAGCATCAGCAGGCTCGAGTCGAGTTGGTCCGAGCCGTAGTACTGCACGAAGCTGTTCTTGTCGGTGTTGAAGCCCTTCTCGCAGACCTCGTCCTTCACCTGGTCGGCGAGCTTCCGCCACTTCTCGATCGGCCGGTCGGTGCGCCCCGTGAGCTCGGCGATCTTCGCGGCGCGGTCGAACGCGACCCACGCCATCACCTTCGACTGGGTGAAATGTCGCTGGGGGCCGCGGATCTCCCAGATCCCGTCGTCGGGCAGCTGCCACACCCGTTCGAGGTGCTCGGTCATCGCGATGAGCAGCTCCCCGCCGCGCGGGTGGTGCGCCGGGAGGTGTTCCTCGCCCTGCAGGCCGGCCTCCACGGCGGTGAGCGCGGCGTCGGCGATCTCGCCGAAGACGTCGAGCTGGAACTGCTCGCTCGCCTCGTTCCCGATGCGCACGGGCTTCGAGTTCTCGTAACCGGGCAGCCAGCCGAGCTCGACCTCGGTGAGGCGTCGCTCGCCGTCGACGCCGTACATGATCTGGAAGTCGCCCGGATTTCCGGCGACCGCGCGCTGGAGCCAGTGCTGCCACGCGGAGGCCTCCTCGTTGTAGCCGCTGAGGATCAGGGCCTGCAGGGTGAGCGACGAGTCGCGCAGCCAGGAGAACCGGTAGTCCCAGTTGCGGACGCCGCCGAGCTGCTCGGGCAGCGACGTCGTGGCGGCGGCGCACACGGCTCCGGTGGGCGCGTACTGCAGGGCCTTGACGGTGATGAGCGAGCGGACGACGTCGGCCCGCCAGTCCCCTTGATAGGTGCACCGGGCGATCCATTCCGCCCAGTACCGGGCGGTGACGCGGCGGGCGGCGGGGGCGTCGAGCGGCAGCGGCGGGTCTTCCAGGGCGGGGTACCAGGCGAGCGAGAAGCCGTGCCGCTGGCCTTCCCGGACCACGAACTCGGCCTGCGTGGTGAGCTTGTCACCCTGGAGCGGGACGGGACTGTGGAACCGGAGGGCGTCGCTGCCGGCGACCAGCGTCAGGCCGTCACCGGTCGACTGCGCCCACGGCGCGATCGATCCGTAGTCGAACCGGGCGATGAGCTCGAGTCGCATCGCGACCTCGCCCGACATGCCCTCCACGATGCGGAAGATCGTCGGGCGCTCGAGCCCCGGCGACATGAAGTCGGTCAGCTTGACGGCGCCGTCCGGCGTCTCGAAGGTGGTCTCGAGGATGAGCGAGTCTCCGGCGTAGCCGCGTCGGGTCGTGGAGACGTCGCCGCTCGGAGCGATGCTCCAGCGGCCGTGTTCGGGTTCGCCGAGCAACGCCGCGAACACCGCTCCCGAGTCGATCCGGGGTACGCACCACCAGTCGATGGAGCCGTTGCGCGCGACGGCCGCGACGGTCCGGGTGTCGCCGATGATGGCGTAGTCCTCGATGAGTGTCGACATGATGCTCCTCAGCCGGAGTTGGTGAGTGTGAGTGAGAACGACGCGGCGAACTTATCGCCGCGTCGGACGACCGCGGCCGTGCGATCGACGAGCGCGTTCGTGGCGGCGGTCATCGGCTCCAGTGCGACAAACGGCTTGCCGCTTGGCACCCAGACCTGGGCGAACGGGTAGCCATTGCCGCATCGCAGCTCGAGGGAGCGCCCCGAGTCGTCGACGATGGCGAGGCGCCGGTCGCGGCCGAGCGCGTAGCCGTCGTCGAAGGTCCGCGGCCCGATGACCGCTGACTCGGCGACCTCCCGTCGGATGTCGCCGGTGGGGATGCCGCGTGTGTCGAGCGCGAGGTGCCGGCGGGCGGGGAGGCGCAACCGCCAGCTCCGACGGGGCCCGCCGGGAAGGCGGAGGTACGGATGCCAGCCGAAGGCGATAGGCACGCCGCGGCGGCCGGTGGGGACGATCGTCGTGTCGACGCGGAGCACTGGCTCGCGGACGATCGCGCTGACGTCGATACGGTGAGGAAACGGGAAGGCCGGGGCGTCCACGGTGATCGATGCGCGGAGGCGGGCGGTGTCGCCACGCGTCGAGAGTCGATCGACCGACCACCCGGGCGAGCCGACGAGGAATCCGTGGATGGGCAGTCCGTGGTCGTCGACCGGGAGGTCCAGACCCTCGAGCGGGACCGTGACGCCCGCGGCGCGATACCGGCGCCGTGCCAGCCGGTTCGCCCACGGCGCGAGGAGCGGCAACCCTCCGGTCCGGCCGGAACGCAGGGCGTCGAGACCGCCCGGGAGCGCGAGGTACTCCCCGCCGTGGTACCGCAGCGACACGCCGGTCATCCCGATGCCGGGCGTGAAGATCGCCGTCAGCGCGCCGGACGTCAGCTCGACGGCAGGCGCGCCCCGGAACCGGCACTCCCTCGCGACCGCAGTCGGGCACACCGCTAGGTGTCCCAGTCGATCTGGGTCGCGTCCGGTCGGTTGATGTAGGCCGCCGCCCGCTTGCTCGCGACGTAGTCCCACGTCCACGCGCCGAGCGCGCCGACGCGGGTGCGGAAGCCGCTGAGGAGCCAGGCGTGGACCCCCAGCCACGACGTGTAGGCGACGAACCCATGGAGCTCCCGGCGGCGCGGACCGACTTCGGCGATGGCCGCGTTCCGGCCGATCATCGCCATGATCCCCTTGTCGCGGTAGCGGAACGGCTGGTGCTCCTTCCCCGCGACGTCGGCGATGATGTTGTCGGCCGCGCACCGGCCGGCTTGGAGTGCCACCGATCCCAGCTGGGGGAAGGGCTTGCCGTCGCCGTCGAGTGTGTTGGCGACGTCGCCCAGTGCGTACACCCCGGGTACCCCCGTCACCTCGAGGTCGAGGCCCACCTGGATCCGTCCACTCGGAGCCGTCGGGAGCCCTGACGTCGCGACCACCTCCGGGGTCTTGACGCCGCCCGCCCAAACGACCGTCCGGGTGAGGATCTCGCGTCCGTCGGACAGCAGTACGCGGTCGGGCCCGACCTGGTCGACCTTGGTGCCGAGCTCGAGCTGCACGCCACGCGCCTCGAGCACCTTCCGTGCGTACTCGTGGGCGCGTTCCGAGAACGGTGCGAGGACGACCGGGGAGGGGTCGACGAGATGGATCGCCGTCGGGAGGGTGTGGTTGCCGAGCCGTTTGGGGATCAGGCGGTTGAAGCTGTCGGCGAGCGCGCCCGCCGTCTCGACGCCCGTCGCGCCGCCACCGACGATGACGAAGCTCAGCGCGCCGCGGTCCACGAGCTTCGGATCCCGGAGTGCGGCCTCGAGCACGGTGAGCAGCCGTGACCGCAGGCGTTCGGCGTCGTCGACCGAATAGAGCGGGAACGCGTGCTCGGCCGCTCCCGGCGTGTGGAAGAAGTTCGGCACGGTCCCCAGCGCCAGTACGAGGTAGTCCCCGCCGAACGTGATGCCGTCGGTGCTGGTGACGGTCTTCGCCGCCGGATCGATGCTCGCGACGTCCGCCATCGTGACCGAGACGCGGTGACGCGTGGAGAACATCGCGCGAAGCGGCCGCGCGACGTCGGAAGTCTCGACCTGCGCGGTCGCCACCTGATACAGCAGCGGTTGGAACTGGTTGTAGTCGTGGCGGTCGATCAAACTGACCGCCACCCCGTGCTTCGCGAGCCGCCTTGCGCACGCGACCCCGGCGAATCCGCCGCCGACCACGACCGCCGACGGCCCACTCGACCGCGAGGTCACCGGAGGCTCGCTCGCGCCGATCTCTGACCCATTGCGCGTCTGTCTAGCTGCTTCGAGCCGCGGTGTCGACGGGCGCGACGAGTGGTTGCATCCCGCTCATGAAGTGTCGGTGGTGTGACGCGCCGGTCAGGTGATGCTCATGCGCGGAGAGCCCGAGCGCGGAGGAGCAGTACCCGGGGGATGGTGTCGGCGTTCGCGTAGCCCCAGGTGTCGGCGAGGAACTGCGCCGGTGGTGCCGGCTCCTCCATGTCGTCGACCATGAGTCCCGCGGCGCCCATCGCGTGGACGTAACGGCTGAGTGGACGGTGGATGAACAGGAGCTCGACGCCGGGTGCCACCTCGTCGAATCGGCGATCGTCGCGCAGGTAGGCGCCGACCCGGTAGTACTGCTCGTCGAGGATCCGGTCATCGATCCAGCCGCTCCCGGGTGCCTGGAGCAACGGGTGGCACAGCACCAGGACGAAGCGGCCGCCGGGCTCCAGCACCCGGGCGACCTCCCGGATCGCAGCCTCGTAGTCGTCGACGTGCTCGAGCGCGGCGCAGACCACGACCGCGTCGAACGCGCCGGTACGGCACGGCAGCGCCTCGGCGCGAGCGCGGGCGTACCGCGGTCCGCCGGCCCGCGCGCCGGCGACGGCGACTTGCGACCAGGTCGGGTCGACGCCCACGACCTCGACACCGGGTCCGGCGACGCGCCGGGCGATCTGGCCCTCACCGCAACCGACGTCGAGTACGCGCCGCGCGCCCGCGAGGTGGTGGGCCACCAACGGCAAGACCTGGTCCTCGTACTCCGGGTCGGCGCCGGCGGTGAACTCGTGCTGCCACCATTCCGCGTGCCGCTCCCATTGCGTTTCGTTCTGCACGCGCGCCCTCTCGAATCACGACCCCGTTCACGAAGCATGCCGCCGGTCGCGCTGGCTAGGGTACGACCCGTTCCATCGGAGCACACGGCAGACATGGAGAGACGTCATGGACATCGGACCCGTCGAGATCCTGGAGATCGTCTTCCCAGGGAACCGGTTCACGGGCGAGGTCGCCCCGGCCCTCGGCGACCTGGTGGAGTCGGGGCTGATACGCGTGATCGACCTGGTGTTCGTGTCCAAGGACGCTGATGGTGAGGTCGTCGGCATCGAGCTCGCGGACGTCGACGACGCCACGAGCTCCTCGTTCGGTCAGTACGTCGGTGAACCGAACGGCCTCCTCGCGGAGGAGGACATCGCGGATCTCGGCGCGGACCTCCCGCCGAACTCGTCGGCCGCGATCCTGGTCGTCGAGCACCTGTGGGCGACGCGATTCCGCGACGCGGTGGTCAGTTCGGGCGGGGAGCTCGTCGAATCGATCCGCATCCCACAGGAAGTCATGGCCGCGGTCGTGGCCTAGTCCACGGCTGCCGTCCGCCGAAGTCCCGATCCGCCCGCCACCATCAACGAGGAGATGTCAATGTTCCGACGAGGGCGTCCGATACTGCGCACCGCCGCGATCATGGGCACCGCGACCGCCGTGAGCGGTGCGGTGTCGCACCGGCAGCAGGCACGCTATGCCCGCCAGGACGCCGAGGCCGAGCCGCAGCAGTACGCGGCACCTGCTCCGGCCGCCGCGTCTGCCCAGCCCGACATGGCCGGCGAGCTCACCCAGCTGGCCCAGCTGCATGCAGAGGGAATCCTCACCGACGAGGAGTTCGCAGCCAAGAAGGCGCAACTGCTCGGCATCTGAGGCGTGCCCCGGCCTCGCTGGTCGCACGGCGGAGTCGTGATGACCGTCGGCGTCCCCCCGATCCGTGTCGTGCGATCCCCGCCGGCGCCCGAGCGGGACGCAGCCCCGCGGGTCCGCGGGATGTGACGCGGACCGGAGCGTCGGGCGATGATCACGGCCCCGTGCCCCGGTCGCGCGCCGAGGAGGACCGTTGACGCGCTTCGTCGAGAACTCGATCACGTTCCCGTACCGACGTTCGCTCGGGCCCGTGATCGGCGCGTTCATGACCGCCCTCACCGAGCGACGGATCCTCGGGATCCGCGCCGGCGACCGGGTGCTCGTCCCGCCGGTGGAGTGGGACCCCGAGACCGGCGCCGAGCTCGACGGCGGGGCGATGGTCGAGGTCGGTCCGGCCGGGACGATCGAGTCCTGGACGTGGGTGCCCGAGCCGACCGGGCAACACCCGCTCGACCACCCGTTCGCGTTCGCGTTCATCCGCCTCGACGGCGCGTCGACGCCGATGCTGCACGCCGTCGACGCCGGCACGCCCGGCGCCATGGCCGTCGGCGCCCGGGTGGCTCCACGCTGGCGCGGCATCCGCATCGGTCACGTCGGCGACATCGTGACGTTCGTCCCCGGTGAGCAGCCCGAGGTCGAGGGCGACGACGGTGGGCCGGCGCCGGAGCCGGTGACGATGATGGACTACCTCGCGTCGATCGCCTACCGGAACCCGGTGCCGCCCGTGCAGGACCGCCTGCGCGAGGCGAGCCGGTCCGAGCGGATCCTCGGGCAGCGCTGCCCGGTGTGTGCCCGGGTCTATTCGGGGGACGCGGCTACTGCCCGATCGATGCGGTCGAGCTGGGGGAGGAGCACGACGTCGACCTCCCGCACACCGGCACGATCACCAACTTCACGATCGTGACCCCGGTGCAGTACCCCGGCCAGACCGAGACCGAGCCCTTCGCCCGGGTGTTCGTCCTGCTCGACGGCACCGACGTGGTCCTCCCGTACCAGCCGGTGGTCGAGCTTCCGGTGGAGGAGGTCCGCGTCGGCACGCGCGTCGCCGCCGCGTGGGCGCCACCCAACGACGACGTCGACGCCGCCGCCGCGATGGGCGGCGCGTACGGCGCGCTGATCGGCTGGATCCCGAGCGGCGAGCCCGACGTCGACGATCCGCATCTGGTGAACCGGATCTTCTGATGGCGACGCCGCCACCCGCGGGCACCCGGACCGACATCGCCGTCGTCGGGTGGGCCCAGACGCCCATGGTGCGCCGCACCGACCTCTCCGAGACCCAGCTCCTCCTCCGCGTGATCACCGACGCGCTCGAGCCGCTCGGGCTCACCCGGGCCGACGTCGACTTCACGTGCCTCGGCTCGTGCGACTACATCACCGGCCAGGCCTTCTCGTTCGTGTCCAATCTCGACGCGATCGGCGCCTGGCCGCCCAAGCGGGATTCGCACGTCGAGATGGACGGCGCGTGGGCGCTCTACGAGGCGTGGCTCCGGCTCCACGAGGGCGACATCGAGATCGCGGTGGTCACCGGGTCGGGCCGGTCGTCGACGGGCGACCCGTCGCTGATCTACCCGATGGAGATGGACCCCTTCTACCTCGCGCCCCTCGGGGCGGATCCGCTCACGTTCGCGGCACTCCAGGCCCGGGCGCTGATCGCCGCCGGCGTCACCGACGAGCGGGCGATGGCCGAGGTCGCCGCCCGCGCCCGGCGCGACGCGATGGCCAATCCCGACGCCCAGGTCGCCGGCGAGCACGACGTCGACGAGCTGCTCGCGGGGGAGTACGTGCGTGAGCCGCTCCGCCGCCACGACCTGCCGCCGATCACCGACGGTGCCGCGGCGATGGTGCTGGCCACCGGGGCACGCGCCCGGGAGCTACGCGACCGCCCCGCGTTCATCACCGGCTTCGACCACCGGACCGAGTGCCACAACCCCGCGTACCGCGATCTCGCCGACACGCCGTCGACCCGGATCGCCGCGGCCGCGGCCGGGATCGGGCGCGCGCCGGTCGAGGTGGCGGAGCTCCAGGCCGCGTTCACACACGAGGAGAGCCTGCTCCGCCGGGCGCTCGACCTCGCCGACGACGTGGCGGTCAACCCGTCGGGCGGTCCGCTCGCCGCCAACCCGATCATGGCGACCGGTCTGGCCCGCATCGGCTACGCCGCGAACCACATCTTCGACGGCGGGACCCGAGCGCTCGCGCACGCGACGTCGGGGCCCTGCCTCCAGCAGAACCTGGTGTGCATCCTCGAGGCGGAGGCGTCGGCGTGACCACGGACATGGAGCCGTGCGCGATCGTCGGGGTCGGCCAGACGCACCACAAGTCGCGCCGCCACGACGTGTCCTTCGGCGGGCTCGTGCGGGAGGCCGCCTTCCGCGCCCTCGAGGACGCGCAGATGACCTTCGCCGACATCGACGCGGTCGTCATCGGCAAGGCGCCGGACATCTTCGAGGGCGTGATGAAGCCGGAGCTGTACCTCTCCGACGCGCTCGGCGCGGTGGGCAAGCCGATGTTCCGCGTCCATACCGCCGGTTCGGTCGGCGGCACCACCGCGATCGTGGCCGCGTCGCACGTGCAGGCCCGCAAGCACGCCCGCGTGCTCGCCGTCGCGTTCGAGAAGCAGTCCGAGGGGAACGCGCAGTTCGCGCTCGGGAGCGGGCGCGGCGCGTCGATCGGCGCCGGGGGTGCGTTCGCGCCGTTCATCCGCGCGTACATCGAGCGCAGCGGCGCACCCGAGCACATCGGCTGGAAGGTCGCGGTCAAGGACCGGCAGAACGCGCTCAAGAACCCGTACGCGCACCTGCGCATCACCGACATCTCGATCGAGAAGGTGCGGGAGTCGCCGATGATGTGGGAGCCGCTCCGCTACCTGGAGTCGTGCCCGTCGTCGGACGGCGCGTGTGCGGTCGTGCTCACCGACGATGCGGGGGGTCGCGCCGCCGCGGCCGCGGGTCGTCCGCCGGCCTGGATCATCGGCGCGTCATCGCGCAGTGAGCCCCCGAGCTTCCCCGGCCGGGACCCGGTCCGCCCGGCCGCGTGCGTGCAGGCCGCGTGGGACGTCTACGAGCAGGCCGGGATCACCGACCCGCGTGGTCAGATCGACATGGCCGAGCTGTACGTGCCCTTCTCCTGGCACGAGGCGATCTGGCTCGAGGGGCACGACATCGCGGCGCCGGGCGCGGGCTGGCGCATGATCGACGACGACGAGACCGCGCTCGGCGGGTCGTTCCCGGTGAACGCCAGCGGCGGGGTGCTCTCGAGCAACCCCATCGGTGCCTCCGGGCTGCTGCGGTTCGCCGAGGCTGCGAACCAGGTGCGCGGGGTGGCGGGCGAGCACCAGGTCGACGGCGCGCGGGTCGCCCTGGCGATGGCCTACGGCGCCAACAGCCAGTACTTCAGCACCTGGGTCGTCGCGAGCTCGCTGCAGCCGTTCGGCTAGGAGGCCACGGGTGCCCGTCCGGGGCGCGGGCGGCCGGTACCGTCGCGCTCGATGGTCGACGACACCACGGCGTTGCTCGCAGGGCCACCGCGTGTCCCGGTCGACGTCGCGCGGTTCAGCTCGAACACCCTGTTCGGCCAGCCCGGCATCTACCCCGACGGCCCGCCGATGGTCCCCGCGACCGGGCACCGGCACTCGGACGCGTCGATCGAGCTCGCGATCGCCGAGCTGGCGGGCACCGTCGCCGAGCCGGTGCTCGACGCCTGGAACGTCGCGTCGCTCGGGATCGCGCGCCTGACCTACGGCGAACCCGCGTCGCCGGGGCGCATCGTCGGCCCGGCCGCCGACGGCGGCGCGCCGGTGGTGAACGACCGCTACGCGTGCGAGGACGCGCGGCTGCTCCTGCCGTCGATCGTGCACGCGCTCTGCTGGTCCGGGCCGGGTGCCGGCCACGCCGAGGAGACGCTGCTCCACGCGCTGGGCGCCTCCGTGCATGCCCAGCTGCTCGCACGGGACCCGGCCCTCGCGGCGACCACCGAGCTCGCGCGCCGGCAGAGCTCGATCACGATCACCCTGCTCAACTCCCGCCGGCCGGGAACGGCCCGGGTCACCCTCGTGGCGCCGGACGGGCCCGGCACCATCCCCGGTGGTGCGCCCGCGATGCAGACGCCGGACTTCTGGTCCGTGCCGTTCGGGCCCACCGCCGCCGACGGTGCCGCGGTGCCCGACGTCGTGCGGGACGTTCTCGGCGCGATCGCCGGCGACGGGGCGACGGTGCCCGACCGGTACGACGACGACCTCGGCGCCTGGTGCTCCGAGCACCTGCGAGGCGTGCTCCGTCCCGAGGAGCAGCTCGCGGCCAACCGGGCGCTCGGGCTCCTGCCGTGACGCTCCTGCCCGGAACGGCCGACGGGGCGCGTCCCCGGCTGGGGACGCTCGTGCTCGTGCTCTGCGCGGTCAACGTGCTGGTCGCGGCCGACTTCCTCGGCGCGTCGGTGCTGCTCGACGCCATCGGGCACGACCTCGAGATGACCACCGCCCAGCTGACCTGGGTCGTCAACGGCTACCTGCTGACCCTGGCGGCGCCGCTCATCGCGTTCGGCCGCTCGGCCGACCGGTTCGGCGCGGTGCGCCTGACGCGATGGGGTCTCGCCGGGTTCGCGCTCGGCGCGCTCGCGGCCGGTGCGGCGCCCTCCGCCGAGGTGCTGGTCGCGGGCCGGATGCTCCAGGGCCTCGGCGCATCGGTGCTCACCGCGACCGGGCTGTCGCTGGTCAGCACCGCGGCTGCACCCGGCGACCGTGGTCGGGTGGTGGGGATCTGGGCCGGCGTCGGCGCGGTCGGCTCCGCCGTCGGACCCCTGTTCGCAGGTGGCCTCGAGTTCCTCGGCTCGTGGCGCATCTTCTTCCTCATCGACGTGCCGCTCGCGCTCGCGGTGCTCTGGTTCCTCCGGGGCCGCACCGATCCGGCGGGCGACACCCCTGACGCCCCTGACGCTCCCGATGTCGCCGGGGCGGCCGCGCCGGTCCCGGTGCCGACCGCCCCACCCGCCGTGCCGGCGCACCGCGGGGCCCGGGTCTCGGGGCGCTCCGACCTCCTCGCCGTCGCCGCGCTGACCGCCGGCCTCGGCGCCGCGGTGTTCGCGCTGCTCGCCGGTCCGGACGACGGCTGGAGCGCACCGTCGGTGGTCGTGCCCGGGATGCTCGCCCTCGTGCTGCTCGGTGGCTTCGTCCGGGTCGAGCAGCGAAGCCCCGCCCCGCTGCTCGACCCGCGGCTGTTCCTCCACGGGCGGTACCCGCCGATCGCGGTCACCGCCTTCGTGGCCAACGCCGCCTTCGCGGTGGTGTCGTTCTTCGCGTCGCTCTACCTTCAGCAGGTCGAGGGTCTCGCGCCGGTCGTCGCCGGCGCGGTGTTCCTCGCCCTCACGATCCCGCTGGTGGTGCTCTCGCCCGTCGCGGGCCGGCTCGTCGGTCGGGTGCCGTCCGGCCGCCTGATGGGGGGCGGGCTCTTCGTCATCGCGGCATCGGTCGGGCTCTTCGCCACGCTCGGCGCGTCGGGTGGCCTCGGGCTGCTCGTGCTGGCGCTGGTGCTCTCGGGCGTCGGCCAGGCCGTGGTCTTCAACGTCTCGAACGTGGCCGCGGTCGGCCGGGATGGCGCGGCCGGGCTCGAGTCGGGCGTGATCAACGAGGTGCGCCAACTCGGCGCGCTCATCGGTCTGGCCGTGATCGGGGCACTGTTCGCCGCGCTGCAGGCCGAGGCCGGCGGCTCCGCGGCGTCGGCCTTCGTCGGCGCGCTCCGCGCGCCGAGCTTCCTGCTCGCGGTGGCGTGCGTGGCGACGGGAGCCTGGGTGCTGCGCGCCGACGTCGACTGAGCGGCACACCCACGGTCCGCAGCCGGAGCACCGGTGCGGGGCGGTGCGATCAGCGAGCGTCGAGTGCGCCCGGTTGGCTCGTGTCCTCGCGCGGGGGGATCGCGAACCGCTCGCGCAGGACGTCGAGCGGCTCCGGCGCGATCGCGAAATGATCCATGCACAGCGCGTCGACGCGGCAGATCGCTCCCCGATGGAGAGCCGTCCCGAACCGGGCGGCCGCGCCCGGCTGCTCGAGCGTGCCGGCGCACGCGATCGCCACCCTCTTGCCCGCCACGTGGCTGATGGTCGCGTTCTGGAACAGGCCGAGCGTCATCACCAGCTGCACGAAGCCGCGCGGGTCGGGCATTGCCATCGCGATGAACGCGAAGACGTCGATCTCTCCCTCGGGCGTGGGCGGGTAGTCGGCGAGCACGTGGACGAAGTCGTGGTGGGCGCCGACCTCGCCGATCCCGTGCCGGGCCCCTGGCAGCGGGAAGTGGTGGATGCGGTAGAACTCCGCGGTGGCCCGGCCGAGCGACCCCTCGGGCATGTCTGCCAGGGACGCCCACCGGCGCTCGATCGACCGGCTGGGCACGACGTTGCTGTACGCGAGCTTCGAGCGGACCAGCCGCCAGAGGTGCCCGTGGAGCGCCTCGCGGGTGGCTTCCTCGGTGTAGTAGGAGCTGCGCTGGATGTCGGCGTACATCAGCGCGAGCTGCCCATCAGCGGCGCGCCGGGCCGCGTTGACCATCGGCTCGTCCACGTGCAGGGCGCGGGCGAACTCGCGCACGTGGCCGGCGAGGTCGGGTGAGGGATCTTCGAGGAGCTCCATGGCGACGACGCTCTGCACCAGCCGGCGCCGCAGCGCGGGGTCGGCGATGCGCGCCGCGGTCTCGGCCGCGTCGAGCACCTCGATCGGCTCGTCGTGTGTGTCGATGCCGAGCACGTGCAATGCCACCTGGTGCATGACGTCCTGTTGGATCGTGGTGGGGTAGCCGCCGACGGTGAGCCCACCGAGCACGCCGCCGGCGAACGCCCGCGCGGCCTCGGGGTCCAGCGTGTGCCGGTCGCGGAGCTCGGGCTCGGTCATCGCACGTCCAGGTCGGGTGGGAACGGCGAGACGATGCTGAACTCGTTGCCCTCCGGGTCGGTCATGACCCGGTGCTCCTCGCCGGGGCGGAACCGGACGATCTCCTGGAGCGCCCCGCCGAGTGCCTCGATGCGTGCGGTCGCGGCCTCCAGGTCGTCGACCTCGACGTCGATGCGGATCCGGCCCGGTGCATGCGCGATCGGGTCGACGGGCTGGAACGCGATCAGGGACCCCTGCGATCCGAACTTCAGCTGGAGCCAGCCGGGCACGCGCTCGGCCACGCCCACGCCGAGCACCCGCTGCCAGAACGCCGCGAGACGCTCCGGGTCGACCGCGTCGACGATGACGCCCCGGAGCCATCCGACCGCGGGCGCGGTCGGTGCGGCATCGGTCACCTGGTCGTCGGAGCTACCCACGGGTCTCCTTGTCGTCGTTCGCCGACCCTACGTTGAGGGGTTCCTCGGGGAAGGCTGGGTGACGAAGTCGATCAGCTGCTCGACCGCGGCGACGAGCGACTGGTCCAGGTCGGCCCAGGTGCGCACCGCGCCGAGGAGCCGGCTCCAGAACCGCGGCGGATCCTCGACGCCGAGCGCCGCGCAGATGCCCTCCTTCCACGGCGTGCCCATCGGGACCTCGGGCCACGCGTCGATGCCGATCGTCTTCGGTCGGATCGCCTCCCAGATGTCCACGAACGGCGTGCCGAGGACGCGGACGTCGGGATCGGAGATCGTCGCGGCGATCCGGGCCTCTTTGCTGCCCGGGACGAGGTGGTCGACGAGCACGCCGAGGCGTCGCGTGGGGCCGGGCCCGAAGTCGGCGACGACCGCGTCGAGATGGTCGATGCCGTCGAGGATCTCCACCACGATTCCCTCGATGCGGAGGTCGTCGCCCCAGACCTTCTCGACCAGCTCGGCGTCGTGCTTGCCCTCGACGAGGATTCGGCTCGCCCGCGCGACGCGCGCCGCCGCCCCGGTGACTCGACGCGACCCCGACGCGGTCCGCGCGCCGTGTTGTACCCGCCCGCCCCGCAGGTCGGGGCCGCCGTCGGTGACCGGCGCCGCCGGGGCGACGAGGTGCACGGTGCGCCCGTCGACCGCGAAGTCGCCCGGCCGGACCGGGAAGGACTTCTCCAGCCCGGTCGAGCCCCGCAGTGCGACACGGTCCGGAGCGAAGGCGATGATCCGCCCGGCGAAGCCCGAGGACCGGTGCAGCACCAGGAGGCCCGGCTCCGCGGCCACCGCGGGGTACTGGGCCGCGAGGCGGGCGGGTCCGTCGACCGGACCACCGAGGATCCCGCCGGGTGAGTGATGGCACCTCATGGTCGAGCGACGGTACCGGCGGCCGCCCCGCCGGTGGTCACCCGCTGCCGGGCCTCCCGGTAGAGGTCGGCCCAGTCGAAGCAGACGGGGAACGCGGGGTGGTACTGGCCGCCGTAGCGCCGGTCGCCCGGCAGGATGCCGCAGCCGACCCGCGCGACGGATCCGAGGCGGATCCCGAGCTGCGCCACGTTCGCCTCCTGGTGCTCGGTCAGGGTCAGCGCGACCGAGTCTCCGGCCACCAGCACGCGTACCGGGGCGCCGGCCGGGACCGAGGCCCGGTCGGCCGCGGTGAGGTCGGGGGTCGCCGAGCGGGGGACTGTCGCGACGACCACGGCGACGACGACCACGGCGACGACGACCACCGCTCCGGCCGGGACCAGACGCAGGAGCGTCATCCCGGTGCGGCGCGTCGCCCGACGGATCGGGCGCTCGACGAGCCGGTACGACGCGACCGACACCGCGAGGGTGACTGCCACGCGCACCCCGAACAGGGGCCATCCGGTGAGCCCCGTCCGCGCCTCGTCGAGCAGCACGAAGATCGGCCAGTGCCAGAGGTAGACGCCGTAGGAGACGAGCCCCAGCATCCGCAGCGGCGACCAGGACAGGGCGCGCGCGACCGGGCCGCGTCGGGGATGGGTCGCGGCTGCGATCACGGTTGCGGTCGCGACGGCACCGAGGAGCAACCCACCGCGGCCGATCCACGGCGACGATCCGTCGAGCCGGACCCACAGGAGCGCGAGCAGCCCGGCGGCTGCGCTCGCTGCGACCTCGAGGGCGCGCCGGGCGGTCGACGTCGTCCACCGGGGGCGCAGTGCGACCCATGCGGCCAGCGCCGCTCCGATGAGGATCGACGCGGCGCGCGTGTCGGTGCCGTAGTAGATGCGTGTGTTGTCGGCGGGGTCGGCGAGCGCCAGCATCGTCACGAACGACGCCGCCGCGAGGCCGAGGCTGAGCGCGAGCGTGCGGCGTGCGACCGCCCGGGCGGACCGGCGTCGGCTCATTGCGAGCATGACGAGCGGCCAGACCAGGTAGAACTGCTCCTCGATCGCGAGGCTCCAGGTGTGCTGCAGCGGCGAGGGGCTCGCGAACAGCGCGAAGTAGTCGTTGCCGGTGAGCACCTGGCGCCAGTTGGCGACGTATCCGATCGTGGCGAGCGCGTCGCCACGAATGGCCGCGAGCTGGTCGGCCGGCGCCAGGGCCGCGGCGTACGCCGCGACCGCGAGCAGGACGAGGAGCAGGGCCGGGAGCAGCCGGCGCAGCCGCCGACCCCAGAACCCGAGGAGCGAGACGGTCCCCGTCGTCGCCAGCTCCTGCACGAGCAGCGACGTGATCAGATAGCCCGACAGGACGAAGAACGCGTCGACGCCGAGGTACCCGCCGGTGAGATGGCCGCCGTGGAAGAGCAGCACCGCGGCGACGGCTGCGCCGCGGAGCCCGTCGAGCGCCGGCTGGTACGGAATCGTCGGGTGCGGCCGGGTGGAGGCCTCGGGAGCCGCAGTCGTCATGTCCCCCCTCGACCGAGCGAGGCGAGAGTGTACGTGCCGTCCCTGGCGTGCCGGACCGCGGTCGACCGAATGACCGGGACCGGGATGGCAGACTCCGGCCCATGCAGTTCGACTCCCTTGCCGACCTCACCGACGCCGTCGGGACCGAGCTCGGTGTGACCGGGTGGCTGACCGTCGACCAGGAGCGGATCAACCGCTTCGCCGACGCGACCGGTGACCACCAGTGGATCCACGTCGACGTCGAGGCGGCCGCGGACGGACCGTTCGGCACCACGATCGGGCACGGCTACCTCACGATGGCCCTGTGCGCACCGTTCCTCGGGGAGCTGCTGACCGTGGAGGGCATCTCGATGGGCATCAACTACGGCGTCGACAGGGCGCGCTTCATCGCGCCGGTCCCCGCCGGTGCCCGGGTCCGCGGCAGCGGTCAGGTGCTGAGCGCCACCGAGATCCCCGGCGGCGCGCAGGTGGTGGTCCGCCTCACGATCGAGCTCGAGGGCTCTCCCAAGCCCGCCGCCGTGGTCGACACCGTGAGCCGCTACCTCACCCGATAGCTCTCCCGCAGCTTGGTCTTGGCGACCTTGCCGTTGTCCTGGCGCGGGAGGTGCTCGACGAAGTCGACGGCGCGCGGGCACTTGTAGTGCGCCAGGCGCGCCCGGCAGTGCTCGATCAGCTCGCCGGCGAGCGCGGCGTCGGCGGTGACGTCCGGCGTCGGCTCCACCACCGCGAGGACCGACTCGCCCCACTCGTCGTCGGGCACGCCGATCGTCGCGACGTCGGCGACGGCCGGGTGCTCGAGCAGCACCGCGTCGACCTCGGCCGGGTAGATGTTCACGCCGCCCGACACGATGAGGTGCGCGCTGCGGTCGGTGAGGAAGAGGTAGCCGTCCTCGTCGAGGTAGCCGACATCGCCGAGCGTGAAGTAGTCGCCGCGGTAGGCACCGTCCGTCTTGGCCGAGTCGCCGTGGTACACGAAGCGGTCCTCCGCCTTCGAGCGGATCCACACGAGTCCCGCGGTGCCGGTGGGGATGGGGTGCGCGTTCTCGTCGCCCACGATCACGTGCTCCACGGGATCGGGCCGGCCGACCGTGCCCGGCTTGGTCAGCCAGGTCCGGGCGTCGACGAGCGTCGCCGCGCCCTCAGTGGCGCCGTAGTACTCCCAGACGACCGGGCCGAGCCACTCGATGAGCCGGTGCTTCACGTGCACCGGGCACGGCGCGGCTCCGTGGATCACCGCGAGCAGCGACGACGTGTCCGCGCCCGCGCGCACCGGTTCGGGCAGCGCGAGGAGGCGGTGGAACATCGTCGGGACCATGTGCGTGTGGGTCACGCGGTGCGCACCGATGAGGCGGAGCGTCTCCTCGGCGTCCCACCGCCCCATCAGCACGAGCGTCGCGCCGCCGTGCAGCGGGGTGTTCATCGACAGCAGCAGCGGGGCGGTGTGGTAGAGCGGCCCGGTCACGAGGTGCACCGCGCCGGGCAGGTAGCCGGAGAACCGCGCCTCGGTGAGCGTCGTCGCCGGGTTCGAGGGAGGTCGGGCGACGCCCTTCGGGCGTCCGGTCGTGCCCGACGTGTAGAGCATGATCGCCCCGCGGCTCGGATCCGCGATCGGCGCCCCGGACTCCGCCGCGAGCGCAGGCTCGTAGTCGTCCCAGCCGGCGAGCGACGACCCGATCGCGACCCTGATCGGTACGTCGTCACCGACGGGCGCGAGCTCCGCGAGGTCGCCGTCGAGCACGACCGCCCGCGCGCCGCAGTCGCCGACGATGTACGCGGCCTCCTCGAGGCCGAGATGCCAGTTCACCGGCGTGAGCCGCCACCCCGCCCGCTGTGCGGCCGCGTAGGTCTCGACCCACTCGGGCCGGTTGGGGGCGATCAACGCGACGGCGTCGCCGGCCTGGAGCCCGCGTGCCCGCAGGGCCCGGACGAGGCGGTTCACCCGGGTATCGAGCTCGGCGTAGGTGAGGGTCACGCCATCGGCGACGACCGCGGGCCGTTCGGGGGTCGTCGCCGCGAACCACGCGACGACCCGTCCGTCCGCGGCGGCGGTCTCGATCGAGTCCGGGGCCGTGCCGGTGTCCGCGTCGGCGGTACCGGAGGAGGAGGGTGGCGTCACGCGTCGGACGCTACCGACCGGCTCCCGTTCGCGCACGTGGCGAGGAACGCGACGGCGATCTCGGGGTCCACGACGCGCTTCATCGGCGGGAGCGCGTCGAGCAGGGCGCTGCGATAGCGGGCGGTCGCGAGGCGCCGGTCCAGCACCGCGACCACGCCGAGGTCGTCGCGACTGCGGATGAGCCGGCCGGCACCCTGGGCCAGCACCAGCGCCGCCGCGGGCAGGTCCACGTCGCCGAAGCCCGACCCACCGTTCCGCTCGGCCTGCTCGCGGCGGGCCTGCGCGAGGGGGTCGTCGGGCCGCGAGAACGGGATGCGGTCCAGGATCACCAGCACGCAGCTCGGCCCGGGGATGTCGACGCCGGTCCAGAAGCTGCGCGTCGCCACCAGGCACGACGTCTCCTCGGCGCCGAAGCGCTCGAGGAGGACGGCCTTGGGGCTCTCACCCTGGACCAGCACCGGGTGATCCGTCTCGGCGCGGAGGCGGGCAGCCATCCGATCCACCGCCGCGCGCGACGTGCACAGCACGAGGGCCCGACCCCCCGCGGCGTCGGCCAGGCGGGCGGCCTCGACCGTCGCGGCCTCCGACCACGCCGGGTCCTTCGGCTCGGGGAGGTGGGTCGGGACGTAGAGCATCGCCTGGGTGCGGAAGTCGAACGGCGACTCCACCGCGAGGTCCACGTAGCCGAGCCCCGGGACCGACACCTCCTCGCCGCCGACCTCGACGGTGACCGGTCCCGGCTCCCGGTGACGGTCGAGCCCGAGCCGGCCGGTGAACGCGGCGAAGCGCTCACCGGCGCCGAGCGTCGCGGACGTCAGCACGGCGGGGGTGCTCGCGAACAGCCGGGCCGCGAGCGCCTTCGACACGTCGACGGGCGCGAGGTGCAGGGTCTGGCGCTCGGCCCAGACGACCTCGGCGGCGTCGGGGCTGCGCACGCGCCGCAGCGCCGCGAGCCGTGTCCCGGCCAGCTGGGTGGCCTGGGCGCCGGCGGTCGGGTCGGCGGCGGGGTCGATCGACGGGATCGCGGCGGCCAGGCGCTCCGCGGCGGCCAGCAGCGCGTCGCCGATCGCGCCCTCGCGCGGGTCGAGGCGCCCCTCGGCCCGTTCGAGCGCCGAGTCGAGCGCGTCGGCCGCAGCGGCGAGGGGGTCCGCGTCGCCGCGGCTCACGCCGACGCTCGTCAGCCGGCCCGCGAGCTGACGGAGGCCCATCGGGGTCACCTCGATGCCGAACGCGTTGGTCGCGACGTCGGCCAGGCCGTGGGCCTCGTCGAACACGACGAGGTCGTGCTCGGGCAGGACGGTGCCGCTCGAGTCGAGGTGGATGCAGTACAACGCGTGGTTGACGACGAGAACGTCGGCCGACGCCGCCCGGGCCCGGGCCCGCTCCGCGAAGCAGGTCTCGCCGTCACTGCACTTCCCCGCACCGGGGCACTCGTTCGGCGCGCAGCTGGCGGCGCGGCGCGAGGTGTCGGCGATGTCCACCTCGGCGAAGTCGCCGGTCGTCGAGCTCGCCGCGAAGCGCACGAGCCGTTCGAGATCGCGTTCTATCGTCGGGCCCGGGCGCTCGTCGAGCAGCAGCCGGCCCTCGCGGGCGCGGTCGAGCTTGGCACGGCACACGTACTGCGAGCGGCCCTTCAGGAGCGCGGTGGTGAACTCCACCCCGCCGTGCTCGCGGAGGTGGGGCAGGTCCTTGTGCCAGAGCTGGTCCTGGAGCGTGAGCGTCGCGGTCGCGACCACGACCCGGGCTCCGGACGCGACCGCCGGCGCCAGGTAGGCGAGGCTCTTGCCCGATCCGGTCGGAGCCTCGGCGACGAGATGGTGTCCGGACCCGATCGCGTCGGCCACCGCGGCCGCGAGCTGCTGCTGACCCGGGCGGTGGTCACCGCCCAGCGCGCTCACCGCCCGGTCGAGGACCGGCTCCCATTCCGCCACGCCCCGACTGTGGCACCGATCGCGTGTGGCCACGCGGTTCTCCCGCGTGGCACCGGTCCGGTGCTCGGGGGACGCGGTGCCCCTCAGCGGGAGTCGCCGTCGCCGTTCTGGTCGCCGCCGGTCCGGGTGGCCTGGTCGCGTGCGGCCTGGTCCATCTTGGGCTTCCAGACCGCCTTGGCGCCGGTGTGGCCGATGCGCTGGACCCAGTAGACCGAGATCCCGGCGAAGAGCACGCTGGCGGCGAACGTGCCGACGAGAAGCGGATTGCGCATCGACACCGCTCCCTGCTCGCTCCGGCGGCGCTCGATGACGAGGAACGCGATGAGCGCGATGAAACAGAGCAGGAGCCACGGGCGGATGTTCTCCGCGATGGCCACGTGTGCCTTGACCAGCGCGGTGTCGGAGTCGAGGGTGTGGCGCAGCGTCTGGCCACTGCTGATCGCGAGCTGGGTGAAGACGCCGCTGACGCCGAGGACCACCACCGTCGCCCACCCGAAGCGGCGGCGGAACGGTTCCCACCAGAGGCCGAGGATCATGAGCGCGGCCAGCGGGATGAGCACGATCGGGATGTGGACGAGGAGCGGGTGCGCGGGCAGGCCGAAGAGGTTCGTGATGTCCATGCGGGCACCGTAGGGAGCCGGTGTGTCGGCGGGCGCGGTGCAGCGGGCAAAGGCTTGGTCAACTGGCCGTTTCGCCCTCAGGCCATCCTCAGGCGGGCTCCGGGACACCACCAAACCCGGACAAACCCCGCGCCCTTCGGCATGAGGATGGCAAAAAACCCCGGAAATCCGCCAGTTCCGTCGAGCGTCATGCCAGTCTGAGCGCCGTTGAACACCGCCAACTGGAGGAGTAGGCAGTTGAATCGCAGAGAACTGGTCGCCGCGCTCGCAGAGAGCACCGGAACCGAGAAGAAGGCCGCTGATGCCTTCCTCGCGGCCTTCACGGACGTCGTGACCGAGACGGTCGCGAAAGGGGAACCGGTCGCCATCTCGGGCTTCTGCAAGTTTGCTCGCGTCGAGCGTGCCGCCCGCATGGGTCGAAACCCGGCGACGGGCGAGGCCATCAAGATCGCGGCATCGAAGAAGGCCCGGATCACGCCCCTGAAGGCGTTCAAGGACGCGGTGCTCGCCGGCAAGTAGCGCTACCGCACCATCGAAATCGCGGACGAGGGGGAGGCATCACGCCTCCCCCTCATCGCGTCCGTAGGATCCGGCGCATGGGACTGCTCGAGGGCCAGAAGGTCGTGATCACCGGTGGCGCGTCGGGCATCGGCGCCGCGACCGCCGCCCGGATCCACGAGGAGGGCGGCCGGGTCGCGATCGTCGACATCGACGGCGACGGCGGGCGGGCGGTGGCCGCGACGGTCGACGGGGTCGCCCTCGTCGCCGACGTCGCCGACCCCGATGCCTGCCGGACCGCGATCGAGTCGGCGGCCGGAGCCTTGGGGGGCATCACCGCACTGTTCAACAACGCGGGGATCGGCGCCGCCCGTCCCCTCCACGAGTACTCGGACCGGCAGTGGGCCAAGCTCGTCGACGTCAACCTCGCGGGCACCTTCTACGGCATCCGCGCCGCGGTGCCGCTGCTCCGGGAGACCGGCGGGTCCATCGTGAACCACGCCTCCGTCTCGGGGGTGCGCCCGACCCGGTTCGAGGGCCCGTACTCGGCGGCCAAGGCCGGGGTGATCTCGCTCACGATGGACGCGGCGCTCGAGTACGCACCCGAGATCCGGGTCAACTGCGTCTCGCCCGGGCTGGTGGACACGCCCCTCACCGCCGCGGTGCTCGCGGACGACGCCCTGCGCGCCGCCGTCGAGGGCGCCACGCCCCTCGGTCGGGTGGGGACCGCGGTCGACGTCGCCAATGCCGTCGTCTTCCTCCTGTCCCCGCTCGCGGCCTACGTCACCGGCCACAACCTCGTGGTCGACGGCGGCTCGGTGCTCCCCAACGCGCAGGCCGACGCGATCCTCGCCCAGTTCGGCGTCTCGTGAAGACGCGTCGGCTCGGACCGCTCGGCCCGGTGAGCTGTCTCACCCTGGGCGGCGGCGGGCTCGGCCAGGTCTGGGGCGCGACCACCCGGGAGGAGGCCGTCGCCACCACACGCGCGGCGGTCGACGCCGGGATCACGTTGCTCGACGTGGCCCCCGGATACGGCCGTGGCGAGGCCGAGCAGGTGGTGGGCGAGGCGTTCGGGGGCCGGCTCCCCGCGGGCGTGGCGGTCGGGACCAAGGTGATGGTCGGCGACCCGGTCACCGGCTCGATCCGCGATCGGATCGAGCGCTCGCTGGAGCGATCCCTGGCGTCGATGCGACTCGCGCGCGTCGACGTGCTGTACCTGCACTCCAACGTCGTCCCCGACGGCTATCTCCAGCCCCGCTTCCCCGAGTCCGCGGTGAAGCTCGCGACGCCGTGGACACGCTTCGTGGAGGAGGTACGCCCGGCGTTCACCGCGCTCGTCGCCGACGGACGGGTCGGGGCCTGGGGGATCACCGGCATCGGCCTGCCCCGGACCGTGCTGGCCGCGATCGCGGCGGACCCGGCCCCCGCCGTCGTCCAGTGCGTGACCAATCTCCTCGACTCCGCGGGCGCGATCTACGTGCACGACGAGCCCTTCGCGCCCCGTGAGATCGTCGCCGCCGCGGCCGAGCGGGGGTGTGGCGTCCTCGGGATCCGGGCGGTGCAGGCGGGTGCGCTCACCGACGCGCTGGACCGGGACCTGCCGGCCGAGGATCCGGACCGGCGCGACTACGACCGCGCGGCGCCCTTCCGGGTCTTCGCCGCCGAGGCGGGGGAGCGGCCCGCCGTGCTGGCGCACCGCTACGCGCTCACGATGGCAGGCGTCGACTCGGTCGTGCTCGGCGTGAAGAACCGGACCGAGCTGGCCGAGTGCGTCGCCGCCGCGGAGGCCGGACCGCTCGACCCGGCGGTCGTCGCCCGCATCGACGCCGTCGTCGCCTGAGCCGGGCGCCCGAGCCGGAGCGCAGCGGAGTCGAGCGGAGCGATACGGGGGTCGCTACGGTGCGCTGATGCTGACCGACCAACGCATCGTCGTCACGGGACCGACCGGCCAGGTCGCCCTCCCCGTCACCCTCGCGCTCGCCGAGCACAACGAGGTCATCGGTCTCGCCCGCTTTCGTGACCCCGACGCGCGGGCACGGCTCGAGGCCGCGGGAGTCACCTGTGTCGAGACGAACCTCGCCGCGGGCGACTTCTCCGGCGTCCCGACCGAGGTCGACTACCTGCTCAACCTGGCCGTCGTGAAGAGCAACCGGTGGGAGATCGACCTCGCGGCCAACGCGGAGTCCGTCGGGCTCCTCATGGCGCACTGTCGCGGGGCCAAGGCCGTGCTCCACTGCTCGTCGACCGGCGTGTACCAACCGGCCGGTCTGCACTCCCTCGTCGAGACCGACGCGCTGGGGGACAATCACCGGGTGATCATGGAGACGTACTCCATCGCCAAGATCGCGGCCGAGGTCGTGGTGCGGACCGAGGCGCGCCAGCTCGGGCTGCCCACGACCATTGCCCGCCTGAACGTGCCCTACGGCGACAACGGCGGCTGGCCCGCGTTCCACCTCGCGATGATCGAGGCCGGCCAACCCGTGCCCGTCCACCCCGACCGTCCGAACCGGTTCAACCCGATCCACGAGGACGACATCATCCGCATGATCCCGGGACTGCTCGACGCCGCGAGCGTGCCCGCGACGATCGTGAACTGGGGTGGCGTCGAGACCGCCGACCTGGAGGAGTGGTGTACCTACCTCGGCGGGCTCGTCGGCGCCGAGGCGATGTTCCTGGAGACCGACGCCACCATCGGCGGCGTCACCGTCGACACCACCAAGATGGTCGAGCTCGTCGGGCCCACCGAGGTGGGCTGGCGCGACGGCCTGGCCCGCATGGTCGCCGCCCGCTCCGCCTGAGCGGGGCGTCGTTCAGGGCACGCGCATCCAGCCCGGGTTGGCCGGGAGGTCGGTGAAGCCGGTCGGCCGGGTGGCGCGGTACTCGTCGACGACGGGTGCGAGCTCGGCGGGGGTGGCGCCGTGGAGGATCACGCTGTCGGCCCCGGCGGCGAACTGGTCACGGACGCGGGCCGCGCAGGTCGCCGGGGAGCCGACGGCCGCGGCAGCCATCCACTCGTCCGGGAGCAGGCCCGCGAGGTGTCCGAGCTGGTCCGGCGTCGCGAGCTGGTCGATCGCCCCGGGGATGGAGGCGACGACGTCGTCGGCACGAAAGCGAGTGAGCACCTCGGGATCCCAGCCGTTCACCCGCACGAGCAGGTCGCCGTAGCCCTGGAGGTAGGTGCCGAGCCGGCCCACGGTCTTACGGAGCTGCGCGTCGGCCGGGAGGTGATCGCCGACGGTGGCGAGCACGCTCCACACCCGGACCGACTCGGGGTCCCGTCCCGCCCGCTCGGCGCCGCGACGGACGGCGGCCACGCTGCGGGCGACGGTCTCGTCGGAGAAGTAGGTGTGGAGCACGACCGCGTCCATGTACGTCCCGGCGCGCTCGAGCGTCTGCTCGGCGAGCGCGCAGAGCAGCACCGGGATGTCCTCGGCGAAGCGCGCGTCCTGGTGCAGCACGCCGTAGGACCCGGCCGCGCCGTCGTGGCCCATCACGACCTCGCCGTGCCACAGCCGGCGGTACAGGCCGACCGCGTCCTCGATCTGCGCGTTCGTGATGCGCGGCAGGTTGATGACGTCGAAGACGAAGTCGAACCCCCGCCCGAGACCGAGCGCGAATCGCCCGCCGGTGAGCCGGTGCATCGTCGTGGCCATCGTCGCGGTCGCGAGCGGATGGCGCGTGTTGTGGTTGGTCGCGGCCGTCGCGATTCCGAGGCGGCCGGTGACGGCACCGACCGCACCGCAGAGCACCCCCGCATCCTTGACGTTGAACCGCTCGGAGACGAACGCGGCTCCGAGGCCCAGCTCCTCCCCGGCGCGCGCCTCGGCGACGGCGTCGGCCGGAGTGTCGGTGTGACCCGGCAGCACGTAGAAGCCGAGCTCGGGCAACATCGGCTCCGACCCGACCGGTGGCATCGCGGCGCTCACGGGTCGAACGGGTCGCGCTCGTAGCGCCATCCGGTCTCGGCCATGAGGAGGCGGTGGCGACGGTCCGACCGCGGCGGCGTCCCCCGACTCGTAGCCGGCGTCGCCGGCCCAGAGCGTCACCAGCCCGGCGTCGGTCATCGCGATGCGGGTGACGAAGATGTCGGGATCCCGACCGGCGGCCGCGGCGAGGGTGTCGGCCACCGAGTCGGTGCGGGCGAGGGTGTGCAGCGTCACGAACGTGGGGGGCGCGAGCTCGATCTGACCCGCGTCGCGTTGGGCCAGCGCGCCGGTCGGCGAGACCCACATGTGCTCGTGGATCTCGCCGTCGTCGATCGTCACCACCCCTTCGGGCGCGGGCGCGACGAAGAACCAGGTCGCGAACCGCTTCGGGGTCTGCGCCGGCGGCGTCCAGTGCGAGAGGGGGACGAGCCGCTCCCGTGCGACGGCGAGATTCGACTCCTCCATGGCCTCGCGGACCGCGGCGCGCCGCGCTGCCTCGAAGTCGTCGATCGCCTCTGCGTGGTCCTCGGCGTCGACGCGCCCGCCCGGGAACACCCACATCCCACCGAACGCGAGCTTCGAGTTGCGGCGCAGCATCAACGTCTCGAGTCCGTCGTCTCCGTCGCGCAGCAGGATCACGGTCGCGGCCGGGATCGCCGGGTTCTCCCCTTCGGGTGCGCCTGAGCGCAGCCAGGTCTTGAACCGGTCGCCGTCGGTGGGCACGGTGCCGACCCTAGGTGATCTTCACAGCGTGCTCACAGGACGCGAACGGACCGCCGCCGGCCGCGGCGTAGGGTCGGCCGATGTCCGAAGCCCCGGTGGCGATCCGTGACCTCTCGAAGCACTACGGATCGGTGCTCGCGGTCGACCACCTCGACTTCGAGGTCGGTGCCGGCGAGGTGTGCGGGCTGCTCGGTCCCAACGGCGCAGGGAAGACCACGGCGCTGCGGATGCTCGTCGGCCTCGTCCACCCGAGCGGTGGCGAGACGCGACTCTTCGGTCGCCGGGTCAAGCCCGGGAGCCCGGAGCTGCGACGCGTCGGGACGATGATCGAGCACGCCTCGTTCGTGCCGTACCTCTCCGGCCTGTCGAACCTCCGGCTCTACTGGGAAGCGGGTGGCGACCGCTTCGCGGACGCGGACCTCGCCGGGGCGCTGGCGGTCGCCGGATTGGGCGATGCGATCGACCGCAAGGTCAAGACCTACTCCCAGGGCATGCGCCAGCGCCTCGGGATCGCCCGCGCGCTCCTCGGGCGGCCCGAGCTCCTCGTGTTCGACGAACCGACCAACGGCCTCGACCCGCAGGAGATGCGCGCGGTGCGCGAGCTGCTGCGACGGGTCGGCGACGAGGGCCGCACGGTTCTGCTCTCGAGTCACATCCTCTCCGAGATCGAGCAGATCTGCACCCACGCGGTGGTCATGGACCGCGGTCGCCTGGTCGCCACGGGCACGGTCGCCGAGCTGATCTCGGCCGGGTCCTCGGCGTACCTGGAGGTCGACGACACGCCCCGCGCCCGGGAGCTCCTGGCGCGTCTTCCCGGTGTCGCCGCGGTCGCGGACGAGGCCCCCGGGCTCGTGGTCACCCTCGGCGGCGCCGGCCGGCCCGAGCTGGTGGCCGCGCTGGTCGGCGCGGGGATCGGGGTGCAGACGGTCACCTCCCGCCACACGCTCGAGGAGGCATTCCTCGGCCTCGTGGGCGAGGAGACCGAGCGGCACGTCGGGAAGGGCGCCTGATGCTGCGACTCCTGCGCAGCGAGATGGCCAAGCAACTTCGCCGACCGCGGACGTGGGTCGCGATCGCGTTCGTGATCGCGGTGCCCATCATCATCACGATCGCGCTCAAGACCAACCCGCCGGACCTTCGCGGACCGCGCGGCGGAGGTGGCGACGGCGGACCGGAGTTCTTCCGGCTCGCTCCGCTCAGCGGCCTGATCGTCCCCGCGGCGGCGCTGCGGGTGATGAGCAACTTCTTCCTGGTCGTGATCTTCTGCGCATTCGCGGGTGACGCGATCGCGAGCGAGAGCGGATGGGGGAATCTGCGATTCCTCCTGACCCGCCCCATCCCGAGGAGCCGGTTGCTCGTCGCCAAGCTCGTCAGTGCAGCGGTCCTCGCCGCGCTGGTCACGGTCCTGGTCTCGCTCTCGGGTCTGCTCGCCGGTGGGATCGCCTTCGGGTTCAAGGCCCTCGACGTGCCCCTCGTCGGGGTCCACCAGTCGGTCGGGCAGCTGCTGGGTCACCTCGCGGTGGCGACCGTGCTCGCCGGATGGGGCATCGCCGCGATCGCGGCGTTCGCCTTCATGCTCTCGACGATGACCGACAACGCCGCCGGCGCGATCTTCGGCGCCGTCGGCTTCTACATCGTGACGTCGATCCTCGGCGCGATCGATTCGATCGGCCCGATCCGCTACGGCTTCCCGACGTACTACGGCGGCGCGTGGTCGGATCTCTTCCTCCGGGGCCGGTTCACCGGCGATATGTGGCGGGACCTGTTGGTGCAGATCCCCTACGTCATCGTCTTCGTCGGCATCGCCCTCTGGTGGTTCCGCCGCAAGGACGTCACCTCCTGAGGTGCTGACGTCCTCAGCCCCCTGACGGGGTGCGCGACCGCCGCTGCACGATGACGAGGGAGCCGGGACCGGGCGTCGGCACGAGGTCACGCGCGCGGATCGTCACGGGGTGAGGCGCGCGCAGCCGTGCGATCACGAAGTCACCCGAGTGGTCGCGGCTCGACGACGGGAAGCGGGCGGTCGTGCCGACGGTCGCGGTGCTCACGGCCGGATCAGACGTGGGTGATGACCGACCGGATGACCTCGCCGGCCTGCATCGCGCGGAAAGCGTCGTTCACGTCGTCGAGGCCGATCCGTGCGGTGACCATCGACCCGAGGTCGAGCCGGCCGGTCTCGACGAGATCGACCAGGCGCTGGAAGTCGGCCCGCACCTGAGCCGAGCCGTAGACGCAGCCGAGTAGCCGCTTCTCGCCGTAGAACAGCTCGAAGCCGGGCAGCGTCACCTGCGAGTCCCATTTCGGCATGCCCACGACGACGGCGGTGCCGCCCCGGCGCGCCATCGCGTACGCCTGGGTGATCGTCTCGGGCAGCCCGATGACCTCGAACGTGTAGTCGGCGCCGATGCCGCCGGTGAGCTCCATGACCTGCGCCACGGCGTCGCCCGCGCCGGGGTCGACCAGGTCGGTCGCGCCGAAGGACTCCGCCGTCTTGCGCTTCAGCTCGACCGGGTCGACCGCGAAGATGCGGCTCGCCCCGGCGATGCGCGCCCCCTGGATCACGGCCTGACCGACACCGCCGCACCCGATCACCGCGACCGTGGAGCCGGGCACGATGCGGGCGGTGTTGAGCGCGGCGCCGACGCCGGTGGTGACCCCGCAGCCGATCAACGCGAGCTGCGCGTCGGGCAGGTCGGTGTCGATCTTCACGACGTTGGCCTGGTTGCAGGTCATCTGGTCGGCGAAGGTGCCGAGCCCGGTCATGCTGATGGCGATGCTGCCGTCGGCCCGGGTGGCCTTCGGCGTCACGAAGACCTCGTTGCCCATCGCGCACAGGTTGCTCTGGCCGTGCAGGCACCAGAAGCAGTTGCCGCACGCGGGGACGAACGACGCGATCACGTGGTCGCCGACCGCGACGCGGGTCACCTCGGCGCCGACCCACTCGACGACGCCCGCGCCCTCGTGGCCGAGGATGCACGGCGACGGCGTGGGCAGCGTGCCGTTCGCGGCGGAGACGTCCGAGTGGCAGACGCCGCTGGCGCCGATCCGCACGACGACGTCGCTCGGTCCCGGATCGAGTGGGGTGACGTCCTCCACGGACAGTTCGAGCGTTCCGGTGAACATGGCGGCGCGCATGGCGGATCCCCCTGGGTCGTGCGGTCGGCGTCGGGCGCGGACGCTACCGGTTCGCCCGGCGCGCCGTCAGGTACGCCTTGACCATCACGGCGAACTCCTCGACGTTGTAGATGTCCTCCTCGTAGGACCACTGGTTGTCGCCGGCGTAGTCGAGCCGGGACCAGTTGATCGCCTGGTACACCTCGCCGTCGCCGAGGTCCTGCATGCGGTTCCAGACCGCGGCGATCACCCAGCCCCTGTCCTCGTCGACCACCCACCAGTCGGCCGGGAAGTCGGTCATCTCGTTGTTCGGGAACTCGTTCATCGTGGTCTGGATCCAGGCGCGGATCGCCTCCCGGCCCTCGAACCGGCCGTAGAGGTGCTCGTGGTAGACGGCGTCCTCGGTGAAGAGGTCCGCCCACTCGTCCCACTGCTGGCCGTTGTCGGCGCAGCGCTTCGCGGTCTCGCGGTAGTGCGCGTACGCGGTCTCGATCTCGTGCCTGGTGAAGCTCCCCATGACCCCAGCCTGGCGCGTGGGGACCGCCGCCGTCGACCGGCTCGGTACGCTCGGCCGGATGCGCGCATGGAGGGTCCACGAGCTGGGGGAGCCGGAGGCCGTGCTGGCCCTCGACGAGATCGAGGCGCCGGTGGCGGGGCCGGGCGAGGTGGTGGTCGAGGTGGCCGCGGCGTCGCTCAACTTCCCCGACGTCCTGATGTGCCGGGGCGAGTACCAGGTCAAGCCGCCGTTGCCGTTCACCCCGGGCGCCGAGGTCGCGGGGACCGTCGTCGAGCTCGGGGAGGGTGCCGATCCCACGTTGCTCGGTCGCCGGGTCATCGCCATCCCCACGTTCGGACACGGCGGGTTCACCGAGCGGACGCTCGCGCCCACGGCGATGGTGTTCCCCATCCCCGACTCGCTCGGTGACGCCGCCGCCTCCGCGTTGCACGTCACCTACCAGACCGGTCACGTGGCGCTGCACCGCCGGGCGCGGCTCGCCGAGGGCGAGACGCTCCTCGTCCACGCCGGGGCCGGCGGCGTCGGCTCTGCGGCGATCCAGCTCGGGCTGGCCGCGGGCGCGCGGGTCGTGGCGACCGCAGGGGGGCCGGAGAAGGTGCAGGTGTGCCGGGACCTCGGGGCCGAGCTCGTCGTCGACTACCGCGCCGGCGACTTCGTCGACGCGGTGAAGGAGTTCACCGACGGTCGCGGTGCCGACGTGATCTACGACCCGGTCGGCGGCGACACGTTCGACCGCTCCACCAAGTGCATCGCGTTCGAGGGCCGCATCCTCGTGATCGGATTCACGGGAGGGCGCTTCGCCGAGGCGCGGACCAACCACGTCCTCATCAAGAACTACGCGGTGGTCGGGGTGCACTGGGGGCTCTACAACATGCTGCGGCCCGAGTTCGTGCACGAGACCCACGCCGAGCTGATGCGTCTCCACGCCGAGGGTGCGATCGCGCCGCTCGTCTCGCGCGAGCTCCCGATGGCCGAGGTGCCGCCCGCCCTGGCGAGCCTCGCGACGCGCGGGACCTGGGGCAAGCTCGTCGCGAGATGGTGACCCGCGGCCACCGGCCGACCGGGCCGGTCCCGGAGCAGGTGCGCCCGCCCGGACCCGGGCCGGCGCTCCGGGGTCGGCGGTCCTGGGGCCGGTGCCCGGCCTCGGGTGAATCGTTCGCCGCGGCCGGGGCCGATCGGGCACACTCGCGAGCCCCATGACCGAGCCACTCAGCTTCCGTCTCCTGCCCGAGCCCGACGTCCACGACGTGCTGCAACGCACCCTGGAGCGGGTCAACAAGGCGTCGAACGCGGCCCGGACGCGCATTCTCGAGGGCAAGGTCACCGGCAAGGCCGACCGCAAGGCGATCGTCAAGGAGGAGATGGACCGGTTCAAGCTCCCCGCGTCGCTCTCCGCCGCGGCGGCCGAGCGCGTGGTGCTCAGCCTGACCAAGCAGAAGTTCGGGACCTACCAGTCGCTGGTCCTGCCGCCGTCCTCGGTCAAGTGGCCCGCGTCGGACCGCGTCAACCTGCCGACCGCGAGCGGCAAGCGCACGGTGCGCGTCTACGTCGAGCCGGGCCGGGGCAGCCTCCGCCCGCCGCTCGAGGGCAAGGCCGCCGCGCTCGTGTTCCGCAACGGCCGGTTCGAGCTGGTGGATGCCTCGGCGCCGCCCGCCGAGCCGACGTCGGTGCTGCCCTGGGACCGCGATTGACCCGCCGGCGGCGTCGGTGACCCACGTCCTGCTCGTCCGGCACGGTCAGTCGACCTGGAACGCCGACGGCCGGTGGCAGGGGCGCGCCGATCCGCCGCTGTCGGACCTGGGCCGGCGCCAGGCCGAGGTCGCTGCCGCGGCGATCACGGGGCACGGCATCACGCGCGTGTGTGCGTCGCCCCTGCGCCGCGCGCACGAGACGGCGAGCGTCCTCGCCGCGAGCCTCGGGCTGGTCGTGCACCCCGACGACCGGCTCATGGAGCGCGACGCGGGGGAGTGGCAGGGCCGGACCCACACCGAGATCGAGGCCGGGTGGCCGGGCTATCTCGCCGAGGGCCGCCGGCCGGAGGGCTTCGAGCCCGACGACGTGCTGCACGATCGCGCGCTCGCCGCGATCCACGAGATCGCCGCCGCCCCCGAGCCGGTGATCGTGGTGAGCCACGGCGGGCTGATCCGGGTGGTCGAGCGGGCGCTCGGCTCCGAGCCCCACTCGGTGCCGAACCTGGGTGGACTCGAGCTCCGACGGGTGCCCGAGGGCCTGGAGCTGGTCCGGCGCACGGTGCTGATCGATGCGGCCGCGGTGACGGTCACCGCGCCGCCCGAGGTCTGAGGCCGCCCGGGGTCCCCGGCCGCGCGGGGCCCCGCCGCGCCGCCGTGCGTGCATCGGCGCAGGTGCCGTGTCAGGGTGGGCCCGTGGCCGCACCGTTCTGCTTCGACCGCCGTTGGAGCTTCCCGATCACACCGGACACGCTCTGGCGCGTCCTGGAGCGCACCGACGCGTACCCGGTCTGGTGGTCGTGGCTGCGCGAGTTCGACGCCGACGGCCTGCGCGCCGGCTCGACCGCGTCCTGCACGATCCAGTCGCCCCTGCCCTACGCGCTGCACTGTCGGATCCACGTGAACGAGCTGGTCCCGCCCCGCGGATCCGGATCCGGCGTGGAGCCGCGGCCGGGTCTCGTCGCCGCGACGATCGACGGCGACCTGCGCGGTCCGGCCCGGCTGGAGGTTGCCGGCGACGGGTACGGATCGACCGCCCGGCTGGTCTGGTCGCTGGATCTGGGGAACCCGGTGCTCGGCGCGCTCGCCCGGGTGGCCCGGCCGCTCATGACCGTCGCGCACGACGTGGTCGTCGGGACCGGGGTGGAGCAGTTCCGGCGCCGGGCGCTCGTCTCCGAGATCGGCAGCAGCGGCGCGGCGTGAGGGCCATGTCCCCGCGCGGCGCGGACCGGGCCCGGCATACCCGGAGGCGGACCTTCTAGACTCTTCGGCTCCCCGTGGTGCGGAGCCATTTGTGTCGCCATCCCGACAAGACCCCGAGATCGTCGCCGAGCAGGCCTACCTCGACGCGGTCTACGAGCGCCTGGAGGCGATGCGGTCCTCGGCCTCCTCGGTCGCCGAGGCCTACGCGGACGTGCGCCGCGGCGGAACCCACCAGGCCCGGCTCGAACGGGACATCGCGGTCGAGACCACCCAGCGCCGGCTCGCCGCGCTGGACATCGGCGACACGCCGCTCTGCTTCGGGCGGCTCGACCTCGACGACGCCCAGCGCTTCTACGTGGGACGGCTCGGCGTCGACGACGCCGAGCACACCCCGCTGGTGATCGACTGGCGGGCGCCGGTCGCCGAGCCGTTCTACCGGGCGACCGCGGTCTCCCGGATGGGCGTACTGCGTCGCCGCCACATCCTGACCAAGCGGGGCCGTGAGGTCGTCGGCCTCGACGACGAGGTGTTCGACGCGGGAGCCGTTGGTGAGTCCGGTCTCACCGTCATGGGCGAGGGTGCGTTGTTCGCGGCGCTCGAGCGAGAGCGCACCGGTCGCATGGGCGACATCGTGGCCACCATCCAGGCCGAGCAGGACGAGGCCGTGCGCGCCGATCTGCCGGGCGCGCTGATCGTCTCCGGGGGCCCCGGCACCGGCAAGACCGCGGTCGCGCTCCACCGGGCGGCGTACCTCCTCTACACCTACCGCCGCCAGCTCGCGGGCAACGGTGTCCTCCTCGTGGGACCGAGCGCCGTGTTCCTGCGCTACATCGAGCAGGTCCTGCCGTCGCTCGGCGAGGACGAGGTCCAGCTCGCGACCGTGACCGGGCTGAAGCCGGTCCTCGCCGCGGTCCGGACCGAGGATCCCGTCACCGCGACGGTGAAGGGCGACGTGCGGATGGCGAGCGTGCTCCAGCGGGCACTCGCAGACCGCCAGCGACCGCCGCGCCAGGACGTCACGCTCCGGTTCGACGGCATGCGCCTGCGGATCCCGCGCCGGGACTGCCGCCGCATCGCGGAGCGGACGCGCCGCAAGCCCGGCACGCACAACGAGCGGCGGCCGATCATCGAGCGCATGGTCCTCGACCGGTTGATCCACCAGTACCGCGACGCGATGACGCGTACGCAGCGCGAGATGCTCGAGCTCTCCGACGTCGACGCGCACTACGACCCGCAGGTGGCGCGCTCGCTCGCCCGCGGGGACGCGCCGCCACCCGACTGGGAGCGCGAGATCCGCGGCCGCCTGCGGCGCACCCCCGAGGTCCGCGCGCTGCTCGAGCGCATGTGGCCGATCCTCTCCGGGGCCGAGCTGGTCCACGACCTCTTCTCGTTCCGCGCGCTCGATCCGCTCCGCGAGCGAGGGCATCCTCGGCCCGGCCGAGCAGGAGCTCCTCGAACGGCCGCGCTCGGCGTCGGTGCGCGACGTCGACTGGACCGACGCCGACGTCGCGCTCGTCGACGAGGCCGACGCGCTCTGCGGCCCGGTCGAGGCGGCGCGCCCCGGCCGGTCGCGCCGGCGCTCGGAGATGGACCGCGCCGTGGCCGATGCCGCGACGCGCACCGTCCGCGAGCTCGGGCTCGGTCAGTACATGACCGCGGCCGACCTCGCCGCGCGCTTCACCGAGCCGGGCGCGGGTGGGAGCGGGATCCCGCAGCTGCGCATGTTCGGCCACATCCTCGTGGACGAGGCCCAGGACCTCACGCCGATGCAGTGGCGCATGCTCGGGCGCCGCTGCCCGACCGGCTCGTGCACGCTCGTGGGCGACTTCGGTCAGGCGTCCCGGGCCGGCGCGGCCTCGGGATGGGACGACGTCCTCTCGCATCTGGTCACCAACGACGTGCCCCGCCGTGTGGATCTCACCGTCAACTACCGCACGCCGAGCGAGATCATGGAGCTCGCCAACCGGCTGCTGGCGGTGGCCGCACCGGAGATCCCCGCCACGCGCTCGGTCCGGGCGACGGGCGACCGGCCCGAGTTCCGGCGGGTCGAGAACGTCGTCGAGGCGGCGGCCGCGACCGCGCGCGAGCTTGCGGGCCGGCGGGGGACCATCGCGGTGATCGCGCCCCTCGAGCTCCACGCGGGTCTCGTCGACGCGCTCGCCGACGTCGGCGCGGTGGCCACCGGGCCCGAGGCGCTCGACGCGCGCGTCGGCATCTTCACCGCACTCGACGCGAAGGGCCTGGAGTTCGACCACGTGGTCGTCGTCGAGCCGGCCTCCCTCGTGGCGCCCGACCGCCCGGGCCTGCGCATGCTCTACGTGACGCTCACCCGCGCGACCCAGACGCTCGCGGTCGTGCACCACGACCCGCTCCCCGAAGCGCTCGCCGAGATGACCCCTACTCCCTGACCCCCGGGTCGGGGCGGCCGTCCCGTGCCGCTCAGCGGGGGAGGGGCGGGACCGTCGGGCGCTCGAGCCAGGCGTGGAAGAACGCCGTGAGCGGGCGTCGGGAGATCCGCTCGGCCAGGGCGACGAACTCGGCCGTGGTCGCGGTGGCGTACCGGTGCTCGGCGGCCCAGGTCGAGAGGATCCGGAAGAACACGTCGTCGCCGACGGTGCGCCGGAGCGCGTGCAGGGTCAGCGCGCCCCGCTCGTAGACGCTCGTGGAGAACATCGCGCGGGCGCCGGGATCGAGGATCGGGCCGAGGCGGGCGGCGTCGGACGCGCGCAGGCCGGCCATGGTGCGGTCGAGGTCGAAGTCCGGGTGGGCGTGTGCCATCCAGAGGTACTGCGAATACTCGGCGAACCCCTCGTTGAGCCAGATGTCGGACCAGTGCCGGATCCCCACCGAGTCGCCGAACCACTGGTGCGCCAGCTCGTGGGCGACGACGAGCTCGGCGTCGACATCGGTCCCGAGCATGTCGCGGGCGAAGAGCGCGAGCGTCTGGGTCTCGAGCGCGTACCCGAGGTCACGGTCGACGGTGACCTCGCCGTACTCCCCGAACGGATACGGCCCGAAGACCGACGCGAAGTAGTCGACCATCGCCCCCGTCGGCTCGAAGCCCCGGACCGCGCGCGGGGAGAGCGAGTCGGGGACGAAGCTGCGGAGCGGGACCCCGGCGGGGCTCACCGCGGTCTCCTCGCGCATCGGGGCGACGACGACCGTGGCGAGATAGGTGGCCATCGGACGGTCCATCTCCCAGTGCCACGTCCGCCGACCGGCGTGGAGCCCGGTGGGGACGAGGTGCCCGTTGGCCGCGGCGGTCAGGCGGGTGGGCACGTCGACGCGGATGGAGAAGGTCGCCTTGTCGGCGGGCCGATCGTTGCTCGGGAACCAGGTGCGCGCCCCGTCGGGTTCGCTGACGACGAAGACGTTCCCGTCGCGCGTGCGGTTCCACCCGATCGACCCGCCGGGGCCGGAGCCGGGCTCGGTCGGATCCGGGAGCGCGCGGGGCACTCCGTGGTAGTGGATCTCGATCCGGAACGCCTGGCCCGCGCTCAGCGCCTGCGCGGGGTGCACGCCGAGCACGCCGTCGCTCCGGCGTACCGTCGCCCGGCGTCGGTCGACGGTCACGCCGTCGACGGTGAGGCCGACGAGGTCGAGCCGGATGGTGCGCAGCGCCCGGGTGGCGGTCGCGTCGATACGCGCGGTCGCGGTGACGTCGGCGTGGTCCGGCGTGTACCGGAGACGCAGGTCGTAGTGGCCGACGTCGTAGCCGCGGTCGCCGCCGGCCGTGGAGTACGCGTCGGGCCGGGGCGTCGGCGGACTCGAGCGAGTCACGCCCGGCGAGCCGGAGCTCGAGCAGGCCGCCAGGCCGACCGCCGCGGCGAGGCCGACCGCCACGATGAGGCCGTGCGCCCCGAACCGACCGAACGTCCCGGCGTCGGCGCGGGCGGACGAGCGGGTCGCGGGCATCCCGTCATCCTGGCCGACGGCTCGCGTGATGCGGCGGAACTCCGCTGCCGTCGCCGCCGCGTAGCCTGCACGCCATGACTGCAACCGGGACGGATCTGACCGCGGCCGACGTCGCCTGGAATCTCGAGCCGCTCGTGGAGGACGAGGGCATCGCCGGCGTCGAGGACCACCTGCGTGAGGCGACCCGCCTCGCGGGAGCGATCGAGCAGGCCCGTGGCACGATCGCGACGCTCGACGCGGGAGGCCTCGCGGAGGTGATGGGGCTCGTCGGTGACCTCCAGGAGCACCTCGGGCGCGCCGGCTCGTACGCCGGTCTGCGCTTCACCGTCGACACCGGCGATCCCGAGCGCGGCGCTCTCATGCAGCGCGTGGACGAGGAGTCCACCGCGATCGCGACCCGTGTGATCTTCCTCGAGCTGGAGTGGGCCGCCGTGCCCGACGAGGTGGCCGATGCGCTGCTCGCCGACGACCGGCTCGCGTTCTGCGCCTACTACCTGCGCTCCGCGCGCCGGTACCGGCCACACCTGCTCACCGAGCCCGAGGAGAAGATCCTCGCGGAGAAGGACGTCACCGGTGCGAGTGCCTGGTCCCGGCTCTTCAGCGAGCTGACGTCCGCGATCACGGTCGACCTCGACGGCGAGTCGGTGCCGCTCGAGCAGGGACTGTCCCGCCTCAGCTCCCCGGACCGCTCGGTGCGCGCCGGCGCCGCCGCGGCGGTGACCGAGGGGCTCGCGCCGGGGTTGCGGACGCGGGCGTTCGTGTTCAACACGTTGCTGGCCGACAAGTCGACCGACGACCGGCTCCGTTCCTACGACTCGTGGGTGGCGAGCCGGAACCTCGCCAACGAGGCGAGCGACGAATCCGTGCAGGCGCTCGTCGAGGCGGTGGTCCACCGGTACGACATCCCGCAGCGCTGGTACGCGCTCAAGGCGCAGCTGCTCGGCGTGGACCGGCTCGCCGACTACGACCGGATGGCGAGCGTCGCCGAATCGGAGGTCGAGTTCGGCTGGGACGAGGCGCGCGGGCTCGTGATGGACGTGTACGCGTCGTTCTCACCCGAGCTGGCGTCGATCGCGGAGCGGTTCTTCGCAGAGTCGTGGATCGACGCGCCGATGCGCCCGGGGAAGCGGCCGGGCGCCTTCTGCGCGTACACCGTGCCCTCGCACCACCCCTACCTGCTGCTCAACTGGACGTCGAGCCGGCGCGACGTGCTCACGCTCGCGCACGAGATGGGGCACGGGCTCCACGCCTACCTGTCGCGCGGTCAGGGGGTGTTCCACATGAGCACGCCGCTCACGCTCGCCGAGACGGCGTCGGTCTTCGGCGAGACGGTCACGTTCGGCCGCCTGCTCGACGCGACCCCCGATCCGGACGCGCGGCTCGCGCTGCTCGCGGAGAGCCTCGAAGGCCAGATCGCGACGGTGTTCCGTCAGATCGCGATGAACCGGTTCGAGCACGCCGTGCACACCCACCGGCGCGAGGTCGGCGAGCTGAGCGTCGAGGACTTCTGCAACGCATGGGCCGACACGCAGACCCCGATGCTCGGCGACGCGGTCGAGGTGACCGAGGGCTACCGCACGTGGTGGTCCTACGTGCCGCACTTCATCGGCACGCCGGGCTACGTCTACGCGTACGCCTACGGTCAGCTGCTCGCGCTGTCGGTGTACCGCCGGTACGAGGAGCGCGGCGCCGACTTCGTGCCCGCGTACCTCGAGCTGCTCGCCGCGGGCGGCTCGAAGTCGCCCGAGGAGCTCGGCAAGATCGTGGACTGCGACCTTGCCGACCCCGGCTTCTGGACCGGTGGGCTCGCGATCGTGGAGCAACAGCTCGAGGCGGCGGAGGCGGCGGCGATCGCGACGGGTCGCGTGACGCTTCCCGCTCCGTGACCACCGAGTCGTCCGGGGCGGGGCTGCTCGCCGGCCGGTCGGCCGTCGTCACCGGCGGCGGTGGCGGGATCGGGCGCGCGATCGCCGAGCGCTTCGCCGCCGAGGGCGCGCGGGTCGTCGTCGCCGAGATCGATGCGGCGCGGGCCCGGGAGACCGCCGACGCGATCGTGGCGTCCGGCGGCGAGGTGTCCGCGGTCGTGGTCGACGTGACCGACGCGGCGGCCGTCACCGCGCTGGCGGCCGGTGCGGGGGTCGTCGACGTCCTGGTGAACAACGTCGGGCACTACCTCACGCGGGGGAACGACTTCCTCGAGCACGGTCCCGACGAGTGGGACGCGCTGCACGCGGTCAACCTGCGTCACGTCCTGCTGTGCACCCGCGCGTTCGTCGACGGGATGATCGAGCGCGGCCGCGGCAGCATCGTGAACGTGAGCTCGGTCGAGGCGTTCCGCGCCATCCCGAGCCGGCCGGTGTACAGCGCGTACAAGGCCGCGGTCACCGGCTTCACCCGCAGCCTCGCGGTCGATCTCGGCAACGCCGGGGTCCGGGTCAACGCCATCGCCCCGGACCTCACCGAGTCGCTCCAGGTCCGCTACTCGGAGTGGGTCGCACCCGAGCAGGCCGACCGGATCCCCGCCTGGGTCCCTGTCGGCCGCTTCGGCACCGCGGACGACATCGCCGGCGTCGCGCTGTTCCTCGCGTCCGACCTCTCCGCCTTCGTCACCGGCACCACCATCCACGCCGACGGCGGCTCGCTCGCCGCCGGTGGCTGGTTCCGCACGCCCGACGGGCGCTGGACCAACCGCCCGGTCCTCTAGGTCTGCCGAGCGTTCCGCGGAACGCTCTTCCCGTCGGCGGGTCCGATTGGTGGTCACACCTGCGTCGTACGATCCGCGAACGTCCGGCTCGGCGGGCGTTCGAGCGGGAGGTTCGTGATGACGGTGACGAGCGCCAACTCCGTCGACGGTGCGCCGACGCAGTTGGCGTCGATGGCGACGGAGCGGCTGGAGGCGGAGGCGGCCACGCTGGCCGGGCATCTGGCGGCGGCGACCTGTCGGTTCCTGGACGTGGTGGCGGAGCTGGACCGGCGGGAGGCGTGGGCCGGCTGGGAGGCGCGGTCGATGGCGCACTGGGTGTCGTGGAAGTGCGGGGTCGGTCCCCGCGCCGCGCACGAACACGTCCGGGTGGCGCGGGCGCTCGCGGAGCTGCCGGTCACGCACCGGGAGTTCGCTCGTGGCCAGCTCTCCTTCTCCAAGGTGCGGGCGCTGACGCGGTTCGTGAGGCCCGATCGGGAGGAGGAGCTCGTCGAGCTCGCCCGGCACACGACGGCGAACCAGTTGGAGCGGATCGCGCGGGCGCACGGGGCGGCGGGTAGGGCGGCGGATCCGGACCGGTCACGGGCGGCGTTGGATGCGTCGGGCGTCTCGATGCACTCGAACGAGGACGGCACGGTGACGATCACGGCGCGGCTCCCGGCCGACGTGGCGGCGAAGGCGATGGCCGCGATCGACGCGGCGGCGGCCGACGTGCCGTTCGACCGGGACCGGGAGGATCCGAACGTGCGGCGCGTGCGGGGGTTCGAGGCCGTCGTCGACGCGTTCCTGGAACCCGATGCCGACCGCTCCGGGGCGGAGGTGGTCGTCCACGTCGACGCCGAGACGCTGCGTGACGACGTCCCCGGACGTTGTGACCTGGACGGGCTCGCGGTGTCGACCGAGGCGGTGCGCCGGCTCGCCTGCGACGGCGGCATCCGGGTCTCGGTCGGATCCGACGGTCCGGGCCTCGACGGCCGGACGCTCGACCTCGGCCGACGCGCTCGGGTGCCGAACCCGGCGTTGCGCCGGGCGGTCCTCGCTCGGGACGAGGGCCGGTGCCGGTTCCCCGGTTGTACCCAGCGCACCCGGTTGCGCGCCCATCACGTCGTGCACTGGGCGCGCGGCGGTCCGACCGATCGGGCCAACCTGATCATGGTGTGTCCGACGCATCACCGGTCGGTCCACGAGGGTGGCTGGCGGGTGGAGGCCGACGGCCGGGGCGGGTTCGGGTTCGTCGATCCCCGCGGCGCGCTCGTGTCCGAGGTCGTGGTCCCGCCGCCACCCTCCACCGCCGACGCGATCGTCGAGACCCACCGGGCGGCCGGGCCGGCGATCACCCCGCAGTCGATCGCGTCACTCTCGGAGGGGGAGCGCCTCGACCTCGACTGGACCATGACCGCGATCTGGAGCACCCACCCGCCCGAACCCCGACGGTCACTCGACGATGAAAGTGTTCCGCGGAACCCATCAGGGGACGATGAGCGCCCGAGCGTTCCGCGGAACGGATCAGGGGACGATCAGGACTCGAGGTGACCTCGGAGCTCAGCCCTCGCACGTGGTGATGGTGAGCGTCGTTCCGGCCGGGCCGGCGTCGTCCATCGTGAGGACTGAGGGATCGGCGTCGAGCTGGGTCGCGAAGCGGACCTCGTGCCCAGCGATCGTCGCCCTTGCACCGACGAACGGCTGCCCGGCCAGTGCTCGGCGCCAGACCTCGTCGGCGTGTCCGTTCACCGCCAGGACGGTGAGGTGGTTCCGCTGGCACGCGTAGTACGAGGCGTCGAGCAACACCCGGGTATTGGCGAGCGTCGACCAGTCCGGGCTCGGCCTCACACCCGAGGTCGGAGCGTGGGGCTTCGTCGGCTGGGGTCATGGTGATCCTCTTGGTGCGCGCCTGGTGCGCGAGGTCGGCGTAGGTGGATCGCGCACCGCCCCGCACCGTGAGAACAGCGCCCCACGCGCGGTGTGGACGCGAACCGGGATCGGTCGCGTAGGACGACAGGTCTGGTGTCGGTCCGGCCAACACCGTCGAGCTCGGCGGGATCACGAAGCCGGCGTCCAGCGGCGCGCGGGCCGCCTCGCCGCGCGAACCATCGCACCCGAGCGGGATCACGCCGACGAGCAGCACCACCACCACGGTCCACAATCTGGCGATGGCGGCGCTCACGCTCAGGACTCCTAGTACCGGGCCATCTCGGCGCGGAACTGGTCGAGGCCCATGGAGCCGAGGTCGAGGGCGTGGCGGTGCCAGTCCTTGAGGTCGAACGCGGATCCCTTGCGCGCCTTGGCGTCCGCCCGGCACTCGAGCCAGACCCGCTCGCCCACCTTGTAGGAGATCGCCTGGCCGGGGATGCCGAGGTAGCGGTCCACCTCCGAGCGCATGAACTGCTCGGGGAACATCGCGCGGCTGATCACGAACGGGAGCGCGAGCTCGGGCGTCCAGCGCTCACCCGGATGGTAGGACTCGCCCGCCGGGATCGGCAGCTCGAGGTGCATGCCGATGTCGACGATCACGCGCACCGCGCGCATCGCCTGCGCGCGGAGCATGCCCAGCTCGTAGTCGGGGTTCTCGAGGTAGCCGAGCTCGCCCATGAGCCGCTCGGCGTAGAGCGCCCAGCCCTCGCCGTGGCCGGAGGTCCATGCGAGCAGCCGCTGGAACCGGGTGAGCTGGTCCGCGAGGTAGCGCACCTGCGCGACCTGGAGGTGATGGCCGGGGACGCCCTCGTGGTAGCAGATCGACACTTCGCCCCAGAGCGGGAAGCGGGTGTTGCCGAGCGTCGGATACCAGGTGCGGCCCGGCCGGCTGAAGTCCTCCGACGGCCCGGTGTAGTACATCGCCGAGGCACCACCGGGTGGGGCGATCATGGCCTCCACGTGTTGCACGGGTTCGGGGATGTCGAAGTGGACGCCGTTCAGCTCGCTGATCGTGCGGTCCATCAGGTCCTGGAGCCAGGCGCGCAGGTTGTCCTCGCCCTCGATCGCCCGGGCGGGGTCGGTCTCGAGCAGCTCGATCACCTCGCCGACGGACGAGTTCGGGAGGATGCGCGCCGCGACCTGACCGATCGCGTGCTCGATGCGAGCCAGCTCGTCCCACCCCCACTGGTAGGTCTCGTGGAGGTCGAGCGTCGTGCCGTTCCACACGCGGGCCTTGGTCGCGTAGCGCTCCTCGCCGACGGGGTCGCGCTCGTCGGCGTGCGGTGAGTACTCCGACGTGAGGTAGCGGGCGAAGGCGTCGAGCGCCGCGGTCGCGTGCGCGGCGCGGTCGCGCACGGTGGCCGCGAGCGAGGGCCCCCCGACACCCGACGCCTCGACCTGGTCCGCCAGCGCCTCGAAGTACGGACGGGTCCGGTCGGCATCCGTGCCCGCCCAGACCTCGACCTGCTGGATCGTGCCCACCACCTGGCGGCGCGCCGCCACGAGCCCCTGGGCGATCCCCTCGGTGTACGCGGCCTGCAGCGTGCCGAGGCACTCGGGCACCCGCGCCATGCGCGCCGCGATCGTCGCCCAGTCGGCCTCCGTCTCGGTCGGGAGCAGGTCGAAAGCCTCCCGGACCTCCTGCGCGCTGGAGCCGAGCACCGCGATCGAACGCAGGTGCTCACCCATCTCGTGCAGCAGCACCGAGGTCTCGAGGCGCTCGCGCATGACTCCGGCGGCGACCCGGTCGGCGTCGGAGGTGATCTCGGTCGCGTCGAGCGCGCGCAGGGTGGCGCGGTCGTGCTCGGCGCGCTCGTCGGCCGCGTCGGGGGAGAAGTCGGTCAGCTCGTCGTCGTGACCGGTGATCCCGGCGCCGGTGGCGCCGATGGGATCGAGCCGGGCATACGCCGCGACGTAGGACTCGGACAGGGCATCGATCGCATTCGTCACTTCGGTCCCTCCTCGGTGGCGCACGCTACCGTCGGCCCCGTGGCCCACCAGTTCATCTTCACCATGCGCAACCTCTCGCGCTTCCATCCACCCGACCGCCAGGTGCTGGAGGACATCAACCTCTCCTTCTACCCCGGAGCCAAGATCGGCGTGCTCGGGTCGAACGGGGCCGGCAAGTCGAGCCTCCTGCGGATCATGGCCGGCGAGGACGACGGCTACTCCGGCGAGGCGCGCCTCACCCCCGGGTTCACGGTGGGCCTGCTCCACCAGGAGCCCCAGCTCGACCCGGCCAAGGACGTGCTCGGCAACGTGATGGACGGCGTCGGCGAGACCGCGTCGCTGCTCGAGCGCTACGACGCCGTGCTCGCCGGCTGGTCCGATCCCGACGCCGACTACGACAAGCTCGGCGAGCAGCAGGCCGCGCTCGAGAAGCAGATCGAGGCAGCCGGCGCCTGGGACCTCAAGCGCACCATCGACATCGCGATGGACGCGCTGCGGCTGCCGCCCGGCGACGCCGCCGTGGACAAGCTCTCCGGTGGCGAGCGTCGCCGCGTCGCGCTGTGCCGCCTGCTGCTCTCCCGGCCGGACTTGCTGCTCCTCGACGAGCCCACCAACCATCTCGATGCCGAGTCGGTCGCGTGGCTCGAGCGCTTCCTCGGTGAGTACCACGGCACCGTCGTCGCGGTGACCCACGACCGGTACTTCCTCGACAACGTCGCGGGCTGGATCCTCGAGCTCGACCGCGGCCGCGGCATCCCGTGGGAAGGGAACTACTCGTCCTGGCTCGAGCAGAAGGAAGCCCGGCTCGCGCAGGAGGAGAAGTCCGACCAGGCGCGCCAGCGCACGCTCGCCCGCGAGCTCGAGTGGATCCGGCTCGCGCCGCGCGCCCGCCAGGCCAAGGGCAAGGCCCGCATCAACGCGTACGAGGCGCTCGTCGCGGAGGCCGAGGCGGCCGAGGGGCGTGCCGACCAGCTCGTGATCTCGATCCCGCCCGGACCGCGCCTGGGCGACGTCGTGGTGGAGGCCGAGCACCTCCGCAAGGGCTTCGGCGACCGGCTGCTGATCGACGATCTGTCCTTCATGCTCCCGCCCGGTGGCATCGTCGGCGTGATCGGTCCCAACGGCGCGGGCAAGACGACGCTCTTCCGCATGATCATCGCAGCGGCCGCGGGTTCCGATCCCGGCGCGGACGACGCCCCCGACGGTGGGAGCCTGCGTATCGGATCGACGGTCCAGCTCGCCTCCGTGGACCAGAGCCGGGACTCGCTCGCCGGTGACAACACCGTCTTCGAGGAGATCACCGGGGGCCGGGACCACATCGTGGTCGGCAATCGAGAGATCCACTCGCGTGCGTACGTCGCGAGCTTCAACTTCAAGGGCTCGGACCAGCAGAAGCCCGTCGGCAAGCTCTCCGGTGGTGAGCGCAACCGCGTCCACCTCGCCAAGGTGCTGACCCAGGGTGGCAACGTCCTGCTGCTCGACGAGCCCACCAACGACCTCGACGTCGACACCATGCGCGCGCTCGAGGACGGTCTCCTCGCGTTCGCCGGCTGTGCAGTGGTCATCAGCCACGACCGTTGGTTCCTGGACCGCATCGCGACCCACGTGCTCGCGTTCGAGGGCGACTCCGAGGTCCGCTGGTTCGAGGGCAACTTCTCCGACTACGAGGCCGACCGGCACCAGCGGCTCGGTGCCGAGGCCGACCAACCCCACCGCATCAAGTACAAGAGCCTGAGGTGACGGGCCTGGAGCTCACGCCCGAGAAGGTCGTCGCGGGCGGGGAGGCCCTCGCACGCGACCCCGACGGGCGCGTGGTGCTGATCGAGGGGGCGATCCCCGGCGAGGCGGTGCGCGTCGAGATCACGACGGCGAAGAAGTCCTTCGCACGGGCGCGCGTCGTCGAGGTGCTCGAGCGGTCGCCCGACCGCACGACGCCGCCCTGCCGCCACGTGATGGCCGGCTGTGGCGGCTGCGAGTGGCAGCACATCCTCCCGGCCGCGCAACGCCGCCTGCGCCGGGACATCGTGGTCGACGCGCTCAGCCGCATCGCCAAGCTTCCCGACGCGGACACCCTCGTCGCCGAGCCCGTCGTCCTCGCGGACGAGGACTTCCGGACCTCGATCCGGGTGTTGATCCGCAAGGGACGTCCCGCGTTCCGGCGGGCGAGCTCGCACGACCCGGTGCTCGTCGACTCCTGCCTCGTCGCCCACCCGCTGCTGGACGCGCTGATCCAGCGCGTGTCCTTCGACGGCGTCACCGAGGCCGAGCTGCGCTGCGGGACCCGCACCGGCGAGCGGCTCGTCATCGCCTACCCGACGACCCGGTACCTGACCTTGCCCGAGGACGTCGTCGGCATCGGCGCCGACGAGCTCGAGCGCGGTGCCAACGCGGTGTTCGCGGAGGAGGCGGCCGGGCGCCGCTGGCGCATCTCGGCGACATCGTTCTTCCAGACGCGCACCGACGGTGCCGACGTCCTCGCGGCGGCGGTCGCGGCCGCGGTGCCCGACGACGCGGTGTCGGTCGTGGACCTCTACGCCGGGGTCGGCCTGTTCGCCGGCACCGTCGCGCGGAAGGGCCGCTCGGTGGTGGCGGTCGAGGGGAATCCCGCCGCGGCCAAGGACGCCAAGCGCAACCTCACCGGGCTCGACGTCCGGGTCGAGCGTGGCGACGTCGGGCGTTGGGATCCGACCCCCGCCGACGTCGTGATCGCGGACCCGAGCCGGGCCGGGTTGGGCGCCGACATCGTGCCGCGGATCGCGCGCACCGGCGCGGGCCGGGTCGTGCTCGTGGCGTGCGACGCGGCCGCGCTCGGGCGCGACGTCGGGCTGCTCGCCGGCGAGGGATACCGGCTGACGAGCGCCACGCCGATCGACCTCTTCTCCCACACGAGCCACGTCGAGGTGGTCGCGGTGCTGGATCGGTGAGGGCTCCGGGGCCCTTGGTACCGTCGTCCGCCTGATCGAAGGGGGAGCAATGGAGCCGACCGAGACCGAGCGGGTCGAGACCGACAGCATGGGCCCGATCCTCGTGGCGAAGGACCGCTACTGGGGCGCGCAGACCGAGCGGTCGCTGCACCACTTCTCGGTCGCGGACGACCACATGCCGACCGCGGTGATCCGCTCGATGGCGGTGTTGAAGAAGGCGGCTGCGCTCGTCAACCGCGACCTGGGCAAGCTCTCGGACGATCGCTGCGCGCCGATCGTCGCCGCGGCCGACGAGGTCATCGCCGGCTCGCTCGCGGACCACTTCCCCCTGTTCGTGTGGCAGACCGGTTCGGGCACCCAGACGAACATGAACGTCAACGAGGTCATCTCCAACCGGGCGATCGAGCTCACGGGCGGTGAGCTCGGGTCGAAGTCCCCGGTCCACCCGAACGACCACGTGAACATGAGCCAGTCGTCGAACGACACGTTCCCGACGGCCATGAACGTCGCCGCGGTCGAGGAGGTGCTGCGCCGCCTGATCCCGTCGGTGCGGGAGCTGCGCGACGCGCTCGACCAGCGGGCGCGCGACTTCGCCGACATCGTGAAGATCGGCCGCACGCACCTGCAGGACGCGGTACCGCTGACCCTCGGGCAGGAGTTCTCCGGCTACGTCGCCCAGCTCGACGCCGACCTGCTCCGGATCGAGGAGTCGCTCGACGGGCTCTACGACCTCGCGATCGGCGGCACGGCCGTCGGGACCGGGCTCAACACCCACCCGGAGTTCGCCGAGCGCGCCGCGGCGAAGATCGCCGAGCTCACCGGCCTGGCGTTCCGGTCGGCCCCGAACAAGTTCGCCGCGCTCGCGTCACACGACGACCTCGTGTTCGCGCACGGCGCGGTCCGCACGCTCGCGGTGAGCCTCATGAAGATCGCGAACGACGTGCGCTGGCTGGGCTCGGGCCCCCGGGCCGGGCTCGGCGAGCTCCTGCTGCCGGAGAACGAGCCGGGGAGCTCGATCATGCCCGGCAAGGTGAACCCCACGCAGTCCGAGGCGCTCACGATGTGCTGCATCCAGGTGTTCGCCAACGACACCGCAGTCGGCTTCGCCGGCTCGCAGGGCAACTTCGAGCTCAACGTCTTCAAGCCGGTGATGATCTTCAACTTCCTGCACTCGGTGGACCTGCTCACCGACTCGTGCCGGAACTTCCGCGAGTTCTGCGTCGACGGGCTCGAGCCGAACCTCCCGCGCATCCGCCAGTACGTGGACGAGTCGCTCATGGTCGTCACCGCGCTGAACCCGGTGATCGGCTACGACGCCGCGGCCGCCATCGCGAAGAAGGCGCACAAGGACGGCACCACCTTGCGCGAGGCGGCGATGACGCTCGGCGCGATCTCGGCCGAGGACTTCGATCGCGTCGTCCGACCCGAGCACATGATCGCCCCGGAGTAGGCGTGCAGGTCGCCGGCGTCCACGCCCTCGTCACGGGAGGCTCCCAGGGGATCGGGCTCGAGACGGCGCGGCTGCTCGCGGCGAAGGGCGCGCGGGTGTCGCTCCTGGCCCGCCGGGCGGACCTGCTCGAGTCGGCCGCGACCGCGATCGGCGGCGCGACCTGGGCTCCGGCCGACGTGACCGATCCCGATGCCGTCGACACCGCACTCGCGACCTTGACCGGCGCGCAGGGACCGGTCGACCTCCTGGTCAGCTCGGCCGGGGCCTCGCACCCGGCCTACTTCGAGCAGATGGGCCTCGACGACTTCCACCGCCAGATGGATCTGATCTACTTCGGCACGCTCCACCCGATCCGTGCCGTGCTCCCCGCGATGCTCGAGCGGGGGAGTGGGGGACTGGTGGGCATCGCGTCGACCGCGGCGCTGCTCGGCGTGTTCGGCTTCGGGGCCTACGCGCCGCCCAAGTACGCGGTGCGGGGGCTCATGGCCACCCTGCACGCCGAGTTCGCCGACCGGGGCATCTATGCCGCGTGCGTGTTCCCGCCCGACACCCTCACCCCCGGGCTCGAGGCCGAGAACCTGATCAAGCCACCCGAGACGGCGGCCGTCTCCGCGGGCGTCAAGCCGCGGACCGCGGCGACCGTCGCCGCCTCGATCGTGGCCGGGATCGAGAAGGGGAAGCGGATCATCACCGCGGACCCCGGTACCGCGGCGCTCGCCAAGGGCGGCGCGCCGGTGGCCGCGTTCGCCGACCGGCAGATGGCCGCCACCCTGCGCAAGCTCCGGAGACACTCCTAGAATGCCGCGGCTCGCGCCTTGCACGCGACCCCCGACGCCAGACCAGGAGAGACCGCCATGGCCTTCTACGACCACTCGGTGACCGCGCTCGACGGCGGGCCCGCTTCGCTTGCCGACCAGAAGGGCAAGGCCGTTCTCGTCGTCAACGTGGCGTCCAAGTGCGGGCTGACCCCCCAGTACGAGGGGCTCCAGAAGCTGTACGACACCTACGGCGACCGCGGGTTCACCATCCTGGGATTCCCGTGCAACCAGTTCCTCGAGCAGGAGCCCGGCACGGCGGAGGAGATCCAGCAGTTCTGCAGCGTCAACTACGGCGTGACGTTCCCGCTCATGGCCAAGATCGAGGTCAACGGCGACGGCAGGGACCCGCTCTACGCCGAGCTCGAGGAGACGCCCGATGTCGCCGACGGACACACGGGCGACATCCGCTGGAACTTCGAGAAGTTCCTCGTCAGCCCCGAGGGTGAGGTCGTCGGCCGGTTCAACCCCGCGGTCACCCCTGAGGACCCCGCCCTCGTCTCGGCCATCGAGGCCCAACTGCCTGCCTAGTTGATGGTCGCTCCGCTCGCCTCCGGGGGTACCCCTCCGGCGGCCCTGCGGGCACGCTCCACGACTGCTCGCCTCCGCTGCGCTCCGGCTCGGGGCGTGAGGTGTGAAAACTGAGGTGGGAGGTCGGGAATAGCCGGCACCGGTCCAGAGTTGAGTCCGTTGCACTCAATTCGACTGGAGTCCCGACATGCCCGAACTGGACGCCGAACTCGACACGTCCGCACTGCCCGTCCTGCCCCTGACGGCGGGGGTGGTGCTGCCCCAGAGCGTCGTCACCCTCACGCTCGACACCGACGACGCGCGGGCCGCGGTCGCCGCGGCCACCGGCGGTGACGGCCGTCTGCTCCTCGTGCCCCGGATCGACGGTCAGTACGCACGCGTCGGCACCGTCGCAGTGGTGGAGGAGTCCGGTGAGCTGCCCAACGGGGTCGTCGCCGCGATCCTGCGCGGCCTGCACCGGGCCCGCCTCGGCGCCGGCGTCACCGGCACCGACACCGGCGCGGGTCTGCGCGTCACGACGCACGAGATCGTCGACCCGCCCGCCACCGAGCGCGTCGCGGAGCTGGGTCGTGAGCTGCGCGCCATCCTGACCGTGCTCGCGGAGCGCCGGCGCTCGCGGCGGCTGCCCGAGCTGCTGCGCACGACCACCGAACCGGCCGCGCTCGCCGACGGCTTCGGCTCCTGGAGCGACCTGCCGCCCCAGCGCAAGGTCGAGCTGCTGGAGGCCGCCGACCCGCAGGACCGCGTGGAGCGTGCGCTCGGGTTCGCCCGCGACCTTCTCGCCGAGCACGAGCTGCACGAGCGCATCCGGCACGAGGTCACCGACGGCATGGAGAAGCAGCAGCGCGAGTTCCTGCTCCGCCAGCAGCTGGCGGCGATCCGCAAGGAGCTGGGTGAGGACGGCGGCGAGGTCGACGAGGTCGAGGCGTACCGGGAGCGGGCCGCGTCAGTGGCGCTGCCGGAGTCGGTGCGCGAGGCCGTCGACCGCGAGATCGTCCGGTTCGAGCGGACCGGCGCGCAGAACCCCGAGCAGGGGTGGATCCGCACGTGGCTGGACACGATCCTCGACCTGCCGTGGGGCGTCCACTCGGACGAGCACCTCGGCGTTGTCGAGGCGCGCGCCGTGCTCGACGCGGACCACACCGGCCTGGCCGACGTGAAGGACCGCATCGTCGAGTACCTCGCGGTGCGCAAGCTGCGCGCCGACCGCGGCTTCGACGAGCGCGACGACGCTGATTCCACGCGTCGGCGCGGCGCGGGCCTGATCCTGGCCCTCGTCGGTCCGCCGGGCGTGGGCAAGACCTCGCTCGGCGAGTCCGTCGCCCGGGCGACCGGGCGCGAGTTCGTGCGCGTCGCGCTCGGCGGCGTGCGGGACGAGGCCGAGATCCGTGGTCACCGCCGGACCTATGTCGGCGCGATGCCCGGCCGGATTGCGCGGGCGCTCAAGGAGGCCGGGACCATGAACCCGGTCATCCTGCTGGACGAGGTCGACAAGCTCGGTGCCGACTGGCGGGGTGACCCATCGAGCGCATTGCTGGAGGTGCTGGACCCGGCGCAGAACCACACGTTCCGCGACCACTACCTCGATGTGGACCTGGACCTCTCCGGGGTCCTGTTCCTCGCGACGGCGAACGTGGCCGACACGATCCCCGGTCCGCTGCTCGACCGCATGGAGCTGGTCCGGCTCGACGGTTACACCGAGGAGGAGAAGGTGGCGATCGCCCGTGACCACCTCCTCGCCCGCCAGCTGGACCGCAACGGGCTGCGCCCGACCGACATCACGATCGACGACGACGCGCTGCGCACGATCGTCACCGACTACACGAGCGAGGCCGGCGTCCGGTCGCTCGAGCGCGAGCTCGGCCGCCTACTGCGCAAGGTCGCGGCGACGATCGCGAGCGACGAGGCCGACGCCGCCGCGTCCGACGAGCCGGGAGCCGACGCAAGCGCCACACCGACGACGATCGCCGAGGCCCAGGTGCGCACGCACCTCGGGCGCGCGCGGTTCCAGCCCGAGGCGGTGCGGGACCGCACCGCGACCGCGGGTGTGGCGACCGGGCTCGCGGTCACCGGCGCCGGCGGCGACGTGCTGTTCGTCGAGGCGACCGCGCTCGACGGCGACCCCGGGCTCCAGCTCACGGGCCAGCTCGGCGACGTCATGAAGGAGTCCGCCCAGATCGCTCTGACCTACGTCCGGGCGCACGCGGGTGACCTCGGCATGGACGCGACCAAGCTCGCGGACCGGCGGTTCCACGTCCACGTGCCGGCCGGCGCCGTTCCGAAGGACGGCCCGTCGGCCGGCGTCACGATGACCACGGCCATCGTGTCCCAGGTCACCGGTCGTCCGGTACGGGCCGATGTCGGCATGACCGGCGAGGTCACATTGCAGGGCCGGGTGCTGCCGATCGGCGGCGTCAAGCAAAAGGTGCTCGCGGCGGAGCGGGCGGGGCTGACCACGGTCATCCTCCCGGCCCGCAACGGCCCCGACCTCGACGACGTCCCCGAGGCGGTGCGGGAGCGGATGACCTTCCACCTGGCCGAGGACGTGCGCCAGGTCCTCGACTGGGCGCTGGAACCCAGCCCGAACTGAGGGCCGGGGCCTCTAACGTCGGCGGCGTGCTGAGCGCCCGGGACGTCTCCAAGTCGCTCGGCGGTGCGCTGGTGCTCGACCGCGTCTCGCTGTCGGTGACCGGCGGCCAGCGGGTCGGGATCGTGGGTCCGAACGGCATCGGCAAGTCCACCTTCCTCCGGATCCTGGCGGGGCTGGACCCGGCCGACGCGGGCCGGGTCGAGCGCCGGCCGCGGTCGACCACGGTCGGGCTCCTGCCCCAGGAGCTGGACGCGCGCCCGGGCGAGACGCTGCGCGACTACCTCTCCCGCCGTACCGGCGTCCAGGCCGCCGGCGAGGAGCTCGACCGCTGGACGGAGCGCCTCGCCGCGGACTCGTCGGTCACGGAGCCCTACTCGGACGCCCTCGAGCACTACCTCGCCGTCGGCGGTGGCGACTTCGACGCGCGCGTCGGCCAGGTGCTCGCGGAGGTGGGCCTGCCGGCCGCCCGGCTCGATCTCGAGATGACCGCGCTGAGCGGTGGTCAGTTCGCCCGCGCCGCGCTCGCCGCGATCCTCCTCAGTCGGTTCGACGTCCTCCTGCTCGACGAGCCGACGAACAACCTCGACTTCGCCGGGCTGGACCAGCTCGAGCGCTTCGTGCGCGAGACCCCGAGCGGCGTCGTGCTGGTGTCGCACGACCGGGCGTTCCTGGACGCGACCGCGGACCGCATCCTCGAGATCGAGGAGGAGACCCACCGGGCGGTCGAGTACGCAGGGGGCTGGTCGGACTTCGTCTCGGCACGGGCGCTTGCGCGGCGCCAGGGCTACGAGCGCTACGAGGCCTACGTCGCCCAGCGCGAGACCCTGGCGGCGCGGGCCCGGACCCAGCGCGCGTGGTCCGAGTCGGGTCGGGCGAAGGTCAAGCGCAGCGGCGAGCCGGACAAGAACATCCGCGCCGCCAAGATCGCGCGGAGTGAGAAGCAGGCGTCGAAGGCGCATGCGACCGAGCGGGCGATCGAGCGGCTCGGGCGCGTCGACAAGCCCTGGGAGGGCTGGCAGCTGCACATGGACCTCGCGCCGACCGCTCGCAGCGGTGACGTCGTGGTCCGGCTCGAGGATGCCGTGGTCCGGCGGGGGTCGTTCACGCTCGGGCCCGTGGACCTGGAGATCGGGTGGGCCGAACGCGTCGCGATCCTCGGCCCCAACGGCTCGGGGAAGACCACGCTGATCCGCGCCCTGCTCGGCACCGAGCCGCTGGCCTCGGGCCGGCGCTTCCTCGGCCCCGGCGTGACGGTCGGCGCGATCGATCAAGCGCGCCGGGGGATGGACGCCGCCGGTCGACTGCTCGACGGCTTCACCGGGGTCACGGGCCAGTCGGTGAGCGAGGCCCGCTCGCTGCTCGCGAAGTTCGGCCTGACCGCGGCCGACGTCGTGCGCACGGTGGGGGAGCTCTCACCCGGCGAGCGGACGCGGGCCGAGCTGGCGGCGCTCATGGCCACGGGTGTCAACTGCCTGGTGCTCGACGAGCCGACCAACCACCTCGACCTCGCGGCCATCGATCAGCTCGAGACCGCGCTCGACGCGTTCGCGGGCACCCTGATCCTCGTGAGCCACGACCGCCAGTTCCTCGCCGGCGTCCACGTCGACCGGGTGGTCGAGCTCGAGGGTGACGGCTGACGCGCTACTTGCGAGGCCGGATCGACCCGCCCCGGTTGGGCAGCAGCGTGTCGAGCCCGGCGACGTCGGGGATCCCGGGTTCGGGTTCGGGTTCGGGTTCGGGTTCGGGTTCGGGTTCGGCGACCGTTTCCGGCTCGGAGGCCGCGGGCGGCTCCACGACGACCGGCGGGGTTGGGGGCGGCGCAGGTGCCGCGACGACCGGCGGGGGTGGGGGCGGCGCAGGTGCCGCGACGACCGGCGGGGGTGGGGGCGGGGGCGGTGCAGGCTCGGGCTCGGGCGTCCAATCCACGACCGGGCGCGGTGGCTCGGGCTCGCCCGCGTTCGGTTCGCCGGCGATCCAGGGGTCGTCGCTCGCGGGCGGCGGGGGCGCGGGGACGGGCGTCGTCAGCCAGGTGCTGTCGGGCTCGGTCGCGACTGGCTCGGCCGGTGCCGGCCGGCGACTGGGGCCGGGGCGACCGGGGCCGCCGGCTCCGACCCGGTCGGAGGCGGCGGAGGAGGGGTCGCGGACGGCGGGGTCACGGGGGTCGCGACCGGTTCGTCGGCGCTCGCCGGGGCGACGGTGATGTCGCCGAGGGGGTGGTGGCACGCGACGAAATGGCCCGGTCGGATCTCGCGGATCTGGGGCTCGACCTCGGAGCACTCGCTCGTCACGTACGCGCAACGGGTCCGGAACCGGCAGCCCGACGGGGGCGAGAGCGGCGAGGGGATCTCACCGCCGACGCCGGTGCGCTCGGTGGTGAGCGCCTCGGGGTCGGGCTCGGGGATCGCGGTGAGCAGTGCGGCGGTGTAGGGGTGGCCCGGCTCCGCGTAGAGCTGGTCGGGCTGGGCGAACTCGCACAGCTTCCCGAGGTACATCACCGCGATCTTGTCGCTGACGTTCTTGACCACCGCGAGGTCGTGGGCGATGAAGACGAGCGTGAGCCCGTAGCGCTGCTTCATGTCCTCGAGCAGGTTCAGGATCTGCGCCTGCACGGAGACGTCGAGCGCGGACACGGGCTCGTCGCAGATGATCAGCTTCGGCTCCGTCGCGACCGCTCTTGCGATCGAGATGCGCTGGCACTGCCCACCGGAGAACTCGTGGGGTCGCTTGGGCCCGGCCACCTTCGGGTCGATGCCGACGGTGTCGAGCACCTCGTCCACTCGCTTGGCGCGTGAGCCCTTGTCGCCGATCTTCCAGATGTCGAGTCCCTCACGCACGATGTCGCGCACCCGCCGCCGGGGGTTGAGGGAGGAGATCGGGTCCTGGAAGATCATCTGGAGCTTGGGTCGCAGCGCGCGCAGCATCTCCCCGTGGAGGCCGTTCAGCTCGTTGCCCTCGAAGCGCACCGAGCCGCTCTTGGCCCGGACCAGTTGCATCACGGCCTTGCCCATGGTCGATTTGCCGCAGCCGGATTCGCCGACGAGTCCGAGGGTCTCGCCGGGCAGGACGTCGAGGCTGACGTTGGTGACCGCGTTGACCTTGAGCCCGCTGCGGCCCACCGGGAACTCGACGACGAGGTTCTCGATGCGCAGGATCGATTCGTCCGCCGGGCGCAGGTGCGCGGTGCCGGATCCGGCCATGTCAGTACGCCCCCGCCGCGACGGCCGAGGGGAGCCCGGCCTGCTGGTTCGCCTCGAGCGCGGCTCGGTTCTCCGCCGTCCCGACCGGGATCCAGCACCGGTAGGCGTGACCGGGCTCGGCCGACTCGATCAGCGGCGGCTCCTCGGCGAGGCACTTGGGCCGCACGTACGGGCACCGGGGGGAGAACTTGCAGCCCGCGGGCGGGTCGATGATGTCGGGCGGCCGGCCTGCGATCGCGGTGAGTCGGGTGTGGCTCGGCTGCGCGAGCTTCGGAATGGAGCGGAGCAGGGCCTCCGTGTAGGGGTGACGCATCGCCCGGAACAGGGTCGAGGTCGGCGCCTTCTCCACGATCCGGCCCGCGTACATCACCGCGATCTCGTCGGCGCGACCGGCCACGACGCCGAGGTCGTGCGTGACGAGGATCATCGCCATGTAGCGCTCACGCTGCTGCTCCTGGAGCAGGTCGAGGATCTGGGCCTGGACGGTGACGTCCAGTGCAGTGGTGGGCTCGTCGGCGAAGAGGAGCTTCGGGCCGCAGGCGATCGCCATCGCGATCACGACGCGCTGGCGCATCCCGCCGGACATCTGGTGGGGGTACTCGCCGAGCCGGCGTTCCGGCTCGGGGATGCCCACCGACTGGAGCAGCGCGAGGGCGAGCTCCTTGGCGTAGTCCTTCGCGATGTCGAGGTGCTGGCGCAGCACCTCGGTGATCTGGTTCCCGATCTTCATCACCGGGTTCAGCGAGGTCATCGGATCCTGGAAGACCATCGCCATCTGCGCACCCCACAGGGTCCGCAGCTCCTGGTCGGAGGCGGTGACGAGGTCGTGGCCCTCGAAGAGGGCCTGACCGGACCGCTGGACGTTGTTGCGGGGGAGCAGGCCCATGATCGAGCGGGAGAGCACCGTCTTGCCGGACCCCGACTCGCCGACGACGCCGAGCGTGCGGCCGCGCTCGAGCGAGAACGACACGCCGTCGACGGCGCGGGCGAGGCCGCGCGGGGTCTTGAAGGAGGTCTTCAGATCGATGACGTCGAGCAGGGGACCGTCGAGCGGCGCCGGCTCGAACCGCTCTGCGCCGATGTTGGTACGACGACGACGTGGCGTCACAGCCCGCGCTCCTCGGTCGGCGCCTCGCTCACAGTGCGCTCTCGCGGACGTCGAAGCGGGCGCGGATCACGTCGCCGAGGAAGTTGAGCGAGAGCACGGTCAGGAAGATCACGAACGACGGTGCCAGCGCGATTTGGGGGGCGTCGCTCAGGTCGGAGACGCCACTGACGATCGTGTTGCCCCACGTGACCACCGAGGGCTTCACGCCCGCGCCGATGATGGCGAGGCCGGCCTCGGCCACGATCACGACGGCGACGCCGAGCAGCGCGATCGAGAACATCGCCGGCAGGATGTTCGGGACCACCTCCCGTAGCATCACGCGGCCGTGCTTGGCGCCCTGAGCGCGTGCGGCGACGACGAACTCGCGCTCGGACCAGGTGAGCGTGGACGCGCGGGCGATGCGTGCGAGGACCGGCGTCGTGACGATCGCGAGCGCGACCGTCACGTTGAACACGTTATGACCGAGGAACGTGACGATGGAGAGCGCGAGCACGAGCTGGGGAAACGCCAGGAGAATGTCGGTGACCGATCCCAGCACCGATCCGATCGCGCCCCGGAAGTAGCCGGACAGCACTCCGAGCAGCGCGCCGAGGAGGAAGCCGAACGTGACCGAGACGACCGCGATGAAGAGCGAGTTGCGGGCACCCCACACGATGCGGCTGACCATGTCGTGACCGTTCGAGTCCACCCCGAGTGGGTGGTCGAGGCTCGGGCCGTCGCGGGCGACGGCGGGGTCCGCGACGTTGGCCGCGTCGATCGGCAGCACCGGGGCCAGGATCGCCGACCCGAAGATCACGACCAGCCAGAAGATCGCCAGCCACGCACCGATCCCGAGTCGCTTCTTGGCGGACCGACCGTCCGCGAACGAACCGGACTCGATGGCCGCCGCACGGACCGTGAACGCGTCGGGCGCGAGGTCGTGAGTCTGCTCGTCCCGGACGAGGTCCGCGATGAGCTCGCTGCCGCCGTCAGGCGATTGCTCGGGCATGACGGATCCGGGGGTCGAGGACGGAGTAGAGGAGGTCGACGATGAAGTTCAACACGACGTAGAAGATGGCGATGATCGCGATGTAGGACTGCGCGGCCACGAGCTGTTGACCATAGATGCTCGCCACCAGTTGACCCCCGATGCCGGGCAGGCCGAAGATCCGCTCGATGACGATCGCGCCGCTGATCAGGGCGCCGACGTTGAGTCCCGCCACCGTGAGCAGGGTGAGGCTGGACGGACGGAGGGCGTGGCGGAACAGGACCCGCCGGGCCGGGATGCCCTTGGCCTTGGCCGTGGTGATGAAGTCCTCCTGGAGCGTGGCCACCATGTCGGAGCGCAGGAGCCGCATGTAGATGGCGATCTGGCCGAGCGCGAGGCTCACCGTCGGCATGAGCATGTAGCGCCAGTTGTCGAGCGGGTTCAGCGGGAAGGGCACCAGGTTCGACTGGGTCGGCAGCAGCTGCCATTTCGCGCCGACGTAGGTGGCGAGCAGGATGGCCACGACGAGGTTCGGGAGCGCGACGAGCGCGAATCCGACGACGTTGGCGGAGCGGTCGAAGAACGTGCCGGCCCGGTAGGCGGTGAGCACTCCCATCGGGATGGCGATGAGCAGGGTCAGCACCTGCACGTAGAGCATCAGCTCGAGCGAGACGGGCAGGGCGCTGCTCAAGGTCTTGCTCACCGGCTCGCGGCCACCCGTGGAGAGGTAGGTGTTGCCGAGATCGCCCTGGACGAAGTTGCCCAGCCACCGGCCGTACTGCTGGATGACCGGGTCGTTGAGGCCGAGGTCGTCGCGGACCTGCTGCTTGGTCTGCTCGGAGCCGAACGGGATCAGCTTCGTCACGAGGTCCTGGTCCCCGCCGATCAGCTTGGTCAGCGTGAACGAGAACAGGGTGACGATCCAGATGACGACGAGCAGCCGGACGAACTTCCCGAGGATCAGGCGCATGCTGCTGCTTCTCCTCGTCCGCTCGCCCGGCGTGCGCGCGTCGTCGTCTTACTTCGACTTCCAGACGCCCAGGAGCTGGTGGTAGCCGTCGAGGATGTCGACGGCCTGCTGGCTCCCGGGCTTGCCGTTCGCGTCGGGCAGGTTCGGCCCCACGATGCCGTGCACGTTGTCCGTGTGGGCGATGAACCAGTCCGTGTACCAGGTCCAGAGGTTGTAGGCCTGCGAGGACATCCGCTTGTTGAAGGCCTCGTACGCCGCCGTGCGGTCCGCGGTGTTCGGCGAGGTCCGGCCCTTGTCGAGAGCGGCGTTCATCTGCGCGTCGTCGACGTGGTTGAAGTTCACGACGGACCCCCCGTAGAACCACACGTAGAGCGTGTCCGGGTCCTGGCCCCAGTAGTTGCGCCAGAGGAAGGCGTCCGTGGTGCCGCCGATCGCGTTGTTGATGATCGTGGCCTGGTCCACCGGTGCGGGCAGCTTCACGTCGATGCCGATGATCTTCATCTGCCGCTGTACTTCCTGCGCCAGCTGCTGGGTGGACTGGTCCAGCGTGCTCTGGAGGTTCAGCGTGACCGGGGCGCCGCCATGGGCGGCCCGGTAGTTGGCGACCAGCTTCTTGGCTCCCGTGACGTTGTACTTCGGGTAGCCCGCGTCCTTCACGTAGCCCATGACCTCGGTGTCGAACACCTGGGTCGCGATGCGGGCCTTGCCGTTCAGGCTGATGTTGACGAGCGCCTGCACGTCGGTGCCCATGGCCATCGCCCGACGGATGTTGACGTCGTCGAGTGGGGGCTTGGTGACGTTGAGCAGCGCGTGCGAGATCTCCATGCGGCCCGGGGGCTCGCTCTCGGTCGTGACGCCACTCAGCTGATCGGCCGCCGAGAGGTCCTTGTACCCGGAGTCATGGGTGATGTCGAACTGTCCACCCTGGAGCCCGTTGATGCGCTGGGAGGACTCGGCCTGGGGGACGAAGTCGATCTCGTCCAGGTAGGGGAAGCCCTTGCGCCAGTAGTTCGGGTTCTTGACGACCTTCACGTTCCCGGTGGTCGGGTCGAAGCTGCCACCGTTGAGCACCTGGAACGGCCCGGTGCCGATCATGTTCTTGTCGCAGGTCGTTCGGGTCGTTCGAGCTGCGCGGGGGCGGCGATGGCGGCGCGTCCCGAGGTCCAGAGGTAGGCCGGGAACGCGACCCACGGGACGCTCGTCTTCACCACGACGGTGTCCGGCGCGGTGACGGTCGTGTCCTGGATGTCCTGGAACACGAACGCCAGCAGGAGAGCCGGTTCAGGCCCTTGCCCCGCCAGGCGTCGATGTTCAGCTTCACGGCGTTCGCGTCGAGCGGCGTGCCGTCCTGGAACTTGATGCCGGAGCGGACCACGATCGTCCACTCGGTGTAGTCGGCGTTGTGGTCGACCGACTTGGCGAGGTACGGGGCGTAGACGTTCGGGTCACGCGTCGGGCGGGTCAGGGTGTCATAGACCGCCTCGGCGACCTCGATGCCCGCGATCGCCCACTGGCCGGTCGGCGGACAGAAGGCCACCGTGTTGCCCTCGAGGGCGTAGGTGAGCTTCCCGCCGTAGACCGGCTTGGCGTTGTCGGTGCCGCCGCCTCCTCCGCTGCCGCTGGAGCCGCTGCTCGAGCCGCACGCGGCCACGACGAGCGCGATCAGCGCGACGAGCGCGATGAAGAAGATCGGCGCCCGGTGGCGCGGTGAGGTGGTCTCTCGCACGGTGTCCCCCCATTGAGCCGGGCTCTGCTCCCCGGCGATGTCGGTCGATGTCGATATCGGCACGCTCGAGCCGTCGGGGAGTCCCCGACCGGATCGAGAGTCCGCAACGTAGGAAGTGCGGTTGCGGTTGTCAACATTGCCGGTGCGCATCTTGGCCGGTCCGTCCCTCCGTGTCCGGACAGGATGGGGCCCGATCCGGCGGGCGCCGAGCGGCACGGCGCTACCGTGCAGACGCATGCCCGACCCGCGCATCCGGATCACCTCGTCGGTGTCGATCGCGCCCGACGAGCTCGTCTGGCACGTCAGCCGATCGGGCGGTCCGGGGGGTCAGCACGCCAACACCTCCGACACCAGGGTCGAGGTGGCCCTCGACCTGCGGCACGCCTCGGGGTTCCGCCCGCCGGCCCGGGCCCAGGCGATGGCGCGGCTGGGACCGGTCGCCCGCGCGGTGGCGGCGGACACCCGCTCCCAGGCGCGGAACCGCCAGGTGGCGCTGGAGCGGTTGACGGCCAAGCTCGCGGCCGCGCTGCGGGTCGACCCGCCTCGCCGACCGACCCGACCGACCCGGTCGGCACGCGAGCAGCGGTTGAGCTCGAAGCGCCGCCGGTCCCAGACGAAGGAGTCGCGGTCCCGGCCGCGGCGCGACGACGAGTGAGCCGCTCGTGATCGTCGCTCGTGACGTCGGCCTGTGGGTCGCCGGCCTCCTGCTCATCGCGGTCGTCGTCGACGCCGCAGTGCGGACCTTCGTCCTGCCCCGGGGCGTCGTCGTGCGCTCGACCCGGATGGTGTCGGTGGCGATTCGGCTGGTGTTCGAGCTCCGGGTGCGCCTCGCCAAGACGTGGCAGACGCGCGACCGCGTGATGGCGCTCTACGCGCCGGTCGTGCTGATCGGGCTCGTCGTGGCGTGGCTCCTGCTGCTGCTCGCGGGCTTCACGTGCCTCTTCGTCGCGGTCGAGCACCATGGGATCACCGACGCGTTCGTCACCGCCGGCTCGTCGCTGTTCACGCTCGGCTTCGAGCGGCCCGGAGGCACGGGCGCGACCGCGATCGCCTTCGCGGCCGCGGCGTTCGGGCTCGGCATCGTGGCCCTCCTCATCGCGTACCTGCCGACGATCTACGGCGCGTTCTCCCGACGCGAGGTCCTGGTCGCGTACATGGCGACGCGGGCGGGGACGCCACCCCGTGCCGTCGAGCTCCTCCAGCGCGCACACCTCATCGGGAGCTTCGAGGCCCTCGACCCGCTCTGGGACCGGTTCCACTTCTGGTTCGCCGAGATCGAGGAGACACACACGTCGCTGCCCCTGCTCAACTTCTTCCGGTCGCCGTCACCCGAGCACTCGTGGGTCACCGCGTCCGGGGCGGTGCTCGACGCGGCGGCGCTGCTCAACTCGACCGTCGACGCGGGCTGGCACCCCATGGCGGGCCTCTGCATCCGGTCGGGCTTCGTGTCGCTGCGCGCCGTCGCCGACTACTTCGGCATCGACCACCCGGCCGACCCCGCGCCGGACGACCCCATCACGATCAGCCGCGGCGAGTGGGAGGAGGCGTGCCGCGAGCTCGAATCCGTCGGCGTGCCGCTCCGTGCCGACCGGGACCAGGCCTGGCGGGATTTCGCCGGCTGGCGCGTCAACTACGACACGGTGCTCGTGACCCTCGCGGGATTCCTCGTGGCGCCCTACGCGGCGTGGAGCTCGGACCGCTCGGTGCGCCACCGCGTGCGCGTCGTGCCCTGGCGTGGTCGCCGTGTCAGCTGACGCTCCCCGCGTCACCGCGGCGGTCAGGACCGCGGGAACAGCGTGTCCTCGACCGCGGCGCGCTCGGGGCCGCGCCGGATGAACCATTCCTGGCCGAACGCCGCGGCGAACGCGTCCTCGGGGAGCTGGAGGAAGAAGTGCTCCTCGGTGATCTGGCTCGCGTGGGCGGCCATGGCGGCGCGCTTCTCCCCGACGAACTCCGAGACGTCGACGGTCGTGGTGATCTGCTCGGCCGGGACCCCGAGGTCCATCTCCTCCGGGTCCGGCGCGTCGGCGATCCCGGCCATCTGCTCCGACCGCTGGGCCATCAGGTCGAGGAGGTAGTCGCGGTTGATCGTCGCCTCGTACACGCGCGGCGTCGCGGCGATCTCGGCGGCTCGCACGCCGACGCGATGCACCTGGATGTGGTCGGGGTGGCCGTAGTTGCCGTTCTCGTCGTAGATCGTGAGGACCTCCGCGTCCTCCTCGGTGAGGATCGCGGCGAGGCGCTGGGCCGCCTCCTCGAGGTCGGCGGTGGCGAAGGCGCCCGGGCCGTCGTTGGTGGGCTCCCCGGCCATCCCCGAGTCGTGGTAGCCGAGAAACGCGACACGGGCGCAGCCGAGGATCGCCGCGGCGGACTCGAGCTCGACGACGCGCCGGTCCGCCAGCTGTTCGTCGCTGGCGAGGACGCCCTCGGCCACCTCGCCCAGCTCCCCGCGAGTCGCGCACACGAGCACGACGCGATGGCCCTCGGCCGAGGCGCGGGCCATGGTCCCGCCGGTGGCGATCGCCTCGTCGTCGGGGTGGGCGTGGAAGGTGACCATGGTTCCCATCGCCGCAGTGTGGCGTGCACGTGAGATGTGCGTAAAGCGTCACCCGTCACGTCGAGGGCCGGGAAGCGGGAGCCGTCACCCGGGCCGAGTGCCTGACGGACGCGCGGACCTGACGTTAGAGTCAGTTCTTCGGTTCGATCGGTCATCGGGGGGTGCGCTGATGCGAGGACGTGCAGGTCTGATGCGAGGACGTGCAGGTCTGCGGTTGCTCGCCGCATGGTTCGCGGTCGCTGTGGTCGCCACGGCGTGCGGGAACGCGTCGTCGTCGCCGTCGTCCCAGGGCACCTCGGACACCAAGGCGGGCGGCGGCGAGAACGTGACCGTGGACCAGCCGGGCGTCACCGCCGACACGATCCGCGTCGGCGGGGTCGCGTCGATCACCAACGCGCTCCAGGCTCCCTACGGCGACATCTTCAAGGGCGTCAAGGCCTACTTCGCGATGCAGAACAGCAAGGGCGGGATCTACGGCCGCAAGCTCGAGGTGGTCTCCGAGCGCGACGACCAGATGACCCAGAACCTGCGCGAGACCCAGTCGCTGATCAACGAGGACAACGTGTTCGCGGCGGTCGGGCTCGCCACCATCTTCGACTTCAGCGGCGCCACCGAGCTCGAGTCCGCCGGTATGCCGGGCTTCGGCTGGAACATCAACGCCGACTGGAACAAGCCGAACCTGTTCGGCAACGCGGGCGCTCTGTGCCTCGGTTGCTCCGGGGTCGAGGTGCCCTGGATCGCCGAGCAGCTGCACAAGAAGACGGTCGGCGTGCTCGCGTACAACGTGGACGACTCCAAGAAGTGCGCCGAGGGCCTGAAGAAGTCCTTCGAGGAGTTCCCCTCGGCCAAGGTGGGCTTCTACACCGACAGCCTCTCGTTCGGGACCACCGACTTCAGCGTGGAGGTCTCGAAGATGAAGGACGCCGGCGTGGACCTCATCAGCACCTGCATGGACACCAACGGGGTGCTCAACATCGCGAAGGAGTCCCGGAAGCAGGGCCTCGACGCGATCCAGTACCTCCCGAACGGATACGACCAGGCGTTCATGAAGGCGAACGGCCAGTTCTTCGAGGGCTCGATCGTGCGGGTGCCGTTCGCGCCCTACGAGTCCAAGCCCCGATCCACCGGTCTCGACGAGTACCTCCGCTGGATGGAGAAGCAGGGAGACACCCCGAACGAGTACACGACCTACGGCTGGATCAACGCGGCCATGCTCGTGGAGGGTCTGCAGGCCGCGGGACCGAACTTCTCCCAGGCCAAGGTCATCGCCGCGCTCAACAAGATGACCAACGACACCGCGGGCGGGATGATCCCGGGCATCGACTGGACCACCCAGCACACCGACTCCACGCCACCGGAGGGGTGCTCGGCGTACGTCAAGGTGGTCGACAAGAAGTTCGTGCCGGACTTCGTCCCGAAGGGGAAGGTGTACGTCTGCTTCAAGGACAAGGCGACGCTCAGCGACAAGCCGACGTTCAAGTAGCCGGCTCGTCTCACTCCTGACCGACCCATGACGGACTTCGTCAAGTACGTCATCGAAGGGGTGCCCCTCGGGTGCGTCTTCGCCCTCGTGGCGATCGGCCTGGTGCTCACGTACAAGACGAGCGGGGTCTTCAACCTCGCGTTCGGCGCCCAGGCCTACGTCGCCGCGGTGCTCTTCTACGAGCTGCGGGTGCGCAACGAGTGGCCGACGGTGGCCGCGTTCGTGGTCGTCGTCCTGCTCGCGTCGCCGCTCATGGGCCTCCTGCTGGAGCTCGCGATCTTCCGCCATCTCCGAGCGGCGTCGCCGATCGCCAAGCTCGTCTCGTCGCTGGGACTGTTGGTCGCAGTGCCCCAGTTCGTCTCCATCCTGCTCGGGACCGATCCGACGTTCGGCGTCAAGGGTGTCTGGTGGAACGACGACGCGCTGTACCACTTCGGTGACTACGTGCTCGACGGCAAGGAGATGGCGGTGATCGTCAGCACGATCGCGGCCGTGATCGTCCTCGGGATCCTGTTCCGGTACGCGCCGATCGGCCTGCGGATGCGGGCTGTCGTCGAGAGCCCCCGCATGACCGAGCTGGCGGGCGTCGACGCTGACCGGGTCTCGGCCTTCTCCTGGATGCTCTCCAGCCTCTTCGCAGGTCTCGCGGGAGTCCTGCTCGCTCCGCTCTACGCGTCGCTCGCGCCGCAGAACTTCACGACGCTGCTGGTCGCCGCGATCGCCGCGGCCGCGTTCGCCCGGCTGACCAGCATCCCGCTCGCGCTCCTCGGGGGGATCCTGCTCGGAGTCGCGCAGGCGCTCCTCGCCGGGTACCTGCCCCCCGCGAGCGTGCTCGCCCAGAACCTCCGGCCGTCGCTGCCGTTCGCAGTTCTGTTCCTCCTGCTGCTCTTCTGGCCGGGGCTGCGGACCGCGAGCGCGAGCAAGGACCCACTGAGCGGTGTGGACCCGCCGCCGATGGCCTCCGCCGCCGCCACGCGGGGCCGGTTCCTCACGGTCGCGACCCGCGTTTTCGGACTCGTCGTCGGGGGCGTGGTCCTCGTGCTCGCGATGACGACGTTCAGCGAGCGCTGGGTCACGATCTTCACGACTGCGGTGATCTTCTCCGTGATCCTCCTCTCCATCACCGTGATCACGGGCATGGCGGGGGAGATCTCGCTCTGCCAGGCGACCTTCGCCGGCGTCGGTGCATTCGCCACGGCGCAGCTCGTCTCCGTGTTCGGGCTCGCGGTGCTCCCGACGATGTTCGTCGGTGCAGTCGTGGCCGCGATCGTCGGTGCGGTCGTGGCCATCCCGTTGCTGCGCCTCGGCGGGATCTTCCTCTCGCTCGGCACGCTCGCGATCGCGCTCGTGTTCGAGACGGTCATCGTGCCGCTCGGCTGGGTGAGCGGCGGGGCGCACCCCGTTCGCGTGCCTCGGCCCCAGGGCTTCACCGACGACCGCGCGTTCCTGCTGCTGTGCGTCGTGGTGCTCGTGGTGGTGTCGTTCTTCGTGATCCTCATCCGGCGCGGCACCACGGGCCGGTACCTCGACGCGCTCCGCGGGAGCGAGACCGCCGCCCAGTCCATCGGGATCAATCCCACCCGCATCCGGATCCTCGCGTTCTCGGTGTCGGCGGGGATCGCCGGCCTGGGCGGTGGGTTGCTCGCGACCCAGAAGCACATCGCGACCGCACAGGACTTCAGCTACTTCTACGGGCTGTTCCTCGTGGTGCTCGTCGTGACGCTCTCGACCCGGACGGTCGAAGGTGCGGTGAACGCCGCGTTCGGGTTCGCGCTCATCCCGCCCCTGATCCTCGAGCCGCTGGGACTCAACTCGGCGTGGCAGTTCGTGTTGTTCGGCCTCGGCGCGGTCACCTACGCGCGTCACCCCGAGGGAGTCCTCGAGTTCCAGAAGCGCCGCTCGCTCGCCGCGATCGAGCGGCGTCTCCCGGCGCGCCTGCGCTCCCCGGCGCCGCCGGCCGAGCAGAGCCCCGTCGTGGCGGGAGGGAGCGAGTGATGCCGCTGCTGGCCGCCACCTCCGTGTCGAAGCGCTTCAGCGGCATCACCGCGCTCGACGACGTCTCGCTCGACGTCGAGCCGGGGGAGCCCGTCGGACTGATCGGCCCGAACGGCGCCGGGAAGACGACGTTCTTCAACTGCCTGCTCGGGCTCCTGCGTCCCGACGCCGGCCACGTCGAGTTCGCCGGTCGGGACCTCACGCGCGCGCCGGTGTATCAGCGGGCCCGGGCCGGGATCGGTCGCACGTTCCAGCGCATGGAGCTGTTCGCGGAGATGACGGTGCGCGACCACCTCCTCGTCGCCGAGCGATCCCGCGTCGGCACCGGCCGGTTCTGGAAGGACGTCCTCAACCGGTCCGCACCGAGCGCCGCGGAGCAGGCCCGCGCGCAGGCCACGCTCGAGCTGCTCCAGCTGGCCGGCATCGCCGACGCACCCATCGAGGCGCTGTCGCTGGGCCAGGGTCGCCTCGTGGAGGTCGGCCGGACGCTCATGACCGATCCGAAGCTGCTGCTGCTCGACGAGCCGTCGTCGGGACTGGACGCCAACGAGACCGCGGCGCTCGCCGAGACGCTGCGGACGGTGCAGGCCGAGCGGGGGACGGCGGTGCTGCTGGTGGAGCACGATGTCGAGTTCGTGCGGTCGTTCGTGACCCGCGTGTTCGTCCTGGACTTCGGGACGCTGATCGCGACGGGCCCGACCGCCGAGGTGCTCGGCTCCGACGAGGTCCGGCGCGCCTACCTGGGGACGACGACATGAGCGGGCCGCTGTTCGAGTTCAGCGCCGTCGAGGCCGGCTACGGGCCCTTCCGGGCCCTGTTCGGCGTCTCGTTCGCGATCGCGCCGGGCTCGGTGACCGCGCTGCTCGGCGCCAACGGCGCGGGCAAGACGACCGTCGCACGCGTGGCGACCGGCCTCGTCCGCCCGACCGCCGGAGAGGTGCGCTTCGCCGGCGAGCGGGTGGCCTGGCCCCGGCGCGAGGTCCACTGGAGCGTCCGGCTGGCGTCGGCGTCGCGGCGCCGTGAGTGGAGGGGGCTGCGGACCTACCAGATCGCCCGGCTCGGCATCGTGCACGCTCCCGAGGGCCGATCGGTCTTCGCCGCGCTCACGGTGGCCGAGAACCTCGAGCTCACCTTCCGCCGGGAGCTCGGTCGCGGCGGCGTCGGACCCGCCCTCGACCGCGCCTACGAGCTGTTCCCGCGTCTCGGCGAGCGCCGCCGCCAGATCGCGGGCACGCTGTCGGGCGGCGAGCAGCGCATGCTCTCGCTCGCCCGGGTCCTGGTGCATCCGCCGAAGCTCCTCGTCGCCGACGAGCTCTCCCTCGGTCTGGCGCCGATCGTGGTCGACGAGGTCTACCGGGCACTCGCCTCGGTCCGGGACGCCGGTACCTCGATCCTGCTCGTCGAGCAGTACGTCACCCACGCGCTCGGGCTCGCCGACGAGGTCGTCCTGCTCTCGAAGGGCGAGGTCGCGCACGCGGGACCGAGCGAGGGTCTCGGGAACGTCGCGGAGTATCTGCTCTGAGCCCGCGCACCCGGCGGGGTGTCGCACGCGGTGACGCGCCCCGGCGTCCTGCGGAGGCCCCGCCCGCGACGCGTCCGGGCCGCGGTCAGCCGCCGGGCGAGGCGCCGAAGACCGCGGCGTGGGTGACCCGCGCGAGCGTGGACGGCAGCTTGCCGTCGGTCGCCCCCACCTGCTGGGTGACGCAGTAGTAGTTCGCGCGCTCGACCATCGCGACGATGGCGAGCGCGGCCACGGCCGGGTCGAGCCCGCTGCCGTCGGCGTGCTCGCGCAGCCGGTCGATCAGCGCGCCGGTGAATGCCGCCCAGACGTCGGTGCCGAGCTGGCCCACCGTGCTCGCGACGATCTCGGCCTCGGTCCACACCCGGAGCACCGGCGCGGTGCGGGCGTAGACCTCGGTGAAGGCCCGCATCCAGTCCTCGAGCACGGCGCGCCCCTCCGGGCCGGGCGCGAGCGGGGGGAACTGCGTGGCGAGGTCCTCGAGTTCGTTCGCGACCTGCGCGGCCAGTGCCTGGAACAGATCCTCCTTGTTGGAGAAGTACAGGTAGAAGGTGCCGTGCGACGTCTCGGCGACCTTCACGATGTCGTCCACGCGCGCGGCGTGCAGGCCGCGGTCGGCGAAGACGGTCGCGCCCGCGGCGAGCAGTCGGTCACGCGTCCGGTGCCCGCGCGAGCGCAGCTCGCGGGAGGCGGCCTCGGGGGCGGCGCGGCGGGGCATCGGCGCAGGCTACCGGGCACCTGACGCAGCTGTCAGGAACGCGACGGCGGCAGGTAAGGTGCCCGGCCGTGGCTCGATTCGAAGAACTCAAGGTCGGCGATGCGGCACCGCCGCTCGTGGTGGAGAACCTCACGCGCACGCACTTCGTGAAGTACGCGGGCGCCTCGGGCGACTTCAACCCGATGCACCACGACGACACGATCGCCACGCAGGTCGGCAACCCGTCGGTGTTCGGCCACGGCATGCTCACGGCGGGACTGATGGCCCGCGTGGTCAAGGACTGGTTCGGCCCCGAAGCGATGCGGAAGCTCTCCGTCCGCTTCGCCAAGCAGGTCTGGCCGGGTGAGACGCTCACGTTCACCGCGGTGGTCACCGCCTTGCGCGAGGAGGACGGCGATCGGCTCGTGGACCTCGCGCTCTCGGCGAGCAACGAGGGTGGCGAGGAGAAGCTGGCCGGCACGGCGACCGCCGTCGCCTGAACGCACACCGAAGACTGGAGCGAACAGCTATGGGAATTCTCGATGGTCGGGTCGCGGTCGTCACCGGATCGGGTCGGGGGATCGGGCGCGAGTTCGCCCTCTCGATGGCCCGGGAGGGCGCCAACATCGTGGTGAACGACGTCGGGGTGAGCCTCGACGGGCAGGGCACCGACGAGGACCCGGCCGCGCAGACCTGCAAGGACATCGAGGTGCTCGGCGTGAAGGCGGTGCCGAGTTACGAGTCGGTCACCGACTTCGACGCCGCGGGCCGCCTGATTCAGACCGCGGTCGACGAGTTCGGTCGGATCGACATCCTCGTGAACAACGCGGGCATCGTCCGTGACCGCTCACTGCTGAAGATGGCTCCCGAAGACTTCGACGCGGTGGTCAAGGTTCACATGTACGGCACGTTCAACTGCGCTCACCACGCCGCCGGCCACATGAAAGAGGCGGGGTACGGACGCATCGTCAACGTCACCAGCCAGGCCGGCCTGCGCGGCAACTTCGGGCAGTCGAACTACGGCGCGGCCAAGGCCGCGATCATGGGCATGACCTTCGTCTGGTCGATCGAGCTGGGCAAGTACGGCATCACCGTCAACGCGATGTCGCCGGCCGGCAACACGCGCATGACGTCCTCGCTGTTCGAGCGGACGGGCACCGAACCACCGCCGGAGTCGAACCCGGCCCTGAACGCGCCCCTCGTCACCTGGATCGCCTCGGAGGACGCCGCGCACGTCAACGGCCAGATCCTCGGGCGGACGGACTTCGCCTACACGATCTACCAGCACCCCAAGCAGGTCGCGTACATGTACCGCGAGGGGGGCTTCGACGTGGAGGGTGTCGCCGAGAACTTCGACAAGATCCTCGGACAGCACCTCCAGCACGTCGGCATGTCCATGCCCGGCGGCATGGAGTTCAAGAAATAGCGACGGTGTACCCGCTCGGGGTCGTCGACATCGTCTACGGATCCGAGCCGGACGCGCCGCGCGCGCGGCGCGGGCGGCGGCCGACGGGTTCGCCCACGTCGACGTGCTCACCGACGTCGACCCTTCCACGCTCGCCCTGCCGGTCGGGTGCCCGACATCGTTCCCCACGCCGGTGCCGGGCTGGTGCGCCACGCCGGCTCCGGTGCGTGCCGAGGGGATGTGGGAGCGCTGCGTGCGGTGGTTCCGGGCCGCGCCGGGCGCGTTGCTCGAGCCCTGGGCCGGCGCGGTCGTGCACTCGGCCGAGACGTGCCGGGCGATGGTCGCCGAGGTCCCGGGGCTTCGGCTGCTGATCGACACCGGGCACGTCGCCGACTGGGGCGAGGACCCGGTCGAGCTCCTCGCGCTCGCCGACCACGTGCAGCTCCGCCAGGGTGCGCCGGGGTCGACGCAGCTCCACGTGGACGATCCGGCGGGTGTCGTCGACTTCGATGCGGTGCTCGCACGGCTCGATGCGCTCGGCTACGAGGGCCGGCTCTCGGTCGAGTACTTCGACCTCCCCGAGCAGGGATGGCCGCTCGCCGATCCGCGGTCCTACGCGCTCGACCTCGCCGCCCGCGTGCGTGGTTGACCGGCTGGCGCATCGTGCGGTCAGATGGCCCGATGAGCGACGAGCAACTCCCGACCTTCGGCTTCACCGAGGTGGACCCGGAGATGGCGGCGCGGCCGCAGCAGTTCCACGACATGATGCGCGAGATCGGCGTCGTCCCGATGGAGGACATGATGCTCATCACCCGTCACGACGACGTGATGTGGGCACTGCGCAACCCCGAGGTGTTCTCGTCCAACATGGACGCGATCGACATCGGCAACGTCCGACCACTGATCCCGCTCCAGGTCGATCCGCCCGAGCACGTGAAGTTCCGCCGGCTGCTCGATCCGCTGTTCGCACCCCGCGAGGTCGAGAAGCTCGAGCGCGCGGTGCGGTCACTCGTGAGCGACCTCATCGACGAGTTCGTCGACGCCGGCGAGTGCGAGTTCAACGCGGCGGTCGCGATCCCGCTGCCGTGCACGGTGTTCCTCCGGCTCATGGGGCTGCCGCTCGATGATCTCGATCTGTTCCTCCGATTCAAGGACGGCATCATCCGGCCCGACGCGAAGGACATGGACGAACGTCGCACCATGGCGCGGGCGACCGGTCAGGAGATCTACACGTACTTCGAGCAGGTCATCGCCGCTCGCCGAGAGCGGCCTGAGGACGACTTGTTGTCCGGGTTCCTCTCGGCCGAAGTGGACGGTGTCGTCCTGACGACCGAGGACATCCTCGACATCTCCTACCTCTTTCTGCTCGCGGGGCTCGACACCGTGACCGCGTCACTCGGGTGCGCGGTCGCCTATCTCGCGGCCCATCCGGATCGTCAGCAGGCGTTGCGCGACGACCCGAGCCTGATCCCCGCGGCGGTCGAGGAGCTGCTGCGGTGGGAGACGCCGGTCCCCGGGGTGCCGCGGGTGACGACCCGCGACGTGGAGATGGCCGGCACGACCATTCCCGCGGGCCAGGCGGTCACCTGCCTGCTCGCGACCGCCAACACGGATGCCGACGAGTTCCCCGAGCCGGAGACGGTCGACTTCGACCGCGCCGCCAACCGCCATGTCGCGTTCGGCGGCGGGGTGCACCGCTGCCTCGGCTCGCATCTCGCGCGCCTCGAGATGCGGGTGGCGCTCGAGGAGCTCCACCGCCGTGTTCCCGTGTACTCGGTGGCCGACGGCGAGACGCCCGTCTACTCGATGGGGATCCGGGCGGTGGAGTACCTACCACTCGAATGGACGACCGCCTGATCCGCGTCCGCGTCGACGCCGCCGTCTGCACCGGCCACGGCCGCTGCTACGCCCTCGCCCCCGAGGTCTTCGGCCCCGACGACTTCGGCCACTGCGAGATCCTCCTCGCCGAGGGCGCGGTCCCGCCGGACCTGGCCGAGGCGGCCCGGCGCGGCGTGGACAACTGCCCCGAGGTCGCCCTCACCCTCGACGACTGATCGGTACGTGACCTCGCGTGAGGCGCGTACGCTCGCAGCGGCCGTCCGAGGGGCCGCAGGGGGAACGATGACGAGAGTGACGATGCTCGATCCGACGGCACCGCCGCCGGAGGTGGGGACCGATCCCGGCCCCGACGCCGGACCGCTCGCGGGGAAGCGGGTGGGGATCCGGTTCGACCGGGCGTGGCGCGCCTGGCTCTGGACCATCGACGAGTGGGCGCCGCGGTTCGAGGCCGCGGGGGCGGTGGTCGACCGCTGGGAGGCGGGCAACCGCGTCGGCGACGAGGGCCTGGTGACCTTCGCCGAGTTGGACGAGTTCGCGGACCGGGTCGACCTCGCGCTGGTGGGTCTCGGCAATTGAGGTTCGTGCACCTCGTGGAGCGTCCACGACACCGTCGTGGTGGCGCAACGAGGTACGACGGCGGTCGTCGTCGTGACCCAGGAGTTCGAAGCCCTCGCGCGCACCATGGCCGCCAACGCGGGCCGGGCGGGGCTGCGGGTGCACGTGCTGCCGTACCCCCTCGAGAGCCGGTCCGAGGCCGAGGTCCGCGCCATCGCGGTCGCCCACTGGCCCGAGGTGCTGGCGACACTGGGTGTGACGGAGCGGTGACATGACCGCGGCTCGCGACGACTGCGGGCCGGAGGGGTGCACGATCGAGTGGCTGACCTCCGAGCGCCTGGAGGTGGACGAGGATCCGGTCGGGTTCCAGAAGCTCGCGACCGACGCCGGGTGGGGCGACGGCCTGCCGCTCGTCCCGCCGACCGAGGCGCGCGTGCGCGCCCACGTCGCCGCGAGCGGACGCTTCCCCGAGCAGCAACTCGCCGCGCTTCCGCCGCGCAACGGGGTGTGCACGGTCGAGAAGGTCGCGGTCAACGCGGTGATGGCAGGCGCGCCCGCGGAGTCGATGCCGTTGCTCTGCACCGCGATCGAGGCTGTGAGCGAACCCGACTTCAACCTCTTCGCGCTCAACACGACGACCAGCTCCGTCGTCCCGGGCGTGTTCGTGAACGGGCCGATCCGCCACGAGATCGAGATCCCGTTCGATGCCGGGTGCTTCGGCGGCGTCGCCGGTCCCGCGCCGGCGATCGGCCGGGCGCTGCGGCTGCTGATGCGCAACGTCGGCGGACAGGTCGTGGGCATCTCGTCCAAGAGCGTGTTCGGTCAGCCGGGGCGCGTCACCGGCATTGTCGTGGGCGAGTGGGAGGAGCGCTCGCCGTGGGCGCCGCTCGCCACCCGGCGCGGGGTCGAGCCCGGCGCCGACGCGCTCACCGTCCACGGTTGCACCGGCACCGTCGACGTCGCCGACATCGTCGCCGACGACGGGCGGGACCTCGTCGAGATCATCGGTAAGTCGCTGGCGTTCTGCGGTACCAACGCCTTCATCGGATCGCACCACGGCGCCGAGATCCTCGTGTGTCTCGCGCCGCCGTGGGCCGACCTCATCGCCCGCACCTACCCGGACGTCGCCGACGTCCAGGCCGAGCTCGCCCGACACGCCGCGCTGCCGATCGCGTGGTGGCCACCGCCGCACCGGGCCAAGGCCGAATGCGACGGGCGCGTGGACGCCGACGGAATGGTCCACCTCGTGGAGGGGCCCGACCACATGCTCGTGATGGTCAACGGCGGGCTCGGGAACCTGCATGCGCTGGCGTTGCATTCGTTCGGCCCGACGCGGGCCGTCACGCGGGCGATCGGCGCATGACCGTCCGCGTGTTCGAGGCGATGGGCCTCGCCGTCGATCGCCTGCGCGCCGAGTTCCCCGAGGTGGAGGTGCTCGACGTCTCGCAGACACCGCCCGATCCCGGGGTCGAGGCCGAGGTGCTCTTCGGCGGCTGGGACGACGCCAGGGTCCTGCCACTCCTCGAGCGGGGGGTGCAGTGGGTGCAGCTCCCGGGGACGGGCATCGACGGGGTCCCCCGTGCGGTGTTCGACCGCGTCCCGACCGTGACCTGCGCCCGCGGTGCGAGCGCGGTGCCGATCTCGGAGTACGTCCTCGGGTCGATGCTCGCCTTCGCCAAGGGGTTCCCCGACTTCTGGCTGCACGAGCCACCGGCGCGCTGGAACTTTCAGCGCATGGAGACGCTGGCGGGCGCGACCGTCGGCATCGTCGGGCTCGGCGGTATCGGGACCGCCGTCGCGCGCCGGGCACTCGCCTTCGACATGCACGTGCGCGCGCTCCGCCGAACCGCGACCCCGAGTCCCATCCCCGAGGTCGAGGTCGTGACGGGCCTGGCCGAGCTCGTCGCCGACGCGCAGCATGTGGTGATCGCGGCGCCGGGTACCGAGCGCACCCGCGGGATCCTGGACGCCGATGCGTTCGCCGCCATGCGCGACGGGGTGCACGTGGTCAACATCGCTCGCGGCACCCTCGTGGACCAGGACGCGCTGCGCACCGCGCTCGACAGTGGCAAGGTCGCGCGGGCGAGCCTGGACACGGTGGACCCCGAGCCGCTGCCCGTGGGCCACTGGCTCTACGACCACCCGAAGGTGTTCCTCACTCCGCACTCGTCGTGGGCGTCCTCGGACCTGCTCGGCGCGACGATCGACATCTTCTGCACGAACCTCCGCCGGTACCTCGACGGGGAGCCGCTCCTGCACGTGGTGGACGCGGACGAGGGGTACTGACGTGGCTCCGACCGTGGCGGTGATCGGCACGGGATTCGGGGCGCGGGTTCACGTCCCCGCGTTGCGCGCGGCCGGTTTCGACGTGGTGGCACTCGTCGGCACCGACGCCGATCGGACGGCGCGGCGTGCCGTCCGCGTCGGGGTGCCCGAGGCGACGACCGATCTGGTTCGGGTGCTCACCGAGGTCGATGCGGTCACGATCGCGACGCCGCCCGCGACCCACCGTCAACTGGCCGTGCTCGCCGCGCGCGCCGGTCGTCACGTGTGGTGCGAGAAGCCGTTCGCGTTGAATGCGACCGAGGCCCGCGACATGGTCGCGACCGCCGAGCGAGCCGGGGTCGTGGCCCTCGTCGGGCACGAGTTCCGGTGGGCCGAAGATCGCGCGGTGCTCGGCCGCGCGATCGCCGACGGGTTGATCGGGACCCCGCGGCTCGCGACGCTCGTCGCTTCCGTCCCGCTGCTCGCCGACCCGGAGGCCCGCATGCCGGCCTGGTGGTTCGACCCGGCAATGGGTGGCGGCTGGCTCGGCGCGTCCGGATCGCACGTGGTGGACCAGATCCGGGTCTGGCTCGGCGAGTTCGCGGCGGTGGCCGCCTCGCTCGGCCGCGTCGGCGCCCGGACGATGGCGGTCGAGGACACCTTCACCATCAAGGCGACGCTGCGCAACGACTGTCAGGTCGTGCTCCAGCAGACGGCCGGCGCGTGGGGTGCTCCCACCGGGCTCACGCGTGTCGCCGGTGAGCGCGGCACCCTCTCGATCGAGGATGGCTGCGTCTGGTTCGCGGATGCGACCGGGACCCGCGCCCTCCCTGTGGCGGAGGATCTTCGGCTCCCCGAGGGGCCGGCACGGTCGGACGACCCGACGCATGCCTTCACCCACCTCGAACTGGGGCCCGAGACCCGGCTGGCCGAGGCGTTCCGACGCTCGATCGAGACCGGAATCGCCGAGGCGCCCGTGCCGGTCCCGACCTTCGCCGACGGGCTCGCCGCCATGCAGGTCCTCGATGCCGTGCGGTTCTCCGCCGCCTCGGACGGGGCGCGCGTCAGCGTCTGAGCCTCCGGGTCAATCCCGGCGCCGGATCTGCCGATACCCGGTCATGCGACGAGCAGCAACCGCGCTCGGGATCGTGGTCCTCCTCGGACTCGCCGGATGTGGCGGGGCCGGGACGGATGCCAAGCCCGAGCACACGGCGATCACCGCACCGGCCGCCAAGGCCCGGACGGCCGTCGACGCCCAGAACCAGCAGCTCCAACAGATGGAGCAGCGCACGAATCAGGACGACCCGACCGTCCCCTGACCGTCCGGTTCCGCGTCCCACGGGGTGCCGAACCGCTCCCGATGGGTATGGGCGGAGAAGGGATCCCGTCGCGGCGGGCCGAGCGGTCGCGCCGGGTGGCCGACGGGGACGACCGCCATGGGCCGGACGTGGTCGGGGAACGCCACGATCGCGCGCAGCTCGTCGGCGTAGCCGAGGGCGATGGTCGTCGAGCGCGGTGCCGAGCCCGAGTGCCGCGGCGGCGAGCATGAGGTTCTGCACCGCCGGATAGATCGACTCCGCCGCGGAGACCTCGAGTCCGCGCTCGGTGTCGGCACCCACGACCACGTGGACCGGCGCACCGGCGATCCCGCCCGTCATCCCGCGCTCGACCTCGGCGAGCATCGCGGGGGAGAGGCGATCGGCGGAGAACGCGCGGCCGGCGCGCTCCCACACCCGCGTCATGAGCTCGCCGATCGCCTGGCGGCGGGTGGCGTCCCGGACGACGACGAACTCCCACGGCTGCTTGTTCTCTGCACTCGGCGCGTGGACCGCGGCGTCGAGCACCCGGGAAAGGTCCTCGTCGCCGACCGGCGCGTCGGAGAAGTGGCGGCACGCGCGCTGGGCGTGCACGACCGTGAAGAGGTCGCTCACAGGTCGCGCTCGCCGAGACGCCGGAACGTGTTCACGTACATGATCCGCAGCGCCGGGTGGTGGGCCCAGTGGTCCCACTCGAGCGTGCCCGCGCCGAGCCGCTCGGTGACCAGCGGCGTCATCGCCCGGAACGACGCTTCGGGGTCCTCGGTGTCCATCTCGTAGCAGTGCAGGAACCGCGGGTCGTCGCCGGTGACGTTCTCGTACGGCGTGATCATGGCGTAGCCCGGGACGGCGACGGCGGCGATGTGGCTGATGTGCACGAAGTCCGCCCAGTCGCGGAGCGCCTGCGCGTCCGCGGGGTCGCGCGGCGAGATGAGCACGAGCGAGAGCCCGATCGTCGGCCGCCCGGTGAGCCGGCCCTGGCCGGGGCGCGGGCAATGCGCGAAGTGGTGTCCGGCGACCCCCACGGGTGGCGCCGGAGCGCTGAAGGTCGCGTCGACCTCGTAGACGCCGAGCAGGCCGAACTCGGGGAGCTTGCGGGGGAGGTCGTCGCGGTCGCGGTGCGCGTTCTCCCACCACGTCGCGCGGCTCACCCCGCCGAGCGCGAGCACCTCCGGGATCCGCCCGGTCGCGTACGCAGCGGCCGGCCGGTCGGTCATCTCGAGGTAGAGCCCGGGGGTGATGCGGTCCTCCACCGGGTGGAGACTACGGCGCGTCGGAGCGCCGAGTCGGCGGCCGCCGGGCGCTCAGCCGTCGATGCCGAGCAACGCGGTCGGATTGGTGCACGCCATCCGCCGGATCTCGGCCTCGGTGAGACCTTCGGCGAACAGCGCGTCCGCGAAGGTCTGCAGCCCCGACGCGGGCGGCTCGTTCATCGGCTGCCCGAAGTCGGTCCCGAGGGTCACGCGGTCGACGCCGACGGCGCGGATGCACGCGACGAGATCGGCGACGGGTCGGGTCGCGAGCGCACCGATGCACGTGAGCGCGCAGAGTTCGATGTGCGCTCCGAGCGTCGCGAGCTCGCCGCACTGCGCCTGGTCCAGGTTCGGGCCCGCGAGCTCCTCCATCGCGTGAGTGACGAGCAGCTTCCCGCGACCGGCGAACTCCCGGGTGACGGCGAGGTGCTCGGCCGCCGACACGTGTCCGGTCGCGAGCACCGCGTCGAAATCGGCGACGAGCCGGAGGACCTCCTGCACGTCGCCGGTCAGGGCACCGTCGTCGTCGAGCACACGCAGGCCGGGACCGGAGATGCCCAGCCGCGCGGCCACGCCGTTGGCGACGTCCTGCGCGCTGCTGAGCGTGGGCAGCCAGACGATGCGGCCGCCGAGCCGGAGCGCGGTCTCGACCGCGATGGGATTGACCCCTCCCACCTCGTGGTCGCAGCAGACGCCACCGAAGACGCGCACCCCGTCGACGATCGGGTCGAGCGCGGCCGCGAGCCCGGCGCTGGGCGTGTCGTGGCTCTTGAGCACGATCGCGGCGTGGCCGACCGCACCGGCCTGCCCTGCGGCCTCGAGTCCGGTCACCGATCGGGGCCGGTGCGGATCCGGCCCGAAGTGTGCGTGGAGGTCCGCCGCCCCCGTCAGGTCCACCGACACGATGTTCCCGCTCTCGCGCCTTCGGCGCAGGCCGCTCGGGCCCCGCTCGGGCGACGCACGGTACGTGCGCCGCGTGTCCTCGCTTCGGTTCCCGCTCTCGCGCCTTCGGCGCAGGCCGCTCGGGCCCCGCTCGGGCGACGCACGGTACGTGCGCCGCGTGTCCTCGCTTCGGTTCCCGCTCTCGCGTTCGGCGCAGGCCGCTCGGGCCCCGCTCGGGCGACGCACGGTACGTGCGCCGCGTGTCCTCGCTTCGGTTCCCGCTCCGGCCTCCACGGTAGGCCTCTACGTGTCGACGACGGTGAGGTCGTTCGCGAGGATGATCTCACCGTCGAAGTGGGGGCTCGCCTCGGCGATCCACTCGGCCTCGGTCCCCGGGAACGGCGCGGGGACGGGATGGGTGAGCACGAGGGTGCGCACGCCGGCCCGGGCCGCGGTCCGGGCCGCCTGCTCGATCGTCGAGTGGTAGTCGTGGATGTCCTGGAGCCGTGGGGACGGGATCGCCCGCACGAGATCGGGGCGGATCACGGTCTGGACGTAGACGTCCGCTCCGGCGCACGCGCGGTCCAGCCCCTCGCAGGGCACGGTGTCGCCCGCGATGGCCACGGTGGCCCCCTCGTGCTCGATGCGGTAGGCGACCGTCGGGGCGACGGGCCGGTGGTCGCTCGGCACCGCGATCAGCGTCGGCTCGCCGCCGAGCACCACCTCGTCGTGGGTCTCGCGGACGTCGACGCCGGGATCCCAGTTCAGGTCGTCGTGGTGGGTCCGCCGGTACCCGATGTCGTCGACGAGCATCGCGAGCACGCGGTCCACGTACGCCCGGGTCCCCGGCGGGCCGATCACCGGCAGCGGGTTCTCGACCGGCGACATCGCCCACCGCGTCGTCACGAGGTCGTTGAAGTCGGTGGTGTGGTCCGAGTGCAGGTGCGTGAGCACCACGTGGTGGAGCATCCCGGGGAACAGCCCCGCGGCGGCGAGGCGCATCAGCACGCCCCGACCGCAGTCGAACAGCAGGTTCGTCGCCCCGGCCTCGACGAGGGTCGAGGGGCCGGCGCGGTTGGCGTCGGGGATCGGCGAGCCCGTCCCGAGCAGCGTGACCTTCACGCCGAGAACGGCTGGGTCAGGCGTGGCTCGGGGTTGCCGCGGGTCGCGATGAGCGCCGCCTGCTCGATCGCCGCGTCCCGATGGACGTGTGCCTCCATGTACCCCGGGTAGGCGGCCAACGCGAGGAACGCCGCGCGGCTGGGGTACCAGACCGCGACGACCTCGTCGTACTCGTCGTGGTCGCAGCCGATCACCGTCTCCGCCGCGTCGGTGGCCCAGAGGATGTCGCCACCCACGGACCGGACCGCGGCGTACGCGACTGCGCCGTAGCGCAGATACGCCTCGCGTCCGCTGACGTCGGCGTCGGGCGTCCCCGGTGGGTACGCGGCGCGGTCGCGGTAGCGGTTGAGGTTGAGCATGACGACGGGGGAGTCGTCCTCGGCGGCAACGGCCGCGGTGACGGCGAGCCGCTCGTCGGTCGGCGTGACGTGGTCGGGCATGGGGCTCCTCGGTTCGAACGCGCGGACGCGTCAGGTGGTGAGCAGCGCACGGAGCGTGCGGGCCGTGATGGAACGGGTCTGGGCCCGGCCGTGACCGAGCGTGGTGCGGAGGGTGTCGATCTGCTCGAACCCCGCGGCCGCGGCCAGCGCGTCGAGGAGCTCGGTCCGGTCCCGGCCGTGCGCGGTCGCGAGCTCCGGTGCGAACTGGACCGCGACTTGCTCGCGCAGGAGCCGGCGGCGGTACGCGAAGGCCTCGGCGACGCTCGGCGCGCTCGCCTCGATGCGCGCTCCGGCCGCGGCCACGATGGCGACGCCGTCGTGGATGGCGAGTCGCTGGTCCACCAGCGCTCGGATCCGCTGCTCGAGGGGACCGTGGGCCGGCGGGGGCGCGAAGAGGTGGCGGACGCGTTCGATCTGGCGGGCGACCGCTTCCTCGGCGAGGGCGTCGAGATCCGCGAAGTAGCGGAACACGGAGCGCTCGGAGACCCCGGCGCGCTCCGCGATGCGGGCCGCGCCGGGCTGGGCGTCGCCCTCGTCGTAGAGCGCGAGGAGTGCGTCGACCACCTGCTCGCGTCCCCGCTCGGAGCGCAACCGGCGCCGGTCGACGGCCGGGGTGGCGTCCGCGGTCGGGGAGGGCACCCGGCGACCCTAAGTTCTGACAGTCAGACTGTCAAGACTTTTGCGATGCGAGGGCATGGCCCGCGGCGAGGAACTCGCCGGCCCGGGCCTCGGGGTCGGAAGTCCGGGCCAGCGCGTCGTAGCCGAGCGCGGCGTAGGTGCCGGCATTCCAGAACGGGTCGTCGCTCGGTTCCCACGGGCCCACGTAGAGGTAGGGCAGCGCGGAGCCACCATCGCCCGGCGACGCCCCGTAGTTGGCCCGGCGACCCGCGGGCCCGAGGTCGAGGCCGAGGTCGAAGTGCTCGGGCCAGAGTTGGATCTCCGACGGGGTCTCGTCGAGATGCGCGTCGCGCCAGGTGCCGAGGACTCGCGCGCCGAACGCGAACCACTCCGCCAGCGCCGCCGCGGACGCCTGGTCGACGGGCAGCGGCGCGTCCGGATCCGCGGGCGTGGTCGCGGTGAACACGTCGGTCGTCGCGGCCGGGTCCGTCCCGGCGAACGCGGCGGCATCGCCGAGCGTGGTGATCGCCGCGCGTCGAGTCACCGTGGCGTCGATCACCACGAGATCGCCGTCGACGACGCTGAGGGTGCGGTCGGCGCCGAACGGGCCGGTGGTGAAGCCGCCGCCCGTCGGCCGGAGCCCGATACGGCCCGTGGCCGCCGCCCGGGCCGGGGCGAGCACTCGCTCCGCGAGCGTGTGCCAGGACGTGCGGGTGCGCACGAACGAGTCGGGATCCGTGATCGGGGCCAGCATGCCGACTCGTCTCGGCAGGAGCGGATTCGTTGCACCGTCACCCGGATCGGGTCCGAAACTCGTCCCGCTATCCTCCCCGGCCATGCCGAATCCCCAACCGCTGGCCGGCGTGCGGATCGTCGAGTGCTCGATGCTCGGTCCCGCCGCCGTGACGACCGCTCTCGCTGATCTCGGCGCCGAGGTCATCAAGGTCGAGCCGCCGTCCGGCGACTACGTGCGCCGCATGACCTGGCCGATCGTGGAGGGTGTCTCGCTCATGCACCTCCACGTCAACCGGGGCAAGCGCAGCATCGCGATCGACCTGAGACAGCCCGCCGGCGTGGCGCTCTTCGAGGACCTCGTGCGCGAGAGCGACGTCGTCGTGGAGGCGATGCGCCCGGGCGGGCTCGCCCGGCGTGGCCTCGGCTACGACCGCCTGCGCGAGCTCAACCCCCGCATCGTGTTCTGCACGATCTCGGGGTACGGCGCGACCGGTCCCTACCGCGACCTCGCGAGCCACGGCATCGCCTACGACGCCTGGGCGGGCATCTTCGAGCCCGAGATCGACGAGGCGGGGTTCCCGTCGATCCCGAACCACGTCTCGATCGGCATCAACGCCGGGCCCCTGTTCGGGGCGCTCGGGATTTTGGCGGGGGTGATCCAGGCGCGTGCGACCGGCGAGGGGACCCAGCTCGAGGTCGCCCAGTCCGACAGCGCGGCGGCGTTCGACTGGTACCGGGAGGAGACCTACCGGGCCTACGAGCGCCCGGAGTCCGAGGTCACCGGGAATGCGTCCGACGACTACGTACGCCGCGAGCCGGCGATCGCGGGCATGCGGGGCGGTGTCCGCTACCAGGTGTACGCGTCGTCCGACGGCTACGTCCTGTTCATGGCCAGCGAGCAGCACTTCTGGAAGAAGTTCTGTGACGCGGTCGACCGGCCCGAGCTGTTCGACCGCTGGCCCGGCTCCGAGTACGGCGACCACGCGCGCGGGAACCGGGAGTTGCAGACGGAGCTGACCGCGATCTTCGCGACGAGGTCGACCGGGGAGTGGGTGCAGGTCGGCATCGACGTCGACGTGCCGATCGCGCCGTGCCACACACCGCACTCGGTCGCCTCGGACCCGCAGTTCCGGGACCGCCTCGGCTGGTTGCCGAGCGACGCCCTCGGCGCGGACCAGCTGCCGTTCCCGGTCAAGGTCGTCGGCGCCGACCCGGTCGTGCCGGCGATGGCGCCGAGCGTGGGTGAGCACACCGACGCCGTCCTCGCCGATGTGCTCGGCCTCGACGCCGAGCGGATCGCCGCCCTCCGGGAGTCCGGCGCCGTCACCTGACGATCGGGGCTGCGCCCCGCGTAGAGTGACGCCGATGTCAGGTTCGGAGTCCCGCGGCGCGACGCCGGCCCCCTCCGGTGCGAGCTCCGCACCGGCACCGGGATTGGCCCCCCTCGTGGCGCCGAACGCGGCCGCCCTGCTCCGGCGCAACGCCACCGATCCCGAGCTCCGGAACCGTCCCGCCATCCGGTACGGCGACCGCGTCTGGACCCACGCGGAGTACCTCGAGGAGTCGGCGCGGTGGTCACACCTCTTTCTCGACCGAATCCCGGCCGGCCGGCCGCGCCACGTGGCGGTGCTGCTCGACAACCTCCCCGAGTACCTCTTCGCGTTCGGCGGGGCCGCGTTGGCCGGCGGTGCCGTGGTCGGGCTCAACCACACCCGCCGGGGCGAGCAGCTGCTGCGGGACATGACCCACACCGACTGCGGGCTGCTCGTGACCGAGGCGCGCCACCTGGACCTCGTCGAGTCCCTCGGGGACGCACGGCCGCCGATGCTCCTCGTGGACGACACGCTCGAGCCGGCGCTCGGTCCGCCGACCGACCCGGGCCTCGAACCTGCGGTGGACCTCCCGTGGGCGCTGATCTTCACGAGCGGCACGTCCGACGCACCGAAGGCCGTGATCTGCTCGCAGCGCCGGCTGCTCGTCACCGGCAATCGGATGCGCATGATCATGGACCTCACGCCCGACGACGTCGGGTACGTGTGCATGCCGCTGTTCCACTCCAACGCGGTGCAGGTCGGGTGGGCGCCTTCGATCGTGACCGGTTGCTCGATCGGACTCGCCCGCCGGTTCTCGGCGTCCGGGTGGTTGCCCGACGTCCGCCACTACGGGAGCACCTACTTCAACTACACCGGCAAGCCGCTCGCTTACCTGCTCGCGCAGCCAGAGCGGCCCGACGATGCCGACAACACGCTGCGCGTCGCGTTCGGCAACGAGGGCTCCCCCCAGGTGGTCGACGCGTTCGCCCGCCGGTTCGGCGTGCACGTGATCGATGCCTACGGCGCGACCGAGGGCGGCGTGGCGGTGAACCGCGACTCCGAGCAGCGGGCGGGGGCACTCGGGCAGGTGGGCCCGGCGGTCAAGGTCGTCGACGAGGAGGGCACCGAGAAGCCGCGGGCCGAGTTCGACGCCGAGGGCCGCCTGACGAACGCGGCGCGCTGCGTCGGCGAGATCGTCAACACCGCCGGCGCGGGGCCGTTCGAGGGCTATTACAACAACGAGGCCGCGACCGCGCAGACGACGCGGTTCGGCTGGTACTGGTCCGGCGACCTCGGCTACATCGACGCCGACGGGTACCTCTACTTCGCGGGCCGCAACGCCGACTGGATCCGCGTCGACGGCGAGAACTTCCCGGCCGGGCCGCTCGAGGAGACGCTGCGCGCGCATCCCGACGTCGTCCTCGCCGCGGTGTACGGCGTCCCCGACGACCAGGCCGGCGACCAGGTGATGGCGGGCCTCGTGCTGCGGGAGGGCGCCGAGCTCGATCCCGAGGGCTTCGCGGCGTGGGTCGACGGACGGCCCGACATCGGCCCGAAGGGGCGCCCTCGCTACGTCCGCGTGCTGGGCGAGCCGCCGACGACGGGCACCTTCAAGATCGTGAAGCGGACGCTCGTGCACGAGAAGTGGCGCACCGACCGGGTGCACGGCGACCCCGTGTTCGTCCGGGGGCGCGACGAGCCCGCGTTCCGACCGTTCACGCCGGCCGACGAGTCCGCGCTGCACGGCTCCTTCGTGGCGTACGAGCGTGAGCGGTTCTGGGACCTGTGACCACGGGCCGAGGGTGAGATGGATCTGAGCTTCTCCACCGCGGAGCGTGCCTTCGCCGACGAGATCCGGACCTGGCTCGCGACCCACCTCGACCCGCCGCCCGCGTTCGACACGCTCGCGGACGAGATCGCCTGGGGACGCGCGTGGCAGGCCAAGCTCGCGGCCGACCGCTGGATCGGGATCCACTGGCCCACCGAGTACGGCGGGCGCGGCGCGTCGCCGGTGGAGGTGGCGCTCTACAACATGGAGTACGCGCGCTCGCGTGCGCTGCAACCCGTGAACCGAGTCGGTATCAACCTCGCCGGCCCCACGCTCCTCGCCCATGGGAACGAGGAGCAGAAGCAGCGGTACCTCCCGCGGATCCTCGACGCGTCCGAGATCTGGTGCCAGCTCTTCAGCGAGCCGGGTGCGGGCTCGGACCTCGCGTCGCTCTCGACCACGGCGACGCCCGTCGACGACGGCTGGCTGCTCACCGGTCAGAAGGTGTGGACGTCCTACGCACAGTTCGCGCGCTGGGGCATCGCGCTGGTGCGAACCGATCCGGAGGCCCCCAAGCACCGCGGGATCAGCTACCTCATCGTCGACATGACCGCGCCGGGGATCGACCTCCGTCCGCTGGTGCAGATCACGGGCGAGGCGGAGTTCAACGAGGTGTTCCTCGACGACGTGTTCGTGCCCTCGGATCAGCTCGTCGGCGGCCTGCACCAGGGCTGGGCGGTGGCCAACACCACGCTGGCGCACGAGCGCGGCACGGCGTTCCCCTTCAAGGAGCAGGTCCTCCACGAGGTGTATCTCGACGAGCTGTACGCGCTCGCCCGTGATCGGGACCGCCTCGACGACGTGGAGATCGCCGACGCGCTCGCTCAGAGCTTCGTCGAGTTGCGCCTGCTGCGGCTCAACAACTGGGGCACCCTCTCACGGCTCGCGCACGGCATCACGCCCGGACCCGAGTCGAGCATCACCAAGCTGGTCTGGACCGACACGACCCAGCACCTCTCCGAGACGGCGCTCGCGATCCTCGGGCCCGACGCCGTGCGCGCCGGCAAGTGGTCGCGCCAGTGGCTGTGGTCGAAAGCGGCGTCGATCGCGGGTGGCACGTCCGAGGTGCAGCGGACCATCATCGGGGACCGGCTCCTCGGGCTGCCGCGGGAAGGGACGAGCGCATGAGCGACCATCGCATCACCGTCACCGCCTTCGACCATCTCGTGCTGCGGGTCGCCGACGTCGAGCGCTCGCTCGCGTTCTACCTGGACACGCTCGGGTTGGCGCCCGTGCGGGTCGACGAGTGGCGGGCGGGCGAGGTGCTCTTCCCGTCCGTGCGGGTGGACGCGCACACGATCATCGACGTCCTCGCCGCCGGACCGGAGGATCCTCCGGGTGTCAACGTCGACCACTTCTGCCTGGTCATCGAGCCGACGGACCTCCAGGCCCTGGCCGATTCCGGGTCGGTCGAGGTGGTCGGCGGCCCCGCGAATCTCTTCGGGGCCCGGGGTCAGGGCGAGGCCCTCTATGTCCGCGATCCGGACGACAACGTCGTCGAGCTGCGGTACTACCGCGTAGGTGGCGAAGAGGGGCGTGGCTCCTGCTACCGTCCTCGGCCGAGGGTGAGGCATCACGGCCGGCCCCGGAACAAGACAGTCAGGAAAACAGCACATGGCAACAGGCACCGTGAAGTGGTTCAACGCCGAGAAGGGCTTCGGCTTCATCTCGCGTGAGGGAGAGCCCGACGTGTTCGTCCACCACTCACAGATTCAGATGACCGGATACCGGACCCTCACCGAGGGTCAGGCTGTTCAGTTCGACGTGGCGCCCGGCCGTAAGGGTGAAGAGGCTCAGAACGTCACCGCGCTCTGAGCTCCCGCTCGATCTCCGCAAGCGACCCCCGGCTTCGGCCGGGGGTCGCTTCGCGTTCAGGTCCCCATCCCGAGCGTGAACCGTGAGACGGGGAGACCTCACATCGTGCCCGCTCATCCCGGTTGGTTGAGCTCGATGAGGTTGCCGGCCGGATCGACGAGGAACGCCTGCGCGCCCGCGCCGGGCACGGCGGGGACGCGGTCGACCTTCACGTCGCGGCCACGGAGCTCCGCGATCGTGGCGTCGAGGTCGTCGACGCCGAGCGCGAAGTGACGGCCACCGTTCGGGGGCAGCGGTCCCGCGACCTCGACGAGGTGCAGCTGGTGCGCGCCCATCTCGAGCCACGCGCCCGGGAAGCCGAAGTCGGGCCGGTCGAGCGGGGTGAACCCCATCGCGTCGACGTAGAACGCGAGCGCGGCCTCGAGGTCGTCGACGTCGAGCGCGACGTGGTGGACGCCGGTGACGGTCACAGCAACCTCCGGAGCAGCGCGGCCTTGACCCGGCCGTAGGGCGGGTAGGCGACGCTCGGGTCGACCCTCGTCGGCCGGTGCAGCACCGCCTTGCGATGGGTGAAGGTCTCGAAGCCGGAACGACCGTGGTAGGCCCCCATGCCGCTCTCGCCGACGCCACCGAAGGGCAGTCCCGGTACCGCGATGTGGAACAGCGTCGCGTTCAGGCACACCCCGCCCGACGTCGTCGTGTCGAGCACGAGACCGCGCACGTCGGGATCCTCGGCGAAGGCGTAGAGCGCGAGTGGCTTGTCGCGCGCGGTGACGAACTCGACGGCCGCCTCGACCCCGTCGACCGGGATGGTGGGCAGGAGGGGCCCGAAGATCTCCTCCTGCATGATCGGCGCGCCCGGGTCCGTGCGACGGAAGATCGTGGGAGCGACGTAGCGGGCGGCGCGGTCGCGGTCGCCGCCGCAGACCAGGTCGCCCGTGCCGCCCGCGTCGGCGAGGTGGGTGATCCGGTCGAAGTGCCGCTCGTTGACGATCCGGCCGAGGTCGGGACTGTGGCGAGGGTCGGGTCCGTAGAACTCGGCGACGACCTCGCGCATGCGGGCGAGCAGCGGGTCCTCGACCCGGCGGTCGACGAGCACGTAGTCCGGCGCGATGCAGGTCTGGCCCGCATTCAGGAACTTGCCCCACACGATGCGGTGCGCGGCGACGTCGAGGTTCGGCGCTCGCGTCCACGATCACGGGGCTCTTGCCACCGAGCTCGAGGGTGACCGGGGAGAGGTGCCGAGCGGCCGCGGCCATGACGATGCGCCCGACCGTGCCGTTGCCCGTGTAGAAGACGTGGTCCCACGGCTCCTCGAGCAGCGCGGTGGTCTCGGCGACGCCGCCCTCCACGACCGCGATCGCGCCCGGGTCGAGGTACCGGCCGACGAGCCGGGCGATCGCGGCGGACGTGTGCGCGGCGACCTCCGACGGCTTGATCACCGCCGTGTTGCCGCCGGCGATCGCGCCGACGAGCGGCGCCAGCACGAGCTGGACCGGGTAGTTCCACGGCCCGATGACGAGCACCGTGCCGAGCGGGTCGCGCTGGATCCACGCGGTTCCGGGGCGCTGCTTGATCGGTACCTTCACCTTCTCCGGCCGGAGCCAGCGCGCGAGGTGGTGGAGCGTGTCCGCGATCTCCGCGCGCACGAACGCGATCTCGGTGAGATAGCCCTCGAGTCCCGGCTTGCCGAGATCCCGGGCGAGGGCGTCGAGCAGCTCGGACTCGCCCTCGACGAGGAGGCGGTCCAGCGCCCGGAGCTGGTCCCGCCGCCATTCGAGCGGGCGGGTCCGCCCCGAGGCGAAGGTGGCGCGCACCCGTGCGGTGACCGGACCGGACGGCGTCGCGACGGCGGGTTCGACTGTGGAGGCCATGCGGCCAGGCTACGGCGCGATCCGAGGGCGCTGCCGCGCTCAGTCGAGCAGGGCGGTGATGCCGCGCAGGTCCGGCGCGACCGCGACGGTCCCGAGGTCGGGCGGGGCCGTGCCGTCGGGCCAGTGGCCGTCGCGCCGCAGGTACAGCGGGGTCATGCCCGCTTCCAGGGGGCCGACGACGTCGGGGCCCCAGGTGTCGCCGACGAAGACCGCCCGCTCGGGCGCGACGCCGGCCTCGGCCACTGCGGCCGCGAAGATCCGCGGGTGCGGCTTGCGGGCGCCGACCCAGGCCGAGGAGACCATGGCGTCGACGGCCGCGGTCAGTCCCGACTCCGCAACCGCCTCGCGCAGGTCCCAGTCCCAGTTCGAGCAGATCACGATGCGCAGGCCGCGCGCTCGGAGCGCGGCGAGGACGGCGGGTACCTCGTCGTAGGGCTCGAGCACCCGCTGGTCGGCCCCGGCCCGGAGCTTCTCGATGATCGTCTCGTACTCGCCCGGGTGAACGTCGGAGGCGGCGAGCATGGCGAGGGTCCGCTCCCGCTGCCACGCGAGGTAGTGGTCCCGGCTCCGGGAGTGCTCGTCGTGCTCGACGCCGTCGAGGCCGTCGGCGAAGTAGATCGCGCGGTGCTCGGGATCGAGGGCGTACCCGTGCTCCGCGAGGACCTCGTCGGCCGATATCCAGGTCGTGGCGCGCGCGAGGGTCCCGTAGAAGTCGAGGATCACCGCACCGGTACGCATCGGGGCAGCCTGCCAGATCGTCCATCGCCGCAGGTCAGGCGGATATTGTCAGTGCACACTGTCATCGTTGGCGCCGCTGGCTTAGTGTCCCTGCATGCCTGCAACGTTGCCCAAGCTCTCCCGCACCGCCGACGAGCGTGTGAACTGGATCAGCTCGATCCCCTTCCTCCTGGTGCACGTCCTGTGCTTCGCGGTGTTCTTCACCGGCATCAGCACGACCGCACTGATCCTCTTCGCGGTGATGTACTTCGGGCGGGCGTTCTTCGTCACCGCCGCGTACCACCGCTACTTCTCGCACAAGGCCTACCGGCTCAACCGCTTCTGGCAGTTCGTCTTCGCGTTCCAGGCGGAGGCGACGGCGCAGAAGGGCGTGCTGTGGTGGGCGGCGAACCACCGTCACCACCACCGCTCCTCGGACACCGAGCAGGACCTCCACACCCCGCGCAAGGGCTTCTGGTGGAGTCACGTCGGCTGGATCCTCTCCGACAAGTACAAGGCCACCGACTTCGCCGCGATCAAGGACTTCGCCCAGTACCCGGAGCTCCGCTGGCTCGACAAGCACGAGGGGGTTCCGCCGTGGATCTACGGCATCGCCGCCGTCGCGATCGGCGGCTGGTCCGGGCTGATCGTCGGCTTCTTCTGGTCGACGGTGCTGCTCTGGCACACCACCTTCCTCGTGAACTCCGCGGCCCACGTGTTCGGCCGTCGTCGCTACGACACGACCGACACGAGCCGCAACTCCCTCATGATCGCGCTGCTGACCGGCGGTGAGGGGTGGCACAACAACCACCACCACTACCAGGCGTCGGCCCGGCAGGGTTTCTTCTGGTGGGAGGTCGACCCGACCTACTACGTGCTCGTCGCCATGAGCTGGGTCGGCATCGTCAAGGACCTCAAGCGTCCTCCCGCCCGCATCCTGCGTCCGGAGCCCGAACCCGAGCAGGAGCTCCGAGCGGCCTAGGCCGTTCCTACGCGGGGCGGGTCGAGACCAGGGGATCGAGGCCGGCGAGGGCACGCGCGGCGCGGATGGCGAGGGCGACGATCGTCAGCGTCGGGCCGTAGCCGGTCGAGGTCGGGAAGACCGACGAGTCCGTGCACACGAGATTCTCCACGCCGTGCATCCGCTGCCAGCGGTCGAAGACGCTCGTCGCCGGGTCGTCGCCCATGCGGGCACCGCCCATGATGTGGCGCGAGATCGGCGTCCGGCTGCCGGGGCGGTCGGCCATGCTCCCCGCGATCGGTGGGGACGTCGTCCAGAACGTCGTGGTCGCGCCGGCCTCGCGCATGATCGTCTCGAGTCGTGGCGCCCAGTGCTGCGCGCACGCGACCTCGTGCCGGTGTGGTGCGTAGGTGACGCGCCCGGCCGGGAGGCCCCAGGCATCGCGCACCGTCGGGTCCAGGTCGATGCGGTTCGAGGCCTGGGGGAGATCCTCCCCCTGCATCGTGAACACGGCCATGCGGTCACGGGTCATCGACGCCACCATGAGCTCGGTGTGGGTCGGACCGTGCGGAAGGTGGATGCCCTCCAGGATCGGGTGGCCCGCGGCGCCGTGCTCGACGATCCCGCCACGGAGGAACGGCAGCCCGGCTTCACGCGCGGCGGCACGGGCGTCGGCGTCCGGGACGATCGGATCGTCCATGAGGTGGGTCACCGACCGGCCGCGATGGCCGTGCAGGCGGTCGGGGAACATCCCGAGCACGTAGGTCTGGAAGTGGAACTGGAGGAAGCGGCCGACGACGTCCGGGTGGCCGAGCCCGTTCCTCAGCAGCAGGCGCGGCGTCTCGAACGCGCCCCCGGCGAGGATCACGTGCCGGGCCGACACCTCGTGGCTCGCCATCCGCTGGTCGAGGTAGCGCACCCCTCGGGCCCGGGTGCCGGTGCCGTCGAGGAGCACCTCGGTGACGACGACCTCGGAGCGGATCTCGCAGTTGCCGGTGGCGAGCGCGTGGCGCAGCGGTGCGACCGGGTCGCCCTTGGCGTCGATCGGGCAGCCGAAGTACCCGCAGAACCCGCAGTTGTTGCACGCGGGCCGGCCGTCGTAGGAGACGCTGTTGACGCCGGTCGGCGCCCGGTAGGGGTGGTACCCGAGCCGGGTGGCGGCGTCCGCGGTGAGGAGCGCGCAGTACATGTCGGGCCCGGCGGGCATCGGGTAGGGATCGGCCCGCCACGACGCGAACGGGTTCCCGCCGGCCTCGCCCGCGACGCCCACCGAGCGCTCGGCGGCCGCGTAGTACGGCTCCATCTCGTCGTAGTCGACGGGCCAGTCCACGAGCGACGCGCCGTCGACCGGACCGGCGGCCGAGAGCGGACGGAAGTCGTCCTCCCGGAAGCGGGGAAGCTTCCCGTCGGCGTGGAAGCCGCCACCGCCGACGGTGGAGGGCAGGTTGTTGACGTCGCCGACGTCGAGCCGCTCGCCGTCGGCCTCGGTGCGGCGGAACGTGCGGGGCTCGAGCCAGGGATCGGGGCCGAGGAAGTGCCGCCGCACGAACTTCAGCTCGTCATTGGAGACGTGGCCGAGCGAGCCGAACGGCGGCTCGAGCGCGAGCAGGTGGTTGCGGCCCTTCTCGAGCATCAGCACCGACCAGCCGGCCGCGGTGAGCACGTCGGCCGCGGTGGCGCCCGCGGGGCCGGTCCCGACGACGACGGCGTCCCACTCGGTCATGCGCGTCCTTCCACTTCCGCGTCCGTGTAGCCCCGCGGCTGGACGTCGCCGGGGAAGTCGATCGCCCGCCAGCCGAGGAGGTCCCGGTTCCCGAGGTACTCGGGTGCCGCGTAGGCGCCCTCCACCGCGTGGCCGTACAGCAGGTCCCGGAACCCGGGGTGGGCGCCCAGCCGGCGGTCCTGCTCGTCGCCGGCGACGGTCGCGAAGTCCTGGCCGAGCGCTGCGGCGCCCTCCCGGTACTCCTGCTGCCAGCCGAGCACGGGCCCGAGGCGCTCCCGTTCGGGGATGCCCCGGGATCCCTCGATCCGGGTACGCCAGGCCAGTGTCTCGAGCGGTGAGAGCGGCAGGAACTCGCCGAAGGCGGCCGCGCCGCCCGCCCGGCCCGAGAACGGGCCGCCGGCCCAGATCCGGGGCGGGTCGACGGCGAAGGCGTCGAGGAGGCCGTCGATGTAGTCCACGACCCCGAGCGCGCGGGCGCCCGGGTGCGGGGGGTGGGGCGGGACGAGCCGATCGGCCGCGGCCGCGACGATCTCCCGCTCGGTGTCGGTCAGGAAGCCCACGCCGCAGACCCTCCCCATCGCGCTGGGTCGGACGACCCTGAGCGGACGTTCAGGTGATTGTGACGCTCAAGGAACGGAATGGGATGCCGACACGTTGGTGATCTCGGAGGAACCTGATGACCTACGGAGTGACAGTCCAGACGCTCGACCGCACCGAGGGCAACGGCATCACCATGGTGCTCGTCGACGCCCTCGATCCGCTGGAAGCCGAGGCGCTGGCCCGTCGGATCGCCGAGGACCGCTACCACTGCACGGTGCTCGTGGACCACGCCGTACCCTGGTCGGGTACCGCCGCCTGATCGATCCCTCTCCCGGCGCACGTCGGGATCAGAGGTGCAGCTCGTAGTTGCCGGTCACGTCGAGCGTGAGCCGGGCGCCGGGCGGGACGACGACCACCGTGAAGGGCTCCTGCACGAGCGCGGGTCCGGAGATCTCGACCCCGGGGCCGAGCACGGTGCCGTCATAGACCGGGGTGTCGACGAACTCGACGCCGAAGTACGCGGGCCGACTCCCGATCACCGCCCGCGCCGCGTCGGTGACGTCGCCCACGACCGCGAAGCGGGCCGGCTTCGGAGTCGTGACGCGGGCGACCACGCGTACCCCGCGGATCAGCGGCGGCTGGGCGCGGAACGAGAAGCCCCGCTCGCGCTCGTGCTGGTCGTGGAACCGCTCGGCGAGACCCATGAGGTCGGCGTCGGAGACCCCGGGTGTGGCGGGAACGCTCATGTCGAAGTTCTGGCCGGGGTAGCACATCTGCACGAAGTGCTCGAGGGTGGCACCTCCGAGCCCGGTCGGCTCGAGCTCCTTGTGCGCGACGCCGGTCACCTCGTCCATCAGCGAGCGCAGATGCTCGAGATCGACCTGCGCGAGCGGCGTCACGTACGACCGCACGAGGTCCACGAGCGAGTCGGCCACGAGCACGCCGAGCGCGGAGAACGCGGGCGCCGCCTTCGGGACGAGCACCCGCCCGACGCCGAGCTCGCCGGCGATCGCCCACGCGTGCACCGGTCCGTTGCCGCCGTAGGTGATGAGCGCGAGGTTGCGCGGATCCGCGCCGTGGGAGGCCAGGACCTTGCGCGTCGCGTTGGCCATGTTGGCGTTCACGATTCGCTCGATGCCCCAGGCGGCCTCGGTGACGTCCACCCCGAGCGGCCCGGCGACGTCCCGCTCGATCGCGGTCCGGGCCGCGTCGATATCCAGCTCCATGCGCCCGGCGGCGAAGCCGTCGCGGGGGAGGTAGCCGAGGACGGCGTCGGCGTCGGTGACGGTCGGGCGCGCGCCGCCACGGCCGTAGCACGCCGGCCCCGGGTTCGACCCGGCCGACTCCGGCCCGACGAGCAGCGCGCCCTGGCGGACGCGGGCAACGGACCCGCCGCCCGCCCCGACACTCTGGACGTCGACCATCGGGAGCCCGATGTAGTAGCGGTACCGCCAGTTCCAGTCGGTCTTGATCTCGGGGCGACCGTCGCGCACCAGGCAGAGGTCGAAGCTGGTGCCGCCCATGTCGACGGCCACGAAGTCGGCCACCTCGGCCCGGCCCGCGGCGAGCGCCGCGCCCATCACCCCGCCGGCGGGACCGCTCGCGAGCAGCGTGACCGCCTGGCGGGAGACGTAGTCGGGCGGCATGACGCCACCGGTCGACTGCATGATCAGCAGCTGGCCGCCGTAGCCCGCATCGCGGAGCTGGGACTGGAGCCGGCCGACGTAGCGGGCGATCTTCGGCGCGACGTACGCGTTCACCAGCGTCGTGGAGACCCGTTCGAACTCCGGACCGCGCGGCATCACCTCGTGCGACATCGAGATCGTCCCGACGCCGGGGAACTCCTCCCGCACGATCTCCGCGGCGCGCAGCTCGTGGGCCGGGTTCACGAACGAGAAGAGGAACATGATCGCGATCGACTCGACGCCGAGCGCCTGGAGCCGCCGCGCGCCGGCGCGCACGGCCGCCTCGTCGAGCGGGCGCAGCACCTCCCCGTGGTGGCTGAGCCGCTCGGGGATCGGGATGCGGGCGCGACGGCGGGCGATGGCGGGGGGCGCGGGGTAGGAGGGGTCCCAGATCATCTCCTTGTGGACCCGGCGCATCTCGATCTCGTCGCGGTGGCCCTCGGTGACGAGCAGGCCGGTCGGCGCGCCGTTCATCTCGATCATCGTGTTGTCGGCGGTCGTCGTGCCGTGCACCACGATCTCGAGGTCGGCGCAGAACTGGTCGAGGGTCAACCCGAGGTGCTCCGCGACCTGGCCGAGACCGGTCATCACCCCGCGCGACTGGTCGTCGAGCGTGGTCGGGGTCTTGTCGAGCACGACCTCGTCGGACCCGGTCACGCAGATGAGGTCGGTGAAGGTTCCACCGACGTCGACGCCGACGCGGAATCTCTGGTCGCTCATCGGACGGTCACGAACGGCGGGAGGCGCGGACCGCCTCGGTCGCGGCGGGGTCGACCGCGAGCGTGAGATCGGCCAGCGAGCCGGTGAAGACCACGCCGTAGTCCCGCTCGGCCCCGGCGACGCTCACGTACTCGTCGAGCACGTCGTCGAGCACGGCCTGCGGGTCGCGGTCGAGCGGGTCGCCCCAGCCGCCGCCCCCGCCGTAGTCGTACATGATGCGCTGGCCGGCCGCGATCGGCACCCAGTCCGCGGTGTGGCGCACGACGAACTCGTCGTCGGAGCCGTACCGGATCACCATGCGGTTCGGCGCACCGGGCTCGCCGCCACAGATCCCCGGCATCGGGTACTTCATGCCGACCACGTACGTGTAGACCTTGGCGTCGACCAGGACCTCCTTCTCGTAGTGGCTGCCGCAGAGGCCCCGCCACTGCCCGGGCCCGCCGGAGTCGGTGCGGTAGTCCCGGCCCCACTGCACGTGGGGGTAGAGGCTCTCGTTGATCTCCGCGGTGGCCTTCCAGAGGTTGCCGAAGCTCGCATTCTGCGCACCCCAGGCGTCGAGGCCCTTGGCCGCGTTGCACCAGCCCGCGTAGACCTCGGCCGAGTGGTCGGTGAAGGTCTGGCCGCTGACGGGATCCACGCCGACGATCACGGTCGGGATCCCGGTCTTGTAGGTCTGGGGCACCGCCTTGTCGGGCAGCACGTGCTGGAGCGTGACGGCGATGACCTCGCCCACGTCGGCGCCGGGGTGGTGGGTGCCGGCGCTCACCGGCTTGCCCGGCGTGGGGTTGAGCACGCAGCCCGAAGGCACGACGAGCTTGATCTGGTCGAAGAACCCCTCGTTCTTCGGGATCTCGGGATCCATCATCGAGGCGATCTGGCCGACGGTGTACCCGCGCGTGTTGCCGAAGGTGGACCACGCCTGGATCTCGGGCCGGGTGTCCGAGCCCGTGTAGTCGATCGTGAGGTTCTCGCCGTCGACGGTGATCTTCACGTGGAGGTGGATGTCGGGGTGGCCGAGCGGGTCGTGGTCGACGTAGGCGTCGCCCTCGTACACACCGTCCGGCCAGGCCGAGACCTCCTCCCGGAAGCGGCGGGCCGCGTAGTCGATCATGAAGTCGACCGACTCCTCGACCGTGCGCGTGCCGTAGGTCCCGATGATGTCGCCGAGGCGGCGGGCCGCGAGCTGCGCCGCGCCGATCTGGGCGCGCAGGTCGCCGATGTAGGAGGGGATGCGGTTGTTGGTCGCCAGCGCGAGGAGGACGTCACGCCGCTCGACGCCGCGGTCGATGACCTTGAGCACCGGCCAGCGCACCCCTTCGCCCCAGATGTCGTTGGCGGTCACGTTGTAGCCGCCGGGCACGCCGCCGCCGGTGTCGCCGTGGTGGCACTGGATGCTCGCGATGAGGACCATGCGCCGGTGGCCCGGCGTGTCCGGGTCGTCGGCGAAGACGGGGGCGAACACGTTGTAGTCGGGGAGGTGACCGCCGCCGTGGTACGGGTCGTTGGCCACGAAGACGTCGCCCTCGCGGAACTCGTCCGCGCCGAGGTAGTCGAGCGCGAAGCGCACCGGCAGGGTGGAGGTGAGCATGAACTGCGGGATCCCCACCGAGAGGGCGGCGAGGCGACCGTGCGCGTCGAGGATCGTGGCGTTGCGCTCGTTGGACTGGTTCAGGATCGGGGTCGTGGCGGTGCGGGAGACGTAGGTGGCCATCTCGAAGCAGATGGTCTCCATCGCGCCGCGGACGACCTCCGCGGTCACCTGATCCACCGATGGTGCAGCGCTCAGGCGGTCGCGGCTCTCCGCCAGCGCCACCAGGTCGACGTTCGTCATGGGGACCCCCCGGGAAACCTGACGTGTGCGTCAGATCGTAGTCCCGGATGCTCTGCCTAGATCAGGAGGTCCGCGAGCCGATCGTGGTGCCAGGAGGTGGTGCCGAGCAGGGCCTCGGCCCCGTAGGCGCGACGGATGAACAGGTGCAGGTCGTGTTCCCACGTGAAGCCGATGCCGCCGTGGATCTGGATGCCGTCCCTGGCCGCCCGGCGCGCCGCGGTGCCGGCCGCGGCCTTGGCCACGTGCACGGCGCGGGGTGCGTCGTCGTCGGCCGCGTCGAGCGCCATGGCCGCGTAGTAGACGGCGCTCCAGGCCCGCTCGAGGTCCAGGCTCATGTCGGCCAGCTTGTGCTGGATCGCCTGGAAGGAGCCGATGGGCACGTCGAACTGCACCCGCGTCTTGGCGTAGTCGAGGGCCATGGTGAAGAGGCGCCGGGCGGTGCCCACCATCTCGGCCGCCGAGCGCGACCGTCGCCCGCGCGAGCACCGCGTCGAGCGCGCCCCGCGTGAGGGTCCCGGCCGCGGTCCCGGGCACCGCCGTCTCGACGTCGTACAGGGCGCGGGTGGTGTCGAGCGTCTCGATCCGCCGGACCGGTGGCGAGGCGAGCAGCGTCACCACGCCGTCGGCACCGACCGCGGCCACCAGGTCGACCGTCGCGGCGTCGGGCACGAACGTCTTGACGGGCTCGGCGTTGGGGTGCCAGGTCCCGTCGGCGCCCGCGAGCGCGACGGTGCCGCTCGCGTCGCCCTCGAGCACCGCGTCGAGATCGTGCTCGCCGATCGCGTCGAGCAGCGGGGCGTAGAGGCACGCGGTCGCGACGAACGGCACCGGCGCGGCGACGAAGCCGAGCTCCTCCATGAACACGCAGAGGTCGACGACCGGTCCGATCCCGAGCGGCACGAAGTCCGCCACGTCCGCCCACAGCGCGTCGGCGGCGGCGAGATCGTCCATGTGGGCGCGGAGCAGCGTGGGCGGGCAGCGGTCGGCGAGCAGGGCCCGCGCGGTGTCGCGCAGCAGGACCTGGTCCTCGGTGAGGGCGAAGTTCATGCGCGGGGGAGTCCCAGCACCCGTTGGGCGATGATGTTGCGCTGGATCTCGCTGGTGCCACCGGCGATCGTGTTGGCGAAGCTGACGAAGAAGCTCAGCGCCCACCGGCCCGCCTCCTCGCCGCGCTCGTCGTCGACGACCGGGCCGTACGCGCCCTGGATCTCCATCCCGAGCTCGTACAGCTCCTTGCCCAGCTCGGAGCTCGCCAACTTCATGTACGAGTGCTCGGGCGCCGAGGACCCCGTCGCGAAGCTCGTGAAGCCCTTGGAGCCGAGCGCCCGGAGGCTCGCGGCGCGCTCGTAGCCCTCGGCGATCCGGCGCCGGATCGTCGCGTCGTGGGCGACTCCGCGCCGGTGGGCCAGGTCGACGAGCCCGGTGATCGTCTGCTCGAGCCGCGCGACTCCCTCGACCCAGAGCCCGGCGCGCTCGTGGGCGAGCGATCCCTGCGTGATGCGCCACCCGTCGTTCAGCGTCCCGATCAGGTTCTCGGCCGGTACCTCGACGTCGGTGAGGAACACCTCGGCGAAGTCCTGGTTGCCGGTGATGTGGCCGAGCGGTCGCACCTCGATGCCGGGGGTATCCATGTCGAGGATCAGGAGCGAGATGCCCCGGTGCTTGGGCGCGTCCGGATCGGTGCGGACATAGAGGCAGCACTTCTCCGCCACCATCGCGTACGAGGTCCACACCTTCTGCCCGTTGACGACGAACCGGTCGCCGCCGAGCACCGCTCGGGTGGTGAGGCTCGCGAGGTCCGAGCCCGCGTCGGGTTCGCTCATCCCGATGCACCACACCGTGTCGCCGCGGATGGCAGCCGGCGCGAGCGTCTGCTGCTCGGGGGTGCCGAACTCGAGCAGGCTCGGCGCCACGATCGCGTACCCGGGGAAGTGCAGTGATCGGGGAATGCCCCGGGCCGCCATCTCCTCGAGGTAGGTGAGCGTCTGCACCGGCGTCGCGTTCCGCCCGCCCAGCTCCGGCGGGTAGCCCGGGATCATCCATCCGTGGTCGAACAGCGTCGCCTGCCACTCACGGGCCCACCCGGGGATGACCTCATCGCCGGTCGCGCCGATTCCCGACGCGAAGTCACCCTGATGCCGGGCTTGGGATGGCGCGTGCTCCTCCAGGAACGCGAGGAGCTCCGCGCGGAACTCCGCGACCTCCGGTCCCCAATCGAGGTGCATCGCCTCAGGACACCGGGGGCATGAACATCGGGACGCCGGTGTCGTGCCCGGCGGTGAGGTCCTCCCGCGCGGCGCTCAACGAGTCGAGCGACCAGACGTCGGTCGCGGCGACCTCGGTCACCGGGTGCCAGCCGGTGAGCATCTGCGCCTTGCCACCACCGACTGCGAACACCTGGCCGGTGATGCCGTCGCTGTCGGGCGCCGCGAGCCAGACGGCCATCGCCGCCGCGTTCTCGGGGGCGAAGCGGTCGAAGTCGCCCTCCTTGGCCGCCATGAACTCGCCGGCCACCGCCTCGGTGAGCCGGGTGCGGGCGACCGGCGCGATGGCGTTCACCCGCACACCGATCCGCTCGAGCTCGCGGGCGAGAACGATCGTCATCGACGCGATGCCCGCCTTCGCCGCGGCGTAGTTGACCTGACCACCGTTGCCGTAGAGCCCCGACTCGCTCGACGTGTTGATGATCGCGGCGCCGACCGGGCTGCCGGTCTCCTTGCTGCGCTGACGCCAGTAGGAGGCGGCGAACCGGCTCGTCGTGAAGTGGCCCTTCATGTGGACCGCGACGACGGCGTCCCACTCGGCCTCGTCCATGTTGAAGCTCATCTTGTCCCGCAGGATCCCGGCGTTGTTCACGACCACGTCGAGCCCGCCGAACGTGTCGATGGCCTGGGCCACGAGCGCCTGGCCACCCGCCCACTCCGCGACGTTGTCGTAGTTCGCGGCCGCCCGACCACCGGCGGCGGTGATCTCGTCGGCGACGAGCTGAGCCGGGCGCTGGTCGGCGCCTTCGCCGGTGGTCTCCCCACCGAGATCGTTCACCACGACCGCCGCGCCCTCCGCGGCGAGCAGCCGCGCCTCGGCGCGTCCGATGCCGCGCCCCGCGCCGGTGACGATGGCGACCTTCCCGTCGAAGCGGCCCATGCCGATCCCTTCCTCGTACCTGACGTGAGCGTCAGACACTATCGACACCGCCGGGACCGCTCCGGGGCCGCGCCGCGCTCAGCAGCGGGGATCGGACCAGGTGAGCCGGTCGCCGACACAGCGCGGTCCGGCGAAGACCGTGAGGTCGCTCGGCCGGCTCGTCGCACCGTGCGAGTCGGTGACGGTGAGCCGGACCCGGTACGGGCCGGGGACGTCCATCGCGAGGTAGGGATGGGTCAGCTCGGTTCCCGCGAGCACCCAGGCGCTGCCGTTGGGCGCCGCCATCAGCTGCCAGTGCACCGTGAGCGGATCGTGGTCCCGGTCGCAGCTGCGCGTGGAGTCGAGCACCAGCCACGTGCCGGGCTTCGCGTTCTCCACGTCCGGGCCGGGATCGGCGCCGGGCGCGGAGTTGCCGGCGCCGGCGCGAAGCGTGACGAGGCCGTCGCGGGTCGTGCGGACGGCGGTGGAGTGCCGGTGATCGGCGATCGCGCAGGCACCGTCGGCCCGGCCCGGTGTGAACGGAAGCCCCCGCATGGTCGCGGTCGTCCCCGGCGCGACGAGGTCGGCGGTGGTGCTGCCCACGCGCACGCCCAGGTGGCCGCGGCCCCGGCGGGTGGCGCTGACGTCGGGTGCGGCCACCTTGGTCGCGGTGTCGCGCAGCAGCGAGCGGGTCGTGCCGTCGAGGTGGAGGTCCCGCACGGTCACGTTGCCCCGGGCGTCGTGCACGGCGGTGACGACGCGGTCGCCGGCGACGTCGATCAGGCGGAGCCGGACCTTGCCGTCGCCGCGGTCGGGGAGCGGCTGGATGAGCGGCGCGGGGTCGCCGGCCCGGGTGGGGTACGCGATGCCGACCGAGCGCGTGGTGGCCGAGGTGGCGGTGACGCTGCTGTCGAGCGCGGTGTGGGTGAGCAGCACGCGTCCCTGGCCCTCGTGGTTCGTCTCGCGGGTCGTGAGCTCGGGGGTGCCCGCCGAGGTCGCGAGCCCGGTGTCGACCCGCGCGGCGCCCTGGGTCCACTCGCCGCCGACCGCGCCGGGTGCGAACGTCCCGCCGCTCGTCCCACCGCCGTTGCCGTGGGTGACGAAGGTGAGCCGGTCTCCGGGCTTCGCGGTGACGGTGTCGAACGTGACCAGGTAGCGGTCGTCGACGAACTCGAAGCGACGCCGGAACGAGGCGCCCGCGTACGCGCTGTCGACCCGGGCGCGGTCCCACCCCGCCGAGTCCACGAGGTCGCTCATGGTCGCCTGGCCGTCGACCGGCGGTAGGCCGGCGGGGTCGCCGACCCAGAGGATCGACGCGATGAAGGGGTCGGTCGGGCCGGTGCCGTTCACGAGCACCAGGTTGTGGTCGTCGGCGCGGCCGACGAGATAGCGCTGGGGGTAGGTGAGGTAGCCGGGATCGAGCAGCAGCCGCTCGCCGTAGGCGTGCATGAGGTAGCTGCCGGTGTCGGGCTGCTCGTGGGCCGCGCTCGCGGTCTGGCCGAGACCGAACCGGTCGCGCCCGAGCTCCATCGCGGCTCCGTGCTCGCCGAGCGCGACGACCTCGACGGCGTCGGGGTTCCAGTCGCTGCGGAACACCGCCGTGCCGGACTCGTCGTCGAGCCGGGTCGGCGACCCGGTGGGCGGCGCCGGGGCGATCGCGTCGTCGTAGTTGGCGAGGGCGTCCGCGGCGAGGTCGACGCTGCCGTCGGTGTCGTAGGGGACCGGAGCGTGCGCCCACCGCCACGCGAATGCCGGCGCGTCGGCGGGATCGACCGGGGCGAGGCCGAAGTAGTAGGCGAACCCGACGTTGCCGTCGTCGATCGGTGCGAGCGATCCGTCGGGGAGCGTGAGGTCGAGGAGCCAGCGCTGGGTCGCTCGGTACATCGGGTGCTGCCAGAGGTCCGGGATGGCGCGGGGTCCGATGTTCCACGGCCGGTTGCCGCGGGCGTGGTCCCAGGCCCGCAGGAACGGCAGCAGGTTCTGGCCGGCGTAGCGCTGGTAGTAGGTGCCCTCGCCGTAGCCGCCGCCCGCGGCCACGAACGTCCAGCGCTGGACGAGGTCGACCTGGTCGAGCGCGAACGCGAGCCAGGCGGCGGGGGAGTGCGCGTCGTCGGCGGGCGCTCCCTCCGCCGGTGGCGCGTCCATCAGCGCCAGCGCGGCGACGCCCAGCGCGGCGGCCGACTTCGAACGGTGGTTGTTCGGCAGGACCTTCGTCCAGTTCGAGGCGGTCTCGGGGTGGACGTAGTTGAGGTACAGCTCGCCGGCGAGGTCGGCGAGGTTGGTGCGAATGGTGGCGTCGTCGGCGCCGAAGTCGTACCCGGCGCCGAGCATCGTGTCGTACGCGCCCGAGTACTGGAGGAGCTCCTCGGAGGTGTTGATGTCGCGATCGCTCCCGCCGAGCGGGCTCGGGAGGGCGAGCCGGCTCCGGGTGAACATCGCGAGCAGGCGGGCGCGCACGAGGTCGCCCACCGCGGCGCGGTCGGCCGGCGTGGGGAACGCCGCGATCGTGCCGTCGGTGACCGTCCGGTCCAGCGCGTATTCGAAGGCGAGGTCCTTGGTGGACTTCGCCTTCGTCCGCTCGGACCCGATCTCGTGGTCGTCCAGCGCGGTGCCGTCGGCACCGTGGGCGCGATGGTCGAGCTGGGTGAAGATGCCTGCGTACGGCTCCCGGTCGAGCCGCGCGCGCACCGTGTCGAGGTCCACACCGGCGGCGACGACGCGCGGGCGGGCGAGATCGAGCGCCGGTACGACGGTCGGGCCGGGGGCACCGGGTGCCGCGGGGGCGAGCGCCGCCAGACCGGCGCCGACGAGGACCACCGCGAGGGCGAGCCGGATGCCGCGACCGCTCACGGCTACTTGCCCTCGAACCGGGCGGTGCGCTTCTCCCGGAACGCCGCCATTCCCTCGACCAGGTCGCTCGAGGCCGTGGCCAGCGACTGGTAGGCGCCCTCGAGCTCGAGCGCGCCGGCGAGGTCGGTCTCGAACGAGGCGTTGAGCAGCCGCTTCGAGAGGCCGAGGGCACGCGTGGGTCCGGCCGCGAGGCGGACCGCGAGCTCGTCGGCCTCGGCCGCGAGCGCCTCGACGGTGTCGGCACAGCGGTAGGCGAGTCCGAGCTCGACCGCCTCCTTGCCACGGGCGCCCTCGCCGAGCATGACCATCGCCTTGGCCCGCGGGAGCCCGACGAGCCGGGGGAGCAGGTACGCGCCGCCGGCGTCGACGACGAGGCCCCACTGGTGGAACGACCAGAGGAACCGGGTCTCGGGCGCGACGAGCACGAAGTCGCACGCGAGCGCGAGATGCGCGCCGGGACCGACCGCGGCGCCGTGCACGGCCGCGACCGTCGGCTTGTCCATCTCCCAGAGCTCGCGGATGAACGTCTGCACCCCGACGCGGAGCGCCTCCGCGGTGGTGCGGGGATCGAACCCGGGCCGGCCCGCGTGGGCGACCGTCGAGGCCGAGAGGTCCATGCCCGCGCAGAACGCGTCGCCGGTGGCGCGGAGCAGGAAGGACCGGACGGCGGGGTCGGTCCTCCCGGCGCGCAGCGCGTCGACGATCCCGTCGCGCATCGCGACCGTCAGCGCGTGCTTGGCCTCGGGCCGGTCGAGCGTGATGCGACAGACGCCGTCGGCGCCGGTCTCGACGTGGAGGTGCTCGGGGGCCACCGGGTCACCGACGGTCCGTGAGGATGTTCACGACGCTGACGCCCGAGCCGCGCCCGCCGACGTTGTGCTGGAGCGCGAACCCGTTGCGCATCTCGACCTGGCGTTCGCCCGCCTCCCCGCGCAGCTGCCACCAGCACTCGGTGAGCTGCGCGATGCCCGTCGCGCCGATCGGGTGGCCCTTCGCGAGCAGGCCACCCGAGGTGTTCACCGGGATGCGGCCGGTGAGCGACGTCTCGCCCTCGAGTGACGCGACGCCGCCCTTGCCCTTGTCGAAGAACCCGAGATCCTCGATGTCGAGGATCTCGGTGATGGTGAAGCAGTCGTGGACCTCGGCCATGTCGACGTCACCGGGCGTGATGCCGGCCATCGCGTACGCGCGCTCGGAGGCGGTGACCGTGGCCTGGAGGCCGACGAAGCTCGTCTTCTCGTGCAGGTACGGGTGGTCGGTCGCGACGCCGAACCCGGCGACGTAGACGGGCCGGTCGGTGAACTCGTGCGCCCGGTCGGCCGGAGCGAGGAGCACCGCGGCCGCGCCGTCGGTCTGCGGGCAGCAGTCCAGGAGGTGGAGCGGCGAGCAGACGGGCGGTGCCGCGAGGCACTGCTCGACGGTGACCTCGCTCTGGAAGTGCGCATACGGATCGAGCGCGCCGTTGTGGTGGTTCTTCACTGCGACCGCAGCGAGCATCTCGCGGGTGGTCCCGAACTCGTGCATGTGCCGGGTGGCGAACGGTGCGAAGAGCACCGGCGCGGTCTCACCGCGCGTGTAGACCGGGTGCCCGGCGGCGGCACGCGAGAGGAGGCCCTCCTCGGTCGACTTGTCGCGCATCTTCTCCACGCCGATGACGAGCACGAGGTCGTGGACACCCGACGCGACGGCCATCGCCCCGACCCGGAAGGCGTCCGAACCCGACGGGCACGCGTTCTCGATGCGGGTGCACGGGATCCCGGCGAGTCCGATCGCGGTCGGGACCGTGTTGCCCCCGATGCCCTCCTGACCCCACAGGGTGCCGCGCTGGGTGGCGACGAAGGCGGCGTCGACCGCGTGCGGATCGAAGCCCTTGTCGACCGACGCCACCGCGGCGTTGAACGCGCCGGCGGCCATGTCCTCGTAGGACTGCTCGAAGAGCTCGCCCATCTTGATGAGCCCGGCACCGACCACCGCCACCCTGTTCCACGCCATCAGGCCGTCGCCTCCGTCCGCGCCATCGATTTGTACCCGTAGACGGGGACGCCGCGCTCGTGCGCGTAGCGGCGCAGGACGAGATCGACCTCGGTGCCGATCGCGAGGTCGGTGCCGTCGCCGACGACCTGGAGCATCACCCGGGCGCCGTCGTCGAGGTCCACGACCGCGATCGGCAGCGGCGCCACGAACGGGGCCGGCATGGTCTGGTTCACCACGAACGTGTGGATGGTGCCGTGCCGCGCGAGCGGGACAGGCTCCATCTTGGCCCCGCCGCACGCGATGCAGGTGGGGTGGATCGACGGCGGGGTGTTGATCGTGCCGCAGTCCGCGCACCGCCCCCCGAGCAGCTGGAGCATCTCGTCCGCGCCCCGGGCGAAGAGCGCGCTCTCCGGCGGCACCCCCATGGGGATGGTCTCGCCGCGGGGCTGCAGTTGGCCACGGGCGCGGAGCACCTCGGCGTAGGTCGCGCCGCGGAAGCCGGTGGTCAGGGCGTGCAGCACCGTGGCGGCTCCGGGAACCGGCGCGGTCGCGGTCACGACGACGCCGGTCGTGCGCCCGCCACCGGTGGCGACCATCGCGGTCGTGCCGGCGACGCCGAGCGCGTCCAGTGCGCCGAGCAGCGCCGCGGCGGCGCCCGTGTCGCCGACCGCTGCGTACACGTCCGCCGATCCGACGGTCTCGGCTCCGACGTTCTTGGCCACGACGGCGCCGAGCCGGCCGTCGGGATCGGGGAGTGACCAGGCGCGCACATCGAGCGGTTCGAGGTGGCGGGCGACCTCGAGGACGGGCGGCAGGTACATCTCCTCGCGGAAGAGGCGCGCGTCGTAGAGGTCGCGCGTGTCGGCCTCCGCGTCGCCGCGGTAGCGGTCGAGCAGTGGGTGCGACCGCGTGACCCGGGCGGTGATCGTCGCGGGTCCTTCCTCTGCGCTGAGCACCACGGCGGCGGCGCCGGCCCCGCACCGAGCCTCGTACGCGGTGCCGAGTCCGGGCGTGAGCGCGTCCGAGGTGACGACGAGCGCGGTCCGGGCCGAGCCGGCGGCGATCGCGTCCGCCGCGCCGAGCAGCGCCTCGATCCCGCTGTGCGGCGATCCGCTGGTCAGGGCGCCGGTGGCGTGGGCGTCGAGCCCGAGCGCGCTCGCGAGCACCGCGTGGCTGGGTCCCTCGGCGAAGGGTGGGCGGGTACAGCCCCACCAGAGCCCGTCCACCGCCGACGCGTCCACGCCGGCCGCGGTGAGCGCGTCGGCGGCCGCGGCCGCGGCCAGCGTCAGCTGGTCCTCGTCGGGAGGGCAGACCGCGACCGCCGTCTTCCCGCCCCGCCGGCCCCAGGCGGCGCCGACGTCACCCGCGGTGAGCCGCCAGCCCGGCGCGGCCGCGCCGACGCCCCGGAGGTGTGCAGGTCCGCTCATCAGGGCGGAGACTGTACCGGCGGCGTCTCCCGGTCAAAACCGCCGGACGCGCTCGTGGCTCCTCGGCCCGGTCGCGGTCCCACCGCTCGTCCGCATCAGCTGGGGGCCGAGCCAGCCCGAGACGATGTCGGCGCCGGGATCGGAGAAGTGCAGGCCGTCGGGACGGATGTCGTCGACCCCGAGCAGCCGGTTCACGAACGTGCCGTCCGGGCAGAGCCGGTCGCTCAGGTCGATCGTCGTCGCGCCGGCCCGCTCGGGACCCGCCATGAAGTGGTCTCGTGCATAGCGCAGCGCCTGGTCGATCGCGGGATCCTGCGCGCACGGCGGGACGAGCCAGACGACCCGGGCACCGCGGGCCTCGAGCAGGTCGGTCGCCGCGGCCCACTCGGAGCGGACGTAGCGGTCGAAGCGCGGATCGCCCGGTCCGACGTCGTCGGGCCCCCAGGCGTCGCGCCGGCGGGGCATCGCGTCCCACACGGTCGAGAGCGCCACCACGACGTCGGGGTGGAACCGGTCCATGATCCCGCCCCACTCGGCCGGCCAGTCCGCGCACTGGTCGACGTTGCGACGATCCGTGGTCGCCAGCGTGCCGCCGCGTGCGATCGGACACCCGATCCGCGCCGCGTTGTAGATCTGGACGCCGCTGCGCTCGCCCCAGCGCTCCATGCCGCGAGCGAGGGTGAGCGCCACCGAGTCACCCACCACCATGATGCGCCGGACCGTCGGCACCGGCGCGCCCGGCGCCGGTCCGGTGAGCGGGAGCGTCGGCGCACCATCGGCGAGGGTGGAGGAGCGCGCGCTCACCGCCGCGCGCAGGTCGACGGACCGGACCGGGCTCAGGGTGATCCCGGGCCCGGACGCCGCACCGGGCGCGGCGAGCAGCAGCGCGGCGGCGAGCCCGGCGCCGACCGGCGCGACGAGCCGTGGGCGCCAGCCGGTGAAGCGCCGCCCCCGGCGCACCGGTGCCTCGAGGTAGTGGAACGACAGCGTCGCCAGCGCGAGCGTCACGCCGAACCGGACGGTGAAGAGCGCGAGGCCGCCGACTCCCACCCGTTGCTCGTCCAGCCACAGGAAGATCGGCCAGTGGTAGAGGTACGCGCCGTAGGAGACGAGCCCGAGCCGGACGAGTGGCCGCCACGACAGGATCAGCGAGAGCGGTCCCGGGACGAGCACGCCGGTGATGACGAGGCCCGTGAGCACGGCGTTGAGCGGCAGGCCGCCTCGGTAGAGGAAGGTGTCGGTCTGTGACGCGGTGGACCAGAGCAGCATCAAGGCACCGAACGCGAGGAGGCCGGTCACCGCCTTCGTGACGCGCTGGCGGCGGACGCGGACTCGGCGCCGCCCCGCGAGCCGCGTGGCGAGGTACGCGCCGACGAGGAGCTCGACCGCGCGCGTGTCGGTCCCGTAGTAGACGCGGGACGGGTCGTGCCCGGGTGACCACAGCACGAACGCGAGGGCGCCCGACACGCCGGCGAGGCCGAGGAAGACCGCCCCGAGCCGCTGCCGGTCCTTCGCGAACGGCAGCACCCCGACCATGAGCAGCGGGAACAGCAGGTAGAACTGCTCCTCGATCGCGAGCGACCAGAAGTGCTGCACGGGCGATGGCGCGCTCGAAGAGGGACGCGTAGGACTGGTCGGCGAGCACGAACCGCCAGTTCGCGACGTAGAACAGCGCGCTCAGGCCGTCGCCACCGATGCGGCTCGCGGCGTGCCCGCTCGCGACGAAGATCCCGTAGATCCCGATCCCGAGGAGCGCGACGAGCGCGGCCGGGAGCAACCGGCGGGCCCGGCGGGTCCAGAACCGGCGCAGGTCGATCCCGCCCGTGCGCTCCCACTCGAGGAGCAGGATCGTGGTGATCAGGAACCCGGAGAGGGTGAAGAACGTGCTGACGCCGAGGAACCCGCCGCCGGCGCCGGTCAGCTCGCCGTGGAAGCAGAGCACGCCCAGGAGCGCGATCGCCCGCAACCCGTCGAGCGCGGGTACGTAGGCGAGGCGACCTGAACCTTCGTGCTTCCCAGCCATGAGCGCGGTCAGGATAGGGGGAAGCCCCTGCACTGTGAATGGGCGCTACGGCCCCTTGCCGCACGCGGTCACGACGTACCCCCGGCAGCGACGCGGCGTCGGCGAGGCGATGTGCTCGTTCGACCGCAGTCGCGTGCGCGTGGCTGCGATCTGCGCGGCCGACGCGTCGACCTGCACGAACAGCTGCCCGCGTCTCGTGGTGTGGTCCGCGGCCGGCTTCGATCCCCCGGAGTCACACCCCGCCACGACCGCCACCGCGGCGACGACGAGCGCTGTGTACCGGACCCGGCCCCGTCCCCCGCCACCACGTTGGGCAGGTGGCCGGCTCGCGTCCCGAGGGTCCGGGAGGGAGCGGGTAGCCTCGTCGGTCCCGGTGGCGTAGCCGAGTGGTTCAGGCAAGGGTCTGCAAAACCCTGGACGTGGGTTCAATTCCCACCGCCACCTCCATCTCGTCCTGCAGGTCCCGCGTCCGGCGCGGGGTCGCAGGTCCGCGAGACTGTCCGACTCGCGAAAGGACGCCGTGTCGGACCCCTCCTACGTTTCGTCTCCGGGCCGCCCGCGCCGCCGTCGGCGTCGAGTGCGCGCCCTCGTGGTGGCGCTGACCTCGGCGACGACCCTGCTCGCCGGATCGGTCGCCGGAGCGGCCGCGGCCAGGTCGAGCACACCCGCGGCTGCGGTCCAGGCCTGTCTCGGCGGGCGCGAGCGGGTCGTCACCGTGAGCGGGATGCAGGACGGCCGCTTCACCGACGACATCGCCGCGGACCAAGCCGTGGACGCCCTCGGCGCGATGTGGCTCCAGACCGACAACTGGCCGGTCAGCTTCTCGGGCGGCACCGGCGGCTGCTGGTTCGGCGGGCGCATCTTCGGCACCTACCCCCAATCGACCCCGTGGGCGGAGTACCACCACACCGGGGGTGTGAACTTCACCAACGCCGACTTCACGATCGCCGGTCTGCGGGTCCACAACTACGGCGACGGCATCCGCGTCCGCGCGGGCGCCAAGGACTTCCTGATCACCGGCGTGCACCTCTCGTTCATGCACGACGACTGCATCGAGAACGACCAGCTCTACAGCGGCACGGTCGAGGACAGCCTGCTCGACGGGTGCTACGTGGCGTTCTCGGCCCGGCCGTCATCGGGGGAGTCGGTCCAGGGCAAGGACAACACCTACACGATCCGAGACAACGTCGTGCGGCTCCAGCCGATGCCGACGGTCTACAAGGGCAAGGCGCCCGGCAACGGCGGGTTCTTCAAATGGGACGACGCCGGTCGGTCGCCGCACCTCGTGGTCGCGCGACAACGTGTTCCGTGTGGACCAGCGGCCGAACCACCAGACGCTGGGTTGGCCGGCGGGCTACGACGTCTCGTGCTCGAACAACGTCGTGGTCTGGCTCGGCAAAGGTCGCTACCCGGACCGGCTCCCGAAGTGCTTCACGGTGACGCGGAGCCGGAAGGTGTGGGACGACGCCGTGGCGGGCTGGACCGCCGCGCATCCGCTGAACCCGTAGCCGCAGCACGCGTCCCCGTGGAGGTCGCCGCCGGGGGACGGCTCAGCTCCGCGGCACCTGGGACCAGGGCAGTTCCTTGTCGGTGCGCGGCTCTCCGGGCAGTCCCAGGATGCGCTCGCCGAGGATGTTCCGCAGGATCTCCGACGTTCCGCCCTCGATCGAGTTCGCCCGCGCCCGCAGGAACATCTTGCGGATGTCGAGGCCGCCGGTGAGGTTGGCCGACTCGGGCCGCACGAAGTCGTAGTGGTCGATGAGGACGCCGTCGGGCCCGAGCAGGTTGATGGCCTCGGAGTAGATGCGCTTGTTGACCTCGGCGAATGCGAGCTTGCTCACCGACCCCTCCGGACCGGCGATGCCCTTCTTGCGGTTCTGGCCGGCCCGGATGTTGGTGAGGCGCAGCACCTCGGCCTCGACCCAGAGCTTGGTGACCGTGTCGCGCGCGACGGGATCGCGGTCGGCCTCGGGGATCGCGCGCCACACCTCCATGAGGTCGCCGATCGGTCCCGACTCCCGTTGCGCGACCGCGCCGCCGATCGTCACGCGCTCGTTCATCAACGTCGTCATCGAGACGCGCCAGCCGTCACCGACGTCGCCGATGCGATCCTCGTCGGGCACGCGCACGTCGGTCATGTACACCTCGTTGAACTCGGCCTCGCCGGTGATCTGGCGGAGTGGCCGGACCTCCACCCCCGGCGCGTGCATGTCGAGCGCGAAGTAGGTGAGCCCGCGGTGCTTGGGGACGTCCGGATCGGTGCGGGCGACGAGCATCCCGCGGTCGGCCATGTGCGCGAGCGTGTTCCAGACCTTCTGCCCGTTCACGATCCACTCGTCGCCGTCCCGGACGGCGCGGGTCCCGAGCGACGCGAGGTCGCTGCCGGCGCCGGGCTCGCTGAAGAGCTGGCACCACACCTCCTCACCGGTGAAGAGCGGGCGGAGCAGACGGGCCTTGGTGTCGGGGTTCGCGTGCGCCACGATCGTCGGCGCCGCGAGGAAGAGGCCGAAGCCGTTCCAGCCGATCTCGGCGTACCGCACCCCCGCCGCGCGCAGCTTCTCCTCCACGACCCGCTGGAGCTTGGCGTCCGCGCCGAGGCCACCGAAGCCCTCGGGGAAGTGCACCCACGCGAGCCCGAGGTCGTACTGCGCACCTCGGAACTCGAACCGGTCCGCGGGATCGTGCTCCGCGATGAGCTGGTCAGTGAGGGCGGTGATCTTCTCGGCATCCATGACCGGCGAGACTAGGCCCCGCTCCGCCGCCGGAACGCGCCCGGTCCCGGGTCCCGAAATCGCCCGGATCGCGTCGGTACGCTCGACGCGATGCTCCCGGACGACGACGGCCTCGCGCGCCTCGGTGCCGCGTCGCGTCGTCAGCGGCGGATCGAGCGCCGCCGGCGCCGCCGCCAACGGCTCGTGGCGCTCGGCGGTGCGGCCGTCGTGGCGGTCGGAGTCGTCGCGGCGCTCGTGTTGGGGAACACCGGAGCCACCACACCGCGAGCAGCGCCGTCGACCTCGACCACCGCGCCCGCGACGACCACCTCGACGACCTCCGCGGCGCTGCCCCCTCCGTTCAGCGAGGCGGTCAAGGCCGAGAACGCCAAGCCCGGCACGACGAACTGGCGGCTCACGAACGACGGCGCCGCGCACGACATCGAGGGGTACCTCGACACCACGAGCGCGCAGCGGGGCGACGTCGTCACCCTCTACGCGTCGACCGTGGCGCCGTCCTTCACCGTCGAGGCCTACCGGATGGGCTGGTACCAGGGCACCGGCGCCCGGCTCGTCTGGACGTCGGACCCACTGCCGGGGAAGGTGCAGGCCGCCCCGACGCTGATCAGCGCGACCAACAGCTACGAGGCCCGCTGGGAGCCTTCGACGACGTTCCTCGTGGCGGCGGACTGGCCCGACGGCTCGTACCTGCTGAAGCTGATCGCGTCCACGGGCCAGCAGCGGTGGGTGCCGCTGACCGTGCGCGACGACTCGAGCGCCGCCCCGTACGTGATCGTGAACGCGGCGGCGAGCTGGCAGGCGTACAACCGCTGGGGCGGCTGCTCGCTCTACAACTGTCCCGGGGCGTCGGGCGACCGCTCGAAGATGGTGTCGTTCGACCGCCCGTACGACATCGTCACCGACGGCTCGGGCGACTTCATCGGCAACGAGCTCCCGCTCGTCATGCGGTCCGAGGAGCTCAACCTCGACGCGACGTACATGACGAGCATCGACGTGCACGAGCGCCCGGAGCTCTTGGTGCACCACAAGGCGGTGATCTCGCTCGGCCACGACGAGTACTGGTCCAAGGCGATGTTCGACGGCGCGATCACAGCACGGGACGCCGGGGTGAACCTCGCGTTCCTGGGTGCGAACGCGGTCTATCGCCAGGTGCGGTTCGAGCCGTCGGCCGTCGGTGTGGACCGGCACATGGTCAACTACCGATCGACCGCGGACCCGATCCGGCGGACCGATCCGTCCCAGACGACGGTGAGCTTCCGCGACGCGCCGGTGAACCGCCCCGAGGCGCAGCTGATCGGGGAGCAGTACCAGTGCAATCCGGTCCGGGCCGACATGATCGTCTCCGAGGCGGGCTCGTGGATCTGGGCCGACACCGGCATGACCGATGGCCAGCACCTCGAGATCGGTGTCGGCTCGGAGTACGACCAGTACATCCACGGCCAGGGTGGGCCCGACAACGTGGAGATCGTCGCTCACTCGCCGGTCGACTGCAAGGGCCGCGCCGGCTACTCCGACGTCACCTACTACACCGCGCTCAGCGGCGCGGGTGTGTTCGCGACCGGGACGAACTACTGGGTGAGCAAGCTGATGCCCTCCGACTTCCCCGAGACCGCCTACAACCCGACGATGGTGAAGGCGACCCAGAACGTCCTGGTCGCCTTCGGCGCCGGCCCCGCGGGCCTCGCGCACCCCTCCGTCCCCAACTGGCAGGACCTCCCCGGCACGGGTCGCTGAGTCGGCGGGCGCCTCAGGACGTGGCGATCCCCTCCACCTCCACGGGGATGCCGTTGATCGCGGCGTTGTTCGAGATCGGATCGAAGTCCTCCACGGGCGCGAGCAGGTTGTTGTTGACCCCGGCGTGCTCGCGGGCGACGGCCATGCGTGTCCCGGGCTGGTCGTGGCCCCAGCCGTGAGGGAGCGACACCACGCCGGTCATCATCTCGTCGGACACCTCGACCGGAACCTCGACGGTGCCCGCGACCGACGTCACGCGCGCGAGCGCGCCGTCGGCGACGCCGACCGCCCGGGCGTCGTCGGGGTGGATCAGCAGCGTGCAGCGGTCCTTGCCCTTCACGAGCACCTTCACGTTGTGCATCCAGGAGTTGTTCGAGCGCAGGTGCCGGCGTGACGTGAGGAGCAGCCCGTCGGTCGGGCGGTCCACGCGCGCCGCGAGGCGCGGCACGTCGGCGAGGACGATCTCCGGCGCGAGGTCGATGCGACCGGTCGGCGTCGCGAGGATGTCCCGGATCCGCGGCACCATCGGGCCCAGGTCGATGCCGTGGGGTGCCGCCCGGAACGACTCCAGCGTGAGCCCGTCGGGCACCTCGCCGTACCGGTCACCCCACGGTCCGGTCCGGATCTGCAGGTCGAGGAGGCGCAGCGGCCCGCGTCCGGGTGACTGCGCCGCCGCGACCGAGGGGTCGACCCCCTGGGCCTCGGCGAGGGCGGCGAAGAACCCGTCGTCGAACGCGTCGACGTCGACGTCGGCATCCCGGATACCCGCGCACATCGCACCGACGCGCGTGAGGATCTCCCACTCGTGGGGCCGATCGCCCGGGTCGAACACGGGATCGGAGAGTCGGGTGGCGCTGCGCACCTGCCACATCGGGATCAGGTCGTCGAAGTGGTGCTGCTCGAGTGCGGAGAGCCCGGGCAGCAGGACGTGCGCGTGGCGCGTGGTCTCGTTCAGCGCGTTGTCGATGCTGATCATGCAGTCGAGCTGGTCGAGCGCGGCATCGAGACGTGCCGCGCCGGGGGCGCTGATCACCGGGTTGCCGGCGATGGTCACGAGGGCGCGGATCTGGCCCGGGCCGGGGGTGTCGATCTCCTCGGCGAGACAGCTCACCGGTACCTGGCCGAGGACCTCGGGGATGCCGCGCACGCGCGAGCGCCACTTGCCGATCTGCACGCCGTCCGCCAGCTCCGGGTTGGGCAGGGAGTTGACGCCCCACGCGATCGGCTTGCCGAACATGATCCCACCGGGCCTGTCGAAGTTGGCGGTGAGGATGTTCACGACGTCGACGAGCCACGAGGCGAGGGTGCCGAACTCCTGGTTGCACGTCCCGATCCGACCGTAGAGCGCGGCGCTCGGCGCGGATGCGTACTCGTGGGTGATCCGGCGGATGGTGACGGCCGGAATCCGGCACGTGGCCTCGACGCGCTCGGGGGTGAAGTCGGCGGCCGCGGCGCGCACCGCGTCGAGCCCGTGGACGAGATCCGCGACGTCGCCGAGGTCCACGAGCCCGTCCGCGAACAGGACGTGGACCATCGCGAGGAGGAAGGCGGCGTCGGTGCCGGGCACGATCGGGATCCACTCGTCGGCGCGGTCCGCGGTGCCGGTCCGGCGCGGGTCGATCACGACGACCTTGCCACCGCGCTCGCGCACGCCGTCGAGCTCGCCGAGGATGTCGGCGCAGGCGAGCAGGCTGCCCTGGGACGCCTGCGGGTTGCCGCCCATGACGATCCAGTAGTCGGTGCGCGGCACGTCGGGCGTCGGGATGGACCACATGCCGCCGTACATCAGCGCCGCAGTGAGGTTCTTCGGCCACTGGTCGACGGTGCCCGCGGAGTAGACGACGGGGAGCGCGGCGAGGCCGACGAAGAGGCCGACGTAGCGCCCGAGCGAGAAGTTGTGGGCCGTCGGGTTGCCGATGTAGCAGGACACCGCCTCCTTCCCGTGCCGACCGATCACGCCCGCGAGCAGCTCGTCGCACCGGGCGAAGGCGGTGTCCCAGTCGACCTCGGTCCACGTGTCGCCGGTGCGGATCATCGGCACCCGGATCCGGTCGGGGTCGTGGTGGAGGTGGCCGAGCGCACTGCCCTTGGGGCAGAGGTACCCCTTGGACCACACGTCGTCGCGGTCGCCGCGGATCCGGTCGACCGTCCCGTCGGTGACCCGGATCTCGAGCCCGCACATCGCCTCGCAGAGCGGGCACGTGCGGAAGTGGGTGGTGGCGCTCACGTGCACGCCTCCGGGACGGTGTCGATTCCGAGCGTGGCCACCTGACAGTACGTCGCGGTCGTCACGAGCCACGCGCCGTCGATGAGTCTCGCCTGTCCGGGGAGCGCGTCGAGCACCACCGCGTCGTCGATCAGGATCGAGAACGTCACATCGACGGTGTCCTGCGTAGCGTGGTCGAACGAGTCGATGCGCACGGAGGTCCGGTTCGCGAGGTCGCCCACCTGCGCGCGTCGTGCGATGAACGATTCGCGGAGCGCAGCGCCGTGCTCGAGGTGGGAGAGCTGCGCATCCGGGTCCGGATTGGGGGCGAAGAGCCCGGTGAACGCCGCGGTGACCGCCTGCTCGGCCGCGCCGGCGATCACCGACCGGCCGGAGGTCGTGGTCGTCGAGGGAAGGCCCCGGGTGCCCCGGGCCGCGTCCCGGTCCGCGGTGGTGGTCCGGCAGCGGATCGAGGCCTCGACGCCGCTGTGGTCGGCCGGGAACACCAGTCCGTCGTCGACGACCGGACCACCCTGCGGCGCGAAGACGCCGGTAGGGCGCCCGACCCGACAACGCGCGGTCGGGCGTAGGAACACGTAGTCGATGCGCTCGGTCTGGTGGCTGTCCGGGTCCCGCATGTCGGTCAGCGCGTCGTCGATCCGCCCGCTCGTGCATTCGGCGCCGGTGGCCGGGTCGCACTCCGCGTTGCCGGCCGCGAGATGGGTGTCGATCAGCCCGGCGTCGGTGAGGGCGCTGATGGTCGGCTCGTCCGGCCGCGCGTTGAGATCGCCGGCGATGATCGTGACCGCGTGCGGATTCGGTGGATCTTGGGCGAGCGCGTTCAGGATCTCGCGGGCCTGGCACGTGTTGACCGAGTCGTCGGTCGTGCAAGGACTCGGACAGGTGCGCGAGTCGCAGGGGCGGTCGTCGCTGCTGCTCGCGAGGTGGGTCGCGACCACCTCGACGGGTCCCGCATCCGAAGCCAGGAAGACCCGGTACGCCGTGCGCAGCGGACCGGCGAGTCGGAGCCGTTCGCTCCCGCGCACCCGCAGCGTGGTCAACACCACCTCGCGGTCCTGGCTCGGATCGCCGTCGAACACGACGCGGTAACCGCAATGGTCGATCGCCTGTTCACGCAGGGCGTCGACGGTGGTGGTATTCGCCTCCTCGATCGTGACGACCTCCGGGCACCCCGCCCGGTCGAGTTGGCGGCCGAACAGTGCCGCCCGGCCGGGGAGGTCGCAGCGGTTGCTGGCGGCCGGGCACGCGGTGCCGTGCAGGAGGTTCTGATTCACGATCCGGACCGCGGCGGTCGTGGGCGCGGTGGCCGCGTCGTTCCCCGAGCCCCGGCTGCAGCCCGAAGCGACGACGAGCATCACCGCGGCGAGCACCCCGATGCGTCGCATGGGGGCACCGTACCGCCCCGTCGCCGAGCACCGCCGTGGCCCGTAGAGTGCGGGGATGACCTCTCCGGTGCTGCTCGACGCCGAGCACGGCGCGCGTCCCGTCGCTGGTCGCGTGGACCACCAGCGGGTGCTGCTCGAGCCGGACGCGCTCGCCGAGCACACCGGCTGGGAGCTGAAGCCGGAGGGACTGTGCCGCGACGACGTCTGTGTCCCGGTGGGCGATCCCGATCTCGTCGTCGACGGTCTGCTCGATGCGGCGCGGGTCGCGGCCGCCCTCGGCCGGCCGGTGGTCGTCGACGGAGCCGCGGGCGTCGTCGCGTGGGGAGAGGCGTCCTCGGCCCGCCGCGGCCCCATCGAGTCCGCGATTGCCTCGGACTTCACGCTCCCGCAGCTCGAGGGTGGTGCCTTCACCTTCTCGTCGCTCGGGCGACGCAAGAAGCTGCTGCTCGCGTGGTCGTCCTGGTGAGGCTGCCGCTACGACCTGCCGGTCTGGCAGCGTCTCGGTGAGGAGCTCGGCCCGCAGGGGCTCGCGATCGTCGCAGTCGCATTCGACGACTCGCCCGCCGCGGCCCAGGAGTGGGTGGACGCAGCCGACCCCCGGCCCACGTTCCCGGTCCTCCTCGACCGCGAGCACCTGCTCGGGGAGCTCTACGGCATCTACAACGTCCCCACGGTGATCTGGATCGACGAGGACGACCGCATCGCCCGATCGCCCGTCATCGCGCCCGGCGACGACCTGTTCCGGGACTTCACCAACATCGACTCGGCGGTGCACCACGACCAGCTGCGCACCTGGGTCGCCACGGGCGCGCTCCCGCCCGCGACCGGCAAGGAGCAGGTCATGCTGCCCACCGACGACGAGCAGCTCGCCCGGCTCGAGCGGCGCGTCGGCGCGTACCTGGCCCGGGAGGGCCGGGCCGACGCGGCGGAGGCCCATTTCGCGCGTGCCGCCGAGCTCGCGCCGATGGACTGGACCATTCGCCGCGGCACGCTGCCGCTGCGCGGCGAGGACCCCTTCGGCGAGAAGTTCTTCGCGTTCATGGGGGAGTGGACCGTGGCCGGCCGGCCGGGATACGGCTCGGCCGACCCCGACGCGCCCTCGTGAGCGGGCCGGCCGCCGTCCGGCTCGTCCTCGTCCGTCACGGCCGGCCCGACGGCTCGTGGGGCGCCGACCCCGATCCCGGCCTCGACGACCTGGGTCGCGAGCAGGCACTCGCCGTCGCCGACACCCTGGCGGCGGCCGGTCCCGGTCCGGTCGTGGTCTCGCCGTTGCGTCGGACCCGCGAGACGGCCGAGCCGCTGGCCGCCCGGTGGGGTGTCGAGCCGCTGGTCGAGCCGGGTGTCGGCGAGCTGGCCGCCCCCGGCGACCCGCGCCCGGACGCCACGACCTGGCTGCGAACGCTGATGGCCGGGACCGGAGCCGAGCACCCCGGCGTCATGGGGCCGTTCCGGGACCGGGTCCTGCGGGCGATTCGCGCCACGACGACCGAAACCGTCATCGTGACCCATTTCCTCGCGATCAACGCGGTGGTCGGCGCCGCGACCGGTGACGACCGGGTGGTCTGCTTCGCTCCGGCGCACTGCTCGCGCACCGTCGTGGACCTCGACCCACGTGACGGTCGATTGCAGCTCGTCGAGCTCGGCGCGACCGGCGGCGGGCCAGTCCGCGTCTGACGAGTCCGTGACCCGCGCGCGGCGCGGTGCTACCGTCCCGCCGGATTTCCACATCGTCTGCATGGGGGGTAGCCGGCATGTTCGGTGCTGCGCTCGACATCTTCTCGAAGAACGGGTTCGCGTACCTGTCCCGGTGGGGGCACGTGCTGGTGGGCATCACCTGGATCGGGCTGCTCTACTACTTCAACTTCGTCCAGGTGCCCGCGTTCGGCGAGATGGAGGCCGCGGCCCGCAACAACGCGGTCGACAAGCTCGCGAGCCGCGCCCTCTGGTGGTTCCGCTGGGCCGCGGCCGCGACGTTCGTCACCGGCCTGATGATCCTCGGTTTCCAGGAGCAGCTCAACAAGATGAGCTACTTCAAGACCCCGCCCGGAATGGCGATCGCCACCGGCATGCTGCTCGGCATCACGATGTTCCTCAACGTGTGGGGCGTCATCTGGCGGGCGCAGAAGGTCGTCATCGCGAACGCCCGCAACGTGCAGGCCGGCGGCGAGGCCGACCCCGCGGCGGCCGCGCTGGGCCGCAAGGCGCTGCTCGCGTCCCGGCAGAACACGATCTTCTCGCTGCCGCTGCTGATCTTCATGGTGGGGACCACGCACTTCCCGTACGACGTGTACAACGTCACCGGTGGTCAGCGGGCGCTGTACTGGGCCATCACGATCGTCGTGTTCGCGTTCTTCGAGCTCAATGCGCTCGGCATCATCGGCGGGTTCAAGCCCGGTGGCACCAACGCGATGTACGACACGCACCAGAACACGATCTACACCGGCCTGGCTTACGCCGTCCTGATGCTGATCGTCTTCGCGCTCGTGCTCGCCTGACTCAGACGCCGATGAGGTCGGCCACCCGGCGGCGATGCGCAGCGGCCGTGCCGAAGAGGACCGCGTCGGACTCGAGCCGGCGCACGTACAGGTGGACGTCGGACTCCCACGTGTAGCCGATGCCGCCGTGCACCTGGATGCCCTCCTTGGCGATGCGGGTTGCGGCGTCGCCGGCCGCGGCCTTGGCCATCGCGGTCGCGACGGTGCGGCGCTCGTCGTCCTCGGCGATGGTGAGCGCGGCGAAGTAGCCGAGCGCGCGGGCGCGCTCGAGCAGGATCAGCATGTCGGCGAACTTGTGCTTGATCGCCTGGAACGAGCCGATCGGAACGCCGAACTGCTCGCGCGCACCGACGTAGGCGAGCGAGAGGTCGAAGAGCTGGTTCGCGGCGCCCACCGCGTCGAGCGCGAGTGCCACGGTCGCGAGCTCTCCGGCCCGGCGCAGACCAGGCGCGCCCGGTGTGCCCGGTGCGCCCAGCCGGGCGTCGCGGTCCACCGGGACGTCATCCAGGCGCACCGTGGCGAGGAGGCGGCTGGGATCCAGCGCGTCGAGCGGCTCGATGACGGTGGCGGCGGCCGGCACGACGTACGCGCCCACGCCGTCGTCGCCCGAGGAGCCCGGGGTCCGGGCCACGACGACGATCGACCCACCCGGCGCGGGCTCCACCACGGTCGCCTTCGTGCCCCGGAGCGAGAAGCCCCCGGCGGTCGGAGTCGCGACGACGGTCGTGGCGGCCGGGTCGACGGCCCCCGTGGGCTCGGCGATCGCGAGCGCCCCGCTCGCGGATCCGTCGGCGACCGGTCCGAGGAGCGCGGCCTGCTGCTCGGGGCTGCCGAGCTCGACCACGGTCGGGACGTACTGGGTGAGCGTGGCGAAGAGCGGCCCCGGAGTGAGGGCCCGGCCCAGCTCCTCCGCGACGAGCGCGAGCTCCACCGGTCCCAGGCCGAGCCCACCGGCCGGCTCGGGCACCGTGAGTGCGGGCCAACCGAGCTCGGCCATCCGGGCCTGGAGGGCGTCGGTGGTCGCCGTGCCGCCCGCGATGCGGGTCTCGACGACGTCGCGCACGAGTGCGATCGGGCATTCGGCCGCGAGGAATGTGCGCACGGAGTCGCGGAGGTCCTCCTGGTCGGGGTCGAAGTCGAGCTCCATGGCGGCGGACGCTATCCGGCGTCGCGCCCGGATCCGATCCACCGGGCGAGCGCGCGCCGGTCGACCTTCTCGCCGGCGGTGAGGGGAAGCGCGTCGACCTCCTGCAGCGCCTCGGGCAGCTTGTGGCGTCCGAGGTGCGCCGCGGCGAAGTCCCGCAGTGCCGCGAGGTCGACGCGCGCGCCGGGGCGGGGCACGACGACGGCGACACCCACCTCGCCCATGACCGGATCCGGGCGGGGCACCACCGCGATCGCCGCCACGTCGGGATGGGCCGAGAGCACGGCCTCCACCTCGACGGGATAGACGTTGTAGCCGCCGCGCACGTACATCTCCTTGCTGCGCCCGACGAGTCGCAGCCGGCCCCGGTCGTCGACCCATCCGAGGTCCCCGGTGCGGACGTGCCCGCTCGCGGTGAACGCCGCGCGCGTCGTCTCCTCGTCGTGCCAGTACCCGGCCATCACGGCGGGGGAGCGGAGACAGACGCCGCCGACCTCGCCGGCCGGGACCGCCCGATCGTCCGCGTCGAGCACGGCCAGGTCGACGCTCGCGTGCGGGCGGCCGACGCTGACGATCGCGTCCTCCTCGGGATCGTCGAACGCGGTCCCGAGGCCGATGCCGGCCTCGGTGCACGAGTAGCGCGTCGCCAGCGCGGCCCCGAACCGCTCGCGCGCGGCGGTGGCGAGGTCCGGCGTGATCGGACCACCGCCCACGATGATGAACCGGATCGCCGAGAGGTCGAACGCGTCGAAGTCGGGCTCGGCGAGCATCAGCGCGAGCTGGGTCGGGACCCCCGCGAGCGTCGCCATGCGCTCGCGGGCGAGCAGCTCGAGCGAGTCGTGTGCCCGCCAGCGCCGCATGATGAACGTGGTTCCGCCGCGCATGAGGTTGCCGGGCAGCTTGGTCATGAACCCGAGGTGCGCGAACGACGTCCCCGTGAAGCTGCGCGTCCCGCCGCCCCACGCGCCGCCGCCGTCGGTCGTGGTGATGAACTCGAGCTGGCGGTCGGTGTACAGGGCGCCCTTGGGGAGGCCGGTGGTGCCCGAGGTGAAGATGATCGCGACCGGGCGGTCGGGATCATCGGGGAGCCCGGTCGGCACGCCGTCGCGCTGGAGCGTCTCCAGCACGGCGTCGACGCGGGTCGCGGTCGCGATCTCCTCCACCGGTGCGTCCGTCGCCGGGGCGAGCCCGGACGCGGCGAGCACGAGCGCCGGCTCCGCGATCGCGACGATGGAGTCCCGCTCGCCCGGTGCGAGTCGGTCGTTGACCCCGGTGGTGATCGCGCCGACCTTCGCGGCCGCGAGGTACGCCACCAGGTACTCGGGGCCGGGCGGCAGCACGAGTGCCAGCACGTCGCCGGAACCGAGCCCGCGGTCGGCGAGCCCGGTGGCGACGCGATCCGAGATGCGGTCGAGGTCGGCGTAGCCGAGGGCCCAGCCGTCCGGCGCGACGTAGGCGGTAGCATCGCCGAACCGGCGGGCCGCCTCGCGCGTGATTCGGGGGAGCATGGCGAGAGGATCGCACAACACGGCAGGGAAGTCGCGCGGGACCGCGCCGGCGCGTGATCGCGAGATGCGCGCCCAGGGACGTCGGACCATGCGCAAGCTGTCCGACGCCGGCCTGCGGGTGTTCGCGCGGCGCGGCTACCACGAGACCCGCGTGGACGACATCGTGCGCTCGGCCCGCACCTCGCACGGCACGTTCTACCTGTACTTCGCCAACAAGGAGGACCTGCTGCGCGAGCTCGCCGTCGAGTGCGCGGCCGCGATCGAGGACCTCGCCGGTCGCATGCCCGAGGTCGGCCCGGGTCCCGGCGGCGAGGCCGCGTTGCGGTCGTTCCTCGGGGAGTTCCTGGACACCTACGGCCACTACGGGGTGGTGATCCGCGCCTGGATGGAGAACCAGGTGACCGACCGCAAGGTCGACAAGCTGGGGGTGCGGGCGTTCACCCACGTCGCCCGCTCGTTCGCGCAGCAGCTGCACGCCGCCGGCGCGCCCAGCGACGAGGCGACGGTCTCCTCGCTGATGGCCCTGCTCGAGCGCACCTCCTACGCCATGACCTCGCGGGACCTCGGCCTCGACCGCGAGGACGCGCTCGACACGCTCACCACGCTCATCCACCGCGGGTTCTTCACCGCGGCCGCCTAGCGCCCGGGCGCTCGGCGAGGGGCCAGTCGGGGAGGGATCAGTCGGTGCCGAGGAGGAGGGTCGCGGTGGAGGAGAACCAGCCGCCGGTGCCGTTGACGCACGCGATCTTCGCGTCCGGCACCTGACGCGCGCCGGCCTCGCCGCGCAGCTGGGTCACGGCCTCCACCATGAGGAACATGCCCCGCATCCCGGGGTGGCAGCACGAGAGCCCACCGCCGTCGGTGTTGGTCGGGAGCGCCCCGCCCACGCGGAGCTTGCCGTCCTCGACGAACGCACCGCCCTCGCCCCGACCACAGAAGCCGAGTCCCTCGAGCGACATGAGGACCATCGAGGTGAAGGCGTCGTAGATCTGGCAGATGTCGACGTCCGCCGGTGTGAGACCCGCTCGGTCGAACGCGAGCTTGCCCGACCGCACCGCGGGGGACTGGGTGAAGTCCTCCCACTCGCTCATCGTGGTGTGGCTGGACGTCTCGCCCGAGCCGAGCACGTACACCGGTGGGCGCGGCAGGTCCCGGGCCCGCTCCTCGGAGGTGAGCACGATCGCACCGCCGCCGTCGGAGCGGATGCAGCAGTGCAGCTTCGTGAGCGGGTCCGCGATCATCGCGGAGCTCTGGACGTCCTCGATCGTGATCGGATCGCGGTAGTACGCGTCCGGGTTGAGGCTCGCGTTGTGGCGGGTCGAAACCGCGATCTCGGCGAGCTGCTCGATCGTCGTTCCGTACTCGTACATGTGTCGCCGCGTCGCCATCGCGTACTTGGCGATGAGGGCGTGCCCGTACGGTGCGTCGAACTGGGTGGGCCCGCGCGCACCGAAGTTGAGGTTGGCGGTGCGCCGACCCGCCTTGAGGTCGGCACGGGTCGTGGAGCCGTAGACGAGGACGATGACCTCGGCATGGCCGGCGCGGATCGCCTCGACCGCGTGCTCGGCCATCACGACCCACGCCGCGCCGCCCACGCCGGTGCCGTCGATCCAGGTCGGCCGCAGGCCGAGGTACTCGGCGATCTCGACCGGTGCGATGAGTCCCATGCCCGTCGACCCGATGCCGTCGATGTCGTCCTTGGTGAGCCCGGCGTCGGCGATGGCGCGTGACGCGGCCTGGTAGTGCAGCTCGAATGCCGACTTCGTGTCGACGCGCCCGCAGTCGGACAACGCCGCCCCCATAATGCACACCCGGCTCACCGCAGCCTCCACTCGATGCGTTGGCCCGATTCGAAGAACTGCTGGCCCTCGGCGATGGACTCCTGGCTCGTGCCCATCGCGACGTACGCGTACCCGAGCCGCACGGCGTCGCGTTGGCCGTGCTCGCGGGCACCCCAGAGCGCGCGGACGGTGCCCTGGATCGCGAGCGCCGGCGCCGACGCGATGGCCTCGGCCGCCCACGCGGCCCGGTCCATCAACTCGCCGGCGGGTGCGATCTCCGAGACCAGCCCGATCTGGTGCGCCCGCTCGGCCGACATCCGCTCGTGGTTGCCGAGGAGCGAGAGCCGCATGATCTCGTTGAACGGCATCGCCCCCGACATGTGGATCGGCTCGAACGCCGCGGTCATCCCGTAGGTGACGTGCGGGTCGAAGAACGTCGCGTGCTCCGCCGCGATGATGAACTCGACCTCGCCGAGCATGTAGAACGCCCCGCCGCACGCCATGCCGTTGACGGCGGCGACGACCGGCTTCCAGAGGTCGCACGACTTCGGGCCGATGTTGTCGCCGGGGTCGTTGAACATGAACGGCGTCGAGCCCGAGCCCACGATGTCGTCGTCGGTGGTGTCGTCGCTGTCACCGGCCATCTGCTCCATGCGGTCGATGCCGGTGCAGAACGCCTTGTCGCCGGCGCCGGTGAGCACGATGCAGCGCACGTCGTCGTGCCGGCGCAGGCCGCGCCAGAGCGCGTTGAGCTCCCGCTGCATCAGCGAGTTGAACGCGTTGTGGCGCTCGGGCCGGTTCAACGTGACGTACGCGACGCCGTTGCGCTCCTCGTAACCGAGGGTCGAGAAGTCCGCGGAGAACGCCACGCCTACCGCCGGTACTGCGCGTGCATGCCGGGATTGGTGGAGCGGAAGTGGTAGCGGTTCAGGAAATGGCCGACCTTGCCCGGGTCCCACTGCGTCGGGTTGCCGTCGCCGTCGGTCGAGAAGAACTCCTCGCCCATCTCCCACGGCTTGTAGACGCACAGCGAGTTGCCGACCATGCGCAGGACCTGTCCGGTCACGGGCTTCGACTCGTCCGACGCGAGCCATACGACCGCCGGCGCCGAGTTGCCCGGGTTCATCGGGGTGAACTCGGTGTAGTCCTCCGGGTTCTTGATCTCGATGTCCGGGCGGGCCTGACCGACCATACGCGTGAAGCCGCCGGGGCCCACGCAGTTGGCCCGCACGCCGTAGCGGCTGAGCTCGAGGCCGGCGATGATCGTCATCGCCGCGATGCCCGCCTTGGCCGCGCCATAGTTGATCTGGCTCTCCTGGCCCTGCAGGCCGGCCGAGGACACCGTGTTGATGATCGACGCCGAGGGCTGACGGCCCTCCTTGGACTCCTGGCGCCAGTACGCCGAGGCGTGGCGCATGGTGTTGAACGCGCCGTAGACGTGCACCTTCATCACTGCGTCGAAGTCGTCGGGTGTCATCGAGAACATCATCTTGTCGCGGAGGATCCCGGCGTTGTTCACGAGCACGTCGAGCCGTCCGAAGGCGTCGATCGCGGTCTTCACGATGTTTCCGGCACCGTCGTAGTCGGCCACCGAGTCGTAGTTGGCGACGGCCTCACCGCCGCGTGCCGCGATCACCTCGACGACCTGGTCCGCGACCTTCGAGTCGGCACCCGAACCGTCGACGGCTCCGCCGAGGTCGTTGACGACGACCTTCGCGCCATGCGCCGCGAGCAGCACCGCCTCGCCGCGACCGACGCCATTGCCGGCCCCGGTCACGATCGCGACCTTGCCGTCCAGCATGCCCATTTGCGCGTTCCTTCCCCCGACGAGAAAACTGACGTTCACGTCACAGTAGCGGGCCCAAATCGCGTTTGGCCAAGGCGTCCCGACGAGGGTCGCGAGAGCAGGAACGATGGATCAGGACATCATCGGGAAACCGACCGGCGCGTGGAAGGTGCGGGTCGAGAGGGGTCCCGTCACCGCTTTCGCGAACGCGCTCCACGATCCGAATCCCGTCTACCGCGATCGGCGCGCCGCGCGCGACGCGGGCTTCGAGCACCTGCCCGCACCGCCGACCTTCACGTTCGCGATGAGCTTCTGGGGTGCGTTCGCGGAGGACCAGCCGGAGGACCCGACCGGGGGCGTGAACCCGATGCACGGCGTCATGGGCGCCCTCCACGCGCAGGGGGCGCTGGTCCTGCACGGCGAGCAGGAGTTCACCTACCACCGCGCGGTGGAGGTGGGCGACGTCCTCCTCGGGGAGGGACGCGTCGTCGACGTCTACGAGAAGAACACCGACAGCGCCACGATGACCTTCATCGTGATCCGCACCGAATGGACCGACGCCGACTCCGGTGCACCGGTCGTGACCGAGCAGTTCAACCTGATCGCGCGTCTGCGCAAGTAGGAGAGGGACACCAATGGGACGGTTGCAGGACAAGGTCGCGATCATCACCGGCGCGGGCCAGGGGATCGGGTTCGCCTACGCGAAGCGGTTCCTCGCCGAAGGGGCCAAGGTCGTGGTGGCCGAGATCAACGAGGAGCGCGCCGCGTCGGCGATGCGCGAGCTCGAAGGCCAGGGCGACGTCATCGGCGTCGCCACCGACATCTCGAACGAGGACTCGGCCAAGGCCTGCGCGGCGGCGACGATCGAGCACTACGGCACGATCGACATCCTCGTGAACAACGCTGCGCTCTACTACGACATCGAGAACGAGCGGAACGACTACGACTACCTCCAGAAGGTGTTCCAGGTGAACCTCCACGGCGCCTGGCTCATGACCCGGGCATGCGCCCCCAAGATGGTCGAGCAGCGCTGGGGCCGGGTCATCAACCAGTCGTCCGACGCGGCGTACATGTACAACCTCTTGCCGATGGGCGAGTTCCACGAGGTCGGCGCGTTCACCTACAGCCAGACCAAGTGGGGTGTCATCGGGCTCACGAAGTTCCTCGCGAGCCAGCTGGGCCAGTACAACGTCACGGTGAACTGCATCGCTCCCGGTGTCACCATGACCGAGGCGACCAAGAAGATCGTGCCCGAGGAGTACATCGGCATGATCCCGATGATGTCGGCGATGAAGCAGACCCTCGAGGCCGACGATCTCGCCGGCACCGCCGTGTTCTTCGCGTCCGACGACGCCAAGCTCATCACCGGCCAGACGCTCTGCGTCGACGGCGGATCCTGCATGCCGGCCTAGCCGCCGCGCCCGGGTTCGGTTCTGGGGTCAGGCCGCGGCGAGGAGCAGCAGGAGCACCAGCGCGCCGCCGAGGCCCGCCAGCAGCCCGAGCGGCGTCTCCCACCAGGGGTCGTCGCGCCGGCGCCGGCGCGGCACCACGCCGAGCCCGAAGCCGAGCTGGGCGTACCGGTCCTCGAACGCGAGCCGGTCGAGCGCGACCCACGAGCCGGGATCGCTCCCGCCGTCCGCGTCGAGCGGGATCGTCGGGAGGTCGAACGCGGCGTCGAGGTCGAGCACGGTCACGTCCGGAATGCTACGCCCGCTCAGTCGAAGACGCCGTCCGCGGCCAGCGCGGCCTGCTCTTCGGGGTCGAGTCCCGAGGAGCTCGCCGAGCACCCAGTCCTGGTCCTGGCCGAGCGTCGGGCCGGGACGGTCGTACCCGGCATCGGCGTCCGAGAGGCGGAACCCGTTGCGCTCGTAGAGGCCGGGCCCGAGGAAGGGGTGGGTGAGCGCGACGAAGTGGTGCCGGTGCGCGAGCTGGGGGTCGGTGTGCTGGTCGCCGAAGTCCTGGACCGGAACCGCCTCGACCCCGGCGGCCTGGAGCTCCTCCGCGATCGCGAGCGCCGTCCGCACCGCGGTGTACGCGGCGACGTCGGGGCCGGTGATCGCGTGGAGCCGCTCGCGCTCGGCGGCGGTCCAGGCCGCGATCGCCACCCACCGGTCGCCGAGATCGCCCTCGTCGGCGGCGGGGAACACCCCGTGCACGAGCGCGTCCGGATGGTCGTTGCCGGCCCGGCCGCGGGCGGTGCCCGTCGCCTGGTACTCGAGCAGCCACGGCGTGAGCGTGTAGATCGCAGCCTCGACCTGGCTCACATCGAGGGAGCAGCCCGCGCCCGTCGCCCGGCGGTGGAGCAGCCCGGCCGCGAGCGCCGTGGCGACGAAACGCGGCGCGAGCGAGTCGGTGATCGTGCCGTGGGGCCCGACGGGCTCGCGGTCGGGCCAGCCGGTCAGGAAGTTGTAGCCCGCGAGCGCCGAGCCCTGGCCACCGAAGCCGGGGTAGTTCCGGTGCGGGCCGGTCTGGCCGTTGAGGCACGCGCTGACCATCACGAGGTCGGGCTTGTGCGCGACCAGGGAGTCGTAGTCGAGCCCGAAGCCCTTCATCGCCCGGGGCGCGAAGTTCTCCGCGACGGCGTCGGCCCACTCGACCACGAGGCGGCGGACCAGCTCGACCGCCCGCGGGTGTTTCAGGTTGAACAGCACGTCGCGCTTGGCGGGGTTGAGACCGTCGAACATCGGCGCGCCTTCGAGCCCGTGCGGGTTCTTCGGACCGAGGGCGTAGACGCGGAGGAAGTCGGGCCGGCTCCTCGACTCGATCCGCAGGACGGTCGCGCCGTGCTCGGCGAAGTAGCGCGTGGCGATGGGCCCGGCGGCGCCGGACCCGAGCTCGATGATGTTGACGCCGGCCCAGGCACCGTTCGAGCCGCGGCCGGGCGTGCGGTCGGGGGAGCTCGCCGCGCCCCGCTTCGAGTTCAGGCGTTGCTCGCCGACTCCCCCGACCACCGGAGCGGTCCCGCCCGGCCCTGCGGCCGAGAGCTCGGCCGGCGGGGCCTTCGTGGTGAGGAAGGAGGAAGGAATGGAGCGGCCGTCGGTGAGCTCTTCCCAGAAGTCGCGGGCGGCGAGTTGGGCGCTGGCGAGGATCTCGCGTGGGGAGTTGATGGGGGCGAGCATGAGGTTGGTCTCGCACGCGAGGTCGTAGAGCTCGGACATCGTGTGCGCGGCGAAGTACGCCGCGACGTCGGCCTCGATCGCGCGCAGCGTGTCGTCGTCGGCGGTGTTGGGGGAGAAGTCGGACCAGTCCATCGCCCGGAGGGTCTCGGTGTCGACGAGTCGCGTGAGCGTCTCCAGGCTCGGGACCCGGGCCTTGCCCCCGCGCAGGCCGAACGAGACGAACCCGTCGCGCGTCGGCCAGATCTCCCGCGTGCGGCCGATGTTGGCGCCGCGCCGCGTGCCGCGGAAGCCCGTCGTCGGAAAGCGCGACGGCGTGGACATGTTCGCGACCCCGACCGCCTCCTGCGCGGCGACGTCGATGCGCTGGGGTCGGCCGGACGCGAGGCCGGTGAGCGCAGCGAACGCGGTCTCCGCGGCGGCGTGGTGGTAGCCGGCCGGCTCCGCGCAGCGAACGGGCGCGCGGTCTGGGTCCCCGGTGCAGTAGAGGTTGCCGCTCGCCGCCATGATGCCGAGGTCGGTCGCGCGCCATTGTCGCGCGCGGGCCGTCGAGCCCGAAGGGCGTGAGGCTCACCCAGACCGCGTCCGGCGCGAGCGCAGGGGACAGCGTCCACGCCTCGGGGAAGCCGGGGGTGTCGAGCACGACAGCGGCCCGACCGAGCAGGTCCGCCAGCGCCGGGTCGTCGGCGCCGGTCACCGGGAGCAGGGTGGTGCGTCGCGTCCAGGCGTCGAAGCGATGCGGGTGGGCGCGGAGCGCGTCGCCGCCGGGGCCCTCGGGCCGCACCACCTCGGCACCGAGGTCGGCCAGCATCCGCCCGGCCATCGCGCCGGGCTCGCCGGTCAGGTCGACGACGATCGTTCCGGCGAGCAGTGTTTGCGGGGCTCCCGAGACTTTGCCTGACACCGGCGTCAGCGTACTCTGGGGTCTCCGCCTGCCCGGAGGGACCGATGACCACGCCACCGCAGCCCATCGTCGACGCGGACTGTCACATCCTCGAGCCGCCCGACATCTGGACCAACTGGCTGCCGGAGCGCTACCAGGAGAAGGCGCCGAAGCTCGTCAAGGACGCGCAGGGCGGCGACGCCTGGCTCACCGCGGTCGGCGGTGACCCCGACCCGATCGGGCTCACGGCGACGCCGGGAATGCCGTTCGACCAGTTCCGGTGGTTCGGCGTGACCTACGAGGAGGCGCGCCGTGGTTGCTACAACGGCGCGGCTCGGCTGGAGGACATGGATCTCGACGGCGTGCACGCCGAGGTGCTGTTCCCGCCCCAGCGCACGATGAGCCACTTCCTCGGTGACGAGGACGACGACTTCGTCCTCGCGGGCGTCGAGGCGTACAACAACTTCCTCTTCGAGGAGTTCTGCGCGCCGGACCCGAGCCGGCTCGTAGGGCTCGCGCAGATCCCGTCGCTCGGGATCGACGTCGCGGTCGATGGAGTCCGCAAGGCGTCTGCGCGCGGCGCGAAGGGCGTGCTCATCTCCAACTGGCCGTCGGGCAACGCCAACCTGTCGCGCGACGACGACCCGTTCTGGGCCGCCGCGGTCGACGAGGGACTCCCGGTCTCGATCCACATCAACATCATCAGCCGCGCCCAACGTGCCCGCGGCCGCAAGGCCGCGGCGAAGGCGGGCAACGTGCTGTACGACATGACGAGTGAAGCCACCCGTGCGAAGGCGATCGGCGGCATGAGCCACGTCTTCTCGATGGCCGCGGGCAACATCACCTCGATGCTCTTCACGGGCGTGTTCGACCGGTTCCCCGAGCTCCAGGTCTGCTGGATCGAGACCGGCGTGGGCTGGCTGCCGCACTTCATCGAGTGTCTGGACGACCGCTACTGGCGCAACCGCGGTTGGGGCGACCTGCCGATCCGGCAGCCACCGTCGCACTCCTGGTACCGGAACAACGCCGCGAGCTTCATCACCGACCGCTCCGGAATCGCCCTCCGCCACCAGGTCGGGGTCGAGAACATGATGTGGTCCAGCGACTATCCGCATCACGGGAACGACTGGCCGTACTCGCGCAAGGTGATCGCGGAGACGATGGGCGGGATCCCCGCCGGCGAGCAGGCGAAGATCACCGGCGGCAACGCCGCCCGCATCTGGAACCTCTAACCCTCGCGGTTGATGGCGCCGAGGGTCAGGCGCTGCAGGGTGCGCTGGTGCACGTACTCGACGATGCGGGTGACGAGCGGGAGCAACTGACCCGCCGAAGCCGCGGCCTGCTGCTGGAAGGCCTCGAGCTCACCCGGACCCCAGGACGGGCCCCGCTGGCCCGCGAAGAGCTCGAGCACCTGGGACTGGATGTGCTCCACGCCCCGCACGTAGATCCCGGCGAGCTCGGCGAGCACCGCCGCGGGCAGCCCCGAGCCTGACAGCTCGGCCACCGCGCGCAGCACGTCGAGGTCGGTCGCGTCGTAGGCCGCCCGGCCGAACTCGGCCGGGTCGCGGAGCAGCCCGGTGGCGCGCAGTTCGGCGACGAGATCCGCGTGGAGGCCGGACCGCTCGATCAGGTCCTCCAGTGAGTAGGAGAGGCCTCCGGCCCCGGCGAAGATCCCGTCGACGAGGTCCTGGCGGTCGGACTCGAGCAGCGCCTTGATGGCCGCGAGGGAGAACCGGCGCTGCTGGAGGTCCCGGATCTGGTGGATCCGCTCGAGGTGGGCGGGGCCGTAGTGCTTGCTCCGCCCGACCCGCTCACCGCTGGGGAGCAGTCCCTCACGCTGATAGAAGCGGATCGTGTCGACGGTCGTGTCGGCTTCCCGGGCCAGGTCGTCGATCCGCCAGTCCTCGGTCACCGAATGCGCTCCTGTGACGGTCGTCACCTGGTTTGACAGCAGCTACACTTAGAGTGTTTACTCTCAGTGTCCTGACAACGAGTCTAGGTGGTCGCAATGAACGGAGCGGTGAGCGCAGAGTTCAACTCCGGTCTGTCGGCGCGCACATCGTCACGGGATGCCCGGCGCTGGATCGAGCGCCAGCTGCGGTGGGAGCGGACCCTCGGATCGCTCCGGGGCAAGGACCACCACCCCGCCCGCAAGGCGGCCTGAGGAAGATCGTCGCTCCGGTCGATCCCCCCCGGTCGACCGTCGAGGACCAGCATGAACGCCGGCCTTCGGGCCGGCGTTCATCGCGTCTGGCCTCATCCGGTTCCGACGAGGGTCGTCGGCTCGATCAGCGCCTGACGAGCTGGACGTCGAGGACGACCTGGATCTTCTCGGAGACGAGCACGCCGCCGGTCTCGAGCGCCATGTTGAAGTCGAGTCCCCACCGGGTGCGGTCGATGGTGGTCGCGGCCTCGAAGCCCGCCTTGGTGTTGCCGAAGGGGTCGGTGGTGACGCCGTCGAACTCGAGGTCGAAGCGCACGGGGTGGGTCTGGCCGGCGATGGTCAGGTCACCGACGAGGACGTAGTCGTCGCCGGACTCCTCGATCGCGGTCGAGCGGAACGTCATCTCCGGGTGCTCCTCGACGCCGAAGAAGTCCGAGGTCCGCAGGTGGTGGTCACGGTCGGCACTGCCCGTGTCGACCGACGCCAGGCGGACGGAGGCCTCCACGGAGGAGGCGAGGGGCGCCGCGGCGATGGTCACGGTGCCGTCGAAGTCGGTGAAGTGCCCGTGGACCTTGGTGATCATGAGGTGGCGGGCGCTGAAGCCCACCGTCGAGTGGCTGGGGTCGACGTCCCAGACGCCGGGGGTGAGGTCGGCGAGGCGGCCGGTGCGGGGGATGGTGGTCGTGCTCATGGGGTCCTCCTCGGGATGAGGGTCGCTGGATGGAAGCTTGCGTGTACAACAAACTATTGCACAAGAAAGTTTGCAATGCAATAGTTGTTGAGAAGAATCTTCTGAGGCGTAAGGTGCCGAGATGGCGGTGGACTGGCTCTCCGACGACGAACAGCACACCTGGCGTGCCCTGATCCACTTCATCCACGAGCTGCGCGCCGAGCAGGAGGAGGCGCTCGTCCAGGCCCACGGGATCACCGAGGCGGACTACGGCGTGCTGGTGCAGCTCTCGGAGGGCGAGGACCGGCGGATGCGCATGTGCGACCTCGCCCAGAAGCTGCGGATGTCGCCGAGCGGCCTCACGCGCCGCATCGACGCCCTGGCGCGACGAGGCCTCGTCAGCCGGGAGCCCTCGGTGAGCGACCGGCGCGTGATGCTCGCGGTCCTCACCGACGACGGGCTCGCCAAGCTCGAGGCCGCGGCGCCGACGCACGTCGCCGCGGTCCGGCGCAGCCTCTTCGACCACCTGAGCGACACCCAGGTGCAGCGCCTCGGGGAGCTGATCGACCAGGCCCAGGCGTCGCGCCACGACCCGGTCAGTCCGACACGCGGATCCAGCGGGGGAGCGTGATGTCGTCCACGACCTGGAACACGACGCGCACCGGCTCGCCGATCGCGATGGTCGCCGGATCGATCTCGTTGATCGCGCCCTCGGGGGTCGCGACCAGGTTGCCGACGAAGCGGATCGTCGGGTCCTCGGTGAGCGCGACCACGATCGCGTTGTAGGGCGCGAGCTCCGCGTAGGCCGGCAGCAGCGGTGGGTGCGGCACGATGAACGACCAGATCGTGCCGCGGCCGCTCGTCGGCTCCCAGCGCACGCTGATCGACCGGCACGCCGGGCACATCGGCCGCGGTGGCATTCGCCGCGCACCGCACGTCGCCGCACGCCTGGACGAGCAGCTCGCCGTTCGCGGTGCCGGCCCAGAACGGCGCCGAGGTCGCGTCGTCGAGATCGGGCAGCAGGAAGTCGCTCATCTCGCCTGCCCTAGCGCCGGAAGAGGATGGCCGAGGTCGGGACGCCCTCGCCGCTCGTGACGAGCGAGCAGGTGGCGTCGCCGACCTGGTTCGGCGAGGTGCCGCGGACCTGGCGCACGCCTTCGAGCACGAGGTTGAAGCCGTGCACGTACGCCTCGGACATGCCGCCGCCGGAGGTGTTCGTGGGGAGACGCCCGTTCGGCCACTCGAGCGCACCGTCGTCGGTGAACGCGCCGCCCTCGCCGCGCTCGCAGAACCCGTAGCCCTCCAGCGAGAGGGGAATGAGGGGGCTGAACGCGTCGTAGAGCTGCGCGACGGGAACGTCGGCCGGTCGGAAGTCGCTGCGTTCCCACAACGAGCGGGCGCAGGCCCAGGCCGGTCCCGTCAAAGGGTCCTCGCAGAAGTAGTTGGTCATGACCTGGTGCTGCTGCGGGATGCTCTGGGCGAAGGAGTGGATGTACGCCGGCCGCTCGGGCAGGTCGCGCGCCCGATCGGCGGAGGTGATCACCACGGCGAGGGCCCCGTCGGTCTCGAGGCAGTTGTCGTAGAGGCACAGGGGCTCGGAGATCCACCGCGCGTCGAGGTACTGCGTCGCGGGTCAGCTCCTTCGCGTGCATCGTCGCGACCGGGTTGCGGTTCGCGTGCTTGCGGAACGCGAGCGCCACGTTCGCGAGATGGTCGCGCGTGTAGCCGTACTGGTGCATCGCTCGCCGGGTGAGCATCGCGATCTCGTCGACCGGCCGCAGGACGCCGAACGGCCGGCTCCACTGCTGGTGCCCGGCGAGACGGTCCGCGACCTGAGCCCAGGGACGGCTGCTCGCGGCCGCCCGCTTGCGGGCGCGCCACGCGACGGCGGTCGTGCACTGGCCGGTTGCCACCGCCATGGCCGCCTGCCCGACGACGCCGCAGCCGGCGCCGCCCCCGAAGCCGACCTGGGTGAAGAAGGTGATGTCGCCGAGCCCGACGTTGCGGGCGACGTCGACCTCGCGGCCGTCCTCCATCGAGAACAGCGCGAGCCCGTCGACGTCCGAGGGCCTGAGACCCGCGTCGTCGATCGCGGCGCTGACGGCCTGGCAGGCGAGCGAGAGCTCCGTATCGGGCAGGCCCTTGCCGTACGCGGTCTGTCCGATCCCGACGACGGCCGTCGCGTCCTGGAGCGAGACCACTAGAAGCCGCGCCAGACGGGGTCACGCTTCTCCATCATCGCCGCCATGCGCTCCTTGCCGTCCTCGGTGCCGAGGTTCAGCTCGATCGACGTCGCCTCGTGTTCGAGCGTCGCGGTGCGGGGGAGGTCGGTGGCATCGTGCAGCAGCTTCTTGGCCCACCCGAGGACCTTGGTCGGCTTGGACGCGAGGCGTGTCGCCCACTCGTCGGTCGTCGCCGCGAGCTCGGCGCCGGGCACCACCCGGTTGGCGATGCCGAGGGTGAGCATCTCCGGCGCCGTGATCGTCTCGCCGAGGAACACGATCTCGGCCGCCTTGTGCATGCCGACGATGCGGGGGAGCAGGTACAGGAATCCGCCGTCGGGGATGAGCGCCTGCTTGCCGAAGACGTCGACGATCCGCGCGGTGTCGGACGCGATCACGAGGTCGGCCGCGAGCGTGAGCATCGCCCCACCGCCGGCCGCGGTGCCGTTGAGGGCGACCACGACCGGCTTCATGCAGTCCTGGATCGACTCCATCAGGGCCTGGAAGCCGGTCCGCATCATGTGGACGGCGCTGCCGACGACGAAGTCGGGCGCCCCCTCCGGCTTCGGCGCCATCGGCGGGCGGACCCGCAGGTCCGAGCCGGTACAGAAGTGCCGGTCGCCGGCCGCGGTGAGCACGACGCACCGGACCGCGGCGTCGGCGCTCGCCGCCCGAAAGTGCTCGATGAGCGCGTCGCGCACGTAGTACGGGATCGAGTTCGACGACTCGGGTCGGTTGATCGTGAGTCGCAGCACGCCGGCGGTGTGCTCCGCGAGCAGCTCGTCCGCGACTCGTGCCTCGCTCGTCGTCATCGGGGTGCCTCCTGGTCGGGGGATCGCGGCGCATCGGCCCGGACGATCAGCGCGTCGAGCGCGACCGCACCCCGGGGCTTCACCACGAGCGGGTTGACGTCCAGCTCGCCGATCTCGTCGGCGAGATCCATCGCGAGGCGTTGGACCTTCATGATCACCTCGACCAGGGCGGCGCGATCGGCGGGCTTCGCGCCCCGGACGCCGTCGAGCATCTTGGCGCCCTTCAGCTCGTCGAGCATCGCCGCCGCCTGGTCCGCGCCGAAGGGTGGGACCCGGAAGGTGACGTCGCCGAGGACCTCCACGAAGATCCCCCCGAGGCCCACCATCACCACCGGGCCGAACAGTGGGTCCTGGGACATCCCGACGACGGTCTCGACCCCGCCCTGCACCATCTCGCACACGAGCACGCCGTCGATCCGCACGTCCTTGCCGCCCACACGGCGCGCCCGGGCGAGGAGGTCGGCGTACGCGGCGCGCACCTCCGTGACGGAACCGACACCGACCTTCACCAGGCCGAGGTCGCTCTTGTGCAGCAGGTCCGGCGAGCTGACCTTCATGACGACGGGGGAGCCGAGCTCCGCAGCGGCGCGCGCAGCCTCGGCGGCCGAGTTGCAGAGGCGGTCCTTCGAGGACCGGATGCCGTACGCGGCGAGGAGCCGCTTGGACTGCCACTCCGACAATGCGGTGCCGGGCTCGGCCTGCTCGAGGATCCGCCGTGCCTTCTTCGCGGCCGGGAGGGGCGTCCGGGGCGCGTCGACGAAGGGCGACGTGTGGGTCGCGGCGAAGCGCCAGTAGTCGACGTAGGACCGCACGGTCTTCACGCAGTTGGCGAAGGTCCGGAACACGGGGAGCCCGCCGTCGAGCAGGCGGAAGTAGTACTTGTCGTCGGTTCCGGCCGGCGCGCCCCAGACGACGAAGATCGGCTTGTCGGTGGTCGCGGCGACCTCCACGAGATCGCGGGTGAACGGCGAGCTGAACATCGCGACGGCGCCGGTGATCGGAACGACGACGATGTCGATGTTCCTGTCGGCCACGATCGCGTCGAGGATCTGACGGCCGCGCGCGTCGGCGACCGGCGGCCCTCCGCAGTCGACCGGGTTGCTCACGCGCAGGTACGCGGGGATGAGCCCGTCGTGCAGGGTCCGCTGCGTGGCCTTGGTCAGCTCGGGGAGCGCGAGCCCGGCGTCGGCGATCATGTCGGCGATGTGCGCTCCGGTACCGCCCGAGATCGCGTAGACGCACACGCCCGGCTCGCGTCCTCGCTTCGCCCACGCCGGGATGCCGGAGGGGCGGGTGCGGGCGAGCCCGGCCGAGACCTCGAGCAGCTCGTCGAGTCCGTCGACGCGGGTGACGCCGAACTGGCGGAACACCGCGGAGGTGATCGCGTCGGACCCGGTCAGGTGGCCGGTGTGGCTCTGGGCCATCGACGCGCCGGCGTCGGTGCGACCGACCTTCACCATGACGATGGGCTTGTGCAGCGACGCCGCGTGCTCGGCGGCGAGCATGAGCGTGCGACCGTCCTTGAAGCCCTCGATGTAGCAGGCCACGACCCCGACCTCGGGTTGATCGGCGAAGTAGGCGGCGAAGTCGGCGAACTCCAGGTCCACCTCGTTGCCGGTCGGCGCCCAGTGCGTGAGCCGGATGCCGATCTCCTGGCCCTGGAACACCGGCCGGCCCTGGTGGCCGGACTGGGTGACGAGCGCGATCGACGGCCCGTCGAGGTCGGCGCGGAACTCCTCGAAGGCATTGAGGTTCGTGTTCGGTCCGAGGAGGCGGACGTTCCCGCCCCGGACCAGCCCGTCGAGGCGACGCTCGAGCGCGGCGCCCTCCTTGCCGGTCTCGCTGAAGCCCGGCCGCGAAGATCACCGCGAACTTCGCCGGGCTGGTGAGGACCTCCTCGAAGGTGTCGACCGCCTTGCCGGTGAGGATGATGGCGAGGTCGATCTCACCCGGCACGTCCGCGAGCGACGGGTACACCTCGTGCCCGAAGACCGTCTCGTACTTCGGGTGGACCGGGTAGAAGGCCGCGCCGTTCGCCTTGGCCCAGGCGTCGAACTTGCGGGTCATCGCGGTGTTCGGCTTCGCCGACTGCTCCGACGCGCCGATGACGCGCGATCGACTTCGGGTGGAGGAAGGCGTCGAGGTCCACGTCGCGCAGGGCGAGCGGACGGCCGGAGACGTCGCAGGTCGGCGGAGGTGCGCGCGGGCACGGGGTGGGATCCGATCTCTCGGGAGTCTGACGGAGGGTCAGTATGACGCCGGAGTCAGGTTTCGCGCACGTCCGGTAGGGTGCCGCCACGGTTTCGATCGCGTGGCCGACGGAAGGGGATCGTGATGAAGGTCGTCGTCGATTTCGACAAGTGCAAGAGCAACGCCGTGTGCATGGCGGCCGCGCCCGAGGTGTTCGAGGTGCGGGACGACAACTTCCTCTACATCCTCCAGGAGGAGCCGCCCGAGGAGCTCCGTCCGAAGGTCGAGGAGGCGGTCCGCACCTGCCCCACCGGCGCCATCACGCTCGAAGGTTGATCCCCGCGTCGTCCCGCGCGCGCCGGTCGGGATGATGGACAGGATCGTCGTGGTCGGCGCGTCGCTCGCGGGGCTGCGGGCGGTCGAGGCGCTGCGGCGGGAGGGCTACGAAGGCCGGATCACCCTCGTCGGCGCCGAGCCCCACGAGCCCTACGACCGGCCCCCGCTCTCGAAGGACTACCTCGCGGGTTCCACCGACCGCGCCTCGCTCGCGCTCCGCAAGCAGGGCTTCGACGATCTCGACGTCGAGCTGACGCTCGGCAGCGCCGCGCACATTCGCTCGACGTCGAGGCGCGCACGGTCGGGGTCGGTGACGACGTCCTCGCGTTCGACGGCCTCGTGATCGCCACCGGCGCCGAGCCCCGCCGCCTTCCGGTCCAGCCCGATCTCCCCGGGGTGCTCACGTTGCGGACCATCGAGGACTCCGACGCGATCGCGACGTCCGTCGCCGACGGGGCACGTCTCTGCGTCATCGGCGCCGGTTTCATCGGGGCCGAGGTCGCGGCGACCGCGCGTGGCCACGGCCGCGAGGTGACGGTGCTCGAGGCGCTGCCCCAACCGATGGTCCGCGGCGTCGGACCTGTGATCGGGGCGGTGCTCGCCCGCCTTCACCGCGCCCACGGTGTCGACCTGCGCCTCGGGGTCGGCGTAGAGGCCATCCTGGGCGCCGACCGCGTCGAGGGGGTCGCGCTCGCCGACGGCTCCACGGTGCCGTGCGACGTGGTGCTCGTCGCCGTCGGGGCCGTGCCCGTCACGGACTGGCTCGAGGGCTCGGGGCTCACGGTCGACAACGGCGTCGTCTGCGACCGCGCGCTGCGTGCCGCCCCCGGCATCGTCGCGGCGGGCGACGTGTGCCGCTGGCCCAACGCCGCGTTCGACGACGAGCTCATGCGGATCGAGCACTGGACCAACGCCGCCGAGCAGGGCACCCACGCGGCGCGCTCGCTTCTCGCGGGCGACGCCGCCGAACCGTTCCTGACCGTCCCGTTCGTCTGGTCGGACCAGTACGACGTCAAGATCCAGAGCGCCGGTCGCTTCGGCGGCGAGGACCGTATGGAGATCGTGCACGGCACCACCGACGAGGACCGTTTCGTGGCGATCTTCGCCCGCGGTGATCGCATCGGCGGCGTGCTCGGGTTCTCCCAACCCCGGCGCGTGATCCAGTACCGCCGAATGATCGCGGAGCAGGCACCGTTCTCCGACGCGCTCGCGTTCGCCGCCGAGAACCCCTGAACCGTGCCGTCGTCCCGGGAGCGGTTCGTCACCGCGCAGTTCGTCCTCGTGACCACCGCCGGTGCGTTGTACTTCCTGGCGCTCGGGACGGGGATCGCGATCCTGCCGGTCTTCGCGAAGCACGACCTCGGTGCCGGTGATCTCGGCGTCGGCGTCTCGGTCGGTGCCTTCGCGGTGGGCGCGGTGCTGCTGCGGCCCTTCGCCGGCCGCATCGGTGACCGCATCGGACGGAGACCGCTCGTCATCGGCGGTGCCGCCATCGTCTCGGTGACGACGCTGGGCTACGTGACTCGCGACGACCCTGCCGCTGCTCATCGCCATCCGTCTCGTCGGGGGTGTCGGCGAGGCGGCGTTCTTCGTGGGCGCAGCGACGATGATCACCGATCTCGCCCCGATCGAGCGGCGTGGCGAGGCGATCTCCTACTGGTCCGTCGCCGTGTACTGCGGGCTCGCCTTCGGGCCGAAGATGGGCGAGACCGTGAACGATGCGGCCAGCTTCGACGCAGTGTGGATCCTGGGCGCGGCGCTCGCCGGAGGTGCCGCGGTGCTGGGCCTGCTCACCCGGGAGACTCGGTCCGAACGTCACCCGGACGGTGGGCGGTCCGCTGCTCCACCGTGCCGCGCTCGTTCCGGGGGCGATCATGTTCCTCGGTCTGATCCCGCTCGCAGGCTTCACGGCGTTCCTCAAGCTCTACGGCCGCACGTTCGGCGTGGACGAGGTCGGGAACTACTTCCTGCTCTACGGCTGTCTGGTACTGGCGATCCGCATCTTCGGCGCGCGCCTTCCGGATCGTCTCGGTCCGCTGCGGGGCGGCACCGTCGCGCTCCTCGGTGCCGGCGGGGCGATGGTCGTCATCGCGGCCTGGCCGAGCACCTGGGGGTTGATCGTCGGCACCGCCGTGTTCGCGGTCGGGATGTCGATGATGTACACGAACCTGATGACGCTCGCGCTGGTCGGCGTGGACGAGTCGCAGCGCGCGGCGGTGGTCGGGACGTTCAGCACCTTCTTCGATCTGTCGCAGGGTCTCGGGGCATTCCTCGTCGGCGCCGTCGTCGACGTCACCTCCTACGAGGGTGGCTTCCTCTTCGGCGCGGCCACCGCCGTCGCCGGTCTCGTCCTGCTCTGGAGCGGGGCCGACCCACGCGTCCGTGAGCAGCACATCGTCGCGCTCGGACGCGAGCAGATCCCCGAGCCCGAACCGGGGACATGACCTCGCTTCTGGTCACCAACGACTTCCCGCCCAAGATCGGCGGGATCCAGTCCTACCTCTGGGAGCTGTGGCGCCGTCTCCCGTCCGAGGAGACGACGGTGCTCACGACTGCGTACCCCGGGGCCACCGAGTGGGACCGGGAGCAGGCCTTCCGCGTGGTCCGCCGGCGCGAGAAGGTGCTCTGGCCCACGCCCGGCCTCGCGCGCGACGTCGACGCGCTCGCCCGCGAGGTGGGCGCCGACGTGATCTTCGTCGACCCCGCGTTGCCGCTCGGCCGGATCGTCCGGCGGTTGCACGCGGCGCCGACCGTCATCGTCCTGCACGGTGCGGAGATCACGGTCCCGGGCCGGCTCCCCACCCGGTCGCTGCTCGGCTCGGTCCTGCGCGCCGCGGCCGGCGTGGTGGCCGCGGGCGGCTACCCGCTGACCGAGGCCGTCCACGCCGCGGGTGGTCCGCTGCCCGCGCTCGTGGTGCCACCCGGGATCGACGTGGAGCGGTTCCGCCCGCCGGCGGACGCGGCCGAGCGCCGCACGGCACGTGACGCGCTCGGCCTCTCGCAGGACGCGCGCGATCGTCCTCGGTGCGAGCCGGCTCGTGCCCCGCAAGGGCTTCGACGTGCTCGTCGACGTCCTCGCGGACCTGCCCACCGACGTGGTGCTCCTCCTCGTCGGGGGTGGCCGGGACCGGAAGCGACTCGAGCGGCGCGTCGCGGCGCGGGGAGTGGGGGAGCGGGTCCGCTTCCTCGGGCGAGTGTCCGACGACGAGCTCCCGCTCGCGCATCGCGCCGCCGACGTGTTCGCGATGCTCTGCCGGAACCGCTGGGGCGGGCTCGAGGCCGAGGGCTTCGGCATCGTGTTCCTCGAGGCCGGCGCCTCCGGTCTCGCCTGTGTCGCCGGCCGCAGCGGTGGTTCGCACGAGGCCGTGCTCGACGGCGAGACGGGCTACGTCGTCGAGCCGAAGGACCACGCCGCGGTCGCCGGCGCGCTCCGCCGTCTGCTCGACGAGCCAGCCCTGCGCACGCGGTTCGGTGCCGCCGCCCGAGCGCACGCCGAGGCGGACTGGTCCTATGACCGGCGCGTCGAGCCCCTGGCCCGGCTGGCCGCCGGTGATCTCTCGGTGCTGCAGGAGGCCTGAGTCAGACCGCGACGAGCCAGCGGTCGGCCCGGACCTCGGTGCCGTCGGGTCGGTAGGCACGGAAGTGCTGATCGGTGAAGGTGTATCGCCATCCGGTTGGTTCCCGGTCATGGGTGTGGAGGAACGTGTGGTGGCGTCGGCAGAGCAGGAGGCCGTTGTCGATCGAGGTCTGACCCCCGTGTTCCCAGTGCTGGAAGTGATGGACGTCGGTCCAGGCCGACGGGATCTCACAGCCGGGCCATCGGCAGTGGCGGTCGCGCACGACGATGGCCCTGCGGATCGCCACGGGCCAGGTGGGTGACGCGCGCCCGACGTTCAGGGGGACGTCGTCGGGGCCGGTGACGACCCGACTGATGGATGCATCACAGAGGATCCGTTCCCGGGTCCGCGGGTCGAGCACACCGGCGAGCCGGCCCTCGGACGGTTCACCGCGGCGGATCACGTAGGCGACGGCGGGCTTGCGGCCGATCGCGTCGGTGCCGTGCTCGAGGGCGATCTCACAGATCCGCACCAGCGCCTCGGCGCGCCGTTGGGACGGCAGCGCACTGTCGGTCTCGGATGGTGGGCGGGTGAACGCGCTGATCGTGTGCGCAACCGTCTCGGCCGCGTCACCGCGCAACTCGCCGGAGACGATCGTGCGGTCGCCGACCAGGGCGAGGGTGATCCCGTCCCCGCCGCCCACGCCGCGCCGGTCGCGGGCAACAGCTCCGCGACCTCTCCCGTCGCTTGAACGGTGCGCACCTCGCCCAGGGTCTGGCCGGTCTGCCACCGGATCCACGCCGGGGTCGAGTGATGCCCGTCCTCCCGCCCGATGCCCCGCCGGTTCGCGGCGACGGTCATCTCCGCCAGCTTCGATTCGATCCGGTCGGCCTGCCGGCGCAGGTCGACGAGTGCTCCCGCCAGCGTCGCATCGGAGGTCTCCGGGACATCGATCGTGATCACCCGGTCGACCGCGACCCGCAACGCCCGTACCGGATCAACCTCCCCGATTCCGTCCGATGCCACCACGACCCGCCCCGAATGCATGCACTCATACTATACGAACATACGTTCGACAAGCAAGCAGAAACTCCCGGAAACACCGACAAATTGCGACGCAGGTACGGTGCGATGATGCCCCCGCCGATTCAGTCCCGGACATCCTCGGCGGGGGTGTCGTAGCGGCTCACCGTCGGGACGAAGGTCGCGGCGTCGCCGGTCCAGGCGAACGCGGCGATCTGCGCGGCGCTGCGACGGCCCGAGAGGGCGCGGAGCAGCTCGAACGCCGGCGCGGTGACCGACGCGACGACCTCACCGCGCCCGACCACCCGCATCTCGCCGTCGGCGTCCACCCGGACCGCACCGAGCCCGGACGCGGCCAGGTCCTCGTCCCACGTGTCGAGATAGAAGTCGAGTGCCACGCGCACGGTCCGCTCGTCCCGATCCGCCGGGAGCCCGAGCGCGGCGTGCACGTCCTGGAGGTGGGCGTGGAGATCCCCGACGAAGTGGGAGCCGAGCTCGTACCCGAAGAGCCGGAGCCCGTCGACGAAGATCGGCGCCTCGCGGTCCCATTCGGCCACGATCTGGCCGATCGACCGTGACCGCCGGGCCGCGACCTGGGTGGCCGTCCACGTGTCCGGATCGAAGGACGAGAGGTCGCCGGTGTTGAGATCCGCGGTGATCCCGACGACGTGGGCGAGCGCGTCCCGCACGGACCAGTCCGGCGTCGCCGGGACGGTCGTGGCGAGCTCGTCCTCGTCGAGTCGACGGACGAGCGTCACGAATCGCACTCGCGTCGCCTCGTAGGTCTCCCCGCAATCGACGGTCGCGGCCCGCTCGTCCCTGCTGTCCATCGCTGCCTTCCCGGGTGTGGTCGGGCGTTAGCCTCGCACGGTGGAACCGACCGCAGGCCGCCGGATCATCATGGCGTCGTGGATCAGCAACGTCGCGTTCCTCGCCGGCTCCCTGCCGGCGTTCCTCGACGTCGCCAACGGCAGCGGCATCTCGGCGGTGGTCTGCCTCGCCCTCTTCGCGGTGTCGCTCGGGATCTGGGTCTGGGCCTTCGCGATCGCGCTCTCGCGCAACAGCCAGGGCGACGACATCGCCGTCGGGAGCCTGTTCCTCGTCGAGGGGAACGTGGACCGCACGGCACGCAGGTCGCTCTACTGGTCCTTCACGGTGAGCCTCGTCATCACCGGCTTCGCCGCGGGTTCCAACCCCTTCGCGGTGTTGGTCCCCATGCTGAGCCTCGGATTCGTGGGACTCTGGGGATCACGCTACGGGGAGTACCCGTTGCGCCGGGACGTCGAGGTGCCGGCCCGGCCGTTGCGGCCGGTACGGTCCACACGGCAACGTGGACGGCAGGAAGGGAGGACCGATGGCCGAGCACGCCAATGAGCGGATCCGCATCGACGCGACGTGCGACGAGTGTCTGGCCGTCGTGCTCGACTTCGAGCAGTACCCGTCCTGGGCGCGCGACCTCAAGCAGGTCACGATCCTCGAGACCGACGCCGACGGCCGCGGACACCTCGTCGAGTTCCGGGCCGCCGCGATGGGGCAGAGCTTCAAGTACGTCCTCCGCTACGACTACACGAGCCTGCCCGAGTCCTTCTCCTGGGTGCTCGACTCGGGCGAGAAGCTGCGCCAGCTCGACGGCACCTACCGGTTCGAGGCCGACGGCGACGGCACGCGGGTGCACTACGACCTCGCGGTCGACCTGTCGATCCCGCTCCCGGGCATCATCAAGCGCCGCGCCGCGGGGATGATCATGGGCACGGCCCTGAAGGAGCTGAAGAAGGCCGTCGAGAGCGGGAAGGCCTGACCGTGCGCGACCCGGGCCCGCCGCGCCGCAATCCGTTCTTCGACCGCGAGTCCGACGTCGACGCCGACGATCCCGGCATGGGCTGGCGGGACTCCGTCGACGGCGCCGCCGCGAGCGGGTTCGCCACGCTGATGGCGCTCGCCGAGGGCCTGGCCGAGGCCCAGCCCGACGCCGCCGAGCACCTCGTCACCGCGGCCCACGAGGTCGTGCTGACCGTGAAGGTGCTCGTCGACGCGACCGAGGCGGTGCTCGCCGACCAACGCGCGACGATGGCCGAGCGCCGCGCCGAGCGGGAACGCTCCGAGTCGCCGGGCCCGGAGGCCGAGGTCACGGACCTCTCCGTGGTGCGACCGGTCGGGGACCCGTGACCCCACGCCTCGGTGTCGGACTCGACATCGGTGGCACGAAGGTGCTCGGGGCAGTCGTGGACTCCGGAGGTCACGTGCTGGCCGAGCACCGGGTGCCGTCACCGACCGGCTCCTGGGTCGGGATGCTCGACGCGATCGGCACCGTCGCGTCCGAGCTGCGCACGCAGTTTCCCGACGTCGCGAGCGCGGGCATCGGTGCCGCGGGCATGGTCGACCTCGACGGTGTCATCCACTACGCGCCGAACGTCGCCGGGTTCCGGACGACCGCCGTGCGGGCCGATGTCGAGGGTGTGCTCGGTCTGCCGACCGTCGTCGACAACGACGCGAACGTCGCCGCCTACGCGGAGGTTCGCTTCGGTGCGGCACGCGGTGTGACCGACGCGATGGTCATCACCCTCGGGACGGGCATCGGTGGGGGTGTCGTCGTGGGGGGTCACGTTCTCCGCGGTGCGCACGGGTTCGCGGCCGAGGTCGGACACTTCCAGATCGATCCCGAGGGGCCGCCCTGCGCGTGCGGGGAACGCGGCCACTGGGAGGCGATGGCCTCCGGCAACGCCCTTGGCGCGATGGCGCGGGCACGGGCGACCGCCGGCCGGCTCGCGAGCGTCCTGCACGCGGTCGACGGCGATGTGGCCGACATCCGCGGTCAGCACGTCTCTGCCGCCGCGACCGCGGGAGACTCGGAGGCGCTCGAGCTCGTCGACGAATACGCGCACAACGTCGCCATCGGCCTCGTCGGCCTCGCGAACATCTTCGACCCGGGCGTGATCGCGATCGCCGGCGGCCTCGTGAACGACGGCGACCTGTACCTCGCACCGATCCGGGCGCACTTCCTCGGCCACATCGAGGGTGCGGAGTACCGGCCCGCGCCGGAGATCGTCCCCGCCGAGCTGGGCGAGCGGGCCGGCGTGATCGGCGCCGCGATCCTCGGGATCGACACCGTGGGGGCGTCGTGAAGGTCGGGCTCACGCTGCCGTCGTTCACCGAGGACCCGGAGGTCCCGATCCGCGTCGCCCGGGTCGCGGAGGCGGCCGGGGTGGACGGCGTGTTCGTCTACGACCACCTCTTCCGCGTCGGCCGCGACGGCGCGCTCCGGCCTGCGCTCGAGTGCATGTCGCTGCTCGGCGCGCTGGCCGTCGAGACGAGTCGCATCACGTTGGGAACCCTCGTCGTGCGGGCGACGCTCCGGCCGCCGGCCACGCTCGCAGTCGCGCTCGACACGGTGGTGCGCATCGCGGGCCCGCGCCTCGTCGTGGGCATCGGCGCGGGCGACGAGGAGAGTCGGCCGGAGATGGAGACGTTCGGGCTCGACGCGGGGAGCGAGACCGACCGCGTGAAGCGGCTCCGCGCGTCGCTGCGGGAGATGCGCGGACGTCCGTACCCCAGCTGGGTCGGCGGGCGTGCCCGCCACGTCGGGCTCATCGCCGCGGAGAGCTCGCAGGGCTGGAACCGCTGGGGTGTCGGGGCCGACGCCTTCGCCACCGAGGCGAACGAGGTCCGCGTGCTCGCCGACCGGCTCAGCCCTGATCCCTCGGCCTTCACGATGAGCTGGGGCGGGCTCGTGGTGCTCGCCCGCGACGACGACGCGGCGCGGGCCAAGGCCGAGCGGCTCGGGGCCGGGCCGGACGCGATCGTCGGGGGCCACCGCAGCATCGCGTCGGCGCTGGCCCGCTACCGCGACGCCGGTGCGGACTGGGTGATCCTCGGACCGGTCGACTCGACCGAGGACGAGAACGCGTCGATCATCGGTTCCGAGCTACGACCCCGCCTGCGCTGACCGGCCGAGCAGCAGGTGCGCCGCGGCCTCGAGGTCGGCGATCATCTGGTCGGTGTCGAGCGTCCCGCCCACCCAGGCCGAGAGGACCGCGAGCCAGACGTAGCCGAGGATGCGGACGATGCCGTCCGGGTCGGCGACGTCCGCGCCGTCGATCGCGGTGGTGATGATCGAGCGCAGGATCTCCTCGACGCGGTGCTTGATCGCCGCCGTGTCGGGCTCGGGCGACGTGAGCGCGGTCACCATCGCCGCGGTGAGCTCTGGTCGCCGGGCGAGCGCGCGGCTCGCGCGGCGGAGGACGTCCGCGGTGCGGCCGGCGGCGTCGGACCCTTCCGGCGGGCGTTGGGCCATCCGCTCGCGGAGGGCTTCGGCCTGGTCGGCCAGCGTCGTGAGCAGGAGATGGTCCTTGGAGGGGTAGTGCCGGTAGAGCGTGCCCAGGGCAACCTCCGCCCGGGCCGCCACGTCACGCATCTGCACCGCGTCGTACCCGCCCACGACCGCGAGCTCGGTCGCCGCCTCCATCATCCGCTCGCGCCGGGCCGCGGTCTCGAGATCACGCGTGTCGGATCCCCCGGCCCTGGACATGGCGCGGGACCCTAGTGGGGTAGAACGCGTTCTCGCTCGGCCCGGACTACGCGGTCAGGGGTTGGGAATCTCCTTCCAGACCGCGATCGCCCAGGCCGAGGCGATCGGGTCCAGGAACTTCGGCGGCGACAGGTACTTCAGCCGGCGGTCGTAGCGGTAGTTCTTGCTGTAGCCGGACGCGATTCCCGACGAGGAGAAGGTGCCGACCGGTCCGCGGTAGCGCTGCGCGATCGCGCCGTCCACGGTGAGGGATCCGAGCGGCGACCCGATGCCGTAGTTCTGCACGCGGAAGCTGTGGTTGACCGAGAGGATCGCGGACTGCACGGTGAGGTCGTCGAGTGGTGAGTTGTGCGGCGTCGCGCCCGGGAAGTCGGCGTCGAGGTTGCACGAGGAGTTGGTTCCCGACCTGCACTTCACCGGGTGCCAGATCTCGACGTAGTTGTTCGCGACGAGCCCCAGCAGGTCGGAGCCGCCCGTGCCGCTCGCGTACCGGAGATCGCCCACGATGTCGATGTTGTTGTCGGCCGCGACCGAGAGCCCACCGTTCACGGTGCCCTCGACGAACGCGTCGCCGTTGCGACACCCGTACGTCGTGACGTCCTTGTTGATCGGCAGGCCGAGCGGGTGGTTCACTCCGCTCACGTTGTACGGACACCCGCTCGTGAAGTTGGGGTCCGACGACGAGCTCGGGACGCTCTGGACGTAGACCACGCCGTTGCGGGGAAGGGCACCGCTCCCATTGGTCGGACAGCCGTTGTGCGTGTCACGCGAGAAGGGGCTCGTTCACCGTCATGTTCCCGCTGGACAGCAGCTTGATGTACGTCGGGCCGGTGTAGAGGCACCCCCCGAGCGCGGCGCTGGTCTCGGCCTTCATGGCCGAGTTGCTCGGTGGCAGCGTGAGCGGGTCCACATAGCGGGGGTCGCCGGCGTTGGAGAACGTGGGATGACTGGTCGGGCAGTCGTCCCGCCACCGGTTGCCGCTCGAGGGGTTCCAGCTCGTGGTGGTCTTGCCCGCGAAGGTCGGCGAGCCGCAGACCTTGAACGCGTCGTTCGTGTGGAGCGGGCCGTTGATCGTGTCGGCCGAGATGAACACGATCTCGGTGCAGCGTGAATCGCGGCCTTCGTAGTAGTGCTTGGCGCAGGCGGTCTGTGCCTCGGTCGAGGTGAACGGCGAGCCGCTGTACGCCGCGGGATCGCGCGTCTCGTAGTCGGTGAAGTACAGGTAGTCGAGGAAGTTCCGGCGCCGCAGCACCGACTGGATCGTGCGCTCGGTGGCGCCGACCCTCCCGGTCGAGGTCACGGTGACGGTCCCCTCGGTCGTGAGCGCGCTCGTGTCGACCGAGTAGTGGAAGGAGCCTTTCGTCGAGCCCCCGGGCACTGCCTTGAACCCACCGAAGGCCGGGTTGCCGTCGGGCGGGGGGTTGCTCGCGTCATAGAGCGTGTAGTTGGAGTTCTCGTTGAGGTGGAACAGGTAGTCGTCCACGCCGGCCTCCGCGGAGTTGAGCGCGGCGTTCCAGTTCTGGTCGTGCTTCGAGACGTCGCGCGACTCGCTCGCGAAGGTGACGACGGTGACCACGAGCGCGATGAGGATCGTCAGCGCGATGAACACGGTGATGAGCGCGAACCCGTTCTCGCTCCGGCGGTGCACGGTCATGCCCCCGTCTCCTGGTAGTCGACGTTGGGCAGGCGCACCTGGTCCACGAGGGTGACGTCCCCGACCGGCAGGTGGGTGGTGCTGCGCACGACCAGGGTGATCTTCACCGAGTTGATGGCCAGCCGGTCCGTCGCCGACACCGGCACCGGGAGCTCGGTCCCTGCGTCGTCGAAGTACTGGAAGACCGGCTGCGTCGAGGTGTTCGCGAGGTAGCGGCCGACATAGCGCAACGACGCCGGGCCCGTATAGGTGTAGTTCGGGGCGACCGAGCTCGCATCCGGTGTCTTCGCCGAGACGATGATCTCGTTCGACGAGTCGACGTAGATGCGGATCTTGCGGGGTCCACCGTTCGCGTTGTCGAGGTTCGCGTAGAAGGTGACGTCGCGGTTGTCGGCGGCGGTGAAGGGTGCCTCACCCGCCTGGAGGCGCGTCGCGGTCCGCAGGTCCTTGGTGAGGACCGCCATCAGCGTGCGCGCCTCGTCGAGGTTGCTGATCCGCAGACGCGTGCCGGTCACGGTGCGCTCGGCGGAGTCGATGCTCGAGTACACGAACGTCATCACGATCCCGAGGAGCAGCAAGGTCGCCGCGATCTCGACGAGCGTGCTCTGCCCGGACTCGTCCCGGCGGCGCGCCCACTTCATCGGATCCGCACCGAGGCGTCGAAGACCTGGTCGAGGTTCGGGTCGAGCGCGACCTGCGACCAGGACGTGACGGCCGTGGCCCCGACGGCCTGGAAGGTCCAGGTTCCCCAGGGCAACGCGACGAGCTGCGCGCCGTCGGCCGGGAACACCGCCAGCGTCAGCGTCTCGCCCGAGCCGCAGCCGTTGTCGGGCGCGTGGACCGCCCGGATCGTGACCGGGCTCCCCGCCGAGCCGCGCGTGAAGCGCAGGTTCACGGTCGCCATCGCGACCGAGGCCGTCGTGGTGGCACCGGGATCGACGCTGATCGCGGGGTCGCGGCTCGCGCCGGGCCAGAGCGGAGTGCCCGAGGCGTCGGCGCCCTCCGGGTCTGCGTCCGCACACATGCCGGTCCACGCCTGGAGGCCGCTCGCGAAGGGGAACAGGCTCGTGAGGCTGCGGACGGTGCCGGCGCCGGTGATCGCCTTGGTGCCTGCCGGGAGCAGCGCGGTGTTGGCGATCGTCACCGGGACCGCGTTCGCCGGCGTGCCACCGTGGACGCCCGCGAGCGTCGCGGTGATCGTCGCGGCCCGGTCGTAGTCGAACGCGACGGACGAGATGTTCTCGGCGGTCACACCCACGGCCTGGGACGGGTCCGCGTCGCTCTGGCGGTCCACCCAGCCGGGTGTTCCGAGCGTCACGCGGTAGCTGCCGGGCGGCAGGAAGCCGAAGAAGGCACAGCCCGAGTCGTCGAGGGTGCGCTGGGTGAGGTCGACGCCGGGGCCGGTCACCCGCACTGGGACACTGCCGAGCGGGGCGGCGGTCCGGTCGCGCACGCGCACCGCGATGTGGCCGTTGGTCGGATCGTACGAGCCCACCGGCGGCGTGATCTCGGTGTCCGTGCTCACCGGCTCGACGTTGCGCATGTCGGGCCAGGTGACCGTGACCGTCGCGCGCAGCACGCGCGGCGAGCCCGACGCCGAGTCGCACGCGTTGCTCGTCGCGGTGTTCGCGACCCACTCGGTGTCGGTCTTGATCGTGTACCGCACCGAGTTCACGCTCGTCGGGTGCGACGTCTGGCCGATCGTGATCGAGCTGAACGGCTGCTGGCGGAGTGCGTCCATCTCCTGGCTCGCGAGATGCGCGGCCACGGACCGGTCCTTGTTGTTGCGTGCGACCTGCAGCCCGGTGGCGATCAGAGTCACGAGCGAGCCCACGATCAGGCTGAAGAGGGTCAGGGAGACGAGCAGCTCCACGATGCTCACGCCGGCCTCGCCCGATGCGCGGCGGGAGCATCTGGGCGAAGGGCGGACCGTCACGGAGAGGAGTTCGTCCAGTGCATCCGGCCACTTGAGGATGGAGGACTCCCGAAATCTGGTGATTTCGGGCCTCAGCCTCCCGGCCCGAGCCCGGTGAGTGGACGCGCCTCGAGGCGCCGGATCGTCGTCGCCATCGCCTGGGCGGCGACGTCGCCGACGCGCTCGGGGTCCATCGTCCGGTTGCCCATGACCTCGAGGTCCTCGCGGCTCGGTTGGAACGTCAGTACCTCCGTGCCGGATCGGCGCAACCGGCGCACCTCGAGCCCGAGCCGGGCGCGGAAGTGGCCGCGCGGCGCGTCGGCCGCGCGGCGGATCCGCGCGTTGGCGGAGATCGACATCGGCGACGACACGAGGACGAGGTCGAGCTGCTCGGTGCGCAGCACGTCCGCGTTGGAGGGGGAGTGCACCCCGCCGTCGACGTAGCGGCGACCGTGGATCGTGACCGGCACGAAGAACCCGGGGATGGCCGAGCTCGCGCCGACGGCGGTGGCGACGTCGGTCTCGGGGGCACCCGCCTGACCGAACACCACGCGGTGCGCGTCGTCCATGCGGACGGCGCAGATCCAGAGTGGGCGCTCGGGCCAAGCGCTGCCGGTGACGGGTCGGAGGGCGGCGGTCCAGCTCTCGGTGTCGATCCGTCCCGTCGGGATCGAGACCCCGAGGAGGGCCTCGGGCCGTACCCTCCACGGGGTGCGGACGAGACGGCCGAGCAGCTTGGGGTGCGGCGGTCGCCACTCCCGCGGGTGGGTGGGCTCGGTCCAGTCCCCGGTCGGTCCCAGGCGTGCCACCATCGCCGCGCCCTCGGGGGAGAGCTCGTCACCGCGGTGACGGGCGACGAGGTCGGCGGCGCTCATCCCGAAGCGCAGCGACGTGCCGACTCCGGACCCGGCGGACGTGCCGACGACGATGTCGGCCCGGCGCGGGTCCCAGCCGGTCGCGGCCTCGATGCCGGCCAACACCCCGCCGTGGAACGCCTGCCCGGTAAGCCCGCCGGCGCCGAGCACGAGTCCGATGCGAGGCACCGGAGCATTGTCGCGGATCAGCCCGCGGCCTCGCCGAAGTACTCGCTCGCCAGCCGGGGGTCGATGGTGACGAAGAGGCCCTCGGCCTCCGCCGTGCGCACGCCGTCCACGAGCAGCTCCGCGCGCGCGACGATCCGGCGCCCCACGGCCCGCTCGGTCCAGCCGCGCAGCTCGACCGGGCGGTGGAGTGGCGTCGGCTTCAGGTACCGGACGGTGAGCCGGCCGGTCATGCCGGGGTGGCCGGAAGCGATGTTGGCCATCCCGAGGACCTCGTCGAAGCTGAGCGCGATCCACCCGCCGTGCACGTAGCCGGGCGGTCCCTCGTACGCGGCGTGGTACACCCCGCGCACGGTGATGCCCTCGGCGTCGCCCGTCCACTCCATCGGCGCGGCCAGCGGGTTCATCGTGCCGACGAGCGGGGAGCGGGGCAGGTAGTCGTCGTGACCGCGGGTGCGCCGGACGCGGATGCCGCGATCGCCGTCGTGGGGCTCGCGGCCGAGGTGGCGGGCGACCGCCTCGGTCATGTCGGCCGCCGTCCCGAGCTGCTCCTCGGTGGCGTCCTCCATGGTGACCGCGGCGTCGACGAGGTGGCGGACGGCCTCCGCGAGCCGCTCGCGCTCGGACACCGTCAGCGGCCCTTGAACTGCGGCGGGCGCTTCTCGGCGAAGGCCCGCGGTCCCTCCTGCGCGTCCTCGGAGGCGAAGACCTCCCAGCCGATGGTGTCCTGGATGGGCATGGCCTCGGCCTCGGTGAGGTACTCGGTCTCACGCCACGCGCGAAGGATCGCCTGGGTCGACAGCGGTCCGCAGGCGGCCACCTGCTCGGCGACGGCGCGGGCCGCGTCGAGCGCCGTGCCGTCGGGGACCACCCGGCCGATGAGTCCCACCCGCAGCGCCTCCGGCGCGGGCACGGGCTTGGACGAGAGCAGGATGTCCATGGCGATCGTGTACGGGATCTGGCGCGGGAGCCTGACCGCCGAGCCGCCGAGTGGGAACAGGCCGCGCTTGCCCTCCCAGACGCCGAAGACCGCGCTCTCGCCCGCGATGCGGATGTCGGTGCCCTGGAGCATCTCGGTGCCGCCCGCGACGGCGTAGCCCTCGACGGCCGCGATGAGCGGCTTCGACACCCGGTAGTCGCGCAGGAGCGCCTTCCAGTGCAGGTTCGGGGTCTCGCCCATGCGGTTGCGGACGTGCTCGCTGTCCGATGGCTTGCTCATGGCCTTGAGGTCGGCGCCGGAGGAGAAGTGGCCGCCCGCGCCGGTGAGGATCGCGCAGTGGATCTCCGGCGTCTCGTCCACGTAGGTGAACCCGTCGGCGAGGCCGACGAGCATGTCGGGGCTCAGCGCGTTGCGCGCCTCGGGACGGTTCATGGTGAGGATCACCACGTGACCGTCACGCTCGACCGTGCAGTGCTCGGTGGTCATCGGCAGGAGGTCGGACACGCTCGCTCCTCGGGGAGAATCGGCTACGCTCAGAAACTAGAACGTGTTCTATCAGGCGCGGCTTCTCTCAGCCCGGAGGTAGGTCATGGAGACCACGGCGGTTCAGCTCGACGTACCGGAGACGTACCTCTCCGGGCCCCCGCACGACTTCTTCGACCACCTCCGGCGGGACGCACCCGTCTACTGGCACGAGTCGGACCGGTATCCGCCGGGGTTCTGGGTCTGCACGCGCTACTCCGACGTCATCGCGATCGAGCGCGACGTCAAGACCTTCTCGTCAGCCCGCGGAGGGGCGCTGCTCGAGGACCAGGGCGAGGGCACCGAGCTCATGATGCTCAACCAGGATCCGCCCCAACACACACGGTTGCGCAACCTGGTCGCCCGCGGCTTCACCCCGAAGGTGATCAAGCAGATGGAGCCGCACATCCGCGAGGCGGCGAAGGTGATCGTCGACCGCCAGATGGGCAACGACGACGTCATCGACTTCGTGCCGAACTTCGCCGCCGAGCTCCCGCTCGTCGTGATCGCGGAGCTGCTCGGCGTGCCCTACGAGGACCGCCACAAGCTCTTCGAGTGGTCGAACCGCCTCGTCGGCAACTCCGACCCGGAATACAACTCGGGTTCGCCCGAGGAGGCGATGGAAGCCTCGATGGAGCTCTACATGTACGCGCAGTCGCTCGCCGACGCGCGCCGCGAGCGTCCGATGGACGACATCGTGACCACGCTCATCTCGGCCGAGCTCGACGGCGAGCAGCTGTCGGACATCGAGTTCAACGTGTTCGTGCTCCTGCTCGCGGTCGCCGGGAACGAGACGACCCGCAACCTGATCAGCGGCGGGATGCTCACCCTGCTCCAGCACCCCGAGCAGCGCGAGCGGGTGCTCGCCGACGTGCCCGGGACGCTCGACACGCTCGTGGACGAGATGCTCCGCTACGTGAGCCCGGTGATGTACTTCCGCCGCACCGTGATGACCGACACGGAGCTGCACGGGGTCCCGCTCAAGCAGAACGAGAAGATCACCGTCTGGTACGGCGCCGCGAACCGGGACGAGGACGTCTTCCCGGACGCGCACCACTTCGACGTGACGCGCGCGCCGAACGAGCACATCGCGTTCGGCGGTCGCGGGCCGCACTACTGCCTGGGCACCGCGCTGGCGAAGATGGAGATCAAGGTGATGTTCTCCGAGATGCTGGCCCGGATCCCCGACATGAAGCTGGCCGGCGAGCCCCAGCGCCTGGCGTCGAACCTGATCAACGGCATCAAGCACCTGCCCGTCACCCTGGGCTGACCGCCCGGCGTCGCCGCGCCCGCTCGTCGGGCCCGGCTTTCGCTAGCCGCCGATCGCGATCGGTGTCGTGGTGGTGGTCGTGGTCGTCGACGTCGTGGTCGTGGTCGTGGTCGTCGTCGTGCGCGGCCGCGTGGTCGGGGTCGACGGGCGTGTGGTCGGCGGGCGCGAGGTCGGCGTCGCCGCCGCGGCCCGCGGTCGGGTCGTGGTCGTGGTCGTCGACTTCGCGTGGCGCGCCGCCTGGTCGCCCGCCTGCTTGGCCAGCATCCAGATGGCCTCCTTGGAGAGCGTCGTCGTCGTGGTCACCGGGGCCGACGTCGTCGTCGTGGTCGCGCGGGGCTCCAGGGGACGGGTCACCTGCACGCCCTTGACCTCGGTCGCGGCCGCGTCGTGGCCGCGGGCCTTCACGACGGCCACCGTGGCGAGGATCAGCAGTACCACCACCAGCAGGCCGTTGAGGACGCGCTCCTCGGGGCTCTGGAATCGCAGCAGCTGGCGGATGCGGGTGTTGTGGATGCGGCTCATGTTGCTGGTGAGTCTTTCAGGCAGGAACGTCCGGCGCCAGGATCGGGCTCGGACACCACGGTTGCCCACCCGCGCGAGAACGTGTTCTACTGCGCCACCACCACGCAGCGAAGGGGGAACGGCGGATGCCCGGAGGGTTCTGGTACTACGCGCAGGAGGATCCTGAGGCGCTCGCGGTGGTCGACACCGACGGCACCGAATGGAGCGCCGGGGACCTGCTGGCCCGGTGCAACCGGGTGGCCCACGGCCTGCGCGCCCTCGGCCTCGGGCCCGGCGACACCGTCGCCGCCATCCTGCCCAACGGCATCCACCCCGCGACCGTCTATCTCGCGGCGCTCCAGATCGGCCTCTACTACGTCCCGATCAACTACCGGCTCTCGCCGCCGGAGATCGCCTACATCCTCACCGACTCGGAGGCCAAGGCGTTCATCACCCACGAGCGCTTCGCCGACGTCGTGGTGGCCGCGGCCGACGAGGCCGGACTGGCCCGCGAGGCGCGCTTCGCCGTCGGCACGGTGCCGGGCTTCGGTTCCTTCGAGGATCTCGTCGCCGGCCAGCCGGACACGCTGCCGACCGAGCGCCTCGCCGGCGCGGCGATGCACTACACGAGCGGGACGACCGGCCGTCCGAAGGGCGTCAAGCGCCCGCTGACGGGGCTGGACCCCGACACGTCCGCCGAGCTGTTCTCGATGTTCCTGCTGCTCTTCGGCATCGGGCCGCGTGACGGGCACGTGCACCTCTCGACGTCGCCGAACTACCACACCGCGGTCACGACCTTCGCCGGCAACGCGCTCCAGGCCGGCCACACCGTCGTCTACATGGACAAGTGGGACCCGGAGAAGACGCTCGAACTCATCGAGCGGTACCGGTGCACGCACACGCACATGGTCCCGACCCAGTTCCACCGCATGCTCCAGCTGCCCGACGAGGTGCGCGCGAAGTACGACGTGTCGTCGATGAAGTTCGCGATCCACGCCGCCGCGCCGTGCCCGATCGACGTGAAGCGCAAGATGATCGACTGGTGGGGCGAATCCATCATCGAGTACTACGGCGCGACCGAGGGCGGCGGGACACTCGCCACCGCGGAGCAGTGGCTGGCGTTCCCCGGCACGGTCGGCACCGTCTGGCCCAACTCCACGCTCAAGATCGTCGACGACGACGGCAACGAATGCCCGACGGGGACGCCGGGCACGGTCTGGATGAAGATGTCCACCGGCGACTTCGAGTACAAGGGCGACCAGGGCAAGACCGACGACTCGCACGATGCCGAGGGCTTCTTCACCGTCGGGGACGTCGGCTACCTCAACGCCGAGGGCTACCTCTTCCTCTGTGACCGCAAGTCCGACATGATCATCGCCGGCGGAGTGAACATCTACCCGGCCGAGATCGAGGGCGAGATCCTCGCCCACCCGGACGTCGCCGACGCCGCCGTCTTCGGGATCCCCGACGACGACATGGGCGAGCAGATCAAGGCGGTCGTCGAGCCGCGCGCGGGTGTCGCGCCCGACGAAGCGCTGCGGCAGTCGATCATGGAGCACCTACGCGGGCGCCTCGCGAAGTTCAAGTGGCCGCGCTCGCTCGACTTCATGGACGAGCTGCCGCGCGAGCCCACCGGCAAGCTCTTGAAGCGGAAGCTGCGCGACCCGTACTGGGCCGACCGCGAGACCGCGATCTAGGCGTTCAGGGAGGAAGCATGACCTCGACCGAACCGCTCATCGAACACCACGTGCTCGAGTACCCGGGCGGCTACACGCGGTCGCTCGGCCCCGCGCTCTCGCGCTACCTGACCGGGCTGCGGTCGGGGCGCATCGTGGGCGTCCGGACCGCCGACGGCCGCGTGATGGTGCCGCCGACCGAGTACGACCCCGAGACCGGTGGCGCGCTCGACGAGTTCGTGGAGGTCGGGCCCGCCGGCGTCGTGGAGGCGTGGACGTGGGTAGCCGAGCCGACGCCGGGCAAGCACCACCTCGGGAAGCCCTTCGCCTTCGCGCTGGTGCGCCCGGACGGTGCCGACGTGCCGATGGTGCACGTCGTGGACGTGGACGGTCCCGACGCGATGAGCGTCGGGATGCGGGTGATCCCCCGCTGGGCGAGCGAGCGTGTCGGGTACGTCACCGACCTCGACGCCTGGGTGCCGGAATCAGCGAGCCCGGAACGAAGTGGAGGGTTCACAGCCTCGGAGCGGGCGCCGGAGGGGCCGGCGGCGGGTACCCCGCCGCCGAGCGGAGAGGCCGAAGAGATGGTCACCGGGATCACCGTGCCGATCCGGCTCGAGTACGAGATCAACGCCGGGCGGGCGCCGAGCAAGTACCTGCGGGGGATGGCCGAGGGCAAGCTCATCGGCCAGAAGGCGGTCGGCTCCGACGCGGTGTACCTGCCGCCGCGCGGCTCGGACCCCACGACCGGTGCGCCGACCGAGATCGAGGTCGAGGTGAGCCAGAACGGCACGGTCACGACCTACTGCATCACCAACATCCCGGGCCTCTCCGAGAGCGCGCCCGAGGTTCCCTACATCGCCGGGCAGATCCTGCTCGACGGCGCCAATACGCCCTACCTCGGCCTCGTGCAGGGGATCGACGTGGACGACGTCCGCATGGGGTTGCGCGTGCAGCGCGGTCTGGGACGAGAACCTGCGACCCGACGCGCGCTGCCTGAAGTGGTTCGAGCCCAACGGGGAACCCGACGCGGCCTACGAGACCTACCGCGACTACGCGTGAGCAGAGGAGCAGTCGTGACACGAGGAGCAGTTCGATCGTGAGAGACGTTGCCGTCATCTCCTTCGCCCAGGAGACCGCCGAGCGCGACCGTGAGCGCAACGAGGTGGAGTTCATCATCCCGGTCGTCCAGGAGGCCGTCGCCCGCTCGGGCCTGGCCCGCCACGACATCGGGTTCACCATCTCCGGGTCCTGCGACTACCTGAGCGGCGGGCCGTTCACGTTCGTCCAGGGCCTCGATGCCGCAGGCGCCTGGCCGCCGGTCAAGGAGAGCCACGTCGAGATGGACGCGGCCTGGGCCCTGTACGAGGCGTGGATCGCGATCCAGACCGGCGAGGTCGACAGCGCGCTGATCTACGGCTTCGGCAAGTCGTCCCTCTCGGACGTCCACCAGGTGTTCACCCTCCAGACCGACCCGTACACCGTGGCGCCGCTGTGGCCGTCGACGGTGGACCTCGCCGCGTTGCAGGCGAGCGCACTGCTCGTGGGCGGCACCGTGACCGAACGGGACTTCGCCGAGGTCGCGGCCCGCAGCCGGCGTGACGCCCTCGACAATCCGTACGCGATCCGCGAGCGAGGACGTGGACGCCGACGCGCTGCTCGGGCGGCCGGTCACGCACGCGCCCCTGCGCGACGCCGACATCGCGCCGGTGACCGACGGATCGTGTGCCGTGGTCATCGCCGCGGCGGAGGTCGCGCGCGAGCAGTGCGAGCGTCCGGCGTGGATCCGGGGGATCGACCACCGGATCGACGCGCCGCACATCGGCGTCCGGGACCTGACGACGAGCGAGTCGGCCCGGCGCGCCGGGGAGGAGTCGGGCGCGCTGCAGGGCGGCTTCGACGTCGCCGAGCTGCACGCGCAGTTCAGTCACGACGAGCTGATCCTCCGGGAGGCGCTCGGGCTGAACGGCGACACCCGCATCAACCCGTCCGGCGGCGCGCTGGGCGCCGACCCGGTCATGGCCACGGGCCTGATCCGCATCGGCGAGGTGGCCGCGCGGATCTTTTCGCGCGAGGTCGGGCGCGGGCTCGCCCACGCGACCCAGGGTCCGTGCCTGCAACAGAACCTCGTGTGCATCCTGGAGGGGGAGTGATGGGTGCCGTCCGCACCGCCGTCATCGGGGTCGGTCAGACCCGCCATGTGTCGGCCCGGCACGACGTGTCGATGGCCGGGCTCGTCCGCGAGGCTGCGCTCGAGGCGCTCGCCGACGCGGGCATGGACTTCGGCGACATCGACGCCGTGGTCGTCGGCAAGGCGCCCGACACGTTCGAGGGCGTCGTCATGCCCGAGCTGTACCTGGCCGACGCGCTCGGCGCGGTGGGCAAGCCGCTGCTGCGGGTCCACACGGCGGGCTCGGTGGGGGGGTCGACCGCGATCGTCGCCGCGAAGCTCGTGATGGCGGGCGTGCACAAGCGCGTGCTGACCGTCTCGTTCGAGAAGCAGTCCGAGAGCAACGCGACCTGGGGGCTGTCGGTGCAGATGCCGTTCAGCGCTCCGCTCGTCGCCGGTGCCGGCGGCTACTTCGCACCGCTGATCCGCGCGTACATCGCCCGCTCCGGCGCGCCCCGCCACATCGGTCACCTCGTCGCGGTCAAGGACCGCCTCGCGGCGCTGCGGAACCCGAAGGCGCACCTGCACCTGCCCGACATCGACCTCCAGACCGTCGAGGAGTCGTTCCTGCTCTGGGACCCGCTCCGGTACCTCGACACGTGCCCCAGCTCGGACGGCGCGATGGCGCTGGTGATCGGCGCCGAGGACGTGGCCGACGCGGCGCCCTCGACCCGCCGCCTGGATCCACGGCACCGCGATGCGCTCCGAGCCGACGATGTTCGCGGGCCGGGACCAGGTGAACCCGCAGGCGGGCCGGGACTGCGCGGCCGACGTGTACGCGCAGGCCGGCATCACCAACCCCCGCGAGGACTTCGACTGCGCCGAGGTCTACGTGCCGTTCTCGTGGTACGAGCCGATGTGGCTCGAGAACCTCGGGTTCTGCGCCGAGGGCGACGGGTGGAAGCTCACCGAGGCGGGAGCCACGGCGCCCGACGGCGACATCCCCTGGAACCCGTCGGGCGGTGTGCTGTCGTCGAATCCGATCGGCGCGAGCGGGATGATCCGCTTCGGCGAGGCCGCACAGCAGGTCCGTGAGCGCGCCGGCGACTTCCAGGTGCCGCTGCGGACGGGGAAGGCGCTCGGCCACGCGTACGGTGGTGGCTCGCAGTTCTTCAGCATGTGGGTCGTCGGGAACGAGAAGCCCGCCTGATCGCGTCCGCGTGGGCGCGACGGCGGGTCGGCAGCAAGGGGGGAGTGCAATGCGTCGATACCTGGTCGTGATGGTGACAGTGGCGATGGCGGTCGCCGGGACCTCCGGATCCTCGGCCGGGGCTGCGGCGTCCGGCGTGAGCGGTCCGGTCGTCCCCGCCGCCGCCGCCCAGAGCCACTGGGTCGGGCTCGAGTCCTCGGGGTTGACCGAGGACGAGTGGTTCCTCGACGGCGTCGCGACCGCGTACGCGCCCGTCGGCACGTGGACCGCGAACGGCGTGTGGCCCGCGCAGCCCACGACGCACGCCGACTTCCGGACCCGACTGCTGGTCCGGCGGCCGACGGACCCCGCGGCGTTCAACGGCACCGTCGTCGTCGAGTGGGACAACGTGTCGGCCGGCTTCGACACCGGTCCGACCTGGACCGCGGCGATCGACGAGCTGCTGCGACGCGGGTACGCGTACGTCGGAGTGAGCGCGCAGAAGGTCGGCGTCGAGCAGATGAAGACGTCGAACGCGGCGCGCTACGGCTCGCTGAACCACCCCGGCGACGCCTACTCGTACGACATCTTCACCCAGGCGGCGCGTGCGCTCCGTGGCCAGCCGGGCGCGTTGCTGCTGCCGGGGCTCCCGGTGCAGAAGCTCATCGCCGTCGGCGAGTCGCAGAGCGCGGCGCGCATGGTGACCTACATCAACGCGGTGCAACCGCTCGCGCGCGCGTACAACGGCTATCTCGTCTACTCGCGTTTGGCGGGGGCCGCGTCGATCGCCGACGGCGTCGGGATGCCGGCGAACCCCGTGATCCGGGCCGACACCGCGCGGATCATCGACGTGCAGACCGAGGGCGATCTCGTCGTGCTGCGGTCGCACCTCGCACGTCAGGCCGACAGCGGTCGGTTCCGGCTCTGGGAGGTCGCGGGCGGATCCCACGCCGACGAGCACACGCTGAACCCGAAGAACCCGCCGGTCGCGAGCGTCGCCGGCGCTCCGTGCGAGTTCCGGATGAACTCGGCTCGCACCCACTTCGTCGTGGGCGCCGCGGTCCACGCGCTCGATCGTTGGACCCGCGGGCTGGGCGCGCCGGGCCGGGCGCCACGACTGCGGCTCACGCCCGACGCCGAGACGGCTCCGGACCCGATCGTGCGCGACCGCGACGGTCTCGCGCGCGGCGGCATCCGGTTGCCTCAGATCAGCGTGCCGACCGCGCGGGTCGACGGGCTGGTCAACCCGGCGGCGCCGGGTGCACCCGACCTCTTCGTAGCGTTCTGCCGGCTGTTCGGTCGCACGATCCCGTTCGACCGGGCGACGCTCGACGCCCGCTATCCGAGTCGCGTCAACTACGCGTTGACCGTGTACTGGTATGCGGTCGTGGACGCGAACCGCGGCTTCCTCAACCAGGAGGACCCGCCCCAGCTGCTCTGGGAGGCGGCCACCAGCGACATCGGCACGTAGCGGCGCTCAGACGGCGCGGGCCGCGAGCGCCCGCGCGACCTCGGCGAGGTGGGTCACCCGGATCCCGTCGAAGTCGGCGTGGTCGTCGTAGGGGTCGACGAGCACCGGCGTGATGCCCGCGGCGCGGGCGCCGTCGGCGTCGGCGGCCGGGGTGTCGCCGACGTGGATCGCGCGGTCCGGTGGCACGCCCCCGAGTCGCGCGAGCGCGATCTCGAAGATCCGGGGATCGGGCTTGGACGCACCGACGACCGAAGAATCGAGGATCGCGTCCATCGCCACCCCGGTACCGGCACCGATCTGACAGATGCCGTCGGCGGCGAGCTGGGCCTCCACCGAGCCGTCCGCGTTCGACACGACGGCCAGCTTCACGCCGGTGGCGGCCATCGCGCGCAGCGCCTCCGGCGCGCCCGGGACGATCCGGGTCCAGACCCCGCCGGTCGTGAACTCGTTCAGCAGCACCTCGGCGATCTCCTCGACCCGCCCGTCGGCGCCGAGGGCCCTGGCGTAGCCCCGGTTGTAGGCGAGCCAGATCTGCCGATCGCCCTCGTGGAAGTCGGTGAGCCCGCGCACGCCCGCGTAGTGCGCCCGGTCGAGGTCGTCGGGGTCCACCTCGAGCCCGGCGCGGGCCAGGGCCGCGGTGATGCGATCGTGGTCGGGGAGGTGGAAGACGCCCCCCACGTCGAGCAGCACGGCGTCGACCGGTTCGGGAAGCTCCATCGGCCTGATGGTAACGAGCCCCGGGATCGGCAGAGGCGGGCGCTACCCTCGACGCGATGGAGTTCCGTCGCATCCACGCCCTCCCGCCGTACGCGTTCGCCGAGATCGACGCGCTGAAGATGGCGGCCCGGCGATCCGACGTGGACGTCATCGACCTCGGGTTCGGCAACCCGGACATCCCGTCGCCCGCGATCGCGGTCGAGAAGCTGGCCGAGGCCGCGCAGAACCCCCGCAACCACCGGTACTCCGCGACCCGGGGTGTTCCCCGCCTCCGGCTCGCGATCACCGACCTGTACCAGAGGAAGTTCGGCGTGGACCTCGACCCCGAGACCCAGGCCTGCGTGACCATCGGCGCCAAGGAGGGCTTCTCCCACCTCATGTGGGTCCTGCTCGGCCCGGGCGACACCGCGCTGGTTCCGAGCCCGTCGTACCCGATCCACATCTGGGGTCCGATCCTCGCCGGCGCGGGCGTGCACTACGTCCGCATGGGACCGGGCGAGGACTTCTTCGCCAACCTGCACGCGGCCTGGGAGCAGGCGTGGCCGCGACCGCGCGTGGTGGTGATGTCGTTCCCGCACAACCCGACGGGAACGTGCGTGGACCTCGCCTTCATGACCCGCATGGTCCAGTTCGCTCGTGACCACGGCGTGCTCCTCGTGCACGACTTCGCGTACGCCGACCTCGGCTTCGACGGGTACGACCCGCCGTCGCTGCTCCAGGTCCCGGGCGCGGAGGACGTCGCGGTCGAGATCTACAGCCTGACCAAGAGCTTCTCGATGGCGGGTTGGCGCGTGGGCTTCATGCTCGGCAACGCCGAGGTCGTCGGGGCGCTGGCGCGGCTGAAGAGCTACCTCGACTACGGCACGTTCCAGCCCATCCAGATCGCATCGATCGTCGCGATGAACGAGGCGCCCGACTACCCGGCCGAGGTCAACAAGATCTACCTCGGCCGGCGGGACGCGCTGGTCGACGGGCTCGCCCGTATCGGGTGGGACATCCCGAAGCCGAAGGGCACCATGTTCGTCTGGGCCCCGCTCCCCGGGCCCTACGAAGAGATGGGCAGCCTCGAGTTCGCCAAGATGCTGGTGCAGGAGGCGAAGGTCGCCGTCTCTCCCGGCGTCGGCTTCGGTCCGGGCGGCGAGGGGTTCGTCCGCTTCGCCCTGGTGGAGAACGAGCAGCGAATCGGTCAGGCCATCCGCGGCATCCGCCGCGCGCTGACCAAGCTCGGCTGACCACTCGCCGCCGGCACCGCACTCACCGTGGCCTCCGGGCGCCTCTGGACGCGGAGGCCTAGAGTCGGACGCACTGTCGCCGGGGGAGCGCTGTGGCCTACTGGATCCTGAAGATCGTGCTGACGCCGATCCTGTACGTGGTGTACCGCATCCGCGTGGAGGGCAAGGAGCATCTGCCCCGGGACGGTGCCGTGATCCTGGCGGCGAACCACCGCTCGTTCCTCGACTCGATCTTCATCCCGCTGCTCGTGGGGCGTCGGGTGACCTTCGTCGCGAAGGCGGAGTACTTCGACGACCCGAAGACCGCGTGGTTCTTCCGGGCCGTCGGGCAGATCCCGATCCGTCGAGAGGGCGGCGACGCCTCGGAGGGCGCGCTCGCCGCCGCGACCGAGGTGCTCGAGGGCGGCGGCGTCTTCGGGATCTACCCGGAGGGCACCCGCACCCGCGACGGCTATCTGCACAAGGGCAAGACGGGTGTCGCCCGGCTCGCGCTGGCGACCGGCGCCCCGATCGTGCCCGTCGGGTTGATCGGCAGCGACGAGTGCCAGCCCACCGACGCGAAGCTGCCGCGCCTGTTCAAGCGGGTGACGATCCGCTTCGGTCCGCCGCTCTCGATGGGCCACTACGCCGGACGTGAGCGCGACCGGCTGGTGCTCCGACAGATCACCGACGAGCTGATGTTCGAGCTCTGCGAGCTGTCGGGCTACGAGTACCGCGACACCTACGCCAGCAAGTCCGACGCCCCCGGCGGCCACGACTTCCCCGAGCCCGCGGCCGAGGTCGCGAAGCTCGCGTCCTGAGCGCCACCGCAGTCGGGATGCGCGTGGAGGTGATCGCGACCGGCGATCTCGATGCACCCCGGCGCGCGGCGATCATCGAGGTGTGCAACGCCGCGAACGACACCGAGGCGTTCGATGAGCTGTTCGATCTCGCCACCGACGGCCTGCACGCGGTCGGGACGGTGGGCGGAGGCGTCGTGAGCCATGCCGTCGCCACGACCCGATGGCTGGCGCCCGACGGGATGGGGGAGTTGCGCACCGCGTACCTCGACGCGGTGGCGACCGCGCCCGCGCACCAGGGATCGGGCTACGGGAGCCGCGTCGTCGCGCGGCTCGGGGCAGCGGTCACGGGGTTCCGGATCGCCGCCCTCCAGACCGACATCACCGGCTTCTACGCCCGTCTCGGCTGGGAGGAATGGCGCGGCCCGCTGGCCGGCCGTGACGGCGATCGGCGGATCCCGACGCCCGATCAGCGCGGGGTGATGGTGCTGCGGCTCCCGGACACCCCGGCGCTGGATCTCGACGCCGGTCTCAGCATCGAGTGCCAGCCGCACCGCATCTGGGAGTAGTGGGCGGTGGAACCGGTCTGCATCACGATCGAATGTCTCGATCCCGAGTCGCTCGCGTCGTTCTGGGACCGGGCGATCGGCGGGCTCGGTGTCGAGCCGGGCGGCGACGGCGCGAGCGCGATCTGCCGACCGGCCGACGGGGTTCCGTACCTCGAGTTCGTCCGCGTGCCGGAGGCCGAGGCGGGCAAGAACCGACTGCACCTCGGATGCAGCGCCGGTGCGCTGCGCGACCTCGACGCCGAGGTCGCGCGCCTGGTGGGCATCGGGGCGTCGGTCGCGTGGGAGGAGGAGTTCCCGCCGGACGTCGCGTCGCGGTATCGCAACCTCGTGCTGCGCGACCCGGAGGGCAACGAGTTCTGTCTCGGCGCGGGCGATCCGACCGGCATCTGACGCGCGCGGGGCTGGAGGGTTCCGAGGAACACTCTGGTCCGGTCGCGTCTCGGAGGGATGGTCACATCTGGGTCGTACGGTCCGCGAACGTCCGGCTGGGTGGGCGTTCGACGGGGAGGTTCGTATGACGGTGACGGGTGTCGTGTCCGTTGATGGCTCGCTGTTGGAGTTGGCGTCGATGGCGACGGAGCGGTTGGAGGCGGAGGCGGCCACCCTCGCGGGTCACCTGGCCGCGGCGACCTGTCGGTTCCTCGACGTCGTCGCCGAGCTGGACCGGCGGGAGGCGTGGAGGGGCTGGGAGGCGCGCTCGATGGCGCACTGGGTGTCGTGGAAGTGCGGGGTCGGGCCCCGCGCGGCGCAGGAGCACGTCCGGGTGGCGCGAGCGGTCGCGGAGCTGCCGGTGACGCATGCGGAGTTCGCGCGGGGGCAGCTGTCGTTCTCGAAGGTGCGGGCGCTGACGCGGTTCGTGGTCCCCGATCGGGAGGAGGAGCTGGTCGAGCTGGCCCGGCACACGACCGCGAACCAGCTCGAGCGGATCGCCCGGGCCCACGGCGCGGCGTGCCGGGCCGCGGATCCGGATCGGGTCCGGGCGGCGTTGGCCGTGTCAGGGGTGTCGATGCGCACGAACGAGGACGGCACGGTGACGATCACCGCTCGGGTCCCGGCGGAGGTGGCGGCGAAGGCGATGGCCGCGATCGACGCGGCGGCGGCGGAGGCGCCGTTCGACCGGGACCGGGAGGAGCCGAACGAGCGGCGCGTGCGCGGGTTCGAGGCGGTCGTCGATGCGTTCCTGGAACCCGATCCGGACCGGCCGGGCGTCGAGGTCGTCGTGCACGTCGACGAGCAGTCCCTGGCTCAGGACGCGCCGGGTCGCTGCGAGATCGACGGCCGTACCATCTCCACCGAGGCGGCTCGGCGGATCGGCTGTGACGCCGGTGTGCGACCGTCAGTCGACCGGGTCCGTTCGACGCTGGATCTCGGGCGGCGGGTGCGGGTGCCGAACCCGGCGTTGCGCCGGGCGGTCCTCGCCCGCGACGAGGGCCGGTGCCGCTTCCCGGGCTGCACGCAGCGCACCCGGTTGCGCGCGCATCACGTCGTGCACTGGGCGCGCGGCGGTCCGACCGATCGGGCGAACCTCGTCATGCTCTGCCCAACGCATCACCGGTCGGTCCACGAGGGTGGCTGGCGGGTGGAGGCCGACGGCCGGGGCGGGTTCGGGTTCGTCGATCCCCGCGGCGCGCTCGTGTCCGAGGTCGTGGTCCCGCCGCCACCCTCCACCGCCGACGCGATTGTCGAGACCCACCGGGCGGCCGGGCCGGCGATCACCCCACAGTCGATCGCGTCACTCTCGGAGGGGGAGCGCCTCGACCTCGACTGGACCATGACCGCCATCTTCAGCACCCACCCACCCGAACCCCGACGGTCACTCGACGACGAGAGCGTTCCGCCGACGACGAGAGCGTTCCGCGGAACACATCAGCCGACGATCAGCACCCGAGCGTTCCGCGGAACGGATCAGGGGACGATCAGCACTCGGAGTGATCCGGCGGCGTACTGAGCACCAACCCCCACGGTCCGGTCGGCGTTCTCCGGTGCCGTTCTCGTCGTGTCGCCCGCCTCGCCGTAGGTGCTGGTGATGGTGATGGTGATGGTGATGGTGATGGTGCAGCTTCCCGTCGGGGCCGATGAGCGCTCGACGGAGCCGGGGCTCGATCGCGGACACGAACTCGTCGAAGTCAGACGGTTGGTCCCGTGTCCCCATGTCGCACCCCCTCACCCTTGAGAGCAGCCACACGCCGGCCCGCGCCACCGTCGAGCCACCGGATGGCTGCAGGTGGGTCAGTCGGTGGCCCAGGCGCGGGAGCGCTCCACGGCGCGGTGCCAGGTGGCGAGACGGGCGTCGACCTCGGCGCGGTCCATGGCGGGGGAGAAGCTCGCGTCCTCGCGCCATGCTGACGCGGCCTCGGCCGGGGTGGCCCACACGCCCTCGGCGATGCCCGCGAGGTAGGCCGCGCCGAGCGCGGTGGTCTCCTGGACCGCGGGCCGGCGCACGGTGACGCCGAGGATGTCGGCCTGGAACTGGCAGAGCACGTCCATGACGCTGGCACCCCCGTCGACCCGGAGCTCGGCGAGCTCGGTGCCGGAGGCGGTACGGACCGCGTCGACGACGTCCGCGGTCTGGTAGGCCATGGCCTCCACCGCCGCGCGGGCGATCTGGGCGCGGCCGCTGCCGCGGGTGAGTCCGACCAGCGTGCCGCGGGCGTAGGGGTCCCAGTAGGGCGAGCCGAGCCCGGTGAACGCGGGTACGAACATCACGCCGCCGCTGTCGGGAACGCTCGCGGCGAGTGGGCCCATCTCGTCGGCCCGCTCGATGATCCCGAGCTCGTCGCGTAGCCACTGGATCGCCGCACCGGTCACGAAGATGGCCCCCTCCATGGCGTAGGTCGTGACGTCGCCAATCTGCCAGGCGACGGTGGTGAGGAGACCCTCGACCGGTGGCGGCGCGTCGGCACCGAGGTTCACGAGCACGAACGAGCCGGTGCCGTAGGTGTTCTTCGCCATCCCGGGGGAGAAGCACGCCTGGCCGAAGAGTGCCGACTGCTGATCACCCGCCATGCCCGACACCGGGACGGTCAGGCCGGCGGCGTGGTCGGGGTCGGTGCGCCCGAAACGGCCCGACGTCGGCCGCACCTCCGGCAGGCACGAACGCGGGACGCCGAAGAGGTCGCACAGCTCGTCGGACCACGCACCGGCGCGGATGTCGTACAGCAGGGTGCGCGCCGCGTTGGAGGGCTCCGTCGCGTGCACCACGCCGCCGGTGAGCTTCCAGAGCAGCCACGAGTCGACGGTGCCGAACGCGAGGTCGGCGCCGGCCGACACCCCGCCCTCGGTGAGCAGCCACGCGAGCTTGGTGGCCGAGAAGTACGGATCGAGCACGAGGCCGGTGCGCTCCCGCACCAACGGCTCGTGGCCCGCGTCGCGGAGCGCGTCGCAGGTGGCGGCCGTGCGGCGGTCCTGCCAGACGATGGCCCGGTGGAGCGGCTCGCCGGTGGCGCGGTCCCACACGACCGTCGTCTCACGCTGGTTCGTGATGCCGATCGCGGCGACCGTCTCGCCGGCGGCCGCACATTCCGAGGCGACGGTCGTGAGCGTGGCGAGGGTCGCGTCCCAGATCTCCTCCGGGTCGTGCTCCACCCATCCCGGCGCCGGGAAGTACTGGGGGAACTCGCGGTAGGCGCTGCGTACCACCGCGCTCGCGGCGTCGATGGCGAAGGTGCGGACCCCGGTCGTGCCCGCGTCGATGCCGAGGATGACGGTGCGCCCGGGCGTCATGCCCGCGCACCCTACCGGTCGGCTGCAATGCTGGGTCCATGCGCATCGGAATCCTCACCGGCGGCGGCGACTGCCCCGGACTCAACGCAGTCATCCGCGCCATTGTGCGCAAGGGCGTCACCGTGCACGGTCACAGCATCGTCGGCTTCCGTCACGGATGGCGCGGTGTGATGGAGGGCGACGTCGTCGACCTGGATCTCGAGGCCGCGCGCGGACTCCTCCCGCGGGGCGGAACGGTCCTCGGCTCGTCCCGGACGAACCCCTACAGCGCCGACGGGGGTGTCGACGCCGTGCGCTCGACGCTCGCGACCGAGCGCATCGACGCGCTGATCGTGATCGGCGGCGAGGACACGCTCGGTGTGGCCGACCGGCTGGCCGGCGAGGGCCTGCACGTGATCGGCGTGCCCAAGACCATCGACAACGACCTGTCCGCGACCGAGGTCACGTTCGGCTTCAACACCGCGGTGCAGACCGCGACCGACGCGATCGACCGGCTGCACACCACCGCCGAGTCGCACGACCGCGTCATGGTCATCGAGGTGATGGGACGCCATGCCGGGTGGATCGCGCTGCACAGCGGCCTGGCGGGCGGCGCCGACGCGATCCTGATCCCGGAGCGTCCCTTCGACATCGACCACGTGTGCGAGCACCTGCTCCACCGGTCCCGGCGGGGCGAGAACTTCTCGATCGTCGTGGTCGCCGAGGGCGCGGTTCCGGCCGAGGGGACGATGACGATCGCGTCGGGCGCGGTCGACGAGTTCGGTCACGTGCAGCTCGGGGGCGTCGCGAACCTGGTGACCGCCGAGATCAAGGAGCGCACCGGATTCGACACCCGGGTGACGATCCTCGGTCATCTGCTGCGCGGCGGGACCCCCACCGCGTTCGACCGCAACCTCGCGACCCGGTTCGGGGTCGCGGCGGTGGACGCCGTCCACGAGGGTGCGACCGGCCAGATGGTTGCGCTCCAGTGCGGCGAGATCGTACGGGTGCCCCTCGCCGAGGCGGTCGGCACGCTCAAGACCGTCGACCCCGACCTCTACGCCCTCGCCGAGGTCTTCTTCGGATGAGCGACCAGCGGGCGCTCGACGACCTGATCGAGCTCCTCGACCTCGAGAGCCTCGAGGTCAACCTCTTCCGTGGTCGCAGCCCCGAGGAGTGGCGCCAGCGGGTGTTCGGGGGGCAGGTCGCAGGTCAGGCGCTGGTCGCGTCGGGCCGGAGCGTCGACCCCGACCGCGCGCTCCACTCGTGCCACGCGTACTTCCTGCGTCCGGGTGATCCGTCGGTCCCGATCATCTACGAGGTCGACCGCATCCGCGACGGCCGCTCGTTCACCACCCGCCGGGTCGTCGCGATCCAGCACGGCCGCGTCATCTTCAACCTGCAGGCCTCGTACCAGATCCACGAGGTGGGACCCGAGCACCAGGATCCGATGCCCGCGGTCGAGGACCCCGAATCCCTGCCGACCATGCAGGAGCGGTTCGCGCCCTACCGCGACAAGTTCGGGCCGGAGTTCGCGGCGTGGTCGCAGCGGGAGCGCCCGATCGACTCGCGCCCGATCGAGGTGCCGGCGTGGCTCGACCAGCGCCCCCGACCGCCGGCCCAGGACGTCTGGATCCGCGCCAACGGTGTTCTCCCCGACGATCCGTTGCTGCACGTGTGCATCGTCGCCTACGCATCGGATCTCACGATTCTCGACACCGCGATGCTGCCCCACGGCAGCTCCTTCTCCGACGGAGAGTTCCAGGTCGCGAGCCTCGACCACGCGATGTGGTTCCACCGGCCGTTCCGTGCCGACGGGTGGCTGCTCTACCATCAGCGCAGCCAGTCGGCGTCGGGCGCGCGCGGCATCGCCGAGGGCTCGATCTTCACGAGCGAGGGCGAGCTCGTCGTGACGGTCATGCAGGAAGGACTCATGCGCCCGGCCGCCCACGGATGACGCAGACGCGGTTGCGGCCCGGCGAGGTCGCGGTGATCACGGCGGCCGGGCTCCTGCTGGTCGTCGTCGCGCCGCCGGTCTCGGCCATGTACTGGACGCCGAAGGTCGTCGTCGCGTTGGCCCTCCTCGGTCCGGGCCTCGTCGCGCTCGGCCTCGCGGTCGCGGACGGGGATCGTGCGGCGGCGGCCGGCGCGACGTTCGTCGCGGTCGCGGCCGTCGCGACCTGGTGGTCGCCGGCGCGCGCACTGAGCGTCCTCGGTCTCTACAACAACGGCGCGGGGCTCCTGCTGATCGCGCTTCTCGTCGGTACCTGGGCGATCGGCCGTCGCCTCTCGGACCGCGGGGCCTGGTGGTTGGGGACGGTGGTGATCGTCGGCGCCGCGCTCAACGCGGTGATGGCCTGGCTCCAGATGTCGCGGATCTCCAACGCGTCCGCGCTCTCGCTCATCGAGGGCCGCACTCCGGCGCTGCTCGGGAACCCGGTCCAGGTCGCGGCCCTCATGGCCGGGGCGTTCGCGCTCGTCGGCGAGCGCTGGATCCGGCTGCCGGCGATCGAGGACCCCGAACGCGCACGCGCGGCCCGCCTGCTGCTGGCGCTCGCGGCGCTGCTCGTGGCGAGCGCGGTGCAGTTCTCCGGAGGCCGCGCCGGGCTCGTGCTGCTCGTCGTCGTTCTCGTGCGGGTGGTCCTCGCCGCGGGACCCCGGCGCGCGGTGCCGCTGCTCGCGTGTCTGGCCCTCGGCGTGGTGGCGGCGATCGCATTGCAGTCGGGTTCGCAGGGCGCGGCCTCGCGTGTCGCGGCCGATTCGGGGGGTGCGCTCTCGGGCCGCATCGACCGCTGGCAGCTCGGGCTCGACGCCATCCGCGAGCGGCCGGTTCTCGGCCTCGGTCCGGGCCTGTACCGGCGCGCGACCTCGCCGTTCGACACCCCCGCGGCCGCACGCGCGTACGGGCCGGACGCGCTGAACGCCGACGCTCACAACGTGTTCGTGGAGTACGGGGCGACCACCGGCCTCGTTGGGTTGGCGGCCTTCACGCTCTGGCTGGTGCTCGCGGGGCGCCGGGCGCGTGGTGAGCTCGTCTGGCTGGCCGCGATCGGTGGCTTCAGCCTGCTGCTCCAGCCCCTCTGGGTCGGCGTGACCCCGGTGCTCGCGCTCGCGCTGGGTGCCGCCGCGCGTCGCGCCCCACCGCCGGTTCCGCGCGGTGCCGGGGTCACCGCCGTCGCCCTGGTGGTGGTCGGTGCGGTCGCGGGCGGCCTGCTCGTCCGGGGCGACGCGACGCTCAGCACGGCGGTGCTCGATCACGACGTCGCGGCGGCGCGGCGGGCGACCGACCAGCTGCCTGTGTGGCCGGAGGCCCCACTCGCCGAGGCGCGCGCCGCGGAGTACCGGGCCCGGCAGGGACACGACCCGCGCGACTGGCGGATCGCGGTCGCCGCGGCCGCGACGGCCCAGCGCCGGGATCCGTCCGACCCGACCATCGCGAACGTCCGTGGACGTATCCAGCTCGAGCTCGGGCACCTCACCGCCGCGGACCGCGCCTTCCGTCACGCGCTGGTGTGGAACCCGCAGTCGCTGGAGGCCCTGAGTGCCGCCGCCGGCATCGCCCGGGCCCAGGACCGTCCGGCGCGCGTGCGCGCCCTGTGCCGGCGGGCCCGACGGGTCCGTCCCGAGCTGGCGTGCCCCGTCCCGCTGCCGCCTACCGCGGTCGGCGCCACTCGGCCATCGCGCGCAGGACCAGCACTGCGACCACACCGGTCCCGACCGAGGCGATGACCGCTCCGACGATCGCGCCGACGGTGGCGTCGGATCCGCAGTCGCCGGTGCAGCCGACCTCGCCCCACCCGTAGCCGATCACCGCGCCGAGCACCCCGGCGAGCACGACCCCGGCGTACGCGAGCAGGAAGGCGCCGCGCGTCGGGCCGGGTCCGGTGTCGAAGGCTTCGGGCACCCGCGGATGGTAACGAGGGCGTGCCACACTGGCCGCATGGCGGAGGGTCTCCCGAATCGCATGACCGTCGCCGGGGCGATCATCGAGCAGGACGGCGGGCTGCTGCTCGTGAAGAACCGGCGCCGCAACGGATCCTGCGACTGGAGCACGCCGGGCGGGGTGGTCGACGCCACCGACGACTCCGTCCTCGCCGGTCTCGCCCGCGAGGTCGAGGAGGAGACCGGGCTGACGGTCCGGGCCTGGGAAGGACCGCTGTACTCGGTCACCGCCGTCGCGCTCGACATGGGCTGGGAGCTCCACTGCGAGGTGCACCGGGCCGTCGTGTTCGAGGGCGAGCTGCGGGTCGACGATCCGGACGGCATCGTGATCGACGCCGCGTTCGTGCCTCCCGATGCGGTCGCGGACCGTCTCGACGAGGGCTTCCGCTGGGTCCGGGATCCGTTGGCCGCGTGGCTCGCCGGCCGGTGGGACGCGACGAGCGGACACGCCTTCCGGTACGAGGTGCGGGGGACGAGCCTGGCGAGCTTCGAGGTCGTCTCCGCCGCGGACGGGTGAGCGCGCCGCCGATCCTGCACCTCGACCTCGACGCGTTCTACGCGTCGGTGGAGCAGCGCGAGCGTCCGGAGCTGCGCGGACGGCCCGTGATCGTCGGCGGGCTCGGCGGCCGCGGCGTGGTGGCCGCCGCGAGCTACGAGGCACGTGCGGTCGGCGTGCACAGCGCCATGCCGATGGCGCGCGCCCGGCGGGCGTGCCCGGACGCGGCGTTCGTGGCCCCCCGGCTGGACCTCTACGCCGAGGTGAGTCGCGAGGTGATGGCGATACTGCGGTCGGCGACGCCCCTCGTCGAGCCCCTGTCGCTCGACGAGGCGTTCCTCGACGTGGCGGGCGCCGAGCGGCTCCTCGGCTCGGGACCCGACATCGGACGGTGGCTGCGGACCCGGATCCACGACGAGCTGGGACTCGCGGCGTCGGTCGGCGTGGCCGTGACCAAGATGTTGGCCAAGATCGCCAGCGACCTCGCGAAGCCGGACGGGATGCTGGTCGTGGAGCCCGGCACCGAGCTCGAGGTCCTGCACCCGCTGCCGGTCGGGCGGCTGTGGGGGGTCGGCCCGGCGACCCGTCGGCGGCTCGACCGCTACGGCGTGGTCACGATCGGCGACCTCGCCGGGATCCCCGAGGCCACCCTCGTCGCGACACTCGGGCCCGCGCTCGGTGCCGAGCTGCACGCCCGGGCGTGGAACCGCGACCCGCGTCCGGTCGAGCCCGAGCGACCGACCAAGTCGGTCGGGCACGAGGAGACCTTCGCCGTGGACTGCACCGACCGCGCGCGTCTGGGCGCCGACGTGGTGCGCATGGCCGACCTCGTGGCCGCGCGCCTGCGGGCCATCGGCACCACGGGGCGTACGGTGCAGCTCAAGGTGCGCTTCCACGACTTCGCGACGATCACGCCGCGCGCAGACGCTGCCGGACCCGACGGACGTCGCCGCGGTGATCGCCGACGCGGCCCGGGCCCTGCTCGACGCGGTGCGGCTCGGGGAGGGCGTCCGATTGCTCGGCGTGAGCGTGTCCCAGCTCGGCGCGCCCGGCGCGGTCCAGGGCCGGCTCGACCTCGACGACCCGGTGCCGGCGACGTCGCCCGAGCGGGCCGCGCTCGAACGGACGGTGGACGCGGTCCGGGCGCGCTTCGGGGAGGACGCCGTCGGTCGCGCCGCGTCGGTCGAGCATGGTCGGGTCCGGACCGGGCGTCGTGGCAGCCTCTGGGGCCCCGACCCCGAAGGAGCCTGACGTGCAGCGGATCGCCCTCATCGGATGTGGCCACATCGGCACGGTCCACTCGTACGCGATCGCGCAGCTCGCGCGGGCCGGACTGGTCGACGCCGCGATCACCTCGACGTTCGATCCCGACCGCGAGCGGGCCGAGCGCATCGCCACGCACCACGGCGCGACGGCGCACACGGACCTCGGTGCCGCGCTCGACGACGTCGACGTGGTCTGGATCTGCACCTGGACGGACGGGCACCGGGCTGCGGTCGACGCCGCGGTCGACCGCGGGATCGCGGTGTTCTGCGAGAAGCCGCTCGCCCCGACCATCGAGGGGTGCCGGGCGATCGCGGACCGGTTGCGGGGGCACCCCCACCGCGTCGGCCTCGTGCTGCGGACCGCACCGGTGTTCGCACGCTTCGCCGACGCCGTCGCGACCGGCACCTACGGCCGCCCGATGGCGATGATCTTCCGGGACGACCAGTACTTCCCGATCCAGGGGATGTACGGCTCCACGTGGCGCAAGGACGCGACGAAATCCGGCGGCGGGACGCTCATCGAACACTCGATCCACGACGTCGACGTCATGCAGTGGATCCTCGGCCCGGCCACCGCGGTCAGTGCGGCCACCGCCTCGACGTTCGGCTACCCCGGGATCGAGGACGTCGCCGCGCTGCGCCTCGACCTCGCGAGCGGCGCCGCGGCCACCCTGACCAGCGTCTGGCACCAGGTCCTGAGCCGGCCCTCGACCCGGCGGCTGGAGCTGTTCTGCGAGGACGCCCTGCTCTGGACCGAGGACGACTACCTCGGCCCGGTCCACGTCGAGACCTCGGACGGCGCCGAGGCTCTCACGGCGCCGCCGCCGGAGTGGATCGACCGGCTCACGGTCCCCGAGGTCCACGCCACGTCCGTCGCCCAGTACGCCGAGCCCGCGAAGGCCTTCCTCGACGCCGTGGCCGGGCGCGACGGGTTCGGGCCCCCCGGGGCGGACGAGGCCCTGGCCGCCCACGAGGTGGTGGATGCGGCCTACCGGTCGGCCGCGGCCGGGGGCGCGGTGACGCCCGTGGCCTCCGCGCGTTGAGAGGGTGCTCCAGGTGCGCGAAGATTGGCCGATGCCGCTTTCCGAAGAAGAGCTGCGGATCCTTCAGGAGATCGAGGCCAATCTCACCGCGACCGATCCCGGTCTGGTGCAGCAGGTCTCCGAGACCACCCTGTACCGGCACGCCGCGCGATCGATCAAGTGGGCGATCTTCGGATTCGTCGTGGGCCTGGCGCTGCTCGTGGCGACCTTCACCAAGGTGCTCGTCCTCGGCTTCATCGGGTTCCTCATCATGCTGGGATCGCTGCTCGTGATCGAGCGCAACGCCCGCAAGCTCGGCCGGGCCGGGATGGACACGCTGACCACCTCGTTCCGTGAGGGTTCGATCGGCGGGTTGGTCGGCAACTCCGGCCGCTGGTGGCGGGAGCGGTTCCGCCGCGACGAGCACTGATCAGGCGTCGTCGGGCGCCGGCGGCGCCGCCCCGAACGTCGCCTGCACGAGCTGACGCGCCCGCTTCGGCGCCGGGGTCTCGGCCCGCAGCGCCTCCCGCACCGCCTCGGCCGCGGTCCAGGCGCGCGTCGGTGCCTCGGCGTCGGGGACCCGCCCGGAGAACTCCTGCTCCGCGTGCAGCTCGGCGAGGTCACGCAGCGCAGGAAGCGCGCCGCGTGGCACGCCGCGACGGTCGAGCGACCGGATCTGCTCCGCGGGCGTGAGCGCCGGCGACGGCGGGTAGCCGGCCCGGGCACACTCGTCGAGCGTCTCGCTCCACGCACCGCCGATGCGGTGCGCGGGATCGGGGGCCCGCCGGCGCCGTGATCGGCGGCGTCGGGGTCCGAGCAGGCGCAGCAGGGCCCAGACCGCGGCGAAGACCCCGGCCGCGGCGAGGAGCACGACGAGCAGGATCGTGCGCACGCTCCAGCCGGATCCACCCGTGCCCGATCCGGTCGAGATCAACGGGTCGGACTCCCGGACACGGGGCGTGCCGGTCGAGGGTCGGCCGGTGCTCGTGGCGGACGTGTCCGGCGCGGTGGTCGGCGTCGTGGTGGTGGCGGTGCCCGTCGAGCCCGTTGCCGGGCGGAGGTCCGCCTGGCCCGGGAGCGGACCGGCCGGGGTCGGGTCGAAGGTCCTCCAGCCGAGGCCGGCGAAGTACACCTCGACCCACGCGTGGGCGTCGCGGCCGTGCACGACGTACTCGTCGTTGAGCTCGTCGTAGGTCCCGGGGGTGAATCCGACCACGACGCGGGTCGGGAGGCCGGCGGCCCGTCCGAAGGCCGCGAACGTCGCGGCGAACTGCTGGCAGAAGCCGCGACGGGTGCGCAGGAACGTGTCGATGGCGTCGGTCCCGTCGCCCAGTCTCGGGTCGAGGTCGTACGTGAAGGCACCGTCGGTGAAGAAGTCGCGGAGCGCGACCGCCCGGTCCCACGGCGTCGCCGCGTCGCGGACGATCGCGTTGATGACCCCCTGGTGGGCCTCGAGGAATCCCGACGGCAGCGCGAGGGCGCCGCCGACGCTCGCGGGCAATCGCCCGGTCGCGGTCGCGATGATCTCGGCGGGCGTGGGGGGCTGCTCGACGAGCGACTGCACCTGGTAGTCGAGCCCGGTGACCTGGCTCGGCGCCACGAGGGTCAGCGACTCGGGGATGGCCTTGGCGTCGGTCACGGTGGTGCTGACCGGCCGGTAGGCGGCCGGGAGCCAGCGGTCCGACAGGGACGAAATCGTGTAGTGCTGGCGGACGGCGTCGCGTCGGACCCGGTTCGGGAACAGCGTGGCGGCGTCCCGTGCCTCGCTGGTGAGGCTCCACGTCGTGCCGTTGAAGCGATCGAGGGCCACGAGGCGCCACGACAGGCGCTCGGACGACTGCACGCGGAACAGCTCGACGTTGGTGCGCTCCCGCAGGCGGGCCCGGAGGTCGACCAGCGGGCTGATGCTCGTGTAGTCGTCGAACCCGCCGCCACCGGAGCCCCCGCTCGCGTTGCGGTACCGCAGCAGCGGCGGGTTGTCGACCCCGGGCACGAGCGGCGTGATCACCAGGGCGGCGAGCAGCGCGATCCCGCCCACCGCCGCGGCGCTGCGGATCGTGGCCGCGTCGGACGAGAGGCGCCGGCCGGTGAACCAGGTCCGGTGCGACTCCACGCGCGCGGCGTTGGCGATCGCGAGCGCGGTGAGTGCCGCGGCGACGTAGACGATGGTGGTGAGGTAGCGCAGGTGGCCCGAGCCGAGGGTCCCCACGAGCACGAAGACCACGAGGGTCGGCGCGAGCGCGCCGAGGGTGACATCGGGTCGGCGCGCCACCGCGTCGGCGATCAGGGCCGCCACGGCCACCGCCACGGCACAGAGCAGCACGACGCCCGTGGTCGAGCGCACCGGCGCCACGCCGATCCGGAACACGTGCCAGCCGACGTCGACGAGGTGGACCATGCGGCCCGCGGTCGCCGGGGTCGGGATGCCGTACGCCGTGGTCTCCCCGGCACTGATCCAGACGAGGGCGATCCCGGTCGCCAGGGTGGCGAGAGTCGCGGTGGCGAACGTCGACCACGCGCGCATCCGCCCCACTGCACCCACCGTGTGCGGGAGGAGCGCGGCCACGAGCAGCGTGAGCGCGAACCCGCCGTCGGAGAAGACGCGGGCGAACGCGAACGCGGTCGCGAGGCTCACGAGTGCGAGCGACGCCGAGCGCACGAGCGGGTGACCGACGCCGAAGCGGGCGTTCATGCGATCCCGCGCCGACGGGTGTCCCGGCGGGTCGCCATCACGGTGTTCCACGACGTCGCCAGGGCGCCGGGCCGGCCGTCGACGACGCGGACGCCCCCGGTCGGCGTGGGCTGGTCATCGTCGCAGACGACGAGCACGAGCGTCGTCCCGGGTGCGGCGAGGCGGGCGAAGCCGACTCGGTCCTCCGGTGCGCCGGTGACCACGACCACGAGACCCTGCTGGCCGCGCGGCACGTCCCCGGGAGCGCCCCGCACCTCGGGCTCGATCACCGCGAGTTCGTCGAGCAGGCGATCGGGACGATGGATGCCCGCGCCTCCCAGTGGCCGGCCGCTCGTGGTCGCGACGTCGCACACACGGTTCGTGCGCCGCAGCCGGAGCGCGATCGACGCCAGCGCCTCGATTGCCTCCTCGTAGCCGCCGCCGCGGTAGGACCCAGCCCGATTGTCGAGCAGGATCGTCGCGTGCGGCTGCCACGCGGACTCGTCGTCGCGCACCTTCAGGTCGCCCGTGCGCGCCGAGGTCCGCCAGTGCACCCGCCGGAGGTCGTCGCCCGTCTGGTAGTCGCGGAGCGAGAGGAACTCGTCGTGCGCCGGGGAGGGGACGGGCAGGAGCGCCCGTTGCTGCACGCGGGCGCGCCGGCGCGCCGGCGCGGACGGCGTCGCCCGGAGGTCGTGCACGCGGGGCCGGACCACGAGGTCCTCGCCGGCACCCACCCGGAAGGAGCGCATCGCGAGCCCGAAGGGATCACCCACGCCGACGACCAGCGGCCCGACGTGGAAGCGTCCCCGGCGGTCGGTCGGGATGCGGTACGCGGCCCGGGCCCGCTGGCCGCGCTCGAGGGCCGGGGCGAGAAAGCGCGCCGCGCGCCTGCCGTCGTCGAAGACGTCGGTGAGCGTCGTCTGGGGCGCGGGTGCGTGGGCGCGCAGTTCGAGATCGACGCGCGCCTCGGCGCCGACGTGGATCGGGAGGGGCCGGATCTCACGACGGATCGAGATGGGCACGCTCCGGCTGCGGGTCCAGAGCGCGGCACCGACGATGAGCCCCCCGGAGCAGAGCCCGAGGGTCGTCAACTCGACGGTCCCGAGGAGACGCCCCGCGACGAGCAACCCGAGGGTGGCCCCGAGCAGCGACCAGCCCCGCCGGGTCAGGGTCGCGGTGCGTCCCCTCACCGATCAGCCGGTCGCGCCGGGGACCGGGAGGGACGCCAGCAGCTCGGTGATGACGTCACCGCCCTCGACGCCGCGGAGGTCCGCGTCGGCGTTCGGCACGAGCCGGTGGGCCAGGACCGGCACGGCGAGCCCCTTGACGTCGTCGGGGAGCACGTAGTCCCGGCCCGACGCCGCCGCCCAGGCGCGCGCAGCGCGCTGGAGGCCGAGCGCACCGCGGGGGCTGGCGCCGAGGGTCAGCGCCGGGTGGTGGCGGGTCGCATCGGCGAGCCGGACGATGTAGTCGCGCAGCGCGGGTGCGACGTGCACCTGCGCGAGCGACTTCGTGGCCGCCACGAGCTCGTCCGAGGTGATCACGGGCTCGAGATCCGCGACGGTCGCGTGGTCGCGGTCCGCCTCGAGGATGTCGACCTCGGCATCGTGGTCTGGGTAGCCGATCTCGAGGCGCATCAGGAAGCGGTCGAGCTGTGCCTCGGGCAGGGGATAGGTGCCCTCGAGCTCGATCGGGTTCTGGGTGGCGATGACCATGAAGGGCGGACCCAGGGGATAGGTGCGACCGTCGACCGTGACCTGGCCCTCTTCCATGGCCTCGAGCAGCGCCGACTGGGTCTTGGGCGAGGCCCGGTTGATCTCGTCGGCGAGCAGCACCGTGGCGAAGACGCCGCCGGGGCGGAACTCGAACTGGTTGGTCGCCCGGTTCCAGATCGACACCCCGGTCACGTCGGTGGGCAACAGGTCGGGCGTGAACTGGATGCGTTGCCAGGTGCCGCCGATCGACCGCGCGATCGCCTTGGCCAGCGAGGTCTTACCCACCCCGGGGACGTCCTCGATCAGCAGGTGGCCCTGGGCGAACAGGCAGACGAGGGCGAGCTGCACGGCCTCGCGCTTGCCCTGGATCACCTGCTCGACGTGGTCGACGAGCTTGCGGAACATCTGATCCACCGGGACCTCCTCAGGGACCGCAGCATTGTACGGAGCCCACCCCACTACGGTTCCGCGTCGTGGCCGAGCACCGATCCCGCCCCCGACCCCGGAGCGCGTTCGGTCCCGCCGCCCTCGGCGGATTGGTCCGCCGTCCGGGCCTCTGGCTCACCGCGCTGCGCCAGGCCGGTCGGCTCGCGCCACCCCGCTGGTGGCGCCGGCCGCCGTTCCTGCCGCTCCCGGACCCGGAGTACCTGCGGTTCCGGCTCGAGACCCAGTACGGCGCGACGGGTCGGATCGAGCCCGAAGACCTCGTGGTGTACCTGGAGTGGTGCCGCGACGCCGATCGGTAGCATGTCGCCTCGTGCAGCGGACGCTGTTGCTGAACGCCACCTTCGAACCGCTCGCGGTCGTCTCGAGTCGTCGGGCGGTCGTGCTGGTCCTGAAGGACAAGGCCGAGATCGTGGCGCGCAACGGTGTCACGTTCCGGGCCGCGACGATGAGCGTCCCCTGCCCGACCGTGATCCGGCTGGTGCACTTCGTCCGGGTGCCGTTTCGCAGCCAGGTGCCGCTGTCGCGGCGGGGCATCTTCGCCCGGGACAGCCACCGGTGCCAGTACTGCGACCGACCGGCCGAGAACCTCGACCACGTCATCCCGCGTTCGCGCGGCGGTGAGCACAGCTGGGAGAACGTCGTGGCGTCCTGCCGGCCCTGCAACGCCCGCAAGGAGAACCGGCTCCTCGCCGAGACCGACCTGAAGCTGCGCCGGCGCCCGGTCGCGCCGCACGCCTCGTGGGTGGTCACCAACGGGGGACCGATCGACCCCGCGTGGGCGCCCTTCCTCGCCAGTCGGGCGAGTTGAGCCCTCCGGGCGCGTCGATTCCCTGATCCGGCCCACCCAATGCACGGTTCTCGCCCCCGTGTGACGTCCCGGGCGGGCGTGGTGGAGGAAAGTGGTGCGAAGTGGGTTGACAAGGAGGATGGTGGAGGCGTAGGGTGCCCAAGACACGGTTGGGGAGAGCAATCCGGCGGGATCGGGGCGCGCGGACCAGGACTGGAGCAAGGGGATGTCCCTCGGGTTTCTCGGCGAGTACCAGCACTCGCTGGATGCCAAGGGACGGGTGATCCTCCCGGTCGAGTTCCGCGAGTCCCTTGCCGACGGGGCGGTCCTCACCCGGGTGCTGGACGGCTGCCTGGCCGTCTACAACGAGGGGGAGTTCGAGGTGTTGGCCGAGAAGGTACGGGGGAGCGCGAGGCAGGGGCCGCGACAGCGGCAGGCCGCCCGGGCCTGGTTCTCGTCCGCTCGCCACTTCGTCCCCGACAAGCAGGGCCGATTCGCCATCCCGCAGCCGCTGCGCGAGTTCGCGCGGCTCGAGCGCGACGTGATGGTCCTCGGCGTGGACAACCGGGTCGAGCTCTGGAACCCGGTCCGGTGGCGCGAGGTGGAGGCCGACGCTCAGGCCGACATCCAGAGCGGCGGCGCCGGTCTCGACGACATCGGCTTCATCTAGTTGACAGGCGGGACCGGTCTTCCGGGCCCGTCACCAGCCCCCCGGCCGGCGCGGTCGAAGGCCCCTACTCCGCCCGCTTTTGACCGAGCCGTACCCGGGGAGAAATCCGGACGGCACTGACGACCGGGGGGCTGGTGACGGACTCGAAGCCCGAGTCCCGTGAGGGGGAACGGTGAGTGAGGCGTTCGTCCATCGCCCGGTGCTGGGTCGGGAGGTGGTCGAGCTCCTCACTCCGGTACCGACGGGGACCGTCGTCGACGCGACCGTCGGGGGCGGCGGTCACGCCGCACTCCTCCTCGAAGCACGACCGGACCTCCGGTTGCTCGGGATCGACCGGGACGACGCTGCCATCGCCGCGTCGACCGTCGCGCTCGAGCGATTCGGGAATCGGGTCCGGCTGGTTCGGGCGGCATTCGCCGCCATCGGCGACATCGTGGAAGTGGGGGAGGACATCGTGGGAGTGCTCTTCGATCTGGGAGTGAGCAGTCCGCAGCTGGACCGGTCCGAACGGGGCTTCTCCTACTGGTCGGATGCGCCGCTCGACATGCGCATGGACGTGCGGCAGGAGCTGACCGCGGCGGAGGTGGTGAACACCTACTCCGAGGCCGAGCTCGCGGGTGTGATCGCCGAGTTCGGCGAGGAGCGCTTCGCCCGACGCGTCGCGGCGGAGATCGTGCGGCGTCGCCCGCTCGAGACCACCGGCGACCTCGTCGACGCGATCAAGGACGCGATTCCGGCGCCCGCTCGCCGCAAGGGCGGTCACCCCGCCAAGCGCACCTTCCAGGCGATCCGCATGGAGGTCAACCGTGAGCTGCCCAACCTCCGCGAGGGGCTCGACGACAGCGTCCACCTCCTCACGCCCGGCGGACGCGTGCTCGTGCTCGCCTACCACTCGCTCGAGGACCGCATCGTGAAGCAGCGCTTCGCCGGCTGGTCGGGGACCGCCCCGGCCCCGGCGACGCCGCGCCACCTGCCGCCTCCGCCGCGTCCCGAGCCGCTCGTGCGGCTGCTCACCCGCCGCCCCATCCGGCCGAGCGAGGTCGAGGTCGCGACCAATCCGCGCGCCGCGAGCGTGCGTCTGCGTGCGGTGGAACGACTCGCGTGAGCCTCTCGAGCGCTGCGGTCCCGCAGCGCATCCCCCGGCGTGTCGCACCGGTCGCCCCCGAGCGGGGCGACCGCCCACGCCATCTCCGGCTCGTCGACACCGCCGCCCGTCGCCGTGAGCGCCGCCGCCGGTTGCTCCTGCGCATCTGGGCCGTCGGGATCGTCGCCGCCGCGTTCGTCGGGGTGGGTGTCCACGCGTTCATCGCGCAGGGGCAGATGAGCGTCGACACCATCGACAGCAAGATCGCGCGGGCCCAGGCCGCCGTGGGGGAGACCCGCTTGACGGTTGCCGAGGCGCAGAGCCCGGCCGTCATCGTGCAGCGCGCGAAGGACCTGGGGCTGACCGCCGCGCCGTCGACGCGCGTCGTCACCGTCCCGGAGACCGCGCCCCCGGCGGCGGACGCCTCCGGGACCCGGATCTGGCAAGCCGTGAAGCCGAGCCTGGAGTCGACCCCGTGAGCTCGAACGCCCGCCCGCCCCAGCCCCGCCGCCGTCGCATCGGCGCCGGGACCCGACCGCACGGTCGGCTGCCGCACCCGCCGCCGCCCGAGCCCGATCTCGTCCCGGCCCGGCGGTCGCGGTGACGCCGCCTCACCGCACGCGACCGGCCCCGCGCCGGATCCCCGCCCGACCGCCGGCGCGACCCGCCGGCGGTCGCCCGCGTCCGGACCCGGCCGAACCGGGGCGGCGCCGGTCACCGGTCGCGCGGACGGCCGCGCTGCCGCGGACGCGCCGACGCCTCGTCGTGATGCTCGTCGTCATGGCGCTCGCGCTCGGTGTCATCGGCGTTCGCCTCGCGACGCTCCAGACGGTGGAGAACCGTCACGTGGACGCGCTCGCGCGGCGTCAGCTCGTCTTCGCGAAGACGCTCGACGCGCACCGTGGCGCGATCCTCGACCGCAACGGTCAGCCGCTCGCACTCTCACTGCCGAGCGAGACGGTGTTCGCCGACCCGACGCTCGTGAAGCACCCGACCGAGCTCGCGAACCGGCTCGCGCCGCTCCTGGGACTGCCCGCGGCCCAGCTCGAGACGGAGCTCAGCACGCCGAACACGCGCTACGTCCGCCTCGCCCCGCAGGTCGAGCCCGGTGTGGCCACCGCAGTTCGCAAGCTCGGTGACCCGGGCATCGGATTCGTGGCCGAGGACCAGCGCTCCTCCACCGACAACTCGCTCGCCGGTCCGGTGATCGGCTCGGTGGCCGAGGGCCGTGGCGGGAGCGGCCTCGAAGCCGCGTACAACACGGTGCTCTCCGGTCGGGCGGGACGGCTCGAGGAGGAGCGCGACCCGAGCGGGCGGGTGATCCCCGCGGCCGACCAGCACGAGACGCCGGCCGAAGCCGGCAGCGACCTCGTGCTCACGCTCGACCAGTCGCTGCAGTACCAGGTCGAACAGCACCTCGTCGCCGAGGTCGCCAAGGTGCGGGCGCGGTACGGGATGGCGGTGGTCGCGGACGTTCGCTCCGGCGACATCCTCGCGATGGCCCAGATCGACGGTCCGACCGGGCGGCACCCGGCGCGCCCGGCGGCGCCCACCGAGCGCAACCGGCTCTTCACCGATCCGTTCGAGCCCGGCTCGACGACGAAGGTCATCACCGCGGCGAGCGCGTTGGAGACGGGTGCGATCGACCCGACCACGCGATTCGACGTTCCCTCCTCGACCAAGATCGGCGACGGCGTGTTCGTCGATGACGAGGCGCACGGCACGGAGTCCTGGACGGTCAGCGACATCCTGCAGCGCTCGTCGAACGTGGGCGCGATCAAGATCGCCGCGACCGTCGGGCGGTCCACGCTCGACCGGTACATGCGCGACTTCGGATTCGGGGCCAAGACCGCGGTGAACTTTCCCGGTGAGTCGCGTGGCATCCTCCAGTCGCCGACCTCGGTCGACCCGTCGATCATGGGCAGCATGCCGATCGGCTACGGCATCGCGGTGACCGCGATGCAGACACTCCAGGTGTTCGCGACGGTCGCCAACGGCGGCGTGAGCCGGCCGCTGCGGCTGGTCGACGCGACCATCGACGCCGAGGGCCGCCGCCACCGCCAGTCGACCCTGCCGGGGCGGCGCATCATCTCGGCCCAGACGGCCCAGACGCTCAACACGATCCTGCAGGGCGTCGTCGCCAACGGCACGGGGAAGCAGGCCGCGGTCCCCGGCGCCACCACCGCCGGCAAGACGGGCACCGCCCGCAAGCCTCCGTACCAGCCGCCGCTGCATTACATGGCGAGCTTCGCCGGCTTCGTGCCCGCGGAGTCGCCGCGGCTCGTGGGCATCGTGGTGCTCGACGATCCCGCGACCGAGATCCACGGTGGTGCGGTCGCGGCCCCCGTGTTCTCCCAGATCATGCAGGACGGGCTCCGGCTGACCGCCGGTAAGGTGTCCGCCCCGGCTCCGTAGAGCGAGAGGAACCCGTGCTGCTGCACGACCTCCTGGATGCGGCCGAGGTGCTCGAGGTCGTCCACGACGCGCCCATTGCCGTAACCGACGTCATCCACGACCATCGCGCCGCGTCCCCGGGCGCGCTCTTCTGCTGCGTGGTCGGCGCGCGGTCCGACGGGCACGACTTCGCGGCTGCGGCCGTCGATCGTGGCGCGGTCGCGCTCCTCGTCGAGCACGGCGTGGCGCCCGCGGTACCCCAGGCGCGGGTGCGGTCGGTCCGCACCGCGCTCGGACCCGTCGCCGCCCGCTTCCACGGTGATCCGTCGCGCTCCCTCACGATGCTCGGCGTCACCGGCACCAACGGGAAGACGACCACGACCTTCCTGCTCGAGCGGATCGCGCTGGCCGCGCATCACGCCCCGGCCCGTCTCGGCACGCTCGGAGCCAGCTTCGCCGGCGTCACGGCGCCCGCCACGTTCACCACGCCCGAGGCCACGGATCTGCAACGCACCCTCGCCGTGCTCCGTCGCGACGGTGCGGATGTCGTGGTCATGGAGGTCAGTTCGCACGCGCTGTCACAGCACCGCGTGGACGGCACCCACTTCGCCGTCGTCGGCTTCACGAACCTGACCCGGGAGCATCTCGACCACCACCACACCATGGACGACTACTTCGCGGCCAAGGCGCGCCTGTTCACCCGCGAGTTCGCCGACGACGCCGCGATCAACGTCGACGATTCTTATGGTGCGGTCCTGGTGGATCTCGCGAAGGACGCCGGGCTCGCGGTCACGACCTTCGGCACCGACCCCGCGGCCACCGTGCGCGCCGAGGCGATCGAGGTCGGCGCCGACGGATCTCGGTTCCGTCTCCGGGTCCCGGGCGAGTCCCTCGACGTCCGCGTCGCGCTGCCGGGACGGTTCAACGTCGAGAACGCGCTCGCCGCGGCGGCGATGGCGACCGTCGCGGGGATCGACCCGGCGGCGATCGCCACGGGCCTGGCCGAGCCCGGTGGGGTCCCCGGCCGGTTCGAGGTCGTCCGCTCGGCGCCGGTGACCGTCGTCGTCGACTACGCGCACACGCCGGAGGGCATCGCAACGGTCCTGCGGGCCGCCCGCGAGCTCGGACGCGGCCGCGTGGTCGCAGTGTTCGGCTGTGGCGGTGACCGCGACGCGGAGAAGCGTCCCGCGATGGGCGCGGCCGCCGGGCGCGGTGCGGACCTCGTGGTGCTCACGACCGACAACGCCCGGTCCGAGGACCCGGCCGCGATCGCGGCGGCGGCCGAGGTCGGCCTGCGTGACGTGGGTGCGCGCTACACGGTCGAGCTGGACCGCCGGACGGCCATCCGCACCGCGCTCGCGGCGGCTTCGCCGGGCGACACGGTGCTCGTGCTCGGGAAGGGTGCCGAGCCGGGCCAGATCCTGGGCGTGACGCACCTCGACTTCGACGACCGCGTCGTCGCCGCGGAGGAGCTGGAGGCGGTGTGGACCTGACCCGTGCGTGGGTGGCCGAGGTCACCGGCGGTCGGTGCACCGGCCCGGAGCCCGCGACCGAACCGGTCGGCCACGGGGTCGCGTTCGACTCGCGGCGTCTGCAGCCCGGTCAGGTCTTCGTCGCGCTCCGCGGCGAGCGCGACGGTCACGATTTCGTCAACGACGCGCTCGCGCGCGGCGCCGCGTTCGCAGTCGTCGAGCGCGGCAGCCCGGAGGGTCCGGCCGTCGTCGTCCCCGACGCGGCGGTCGCCCTCGCCGAGTTGGCGCGCGCCGCGCGGCGTCGGTCCGGCGGACGCGTGGTCGCGATCACGGGGTCGGTCGGCAAGACGTCGACCAAGGACCTGACCGCCGCCGCGCTCGGCGCCGGGTTGCGCACCCACGCCGCTCCCGAGTCCTTCAACAACGAGATCGGCGTACCCGTGACCGTGCTCGGGGCGCCGGAGGACACCGAGGCGCTCGTCGTCGAGATGGGCGCCCGGTTCGCGGGCAACATCGCCGACCTCTGTGCGATCGCGGGCCCCGAGATCGGGATCATCACCAACATCGGGATCACCCACGCCGAGCACCTCGGCGGGCCGGAGGGCGTCGCGCGGGCCAAGGGCGAGCTCCTCGACGCGCTGCCGACCCATGGTCTCGCCGTGGTGTCCGCGAGCTGCGCGGGGACGGCCGGGCAGCGCCACCGCAGTGTCGCCCCGGTGCTGACCGTCGGGCGTGAGCCCGTCGCCGACGTGCGCGTCTCCGACGTCCGCCTGGACGGGGCGCTGCGTGCGACGTTCCTGCTCGAGACGCCCTGGGGCACGGGCGAGGTCCGGCTGGGGGTCCGCGGCGAGCACCAGGTCGTGAACGCGGCGCAGGCCGCCGCCGTCGCGCTCCACCTCGGCGTGGAGCTCGGGTCGGTGGTCGCGGCGCTGGCGACCGCGGCCGGCTCGTACTGGCGGATGGAGCTCATCGACACCGGGTGGGGTGTCCGCGTCCTCAACGACGCGTACAACGCATCGCCCGTCGCGACCGTCGCCGCGCTCGACACCCTGGCCGCGCTCGACGTACCCGGCCGCCATGTGGCGGTGCTGGGCGACATGCGCGAGCTGGGTGCACTGAGCCAGCGCGGAACACGCGCGCGTGGGGGCGGCGGCCGCGGCGAGCGGCGTCGACGTCGTGATCGCGGTGGGGGAGGAGACCGGTCCGCTGGCGGAAGCTGCCCGCGCCGGCGGCTGCGCGGTCGCCTCGGTGACCGACGCCGCATCGGGCGCCGTCTGCGCGCTCGAGCTGGTCGAACCCGGCGATGCGGTGCTCGTGAAGGGCAGTCGCGCGGTCGGGCTCGAGGTCGTGGTCGACGCGCTCGTCGCCGCGGAGGCGCTCGCATGATTGCCGTGCTCATCGCGGTCGCGGGCGCGTTCGCCTTCGCCGTCATCGGGACGCCGTTCGTCGTGCGGTATCTCCGTCGCCACAACATCGGTGCCCAGATCCGCGACGACGGACCGGTCGCGCACCCCCATGGCGCCAAGGCCGGCACCCCGACCATGGGTGGAGTCGCGATCGTCGGCGCCGCATTCCTCGGCTACCTCGTCGCGCACATCAACTCGGAGGCCATCAAGTTCGCGGACACTGCCATCGCGTTGTGGGTCCTGATCCTCGGGCTCTTCGCCGTCGGCTTCGTCGACGACTACCTCGGCGTGCGCAAGGCCCGGAACCTCGGGCTACGCAAGCGGGGCAAGACGTTGGGGATCGTGGTGGTGGCGGGCGGGTTCGCCGCGATGAGCACGCAGTTCGTGCACGTCGACACTCACCTGTCCTTCACCCGTCCGCTCGGGCTGGACCTCGGCGTCGTCGGCTGGATCCTCTGGTGCATCGCGGTCGTGTACGCCACGACGAACGCGGTGAACATCACCGACGGGCTCGACGGGCTCGCGGCCGGATCGGCCGCGCTGGTGTTCGCGGCGTTCGTCGTGATCTCCTTCACCCAGTTCCGGCACCCGCTCGCGTACCACCTGCGCGACACCACCGAGAGCGCGTTGCGGGCCGGGTCCATCGACGTCACCGTCGTCGCGGCCGCCATGATGGGTGCCTGCATCGGCTTCCTCTGGTGGAACGCCCCGCCGGCCAAGCTCTTCATGGGCGACACCGGTGCGCTCGCGCTCGGTGGCGCGATGGCCGGCATGGGTCTGCTCACGAACACGCACCTGCTGCTGCCGATCATCGGCGGGCTGTACGTGCTGGAGACGATCAGCGTGATCGCACAGGTCATCTCGTTCCGCGGCTTCGGGCGCCGGATCCTGCGGATGTCGCCGATCCACCACCACTTCGAGCTGCTCGGATGGCCGGAGTCGACGATCATCGTCCGCTTCTGGATCCTGGCCGGGCTCGCGATGGCGCTCGGCCTCGGGCTCTTCTATGCCGACTTCCTGCGCATCCCGGGGATCATCGAATAGTGCGGGTCGTGGTGGTCGGCCTGCGTGCGACCGGTGCGGTCGTGGCGCGCTGGCTGGGTGCCCGCGGTGACGACGTCGTCATCGTGGAGGAGAGTCCGGGCCAGCCCGAGTACCTGGCGCGGCGCGCCGCGGCGGAGCAGGCCGGCCAACAGGTGCTCGAAGGTCCGGTCGACTGGGCGCGCCTGCTCACCGGTGCGGATCTGCTCGTCCCGAGCCCCGGGGTCCGTCCCGATCACCCCGCGATGGTCGCGGCCCGCGCGGCCCGGGTGAGCGTCCGCGGGGACCTCGACCTCGCGGTCGAGGCGGCGACCGTGCCCGTCGTGGTCGTCAGCGGGACGAACGGCAAGTCGACGGTGACCACGCTCGTCGAGCGCGATGCTCGAGCACGCCGGCCGGCGGGCCCCGGCGGTCGGGAACATCGGACGGGTGGCGCTCGACGCGCTCGCCGACGGCGCCGACGTCCTCGTGGTCGAGGCGTCGTCGTTCCAGCTGCACACGGTCGGCGACACGTTCGCGCCCGAGGTCGCGGTCCTGCTCAACCTCGCCGAGGACCATCTCGACTGGCACGGGTCGTTCGAGGCGTACGCGTCCGACAAGGCGAACATGTTCCGCCACCAGCGTCCGGATGCCACGCTCGTGCTCGATCTCGACGATCCGGGGGTCGTCGCGCTCGCCGCGGACGCACCCGCGCGCCGGGTCGGGTTCGGGGCCCAGGCAGGACCGGGTCGGTTCGGCTGGGACGGGGCGCGGCTGCTCGATCCCGACGGCGCGGTGCTGCTCGAGGCGCCGGCCGTCCTGGCGCCTCACGACCGGATGAACCTCGCGGCGGCCGCCGCGGCGGCGACCGTGCTCGACGCCCCCGCACGCGCGATCGCCGCGGCGCAGCAGGACTTCGTGAGGCTCCACCACCGGACGGAGCCGGTCGGCAAGGCTGGAGATGTGCTCTACGTCGACGATTCGAAGGCGACGAACCCGCACGCGGCCGTCGCCGCTGTGCGCGGCTACGCCAGCGTCGTGCTGCTCGCCGGAGGCGACAGCAAGGGCGTGGACCTCGGCGCGCTGCGCGAGGTCGCCGATCGTCTCCGCGGCGTCGTGGCGATCGGCGACACGCCCGAGGAGGTCGACGACGCACTCGGCTCCCTCGTGCCCGTCGAGCGCGCCGGCACGATGCGTGCCGCGGTGCGCGCCGCTGCGGCCATGGCGTGTCCCGGCGACACGGTCCTGCTCTCGCCGGCGTGCGCGTCGTTCGACTGGTACGACGGGTACGCGCCGCGCGGCGACGACTTCCAGCGGGAGGTCGCCGCCCTCCTCGCCGAGACCACGCCGACGGAGGTCGGCCCGTGAGCGTGGCGGTCCCCCCGGTCGTCCGCCGGCCGCTCGGGCGCGTCCGCGCGTGGTGGGCGGGTACGCAGTCCGTCCGCACGCCCAACTCGGTCGTGCTCGTCCTCGCGGTCGTGGTGCTGAGCGCCGTCGGCCTGGTCATGGTCCTCTCGGCCTCGACCGTGCGCTCCATCGACGACACCGGCTCGCCGTGGTGGTTCTTCCGGCGGCAGGCGATCGGTACCGCGGTCGGGGTGGTGGGCTTCGTCCTCGCGTCCCGCATCGACTACCGCGCCTGGCGCCGTCACATCCCGTTCCTCCTCGGCACCGCCGCGGTGCTGCTGCTCGCGGTGCTCGTCCCCGGGGTGGGCATCAAGGTGGACGGCGCCCGCCGCTGGCTCGGCTTCGGCGCGTTCCGCATCCAGCCGTCCGAGCTCGCGAAGCTCGGACTGCTCGTCTTCACCGCCGACCTCCTCGCTCGCCGCGAGCTCGAGATGGGCGACTGGCGGCGGACGGTGCGGCCGGTCGTCCTCGTGCTCGGGATCACCGGGCTGCTGATGATGGGCGAGCCCGATCTCGCGTCGCTCATGGTGATCGTGGTCATGGTGTTCGCGATGCTCGTGGCCGGTGGCGTGCGGGCGCGTCACCTCGCGACCATCACGGGTGCAGGCATCGGGTTCGTGACCCTCGTCTCGCTCGCGGTCCCCTGGCGACGGGCCCGCATGTTCTCCTTCGTCGACCCGCTCCAGCAGGCCGGGAGCGCGGGGTACCAGGTCACCCAGTCGCTGATCGCCCTGCACACCGGCGGGTGGACCGGTGTCGGATTGGGAGAGGGCCGAGCGAAGTGGCGCTTCCTCCCCGCCGCGCACACCGACTTCATCTTCGCCGTGATCGGGGAGGAGCTCGGGCTCCTCGGCGCGCTCCTGGTGATCGGCCTGTTCGTGGTCATCGCGGTCGTCGGAGTGCGCACCGCGGCGAAGGCGCCGGATCGCTTCGGCGCGTTGCTCGCGGCGGGCGCGACGGCCTGGATCATCGGCCAGGCGGTGCTGAATCTCGGGGGTGTCGTCGGCGTGCTGCCCGTGACCGGCGTGCCCCTGCCCTTCGTGTCCTTCGGGGGCACAGCGCTGGTCTGGACGATGGTGGGCGCGGGCGTGCTCGTGAACGTCGCCCGCCAGGGACGGGCGTGACGGGGGCCACGGTCCACGCGGTCGTGACCGGAGGCGGAACCGGTGGGCACGTCTACCCCGCACTCGCGATCGCCGACGCGCTCGTCGCCGAGGGTCACCCGCGCGACGCGATCCGGTTCGTCGGCGCGCGCCGTGGTCTGGAGGCCCGTGCGGTCCCGGACGCGGGCTACGGGATCGATCTCCTGACGCTCGACGGCATCCAGCGCTCGCTCTCGCCGCGGGCGGTGCTGCGGTCCGCGCGAGCCGTGCTGCTCTTCCTGGCCGCGGTGGTCGGGTGCATCCGCCGGCTGCGACGCCTCCGGCCCCGGGTCGTCGTCGGCGTCGGTGGGTACGCATCGGCACCGTGTGTCATCGCGGCGCGACTCACCCGAATCCCGACCGTGGTGCACGAGCAGAACGCGGTCCCCGGCGTCGTGAACCGGCTCGCGGTGCGCTGCGGCGCCCGCCCGGCGGTCTCGTTCGCGGGGACGGCGTGGCGCGGTGCGGCCGTGACCGGCAACCCGGTCCGGGCCGAGGTCGTCGCGGCGCACCACTCGCCGACGGCGCCCCCGCAGCTGGCGGTGGTGGGCGGCTCGCTCGGCGCCGCGCGGCTCAACGAGGTCGCGCTGAGCCTCTACGAGCGGTGGCGCGACCGGGATGACGTGGCGGTCCGCCACGTGTGCGGACCGCTGCACCTGGAGTCCTGCCGGGTCCGGCTCGAGGTCCTGCGCCGCGACGGCGACCGGCTCCGCTACGAGCTCGTGGACTTCGAGCACGACATGGCCGCGCTGTACGCGAGAAGCACTCTGTTGCTGTGCCGGGCCGGCGCGACGACGGTGGCGGAGGCGACCGCGGTCGGGGTGGGGGCGCTCTACGTGCCGTGGGCCGGCGCGGCCGAGGGCCAGCAGGAGGCGAACGCCCGCGCGATGGTCGACGTCGGTGCGGGCGAGATGGTGCTCGACGCGGAGTGCACGCCGGCCCGCGTCGGCGCCCGGCTCGATGAGCTGCTCGGCGATCCGGAACGCTGCGCGCGCATGGCAGGTGCGGCCCGCTCGGTCGGCCGTCCCGACGCGGCGGCCCGCGTGGTCGCCCTCGTCGAGGAGGCGGCTCGTGGCCGCTGAACCTGCGTTCGACCTCTCCGCGCCCCGGCGGATCCACGTCATCGGCGCCGGCGGTGCGGGCATGAGCGCGTACACCGCGATCCTCGCCGAGCTCGGTCACTCGGTGACCGGCTCCGACATCCGCGACCACCCGCGTCTGGAGCGGCTGCGGCTCCTGGGCGTCGAGTGCTTCGTCGACCAGCGGGCGGAGAACCTGCCGGCCGAGTTGGACGCGGTGGTGATCAGCTCGGCGGTGCCCGTCACCAACGTCGAGGTGCGCGCTGCGCGCGACCATGGCATCCGCGTGCTCACACGGGCGGAGATGCTCGCGGCGATCGTCGGCACCCGGCGCGGTCTTGGTGTCGCCGGCACCCACGGCAAGACGACGACGTCGTCGATGATCACGCTGGTCCTGCGCGCGGCGGGACTCGCCCCGAGCTTCCTCATCGGCAGCGAGATGCACGAGGTCGGCACCAACGGCGCGCTCGACGTGGGGGAGTGGCTCGTCGTCGAAGCCGACGAGAGCGACGGCACGTTTCTCGACCTCCCGCTCGAGGCGGCGCTGGTGACCAACGTCGACAACGATCACCTGTGGTTCTGGGGCGACGCCACCGCGCTCCGCGACGCGTTCACGCGCTTCGTCGCCCAGATCGGCCGCCTTCCCGTGTTGTGCGCCGACGACCCGCTGCTGGCGGTGCTCGCGCGGGAGCGCCCGGGGGCCGTCACCTACGGGCTCGGGCCGGATGCCCGCTACCGGGCCGTGGACTATGTGGGCGGTCCCGACGGCTCTCGCTTCGTGCTCGAGGTCGACGGCGAGGCGCTCGGCGAGGTGCGGCTCCCCGTGATCGGCCGCCACCACGCACAGAACGCGACGGGTGCCGCGGCCATGACGATGGAGCTCGGCGCCACCTTCGACGACGTGCGACGCGCGCTGGGGCGGTTCGGAGGCGTCGCCCGCCGGTTCCAGCACCGGGGCGAGGTCGACGGCGTCGCGATCGTCGACGACTACGCGCTGCTCCCGTCCGAGGTCCACGCCACGATCGTCGCCGCGCGCGAGGCGGGCTACCGCCGGATCGTCGTGGTGTTCCAGCCCTTCCGGTACGTACGCACCGCCGGGATGTGGCCCGAGTTCCGAGACGCCTTCGTGGGCGCCGACCAGGTGATCCTCACCGATGTCTGCGGCTTCCACGAGCCGCCCATCCCCGGCATCACCGGCGACCTGCTGGTGCGCGCCGTGCTCGATGCCCACCCCGATACGAAGGTGGCCTACTTCCCCCACCGCGCAGAGCTCGCCGAGCTCGTGCCCCGGTACGCGCGGCCGGGCGACGTGATCCTCACACTCGGCGGGGGAGACATCACCGCGCTGGCCGACGAGCTGGTCGCCCGCCGGGGCGGCGCGTGACGATGACGGCCGACCTCGCCCCGCTCGCCCGCGCGCTCGAGCGCGCGCTTCCGGGCCGCGTCGCCTTCGACGCGCCGCTCGGCGCGCTCACCACCTGGCGGGTCGGCGGCACCGCGGCCGTCCTTGTGCGGGCCGAGGCCGCGGCCGACGTCACGACGATCGCGTCGGTGCTGCCGGCAGGCCTCCCGCGGATCGTGCTCGGGCGCGGCTCGAACCTGCTCGTCGCCGACGCCGGCTTCCCGGGGGTGGTGATCACGCTCGGCCCCGCGTTCGAGGCCGTGACCATCCTGGAACGTGAGGTCGCAGCCGGTGGTGCGTCGCCGTTGCCGGTGCTCGCCCGGCAGTGCGCGGCCGCCGGTCGGGCCGGGCTGGGCTTCTATGTCGGCATCCCGGGCTCGGTGGGCGGTGCGGTGCGGATGAACGCGGGTGGGCACGGACGCACGACGGCGGAGGTGGTGCTCGACGCGACGGTCGTGGATCTCGCGGGCGGGGGCTCGCGCGTGTGGTCGGCGGAGGACCTCGCCTTCGGGGACCGCTGCTCCGCGCTGACCGCCGACCACGTGGTGGTCGGCGCCCGCTTCCGCGTGGCGCCCGGGAACCCGGAGGCGCTCCGCGCCGAGCTCTCCGACGTCGTCCGGTGGCGGACCGAGCATCAGCCGGGTGGGGCCAATGCCGGCTCGGTGTTCAAGAACCCGCCCGGTGACACCGCGGGCCGCCTGATCGACGTGGGGGCCGGACTCCGGGGCACGCGGGTCGGCGGGGCGGTGGTCTCGCCGAAGCACGCCAACTTCATCCAGGCCGGGCCGGGGGCGACCGCAGCCGATGTCCACCACCTGATCACGCTGGTGCGCGACCGTGTGGAGGAGGCAACCGGTGTCCGGCTGGTGCCCGAGGTGCACCAGATCGGCTTCGACGACCCCGTGAGCGAGCGATGAGCACGACCGAGCTGCCGCCGAGCGGCGTGGACGACGAGGCCACCGAGGTCTTCGACGACGACGTCGTCGTGATCCTCGACGACACCCATGCCGACGACACCCATGCCGACGACGCCACGAGCACCGGGGACGGAGCGGATCGGGCCGGCCCCGCGCCCGACGGCGCCGCGCCGGTCGGGGTGGTGGATCCCCGCATGCGCGAGCGCTGGGTCGCCCAGCGGCGCGAGCAGGGCCAACGACGGCTGCGGCTCCTGGTGGCCGTGGTCGTCACGGTGTCGGTGCTCGTCCTGGCCTATGTGATCGCGCGCTCGCCGCTGCTCGGCGCGCACACCGTGCGCGTCGAAGGCGCCACGAAGACACCTGCGACGGCGGTACGGGCCGCCGCCGGCATCTCCGACGGGGAGCCACTGCTGTTCCTCGACACGGGCGCGATCGTCCGGCGGGTCGAGCGTCTGCCCTACGTCGCTACGGCCTCGGTCTCGACCGACCTGCCGCACACGGTGACCGTGCGGGTCGTCGAGCGCACCCCGGTCGCGTTCATCGCCGGACCGGCCGGCGCGTCGCTGCTCGACCGCACCGGGCGCGTGCTCGAGCAGGTGCCGACGCGGCCGGACGGCCTCACCGAGGTCACCGGTACGACGCGACCCGGAGCCGCGGGGACCCGCGTGTCGGACCCCGAGGTGTTCCGGGGCCTCGGTGACTTCCCGCCGGCGCTGCGCCTGCTCGCCGGACGGGTGCGGGTGCGCGGGGGAGAGGCGGTCGTCGTCGTCCGCGGCGACGCGCCGCTGGCCCGCACGATCCGGCTCGGACCGCTCGTCGACGTTCGGGCGAAGGCCGCGGCGGTGCTCGCGGTCCTCGCCGACCTCGGCGTGCGGGGCGAGCACGTGCGCTATGTGGACGTCCGGGTGCCCGACGCGCCCGCGACCGCATGAAGGGGCCCGGTGTACCGGTGGCGATCGGGCCGATGATTGTTGCTCCGGCGACGGGTCGAGTAGGGTCTCGACCCAAACCGGAGGTTGACATAACTCTTCACCTCCACTGGAGGTCAAGGGTTCCGGCGCCGGGACCGGGCCAACCGTAGGGAGACTCACCACGATGTTGGGTGCACCGCAGAACTATCTCGCCGTGATCAAGGTCGTCGGTGTAGGGGGCGGCGGCGGCAACGCCGTCAACCGGATGATCGACGCCGGCCTGAAGGGCGTCGAGTTCATCGCGGTCAACACGGACGCGCAGGCGCTCCTCATGAGCGACGCCGACGTGAAGCTGGATCTCGGCCGCGAGCTCACGCGCGGCCTCGGTGCCGGTTCGGACCCCGAGGTCGGACGCCAGGCGGCCGAGGACCACCGGGGCGAGATCGAGGAGGTGCTGCGCGGCGCCGACATGGTCTTCATCACCGCGGGCAAGGGTGGCGGCACCGGGACCGGCGGCGCGCCGATCATCGCGGAGGTCGCCAAGTCCATCGGTGCGCTCACCATCGGCGTGGTCACCCGCCCGTTCACCTTCGAGGGCCGGCGCCGGTCGGTGCAGGCCGAGCAGGGCATCCAGACCCTGAAGGAGAAGGTCGACACTCTCATCATCATCCCGAACGACCGCCTGCTCCAGGTCTCGGACGACAAGACGTCGATGCTCAACGCGTTCAAGATGGCGGACGAGGTCCTGCTCCAGGGCGTCCAGGGCATCACCGACCTCATCACGACGCCGGGGCTCATCAACACCGACTTCGCCGACGTGAAGATGATCATGACCAACGCGGGTTCCGCCCTGATGGGCATCGGGTACGCGTCCGGCGAGGGACGCGCCGTCGCCGCGGCGCGCTCCGCGATCTCCAGCCCGTTGCTCGAGGCGAGCATCGAGGGCGCCCGCGGGATCCTGCTCAACATCTCGGGTCCGTCGGACCTCGGCCTGTTCGAGGTGAACGAGGCCGCGGAGATCATCAGCGAGGCCGCCCACCCCGACGCCAACATCATCTTCGGTGCGGTCATCGACGACGCGCTGGGCGACGAGGCGCGCATCACGGTGATCGCCGCGGGCTTCGACCGGTTCGAGGGCGAGCGCCGCGAGGCCGGGCTCGGGCTACGCGACGAGGAGCCCCAGGGGGACGACACGGACGACCTCGGACTCGGCGACGATGAGTTCGACGTTCCCGACTTCCTCCGCTGAGCGGGCGCGGTGATCCACCGCGAGCTCGGAGGTGCGGACGCGTTCTTCACCGACCGCCACGGCGGCACCTCCGTCGGTCCGTTCACGTCGGCGAACCTGGCCACCCACGTCGGTGACGAGGTGGAGTCGGTCGGCGCGAACCGTGCCGCGGTTGCACGCACGATCGGCCACCCGGACCGGCCTTGGGTCCAGCCGCATCACGTACACGGTACGACGGTCGTCGCTCTCACCGCCGCCGGCTCGACCCGGGCCGTCGACGCCGGCCGCGACGCCGACGGCACCGCGACCGCGCGACCCGATGCGCTCCTCGTCGCGGTCGGGGCCGACTGCGCCCCCGTCGCGATCGCGAACGACACCGCCTGGGCGGCCGTGCACGCGGGCTGGCGGGGTGCTGCCGACGGTGTCGTACAGGCCGGGGTGGCCGCCGTGCGCGCGCTCGGGAGGGGTCCCGTGCGGGTGGTCGTCGGTCCCTGCATCTGCGCGGCGCACTACGAGTTCGGTGCCGAGGACCTCGACGGGCTCGCGAGGCGCCTCGGACCCACCGTTCGCGCCCGGACCGAAGCGGGTGCGCCGGCCTTCGACCTGCGCGCGGCGATCCGCGTCGCGTGCGAGCAGACCGCGGTCGAGCAGGTCGAGGTGCTCGACGTGTGCACCTTCTCCTCACCGGACCACTTCTCGTACCGGAGGGACGGATCGACCGGTCGTCACGGCGTGGTGGTGACCGCCCGGTGAGCATCGCGGCGCGTGTCGCCGAGGTGACCGAGCGCATCGCCACGGCCGCCGTCCGCAGTGGGCGCGACCCCGGTGCGGTCCGGCTCGTCGCCGCGACCAAGACGCAGCCGGTCGACGCGGTCGCCGAGCTGCTCGCGGCGGGCGTCGGCGAGCTCGGGGAGAACCGCGCCCAGGAGCTGGTGGCCAAGGCCCCGGCGCTCACGTCGTTCGAGCCGACCTGGCACTTCATCGGCCGGCTCCAGCGCAACAAGATCAATCAGCTCGCCCCCTGGGTGGGGTGGTGGCAGAGCGTCGACCGACCGGCGCTGGCCGACGCCCTGGCCGCCCGAGTCCCCCGAGCGCGGGTCCTGGTGGAGGTGAATGTGGGCGGCGAGGCCCAGAAGGGCGGCTGCCCGGTGGGGGAGACGCCGGCGCTGGTGGAGCGCGGCCGGGAGCAGGGTCTCGACGTCGTGGGCCTCATGACCGTGGCGCCGGCCTCGGGGGATCCCCGGCGCGTCTTCGCCGAGCTGACGGCGCTGGCCGGCCGCCTGGGGCTCACCGAGCTGTCGATGGGAATGACGGGTGATTTCGAGGCCGCGATCGAGGAGGGCGCCACGATCGTGCGCATCGGGACGGCCCTGTTCGGCCCGCGGCCGACATTCCACTGATTTCGGTCCGGGGGGCGGTAACCTGCAGATCCTTCCGGAGGGAGATGCGATGCCGGGTGTGTGGCAGAAGACGATGGTGTACCTCGGTCTGAAAGACGACGACGAGGGCTACGAGTTCGACTACGACGACGAGCTCGACCTCGCCGACGTCGAGTACGCCGAGGCGGTCGCGACCCCGATCGAGCGGCCGCAGCGCCCGGTGCGCCGGGAGCCGGCGACGCCGTCGGTCCGGGTGCAGCCCCGGGTGCGGGCGGTGCCGGTGGAGGAGCCCGAGGAGGCGCCCACGCCCACGCCGACGATCCGCACGATGCCCGCGAGCTCGGCCCGCGTGCACGTCGTCGAGCCCCACGGGTTCAACGACGCGCAGGAGGTGGGGGACCGCCTCAAGGCGGATCAGCCCGTGATCATCAACATCCAGGGCGTCGGTCGGGACCTCCAACGCCGGTTGATCGACTTCTCGAGCGGCCTCACGTACGCGATCGGCGGCACCATGGCACGCGTCGCGGACCAGGTCTTCCTGCTCACGCCGAGCAACGTCGAGGTCTCCCAGGAGGAGAAGGAACGCCTCCAGGCACGCGGTCTCTTCGGCTGATCCGTGCACGAGGTCGTCTGCGCGTTCCTCATCACCTACATCCTGGTGCTGTTTGTCCGGATGTTCCTCTCGTGGCTCCCGCCGAGCTCCGGCGCGATGCGCACCATCGGCCGCGTCGTGTTCGATGTCACCGAGCCGGTGCTCGCGCCGGTACGCCGTGTGATCCCGCCGGTCGGCATGTTCGATCTCTCGTTCACCGTGGTCGTGTTCGTCCTGCTCATCGTGCAGCAATCGGTGTGCCGCTGATGTCCGGAATGGGCAAGGTCGATTCTCCGGTCGTGACATCGCTACGATTCTTGCCATGGACGTAACGCCCCGGGAACTGCGCGACCTCGACATCCGCGAGAAATTCCGCGGTTACGACCCCAACGACGTGGACGATCTGCTCGAGCGGGCCGCGCGCTCGATCGAGAAGCTCGAGTCCCAGGTCCGCGACCTCCAGCAGCGCGCGGACAGTGGCGCGGTGGACACCGCGAAGTCCCGCGAGAACGAGGAGACGATCCAGCGCACGCTGATCCTCGCCCAGCGCGCCGCCGACGAGGCGGTCGCCGAGGCCCAGGCCAAGGCGCGCCAGATCCTCGGGGACGCCGAGTCCAAGGCCTCGACGATGGTCAGCGAGGCGGAGACCACTGCCCGCCGTCAAGCCGAGACGGAACGCCGCCGGCTCGAGGGCGAGGTGCTCGAGCTCGGCGCCCGGCGCGACGCCCTCGTCGCCGACGTCGACGCGCTCGAGGAGTTCGAGTCCGATTCCCGGGCCCGCCTGCGGCGCTCGCTCGAGTCCGATCTCGAGATGCTCTCGAGCAAGGGCTCGGTCTCGCCCTCGCCGCGGCCGACCATCCACAACGTGGAGATGCCGGTCGCCGCCGCCGCCACCGAGGTCATCTCGACGGCACCGGCACCCAGCCCCGCGCCGTCGGTGCCCGCACCGAGCGCGCCCCCGGCGCCCGCGCCCGACGCGCCGACGCCGGCTCCGCCGGTCCCGCCACCCGCGTTCGGTGTCGCGGCCGCCGAATCGCCCGCGACACCGGCACCGCCGGTCGTCGCCGCGCCGGCGAGCGCACCCGAGCCCGCCGCGCCCGAGCCCGCCGCACCGTCCGCGGCCGAGGTGCCGTGGGAGGAGACGTCGGCCCCGCCGACATCGCGTCCGCCGCTCTTCGACGCCGAGCCCGAGCCCGAGCACCTCGATGACGACGCGTTCTTCGCCAGCCTGCGTGAGGCGGTGACCGACGAGACCCCGCTCGGTCCGCGCGACGATGCCGGGACCTCGGGACTGTTCGACCAGGACGACCAGCGCGGCGGTCTCTTCCGCCGTCGCGGCCGCTGACCGTCCCACCCTGAGGCGCCCGGCAGCGGTGCCGGATCGGGTCGCCCGGCGGTCCAGGACTCCCGCGGGTCGCGTCAGCGCACGCGGGTGAGGCGCACCCCGAGCGGCGCACCGTCGATCGAGACCTCGACCGCGCCGGCCTCGCCGTTCGTGGCGATCCGCAACTCCGTCGCGAGGACCTCCCCGGCGATCCAGTCTCGGTGCCGGGAGATCGCCGCCTCCAGCTCGCCGGCGGCCGCCAGCACCACCATGACCCGATCGGCGATCTCGAAGCCCTGCGCCTTGCGCTGGTCGTTGAGGGCGCGGACGACCTCGCGGGCGAGGCCTTCCCGCCGGAGTGCCTCGTCGAGCGTCGTGTCGAGCGCGACCGCCAGCGGCCCGGCCTGCGCGAGCGCCAGCTCCTCGTGGGACGACGCCCGGATCTGCAGGTCGTCCTCGGCGAGGGTCACCGGGGTGCCGTCGACGTCCAGGGTGAAGGTCCCGTCGCGCTCGAGCGCGGCGCGGACGGCACCGCCGTCGACGCCGGCCAGCAGCTCCTTCACGCGCGGGAGGAGCTTGCCGACCTTCGGTCCGAGGGTGCGGAAGTTCGGGAGCACCGCGTAGTCGAGCAGTCCCTCGAGCGAGGTGACGGTCTCGAGCTGCTTGACGTTCAATGCGTCGGCGATCTCCGCGGCGATGTCGGCGTCGAGCATGGTGCCGGCGGGGACCAGCGCGATGGCGCGCGCGAGGGGTTGGCGTACCTTGAGCTTGGACTCGGTCCGTGCGCTCAGCCCGAGCGACACCAGCTCGCGTGCCAGCTCCATCCCCGCGTCGAGGTCGGTGTCGACGGCGGTGCCGTCGGCGACGGGCCAGTCCGCGAGATGCACGGACTCGGCGGTCCGGGCGAGGTTCTGGTGCAGCGCGTCGGAGGTGAACGGGCAGAACGGTGCGAGGAGGCGCGCGATCGTCGCGAGGCACTCGTGCAGGACGGCATGCGCCTGCGCGTCGGACGCCTTCCAGAACCGCCCGCGGCTCCGGCGCACGTACCAGTTGGAGAGATCGTCGACGAGCCGGTCGAGCGCCTGGGTGGCCCGGAGCGCGTCGAACGCCTCCAGACCTTCGGTCATCTCCTGCACCGTCGCGTGCAGCCGCGACCTGATCCACCGGTCCATCACGTGCGGCCGGTCGCGCTCGCCGGTCGGGACCTCCCCGTCCGGTCCGCCCGCCGACTCGGGTTCCCACCCGTCGAGGTTCGCGTAGGTGACGAAGAACGCGTAGGTGTTCCACAGCGTCACGAAGAAGCGGTTGGTGGTCTCGTCGATGTTCTCCAGGTAGACGCGCTTCGGGGTCCAGGGCGAGCTCGCGAACGCGAAGTTCCAACGCAGCGCGTCGGCGCCGCGGGTGCTGAGCACCGTCCACGGGTCGATGACGTTGCCGCGGCTCTTGGACATCTTCTGGCCGTCCTGGTCGAGGAGGAGCGAGAGGCAGACGACGTCGCGGTACGGGGACCTGCCGAACACGAGCGTGTTCACCGCGAGGAGCGAGTAGAACCAGCCGCGGGTCTGGTCGATCGCCTCGCAGATGAAATCGGCGGGGAATCGCCGCTCGAAGATCTCCTCGTTCTCGAACGGGTAGTGCCACTGCGCGGCGGGCATCGATCCCGAGTCGAACCACGCGTCGAGCACCGGCTCGACCCGTCGAGCGCGTCCCCCGCACGCATCGCACGGGATGGTCACGTCGTCGACGAACGGGCGGTGCAGGTCGAGCGCGTCGAGGTCCCGACCCGCGCGTTCGGCGAGCTCGGCGACGGATCCGACGCACGTGTCGTGGTCGCAGTCCTCGCAGCGCCACACGGGGATCGGCGTGCCCCAGAAGCGGTCGCGCGACAGCGCCCAGTCCACGTTGTTGGCGAGCCAGTCGCCGAAGCGACCATGGCGGATGTGCTCGGGGTGCCAACCGATCGCCTCGTTCTCGCGCAGGAGGTCGGCCTTGCGCTCGGACGTCCGGGCGAACCAGGTCGGCTTCGCCCAGTAGATGAGCGGGGTCCCGCACCGCCAGCAGTGCGGGTAGGAGTGCTCGTAGGCCGTCACCAGCACGAGGCGGTCGCGTCGGCGGAGCTCCTCGATGAGGTCCGCATCGGCGTCCTTGACGAACCGGCCGGTGAGGGCGGGCACCTCCGGTCCGAACCGGGCCTCGGCGTCGACGGGGTTCAGCAGGGGGAGGCCCTCGGTCTCGCCGACCTCGCGGTCGATCTCGCCGAACGCGGGGGCGAGGTGCACGATGCCCGAGCCGTCGTCGACGGTGACGAAGTCGGCGGCGACGACGCGCCAGCCGTCGCCCTCGGCGGGCAACCAGTCGAACGGCCGCTCGTAGCGGAGTCCCACGAGGGTCGCGGCGTCGACGGGCCCGACGACCTCGGCGTCGCCGAGGACGGCGTCGACGCGATCGGCCGCGAGCACGAGGTCACGCCCGCCGTCGACCCGGACCCGCACGTACGCGAGGTCGGGCCCGATCGCGGCTCCCGTGTTGCTGATCAGCGTCCAGGGCGTGGTCGTCCACACGAGGAGGTCGAAGTCGGCGTCGACGACCGGGAACCGCACGTAGACCGAGTCCTCGGTCACGTCGCGGTAGGCGCCGGGCTGACCGAGCTCGTGGCTGGAGAGGGCGGTCCCGCACCGCCCGCAGTAGGGGACGACCTTCGAGCCCTCGTAGATCAGCGCGTCGTCCCACAGCCGCCGGAACAACCACCACACGCTCTCGATGAAGCCGTTGCTCATCGTCTCGTAGGCGTCGGAGAGGTCGAGCCACATGCCGATGCGGCTGGTCATGGCCGACCAGTCCTCGACGTAGCGCTGGACCGATTCGCGACAGCGCCGGTTGAACTCCTCGATCCCGAAGTCCTCGATCTCGGGCTTGCCCGAGAACCCGAGCTCCTTCTCCACCTCGACCTCGACCGGCAGGCCGTGACAGTCCCACCCGGCCTTGCGGGCTACGTAGCGGCCCCGCATGGTGTGGAAGCGCGGGTAGATGTCCTTGAACAACCGGGCCCAGACGTGGTGGATGCCGGGACGGCCGTTGGCGGTGGGCGGGCCCTCGTAGAACACCCACTCCGGGGCGCCCTCCCGCCGGCGGAGCGACTCGGCGAAGACGTCCTCGGCCCGCCACTGCTCGAGGACGCGCGTCTCGAGCGCGACGAGGTCCAGGCGTGGGTCGACGGCGTCGAAGGGCACGACCCGAGCCTATTCGGCTCCTCCCGCGCTTCCGGAGCTGCACTAACATGCCCCGCTTCCCGTCGCCACCCCGGAGGGTTCTCGATGGCCAAGGCCACCCCCAAGAAGGCCGCGCCCCCAAGAAAGCCCGCCCCCAAGGCCGCAACGGCCAAGAAGGGCGCGCCCGGCAAGGTTGGGACCACACGCGCGGCATCGAGGAATGCGCCGGCCAAGAAGGCGGTGTCGACCAAGAAGGCGGCGTCGACCAAGAAGGCGGCGTCGACCAAGAAGGCGGCGTCGACCAAGAAGGCGGCGTCGACCAAGAAGGCGGTGTCGACCAAGAAGGCGGGTCGACCGAAGAAGGCGACCGAGCCGACGAAGCCGCCGGCGAAGAAGGCGACCGCGAAGAAGGCGCCGGCCGCGAAGGTCCCGGCCAAGAAGGCGCCGCCGGCCAAGAAGGCGCCGCCGGCCAAGAAGGCGCCGGCGAAGAAGTCCACCAAGGCGAAGAAGTCCACCAGGGCGCCGGCGAAGAAGCCGGCCGCGAAGAAGGCGGCGCCGGCCAAGAAGGCACCGAAGAAGGCCGCGGCGCCGGTCAAGAGGCAACCGGCCGGGAAGACCTGCCCCCTGTCGGGGATCTTCGTGCCCAAGCAGTCGCCCAACGTCACGCCCAAGACGATGGAGAAGCTGCGCATGCTGCTCCTCGAGGAGCGGGAGAGTCATGTCCGCCAGGCCGCCAGCCTGCAGGCCGACGCCGATTCCCTGGTGAACGAACGGGAGCAGGGCGACACCCAGTTCGACGAGGAGTCGGGCGAGGGTGACACCATCAGCGTCGAACGGGAGCGCGACCTGATGCTCTCGGCGACGGCCAGTCAGGCCGTCGAGGAGATCGACCGCGCGCTCGAGCGCATGGCGAACGGCACCTACGGCCTGTGCACGCCCGCCGGCCGGCGCATCGCCGTCGCCCGGCTCGAGGCCATCCCGTGGGCGGAGACCTGTGTCGACTGCAAGCAGCGGGTCGAACGTCGTCGCTGACCGGTCCCGCCCCCGCCTGATCGTCCCCGCGATCGTGGGCGCGATCGTCCTCCTCGATCAGCTCACGAAGTCGTGGATGGTCGCGCGCCACGCGACCGATCCGATCTCGATCGTCGGCCAGGACATCGAGCTGCGGGTCGCCCGGAACTCCGGCGGCGCGTTCTCGACGTTCACGAATGCGACGGTCGTACTGGCGGTGCTCGCGATCGGTCTGACGATCTGGCTCGTGCGCACCGTCCGGCGGACCACCGACCGGTGGACCGTGATCGCGCTGTCGCTCGTCCTCGGCGGCGCGCTGGGCAACCTCGCCGACCGCATCTTCCGCTCGCCGGGCGTGCTCGCGGGTCACGTCGTGGACTTCGTGAGGGTGGGGAGCTTCCCGTCGTTCAACGTCGCCGACTCGGCGATCACGGTGGGTGCGATCCTGCTGATCCTGCTCAGCTTCCGCGGTCCCGGCCACGATCCCGGCGGCGATCCGGACCCGGTGTGAGCGATCCCGTGCGCGTGCCCGAGACCCTCGCGGGCGAGCGGGTCGACCGTGCTGTCGCCCTGCTCACCGGGTGGTCGCGCCGCGAGGTCCGCACCCTCGTCGAGGCGGGAGCGGTGCTCGTCGACGGGCGTCCGGTCAACGCCAGCGCGCGACTCGAGGCCGGCTGCACGCTCGAGTGGACGGCATCCCCGGAGCCGGCGCCCCTGCCGGGCCCCGATCCGGACGTCGACTTCGGCGTCGTCCACGTCGACGACGACATCGTCGTGGTCGACAAGCCGGCCGGACTCGTCGTGCATCCCGGATCCGGCAATCGCGACGGCACGCTCGTCAACGGCCTGCTCGCGCGGTTCGGCGTCGCGGGCGTCGGCCAGCCCGACCGTCCCGGCATCGTGCACCGGCTCGACCGCGAGACCAGCGGGCTGCTCGTGGTCGCCCGATCGGCGTCGGCCTACGACGGGCTCGTCGCGGCGCTCGCCCGCCACGACGTTCGGCGCGAGTACGTCGCTGTCGTCGTCGGCCGCCCCGGGTCGGCCCGGGGGACGGTCGACGCACCGATCGGGCGCTCACCGCGTACCCCGACGATGATGGCGGTGCGCACCGGCGGCAGGGAGGCGCGGACGCACTACGAGGTCGTCGAGGAGCTCGCCGGCGTGACTCGGCTCGCGGTGTCACTCGAGACCGGGCGCACCCACCAGATCCGGGTCCACCTCGCCGCGATCGGTCACGCGGTCGTCGGCGACGTCGTCTACGGACGGCCCGACCCGCGCATCGGCCGCCCGTTCCTGCACGCCGGCACCCTCGGGTTCACTCACCCCGTATCGGGCGAGGAGCTCCACTTCTCGTCGCCGTTGCCGGCCGACCTGCAGGTCGCGCTCGCGGCATTCGGCGGCCCACCACCCGCCACACCGTGAGGTTGGCGATCAACGCGGTGCCCGCGAAGGCGGTGATGCGCACGACCGACGTGTCGGTACCCGCGGTCCAGGCGTGGACGGTCCCCGCGATCCAGACTGCGAAGCCGGCGCCGTGGATCGTGCGCCAGACCCGGCGGGGGATCCGCTTGGACAGCAGCGACGTGACCTCGACCAGGATCAGCGCATCGGCCGCGACGATGCCCCACGCGACCGGTCCCGGGCGCCACGTCGACGCCATCGGGACGGTCAGGGCGGCCGGGCCGAACGCGACCGTCGGGTCGAGGACGAGGCCGGTGAGATGCACGCCCAGGCACAGCACGCCGAGCCCGCCGAGGAATCGGTGCAGGTCCTGCTGCCAGGTCGCCGTCGGCTGACGGCGGAGCCGGCCCGCGAGGACGAGGCCGACCACGATCGAGAGCCCGCAGAGCCACCAGGCCATGAGCCCGGAGCTCCGGGCGACGAACCACCAGATCTTCGGGGTCATGCCGCGAGCGCCTCGAGGTCGTGGGTCGTGGCCACGGAGCCGTCGCGGCCGACGGCGATCCCCGACGCGTCGTGCGAGTGCAGGAGCGCGATCGCCCCGGGGCCGGCCAGCAACGCAGCGGTGGCGAGCACCTCGGCGGCCGCGGCGGTCGGAGCGACGACCGAGACCGACGCGAGGCCCGTCTCGGCGCTGGTCGCGGTCGCGGCGTCGATGACGTGGTGCTGCTCGCGGCCGTCGCCGCGGGTCCAGCGCCGGCGGGTGACGGCGCTCGTCGCGACGCCGCCGTCACCGATCGTGATGCTGGATGGACGATCATGCAGCGCGATCGTCCATCCACGCGGGCTCGGCGCGTCGCCGAGAGTCCGGAGATCCCCGCCGAGGTTCACCATCGCGCCGCCGGCGCCCGCCGCGACGAGCTCGCTCGCCATGAGGTCGGCGGCCAGGCCCTTGCCGATGCCGCCCAGGTCGATCCGCACGCCCGGAGGGAGTGTCACGGCGCCGACGATCTCGTCGAGCACGATGTCGCGGCATCCCGGCACGGCCGGGCACGCGCCCGGACCCGCCGGATCGCCGGGAGCGAGCTCGGAAAATGAACGGTCGTAACCCGCGTGCTCGAGCGCGGCGAGCACGGTGGGATCGAAGGCACCGGCCGTGGTGCGCCACGCCTCGCACGCCGCGCGCACGGCGAGGAACGTGTCGCGGCTGACCACCACGGGTTGACCCGGGCGCGCGTTGAGCCGGCACAGCTCGGACTCGGGGCGGAACCGGCTCCAGCGGTCCTCGAGCTGGGCCGCGCGGTCGCGAGCGGCCGCAGTGGCGTCCGGGCCGCCACCGACGACGACCACGTGACACTCGGTTCCCATCGCGGCGAACCGCGTCGACTGCATCACGAGGGCGCGGTCGTGGTCACCGGTGCCGGTGCCGGTGCGGGCGCGGGTGCGGGCGCCGCGGCCGGGGTCGCGGCTACCGGTGCGGGCGACGACGCGGCCGCAGCCGCGGTTGTGGTCGAGCGGCGGGTCGTGACGGATCCGGTCCCTGACGACGCGCCGGCCGGGGCCCCCGCAGCGGCAACCGGAGTCGGGTGGTGGTGTACTTCGAACACGACGACCCGTTGCGCCGGTGCCGGCGACGCGACCGGCACCGTGCGGACCACGGTGGTGGGCGCCGCCGCCATCGCGGCGACGGCGGCGCCCATGCCACCGACGGCGACGCCGGCGGCGACGATCCGGCTGGACCGCGCGGGATGACGACGGCGCGCCACGTCAATCGTCCAGTTCGATCTCGTGGCCACCCTCGCGCTCGTGGGGCGCGGCGGTGGGGGCCGGCGCCGGTGCCGGAGCGGGTGCCGGGGTTCCGGCCACCGGGTGGTGCTCGACCTCACCGGAGGTGCGCACCGGCGTCGGCGCGGGGGCCGAAGCGGTCGGTGCGGGTACCGGAGCCGGGTCGTCGACGTCCACGCTGACGTGCTCGACCACCGGGGGCAGGGTGGTCGAGCTCACCGGGCTGATCTTGCCCAGCTCGCTGGCGTCGGCGGCGCTGAAGATGTTGGTCGTGGCACCGATCGCGGCCCCGATGCCCGTGATGCTGAGCGTCGTGGCGACGGCGATGGAGAGAGCATGGCGGCGATTCATCCGTACCTCCTGGTCGGGGGAGGTCGACGGTACGCAGGTGCGGGGAAGCAGCCGCCCCTCACTCGGCAAGGAAACGGCAAAGGGTACGACGAGACTGCGTCAAGTGCGCGAGGGTGAGCCGATGCAGGTGCTGATCGTCGAGGACGACGACGCCATCGCGGGGCCGATGGCCCGGGGTCTCGAGCGTGAGGGGTTCGGGGTGGTGCGGGCGACGACCGGTGAGGCGGCACTCGAGGCGTCGGGCTACGACCTCGTCCTGCTGGACCTCGGCCTGCCCGATCTCGACGGTTTCACCGTCTGCCACGAGCTGCGGGCGCGGTCGGCGGTACCGATCATCGTCGTGACCGCCCGCGGCGACGAGGCGGACCGCGTCGTCGGGCTCGAGCTCGGTGCCGACGACTACCTCGTGAAGCCCTTCGGGTTCCGCGAGCTCGTGGCGCGCATCCGCGCGGTGGCCCGGCGCGCGGCCCCCCGTGCCGCGGAGGAGGGTGACGAGGTCACGTCGATCGGCGGGATGGCCGTCGACGTGCGGACGCACCGCATCACGATCGACGACGAGGAGATCGCGCTCACCCCGAAGGAGTTCGCCCTCGTCGCGCTGCTCGCGGAGGAACCCGGCGCGCTGTTCACGCGCACGACCATCCTCGAACGGGTCTGGGACCCGCACTGGTACGGGCCGAGCAAGACGCTCGACGTCCACGTGGCGTCGGTCCGCAAGAAGCTCGGCGATCCCAGGTGGATCGAGACCGTGCGGGGCGTCGGGTTCCGGCTCGTCGATCCCGCGGCCTGACCGCCCATGCGGCGCCGGCTGCTCCTCAGCTATCTGACGCTGACGCTCGTCGTCGTCCTCGTGCTCGGGATCCCGCTCGGGGTCGTCTACGCCCGTGAGCAGCGGCGCCGCCTGACGGCGCTGGTGGAGCGCGACGCGCTCGCCCTCGCGATCCGGGCCGAGGAGGGCCTCGAGGCGAACGAGGCCACCTCCGTGGTGAAGCTGGTGCAGGAGTACCAGTCGCGCACGGGTGGTCGCGTGGTCGTGCTCCGCCCCGACGGATCGGTGCTGGCCGACTCGGATCCGGCCCCCGGCGGTGACAACAACTTCCTGAACCGGCCCGAGGTGCGGGCGGCGCTCGACCGCAAGGAGGCCGTCGGCTCGCGGTACTCGCGGTCGCTGGGCCACAGCATCCTCTACTTCGCGGTGCCGATCGTGCACGGTGACACGTTGCTCGGCGCGTTGCGCGTCACGTATCCGACCTCCTACGTCGACGCGCGCATCGAGCACGGATGGTGGGCGCTGGTGGGCATCGGCGCCATCGTGCTCCTCATCGTGTTCCTCGTGAGCCTCCGGCTCGCGCGCCAGGTGACCGACCCGATCGAGCAGCTCGCGGCCGCCGCCGCGCGTGTCGGTGCCGGTGAGCTCGACGCGCGCGCCGAGGTCGAGCGGGGCGCGCCGGAGCTGCGCGATCTCGCGGCGCGCTTCAACGCGACAGCCGCGCGTCTCGAGCGACTCATGCACTCGCAACGCGACTTCGTGGCCGACGCCTCGCACCAGCTCCGCACGCCGCTGGCCGCGCTCCGGCTGCGCCTCGAGAACCTCGAGTCGGAGGTCCGGGACGACTCGGACGCCTCCTCGGACGTCGCCGGCTGTCTCACGGAGGTGGGACGGCTGTCCCGACTCGTCGACGGGCTCCTCGTCCTGGCCCGGACCGAGAGGGTCGTCGCCGCCCCGGTTCCGGTCGATGTCGGTGCGATCGTCCGGGGTCGGGTCGACGCGTGGTCGGCGTTCGCCGAGGAAGCCGACGTGGCGCTGACGGTCGCGGTGGCCGACGGGCTCGTCGCCCGGTCGACGCCGGGGCACCTGGAGCAGGTGCTCGACAACCTCGTGGCCAACGCCATCGACGTGAGCCCCGAGCACGGCGAGATCCGGATCGACGCCGAGCGGCGCGGCGGGGTCGTGGAGCTCGCGGTCGAGGACGACGGGCCGGGGATGACCGCGGAGCAGCGCGACCGCGCGTTCGACCGCTTCTGGCGGGCCTCGGGCGACGGTGGCGGTGCGGGACTCGGGCTCGCCATCGTCCACGGCCTGGTGGAGTCCGATGCCGGCTCGGTGCGGCTCGCGGCCGGCGCCGGCTCCGGGCTGCGCGTGGTCGTCGCGCTGCCGGCCGCGCCGGTCTCAGCCTAGGGGGCGTGGCGCGCCGACTCGGTGCCCGACGCGGTCCGGTGCCCGACGCGCGCCCGCGCCGCGAGGTCGGCGAGCGTGTGCGCCGCGAGGTAGCGACCCATCTCGTCCGAGACGCCGACCCAGACCTCCTGGAGCACGCAGTGGCCCTCGCAGTGGTCGTGCTCGTCGGGCAGGGTCGTGAGCGGGCCGTCGACCGCAGCCAGGATGTGCGCGAGGGTGATCTCCTCCGGCGGCCGGGCCAGCACGTACCCACCGCCGACGCCGCGCTTGGACCGGACCAGCCCCGCGCCCTTGATGGCGAGCAGGATCTGCTCGAGGTAGGGCTGGGGGAGATTGGTGCGCTCGGCGATCTCCTTGACCGACGTCGGCGTGTCCGAGCCGTGCAGCGCCAGGGAGAGCAGCGCGCGGGCCGCGTAGTCGCCGCGGGTCGAGACCTTCACGTCGCCCATGCTCGCACACCGGCTCCGGAGACCGTGCGGTTGGCTACGGTGCGGTCATGGTGGCCGAGGAACCGACGCGACCGGAATACGGCGGCGCCAGCCTCGAGGGCGTCCTTCCGGCGCTGATGGGACGGACCGACGCCGGGTGGCTCCCGTCCCGCGCGGTCGAGGCGGGGACGGTCGTGCTCCTCGTCCTCGACGGCCTCGGATGGACGCTCCTCGAGGATCACCGGTCCCGCCTGCGCGAGCTCGATGCGCTCGCCGGTGGGGCGATCACCACGGTCGCACCCTCGACCACCGCGACCGCGCTGACGTCGATCACGACCGGTCTGACGCCGATCGAGCACGGGGTGCTCGGGTTCCGCATCCGCACGGACGGCCAGATCCTCAACGTGCTGCGTTGGACGGTCGACCACGGGCGGCCGCCCGACGCGTTCCGCGTGCAGAGGCACCAGCCGTTCCTCGGTCGTTCCGTTCCCGTCGTCACCCGTTCGGAGTTCCGCACGACGGGCTTCACGGCCGCCCATCTGCGTGATGCCCCGTACTTCGGTTGGAGCACGCCCGCGATGCTCGTGGAGCGCTGCCGGGCGCTCGCCGAGGAGGCGCACCCGCTGATCTACTCGTACTACCCGGGGGTCGACGCCGTCGCCCACGAGTACGGCCTGGGCGGCCCGTACCTTCCGGCTGAACTCTCGTTCGTCGACGAGCTGGTCGGCCGGCTCCGCGACGCCCTCCCGCCCGAGGCCACGCTGCTCGTGACCGCCGACCACGGCCAGGTCGAGGTCGGCGACCGGTGGTACGACCTCACCCCGCTCGGCGACCTGGTGGTCGGCTGCAGCGGGGAGGGTCGGTTCCGGTGGATGACGGCCCGCAAGGGAGCGACCGCGGAGCTGGCGGCCGCGGCACGGGACGCCTTCGGTGGGCTCGCCTGGGTGATGACCCGCGACGAGGTGGTCGACGGGGGATGGCTGGGCGCCAGCACCGCCGGCCCCCACCGCCGCCGGCTCGGCGACGTGGCGCTGATGCCCCACGCCCCGGTCGGATTCGTGGACCCGGCGATGCCCCGGGAGCGCCAGCTGGTGGGGGCGCACGGCTCCCTGACGGCGGCCGAGATGCTGGTGCCACTGCTCGCGGGACCAGGTCGACGTGCCTGACCGGCGCGGGTAGGGTCGGAAGTTCCACGGATGTGATTCCCGGGCCCTGAGTCGCCTCTTCTGAACACCCTGGAGATCAGTGGCGAAGTCGTTCACCCACCTGCACGTGCACACCGAGTATTCGATGCTCGACGGTGCGTCGCGGATCGGCGAGGTCGTGGCCGCGGCCGCGGCCGACGGGCAGCCGGCGATCGGCATCACCGACCACGGGAACATGTACGGCGTGCTGCCGATGTACCAGGCGGCACGCGACGCGGGCCTGGTGCCGATCATCGGCACGGAGCTCTACCAGGCCTACGAGCACCGCACCGAGCGACCGGTCCGACGGGGGAGCCAGGTCGACGACTCCGGCGGCGAGGTCGAGGGCGGCCGCAAGGCGTACTACCACCTCACCGCGCTGGCCGAGAGCGGTACCGGGTACCGCAACCTCATCCAGCTCTCCAGCCGCGCGTACCTCGAGGGCTACTACCAGAAGCCCAAGGTGGACTGGGAGATCCTCGATGACCACCACGAGGGCATCATCGCGACCACCGGGTGTCTCGGCGGCCACGTGCTCCAGCGGCTGCTGAACGGCGACGAGCAGGGCGCGCTCGAGGCCGCGGCGCGTCTCCAGGACATCTTCGGGCGGGATCACCTCTTCGTCGAGGTGCAGGACCACGGCCTCGTCGAGCAGCAGCGCACGAACCCGCAGCTCGTCGAGATCGCGCGGCGCGATCAACGCGCCGCTCCTCGCCACGAACGACAGCCATTACACGCTGCGCGACCACGCCGAGGCACACGACGCCCTGTTGTGCGTGCAGACCAACGCCAAGATCCACGAGACGAACCGGTTCAAGTTCACCGGCACGGAGCACTACCTCAAGACCGCGGCCGAGATGCGGTCGCTCTTCTCGGAGATCCCTGAGGCCTGTGACAACACGCTCTGGGTCGCCGAGCGCGCCAACGTCGAGATCGACTTCGGCCAGCCCCAGCTCCCGAGCTTCCCGGTGCCGGAGGGTCAGACCGAGGAGGGCTACCTCCGCCAGCTCACCTACGAGGGCGCAGCGGTGCGCTACGGCGCCGATCTCGCGCCGAACGTGCGCGAGCGGATCGAGTACGAGCTCGACGTCATCGAGTCGATGGGATTCTCCGCGTACTTCCTGGTCGTGTGGGACCTCGTGCACTACGCGCGCTCGCAGGACATCCGCGTCGGGCCCGGTCGTGGGAGCGCGGCGGGATCCTGCGTCGCGTACTGCCTGCGCATCGTCGACATCGACCCCATTCGCTACGACCTGCTCTTCGAGCGGTTCCTCAACCCGGGCCGCAAGCAGATGCCCGACATCGACATGGACTTCGACTCGCGCTCGCGGGGCGAGATGATCAGATACGCCGCGACGAAGTACGGGTCCGACCACGTCGCGCAGATCATCACCTTCTCCACGATCAAGGCCCGGGCCGCGGTGCGTGACGCGGCGCGGGTGCTCGACCTGCCCTACGTCGTGGGCGACAAGATCGCCAAGCTGATGCCGCCGCTCATCATGGGACGCGACACCCCGCTGTACGCGTGCCTCGATCCCCATCCGAAGTTCGAGGACGGCTACAAGATGGCGGGCGAGCTCCGGGAGCTCTACACCGCCGACGCCGAGGCGAAGCGCGTCATCGACGTCGCCAAGGGTCTCGAGGGTCTCCGGCGCCAAGACGGCATCCACGCCGCGGCGGTGGTCATCACCCGCGAGCCACTCACCGAGTACCTGCCGATCCAGCGCAAGCCCGAGCCCGGATCCGCGATCGAGGACGCCCCGATCGTGACCCAGTACGAGATGCACGGTGTCGAGGACCTCGGGCTCCTCAAGATGGACTTCCTCGGCCTGCGGAATCTCGACGTCATGGAGATCACGCTCGACCTCGTCGAGCGTGGCACCGGCGAGCGGCCCGACATCGACAACGTGCCCCTCGACGACGAGAAGACGTTCGACCTCCTGCGCAGCGGCGAGACCATCGGCGTGTTCCAGCTCGAGGGCGGCCCGATGCGCGCCCTCATCCGTTCGCTGGCGCCGTCGACGTTCGAGGACGTCGCCGCGCTGGTCGCGCTGTACCGGCCCGGCCCCATGGCGGCGAACATGCACACCGACTACGCCGACCGCAAGAACGGGCGGAAGCCGGTCGAGTACGACCATCCGGACCTGGAGGAGATCCTCGGCCCGACCTTCGGGCTGATGATCTACCAGGAGCAGCTGATGCGCGTGTCGCAGCGGCTCGCCGGGTACACGCTCGAGGAGGCCGACAACCTCCGGAAGGCGACGGGCAAGAAGATCCGCGAGCTCATCGCGAAGGAGCGGACCAAGTTCGTCGAGGGCTGCGTCACCCAGGGCCACCCGCGTGAGTTCGGCGAGAAGATGTTCGACATCATCGAGCCCTTCGCGGACTACTCGTTCAACAAGTCGCACTCCGTCGGGTACGGCTTCGTCGCGTACCAGACGGCCTACCTCAAGGCGAACCACCCGCGGGAGTACCTCGCCGCACTGCTCACGAGCGTCAAGGGAGACAAGGACAAGTCCGCGATCTACCTCAACGAGTGCCGGCAGCTCGAGATCCCGGTGCTCGTCCCCGACGTCAACGAGTCCCTCATGGACTTCGCGGTGGTGCGCCCGCTCCAGGAGGACGGCACCCCCGGCCCCGGCGCGATCCGGTTCGGTCTCTCCGCGGTCCGGAACGTGGGCGAGGGCGTCGTCGCCAAGATCATCGAGGCGCGCGACGAGGGCGGGCCGTTCGTCGACTTCTACGACCTCTGCGAGCGGGTCGATTCCAGCGCGCTGAACCGGCGTACGGTCGAGTCGCTCATCAAGTCGGGGGCCTTCGACTCGCTGGGTCACCCCCGCCAGGGCCTGCTGCTCGTGTTCGAAGGGATCGTGGATCTGATCCTGTCGCGCCGGCGTGATCGCGACGCCGGGATCATGAGTCTCTTCGGCGAGGTCGGCGACGGCGGCCTCGAGTTCGAGCGCACCGAGATCCCCGACCAGGAGTTCGGCAAGACCCAGCGCCTCGCGTTCGAGAAGGAGATGCTCGGGCTCTACGTGTCGGACCACCCGCTGATGGGCGCGGAGCGAGCGTTGCGTCGCCACACCGACGCCACGCTGACCGACCTGAAGGAGATGCGGGAAGGGGAGATGCGCACCGTCGGAGGCGTCGTGACGGCCCTCGCCCGCAAGTACACCAAGCGCGGCGATCTCATGGCCACGTTCGTGCTCGAGGACCTCGGCGGCGCTGTCGAGGTGATGGTGTTCCCCAAGACGATGGCCCAGTACGGCGAGTTCCTCGGCGAGGATGCGATCGTGTGCGTCAAGGGTCGTCTGGACCTGCGCGAGGACGCACCCAAGATCATCGCGATGGAGGTCACGGTCCCGCCGCTCGTGCTCGACGGGGCACCGCCCGTGCGCATCCGCGTGCGGCCCGGTGCGCTCACCGACGCCAAGACGACCCGGCTCAAGGAGATCCTCTCCGAGCACCCGGGCGAGTCCGAGGTGTTCGTGCACCTCGAGACCCACGAGAAGACGACCGTCGTGAGGCTCGGCGACGAGTTCTGCGTCTCCGAGCGCAACGGCCTCTTCGCCGAGCTCCGGGTGCTCCTCGGCCCCGACTGCGTGCTCTGACGCCGACCGGTGTCCGACGACCGCGCCGCGCTCGTCCCGTACGGGTGGAGCGCGCGCGTCGAGGCGCTCCTCGGCCCGCTCGTCGACGCCGAGCCGGACCGCCTCGTCGCGGGTCGCGTCGTGCGCGTCGAGCGCATCGCGTGCCGGGTGGTCACCGCGCTCGGGGAGCTGCTCGCGACCGGCGAACCCCTGCCGGCCGTGGGCGACTGGGTCGCGGTGACGACCGGACCCGACCCTGCCGTCCGCGCCGTCGCGGATCGCTGGTCGGTGCTCACCCGCCTCGACCCGCACGGGGACCGGGTCCAGGTGCTCGCCGCGGACGTGGACCTCGTCCTGATCACCTGCCCGGCCGATCGTCCGAGCATCGCCCGCGTCGAGCGGGAGACGGTCGTGGCATGGGGGAGCGGGGCCCGCCCGCTCGTCCTCGTGACCAAGGCGGACCTCGGGGCCACGACGCTCGTCGCCGACCTCACGCAGCGGTTGGCCGGCGTCGAGGTGCTGCCCGTGGCCGTGACCGACCGCACCGGCATCGACGCCCTCGCGCGGGCCCTCGCCCCGGACCGCACCGCCGTCGTGCTCGGGCCGTCGGGGGCCGGCAAGTCGACGCTCGTCAACGCACTGCTCGACGAGGACCGGCTCGCGACCGGCGACGTGCGCGCCGAGGACGCACGTGGCCGTCACACGACGACCACGCGCGAGCTGGTGGCGATCCCGACGGGTGGGGTCGTCATCGACACGCCCGGGATCCGCAGTGTCGGGCTCACTGCGGAATCGGGTGCCGGCCTGGAGGTCGCGTTCGCCGACATCTTCGAGCTCGAGGCGGCCTGTCGCTTCTCGGACTGCCGTCACGAGCGTGAGCCCGGGTGCGCGGTGCAGGCCGCTCTCGCCGCGGGCAGGTTGCATCCGGAGCGCTACGCCGGGTTCCGCAAGCTCGACGCCGAGATCGACGCGGTGATCGACGCCGCGGAGGAGGACCGCCGCGGCGGGCGCGGGCGATGACACGGCGTAGCCTCGGGGCATGGCCGAGCCCGAGGGTGTCCCGATCGACGACGAGTTGAACCAGATCGAGGAGCACGAGGACACGCCGATCGAGCGCTTCCAGCACAGCGCCCCCGGCGAGCTCGCGGGCGCGGCGATGACCGGGTTCGCCAAGGCCCTGGGCTGGTGGGCGAACCCCGAGCGGCCGGGCGAGGTCCGCGAGGCGGGCGCCAAGCCCCCCGACCCCGACGATCCCATCGAGGTGCAGATCGACGCCGAGCACCCCGAGAACACGCGCATCGTGTTCCACGTGCGCGCGGACGAGCCCCACGGTCAGAACTGACCGACTCAGCGGCTGACCAGGAGCCGGTAGCCGAGATCGAGCTCGGGGAGGTCCCGGAGGTGGCCGTGCCGCTGGTCCCAGGCACCGGAGGCGAGGTCGGCGCGCAGCCGCTCGATTCCCTCCTCCACGACCGCGGCGTCGAGCTTGCGGATCACCGACATCCCGGCGAGCCGCCGGGGCTCGAGGTACAGCTCGGGGCGGGCCCAGTACGCGCCGACGAACCCGTCGGTGCAGTCGTGCGGGACGGGGACCACCTCGATGTCGGCGTCGCACCACGCTGCGACCTCGGTGATCGGCGGGAACACGAAGGCGTCCTGGCCGATCATCGCGGGCAGGTAGTCGGTCGCGATCCAGGGCAGCGCGTCCGTGTCGAACGTGAGCACGACGAGGCGTGGCGCGACCCGGAGGAGCTCGGCGATCCCGGCGCGCTGATCGGTCCAGTGGTGAAGAGTCAGCACGGCCATCGCGGCGTCGAACCTGCGGTCGGGGAACGGGAGCGCCTCGGCGACGGCCCGCACCGCGGGCGGTGCCCCGGAGGGGCGTTGGGCGAGCATGACCGGTGACGGCTCGACCGCGATGACCGCGCGATCGGTCGGCTCGTAGGACCCGGCGCCCGCGCCGACGTTCAGGACCCTGCGGGCGTCGCCGAGCCCGAGGAGGATCCGCGCCGCAATGTGTGGGTCGGGACGACGCGTGGAGGCGTACCGATCGCCGATGCGGTCGTAGAGCGGTGTGGTCACGGCACCTGGGTGATGACGTCGTCGGCGAAGCGCGCGAGCGCGTCGCGCAGCTTCGCCGGATCGAACGCGAGCGGCGGGATCACGAACCGGTCGCATCCCTCGTCGGCCATCCGGGCGACGGAGTCACGATCCATCGGGCCGCCGCGGGTGATCTCGATCGCGTCGGGATCGCGACCGGCCTCCTCGGCGGCTGTTCGCATCTCCGTCTCGAGCTCCGCGAAGTCCCCCTTGCCTGGGAAGAAGCCGTCGCCGAGCCGGCCGGCGCGGCGGGCCGCAGCGCGGCTGTGCCCGCCGACCACGATCGGGACCGTTGGTTGCGCGGGGTGCGGGAACGAGTTCGCGGCGCGCAGGTGCGTGAACCGGCCGTCGAAGTCGACCGCGGCGCCGCTCCACAGCGCGCGCAGGACCTCGACGTACTCGTCCGTGCGCGGGCCCCGCTCCGCGAACGGTACGCCGAGCGCGTCGAACTCCTCCTCCAGCCAGCCGACGCCGATCCCCAGGATGACGCGTCCCTGCGAGAGCTGGTCGAGCGTCGCGACCTCCTTCGCGAGGACCAGCGGGTTCCGCTGGGGGAGGATGAGGATGCCGGTCGCGAGCCGCAGTGCCGTGGTGTGCGCGCCGACCCAGGTCAGCCAGACGAGCGGGTCGGGGATCGGGCTGTCGTCGCCACCCGCCATGCGGCCGTCCCGCGAGTAGGGGTACTCCGACGCGTAGCCCCCGGGCACGACCACGTGCTCGACGGTCCAGACCGACTCGATTCCGGTCTCCTCGCAGATCGCGCCGAGCTCCGCGGCGACTTCGGGCTGCCCGAACGGCCCGACGTTCGCGAACAACATGCCGTACTTCATCCCGGATCCCCTTCGTGGCCCGCGTCGCGATCCCCGTCGCGGGCGCAGTTTTCAACACCGCGGTGCCCACGTGCCAAGCTGCCCCGGTGAAGATCGGGGTACTGGGAGCGACGGGGCCTGCGGGCCGAGGGTTGGCGGCCCGGTTGAGCGACGTCGGCTACGACGTGCTCGCCGGCTCGCGGGAGCGGGTGAAGGCCGAAGCCGTCGTCGACGAGCTCACCGCCGAGTGGGGGGACCGGGTCGGCCGGATCACCCCGGCCAACAACCAGGCCGCCTGCGACGCCGACGTGGTGGTGCTCGCGGTGCATGCCGACGCGGCGCTGGCGACGGCGAAGTACTTCGCCGATCAGCTCGCCGGCAAGATCGTCGTGTCGATGGCGAACCACCTCGTGCGCAACGGCACCGAGTTCAACGCCATCCTGCCCCCGCACGGGTCGATCGCCAAGGAGATGCAGGCGTTGCTGTGGCGATCCGAGGTCGTCACCGCGTTCCACCTCGTGCCGGCCGCCGAGTTCGCCAACCTCGACGAGAAGATGGAGAGCGATGTCGTCGCGTGTGGGAACGACGACGCCGCCCGTCACACGCTGATGGAGATCATCTCCGCCATCCCGGATCTGCGCGCCTTCGACGGCGGCTCGCTCGAGAACGCGGTCGGCATGGAGACCTTCGCCGCGGTGCTCCTCACGATCAACATCCGGCACAAGGTCCGTGCCGGGCTGCGGCTCTCGGGCTTCTGACGTGGCGGTACGGCTCTACGACACGCGCCGGCGCGCGGTCGTCGACTTCGAGGCCGGGCCGATCGTGCGGATGTACGTGTGCGGGATCACGCCGTACGACTCGACCCATCTCGGCCACGCGGCGACGTACCTCACGTACGACCTCCTGACCCGTCGGCTCGAGGAGCTCGGGCACGAGGTCCAGATGGTCCGCAACGTGACCGACGTCGACGACTCGATCCTCCCCAAGGCACGCGAGCTGGGGGTGCCGTACCTCGAGCTGGCCGAAGCCGAGCTGACGCGCTTCCGGGCCGATATGGAGGCGCTCGAGATGCGACCGCCGATCGCCGAGCCCCGGGCCACCGAGACGATCGACGAGATCGTCTCGATTGTCGAGCGCCTGCTCGACTCCGGCCACGCGTACCTCACGCACGGGACCGCGTACTTCGACGTGTCGACGTTCCCGACGTTCGGCTCGCTGTCCCAATACTCCGAGGAGCAGATGGTGCGCCTCGCCCGGGCCCGCGGTGGCAACCCCGACGATCCGCACCGTCGCAGTCCGCTCGACTTCGTGCTGTGGCAGCCGAGCGCACCCGACGAGCCCGCGTGGCGCGCACCGTTCGGTGTCGGTCGGCCCGGATGGCACGTGGAGTGCTCGGCCATGGCGATGCAGGAGCTGGGACCCACGCTCGACCTGCACGGGGGCGGGACCGACCTGATCTTCCCGCACCACGAGTGCGAGATCGCGCAGAGCGAGGCGCTCACGGGAAAGCCGTTCGTGCGCCACTGGCTCCACTCGGCGATGGTCGCCTACGAGGGCGAGAAGATGAGCAAGTCGCTCGGGAACCTCGTGTTCATCAGCGACCTCCGCCAGACCACCGACCCCCGCGCGATTCGGCTCGCGTTGATGCATCACCACTACCGCAGCGGGTTCGAGTGGCACGACACCGACATCCAGGACGGCACCGCGCTGCTGCACCGCCTCGTGGCCGCGGCGGCCTGCTCCGACGGTCCCGATCCGGCACCCTTCGCCGCGCGTGTGCGGGCCATGATCGACGACGACCTCGACGCGCCGCGCGCGATCGAGGCCCTCGGTGAGTTCGCGGACGCGATCCTCTCCGGCGGGACCGACACGACGGCGCCGGCCGTGCTCGGCGACCTCGGTCGGCTCATCGGCGTGGACGTCACCCGTCCCGTCTGATCCGCCCGCGCGACGCCCCTTGGCGTCCGCCTAGCTCTCGGCCTTGTTCTTCAGCGCGTCGAGGCTCGACTGGTAGATGCCCTGCATCATCGCGGCCATCTCGTCGGGGGTGGCGTCGACGTCCCAGGTCACGCGGGAGCCGCCGTCGGCGTCGTGGACCGTGATGGTGGCCGAGTGCGACTCCACCGGAGCGCCCTCGACGATCGAGTAGGTGATCGAACGGCCCGGCTCGTCGAGGTCGGTCAGTCGCTCGCGGATGCTCATCCCCATCATGGAGAGCACGCGATCGTCGCCCTCGGCGACGCTCTCGTCGATGCCGGGCATCCATGTGGCCAGACCGTGGAAGTCGCGCACGATGGCCCAGACGGTCTCGGGGGATGCGCTCATGATGAGTTCGGCGGTGGCCGCGGCCATGGGGACTCCTTCTCTCTCGGATCGGTCCGGCGGGACTCTAGAGCGGCCGAATCGTCCCCGTGGTGAGGAGGGCCCACCGGTAGCCTCGGCCCGATGGACACGATCACGATCACGCTGCCGGATGGTTCGGAGCGGGAGTATCACGCCGGCGCGACCGGTGCGGAGATCGCGTCGAGCATCGGGCGCGGGCTCGCCAAAGCGGCGCTGGCGGTGCAGGTCGACGGCGAGACGGTCGATCTCACCCGGCCCATCGATCACGACGCGAAGGTCGCGGTGGTCACCGGCAACACTCCCGAGGGGCGTGAGGTGCTGCGCCACTCGACCGCGCACGTCATGGCGCAGGCCGTCTTCGACCTCTTCCCGGGAGCCAGATACGCGATCGGGCCGGCCATCGCCGACGGCTTCTACTACGACTTCGAGTTGCCCGACGGCGGCCACTTCCACGACACCGACCTCGAGCGCATCGAGGCGCGCATGCGCGAGATCGTCAAGGAGGACCAGGCCTTCGTCCGCGAGGAGCATCCGGCGGCCGAGGGCGAGGAGCTCTTCGCCGACCAGCCGTTCAAGCGCGAGATCATCGGCAACGTCACGAGCGGCGCCGCCGGCGAGGACGACGCCGGCGAGGTGATCGGCGACGGAGTGGTGGGGGTGTACCGCAACCTGCACGGGGACGGCTCGACCGCGTACGTCGACCTCTGCCGCGGTCCGCACGTCCCGAGCACCGGCAAGCTCGGTGCCTTCAAGCTCACCCGCGTCGCCGGTGCCTACTGGCGTGGCGACGAGAAGCGCGAGCAGCTCCAGCGGATCTACGGCACCGCGTGGGAGAGCAAGGACGCCCTCGCCGAGCATCTGCACCGACTCGAAGAGGCCGAGCGCCGGGACCACCGCAAGCTCGGCGTCGAGCTCGACCTGTTCTCCTTCCCGGAGGAGATCGGTTCCGGGCTCGCGGTGTTCCATCCCAAGGGCGGCATCGTGCGCAAGGTCATGGAGGACTACTCGCGCCAGCGGCACGTGGACGCGGGCTACGAGTTCGTGAACTCACCGCACATCACGAAGTCGAACCTCTTCGAGATCAGCGGCCACCTCGACTGGTTCGCGGACGGCATGTACCCGCCGATGGAGCTCGACGGCGGCACGGACTACTACCTCAAGCCGATGAACTGCCCGTTCCACATCCTGATCTACCGGAGCCGGACGCGCAGCTACCGCGAGCTGCCGATGCGGCTCTTCGAGTTCGGGACGGTCTACCGCTACGAGAAGTCCGGGGTCGTGCACGGGCTCACGCGAGTCCGCGGGATGACCCAGGACGACGCGCACATCTTCTGTGCGAAGGAGCAGGTCGCCGAGGAGCTCACGTCGACGTTGCACTTCGTCCTCGGACTCCTGCGCGACTACGGACTCGACGACTTCTACCTCGAGCTGTCCACCAAACCCGAGGGCAAGGCGGTCGGCACCGACGAGGAGTGGGAGGAGGCGACCGAAGTCCTCAGGCGCGTCGCGATGACCATGGACCTCGACCTCGTCATGGACCCCGGCGGCGGTGCGTTCTACGGGCCGAAGATCTCGGTCCAGGTCCAGGACGCGATCGGGCGCACCTGGCAGATGTCCACGATCCAGGTGGACTTCCAGCTGCCCCAGCGGTTCGACCTGCACTACGTCGGCGCGGACAACGAGCGCCACCGGCCGATCATGATCCACCGGGCGCTGTTCGGTTCGATCGAGCGCTTCTTCGGCGTCCTGCTCGAGCACTACGCCGGCGCGTTCCCCACCTGGCTCGCGCCCGTGCAGGTCGCGGTGCTCCCGGTCGCGGACCGTCACCACGCGTACGCGGACGCCGTGGCGGCAAAGCTGCACGCTGCGGGGATCCGGTACGAGGTGCTCGACGCGCACAACGACACGCTCGGCAACCGCGTGCGCCGGGCGAAGACCGACAAGATCCCGTATGTGCTCGTGGTCGGCGACGACGACGAGCAGCACATCACCGTCGGGGTCAACGAGCGCGGCACCGACGCCCCCGAACGGGGGGTGGACCTCGAGGACGTTCCTGACCCGGGTCACCACCGAGGTTCGCGACCGGACATGAGTCTCGAACGCCTGTGGGCGGGATGGCGCTCCGGCTACATCGAGGGCATCGGTGCCGATGACGGGGGAGTGCCCGCGTCGGAGGGCTGCCTCTTCTGCGGGTTCCTCGCGCTCGACGACGCCGAGGCGATGATCCTCGAGCGGGCGGCCGACTCGTTCGCGGTGATGAACGCGTATCCCTACACCTCGGGCCACGTGATGGTCGCCCCCCGCCGTCACGTGGCCTCACTCACCGATCTGACCACCGACGAGGCGGCCGCGTTGATGCACGCGACCCAGCGCGCGACCGGCACGGTCGAGTCGGTGTACCGGCCCGAGGGGATCAATGTCGGTGCGAACATCGGCCGCGCGGCCGGCGCCGGGGTCCCGGGCCATCTCCACGTCCACGTCCTGCCCCGCTGGAACGGCGACACCAACTTCATGACCGCCGTCGCCGAGGCCCGGGTGCTCCCCGAGAGCCTCCGCCACTCCTACGAGAAGCTCCGCGCCGCCTGGCCGACGTCCTGAACCACCCCCGAACCGCTTCGCGCACCGGATCCGCGCCGGAAGCGGCGCGTTTCGCGCGTGAGAACGAGTGATCGGTAGCCTCCGCCCGTGAGCGACGGGAGCGAGGAGCCGATCGGCGCGGGAGACGCGCTCCCCGAGGACCTCGACGTCACGCACTTCGTGGGCCCGACGGTCTTCCCCGACAACGCCAAGCGCCGGATCACGGGCACCATCGACCTCGTCATCGCCGCGGGCTGCCTGGCCCAGTACGCGCAGAGCGGGAACGGCGGGCTGCTGGCGGTGGGGCTCATTCTCCTGGCGATCGGCGCGTACCACTTCGCCGCGGGGTGGAAGCTCGGGATCAACGAGACCGAGGCCCTCGCGACGGCGAGCCGGACCGTGGGCTTCCCGGTCGGGCACGCGTCCGCGCAGCTCGCCTGGTACGGGCTCCGGAGCCGGCCGGCGTGGCGGATCCTGCTCTACAGCGCCGACGAGCCGCCCAGCCTGCGCGGTCTCGTCGAGTGCGACGCCGTCGACGGCCACGTCATCGGCGATTACACCGAGGCGAACCCCGAGGACTGGTCCGAGTTCGGGCTGAGCTGAACGGCGGCCCGGGGGAGACCTCCCTGCTATCTTCTGGCGTCCAGCCGAACGGGCAGGGCAGGGCAGGGGGCAGACAGGCAGTGGAGCGCGCAGCGGCACGACGGATCCCGACTCGTCGCGCGACCGTCGCTGGCAGTCCTTGCCGGGCTCGGTGCTGTGGGCCTGTTCGCCCTTCCGGCCGGTTCGGCCGCCATGGTCACGGTCAGCAAGGTGTCTCCATCGGTGCTCGGGCAGGGCGCGTCGAAGGCGGTGGTGCTCACCGGGTCGGGGTTCTCGGCCGGGGCGTCGGTTGCAGTGCCGGGCGGCGGGGCCACCGTCAAGCGGGTCGTCGTCGTCACCGGGACGCAGCTGAAGGTGAAGTTGGTGATCGGCGCCACCGCCACCCCGGGGCCTCGCTCGATCGTCGTCACGAATCCCGATGGGGGAAGCGTCACGTGCGCGTCGTGCCTCACGATCACGCCGGCACCGAGGATCACGGCGGTGAGCCCCTCGGCGGTGTCCCCCGGGATCTCGACCGCGATCACGGTCACGGGTACGGGGTTCGAGCCGCGGGTCAAGGTGACAGCCCCCAAGAAGGTGGTGCTGAAGGCTACCTACGTCAGCTCCACCCAGGTTGACGTCATCGCGATGCCGAAGGACGACGCGCCACTCGGCGTGAGGACCCTGAAGGTGCGGAATCCGGACTTCGGGAAGTCCTCATGTCACAACTGCCTCTCGGTCCTTCCTCCGGTCACGGTCACCTCGGCGACACCGGCGTGGGTCTCGCGGTGGCGCGACGTCGACGATGCACATCGGCGGTAGCGAGTTCGCTCCGGGTGCGACGGCATCGGTCAACGGCCTCGGGATCACGGTCGTCTCGACGACCGTGATCGACGCGAGCCACCTCGACGTCACGATGACGGCCGGCGCGGATGCGCCCGCGGTCGCCCGCGGGATCACCGTCACCGATCCCGACGGCCGGACGCGGTACCGGGCTGATCGGCGTTGCCGACACCGCACTCGTGTACGGCGATTCGCTCACCTGGGAATCGTGCACCGAGCTTCAACGAGCAGATCCTCGCGACAACCGACCTGGAAGGCGCGAGTGCACTCCGTTCCCGGGGACCGCGCCATGCTTGTGGCGGGACTGGGTGGCCGACGATCTCGGCGACCTACCACCCGAAGGTGGTCGTGCTCACCGCCGCCGGCAACAGCTACAACGCCACGTATCCCTGCATGGTCGATCCCACCGGCCAGCCGATCGAGATGGGATCGCCGGAGTACTACACCAAGACCCGCGAGGATCTCGATGCGATCTTCTCCGCGGTGACGGCCTCGGGGGCGAAGATGGTCTTCGATGTCGCCCCACCGATGCTCGATCCGGTCCGCGACGAGGTGGTTGCGCAGACGGCGCTGATCGCGCACGGAACTCGCCTCGGACTACCACGGAGTGAGCGTCTCGCACGTAGGTGCGGGACGCGCTCTCGTCTGGTGGCGTCTACACCGACATGCTGCCGTGCCTTCGCGAATGAGACCGAGGCGATGGGGTGCACCGGCCGCGATCATCCCGGTTCGGACGATCGACGGGGATCGCAGGCCGGACTGCACCTCTGCCCGGGTGGGCTCCCCGCCTACCCGTGGTTCTGCGAGACGTATTCGAGCGGTGAGGTCCGCTTCGCGGGCGCGACTGCATTCAGTCGATCCTCGCCCCACCCGCGCCAGTCCTGCCGTAGGCGCGGCGGCTCGCGCGGTCGGGTGGTCACGGCGAGCCGGTAGCGTCACCCGCCCATGAGCGGGCCGGGGGGCGTGCGGAGAGTCGGTCCGCTGGGAACAGAGGTCGCGCAGGTTCCTCGAGCTGGTCGGGATCTTCGGGCTGGCGATCGCGCAGCCGACGTTCGACCTGCTCGCCAAGAACGCCGGGTTGTTCGTGGCGTGGGGCCAGAGCCCGACGCGTGTCATCGTGATGGTCGCAGTCGTGGTGCTGCTCCCGCCGTCGGTCGCGTTCGCGATCGAACTGCTCGTCGGGCTCCTGCTCCCGCATGCGCCGTGCCGGCACCCACGCGGTGCTGCTCGCGGTCGGGATCGGGGTGATCGCGGCCGAGGTCGCCAAGCACGCGCTCGGTCTCGGCGAAGCGGCGGTGATCGTGGCGGGCATCGTCACGGCCGTGGCGGCGATGGTCGTGCTGCGGTGGCCCCCCGCGCGGCTCTGGTGCCGGTTCCTCGCGGTCGCGCCGGTGCTGTTCGCGGCCGTGCTCCTCGTGGCCTCGCCCGCGACGACGGTGGTGTTCGGCTCCGAACCGGCCGCGGCGAAGGTCGTGGTGTCGACGCCCCACCGGGTCGTCGTGATCGTCATGGACGAGTTCCCGCTCGTGTCGCTGCTCGACGGCGCCGGCGCCATCGACCCCGAGCTCTTCCCGAACCTCGCGGCGCTGAGCACGGCGGCACCTGGTACCGCAACGACACGACGGTCGCGCCCTACACGGAGGCGGCGGTTCCCGCGATCCTCACCGGCCGGCTCCCGACCCCGGGGGAGAAGGTTCCCGTGGTCGCGGAGCATCCTCACAACCTGTTCACGCTGCTCGGTGGTCGGTACGCGATGAACGTCCACGAGTCGGTCACCCGGCTGTGTCCCGAGCACCTGTGCGCACCGACGCGTCGAGCGCTCGGCGTCCATCCCGGTCTGCGCGGCATGCTCCGCGACGTCGCGTCGATCTGGGGCGACTTCGCCGATCCGGCGCACGCGGACACGCCCGTGTTCGGAGGCCTCGGCGCCGAGGACACGCAGGCGATGACGACGGCGGACCGGTTCCTCGCCACGCTCCGCCCCGGTGGGTCTCGGCCGCGCCTCGACTTCCTGCATGTCCTGCTCCCGCACTTCCCGTGGCACTACTTGCCGACGGGTCAGGACTACGTGGCGCTGCCCGGGCACACGACTGGCCTGCACGGCCAGGACTGGCCGAGCGACGAGATCGGCGCGTTGATGCGCGTCCGCCACCTGCTCCAGGTGCAGGCGGCCGACACGTTCGTCGGCGGTGTCGTCGCTCGTCTGCGCGCGCTCGGCGTCTACGACGACACGCTCCTCGTCGTGACCGCCGACCACGGGGTCGCGTTCCGGGGCGGCGCGCCGATCCGTGGTGTGACCCGCGCGACGATCCCCGACATCGCCTGGACCCCGTTGCTGATCAAGGCCCCGAACCAGCACGCCGGCGGGCATCGACGACCGTCCCGCGGAGTCGATCGACGTGCTCCCGACGATCGCCGACCACCTCGGGATCCGGCTGCCGTGGCCGGTCGACGGCCGATCGCTCACGGGGCCGCCCCGGACCGCGCGGACCTTCCCGATGTTCGACTGGTCCCGCAGCCCGCTGCATCCGCAGGGTTCGTTCCTCCACTTCGATCGCGCGACGGAGTTCAGGAAGGTGCTCGCCCGTCGGGCGGCGCCGCCCAGCTCCGCGCCGGACCAGCGGGTGTTCTCGGTCGGTCCGTACGCGTCGCTGATCGGTGCACCCGTGGCGGGCTCGGTCGATCCGGCCGGCTCGGGGGCGACGGTCGTGCTCGACGGTCCGCTCCGGTACCTGCTCGTCAACCAGTCATCCCCGAAGACGCCCTTCGTCGGGATCCATGGCTGGACGACGATCGACCGGGCCGGTCGCCAGCTCGCGATCGTGGTCAATGGTGTCGTCGCGGGGCTGAGCGTCTCCTACCGCGCACCCGGATCAGATCGCGTCGAGTTCTGGTCGACGCTGGTGCCGCGGTTCTTCCACAACGGGCCGAACCCCGTGCAGGTGTACGAGATCAGCGGCCACCGGCTTCGCCCGGGTTGGCGCGGGTCGAGGACGTCACGCCGAAGCCCTGACCGGCGTCGTCTGGAGCTTCTCCGCGAGGTGCGCGGGGACGGGGTCGTAGTGGGAGTGCGTCGCCGAGAACCGGCCGCGGCCGCCGGTGAGGGAGCGGAGATCGATCGTGTACCGCAGGACCTCCGACGTCGGGACCTGCGCCACGATCTCGACCTCGCCGTTGCCGACGACCGCGGTGCCCTGGATCCGGCCGCGCTTGGCGTTGAGGTCGCCCATGATGTCGCCCTGGTTCGCCTCGGGCACGGTGACGACCAGCTCGCTGACGGGCTCGAGCACGATCGGCCCGGCAGCCGCCATCGCCTCCTTGAAACCGAGTGACGCCGCGTTCTTGAATGCCATCTCGGACGAGTCCACCGCGTGGCTCTTGCCGTCGAAGCACGTGACGCGCACATCGACGACGGGGAACCCGAACACGCCGCCGTGCTCGGTCGTCTCGTGCACCCCCTTCTCGACCGCGGGGATGTACTGACGCGGGATCGCGCCGCCCACGATCTTGTCCACGAACTCCACGCCGCTGCCGCGCTCGAGCGGCTCGACGCGGAGTGAGGCGACCGCGTACTGGCCGTGGCCACCGCTCTGCTTCTTCACCTTGCCCTCTGCTTCGGCCGTGTCCGTGATCGTCTCGCGGTAGGGGACCTTCACGTCGACCGTGTCGACCTCGACGCCGAACTTGCGTGCGAGTCGCTCGAGCGTGATCGAGAGGTGCGTCTCGCCCATCCCACGCAGGAGCGTCTGGTGCGTCTCGGGATCGCGGTCGACCCGGAGCGCGGGATCCTCGTCGACGAGGCGGTGGAGCGCGGTGGCGAGCTTGTCCTCGTCGTTCTTGGACTTCGCCTCGATCGCCACCGACAGCACGGGGTCCGGCGGCACGAAGGGGTCGACCGAGATGTCGGTGCCGCGCTCGGCGAGGACGTCGCCGGTGGTCGTGTCGCCGAGCTTCGCGACCGCACCGATGTCGCCCGCATGCAGCTCGGTCGCCGGCTCGTGCTCCTTGCCCCGCATGGTGGTCACCTGGTGGAGCCGCTCGTCGTGGACCGTCCGTCCGTTCACGAGCGTCGCGTCGGCGCGCAGCACGCCCTGGAGGACCTTGAACAGGTTCACGCGCCCGACGTAGGGGTCGACGATGGTCTTGAACACGAACAGGGCCGTCTGCGCGTCGTCGCCGGCGACGTGGGCCTCGGGTCCCTCCTCGACGATGAAGCGCGCCAGGCGGTCGACGCCGATGAGCTTGGCCGCACTCCCGCACAGCACCGGGAAGACGGTGGCGTCGTCGATGCCGCGGGCGAGGGCATGGCCGAGCTCACCGAGCTCGATCTTCTCGTCGGCGAGGTAGCGCTCCGTGAGGTCGTCGTCCGCGACGACGATCCCTTCGATGAGGGCGTCGTGCACGGAGTGCTCCTCGGCGGCCATGTCGTCGGGGACCGGACCCTCGATGCCGAGCGGGGAGCCGCCGGAGTAGGTCTCGGCGGTGTCGCTCAGGAGGTCGATCACACCCCGGAAGTCGGCCTCGTCGCCGATCGGGAGCTCCAGCGGCGCGATGCCGGCGCCGAACCGCTCCTTCAGCTGGTCGAGGGTCTGCTCGAACGACGCGCGCTCGCGGTCGAGCTTGTTCACGAACACGATGCGGGGCAGGCCGATCTCGTCGGCCATGCGCCATGCGACCTCGGTCTGCACCTCGACCCCCTCGACCGCCGACACCACGAACACGGCGAGATCGGCCACCCGGAAGGCCGCCGCGACATCGGCGACGAAGTCGGCGTACCCCGGCGTATCGAGGACGTTGATCTTGTGGCCCTCGAACTCGACCGGGGCGAGCGCCAGGGAGACCGAGAGTCGGCGTCGGGCCTCTTCCGGGTCGAAGTCGCACACCGTGGTGCCGTCCTCGACTCTGCCGACCCGGGGGATGCCGCCGCTCGCGAAGAGCAGCGCCTCCGCGAGCGTGGTCTTGCCGGTCCCGCCGTGACCGACGAGCGCCACGTTGCGGATCTTGGCCGTCGGAAACGTCTGCACGTTCGACCTCCCTGAGTGCCGGGTGCGGGCGATGCTAGGTGCGCTCCGGCGGTCTCCACCAGGGTGGAGCGCCACGCGGGCCATGCCCGGCGCTCCGGGGGACCGGTGGTACCGTGACTGCTTCTCGTCGCCCACAGGGAGCGCGCCCTACATGCTCGACGGTCGACTCCGCGCCACTGTGTCGCGTGGACTCACCCCGATCGGCCACGGACTCGAACGGGTCGGCATCGGTCCCGACATGCTCACGTGGGCCGGGCTCGCGCTCTCGATCGCGACCGCGGTGCTCGTCGGGTCCGGTCACCTGGTCTGGGGCGTCATCGGACTCAGCGCGAGCGGGCTCGTGGATCTCCTGGACGGTCTGGTGGCCCGCAGCTCGGGTCGCGCGACGCCGCGTGGCGCGTTCTTCGATTCCGTGATCGATCGCGCGTCCGACGCACTGGTCTTCGGTGGCGTCGCCTGGTACCTCGGTCGCGACGGTGGTCGCGAACAGATGCTGGCGCTCGTTGCCGTCGCGCTCGCGATGCTCGTGTCCTACGAGCGGGCCAAGGCCGAGAGCCTCGGGTACGACGCGCGCGGCGGGCTCATGGAGCGTGCGGAGCGAATGGTGCTCCTCGGCATCGGCCTCGCGTTCGACGTGATCGTTCCGGTGCTCTGGATCATGATCGTGCTGCTGGCGGTGACGGTCGTCCACCGGTTCGTGAAGGTGTGGCGCCAGGCGTCGGACCTCCCGGCCCGGCCCCGGTTCCTCACCGTGCGCCACCGCCGCGCGAACAGCGCGGACGCGGACGCCGTGCCCACGCCCGGTCGCGGTCGCGGGTCCCGTCCGCAGGCTCGTCGGGCGGTCGCGCGAGTCGGCGCAGTCGCCCCTGAGGAACCGGTGCCCTCACCGTCGTACGTGGCGTATCGCGTGGGTGCCGCCGTGGCCAACGCGGTCCCGTCCCGAGTGGGGTTGCCGCTCGCCGAGGTGACCGGACGGATGCTCGCGCCGCTGCTCGGCGAGCGTCGACGCCTCGTGAAGCGGAACCTGCAGCGCGCGACCGACGGCGCCCTCGAAGGCTTCGCGCTCGAACGCGCGGTGTCCGACACCTTCGCGTCCTACGGCCGGTACTGGCTCGAGCTGTTCCGCCTCCCGGCCGACGCGCGGGGCTCGGTCGAGTCACGCGTCACGTCGGTGGGCTTCGAGCACATCACCGCCGCACTCGACGGCGGCCGGGGTCTCATCCTCGCCCTACCGCACCTCGGCGGCTTCGACTTCGCCGCGGCCTGGCTCGCGGGTCGGGGACTCCCGCCCACGGTCGTGGTCGAGCCGGTGGAGCCACCGGAGCTGTTCGAGTGGTTCGCCGGGGTCCGGCGCGCGATCGGCATGGAGGTGATCCCGCTCGGCGCGCGGGCGGCCTCCGGTGTCCTGCAGGCGCTCAGGGACAATCGCGTGGTGTGCCTGCTGAGCGATCGGGACATCGCCGGCGATGGCATGGCCGTGCAGTTCTTCGGCGAGGAGACGACGCTGCCCGGGGGCCCGGCCACGCTCGCGCTGCGCTCGGGGGCGGTCCTCCTCCCGACGGCGGCTTACTTCCGACCCCACGGCAAGCACTTCGTGCGGGTGGGGGCGCCGATCCCCACGGAGCGGAAGGGCCGGCTGCGCGAGGATGTCGCGCGCGTGACGCAGGAGCTCGCCCACCGGTTCGAGGAGTACGTGCGGATGGCGCCGGAGCAGTGGCACGTGATGCAGCCCAACTGGCCGAGCGACCACGATCACTGATGCGCGTCTCGATCCTCTCCCCGTACTCGCTGTCGGTGCCGGGTGGCGTCCAGGGCCAGGTGCTCGGTCTCGCCCGCGCGCTGCGCACGTTGGGCGTCGACGCGCGAGTGATCGGGCCGACTGACGGCCCACCGCCGGGGCCGGGGATCACGACCGTCGGCGCCAGCGTCGGGTTCGCGACGAATGGGTCGGTGTCACCCATGGCCGAGGCGCAGCGGATCGCGTCGGACCGCACGCTGGAGGCGCTCCGGGTGTTCGACCCCGACGTGCTCCACCTGCACGAGCCGCTCGTGCCGGGACCGACGAGCGCGGCCCTGCTCGGGAGCGAGATCCCGAAGGTCGGCACGTTCCACGCCGCGTCCGAGTCCGGGCACACCGCGTACAAGGCGCTGCGCAAGATCGCCGTCAGTGCCGCCAAGCGGCTGGCCGTGCGCGTCGCGGTCAGCCCGGACGCACGCGCGATGGCCGAGGCGGCGCTCGGTGGCTCCTATCTCCTGTTGCCCAACGGGGTGGACCTCGACGAGTACGCGAAGGTGGAGCCCGTCGTGGCGGACCGGCCCGGCGTGCTGTTCCTCGGCCGGCACGAGCCGCGCAAGGGGTTGGGGGTGCTGCTCGACGCCTGGACCGGGCTCGACCGCGACGCCGTCCTGTGGGTGGCCTCGGACGGCCCCGAGACCGAGAGCCTCAAGGCGCGCCGCACCCCGCACGTCGAGTGGCTCGGGCGTCTGACCGAGACCGAGAAGCTGGCACGGCTCAAGGGCGCGACGGTGTTCTGCACCCCCGCGACCGGCCAGGAGTCGTTCGGGATCGTGTTGCTCGAGGGCATGGCCGCGGGTACGTGCGTGCTCGCGTCGGACATCCCCGGCTACCGCAACGTCGCGCGGCACGACGAGACCGCGTGGATGGTCCCTCCCGACGATGCCGACGCGCTCCGCGCCGGGCTGCGCCGGCTGCTCGACGCGGACGACCTTCGGGCCCGGCTCGAGGAGGCCGGCGCGGCGCGGGTCGCCGAGTTCTCGCTGTCGCGCCTCGCGGGCCGGTATCTCGACGTCTACGAGCAGGCGCTGCACGCCGGCCGCTGAGCGCCGGGCCCGTGCGCGGGCCCTCTGGGTGATCGGGGGCGTCCGGAGGTCGGGGGGACCCCCGGCCTACGATGCAGGGGAGACCGATCCCCTCGAGGAGTGTCCATGGTCGTCGTCATCATCGTCGCAGTCGTCGTCGTGCTGCTGCTCCTGTTCGTGGTCGTCACCTACAACGGCCTCGTACGGACCCGCAACCGCATCGACAACGCGTTCTCCCAGATCGCGGTGCAGCTCAAGCGCCGGCACGATCTCATCCCGAACCTCGTGGAGACGGTGAAGGGCTACGCCGCCCACGAGAAGGGCGTGTTCGAGTCCGTCACCCAGGCGCGGGCGAATGCCATCGGCGCGCAGTCCGGGCCGCCCCAGGCCCAGGCGCAGGCCGAGAACGCGCTGAGCGGAGCGCTCAAGAGCCTCTTCGCGGTGGCCGAGGCCTACCCGGACCTCAAGGCGAACCAGAACTTCCTGAACCTGCAGGAGGAGCTGACCTCGACCGAGGACAAGATCGCCTACTCGCGGCAGTTCTACAACGACTCCGTGCTGGGCTACAACACCCGGATCCAGTCGTTCCCCGCCAACGCGCTGGCCGGGATGTTCAACTTCACCCCTCGTGAGTACTTCGAGGGCGACCCGGGTGAGCAGGGCCCGGTCGCCGTCCAGTTCTGATCTCCGCCACGTCCGCCGGCATGGGAATGTACGAGCAGATCGCGCGCAACAAGCGGCGGACGTTCGTCATGCTCGCGGCCTTCGTCCTGCTGATCGCGGCGGTCGCGATCGCGCTCGGCGTCCTGTTGCGCGCCGGGGTCGCGATCGTGCCGATCGCCATCGTGATCGCGATCGCCATGGCGTGGACCTCCTACTACGCGTCGGACAAGATCGCGCTCGCCGCCAGTCGCGCGAAGCCTGCGGACGGGCCGGAGTACGCCCGCTACCACAACCTCGTCGAGGGTCTGTGCATCGCGGCCGGGCTGCCCAAGCCCCGCCTGTACGTCGTCGACGATCCCGCGCCCAACGCGTTCGCCACGGGCCGCAACCCGAAGCACGCGGCGATCGCGGTGACGACCGGGCTGCTCGACACGATGAACCGCGTGGAGCTCGAAGGCGTGCTCGCGCACGAGCTCAGCCACGTGCGCAACTACGACATGCTCGTCTCCACGGTCGCGGTCACCGCGGTCGGTGCGGTCGCGCTGATGGCCGACCTGGGGCTGCGCTTCATGTGGTTCGGTGGCCGGAGCGGGCGCCGGGACAACAACGACAGTGGCGCCATCGGCCTGGTCCTGGTGGTGCTGGCCGCCGCGCTGCTCGTGCTGGCGCCCTTCGCCGCCCAGCTGATGCAGTTCTCGATGAGCCGGCGCCGGGAGCTGCTCGCGGACGCGTCGGGTGTCCAACTCACCCGCTACCCGCCGGGCCTGATCTCGGCGCTGAAGAAGCTGCAGGACGACCAGGCCGTCGTCCACCACGCGACCCGTGCCACCGCGCAGCTCTGGATCGAGAGTCCGCTCGAGCGGGACGAGAAGACCGAGGGCGGGAAGGCCAAGTCGAACAAGCTCAACCGGATGTTCGACACCCATCCTCCGCTCGACGAGCGGATCAAGGCCCTGGAGGCGATGTGAGAAGGCTCGTCACGGCGGCGGCGCTGGTGGCCGGAGCGACGGCGCTCGCCGCGTGCGGGAGCAGCGGCTCGAAGGCGTCGTCGGGTGGGAAGCAACCGGTATCGACGACGACCGCACCGCCGGTCGCCCCGCTCACGGGGCTGCCGGATCCGAGTGGCGCCGCCCAGACCCGACCCGTGGTCTCGATCAAGATCGACAACGTGCCCGACGCGCGACCCCAGACCGGTGTCGATGGCGCCGACGTGGTGTGGGACGAGGTCGTCGAGGGCCAGGCGACGCGCCTGCTCGCGATGTTCCAGTCCCAGGCGCCCGACGTGGTCGGGCCGGTGCGGTCGGTCCGCCTGACCGACCCACTGATCGTCTGGCCCGTCGGCGGGGTGTTCGCCTACTCGGGCGGGGCGAAGTACGCGATCGACGGCATCAGCCAGGCCCCGGTCAAGCTCGTCGACGAGAGCAGCGCGGGCCCGGCCATGTTCCGGGACTCGAGTCGTTCGGCGCCGCACAACCTCTACGCGCACCCGCCGGCGCTCTTCGCCATGGGCGGCGAGCCCGTGCCTCCGCCGGCGCTGTTCGACTACGCGGCGAAGCCCGTCACCGATGGGTCCGCGGTCACCGCCGTGCACATCGGATTCGCCCGCGGCTTCGATCCCACCTACACGTGGAACGCGACCACGGGAACCTGGGCGCGTACCGTCGGTGGGCAGCCCTTCGCGATGAAGTCCGGAGCAAGGATCCAGCCGCAGAACGTGATCGTGATCCCGGTCACCTATACGGGCGGGGTCGGCCAGATCGGTGCCCAGGCTCAGCTCCTGGGGGAGGGGCCGGTGAAGGTGCTCACCAACGGTCGGATCGTCGAGGGAACCTGGAAGCGCGCCGACCAGGCGAACCGCATCGAGTTCGTCGACGGGACCGGAGCGCCGATCCACCTGATGCCGGGCTCGACGTGGGTCGAGCTGCCGGACACGAGCTACTCGATCGACGTCACGCCCGTCGCCACGCCACCGGCGTCCTGACGCGGAGCGGTTTCGGACCCGGCCCGCACCGGGTCGGCCGGTAGCATCGGGGAATGACCGAACCCCAGGGATCGCAGGTCGGCACGGCACGCGTCAAGCGCGGCCTGGCCGAGATGCTCCGCGGTGGCGTGATCATGGACGTCGTCACCCCCGAGCAGGCCAAGATCGCCGAGGACGCAGGTGCGTCGGCGGTGATGGCGCTCGAGCGGGTCCCGGCCGACATCCGCCGTGACGGCGGCGTCGCCCGCATGTCGGACCCGTCGATGATCGAAGGGATCCAGGCCGCCGTCACCATCCCGGTGATGGCCAAGTGCCGGATCGGGCACTTCGCCGAGGCCCAGGTGCTCCAGTCCCTCGGGGTCGACTACATCGACGAGTCCGAGGTGCTCACCCCCGCCGACGAAGCCCACCACGTGGACAAGTGGGGGTTCACGGTGCCCTTCGTCTGCGGCGCGACGAACCTGGGGGAGGCGCTCCGGCGCATCTCCGAGGGCGCATGCATGATTCGCTCGAAGGGCGAGGCCGGCACCGGCAACATCGTCGAGGCCGTCCGCCACCTCCGGTCCATCCTCGGCGCGATCCGCGCGCTCACCGTCGCCGGGTCCGAGGAGCTCTACGCCGCCGCGAAGGAGCACCGGGCGCCGGTCGAGCTGGTGCAGGAGGTCGCCGCGCGCGGGGAGCTGCCGGTCCCGATGTTCTGCGCCGGCGGCATCGCCACGCCGGCCGACGCGTCGCTCGTCATGCAGCTCGGCGCGCAGGCCGTGTTCGTGGGCTCGGGGATCTTCAAGAGTGAGCAGCCCGAGGTCATGGCGAAGGCGATCGTCGAAGCGACCACCCACTTCGCCGACGCGGCGATCGTCGCCAAGGTGTCGCGGGGCCTCGGCGCCGCGATGCCGGGAGCCGAGATCGCCGGGCTCGAGACCAAGCTCGCCGATCGCGGCTGGTGACGGACGCACCGGCGGATGACGTGCACCGGAGCCTGACGGGCGGAGGTGCACCGCGGCGCGAGCGCCCGCGACGGGGGAAGCCCCCCGAGCGGCGAGCCCAGCCATCATGAAGGCGGGGGTGCTCGCGCTCCAGGGCGCGTTCCGGGAGCACCGGGAGGTGCTCGACGCTCTCGGGGTCGACGCGGTGGAGGTTCGCCGGCCGGAGGGTCTGAGCGGCCTCGACGCGCTCGTGATCCCCGGCGGCGAGTCGACGACGATGCAGCGCCTGCTCGACACGTCGGGCGTCCGGGCTCCCCTGCTGGATGCCATCGCCGACGGGCTCGGCGTCCTCGGCACCTGTGCGGGGCTGATCGTGCTGGCCCGTGAGGTGCTCGACGGGCGCCCCGACCAGGAACCCCTCGGCGTGATCGACCTCGTGGCCCGTCGCAACGCGTACGGCCGCCAGCGAGACTCCTTCGAGGCGCCGCTCGAGGTCGCCGGGCTCCGCGGCGGCCCGTTCCCGGGGGTGTTCATCCGCGCCCCGGCCATCGAATCGGTCGGTGACGCGGTGGAGGTCCGCGCCGAGCACAATGGTCGACCCGTGCTCGCCCGGCAGGGTCGGGTCTGGGTCACCACGTTCCATCCCGAGATCGCGGGAGATCTCCGGGTCCACGAGCTGTTCCTCCAGGAGGTCGCCTAGATGTCGGGCCATTCCAAGTGGCATTCGATCAAGCACGCGAAGGGCGCCGCCGACGCGGCCCGCGGCAAGCTCTTCGCGCGCCTGGCCCGCCAGATCGAGGTCGCGGCGCGTTCGGGAGGCGGCGACCTCGACGGGAACCCCACGCTGCGCACGATGGTGCAGAAGGCGCGCGACGCCTCGATGCCCAAGGACAACATCGAACGCGCGATCAAGCGCGGCACCGGCGAGCTCGAGGGCGTCACCTACGAGGAGGTCAACTACGAGGGCTACGCGCCGAACGGCGTCGCCGTCTTCGTGGAGACGCTCACCGACAACCGCAACCGCACCGGCTCCGAGGTGAAGAACGTGTTCACCCGCAACGGTGGGTCGCTCGCCGAGCCGGGCGCGGTCTCGTGGCAGTTCGAGCGCAAGGGCGTCGTCATCCTCCCGAAGGAGAGCGCCGGCGAGGACGACCTCATGATGGTCGTGCTCGAGGCGGGCGCGGAGGACGTCGAGGACCAGGGCGACACCTGGCAGGTCACGACGCCGGCCACCGAGCTCGCGGCGGTCCGTGCCGCGCTCGAGGACGCCGGCATGGCCTTCACCGGCGCCGATCTCACGATGCTTCCGCAGCAATCCGTACCGCTCGAGGACGCGAGCAGCGCCAAGCAGGTGCTCCGAGTGATCGACGCGCTCGAGGAGCACGACGACGTGCAGAACGTCTACGCCAACTTCGACATCCCCGACACCGTGCTCCAGACGGTCCTGTAGAGGAGATCCCATGCCCGCCGACGTCGGTGACCTCGCCCCCGACTTCACCCTTGCCGGCGTGGCGGGGGACGGGCGGCGCGACTACACGCTCGCGGAGTTCCGCGGCAGCAAGGTGGTGCTCGCGTTCTATCCCGGTGACTTCACGCCCGGCTGCACCAAGCAGATGTGCCAGTACCGCGATCAGTTCGCCGAGTTCCAGGGCGTGCAGGCGGTGCTGCTCGGCATCTCGCCGCAGGATCTGGACTCGCACGAGAAGTGGATCGCCGCGAAGCAGTTCCCGTTCCCGTTGCTCTCGGATCCCGAGAAGCAGGTGATCAGCGCCTACGGCGTGAAGGGCTTCGGGCCGATCCCGGTGAAGCGCTCGACGTTCGTGATCGACGCGGACGGCGTCATCCGCCACAGGCGCGTCAACGCCATGGGCATGAGCTGGGACAAACCCGGGGCCCTCGCCAAGATCGTCGCCGCGGTCTGACCCGGCCCGCGGCCGATCTGCCAGACTCCCGACTCATGCAGATCGAGATCACGGTCAACGGGCAGGTGCACGCCCACGACGTGGAACCGCGCACGCTGCTGGTGCAGTACCTCCGGGAGGACTGCGCGCTCACCGGCACCAAGATCGGGTGCGACACGTCGAGCTGCGGTGCCTGCACCGTGCTCGTGGACGGCGAAACGGTGAAGTCGTGCACGATGCTCGCGGCCCAGGCCGACGGCGCGGCGGTCACGACGATCGAGGGGCTCGCCGAGGGCGACGCGTGGCATCCCGTCCAGCAGGCTTTCCACGAGCACCACGGCCTCCAGTGCGGGTACTGCACCGCCGGCATGATCATGGCCGCGGTGGGATTCCTCGAGGAGAACCCGACGCCGACCGAGCGCGACGTCCGGCTCGGGCTCGAGGGCAACCTCTGCCGCTGTACCGGCTACCACAACATCGTCCAGTCGGTGCTCGCCGCCGCCGAGACCATGCAGGGAGCCCGGTGATTCCCGCCGCGTTCGACTACCTCCGGGTCGACTCGATCGACGGTGCTGCGGCCGCGCTGGCCGAGCACGGTGACGAGGCCAAGCTGCTCGCCGGCGGGATGTCGCTGCTGCCGCTCATGAAGCTGCGCCTCGCAGTCCCGAGCGTGCTGGTGGACGTCGGCCGTCTCGACGATCTCCGCTACGTGCGCGACGCCGGCGACCACCTGGCCGTCGGCGCCCTGAGTCGGCATCGCGACCTCGAGACCGACGGGCTGCTCCGTGCCGAGTGTGGCGTGCTCCGGGCGGTGGCGGCCGAGGTCGGCGACAACCAGGTCCGCCATCGCGGCACGATCGGCGGATCCGCCGCGCACGGCGACCCGGCGAGCGACCTGCCCGCCGTCCTCCTCGCGCTCGACGCCCGGCTCGTGGCCCGCGGTCCGGGAGGCGAGCGGGTGATCCCGGCGGCCGACTTCTTCACCGGGTTCCTCGAGACCGCGCTGGCACCCGACGAGCTGCTCACCGAGATCCGCGTGCCCAAGACCGGCCCCGACGGATTCGCGTACGAGAAGTTCAACCGCCGGGCCCAGGACTGGGCCATCGTCGGCGCGCTGGCGGTGCAGGCGCAGGACACGACGAGGGTCGCGCTGGTGAACATGGGCCCAACGCCGCTGCGGGCCGGTGCCGTCGAGTCCGCGCTCGCACGCGGCGCGTCCGCCGGGGACGCCGCCGCCGTGGCCCACGAGGGGACCGAGCCGTCGGCGGACATCAACGCGACGATCGAGTACCGCGAGCACCTCGCACGGGTGCTGACCCGCCGCGCGCTGGAGGCGATCGCCTGAGCGTCGCGGTCGGCATCCTCGCGGCCGGACGCGCGCAGCGGTTCGGCGCCGCGAAACAGCTCGCCGATCTCGGTGGGCGTCCGCTCGTGCGCTGGGCGGTCGACGCCGCGGTGGCATCGGGGCTGCGACCCGTGGGCGTCGTCGTGGGACCGATCGCGTTGCGCATCGAGCAGGCGCTGCCCCAGGGGGTCGACGTCATCCGCGCACCCGCCGCCCGGCGGGGGATCGCGCACAGCCTGCGCGCGCTGGTCCGCGCGCTCGACGGCTGGCGCCAGGTCGACGCGGTGTGCGTGGGCCTGGCCGACCAACCGCTCGTGGGCCCGGACGCGTACCGCCGGCTGGTGGCCGCCTACGATGCCGGCGCGACCCTGGCCGTGGCCACCTACGGTGGACGGCGGCAGAACCCGGTGCTGCTGGCACGGGAGCTGTGGCCACGGGTCCGGAAGCTCTCGGGCGACGTCGGCGCCCGGGCGCTGATGGACGAGGTCGTGGTGACCGAGGTCGACTGCACCGACACCGGCCGACCCGACGACGTCGACACGGCCGAGGACCTGGAACGCGTGGCGCGAGAGATGGAGGGCTAGGTGGAGATCGAGGATTCCTTCCGGGTCGACCTGCCGGTCGAACAGGCCTGGAACGTGCTCATGGACATCGAACGGATCGCGCCGTGTCTCCCCGGCGCTGCGCTCCAGGAGATCGCGGGCGAGGAGTTCCGTGGCGTCGTCAAGGTGAAGGTCGGTCCGATCACCGCGCAGTACAAGGGCACGGCCCGGTTCGAGTCCCGGGACGACACCGCGCACGTCGCGGTCATCGTCGGTACCGGACGCGACACGCGTGGCCAGGGCAACGCGTCGGCGAGCATCGAGATGCGCCTCGATCCCGACGGCGAGGGCACCCGGGTCTCGGTCCTGACCGACCTCTCGATCACCGGCAAGGTGGCCCAGTTCGGCCGCGGCGTCATGGCCGACGTCTCCGCCAAGCTGCTCGCGCAGTTCGTCGACAACCTCGAGCGCGACGTGCTCTCGACACCGCGGGTCGATCTGGTCGCGGCCGAGCAGGTTGGTGAGCCCGAGATTGCGTCCGACCCGGAGCCTGTTGGCGGGGTCTCGATCGGGCCGGTTCCGGGGAGCAACGGCTCGTCGGGGTCGGGGGAAGGGGCCGTGGTCCGCCGGATCCAGACGCCCGAGGTCGAGCCCGTCGACCTGCTCGAGATGGGCGGATCCCCGATCCTGAAGCGGCTGGTGCCGCTGGTCGGCGTCGTCGTCGTCGTGCTGGTGCTCCTGGTGATGCGTCGCCGGCGTCGCCGGTCCGCGCGCTGAGTGGCGCCCGCCCCTAGAGTCGAACTCGTGTTCGATCCGCACGGCCCGGTGCTGGGCATCGATCCCGGGCTGTCCCGCTGTGGCTACGGCGCTGTGGCCGGCCGGGGCGCCGACCCGGTGGCGGTCGGCTACGGCGTGATCCGCACCGACCCGGCGACCCCGCTGCCCGAGCGGCTCGCGCAGCTCGCGGGCGAGCTGGACCTCTTGGTACGCGAGCTCGCGCCGTCGGCGCTCGCGGTCGAGCGGGTGCTGTTCCAGTCGAACGCGCGGACCGCGATCTCGGTCGGGCAGGCCAGCGGGCTGGCGCTCGTCGCCGCCGCCCGGGTCGGGATCCCGGTGACCCAGTACAGCCCGAACGAGGTCAAGCTCGCGGTCGCCGGTCACGGCGCCGCCGAGAAGGACCAGGTCCAGCGGATGGTCGCCCGGATGCTCCACCTCGACGAGGTGCCGCGCCCACCCGACGCCGCCGACGCCCTCGCGCTCGCGCTGTGCCACCTGTGGGCCGGTCCGCTCGCCGGACGCATCGCCGAGCAGGGCGGTGCTGCGCCGGGCACCGAGTCCGGGTTCGACCGCGCCGTCGCCGCGGCCCTCGCGAAGGAGGGTCGATGATCGGCTCGCTGCGCGGCACGGTCCTCGAGCGGTCGCCGACGGGGGAGGTGCTCGTCGAGGTCAACGGCGTCGGGTACCGCTGCCTCGTGCCGCTCGGCGCGCTGGCGGGACTCACGCCCGGTTCCATCGGGTTCCTGATGACCCACCTGCACGTGCGCGAGGACGCGATGACCCTCTTCGGGTTCGCGACGCGCGAGGAGCGCGACACGTTCGAGGTGCTCATCGGCGCGAGCGGCGTCGGCCCGAAGCTCGCGCTGGCGATCCTTTCGGTCCACCCGCCGGCGGCGCTGCGGCGTGCCGTCGCCGAGGACGACCTCGACGCGCTCTGCCTCGTGCCCGGGATCGGCAAGCGCACGGCCCAGAAGCTGATGGTCGAGCTCGCGGCGCGCCTCGACGTTCCCGATCTCGACCTGCGCGACGACGTCGGCGCCCCGCCGGCCCGGGCGGACGTCCGCGCGGCCCTCACCGAGCTCGGCTACGGCCCCGACGAGGTCCGGGCCGTCCTCGCGGGTCTGCCGACCGAGGGCGCGGTCGAGGATCTCCTGCGTGACGCGCTGCGACGACTCGCGGTGAAGCCGTGAGAACGCACCGGACGATCCGATGAGGGAGGAACTGCTCCGACCCGGCGCCGACCCGGTCGAGGTCGCGGAGGAGACCACGCTGCGGCCGCGCCGCCTCGAGGAGTTCGTGGGTCAACCGCGCCTGACCGAGCACCTCGAGATCCTCCTGCTCGCCGCTCGCGGCCGGGCCCAGGCGGTGGACCACCTGCTCTTCGCCGGGCCGCCGGGCACCGGCAAGACGTCGCTCGCCGGCATCGTCGCGGCCGAGATGGAGGCCAACCTGCGGGTCACCAGCGGCCCCGCGCTCGAGCGGGCCGGTGACCTCGCGGCGATCCTCACCAACCTCGAGGACGGCGACATCCTCTTCGTCGACGAGATCCACCGGCTACCGCGTGCGGTCGAGGAGGTGCTCTACCCGGCGATGGAGGACTTCCAGCTCGACATCGTCATCGGCAAGGGGCCCTCCGCCCGCTCGATCCGGCTCGACCTCCCGCGCTTCACCCTCGTGGGCGCGACGACGCGGGCCGGTCTCATCACCGGCCCGCTGCGCGACCGGTTCGGCTTCGTCGCACGGCTCGAGTACTACGACGCACCCGACCTCCAGACCATCGTCACGCGTGCCGCGCGCATCCTCGGCGTGGACATCGACGCGGCGGGGGCGGCCGAGCTCTCGGGCCGGGCACGCGGCACGCCCCGGATCGCCAACCGTCTGTTGAAGCGGGTCCGTGACTATGCCGAGGTCCGGGCCGACGGCGTCGTCACCGGGCCGGTCGCGCGGGCCGCTCTCGACGTGTTCGAGGTCGACGAGCGGGGGCTCGACCGGACGGACCGGGCGGTGCTCCAGGCCCTCTGCGTCACCTTCGCCGGCCAGCCGGTGGGCCTGAGCACGCTCGCCGTGGCGGTCAGCGAGGAGCCGGACACGGTCGAGGAGGTCTACGAGCCCTTCCTGATGAAGCAGGGACTCCTGGTCCGCACACCTCGGGGGCGGGTCGCCACGGCGGCCGCGTACGCCCACCTGGGCCGCGAGGCGCCGGCGGGGGCCGCCAGGCTCTTCTCCGACCCGGACGGATGACCCTCGATTCCGGGGGGTGCGCGCTAGTGTCCCCGACCCGGCATGCCTGTCTTCATCATCTACTTCCTCCTGCTCGCGGTCGCGTTCTTCTTCCTGATCGTGCGGCCCCAGCGTCGTCAGACCGCCAACCGCCTCGCGCTCATCGCGGCGCTCGAGGTCGGTGACGAGGTCATCACCGCCGGCGGGATCTACGGGACGGTCCGCAGCCTCGACGAGGACACCCTCGAGATCGAGGTGGCGGACGGTGTGGTGCTGCGGCTGGCGCGCGAGGCCATCGCCCGGCGGCGCGTCGACGAGGTCGCCGACGAGACCCCCGGAACGGGGGACTAGGTGCGCCGCAACATGTGGTACCTCGTCACCGTGGTGGTGCTCATCGTCGGCACGTTCGTCGTGACGGTCGCGGGCGGCTCCCACCCCGTGCTCGGGCTGGACCTCCAGGGTGGCATCGAGGTCCGATTGGAGCCGGTGAAGTCGCGTGGGAGCGCGGTGCTCGACAAGGCCGTCGACATCATCCGCAACCGGGTCAACGGCCTCGGCGTCGCCGAGACCGAGGTGAAGCGCGACGGCAACCAGATCGTCGTCGACCTCCCGGGAGTGAAGGACCGCGACAAGGCCCGGCGGGTGGTCGGCAAGACCGCGGAGCTGCGCTTCCGGCCCGTGCTCTCGCTCGTTGCCCCGCTCCCGCCCACCACGTCGTCGACGTCCTCCACGTCGTCGACCTCCTCCACGACGGCGACCACGGCCCCCGCGGCCCCTTCGACCACCGGTGGTCCGGGGAAGGCCGTCCGGGCGCGGGCGCCGGACACGACGACCACGACGACCGCGAGCAGCGCCACCACCGCGCCGGCGGCTGCCAACCCCGGCACGACCGCCCCCGCCCAGGTGATCCCCACCACGACAGCGGCGGAGGACAAGCGCAACGCCACGGTGGTCCTCCCCGGTCGCGACCCGAACGGTCCGCGCTACCAGCTCGGCCCGACGACGATGACCGGCCGGGTGGTCACCGGCGCCTCGGCCCGGTACTCGCAGGGCCAGGGCTGGGCGGTCGACCTGACGCTCAACTCGATCGGCAGCCGGAAGTTCAACGCACTCGCGGCGGCCTCGTACGGGAAGCCGTCGCCGACCGACCAGGTCGCGATCGTGCTCGACGGCGTGGTGCAGTCCGCCCCGGCGTTCCAGACGAGCTCGTTCCAGGGCAACGTCCAGATCTCGGGCAGCTTCAGCCAGGGCGATGCGGAAGACCTCGCGACCGTGCTCCGGTTCGGCTCGCTGCCCGTGCAGCTCAAGGAGATCAGCACCACGAGCGTGTCGCCGACGCTCGGCCGGGACCAGCTCGACGCGGGTCTCCTCGCCGGCGCGATCGGACTCGCGCTCGTCGCGATCACGATGCTGCTCTTCTACCGGTTGCTCGGCCTCGTGATCATCGCCGGGCTCGTGCTCTCCGGGATGGCGATGTACACGCTGATCTCCTACCTCGGGAGCAGCATCGGCCTGACCCTGACCCTCGCGGGTGTCGTCGGTCTGATCGTGTCGGTCGGAATCACCGTCGACTCGTACATCGTGTACTTCGAGCGGCTGAAGGACGAGGTCCGCACCGGCCGCACCGTGCGCAGCTCGGTCGACCGCGGCTTCGTCCGGTCGTTCCGCACGATCGTCGCCGCCGACCTCGTCTCGCTGATCGCCGCGGCGATCCTCTACTGGCGGGCGATCGGCTCGGTGCGCCAGTTCGCGTTCCTGCTCGGTCTCTCCACCATCCTGGACCTGTTCATCTCGTACTTCTTCATGCACCCGCTGGTGCAGCTGATCGTCCGGAGCCCGGCCGCGGTGCGGACCAAGCGGGTCGGGATCGCCGCGGGCCTCGATACGCCGGAGGCGACGGTATGAGGCCCGACGGCCGGCGCCACACGATCAAGGACCTCTACCACGAGGACACCTACTTCGACTTCCTGTCCCGCCGGTGGCGTTGGGCGCTGGTGTCGGGGATCCTGATCCTGATCTCGGTGCTCGGGTTCGTGCTGCGCGACGGCCTCAACCTCGGCCTCGACTTCACCGGCGGCACCGCGTGGCAACTCACCGCGAGCTCGACGAAGACACCGTCGAGCGGCGCGGTCCGTGACATCGTCACCACGAACGGCATCAAGGACCCGAAGGTCGTGCTCCTGGGGACGCGCGGCATCCGGATCGAGGCCTCGCAAGCCACACGGGCGCGTGAAGCCGAGGTCACTGCGGCGCTCGCGACGTACGCCGGGGTGAAGGTCAGTGCCATCAGCGTCTCCGAGGTCGGGCCCAGCTGGGGCCAGCAGGTGAGCCGCGAGGCGTTGCTGGCCCTCGGCTTCTTCTTCCTCGCGGTCTCCCTGTACCTCTCGCTGCGCTTCGAGTTCAAGATGGCCATGGCCGCGATCGCCGCCGTGGTGCACGACATCCTGATCACCGTCGGCGTGTACGCGGTGACGGGCTACGAGGTGACGCCGGCGACGGTCATCGCCTTCCTCACCATCCTCGGGTTCTCCCTCTACGACACCGTCGTCGTGTTCGACAAGATCAAGGAGAACACGCCCCAGCTCTCGACGGTGAAGGGGCTCACCTACACCACGATGGCGAATCGCTCCCTCAACCAGGTGCTGATGCGCTCGCTCAACACCTCGTTCGTGGCGCTGCTGCCGGTGACCTCGCTCCTCGTCGTGGGCGTCGGCCTCGAAGGGGCCCTCGCCCTGCGCGACTTCGGCCTCGCACTCTTCATCGGTCTGATCATCGGGACGTACTCGTCGATCTTCGTCGCGACGCCGCTCCTGGTGTCCTGGAAGGAACGCGAGCCGCGCTACCGGGCTCTCGCCGAGCGCAGCGCGATGCGCGCCGAGCGCGAGGGAGGGGCGCGTGAGCCGGTCGCCGCCACCGCCGCGGTCAGGAGCGCCGACGCCCCCGCCCCCGCCTCCCGGCCGGCGCCGCTGGCGTCGGATCGCGACGCTCCGCCGGTGATCACCCCGCGCCCGCGCCAGCAGAGGTCGAAGAAGCGGAAGTAGCGCCGGCCCGCGCGACAATGGAGGGGTCATGAGCTTGACCGAGGCCCCCCGCACCGACGTTCGTGGCGACCGCCGGTCCGTGCTGCCCTGGCGGCGCCACCAGGTCGACGTCGCGGTCGCGCCGGTGCTCCAGGCCTTCCGCCAGCAGCACCGCAAGGCCGACACGACGCTGATCGAGCAGGCCTACGCCGCCGCGCACCGCGCCCACGCCGACCAGGTCCGGCGCTCGGGCGAGCCCTACATCTCCCACCCGCTCGGTGTGGCGCTGATCCTGGCCGAGCTGGGCCTCGACGACGTCACCATCGCCGCCGCGCTGCTCCACGACGCGGTCGAGGACACCGACCTGACGATGGACGGCCTCGAGGAGAGCTTCGGGGCCGAGGTCTCCGCGATCGTCGACGGCGTCACCAAGCTCGACCGGATGCACTACGAGTCCCGGGCCGCCCAGCAGGCCGCGACGATCCGCAAGATGCTCGTCGCGGTCGCGAAGGACATCCGGGTGCTGCTGATCAAGCTCGCCGACCGGCTCCACAACATGCGCACGATCGCGTCGCTGCCCGAGGACAAGCAGCTGCGGATCGCGCAGGAGACCCTCGACATCTACGCGCCGCTCGCGCACCGGCTCGGCATCGGCGACGTGAAGTGGCAGCTCGAGGATCTCTCCTTCGCTGTGCTCTACCCGCGGCGTTACGCCGAGATCGAGCAGCTCGTCTTCACCCAGGCGCCCGAGCGCGGCGGCCACCTCGACATCGTGCTCGACGAGCTGCGGAACCGCCTCGCCGAGTTGCAGATCGACGCCGAGGTGAGCGGTCGACCGAAGCACTTCTGGTCCATCTACGAGAAGATGGTCGTGCGCGACAAGGACTTCGACGAGGTCCTCGACCTCGTCGGCGTGCGCGTGGTCGTCGACTCGGTGAAGGACTGCTACGCGGCGCTCGGGTCGATCCACGCGTGGTGGCGGCCGGTCCAGGGTCGGTTCAAGGACTACATCGCGATGCCCAAGTTCAACCTCTACCAGTCGTTGCACACGACGGTGGTGGGCCCGGGGGGTCGTCCGGTCGAGGTACAGATCCGGACCGCCGACATGCACCGGCGAGCCGAGTTCGGTGTGGCCGCGCACTGGGGCTACAAGGAGGGCCGCCCGCCCACGAACACCGCCGACATGATCTGGTTGCAGCGGCTCCTGGACTGGCAGCACGAGACCGAGGACCCCGAGCAGTTCATGAAGATCCTGAAGGGGGATCTCGAGCAGGACGAGGTGTTCGTCTTCACCCCGAAGGGCAAGCCGATCACGCTCCCGACGGGTGCGACGCCGGTCGACTTCGCCTACGCGATCCATACCGAGGTCGGGCACCGTTGCATCGGCGCCCGGGCGAACGGCCGGCTCGTACCGCTCGACGCGATGCTCGCGAGCGGCGACACGGTCGAGATCGTCACCAGCAAGGTCGAGAACGCGAGCCCGATCGCGGACTGGCTCGAGTTCGTCATCACGCCGCGCGCCCGGTCGAAGATCCGCCAATGGTTCTCCCGCGAGCGGCGGGAGGACGCGATCGACGCCGGGCGTGACGACCTCGTGCACGCCTTGCGCCACGAGGGGCTCCCGGTCGAGAAGATCATGGGCTCGCAGCTCCTCGCCGCCGTCGCCGAGGACATGCACTACGGCGATCTCGACGCCTTCTACGGCGCGATCGGTGAGCAGCACGTCGCCCCGAAGGCCGTGGCGCAGCGGGTGCGCGCGCAGCTCGCCGGGGGACCGGAGCAGCTGCCGGTCACCGCCCGCCGACCGTCGCGCAGCAGCGCGCGGCGCAAGTCCGCGGGGGTCCACGCCGAGGGCCTCGACGACGTCATGATCCGGCTCTCGCGGTGCTGCACGCCGGTCCCGGGCGACGAGATCATCGGGTTCGTGACGCGCGGGCGCGGCGTGTCGGTCCACCGGTCCGACTGCGCCAACGCGAGCGGGCTGGCCGGCCAGACCGAGCGGCTGGTCGAGGTCGAGTGGGACCACGACGCCTCGGGGGCCTACGTCGTGATGGTCGACGTCGAGGCCCTGGACCGGTCGCGGCTGCTGCGCGACGTCGCCGGGACCCTGGCCGAGCACCACGTGAACGTCGTCTCGTGCCACAGTCAGACCACGCCCGACCGGATCGCCCGGTTCCGCTTCGAGTTCGAGCTCGCGAATCCCGGCCACCTCGACTCGTTGATCGCCGCGCTCAAGCGGGTGGAGTCGGTCTACGGAGCCTCGCGGGTCTAAGAGCCGAGGGGCCGAGGGGTGCTCACGTAGGCTCGGCCGCGGTGTCCGACTACTTTCGCGCCCCCAAGGGGGTCCATGACGTCCTGCCGCCCGAATCCGGTCGATGGACCGAGATCGTGGCGCGCTTCGCCGAGCGCGCGCACCGGTACGGGTACGGGCTCGCGATCACTCCGATGTTCGAACACCTCGAGGTGTTCCAGCGGGTGGGCGAGCACACCGACGTCGTCGCGAAGGAGATGTACGAGCTCACCGACAAGGGCGGGCGCCGTCTCGCGCTGCGCCCCGAGGGCACCGCGTCGGTGGTCCGGGCCTATGTCCAGCACCGGCCGACGCCGCCGTGGAAGGTCTGGTACGTCGCCCCCAACTTCCGGTACGAGCGCGCGCAGAAGGGGCGGTACCGCCAGCACTGGCAACTCGGCGTCGAGGCGCTGGGGGTCACCGACCCGGCGATCGACGTGGAGGTCGTGGTCCTGCTCGCGGGGTTCTACCGGGACCTCGGGCTGACCGGGCTCCGGCTCCTGCTCAACTCGATGGGCGACGCCGCCGGCCGGCCCGCGTACGTGGCCGCGCTGCGGGAGCACCTCGTGCGGAAGGGGAGCGGATTCGGCGAGGAGTTCCTCGCACGCGTGGAGGCCAATCCGTTGCGGGTCCTCGACGCCAAGGTCGAGGACTGGCAGGACGTGATCGGCTCCGCCCCACAGCTCACCGAGTACCTGTCGCCGGAGGCGACCGCCCACTTCGAAGCGGTACAGGCGGGCCTGCGCGCGCTCGACGTGGACTTCGAAATCGACCCGCGTCTCGTCCGGGGTTTCGACTACTACACCGGCACGACGTTCGAGTTCCAGGCCGACACCCTCGACGCCGCGCAGAACGCGCTGGGCGGCGGTGGACGCTACGACGGTCTGGCCGAGACGATGGAGGGCCCGCCGACGCCGGGCATCGGGTTCGGGACCGGGATCGAGCGAATCGTGCTCGCGCTCGACGCAGCCGGGGTCGCGCCGGCCCGCAGCGGCGCCGAGGTGTTCGTCGTCGACGGGCTCGGCGACGAGGGCGCCGTCACCGTCGGCACGCTCGTCGAGGCGTTGCGACGCGCGGGGTTCGCGGTCGAACGGGCCTACGGCGGTCGGTCCGTCAAGGCGCAGTGGAAGGTGGCGGACCGCTCGGGCGCGGCCCGGGCCGTGATGGTCGGGCGCGACGAGCTGACCCGAGATGCCGTCGCGGTCAAGGACCTCGCGACCGGCGAGCAGGTCGAGGTGCCCCGCACCGCACTGGTGGCGTGGCTCGGGGCCCGAAGAGACGAGGATCACACGTGATGAGGACACACGGAGCCGGGACGCTGCGCGCCGCGGACGCGGGCGCACCGGCCACGCTGGCCGGCTGGGTCGCGGCGCGGCGCGACCACGGCGGGGTCGTGTTCTTCGACCTGCGGGACTCGTCAGGCGTCGCCCAGGTGGTGGTCGACCCCGAGCAGGTCGATTCGGAGGACGTCCATCACATCGGCCGCGAGTGGGTGCTCCAGGTCGAGGGTGACGTGCGCCCGCGCCCGGAGGGCACGGTGAACCCCGATCTCCCCACCGGTGCGGTCGAGCTCGCGGCGCGAACGGTCACGGTGCTCAACCGGGCCGAGGCCCCGCCCTTCCCGATCTCGGACCGGGCCGACGACGTCGACGAGGTGCTCCGGCTGCGCCACCGGTACCTGGATCTGCGCCGCTCGTCGATGCAGCACAACCTCCGGCTCCGGTCCGCGGTGAATGCCGCGCTGCGCACCTCCATGACCGACCAGGGCTTCGTCGAGGTCGAGACCCCGATGCTGATCGCGAGCACCCCGGAGGGCGCACGGGACTTCGTGGTCCCGTCCCGTCTCAGCCCTGGCGACTTCTACGCCCTACCCCAGAGCCCGCAGCTGTTCAAGCAGCTGCTCATGGTGGGCGGCCTCGACCGCTACTTCCAGATCGCCCGTTGCCTGCGCGACGAGGACCTGCGCGGCAACCGCCAGTTCGAGTTCATGCAATACGACATGGAGATGAGCTTCGCCGGGCAGGCGGACGTCCAGGCGGTCGTCACGACCGCGGTGAGCGCAGCGGTGGAGGCGGTCACGGGCGCGCCCCTCGCCGAGGTGCCGACCATGACCTGGGCCGAGGCGATGGAGCGCTACGGCTCGGACAAGCCGGACATCCGCTTCGGCATGGAGCTCACCGACCTCGCCGGGGTCGTCGCGGCGACGGAGTTCAAGGCCTTCCGGGCTCCTGCGGTGAAGGGCATCCTCGTCCCGGGACGGGGGGACTCGACCCGCTCGACGCTCGACGGGCTCGTCGACCGCGCCAAGCAGCTCGGTGCTGCCGGGTTGGTGTGGATGCGGGTACGCGACGGTGGGGTGCTCGAATCGCCCATCGTGAAGTTCCTGAGCGAGGCCGAGCAGACCGGCATCGTCGAGACCCTCGGCGCGACCGCGGGCGACCTCGTGCTGATCGTCGCGGGGGAGCGGCGGCGCACGAATACGGTGCTCGGTGCGTTGCGCCTCGACCTCGGCCGTCCGCCGGTGACCGAGGGCGGCCTGGTCCCGTTGTGGGTCGTGGACTTCCCGCTGTTCGAGGCGGTCGCCGACGACGGCCGGCCGATTCCGGCGCACCACCCGTTCACCCAGCCGCACCCCGACGACCTCGACAAGCTCGACGGCGCCGGCGACGCGCTGCTCGACGTGCGGTCCCAGGCCTACGACATGGTGCTCAACGGCTGGGAGCTCGGTTCGGGCAGCGTCCGGATCCATCAGCCCGAGATGCAGCAACGGATCTTCTCGCTCATCGGGATGGACGAGGCCGAGGCGCAGTCGCGGTTCGGCTTCCTGCTCGACGCCTTCCGGTACGGTGCGCCGCCGCACGCGGGCTTCGCGTTCGGCGTGGACCGCCTGGCCGCACTGCTCGCCGGGGAGGAGAACATCCGCGAGGTGATCGCGTTCCCGAAGACCCAGTCGGGGGCCGACCCGCTCACGGGTGCACCGGGTCCCGTCGACCCGCTGCAGCTCCGCGAGCTCGGCCTCACGATCGCACCCCGGCCGCAGCCCCGCTGAGCCGACGGGGGCGGCGGCGGTGGACCTCGACGGGCTGGACCTGACCGACCTGGATCACTTCGCCGCCGGCTTCCCCCACCCCACCTTCGCCGCGCTGCGCCGGGAGGCTCCCGTCTGGTGGCAGGCGCCGACCGTGCACACCCCCGCGGGTGAGGGCTTCTGGGTGATCACGCGTCACGCCGACGTCGAGCGGGTCGCACGCGATCACGAGACCTTCTCCTCCGAGACGGGGCCGGGTCGCGACGGCGGGGGCGGCACCATCATCGAGGACCTCGCGGCAGGGGTCGGTCCCGGCGTGATGCTGAACATGTGCGACCCACCCACGCACAGCCGGATCCGCGGCCTGGTCAGTCGCGGGTTCACGCCGAAGGGTCTGGCGCCCTTGCGACCGTTCCTGGCCGGCCGGGCCGCGGCCATCGTCGACGCCGTGCTCGCGCGGGGGCGCGTGCGACTTCCTCGTGGACGTGGCGGCCGAGCTGCCGCTCCAGACCATCGCCCAGATCATGGGGGTGCCCCAGGACGACCGGCACCAGCTGTTCGCGTGGACGTCGGCGATCCTGGACTTCCGTGGCCGCGACCTCGCCGAGCCGAGTCCGGCGGTGGCCGAGGCCGGGATCGGCATGCGCGTGTACGGCGAGGAGATCGTGGCGGTCAAGCGGGCTCGGCCGGCGGACGATCTCCTCTCGACGGTCGTCGCGGGTGGACTCTCCGACGCCGAGCTCGGCGCGTTCTTCAGCCTGCTGTTCACCGCGGGCAGCGAGACCACCCGGAACTCCATCGGCGGCGGGGTGCTGGCCCTGCTCGAGACCCCGGGAGCGTGGGAGCGCCTGCGGGCGGACCGCGCGCTGGTGCCGGGCGCGGTCGAGGAGATCCTGCGCTGGACGAGCGCGACGGCGTACAACCGGCGCACCGCCACTCGTGACGTCGAGCTGGGCGGTCACACGATCCGGGCGGGGGAGAAGACGACGCACTGGTACCCGTCGGCCAACCGGGACGAGGCAGTGTTCGCGGAACCCGACCGCTTCGACGTGGGGCGCAGCCCGAACCCGCACCTCGCGTTCGGCTTCGGGATCCACCACTGTCTCGGGGCTCCGCTCGCCCGGCTCGAGATCACGGTCATGCTCGAGACGCTGCTGGACCGCTGCGGGGGCTTCGAGCCCGCCGGCCCGGTCGAGTGGGGCCGCAGCAACAAGCACACGAGCATCCGCCACCTCCCCCTGGTCCTCGTCCCCGCCTGACCGATCCGGTGCCCGTGGTCGGGGCCACGGTCGCCCATCCGTGCCAGAGTGCGGGCGTGGACCTCTTCGCCGCTGCGGCGCACGACCGCCTGGCGTCCCGGGCGCCGCTCGCGGCGCGGCTGCGACCGCGGCGCCTGGACGAGATCGCCGGGCAGGAGCAGCTGCTCGGCGCCGGACGGCCGCTGCGGACGCTCATCGAGTCGGATCGGCTCACCTCCGTCGTCCTCTGGGGTCCGCCGGGCACGGGCAAGACGTCGATCGCCCGCCTGATCGCGGGGGCCACCCAGAAGGCGTTCGAGCCGCTCAGCGCGGTGAGCGCCGGGGTCAAGGACGTGCGCGAGGTGGCCGAGCGCGCCCGCCAGCGGCTCGGCGAGCACGGCCAGGGAACGATCCTGTTCCTGGACGAGGTGCACCGCTTCTCCCGCACCCAGCAGGATGCCCTCCTCCCGCACGTGGAGGAAGGCCTCATCGTCCTCGTCGGCGCGACCACCGAGAACCCGTACTTCTCCCTGACCGCGCCCTTGCTCAGCCGCTCCACGCTCTTCCGGCTCGAAGCGGTCGGCTCCGACGCCCTGCGCGTCCTCATCGAGCGCGCCCTCGCCGACGCCGACCGCGGGCTGGGCGACTCCGGACTCACGATCGACCCGGACGCGCTGGACCATCTCGTCGACCGCTCCGAGGGCGACGCCCGGCACGCGCTCACGAGTCTCGACGTCGCGGCGGCGCTCGCGGCGGAGTCGGACTCGGGCGTGATCACGCTGGAGCACGCCGAGACCGCGCTCGCGATGCGCGCGCTGCGCTACGGCGACGACGAGCACTACGACGTCGTCTCCGCATTCATCAAGAGCATCCGGGGCTCGGACGTCGACGCCGGGCTCTACTGGCTCGCGCGAATGCTCGAGGCCGGTGAGGACGCCCGGTTCATCGCCCGGCGCCTCGTGATCCTCGCGTCCGAGGACGTCGGGCTCGCCGACTCGACCGCGCTGCCGATCGCGACCGCCGCCGCGCACGCGGTGGAGTACGTCGGGCTCCCCGAGGCCCGGTACAACCTCGCCCACGCCGTGATCCACCTCGCCAACGCCCCGAAGTCGAACCGGGCCGCGACCGCCATCGGGGCCGCCCTCGCCGACGTCGCCGACCGGCCCGGGGGGGCGGTGCCGACGCATCTGCGGGACGCCAGCTACCAGGGGGCCCGGTCCTTGGGCCACGGTGAGGGCTACGTCTATCCTCACGACTCGCCCGATGGTTGGGCTCCCCAGCAGTACCGGCCACCCGAGGTGGCCGATCGGCGCTACTGGGAGCCGAGCGGCATCGGCGAGGACCGGGACCGCCGCCCCGAGCGGGCGCGGCCAGATCCGCAGGACCCTGCACCGGAGGACCGTCGATGACCGGAGGAGACATGCATGAGCGCCGGTGAGTGGCTCGCGGCAACCGGTGCGGTGCTGCTGGCCGTCGTGCTGGGTGGGTTGCTCGTGGCCCTCGCGTCCCTCGTCACCACGGTCCGCCGTCTCCGGGTGACCGTCGAGCGGCTCCAGGACGAGACCCTCGCGATCACCCGGTCGATGCAGGACGCGCTGAGCGACGCCGAGCACGAGGTGGATCGGGTGGACGCCCTCCTCACCGCCGCGGAGGGAGTGGGTGGCCGGATCGACGGCGCGTCCCGGCTCGTCACCCGCACGGTCACCAGCCCGGTCGTGAAGGTGCTCGCCATCGGCACCGGGACCAAGCAGGCCGTGCGCCGCATGCGCGGCGAACGGGGGATCGCCCGATGATCCCGAAGCGGGTGTTCTGGCTGACCGTCGGCTACGGCGCCGGGCTCGGCTCGTCGTGGTACACGGCCAGGAAGGTGCGCGCCGCCGCCCGCCGCTACACGCCCGAGGGTCTCGGCGAGCGCGTCGGTGACACCGTCGAGACGGTCAGGGCCGCCGCGGTCGAGGGCCGTGCCGCCATGCGTCGGCGCGAGATGCAGCTGCGCGCCGGGCTGGACGCGCCTGCCTCCCGCTCTCGCGCCGCCGTCGCTTCCCGCTCGCGCGCCGCCGGTCGAGGTTGACGCGACCAGCTCGAACCGGGCCGGGGGGCTGGTACGGCGCCGGATAGCCTGCCCCTCTCATGGACGCTCAGGAGCTGCGGCTCGCCTTTCTCGACTTCTTCGCCGCGCGCGGCCACACCGTCGTGCCCAGTGCGAGCCTGATCCCGCACGACAAGAGCATCCTGTTCACCGTGGCGGGCATGGTCCCGTTCAAGCCGTACTTCGTCGGCGAGGAGCCGGCGCCCTACCCCCGGGCGACCTCGATCCAGAAGTGCGTGCGGGCCGGCGGCAAGCACAACGACCTCGACGACATCGGCCGGACGAACCGTCACTTCTCGTTCTTCGAGATGCTCGGCAACTTCAGCTTCGGCGACTACTTCAAGGCCGAGGCCATCCCGTTCGCCTGGGAGCTCTACACCGAGGTGCTCGGGCTCGACGCGGACCGGCTCTGGGTCACCGTGCACGAGACCGACGACGAGGCCGAGGCGATCTGGCGCGAGACCGTCGGCCTGCCGGCGGAGCGCATTCAGCGCCTCGGCGAGGACAACTTCTGGCGCATGGCCGACACCGGGCCCTGCGGACCGAGCTCGGAGATCTTCTGGGACCTCGGCCCGAAGTTCGGGATCGACGGCGGGCCCGCGGTCAGCGAGGACCGGTTCGTCGAGATCTGGAACCTGGTCTTCATGCAGTACGACGCCCAGCCCGACGGATCGCTCGTGCCGCTCCCGGCGCCGAGCGTCGACACCGGCGCGGGACTCGAACGCAACCTCGCGGTGCTCCAGGGCGTCGATTCGGTCTGGGACATCGACGTCTTCCGCCCGCTCCTCGACGCCGCGGAGTCCGTGACCGGCACCAACTACGGCTCGTTCCCCGGCACCGAGGCCGATGTGTCGTTGCGCATCCTCGCCGAGCACGCCCGCACCATGACGTTCCTCGTGGCCGACGGCGTGGTCCCCAGCAACGAGGAACGCGGCTACGTGCTGCGGCGCATCATCCGGCGCGCGGTGCGCCACGCCTACCGCCTCGGTGCGCGGACCCTGGTCACACCGGCGCTCGTCGACGCGACGACCGCGACCATGGGTGTCGCCTATCCGGAGCTCGAGACCCAACACGACCTCGTGACCGCGATCGTCCGGCGCGAGGAGGAGCGGTTCCTGCGGACGCTCCAGCGCGGCGAGGACATGCTCGCCGACGTGCTCGACGCCGGCGACGTCTCGGGTGAGCGCGCCTTCTTCCTGCACGACACGCTCGGATTCCCGGTGGACCTCACACGCGAGATCGCGGCCGAGCGCGGCCGAGCGGTGGACCTGGACGACTTCCGCCACCGCATGGACGAGCAGCGCGGCCGCGCCCGCGAGGCCCAGAAGGCCGAGGGCGGTGTCGCCGTCGCGCCGGTGGAGATCGCCCGCGAGGTGCTCGACGACCACGGCGACACGGAGTTCACCGGCCGGCAGGAGTATCTGACCGCCGGCGCGAAGATCCTCGCGATCATCGCGGGCGCCGAGCGCGTGGCCCGCGCCGACGCGGACTCCGGGGTGGTACAGGTGATCTGCGACCGCACGCCGTTCTACGCCGAGTCCGGCGGGCAGATCGGAGACATCGGGACGATCACCGGTCCCGATGGCGTCGCCGCCCGGGTCACGGACACGCAGTACCTGATCCCGGGTCGACTCGTGACCCATCAGGCGGAGGTCACTTCCGGCGCGCTCGCCGAGGGCGACACCGTGGAGCTCGCGATCGACGGGCCCCGCCGCGACGCCATCCGGCGCAACCACACCGCCACCCACCTGCTCCACGCCGCGATGCGCAGTGTGCTCGGCACCCACGTGAAGCAGGCCGGCTCGCTGGTCGCGCCGGACCGGTTGCGCTTCGACTTCTCGCACTTCGAGCCGGTGAGCACGGACGACCTCACGCGCATCGAGGAGATCGCGAACCTCGAGGTCATCTCCGACGCGCCCGTACGCCACTACGAGACGACGAAGGAGCACGCCGAGAGCATCGGGGCGATCGCGTTCTTCGGCGACAAGTACGGCGACATCGTCCGGGTGCTCGAGGCCGGTCCGGCCTCGACCGAGCTGTGCGGCGGGACCCACGTCCACGCGCTCGGGTTCATCGGTCCGATCAAGATCGTCAGCGAAGGCTCGATCGGGTCGAACCTGCGTCGGATCGAGGCGGTCACCGGGGAGGGCGCGCTGGTCCGGGTCGCGGAGGAGGAACGCCAGCTGCACCATGCTGCGGCGCTCCTGAACACGACACCGGCCGAGATGCCCGACCGGATCGAGAAGCTCCTGGGCCAGGTGAAGGCGCTCACCGACGAGGTCGCCCGGGCGCGCCGGCGCGAGGCGGCGGCGGCGGCGGGTGAGCTCGCCGCGAGCGCGACCGACGCGATGGTCGTGGCGCGCCAGGACGATCTCGGCCCCGACGACCTGCGCCAGCTCGCGATCGCCACCCGCGACGCCCTGGGCGCCGACGGCGTCGTCGTGCTCCTCGGCGTGAACGAGGGGAAGGCCGGGATCGTCGCGACGGTCGGCAAGGACCGGGTCACCGCGGGTGTCTCGGCCGCCGAGTTGGCAGCTCCGGTCGCGAAGCTCCTCGGCGGCGGGACGGCGAAGAACCCCGAGCTCGTCGTGGGCGGGGGACCGAAGGTCGATGCGATCGACGAGGCACTCGCAATGGCCCGAACCCAGGTGGCCCACGTCATAGGGTGACCCGGTGAGCCGCATCATGGGCGTCGACCTGGGCACGCGCCGGATCGGCCTCGCCTGCTCCGATCCGACCGGGCTCATCGCGACCCCCCTACCCCGCATCGACCGTGCCGGCGACCCGGCCGCCGACCGGCGCGCCATCGTCGCCGTCGCCGCGTGAGTGGGAGGCGGAGACGATCGTGGTCGGACACCCGAAGGAGATGTCCGGTCGCGCCGGAACGGCCGCCCGGGCGGCCGTGGCCGAGGCCGAGGCATTGGCGGAACTGGCCCCCGATCTGACGGTGGTCCTCGCCGACGAGCGAATGACGACCGTGATCGCCGAGCGCGCCCTGATCGAGGGCGGTGTCCGCCGCAAGGACCGGCGCGGGCGCGTCGACGGCGTGGCCGCCGCCGTCATGCTCCAGTCCTTCCTCGACGCGCGCCGCGGCGCCGCTCCCGGCCCATGACCGAGCATCTCTCGGTCTTCGAGGACGGATCCGGGTCCCGACGGCGTCGCCGCGCGCCCCGCCGGTGGGGCCGGATCCTTCTGGTGCTCGGCCTGCTGGGCCTCCCCTTCCTCGTCGCCATCGGATGGTTCTGGTACCAGGTCGATCCGCCCGGTGATCCGGGGCGGACGGTCGACGTGCTGATCCCGAACGGCGCGGGGGTCGGGACCATCGGGGACCGGCTCGAGGCGCGTGGCGTGGTCGGATCCGCGCTGGCGTTCCGTCTGTACGCACGGCTTTCCGGGTCGGATACGTTCCAGGCCGGGAGCTACCGCCTGCGCCGGGACCTCGGCGCCAGCGCCGCGGTCGACGCGCTCGAGCGTGGGCCCCGCCTGACCTACCGCAAGCTCGCACTGCCGCCAGGGTTGCGCTTCGACGAGATCGCGCACCGCATCGGCGCGCTCCCGGGCCTGAGCGCGGACCGCGTGGTGGGCCTCGCGTCGAGCGGGGCGGTGCGCTCGGCCTTCGAGCCGGCCGGCGTCGACTCGCTCGAGGGGCTCACCTGGCCCGACACGTATTACGTCGAGCGCCACGAGGACGAGCGCAGGGTCCTCGAGACGATCGTGACGGCCTTCGACGACCACGCCCGCAAGCTCGGGCTCGACGCCGTCGCGGATCCGTACCGGGCGGTGATCGTCGCGTCCTTGATCCAACGCGAGGCGGGCGTCGACGAGGACCGTCCGCTGATCGCGGCGGTCGTCGAGAACCGGCTGCGCGACAACATGCCGCTGCAGATCGACGCGTCGGTCGTCTACGCCCGCGGGGGAGGCTCGCGACCGCTGACGGACGCGGATTTCGCGCTCCGGTCCCCGTACAACACCTACGTCGTCGCCGGGCTCCCGCCGACGCCCATCTCGACGGTGACTGCGCCGTCGCTGACGGCCGCGCTGCACCCGGCGTCCGTGCCGTACCTCTACTACGTGCTCACCGACAAGCGGGGCAAGCACGCGTTCGCCGAGACCTATGCGCAGCACGAAGCGAACATCGCTGACGCGCGACGCCGGGGGGTGATCCCGTGATCACCGGCGCGACCCGCCTCGCCGCGGTCATCGGATCGCCCGTCCGGCACTCGCGCTCGCCCGCGATCCAGAACGCCGCGTTCGCGGCAGTCGGGCTCGACTGGGTCTACGTGGCACTGGAAGTGGCCACCGGGCGCGGGACCGAGGCGGTGCGTGCGCTGCCGACGCTCGGGATCGCGGGGGTCAATGTCACCATGCCGCACAAGGCGGCGGCCGCCGCGGCGTGCGACGCGCGCACCCCCGCGGCGGCTCGGCTCGGGTCGGTCAACACGGTGATCGTGCGCGACGACGGATCGTTGCTCGGCGATTCGACCGACGGCGAGGGCTTTCTCCGCTCGCTCGGTGAGGCCGGGTTGGACCCTGCGGGACGCCCGGTGCTCCTCCTCGGCGCCGGTGGCGCGGCGCGTGCGGTCGCCGCCGCGCTGGTCGACCGGGGCGCGCGTGTGCAGGTCGCCGCGCGCCGGCCCGACGCGGCCGCCGACCTGGCCCGGGTGGTGGGGGACGTCACGGTCGTGCCCTGGCCCGTCTCCGGTCCGGTCGGGGCCGAGGTCGTGGTGAACGCCACACCCATGGGCATGGGCGGGCACGACGCACCGCCGGTGGTGCCCACCGCCGACCAGTGGATCGTGGATCTCGTGTACCACCCGCTCGACACGCCGTGGCTGCTGCGGGCGCAGGCCGCCGGTGCGCACGCGGTGGGCGGTGTGGGCATGTTGGTCCACCAGGCGGCGCTGTCGTTCGAGGCCTGGACCGGGGTCGCCGCGCCCCTCGAGGCGATGCGGGCGGCGGCGATCCCGCCCTCAATGACCTAGGCGGACCTGCCGACAACCCGGGTACCGTCCTTGGAGGCGCACCCGTGCTGTCTGGCACCTTCGATCTCTTCCCGCTGTCCGAGGTCCTCGGGCTGATTCAGCGTGCCGAAGCGAGCGGCGCGCTCGTCGTGCGCGGGCGCGAGGTCGACGGCACCCTCTACTTCGCCTCGGGCCAGATGTGCGGGGGAGAGGTCTCGGACCTCGCCGGTCCCGTCGAGGGTGAGCACGCGCTCGAGACCCGGCTGGTCGAGGTCTGCGTGTCGATGCTGCGCAGCCGCGGCGCGGAGTTCGACTTCCGCCCCGACGTGACCCCGGCGTGGCCGGCGCCGCTCATGATGCCGATCGACACGGTCTTCCCACACGCCCACGAGATCGCCCGGGACTGGTCGGCGATCATGACCGCGATCGAGAGCTTCGAGTCGATCCTCGAGCGGACGGGCGCCATCACCACCGATTCCATCACGCTGTCCCGGCTGGGCTTTCGGATCCTGGCGGAGGTCGACGGGTCGGCGACGATCCGCGAGCTCGCCCGCCGCGCCGACGCCAGCCTGATCATCGTCGGTCCCGAGGTCCGTGCCCTCGTGGTGGCGGGGGCGGTGCGGGTCATCGTGGACGCGGACCGCGCGCTCGCGACCGCCCGGGCCGACGCTGTTTCGGATCGCGTCGGGCCCGAGCGTGCCGTCGACGTGACCACCGAGCCGGCGCCACCGCCGGCTCGACCGGCGCCACCCGAGCCGCCGGCGCCCGCGCCGGTCCCGGTCGCGGCGGCACCCGCGCCCCGCCCGGCGCCGACGCCCCCTCTCGAGGGTGACCAGCTCGCCCGGGAGCGGGTCGAGCTGGCGACGCGCGCGGGGCTGACGGATCCGGGTCCAGCGCCCGAACCCGCGGCCGAGGAGCCCGAACCGGCCAGCACGCGCGCGCAGATTGTGGTGGATCGTTCCGAACTTCTGCGGATGTTCTCCGGACTCCAGGACGAATGACCTATGGAGGGCGGGCGGGGCACCGTCGAATCCAGGACGTACATCGGGCCTGACGGCGGAGGAGGCCACGTGTCCAACGGTGCCCAGCTCGGAACGCTGCTGCTCCAAGAGGGACTGATCACCCAGGCGGATCTGGACGCGGCACTCGCCGCGGCGGAGGACGTCGGCAAGCCGGTGAGTCGGATTCTGATCGAGCAGGGACGCATCACCGAGCGCGACCTCGTGAGGACGCTCGCGACCCAGGTCGGGTTGGGCTTCGTCGATCTCGACGACATGTCGGTCGACCCGGCCGTGGCGATGCTCGTCCCCGAGTCGTTGGTCCGTCGCTACCAGGCGATCCCGATCAAGTGGGACGACCAGGGACGCCTCGTCGTGACGATGGCCGACCCGTCGAACGTCTTCGCCGCCGACGACATCCGGGCGATGACCGGCTCCGAGGTCGTGGTGGTGGTCTCGCCACCGTCCCAGGTGCAGGCGCTGATCGACCGGATCCACCGGCTCGACGGTGAGGTCGACGAGATGGCCCAGGAGGCCGCGACCGAGCTGGGCGGTATCGACGATCCGTCGAGAATCGACGAGCTGATCGAGGACGCGCCGATCGTCAAGTTCGTGCAACTCATCATCACCCAGGCCGTGGCCGACCGCGCCTCGGACATCCACGTCGAGCCGACCGAGTCCGACCTGCGGATCCGCTACCGCGTCGACGGCGTGCTGCACGAGGTGATGCACTCACCCAAGGCGATCCAGGCCGGCGTCATCAGCCGGCTCAAGGTCATGGCCGACATCAACATCGCGGAGCGGCGCATCCCCCAGGACGGTCGCATCTCGGTGAAGGCGGGAGGCAAGCCCATCGACCTGCGTGTCGCGACGCTGCCGACGGTGTACGGCGAGAAGGTCGTGATGCGGATCCTCGACAAGGGCCAGGCACTGCTGAGCCTGGACGATCAGGGCTTCCTCCCCGACGTGCTCACCCGGTACGAGACCTCGTTCCGCAAGCCGTACGGGACGATCATGGTCACCGGGCCGACGGGATCCGGGAAGTCGACGACGCTGTACGCGACGCTCAACATCCTCAACACGGTGGACCGCAACATCATCACCGTGGAGGACCCGGTCGAGTACCGCCTGCCCGGCATCAACCAGGTCCAGATCCATGCGAAGGCCGGCCTCACGTTCGCCGCGGCGCTGCGGTCGATCCTCCGCGCGGACCCCGACATCATCCTCGTGGGTGAGATCCGGGACCAGGAGACCGCGACGATCGCGGTCGAGGCCGCCCTCACCGGGCACCTCGTGCTCACGACCCTCCACACCAACGATGCCGCGTCCACGCCTCAGCGGCTCGTGGAGATGGGCGTCGAGCCCTTCCTCGTCACGAGCGCGCTCGATTGCGTGCTCGCCCAGCGGCTCGCCCGCCGCCTGTGCTCGAACTGCGCCGAGCAGTACCAGCCCTCGGAGGCCGAGCTGGTCGAAGCGGGCTGGCCGATGGACTCGATGTCCGAGTGGCCGACGCTCTTCCGCGCCGTCGGGTGCCCCCAATGCGGTCGTACCGGGTACAAGGGGCGATTCGCCCTGCACGAGGTCATGTCGATCACCGAAGACATCGAACGGCTCATCATCGAGCGCCGATCGACCGAAGATGTGAAGAAGGTCGCCGTGATGCAGGGCATGGTCCCGCTGCGCGGTGACGGGTTCCGCAAAGTGGCAGCCGGTATCACGAGCCTGGAAGAGGTCTTCCGGGTCGTGACCTGACGGGGAGAAGTTCGGTGGACATCAACAACTTGCTGCGCCAGATGATCGAGATGGGCGCGTCGGACCTTCACGTGAAGGCCGGTCGCGCGCCGACCGTACGCGTCGACGGCACGCTCGAGTCGCTCGCGGCGGCGCCGCTGACGGCCGAGCAGTGCGCCGAGGTCGCGAACGAGCTCCTGCCCGAGTGGCGGCGGGAGGCGTTCGCCCAGCGGGGCGAGATGGACTTCGCCCACGAGGTCGACGGCATCGGCCGCTTTCGGGTCAACGTGTTCCGCCAGCAGGGCAACGTCTCGATCGCCATCCGCTACGTGGTGCCGGAGGTGCCGACGATCGAGCAGCTCGGACTGCCGCCGATCGTGAGCCGGCTCGCCACCCAGCACGACGGCCTCATCCTCGTGACCGGCTCGACCGGTTCCGGCAAGAGCACCACGCTCGCCTCGATGATCGCCCAGATCAACCACACCCGGGACGCGCACATCGTGACGATCGAGGACCCGGTCGAGTACCGCCACCACGACGACCGGTGCCTCATCAGCCAGCGCGAGGTGGGTCAGGACACCGAGAACTTCCGAACCGCCCTCAAGATGGTGCTGCGCCAGGATCCGGACGTCATCCTGATCGGGGAGATGCGCGACGCCGAGACGGTGTGGGCCGCGATCACCGCGGCCGAGACCGGCCACCTCGTGTTCGCCACCCTGCACACCACGACCGCGACCGAGAGCGTGAACCGGATCCTCGACTTCTTCCCGGCCAACCAACACGGTCAGGTGCGCAGCTCCCTCGCCGGATCGCTGCGCGGCGTCGTCGGGCAGCGACTCGTCCCCCGTGCCGATCTCCAGGGCCGCGTGCCGATCGTCGAGACCCTCGTCGCCACGGGCCGGGTCTTCGACCGGATCATCGACCCGGAGCGCACGTACGAGCTCGAGGACGTGATCCGCGAAGGCGCGTACTACGGGATGCAGCTGTTCGACCAGGCCGCACTGAAGCTGTACCAGGAGGGCGTGATCACCCGCCAGGTCGCGCTCTCCGCCGCCACCCGGCCCCACGACCTCGCGCTCCAGATGGACACCGCCGCGTAAGTTCGGCGACTCCGCTCCTCGGGGGGATACCCGCCCCCGCTCACGCTGCGTCGCGGCTCACTCCGTGCCTGGGGCACTCCGTTCGGTCGCGCTGATCATGCTGTCGGCTGAGCAACCGGTCATCGGACCCCCGAGCCGGAGCCGAGAGCGGAGCCGCAGTCAGGACCGCAATCAGGAAAGCACCCGGACGAGCTCGTCCGGGCCGATGAGGCCGTCGCGGACCCGGTGGATCGCCGCGGTGCGCAGCGTGCGGGTCCCGGCTTCGATCGCGGCCCGCTCGATCTCGTGGCCGGCGGCGCGCCGGGCGATCAGGGCCCGGATCTGGTCGTCGAGGACCATGATCTCGTAGATCGCGCTCCGGCCCCGGTAGCCGGTGTTCGCGCAGTTGGCGCAGCCGACGGGACGGCCGACCCGCTCGATCGGATCGGCGCCCTCGAGCGCGAGGAAGTCCGCCTCCTCCGCGGTCGGTGCGCCGAAGTCGGCGCACTTGTCGCAGAGCTGGCGCGCGAGCCGCTGGGCGACCACGCAGCGCAACGACGACGTCACGAGGTAGGGCTCGACGCCCATCTCGATCAGGCGCACGGGCACGGTCGAGGCGCTCAGGGTGTGGATCGTGCTGAGCACGAGGTGACCGGTCAGCGCGGCCTCGGCTGCGATCAGGGCGGTCTCGGCGTCGCGGATCTCACCGATCAGGATCACGTCCGGGTCGGCGCGCAGGATGGCGCGCAGGGCGCCGGCGAAGCCGACGGTGCCGCGTCGGCCGACCTGGACCTGCTTGATGCCGTCCATCTGGTACTCGACCGGGTCTTCGACGCTCACGATGCTGCGGCTGGGATTGTTCAGCTCGGCGAGCGTCGCGTACAGCGTGGACGTCTTGCCCGAGCCGGTCGGGCCGGCGGCGAGGATCGCACCCTGCGAGGCGTGGTAGGCGTCCTTGAACCGAACGAGGTCATAAGGGTCGAAGCCGAGCTTGTCGAGCGCGAAGACCCCACTCGACGTGTCGAGGAGACGCAGCACGACCGCCTCCCCGGACGAGGTCGGCAGGGTCGTCATCCGCACGTCGAGGGCGCGACCGCCACCGGCGACCGAGAACCGGCCGTCCTGGGGGGTCCGGCTGTTGGAGATGTCGCACCCGGCCATGACCTTCAGGCGGCTGACGACGGGTCGCAGCACGTTGCGCGGTGCGGAGGACGCGTCGTGGAGCACGCCGTCGACGCGGAACCGGATGCGCACCCGGGTCGCGGACGGCTCGATGTGGATGTCCGACGCGCGCTCGGCTGTGGCCTGGGAGATCATCGCGTCCACCAGCCGGATGATCGGCGCGTCCTCGGTCTCGCTGACGGCGACCTTGCCGACCTCGTCCTCCTCCATCTCGGAGGCGTCGTCGATGCGACTCTCCATGCTCGGCCGCGTCCAGATCCGGTTGACCGCGTCGCGCACCTGCGTCGGGTCGGCGACCGCGGGCATGACCGGCCCGCCGATGATCACCTGGAGATCGTCGAGGGCGAAGACGTCGGTGGGGTCGGCCACCGCGATCTTGAGGACGCCGTCCACCTCCTCGATCGGGATGGCGCGGTAGCGGCGGGCGATCTCCTCGGGGATCCGCTGGGCCACGATCTCGTCGATCTTCGCCCCGGCGAGGTCCACGAAGTCGAGTCCGAGACGCTCGGCGAGCACCCGGGCCGAGTCGCTGGGGCTGATGAACCCGAGCTCGATGAGGATCTCGCCCAGCCGGCCGCCCGTCCGCCGCTGGACGTCCAGGGCCTCCGAGAGCTGCTGGTCGTTGATGATGCCCTGCTCGACGAACAGATCGCCGATGCGGCGACGGATCGGCGATGCGGACGGCGAGGAGTCGACGACTTCGTGGATCACCTGGCCTGCATCGGCGGTGCATCGCGCCGGATTGAGGATTGATTCCGGTTCCGGGCGCGCCGATACCACTGGCCACGGGAACCGACTCGACGAAGGCCGTCAAGTCGGATCGCCCACGGGCCGATACCGCTCCGCAAGGAGGCACGCAGATGCTGTCAAGTCAGGCGCGGGTGTTGGGTGAGTTCCTCGTGGATCGCCACGTGCTCTCACGTGACGACCTCGCGATCGCAATGGCCGACTCCCGACGGACCGGTGAGGCACTGCCCGCCGTGCTGCGTCGGGAGGGCCTGGTCTCGGAGAAGGACCTCACGGCGGCACTCGCCGAGACGGTTGGCGTCCGCTTCATCGACTTCAGCGAGACGCCGCTCCACCCGGACGCCGCGCTCACCGTGCCCGAAGGCGTCGCCCGTGAGTTCGGCGCGATCGGGGTGGACTTCGACGGTGCGCGGCTCGTCGTCGCGTTCCCGGACCCCGGCGACGACGCCGCCGTGCAGGCAGTCGGCCAGGCCACCGGCTACGAGGTCGTCCCGGCCGCGGCGGGCAGCTACGAGATCCAGCACGCGATCGACTCCGTGTTCGGTCCCGCGGTGCCGGCGCTCCACGCCGACGCCGAGGTCGACCCGGCCGAGGCCGAGGTCGAGGGCATCCACGTCAACGACCTCCTGAAGAAGGTGCTCGAGCAGCACGGCTCCGACCTCCACCTGACCGCGGGCAGTCCGCCGGTCATCCGGGTCCACGGTGAGCTTCGGCCCGTCGAGGGAATGGACGCACTCTCGGGCTCGGAGATCCGGGAGATGATCTACGCGATCCTCACCCAGAAGCAGCGGGAGAAGTTCGAGAACGAGCTCGAGCTCGACTGCTCGTACTCGCTCCCGGGCCGCAGCCGCTTCCGGGTCAACGTGTTCCTCCAGCGCGACAACGTCGGTGCGGTCATGCGGACCATCCCGTACGACGTCGTGCCCTTCGACAGCCTCGGGGTGCCGTCGACCGTACGCGGGTTCGCCGACCTGCCGCGTGGCCTCGTGCTCGTGACCGGGCCGACCGGATCCGGCAAGAGCACCACGCTCGCGTCGCTCATCGACATCGTGAACCGCGAGAAGGCCGTGCACATCATGACGGTCGAGGACCCGATCGAGTTCCTGCACCAGCACAAGCGGGCGGTGGTGAACCAGCGCGAGGTGGGGGAGGACACGAAGTCCTTCGCCGAGGCCCTGCGCCACGTCCTGCGTCAGGACCCGGACGTCATCCTGGTCGGTGAGATGCGTGACCTCGAGACGATCCAGACCGCGTTGACCGCGGCCGAGACCGGTCACCTCGTGTTCGCGACCCTGCACACCCAGGACGCCCCGCAGTCGATCGACCGCATCATCGACGTCTTCCCGAGTCACCAGCAGCAGCAGGTTCGGGTCCAGCTCGCGGCGTCGCTCCAGGGCATCTGCACCCAGCAGCTCCTGCAGACGCCGGACGGCGGGGGCCGGGTGCTCGCGGCCGAGGTGCTGGTCGCCACGCCGGCGGTCCGCAACCTGATCCGGGAGGGGAAGATCTACCAGATCTACTCGCTGATGCAGACCGGTGCGAAGTTCGGGATGGTCACGATGGACCAGAGCCTCGCGCAGCTGGTCCGAAACCAGAAGATCTCGCTCGAGGGCGCGGTCGAACGGTGCTCCAACGAGGACGACCTCCGCCGCCTCGTCCAGGCCGGCGGGGTCGGGAACGGATGGGCCGCCTGATGGCCACCACCTTCGCCTACAAGGTCCGCGACCAGAGCGGGAAGCTCGTCGAGGGCCAGCTCGAGGCGGACGACGCTTCGCTGGTCGTCGGCAAGCTCCGCCAGATGGGCTTCACGCCCATCGCGGTCGAGGCCAAGACCACGAGCAAGTTCTCGACCGACATCAAGATCCCCGGGCTCTCGGGCAAGGTGAAGCTCAGGGACGTCGCCATCTTCTCGCGCCAGTTCGCGACGATGATCAACTCCGGTCTGTCGCTGATCCGCGCGCTCGCGATCCTCGCGGAACAGACCGAGAACCCCGAGCTGGCGCGCGTCGTCGGCGAGGTCCGGCTCGACGTCGAGAAGGGCGTGTCGCTCTCCCAGGCGATCGCCAAGCACCCGAAGGTCTTCAGCCGCCTGTACATCGCCATGGTGCGATCGGGTGAGATCGGTGGTGTGCTCGACGCGGTCCTGATGCGACTCGCCGACACGATCGAGAAGCAGGTCGAGCTGCGCCGCAAGGTGCGCTCGGCGATGACCTACCCGGTCGTCGCGCTGTCGATCTGTCTGATCATCGCCGCCGCGATGCTGCTGTTCATCGTCCCGCAGTTCAAGGCGATCTACACCGACCTCGGCGGCGAGCTGCCACTGCCGACGCGGGTGCTCATCTCCCTGTCGGACCTGCTGAAGACCTGGTTCCTGGTCGTCATCGTGCTCACCGGCGTCGGCGTCTACTTCTTCCGGCGCTGGACCAAGACCGAGAACGGCAAGATGATCTGGGACGCGTTCAAGCTGCGGGTCCCGGTCTTCGGGGTCCTGACGCGCAAGACCGCGCTCGCCCGGTTCTCCCGGACCCTCGCGGCGCTGACCCGTTCCGGTGTCGGCATCCTGGAGGCTCTCGACATCGTCGCGGAGACCGCCGGCAACGAGGTGGTCTCGACGGCGCTGCGCGACACCCAGGGCGCGGTCAAGCGCGGCGACACGCTGGCCCGGCCGCTCGAGCAGCACGAGGTGTTCCCGCCGATGGTGACCCAGATGATCTCGGTCGGTGAGGAGACCGGTGCGCTCGACGAGATGCTCGACAAGATCGCCGACTTCTACGACAGCGAGGTCACGGCCACCGTCGACGCGCTCACGTCACTGATCGAGCCGCTCATGATCGTCGTCATGGGAACGATCGTCGGCGGCATGATCATCAGCCTCTACCTGCCGATGTTCAACATCATCAAGCTCATCAAGTAGGAGTGTGACAGGCTCCGGAGCATGAGCTTCGGAGCCGAGTCCACGACCGACGACGTCCTCGCGGGGACCGACCTCACCGGCAAGCGCTACCTCGTCACCGGGGCGAGCGCCGGACTGGGGGAGGAGACGAGCCGGGCGCTCGCGGCGCACGGTGCCGCGGTCACCATGGCCGCCCGCGACCCCGAGCGGGCCGCGGCCGCCGAGGCGCGCGTGCGCGACTCGGTGCCCGACGCGGACGTGGAGGTGCTCCTCCTCGATCTCGCGTCGCTCGCCGACGTCCGCAAGAGCGCAGCGGCGTTCCTCGCGACCCACGACCACCTCGACGGCCTGATCAACAACGCCGGCGTGATGGCCTGTCCCCACGCGACGACGGCCGACGGCTTCGAGATGCAGATCGGCACCAATCACATCGGCCACTTCGAGCTCACGCGCCAGCTGCTGCCCGCGCTCGGCGCCGGATCGCGGGTCATCGCGCTCAGCTCGGCCGGCCACCGCTTCTCCGACGTGGATCTCGAGGACCCGAATTTCGAGCACACCGCGTACGAGCCGTGGGTCGCCTACGGCCGGTCGAAGACCGCCAACGCGCTCTTCGCGGTCGAGCTGGACCGGCGGCTGCGCGATCGCGGAGCCCACGCGTACTCACTGCACCCGGGTGGGATCATGACCGAGCTCGGTCGGCACCTCACCGAGGAGACGATCGCGACGCTGAGCGACTCGATCCCGTCGGATCAGCCCATGGACTGGAAGACGGTGCCCCAGGGAGCGGCGACGACGGTGTATGCCGCGACCGCGCCCGAGCTCGAGGCACTCGGTGGGGTGTACCTCGAGGACTGTGCCGTCGCCGAGCGCAACGACTCCGAGGGCTCACGCGGCGGAATCCGCAGCTACGCGATCGACCCCGATCGGGCCGGCGCGCTCTGGACGCGCACCGAGGAGTGGATCGCGGCATGAGCACCGCCGTCCCTGCGACGCGCGAGCGGTGAGGTCGAGGCGGCGCGTGGCCCGAGCGGTCCGCCCAGGGCCGAGAGCGGGGGAGCAGGAGGACTGACGCCGGGAGGCGCAGGGAACCCGGGGCAGGGGGCTGGTCCTGCGCCTCCACCGGCGTCAGAGGGGCCGGCTTTGGGGGAGGTCGGCCGTAGCAGGAGAACGACGCCGGCGTCGTCGGTGTTCCCGATTTCTGGTGCCGGTGGTCACGTCCACCGAGCGCGCGAGGAACCGGGGACTCCGGTGACCGAATGCGCCGATCCGGCTCCGCCCGGCGTCCGGCCGGCCGCTCAGCGCGCGAGCGTCGCCGCAGCCGCGGTCCGGTACTTGTTCGTCGAGAACTCGGGGTCGGTATCGAAGTCGGGGATCACCGCCGTGCCGAAGAGCTCCACCGTCTCCACGAGCAGGTCGTGGGGGTAGACCGAGCCCGAGGGCCCGAGGATCAGCTGGTCGACCCCGATGGCGTCCCACTTGGTGAGCACCTCGGCGCACACCTCGGGGGTGCCGACGATGCTCGCGCCCATCTCACGGCCCGCGATCACCTGCTCGCGCGTCGGGTCGGGAATCAGCTCCGGCCACTCCGGCACCCACGTCGGCTTCGGGAAGGTGTCGAGGTACCGGAACACGAGCGACTGCTGGCGGCCGTTGCCCGACTTCGTGCTCCAGTCGATCGCGGCCTCGTCGTCCTCGAGACACATGAAGCTCGTCGTGATCGCGACGTTGTCGTTCACGAACTCGCCGACGGGGTCCGCGTCCTTGATGGCCTCCTTGTAGATGTCCACCAGCGGCGCCATCTTCTCCGGAGAGCCGCCGGTGAAGCAGAGGACCCCGAGGCCCATCTTCCCGGCCTTCTCGAACGTGCCCGGGTTGCCGGCGGCGACCCACATCGGCGGGTGGGGCTTGACGTAGGGCTTGGGGAGCACGTTGCGCTCGGGCAACGAGAAGAACTCGCCGTCGAACTGGTACGTGCCGTCGCGCCACATCTTCTTGAACTCGACGATCGCCTCGTCGAACATGTCCTTGGTGATCTCGGGGTCGGTGATCCCGAACCCGCCCTGCTCGGTGCTCGACGACCCGCGACCGGTGCCGAACTCGAACCGGCCGTTCGAGAGGTGGTCGAGCATCGCGACCCGCTCTGCGACGCGCACGGGGTGGTTCACCGGCGGCGTGATGTTGATGATGCCCGAGCCGATGTGCATGCGCTCGGTGCGCGCGGCGACGAAGGGCATGATCGTCTCGTTGGCCGAGATGTGGGAGTACTCCCAGAGGAAGTGGTGCTCGGTCCACCACGAGTACTTCCAGTTGGTCCGGTCGCCGACGACCGCCAGGTCGACCTCGCTCATCAGCCGGTGGTGCTCGGCGTCCGGATCCGTCGCCATGAGGTCCTGGTGGACGAACCCGCCCATGAACAGACCGAACTCCATACCGTCCTCCGTGGTCCTGCGCCGCGGGCGCACCCGATGTCTCCGAGAAAATGAAACCTGTTTCATTTTTGCACGTCCGCCGGACCGTGTCCAGCACGCCGCCTACCGTCGCGCGATGGCGCCCGGCCCGCTCCCGTCGACCCCGGCCGCGGACGGGCTCCGGATGCCGGGGGAGTTCGAGCGTCACCGGGCGACCTGGATGGCCTGGCCGCGCCGGCCCGACAACTGGCGGGCCGACGCCGCCCCGGCCCGGGATGCCTTCGCGGCCGTCGCCACGGCGGTTGCCGCGGTCGAGCCGGTGCGCATGGCGGCCCATCCCGACGACGTCGCCGACGCGCAGGCCCGCCTCGGTCCGGCGATCGAGGTGCTCGCGATCCCGAGCGACGACGCGTGGATGCGCGACATCGGACCCACCTTCGTGCTCGACGACCACGGCGGGCTGCGGGGGGTCGACTGGGAGTTCAACGCCTGGGGTGGCCGCCTCGGTGGGCTCTACGAGTCGTGGGCCCAGGACGACGCCATGGCCGCCGCGGTGTGCGCCGCCGAGGCCGTCGACCGGTACCGCGCCCCGTTCGTGCTGGAGGGGGGATCGATCCACTCCGACGGGGAGGGGACCCTCCTGGTCACGGAGGAGTGCCTGCTGCACCCGAACCGGAACCCCGACCGGAGTCGAGTCGAGCTCGAGGGACTGCTGGGTGCCTACACCGGCGCGACCACGGTCGTGTGGCTCGGTCTCGGCGTCGTCGACGACGAGACCGACGGGCACGTCGACAACCTGTGCTGCTTCGTCCGGCCGGGGGAGGTCCTGCTCACCTGGACGGAGGACCGGGACGATCCCCAATATCCGCGGTCGGCCGACGCGCGGCGCCGGCTCGAGGCCGCGACCGACGCGCGCGGCCGCGCGCTCGGGGTGCACCTCGTGCACCAGCCCGGGCCGTTGTTCGCGACCGCGACCGAGGCCGCGGGCGTGAGCGTCGCTCCCGGGAGCCGCCCGCGACGCGCCGGGGACCGGCTCGCGGCGTCCTACGTCAACTTCGCGCCGGTCAACGGCCGGGTGGTGGTGCCGCGGCTCGACCCGCGTCATGACGGCGCCGCGCTCGAGACCGTCGCGGGCCTCTACCCGGATCGGGAGGTGGTGGCCGTCGAGGCGCGCGAGATCCTCCTCGGCGGCGGCAACATCCACTGCATCACCCAACCGGTGCCGGCACCCGGCGACGGGGGACCGCCCTCCGAGGGCGGGCCGGTACATTGACCCGCGCCATGGTGGAGATCGGCGCGGCAGGCCCCCCGTTTCGTGCGACCGCGATCGCGGTCGGTGCCGCGCTCGGCGCCGAGACCGACGGCGCGCATGCGATCTGGTTCCCGGCCGAGGTCCCGGTGCCGGTGAGCCCCGTGGCATGGCGGGAACACGGTGGTGCGATCGCCCGGGTCGTGCCCGATCCGACGGACCTGGCCGACCCGATGATCACCGCGGCCGCCGCGGTGCTCATCGCTCGCGGCGTGCGGGTCGGAGTGCTGGGCTGGGACCCCGGTCCGGACCCCACTCGGTCCCGGCGCACCGTCCTGACGCTCGCCGACCTCGCGCCCGGTCGGTGTGTGGTCGCGCTCGACGGGGACGCGCCCGGCGCCGGCGAGCTCGCGGCCTCGTGCGCCGACGAGACGCGGATCGAGCTCGTCACCGTCGGCGGCCATCCGGGTGTTGCCGCCCGGGGCGGCTGCGGTTGGATCGCGGTGGCGGCAAGTGCGGAGACGATCGCGAAGGCCGCGCTCGACGCCGGGGTCGTCGGCCGGCTCGGGGTCGCGCTGCCGGTGGCGATCCACCCCGACCCCGCGGTCGCGCGCGCGTGCCTCGACGGCGCGCTGCTCGCCCCGACCGGGCTCGGGGAGCTCACCGAGGGCATCGTCGTCGGCGACCCGACCGCCCTCGTCGACGCCGTCGGGGCGTACGTGGAGGCGGGCGTGACGCGCGTGGTGCTCCAGAACGTCGTGCCCTTCGGCCGGCCCGAGGAGCTCGAGGCGTCCCAGGCCGCGCTCCGCATCGCGATCCGGCGGGCCCGTCTGGTCTTCCGGGACCCGTCGTGAGCGTCGCCGACCTCGCCGCACGGGACCTCTTCTGGCGCATCCGGCGCGACCCGCGGCGGGCCGACGTGGAGCTGAGTCGCCGGGCCGAGGTCTTCCCGTACTTCGTGCCCATCAGCGCCGCCCTCGGACGCGAGGCCGTGGTCGACGGCCGGACGTGCCTCATGTTCGGCTCGAACAACTACCTCGGGCTCGCGGACGACGCGCGCGTGGTCGGGGCCGCCGAGGACGCGCTCCGGCGCTACGGGACGGGGTGCACGGGATCCCGCCTGATGAACGGCACGCTCGAGCTGCACCTCGAGCTCGAGACGCTCCTCGCCCGCTGGATGCGACGCGACGCGGCCATCGTGTTCTCCGCCGGCTATCTCGCCAACCTCGCCACGCTCGCGACGATCTGCGACCCGTCGTCGGTGATCGTCGGCGACGCGCGGAACCACGCGTCGATCGAGGACGGGGCGCGGCTCTCCGGGGCCCGGATCGTGTCCGTGCGCCACAACGACCTCGCCCAGCTCGGCGCCAAGCTCGCCCGCGTGGACGCGCCGACGCTCGTGGTCTGGGACTCGGTGTTCTCCATGGAGGGCGACGGGGTGGACGTCGATGCCCTCGTGGACCTCGCCCGCGACGCCGGCGCGCGGGTCCTGCTCGACGAGGCACACTCGCTCGGCGTGCTCGGGCCCGACGGTGCCGGGATCGCCGCGGGGATGGACCGTCCGCCCGACCTCGTGATGGGCACGTTCAGCAAGTCGCTCGCGTCGAGTGGCGGGGTCGTGGCCGGAGACGGTGACGTGATCGAGTACCTGCGGCTCCACGCCCGCCCGTTCGTGTTCACGGCCTCGGCGGTCCCCGCGGCCGTCGCGGCGGCCGCAGCGGCGGTGCGGGTCGCGATCGACGAGCCCTGGCGGGCCGCGCGGGCACGCGCCACCGCGTCTGCGCTCGCGACCGGGTTGGCGGACGCGGGGTTCGCCGTCCACGGCGGTGCCGCCGCGATCGTCTCGGTGGAGATGCCGGACGAGTGGGCCGCGACGCTGGCGTGGCGCGCCCTGCTGGACGCGGGCGTCTACGTGAACGTCGGGCTCTTTCCGGCGGTACCCCGCGGCGAGGCGCTGCTCCGGCTCAGCACGACGGCCCAGCACACCGACGCCGACGTCGCGGCGTGCATCGACGCCTTCACTCGCGTCGTGCGACCGTGACCCCGCCGGCCGCCGGGGCGAGCCCCGATGCCGCCGCGGCCGTGCGCGCCGTCGTGGTCCCGAGACTGGCCGAGTCCCTCGGGGTCGAGGTCACCCTCGTGACCGACGACCTCGAGCTCGTCACGCTGGGCCTGTCGTCGCTCGAGGTGATGGAGCTGGTCTACGACGCGGAGGACGAGCTGGGGATCGTCATCGCGGAGGAATCGCTCGCCGACGTGACGACCGTCGGCGAGCTGGTCGGCGCACTGGCCGTCGAGGTGGGTGCCGGTCGGTGACCGTCACCACGATCGCAGCGCTGCTCGACGACCGGGCGCACGCCGCCGGGGACCACGAGGTGTTCCGGTTCCTCGACACCGGTGCCGCCTGGACCCTCGGCGACCTCGCGGCCCGGGCCGCGCGGGTCGGTGGTGCCCTCGGCGGGGTGGAGGCGGGCCGCCACGTCGGTGTCCTGGCCGAGGACCGGGCCGCGTTCTGCGAGGCGTTCTTCGGCGCCCATGCGGCGGGTGTGGTCCCGGTGCCGCTGGGCGTCGCCGGCAACCCCGACGCGCCGGCGTGGCGGGCCCTGGTCGCCGACCGCGTCGCCCGCTTCGATCTCGACGCGCTGCTCACCGATCCCGGCGCGGTGGACGCGGTGGCGTCGGCCGTGCCGGGTACGCCCGTGATCGGGATCGACGGGACGCGCGGCGCGGTGCGGGCCGGGCGCGGCGACGCGCCCTACGCCTTCGTGCAACCGTCGTCGGGCACGACCGGGGATCCGAAGGGCGTCGTGGTGTCGCACCGCGCGGTGCTGGCGAACCTGGCCGCGATCGGGGAGCGATGGGCCCTCGGGCCGGACTCGGTCGGCCTGTCGTGGCTCCCGCTGTTCCACGACATGGGTCTGATCGGCACGATGATCAACGCGGTCTACCAGTCCGGCACGCTCTACCACTGGCCCACCGCGTCGTTCCTGCGCAGCCCCGGCCGCTGGCTCCAGCTGGTGGGAGAGCTCGGCGTGACGGTGGCGGTGGCGCCGCCGTTCGCGCTCTCGCTCGTGACCCGCCGGCAGCGCCGGCGCGCCACGGCGCTGGACCTCGGGGCGCTCCGGGCGCTCCTCGTGGGGGCCGAGCAGATCCGGCCCGAGGTGCTGGAGGACTTCGTGGTCACCTTCGCCGCGGCGGGCCTCACGCCGACCGCGGTGACCCCGACCTACGGCCTCGCCGAGGCGACCCTGGCGGTGAGCGCGACCCCCGCCGGCGAGCGGTTCCGGACCGTCGAGATCGGCGGCCGGCCGCTCGTCTCCTGCGGCCGGCCGTTGCCGGGGATCGAGGTCGCGATCGACGGCGCCGACGTGGGGGAGCTCCTGGTGCGGAGCCCGGCGCTGATGGACGGCTACCTCGGCGACGGGCCCGCCACGGACGCGGTCCTCGCCGGCGGCGTGCTCCGGACCGGCGACACGGCCGCGATCGTCGACGGCGAGGTCGTGATCCTCGGACGGACCAAGGAGATGATCAATCGGGGTGGCCTCCGGCTCCCGGCCGCGGACTTCGAGCTCGCGGTCGCGGCGGTCGAGGGGGTGCTCGCCGACCGGGTCGTCGCGTTCGCCGACACCTCCGGAGGGGACGAGCGGGTGGTCGTCCTCGCGGAGTCCCGCCGGCGCGAGCGCGCCGGCGAGGTCGTGCTCGCCGCGCGCGCCCGGCTCGCCGAGGCCGGCCTCCCCGCCGAGGTCGTCGAGCTCGTCCCTCCCGGGTTCATCCCGCGGACCACGAGCGGCAAGCTCCGCCGCACCGCCGCCCGAGACAAGTGGACCGCGTCACGCGCCGATTGACCGAGCCGGTCCCGACTCCGAAGCTGCTTCGAACTGGTGCTCCCACGCGCGGTGTCGGCGCTTGGCGTCGGTGACGAAGGGGGAGTAGGCGATCGCCTTCAGCACGATCGCGTTGACGACGTTCATGGGGAAGCGGAGGGGCCGGACGACGTCGAGGAAGAGCACGACCCGCTCCTCGTCGGTGTCGTTCCAGACCTCGTGCTCGTAGGTGTCGTCGAAGATCAGGCTCCCACCCTCGCTCCAGGTGCGGATCTCGTCCCCGATGCGGATCCGGCAGTGGTCGGCGTCCGACGGGACCTTCAATCCGAGGTGGTACCGGAGGACACCCTTGTAGGGCCCGCAGTGCTCGGGGATGTGCTTGCGCGGCGCCAGGATCGAGAACATCGCCGTCTGCATCCCGGGGACCGCGGCGACGAGGCGGGCCGTCTCCGGGCACCGCGCGCAGTTCGCGTCGGAGCGGAACCCGAAGCCGTACAGGAAGAAGGTCTTCCACCGATCGTCGTCGGTGATGGTCGCCTGATCGGTGGAGATGTCCTGGAAGTTCGGCAGGGCCGCCCGGTGCGCGAGCACCGCGTCGAGCTCGGCGCGGATCACCGGCCATTCGGCCTCGAGGCCCCGGCTCCAGAGGAGGTCGCGCTGGTCGAACACGGCGGGATCGTCGAGGCGGGAGCTGCGGGCCACCAGCCGGTCGAGCCGGTCCAGCAGCCATTCGCCCACGAGGATCGTGAGGTCGACCGACCGCCGCCACATGGCCCCCGACACTAGGCCCCAGGCCCGTCTAGGGCGGTCGGATCATCCCTCCGGATCACCCTCAAGGCCATCCGAAGGGGTGCCGAAGCTCCCCTTGCACCGAGAACCGGGATCTGTCCGGGGACCCGGGGCATCTATCCAGCCAATACCACCCAAAGGGGAAACACCCAAATGCAGCAGACGCTGAACAACCTTCGGGCGCGGCGCGAGGACGAGAGTGGTTTCACTCTCATCGAGCTCATGGTCGTGGTGCTGATCATTGCCATCCTGATCGCCATCGCCATCCCGACCTTCCTCGGAGCCAAGACCCGTGCACAGGACAAGGCGGCTGAGTCCAGCCTCCGGAACGCACTGACCAACGCCAAGGGCATCTACACCGACACGGACTCGTACTCGGGCGCGACGGCGGCAGCGCTGCTCGCGGCCGAGCCGAGCCTCACCTTCAACGCGGCCGGCACGGCGTCGACCGGGCAGAAGAACGTCTCGGTGGACCCGCAGGCGACCTACGTCATCATGACGGCACTGTCCTCGTCCGGCACCTGCTGGGCGATCGCGGACTGGGCGACCGGCGGAACGTTCTTCGCCAAGCTGTGCCAGCTCGACCTGCAGCGCCACGCAGGCCGGTACCGCCGCCGGTGTGTCGATCCCGACGTCCGCCCCGACGAACTCGTCGACGGCCGACACCTGGGCCCAGGCCTGGTAGTCCGAGCACCACACAGCAGTGCAACGTGGTTGGGGGGCCTTCGGGCCCCCCAACTCGTTTCCACACGAGTCCGCGGGCAGGGGGTGACGACCATGACCACAGACGACCGGTACGACGAGCGAGGGTTCACCCTCGTCGAGCTCATGATCGTCGTCGGGATCATCGGGATCCTGATCGCCGTCATGATCCCGACGTTCCTCCAGGCCCGGACCCCCGCACGCGACCGGCAGGCGCAGACGCTCCTGCGCACCACGCTCACCGCGGCGAAGGCGATCGAGACCACCCCCGACGCCACCGCGACGCCCGCGCTCCTCGCCGCCGAGGAGCCGACCTTCGTCTTCGTCCCGGGCTCGACCCCGGCACCCGCCAACCAGAAGCACGTGTCGGTCGCGACGCTCGTGTCCGGCGGCGCGAGCTACACGGTTCTCGCGTCCTTCTCCTCCTCCGGCCGGTGCTTCGCGGTGCTCGAGCAGGTGGACGGCGCTCCGCAGTTCCAACGGATCGACAACGCCACCACGTGCCAGGCCGACCAGTTCGACGCGGTCACGGGGTGGACCGACGCATGGCCGTGATCCGCGCCCGGTGACCGTCGCGCCCGTAGCCTCCCACGCGCATGCTCCTCTTCGTCTGCGGCCTCTTCGGTCTGCTGATCGGCTCGTTCCTGAACGTGGTGGTCTGGCGGGTGCCCCGCCAGGAGTCGATCGCCACCCCCGCCTCGCACTGTCCCCACTGCGATGCGCCGCTCTCGCCGCTCGAGAACATCCCGGTGCTCTCCTGGCTGGCGCTGCGCGGCAAATGTCGGCATTGTGGCCACCCGATCTCGGTCCGCTACCCGCTCGTCGAGCTTGCCAACGCGGGCCTCTGGGTGGGCATGGCCGCCCGGTTCGGGGCCACATGGGAGCTCCCGGCCTACCTGGCGCTGGCCTCGGGGCTCCTGGCCCTGGCCCTCATCGACCTCGACACCCTGCTCCTGCCCAACCGGGTGCTGTACCCCACGGGGTTCCTGGTGGGCGGGCTGTTCGTGCTGGCCGCGGCGTTGGACCACGAGTGGAGCACCCTCGGACGGGCGGCCCTCGCCGGTGGCGCCGCCTTCGCGGTGTTCTTCGTCATCCACCTGATCTCGCCCCGCGGCATGGGCTTCGGCGACGTCCGGCTCAGCTTCGTGCTGGGCATGGCGCTCGGCTGGCTCTCCTGGGGTCATGTGTACCTCGGGCTCTTCCTCGGCTTCCTGCTCGGCGCGGTGATCGGCTCGCTGCTCATCGCGCTCAGGCTCCGGAGCCGGAAGGACCACGTGCCCTTCGGCCCCTTCCTCGTCGCGGGGGCGCTCCTCGCGATCTACGCGGGCCAACCTCTCCTCGACCTCTACCGCCGGTAGGCCGAACGACCCGCGCGCGACCACGCGCGACCGCGACCCTGGGTCCCGCGACTCACCCCGGTGCCGGTCGCGCGTAGGTCGTCTGCTTCAATTCGGTCCCGCGGGCTCAACTCACGTGGCTCATGTTGACGATTGTTCGGCATGGGATTTACTGTGCCCGAAGTCAACGAGGGGCAATAACCGTGGCGTCGCCGATACCTCATGATCTGCTGACCGCGCGTGAGGTCGCGGACGTCATGCGAGTCTCCACCATGACCGTGTACCGGCTGATCAAGTCCGGTGAGCTGCCCGCGATCCGGGTCGGCAAGCACCTCCGGATCCGCGAGCGAGACGTCGCGAAGTTCCTCGACGAGCGCATCGTCGGGAGCATCACCGAGGGAGGAACGGACCAGTGGCCCGCCGTCTGATCGGTCTCGACATCGGGACCAACGCGGTCCGCGTCGCGGAGCTCGAGCCGGGTGATCCGCCGCGCCTCACGAGCTTCGGCCAGGTCGCGCTCCCTCCGGGCGCGATGCGCGACGGTGAGATCGTCGACCCTGCTGTCGTCACCGAGGCGATCCAACGGCTCTGGAAGGAGCTGAGCCTCAAGAAGGGTCCGGTACGCGTCGGCGTCGCGACCCCGCGGGTGCTCGTGCGCACCGTCGACCTGCCGACGATGTCGGACTCCGAGCTCGCCGGCGCCCTGCAGTTCCAGGCCCAGGAGCTCATCCCCATCCCGCTCGAGGACGCGGTCCTCGACTTCCAGGTCCTCGAGTCGCTGCCCACGCCCGAACCCGTCGGCGAGGGGCCACCGCCCCAGCCGATGTCGCGAGTGCTGCTCGCCGCCGCGCACAAGGACCTCATCCGCAACCTCACCGGCGCGGTGCGCGCCGCGGGCCTGCCCGTCGCCGGCGTGGACCTCGTCCCGCTCGCGCTCGTGCGCTCGGTCGGTCGGCGCGTCTCGGACAACGGCGGCGGCGTCGAGGCCATCGTGAGTGTCGGCGGGTCGGTCACCGTCGTCGTCATCCACGAGCTCGGCATCCCGCGCTTCGTCCGGATCCTCGGCTCCGGTGGTCGCAACGTCACCGACGCGATCTCGCGTGAGCTGGAGCTGACCGGTGACCAGGCCGAGGCGATCAAGCGCCAGCTCGACGCCGCGCCGGTCGATCTCGCCCAGCGCGCACGGGCCGCGATGGTGCGACCGATCTCGGACCTCGTCGAGCAGATCCGCGGCTCGCTCGACTACTACCGCACGCAGCCCGATTCGATCCGCCTGCTCAAGGTCACGATCACCGGTGGCGGCGCGCTCACCCCCGGTCTCGCGGACCAGCTCGTCGACACCGTGGGTGTCCCGGTCGACCTCGCCCGGCCGCGCGAGCACATCGCGGTGGGCGACATCGGCTTCCCCGACGAGGCGCTGCCGTCGCTCGATCCCTTCCTCCCGGTCCCCGTCGGGCTCGCGCTCGGCGGCGCGCTCAGCGGGAAGCGCATCGACCTCCTCGGCGGCGAGACCAAGGTCGCCGTGGACCGCAGCCAGCTCATCAAGGTGGGCGCGATCGCGGGCGTGGTCGTGCTCGCCGGACTCGCCGGGCTGACCTACCTGAAGACGAAGCAGGTCGACGACGAGCGGGCGAAGCTCGCCGACGCGCAGCGCACGAACGCCGTGCTGCAGAGCAAGATCGACGACCTCGCCGACGTCTCCAAGAACCAGGCGGAGATCGAGCAGCGCAGCGCGCAGACCCAGGCGCTCCTCGCCACCGACGTCGGTTGGTCCACGGTGCTCCAGGCGATCTCGCGCACGATCCCCGTCGGACGTGTGGCTCACCTCGTTCCAGGGGACCGCGAACGGCGGCACGACCGCGGCACCGACGGATCCGGCGGCGCCGGCGACCCCGGGAACGCTCAGCGGCACGGCCAACTTCGCCGCCGTGGGGCTCGACTTCGACGCGGTCGCCTCCTGGATCCAGCGCATCGGCACCGACATCCCGTACTTCGCCGACCTCTGGGTCCCGAACGCCTCGCGCTCCTCGTCGGGGACCGATACGGGATCGGGCACGGGCTCGGTGACCACCGCCCCGACGGGCAACGTGACGTTCTCGTCCACCGCGACGCTCACCCCCGACGCGAAATCCAAGCGCGACGAGCAGTACAAGGTGGCACCGTGAAGCGCAACGCAATGATCGGCATGGCTGCCGCGCTCCTCGCGGTCATCGTCGCCTGGTACTTCGTCATCTATTCGCCCAAGAGCGACGACCTCGACCAGGCCAAGACCGCCACCGCGGCCGAGCAGAAGAAGACGGCTGATCTCAAGTTCGAGCTGAGCCGGCTCCAGTCCCAGGCGAAGAACGCGTCCCAGCAGCAGGCGCTGCTCGGACGCCTCGACCAGGCGATCCCCGCGCAGCCCGACGAGGCGGAGTTCATCCTCCAGGCCAACAGCATCGCGGCCGAGTCCGGGATCGACTTCCTCTCCATCTCGCCGACTCCACCCGCTGCGAGCGGCACGACCACGACCATCGGCCTGACGCTCTCGATCGAGGGCAGCTTCTTCCAGGTGAAGGAGTACCTCACCAAGCTCGAGGGGCTGGAGCGGCTCGTCATCGTCGACGGGATCAACATGTCGGCGGGCAGCTCGGACGGCACGGGTGGTGACGGCGTGACCTTGAGCGTCACGCTCACGGCCCGAATGTTCACCACCGCCGCACCGCCGGCCGTCGCCGGGAGCGACACGACGACGCCGGACGCCGGCACGTCGCCGACGAGCACCCCCGCCGACGGAGCCACTACGACGGTGCCGGCCGGCTCGTCGACGACCGGAGGAACGTGATGGCCACCACGCGGCGCGACCGACGACAGCGCACCCAGCACCGCAGCGGCGTGATGCTCGGGATCGCGGGCGTGCTCATCGCCGCGCTCCTCGTGTACCAGGTGTTCTTCCGCGGCGGCGACGACGGCGCGCCGACGCCCCAGGCCGCACCGGCCGCGTCGGCGACGGGCACCAGCGGGAAGGGCACCACGACCACCACGGCACCGCTCGAGCCCTCGCTCCCCAACGGCAGCTTCGACGAGCTGAGCCTGCGCGACCCGTTCGAGCCCGTCGGCCAGATCACTCCGGTCGAGCCGGCCACGACCACGACCACGACCGGCGGTGTCGTCCCACCGGAGACCACCCCGACGACGTCGTTGAACCCGGCCGGCACCACCGACGTCGCGATGATCGACATCTACGTGGACCCGACCACCGGAGCGCGCACCGCCCGGATCCGGGTCGGCACCGCCGAATACACGGTGACCGAGGGCCAGCAGTTCGCGGCGAATTATCTGCTGGTGCGCTTCACGAGCGACACCTGCGCCGATCTCACCTACGCGAGCTCGGGCTTCACGCTCTGCACCGGCCAGCAGACCGTCAAGTAGCCACCGGCGCGCCCCCGCACCGGCGCCGAACGGGTCCCGGGCCGGAGCTCGACGCCCTCTAACCTGAGCGGATCATGCTGCGCTATCTCACCGCCGGGGAGTCGCACGGTCCGGCTCTGGTCGTGATCGTCGAAGGCCTGCCCGCGGGCCTCCCGATCACGATCGACGCGATCGGCGACGAGCTCGCCCGGCGCCGCCTCGGCTTCGGTCGCGGTCCCCGTATGCGCTTCGAGCGCGACGACGTCGAGCTGCTCGGCGGGGTGCGCCACGGCGCCACGCTCGGCTCGCCGGTTTCGCTCGTCATCCACAACACCGAGTGGCCGAAGTGGCAGGAGGAGATGTCGCCGGGTCCCGGCGTGACGGAGAAGCCCTTGACCCAGCCCCGTCCCGGTCACGCCGACCTGGTGGGCATGCAGAAGTACGGCTTCGACGACGCCCGCAACGTGCTGGAGCGGGCCAGCGCGCGGGAGACCGCGGCCCGTGTCGCGGCCGGCGCGCTGGCCAAAGCGCTCCTCGCCGAGCTCGGGACGACGGTGATCTCCCACGTCGTGCGGATGGGCGAGGCCGCCGCGGGCGCGGACCTGCCCCGGCCCGGCCCGGCCGACCTCCCGACGGTCGACGACTCGCCGGTGCGCTGCTTCGACCCCGGCGCCGAGGCCGCGATGGTACGCGCGGTCGAGGCCGCGGCGAAGGAGGGCGACTCCCTCGGCGGGGTCGTGGAGGTGCTCGGCTTCGACGTCCCGATGGGGCTCGGCTCCCACGTCCACTGGGACCGGCGCATCGACGGGCGGATCGCGCAGGCGCTGATGAGCATCCAGGCGATGAAGGCGGTCGAGATCGGCGAGGGGATGGCCGTCGCCGCCGAGCGGGGGAGTGCCGCGCACGACGAGATCCTCTGGAGCGAGGACGACGGCTACACCCGCGGCTCGGACCGCGCCGGCGGGATCGAGGGCGGGATGACCACGGGCTCGCTCCTCGTCGCCCGGGCCGCGATGAAGCCGCTGGCCACGCTCAACCGCCCGGTGCTGCGCACGGTCGACGTCGAGACGAAGCAGGAGACCGTGTCGTTCAAGGAGCGCACCGACGTCACCGCGGTGCCGGCCGCCGGTGTCGTCGCCGAGACCATGGTGGCGCTGGTCCTGGCCGACGAGGCGGTGCGCAAGTTCGGCGGCGACTCGGTTGCCGAGCTCGTGCGCAACCATCGCGCCTTCGTCGCCTCGCTGTGACCCGGATCGGCCTCGCCGCCGCGGTCGGTGTTCGACCGGGCCGGTGGCGCTCGGAGCGCCCGACATGACCCGTCACCTGGTGCTGATCGGGATCATGGGCGCGGGCAAGACCTCTGTCGGTCAGCGGTGTGCGGCCCAGCTCGGATGCGGGTTCGTGGACACCGACGACGTCGTCGCCACGAACGCGGGGATGAGCGTGCCCGAGATCTTCGCCGCCGAGGGCGAGGAAGGGTTCCGGGTGCGGGAGGTCGCCGCCGTCGCCGACGTGCTCGCGTCGCCCGAACCGTTGGTGGTCGCCTGCGGCGGGGGTGCGATGACCCGGCCCGAGAACCGCCGGGCGGTGCGTGACCACTACGTCGTGTGGCTCGTCGCGGATCCCGGCGTCCTCGCGGCCCGCGCGACCGCGGACGGCCTCGAGGCCCGACCGTTGCTCCGCGGCCGCGATCCGCTGGTGGCCCTCGAGCGCATCGCGCGCGAGCGCGCCACGGCCTACGCGGAGGCGGCCGACGACGTCGTCACCACCGAGGGGCGCACGGTCGACCAGGTCACGCGGGTGGTCGTCGACCGGTTCCGGCGGATGCCGGGATGACCACGATCCGCGTCGCGCTGGATCCGGGCTACGACGTCGTGGTGGAGTCGGGCGCGCTCGCGCGGGTCGGCGCGCTCGTCGCCGACCGGCGCCGGGTCGCGGTGGTGAGCCAGGCCGTCGTCGCGGACCGCTACGCCGAGCCGGTGCGCGCCGGCATCGACGCGCCCACCGAGGTCTTCCTGATGGACGACGGCGAGGCGCACAAGTCGCTGGCGACGATCGACGACCTGTGTCGCGGCTTCGCCCGCTGGGGCTTGCTCCGCGGCGATGCGGTGATCGCGCTCGGCGGCGGCATGGTCGGCGACACGGCCGGCTTCGCGGCCGCGGTCTACCACCGCGGCGTCGCGGTCGTGCAGGTGCCGACCACGCTGTTGGCGATGGTCGACGCCGCGATCGGCGGCAAGACCGCGGTCAACCTGCCCGAGGGGAAGAACCTCGTGGGTGCATTCCATCAACCCGTCGGCGTGGTCGCCGACCCCGACACGCTGGCGACGCTCTCCGAGCGCGAGTACCACAGCGGCCTGGGTGAGGTGGCCAAGTACGCGCTGATGTACGACGTCGTCGAGGACCCGACCGGGCTCGTCGACGCGTTGCGGGTCGGTGGCACGGCGGTGCAGGTGCGGGACGCGACCGTGCTGGCCGACGTGGTGGCACGCTGCGTGGCGATCAAGGCCGATGTCGTGGCGCGTGACCCGCACGAGCGGTCAGGGCTGCGCGCCACGCTGAACCTCGGGCACACGCTCGCGCACGCACTCGAGATCGCCTACGAGCACGAGCTGACGCACGGCGAGGCTGTCGCGATCGGCCTGGTCTTCGCCGGCGCGCTCGCCGGCGGCGGCGAACGCGTGCGCGCCGACGTCGTGGACCGCTTCCAGGCTCTGCCGTTCTCGCTCGGGCTGCCGACGACGGTGCCCGACCCGACACGCGTGCCCCCGGCGCGGCTGCTCGAGCTGATGGCCCGCGACAAGAAGGCGCGCGGCGGGCTCACCTTCGTGCTGCCGGGGCCCTCCGGGCTGGAGCTGGTCGAGGATCCGCCGCTCGCGGCGCTGCGGTACGCGTTCGAGTCCATCGGGTATTCCGGCGAGGAGCTCCCATGACGACCATCCTGTTGCTGTCCGGTCCGAACCTGAACCTGCTCGGCACCCGCGAGCCGGAGATCTACGGCACCGACACGCTGGCGGACTGCGTCGGCGACGCCCGGGCCTGTGCCGAGGCCGCCGGGTACGACCTCGAGCACCTCCAGTCGAACCACGAGGGCGAGATCATCGAGGCGATCCAGGGCGCCCGTGGTCGCGTCGCGGCGATCGTGATCAACCCGGCCGCCTTCACGCATTCGTCGTTCGCGATCGCCGACGCGCTCGCCGCGTTCGACGGGGTGAAGGTCGAGCTCCACCTCTCCAATCCGAGCGCGCGCGAGGAGTGGCGACGCGTGTCGGTGGTGGCGCCGTACGTGACCGGCACGGTCGCCGGCTTCGGGCGCGCGGGGTACCGGCTCGCGCTCGAAGCCGTGGTCGGACGGTTGGGATGACGGCGTTCACGGACTCCCTCGGCCCGATGGCCGTCGCGGCGCGCCTGGACCACCTCCGCGAGCGCTTCGACGGGATCGACGCGCTCCTCGTGACCAAGCTCGTGAACATCCGCTACCTCACCGGGTTCACCGGGTCGGCCGCGATGCTGCTGGTGCGGCCGGACGGAGCGACGTTCGTGACCGACGGCAGGTACCGGGACCAGTCCGCCGACCAGCTCGGCGCCGCGGGGGTCGGCGCGGCGATCGTCGTCGGCCTCACCCAGGCCGAGCAGCGAGATGGGCTGGCCGCCGCCGCGACCGGCGTCGCGCGACTCGGCCTGGAGGCGGAGTCGGTGTCCTGGGCCCAGCAGCGCAGCTTCGTCGACTGGTTCCCCGCGGCCGAGCTGGTGCCCACAGAGGGGCTCGTCGACGGGCTGCGCATCGCCAAGGAGCCGGCCGAGGTCGAGCGGATCCGCGCCGCCTGCGCGATCGCCGACGACGCCCTCGCCGAGCTGCTCCCGACGCTGGCCGAGGGCCCGACCGAGCGGGAGTTCGCACTTCGCCTCGAGTTCGCGATGCGCGAGCGCGGCGCGACTGCGGTGAGCTTCGACCCGATCGTGGCGGCGGGCCCGAACGGCGCCAAGCCCCACGCCCGACCGAGCGACCGGCCCATCGGTGCCGGCGAGCTCGTCGTGATCGACTTCGGCTGCATCGTCGACGGGTACTGCTCGGACATGACCCGCACGGTCAGCGTCGGCGATCCCGGGCCCGACGCCCGTCGGGTGTGGGACACCGTGCTCGACGCCCAGCAGCAGGGCTCGGCCGCGGTGGCCGTCGGCGTCGAGTGCCGGGTGGTGGACGCGGCCTCGCGTGCCGTCATCGTCGCCGCCGGGTGGGGCGACGCGTTCATCCACGGCACCGGGCACGGGGTGGGGCTCGAGATCCACGAGTCGCCTCGGGTCGCGTCGACCTCGACTGGTACCCTGGCCACCGGCCACGTGGTGACGGTCGAGCCCGGGGTCTACCTCCCCGGAGTCGGCGGCGTCCGGATCGAGGACACACTCGTCGTCACCCCGGACGGACCGGTCGCCCTGACCGAGTTCCCCAAGCAACTCGTCGTCTGACCCCCAACGCGGAGCACGATCGCCTTGAGCGAAGCGGGAGCGGCAACCGGGACGCAGCCGAGACCACAGCGGAGCGTGGCCGGAGCGGCCCGGTCCGGAGGACCGAGAGCGGGAGAACAGTGAGCATCTCGACGAACGACCTGAAGAACGGCATGGCGCTGAACCTGCCGGAGGGTCTGATGACGGTGGTGGAGTTCCAGCACGTGAAGCCGGGCAAGGGCGGTGCGTTCGTGCGGACGAAGCTGAAGAACTACCGGACCGGTGCGGTGATCGAGAAGACGTTCCGGGCCGACGAGAAGGTCGGGCACGCCACGATCGACAAGCGCGAGATGCAGTACCTCTACCGCGAGGGCTCGGATTACGTCTTCATGGACAACGAGTCCTTCGAGCAGCTGTACGTGCCCGTCAGCTCGCTCGGAGAGGCGACGAAGTACCTGAAGGAGGGTGACTCCGCGGTGCTGCCGAGCTGGAACGACGAGGTGCTCGGCGTCGACCTGCCGGCCGCGGTCGAGCTGGTCGTGACCGAGACCGAACCCGGCATCCAGGGCGATCGGGTCTCGGGTGCCCGCAAGGCGGCGACGATGGAGACCGGGCTGGTGGTGCAGGTGCCTCTCTTCATCGAGACCGGCGAGAAGCTGAAGATCGACACGCGCACCGGCGACTACCTGACGCCGCGCCTGATCGGGTGGCCCCCCGACGCGAGTCACGCGAACGCGCCCTCGGCCTCTGTTACGAGCGCGAGGCGCGGGCGATCAGCACCGACGAGCTGCTCGACGGGCTGCCCGCGAGCCCCGACGAATACGCGGTGGAGCTCGTGCGTGGCGTCGAGCACCACGAAGGCGAGCTCGACGAGCTGCTCCGTGAGTACTCCGAGCACTGGGCGGTCGAGCGGATGCCCGCGGTCGATCGCGCCGTGCTGCGGCTCGGCTGCTTCGAGCTGACGCACGAGCCGGAGGTGCCCACCGCGGTCGTGATCAGCGAAGCGGTGGAGCTCGCCAAGCAGTACTCGACCGAGAACAGCGGTCGCTTCGTCAACGGCCTGCTCGCGAAGATCGCCGAGCAGGTCCGCACGGTGCCGTGACCCTGCCCGACACGATCGAGGCGCCCACCGACGAGACCAAGGTGGCGCCCGATCTGCCGTGGATCGTGATCGTCTGGAACGACCCGGTGAACCTCATGAACTACGTCGTCATGGTGTTCCAGAAGGTCTTCGGGTATTCGAAGGAGAAGGCGACGCGCCTGATGCTCGAGGTGCACCACGACGGGAAGTCGGTGGTGTCGCACGGGACCCGCGAGAAGTGCGAGGGCGACGTGAGCCGGCTGCACGCGTACGGGCTGTGGGCGACCATGGAGCGCGACCGCGCATGACCAAGCTCGCCCCGACGGCCACCGGCATCCGCATCGAGCTCGAGGCGATCGAGGCGGCCGCGCTCGCGGATCTCGCCGCGCAGCTCGGCGCCGTGCTCGACGGCGGCGTGCCCGACCACGGCACCGACCCGATCCGGGACCGGCTGTTCCCACGCGCCTACGTCGACCCGACCGAGGACCGGGCCGAGGCGGACTTCCAGTCGGTGGTGCACGACGACCTCGTCGAGACCAAGACCGGGGCCATCACCGCGCTCGTCGCCGACCTGGGCGACGAGCGGGACCCACGGGCCACGAGCGTGGAGCTGGACGGGCCGGGCGTCGAACGCTGGGTGAGCGCGCTCAACGACATCCGCCTCGCCGTCGGCATCTCGCTCGGCATCACCGACGAGGATCACGACGTCCCCGCCGACGACCCGCGTGCGGCCGGCCTCGACACGTACGACTGGCTGACCTGGTTGCAGGCCAACCTGGTCGAGGTGCTCCTGGAGGGCTGATGATCGTGAACCCGGTGCCGGGACCGGTGCACGCCATCGAGGGCTACGGCCTGGCCGAGGCACCCGCCGACGGCAGCGCGCTCGCCTGGCCGACCGTCGTCGACTGGCTCACGCATTCGCGCAGCTATTGGGTCACGACGGTGCGCGCCGACGGCCGCCCGCACGCGATGCCGGTCTGGGGCCTCTGGATCGACGGCGGGCTCTGGTTCTCCACCGACCCGGCGTCGGTGAAGGGGCGCAACCTCGCGCGCTCTCCGGACGTCGTCGTCCATCTCGAGAGCGGCGACGAGGTCTGCATCCTCGAGGGCGCGGTCCGGAGAGTGACACCGGAGGAGCTGCCCGGCTCGTTCGTCGCCGACTACGCCGCGAAGTACGACACCGAGCTCGACGTCACGGCCCCGGGCTTCGGCTTCTACGCACTCACGCCGACCGTCGCCCTGACCTGGACCGAGGTCGACTTCCTCCACACCGCCACGAGGTGGGCGTTCGGGGCCTGACTCGCCGCGGCCCACCCGTCCGGCGCCGGCGGGTCGGGGGAACGAGGTGCCGTGATTCCGGACGATTTCTGCTGGAGAGCGAACATATGTTCGTATACGATGCGAACATGCGGTTGGGGTCGGGTGGTCCGGTATCGGGGGAGAGAGACGGGTTCGCGGACCACGTCGGCGTCCTCGGCGCCGCGGTGGATCACCTGGTGGGTCTCGACCTCGAGCAGATGACCGACGGGGCAGTCCCGCGGCGGTGTCAATCGGGTCATCCGGCTCGGCGAGCTCGCCGAGCTGCTCCCGGAGACGGCGGCCGCGTGGCGGGACGGTGAGATCACCTCGGCCGCCGTGGCGATGATGGCGTCGGCCCGGGTGGAGGGTCACGACGAGAAGCTGGGGGCGTGCGAGCCCGAGCTGTTGCGCCTGGCGCGTGCACGAGACCATCGCTCGCTGCGGGTCGCGACCGCGCATTTCGCAACGTGCACGCGTGCCGACGGATCGCAGCCGTCGAATCCCGACGGGTTGACGCTCGCGCCGGTCGGCGACCGGACGGTCGTCACCGGGGAGCTGTCGGGCGACGCCGCCGAGACCGTGACCCACACGATCTCGGTGTTCACGCCCCGGCCGTCCGATCTGTGCGACCTGCTGCCCGCGCAGCGTCGGGCGCTCGCGCTGACGCGGATCTGCGAGATCGCCCTCCGGCACGGCACGGAGGCCGAGGGCGCGAGGCCCTCGGTGTCCTATCTCACCCACCCGCGCGCCTCCGAGGGCACTCCTGGTGTCACGGTTGGCGACTTCACCGGCGTCCTCGATCCACGCCTTCGGGATCGCATCCTGTGCGACTGCCGGGTGCGTCGGGTCGTGATGGGCGCGCACAGCCGACCGCTCGACGTCGGCCGTGCGTCCCAGACCTGGCCGCCGGCGGTGCGGCGGGCGATCGTGGCCCGGGACCGGGGCTGTCAGTGGCCTGGATGTGCGCTTCCGGCCGGGTGGTGCGATGCCCATCACTTCGTCCACTGGGAGTCGGGCGGCCCGACCTCGGTCACCAACGGCTTCCTGCTGTGCCGCGCGCACCACACGTTCCTGCACCGACATCCGGACTGGCGCGTCACCTTCGACGATCAGCGCGTGCGCGTGTTCCGCCCGGACGGACGCGAGCTGTCACGCGATCCGTGGCGGGAGTTGCTCCAGCGCGCTGAGCCGTCCCGCCCGTCCCGGTGCGATGCCGACCGGGTGCCGGTGGCTCCCGGTGCGCGGACGCGCGACACGCGCGCGTGGTACGGTCGGAGCACTCCGTCACCGGGATCCCGTGAGGTCCCCACGGAAGAGGATGAGATGGCCGAGAGCCCCAACGGCACCCCCGGTGCCGCCCAGATCGACACGCCGGCCGCCCCTGGGGGCGGCTTTTCTCTGCGCACCCGGGTGTTCGACGGCGACGACCTGCGCCGGGCCTACACCCGCATCGCCCACGAGATCGTCGAGCGCAACCACGGCGCCACGGGGATCGTGCTCGTCGGTCTGCACCTGCGTGGCCCCGACATCGCGATGCGCCTGGCCGAGGCGATCGAGTCCTTCGAAGGGGTCCGGCTCCCCGTGGGGTCCCTGGACGTGGCGTTCTACCGGGACGACATCGGGTTGCGTCACGTCCACCCGCTCGGCGCCACCGAGATCCCGGTCGACATCACCGGCCGCGTGGTCGTCATCGTCGACGACGTGCTCTTCACCGGTCGCACGATCCGTGCCGCGATGGACGCGCTCACCGAGTTGGGCCGGGCGCGGGCGATCCAGCTCGCGGTCTTGGTGGACCGTGGCCATCGTGAGCTGCCGATCCGCGCCGACTTCGTGGGGAAGAACCTGCCGACGGCCGAGCGCGAGGATGTCCGCGTCCGCCTGCGCGAGAGCGACGGCGTGGCCGAGGACACGGTCGAGCTGTGGGCCCCGGACGGCAGCGACGGGGGCGCGGGATGAGGGGGGCACCGTGAGGCATCTGCTCGCGATCGAGGACCTCGATCGCGCGGGGATCGTGGAGCTGCTCGACGGCGCCGAGCACATGCACGACGTGCTCGGGCGGGAGATCCCCAAGGTCCCGGCACTGCGGGGCAAGACGGTGGTGAGCCTGTTCTACGAGGACTCCACTCGCACCCGCCTCTCGTTCGAGACCGCGGCCAAGCGGTTGAGCGCCGACACGATGACCTTCACCGCGGGCGCGTCGTCGGTGAAGAAGGGCGAGTCGCTGCTCGACACGGTCAAGACCATCGAGGCGATGGGCATCGACGCGATGGTCGTGCGCCACTCGGCCGCGGGCGCCCCGCACCGCATCGCCGGGTGGATCGACGCCGCGGTCGTGAACGCCGGCGACGGTCGCCACGGGCACCCCACCCAGGCCCTGCTCGACGCCTTCACGCTGCGCCGCCACCGCGGCGACATCACGGGCGCGCGGATCGGCATCGTCGGCGACGTGCGCAACTCCCGGGTCGCCCGCAGCGGTATCGCGTGCTGGACGCGCCTCGGCGCCGAGGTCACGCTCGTCGGACCGCCGACGCTCATGCCCGAGCGGCTCGACGGCTGGCCGGTGTCGGTCGCGCACGATCTCGACGACGTCCTCTCCGAGTTCGACGTCGTCTACGTCCTGCGGGTGCAGCAGGAGCGGATCGGCCGGGCGCTGCTGCCGAGCCTGCGCGAGTACTACGACCGGTGGGGGCTCGACGAGGACCGTGCCGAGCGCATGAAGCCCGACGCGCTCGTGATGCACCCGGGCCCGATGATCCGCGGCTCGGAGATCGCGACCGCGGTGGTCGACGGCCCGCGGTCGCTGATCCGGGACCAGGTCGCCAACGGCGTCGCCGTCCGGATGGCGGTCCTGTGGGATCTCCTCGGCGCGGGTGGGGTGGTCTGACGTGAGCCAGGACCTGGTGCTGCGGGGTGGCACGGTGATCGACGAGACGGGGGAGCGGCGCGTCGACGTGACCGTGCGCGACGGGATGATCGCCGAGGTCGGCCCGGATCTCGATCCCACCGGCCTGACGGTCATCGACGCCGACCAGGCGGTCGTGGCCCCCGGGCTGGTGGATATCCAGGTGCACTTCCGCGAGCCCGGGCGGGAGGAGGCCGAGACGATCGAGTCCGGCGCCCGCGCGGCCGCGCTCGGCGGGTTCACCGCGGTGGTCGCGATGCCGAACACGACGCCACCACTCGACGACGCCAAGGTCGTGGGCGCGGTGCTCGAGCAGGGTCGGCGCGCGATGTGCCAGGTGACCGTGGCCGGATGCATCACGCGCGGTCGGGCGGGCGAGGAGCTCGCGCCGCTCGGCGAGCTCTACGACCTCGGGGTGCGCATCTTCACCGACGACGGCGACTGCGTGGCGGACGGGAACGTGATGCGACGTGCGTTCGAGTACGCCAACGCGCTCCCGGGCGCCGTGATCGCCCAACACGCCGAGGATCCGGCGCTCGTGGCGGGCGGGCACATGCACGAGGGTGAGTGGTCGGCCAAGCTCGGGATCCCGGGTCGCCCCGCGGCGGCCGAGATCACGATCGTCGCCCGTGACCTCGAGCTCGCGCGTCTCACGGGTGGCCGCTACCACGTGCTGCACATGTCGACCGCGGGCGCGACCGAGCTGGTGCGCGCGGCCAAGGCCCAGGGAGTGCGGGTGACCGCCGAGGCCTCTCCGCAGCACTTCACGCTCACCGACGCCGAGTGCGCGAGCTTCGACCCGGTGTTCAAGATGAACCCGCCGCTGCGCTCGGCCGCCGACGTCGACGCCATCGTCGCCGGGTTGGTGGACGGCACCATCGACGCGATCGCCACCGACCACGCGCCGCACGCACCCGTCACCAAGGAGCTGCCGTTCGAGGAGGCACCGCCGGGGATGCTCGGGGTCGAGACCGCGCTCGCGGTGGCGATCACCCGCCTCGTCGAGCCCGGACGGCTGCCGCTGGCCGACGTGCTCGCCCGCCTCTCGTGGCAACCGGCGCGCATCGCCGGCCTCGACCAGCTCGGCCACGGTCTCCCGGTCGAGGTCGGCCGGCCGGCCAACCTCTGCGTGATCGATCCGGCCGACACCTGGGTGGTCGACGCGCAGCGGTCGGCGAGCCGATCGCGCAACACGCCCTGGGACGGTCAGAAGCTGACCGGCCGCGTCCGCCACACGGTCCGTGCCGGCGAGGCCGTGGTCCTGAACGGAGCCCCCACCCGATGAGCAGCACGTCCGAAGCGGTCCTGATCCTGCGCGACGGCGAGACGTTCGAGGGCGAGATGCTCGGGGAGGTGGTCGACGCGGTCGCGACCGGCGAGGTGGTGTTCAACACCGCGCTGTCGGGGTACCAGGAGATCGTGACCGACCCGAGCTACGCGGGCCAGATGATCACGTTCACCTACCCCCACATCGGCAACTACGGCACCAACCGCGAGGACGACGAGGCCGCGGCGCCGTTCTGCTCGGGAGTCATCGTGCGTGAGCTGGCGCGCCGGCACAGCAACTGGCGCGCAGGAGAGTCTCTCGGCGCGTTCCTCGACCGGCACCGGCTCCCGGCGATCGCGGGCATCGACACCCGGCGACTGACCCGCCATCTGCGCGAGCACGGCGCGGTGCCAGGGGCGTTCGGCACCGACGAGACCGCGGTGCGTGCCGCGGCCGCGGCGAGCACCCCGACCGACGGTCAGGATCTCGTCGCCGTGGTGAGCACCTCGGAGCCCTACGCGTGGGGTGACGCCGACGCGCCGTTCCACGTCGTCGCCTACGACTACGGCATCAAGCGAACGATCCTGGCCCGGCTCGCGAGCGCCGGATGTTTCGTCGACGTCGTCCCGGCATCGACGCCCGCGGCCGAGGTGATCGCGCGTTCCCCGGACGGCGTCTTCCTCTCGAACGGGCCCGGTGATCCCGCCGCGGTCACCGGCGCGGCCGCGACGGTCCGAGAGCTCGTCGGATCGGGCATCCCGCTCTTCGGCATCTGCCTCGGCCACCAGATCCTCGGCCACACGCTCGGCGGGAGCACGTTCAAGCTGCCGTTCGGCCACCACGGCGCCAACCATCCCGTCCGCCACCTCCGCACCGGCTCGGTCGAGATCACGAGCCAGAACCACAACTACGCGGTGGATCCGGATTCGCTCGACCGAGCGGTCGAGATCACCCACGTGAACCTGAACGACGGTGTGTGCGAGGGACTCTCGGTCACCGGCGAGCCCGTCTTCTCGGTCCAGCATCATCCCGAGGCCGGGCCCGGACCGCACGACGCCGTCTACCTCTTCTCGGAGTTCACCGCGCTCATGGCAGGGAGCTGACGTGCCCAGGCGCACCGATCTCGAGTCGATTCTCATCGTCGGCAGCGGTCCGATCGTGATCGGCCAGGCCTGCGAGTTCGACTACTCGGGCACCCAGGCGTGCCGCGTGCTGCGCGAGGAGGGATACCGCGTCATCCTCGTCAACTCGAATCCGGCGACGATCATGACCGACCCCGACTTCGCCGACGCGACCTACGTCGAGCCGCTCGACGTGCCGAGCCTGCGGCGGATCATCGAGCGGGAGCGTCCCGACGCGCTGCTCCCGACGCTCGGCGGGCAGACCGCGCTCAACCTCGCGATCGGGCTGCACGAGGCGGGCGTGCTCGCCGAGTTCGGGGTCGAGCTCATCGGGGCCAGCATCGACGCGATCCACACCGCCGAGGACCGCAGCCGGTTCAAGGCCGCGATGACCGAGATCGGCCTCGCCGTCCCGCAGTCGGCCATCGTGCTGGCCGACGCCGAGATCGCCGACGACAACGCGCGCATCGCCGACGCGGTGGAACGGGCGGTCATCGCGGGCAAGGAGGTGGGCTTCCCGCTGATCTGCCGGCCGAGCTTCATCCTCGGCGGTGGCGGTACGGGCTTCGCGTACGACGAGGGCGAGCTGCGCGACGTCGCCTGGCGCGGCTTCTCGGCCAGCCCGGTGGAGGAGATCCTGCTCGAGCAGTCGGTGCTCGGTTGGAAGGAGTACGAGCTCGAGGTCATGCGCGACCACGCGGACAACGTGGTGGTGATCTGCGCGATCGAGAACGTCGACGCGATGGGCGTCCACACCGGGGACTCGATCACCGTCGCGCCCGCGCAGACGCTGACCGACGTCGAGTACCAGCGCATGCGCGATGCCGCGTTCGCGTGCATCCGCCGCATCGGGGTCGAGACCGGCGGGTCGAACGTCCAGTTCGGGCTCGACCCGACCAACGGCCAGATGGTCATCATCGAGATGAACCCGCGGGTGTCGCGCTCCAGCACGCTCGCGAGCAAGGCGACCGGGTTCCCGATTGCGAAGATCGCGGCCAAGCTCGCGGTCGGCTACCGCCTGGACGAGGTTCGCAACGACATCACCGAGGTGACGCCCGCGAGCTTCGAGCCGACGATCGACTACGTCGTGACCAAGGTCCCGCGCTGGGCCTTCGAGAAGCTCCCCGGAGCCGAGCCGGTCCTCGGCACGATGATGCAGTCGGTGGGCGAGGTGATGGCGATCGGTCGGACCTTCGCCGAATCGCTCCAGAAGGGGCTGCGCTCGCTCGAGACCGGCCGGCTCGGGCTCGAGACGCACGATCCCCAGTTCACCGACCTCTCCGACGACGAGCTGGATCGGGCCTGTCGACGCCCGACGCCGGACCGCCTCTTCGCGGTGGCGCACGCGCTCGCGCGCGGCGTCCCGATCGAGCGGCTCTCCGAGATCACCGGCATCGACCCCTGGTTCTGTGACCAGATGGCCCAGATCGTGGAGGCCGAGGTGGAGCTCGGGTCGCTCGCCGGACCGGAGGCGATGGACCGGCGCGAGTGGCGGGCGGCGAAGCGCCTCGGCTTCGGCGACGCCCAGCTCGGCGCGATGTGGCGCGTGGGCGCCGACGCGGTCCGCGCGGCACGTCTCGCGGCCGGGGTCGAGATCACGTACAAGACCGTCGACACCTGCGCCGCGGAGTTCGCCGCGTCGACGCCCTACCACTACGGGACCTACGAGGACACGACCGAGGTCGCGCCGCTCAGCAAGCCCGCGGTGATGATCCTCGGCAGCGGCCCGAACCGGATCGGTCAGGGTGTGGAGTTCGACTACTGCTGTGTGCACGCGGCGTTCGCGCTCTCCGACGCCGGATACGAGACGGTGATGGTCAACTGCAACCCGGAGACGGTCTCCACCGACTACGACACCAGCGACCGGCTGTTCTTCGAGCCGCTCTCGACCGAGGGCGTCCTGAACGTGTGCGACGCGCTCGCGCGCCAACGGCGAGCTCCGGGGCGTGATCGTGGCCCTCGGCGGCCAGACCCCGCTGAAGCTGGCCCGGACCCTCGAGGCCGCCGGCGTGCCCGTGGTGGGCACGAGCCCCGACTCCATCGACCTGGCCGAGGACCGCGACCGCTTCAACGCGCTCTGTGACTCGCTCGGCATCCCCCAGCCGCCCGGCGGCACCGCGTCGAGCCTGGAGGAGGCAGAGGCGATCGCGACCGGCATCGGCTACCCGGTGCTCGTCCGCCCGTCCTACGTCCTCGGCGGCCGCGCGATGCAGATCGTGTTCGACCGCGACGGTCTCGGGTCGGCGATGGCCGAGCTCGCGGCGGCGGGATCGCTCGGGCGCGAGGGCGGGCTCTCCGCGGAACGGCCGGCGTTGATCGACCGCTTCCTCGAGGACGCGATCGAAGTCGATGTCGACGCGCTGCGCGACCACACCGGAGAGGTGCTGATCGGTGGGGTCATGGAGCACATCGAGGAGGCCGGCGTGCACTCGGGTGACAGCGCGTGCGTGCTGCCGCCGTCCACACTCCCGGCCGACGTGGTCCGCGTGATCGCGGAGTTCACCGAGCGGCTCGCGACCGCGCTCGACGTCCGCGGTCTGCTCAACGTCCAGTACGCCGTCAAGGGCGGGCAGGTGCTCGTCATCGAGGCGAACCCGCGTGCCAGCCGCACGGTGCCGTTCGTGAGCAAGGCGACGGGGGTCCCGCTCGCCAAGGTCGCGGCGCGCGTGATGCTCGGGGCGACGCTCGCCGAGCTGCGCGAGGAGGGCCTGCTGCGCCCGCCCGCGGAGGGTGGGCACGTCTCGGTGAAGGAGGCGGTGTTGCCCTTCGACCGCTTCCCGGCCGTCGACACGCTGCTCGGTCCCGAGATGCGCTCGACCGGCGAGGTGATGGGAATCGACCGCTCGTTCGGGCTCGCGTTCGCCAAGAGTCAGGCCGCGGCCGGCAGCGCGCTCCCGGACTCGGGCACCGTGTTCCTGTCCCTCGCCAAGCGCGACAAGGAGCACGGGCTCGTCGCGGCCCTCCGGTTCGCGGAGCTCGGATTCGGGATCGTGGCCACCGCGGGCACCGCCGAATGGTGTGAGCGCAACGGGATCCCGGTGCAGGAGGTCGTGGCCAAGGTGGGGGAGTCGGTCGGCATCGACGCGGTGGAGCTGATCTCCTCGGGGCGGGTGGACCTCGTGGTCAACACGCCGCGCGGTCGGGGACCGCGGGCCGACGGCGCCCACATCCGCCGGGCCGCCGTGGTCCACAAGATCCCCTGCCTCACCACGGTGGCGGCCGCGCTGGCCGCGGCGGCGGGCATCGCGGAGAGCCAGACGACCGAGGTGACCGTGCGGGCGCTCCAGGACTACCACCGCGACGGACAGATGAAGCTCGAGGTCTGATGCGACGGCGCGGGGCGGGACGGTCGCGATCGACGCGGCGGTGACCGTCGGTCCCGTCCGGCTCGCGAGCCCGATCGTCGCCGCATCGGGGACGTTCGGACACGGCGACGAGGTGCTCCGTCTCGTCGACCGGGCGCGCCTCGGGGCGGTGACGGTGAAGTCGCTCGCCGCGTTCGCGTGGGAGGGCAACCCCGCGCCGCGGCTGCACGCGAGCCCCGGCGGAGGGATGCTGAACTCGGTCGGCTTGCAGGGTCCGGGCGTCGCCCGCTGGACCGAGACCGAGCTCCCGGCGCTGCGCGCCGCGGGGGTCCCCGTGCTCGTCTCGCTCTGGGGCCGGACGGTCGGCGACTTCCGCGACGCCGCGAAGCTCCTGGACGGTCACACCGACGCGCTCGCCGCGATCGAGCTCAACGTCAGCTGCCCGAACGTGGAGGACGCGGCGCGGATGTTCGCGCACTCGCCCGACGCGACCGCGTCCGTCGTCGCCGCGGTCGCCGAGTGTGGGCTCGGCCGGCCGATCCTCGCGAAGCTCTCGCCGAACACGTTCGAGGTCGTCGACGTCGCGCGCGCCGCGGTCGCGGCGGGGGCGACGGGTCTCACGCTCGTGAACACCCTCCTCGGGCTCGGCATCGACGCCGCGACCCGCCGGCCGCTGCTCGGTGGCGTCACCGGCGGCTATTCCGGTCCGCCGCTGAAGCCGGTCGCGCTCCGCGTGGTGCACGAGGTGACGCGTGCGCTGCCAGACGTACCGGTGATCGGGACCGGCGGGGTGAGCACCGGCACGGACGCAGCCGAGATGCTGCTCGCGGGAGCGCATGCCGTCGGCGTCGGCACGGCGTCGTTCCTCGAGCCCCGCGCCGTGAACCGCATCCACGACGAGCTGCTCGCGTGGTGCGCCGACCACGGTGTCACCCGCGTCTCCGAGCTCACCGGCGCGCTGGACCGCGGCGCCGACCCGACCCCACGAGAGGACGAAGCATGACCACCTCCGTTGCTGCTCCCCCCGAGGTCCGGGAACGTCTGGTCCTCCCACTCGACATCGGCGACCTCGACGTCGCCCTCGCGATGGCGCGACGCATCGCCCCCTGGTTCGGCGTCGCGAAGGTCGGCCACGAGCTCTACGCGGAGGCCGGACCCATCGCGTTCGCGCGGTTGCACGACCTCGGTGTCCGGGTCTTCTGCGATCTCAAGCTCCACGACATCCCGAACACGGTCGAGCGCGGGGCCGCCGCGCTCGCGCGTCACGGGGTCGACATCATGAACGCGCACGCGGCCGGTGGGGAGAAGATGCTCCGCGCGTTCGTCGCGGGCGCTCAGCGTGGCGCCGTCGAGGGTGGGCACACGCCACCGGTCACGCTCGCAGTCACGGTGCTGACCTCCGATCCCGACGCGTCGGCGTTCGGGTCGCGCCTGGAGCTCGCGCGCGTCTCGGGGTGCGTCGGCGTGGTCTGCAGCGGTCTCGAGGTCGAGGCCACCCGCGCCGCGGGGCTGCGGTCGATGGTGCCGGGCGTGCGGCCCGCGGGCGCTTCGGTCGACGACCAGGCCCGCGTGGTCACGCCCGGCGACGCCATCGCGCGCGGGGCGGACTGGATCGTCGTCGGCCGCCCGGTGACCGCCGCCGCCGATCCCGAGTCCGTGGCCGCTTCGATCGCCACCGAGGTCGCGGGGGCGCTCGGAACCTGAGCCGAGCAGCGGGCGGATCGAAGCGCCTGCGTATACTCACCGCCGCCCGAACGCCGCCACGCGCTGCGGCCGCCACAACGCTCTCGGAGGAACTGCCCATGCCGCTCCCGCCCGCGCTCACTCCGGAGCAGCGCACCGCTGCACTCGAGAAGGCGGCGGTGGCGCGCCGGGTGCGGGCCGAGATCAAGAACCGGCTCAAGCTCAACCGGCTGTCGCTGAAGGATCTCTTCACCCAGAGCGACACCGACGACATCGTGGCGAAGCTGAAGGTGGTCAGCGTGCTCGAGTCGCTCCCCGGGGTCGGGAAGGTCCGGGCCCGTCGGATCATGGCCGAGCTCGAGATCAGCGAGAGCCGCCGCCTCCGGGGTCTGGGCACCAAGCAGCGCGCGGCGCTGCTCGAGGCCTTCGCCGGGCAGTAGGTCGGGGTCCTGGGCGTCCTGCTGGTCCTGTCCGGCCCCTCCGGGGTGGGCAAGGGCACCGTCGGCCGCGAGCTGCTCGTCCGCGAGCCGAACCTGGAGTGGTCGGTCTCGGCCACGACGCGGGACGCCCGGCCCGGTGAGGTCGACGGGGTCGACTACCACTTCGTGAGCGTCGAGGAGTTCACCCGCATCCGCGATGCCGGCGGGTTCCTCGAGTGGTTCGACGTCTACGGGCAGCTGAAGGGCACGCCCAGGGAGCCGGTGGAAGCCGCGCTGAGCGCCGGGAGGGACGTCCTGCTCGAGATCGACGTGCAGGGTGCACTCACGGTCAAGCAGGCCTTCCCCGACGCGGTCCTGGTCTTCCTGGCCGCCCCGAGCACGGATGAGCAGGAACGCCGGCTCCGGGCGCGCGATTCGGATGATCCGGACCAGGTCGCCCGCCGCCTCGACCAGGCCCGGGCCGAGCGGGGGCTCGCGGACCGCTTCGACGCCGTGGTCGTGAACGAGACCGTGGAGCAGGCCGTCGGGGACGTCGCTGCTATCCTGAGCGCCCGCCGTGCCGAACCCCCGCGCCACGGTCCCTGACCCCGGGAGTCTCCACACCATGGCCGAACGCCGCGCCTCGCTCACCGAGCCCCGCCTCGAGAACCTCCTCGAGCGCGAGAACTCCAAGTTCACGCTGGTGACGCTGGCCTCCCGCCGCGCCCGGGAGATCAACGACTACTACAACCACCTCGGCGACGGCCTCGGCAAGATCGTCCCGCCCCAGGTCACGTCGGTCTCGCGCAAGCCCCTGTCCATCGCCCTCGAGGAGATCGAGGCCGGCAAGATCATCAAGGCCGACCTCCCGGTGGTGGACGAGGACGCCGAGATCAGCGCCGAGGACGCCGCCGCGCTGCTCGGAGTCGCGCCGGCCGACCCGCCGGTCGAGCCTGCCGGCTGATCCGTGTCCGCCGATCCCGCGACGTGGTCCGGCCGCCGGGTCGTGCTCGGGGTCTCGGGCGGGATCGCGGCCTACAAGGCCGTCGAGCTCTGTCGGCGGCTGGTGGATGCCGGAGCGCATGTCGTCCCGGTCCTGACCGAGGACGCCACCCGCTTCGTCGGCGCCCTGACCTTCTCCGCGCTGGCGTCCGAGCCCGCCCGCGTGGGCCTCTTCGACGTCACGAGCGATCCGATCCCGCACACCCGGATCGGTCAGTCCGCCGACCTCGTCGTGGTCGCGCCGGCCACGGCCCGCCTGATCGGCAAGTACGCAACGGGCATCTCGGACGACCTGCTGAGCGCCACGTTGCTCGCGACCCGGGCGCCGGTCGTGCTCGCACCCGCGATGCACACCGAGATGTGGGAGCACGCCGCGGTGCAGGAGAACCTCGACACCCTGCGCCGCCGAGGCGTGCACGTGGTCGCGCCCGAGTCGGGCCGGCTCGCCGGCGGTGACGTGGGCGAGGGGCGGCTGGCCGCTCCCGAGCGGATCCTGGAGGCAGCGGCCGGCGTCGTCGCGCACCACGGCGACCTCGCCGGCACGCGGGTGCTCGTGACCGCGGGCGGGACCCGCGAGGCCATCGACGCCGTGCGGTTCATCGGCAACCGGTCCTCGGGGAAGATGGGTCACGCGGTGGCCCGCCAGGCCGCGCTGCGGGGGGCGACGGTGACCCTCGTGACCACGGCCGCGCTCCCGGTCGACGCCGGCATCGACATCGTCCCGGTGACGACCGCGGCGGAGATGGCCGAGGCCGTCCACGCCCGGTTCGACGCCACGGACGCGGTGGTGATGGCCGCCGCAGTGGCCGACTTCCGGCCGAAGGCGCCGGCGCCGGGCAAGCTCAAGAAGGCGTCCGGACCGCCCGAGATCGTGCTCGAGCCGACCCCGGACATCCTCGCCGAGCTCGGCGCCCGCAAGGCGGGCCAGGTGCTGGTCGGCTTCGCGGCCGAGACCGAGCACGTGCAGGAGCATGCTGCGGAGAAGCTGCGGGCGAAACGGGCCGACCTGCTGGTCGCCAACGACGTGTCCGCGCCGGATGCCGGTTTCGAAGTCGACACGAACCGAGCGATGCTGCTTGACTCCTCGGGCGCCTGTGAGTCGACGCCCTTGCTGACCAAGCACGCGTTGGCCGATCTGATCCTCGACCGAGTGGCCGTGCTGTTCGGGGCGCGGACCCGCAACCCAGGAGACGCGTTGAGCAGCTTCACCTTCACGTCGGAGTCGGTGACCGAGGGTCACCCCGACAAGATGTGCGACCAGATCTCCGACGGAGTCCTCGACGCGATCTTCGAGGAGGACCCGAACAGCCGGGTCGCCTGCGAGACCATGGCCACCACCGGTCTGGTGATCGTCGCCGGTGAGATCAGCACCCAGGCCTACGTCGACATCCCGCGCGTGGTGCGCGACACCGTGCGGAGCATCGGGTACGACCGGGAGTCCTACGGCTTCGACGGCAACACGTGCGGCGTGCTCACCTCGATCGACGAGCAGAGCCCCGACATCGCCCAGGGGGTCGACAAGGCCGCCGAGCAGAAGGCCGGCGACACCGACCGCATGCTCGAGACCGGTGCCGGCGACCAGGGGATGATGTTCGGCTACGCCTGTGACGACACCGATGACCTGATGCCGATGCCGATCTGGCTCGCGCACCGGCTGGCGTTCCGACTGTCGGAGGTCCGCAAGTCCGGAACCCTTCCGTACCTGCGTCCGGACGGCAAGACCCAGGTCACGTTCGAGTACGAGGACGGCAGACCGACCCGACTGACCACGGTGCTCATCTCCACCCAGCACGCGCCGGGGATCGATCGGGACTCCATGATCAAGCCCGATCTCGTCGAGCACGTGGTCCGGCCGCTCGTCCCCGCGCAGTTCGCGGACGACGACTACGAGGTCCACGTGAACCCGACCGGGACGTTCGAGCTCGGTGGTCCTCACGCCGACTGTGGGCTGACCGGGCGCAAGATCATCGTCGACACCTACGGCGGCATGGCCCGTCACGGCGGCGGTGCCTTCAGCGGCAAGGACCCCACGAAGGTGGACCGCTCGGCCGCCTACGCGGCGCGGCACGCGGCGAAGAACATCGTCGCCGCCGGGATCGCCGAGCGGTGCGAGGTGCAGGTCGCGTACGCCATCGGCATCGCCCGTCCCGTCTCGCTCATGGTGGAGACCTTCGGGACGTCCGAGGTCGACCCCGAGAAGCTCCCCGAGCTCGTGCAGGAGCACTTCGACCTGCGCCCGGCGGCGATCATCGAGCGGTTGGACCTTCGGCGCCCGATCTACCGGCGGACCGCGGCCTACGGGCACTTCGGCCGCGACGAGCCGACGTTCACGTGGGAGCACACCGGCTCTGCGGACGCCCTGCGCGCCGCGGCCGCGAGCCTGTAGGGCACACCCGATTCGCGTCGTCCGGGTCCATCCCGACCTGACGGCGGTTCCCCGCGAGTTCGACTACTCGCTCCCGGACGCGCTCATGGGTGCGTCCGGAGAGGCCCCACGCGTCGGCACCCTCGTGCGCGTGCCGCTCCACGGCCGGCGCGTCCGGGGTTGGGTCGTCGCGACCGGCGTGACCCCCGAGACCGCCGCCGAGCGGATCCTGCCGATCGCGAAGATCGTCGGCGCCGGCCCGCCCGCAACCCTGCTCGACCTCGGGCGCTGGGCCGCGCGCCGCTGGGTCGGCAGCGAGGTCGCGCTGTTCCGCGCCGCGTCGGCGCCGAACGCCGTGCGCGACCCCTGGCCCTCGGTGCCGGCCCGACCGGGCCCGGGCTTCACGGTGGAGGTCCTTGCGTGGCCCCCGGCCGCCGACCGCCGCGAGCTGGTGGCCGACCGTCTCTCCGCCGACGGCTCCACGCTGGTGCTCGTCCCCGACGGCGCCCGGCTGGGCACGCTCGTGCGGGACCTGGAGCGACGCGGCCGGCGGGTGCTCGTCATGCGCTCGGATCGCGACGACGCCGAGCGCACCCGCACCTGGGCCGCGGCGCGCGCGGGTGGCGTCGTCGTCGTCGGTGGCCGCACCGCGGTGTGGGCCCCGGTCCCGGACCTCGCAGCGGTCGTCGTGCTCGACGAGGGTGACGAGGCGCTCCAGGAGGAGCGGGTGCCGACCTGGCACGCCCGCGACGTCGTCGTCGAGCGGGCCCGCCGGGCCGGGGCCCCGGTGACGCTCGTCGCACCGGTGCCGACCCCGGAGGCGGGGGCGCTCGCAGTGGGTGCGGTCGTGCGCCCGGCGCCCGTCGACGAGCGGGCGGGGTGGCCGACGGTGACGGTGGTGGACCTGCGGGCCGAGCCGCCCGGGAACGGGCTGCTGAGCGACGAGCTGGCCCGGGCGCTGCGGGCGACCGTCGACGCCGGGGATCGCGCGGTCTGCGTGCTCAACCGCAAGGGCCGGGCGCGGCTCCTGACGTGTCTGACGTGCTCGACCGTCGCGACGTGCGAGCGCTGCGACGCGGCCGTCGCCGAGGTCGAGTCCGGGGTGCTCACCTGCCCGCAGTGCGGGACGACCCGACCGACGATCTGCACCGAATGTCACAGCACCAGGCTGCGGGCCTCCCGGCTCGGGGTCCAACGCCTGCGCGACGCGCTGGCCGCGCTGCTGCCCCGCACGGAGATCGCGTGGCTCGACGCGAGCGTCGAGGACGTCCCGGACGCGCCCGTGGTGGTGGGGACCGAGGCGGTGCTGCACCGTGTCCCGGCGCGACTGGTCGCGTTCCTCGAGCTCGACCAGGAGCTGTTCGCGCACCGGGCGCGTGCCGGTCAGCAGGCGGCGAACCTGGTCGCACGCGCCGCTCGGCTCGTTGGATCGCGAGCCCGCGGCGGCCGGCTGGTGCTCCAGACCCGCAACCCCGACCACGCATTGCTCGCCTGGGTCCGGTCCGGCGATCCGGAGCCGATCATGGACGCCGAACGGGCGCGGCGTCGCGTCCTGGGGTTCCCGCCGTTCGGCGCGGTGGCCGAGCTGAGCGGCGACGCCGACGCGGTGCGCGCCGCGCTGGAGGTCGTCCCGGCGGACCTTCGGGTCCTGGGCCCGTCGGCCCGGGGCGTCGGAATGGCCGCGCTGATGTTCGCGTCCGACCCGGATGCCCTCGCCGACGTGCTCGCCGTCGCGGCCCCCGCGGGGCGCGCCGCCGGCCGCCTCCGCGTCGCCGTCGACCCCCCACGCATCTGACGGCCCCCAGCCTTCGTTCGCCCCGATCGGGGCCCAAACCCCCGGTTGTGCGCGCGCAACACGGGGGGGGGGGTACAGGGCGGGTTCTGCGCGTCGGAACGGTCGGCGCGGGCGACGGTGTCCGCCGGACGTCGATCGCCGCCCCGGTCGACGGGCCGCGCGGGTGCCTGCCAGGATCGACGCCATGACCGAGCGCAGCTATCCGGGGTTCGACGGCAAGGTCACGCGCACGTTCGCGGGGTCCGAGGGCTCGTGGCCCGAGCGGCCGCACGCCCGCGACGGCGCGCCGAACATCGTCGTGGTCCTCGCCGACGACCTCGGGTACGCAGACCTCGGGTGCTACGGCAGCGAGATCGACACGCCGAACCTGGATGCCCTCGCCCGGCGCGGCATCCAGGCCACGAACTTCCACGTGACGCCGATGTGCTCACCGACGCGCGCGGCCCTCCTCACCGGCGTCGAGCCGCACCGGGCCGGGCTCGGGACCGTCGCGCACGTGGACCCCGGCTTCCCCGGGTATGCATCCGAGCTCGCGCCGGACGTCATGACGATGGCCGAGATCCTCCGGGACGAGGCCGGGTACGCCACGATGGCGGTGGGGAAATGGCACCTCGCCAAGGACTCCGACGGCGCCGAGGGCCCCCGCGGCTCGTGGCCGTGCCAGCGCGGCTTCGACCAGTACTACGGCGTGATCGACGCCTTCACCAACCTGCACCATCCGCACCGGCTGGTGCAGGACAACCACCAGGTCGACGTCGAGCGGTATCCCGACGGCTACTACTTCACCGACGACATCACCGACCACGCGATCTCGATGATCCGCGCCCAGAAGACCGCCAACCCGAGCCGGCCCTTCTTCTGCTACGTCGCCCACGGCGCGGTCCACGCACCGCTGCACGCGCGCCCCGAGGACATGGAGAAGTACCGCGGCCGCTACGACGCGGGATGGGACGCGTTGCGCGAAGAGCGCTATGCCCGCCAGCAGGAGATGGGGATCGTCCCACCCGGGGTGGAGCTCGCGCCCCGCAACACCGAGCGCGACCACGACGTGAGGCCCTGGGACGAGCTGAGCGCGGACGAGCAGCGGCTGTTCGCCCGGCACATGGAGGTCTACGCCGCCATGGTGGACCGGATCGACCAGAACGTCGGGCGGATGATCGCCGCGCTCGACGACCTCGGCGAGCTGGACAACACGATCTTCGTGTTCACCTCCGACAACGGCGCGTCCCGCGAAGGCGAGGTGTGCGGCACGACGGCGTACTACGTGCACCTGCTCCAAGGCGACGACCTCGCGGCCGACCTCGCGCGCCTCGACGAGATCGGCGGTCCGACCACCACTCCGCACTATCCGCGCGGCTGGGCGATGGCGGGCAACACCCCGTTCCGGCTGTACAAGATCAATACGCACCAGGGCGGCCACTCGGTGCCGTTCATCGTGTCGTGGCCCGACGGGCTCGACGCGCACGGCGAGTTCCGCCGCCAGTACCAGCACGTGACCGACCTCCTGCCGACGTTCCTTGAGATCGTCGGCGTCGGGCGCCCGTCGTCCTACCGCGGCGTCGACCTCGCGCCGCTCCAGGGCTGGAGCTTCACCTCCGTGCTCGCCGACGCCGACGCGCCGAGCACGCACCGCGAGCACGTGGTGGAGATGAACGGCCATCGCGGTTACTACCGCGAGGGTTGGCACGCCGTGACGCTGCACCAGGGCCTCACCTCGTTCACCGACGAGGCGTGGGAGCTGTACGACCTCGAGGCGGACCCGACCGAGCTGCACGACCTCGCCGCCGAGCACCCCCAGAAGCTCGCGCGAGCTCACCGAGGCGTGGGAGGCGGCCGCCTGGGAGAACCGCATCTACCCGCTCGACGAGGGCGCGAGCGTGAAGTACGTGACCCGTCCCGAGCGGGACCTCGCCTACGTCCGGCCCGTGCGCATCCCGCGTGGCACGCCCACGCTGGAGCGGTGGCGCTCGGTCCAGCTCATCTGGTTCCGCGGCTTCACGGTGACCGTCGAGCTGGACCACCACACGGGTGACGAGGGGGTACTCGTCGCGCACGGCGACCAGGGAAGCGGCTACCTCCTGTACGTGCTCGACGGGAACCTCCGCCTCGCCCACAACGACGGTCGCGGCCACATGACCCACGTCGAGGCCGGCCCGCTGCCGGACGGCACGCGTGCGGTCGACGTGCGGTTCAGCGCGCCCGGTGACCGCACGTGGGACGTGACCGTCGCCGTCGACGGCGAGGAGCGGGCGGCCCACGGCGGGCTGCCGATGCTCTTCGGAATCGCGCCGTTCGAGGGGATCAGCGTCGGGATCGATCCCCGCTCGCCGGTGAGCTGGGATCTGTACGAGCGCTTCGGACCGTTCCCGTACTCGGGTGCGCTGGCTGCGGCCACGTACACGCCGGGCGAGCCGGCCCCGGACGCCCCCGTGCACCTCGTCGGGATGCTCCGTGAGCTCGGCGCCCGCTACGAGTAGGTCCCGACCCGCGTGCCCGACCGGGGGTGCCGGTAGCCTGCGCACGATGTGCGCCGTCGTGACAACTCCGAGCCGGAGCCCGCAGGGTGGAGGCGAGCCGCGGAGCGAGCGGCCGCGAGGTGGGTATCCCGCCGAGCAGCGAGCGGAGCAGGCATGACGAGCGCGATCCCATACCCGATCCGCGTGTTCGGCGACCCGGTGCTCAAGCAGCGCGCCAAGGAGGTCACCGAGCTCGACGGAGCCCTCGCGCGCCTCGTCGACACCATGGTCGACACGATGTACGACGCGTCCGGCGTGGGCCTCGCGGCACCCCAGGTCGGCGTTCAGAAGCGGATGTTCACCTTCGACGTCGGCGAGGGTCCGCAGGTGCTCATCAACCCCGAGGTCGCGGAGGCGACGGGGGAGTGGGCGTACGAGGAGGGATGCCTCTCCATCCCCGGCTTCCACTTCGAGATCGTCCGCCCCAAGGTCGTCACGATCACCGGCGTGGGCCTCGACGGCGACGAGATCGTCATCGAGGGGGACGAGCTGCTCGGACGGGTCTTCCTGCACGAGCTCGACCACCTGGACGGCGTGCTCATGCTCGACCGCCTCGATCCCGACGTGCGCAAGCAGGCGCTGCGGGAGCTGCGGGACGCCGACCTCGTCGCGGCCGGGCGCGAGCGGCTCGACGACGTCCGGCGCCTGTGAGCGACGAGCACCTGGTGTACTTCGGGACGCCCGCGGCCGCGGTCGTCCCGCTCGCAGCACTCGTCGCCGCCGGGGCGGACGTCCGCCTGGTGGTCACCCAGCCCGACCGGCGTCGCGGGCGCGGGAGCGCCCCCGAACCGAGCCCGGTCAAGCGGTGGGCGCAGGACCACGACCTCCCCGTGGTGACCCCCGAACGCGCCCGCGACGCGATCGGCGCGGTCGTCGCCGCCGAGCCGACGCGGGGCGTGGTCGTCGCCTTCGGCCAGCTGCTGCCCCCGGCGCTCCTCGACGTGTTCCCGCGCGGTCTCGTCAACCTGCACTTCTCGCGCCTGCCGCGCTGGCGCGGGGCGGCACCCGTCGAACGGGCCATCCTGGCGGGCGACGCCGAGACGGCGGTCTCGGTCATGGGCGTCGAGGAGGGGCTCGACACCGGTCCGGTCTACGCCGAGCGCGTCGTGCCGATCGGTCCGTCCGAGACCGCGGGCGAGCTGCACGCGCGCCTCGTCGAGATCGCTGCCGACCTGCTCGTCGAGACCCTGCCCGCCATCGACACCCTGGAGCCGCGCCACCAGACGGGCGAGACCACCTACGCCGAGAAGCTGCGCCCCGACGAGTTCGAGCTGCATCTCGACCGTCCGGCCGACGAGCTCGTGCGGATCGTGCGGGCCGGCAATCCGCGTCCCGGTGCCTGGATCGATCTGGGCGGCACGCGACTCAAGGTGTGGTGCGCGCACGCCGAGGACGGCCGGTTCGTCCCCGACGAGGTGCAGCCTGCGGGCAGGAAGCCGATGACGCTCGCGGCGTGGCGGGCCGGCCACCGCGGCCCCGACCCCTTCGCGTGAGCCGCGAGCTCGCGCTCCGCGCCCTCCTGCGGATCGACGACGGGGCGTACGCCAACGTCGTGCTGCCGACGCTGCTCCGGCGCAGCTCGCTCGCCGTCCGCGACCGCGCGCAGGTGACCGAGTGGGTCTACGGCACCGTCCGCCGCCGCCGGGCGCTCGACCACCTCCTCGTCCCCTGCCTGGACCGCCCGGTGGCCCGGCTCGACCCACCGGTGCGGGCGGCGCTGCGCCTCGGCGCCTACCAACTGGTCACGGGGATCGCACCGCACGCCGCCGTCGGCGAGACGGTGGCCGCGGTCGGTGCGGTCGCACCGCGCGCGAAGGGCTTCGTCAACGCGGTGCTGCGCAAGCTCGCGGCGACCTCGCCCGCGTGGCCGGAGCCGGCCGGTGGCGACACCGCGTCGATCGGACTGCGCACGTCCATGCCCGACTGGATCGTCGAGCTGCTCCTGAGCGATCTCGGCTCCGCCGACGCGCTCGCCACCCTCGACGCGGTGAACGCCCCGGCGGCAGTGACGCTCCGGGTCAATCGCCGGCGCGCGACGCCCGACGAGGTCGCGGCGGAGCTGGTCGCGGCCGGCCTCACCGTCGAGCGGGGCGCGCTCGTCCCCGACGCGCTGGTGGTGACCCGCACCGGCGACATCGGCCGCCTGCCCGTCGTCCGTGCCGGTCGGGCGACCCCGCAGGACCAGGCGAGCCAGGCGGTGGTCGCGATCGTCGCCGCCGGTCCGGGCGAGCGCGTGCTCGAGATCGGCGCCGCGCCCGGGGGGAAGGCGACGGCAGTGGCCGAGGCGATGGACGACACCGGTGTCGTCGTGGCGGTGGACCGGCACCCCGGCCGTACCCGGATGATCGCGGAAGCGGCCCGGCGACTCGGTCTCGCCACGGTGCGCCCGGTCGTGGCCGACGGCCGCGCCCTGCCCTTGCGCGAGCACCGCTTCGATCGGGTCCTGCTCGACGCGCCGTGCAGCGGCCTCGGAGTGCTCCGGCGCCGGCCCGAGGCCCGCTGGCAGCTCGCGCCGACCGCGATCGCCGAGCTCGCGACGCTCCAGCGCGCGCTGCTCGCCGCCGCCGCGCGTCAGGTGCGGCCCGGCGGCCGGCTGGTGTACTCGGTGTGCACGCTCAGCGCGGCCGAGACCGAAGGGGTCGACGAGTGGGCGCGGCAGGCGCTCACCGGCTTCACACCCGCCGCGCCCCCGGGACCACCGTGGACGCCGGTCGGTCGGGGTGCGCGCCTCCTCCCGGCCACCGCCGGGACCGACGGCATGTACGTCCTCGTGCTCCGGGCGCCCGTCTGAGCCTTGGATAGGGTGCGCCGGATGGGAAAGATCGCGCCTTCGATCCTCGCCTGTGACTTCTCGCAGCTCGCCGTCGAGGTCGACAAGGTGGCGGCCGAAGCCGACCTGCTCCACGTCGACGTGATGGACGGGCACTTCGTGCCGAACCTCTCGATCGGCGCCCCCGTGGTGAAGTGCCTGCGGCCGCGGACGGACCTGTACCTCGACTGCCACCTGATGATCGACAACCCGGCCGACCTGCTCGACGACTTCGCCGCGGCCGGCGCGGACAGCTGCACGGTGCACGTCGAGCTCGGCGACCCGAGGCCGCTCTTCGATCGGATGCGCGAGCACGGCATGCGGGTCGGCCTCGTGCTCAACCCGGAGACGCCGCTCGACGCGGTGCTCCCGTACGTCGGCGAGATCGACATCCTGCTCTTCATGAGCGTCCACCCCGGCTTCGGCGGCCAGGCGTTCCTCCCCGAGGTGCTCGACAAGCTGCGCGAGGCGCGCCGCGTCGTCGACGAGCAGGGCCTGACGGTCGAGCTCGAGATCGACGGCGGGATCAACCTCGATACCGCGCCCCTGGCCGCGGCGGCGGGTGCCGACATTCTGGTGGCCGGCAGCGCGGTCTTCCACGCCCCCGACCCGGGGGCCGCCGCCCGCGCGATCCGGGACGTCGCCTGGGGTGTGCGCTGACCGTCGGGGAGAGGAGCGCGACATGACGTACGCGGCCAAGGTGCTCACGGTCTCGGATGGTGTCGTCACAGGCACACGCGAGGACAAGTCGGGCGACGCGCTCGCGGCGCGCCTCGTGGCCGAGGGCGTGACCGTGGTCGAGCGCGCGGTGGTCGCGGACGGCGTCGACGCCGTGGCCCACGCCCTGCGCACGCTGTCGCGTGACTTCGTCGGCCTCGTCGTCACCACGGGCGGGACCGGCTTCGGTCCGCGCGACAACACGCCCGAAGCGACGCGCAAGGTCATCGAGCGCGGAGGCGCCCGGCCTGGCCGAGGCGATCCGCCGGCGCAGCGACGAGGGTGGGCGCGGGTTCGGAATGCTGTCGCGTGCGGTCGCGGGCACGATCGGGGCGTGTCTGATCGTGAACACTCCCGGCAGCACGGGGGGCGCGGTGGAGGCGTTCGACGTGATCGCCCCGGTGCTCGGCCACGCGTTGGACCTGCTCGCGGGTGGGCATCCGCATTGAGTCGGAGGCTCCCTCGCACTCCGGTGAAATAGAACACGTTTCAATTCTACCGGAATTCGTGATATCGTGGTTCCGACAGTTCCAGAGCTGCCCTCGGGGTATGGGTGCAAGTCCCGACCGGCGGTGACCACCACGTGTGGGAGCCCGCGAACTCGTGGCCGCCAGTCACGAGCCGATGAGGTGAGATTCCTCGGCCGACGGTGAGAGTCCGGATGGGAGAGGGCCACGGTCGAGGCGCGCGCGAGCGCGGCTCGTCGGCATACCCCGCGGGCCCGTGAGGCCCCGATGACGACCGACGACGACCTGATGGCAGAGGCGATCGCAGCCGCGGACGCCGCGCGCGCGGCCGTGCCGCCGTGGCCCCAGGTCGGCTGCGTGATCGTCCGCGCGGGCGAGATCGTGGGGGTGGGCGCCACCGGGACCCACCCGGTCGGCCCGCACGCCGAGGTCGCGGCCCTCGAGGCGGCCGGCGACCGCGCCCGCGGTGCCACCGCCTACACGACGCTCGAGCCGTGCGATCACGACGGCAACACCCCGCCCTGCTCGTGGGCACTGATCGAGGCGGGAGTGTCGAGGGTCGTCGTGGCGGTGGAGGATCCGGACGCGAAGGTGTCCGGACGCGGGATCGCCCGGTTGCGCGAGGCCGGGATCGACGTCGCGGTCGGGCCCGGCGCCGATGCCGCCGCGGCCCAACTCCGCGGCTACCTGTTCCAGCGCCGGTTCGGTCTGCCCTTCACCGTGCTCAAGACCGCGATGAGCCTCGACGGGCGGACCACCGCGGCGGACGGGTCCAGCCAGTGGATCACGGGCCCCGAGGCCCGTGCCGACGCCCACCGGTTGCGCGGGGAGTCCCACGCGGTCCTCGTCGGTCCGGCGACCGCGCGGGCCGACCGGCCGCGCCTGACGGTGCGCGACGCGGCACCGGGTCCGTGGGGTCAGCCGCTGCGGGTGCTGCTCGACGCCAGGGGGGTCGTCCCCGTGGAGGGGCCGCTCGCCGACCGGGCGCTGGCGCCGACGCTGGTGGTCACGACCGATGCGGCGCCGGCGGCGCTACGCCGGCGCTGGGACGACGCGGGTGCGACGACCGCGGTGGTGCCGGCGGGGAAGGACGGTCACGGGGTCGATCTGACCGCAACCCTCGAGCTGCTCGCGGCGGACCACCACGTGTACCAGGCGATGGTGGAGGGCGGTGGCCGGCTCCACGGGGCCTTCCTCGCCGAGGGTCACGCACAGGAGCTCGTGGTGTACGTCGCGCCGGTGGTGCTCGGTGAGCGGGGTCGGTCCGTGGTCGCGACGCCGGGGCCCGAGACCCTCGCCGCGGCCGATCGCGGCTGGCGCGTCGCCGACGTGGTCCGGTTGGGGAGCGACCTGCGCCTGACCTACCGCAGGATCGGCGCCGCCGTGGAGGTGGCGGCCTGATGTTCACCGGCATCGTCGAGGAGCTCGGGACGGTCCGCGCCGTCACCCCGAACGAGGGCGGCGCGCGGATCGAGATCGACGCGGCGACCGTCCTCGACGACGCGCAGCTCGGCGACTCGATCGCCGTCAACGGTTGCTGTCTCACCGTGGTGGAGCTCGGTGCCGGTCGGTGGGCGGCCGACGCGGTGACCGAGACACTCGACCGGACCGGACTCGGCGGGCTCACCGCCGGCGATCCCGTGAACCTCGAGCGCCCGGTGCGGGTCGAGGACCGCCTCGGCGGCCACATCGTGCAGGGCCACATCGACGGCGTCGCGAGCGTCGCGCGCCGGGAGCCGCTGCCCGACGGCTCGACCCGGATGGCGTTCACCCTGCCCGCCGGGTTGCTGCGCTACGTCGTCGAGAAGGGCTCGATCACCCTCGACGGCATCAGCCTCACCGTTGCGGCCCTCGACGACGCGACCGCGACCGTCGAGGTTGCCGTCATCCCGCACACGCTGTCCGTCACCACGCTCGGGGTCCGTGCCCCGGGCGACCCCGTCAACGTCGAGGTCGACATCCTCGCCAAGCACGTCGAGCGCCTGCTCGCCAGTAGGGAGTAGAAGGCCGTGTTCACGCACATCGAGAACGCCATCGCCGCCGTCGGCCGTGGGGAGATCGTCATCGCCGTCGACGACGAGGACCGCGAGAACGAGGGCGACCTCATCATGGCGGCGGAGAAGATCACACCGGAGGCGATGGGGTTCTTCGTCCGCCACACGAGCGGTGTGATCTGCATGCCGATGACGGGGTCGCGGCTCGACGAGCTGCAGCTGCCCCTGATGGTGAGCAACAACACCGAGTCCCAGCGCACCGCGTTCACCGTCTCGGTCGACGCGGTGGCGGGCACCACGACCGGCATCTCGGCGGCGGACCGGGCCACCACGGTGCTCCGGCTCATCGACGACGCCGCCCGCTCGGACGACTTCGCGCGCCCCGGCCACATCTTCCCGCTGCGCTACCGCGAGGGCGGGGTGCTCAAGCGGGCCGGGCACACCGAGGCCGCGGTGGACCTGGCCCGGCTCGCCGGGCTCGAGGAGGCCGGGGTGCTCGCCGAGGTCGTCAACGATGACGGCACCATGGCGCGCCTGCCCCAGCTCCGGGCGTTCGCCGAGGAGCACGGATTGCACCTCATCACCATCGCCGACCTCATCCGCTACCGCCGTCACCGTGAGAAGCTCGTCCGGCGCGTGAGCGAGGCCAGGATCCCGACCCGCCACGGCGACTTCACCGCCTTCGTCTTCGAGAGCCTGCTCGACGGCGTCGAGCACATGGCGTTCGTGCGGGGCGAGGTGGCCGGCGAGGACGACGTGCTCGTCCGGGTACACAGCGAGTGCCTCACCGGCGACGTGTTCGGCTCGATGCGTTGCGACTGCGGCCTCCAGCTCGACGCCGCGCTCGCGCAGATCGCGGCGGCGGGCCGGGGCGTCGTCGTGTACCTGCGCGGGCACGAGGGCCGCGGCATCGGACTCGGCCACAAGCTCCGGGCCTACTCCCTCCAGGACGAAGGTCGCGACACCGTCGAGGCCAACGAGGATCTCGGATTCCCGGCCGACTCGCGTGAGTACGGCATCGGCTCGCAGATCCTGGTCGACCTCGGGATCACGACGATGCGCCTCATGACGAACAACCCGGCCAAGTACGGCGGGCTCGAGGGCTTCGGGCTCGAGATCGTGGAGCGGGTGCCGATCTCGATCCTCCCCAACCCGGAGAACATCGCGTACCTGCGCACCAAGCAGGAGAAGCTCGGACACCTCCTCGGGCTCGACGACGCACCCGGGAGCGAGGCCGGTGCGTGAGCGGGGTACCCGAGCGCTTCGTCACCGAGCGGCTGGTCGCCCGTCGACCGGCGCCTGCCGACGAGCACTTCCTCGTCGGCGTGTGGGCGGATCCGCGGGTGACGGAGTGGCTCGGCGGTCCTCGTGACCGTGTCGCGGTTCGGAGCCTGCTCGACCACTGGGACGACCTGTGGCGGGCGCCGGCGACCGGAGCGTGGATGCTCGTCGATCGCAGCGACGGGGATCCGGTCGGGTGGGTGCTGCTCCATCCGATGGACTTCGGCGGCCACGTCGGCACCGAGGTCGGCTGGGCGATCCGGGCCGACCGGCACCGTGAAGGCCTGGCGTCCGAGGCCGCGACGAGGGTCGTCGAGATCGGCTTCGTCGACTGCGGACTCGACGAGCTGCTCAGCGGCACGATGACGACGAACGAGGCGTCGCGCGGCGTGATGACGAAGCTCGGCTTCCGCTACGACACCGAGGTCGAGCACGCCGGCCTCCCGCACGTGCTGTACCGACTGGACCGAGCGACCTGGGAGAAGACCCGTGGGTGAGTACGCGGTGGCCGCCGACGGTGTCGACGGGACCGGGATGCGCGTGGCGATCGCGGTGAGCCGGTTCAACGAGGACATCACCGAGGGGCTGCTCGGCGGCGCGCGGCGCACGCTGACCGGGGCCGGGGTGCGCGACGAGGACGTCCTGGTGGTGCGGGTGCCCGGAGCGTTCGAGCTCCCGGTGGTCGCCCGCCAGCTCGGCGGCAGCGGCGCGGTCGACGCGGTGATCTGCCTCGGATCGGTCATCCGGGGCGACACGCCGCACTTCGAGTACGTCGCGGGCGAGGCGGCGCGGGGTCTCCAGGACGCCGCGCTGGCCACCGGTGTCCCGGTCGTGTTCGGCATCCTGACCACCAACACCCATGAGCAGGCGCTCGACCGCATCGGCGGCTCCGAAGGCCACAAGGGCGAGGAGGCGGCGGCGACTGCGCTCGAGATGATCGCATTGCTCGCGTCCCTGCCGGGCGCCCGCGACTAGAAACGGGTCCTCATGTTGCGCATCGTGCTTCCCAAGGGCTCGCTCGAGCGGGCCACGTTCCAGCTGCTCGCCGACGCCGACCTCGCGGTCAACCGCGGCTCGGAGGTCGACTATCGCGGCACCGTCGACGATCCCCGGGTGTCGGAGGTGATGGTGCTCCGACCCCAGGAGATCCCGAGGTACGTCGCCTCCGGGATGTTCGACCTCGGGATCACGGGGCGCGACTGGGTGGAGGAGACGGGGGCGGACGTCGTCACCCTCACCGAGCTGCACTACTCGAAGGCGACGGCCCGCCCGATCCGCATGGTGCTCGCGGTCGCGGGGGACTCGTCGGCCGAGCGGGTCCAGGACCTGCCCGACGGCGTGCGGGTGCAGACCGAGTACCCCGAGCTGACCCGGCGGTACTTCGCCGAGGCCGGTGTGCAGGCCGACATCACGCTGTCCTACGGCGCGACCGAGGCGAAGATCCCCGAGATCGCCGACGCCGTCGTCGAGATCACCGAGACGGGCCGGGCGCTGCGTGCCGCGGGGCTCAAGGTGATCGGCCAGATCGTCACCTCCTACACCGAGCTGATCGCCAACCCGCTCAGCCACCAGGATCCCGACAAGCGCAAGGCCATGGATCAGCTGATGACGCTGCTCACCGGCGCACTCGAGGCGCGGGGCCGGGTGCTCGTCAAGCTCAACGTGGACGGCACGAACCTCCCGACGGTCATCGGTCTGCTCCCGGCGCTCAAGTCGCCGACCGTGTCCCAGCTGTTCGGCGAGGACGGCTTCGCGGTCGAGACCGTCGTCGCGAAGTCCGAGATCAACACCCTGATCCCGGCGCTGCGTGACGCAGGTGCGGCCGACATCATCGAGCTGCCGATCCTGAAGATCGTCCACTGACATGAGCGCGGGCACCGTCGTCGAGTTCGACGAGCGTCGCGGCCTCGGCCGCATCGAGAGCGATGGCCGGACGTTCCCGTTCCACACGACCCAGATCGCCGACGGCACGCGTTCGGTACGCGTCGGGGCGGCGGTCGAGTTCGAGGTCGTTCCCGGCCGCCGCGGCGACTGGGAGGCGGCCCGCATCGAGAAGGTCGGAGCGACGCGGTGAACCGCTGGCAGGTGGGCGATGTCGGTGTCACCAGCGTCGTCGAGATCGAGGCGCCGATCCCGGTCGAGACGGTCCTGCCGCGTGCGACCGCGGGCGCAGTGCTGGCCCATCCCTGGCTCCAGCCCGATTTCGCGACCGCGGAGGGGCTGATCCACCTGCGGATCCAGTTGCTCGTGGTGGAGTCGCAGGGTCGCACGATCGCGATCGACACCTGTCTCGGCAACGACAAGAACCGCACGAACCCCGTCTTCGACCACCTGCAGCTCCCGTTCCTCGCCGCGCTGACCGCCGCAGGGTTCCCGCCCGAGTCCGTCGACACCGTCGTCTGTACCCACCTGCACGTCGACCACGTCGGCTGGAACACGCGCCTCGTCGACGGGCGGTGGGTTCCGACGTTCCCGAACGCCCGGTATCTCATCGGTCGCGTCGAGTCCGAGCACTGGGACGCGTACGGCGTCCACGAGGACGGTGACGTCTACGGGGACTCGGTGCGGCCGGTGATCGAGGCCGGGCTGGTCGACCTGGTCGAGTTCGGCCACCGCGTGACCGACGAGGTGGTCCTGGAGGCGACGCCCGGCCACTCGCCGGGTCACCAGAGCGTGCACATCACGTCGGGCGGGGCCGAGGCGCTGATCACCGGGGACGTGATGCATCACCCGCTCCAGTGCGCCGTTCCGGATCTGGAGAGCGCGTTCGACTCCGACGCGGATGCCGCACGGCTGACGCGCCGGTCGCTCCTCGCGCGGTACGCGGGTTCCGACGTCCTGGTGATCGGGACCCATTTCGGCGGCCGGGGCGCCGGGCACGTCGTGAGCGATGCCGAGGCCTGGCGCATCGAGGCCTGATGCCCCTGCAGCTGCCCACATTGCTGCGGATGCTCCACACCGACGAGTTCGTACCGGTCCCGTCCCACGGGGCGCTGCTCCGGGCGAAAGATGAGGTGGCGCGTGCCGCGCCGGACGTCGCCCGCGCCCTCGGGGCCGATCCGGGTGAGTATGTCCACGATCGGCGTGGGACGGCGTTGGCTCTCCGGGCGATCGACGAGGCCCACGGTGGCGGGTTCTATGACGTGCCGCCCGACGCGGTGGTGGACGCCGAGGTCGCGACCGCGGTGTTCGCGGCGCGTGGCGCCACGATCGACGTGCAGACACACCTGGTGGACCCGACGCTCTGGGTCGGGCCCCACGCCGCCGCGCTCGGGCAGTTCCTCGCGCTCGCCGACCCCGAGCGGTGGTCCGGTGGGATCGATCCGTATGCGATCGACGCCGCGGCGTGGGCCGCGCTCGTGTTCGGTGCGAGTGAGACCGCGGTCGCGCTCCTGACCTCGACGCCCGGTCCGGCGGGGGAGAACGTGCTCGAGAACGCGCAGATCGCCGCGGTGCGCGACGTCACCGACCGCTACGCCGGCACGGGGCGCGTCCTGACGCACACGATCGTGCATCCGAACCTCGGGCCAGGGGAGCTGGACCGCATGACGGACTGGTCGGCGGACCTCCGCCCGTCGGCGTGGAAGGTGTACACGCTCGCGGGCCCTCCGACGGCGGCGTCGCCCGCCGGTGGCTGGTTCCTCGACGACGCCGAGATCGGTATGCCGTTCCTCGAACGGGCGCGGGCGCTCGGACCGCGGATCGTCTGCGCGCACAAGGGACTGGGCGGGCCGGTGCCGGACGCGTCGGTCGCCGCGGCATCGCCCCGCGACGTCGGACCCGCGGCGGCCGCGTTCGGTGAGCTGATGTTCGTCGTCTACCACTCGGGCTACGAGCGGGATCCCCACGGCGAGGAGGGGGCGTTCGACCCGGTCATGCCGTCGGGCGTGGACCGGCTCATCGCATCCTGCCTCGCGCACGGCGTCGGTCCGACAGGGAACGTGTACGCCGAGCTGGGCAGCACGTGGTTCCTGATGCTGCGCCGGCCTCGCGAAGCGGCCCACGTGCTCGGGAAGCTGCTCGCGCACTTCGGTCCGGCTCGGGTCCTGTGGGGCACCGACAGCACGTGGTACGGCTCGCCCCAGCCCCTGATCGACGCCTTCCGCGCGTTCCGGATCCCGGAGCGGATGCAGGAGGAGTTCGGGTATCCGCCGCTCACCGACGCGGTGAAGGAGCGCATCCTCGGCACCAACGCCGCCGAGCTCTACGGCGTCGACCCACCGTCGCTGCCCGCCTACCCCGGTCCGCAGCTGGCGCCGGCGTTGCTGGCCGCGATGGACGGCGCCCGCGGCTGATCATCCCGCGCCGATCCCGCCACCGCCCCCGCCGCCCCCGCCGCCCCCGGAGAAGCCGCCTCCGCCTCCCGACCCGCTGGACTTCGGGGTGAACGACGACGTGGTCCCCGCCAGGCCGGCCGAGAACGAGCCGATCGTGGCGAAGGGGGCGCTCCCCGGGTGCGCGCCCACGTACCAGGGTGCGAACGTCGCCTGGTCCTCGGGCGGGATGCGCTGCGCGAGTCCCCTGGCCAGCTCGTCGCTGACGCCGAGCGCCGCCGCGTAGACGAGATAGCGCTCCCACAGCACGAGGTGGCCGACGGGCGCGTCCTCGAGCTGGGAGAAGTCGCGCAGGTAGTTGCGCACCCCTCGCCATTCGAGGAACCGTTGGTGACCCTCGGGGGAGCGCTGGCGCAGCAGCGGGGTGAGCGCGAGCTGGATCGCGGCCCACGCGATGCCGAGGATGCCGAGCAACCACAGGCGCAGCCCGACGCCGGCCGCGCCGGCCAGACCGACGACGACCGCGACGGCGACGTTGATGAGGAACGGCTTGGAGCGGCCACCGTTGATGTAGCGCCGGTTGCGCAGGCTCGTGCCGGCGTCGGCCTGGAAGGACTTCCAGCGTGACTGCGCCTCGGACTGGTGGGCCCGCGAGTACTTGGCGATCTCGGACTGGCGGACCGGTGAGCCGCCGGCGAAGACCTGTTCGAGCGTCGTGCGCTCGAACGCCTTGAGCGGCGACCGGTCCGCGTCGGTCGTGGTGAGTTCGTAGTCGGTGCGGTCGGGGAGCAGCACCCGGTCCACGTGCACCTCGCGCACGGTCAGGAAGCCGCGTTGTGCGAGGTCGAGCACCGTCGCCGAGAACGCGGCCGGTCCCACCGTGCCCCAGTGCATCAACCCGACGACCACGGCCGGCGGGTCGTCCGGGAGGTCCCGGAAGTACTCGCCCGGGTCCTGGAGCGGGGCGGGCTCCTTGCCCCAGCGGCGCCAGACGAGGAGGAACGTGACCGCGCCGGCGAGGATCAGGACCGGGATCGCGACGGTCAGGGCCGTGCGGGCGTGACGCTCACGGGTGGCCTGCTCCGCGGCGCGGGCGCGGTCGTCGTTCGCGGCGCGTGCCCAGGAACGTTCCTCGGAGAGGATTCGTGGGAGTTGCACCGTTCCGGTCGCGGGGAGCTGGGGAAGGCGCGCCGAGGGGATCGCGACGCGCCCCTCCACGAACGTCCCCTGCGGCACGTCGGGGGCGCGGAATCGGATCGTGTCGCCGTCGAGGCGCACCGTGCCCGCGAGCGGTCCGTGGCCCCACGCGCGCAGCCGCCCCGGACCGGGCGGCACCTGCAGCGTGGCGGTGACGAGCCCGATGGTCGGGTGGTCCTCGCCCACCCACTTCCAGTACAGCTCCGCGACATCGGGGCCACCGCTCGCCGCCCCGCTCACGGTGTAGGAGATGTCGAAGGTGCGCGTCTCGTCCTGCGCCTCGAAGTACCAGGTGAGGTTGTAGGGCGCACCGACGCTGTTCAGCTCCACGCCGTGCTCGGTGACGTGCATGTCGGTGATGGCGTAGTTGCCGACCGGGATCGGACGCGTCCCGAAGTGGAACTGGCCGGTGAAGTCGTAGGTGATGTGCTCGACGACGCGCATCGAGCCGTCCGTCGCCAGGGTCGCGTCGACGGCGACGCGGGGCAGTGAGAACGTCTTGGTCGGGAAGGCGATCGCTGCGATCGCGATTCCGCCGCCGACGAGCACGACGAAGGCGACGATCGACGCGATGCGGAACGCGCGGATCACGACCCGCCCGCGCTGCCCCCGGACACCTCGACGAACGCGAGCCGGACCTGGGCCAGCACCTGGCGGAGCGCCTCCGCGTTCGGCTCGAGGCGGTCGCCGAGTCCCTCGACGATCGCCGCCATCGCGTCGATCGCGAGCGCGGCCTGCCCGAGCGACTCGGGCCGCTCGCCGGCGAGGCTCAGGTGGAGCACCACGAGCTCCTGGAGCTGCACCGCGAACTGGGCCACGATCATCTCGACCGGGGTCGCGGCGAGGCGAGCGAGCATCTCGCGCATCTGCTCGGGGTCGAGGTCCTCCGGGTCCGTGCCCGGGTCGTAGCCCGGATCGGCCCCGCCGCCGGGATCACCGGGCCCGCCGGCGGGCGGACCGCCCGTCCCCGGTCGGTCCGGTTCGATCGGTTGTTCGCCGTATGGAGTCCAGAGGCTGCTCATCGGCCTGGTATCGTGCCACGACAATCCAGTTGGGAAGTGGGATACGGGCTCCGGCCCGCCGTCCCCACCCGGCCGGGACGGCACTTCCGAGGTCTGGGAGCGCCGATCACCGCGTCCGGGTCGTCCTCTTCGGCTCGGTCCAGACCGCGCGGCGTGGAGCTTTCCGCAGTGCCAGCCGCCGGCGATCCCGGCGGATCCCGAGTCAAGAGGTGATGCCAACATCGCTGCTGCAGACGAAGCACGGATCAACGATCGCATTCGCGCCCGCGAGGTGCTGCTGATCGCCGAGGACGGCGAGAAGCTCGGGGTCCGACCCCTCCCGCAGGCCCTTGCGATCGCTCGCGAAGCCGAGCTCGACCTCGTCGAGGTCGGTGCCAACGCCGATCCCCCGGTGTGCCGGATCATGGACTACCGCCGGTGGCAGTACGAGCAGCAGCAACGCCGGAAGGAGTCTCGGAAGAAGGCGACCAACGTCGTCATCAAGGAGATGAAGTACCGGCCCAAGATCGACGTGCACGACTACACGACCAAGACCAAGAAGGTCCAGCAGTTCCTCGGTGAGGGCCACAAGGTCAAGGTCACGATCATGTTCCGCGGTCGGGAGATGGCCCACCCCGAGCTCGGACGCAAGATCCTCGACCGGCTCGCCGAGGACGTCGGCGAGATCGCGATGGTCGAGTCGGCACCCCGCCAGGACGGCCGCAACATGACGATGGTCCTCAACCCGCACAAGAAGCCCCGCCCCGCGAAGGCGCCGCGCCCGGTCGCACCGACGGCCGTCGCGACGGACGCACCACCAGAAGGAGCCTGAGATGCCCAAGGTCAAGACCCACCGGGGGGCCGCGAAGCGGTTCAAGGTCACCGGCACCGGCAAGATCCGCCGCCGCAAGGCCTTCCGGGCACACCTGCTCGAGCACAAGCCCACGAAGCGGACGCGGCGACTCGGCCGTGGCGCCGAGGTGACCGGCGGCGACAAGAAGCACGTCGAGCGCCTCCTCGGACGCGCCTGAGCGTCGACGATCCCATCCGCCGGAGCGACGGGGCGCCGTCGCCGCCGAAGAGCAAGGAGCACCATCCATGGCACGCGTCAAGCGGGCAGTCCAGGGCAAGAAGCACCGTCGCGCGATCCTCGAGCGCGCCGAGGGCTACTCGGGTGCTCGCAGCCGCCACGTGCGCGCCGCGAACGAACAGGTCATGCACTCGGGCAACTACGCCTTCCGTGACCGTCGGGCGCGCAAGGGCGAGTTCCGCAAGCTCTGGATCGTGCGCATCAACGCCGCGTGTCGGGAAGAGGGCATCAGCTACTCGCGATTCATCGCGGGGCTGAAGGCCGCCGAGGTCGAGGTGGACCGCAAGGTCCTCGCCGACCTCGCGGTCCGGGACCGCGACGCGTTCGGCGCGCTGGTGTCCACGGCCCGCGGGGCGCTCGACGCCGCCTGATCCCGTCGTGACCGGGTCGGAAGCACTCGGTCACCGTCATCCGCAGTCGCGCCGGCTCCGCGAGCTGTTGCGCGATCCGGCCGCCCGCCGGTCCGAGCGGGCCTTCGTGCTCGAGGGCCCACGCCTGCTGACCGACGCCTTCGACCGGTCGTTCCCGATCGACGCCGTCTTCGCCGGTCCGGGCGCGCGCCGGGCGTTCGCCGGCCTGATCGACCGGGCGCTCGCTGCGGGCGTCCCCGTGCACGACCTCAAGGAAGGCGTGCTCGAGAAGATCGGCTCCACCCGGACGCCCCAGCCGGTGCTCGCCCTCGCACCGCTGCCACCGGCGCCCGCGGTCGGCGACCTCCCGCCGGGCCTGCTCGTCGTCACCGCCGGGCTCCAGGATCCCGGGAACCTCGGCACCGTCGTGCGCAGCGCCGAGGCGGCGGGCGCCGCCGGGGTGATCGCGGCGGGCGGCGTGGACCCGTGGAACCCCAAGGTGGTGCGGGGATCGGCGGGCGCGGTGCTCGGGCTGCCGATGCTCGTGCCCGACGACCTCCGGGCCGCCCTCGACGCGCTGCGGGCCCGCGGTGCCAGCGTCGTCGCCGCCGACGTCGCGGCCCCGACCGCCTACACCGACGCCGACCTGACCGGCTTCGTGGCCCTGGTCGTCGGCAGCGAGGCCCACGGCGTCCCGGCGGATCTCGCGACGGTCGTCGACGAGTACGTCGCGATCCCGATGTCGGGCCCGACCGACAGCCTCAACGCCGCAGTGGCCGCCAGCGTCCTGATGTTCGAGGCCGCCCGCCAGCGGGGCTCCTGAACCACTCCGGGGCCGTGGCAGACGGTTCTCTAGACTCCCGACCACTCATGGACCTCTCGGAGCTGGATCTCGACGCGGCGCGGGCCGCCATCGCCGCCGCGCCGGACCGGGATGCGCTGGGCGTGCTGCGCAAGCGATTCATCGGCAAGGCCAGCGTGGCCTTCCGCGCCCGCGAGTCGATCAAGACGCTGGATCCGGCCGACCGCCCGACCGTCGGCAAGGCGGTCACCGACTACACGAAGGCGGTCGAGGCCGCACTGGCCGAGCGGGAGGCCGAGCTGGCACCGGCCGGTCCCACCGAGCCGCCCCTCGACCTCACCCTCGGGACGCACGGTCGCGGGCGGGGCCACCTGCACCTCGTCACCCAGTGCCAGCGCGAGCTCGAGGACGTCTTCGTCAGCCTCGGCTACCAGGTCGCCGAGGGACCCGAGGTCGAGGACGACTGGCACAACTTCGAGGCACTCAACTTCCCGCCGGGCCACCCGGCCCGGGCGATGCAGGACACGCTCTACGTGGATCTCGGCGAGCCCGAGCAGGTGCTGCTCCGCACGCACACCTCACCGGTCCAGGTCCGGCTGATGGAGAGCCGGCCGCCGCCGATCTACGCGGTGATGCCGGGGCGCACCTATCGGAACGAGACGGTCGACGCCCGCCACTCGGCGGTGTTCCACCAGATCGAGGGCCTCGCGGTCGACCGCGGTCTGACCTTCGGCGACCTCGCGGGCACCCTCGAGACCTTCACCAGCGCGTACTTCGGCAAGAAGGTGACCTCCCGGCTGCTGCCGAGCTTCTTCCCGTTCACCGAGCCGTCGGCCGAGTTCGCGATCAGCTGCGTGTTCTGCGACGGCGCGGGATGCCGGATCTGCTCGAAGACGGGATGGATCGAGCTCGGTGGCTGCGGAATGGTGGACCCCAACGTCTTCCTCGCCGTCGGCATCGACCCCGAGGAGTACACGGGGTTCGCGTTCGGCTTCGGGCTCGAGCGGATGCCGATGCTCCGCTACGGCGTCGAGCCGATCAAGACCTTCTTCGACAACGACGACCGCTTCCTCGCCCGGTACTGAGATGCGCGTCCCTCTCTCCTGGCTGACCGACTTCGTGCCGCTCACGGCCGAGCCGCGAGCGATCGCAGAGGCGCTGGACCGGCTCGGGCTCGAGGTCGAGGCGCTCGATGCGCCGGGTGAGGAGATCACCGGCGTTCGCGTCGCGCGGATCCTCGAGGTCCGACCGCACCCCAACGCGGACAAGCTCCAGCTCTGCGACATCGAGTTCGGCGACGGCTCCACCACCGTCGTGTGCGGCGCACCGAACGTCGCGAACGGCATGGTGGTGGCGTACGCACCATCCGGCGCCACGCTGCCGGGTGGCTTCACGCTCGAGCGCCGGAAGATCCGCGGCGAGGTCTCCGACGGCATGCTCTGCTCCGCGCGGGAGCTCGGGCTCGGCGAGGACCACGACGGGATCCTGCCGCTCGACGGAGGGAGCGAGCTCGGCGCGGACGTGCGCGACGTGCTCGGCCTGCACGACGTGGTGTTCGACCTCTCGGTCACGCCCAACCGGGCCGACGCGATGTCGGTCGTCGGGGTGGCACGGGATCTCGCGGCGCACTTCGGGGTGCCGCTCACCGTCCCCGAGCCCTCGGTCGACGTGTCGGGCGATCCCGACGACATCACGGTGGTGGTCGAGGCCCCCGATCGCGCCCCCCGGTTCACGGCCCGGCGCGTGGGCGTGACGATGGGTTCCTCGCCCGAGTGGATGCAACGGCGGCTCACGCTCGCGGGCATGCGTCCGATCTCCAACGTCGTCGACGTCACGAACTACGTGATGCTCGAGCGGGGCCAGCCGTCCCACGCCTTCGACCTGGAACGCCTGCGCGGACCCGGACTCGTCGTCCGACCCGCCGAGGCGGGGGAGACGCTCACGACCCTCGACGACATCGAGCGGAAGCTCCTGCCGTCCGACCTGCTCATCTGCGACGCCGAGCGGCGTCCGCAGGCGATCGCCGGGATCATGGGCGGCGCCGAGGCCGAGATCCACGGCGGCACGACGGGCATCGTGCTCGAGGTCGCGTGCTTCGCGCCGATGGGCGTCTCGATGACGTCGAAGCGGCTGGGCCTGCGCTCCGAGGCGAGCGCCCGCTTCGAGCGCGGCGTGGACCCGAACGCGGTGCTTCGGTCGTCCGACCGCGTCGTCGAGCTGCTCACCGAGGTGGCCGGGGCGCCGGTCGGGCCGCCGGCGATCGACGAGTACCCCACCGTGGTCGAGCGGGAGCGGATCCGGGTGCGCCCGGCCCGGGTCGGCGCGGTGCTCGGTCTCGAGCTGGACGGGGCGGCGGTGCGCGGCTCGCTCGCGCCGCTCGGCATCGAGGTCGAGCAGACGCCGGAGGATCCCGACGCGCTCATCGCGATCGCACCGACGTTCCGTCCTGATCTCGTGCGCGAGATCGACATCGTCGAGGAGGTCGGCCGCCGCGTCGGTCTCGACACGATCCCGCGGACCCTGCCGCACACGACGGAGCAGGGTGGGGGACTCACGCTGCGCCAGCGCGCCCGGCGGCTCGTCGCCGACGTCATGGTCGGTCTCGGGCACTCGGAGGCCATGACGCTGCCGCTGATCGCGGAGGCCGATCTCACCCGGCTCGGCCTCGGGGTCGAGCGGGTGGTGCGGGCGACGAACGCGCTGCGCGCCGAGGAGCCCGTGCTGCGCCCTGCGATCCTCCCGGGCCTGCTCAGGTCGGTCGCGTCCAACACCGCCCAGGGCATCGGCGACGTCGCGCTCTTCGAGCTCGGCCACGTGTTCGCGGCGCCACCGAAGGGTCAGCTCCTCCCGGACGAGCGCGACCACCTGGCGTTCGTCGCGAGCGGTGTCGTCCGGCGGGGGCCGGTCGAGCCCGACCGTCCGGTCGACGTCTACGACGCGACCGACGCCCTCGGTGCCATCGCCGAGGCGCTGAAGCTCGCGACCGTCGCGACCCGCGCCGAGGACCACGCCGGCTACCGCGCCGGGCGGGCCGCCACGGTCCTGGTCGACGGGGCGGCCGTCGGCACGGTGGGGGAGCTCGCACCCGACGTGCTGAGCGCGTTCGGCGCGTCGGCCCCGGCCGTCGCGTTCGAGATCGAGCTCGATCCGGTGCTGACCGGCTCGCGTCGCGATCTCGCGTTCACACCCTTGTCGCACTACCCGGCCGCGACGATGGACCTCGCGTTCGCGCTCGACGAGTCGATCCCCGCGGCGGACGTCCTGGCCACGATCCACCGGGCGGGTGGCGAGCTCCTCGAGGACGCCCGCGTGTTCGACGAGTTCCGCTCCGAGGCGCTCGGCGCCGGGCGGCACAGCCTCGCGATCGCGCTGCGCTTCCGTGCCCCCGACCGCACCCTCGGCGAGAAGGAGCTCACCAAGCTCCGCGGATCCTGCATCGACGCGGTGGTGAAGCGCCACCACGCCGAGCTGCGCGGCTGAACGCGACCGTGGTCGTCGACACGGTGCGGCCCGCGACGCCGAGCAGCGGTCGCTCGGACTGCTCGACGCCTTGGGTCAGCGCAATCGGCCTACTGGCCGGTCGGGTGAGTCTTACGAGCGGTGGTCACTGATCCCGCCCCGGCTGGGGTGGGATCAGTGACCACTTCGAACGGACGGAGAACAGATCCACCGACTAATGGATTACAACCCCGCTGCCGGTCATGGGCGTGGTCGGAGCGGCCGTATCCGGATCACCAGGCTGGCTGTCGTACACCACCGAGCTGTCCGAGGTCTTCCAGACCTTGATGCGCACGAGGTCTGGACTTCCGTCGACGACGGTCACCAGGAACTCGTATCCGCTGACGTCGTTCACCTCCCCGGTACCGCGGAAATCAGCCCGCGTCCCGGACAGTCCGACGACGAGCTGCGTGAATCCGGTTGCCTCCATTTCGAGGTCGGCCGCGTTGAACCGGAACTCCCCGTGCCCCGTCGGGTCCGGCACGCCGTATCGGACGAGGAACTCGATGTGGGCGTTCCCGGTGTAGTTCGGATCGCTCGGATTCCCCGGCGTGTACGCACCCGACGGCGAAGCGAAGTTACCGTTCGCCGTGACGAAGTCGTCGGTCGGGTCGTAGACCACCACGTCGGTCGAAACCGTCACCGAGCCACCGTCGTCGTCGGTGATGACGACGGTCACGGTGTACATGCCCGGTGTGGTGTAGGTGTGAGAAGCCGAGACGCCGCCGCTGCCGGACGACTCCGCCACGGTGGCGGTCGTCGGCGGCCCATCACCCCAAGCGACCGTCGCGGTGTGGGTGTCGTTCGTACCCGGGTCCGCGAACGTGGTCGCCACCGAGACGCTCGTGCCGATGTTCGTCAGGTCGGGAGTGGCGACGAGCCCCGTCGCAGTGGGAGAAAGGTTGCCGACGGTCACGGTTGCCGAACTCGAGACCGACGGGTTGATTCCGTCACTGACGGTCAGCGTCGCCGTCACGGTCGCGTTGTCGTTGCAGGTGATGCTTGGCGAATAGGTCGTGGTGCCGGCGAAGGTGCACGCGGTTCCGGGTCCGCCGGCGACTGAGAACGTCCATGCCTTCGTCAAGGGGTCGCCGTTCGGATCGCTGGCGGTGCCGCCGAGGGTGACGGGGGAGCCCTCGACGCCGACATACGGCCCGCCCGCATCCGCGGAGGGCGGCGCGTTCACCACGATGGTGATCGTCCGTGTCGCGATCCCGCCATCCTTGTCACTGACGTCGGCCGACACGGTATACGTCCCGGGCAGGGCATAGGTGTGGCCGGCGCTCGCCAACCCGGAGCCGGGAACTTCGGTCACCGACCCGACTGAGGTAGTCATGTCTCCCCAGTCGATCAACGAGGTGTGCGTGTCGTTGGTGCCGGCGTCGGTGAACGCCCCACTGACTGTCACGGGCTGGCCGGGTGCGATCGGTCCGGCCGTCGCCACGAGGGGGTCCAGCACCGGCGCCACGTTGGTCACCGCGACGGTGGTGGACGACATGACCGACGGGTTGAGCCCGTCGCTGACCGTGAGCTCGCCGTCGACGACCACATCGTCGTTGCAGGTCAAGATCGGGGACAGCGTCGTCGTCCCGACCGAGCTGCACGACGTTCCTGGATCGGCGATCCCGGGGGTGAACACCCAGCTCTGGGTCAGGGAGAGCGAGCTGCTGCCCGATCCGGCCAGGGTGAGCGGTGTGCCCTCGTCGACCGTGTAGGGACCGCCGGCGCTGGCCGTGGGAGGTCCGACCACGACGATCTGGGCCGTCGTGACCGAATCGGTTCCGCCGTCGTCGTCGTTCAGGGTCAACGTGACTGGGTATCCGCCCGGCGTCGCGTAGACGTGCGATCCGCTCACGCTGTGGCCGCCCTCGTCGATGGAGGCGGTCGTCATAGCTGTGTCACCCCACGCGATCGAGCCGGTGTGCGTGTCGTGGGATCCCGCGTCGGTGAAGAGGGCACTGAGGCTCACGGGTGACCCGAGGGCGACCGGAATGACGGGGACCGTCACCGAGGTGATGCTGGGTGCGACGTTGCCGATGTTCACCGTCGCGACCGAGGTGACCGCCGAGTGGAATCCGTCGGTCACCGAGAGTGTTGCTGCGACCACGGCATCGTCGTTGCAGGTGACCGACGGTGAGAGAGTCGTCGTGCCGGTCGTGGTGCACGAGGTACCAGGGCTTCCCGCCCAGGCGAATGACCACGACTTCGTGACCGGATCACCATCAGGATCCAGGACGCTCGCCGAGAGCGCTACTGGCGTGCCTTCGACGCCCGCGTACGGTCCGCCTGCTGTGGGAGCGGGCTCCGAGTTGTGCGCGGTGAGCACCCGCATCTGGTCGGTGCTGCTTCTCGTCTGCAGATGAACGGTGATGGTGCGCGCGTCCACGATCTGGAGCGAGTCGGCGGCGGCTCCATTACCGAAATCGATCTCGCGTGAGGGGTATGCGCCGCCGTAAGTCGTGCCCGGCGCGCCGAGGACATCGCTGTTGTCGAGCGCTTGCCTGCCTACGATGACGCCGAGGATGTCCTGCGAGAAGGTCCACGTGCCCACGCGGATCGCCGGGTCCGTGGGATTGCACCGGTTGCTATCGAGGAAATGGCTGTCGACGACGGTCCCTGCCGGGATCCAGTCGCCCTTTTTCGGCGAGTGGTCGTAGGTGCCGGGGTCCTTGAACTGATATTTGACGGGCGCCCCGAGAGTCACACCCTGCTGCTCGTCGAACGTGAGCACCGAGTTGGCCGAGCAACTGGTTGGGTTGTCCGTGACGTCGGCCGGCGGGCTGACCTTCACCAGTTGGTCCGTCGTGGAGGTCACGAAGGCGCCGCCCGGTGCGACCGTCCCGAGGAGCGCGCCGATGGTTACCGCGACCGTGACGAGAGCACTTGCACGTCGAATGCTTCGACTGGTCATGGTTCCTGCCTCCTGGTGGCGTTCGGCTGAGTCGAACAACCTCATACTGGGTTCGCGTGACGCTCGATCGCGAAGCGAACGACGAGCGAGGTCCAACGACTTCGATTCCTCGGCCGCCCGCCCATGGCTCCGCTCTCGTTCGCTTCGAACGCTTCGGCAGCGCAGTGACGCGGAGGCCCATCGATGAGTTCGGTCGGCCCGCGCCCGTATACCTGCCTGCTGCCCCTGCCGCATGAGTGTCGCCGATACCGTGGCGGACGGGCACCCCGCATTTGGGGGGTTCACGGTGCGCGTTCGGGGGTGGGTCCCGACCGCCGCTCATCGAGCGAAAGGTTGACGCTCCGTGGCTGAGTGCCGACTTCCGACTGCAGCGCGAGCGTTCCTGTCATGACGAGTCGATGGCAAGGCCGGTCATGGCCGGGACTGCGGACCGGGACTTCTTGCCTCTGTGGTCCGTGCCGTCGGGAGGGCGGCGTCTAACATGGCGACAGGTAGGGAGTCAGGGCCGAGGCCCGGGCTGGGGCGATCTGGCAGGGCAATGGATATTGAGATCTCACCGGATACCGGTGACAGAATTGAAGAGATTCAGCGGCCACGGCTCACTGAGCGCGAGGTCGATGTTCTCCGACTCGCGGCGACTGGGATGTCCAACAAGGAGATCGCAGCCGAGCTGTTCCTGGGCGCGCTGACGATATCCGGATACCTCAAGGGCATCTTCGCGAAGCTCAGTGTCCACTCCAAGGTGGAAGCGGTCGTGTGGGGGCTCAGCAACGGGGTGATCGACTTTCCCGCGCCGGTCCGCTGCGTCGGCCTCAGGGCCGTCCTGAGCCAGGGGACGCGACCAGAAGCTGACGCTCGGGCGCGTACTGGACGATGCAGGCGCGTCGGGTCTCGTCGGTCGTGGTGCGCCCGGTCGCGTGCGGGGTGAGCGAGAACAAGACCACGGCGTCGCCGGCCCGCCGTTCAGCCGCGGGGTGACTGCGCCGATGCCGCACCCGTGGCGGCTTGCCGTTCCGGCGCAGGCGGCGGGAGATCGCCCAAGCACCGCGCGGGGACATCAGGCTTGCAGCGACACGACCGTGGCTCGGGTTCCCGCCCGCGGGACTGGGCTGATCGGGGAGTTGGTGCCAGACCACCGGGGGCGAGCTGCGGAGTCCGAGCTCAGCGTCCGGCTGTTGGCGGCCGGCCACACCGGAGCGGCGTCCCGACATGCGCGTCTCGGTGCTGGTTTCCGTCGTACGGGATGGGGTTCTCGATTGTGTCCCCGGGGTTGGCATTCGCGGTGAGAGTGGCCGCTGATGCGAAGGACGGGGGCGACCGCTCGACGGTCTGACCAACGAGCGGTCGCACGCCCCTGCCCTGGCCGAGCTGGGGGGCCCGGCACAACCACGATACCCCGCCTCTTGGCGCGAAATCGACGAGGTTCGCTCCGAGGCGCTCGGCGCCGGGCGGCACAGCCGCGCGATCGCGCTGCGGTTCAGTGTCCGCGACCTCCGGGTCTGAACGCGACCGCCACCACGACCACCGAGCACCGCTCTTCGTCCGGGCGTCGGTACGCTCGGTCGTCGTGGTCGCTCCGTTTCGGTATCGCTCGTCCGACGAGGACAGTGGTCGGTGGGACGGGTTCGCCTTCCGCGACGGCGACATCGTGATCAGCACGCGGACCAAGCACGGGACCACGTGGACACAGATGATCTGCGCGCTCCTGATCTTCGGCACGCCCGAGCTCCCGGCACCGATCGCCGACCTGTCCCCATGGCTCGACTGGACCACGCGCCCGATCGACGACGTGCGGGCCCTGCTCGACGCGCAGACCCACCGCCGCTTCGTCAAGACCCACACGCCGCTCGACGGCATCCCGCTGGACCCTCGGGCCACGTACGTCGTCGTCGCCCGCCACCCGCTGGACGCGGCGGTGTCGCTGTACCACCAGCAGCTGAACATCGACCGGGTCCGGTGGGCCGAGCTGACGGGGAACGCGCCACCCGAGCCGAGTGCGCCCTGTCCGTCGCTCCACGACTCGTTGCTGGCCTGGATGGAGATGGACCTCGACCCGCGTGAGCATCTCGACGTGCTGCCCGGGGTGGCGTGGCACCTTGCCGGACGCGTGGTCGCGGCGGGACGCGCCGAACGTGGTGCTGGTCCACTACGACGACCTGCAGGCCGACCGGGAGGGGTCGATGCGTGTTCTCGCCGCCCGGCTCGGGTGCACGATCGACGCCGGCGCCTGGCCCGCGCTGGTCGACGCCGGCCGGGTTCGCGTCGATGAGGGCACGGGCCGAGCACGCGGTGCCGGATCGTCAGGGCGTGATCCGCGACCGGCGCCGCTTCTTCCGGGAAGGGGTCTCCGGTGCTCGGTTCGACGCGCTCGACGCCGGTGAGATCGCCCGGTACGAGGAGCGGTTCGCGGCGCTCGTCCCGCCCGACCTGTTCGCGTGGCTCCACCGCGGCCACGCGCCCACGACCTCAGCCTCGACGCGATGTTCGCGGTCGACCCGGTTCCGTGGGCGCAGCCGTGGGCGCGGTCGCAACGGTCGTGTGCGGCTGGGGGGTCGCGCAGTGGCCCTCTCTGCTCCCGACGAGCGTCACCGTGCAGGAGCCTGCCGCGCCGAGCGGCACGCTCGTCTCGGTGATCGTCGTGACCGTGATCGCCGCGCTCGATCGTGTTCCCGTCGCTCGGACGGCTCGAGGTCCTGGTTCAGCGCGGCGCGCTCGAACCGACAGGAGCACCGGGAACTGACGGTCGGGAGCGTCCTGGGGATCCCGTGCCGTCGGGGGCCCGGTGTCGGGGTCGCCGCGCAGGCACTCGGCACCCGCCGGTGCGTACTGCACGATGTAGGCCCGCCGGAGACCGTCGGTCGTGTTGCGGCCGGTCGCGTGCGGGGTCAGCGACGAGAACACGACGGCGTCGCCGGCCCGCACCGGCACTTCGACCGCGCCGGACGGATCGGTACAGCACTCGTACCCGATCGGGGTGTCCCGGTGCGCGACCGTCCCCGAGCGGTGGACTCCGGGGAGGACCGAGATGCAGCCGTTCTCGGGTGTGGCGTCGGTCAGCGCGACCCACACCGTGAGGTAGGCCTGGGGCTCGATGTACGTGTAGCCGTTGTCCTGGTGCCAGAGAACCGGCTCGGCGCCGTGGGGCCGCTTGTACACCGCCTGGTCCCAGTAGAGCCGGACGTCCGGACCGATCAGGTCGTGGGTCAGGTCGGCCATCGGCGCCGATGTGCAGAAGTCCCGGCACACCGCGTTGCGCGCCGCGGGGTGCAGGGCGATGGAGACGGTGTCGATCCCCGCGATCGAGAACCGCCCGTCGGGCCGGCCGGCGAGGAACTCCATGACCTCGCGGTCGAACGGCTCGATCGCCTCGGTGAGCGCGGCGACGGTCGCGGCGGAGACCGCCTGCTCGAGCACGAAGAAGCCGTCCTCGTCGTACGCGCGCGCCTGTTCGGGCGTGATCCGGCGGAAGGGCCCGGGATGATCGGCCCAGGTGAACTCGTGGTTCCACGGGTGGCGGGGGAGCGGGACGGCGGTCATGGGTCCTGTCGTCTCCTCTCGGCCCGGCGCAGGGACGGAAAGCGGCCCTGACTATACAGGGATGTGTATGCTATGCGACATGGCGTATCGAGCTGCCGTCGTCGGCGGGTCAGGGTACACAGGTGCCGAGCTGCTGCGGCTGCTTGGCGCGCACCCGGACGTCGACGTCGTGCACGTGACCGCCGACTCCAACGCCGGCGCCAAGGTCGCGGCGCTCTACCCGTCTCTCGCCGCGGCGTATCCGGCGCTCACGTACGGACCCATGGACCCCGCGGCGGTCGCCGGGCTCGACGTCGTCTTCCTCGCGATGCCCCACGGGGCGTCGCAGTCGTTCGCACCCGGCATCGTGGACCAGGTCGGTCACGTGGTGGACCTCGGTGCCGACTTCCGCCTCCCGCCCGCGGAGTACGCCCGGTGGTACGGCGCAGAGCACACCGCGGCCGATCTCGTGGACCGGTTCGCCTACGGGCTCGTCGAGCTCTACCGGGACGACCTCCGTGGGGCGGAGCACGCCGCGGTTCCGGGGTGCTACCCGACGGCGGCGTCGCTCGCGCTGGCGCCGCTGTTCGCGGCCGGGCTCGTGGAACCGCACGTGGTCGTCGACGCGATGTCGGGCATCTCGGGTGCCGGGCGGGGGCTCAACCAGTCCAGCCACTTCTCCGAGGCGGACGAGAGCGTGAGCGCGTACGGGCTGCTCACCCATCGCCACACCGCGGAGATCGAGCAGGTGCTCACACGCGTCGGTGGCGTGGCGGTCGACGTGCTCTTCACCCCGCACCTCGTGCCGATGGTGCGCGGGATGCAGGCCACGTGCCACGCCCGGCCCGCGGTCGACGGCCTGAGCACCGCGAAGCTCCTCGACGTGTACCGCGACTTCTACGCGGGCGAGCCCTTCGTCGTGGTCGTCGACGAGCCGAGCCCGACCAAGGCCGCCACCGGCGCCAACACCTGCCACGTGACGGTCCGCTTCGACGAGCGCACCGGCCGGGTGCTGGCGCTCGGTGTCCTCGACAACCTGACCAAGGGTGCCTCCGGTGGTGCGGTGCAGAACGCCAACGTGCTGCTCGGGCTCCCGGAGACGACCGGCCTGCCGACCGTGGGCGTGTGGCCATGAACGAGACGTCCTCGGAGCGCGCGAGATGAGCGTGACCGCGGCACAGGGATTCGTGGCCGGAGGCATCGCCGGCGGCATCAAGGAGGGTGGCGCGCCCGACCTCGCGCTCGTCGCGACCGCCGACCGGCGCGCGGTCCCGGCCGCCGGGGTCTTCACCACCAACGTCGCGTGCGCCGCCCCGGTGCAGGTCAGTCGCGCCCACCTGGCCGACGGTCGTGCTGCGGCGGTGATCCTCTCGTCGGGCAACGCGAACGCGGCGACCGGGGAGCAGGGCCGGACCGACGCGCGACGGATGACCGAGCTCGCGGGCCAGGGACTCGGCGTCGCCGGCACCGACGTGCTGGTCTGCTCGACCGGGCTCATCGGCTATTTCATGCCGATGCCGGTGATCGAGGACGCGGTCCCGGCGCTGTGCGCGGATCTGAACGGCGCCGCCGCGGCGGCCGACGCGATCCTGACCACCGACACCGTGCGCAAGGAGGCGATCGCGCCCGTCGGAAGCACCGAGGGCGTCGTCGGGGGGATGGCGAAGGGCGCGGCGATGCTCGCGCCGGCGATGGCGACGATGCTCGCCGTCCTGACCACCGACGTCGTCGTCGACCCGGTGGTCCTGCAACGGGCGCTCACCCGGGCGGTGCGCACCACGTTCAACGACCTGATCGTGGACGGATCGATGAGCACGAACGACACGGTGCTCGTGCTCGCGGGCGGGGCATCGGGCGTCGCGGTCGCCGGTCGGTCCGAGGTCCACGCGCTCACCGACGCGCTGACCGACGTCTGCGGGTCGCTGGCCGAGCAGATGGCGCGCGACGCCGAGGGGGCGACCAAGCTCGTGCGCTGCACCGTGACCGGCGCGCGCTCGGACGAGGATGCCCGGCGTGCGGCGCGGGCGATCGCGGGCTCTCAGCTGGTGCAGTGCTCGTTCAACGGCGGGGACCCGTACTGGGGCCGCATCCTCTCCGAGGCCGGCGCGAGCGGTGCGATGTTCGACCCGGAGCGGGTGACCATCGCGTACGACGGCGTGATTGCCTGCCGCGCCGGCATCGATGCCGGCGCCGACCCGGCGATCCTCCGCTCGATCATGGGGAGGGCCGAGATCAGGATCGTGTGCGACCTCCACGCGGGGTCCGGCGAGGCGACGACGGTCTTCACCGACCTCTCCCACGCCTACATCGACGAGAACCGGGGAACATCCTGATGGTCGACGTCCGACGCAGCAACGCGGAGGCGAAGGCGCACATCCTCGCGGAGGCGATGCCCTACATCCGCGAGTTCAGCGGGAAGACCGTCGTCATCAAGTACGGCGGGCACGCGATGGACCGACCGGAGCTGGCCGATCTGTTCGCGCAGGACGTCGTGCTCATGCACCTCGTCGGGATGAACCCCGTCGTCGTCCACGGCGGGGGACCGCAGATCAGCGACCTCATGCGCAGGCTCGGGAAGGAGCCGACGTTCGTCGACGGCCTCCGCGTGACCGACGCCGAGACCGTCGACATCGCGCGTATGGCGCTCGTCGGCAAGGTGAACCGCGAGGTCGTCGCGTCGCTCAACCAGCACGGCTCGTACGCCGTCGGCCTCTCCGGGGAGGATGCCGGGCTCATCGTCGCCCGCCCCCGCGACGAGAAGCTCGGATTCGTGGGCGACGTCGCCGCGATCGACCCGTCGATCCTGGTCCGGCTCGCGCGCGAGGACCTGATCCCGGTGGTGGCCACGATCGGGATGGACGCCGAGGGCCAGGCCTACAACGTGAACGCCGACACGGTCGCGGGCGCGATCGCCGAGGCGCTCGGCGCCGAGAAGCTGGTGTACCTCACCGACGTCGCCGGTCTCTTCGGTGACTTTCCTGACGAGAGCACGTTGATCGCCCAGATCGATGCCGACGGGCTCGATGCGCTCATGGCCGAGGGGCGCGCGTCGGAGGGCATGGTCCCGAAGCTGCGCTCGTGCGTGCAGGCACTGCGCAACGGCGTGACGCGAGCGCACATCCTCGATGGCCGCGTCCCTCACGCACTCCTCCTCGAGTTCTTCACGCGCGAAGGCATCGGCACCATGATCGCGGGCGAGTCATGACCGCGAGCGGAGCGTTGCGGAGCGAGCATCGCGTGGCGAACGGCCGCGGCGGGGGTATCCCCCGTCGCAGTGAGCCGCGCCATGAGGGAGGCATCGGCACCATGATCGCGGGCGAGTCATGACCGCGAGCGGAGCGTTGCGGAGCGAGCATCGCGTGGCGAACGGCCGCGGCGGGGGTATCCCCCGTCGCAGTGAGCCGCGCCATGAGGGAGGCATCGGCACCATGATCGCGGGCGAGTCATGACCTACGCCGAGCTGTTCGAACTGGATCGCGAGCACGTGATGCAGACCTATGGTCGCCAACCGGTCGCGTTCGTGCGCGGCGAGGGGGCACGGCTGTGGGACTCCGAGGGCAAGGAGTACCTGGACTTCCTCGCCGGGTTGGCGACGGTGTCGCTCGGCCACGCGCACCCGGCTGTGGCCGGCGCGATCGCCGAGCAGGCGCGGACGCTCGTGCATGTCTCGAACCTGTACCTCAACGACGTGCAGCCCCGTCTCGCCCAGCGGTTGGACCTCCTGCTCAGCTCCGCGACGGGAACGCCGGGCCGGGTGTTCTTCGGGAACTCGGGGGCGGAGGCCAACGAGTGCGCGATCAAGCTCGCCCGCCGGTACGGCCAGCGCAACGGTGGGCCGGAGCGCTATCACGTGCTCTCCGCCTACAACTCCTTCCACGGCCGCACGCTCACGACCCTGGCCGCGACGGGCCAGCCCCAGAAGCAGGAGACGTTCCAGCCCCTCCCGAGCGGGTTCCGCCATTTCGCCTTCGCCGACCTCGAAGCCCTGCGCGCGGCGATGGACGAGCGCGTCTGTGCGGTGCTCCTCGAGCCGGTCCAGGGCGAGGGCGGTGTGCAGCCGGCACCGGCCGGATACCTGGAGGCGGTACGCGCGCTGTGCGACGAGCGGGAGGCGTTGCTCGTGATCGACGAGGTGCAGACCGGTCTCGGCCGCACCGGGCATTGGTTCGGGTTCGAGCACGGTGGCGACGTGCGGCCCGACGTCGTGACGATGGCGAAGGCACTCGGCAACGGCATGCCGATCGGCGCGTGCTGGGCGCGGGCCGACGTCGCCGCGGCGTTCCGCCCCGGCGACCACGCGTCCACGTTCGGCGGTCAGCCCCTCGCGGCGCGTGCCGCGCTCGCGGTCCTCGACGTCATGGAGCAGGAGAACGCGCCCGCGCTCGCCCAGGTGCAGGGCCGGAGGTTGGCGGCGGCCCTGCGGTCGGTCCCGGGAGTCGCGGAGGTCCGCGGGCTCGGTTTGCTCCTCGCGGCCGAGTTGGTCGCCGGCATCGATGCCGGTGCGATCGCGGCGGCCGCGCTGGAGGCCGGTCTGGTTCTCAACGCGGTCACCCCCACGTCCCTGCGACTGGCGCCGCCACTGCTCGTGACCGATTCCGAGATCGACCGCGCGGTCGCCATGCTGACCGCGGTGCTCGTCCCCTTCGTCCCGGGAGGCCCATCATGACCCGGAGCTTCCTCGAGGTCGACGATCTCAGCCACGCCGAGCTCGCCGGCCTGCTCGACGCGATGGTCGCGTGGAAGCACGACCCGGCGCTCGTGCCCGCCGCGCTCGCCGGCAAGGGCGTCGCGCTCGGTGTTCCAGAAGCCGTCGGCGCGGACGCGCAACAGCGCCGAAATGGCGGTGGTCGGTCTCGGCGGGCATCCGGTCACGATCCGGCCCGACGAGATCTCGATCGACGAGCGTGAGTCGGCCGAGGACGTCGCCCGGACCCTCGCCGCGTACCACGCGATCGTCGCGGCCCGCGTGTTCGACCATGGCGTGCTCGAGCGGATGGCGGCCACGGTCGACGTCCCGATCGTGAACCTGCTGTCGGACCTCGGCCATCCGTGCCAGGCGCTGGCCGACCTGCTCACCCTGCGCGAGCTGTTCGGCACGCTGGAGGGACGCCGGGTCGCGTACGTCGGCGACGGCAACAACGTCGCCGCGTCACTCGCGTTCGGTGCCGCGCTGACGGGCGTCGACCTCGTCGTCAGCTCGCCGGGCGGATACGAGCTCGACGAGAACGTCCTCGACCGGACCCGCAACCTCGGTGGGGCGATCGACCTCGTCGCCGACCCGCACGAAGCCGTGAAGGGCGTCGACGCGGTCTACACCGACACGTGGACGTCGATGGGGGAGGAGCACGAGAGCGAGCTTCGCCGGGCGGTGTTCCAGGCGTGGCGGGTCGACGCGGTCCTGATGGAGTCGGCCGGGCCCCAGGCCCGGTTCCTGCACTGCCTGCCCGCCCATCGGGGCGACGAGGTCACCGGCGAAGTGCTCGACGGCCCCGCGAGCGCGGTCTGGCTCCAGGCCGCCAACCGGATGCACGCCAAGCGGGCGCTGTTCGCGTTCCTGATGGAGGACTGATGGCCACGATGGGCAAGCCCCAACGCCAGCACCGGATCGCGCGGCTGCTCGAGGAGCAGGCCGTCTCGAGCCAGGGCCAGATCGTCGACCTGCTCGCGTCGGAGGGGGTCGTCGCGACCCAGGCCACGGTGAGCCGGGACCTCGAGGACCTCGGCGCGGTCAAGGTCCGGATCCCGGGCGGCACGATGGCCTACGCCGTGCCGGAGCACTCGAAGGACGCCGCCAGCCCGGACGACCACCTGCGCCGGGTCATGGGCGAGTTCGTGGTCGACGTCGCCCACTCCCTGAACCTCACGGTGCTGCGAACGCCGCCGGGATCGGCGCACGTCGTCGCGTCGGCGCTCGACCGTGCCGGTTATCCCGACGTCCTCGGCACCGTCGCCGGCGACGACACACTGATCCTCGTGTGCGCGGAGACGGTCGGGGGCGGCGAGGTCGCTGCCCGTCTGGCCGGGCTCGCGGGCCTGTAGGAGGAGGACGATGGCTGCCCAGCGCGTGGTGCTCGCATACTCGGGAGGGCTCGACACCTCCGTCGCGGTCAAGTGGATCCAGGAGGAATGGGGCGCGGAGGTCGTCGCACTCGCGGTCGACGTCGGCCAGGAGCCGCACGCGGACGCGGCGTACTGGGACGCGATCCGCCGGCGCGCGCTCGTCGCCGGTGCGATCGAGGCCCGCGTGGTCGACGCGCGTGAGGAGTACGCGCAGCGCCTGGTCACGAATGCGATCAAGGCGAACGCGCTCTACGAGGGGAAGTACCCGCTCGTCTCGTCGCTGTCGCGTCCGGTGATCACCCGCCACCTCGTGGCCGCCGCCCGGGAGTTCGGCGCCGATGCCGTGGCCCACGGCTGCACCGGCAAGGGCAACGACCAGGTGCGCTTCGAGGTCAGCCTCCGTACGCTCGCGCCCGACCTCGAGGTGCTCGCCCCCGTGCGGACCTGGGGATTCACCCGTCGGGACTCGATCGAGTACGCGGCCCGGTTCGGCATCCCGATCACGGTGTCGGAGGACCGGCCGTACTCGGTCGACGAGAACATCGTCGGACGCGCCATCGAGTGCGGCGCGATCGAGGACCCGTGGAACGCACCGCCGGACGACATCTACGAGCGCACGCGCGCCGTGGCCGACGCGCCCGCCGCACCGGCGGAGCTGGTGATCGGCTTCGAGCGCGGGATCCCCGTGACCCTCGACGGCGTGCCGACGCCCCTTCAGCAGATGCTGCCCGAGCTCGACGAGACGGTGGGCGCCTACGGGTTCGGCCGCATCGACATGGTCGAGAACCGAAGGGTCGGGATCAAGAGCCGTGAGGTGTACGAGTGCCCGGGGATGCTCGCGCTCGTCCTCGCCCATGCCGATCTCGAGTCGATCACCCTCGAGCGCGACGTGATGCGGGAGAAGAGCCGCGTCGAGACCCGGTGGGCCGAGACGGTCTACGACGGGCTCTGGTACTCGCCGCTGCGCGAGGCCTTCGACGCGTTCATCGAGTCCACCCAGCGCCACGTGACCGGCGAGGTGCGGCTCCAGCTCCAGCCCGGGCAGTGCACGGTCGTGGGCCGGCGGGCCGAGCGCGGTCTGTACGACTACGCGATGGCCACCTACGAGGCCGACGACGCGTTCCGCCACGAGGACGCCGCCGGGTTCGTTCGCCTCTGGGGTCTCTCGAACGAGATCTGGGCCAAGCGCCAGCGCACCGAGGACCCGGGGGTTCCGAAATCGTGAGCGCGGCGTCCACGAGGGGTCCCGCGGCCCGCGCCCGCCGAGTGGGGTCCGACCGACCCGGCCCTCCGGGCCGAGAGGGGGCGAGATGAGCGAGGAACCGCGCCCGCTCTGGCACGGGCGGTTCGCCGAGGGTCCGGCCGACGCGCTGATGGCGCTCTCGGTCAGCCTGCCGTTCGACCAGCGCCTGGGCGCCGAGGACGTCGAGGGCTCGCGCGCGCACGTCACGATGCTCGCGGAGGTCGGGATCCTGACCGCGGAGGAGCGCGACGCCGTCCTCGCCGCGCTCGGCACGGTCGCCGATGAGCTCGACGCGGGCACGTTCACGTTCGCCCCGTCGGACGAGGACATCCACACCGCGGTCGAGCGGCGCGTGACCGAGATCGCCGGGTCCGCCGGCGCCAAGCTCCACACCGGCCGCAGCCGCAACGACCAGGTCGCGACCGATCTGCGGCTCTGGACCAAGCGCGCCGCGCGCGCCGTGGGCGAGGCGGTCCACGAGTTGCAGGCGGTGCTGCTCGCGCGGGCCGAGGAGGTCGGGACCGAGGTCGCGTTGCCCGGCTACACCCACCTCCAGCACGCGCAGCCGGTGCTCCTCGCCCACCATCTCCTCGCGCACGTCTGGGCCCTGGGCCGCGACGTCCGCCGCTGGCGGGACGTCGTCGACGCGGCCGACGTCTCGCCCCTCGGTGCGGGCGCGCTCGCCGGTTCGAGCCTGCCGCTCGATCCCGACCGCACCGCCGCGCTGCTCGGGTTCGGCGCCCGGTTCCAGAACTCGCTCGACGCGGTGTCCGACCGGGACTTCGTCGCCGAGGCGTTGCTCGCCGCGGCACTCACCCAGGTCCACCTGTCGCGGATGGGAGAGGAGCTCGTGCTGTGGTCGAGCGCCGAGTTCGGGTTCGTCCGGTTGCCGGACGCGTACGCGACCGGCTCGTCGATGCTGCCCCAGAAGAAGAACCCCGACATCGCCGAGCTGGTGCGCGGGAAGGCCGGGCGCGTGATCGGCGACCTCACGGCGCTGCTCACGACCCTCAAGGGCCTGCCCCTCGCGTACAACCGCGACCTCCAGGAGGACAAGGAGCCCCTGTTCGACGCCGTCGACACGGTGCTCGCCTCCCTCCGTGCGCTCGCCGCGCTCTTCGCCGAGATCGTCTTCGTCGCCGACGCCATGGGCGCAGGAGCCGCGAACCCGTACCTCGCTGCGACCGATCTCGCCGAGCTCCTGGTGCGGCGCGGCGTCCCGTTCCGCGAGGCGCATGCGATCGTCGGCGACGTCGTGCGTCGCGCGCTCGACGGCGAGGGGTCGCTGGCCGAACTCGTGACCGCCGACGATCGGCTCGGGCCCGAGGCCGCCGAGCTGCTCGCCCCGGGCGCGGCCGTCGCCAACCGGGTCACGCCGGGTGGTGGGGGGCCGGAGCCCCTCGCCGCGCAGCTCCGGTCCGCGCGCGAGATGCTCGCGGATCACGCCCCGTGGCCCGCCGGCTGACCCGCGGGTTCTACGACCGCGATCCACGCGCGCTCGCTCCGCTCCTGCTCAACAAGCTCCTGGTCAGCACCGAGGGCGAGGAGCGGCTCGCGGCACGGATCGTCGAGGTCGAGGCCTACCGCGGTTCGAGCGACGCCGGCAGCCATGCCTTCCGGGGCCGCACCGCGCGCAACGCGTCGATGTTCGGCCCGCCGGGCCGGCTCTACGTGTACTTCACCTACGGCATGCACTTCTGCGCCAACGTGGTCGCGGGCGCGCCGCCGGGCGATGCCGGCGCCGTGCTCCTTCGGGCCGCCGCACCCGTCGCGGGGCTGGCGACGATGCACGACCGCCGGCCCGCGGCCCGCGTCGACCGGGACCTCTGCCGGGGGCCGGCCCGGCTGGCGTCGGCCTTCGGACTCGACCGCGACCACGACGGGACCGATCTCGTGCGGGGCCCGATCGGGATCTACGACGACGGCGAGGAGCCGCCGGCCCGACCCGGCCGGTCCGTCCGGATCGGGCTCGCCCCGCGCGCGGCGCCGAGCACCGCTGGCGCTGGTTCGTCCGCGACGACCCGCACGTCAGCGGGCCGCGACGTGTGACCGCGGCCACGCAGACGCGACGACGCCCGGCGCCGTAGCCTCGGCCCCCGTGGTGAGCAGCGAGGTCGTCTTCAACCCGTTCGATCCGGGCTTCGCCGCCGACCCCTACCCGCACTACGCGGCCCTGCGCGTCGCGGACCCCGTCCACCAGACGGCCTTCGGACCCTGGCTCCTGACGAGGTACGCGGACGTCGTCGCCGTGCTGCGGGACCCGACCGCGAGCGTCGAGGCGACCAACGCCACGCTGACGCCGCTGCAGGAGCAGATGCAGGCGCAGCTCGACGAGTTGGCCGGCGACCGCAGCCGGGGGAGCCGGGCCATGCTCACGCTCGACCCGCCGGACCACGACCGGCTGCGACGCCTCGTCGCCAAGGCGTTCACACCGCGCACCGTCGAGCAGCTGGCACCGCTCTGCACGCGCCTCGTCGACGACGCCCTCGACGGTGCCGCGGCGCGCGGCGGGTTCGACGTCATCGCCGACCTCGCCTTCCCGCTGCCGTTCACCGTGATCTCCGAGATGCTCGGCATGCCGACGGACCGGCGGGACGACCTGCGGGAGTGGTCCGGTGCGCTGGTGAAGACCCTCGATCCCATCCTCACGACGGACGAGATCGCTGCCGCCCTGGCCGCGGGCGACGCGATGACGGCGTATGTCCAGGGCGTGATCGACACCAAGCGGTCGCAGCCCGCGGACGATCTCCTGAGCGCGCTGATCGCGGCCGAGGACGAGGGCGACATGCTCGACGCGCAGGAGCTCATCGACCAGGTGATCCTGCTGTACGTCGCCGGGCACGAGACGACGGTCAACCTGATCGCGAACGGCACGCTGGCGCTGCTCCGGAACCCCGCGCAGGCCGATCGGCTCCGTTCGGACCCTGCTCTCGACCAGAACGCGGTCGAGGAGCTGCTGCGGTTCGACCCGCCGGTGCAGTTCTCGGGTCGGGTCGCGATGCGCGATCTCGTGCTCGGCGACACGATGGTCCCGCGAGGGTCCTTCCTGCTGACGTCGCTCGCCGCCGCGAACCGGGACCCGGAGCGATGGGGACCGACGGCGGACGAGCTCGACCTGGGTCGGGAGGCGGCGGGCGCCCACGTCGCGTTCGGCGGGGGGATCCACCATTGCCTCGGGGCCGCGCTGGCGCGCCTCGAGGCGCGCACCGCGATCCCTGCGCTGTTCCGCCGGTTCCCGGACCTCGCGCTCGCGACGGACGATCTGGAGTACAACGGCCGACTCATCTTGCGCGGGCTGACCGCGCTGCCCGTCACCGTCTCAGGAGGCCCATGATGGCCAAGCTCGTCGACATCGCTGCGCATCTTGCCGCGGTCCCGATGTTCTCCCAGCTCTCGGCGAAGGAGCGGCGTCACGTCGCGAAGGCTCTCGGTGTGCACGAGGTCGCCGACGGCGTGATGCTCGTCCGTCAGGGCGAGGCGGGCGACACCTTCTACGTGATCCTGGAGGGCACGGCGAAGGTCGTGCGCAACGGTCGCCGGATCGCGACGCTCGAGGCCGGCGACTGGTTCGGGGAGCTTGCACTGCTCGACCCGGCCCCGCGCAACGCCGACGTCGTCACGCTCGGCCCGGGTACGGTCGGCATCCTCGACGCCAAGAGCTTCCGGCGGCTCGTCGCGGAGCTGCCCGCGATGACGGCCCGCCTCCTCGCCGGGCTCGCCCGGCGCGTGCGCGACGGCGACCGCCGCACCGTGGAGTAGCGACGCGGAAGCGGGCTCGGACCTACGGGTTGACCCAGACGGTCACGGTGGTGCCCTCGTCGGCGCGGGTGCCCGAGACCGGGCTCTGCTGCCACGCGTTGCCGTTGCTGTCGGGGGGCACGGGCGCGGGCTGGACCTCCACGACGACGTTCGCCTCGAAGCCCGCGGCGCGGATGGTCGCCGCGGCCTGGTCGGCGATCTGACCGAGCACGTTCGGGACCGTCAGCACGCGCGGCCGGCCGTTGGCGACGGTGAGGGTGATGGTCGACCCGGGGCGCAGCGGCGTGCCGGCGACGGGGTCCTGGGCGATCACGTAGCCCGGCGGGTACTTGCGGCTCGGCTGGGCGACGTTGACGACCCGGAAGCCCTTCTCGGTCAGCGAGCGCGTCGCGGTGATCGCGTCGATGCCGACCACCGAGATGATCCCCGGCACCGCGGGACGGGTCGTGGTCGTGGCCGAGGGGTTCGAGGGCGGCTCGAGCGGACCCGGCTCGGCGAAGTCGACCGAAGGGACGTTCGCGAGGGCGCTGGACGCGAACACCTGCCAGATCTGCGCCGGCCAGATGCCGCCCTGCCCGTCGCGACGGGTGCGGGGCGGGCGCATCGGGGTGCTGTCGGGGAAGCCGACCCAGACCGCGGCGACGAGCTGGGGCGTGTAGCCCACGAACCACGCGTTCTTCTCGTCGTCGGTGGTCCCCGTCTTGCCCGCCGCGGGCCGACCGATGCGCGCGTTGACCCCGGTCCCGCGTCCGACGACCTGCGCCAGGACGCCGTTGACGAGCCGAGCGTTGCGCTCGGAGAGGACGCGCGTCGGAACCGACCGATCCTGGTAGAGCACGTGCCCCTTCGGGTCGGTCACCTTCGTCACGAACACCTGGGGGTGGCGGATGCCGTCGGCGGGGAACGCGCCGTACGCCCCGGCCATGTCCTCGACCGTGACCGCCTCGTCGCCGATCGCGATGTTGCGGATCGGGATCAGGTGGGAGGTGATGCCCATCCGCATCGCCTGGTCCGCGATGCTGCCCAGCCCGGCGTCGAGCGCCAGCTGGCCGTAGACCGTGTTCACCGAGTGGACCGTCGCCTCGGTGAGGTCGATCCGGCCGAACTGCTCGTCCTGGAAGTTGTGCAGCGGCGGACCGTCGCCCACCTCGCGCGGGCTGTTCCCCTGATAGGTCTTCGTGAGCGGGATGCCGTGCTCGAGCGCGGTGGCGAGCACGAACGGCTTGAAGCTGCTCCCGGGCTGGCGGGTCGGGTTCCCGTTCTCGTCCCTGGCGTCGGCGAGGTCGAACTTGGCGTAGGGGAGCGGTCCCCAGAAGTCCTGGCTGCTGGCGTAGGCCTTCACCTGGCCGGTCTGGGGGTCCGTCGCGACGAGCGCGCCCGGCGGATCGCCCGGGTCGGTCAGGACCCCGTGGAGGGCGGTCTCGGCCTCGGTCTGCCAGGTCGGGTCGAGGGTGGTCTCGATCGTGAGCCCGCCCTGGAAGAGCTTGCGCTGACGATCCGAGCGGGTGGCGCCGAAGTGGTCGTCACCGAGGATGAACTGCTTGACCTTCTCCACGAAGAAGGGTGCCCGGTAGCGCTGCTCGTCGACGAGGGGCGCCACGCCGAGCGGGGCGGCGGTGTAGAGGATCGACTCCGGCCCGGTGATCCGGTGGAGGTCGAGCATGCGGGCCAGGACCTCGTTGCGCCGGGCCAACGCGGCGTCGGGGTGGCGGTAGGGGTCGTAGTCCTCGGGTGAGCGGATCACCCCGGCGAGCAGCGCGCTCTGGGCCAGGTCGAGGTCCTTGGCGTCCTTGCCGAAGTACGTGCGGGCGGCGGCCTGGACGCCGTAGGCCCCGTTGCCGAAGTACACGGTGTTGAGGTAGCGCTCCAGGATCGTCTTCTTCGAGTAGCGGTCCTCGAGCTGCACGGCCATGACCGCCTCGTGCAGCTTGCGCTTCAGGCTCTTCTCCGAGCCGAGCATCACGGCGCGCACGTACTGCTGGGTGATGGTCGAGCCGCCCTCCGCGGCCCGGCCCTGCTCGATGTCGTTCCGCAGTGCCCGGAGGATGCCGCGCACCTCGAAGCCGCCGTGCTCGTAGAAGTGCGCGTCCTCGATCGCGATCACCGCGCGGGGCAGGGTCGGCGCCATCTCGGCGAGCGTGACCGGGTCGCGGTCCTCCACGCCGTGCACACGTGTCAGGAGCGACCCGTCGCCCCAGAGGATCCGCGACGACACCGCCTGGTCGTCGGGAAGGTGCAGGTCGGAGGAGTACCGGCAGCTCACGCCCATCAGCGCGACGAGCACGACGAGCGCGAGCAGCCGTGGGCGTCGAGTCATCGGAGCCATTGTTCCAAAGGGGCGCAGCGTCCAGGGGGCGCGCTGGTACCGTGCACGCCCGTGCAGCCCCCCACGTCCCGGACGGTCGACGAGCAGCTCCGCATCCTGACCGCCGGCACGGTCCACTGCATCGACCGCGACGAGCTCGCGGGGAGGCTCGCGGCCGGTCGGCCGCTGCGGGTCAAGCTCGGGATCGACCCCACGGCCTCGGACATCCACCTGGGCCACACGGTCGTTCTGCACAAGATGCGGCAATTCCAGGATCTGGGGCACCGGGCGGTGCTCATCATCGGTGACTTCACCGCGCGGGTGGGGGATCCGACAGGCCGCTCGGCCACCCGTCCCCCGCTCACGGCCGAGGAGGTCGCCGAGCACGCCCGCACCTACGTCGAGCAGGTGCGCGCGGTGCTCGATTTCTCGCCGGAGCGGCTCGAGCTGGTCAACAACGCCGACTGGCTCGCCCCGATGGACATGGCCGAGGTGCTGCGCCTCACCGGCCGCACCACGGTCGCGCGGATCATGGAGCGCGACGACTTCGCCCAGCGCTTTCGCGACGGCGCCCCGATCGCCCTGTCCGAGCTGCTGTACCCGCTGCTCCAGGGGACGGACTCGGTCCAGGTCCGCGCCGACGTCGAGCTCGGGGGCACCGACCAGCTCTTCAACAACCTGATGGGGCGGACCCTCCAGGCGGCCGCCGGGATGGCCCCCCAGGTCGTCCTGACGACGCCGCTGCTCGAAGGTCTCGACGGTGAGAAGAAGATGTCGAAGTCGCTCGGCAACTACGTCGGGATCGCCGAGGCCCCGGCGGAGCAGTTCGGCAAGCTCATGAGCATCCCGGACCGGCTGATGCCCCGCTACTTCGAGCTCACGACCGGGTGGCACCCCGACCGGGTCGCCGAGACGCTGGCGGCCCTCGCCGACGGTTCCCTCCCACCGGTGGAGGCCAAGCGCCTGCTCGGGCGCACCATCGCGGACCTGTACCACGGGGCGGGAGCGGGTGCGGCGGCCGAGGCCGAGTTCGATCGGGTCTTCAAGGCCCACCAGACCCCCTCGGACGTCCCCGACCACGAGGTCGCCGCCTCGGAGTTCCCGCTCCGGTTGGCCCGGTTGCTCGCGCTGGCGGGGCTGGTCCCGTCCAACAAGGAGGGGCGACGCAAGATCGAGCAGGGCGGAGTGCGCATCGCGGGGGAGCGGATCACCGATCCCGACGTCGAGGTCGAAGCCGACGCGATGAGGGGTCAGCTGGTGCAGGTCGGCAAGCGGGCCTGGGCCCGCATCGTGGTCAGAGCAGGGTGAGGACGACGAGCGCGACGACGGCGCCGATCAGCAGCAACGCGCCGACGACCGAGACGATCGTCCTCGTCACCGGCGAGGCGTTGCCCAGCCCCATGACGTCCATGACCGCGGAGCGCTCGAGGCGGGTCTCCTCGGCGGAGTCGACCTTGGCCAGATGGTCGTGATGGACCGCCTGGTGACCCTTGCGCTTGCGTGGTCGCTGGTTGGCTCGTCCCATGGCGCAGAAATGTAGCGCCCCGGACTTGACCCACCGGTACGCGATGCATAGGATCCCCTCTCCGCCCACGGGTGCCTCGGCTTCGGTCGCGCGCCTCGGAGCGGATTGACACGGACGCCCCTCAGGCTCCGCAGAGAGCCGGCAGCCTCGGGAAACCGGGGTTCCGGGGACGGGTGTCAGCCCGGTGTCCTCCCGACCGCGAAGGTCGGATGCGGTGGCGCCGGGCAGCGGCTCCTTGAAAACGGAACAGTGATGCACACAAGTCAGTGAGGATGCCCTCGCCGGCTTGACGGTCCGCGCATTGCGGTCGGTCAATCGGTGGGATGCATCCAGTCAATTCAATGCTCAACAGGTTCCCTCGGGAGCTTGTCGAGCCAGTTGCCGACCGGGAGTCAGTTTCCCGGAAGGCGGCTCTTTACCCGATCACCGGTCGGATCGTCCTCGGACGAGACGGCCAACGATCTTGATGGAGAGTTTGATCCTGGCTCAGGACGAACGCTGGCGGCACGCTTAAAACATGCAAGTCGAACGAGAAGCCCGGGCTTGCCCGGGTGGAAAGTGGCGAACGGGTGCGTAACACGTGAGCAACCTGCCCCGAAGACCGGGATAACACCGGGAAACCGGTGCTAATACCGGATGTCTTCACCATGTCGCATGGCAAGGTGAAGAAATGGATTCCGCTTCGGGATGGGCTCGCGGCCTATCAGCTTGTTGGTGGGGTAACGGCCTACCAAGGCAGCGACGGGTAGCTGGTCTGAGAGGATGTCCAGCCACACTGGGACTGAGACACGGCCCAGACTCCTACGGGAGGCAGCAGTTAGGAATCTTGCGCAATGGGCGAAAGCCTGACGCAGCGATGCCGCGTGCGGGATGAAGGCCCTCGGGTCGTAAACCGCTTTCAGCAGGGACGATAATGACGGTACCTGCAGAAGAAGCCCCGGCCAACTACGTGCCAGCAGCCGCGGTAATACGTAGGGGGCAAGCGTTGTCCGGATTTATTGGGCGTAAAGAGCTCGTAGGCGGTTTGGTAAGTCGGGTGTGAAATCTCCACGCTCAACGTGGAGGGGCCACTCGATACTGCCATGACTCGAGTCCGGTAGAGGAGTGTGGAATTCCCGGTGTAGCGGTGAAATGCGCAGATATCGGGAGGAACACCCGTAGCGAAGGCGGCACTCTGGGCCGGAACTGACGCTGAGGAGCGAAAGCGTGGGGAGCAAACAGGATTAGATACCCTGGTAGTCCACGCCGTAAACGTTGGGCACTAGGTGTGGGGATCTATCGACGGTTTCCGTGCCGAAGCTAACGCATTAAGTGCCCCGCCTGGGGAGTACGGCCGCAAGGCTAAAACTCAAAGGAATTGACGGGGGCCCGCACAAGCGGCGGAGCATGTGGCTTAATTCGATGCAACGCGAAGAACCTTACCAAGGCTTGACATTCTGGGTAATCCGTGGAAACACGGTGATCCTTCGGGATCCAGAACAGGTGGTGCATGGCTGTCGTCAGCTCGTGTCGTGAGATGTTGGGTTAAGTCCCGCAACGAGCGCAACCCCTATCCGATGTTGCCACTGGGTAATGCCAAGCACTCTTCGGAGACTGCCGGTGCTAAACCGGAGGAAGGTGGGGATGACGTCAAGTCAGCATGCCCCTTACGTCTTGGGCTGCACACGTGCTACAATGGCCGGTACAAACGGTTCCGAACCCGCGAGGGTGGGGTAATCCGAGAAAACCGGTCTCAGTTCGGATCGCAGTCTGCAACTCGACTGCGTGAAGTTGGAGTCGCTAGTAATCGCAGATCAGCATTGCTGCGGTGAATACGTTCCCGGGCCTTGTACACACCGCCCGTCACACCACGAAAGTCGGCAACACCCGAAGCCGGTGGCCCAACCCTTTTGGGAGGGAGCCGTCGAAGGTGGGGTTGGCGATTGGGGTGAAGTCGTAACAAGGTAGCCGTACCGGAAGGTGCGGCTGGATCACCTCCTTTCTAAGGAGTCAACTGCCCGGTGCCGGAGACGAATGTTCTCCGGAGTCCGCCGGGGAACTCCTACGTCGATCACTGACCAGTTGACCATTCGGTCACGATCCGACCCCGGCAGCCTCGATCTCGATCGAGGTGAGCCGGCACCACCGGACGCCGAGTGGGAGGCGCGGGTATCACTGTTCCGTTTTGAGGGAGTCGCAACGCCATCGACCCGTCGGGTCGCTTCGGCGCGTGCGCTCCCGGCCCGCTCATCCGTGTGATGAAGGCCGCGAGGCGATCCGTCGCCTCACTCGTCCCTTGAGAACTGCATAGCGAGCACGAGCATCAGAGAAACAAGTCGTGTTTGAAACATCTTGAAACACCAACGAATATCCCAAGCTACAAAGAGCCAACGGTGGATGCCTTGGCGCCAGATGCCGATGAAGGACGTGGGTGGCTGCGAAAAGCCATGGGGAGCTGTCTACCAAGCTTTGATCCATGGATGTCCGAATGGGGAAACCCGGCTGGGGTCATGCCCAGTCACCCCTGCCTGAACACATAGGGCAGGAGGAGGGAACCGGGGGAATTGAAACATCTCAGTACCCCGAGGAGAGGAAAGCAACAGCGATTCCCTGAGTAGCGGCGAGCGAAACGGGACGAGCCTAAACCGTCGTAGTGGTACAGCCTGCCGGCGATGCTGCGACGGGGTTGTGGGAGCCATCAGGAAGGACGGCAGACCTTCCAAGGAGTTATCAAGTCGATTGTTAGTGGAAGCGCTCTGGAAAGGCGCGTCATAGAGGGTAATAACCCCGTACACGAAAACAAGCGACCTCCTGATGGATTTCCCGAGTAACACGGGATCCGGGAAAGCCCGTGTGAATCCGCGAGGACCACCTCGTAAGGCTAAGTACAAGCTGGCGACCGATAGTGCACGAGTACCGTGAGGGAAGGGTGAAAAGTACCCCGGGAGGGGAGTGAAATAGAACCTGAAACCGTTGGCTTACAAGCAGTCAGAGCGTCGTTGTCGACTTCGGTCGGCGGCCGTGATGGCGTGCCTTTTGAAGAATGAACCTGCGAGTTACGGTTCGTGGCAAGGTTAACCCGAGAGGGGGAGCCGGAGCGAAAGCGAGTCTGAACAGGGCGTTCAGTCGCGGGCCGTAGACCCGAAGCCGAGTGATCTAGCCATGGGCAGGTTGAAGCGAAGGTAAGACTTCGTGGAGGACCGAACCCACCGCAGTTGAAAATGCGGGGGATGACCTGTGGTTAGGGGTGAAAGGCCAAGCAAACTCGGTGATAGCTGGTTCTCCCCGAAATGCATTTAGGTGCAGCGTCGCGTGTTCAGTATCGGGGGTAGAGCACTGGATGGTCTAGGGGGCCTACAAGCTTACCGAAATCAACCAAACTCCGAATACCGATACTCCAGAGCGCGGCAGTGAGACCATGGGGGCTAAGCTTCATGGTCGAGAGGGAAACAGCCCAGAACGTCAGCTAAGGCCCCAAATTCCATGCTCAGTGGCAAACGATGTGGGATTGCCCAGACAGCCAGGAGGTTGGCTTAGAAGCAGCCATCCTTGAAAGAGTGCGTAACAGCTCACTGGTCGAGTGATCCTGCGCGGACAATGTAACGGGGCTCAAGCATGGAGCCGAAGCTACGTCATTCCCCTTCATTGGGGGATGGGTAGGGGAGCGTCGATCTCAGCAGTGAAGCCGCCGCGTGAGCGAGTGGTGGAGCGTGGTCGAGTGCGAATGCAGGTATGAGTAGCGAACGAGGGGGGAGGAACCCCTCCGCCGAATGACCAAGGGTTCCTGGGGAAGGCTCATCCGCCCAGGGTTAGTCGGGAGCTAAGGCGAGGCCGAAAGGCGTAGTCGATGCACAACAGGTTGATATTCCTGTACCACCGTGTCCGCGCCCATCCCAAGAGCGAAGCGACTGGAGGCTGTCTTCGGACGAATCCAGCACGTGCGCTGGCGGGAAGCGAAGGGGGGACGCAGGAGGGTAGCTCAACCCAGGCGCTGGTTGTCCTGGGGTAAGCGTGTAGAGGGTCCGATAGGTAAATCCGTCGGGCATGTACCTCGAGACGCGATGCCGAACCGATTCAGGTGAAGTGAGTGATCCCATGCTGCCGAGAAAAGCCTCTAGCGAGCTGACACGGTGCCCGTACCCCAAACCGACTCAGGTGGTCACGTAGAGAATACGAAGGCGATCGGGAGAACTCTGGTTAAGGAACTCGGCAAATTGCCCCCGTAACTTCGGAAGAAGGGGGGCCTCAGTAGGGTGAAGGGACTTGCTCCCCGAGCTCGAGGAGGCCGCAGAGACCAGGGCCAAGCGACTGTTTACTAAAAACACAGGTGCGTGCAAAGCCGTAAGGCGACGTATACGCACTGACGCCTGCCCGGTGCCGGAAGGTTACGGGGAAGGGTTAGCCGCAAGGCGAAGCTCTGAACCTAAGCCCCGGTAAACGGCGGCCGTAACTATAACGGTCCTAAGGTAGCGAAATTCCTTGTCGGGTAAGTTCCGACCTGCACGAATGGCGTAACGACTTGGCTACTGTCTCAACCAGAGACCCGGCGAAATTGCACGACGAGTAAAGATGCTCGTTTCCCGCACTAGGACGGAAAGACCCCGTGGACCTTTACTACAGCTTGATGTTGGGTTTTGATATGGATTGTGTAGGATAGGTGGGAGTCTGGGAAGCTGCGGCGTCAGCCGTGGTGGAGACAACGTTGAAATACCACCCTGTTCTTATTGGAACTCTAACCTGGGTCCGTAATCCGGATCAGGAACAGCGTCAGGTGGGTAGTTTGACTGGGGCGGTCGCCTCCTAAAGAGTAACGGAGGCGCCCAAAGGTTCCCTCAGCCTGGTTGGTCATCAGGCGTCGAGTGCAAAGGCACAAGGGAGCTTGACTGCGAGACCTACAAGTCGAGCAGGTGCGAAAGCAGGGCTTAGTGACCCGGCCGTGGCATGTGGAAGCGCGGTCGATCAACGGATAAAAGGTACCCCGGGGATAACAGGCTAATTTTGCCCAAGAGTCCACATCGACGGCAAAGTTTGGCACCTCGATGTCGGCTCGTCGCATCCTGGGGGTGAAGCATCTCCCAAGGGTTGGGCTGTTCGCCCATTAAAGCGGTACGCGAGCTGGGTTTAGAACGTCGCGAGACAGTTCGGTCCCTATCCAGTGCGGGCGTAGGAGAATTGAGGGGAGCTGTCCCTAGTACGAGAGGACCGGGACGGACGCAGCTCTCGTGTGCCAGTTGTTCCGCCAGGAGCATGGCTGGTTGGCGACCTGCGGACAGGATAAGCGCTGAAAGCATCTAAGCGCGAAACCTTCCTCGAGATGATTTCTCCCACCGGGTTAACCGGGTAAGGCCCCTGGAAGACGACCAGGTAGATAGGCCGGAGGTGTACGCACGGTGACGTGTTCAGCCGACCGGTACTAATCGGCCGAGGGCTTGGGATCTTTGTTGTTCGTGCTCGCTATGGAGTCCTCAAGGGACACCCACAATTTCATAGATTTCCGGTGGCTATAGCGGCGGGGAAACACCCGTTCCCATTCCGAACACGGCAGTGAAGACCGCCCGCGCCGATGGTACTTGGGGGGGAGCCCCCTGGGAGAGTAGGTCGCCGCCGGGATTTTTCCCGAGGCTGGGAGGCGTATCGTTCGCCTCCCAGCCTCTTTTTCACGTCATGGCGGTGGGAATGGAAGGGCGCGGCAAGTCAGAACGATCCGGCCAACGCGGGTCGGGTCGAGGCGCGACCGGCGGGGGCGGCCGGGGCGCGGCCGGGAAGGGTTCGGGCGGCAAGGGCGCCCCGCGCGACGGTGCGAAGCGAGGCACGGCGCGCCGCGGCGCACCCCAGACCGGTGGGTCGAAGCCCGGCGGGTCCCGCACGGGGTCACGCGAGGGCGGCGCTCCGAGGGCGGGAGCTCGGAAGCCGGGCACTTCGCAGCCGGGCGTGCGCAAGTCCGGCGCATCGGGTGGGGCGAGGACGGGCGCGTCCCGAGGTGGCGCACCCAAGGCCGGAGGACGCACGACCCGCGGCGCCGCCGGCGGGGACGCGCGCCGCGGCCCGCTCGGACCGCAAGGACCGCCCCGAGCGTTCGGGCCGGCCCGTGCGGGGAGGAACGATCGGCACCTCGCGCCGGAGGATCCCGGCACCGGACGCGCCCGAGTTCCGCGAGACCGGCACCGGCGGACACAAGGCCGGCGCGCGGCAGCCGGCGCCGCTCCGCGTCGTGCGGGGCAAGCGGGGAGCACCCGCCCGGGCCGGCGGCGGCGCACCCACGCGTGCCAAGGAGGGTGCGCCACGCAAGCGGCGGAAGGGCCCGATGTCGGTGCGGGACGAGATCCTGCGCCACGGTGGGGCGCGCGGCGAGCGCTGGTTCGACGCCATGGCCCGGGCGTCCGAGGCCTTCGCCGAGGACCGCGAACGTGACGCCATCAGGATCCTGCGACCGGTCCGCAACGCACTGCCGGACGCGCCGTCGGTGCGCGAGCTGCTCGGCCTGTGCCTGTACCGGGCCGGCCAGTACAAGGCGGCGACCGAGGAGCTCGAGCGCTATGCAGAGATCACGGGCGACGTCGACCAGCACCCCGTGCTGATGGACTGCGCGCGGGCGCTCGGGGACCCCGAGCGGGTCGACGCGCTCTGGCAGGAGCTCGCCGAGGTGTCGCCCACCGCGGCGCTCGTCACCGAGGGGCGGATCGTGCGGGCCGGGTCGCTCGCCGATCGCGGCCGCCTCGCCGAGGCCATCGAGCTGCTCTCCCGGCGCGCCGCGGCCACGCCGAAGAAGGTGCTGCCGCACCACCTGCGGCTCTGGTACGCGCTCGCGGACCTCGAGGAGCGGGCCGGCAACATCCCTCGGGCCCGCATGCTCTTCGACCGGATCCGCCGTCACGAGGCGGGATTCGCCGACGTCGCGGAGCGCCTCGCAGCGCTCGGCTGACCGTCCGGACCGGGCCGGCCAGGCTCGTCGGAGGCTCCGGTACGATGACCGGCTTCATGCAGCCCGCTCAGGTCGTCATCCTCGGCGCCGGCCGGTCCGTGCGCGGCGGGGTGCCTTCCGCGATCGTCGACATCGACGAGCACGGTCGGGTCCTCGACTGGCTGCTCGACGCCTTCGCGGTCCTCGGCGAGCCCGAGGTCTCCTTCGTCGGCGGGTTCCGGGCCGAGGATGTCGTCGACCGGTATCCCGATCTGCGGGTGGTCTTCAACCGCACCTGGGCCGAGACCGGCCCGGTGGAGTCCCTCGCCCGGGTGGAGCTGGACGCGTTCCGCCCCGCCTACGTGGGCTACGCCGATGTCGTCTTCCGGCGCGGCGCGGTGGCGCGGCTGGCCGTCGGCCCCGGACGGCGTGGCCATCGCGGTCGACTCCGAGTGGCGCGGCCGCTACGACGGGCGCAGCGCGGCGGACCTCGACCGGGCCGAGAAGGTGGTGCTGGCGGGGGACGAGGTCAGGGCGGTCGGCCCCGACGTGACGCTCGACGCGGCCGACGCCGAGTTCGCGGGGCTCGTCCGCCTGTCGCCCCACGCCGTGGTGGCCGCCCAGCGGGTCATGGTCACGGGGGCGCTGCCGCCGACGGCCACCATTCCCGAGCTCCTCGCGCGCCTCGGTGCCGAGGGAATCGCGATGCACGCCGTGGACCTGCGAGGCGACTGGGCCGAGCTCGACGCGCGCCAGGACCTCGCCCGCTTCGTGCTCGGCACCAAGGCGGAGTCACTCGAGCGGCTGCAGCCCATGGACCACGGCGCGGTCATCGGGCCCCTGGTCTCGTTCACCCGTGCCGCGTGGCGGGACGACCCGGCTGCGGTGCTCCGGCGGGTGGCGGCCGAGCTGGCGAACCGGGCGCTGATCGTGCGCAGCAGCGCGCTGACCGAGGACGCCTGGGGTGCGTCGGGCGCGGGCCGCTACGAGAGCATCGCCGACGTGGCGCCCGAGCCGGGCCCGCTCGCCGACGCCATCGACCGGGTGTTCGCCTCGTACGCGGACGGGACCGACGGCGACCAGGTGCTGGTACAGGAGATGGTGCGCGACGTCGTCATGAGCGGCGTGGTCATGACCCGCACCCACGCGCTCGGTGCGCCCTACACCGTCGTCAACTTCGACGACAGCCGGGACCGCACCGACGTCGTGACCGGAGGCGGTGACGCCCGCACCGTCCTGTGCCTGCGAGGCGCCGAGCTGCGCGACGGCCTGCCCCGCGCGATCGGCGCGGTGCTCTCGGCCGTGCAGAAGATCGAGCGCCTGGTGGGCCACGACTCGCTCGACATCGAGTTCGCGGTCACCGCGGCGGGCGATGTGCACATCCTCCAGGTCCGGCCGATCGCGATCGCCACCCGCTCGACGCCCATCGACGACGACGCGGTCGCCGCCGCCGTGCGCGACGCTGCTCGCTTCGTGGCGGCACGCGCCTCCGCGCCGCCCACGCTCGTCGGGGGCTCCACCCGCTACAGCGTCATGACCGACTGGAACCCCGCCGAGATCGTCGGCACGACGCCGCGCGCCCTCGCGGTCTCCCTCTACCGGAACCTCGTGACCGACGAGGTGTGGGCCCGCCAGCGCGCCGAGTACGGCTACCGCGACGTCCGCCCCTGCGCACTGCTCGTCGAGATCGCGGGGCACCCTTACATCGACGTGCGGGCCTGCTTCAACTCGTTCGTCCCGGCCGCGCTCTCCGACGATCTCGCGACCCGGCTCGTCGACCATCAGCTCGCGACGTTGGCTGCCGCACCCCAGCTGCACGACAAGGTCGAGTTCGACGTCCTGATCACGTGCCTCGCGCCCGACTTCGCGCGCCGGACCGCGACGCTGCGCGACGCAGGCTTCTCCGGTCGCGACGTCGACGAGCTGCGCGCCGCCCTGGAGGATCTCACCGCGGCCGCGTTCACGCGACTCCCGGACGACCTCGCGCGGCTCGATGCGCTCTGCGAGCGTCTCGAGTCCGCCGGGGTGTCGCCGACCCTGCCGCCGCTGGACCGGGCGGCGTGGTACCTCGACGCCGTCCGGCGTACCGGAACGCCGGTGTTCGCGCATCTGGCCCGTGCCGCGTTCGTGGCGTCGAGCCTGCTGCGCGGACTCGTCGAGGTCGGGGCGGTGCGCGCCGAGCGGGTCGACGAGTTCCTCGCGACGACCGAGACCGTGTTCGGCAGACTCCAGGCCGACGCCCTGCGCGTCCGCGAGGGTGAGACGACCTTCGACGAGTTCGTGGCGGAGTACGGGCACCTGCGGCCGGGCACCTACGACATCACCTCGCCCTGCTACGCGGCGCGCCCGAACGAGTATCTCCGTCCGCTCGTCGAGCACGCGGCGCCCGCCGAACCGCGGACCTTCGCCTGGACCGACGCCGAACGCACCGCGATCGAGACGACGCTGGCCCCGCTCGGTCTCCCCGCGGACGCCGACGTGCTCGAGCGCTTCGTGCGCGACGCGGTCGCCGGTCGCGAGGCGGGCAAGTTCGTCTTCACCCGTCCGTTGTCGGCCGCGCTGGAGGCCGTCGCCGAGCACGGCGCGTCGCTCGGGCTGACCCGTGAGGACCTCGCCCACGTGCGGATCGACGACCTGCTCCTCGGCCGGGACGCGCTCCCGGACGCGGCCGGGTTCCTGGCTCGGCGCGTCGCCGAGGGCCGGGAGGTGCACCACGTGACCCAGGGGGTGGCGCTGCCCGGCCAGATCGCGACGGTGGAGGACCTGACCTGCTTCGAGCAGGAGCGGGCCCAGCCCAACTTCGTGACCCAGCTCGCCGTGCAGGCCGACGCCCGCGCCGTGGGCGCGGACGGCGAGGTCGACGGGTGCATCGTGCTGATTCCGAGCGCCGATCCCGGCTACGACTGGCTGCTCGCGCGTGGCATCGCCGGGCTGGTCACGATGTTCGGCGGCGCGAACTCGCACATGGCCGTGCGAGCTGCGGAGATCAGCCTGCCCGCGGCCATCGGGGTGGGGGAGGCGCGGTTCGAGCGGCTCGCCGCCGCCCGGGTTCTGCGGCTCGACTGCGGGGCCCGGACCATCACGGTGGTCCGGTGACGCCTCGGCGGATCGGGCTCACGCAGCGGGTGCAGTCGCTGCCCGACCGGGGGGAGCGCCGCGACGCGCTGGACCAGCGGTGGGGTCCGTGGATCGTCGATCGGGGCGCGGTCCCGATCGCGATCCCGAACAGGCTTGCCGACCCGGCTGGTTTCGTCGACGCGGCTCGGGCTCGACGCGCTCGTACTGACCGGCGGAAACGACCTCGCGTCGCTGCCGGGGGCGACCGACGCCGCACCTGAGCGCGACGCCACCGAGTCACGTCTGCTCGAGCAAGCCGGCGAGACGCGCCTCCCGGTGCTCGCGGTGTGTCGTGGTATGCAGATGCTCGTGCAGTTCTGGAGGGGGACGCTGACGCGGGTCGACGGCCACGTCCGGACGGTCCACGAGTTGCTCGTCGAGGACGACGCCTGGCCGCTGCGGCGCTCACCCGTCAACTCGTTCCACGACTGGGGTGTCGCGCGTGACGGCGTCGGGCCGACGCTGCGGGTGCTGGCGACCGTCGGCGACGGGACCGTCGAGGCGGTCGCGCATCCGACGCTGCCCCAGGTCGGGATCATGTGGCATCCGGAGCGGCCCGAGCCCGACCCGGCCGACCGGGACCTGCTCGAGCGCCTCATGGCGGGCCGCTGATGCGCGCCGTCGTGCTCGCCGCCGGGGAAGGGACCCGGCTGCGCCCGCTGACCGCGGACCGACCGAAGTGCCTCGTGGAGCTGGCCGGCCGCCCGCTGCTCGACTGGCAGGTCGACGCGCTCGCCCGCGCCGGAGTCACCGACGTCTCGGTCGTCACGGGCTATCGCGCCGAGCAGATCGTGGCCGGTAGCCGGCGGTTCCACAACGAGCGCTTCGACGTCACCAACATGGTCACGAGCCTGATGACGGCGCGGGAGCAGTTCGACGGTGGCGACGATGTGCTGATCGCCTACGGCGACATCGTCTACGAGCCGGCGCTGGTCGAGGCCCTCACCGCGTCGGAGGCGCCGGTCGCGGTCGCGGTGGACCGTGCGTGGCGGGAGCTGTGGGAGCTGCGGATGGAGGACCCGCTCGCGGACGCCGAGACGCTGAGGATCGACCGCGCGGGACACCTCCGCGAGCTGGGCCGGGTGCCCGACTCGTACGACGACATCGAGGGCCAGTACGTGGGGCTGATCCGCGTGCGGGCCGACGTCGCACCGGAATGGCCCGCACGGTACGACGCGCTCGACCCGGCCGGTCCCTACGAGGGCAAGGACCGTGACCACATGTACATGACGGCGTTCCTCCAGCTGCTCATCGACGACGGAGTCCCGGTCGACGCGGTGATGGTCGACGGCGGCTGGCTCGAGGTGGACACGCTCGCCGACCTCGAGGTGTACGAGCGGCTCCACGCCGCCGGGACGCTGGCGACACGCGTGCGGCTGGACGCGGCATGAAGCTCTTCGGGCGCGGGCCCAAGCTCCCCGGGCGCAAGGACTTCGAGCGGCTCGCGCTCACCGACCGCGCGATCACGTTCTACGCCGAGGACGGCGGGTCGTGGCCACACTTCGAGCCGATCGTGCGGGCGCTCACAGAGGACCTCGGACGCTCGATCTGCTACCTGACCTCGAGCGAGACCGACCCGGTGCTCGAGAGCGGACGGCCCGGCCTCCGGGCCTTCCATGTCGGCGAGGGGGTCGGCCGCGCGTTCCTCTTCAAGACGATGGAGGTCGGCGTCCTCGTGGCCACCGTCCCGCAGCTCGGGGTCTCGGTCCTGCCCCGCTCGCAGCGGGCCGCCGCCGTCGGCACGCAGTACGTGTACGTCTTCCACTCGATGGCCAGCACGCACATGATCTACGAGCCCGACGGCTTCGACCACTACGACACCGTGTGCTGCGTCGGTCCGTACATGGTGGAGGAGATTCGCCGCCGCGAGGAGCTCGAGGGCCTGCCGGCCAAGGAGCTGGTCGAGCACGGATACGGACGGCTCGACACGATCCTCGCGACCCCGGTGCCGCCCCGGGAGACCGACACCGAGCACCCGACCGTGCTCGTCGCGCCGTCGTGGGGTCCGACCTGCATCGTGGAGACCATCGGCGTGGACCTGGTGCGGGCGCTGCTCGACGACGGATGCCGCGTCATCGTGCGCCCCCATCCGATGACCGCGAAGCGCAGTCCCGATGCGCTCGCGCGGCTCCGCAGCACCTTCGCGGGGGCAGACGGGTTCCGCCTCGACGAGGACATCGCGGCCGCCGAATCGCTGCGCGCATCGGACCTGATGATCAGCGACTGGTCCGGTGCCGCGCTCGAGTACGCCTTCGGCCTCGGCCGACCGGTGCTGTTCGTCGACGTCGACCGCAAGGTCAACAACCCGGACTACGAGCGGCTCGGCATCGAGCCGTTCGAGGTCGGCGTGCGCACCCGGATCGGGGAGGTGATCGCGCCGGACCGCGTGGTCCGACGCGCCGGCCGCAGTCCGCAGCCTGGTCGCGCGCACCGCCGAGTGGCCCGAGCGACTCGCGGCGGTGCGCGACGAGAGCATCTTCCACGTCGGCACGAGCGGACGGGTCGCCGCCGAGCTGATCGCGGCGAAGGCGGATGCCTTCGCCGCCCGGGGCGGGCGGCCGTGATGGACCGGGCGCGACTGTTCGACCGGATCGCCGGCGCGATGCCCGTCGGGGCCTCGGATGCGCCGATCGACGTGGTCGCGCTCGTCAGGGACTGGCTCGTCGCCGGTCCGCGGGTCTTCGTCGGTGACGATCGCGCCGCCCTCGACGCGCTGTGTCGCCAGATCGACGTCCGCCGGCGCATCTCGTCGGGGTACGGCACCGACTGGGCCCGCCGGGATCCGGAAGTCCCGGTCGGTGCCGAGACCGTGGCCGGGGTCGTCGCGGTGCTGCTCGCCAACGCCGGTGTGATCGGTGCCGGCGTGGGGGAGCGCGACGGCGGTTGGGGTCTCAAGTGCGTCAACTCCGCGCTGAAGGCACTCGACGGGTTCGAGGCCGTGCCCGCCGCACCCGAGCTGCGGGCGTGGGCGCTCGCGGTGCTCGACGACCGCACGCGGAGCGCCTCGTGACGACCCTCCCGGTGACCGTGCTCGCCTGGGAGGGTCCGCAGGCGCGCGCTTACCTGGCGCGCATGCGCCGGGACGGTCTCCGCCCGGAGCGCATCGTCCTCATGGTGCGCACCCCCGCGCCCGCACGCGGCGTGAGCGTCCCGGGCATGGGCAGCGCGGTCGGGCTCCGTCTCGGTGCCCGCGCCCAGGACCGCGCCCACAACTTCCACCCGTACCGGATCCGACGGCAGCGCCCGGAGCTGGTCGCGGCCGTCGCGCGAGCGATGGAGCCGCTCGTCGCGGAGCCCGGTGCGCTCTTCGACGAGATGTTCGGCGCCTTCTCCTTCGAGCAGTACGCCGACGAGGTCATCCGCGTGCACGCGGACGACTACCGGAGCCCCGCGCTCCACGACGTGCTGGCGCGCATCGCCCCGGCCACCGTGCTGTTCACCGGCGGCGGCATCGTTCCCGCGTCGGTCTTCGCGATCGAGGGTGTGCGGCTCGTCCACGTGCACACCGGCCTGCTGCCGTTCGTGCGCGGCGCCGACGTGTTGCTGTGGTCCCTGTTGGTGCGCGGGCGCCCTGGCGTCTCCGCGTTCGTGATGACGCCCGGCCTCGACGACGGCGACGTGCTCGCGACCTGGGAGACCGAACCGCTCGCCGTCGAACTCGCCGGCGGGCGCCCGGACGACGAGACGCTCTACCGGGCGGTCTTCTCGTTCGTGGACCCGCTGCTGCGCGCCGAGTTGCTCGTACGCGACGTGCTCGTGCCCGACGCCTGGGACCCGACGCCCCAGGACCTGCGTGAGGGGATCACGTTCCACTTCATGCACCCGACCGTGCGCGCCCGCGCCCTGGCCCAGCTCTTCCGCTCGCCGCGCGCCGAGGGCGCGGTCGTCCGGGACGCGACGGAGGGTCTCGCGCGCTACACGCGGTACTACGAGAAGGCGTCACCGATCGCGCCACTACGGTTCGCGTACGACGCCATCCGGGCCAAGCAGCCGCTGCGCGCGCTCGGGATCCGCAACCGGCAGCGTGACTACGCCGCGCTCCAGCAGGACCCGCGCCGGCTCGCGCTCCACCGCCGGCTCCAGGACCAGCTCGTGGGCCAGGCCCGCGAGTGGGACACCTACGACTACGGCGAGGGGTACTGGTACCAGTCCTCGGCCGAGCTCGGCATCACCGGCCTGCGCGACACCGCGGGCCGCGTCGAGGCGTTCGGGCTCAGGGATCTCGTGCGGGACCGCACGGTGCTCGAGATCGGCTCCAACTCCGGGTTCCTGTCGCTCGCGATCGCGGATGCCGCGCGGCGGGTCGTCGCGTTCGAGATCAATCCCTTCCTGGTCGAGGCCGGCCGACTCGGCGCGGAGTACCTCGGCGTGACGAACGTGGAGTTCCTCGTGTCGTCGTTCGAGGACTTCGTCGACGGGGGCGAGCGCTTCGACGACGTCCTGTCCTTCGCCAACCACCACACCTACGACGGCAACACGCACCAGGGCCTCGAGGAGTACTTCGAGCGGTGCCACATGCTCCTGCGCCCGGGGGGCCGGCTGATCTTCGAGTCGCACCCGCCTGCCCTCGAAGGCCGCGACTTCGCCCGGACGGTGGAGCTCATCGAGGCGCGGTTCGTGATCGAGCGCTCCGAGGTCCACCGGTACGGGACCTTCCTCGATCAGGACCGCCGCTTCATGGTCGCGACCCGCCGGGACTGAGTCGCCCGGACCAGGTCCGGGCGACCGATGATTGCGCTGAGGTACCCGGGGCCCTAGGTTGCACCCGGCAGGTGGGGACGCGGAGCAGGCGGGTCCTCGAGGGGCAGGGAGTGCAATAGCGATGTGGTCGAATGGCCGAAAGTGTCTCGTCGCGGGCGCGCTCGCGATCGGCGTCGTCGGCGTGATGGCGGCGCCGGTTCCGGCAGGAGCGGTAACCCCGAAGGTGGCCGCGGGTGTATTTCGCCAGCCCTCCGGTGAAGGACACGACTCGGAATGCGGTGTTGGTCCAACAGAACACGATCGCCGCTTCGGTTGCCGGCGAGTACCACGGAGTCTCGTTCTCTGGCGCGATTCGGACGACGCTCTCGAAGAAGAAGAAATACACCGACTACAAGCGTTGCTTGAGGGTCGAACAGACTCAACCCGGATGTGTCGGCGGGACGATCGCGATCCGCACGCTGACGGCGCCGATCCAGGCCGGGAACCATCTCTGTCCTGAGGGCTTGCCGAATGTGTACCCCTGGTTCTGCGCCGGCTATTCGAGCGGCGAGTTTCGGTTCGCGAAGTCCCTGGTGGCAAAGATCGTGCACCCGCCGCCGCCGATCACGCCCTGACGACCGCCACGCGGGGTGAGACGAGGGGTGCCTTGTATCGCGCTCTGTGGGCGCTGCTAGGATTGGTGACTCGCAGCCGGCGTTGCCGGTGGTACCTCTTGGGGGAAACATGGGCGTATTCGGCTACCTCGACGCCGGGTCGGGCAGCATGCTCGTCGGCGCAGTCGCCGCCGGCGCGGCCGGTGTGGCCGTGGCGGCCAAGGTCGGGTGGAAGCGGGTGACCGGGGTGTTCTCGCGCAAGGACGACGACGTCGAGTCCGACGAGAGCGCCGAGGACGTGGCGGTCGAGGAGACACCGACGCCCGAGGCCGCGACCGACGGGACCTGACCCGGGGCGCGTCGAAAACCCCGACGCCCCCACGTACAGTGTGAGCCCTTCATCGGTGTCCCCGCGCGTCGGGAACGTCCCGGGAGTGCGTGGGAATCCGCGTGATGCAGACCGACACAGTGACCGGGCCCGCGGCATCGACCGCTGATTCCGAGCTCACTGCTCACGACCGGTCCCGGGCGCTCGTGGCGTTGGTCGCGACGATCGCCGTGCTCGTTGGCCTGGGCGTCGCCCTGGACCAGATCACCAGCCGGCACCACCACGTGCCCTTCGCCGGTGTCCCCAAGGCCGTGCCCTTCCCCCGCACGGTCGAATCGCCGCTGACCGCGGCGCGTGGCCCGGGTCTGGGGACGGCGACGACCGGCCAGCACTGGTCCACCCCCGCCGGCCGCTGGGTCGCGGGCCCCGATGGGGCTCGGCTCGAGATCGGCGCGCCGACCGGATCGAGCTACGCGCTGATCCGCACGAACCGGGGCACCGGGACGATCGAGGTGACCGCGGCAAAGGTCGCCAAGGGCGCGGGGCTCGCGTTCCGGTGCAACAGCCCGCTCGACTGCTGGACCCTCACCGCGGTCCCCGAGTTCGGCACGTGGAACGTCACCAAGACCCTCGGGGGGAACCCGACCGATCTCGGCAACATCAGCACCGCGCCCGTCGCCGACGGCACCCGGCTCCAAGTCGCGACGAGCGCCGACGCGGTGGAGATCTCCGTGAACGGCGTGCTCGCCCGCCGCATCGAGGACCGGGACCTCGACGACGCGTCGCGGGCCGGTCTCGTGAGCGAACCGGATCCGGCAGCCGGGACGGCGCGCTTTCCGCGACTTCCGGGCGGTGCAGGACGAGATCCTCGGCCCCGATGCCGCGGTGCACGACGCGTTCGAGCGCGCCGACCGGCGCAGCCTGGGCCGGACGCCGACGGGGGAGCAGTGGCGCAGCGACGTCGGTGACTGGGAGATCCGTGGCCGGGAGGCGGTGCTCGCGTCGGCGCCGTCGGTCACGCCCTCGATCGTGACGCTCGACGTCGGGCGCACGACCGGCTGGGTGCAGGCGACCGGCAGCGTCGTGACGTCCGGGTGGGGGGTCGTCTTCCGCTACCGCGACGCGGGCGACTACTGGCGCGTCTCGGCCGTCCCCGAGTTCGGCACGTTCAACATCTTCAAGGTGGTCGGGGGTGTCGAGACGCGGGTCGGCAGCACGCAGCTGACGAGCTTCGGCCGCACGAGCACCGTCGGCATCCGGTTGCGGCCACGGGCGTTCACGGTGTTCGTCGACGGTTTCGAGACGGTGACCATCCACGACGACGCGATGGCCGACGGCCGGCGCGCCGGCCTCTCGATCGATTCGGCGAAGGCGAAGGGCGCGCGGTTCTCGGGCTTCGCCGCCGGGCCGCTCGATGCCGCGGGAGCGCCCAGATGACCGTGTCGGCCACCATCTCCCGGGAACTCACCGTGGACGAGGCGCCGGTCCCGCACAACCGGTTCCCGTGCGTCGACGGGTTGCGCGCCGTCGCCGCGATCGCGGTGCTCGTGTATCACGTGACGATCAACTACAACATCGAGACCCTCCACTACGACACCTGGCAGTGGACCCAGCGGCTCGGCAACTTCGGCGTGTCGACGTTCTTCCTGATCTCGGGGTTCCTGCTCTACCGGCCGTACGTGGTCGCGCACTTCACGAACCGCCCCGGACCGAAGCTCATCCCGTTCTGGGGTCGCCGGGCCCTGCGCATCTACCCGGCGTACTGGGTCGCGATCACCGTCGCGGCCTACGGCATCGCGGTGCTCGGCATCGCGAACTTCGACATCTTCTGGACCGACTACCTCCTGCTGCAGAACTACCGCGCCGGTCTCTCGTTGAACGGGCTCGGCGTCGAGTGGACGCTCGTCATCGAGGTCAGCTTCTACCTGGCGCTGCCCGCCATCGCGTGGCTGCTGCGGTCGATGTCGCGGGCGGGTGCGTCCCTGCGGAGCAAGCTCGTCGCGCAACTGGTCGGCCTCGCCGGCCTGTACATGCTCGCGATGCTGGTGCGGGTCTGGCGCCTGTGGGGGCTCGGCGCCAAGGCCGCCCGCGGCGGGTACTGGTTCCCGATCGACCAGATCGGGCAGTGGTTGGTGGGCTACCTGGACTGGTTCGCGCTGGGGATGTTGCTCGCGGTCGGCAGCGCCTGGCTCGCGGCCGGCGGTCGACTGCCGATGCTCGGGCGGGCGCTGGCCCGGTACCCGGCGGCGTCGTGGCTGCTGTCCGTCACGTGCTTCTGGGTCGCGCTGCAGCTCAACACGCCGGCGAGCATCTACCAGAAGGTGACCCGGGTGCAGGACTTCGGCATCGCGTTCCTGTACGGGCTCGTGGCGTTCTTCCTGCTGTTCCCCGTGGTGTTCGGTGACCAGAGCCGGGGACTGATCCGGCGGTTCCTGCGTACGCCGGTGATGGTGTACCTCGGGCTCATCTCCTACGGGATCTATCTCTGGCACATCATCTGGGTGCGCGAGCTCAAGGTCTGGTTCCACGACGGCACGATCGGCGCCAACCTCTGGCTCTGGTTCGCGATCGTGTTCGGTCTCGCCGTCGTGACCGCGACCATGAGCTTCTACTGGATCGAGCGGCCGGCGATCCGCTGGTCGCACCGCCGGTGGCCCTCGGCGGCCCGCCCGATCCCGCCGGCGCCGGCGGCCGCGGTCGTCCCCGCGGAGGCGACGTGACGGCGCCCGGCGTGGGCGCGGACGCGCGGTTCGGGCCGCGCCGGCGTGAGGTGCGCGCCGCGCTGGAGCTCTTCGCGCTCTGTGGGCTCGCGGTCGCTCAGCCGACCTTCGACCTGCTCGGCAAGAACACCGGGATCTTCGCGACTCGTGGGTCGACGGCGCTGGACCTGGTGGTGATCTCCCTGGTGGTGCTGTTCGCGCCGCCGGCGGCGCTGTATGTCGTCGAGATCGTGGTGGGTGCGATCGTGCCCCGCTTCCGCCGCTTCGCCCACGCGCTGCTGTGTGGCATCCCGTTCGGGGTCCTCGTCGAGGAGATCCTCAAGCACACGACCGACCTCGCGCCCAACCGGCTGGTCCACCTCGGGGTGCTCGGCGGCCTCCTCGGGGCCCTCGCGTTCCTTCGTCTGGAGTGGGTCCGGCTCTGGCTGCGCTTCCTCGCGATCGCGCCGGCCTTGTTCGCCGCGCTGTTCCTCTTCTCCTCTCCCGCGTCGGCGGTGGTCTTCGGCGGAAAGGTCGCGGCGAAGTCGGGTGTGGACGTGAAGAACCCGAAGCGCGTGATCATGATCGTGTTCGACGAGTTCCCGGAGGAGTCGCTGCTCGACGGCACCGGGCACGTCGACGCCGCGCTGTACCCCAACTTCGCGAAGCTCGCCTCCGAGTCGACGTGGTACCGCAACGACACGACGGTCGCGCCGTACACCGAACGCGCCGTCCCCGCCATCCTGACCGGCCGCCTCCCGCCGACGGGCAACGTCGTGCCGTCGGCCGACGACTACCCGAAGAACCTCTTCACGCTCCTCGGGGGTGTCTATCCGTTCAACGTCCACGAGGCGGTGACGCGGCTGTGCCCGAAGTCGACCTGCTCGGCTCGCGCCGAGAACGCGAGCAGCACGAAGCGGATGAAGCTGCTGGGCACCGACGCGTTCGACCTCTGGAAGGGCTTCGCCTCGCCGCACCCGGAGACGGTGAACTTCTCCGAGGACTCCGTCGTCCAGTACGGGCTACCCCAGATGCGCGGGTTCGTGCAGTCGATCCAGCCGGGCACGGGGCCGCGCCTCGACTTCGTCCACATCGAGTTGCCGCACCAGCCCTGGCACCTCCTGCCCACGCTCCAGGACAACACGCACCTCGCACCGCAGCAGGGCGCGAGCAAGCTGGTGTGGCAGAAGGACGCGTGGCCGGCCGAGAGCGCGCGCCGTCAGCATCTCCTCCAGGTGCAGGCGACCGACACCGTGCTCGGCCGGATCCTCGACAAGATCAAGTCGGTCGGCGCGTGGAAGGACTCCATGGTCGTGGTGACGGCCGACCACGGCGTGTCCTTCACTCCCGGCGAGGGCATCCGCAGCGTCACCAAGCACAACTACACCGAGATCCTCTGGACGCCGCTCTTCGTGAAGTACCCGGGCCAGCCCGCGGGCGTCGTCGACGACCGTCCGGTGCAGTCCATCGACGTGCTGCCGACGGTCGCCGACGTACTCAAGGTGAAGATCCCATGGAAGATCGACGGTGTCTCCATGCTCGGGGACGCCGCGGGCCGACTTCCCGCGTGAGTTCGACCAGACCAAGGGCAACAGCTTCGCCCCGCCCGACGCCCTCGGGCCGAAGAAGGGGGAGCGGTACCTGAAGCTCAGCCCGGCCGGCTTCCAGGACGTGATCCGCGCGCAGGCGGTGCCCGAGACCGGCGACCCGTCGTTGCGCGTCTACCGGGTCGGCCCGTACGGGGGGCTCGTGGACCGTCCGGTCGCCGACCTGGCGTCGGCTCCGACCTCGCAGCCGTCGCTCGCGCACCTCGGCGGACCGCTCGTGGACCAGTTCCGCGGCGGCCCCGCGCCCTCCTATGTCGCGCTGGACCCGACCGGGAAGCTCGTGCCCTGGCAGTACGTGGAGGGCATCCTCGACGACCTGAGCGAGGACACGTGGGTCGCGATCGCGTTGAACGGCCGGATCGCCGGCGTCGGGCAGGCGCTGCCGTTCGAGGGATCGGCCAACGGGGTGCTGAGCGCGATCGTCGCGCCGACGCTCGCGCAGCCCGGGCGCGAACCAACTGACGCTCTACGCGATCAGCGGGCCGCCCGACGCGCCGGTGCTGCGCCCGATCCCCGTCACGGACCTGCCGGGGCAGTGATCGGCGGTGTGGTGGTCCGGCGCACGGGCTGGGTCCTGCTGATCGGTCTCGTCGCCTGCGGCTCCGCGGGTCGGAGGCCGGTGCACCACATCGACGTCGCCGTCTACGGCGATTCGCTGCTCACCGAGTCGCGTGCCGCCCTACGAAGCGGGATCGCCGACCAGCGCCTGCTTGTGCGCGCGGCGCCCGGCGCGGCCGCGTGCGACCTCATCCCGCGGCTGCAATCTGACCTCGAAATCGCTCGGCCCCGGCTCGTCGTGCTGGAGACGATGGCCGGTTACCTGACCCACTGCATGTCGGGCACAGCGCCCTACGGATCGCCCAGACACGTCCGGGCAACCGTCCGCGGTGTCGAGCGGTTCGTCGATGACGCGCGTGCGTTCGGAGCGAGGGTCGCCCTGGTCGCTCCACCGCCGGTCGGTCGGCTCAACGCCCCGCAGACCAAGACCCTGAAGTCCATCGAGCAGCGGCTGCGGCAGGATCTCGCCGGCCAGGCCGGCGTCACGTTCCTGGACGCGCCGCGTGACGCGGTTGCTCCTGGTGGCGGTTTCGCAGCAAGTCTTGCCTGCCGAGCGGACGAACAGGACCGGGGCGGGTGCCGCAACGGACGGATCGAGGTCCGCGACCGCGTCAACGGTGTGCATTTCTGTCCCGAACCCTATGCCGACGAAGCGGCGATTCTGCGAGGCTGCCCCGTGTACTCCTCCGGGGCGGTGCGCTTCGGCGAGGCGCTCGGCCACTCGATCGAGCAGGCCCTCGGCATCAGCTGACACCGGCGGGTGCTCGACGGCTCATGCGCCGGAGCACCACTTCGACGCCCAGGGCTGCGAGGACCGCAATCGAGGGCTCGGCGACGACCCGGAACCGGGGTGTTCCGTAGGCGAAGACGGACACGATCGTCACGATCACACACGGCGCCAAGAGGGGCCAGACTGACCGTCGGTGTTGTCGGCGCCCGGGCCACGCGCCCACAACGGCAAACGCCAGCGAGGCCCAGAGGATCAGCACACCCGAAGTCATCTCCAGGGCGCTCTTCGCTTCGTTGGATCGGGCCTCGTCCGCGTCGAACGGACGGAAGACGCTCCACGTTCGCCCAATGCGCGCCCAGACGACACGTGTGAGGAACGTTGCCGGGTGAGAGCGAAGGTACTTGATCCCGGCGCTGCTGACGCGTCGGGAGACCTCCGATTCATCGAGCGCATTCTTTCCGGGGGTTCCAGGAGGCGACGTCGCCGGCGTCCGAACACAATCGATGCGCCAACTTCCAAGGGATGGACCGCCGTAGGTCAACGGACAGTTCGCGTATCCGAGTACTGACCGGCCATTGGTCGAGAACAAGACCGGCTGTTCGAACAACGTTGCGCTCCGAAGCATCCACGGGGTGACGACGGCGATGCTGGAGGTGATGACGACAAGGATGATCGCGGCTCTGCGGCGGGTCTCGTTCGACGAGTGCAGTGCAGCGGGCAGAGCCAGAAGTGGGGCGAGCGCAAGCAGCTCAGGCCGCGTGAGCGCGCTGAGTCCGATGAGGATTCCGAGCCCGAAGGCTGCGCCAAGACGTGCCGACCGTTCGACTCGGTAGGTCAGCGTCAGGGCTCCCGCGACGAAGGCGGCGGCGAGACTTTCGGACGCGAGTGCGGCGTCGGGAACCCAGAGGTTGGGGTTGATGGCGGCGATGGTGCCAGCGATCAGCCCCACTCGATTGCCACCAACGGCCCGGCCGAGCAGTCCGATGAGCACGACGGTCGCCGTGCCGACCAGCGCCGTGGCGACGCGCGCCGAGGTCAGGCCGTCGAATCCGAGCCAGGTGACCGCGCCCAGGAACACGGACATCATCGGTGGATGAAAGGCCGTGGGAACGATGGTGTGGTGTTCCACGAAGGTGAACGGCGCGGCGAATCCGTGCCCGTTGGCGAGCAGGATTCCCTGGATCCTGTAGAAGGACGGGTCGCTGATGTAGTGAAGCGGACCTCTGCTCACGCCGGCGACGAGACGAATGGCGAGTGCGACTGCGCCGAGGAGCGCGAGACCGATCGTGAACCGACGATCAGGGAGATCTCGCACCGAGTTCGAATCGTCGAGTGTTCGCGTCGTCGTCACAGTCGAAAGAAGTCGAGAATCACGCGAGAGGCGTCGACCGGCGCAGTGGGCGTCGCCGGCCAGGAGTGTCCGCCCCCGGGAATCACGACCAATCTTGCCCGGGTGTCGGATGCGCAGTGGCTGGTGGTGGTGTCCACACCCGCGGCGGACGTGCGACGCGAAGGAGCGTTGCAGCCGTCGGCGACCCGCCAACGGGCGAAGGACTCCGAGACGGGGAGCAGAGGGCTGGTGGCGATCGTGGCCGCGGATCGCGTCCCCAAGAGCGGGACGACCTTGTCCTCCGTCTGATGGATCTGGAGGAGGTTGGTCGGACGTGGGGCGCAGTGATCGACGGTCATCGTTGCTTCGACGATCGCAACTCCGGCGAGCGGCATCCCTTCACAAGCGAGCCGCAAGGCCATGAACCCACCGTTCGAGAACCCGACCGCGAAGACGGGGCCGTGGCCGACGCGTTGTCGGACGCGTTTGATCGTCTCTTCGAGAAAGCCGACGTCGTCGACCTTCAGGTCCCGGGCATCTCCGCAGCACGTCACCGCGTTCCAGCTGAAGTGCACACCCATCGGTTGGACGACGACCGCCCCCCGCGCGGCCGCCTGATCGGCGAACGTCTCGTAGCCATGAGTCGCCGCACCTGATCGCGGCGCGTCGTCTTGGAAGAGGTGCAGCAACAGGATCAGGGGATTGGACGGCTGGGCCGTCGCCGGGGTCTGGACGGTGTATTCACGTTGACGCCCACGCCACTCGAACGATTCTTGAGCAATTGCTCCGCGCCGAGCGTGCCCGCCACCACAGGATGCGGCGGCGGTGAGCGCGACGAGCAGGACGATCGCGTGGCGCTGGATCCGGTGTCCGCACGAGCGCGTCATCGGCCGCGAAAGATAGGCGTACCTCGGACCAGTCGGTGCTGAGCCCGAATGCGAGCCGAAGGTCCCGTGACGATCGTCCTGCTCAGAGGTTCCGGTCGCTGCGCCACGGGTCAACCCCCACTGGGTGACGGCGGGGGAGACGTCGACGTCGAGGCCGCCGGGGTGCCGCCGAGCCCGAGCTGGGGGATCATCCACCGCGCGACGGCATCGGCGGCCGAAGCCGAGAGGTGGATGCCGTCGATGCGGCTCGGCTGGCCGTCGATCACGGGCAGGAACTTGCCTCCGGGGCAGAGCTCGGAGAACAGGTCGATGACGCTGACCTTGCCCGCGTGGCCGGCCGCGACCTGACCGATGATGGTGTTCGCGGTGATCACCCGGTTGACGTCGTAGGCGCCCTGGCCGAACGTCGCATTGAGCCCTGCCGCACACGGGATGGTCAACAGCCATACGTGCGCGCCTCGGCTGCCCAGGATGCGGACGAGCTGTTGGAGCCGGCTGCGGTACACGGCATTCCATTGGGGGGAACCTGGTCCGACGGGCCGGGACGCCCCGAGGAGTGTGACGTCGAAGAGGTCCCAGACGCCGACGAGGGCCAAGGCGTTCTTGGGTTCGTACGCGCGTGATGGCCCGCCGCCAATCGGCTCCCAGGCGCAGTTCCCGGCGTAGGTGTTGGCGAAGTCGAGCGTGCCGTGGATCAGCCGGCAGCCGGGCGTCCAGACGAGGCCGAGGTCGACGCCCTCGTCGGCGAGTCCGGGGGCGAGGCTCTGGGCGACCGAGTCTCCGACGAGGAGCACGTCGTTCCCGCGCTTGGGCGGGTACGGGTTCGCCTGGTCGAGGTCGATCGCGCCCGCCGTCACCACCAGCGTCGACGCGACGAGCGCCGCCGCGAGCAGCGGCGTGGCCAGGCGCCACTTGGCGGGGGAGCCCGCCCCGCGGCGGATCGGGAGCTCGAGGAGGTAGTACGACGCGGCCGCGATCGCGATCGCGACGGCCGAGCGGACCGCGAACAGGTACCAGCCGTGCAGGCCGGTGCGCTCGCCGTCGAGGAGCACGTCGACCGGCCAGTGCCACAGGTAGAGCCCGTAGCTCACGAGCCCGAACCAGCGAAGGGGACCGAAGTCGAGCACCATCGCGATCGGCCCCTTGCGGGGATGGGCCGCCGCGGCGAGGACGAGTGCCGCCGCGACCGCGGCCACCAGGAACCCGCCCCGGTACAGCCGGGGCGACTCGAATCCGACCCGTGACCACATGAACGCGAGCACGCCGGCGGCGACGATCGCCGCGGCCTCGAGCAGGATGCGCGCGGCGTCGCCGCGGACGTGTCCCCACAGGGCGATCGCGGCCGCCAGGGCGATGCCGGTGAAGAGCGCGCCGGATCGGGTGTCGGTCCCGAAGTAGGCACGGCTCGTGTTGGCCGGGTCGTAGAGCCACGCCATCAGCCCCGTCGAGACGAGCCCGAGCACGACGGACACGCCGAGGACCACGGGGACGAGCCGGCGTCTGGCGACGGCCGCGATGCCGAGGAAGAGGAGCGGCCAGATCACGTAGAACTGCTCCTCGATCGCGAGGCTCCAGGTGTGCTCGAGCGGGGTGTGGTCGAGGAACAGGTCGAAGTAGCTCTGCTTGGCGAAGACCATCCGCCAGTTGGCGACGTACCCGATCGTGCCGAGCGCGTCGTCGCGGATCCGCAGGAGTGCCGTCGGCTCGGCGAAGACCGCCGTGTAGAGCAGGACGCCGGCGAGCATGAGTCCGAGGGCCGGGAGCAGGCGGCGGGCGCGCCGGGCCCAGAACGCACCGAGAGCGATGTCGCTGGTCTCTCGGTGCTCGGCCAGGAGCAGCGACGTGATGAGGAAGCCCGAGAGGACGAAGAAGAGGTCCACGCCGAGGTAGCCGCCCCGGAGCAACTCGCTGTGGAAGAGCATCACGCCGATGACCGCGACCCCGCGCAGGCCGTCCAGCGCACCGATGTGAGGGAGTGAGGTGCGCCGAGACATGGCCGGACATGTTGGCAGATCAGGCGCGGGGGCTGGTCCGCGGCGTCCCTGATCCTGTCGGGGTCAGAGCGCCCGCAGGACCGCGACGCGAGCGGTTCCGGCCAGGCGTTGCCAACGTCTGGAGGTCAGCGCGCCCACCAGCGGGCCGTCGCCGACCGAGGCGCTCGCCGCGAGTCGATCGGTCCTCAGCGTCGCGACTGTCGGGGCGACGAGAAGGCAGATCCGGCGTCCTGGTTCGATCGCTCTGACGACCGAACGCTGCTCCGCATCGGTGAGGTATGCCCACCACGCAGGCTGGTTGAAGCCGGTCGGCGGTAGCCGGTCGGCGAGCAGGTACCAGGACAGGTCGGCACCGAGGGTCACGATCTCGTCGCAGTCCTGTTGCACGACGGGAACCACCTGCCGGATTTCGTCGAGTTGGTAGCCCGGCACGCGGAGGAGCTTCGTGCCGGGGAGTTGGATGGGCCGGTGATGGCGGAACTGCGTTGCGTCGACCAGGAACTGATGGCCGGGGAACTCGATCGACGAGCCGGTCGGGACGACGAGGACCAGCGTGACGCACGCGACCGCGGCGATTGCCCCCCACCAACGCGCAACGTCGTGATGGGCCGTCAGGGTGGCGAGGTCGCGCACTCCGTCGCCGACGATGACGACCGCGCCGACGCCCGCGAGGACGACACTCCAGGACACCTGGCTTCCCGGTACCGGGAACGCGTGCAGCGATTGCGTGACGGCGAGGGCGGCCAGGAGAGCGCGCGCGAGGAGCTGGTCCGGTGTGTCTCCTCCGGTCCATCGAGGCACGAGGACGAGCGCGACGACCGGGAGGAGCGCGAACCGAGACGCCTCGGGATGGAGCGTCAGCAGGAGCGAATCCGACCCGAGCACGGACAGCAGCAGTCCGCCGCCGGCCGCGATCCGCAGGGCGGAGCTCCAGCGCCGGACCGTGGGCGTCGGGTGGACCACGTGGGCGCGGAGGAGGAGCCAGGCGGTCGGAAGCGCGCCGATCCAACACCACGCCGCAGGGGGCAGACGGACCGGAACAGTAACGAGTCGTGGATGATCGAGCGGTCGAGTGAACGCGCCGCGCAGGATGCCGCCAAGTGAGCTGCCGGTCGCAAGCATGAGTCCTGATGCTGCGAGCGCCGTGCCGACCAGGCCCCAGATCAGCGGCAGGGGATCGGGGCATTTCCGGGTGCGATGCCCGACCGCCGAGACCGCGACCACTGCCACCGCCCCGACGACGTAGACGGAGGACCAGAGCACCCGCCACTCCGCGACCCCCCCGGCCATCAGGACCACGGGGCCGAGCAGCACGAAGGCGATTTCGGCGAGCACCCGGATCGCGCGCGGTCGGCAAGCGACGAGCACCAGCACGACGGCGACGAGCGCGAAGAGGCCGACGTTCACCTTGGTCAGCAACAGCGCCGCCAGAATCGCGCCGGTGAGGATGTCGGCCGAGCGTGGCGCGTGTGGCCGGAGCCAGGCGATCGCCCAAAGCAGTGCTCCGAGCAGCGCCATCAGGAGCGAACCCGGGTGCATGGGCTCGTGGCGGAGCGAGCCGAGCATGGAGAAGCTCACGACCTGGGCCCCGAGGCCGATCGCTCGGCTTCCGGTCGCGGCCCGCATCGCAACCCCGAGGAGCAGGGCGGCGAGGACCCAGAACGTCAGGGTCGCCAGCCGGCCGGTCGTGAAGGTCCAGTCCCAGCCCGTGAGTCGTGCCGGGATCCCGAAGAGGGAGTAATAGAACGGGCCGTACTGGCTGTAGACGCGGTCGTACAGGGCGCCCGACCGACCGAACTCGCGCAGAGTCAGGAGTAAGTAGCTCTCATCGCCGTTGACCGGCGCGGAGAACACGGCGAGCCACGCACAGACCGTCGTGACGCCGGTCGTGGCCGCGATCGCGAGTGCTCCGAGTGGACGTGCCATCCGCGGCCGAGTCGCCGCCGGCACGGGACCGGTCCCTGGGACCGGGTCGACGGCTGTCACCGGGTGGTCCGGCGGGCGGCGCCCCGGAGCGACGGCTCGAGGAACCCGGCGACGAGATCCGACCCCGCGTCGCCGAAGTGCACACCGTCGACCCGGACCGGTGACACTCCTCGGAGTGCGGTCTGGTACCTGCCGGTGGGACAGAGGAAGCCGAACAGGTCCGGCGCCACCACCCGATCGTCGGTGCGGGCGAGTTGGTCGATGACCGCGTTGGCCGCGTCGACCCGGCGAGGGTCGAACTGCGACAGTTGTGCAAGCGCGGGCGTCGAGGTCGACCGCGACAGGCAGGGCATGCGCGGGATGACCACCGTGGCGCCGTCCGCGCTCAAGACCTCGACCGCGTCGTCGAGTCCGGCCCGGAAGTACCGGGCCCACCGGGGGGTCCCCGGGACGAGCCAGTTCTGCGACCCCGGCGGGCGCACGTCGGCCAGGTTGAACGCGCCCTCGACGAGCAGCACCACCGCCGGTCGGGTCCGCCCGACCGCGTCACGCCAGATCGGTCGCCATCCGCAGTTGCCGGGGAGGAACGCGCGACCGCGGACGGTGCCGCGCAGCAGGCGGCAGCCGTCGAAGCCCCAGTCCGAGACGACGAAGCCGTGCCGGTGGAGCCCCGGCGCGACCGAGCGCGCGAGGCTGTCGCCGACGACCAGGACACCTCCGGGCGAGGCGTCGTCGATCCTCCCGGCCGCGACCGGCAGCGGTCGGGCGCCAGCGGTCGCCGCGAGGACGAGTGCGACGACGCCGATCGCCACCGTCGGGATCGCCCACGCCCAGGTCCGGCGGCCGAGGGCGCCGCGGCGGATCGGCATCTCGAGGAAGCGGTACGAGGCGACCGAGATCGCGAGGGCGATCGCGGTGTCGACCGTGAACAGGGCCCAGCCCTGGATTCCGAGTCGGTCCGCGTCGAGGTAGACGTCGACGGGCCAGTGCCAGAGATAGAGGCCGTAGCTGATCAGCCCGAGCCAGCACAGGGGCCGGAAGGAGAGCGCGACCGCGATTGGTCCCCGGCGGGGCTGGACGGCCGCGAGGACGACGATCCCGGCGGCGACCGCCACCGCGAGGAACCCGCCGCGGTAGAGCCGGGCCGTGTCGCCCGAATAGCGGCTGCAGGCGTAAGCGAGGTACGCCACGCACGCCCCGGCGATGACCTCCAGACTCCAGCGACCAGCCGGGTCGCGCACGTGGCCCCACAGCGCGACGCCCGCCGCGACCGCGATGCCGGCGAAGAGCGCCGCCGCACGCGTGTCGGTGCCGTAGTAGGCGCGGGCGGTGTCCGACGGCGAGTACAGGACGGCCATGAGCGCCGTGGAGGCGAGGCCGGCCCCGACGGCCAGGATTAGCACCGCATTGGGGAGACGGCGGCGGAAGGCCGCGGTGAGGCCGAGGATCACCAGCGGCCAGAGCAGGTAGAACTGCTCCTCGATCGCGAGGCTCCAGGTGTGCTCGAGCGGCGACGCCGAGACGAAGAGGTCGAAGTAGCTGCGGCCCGAGGCGATCGCCCGCCAGTTGGCGACGTAGGCGATCGTCCCGAGCGCGTCGCCGCGGATCTGGGCGAGGGCGGCCGGCTCCGACCAGATCGCAGCGGCGACCGCCACGCCCGCGAGCATCAGCGCGAGCGCCGGGAGCAGCCGGCGGGCCCGGCGGGCCCAGAACGCGCCCAGCGCGATCCCACCCGTGCCGGTGCCCTCGGCGAGGAGCAGGCCTGTGATCAGGAACCCCGAGAGTACGAAGAAGACGTCCACCCCGAGGAACCCACCGCTCAGATGGCTGCCGTGGAACAGCAGGACGAGCACGACGGCGACGCCCCGGAGACCGTCCAGGGCCGTGATGTGGCGTGGACCCCCCTCCGGCATCGGGACATGTTCGCAGGTCACGGCGCCGGCCCGGCCGCGTCCGGACGGGCCCGAAACTCCTCTACCATTCCCGGCCTTCGTTGAGACCCCGGTCGGGAGGATGGGTGCAGTCGGGAACGCCACCTCGGTTCGGGCCGGGACGGACCGAGATCCTCCGCTTCCTCGAGCTGTTCGGGGTCGCCGGACTCGCCGTCGCGCAGCCGACCTTCGACCTGCTGACCAAGAACGCCGATCTCTTCACGAGCCGGCACATCGGAGCCGGCGAGCTGGTCCTGTTCGTGGCCGCGCTGCTCCTCGTGCCGCCCGCGCTGCTCTATGCCGTGGAGGTGGTCGTGGGCGTCGTCGCGCCCGGCGCCCGCCGGGCGGCCCATGCGGTCGTGATCGCGATCCCGGCGGGGATCTTCCTGGAGGAGGCCGTCAAACACGCCAGCTCGATCGGCAGCCCGTGGCTGGCCGTGATCGGGGTGGTGGGCGGCGTCCTCATCGGCGCCCTGCGGTACCGGGTGCCGATCGTGCGGATCTGGCTGCGGTTCCTCGCCTTCGCCCCCGTCGCGTTCGCCTTGCTCTTCCTGTTCTCGTCGTCGGTGTCCAAGGTCGTGATCGACCATGACACCCCCCAGGCCAAGCACGTGACGATCGGCTCGCCCCACCGCGTGGTGTGGATCACGCTGGACGAGTTCCCGGAGACGTCGCTGCTCGACGGCCATGGTCACGTCGACGCCCAGCTGTTCCCCAACTTCGCCCAGCTCGAGGCCTCGTCGAACTGGTACCGCAACTCGACCACGATCGCGCCGTTCACGCTCGCCGCGGTCCCCGGGATGCTCACCTCGAGCTACCCGAACGCCACCAATGGTGTCGCGGCCGTGGCCGCGAACTACCCGGACAGCCTCTTCACGCTGCTCGGCGGGACCTACCGCGTCAACGCCACCGAGGCGTTCACCGTCATGTGCCCGGCGGGCATCTGTGACGACGCCCGCCACGTCGGCACGTTCCACGGCGGGATCCGCGGGCTGGTCAAGGACACCGCCAAGCTCTGGCGGGAGTTCGCGAGTCCGAAGGAGGCGCCGAAGCAGCTCGACGTGACGCGCGGGCTCCTCGCCTCGGACCCGTTCCCGATGGGCACGGCGCAGCGATTCGTGACCTCGCTGTCACCCGACGGCGTCTCGCCGAGGCTCGATTTCGTCCACGTCCTGCTGCCCCACTGGCCCTGGCAGTACGTGCAGGGGATGCAGAACACCGGTGTCGGCCGGTCGGTGTTCGGTCTCAGCAACAACCGCTGGACCACGGCGTGGACGACGCGCTCGGCGTACGAGCGCCACCTGCTCCAGGTGCAGGCGACGGACACCTTCATCGGTCAGGTCATCGCCAAGCTCAAAGCGGTCGGCGCCTGGGACGAGTCGGTCGTCGTCGTCACCGCCGACCACGGCGCCGGGTTCATCCCGGGCCAGCCGTGGCGGGGATTGTCCGACCAGAATGTCGCCCAGGTCGCCTGGACCCCGCTCTTCGTCAAGCTCCCCGGCCAGACGCGGGGTCTCATCGACGACCGCCCGGCCCGCACGGTCGACATCCTGCCGACGGTCGCCGACGTCCTCGACGTCAAGATCCCGTGGAAGGCGGCCGGCCGGTCGCTGCTCGGGACGCCACGCCACGACGGCCAGTTCAAGGTGCTGCACTGGAGCCTCGACGGGAAGATCAAGCGCGACGGCCGGTACAACCTCGTGGACGGCCCGACCGGCTTCGCCCAGGTGCTCCAGGCGCGCGCGGTGGACGCCCTCGGTGACCCGGCCTTGCGCATCTACCGCACCGGACCCTTCGGCGACCTGGTCGGTCGTTCGGTGGACGGGGTCGGTGTCGACCCGACGCCGTCGACGCTCGCGCTGACGGTCGACCAGCCCGAGAAGTTCGCCGCCGTCCAGACGCGTGCGCTGCTCGCGCCCTGGCTGAACGTGACGGGCCTGGCGCAGCCCGGCACCGACAAGGTCCCGCTCGCCGTCGCGGTGAACGGAGTCGTGGCCGCCACCGTGGAGACGGTCACCAGCTCGCCGTCGAGCGCGACCTGGTGGGCGTCGCTGCCGCCGCAGCTGTTCCACGACGGCGCCAACGACGTGATGGTCTACGAGATCACGGGCTCGCCCGACTCCCCGCGGTTGGCGCCGGTGTCCGGGGAATGACCGCGACCACGGTCCCGGGCCCACGGGGCGCCCGTGGCCGATCCGTCGCCGGCATCGCCGCGTTCGCCGCGGTCGTGTACGGCCCGATCCTGGCGATGCACGCGGGCAAGGTCGCCGCCGACACCAAGAGCTACCTCTACCTCGACCCGGGTCGGTTCCTCGGGCGCGTCGGCACCCTGTGGGACCCGAACATCGGGCTGGGGACGGTCAGCCACCAGACCATCGGGTACCTGTTCCCGATGGGGCCGTTCTACTGGGTGACCGAGCAACTGCTCGGCATCCCGGCGTGGGTCGCGCAGCGGTTCTGGCTCGGCACCCTCTTGTTCGCCGCGGGCATGGGCGTGCGGTACCTGCTCCGCACCCTCGGCGTGCGCGGTCCCGGCGTCCCGGTCGCGATGCTCGCATTCGCGCTGAGCCCGTACGCGCTCGAGTTCTCGGCCCGCCTGAGCGTGCTCCTCGGACCGTGGGCCGCCCTCCCGTGGCTGCTCGCGTTCGTCATGCGCGGCCTCGACGACCGCGGCTGGAAGTACCCGGCGCTGTTCGCGTTGACCGTGCAGCTCGTCGGCGCCGTCAACGCGACCGCGTTGCTGTACGCCCTCATCGGACCGGTGCTGTGGTTCCCGTACGCGATCTGGGTCCGCCGGGACGTCACGCTGCGCCAGGCGTGGACCACCGCGTGGCGCATCTCCGTGCTCACCATCCTCACGTCCCTGTGGTGGATGGCGGGACTCTTCATCGAGGGTCGCTACGGGCTCGGGATCCTGCGCTTCACCGAGTCCATCGAGACGGTGTCGGCGACCTCCACCGCGACGGAGATCCTGCGCGGGCTCGGCTACTGGTTCTTCTACGGCGGCGATCTGCGCGGCGCGTGGAACCCCGCGGTCCTCGACATGACCCGCCGACCGTGGGTGCTGCTCGCGGGCTTCCTGATCCCGGCGGCGGGAATCCTGGCCGCCGGCCTGATCCGGTGGCGCAACCGCGCCTTCTTCGTGCTGATGATCCTCGTCGGCACCGTCATCGCGGTGGCGGCGTCGCCCTACGAGCACCCGACGCTCCTCGGCCGGCTGTTCAAGGCCTTCGCGACCAGCTCGACGGCCGGGTTCGCGCTCCGGAGCACCGCTCGTGCGGTCCCGCTCATCGTGCTCGGGATCTCGGTGCTGCTCGGCGTGGGGATCACCGCCGCGTGGCAGCGGTGGCACGGGTCCACCGCACGGGCCGCCGTGGTCGGCCTCGCGGTGCTGCTCGCCCTCCTGTGCCTCGTGAACGCGCCGGGCATCTGGAACGGTCGGTACTACAACACCGCGCTCGAGCGTTCCGAGCAGGTGCCGGCCTACTGGACCCAGGCCCTCGCGGCGCTCGACGCGCGCGGGCGGGGCGACGCCGCGTGCTCGCGCTCCCCGGCGCGGACTTCGCCGCGTACCGGTGGGGCGACACGATCGATCCCATCGAGCCCGGGCTGATGGACCGGCCCTACGTCGGCCGCGCGAGCTGGTGCCGTGGGGGAGCGAGGCCGCGACCAATCTGCTCATCGCGCTCGACCGGCGCGTGCAGGAGGAGTGGCTGGAGCCGCAGGCGCTCGCGCCGATCGCCCGGCTCATGGGCGTCGGCGACGTGCTGTTGCGCAACGACCTGCTGACGGACGAGTTCAACCTGGTCTCGGCACGCGCGATGTGGAAGGACCTGACGCGCTTCGGGCGTCCGGCCGGGCTCGGCACGCCGACGAGCTACGGCACCACCATCCCGGGCACGCTGCTCGCGCCCGACCTCGGCGACGTCTCGGAGCCGCCCGTCACCGACCCGAAGCCCGTCGTGGTCTTCCCGGTGAAGGACCCGACGCCGATCGCGCGGGTCAAACCGATCTCGGACACCGTGGTGGTCGACGGGGACGGCGAGGGGCTCGTTGACGCGGCCGCGAGCGGCGTGATCGACGGGACCGAGGTCGTGCTGTCCTCGCCGAGCTACGAGCAGCAGCCCGTGCAGCTGCGCGGTCGCGTGCCGAGCGGTGCGCTGCTGGTGCTCACCGACTCGAACCGGCGCCGCGGCATGCGGTGGGCGGGGATGAAGAACAACTACGGCTACACCGAGACCGCGGGCGAGCGGCCGCTGCGGGAGGACCTCCTGGACCAGCGGCTCGACGTGTTCCCCGGCTCGACCGACGAGTCGCGCACCGTCACCGAGATGCGAGGGGTGCGGTCGGTCCGGGCGACGACCTACGGAACCCCGGCGTTCGGGTACGCCGCGGACGGGCGGCCGGCGCTCGCGCTCGACGGCGACACCAAGACCGCGTGGGAGGTCGCCGCCGGGGTGCCGAAGGTGGGCCACGAGCGGCTGGTCGTGGAGCTCGACCACCCGATCACCACCGACCGGCTCGGGCTGGTGCAGGCGTTCGCGGGCAAGCGCGGCCGGTGGATCACACGGATGGGCGTGCGCTTCGACGGCGGCCCGCAGGTGGTCGACCAGCTCGACGGTTCTTCGCGGAGCCGTGCCGGCCAGGAGCTCTTGTTCGCCCGACGCACGTTCTCGCGCATCGAGCTGCAGATCCTCGGCACCGACGCGAACAAGCCCGGCAAGGTGGCGAGCGAGGCCGGCCGGCTCCGCAAGACCGGTGTGGGCGTGGCCGAGCTCCGGCTCCAGGACGACGCGCCGGGTGCCGCGCCCGTCCGTGCCCGGGAGGTCACCCGGATGCCCGAGGACCTGCTCACGAACCTCGGGGCCGGTTCGGGCGCGCACCCGCTCGCGATCGTCATGAAGCAGATCGATCCGGAGCTCCGGCGCCGGTTCACGCTGCCGACCGCGCGCTCGTTCACGGTGAGCGGCGAGTTCCGGATCAATGGCGGGGCCAAGCCCGCCGCCATCGATCGCGCGTTGGGGATCCGCGACGTGACCGCGGGAGGGGTCACCGTGACGGCGAGCGGGGCGAGCGGCACCGCGAAGGCCCGGGCCTCCGCGGCCCTCGACGGTGACCCGACGACTGCCTGGAACACGCGCACCACCAAGCTCACCCAGCAGTGGATCGCAGTGGACCTGCCCGCCGCGACGACGGTCGACCACCTGGACCTGCGCTACGTCGACGACGGGCGGCACTCGATCCCGACCGAGGTCCGGATCGAGAGTGGCGACGGCACGGCCCGGACCGCGGCCGTCCCACCTGCACTGCCCACCGACGGCACGACCGCGGTGACCGTCCCGTTCGCGCCGGTCACCGGGACGCACTTCCGGGTCACGTTCAGCGGCACCGACGTCCGGACGGTGCGGGGTCCGAACCGCGCGCCAATCGTGCTGCCACTCGGGATCTCCGAGCTCGGGCTGCCGGGGGTGCGGACGGCACCGACGCCGGCCCAGCTGCCCGACCGGTGCCTGACCGACGCGCTGGCCGTCGACGGGGTGCCGTGGCCGGTCCGACTCACCGGCTCCACCGCCGACGCGCTCGACGGGCGCCCGATCGTGTTCGCGCCGTGCTCGGGCGAGTCGACCGTCGCGCTGACCGCCGGCACCCACGAGCTTCGGGTCCGGCGCATGCTGCCCGAGGGGCTCATCGGCGACCGCGTCCTGCTGACCTCGGCCGCGGGCGGCGCCGCGGCCCCGCTCGCCGCGCTCCAGGCCGATCGAGCGGCTGCGACCGCCACCACGCCGCGACCCGCGCGTGCAGGTCCTCGAGCGCGGTCGCACGTCGATGAAGCTGCGCGTCACCGACACCACGGCACCGTCGTGGTTGGTGCTGGGCGAGAGCCTCAACCCCGGGTGGAAGGCGACCGTCGACGGGAAGGACCTCGGTCCGGCCCGCCTCGTCGACGGCTTCGCCAACGGCTGGCAGCTGCCGGGGCGCGCCGGCGCGCGCGTCGTGACGCTCGAGTGGACGCCCCAGCAGGGTGTGGGCTTCGCGCTCGGAGCGTCGGCGCTGGCGGGTCTGGTCTGCCTGGGAATCGTCCTGGTCTCGTGGCGGCGAGGGCGCGTGGTCCCCGCGGTCGCGGCGGGCGCCCCCGAGATCGCCTGGTCGACGGCGCCGACGCGCACCAGGGGCACGCTGAGTCGCGTGGGAGTGGTGCTGGGGAGCGGTGTGATGGCCGCGGTGCTGGTGCGCCCGGTGTGGGCCGTGCCGACGATCGCGGTCGTCGGGGCCGGGGTGGCGTTCCCGCCGGCGCGCAAGCTCCTGCGGGTGTTGCCGGCGGCGTTGCTGTTCGCGATCGGCGCGTACGTGGCGTGGGGACAGCTGCGGCACAACTACCCGCCGAGCTTCGCCTGGCCGACCAACTTCGAGCGGGTGCGGGACGTGTCGTGGTGGGTCGTGATCCTGCTGGCCGCCGACGTGCTGGTCGGCTGGACCTGGCGCGGCACCGCCCGGCGCTCCCGGGCGCGACCGGGTGGCGCGGCCGGTGCGGACGGTGCGGACGGTCCGTCCGCATGAGCGCGGTCGAGCCGCTCGGCGCGCCGCGGATGCGGCGGGGCGCAGCGGTCGCCGGCACTCTGGCGCTGCTCGTCGTCGGGGTCGTGGTGCCGTTGGTCGTCGCGTCCCGCGCCGGAGCGCTGGGAATCCCCCGCAGCGACGACTGGTCGTACCTGGTGACCCTGTTCCGCTGGTCCGACACCGGGGTACTGGCGTTCAACCACTGGGTCTCGATGACGCTCGTCGGTCAGCTGGTGCTCGCCCGGCCGCTCGTGGCGCTGTTCGGCTCGTCCATCTGGGCGGTCCAGGTCGGCAGCGCGGTGCTCGGTGGCGCCGGACTGCTCGCACTCGTGCTCCTCGGGCGCGAGACGCTGCCCGAGGGCCGCGGCGCGTGGCTCGTCGCGTTCACGACCGCGGTCGGGCCGCTGTGGGCACCGCTCGCCGCGACGTACATGACCGACGTCCCCGCGTTCACCTTCGAGATCGCATCGCTCGCGCTGGGGGCGTTCGCGTTCCGGCGGCGTTCGCTCGGCTGGCTCGTGGCGGCGACGGCCGTGGGCGTGTGGGGCTTCGGGATCCGCCAATACGGCGCGATCCCGGTCGTCGCGCTGCTCGCGGTCGCCGGGTGGGTCTCGTGGTCGGAAGGCGACCGCAGGCGTCTCGTGCGCGTCGCGCTCCTGGCCGGGGCGGCGGCCGTGGTGGCGGGCGCGGTCCTGCTGTGGTTCTCGTCGATCCCGGACCCCCTGCCGGTGTCGCCGAGCACGCCCACCCGTGGGACCGTCGTCTCGACGGTCGTGGCGGCGGGTGGGTTCCTGCGTCTCACCGGCCTGCTGGTGCTGCCGGTGATCGTCTGGGTGGGCCCGGTGCGGATCGCGCGCCGGGCGTGGGCAGCCGGCCCGATCCTCACGGTGCTCGCCGCGCTCGGCGGCGCCGGACTCCTCCTCGGGACCCTCGCCCGGTCGGTGTGGGCGCCCTTCGTCGGCAACTACCTGGACCGTGCCGGGGTGCTGGCCAACGACGTCGTCGCCGGGCGCCGACCCGACGTCATGCCCATCGGGCTGTACCGGCTGCTCGAGGCGCTCGGCACGCTGGCCGGGGTCCTGCTCGTCGTTGCGCTCGTCCCGGCGGTCGCCGGTGTCGCGCGGCGCGTGCGGACGCGTGACCTGACCGTGCGCGAGCCGATGGCCGCGGTGATGGGCCTGACCGTTCTCGGATTCGGCGTGGCCTACGGCTTCGCCGTGCTGACCGACCTGCCGATCTTCGACCGCTACGTCCTGCCGGTCGCGCCACTCGTCGCCCTGCTCCTCGCCGGCACCCGGGTGGCGACCGTCCCGGGCGCGGCGCCGGCGCACGCGCATGATGCGGTGCGACGCCTGGTCACCGTCGCGACGGTGGTGGCGATCGGCGCGGTCGGTCTCGTCCTCTCGACCGATTCGGCGTCGTTCGACGCGACCCGGTGGCAGGTCGCGACCGACGTGACCACCCACGGGTACCGCGCGGACCAGGTGTACGGCGGCTTCGAGTGGGTCGCGTTCCACCGCAAGGTCGGCCCGCTCCAGGGGGACACCGTCGCCGAGCGGCAGCGGCTGCGGGCGCGCTATTTCCGCGGCCTCTGCGTGACGGTCGTGGTGAACCCGCGTCCCCGGGTGGCGGCGCGGGCGATCGCACGGGGCGAGGTGCGTGGGCTGGCGCACCGGCCGGTGCCGGTCGTCGCGGTCCGCAGCACGACGCGTTCCTGCTCCGGCGGGTCGGGCTGACCGGCGTCGGGTACGCGGGGATGGTCACACCCCGGCGGTACGGTCCGACCACCTCCCCTCCGCTTCCCCGGCGACCCGCGGCGAGCGCCGCGCCCCTGTCCGAAGGAAGCCGCGATGTTGAATCTGGCCGTCGTCTCCGGTCCCGTGTCCACCGCGCCCGAGATCCGGGCCCTGCCGTCCGGCTCCGCGGTCGCGTCCGTCGGGGTCCGCACCCGGTCGGGCGAGCGCACCACCTCGGTGCCCGTCTGCGTCTGGGATCCGCCCGCCTGGCTGGCCGAGCTGTCCCCGGGCGACGAGCTGATCGTGCTCGGCACGGTCCGCCGCCGCTTCTACCGCTCCGGCGGGGCCACGGGCAGCCGGGTCGAGGTCGACGCCACGTTCGTCGGCCGGCCCGGCCGGCGCCAGCGGGACGCCGTCGCGCGGCGGGTCGAGGCCGCGATGGCCGACCTGCTCGAGTGAGCGGGGCCCGCGCGCGGTCCGCGCACACCATGATCCGAGTGGGTGGTGGCGCCCGGGTAGCATTGGGGATCGTGACAGACACGACATCAGCGCCACGGCGGCCCGAAGTCCTCGAACGGGTCGTCATCCGGTTCGCCGGAGACTCGGGCGACGGCATGCAACTGGTCGGCGACCGCTTCACCGACGTCAGCGCCGCGTTCGGGAACGACCTGGCCACCCTGCCGAACTATCCGGCCGAGATCCGGGCCCCGGCGGGCACGATCGCCGGGGTCTCGAGCTTCCAGGTCCACATCGCGGACTTCGACATCGTCACCCCGGGCGACGTGCCGAACCTCCTGGTGGCGATGAACCCGGCGGCGCTCAAGGCCAACCTCGGGGACCTCCCCGCCGGTGCCTCGATCATCGCCAACACCGATGCGTTCGAGGCCCGCAATCTGGAGAAGGCGGGCTACGCGGCCAATCCGCTCGAGGACGGCTCCCTGGCCGCTTACACCGTCTACCCGGTGCCGATGACGAGCATCACCGTCGAGGCGGCGCGTGGGACGGGCGCGAAGCCGCGCGACGCGGAGCGGTCCAAGAACTTCTTCGCCCTCGGGTTGATCTCCTGGATGTACTCCCGCCCGATCGATCCGATCGTGGTCTGGATCAACGAGCGCTTCGGCACCAAGCCGATGGTGCGCGACGCCAACCTCGCGGCGTTCAAGGCGGGCTACCACTTCGGCGAGACCGCCGAGATCTTCGAGACCCCCTTCGAGGTGCACCCGGCGACGCTGCCGCCGGGCCGGTACCGCAACATCACGGGCAACGTGGCGCTCGCCTACGGGCTCATCGCGGCGGGCCAGCAGTCGAAGCTGCCGATCCTGTACGCCTCGTACCCGATCACCCCGGCCTCGGACATCCTGCACGAGCTGTCCAAGCACAAGAACTTCGGCGTGCGCACGATGCAGGCCGAGGACGAGATCGCCGCGATCAGCGTCGCCATCGGGGGCGCATTCGCCGGCCAGCTCGGCGTGACCGCCACGAGCGGCCCCGGGGTGGACCTGAAGGCCGAGGCCCTCGGGCTCGCGATCAGCCTCGAGCTGCCGCTCGTGCTGGTGGACGTGCAGCGCGGTGGGCCGTCCACGGGGCTCCCCACCAAGACCGAGCAGGCCGACCTCCTGCTCGCGATGTACGGCCGCCACGGCGAGGCCCCGCTGCCGATCGTCGCCGCGTACTCGCCGAGCCACTGCTTCGACGCCGCCTTCGAGGGCGCCCGGATCGCGCTCAAGTACCGGACCCCGGTCATCGTGCTCACGGACGGCTACCTCGCCAACGGGTCCGAGCCCTGGCGCTTCCCCGACGTCGACGACCTTGCCGACATCTCGGTGCCGTTCACCACGGAGCCGAACCACCTCAACGAGGACGGCAGCACCGAGTTCTGGCCCTACGTCAGGGACGAGACGACCCTCGCCCGCCCGTGGGCGATCCCGGGCACGCCGGGCCTGATGCACCGCGTCGGCGGCATCGAGAAGCAGGACGGCACCGGCAACGTCAACTACGACCCGGCCAACCACGAGCTGATGGTCCACCTGCGCGCCGAGAAGATCGCGGGCATCGCCAAGGACATCCCGCCGGTCGTGGTCGACGATGCCGACGGCGACGCGGAGCTGCTCGTGCTCGGGTGGGGGAGCACGTGGGGCGCGATCAAGGCCGCCGCCCGGCGAGTGCGTGGCCGGGGCCGGTCCGTTGCGACGGCGAACCTCGTCCACCTGAACCCGTTCCCCGCCAACCTCGGCGAGGTGCTCGCCCGCTATCCGAAGGTGCTGGTCCCGGAGATGAACCTGGGTCAGCTGTCCCGCCTCGTCCGCGCCGAGTTCCTCGTCGACGCGCAGAGCCTCACGAAGGTGGCCGGACTCCCGTTCCGTGCCGCCGAGATCGAGGCGAAGATTCTGGAGATGATCGATGGCTGAGCCCGTGGCGCTCACGAAGAAGGACTTCTCGTCAGACCAGGAGGTGCGGTGGTGCCCCGGGTGTGGTGACTACTCGGTGCTCACCGCCCTGCAGCTGCTGATGCCGGATCTGGGCGTGCGTCCCGAGAACCAGGTGTTCGTGTCCGGGATCGGCTGCTCGAGCCGCTTCCCGTACTACATGAACACCTACGGAATCCACAGCATCCACGGGCGGGCGCCTGCGTTCGCGACCGGAGTCGCCCTGGCCCGCCCCGATCTCGACGTCTGGGTCATCACCGGCGACGGCGACGCCCTCTCGATCGGGGGCAACCACCTGATCCACGCGCTGCGCCGGAATGTGAACCTCACCATCCTGCTCTTCAACAACCAGATCTACGGCCTGACCAAGGGGCAGTACTCGCCGACGAGCGAGATCGGCAAGGTCACCAAGAGCTCGCCGTTCGGATCCCTCGACTACCCGTTCAACCCGGTCTCGGTCGCGATCGGCGCCGAGGCGACCTTCGTCGCCCGCACCCACGACCTCGACCGCAAGCACATGCAGGGGGTGTTCCGCCGGGCGCACGAGCACAAGGGGGCGGCGTTCGTGGAGATCTACCAGAACTGCAACGTGTTCAACGACGGTGCGTTCGACCACATCACCAGCAAGGACAAGCGGGCGGACATGCTCGTGCACCTGCTCCACGGCGAGCCGGTCCGGTTCGGTGCCGAGCAGGAGTTCGGGGTCCGGCTGAACGAGTACGGGGAGGCCGAGGTCGTGGAGGTCGCCGCGGTCGGGGTCGACGCGCTCCTCGTGCACGACGAGACCCGGTACGACCCGACCGTCGCGTTCGCGCTGTCCCGGCTGGCCGAGACGCCGACGAGCCCGACGCCGATGGGCGTGCTGCGCGCGGTCAGCCGCCCGACGTACGAGGCCGAGGTGCAGAGCCAGCTGGGGGCGGCGCAGGAGAACCGCGGTCCTGGCGACCTGCGAACGCTCATCGAGTCCGCCGGCGTCTGGGACGTCGTCTGATCGGTCCCCGCGTCAGCTGTCGAGGCCCGTCCGGAGCGCCTCGACGAACGTGTCGGTGAGCAGGAGCGATCCGCGCACGCTGAGGTGACGCCCGTCGCGGTACACCCAGAAGTCCCGGCGGTTGGTCACACACGCCCGGCGGTCGCAGATCTCATCGGTGAGGTCGACGGCGCGGGCGGTGGGGACGGTGCGCACGGCGGCGGTCTCGGCGCTCAACGCGTTGGCGCGGAAGTGCGCGTCCTCGGCGCGGCTCTGGGATGCCCCGCACGACCGGGGCGCGAAGTACACGCGGATGGCGGCGCAGTCGCGCGCGTCCCAGGTCAGCCACTGGGGGACGGCGTGGACGACGAGCGTCGGGATCCCGGCCCGTTCGAAGGTGGTGAGGGTGCGGTGCAGTGCGGCCGACCATGCGTGCACCTTGTCCTGCTCCCCGGAGGCGACGGTCCCCGTGGCCGGATCGGTGAGGGTCACCGCGCTCCCCGGCCGCAGGTAGATCGAGGTCGACGCGCCGAGGACGACGAGGGCGGGCGGATCGGCGACGAGTCCGGCCATGGTGGCCGCCACGTAGCGCCGGCAGGTCCCGGAGTCGGCCTGACCCCCGGCGATCCGCGTGTCGATGAAGGGGCAGTCCGGCAGGGTGCTGACCGTGAAGTCGTACCCGAGCCGGTTCGCGGCCGCGGCGAGCGGCTCGGTCAGGTGGCCCGCGTTGGAGTCGCCGAGCAGCACGATGCGGCCCGACGGATCGGGCACGCTCCACGTGCAGCGTGAAGGCTGGCGGGCCACCGGCAATCCCTTGTTGCAGCCCCGCGTACGGTCGGCGTGGTGCTGCCGGGTCGCCTGGAGGAGCGCGTGGGTCGATGCCGACGGCGTCGGGAGCGGCGCCCGCACGAGGACCAGGCACGCGACGACCGGGACGGCGATGCACACGCTCGCGAGCCCGACCGCACGGACACCCTTCCAGCTCGGGTTCACGTGGATCGGCCGTTCGAGCCAGCGGTAGGAGATCGCGGCGGGGACGATCGAGACGGCGGCGGCCACGATCTTGAGGCCGTCCTGGCCGGGCCAGAGCGCGCCGGCGAAGACGATGAGCGGCCAGTGCCACAGGTACCAGCTGTAGGAGAGATCGCCGATCACCGTCACCGGCCGGAGGCCGAGCAGCGCGGAGATCCCGCCGGTCGTCGCGGTGCCGGCGACGAGGAGCAGGCCGGTGCCGAGAACGGGGAGCAGCGCGGCGGTCCCCGGGAACGGGGTGGTCGCCGTGATCGCGGTCGCGCCGAGCGCGATGAGCACCGCCCCGGCCACACCGAGCGCGATCGCGACGGCTCGGCGGATCCGGACAGCCCGGTGGGCGCCGAGCTGGAGCAGCGCGCCGACCGCGAACTCCCACGCCCTGGCGGGGGCCATGTAGAACGCGAAGCGGGAGCTGAGCACCCCGGTGCCCGCACCGCCGCGGGTCGCGACCACGCAGAGCAGGAAGGAGGCGGCCGCGAGCACGAGCAGCACCGTGGTGATGATGGGCCGGGCCGGGCGTGAGGACCGGCGGGCGAGCAGCGCGCTCAGGACGAGCACCGCCGGGAAGACCAGGTAGAACTGCTCCTCGACCGAGAGCGACCACATGTGGAGCAGCGGGTTCGCGGTCGGCGCGACGTCGAAGTACCCGGTCGGTGACCGGTAGAGGTAGACGTTCGACACGAAGAACGACGCCGCGAGCCCGGTGCGGGCCGTGAGGTCGCGGGCGAACTCGCTGATCGCGCCGAGGGACGCGATCGCGACCACGGCGGTCGTCAGCGCCATCGCCGGGAGGATCCGCCGGACCCGGCGGGCGTAGAAGGACGCGAACGAGAGCGTGCCCCCGGTGTCGATCTCGCGCATCAGCAACGCGGTGATCACGAAGCCCGAGATCACGAAGAACACGTCGACGCCCGTGAACCCGCCGTCGACGGAGAGGCCCGCGTGGTAGGCGACGACGAGCAGCACCGCGACGGCGCGCAGGCCCTGGATGTCGGCGCGACGAGGATGCGGCGTGTCGGTCGCGGCGTCCGGGCCGGCGACGGAAGCTTCCCCCAGGCGCTCCACCACTGGGCGTGACTCTATTGGCGGGCGGGTTCCCCGCCGCCGCGCCGCGCTCCCGGAGCCGGCTCAGTCCTCGTCGAGGCTGCGGAAGACCAGGCCGGTGCGGGGCTTGGGTGCGAAGAACGTGGTCTTCTGCGGCATGCGCACCCCGGCCCGGGCCGCGGCGCGGATCTGTTCGACCGTGACGGGCGGGAGGAGGATCGCGGCGCCGGCCGTGCCCTCGGCGACCATCGTGGCGATGGCACGGGCGTCGTGGCGGTAGGTGACGTCGTAGGGAGCCAGCGCGTCGGCCGCGATCTGCTCGAACCACGCCGAGGCGACCTCGGCGAGCACCGGCTCGAGCCCGTCGCGGACCCGGGCGAGCGCCCCGGGGTCGGGGACCAAGCGGGCGATGCCCTCGCCGTCGACGAGCCCCACGCCGCCCTGCCGGTCGAGCGAGGCCAGCAGCCGGTCGACCGTCTCGGGGGTGTTGGCGGCCGCGTCGACGATCTCGAGGTCGCGAGCGAGGTCGAGTCGGAGCCGGGTGGGGGAGACGGCCTCCCGGATCACCCGGTGGATCGGCTGCACCCAGAGCTGGTCCTCGGCGAGCTCGACCATGAGGCACATCACGGCGTCGGCGCCCGAGGTCGCCGCGCCGCCGTCGCGGCGCTCGTCGCGGTAGTTGATCGCGGTCTCGAAGCGGTGGTGGCCGTCGGCGAGCACGACGGGTGCGTCCCCGATGATCGCCACGATCGCCTCGACGTCGGCCGGCTCGGTGATGCTGCCGAGCTCGTGGGTCACGCCGTCGTCATCGACGGTCTTGGCCAAGGGCAGCGCGCGGTCAGCGACCGCGGCCAGACCCGCGGTCGGGGTCAGCCCCCAGATCGGGTCAAGGTTGACCCGCGTCGCGCGGAGCAGCGCGAGGCGGTCGCTCTTGGCCTTGGGCAGCGTGCGCTCGTGGGGGAGGACGTCACCCTCCCCCGCGGCGGCCGGCAGGACCAGCCCGCCGAGGATGCCGACGGTGTGGCGGGGCGTGGCGCGCTCGTCGGCGTAGGTCATGCGGTAGGCGTAGAAGGCGGGCGCGTCGTCCCGGACGAGGATGCCGGCGGCGGACCAGTCGGCGAGCAGGCGCGCCGCATGCTCGTAGCGGTCGGCGTCGTCGTCGGCCTCGGGGAGGATCAGCCGGACCGAGTTGTGCTCGGACCGCTGCGCGAGGACGTCGCGCTGATCGGGATCGATGACGTCATAGGGTGGCGCGATCACCGATTCGAGGTCGACGGTGTCGTAGCGGATGCCGCGGAACGGGCGGAACTCGGGCATGAAGGGCCTCCGGGTCGGTCCGGCGATTGTGGCACGGGCCGGCGAGCCGGCCCCGCACCCGGCACGAAGGGAAGGGAAGCGCGGTGAGTGGGCACGGGGTGATCGTCTGCGATCTCGACGGCGTGCTCTGGACGGGCGCCCGGCCGATCCCCGGTGCAGCCGGCGCGGTCACCCGGCTGCGGGCCGCCGGCCGACGGGTCGCCTTCCTGACCAACAACTCGAGTCGGGTGATCGACGACGTGCGCGACCAGTTGAGCGCCATGGGCGTCGCGACCGAGCGTGAGGACGTGCTCTCGAGCGCGCAGGCGGCCGCGTCCGTGTTGGCCGGGGACCTCCCCGCCGGAGCCCGGGTCCTCGTGTCGGGCGGACCGGGCGTCGTGGAGGCGCTCGAGCAGGTCGGCCTGCGACCGGTCGCCAACGACGGCACCTTCGTCGGTGACGTCGCCGCGGTCGTCTGCGGCATGGACCCCGAGTTCGACTTCGCCCGGCTCGACCGCGCGTCCGCCGCGGTTCGTGAGGGCGCCCGCTTCGTGGCGACCAACACCGACGCGACGTTCCCCGGCGCGGATCGCATCACGCCCGGCGCGGGCGCGCTGGTGGCCGCGGTCGCCACGGCGTCGGGCCGTGACCCGGAGGTGGCGGGCAAGCCCGCGGCGCCGACGGTCGCGCTCGTACGCGCACGCCTGGGTGCGACCGGAGTCATGGTCGGCGACCGACCGTCGACCGACGGCGAGCTGGCTCGCCGGCTCGGGTGGCCGTTCGCAATGGTGCTGTCGGGTGTCGGCGGGCACGACCCGCACGAGCCCGTGCCCGCGCCACCCCCCGCATGGGTCGGCGCGGACCTGGCGGCGCTGGCGGAGTCGCTGGTGCGGTACCCGGGTCCGTGACCGACGGTTGGTAGCGTGTGCGCTCCGCTGCGAAGGAGCCGGTGATGCCGCAGTCCCCCGATCTGAGCAAGTACCTCGACGCGGGTGTCGAGTTCGTGGCCATGACGCGCTCCCAGGCGCGGACCCGGGCCAAGGAGCTCGTGGCGCAGGGTCATCTCGCGCAGAACCAGGTGCAGGGATTCGTCGACGACCTCGTCGAGGAGAGCCGCCGGCGGACCGATCTCGTGATGGACATCGTCCGCCAGGAGGTCCAGCGCCAGATGAAGACCCTCGGCATCGCGACCAAGGACGACCTCTCGAAGCTCGAGGCCAAGATGGCCCGCCAGAGGAGCGCCGCCAAGGGCGCGAAGAAGTCGGCGAAGATGGCCGGCAAGAAGTCGGGCGCGAAGAAGGCCACCAAGAAGTCGGGCGCGAAGAAGGCCACCAAGAAGGCCGGCGCGACCGGGACGACCGGTCGCGCCGCCCAGGCGTCCTGAGCCCACCGTGCGTCGGCGACTCGACGCCGAGCTGGTGCGCCGCGGGTTGCTCCCCAGCCGGGCCCAGGCCGTCGCCGCGGTCGAGGCCGGGCTCGTGACGGTCGGGGGCGCCCCCGCCGCGTCGATCACGCGCCAGGTCGCACCCCACGAGCCTGTCGTCGTGCACGGTGCACCCGCGCGGTTCGTGTCACGCGGCGGCGAGAAGCTCGACGCGGCCCTCGCCTTCTGGGACCTCGACGTCGCGGGCGCCCGGGCGCTCGACGCCGGTGCCTCGACCGGCGGCTTCACCGATTGCCTGCTCCAGCGGGGAGCCCGCGAGGTCGTCGCGCTCGACGTCGGGCACGGCCAGCTCGCGTGGCGCCTGCGGGAGGACCCGCGTGTGGTCGTCCTGGAGCGGACCAACCTGCGCCACGTCGACGCGCTGCCCGGCGGCCCGGCCGAGGTCGCCGTCGCGGACCTGTCGTTCATCTCGCTCGTGACGGTGGCGCCCGCGCTGGCCCGGCTCACCACCGATGGGGGCGAGCTCGTGCTGCTGGTCAAGCCGCAGTTCGAGGCCGGCCGGGCGAGAATCGGCCGCGGCGGCATCGTGCGGGACCCCGAGGTCCGGCGCGCGGTCCTCGGCGAGGTGACCGCGGGCCTGGGCGACGCCGGCCTGGTCGTGACCGCCGTCATCCCGTCGCCGCTGCGTGGCGCCGACGGCAACGTGGAGTTCCTGGCGCGGGTCCGCAAGCACGGGGAGGCCGTCACGCCGGCTGCGCTCGACACCGCCGCGGGCGCGGCCTCGTGAACCCGGTCCGGAGCCTGGGGCTCGTCGCCCATCCCCACCGCGCGGAGGCCGGCGAACTCGTCGCGCACACCGTCGCCTGGGGCGCCGAGCACGGCGTCGCCGTGCACACCGCCGATCTCGGCGCCGATCTCGCGGGGTTCGACGCGATCGTGTCCTTCGGCGGCGACGGCACGATGCTCCGAGCCGTCGACCTGGCGACGCCCGCGCAGATCGCGGTCCTCGGGGTCAACTGCGGCCAGATGGGCTACCTCACCGAGATCGACCCGGTCGCGCTCGATGAGTCACTCGAGCGCATGCGTACCGGCGACTACGAGATCTCGGAGCGCACGGTGCTCCGCGCCACGGTCACGTCGAGCGGACCGGCCGGCGGGACCTGGACGGCGCTCAACGAGGCCGTGGTCGAGAAGCCGCACCCGGGTCGGCTCGTGCGCTTCGAGGTCGTCATCAACGGCGCGCCGTTCACGAGCTACGCCGCCGACGGCGTGATCGTCGCGACCCCGACCGGCTCGACGGCGTACGCGTTCTCGGCGGGCGGCCCCATCGTCTCGCCGCGCCTCGCGTGTCTGCTGCTCACGCCGGTCTCGCCGCACATGCTCTTCGACCGGACGCTCGTGCTCGACGAGAGCGACGAGCTCGACCTGGTGGTGGTCGAGCGACCCGCGGTGATGACCCTGGACGGTCGCGAGCTCGGCGAGCTCGAGCCCGGTGCCACGGTCCGCTGCGTGTGCGGGCCGCGCCCCGCGCGCATCATCACGCTCGCTCCACGCGACTTCCATCAGATCCTGAAGGCGAAGTTCGGACTGGCGGACCGCTGATGCCGCGGCGGGGTGTGGGCTGATGCTGCTGGAGCTGCGCATCGAGAATCTCGGCATCATCGAGGAACTCCACCTGATGATCGGACCGGCGCTCACCGCGATCACCGGGGAGACCGGTGCGGGCAAGACGCTCGTCACGGGCGCGCTGGCGCTGCTCGGGGGCGAGCGGGCCGACAGCGGACTCGTACGGGACGGCACGTCCGAGGCGCGGGTCGAGGGCCGGTTCGAGGACGCAACGGGTGCGGAGGTCGTGCTCACGCGGGTCGTGCCACGCGAGGGCCGGAGCCGCGCGTACGTCGACGGCCGGCTCGCCACCGCGACCGAGCTCGCGGCGCGCGGGGTCGAGCTGCTCGACCTCCATGCCCAGCACGCGTACCAGGCGCTGCTCGCGCCGGCCGCGCAGCGGCGGATCCTCGACGCGTTCGCGGGGGAGCCGGCGGCACGCGCGCTCACGGCCTACCGGTCCGCCCGCGACGAGATCGCAGCCGTCGACGCGGAGCTGGCGGCGCTCGGTGGCGACGCGCGCGTGCAGGCGCGCGAGATCAGCCTGCTCGAGTTCCAGGTGGCCGAGATCGACGCGGCCGGAATCGAGGACCCCGAGGAGGAGCGGACGCGCGAGCAGGAGGAGGAGCGGCTCGCGGACGCGGCCGGGATCCGCGAGGCCCTCGGCGAAGCCCACCGCGCGATCGACACGCTCGTCGTCGACGGGATCGGTACCGCGGTCGGGGCGCTGGGCGACCGCGCGACGCTCGCGGGGCTCGAGCAGCGCCTGCGCGGTCTGCAGGCCGACGCGGCCGACATCGCCCACGAGCTGCTCGTCGCCCGTGACGGTGTCGTGGACGATCCCGCTCGGCTGGACGCGGTGCGGGCCCGCCGCCAGCTGTTCCGCGAGCTGGCCCGCAAGTACGGCGCCGACCTCGCCGAGATCCTGGCCTACCGGGAGGAGGCGGCGACCCGACTCGAGGTGCTCCGGTCCTACGACGAGCGCGTCGGCGCGCTCGAAGGTGCGCGGGAGGCGGCGGTCGCCCGCCGCGATGCCGCCGCGGGGAAGCTCCGCGCCGCCCGGCGCGCCGCCGCCGAACCCCTCGCCGCGGCGGTCACCGCGGAGCTGGCGGAGCTCGCGATGCCGGGCGCGTGGATCGGGGTCGAGGTCGCCGAAGGCGCCCCGACCGACGACGGCGCGGACGACGTCACCATGCTGCTGGCCGCGAACCCCGGGGAGCCGCCGGCGCCGCTGGCCAAGGTGGCCTCCGGTGGGGAGCTCTCCCGGGCCCTGCTGGCGGTGCGGGTGGCCTCGGTCGCCACGGGCGCAGGGGGCGGGGGTCGGGCACTCGTGTTCGACGAGGTCGACGCCGGCATCGGCGGCGAGGCGGGCGCCGCCGTCGGCCGGGCCCTGGCGGAACTCGCCCGCGGGACCCAGGTACTCTGCGTCACCCACCTCGCGCAGGTCGCTGCCTGTGCGAGCACCCAGGTGATCGTCCGCAAGGGCGACCGGGACGGTCGCACCGTCGCACACGCGGAGATCGTCGGCGGGGAGGACCGAGTGACCGAGTTGTCGCGGATGTTGGCCGGCGTCGAGCAGTCCGACCACGCGCGCCGCCACGCCGAGGAGCTCCTGGCCCGGGCGGATGCCCGGTGAGGCGCAGCTCCGCGCAGGTGGCCGCGGCCGCCGAACCGGTCGAGGCGCCGGCCCGGGTGGACCCGCGCACCAAGGACCTGACCCGCCGGCTCCAACCGGGCGAAATCGCGGTCATCGACCACGCCGACATCGACCGGGTCGCGGCCGAGGGGCTGATCGGGGCCGAGGTGGGCGCGGTGCTGAACGCCTCCCGGTCGATCACCGGCCGCTATCCCAACGGCGGCCCCATCCGCCTGGTGGAGGCCGGCATCCTGCTGGTCGACGACCTCGGACCGGATCTCATGACCGCCGTCGAGGAGGGCGACATCCTGATCGTCGACCGCGACGGCACGGTGCGCCGGGGGAGTCGCACGCTCGCCAAGGGCGCCGTCCGCACCGTCGCCGACGTCACCGACGCGATGGAGCACGCCCGGGCGAACATCGGCGAGGAGCTCGAGCGCTTCGCCGCCAACACGCTCGAGTACATCCAGCACGAGGCCAAGATCACGTTCGACCCGCTCGAGCTGCCGGATCTGCGTACCCGGTTCAAGGGCCGGCACGCGATCGTCGTGGTGCGCGGCCACGACTACAAGACCGACCTCGCGGCGCTCAAGGCGTATCTGCGTGAGTACGAGCCGGCGCTCATCGGGGTCGACGGTGGCGCCGACGCGCTGCTCGAGCTCGGCTTCACGCCCGACATCATCATCGGCGACTTCGACTCGGTCAGCGACCGTGCCGTCCACTGCGGTGCCGAGCTGCTCCACCATGTCCATCCCGACGGGCGCGCGCCGGGCCGCGAGAACCTGGAGGCCATGCACCTCGTGGCCGGGCGGGACTACCAGGAGTTCGTGGCCGAGGGCATGAGTGAGGACGTTGCGATGCTCCTCGCCTACGAAGCGGGCGCGTCGCTGATCGTGGCGGTGGGGACGCACTCGACGATGGTCGAGATGCTCGACAAGGGCCGCAAGGGCATGTCGTCGACCTTCCTCACCCGGCTGCGGCTGGGTCCGGTGCTCGTGGACGCGAAGGGCGTGCACCGGCTGTACGAGGGGCGGGTGCGGCGGCGGGACATCCTCGTGCTCGTCCTCGCCGCGCTCTTGACGATCGTGGTCATCGGGCTCGTGGCCCAACCCATCCACACCTACGTCGACGGCATCCGCCTCACCCTCGACGACCTCTGGTACTCGATCACCCACTGACCGATGATCCACTTCCGATTCCACGTCGTCTCCATCATCGCGATCTTCCTCGCCATTGCCATCGGCACCGTGATGGGCGCGACGTTCGTGGGCCGAGGCGTGATCGACAACCTCCAGACCCGCATCGACAAGGTGCAGTCGAATGCCGACGACGCCCGCGCCCAGAACGGCGCGCTCCAGAGCCAGATCAACGACGCGAACAAGTACATCGACGAGTCGGCTGGGCTCACCGTGGACCGCACCCTCTCCGGGGTGCGGATCGAGCTGATCGCCGAGCGGGGTGTCGAGGGGGATCAGGTCGACGCGCAGGCCACCCTGTTGCGGACCGCCGGTGCGACGGTGCCCGGCATCGTCTGGCTCGAGGAGCGATGGGACCTCACGACCCCGGAGGAGGCCGACGCGCTGCGGGCCGCCACGGGGCTCGCCAATCACTCGCGTTCGTCGCTGCGCAGCGCCGCCGCCCAGCTGCTCGGCCAGCGACTCGCGTCGCCGCCACCGATCGACGACGTCCTGCGCAAGTTGGCCGACGCGAAGTTCGTGACCCTGACCGGTGCGGCCGGGAGTGCGACGCCCACTCCCGCCGACTTCACCGGCGAGGGTGCGCGCATCCTCGTCGCCGGTGGTCCGAGCTCACCGGTGCCGGTCTCCACGGTGACCGACCTCGCCGGCGGCGCGGTGGGACTCGGCGGCCCGACCGCGATCGGCCAGGTGTTCGCGACGACCGACACGGTGAAGGACCGGGGCACCTGGATCGACCTGATCGCGGGCACGGACGAGCTCCGCAACCTGGTGAGCACGATCGACGACCTGGATCTCACCTCCGGCCGGGTCGCGGCCACTCTCGCGCTCGCCGAGCTCGCGAGCGGCGCGGTGGGCAACTACGGGCTGGACCGGGACCGCGCGATCCCCGATCTCCCGGTCGCCGCCGCCCCGACGGCGCGTTGAGCGGCCTGTGGTCGTCGTCCTCGCCTGGATCGTCGGGTTCCTCGCCGTTCGTGCGGTGATGATCAGCGGAGCCGACATGCTCTACGCGCCCGCGCTGGCCCGGGCCAACTACCGCGGGCGCACCGTGGCGACCGCCGCCGGGCTCTTCATCGTCATGGCCGTGCTCGTCGTGGAGGCGGGACGGTCGGGGCTCGGAGCGATCGGCCTGGGCGACCAGCCCGGCGCGAACGCCGCTCGCCCGCTCGTGCTCTTCGCCGCCTTCGGGTTCGGCCTGCTCGGCTTCATCGACGACGCCCTCGGCGGCGACGACCGCGGGTTCCGGGGCCACCTCCGCGCCCTCACCCAGGGCCGGCTCACGAGCGGGATGGTGAAGCTGCTCGGTGGGGCCGCGATCGCGCTCGTGCTCGCCGCCGCGCCCGGCTTCGTGACCTGGCAGCGGCTCGCGGCAGACGCGGTGCTCATCGCGCTCGCCGCCAACCTGGCCAACCTCCTCGACCGCGCACCGGGTCGGATGATCAAGTACTCGCTCCTCGCGTACGCGCCGCTGGCGCTGGTCGCGGGTGTGGGGCCCGTGGGGGTGGCGGCCGCGCCGGTCATGGGCGCGGCCGTGGGCATGCTGCCCGAGGACCTCGCCGAGCGGACCATGCAGGGCGACACCGGCGCCAACGTGCTCGGCGGCGTGCTCGGCCTCGTGGTGGTCCTCGAGTGCTCCCGGACGGCGCGCAACGTCATCCTGGTCGCGCTCGTCGCCCTGAATCTGGCGTCGGAGTTCGTGTCGTTCAGCCGGGTGATCGAGCGGTTCCCGCCGCTGCGGGCGTTCGACCGGCTCGGTCGCCCGGCCGACAGTCACGCTTGACCCAGACGAGCCGCGCGTGGTGGGGCCGCGCCAACCGCGTCTCGTAGCCCTGGGCACGTAGGCGCGCCCCCAGGGTCGGGAAGTGCTGGAACCGCTGCGAGGACCAGCGGACGACGGCGCACACGTCGGGTCGGCGGGCCGCGTGCACGATGGTGTCCTCGGTGAGACGCAGGCTCGGGGTGCGTGAGGTGATCCGCAGGATCGACACGTCGACGAAGTCGTCCGGCGCTCGCCGACCGGCCCGCCAGACGACCCCCGGGGTGTCGCTGATGACGAGACCGCCGTCGGGAAGGTTCGCCAGCACGCGGTCGAGCCCTGCGGTGCGGGCGGGCGGCTCCTGGGGCCGGAGCAGCTCGCCGAGGTGGATCACCGACCAGGGGGTCGCGAGCAGCGCGACCGCGGCGGCGACCGCAACCCCGCGGACGGCCCGGGCGTCGCGTCCGAGCGCGACGACCACGAGCAGGCTCAGCGGCACCGAGACGTGCGCGACGTGGTTGCGCCACATCGGGGACTCGGTGAGCACCACGGCGACGACGACCGCGAACCACACCGCGACGGGCCACCACGGCGCGCGGGGCCCGGCGTCGGGTGGCGCATCCGGCGCGGCCGGGCGCGATCGGGCGAGGATCGCGACGGTGATGACGAGCGCCACGAACGCCGCGGCGAGCAGTGGGAGGTCCCGCTCGAAGAGCGTGGTGACGAGCTTGTGGCTGTTCGCCGCGATCGGACGGCCCGCGACGGCGTCGGTGTGATAGCGGACGTACTGGTCGTACACCCGACCGAGTCCCCACGGGACCGAGGCGAGCAGCACCACCGCGGCGGCCACGATCGGCACGACGGCGATGTCGCGCGGGCGACGCCGGAGCAGCACCCAGAACGCCACCGCGGCGAGCCCGGGGATCACGAGGAGGCTCTTGACCGCGAGCGCGGCGCCGCCGAGCAGCCCGACGACCGCCGCGCGTCGCCATCCGGGCCGGTCCCAGTACCGGAGGGCCGCGAGCACAGCGCCGACGGTGAGCGCCTCCGCGATCCCGTCGGAGGTCAGGGGGCCGGTGGTCCAGAGGATCGAGCCGCTGAGGGCCACGAGGATCGCGCCGAGGAGCGCGGCCCCGGGCGTGGCCAGACGGCGCCCCACCAGCAGGACGAGCACGCTCAGCACCACGCCCGCGGCGACCGCGGCGGCGCGTGGCGAGTCGATGGTCCGGAACGTCAGGAGGTCACCGAGCCAGGCGAACGGGAGGAAGAGCGGCCCCTGCGACGAGAAGACCTCGCGGAACGGCAGTCCGCCGTGGCGCATGGCGATGACCGACATCGCGAACTGGCCGTCGTCGAACCCGAGCGGCTGGGGCGCACCGAACGCGGGGATGCGGACGACGAGGGCGATGACCCCGACGATGACGACATCGCGCGTCGCGCGCGGCAGGGATCTCACGCGGCGCAGTGCTCCCGCTCGTAGAGCCCGAGGCGGTTCCCGAGATCGATGGTGGGTCGGTAGCCGAGCGCCGCCAGTCGAGCCGGGAGCTGCTCGTACCGGCCGAACCGGACCGGCGCGGTGACCGCCACCGCGCACACCCGTGGTTGCGACGCGGCCCGGACGAGTCGGTCCTCGGTGATCTTGATGGTGTCGACGTGACTGTCGAGCCGGAGCACCGAGGGGTCGACGAAGAAGGGATCCGTCCCGTGCCCGGCGCGCCAGACCAGCCCGGGGGTGTCCGAGATCGCCCAGGCGTTCGGGGGCAGGCGGTGCAGGGCGGCGACGATCCGCGCGTTCGTCGCGCGGAAGTCACGGGGGAGGAGCAGCGGCCGGAGATGCGCGATCTGGAACCCGACGGCGATCGCGGTCACGATCACGACGATCCGCCAGGAGGGACGGAAGCACGCGACCAGGAGGGTCGCCGGCGCCACGAGCGCGCCGAGGTGGTTCCGGAACATGGGGTCCTGGAGCGTCAGCACCACCGCGGCCGAGCCGGCCCACCACCACAGGAACCAGGTGCCGGCGGTGGCGGTCGCCGGCGCGCCCGTCGGACCGGGCACGGGCCCGGGCCGGCGGATCCGGAGCCGGCGACCGAGTGGGGTCAGGGCGGTGAGGAAGGTCGAGATCGCGAGGATCGCGAGGACCGAGAGCACGGGGTCCCGGCTCCAGAACGTCGTCGCGATCTTGGTCAGGTTCGCGAGGACGTCGTGGTGCGCGGTCTTGTCGAGGTGGTAGCGGACGTAGTCGTCGAGCACGTGCTGGAGGCCCCATGGCAGCGCGAGCACGGTGACGATCGCCAATGCACCGACCGGCACCAGCGCCAGATGGAGCCAGCGGCGTGCCGCGCCGACGAGGAGCACCACCGTCAAGAGGGCCGGGCCCACGAGCAGGCTCTTGGTCGAGACGGCGCAGCCGGCGAGGAGGGTGATGACCAGCACGCGGGCGAGGGTCGGCCGCCGCCGGTACGCCACCGCCACCGCCACGGCGCTCGTCGCGAACGCCGCCGCGGGGCCGTCGCCGGTGATCGGGCCCGTGGTCCAGAGGAGCACCCCGCTCCCGGCGGTGAGGCCGGCCGCGAGCAGCGCCCGGCCGCGGTCGGTGACCTGGATCCCGATCGCGTACACCGCGAGCGTCACGACGATGCCCGCCAGCACCGGCAGCAGGCGCGGCGCGTTGCGGTGGTGCAGGCCGACGACGTCGGCCACGTGCACCAGCGGCAGGAAGAGCGGACCCTGGGGCGAGAAGATCTCGCGGAACGGCGCGAATCCCTGGCGCATCGCCACCGCGGCCAGGCCGTACCCGCCGTCGTCGTAGCCGAGCTGGGTCGGCGCGAACATGGACGGGATCCGCACCAGGAGCGCGCCGAGCGCCAGCAGGGTCACGTCCGGCCACCAGCGCGGGCGAGTGCCGGGTGAGACGGTCGCCGGAGCGCTCTCGGGATTGGTCACAGTCTTGACATCCATCCGAGCCGGAGCGAGGAACGAGCGGAGGCGAGCAGCTCGGGAGCGAGCCCCCCGCACGACGATCCGGCTGAGGTGCGAGCGGACGAGCCGTCGACCAGGATCGCCGAAGGGCGGGGGGCCGCATGGTACCGTCGAACTCCCGTGAGCACGTGGCGGTACCGGGACCTTCGTTCGACCTCTCCGAACGGTTCGTCGCGCCCGGTGACGCCGTCGGGAACCGGCGGTGTCCTGACACCGCCGACGAGCAGGCGGAGGTAGCGGGTTGGCGAAGCACATCTTCGTGACGGGCGGCGTCGCCTCGAGTCTCGGGAAGGGGCTCACCGCGTCGTCGCTGGGCCGACTCCTCAAGGCTCGCGGGCTGCGGGTGACCATGCAGAAGCTGGACCCGTACATCAACGTCGACCCCGGGACGATGAACCCGTTCCAGCACGGCGAGGTCTTCGTCACCGACGACGGCGGCGAGACCGACCTCGACCTCGGTCACTACGAGCGCTTCGTCGACGTGCCGCTCACGCGCAAGTCGAACGCCACGACCGGGTCGATCTACCAGTCGGTGCTCGCCAAGGAGCGCCACGGCGCGTACCTCGGCGACACGGTGCAGGTGATCCCGCATATCACCAACGAGATCAAGGACCGCATCCTGTCGCTCGCGACCGAGGACGTCGACATCGTCATCACCGAGGTCGGCGGCACCGTCGGGGACATCGAGATCCTGCCGTTCCTCGAGGCGATCCGCCAGTTCCGCAAGGACGTCGGACGCGACAACGTCTTCTACATGCACATCTCGCTGGTGCCGTTCATCGGTCCGTCGGGGGAGCAGAAGACCAAGCCCACCCAGCACTCGGTCACCGAGCTGCGCAGTCGAGGGATCCAGCCCGACGCGATCGTCTGCCGCTCGGACCGGCCGATTCCGACTCGGCTCAAGGAGAAGATCAGCCAGCTCTGCGACGTGCCCGAGCGCGGCATCGTCTCGGCCATCGACGCCGACACCCTCTACGAGATCCCGCTGGTGCTCCACGACGAGGGGCTCGACGACTACGTCTGCTCGGTGCTGCGACTCGACCTGACCGAGCCCGATCTCTCCGAATGGGAGGGGCTCGTCGACCGCGTGCGCGCGGCCGACTTCGACGTCCGCATCGGCGTGGTCGGCAAGTACGTCACGCTGCCCGACGCCTACCTCTCGGTCGCCGAAGCCCTCCGTCACGGTGGCTACGCGTGCGGTGCGCGCGTGCAGATCGACTGGATCGCCTCCGACGACACCGAGGGACTGCTCGCCGAGGGTCGGCTCCGCGAGCTCGACGGCATCGTGATCCCGGGCGGATTCGGGTTCCGGGGCATCGAGGGCAAGGTCGCCGCCGCCGGGTTCGCGCGACTCCAGCAGATCCCGTTCCTCGGCCTCTGCCTCGGCCTGCACTGCGCGACCATCGAGTTCGCTCGTGACGCGTGTGGTCTCGCCGGCGCCAACTCGGCGGAGTTCGATACCCAGAGCCCGCACAAGGTGATCGACCTCATGGACGATCAGCGCGAGGTCGTGGAGATGGGCGGCACGATGCGCCTCGGTGCGTGTCCCGCCCGGCTCGAGGCCGGCACGATCGTGCGCGAGCTCTACGGGCAGGAGGTCGTCTACGAGCGGCACCGGCACCGCTACGAGGTCAGCAACCACTACCGCCGCCGGCTCGAGGAGGGCGGGCTCGTGATGTCGGGTACGTCGCCGGACGGCCGGCTGGTCGAGTTCATCGAGCTGCCGCGCGCCGTGCACCCGTACTACGTCGCGACCCAGGCGCACCCGGAGTTCAAGAGCCGTCCCGACCGTCCTCACCCGCTGTTCGCCGGCTTCGTGCGCGCGGCCAAGGACCGCGCCGAGGGTCGCGCCCCGCGCCTCCCGCTCGCGCAGGACGTCGGCCGGCTGGACTCGCCGACCGCCGTCTGACCGGAGCGGTGTGGCGGGGCGCCCCGACGCGTTGACGCGGCTGCTGGTCGAGCACGAGACCTGGTTGACCGTCGAGCGGGGCCTCGCCGCGAACTCGCTCGCCGCCTACCGCCGCGACCTCCGCCGCTACGAGCGGTACCTGCGCCGTGCCGGGCTGACCGACGCGCAGGCGGTCAGCGAAGGGACCGTGGCTGCCTACGTGCGCGAGCTCGAACGGGCCCGCGACGACGACGGCACCCCCCGCTTCGCCGCCGCCTCCATCGCCCGTGCGCTCGTGGCGGTGCGCTCGTTCCATCGCTTCTGCGTCGACGAGGGGTTCGTCGACGGCGACCCGAGCGAGGAGATCGGCGCGCCGCGCGTCCCCCAGGGATTGCCCAAGGCCCTGTCCGAGGACGAGGTCGAAGCGCTGCTCAGCGCGGTCGAAGGTGACGATCCACGCGCGTTGCGCGACCGCGCCATCCTCGAGACGCTCTACGCCACCGGGGTGCGGATCAGCGAGCTGGTCGGGCTGGACCGTGCCGACCTGGACCTGGAGGACGGCCTCGTCCGGGTGCTCGGCAAGGGCTCGAAGGAGCGCGTCGTACCGATCGGTCGCAGTGCCCGCCAGAGCATCCGCGACTACCTCGCGCGGGGTCGGCCCGTCCTCGAGCGACCGACGACGCGCCGCGTCCCGGGCGACCCGTTGCTGTTGAACGCCCGCGGGGGGCGGCTCTCCCGGCAGAGCGCGTGGACGATCGTGACGGGGGCAGGGGAACGGGTCGGGCTCCAGGGCCGACTGTCGCCCCACGTGCTGCGGCACTCGTGCGCGACCCACATGCTCGAGCACGGCGCGGACATCCGCGTGGTCCAGGAGCTGCTCGGGCACGCGAGCCTCTCGACCACCCAGGTGTACACGCGTGTCTCGCCGGAGCGGCTTCGCGGCGGTCTATGACCTCGCCCATCCCCGGGCGAGGTCAGGTTCCTCCCGGCGGTAGGCTTCCCGCTTATGTCCGAAACCGAGAACACGACGAAGCGTGACGAGCTGCTCGCAGAACGTGAGCACCTCCTCACCCAGCTCGAGCACATGGGTCGCGCACCGGGAACCAGCGAGCTGCCCTTCGACGAGGGCTTCGCCGATTCCGGTCAGGTGACCGCGGAGCGGGGCGAGGTGGACGCGCTCGCCGGGAGCCTCACGGAGAACCTCGCCGAGATCGAGGCCGCGCTGGCCAAGCTCGAGGGCGGGACGTACGGGCGCTGCGAGGACTGTGGCAACGCGATCGACCCGGCGCGGCTCGAGGCGATGCCCTCGGCCCGCTACTGCATCACGTGCGCGTCGCATCCCCATTGACGGCACGACGCGCTGACGTGTGACGCTCGACCAGTCGACGATCGTCTTCTTCGCGACGCTCGTCGTCGCGGTGATCCTCCACGAGATCGGCCACGGGGTCGTCGCGTACTGGTTCGGCGACGACACCGCCAAGCGCGCCGGACGCCTGACGCTCAACCCGATCCCGCACATCGACCCGTTCGGCTCGATCATCCTGCCGGCGATGGGAGCGCTCACGGGCGCCCCGATCTTCGGCTGGGCCAAGCCGGTGCCGGTCAACCCGTCGCGCCTGCGCAACCCCCGGGCGCAGATGTTCTTGGTCGGTCTGGCCGGGCCGACGACGAACCTGCTGCTGGCGACAGTGGCGATCCTCGTCGCCCGCCCACTGCTCGCAGGGGCGCCCGCGGAGTACCAGTTCGTCGCGCACCATCTCCCGGCCGGGTACTACATCGAGAACATCACCCACCCGCCGCTCGGTTTCCAGATCGCGTATTCGTTCGCGCTCGTGAACATCTTCCTGGCCGTGTTCAACCTGATCCCGGTCCCGCCGCTCGACGGCTCGGCCATCTTCGAGCTGGTCATGCCGGCATCCTGGAAGCCGGTGTGGTACCGGTTCCGCCCGTACGGGCTGCTGGTGCTCTTCGGGCTCCTGTTCTGGACCGGCGTGGTCGAGACGGTCCTCACGCCGTTCGTCCGCCTGCTCGACGCGGCGATCCTCGGGTGAGCGCCGGAGCGACGGCCGGGCACTACCTCCGCCGCTTCTTCACGTCGCTGTCCCGCCGGCCTCCGACCGCCGCCGACGAGCAGTGGGCCCGGGCGCGCCTCACGCCGGCGCAGTGCGAGCTCCTGGCCCGGTTGGACGACCGGGACCGTCGCCACCTGATCGCGAGCGCCCGCGAGGTCGCGGAGCACTCCGGCGAGGACTCGGTCTGGGTGGTTGCCGCGCTCCTCCACGACGTCGGAAAGCACGCCGCCCGGCTGGGGACGACGGGGCGCGTGGCGGCGACGCTCGTCAGCGGCCTGCTCGGTCGGGCACGCGTCCAGGGCTGGGCCGGCCGCCCCGGGCTGACGGGACGCCTCGGGCGCTACGAGCTGCACGGCGAGATCGGGGCGGACGAGATCCGCCGGGCCGGCGGGCCCGAGGAGGCAGCCTGGTGGTCCGAGCTCCACCACGCTCCCGACCGGGCGGCGAGCGGCCCGATCCCCGCGACCGTGCTCGCGGTGCTCGACGCCGCGGACCGCTAGGCGGGGAACCGAACCTGGTCGGGGGGCGTCCGAGGCGGTAGCGTGCCCGGCCTACCCGGGGGGGCAGATGGGGCGGAACGGTCACCGACTCCACAAGGGTCTGACCATGGCCGCGCTGGGCGCCGTCTTGCTCGCGCCGAGCGCGGTCGGCGCGGCACCGATCACCGCGGACGGCCGACCGGGCGTGCACGCCAGCGCGTCGGCCGGCCGGTCCGCGTGGGAGCGGGCCGTGGATCGCGACGCCACGAGCCCGGCGCCGACGGCGGGCGGGTCGCTCCGGGCCGCGGCCGTGCCGTCGCTGAGCGCGACGCCGTCCACCGGGCTGGTCCACGGCCAGTCGGTGGCCCTTGCCGGCAGCGGGTTCGCCTCCGGGGAGGTGGTCGTCGCCGAGTGCGCCGGGAGCCCGACCGGCCCCGAGAGCTGCGACCTGCGCACCGCGACCTTCATCTCGCCGGACCCGTCCGGCAACGTCTCACTCGACTTCTCCGTCTCCCGCACGTTGTTCGCGGGTGGTCGGCTGGTCGAGTGCGAGGACGCGCCCGGCACCTGCACCGTGATGGTGAGCAATCTCGCGTCGTCGGGCATCGACGCGTCCACCCCGCTCGCCTTCGACCCCGGACCGCCGCGCGCGAACCCGACGGTGACCGTCGATCCGGCGACCGGGCTGGTGGGCGGCCAGATCGTGTCCGTCCGGGGGCAGGGCTTCGACCCCGGGCAGACCGTGAGCGTCTCGCAGTGCTCATCGGCCACGCCGTTCTGCACCTTCACCGGCACCCGACCCACCGCCGATGCCTCGGGCGCGTTCACGGTGGACTTCCCGCTCTCGCTCCGGGTCCTCGACGTCGACGGGCAGCCGAGCGACTGCCTCGTCGAGTCGTGCGTGCTCGCCGCGATCGGGTACCCCGGCCTCGAGCAGGTCGCGGTCGTGCCGCTGGACTTCGATCCCGCTCAGCCGCCGGCCGCGGATCCCGTCATCACCGTGACACCGGCCGACGGCCTGGTGGACGGGCAGGCCGTCGAGGTCCACGGGACCGGTTTCGAGGCCGGGGGCGACCTCGAGCTGACCCAGTGCCCGGCGTCTGATCCCGGGTTCTGCATCGACTCCATCGGGTACCTCCAGGTGCCCGCCGGCGGCACCTTCACGACCACGGTGCCGGCCGCCCGCCTGGTGGGCGCCTTCGGGCCCACGGGGGTCGAGGTGGCGGACTGTGCCACCGTCGACTGCTCGATCGCGGCCGACGAGTACCTGCCGAGCGGCTTCTCGCTCTCGGCCTCCGCGCCGATCAGCTTCGACGACTCGGTGCCGCCGCCGCCGCTGCCCACCGTGGACGCCACGCCGATCACCGACCTGCCCTACCGGACGACCGTGACCGTCACCGGATCCGGGTTCCGTCCGGGCGAGGCCGTCTCTGTCTCGCGCTGCGTGGAGGCGGTCCAGTTCGGGTCCTGCTCGGGCTCGTTCACGGGGCCTGGCGCAGCTGATGCGAACGGAGACGTCTCCTTCACGGTCTCGGTCAAGCGCATCACGAGCGGACCGACCGGGCCGGTCGACTGCACCGACTCCGGGGTGGAGTGCTCGATCCAGGTCCACGGTGAGCGCTCCTACGAGCAGTACTCGTTCCCGCTCACGTTCGACCCGAACGCACCGATCCCACCCCCGCCGGCGATCACCGTCGCCCCCGACACCGACCTCGGCTACCGCCAGGACGTCCACGTGACCGGGAGCGGATTCGCTCCGTCGGGGCCGGTCCGGGTCGAACAGTGCGCGGTTCCCGCGACGCCCCAGGACTTCGTGACGTGCTCGGGGGCGGTCCAGCTCACCGCCGACGCGACCGGCGGGATCGACACTTCCTTCGCCGTGACCCGGGTCGGGTTCGGCTTCTCGGCGGACTCGATCGATTGCACCGACCCCGCCTTCTCCTGCGTGATCCACGCCGTGGACCAGAACGACTTCGACTTCTCGTCCGGGCTCCCGCCGCTCCCCGGCGCGACCGCGCCGATCGCGTTCGATCCCACGTCGACGCCGCCGCCGCCCCCGACCGTCACGGTGACGCCGGCGGTCGGGCTGACCGACGGGCAGCGGGTGACGGTGACGGGTTCCATGTTCACGCCCGATCCGGTCATCGTGATCGCGCAGTGCGCGCCGGGGCCGCTGTCCTACGGGGACTGCGACATCGCCGGCGCCCTCCATCTGCCCGGCGGCGGCGACGGCACGTTCTCGACCCCGTTCGCCGTCCGCTCGTCGATCACGACCCAGAACGGTGGGCAGCTCGACTGCGCGGCCGCACCGGGGACCTGTGTGCTCTCGGCGGCGAACCTGAACGACCCCGTCGTCCAGAACGGGTTCGCGCCGCTCTCCTTCGGCGCGGTGGACCTCCCCGAGCTCACGGTGCACGATCTCACCGTCACCGAGGGCACGGGCGGGGTCACGCCGGCCCCGGTGCCGGTCGAGCTGTCCGCGCCGGCCCCCGGCCCGGTGACCTTCCACTGGACCGCGACGGCCGGGACCGCGACCGCCGCCGACTTCACCGCGACCGCCGGCACGGTCACCATCGCGGCGGGCGCGACGAGCGGCACGATCCCGGGCGAGGTCGTGGCGGACGCGATCCCCGAACCGAGCGAGCAGTTCTCGGTCGCGGTCGACGCGGTGAGCGGCGCGACCGTCGCGGACGGCACCGGATCCGTGACGATCCGCGACGACGACGGGTCGCACCACGACCGGCACCACCATTCACACCACCACCACCGGGACCATCACCGGGACCATCACCGGGACCATCACGGGCACCATCACGAGGCGCATCACGATCGGGCGCGCGAGTCACACCGTCACGACCGCGACGACGAGGACCACCGCGCCGAGCACCCGGGACGGCGCTGAGCGCGCCGCCGGTCACGACCGGGTCGGGACCACCAGGAGCCGGTCGGCCAGGCGCTCGGCGGGGACGATGAGGACCCACGAGAGGAGCGCGTAGTTGGGGGCGACGAACGCGAGCGGCAGCGACAGCAGGAACACCAGGCCCGGGATCAGGCCGGCGACGATGTCGTGGCGGTATTCGGCGTCCGACGGCCGGCGCGTCAGCAGGTCGCGGCGATGGGCGCAGACGTAGAGCGCGACCTCGAAGATCGAGACGGCCGCGAGCGAGCAGGCGAAGAGCACGACCGCCAGCGGTACCGATCCGTTGCTCCCGACGACGGCCGTCGGGAACGGGAGGAACGCGACGACCGCGAGGTAGAGCAGGTTGATCGCCAGGAACGTCGCGTCGATCGCCCGCAGGCGGGCCAAGAGCGCGTGGTGCGAGATCCAGTAGAAGCCGAGGATCACGAAGCCGAGGAAGAAGCTGATGATCTCCGAGTCGAGGCTCGCGAGCTTGCTGCCGAGCTCGGAGTCGCGCACGTGCGGGAAGCCGATCCCGACGACGAGGAGCGTCATCGCGATCGCGTAGACCGCGTCGCTGAAGAACGCCACGCGGTCGAACTCGAGGCCGGAGCCAGAGCGTTCGTACCGGCGGGGCTGCTCGACGTCGGTCATGGGATCAGCCCGGCGGCAACAGCCCGGTTGCGCTCCGGACGCGCGCCATGGTCGCCGCCGCGAGCTCGGTGGCACGCTCGGCACCTCCGGCGAGGAGGCGTCCGAGCTCGGCCGGGTCGGATGCGAGCTCCTCGTAGCGCTCGCGCGTCGGGCGCAGGTACTCGACGAGGGCCTCCGCGACCGCGCCCTTGAACGTGCCGTAGCCGGCGGTCGCGTACTCGGCCTCGAGGTCGGGGATCGGCCGACCGGTCGCGACCGACAGCAGGGCGAGCAGGTTGGAGATCCCGGGCTTGGCCTCCGGGTCGAACCGGACCGCGGTGTCCGAGTCGGTGACCGCGGACTTCACCTTCTTGGTGATCGCGCCCGGCGCGTCGAGGACCAGGACCGTTCCCTGGGGTGACTCGGACGACTTGCTCATCTTGGCCGCCGGGTTCTGGAGGTCCTTGACGCGGGCCCCGACCGGCGGCACCGTGGCCTTCGGGACCACGAGCGTGTCGCCGAAGCGATGGTTGAACCGGATCGCGACGTCGCGGGTGAGCTCGACGTGCTGGACCTGGTCCTCGCCGACGGGCACCGTGTCCGTGTCGTACAGCAGGATGTCGGCCGCCATGAGCACCGGATAGTCGAGCAGGCCCGCGCTCACCGATTCCTGCCCGGCGCCCTTGTCCTTGAACTGGGTCATCCGCCGCAGCTCGCCCACGGTGGCCACGCAGTTGAGGATCCACGTCAGCTCGGTGACGAGCGGCACGTGGCTCTGCACGAACAGGACGCAGCGGGCCGGATCGAGCCCGGCGGCGACGAGCAGCGCGCCCAGGCGGCGGGTCTCGGCGGTCAGCTCGGCCGGGTCGTAGGGGACGGTCATGGCGTGGAGGTCCACGACGCAGAAGATGCCGTCGTCCTGGTCGTCCACCCAGCGCCGGACCGCACCGGCGTAGTTGCCGAGGTGCATCTCACCCGACGGTTGTATCCCGGAGAAGCTGCGCCCCATGGGCCGAGACCGTACCCGGCAGGTCGGCGCGAGGATCGCTCATTCCGCGCGATCCGACCGCTAGCCTGCGGGAGGAATGTCCTACGAAGTCCACACCTCGGTCTACGAGGGGCCCTTCGAGCTCCTGCTCCACCTCATCCTGAAGGAAGAGGTGGAGCTCTGGGACGTCTCGATCGCCCAGGTGATCGACGCGTTCCTCGCCGAGGTCGAGAAGCTCGACCGCGTGGACCTCGACGTGACCACCGAGTTCCTGCTCATCGCGTCCACGCTCGTGGATCTCAAGGTCCGCCGGTTGCTGCCGGGAGCCGAGTCCGCCGAGCTCGACGAGGAGCTGCTGCGCTTCGAGGAGCGCGACCTCCTGCTGGCCCGTCTGCTCGAGTGCAAGACGTTCAAGGACGCGGCCCGGGTCATGGAGGGGATGCTCCGGCGGGGGGGCAAGGTCGTGTCCCGCTCGGCGGGGCCCGAGGAGCCGTTCCGCTCGCTCGCCCCGGACCCGCTCGCTCGCCTCACCGGCGAGCAGCTGCTGGCCGCGGCGATCCGTGGGCTCACGCCGCCGGTGGCGCCGCCCGAGGTGGACCTGTACCACGTCGCGCCGATCCGGGTCAGCGTGTACGAGGCGGCCGAGTCGCTGCTCGTGCAGCTGCGCGGAACCGAGCCGGTGAGCTTCCGCAGTCTCGTCGCCGGCATCGACGACCGCATCGAGGTCATCGTGCGGTTCCTCGCGGTGCTCGAGCTGTACAAGCAGGGCATCGTCGACGTCAACCAGGTCGAGACCTTCGGGGACCTCTCGGTCCGGCGGATCTCCGAGGAGGAGTCCGTGCTCGACGTCACCTCGATGGAGGACTGGGAGACCACCGCGCGAGACGAGGACGACGATTCCGACGCGCAGGACGACGACCGCGACCTCGACGCGTTCGAGGTCGCGGTGGATCTGGCCGGACCCGAGCCCGCGGACCACGACACCGTCCCGGCCGGCTGAGTGGGGGAAGGGCGATGAGCGGACAGGTCATGACCGAGACCAAGCGCGCCATCGAGGCGGTGCTCATGGCCGCGATCGAGCCGGTCGAGCCCCAGGTGCTCGCCCAGCTCACCGAGACGCCGACCGAGGAGATCGAGGCGCTCTGTGTCGAGCTCGCGGAGGACTACGAGCGCGACGGGCGGGGGTTCACCCTGGTGCGCATCGCCGGCGGGTACCGCTACCAGACCCACGCCGACATGGCGCCCTACATCGAGCGCTTCGTGCTCGACGGCCAGACCGCGCGGCTGTCGGGGCCGGCGTTGGAGACGCTGGCGATCATCGCCTACAAGCAGCCCGTGTCGCGCGCACAGCTCTCGGCCATCCGCGGCGTCAACGTCGAGTCGACCATCGCCACGCTCATGCAGCGCGGCTACGTCTCCGAGCTCGGGCACGACCCGGGCCCCGGCCAGGCGATCCTCTACGGCACGACCCCGCGGTTCCTGGAGCAGATGGGGCTGGACTCGCTCCAGGACCTCCCGCCGCTCGCGGAGTTCGTGCCCGAGCCCGAGGTCGTCGAGGCGCTCGAGCGGGGCCTGCACCTCCGGGTGGACGACGCCGCGGCCGTGGGCGACGCGGGGGAGTCGGCGGACGCGACCGACCCGACCGTCGCGGGCCCCGACCTCACCGACGAGTGACCGAAGCGCCCGAGGGCGTTCGGCTGCAGAAGGTCCTGGCCGAGGCCGGTCTCGGCTCCCGCCGCGCGTGTGAGGAGCTGATCCTCGCGGGACGGGTCGCGGTCGACGGTGAGGTCGCGGTGATCGGTCGGCGGGTGGACCCTGCGGCCGTGGCCGTCACCCTCGATGGAATCCCGGTCCCGACCCGACCCGGGCTCGTCCACTATCTCCTCAACAAGCCGGCGGGCGTCGTCTCCACCGCGAGCGATCCGCAGGGGCGGCCCACGGTGGTGGGTCTCGTCCCGCCCGAGCCCCGCGTCTATCCGGTCGGCCGGCTCGACATCGAGACCGAGGGGCTCCTCGTGCTCACCAACGACGGCGAGCTGACCCACCGGCTGACGCACCCGAGCTTCGGGGTGGAGAAGGAGTACCTCGCCGAGGTCGACGGCGTGCCGACCCGGGCGGTGCTGCGCCGGCTCCGCGAAGGCATCGAGCTCGACGACGGCCTCACCGCGCCGGCACGCGTGACGCTGGTCCAGGGCCACGGCGACCAGTCCGCCCTGGCGGTCGCGATCCACGAGGGTCGCAACCGCCAGGTCCGGCGGATGTGCGAGGCGGTCGGGCATCCGGTGCGCCGCCTGGTCCGCACGCGCGTCGGTCCCGTTGCCGATCGCGCCCTCGCGCCGGGGGAGTGGCGACCGCTGACGCCCGCCGAGGTCCGGGGCCTGTACGGGAGCGCCGGTCCCGAGGGCACCGGGTAGCCTCGCCCGGATGCCCGTCCGAGCGCTGCGGGGTGCCACGACCTGCGAGGTCGACACCGCCGAGGAGATCACCGTCAAGACCAGGGCCCTGGTCACGGCGATGCTCGAGCGCAACGTGGTGGACCACGACGACCTCGTCAGCATCGTGTTCACCGCGACCGACGACCTCCATGCACAGTTCCCGGCGACCGCCGCACGCTCGCTCGGCCTCGGCGACGTGCCGTTGCTGTGCGCACGCGAGCTGGACATCGCCGGGGGAATGCCTCGCACCATCCGTGTGCTCATGCACCTCGAGACCGACCGCAGCCGGGCGGAGCTGCATCATGTGTACCTCGAGGGCGCGACCACCCTGCGCGACGACCTGCCGGAGTGACGGTGAGGGTCGGCGTCATCGGGACCGGCCTCATCGGAGGCTCGATCGGTCTCGCCCTCCGCAAGGCCGGGGTCGAGGTCCGGGGCTACGACGCGACCGCGTCGGTCGCCGCGCGCGCCGCCGAGCTGGGTGCGGTGAGCTCGGTCGCGGGCTCGGTGGCGGACCTCGTCGCCGGGTGCGACGTCGTGATCGCCGCCGTCCCTGTCGGCAAGGTCGCGAACACCGTGGTGGAGGCGCTCGACGCGGGCGCGCCCGCGGTCACCGACGTCGGATCGGTGAAGGCCGCGGTCGTCGACGCCGTGCAGGCCGCGCGCCCGGAGCTCGCGGCGCGCTTCGTGGGCGGTCACCCGATGGCCGGTTCGGAGCAGGACGGCCTCGACGGTGCGACCGCCGACCTCTTCGCGGGGGCGACGTGGGTGCTCACCCCGACCGGCGACACCGACTTCGCCGCGTACACCGCGGTCCGCGCCGCGATCAGCCGGGTCGGCGCCGAGATCGTGGAGATTCCGCCCGAGCAGCACGACGCGCTCGTCGCCGTCGTCAGCCACGTGCCCCAGCTCGCCGCGACGACGCTGATGAACGTGGCCGACGCCCGCAACGACCAGCACGCGTTGCTCCTGCGTCTCGCGGCGGGCGGGTTCCGCGACATGACGCGCATCGCCGCCGGCAACCCGGGGATCTGGCCCGACATCTGCGTCGCCAACCGCGGCGCGATCCTCGCCGCGCTGGACGCGTACCGGGCGTCGCTGGACGCGGTCCGCGTGCTCGTCGCCGATGCCGACGGCGACGGGCTTCTCGGCGTGCTCGAGCAGGGCCGGCGGGCCCGGCGCAACCTTCCTTACGGTGCGCGGGTCGGCGGTCCCCTGGTCGAGCTGCGGGTGCCGGTGCCGGACCGCCCGGCGGTGCTCGCGGAGGTCACGACGATGGCGGGTCGGCTCGGCGTGAACATTCTCGACATCGAGATCGCCCACTCGATCGAGGGCGAGGGCGGTGTGCTCGTCATGGTGGTCCCGGAGGCGGGAGTCGACGCCTTCGACGCCGCGCTCGTCGCCGCCGGCTACCACGTGAGCAGCAAGGACGTGTCGTGACCGCCGGAGGAGGTGCGCGATGACGGTGACGGTACCGAACGAGTTGACGCTCGTCGGGGGTCGCCCGTTGCGGGGGACGTTGGGGCTTCCAGGCTGCAAGGGGATCTCGCACCGGGCGCTGCTCTTCGCCGCGATGGCCGAGGGCCGGAGCGTGCTCCGGGGCCTCGCCGACGGCGCCGATGTCGGCGCGACGGCCTCGTGCCTCGACGCGCTCGGGGTGCGCCTGCGCAACGCCGACGGCGCGGTCACGGTCGGCGGGTCCGGGTTCGCGGGCCTGCGCGAGCCGGCCGGGGTCCTGGACTGCGGGAACTCGGGCACCACCATGCGGATGCTCGCCGGCCTCCTGTCGGGCCGGGAGTTCCTCACGGTGCTCACGGGCGACGAGTCGCTGTCGGCGCGACCGATGGGCCGCGTGCTCGAGCCCCTGCGGGCGATGGGCGCGCGGGTCGACGGTCGCGAGGGCGCGACGCTGGCACCGATCGTCGTCCGGGGCGGCGCGCTCCAGGGCGTGCGTCACGACCTGCCGACCGCGAGCGGGCAGGTCAAGACCGCGCTCGTCCTCGCCGGCCTCCAGGCCGAGGGCGTGACCGAGATCCGTGAGCCCGAGCCGAGCCGGGACCACACCGAGCGGATGCTCGGGGCGCTGGGCGTCACCCTCGCGCGCCCCGACGCCCGTACGGTGCGCGTCGAGGCCGGTCAGCCGGAGCCGTTCGAGCTGACGGTCCCGGGAGACGCGTCGTCGGCGGCATTCTTCGTGGTGGCGGCCACGATCGTGCCCGGCTCCGACCTGACGCTCACCGACGTGAGCCTCAACCCGGGGCGGATCGCGTACGTGGACGTGCTGCGCCGCATGGGTGCGCAGATCGAGGTGACGATCACCGGACGCCAGGTCGGCGAGCCGGTCGGGGACATCCACGTCGTCGCGTCCGCCCTCGCGGCCACCGACATCGGGGGCGACGAGGCGATCATCGACGAGCTGCCCGTGCTCGCGATCGCGGCCGCGTTCGCGGAGGGCGTCACGACCATCCACGACGCGGCGGAGCTCGCGGTCAAGGAGAGCAACCGCATCGGCACCGTCGAGCAGGAGCTGACCCAGCTCGGGATCGGTGTCGAGCCTCGACCCGATGGCCTCGTGATCCGCGGCGGCGCGCCCGTCGGTGCCGTGCTGAAGAGCCACTCCGACCACCGGGTCGCCATGGCGGCCGCGGTCGCCGGGCTCGCGGCGGCAGGGGAGACGACGATCCGCGGCTTCGCCGTGACGGCGGTGTCCTATCCGGGGTTCGCCGCGGACCTGGAGTCGGTGCTGTCGTGAGCCTCGGGACCGCCCGCCGGGTCGTCGCGATCGACGGCCCGTCCGGTTCGGGCAAGAGCACGATCGGGCGCGGCGTCGCCGCCGCGCTCGGCCTCGAGGTGCTCGACACCGGTGCCATGTACCGCGCGATCACGGCGGCTGTGCTGCGGGCGGGGCTCGAGCCCACCGATGCCGACGGTGTGACCGCGCTGGCCCGAAAGGTCCGCATCGAGGTGGGGGAGGGCGCGGCGACCCTCGACGGCGACGACGTGTCGGCCGAGATCCGCGGTCCGGAGGTGACGGCCGCGGTGTCGGCCGTCTCCGCCCACCCGGGGGTGCGGGCCGAGCTCGTCGCCCGGCAGCGGGCCTGGGTGGACGCCCGCGGCGGTGGCGTGGTGGAGGGTCGCGACATCGGGTCGGTCGTGTTCCCCGACGCGCCCGTGAAGGTCTTCCTCACCGCGTCGGACGCGGAACGGGCCCTTCGGCGCCAGCGCGACGAGGAGGCCTCGGCCCGGAACGTGTCGGTGGACGAGCTCCGGGCGTCGATGGCCCGGCGGGACGCGGCGGACTCGAGTCGGGCCGCCTCGCCCCTCCGCACAGCCGACGGCGCGATGATCCTGGACACGACCGATCGCACCCCGGAGGACATCGTGGCCCAGATCGTGGACCGGTTCCGCACGGCGGAGGCGGGAACGTGACGTTCTACGGATTCGCCCGCGCGCTCCTGCTCGGCATCTCCAAGGTCCTCTTCCGGATCCGCATCTCGGGCACCGAGCACGTCCCCACCGAGGGGGCGTTCATCGTGGCGCCCAGCCACCGGTCCTACCTCGACACCCCCTTCGTCTCCTTCATCACGCGTCGCCGGATCCGGTTCATGGCCAAGGAGGAGCTGTTCACCAACTCGTTCGGGAACAAGCTCTTCATCGCGCTCGGCGGAATTCCCGTCACGCGCGGGTCCGCGAGCGCGCGGTCGGCGATGAAGGCGATCCAGGCGGCGCTCGAGGCGGGGGAACCGGCGGCGGTGTTCCCGGAGGGCACGCGCAGCCACGGCCCCGACATCGCGCCCCTCTTCGACGGCACCGCCTACCTCGCGGTGCGCCTCGGGGTGCCGATCGTGCCCGTCGGCATCGGCGGCAGCGAGGAGATCCTCGCCAGCGGCAAGAAGCTGCCGCGCCTGCACAGGGTGTCGGTCCGCGTGGGTGCCCCGATCCGGCCGCCGGCCGGGGCGACGACCCGACATCGCGCGGACCTCGTGGCGCTCAGCGACGAGCTGATGAAGTCGCTCCAGTCGCTCTTCGACGACGCCCGTGCCGAGGCCGGCTGCTCCTCCACCTGATGTGTGCGCCCGAATCGAGGCCTGAACTCCCCGATTCGGGCCGGCAGAGTGGTGGGTGGTGGGGCGGTTCTGCGCGTCGACCCGGGGTGACGGGTGCCGCTCAGCCGGAGAGGAGCACGCCGAGGAAGAGCGCGGCGACGGCGAAGAGCACCGAGACGCCTTCGCACGCGCCCGAGAAGGCGGCGGCGGCGCGTCGGGACGACGCGTCGGTGGCGGCACGGACCCGGGGCGCGGCGACGAGGATGTGCACCGCGGCCGCGATGCCCGAGATCGCGACGCAGCCGAGCTTGGCCATGAGCGTCGCGAGCCACGGGCCGCCCTGATCGCCGACGTGCAGGGCGGTGAGGTTCCAGACCCCGGTCAGGAGCAGCACTGCGAACGCGGTCCACGCCGCGACCTGGAACCGCTGGGCGACGGCGCGGATGCGTGCCCGCGCCGCCTCAGGGTCCGGGTCGTCCGCCGCCGGTCGCAACGCGGGGATGACGGCTCCCAGTGTGATCTGCCCACCGACCCAGACGGTCGCAGCGAGCACGTGGAGGAACAGTCGGAGCGTCGTCGCGGTGACCGGGAGCACGGGAACTCAGCGTCCGGAGCTGCGAACCAGATCGGCGAGCACGTCGGCGGCGGAGATCGAGCGGTCGTCGCCGGCGATGAGATCCCGGAGCTCGCGCGGCGGAGGGAAGTACTCGTCCTCGTCGGTCACGTGGACCAGCTCGACTCCCTCGGTCGGCGCGAGCTTCGCGATCACGGCCTGCACGGTGTCCTCCGGCGCGCTCGCTCCGGCGGTCACGCCGACCACCGACGCTTCGCCCAGCGTGGCCAGCGTCAGCTCCTGCGGACCGTCGATGCGCAGGACGTTCGGGCACCCCGCGGTCTCGGCGACCTTGGCGAGCGCGATGGTGTTGGACGAGTTCGCGCTGCCGATGACCACGACCGCGTCGGCTCGGGCCGCGATGGCCGAGAGCGCAGACTGCCGGTTGGTCGTCGCGAAGCACAGGTCGTTGCGCGTGGCGGTCCAGAGCTCGGGGAAGCGGTCCCGGGCGTCGTTGGCGATGCCCTCCCAGTCGTGCAGCGCCAGTGTGGTCTGGGCGAGGAGCGCCACCCGGTCGGGGTCGGTCACCTCGGCGAGGGCCTGGTCGAGGTCGTCGTCGTGCTCGACCAGGCGGATCGCCCCGGGCGCGACCGCCAGGGTGCCGACGGCCTCGTCGTGGCCGGCGTGGCCGACGTAGAGGATCGTGTAGCCCTTCCCGGCGCGCACACGGGCCTCGTGGTGCACCTTGGTCACCAGCGGGCACACCGCGTTCACGACGAAACGGTCGCGGTCTCGCGCCGCGGCGACGATCTCGGGCCCCGAGCCGTGGGCCGAGAGCATCAGCGGGGCCCCGGCGGGGACCTCGTCGATGTCATCGACGAAGACCACCCCGAGGTTCTCGAACCGCTCGACGATCAGCCGGTTGTGGACGATCTCGTGGTAGCAGTACACCGGCGCCGGGAAGAGTCGCACCATCCACGCGAGGGCCTTGATCGCCATCTCCACGCCGGCGCAGAAGCCGCGCGGCTCGGCCAGGAGCACTTTGCGGACGGGCACCGTTCAAGGCTAACGCCGGCGGTGCGCGCTCCTAGACTCCCCCCATGCCCCTTGCACGTGTTGTTGCCGTCGCGCCCGGAAGTCCGGCCGCGACCGCAGGCGTGAGCGTCGGCGACGAGATCGTCGACGTGAACGGCGAGGAGCTGCGCGACGTCATCCGCTACCAGGTCCAGGTCGACGAGCCCCACGTGGCGCTCACGCTGCGAAACGGCGAGCAGGAGCGCGTCGTGACGGTCGACAAGCCGGCCGGGGCCCCGCTCGGGCTGGAGCTTCACAGCGCGGTGTTCGACCGGATCCGCACCTGCGACAACCACTGCCCGTTCTGCTTCATCCATCAGCTCCCCAAGGGGATGCGGAAGAGCCTGTACCTGAAGGACGACGACTACCGGCTCTCGCATCTCTACGGGAACTTCACGACGCTCACCCGCTTCACCGAGGCCGACCTCGAGCGCGTGCTCACCGAGGGTCTCGGTCCGCTCTACGTCTCGATCCATGCCACCGATCCCGATGTCCGGACCCGGCTCCTGCGGAACCGCCGCGGCGCGACGAGCCTGCGGTGGCTCGGGTTGCTGCTCGACGCCGGCGTGGAGATCCACGGGCAGGTCGTGGTGTGTCCGGGCGTGAACGACGGCGCGGTGCTCGACGACACGCTGCTCGGCGTCCTGGACCGTTTCCCCGGCCTGGCCTCGGTCGGTGTCGTCCCGCTCGGGGTGTCGGCGCACAACGGCGAGCCCGACATGCGACCGCACACCCGGGCCGAGGCCGACGGCGTGCTCGCGACGATCACACGCTGGCAGGGCCGGTTCCTCGCTGCGCTCGGGCACCGGATGGTGTTCGCCGCCGACGAGTACTTCCTCATGACCGATCGCCCGATGCCCACCGCCGACGAGTACGAGGGCTTCGTGCAGCACGAGAACGGGATCGGGATGGCGCGCACGTTCCACGACGAGGTCACCGCCGCGGCGAGCGGCCGGGTCGTCGCCGGGACCGGTCCGCGCGCGGGCTTCTTCGCGTGGGTCGACGGCGCCCCGGCCGAGGGGTATCGGGCTCCGCGCCGGCTCCACGTCGTCGACGAGCGGAGCACCGCCGCCCCGCCCCGCCGCACCGTCGTGCTCACCGGTGAGTACGGGGCGAGGGTGTTGACGCCGCTCGTCCCGACGCTGGAATCGGTCGCGGGCGCGCCCATCGAGATCCGGCCCGTGGCCAACTCGTTCTTCGGCGGCAACATCGCGGTCACCGGGCTCCTCACGGGCGCGGACCTCGCGCGGGCGCTCGCCGTCGTCCCGGCGGACACCCGCGTGCTCCTGCCGGACGTCGTGCTCTCTCAGGACCGGTTCCTCGACGGCTCGCGGCTCACGGACCTGCCCCGTCCGGTCGAGGTCGTCCCGACCGACGGCGTGTCCCTCGTCGCCGCACTGCGGGGCGCCCCGATCGCAGCGACCGCATGACCCGTCCCGTCGTCGCGATCGTCGGCCGCCCGAACGTGGGCAAGTCGACGCTCGTCAACCGGTTCGTCGGTCGCCGCGAGGCGATCGTGCAGGAGAAGCCCGGCGTCACACGGGACCGCAAGGAGCTCGTGGCCGACTGGAACGGTCGCTCGTTCCTCGTCGTCGACACCGGCGGCTGGATCGCGACCGACGAGCCGCTCGCCAAGCAGGTGAGCCTCCAGGCCGAACGGGCGATCCGCGAGGCCGACGTCGTCCTGCTCGTCGTCGACGTCACCGTCGGCACGACCGAGGAGGACGCCCAGGTCGCGCGGATCCTCCAGCGGTCCGATCGGCCCGTGCTGCTCGTCGCGAACAAGGCCGACGACGACCGCCGCGAGCACGAGATCTGGCCGTTCGCCAAGCTCGGCCTCGGCGAACCCCACCCGGTGTCGGCGATCCACGGGCGGGGGAGTGGCGACCTGCTCGACGCGGTCGTCGATGCGCTGCCGCCGGGCGACGACGAGGCGAAGCCCGAGCCCGAGAGCCCGCGACCGTTCTCCGTCGCGATCGTCGGCCGGCCGAACGTCGGGAAGTCGACGCTCTTCAACCAGCTCGTCGGCGACGAGCGGTCGGTCGTGCACGACATGCCCGGCACGACGCGCGACACGATCGACACGATCGTCGAGAGCGAGGACGGCGTGCTGCGCTTCGTCGACACCGCCGGGATGCGCCGCCGCAGCCGGGTGGACGAGGACACCGAGTACTACTCGGTGCTGCGGGCGCTGGACGCGGTGGACCTCGCCGATGCGGCCCTGCTCGTGATCGACGCGACCGAGGGAGTGTCGCACCAGGACCAACGGCTCGCGGAGCGCATCGACGGCGCCGGGACCGCGATCGTCGTCGTGCTCAACAAGTGGGATCTCGTGCCGACCGAGGAGCGCGAGCAGATCAAGATCGATGTCGCCGACCGGCTCGGCTTCCTCGGCTACGCCCCGACGCTGCAGATCTCCGCCCTGACCGGCCGGCAACCTCAAGACGGTGCTCCCGGCCCTGCGCGAGGCCGAGACGGCGTACCACCGCCGGATCCCCACTGCCGGGCTCATCAAGGTGATCCGGGAGGCGCAGCAGAAGCACCCGCCGCCGCTCGACCGCAAGCACCGCCCCCGGATCCTCTACGCCACCCAGGGTGCCGCCGACCCACCGACGTTCACCCTCTTCGCCACGCGGACCCTGCCGGCCACCTACCTGCGCTACATCGAGCGCATGATCCGGGAGCACTTCGACCTCGGTCCCACGCCGATCAAGATCCGCGTCCGGCGCCGCCAGGACTAGGCAGTCGCGACCGACGCCGGAGGCACTACCGTTGCCGGGTCACGTCCTGGGGAGGGTGACATGATCCGGAGGCTCGCACGACCGCTCGCCATCGCAGCGATCGCGCTGCTCGCGACCACCGGGTGCGCCACGTTGTTGGACGTGTCCGCGCCGGCCGGTGACAACGCGGCCGGCGTCGGGTGGCTGGGCTGGTACCCCGGCGGCCCGAGCATCTCGGGCAATGGCCGCTTCTCCGTCTTCACCGGCCGTCGATCCGCGCTCGACCCGACCTTCGAGGTCTTCCGCCACGACGCGCTCACCGGGACGACGGCGCGTGTCACCGAGGACGCGGATGGCGTGCCGTTCGGCGGCTCCCATCCGGCGATCAGTCGGGACGGTCGCTTCGTGGCGTTCCTCACCGTCGCGACCCTCGTGCCCGGGGACACCAACCTGCAGTCCCAGTACGGCTGGCCCGGCACCGACGTGTACGTGCGCGACATGGTCACCGGCGCGTTCTCGCTGGTCAGCCTCGAGCCGGACGGCGGCCCGTTCGTCACCGGAGGGCTGGAATCGTTCCAGGGGTCCGTGTTGATCAGCGCCGACGGTCGCTACGTCGCGTTCGCGAGGGAGTCGTTCCAGGGGCGGACCTCGTACTCGTCGATCTACGTCCGTGACCGGACCGCCCCGGCGCCGGTCGCGGTCGCCGGCGGCTACACGACGCTGCGGGCGATGAGCGGTGACGGGTTGCACGTCGCCCTCGACGATCACAGCACGTGCAGCGGGTCGGGGCCGTGCCCGACGATCCCGGGGATCCGCGTCGTCGACTGGAAGGCCGCGACCACGTTTCAGATCGACTGCGACTCCGGTGGGGCGATCGGGCTCAGCGACGACGCCCGCTACGTCGCCGTCACCCAGGCGGAGCGTCCCGGCTGCCTCGCCGGTCTGGTTCGCCTCGATCGTCACCACCCGTCCTCGCCGAAGCCGTTCCCGGTGCCGGTGCCGCCGGGTTCGGCCCCCACATCCATGGCGATGTCGTCCGACGGCGCCCGCGTCGCGTTCGCGACCTCCGGCGCGCTCCTCCCCGAGGACACGAACGGGTTCACCGACGTCTACACGGGTGACTTCGGGACGGGCGCCGTCGGGATCGCGAGTCGCACTGCGCTGAACGGCTCGGCGGACGGCAACTCCATGGGCGTCGGTCTGAGCGCCGACGGGCGCTACGTCACGTTCGGCACGCTGGCCACGAACCTACTGGCCGGCGACAGCGACGGCGTCGAAGACGTGATCGAAACGCCGACGTTCCGGCCGACACCGTCGCCGGGACTCATCGCAACGCTCGCGCCCGGACAGACCGCGCTTCTGACGGTCCACGGTCAGGGTTTCTCGCCCGAGACCACGGTCCAGGTTCTCGGTGGCGGAGCGAACGTCGACCACGTGACCGTGCTCAACGGGACTCGCCTGGACGTGACGATCTCGATCGGCCCGGATGCCTCGCCGGGTACCCGTGACCTCCATCTGGTGACGTCCGGGCCGTACGGCGACACCGGCGGCTTCTGCTTCGGCTGCCTCACCGTCACGTAGCCGGGGCAGCGGGGACCGACCGTTAGCCTGTACCGGATGTCCGGCTGGCCTGCGCGCGTCGAGATCGGTGAGGTCGGACCACGAGACGGGCTCCAGAACGAGGCGCCCGTCCCGGTGGCGGACCGGGTGCGCCTGATCGACGCCCTGAGCCGCGCCGGCCTGCGTCGGATCGAGGCGGTCTCGTTCGTGTCCGCGAAGGCCATCCCGCCGATGGCCGGCGCGGGAGAGGTGATGGCCGGGATCACCCGGGTGCCCGGGGTCAGCTACCGCGCCCTCGTGCCGAACGTGAAGGGTGCCGAACTCGCCCTCGCGGCCGGCGTCGACGAGATCGAGGTCGTCGTCAGCGCGAGCGAGACGCACAACCGCAAGAACGTGAACCGGTCCGTCGACGAATCGGTTGCAGCAGCCTCGGAGCTGACCGCGCTGGCGCACGCCGCCGGTACTCCGGTCGAGGCGATCGTGTCCACGGCGTACGGCTGCCCCTACGAGGGAGACGTGCCCGAAGCCCGCGTCGCGGCGATCGCGGCGCGGCTGCGCGACGGTGGTGCCGACCGGCTGAGTTTCGGCGACACCACGGGCATGGCCACGCCCCGTCGGGTCGAGACGCTGCTCGACGCCCTGACCGAGGAGGGGATCGCGGCCGACGCCGTCGGTCTGCACTTCCACAACACGCGCGGGACCGGTCTGGCCAATGTGCTCGCGGCGCTCGAACGGGGCGTCCGTCGGTTCGACGCGTCGATCGGCGGTCTGGGCGGCTGTCCGTATGCTCCCGGGGCGACCGGCAACATCGTGACGGAGGATCTGGTGCACATGCTGGAGGACATGGGGATCGCCACCGGGATCGACCTCGAAGCGCTCATCGACTGCGCGCACCTCGCGCAGGATCTCGTCGGGCGCGAGCTGCCGGGCCAGGTCATGCGGTCCGGGCCGCGGACCACGACGGTGCGGGCCTGACGTGGGCGCCGAGGAGATCGCCAAGCGCACCGAGCGCGCGCTGGCCGGCAATCTGGAGAAGGACCGCGCCAAGCTCGCGGCGGCCAACAAGCTGTTCGTCCGCGACCGCCTCGCCCAGCTGCTCGACGACGGGTCGTTCGTGGAGGACGCGCTCCTCGCCAACGCCCTCGCCGACGACCTGCCCGCCGACGGGGTCGTGACCGGGACCGGTCGCATCGACGGCCGCCCGGTGTGCGTGATGGCCAACGACCCGACGGTCAAGGCCGGTTCCTGGGGGGCACGGACGGTCGAGAAGATCGTGCGGCTCACCGAGACAGCGCTCCGGCACGAGCTGCCCGTCGTCTACCTCGTCGACTCGGCCGGGGCGCGGATCACCGACCAGGTCGAGCTGTTCCCCGGCCGGCGCGGTGCCGGGCGGATCTTCGCCAATCAGGTGCGCCTGTCGGGCCGGGTGCCCCAGATCTGCTGCCTCTTCGGTCCGTCGGCCGCGGGCGGCGCGTACATCCCCGCCTTCTGCGACGTCGTGTTCATGGTCGAGGGCAACGCCTCGATGTACCTCGGGTCCCCGCGCATGGCCGCCGAGGTGATCGGTGAGGACATCACGCTCGAGGAGATGGGCGGCGCCCGGATGCACGCGACGGTCAGCGGGTGCGGGGACAACCTCGTCGCCGACGACGCCGCGGCGATCGCGGGCGCCCGGCGCTGGCTGTCGTATCTGCCGACATCGTGGCGCTCGGACCCACCGGCGCGGCGGCGAACGCGCCCGCGCGGTCCGCGAAGCCGATCGGCAGCGTCGTTCCGGCCGAGGAGCGACGCGCCTACGACATCCGCAAGGTGATCGCTGCGCTCGTCGACGACGGATCGTTCTTCGAGACCAAGGCCCTCTTCGCCAAGGAGCTCGTCACCGGGTTCGCCCGGCTCGACGGGAACGTCGTCGGCATCGTCGCGAACAACCCGATGCACCTCGGGGGCGTCCTGTTCTCCGACAGTGCCGACAAGGCGGCCCGGTTCATCTGGCTGTGTGATGCGTTCAACGTCCCGCTGCTCTTCCTCGCCGACGTCCCCGGCTTCATGATCGGCAGCAAGGTCGAGCGGGAGGGGATCATCCGTCACGGAGCGAAGATGATCACCGCCGTCGCCGAGGCGACCGTCCCGAAGATCAGTGTGATCGTGCGCAAGGCCTACGGGGCGGGGCTGTACGCGATGTGCGGTCCCGCGTTCGACCCGGACGCCTGCCTGGCGCTGCCGAGCGCACAGATCGCCGTGATGGGTCCGGAGCCCGCGGTGAACGCGGTGTACTTCAACAAGATCCAGGCGATCGCCGACGTCGACGAGCGCGCCGCGTTCGTCTCGGAGAAGCGCGCGGAGTACGAGGCCGACGTCGACCTCGTCCGGCTCGCCGCCGAGCTCGTCGTCGATGCGGTGATCGAGCCCGACGCGCTCCGCGACGAGCTGATCGCGCGCTTCGCGCTGGCCCGCACCCGGGTCCGTGACGACTTCTCGCGTCGGCACGGCGTCCCACCCGTCTGATGCCGTGGTGCGAGGACTGCGACCGCTTCCTCTCGCCCTCCACCGTCACGCGTGAGGGCGCGTGCCCGACGTGCGGGCACCCCGTGGAGGTCGGCGAGGTGGCCCAGGCCGGGGGGGAGGAGGAGCCGCTCCCACCGGTGCCCTGGCACCTGAAGCTGCTCGCCCTCGCCGTGCTCGTCTACCTGCTCTACCGTCTGGTCCAGCTCATCGGCTGGATCGCCGGCTGACGCCGGCCCAACTGCGGTCCGGGTCCGGCCGCTGCGTAGACTCTCGCCCCTTACGGGCTGTGGCGCAGCTTGGTTAGCGCGTCGGTCTGGGGGACCGAAGGTCCCGGGTTCAAATCCCGGCAGCCCGACCACGAAAACGGGAACCGGAACGGTGAGTGACCACTGTGCACACCGGCATCAAGACATCGCACGCAAAGGGCGGGACGTACCTGCGCGAGAAGGAGTTCGGCCTCCAGAAGCATGGTCGGCTCGCCCGGCCGAAGGTGTGACCGTTGCGTCCGACCACCTGGCCCCGGCGCGGGGTCGCAACACACGCGGTCGGATTGACACGGCCGCGTAAGGTGCGGTCGGTCGGATCGGCTTGTTCGCGCTTCCCATCCCGGCCGGCGCGCCTGGTCATCCTGGGCCCGCCCCCTGTGAGCCCTTTGTAAGGCCCGGAGAAGACGGACGCGGCAGCCCCGACCACGAGGAATCCGGCATCAGAGTGCGGAACCGACGTGTCTTCGTGCGCGGCGCAGGGTCGGCCGTTCGACGAGGAAGTAGCTCAGGCTGCTGACGGCGGTGGCGAGGGTGAGGACGATCGCGACGAAGACCGGGAAGGGTGGGTTCCAAACGGACCAGTAGACGGTCGCGGACTCTGTCGCCTGGCCACCGAGTGCATTCATGACCCAGTTCTGGATGTACTGGTGCCAGAGGTAGATCCCATAGGAGACGAGCCCGAGATAGCGCATCACTGGGCTGGCGAGGAACCGCCTGATCCAGCCGCCGGACCAAGCACCGACGACGGCGGGTGTCACCAACGCGAGCGCGACGATCCCGAAGCAGACGTGGTGGTACAGGAGTTGGTTCGTTGTGACGCGGGCGGTTGCGACGCCCTTTGCGAGGCCGCCGAGGTTCGAGACCGTCCAGAATGCCAAGAGAGCGACTGACCATGACCCAATCGCGATCCATCGGCCCGTCACGGTCTGGGGCTCGACAGCTCGGTGCTGCATCCACGCGGAGAGCACCGCGAGACCCATCCCGGCGACGAACAGGTCGAGGTTGGCAGGCAGCCAGAACACCCAGCTCCGTGGTTTCGGGGCGGTATCGATCCAGATTCGGAAGCCGATACCAGTGACGGCGAGCAGGCCGAGTCCCGCGACCTCGGTTTTCCCACAATCCTCGAGACGGACCGTCGGTTCGTGAGTCGTCCGAGCGCCCAGGAGAACGCGGGCAGGAACAGGTAGAAGCTCATCTCGGTGCACAGGCTCCAGGCGACCGAGCTGCCGCCGAGCGCATACCGCGGGAAGTAGATCTGGAGGAAGAAGAGGTAGATCGGTGCGGACGTGAGTGAGACGCGCGATGTTTGGCCGAGGCCTGACAGGATCGCGAACGCGAGCCAGTACGCCGGCACGATCCGCAGAACGCGGCGGGCGAGATGACCGCGGAGGTCGGGACCCGGCGTCCTCTCGAGCCGCGCCAGCGCGAAGGGTCGGTAGAGAAGAAACCCTGAGATCACGAAGAAGATCGTGACGCCGACGTTGAGGTTGTTGACGAACTGGCCGCCCGCGCCGTAGTTGATGAACGACGTCGAGAATCCGGAGTGGTACACAACGATGCTGACGGCCGCGATCGTGCGCAGGCCGTCAAAGCCAGGAAACCGCTGCTGAGTTCCGCGTGGGTGGCCCCGTCGCCTCGCGGAGCGTGCTCGGCATCGGAGGGAACCTAGTGGGACGTCCGCATCCCTGACTTCGGCGGGCTCGCGAGCCCACGCGACCTCGGCGAGACCGATGCCCCGACCGAGCTGAGCGGTGGCGGCGTCCTGAGTGCGGCACTTGGTGGGCACGGGACGCGACCGGGATGCTGGTAGAAGGCGATCGAGGGCCGGCCGTCTTCTTCCGCCAGATCGCAAACGTCATCCGGCGCGGTCACGGCAAGGCGCACCTGCCCACCGTCGACGCGCGCAACCTCGATGCGAAACTCGCGGCCGTCGACTGCGAGCAGGACGGATTGACCTTCGGTCCGTGTCAGTGCGAGTGGCATGATTGCGAGGTCGGCGCGAGACGAGCGGCGACGATCACGTCCCGTCAGCGCGCCCGTGCCTCCGCGCATCGCGAGTCCGCCGCTGGTCCGCGCGGTCCCATCTCGGCCGGGCGTTCCGGTTCCCGTCCGTTTGCGTCGTCCATGTCCCACCCCTAGGGTGCCCGCCGGGAAGTGACACCGGCAGGGGTGTCACCTGGGGCTCGGAGGCGCAAGATGTCAGTTCGCCCACGTCGTTTGCTGGGCGCGGTTACCGCGTCACTGCTCGTGATCGGGACAGTTCCGATGATCGCCCAGGCGACGATCGGGACGGTGTCGGGGAACATCCAGGTGATCGCGGCGCCGCCGTCGGTCCTCCCCGAGGCGCTCGAGCACCCGACCGACGTCTTCGCGTTCCCAGAGCAGCAGGGGGTCACGCTCGCTTCACCGATCATGACCGACATCCAGTCGCCCGGGACCTACGAGCACCTGTCGGATCTCACCGTGACCGCGCTCCCGACGGGAACGGTCGTCGACAGTCACCTCGTCCACAGTGACCGGCCGGGCTCCTCACCCGTGACCGGCACGATCGAGCGGAACTTCACGATCACGTTCCCGACCGACATCGTCGGCGTCATCGCGCGACCGGGCCGCCTCGCCAGCTCGGATGTGCTCGGCGCGCCGGGCACCCTGTACGGCGGGAGCTCCCGTGGCCTCTCCTTCGGCAACAACTCCGGGCACGACATCGTGATCCTCCCGGACCAGCGCACGATCCAGGGACAGTGGCGGACCACCTCGGGCACCGACGAGATGCGCGTCCTCACGGCCCACAACGCGCCGCCCGCCGCGAACGCCGGCGGACCCTACGCCGGCACCGAGGGCAGCCCGGTCGCACTGGCAGGGGTCGCGTCCGATCCCGACGCCGACGCTCTGACCACGTCCTGGAGCCTCGCGACGACCGGGGACCCCGGCGTGTCCTGCGCCCTGACCGGCGCCGCGTCGCTGACCCCGACGGTGACCTGCACCGACGACGCGCTCGTCACCGCGACGCTCTCGGTCGCCGACGGCATCAACGCCCCGGTGATCTCGACCGCGCAGATCACGATCGGCAACGTCGCCCCCACGGCCGGCACGTTGACCGTGCCCACGGGCCCGGTCGCGCTCGGCGCGTCCGCAGCGGTGAGCGCTTCGTTCGCCGACGTGGGGACCAACGACACCCACACCGCGACGATCGCCTGGGGTGACACCACGTCGTCGTCCGCGTCGATCAGCGAAGCCGCCGGGACGGGGACGGCCTCGGGCGCGCACGTCTACGCGCTCCCGGGCGTCTACACGGTGACCACGACGGTCACCGACGACGACCTCGGCACCGTCACGACGACCGGCGAGATCACCGTGAACGGTCCGCCCGCGGCGGACACCGGCGGTCCCTACGCCGGGACCGAAGGACTGCCGACGACGCTGATCGGAACGGCCACGGATCCCGAGAACGACCCGCTGACGATCGGCTGGACCTTCACCCCGACGGGCCTGGACCCGGGCGGGAGCTGCGTGGGGGTCGGCGCCACGACCCTGGCACCCAGCCTGGTCTGCACCGACGACGCGGTGGTGGGCGCGGACCTCTCGGCCTCGGACGGCCTGAACCCCGCGACGATCTCCTCCACCACGGTCACCGTCGCCAACGAAGCACCGGTCCTCGGTACCCTCACCGGGACGGCCGGACCGGTCGCGACGGGCGCCTCGGTGTCGGTGCTCGCGCCGTTCACCGACGGCGGAGTCAACGACACCCACACCGCCACCGTCGACTGGGGTGATCTCACCAGCGGTCCGGCGACCATCAGCGAGTCCGGCGGTGCCGGTTCGCTCTCTGCCGGGCACGCGTACTCGACGCCGGGCATCTACACCGTCACCGTCACCCTGACCGACGACGACCTCGGCATCGACACGCGCACCACACAGGTCATCGTCAACAGCCCGCCGACGGTCGACGCCGGTGGACCGTACGCCGGTCTCGAAGGCGCCACCCTCTCGCTCACGGGCACCGCGGCCGACCCGGACGGAGACGGCCTCGCCGTCGGATGGACGTTCTCGGTCGCCGGTGATCCCGGTGTGGTCTGCACGCCGGCCGGCACGGGGACGCTGACCCCGACGCTGACCTGCAACGACGACGCCACGGTCACTGCGACGCTCACGGTCTCGGACGGCGTGAACGCACCCGTCTCGAGCGTCACGACGATCGAGGTCGGCAACGCATCGCCGGTCGCGTCGCCCGCCGTCGCGTCGGCGAGCCCCGCCCCCGTCGGGAGCATGGTCTCGGTCGGGCTCACCTTCTCCGACGCGGGCCTGGGCGACACGCACACCGCGACGATCGACTGGGGCGACGGTCCGGCCGTCGCCGGTACGACGACCGAATCAGGTGGGTCCGGGACGGTCAGCGGCTCGCATGCCTACGCGGCGTCCGGCACGTACACGATCACCGTGACCGTCACCGACGACAACGGTGGCACGGCGACCGAGAGCACCGAGGTCGTCGTCAACGGCGCTCCCACCGCCGGTGCCGGTGGTCCGTACAACGGTCTCGAGGGTACACCGGTGACCCTCAACGGCACTGCCGTCGACCCGGACGCCGACGTCCTGATGATCGGATGGACGTCGTCGATCGTCACCGCCGACCCGGGGACGACCTGCACCCTGACCGGCGAGACCACCCTGACTCCCGCGCTGACCTGTGACGACAACGCGCTCGTCAATGTGACACTCACCGTCGGCGACGGGGTGAACCCCACGGTCTCCGACACCGTGCCGGTCACCATCGCCAACGCGCCGCCGGCCGTGGCGACGCCGGTGGTCACCCCGAACCCGGCCACGGTCGGTGCCCCGGTCGCGCTGAGCGCGACCTTCACCGACCCGGGGGTGAACGACGACCACACAGCTACCGTTGACTGGGGTGACGGTCCGATCCAGCCGGGTGCGGTCAGCGAGGTCCCCGGCAGCGGGACCGTCACCGCCGGACACACGTACTCGACCGCTGGGACCTACACCGTGACCGTCACGGTCAACGACAAGGACGGCAGTTCGGCCGGCGCGACGACCACGGTGGTCGTGAACGGTGCCCCGACCGTGAGCGCCGGCAGCTCGTACACGGGCACCGAGGGCGCACCCGTGACCCTCAGCGGCTCGGCGACCGATCCCGAGGGCGACCCGCTCTCGATCGGCTGGACCTTCGCCGTCTCCACCGACCCCGGCGGCGGCTGCACCGCCACCGGTACGGCCACCTTGACGCCGACGCTCACCTGCAACGACGACGCGACGGTCGTCGCGACCCTCACCGTGTCCGACGGCGTCAACGCACCGGTGGTGCGGACCGCCACCGTGACGGTCACGAACGTCGCTCCGATCATCAGCACCCTCACCGTGCCCATCAGTCCGATCCCGGTCGGTACGGCGATCAGCGCGCTGACGACCTTCACCGACGCGGGCACGAACGACACGCATGTCGTGTCCATCGACTGGGGCGATGCGACGGTCTCGTCGGGCGTCGTGACCGAGCTCGCCGGGAGCGGATCCGCGATCGGATCGCACGCGTACGGCTCGGCCGGTACCTACACCGTCAAGGTCACGGTCACCGACGACGACACGGGCGCGGCCGTCGCCACCGCGACCGGGTACGTCGTCGTGTACGACCCCTCGAACGGATTCGTGACCGGGGGCGGCTGGATCACGTCGCCATCGGGCGCGTACACGCCCGACAACGCGAATGATCCGGATGTCGTCGGTAAGGCGAACTACGGCTTCGTGTCGAGGTACAACAAGAACGACACGGTGCCGAAGGGCAACACGGAGTTCGACCTGAAGAGCGGAGGCCTCGACTTCCACTCGACCGGTGACCTCTGGCTCGTGGTGGAGAACGACCAGACGAAGGCCTATTACCGGGGCAGTGGCCGCGTGAACCACCAGGCCGGCTACGAGTACCTCGTCTCGGTGATCGACGGCGGGAAGACCGGACCCGACCGGTTCCGGATCAAGGTCTGGAACGGCAGCACTGGCGCGGTCCTCTACGACAACCTGCCGGGTGCCGCGGACAGCGCGACCGCGCTGCTCGCGGTCTCGGGCGGTTCGATCGTCATCCACGGTTAGCGAGGCGGCATCAGAACCTGAGAGTGGCCCCAGGTCGTTCGACCTGTTCCGGACGGAGTGGGGGGCGGACACGGTCGTGCGGTCGTAGCATTCCGGCGTGAACAGTCTCGCCGCGCCGGACCCGGTCCAGACCCCCGCTCCGAAGCCCCGCTGGCGAGGCCGGCTCCACCAGGCGGTGTTCTGGCTGAGCCTGCCGGCGGGCGCGCTGCTGATCGTGCAGGCAGCTCACGCGTCGTCCTACGTCGCCGCGTCGCTCTACGCCGCGTCGGTGGCGGCTCTCTTCGGCACGTCGGCGGCGTATCACCGCGGTGAATGGTCGCCGCGGGTGCGCGAGCGGATGCAGCGGGCGGACCACGCGATGATCTTCGTGCTCATCGCGGGGTCGTACACGCCCATCACCCTCCTGGCCCTGCGGCCCGAGTGGGGGATCACCCTGCTCGCAATGGCGTGGACCGTCGCGGTCATCGGGGTCACGCTCACCTTCACCCGGTGGGACTTCATGAACCGCTACGGGGGCGCGCTCTACGTGGCCTTCGGTTGGATCATGGTCGTCGCCCTCCCGGTGGTCGTGCAGGAGCTGAACGCGACGGAGCTCCTCCTTCTCTTCGCCGGCGGCACCCTCTACACGATCGGGGCGATCCTCTTCGGTCTCGAGCGACCGCGTCTGCGGCCCCACACGTTCGGCTTCCACGAGGCGTGGCACGTGATGACGGTTGCCGCCGCCGGCTGCCACTACGCGTTGATCATGATGCTCGTCCGGGGCTGAGCGGGCTCAGGGAGCCGCGGGCAGGAGCACGATCGGGTCGACTGCTGCCACCCGTGCCGCACCCGGGTCGGGCCAGAGCGGTCCGATGACGAGGGCGTCATCGCCGGCGGCGTCGGCGAGCCACTGGCGGAGGGCGTCGTCGCCGAGTTGCGGGTCGTCGTGCAGCGCCGCCGGCGTGACGATGCCCGCGCTCACCGGCGTCACCGCGAGGTGCCCGAGGAACAGCGCGCGTGCGCCGTCGGATTCCACGATCACCGTAAGGTGCCCCTCGGTGTGACCCCCGGAGCGGACGAGCCGCACCTCGGGTGTGACCGGGTACGGGAGCGAGACCCGCTCGACCGCACCGAGCGCATCGAGCGCGAGCAGCGCCTGCATCCCCGAGACGTCGCGACGCGCCCGCACGCGCGTCCACTCGAGGTCGCTCATCACGATCGGCGCGTTCGGGAACGCCGGCCGCCACGCACCGTCGGGCCCGACGAGTGCGAACATCCCGATGCCGTCGAGATGACTCATCACGACCGCGTCGACGGCTGCGGGGTCGAAGCCAGCGTCGCGGAACCTGGCGAACGCCGCGTCCTGATGGGTGGTCGCCTCGGGTCCCTCGCGGAGGAAGGCGTCGGCGGCACCGCAGGGATCGACCACGACGGTCCGTCCCTCGGACTCGATCACCCAGAAGGCCTGGCCGACCCGTACCTGCGTGCCGTCACACCACGACGGCGCCCACTCGACGCGCCGCGACATCGGCCGCGTCGAGCCCGATCGCCTCGGGGGGTAGGGCGACGTCGAAGTAGGGGATCCGGGTGAGTCGGACTGCGCCGATCGAGGAGCTGCGCACCGCGGTCACCGGTCCAGCCTGCCAGCTCGACCGGGGCCGGCGGCGGGGATTGCGCGGGACCGCCCGGTCGGTGGGAAGCGAGGCCGCCGCGCCCAGCGAGGTGCCGGGACGGAAGAAAAGGAGCGCCCCATCAACCCGAGCGGGCAGGGTGCTCGGGGACAGGGCGCCCTCGCGGCAGGCTATCGAACGCCGCCGGGGTCGGAGCACGCGGCCCGAAACATCATGGAATCGGCACAATCTCGAGGTTGACCGCTGACCCCGGCGAGCGCTACCGGCTCCCCCCGGAGGGTCGGATCGGCGCGGGCGCCGGGGGTTTTGCGGGTCGGATGGCACCCGCCGCGCGGCCCGAGGTGCGTCGCGGTCGCGTGACCACGTGGGTCATTCCGAGCCGCCGCTCGGGAGGTGTTCTCGTCCCGGCGGTCGGCGGTGCGCGAACATGGATGCAGATGGCAGACGAGATTCTCACGGTTGAGGACGACGACCGCATACGTACCGCGATTCGCGTCGCGCTGGAGGACGAGGGGTTTACGGTCCGGGAGGCAGAATCCGCCGAGCGGGCACTCGAGATGTTCACGGGTTCCCTGCCCGATCTTGTGCTCCTCGATATCCGGCTGCCCGGGATGAGCGGGTTCGAGCTCGTCCGCAAGATCCGCAGCGACAGCACGCTGCCGATCGTGATGGTGAGCGCACTCTCCGACAGTCACGACATCGTCGCCGGCCTCGAGGCCGGCGCCGACGACTACGTGACGAAGCCGTTCGTCCTGAAGGAGCTCGCCGCCCGGGTCCGCGCCCACCTCCGGCGCGTCAACGCACTCGGTCCCGGCGACGGCGACGACAAGCGGTCGCTGCCGATCCGCTTCGGTGACCTCGAGCTGCGCCACGACGAAGCCGTGGTGCTGCGCGAGGGCGAGCCCATCTCGCTCACCAAGACAGAGTTCAACCTGCTCTCGGAGCTCGCGACCAACGCCGGCATCGTCCTGAGCCGAGAGCAGCTCCTCGAACGCGTCTGGGGCTATGACTACTTCGGGGACACCCGACTGGTCGACGCCCACATCCGGCGTCTGCGGACCAAGGTGGAGAAGGACGCCGGCAACCCGGAGATCATCATGACGGTGCGCGGGCTCGGCTACAAGCTGGAGCGGTGACTCTCCAGCTCGAGGCGGATCCGTCCGACCGCACCGAATCGCGCGGGCGTCGCGGAATCCGCGGCAGCCTGCGCCTCCGTGTCGTCGTGGCCTTCGCCGTCGGCAGCCTCCTGATCTCGGCGACCATCGCGGTGGCGACCTTCGCGATCTGCGAGCGCTACCTCGTCCAGCAGCGTGAGCGTGCGTTGCTTCGCCAGGCCTACACCGACGCCAGGATCATGCGGCAGGGCCTCGCGACGCCCGACCGCGCGGCGGCGGTCGCGGACTTCGAGCCCGCGCCGGACAGCAAGGCGCTCGTGCACGTGGACGGCTCGTGGTTCGCGACGAGCGCCGGCGTCGGCCGGTCCGACATCCCGCTCCGGCTCCGCCGGCTCGTCGCCGAGGACACCAGCGCACATCAGCGGACGCGCTCCCACGGCACGGCGGTGTTCATCGCCGGGGTCCCGCTGCCGGCCGAGTCGGCGGCGTTCTACGAAGTCACGTCGATCGCACCGCTGAATCGCACCCTCCGGACCATCTCGGCGGCACTGGTCGCAGGGGGCGCGGTCGCAACGGTGCTCGGAGCCCTGCTGGCGTGGTGGGTCGCCCGCCTCGTCGTGCGCCCCCTCACCGCGACGGCTCGGGCGGCCGAGCGGGTCGCTTCGGGCGACCTCGACGCCCGGCTGGCCCAGTACGACGACCCGGACCTCGCGCTCCTCTCCGATTCGTTCAACCACATGGTCGACGCCGTGCAGCACCGGCTCCAGCGCGAAGCCAGCTTCACGTCGGACGTGAGTCACGAGCTGCGCTCACCGATCACCACGCTCGCGGCCGCGACCGAGCTGATGCGCCGTCGCCGCGATCAGCTCCCGGCCGATATTCAAGGGATCTTCGACCTCCTGTGCGCGGACATCGCCCGCTTCAGCCTGCTGGTGGAGGACCTGCTCGAGATCAGCCGGGTCGACGCGGGAGCCGAGGAGGTGCGGCTCGAGCCCGTCGCGCTCGACGACTTCGTCCGCCGCTACACGGACCGGCTCGAGGACCCGGTGCGCATCGAGGTCGGGCCCGGCGTGGCGGGGGAGCGGCTGCTGCTCGACAAGCGGCGCCTCGAGCGGGTGATCGGCAACCTGACGGCCAACGCCCGAGCCTACGCTGGTGGGGTGGACGTGATCCGGCTCGATCGTCAGGGCGGCATGGCTCGCATCGAGGTGGAGGACTCGGGGCCCGGGGTCGTACCCGAAGAGCGGGCCCTGATCTTCGAGCGGTTCCACCGCGGCTCGGCGGCGGGCCGGCGGGGGAGCACCAACGGGTCGGGGCTCGGGCTCGCGCTCGTGGCCGAGCAGGTGCGCCTCCACGGCGGGAAGGTCGAGGTCCTCGACGCCGTCGACGGTCCCGGTGCGCGGTTCGTGGTGGAGCTCCCGTGGCGGTCGGCATGAGATTGCGGACCGGCGCGGTGCTGGTCGTGGTCGCCGTGCTGCTCGGCGGGTGCGGTGTGAACAGCCAGGACCAGCCGGTCGCGGTCGACCACGACGCGGTGCCATTCGGGCTGCTCGACGCGACCACCACCACGACGACGCGTCCCCTGGCCGGCGGGAGCGGTCTGGTCGTCTACCTCGTGTCGCCGACCGGCCTCGTCGGGGCCATCCGGAAGACGAAGCAGGTCCCGACGGGTGCCGTCGCGCTCGCACAGCTCGAATCGGGGCCGACGCCGGCGGAATCGCAGGCGGGGCTCGTGACGACGCTCGGCGGCGGTGCCGTGTCGCTCGCCGACGTCCACCAGGGCCGGGCCACCGTGCGGCTCGACTCGAGCTTCGAGGGGCGCCAGTCGATCCCGGTGCAGACCATCGCCCAGGTCGTGCTGACCCTGACCAGCGTGCCGAGCATCGACCGCGTGGTGTTCGAGATCAATGGCGAGCGGGTCGAGGTACCCCGGGGCGACGGTACGACCACCGGCCTCGCGGTGGACGCCGCCGCCTACCAGTCGCTGATCGCGCCGCCCTGACGGGCCGCGCGCCGTCGGATCCGTCTCGCCGGCGGGTCGGCTCGCCCCGGTCTCGACACCGGCGGGTCGAGATGGGAAAATCCGGGGTCGGCGTGGGGCCGGCATCGGACCTGGGGGCAGCATGTTCCTCGCAGTGGGCTACGGGATCGGGGTCGTCGGCGTGCTCTGGTTCGCGCTGGACTCGGCCCGGATCCCGTCGATCGTGTGGTTCTGGTCCGGCTACTCGCGGGCGGGGTGGTGGACCGCGATGATCGCCTGCCTCGCCGCGTTCGGCGTCCCGGCCTTCATCGCCGCGCTCGTCTGGCGGTTCGGGCCGCGCAAGGGGCTGCGGCACGAGGTCGACGAGCTGCGCGGCTCGGGTCGGGCCATGCGCGACGAGCGGCTGCGCCGATCCACCGGCAGCATCGCTTAGGCGCCCGCCGGCGTCCGCTCCTCCATCCCCCACGGGGATCCATACTCCGTGAGCAGGTCGAGGAACGCCAGCGCGTCGAAGGCCTCCGGGCCGAGCACACCGACCCCGGACCACATCCCGCCGGCGAGCAGTTCGAGCGCGATCACCGGGTTGATCGCCGTCTGCCAGACGACCGCCTGGTGGCCGTACTCGCGCATCGCCCAGTCGTTGTCCACCACGTGGTGCAGGTACACCTCGCGGGGGGAGCCGTCGACGCCGGTGCCGGTCACCCACGTACCCGCGCAGGTCTTCCCGTGCATCCGGTTCCCGAGCTCGGCCGGGTTCGGCAGCGACGCGGCCACGACGTCGCGCGGCGACACCTCGACGTCCCGGACGCGGATCGGCTGGGTCCGGTCGAGTCCCGTCTTGTGCAGCGCCTCGAGCACCGCGATGAACTCGTCGCCGAGGCCGTACTTGAAGGTCACGCGGTTGCACTCGACCCAGCGGGGGATCAGGAGCACCTCCTCGTGCTCGACGTTCACGCACTCGACGGGGCCGATCCCGCCCGGGAACACGAACGTCTCAGGCTCGGAGAACGGTGGGGTCGTGAACCAGCCCCGGTCGCGCTCCCAGATCACGGGCGGGTTGAGGCACTCCTCGATGGTCGTCCAGATCGAGAACGTGGGTGCGAAGTCGTAGCCCTCGATCTCGAGGTTCGCGCCGTCGCGGACCCCGACCTCGTCGACCGCCGAGAAGAGGTGATCGGCCGCGTAGCGAGCGAAGACGTCGGAGAGACCCGGTTCGACGCCGATGCCCACGAGCGCGAGCCGGCCGGCCGCCGCCCAGGTATCGGCGACCGCGAACTCCGCGTCGCCGAGTTTCTCGCCCGGCTCCTCGTACGGCCGGTTCGGATGTGCGTGGGAGAGGTGCATTGCCATGTCGAGGTAGGTCACGCCCGCGGCGAAGGCGCCGTCGAAGATCGGCGGATTCAGCCGCGGGTCGCAGGCGTTGACCACCACGTCGGCCTGCACCTCCCGGGCGAGGGCGGCGACCGAGTCGGCGCTCGACGCGTCGACGGTCGCGGCCGCGAAGCGGGGGTCGTCGAGACCGCGGACGGCCCGGGCCGCGCGGTCGGGGTCGAGGTCCGCGACGGTGAGGTGGTCGAAGTAGGAGCGACGGCGGGCGATGGAGCCGATGGCCGCTCCGACCCCTCCGGCTCCGACCACGAGAATCCGCATGACCGGAGGCTAGTGAGCCGCCCGGTTCGGGACGCGATCTCGCCTGCCGGACCACCCGGCTAGCGTTCGGACGTGTTCTGGTGGAGCCGAGCGGACGGCGAACTCGTCAAGGACGGCACCGATCTGCGCCGGGTCATGCCGTACGTCATGCGGACGCGGAACGAGTCGGTCGTCTACTTCGAACAGCGCATCGACGTCCGCAACGCGGAACGGTTCCTGCGGGCGTTCAACGAGGCGCATCCGGGCACCCGGGCGGGGCTCTTCCACGTGGTGTTGTGGGCATCCCGCCAGGGGATGACCGAGTTCCCGGCGCTCAACCGGTTCGTCGCCGGCGGCCGCATGTATCAGCGAGATGGCATCTGGGTCTCCTACTCGGCGAAGCAGCGCATGAAGCGGGGCGCGCCGCTCCTCGTGCTCAAGCGCCGGTTCGAGCCCGACGAGTCCTTCGCCGACATGGTGGCGACGATGCGCACGCAGCTCCAGGGCGCGAAGTTCGGCGGCACCAAGAGCAGCGTCGACAGCGAGCTGGGGTTGGTGCTGATGCTGCCGGGGTTCCTCCGGCGCGGCGTCTTCGCCGCCTACCGGCTGCTCGAGGCGCTCGGCATGTTCCCGAAGGTGTTCATCGACAACGACCCGCTGTACGCATCGCTGTTCCTCACCGATCTCGGATCGCTCGGCATGGACCCCGCGTACCACCACCTGTACGAGTACGGGACCATCGGTATCTTCGGCGCGCTCGGCCGTGCCCGCACCGAGCTCGTCGGCGACCCCACCACCGGCCGGATGGAGAAGCGGCGCATGGCCACCCTGCGTTGGAGCTTCGACGAGCGGGTCGAGGACGGTCTGTACGCGGGGTACGGCCTGAAGCACATGCAGCGGCTCGTGGAGGACCCGGTCAAGGGCGGCATCGCGGCCGGCGACGAAGCGACGCTCGCCCGTCTGGGTGCAGCCGAGCTGGACCTCACGGCGGTGCCGTCGGAGTCGGCACCCGTCGGCGACGAGTGAGCCGCCCGTGATGGTGCCGGGCATTGCGGCACCGTTCCCGCGGGCCGGGCTCGTCACCCCGCACTACCTCGCCTCGGCGGCCGGCGCCGCGGTCCTCGCCCGTGGCGGCAACGCCGTCGACGCGATCGTCGGGGCCAACCTGGCCCTCGGGGTCGTCGCGCCGTACTACTGCGGGTACGGCGGCGATCTCTTCGCCATCGTTTGGGACGGCGAGCTCCACGGCTACCTCGGATCGGGTCGCTCGCCGCGGACCGCGACGATCGAGCGCGTGACCGACGCGCTCGCGGGGACGCCACTGCTCGTCGGTCCGCACGCGGTCACGGTGCCCGGCGCGATCGCGGGCTGGTTCGACCTGCTCGAGCGGTGGGGGACCATGAGCTTCGGCGACCTCGCGTCCGATGCCATCCGGTACGCGCGTGACGGCTTCGTGCTCACCCCGCTCGGGGCGGCGGCTGCCCAGGGCTACGCGCCGCTGTACCGGGAGTTCGCCGACTGGCAGGCCGTGTACGGCGGACTGGCGGTCGGTGACGTGCTCCGCCAGGAGGCGCTCGCCCGGCTCGTCGAGACGCTCGCTGCCGACGGGCCCGATGCGTACTACCGCGGACCGGTCGCGGCCGACATCGAGGCCGCGGTCGCCCGCCTGGGCGGCCTGCTGAGGACCGAGGACCTCGCCGACCACGCCGGAACGTGGCAGGACCCGCTGCGGTGCGCGTACCGCGACGTCGAGGTCGCGGAGCTGCCGCCGCCGACCCAGGGGGTCGCCGCGCTGGAGATCCTGCGCATCCTCGACGGCTTCGACCTCGCCGGGATGGCCCCCGGAGCCCGCACGCACGTGGTGGTCGAGGCCGTGAAGCTCGGGCTGCGCGACCGGGACGACCACGTCTCGGACCCTGCCGCGATGACCGTGACCCCGGCGGAGTTGCTGGGCGATGCCTGGGTCTCGAACCGTCGCGACGCGATCGACCCCGACCGGGCCACCGTCCCTGTGCCGGGCCGGCCCCAACGCGGGGGGACCGCGTACCTGTGTGCGGCCGACGACGACGGTCTCCTCGTGAGCCTGATCCAGTCCAACTTCCTCGCGTTCGGCTCGGGGGTCCACGTGCCCGAGTGGGGGATCAACCTCAACAACCGGGGCTCGTCGTTTGCGCTCGACGCGTCACGCACGAACGCACTCGCCCCGGCGAAGCTGCCGATGCACACGCTCATCCCGGGTCTGGTGCTGCGCGACGGCGCGCCGGACCTCGTGTTCGGCTCGATGGGTGGCGACGCGCAGGCGCAGGTGCACGCGCAGCTGCTGAGCGCGATCGTCGACGACGGCACCGATCCCCAGGCTGCGATCGACGCGCCGCGCTGGCGGGTCGAGCCGTGGGACTGGAAGGTGCGGATCGAGGTGGGCACCGACGCGACGGTGCCCGAAGGCCTGCGCGCGCGTGGTCACCACGTGGTCGAGGTGGGGGCGCTCGACTCGGGCATGGGCCACGCGCACGCGATCCGTCCGGCCGCGGTGGGCTACACCGTCGCAACCGATCCCCGGGCCGAGGGGGCCGCGGTCGGCTTGTAGCCTGCCTGCATGGTCGATGCCGTCGACGAGGTGAGTGACGCGCTCGCGGCGCACGAATATCTTGCCGACGTCGGCCTGGCCACCGCGGTGTACCTCGCGATCGAGCTCGCCCGTCCGTTGCTCCTCGAGGGTGAGGCCGGCGTCGGCAAGACCGAGCTCGCGAAGGTGCTCGCCCGGTGGCGGGGCACCGAGCTGCTCCGGCTGCAGTGCTACGAGGGCATCGACACCGGTCAGGCCCTCTACGAGTGGGACTACCCGCGCCAGCTCCTGCACCTTCGCGCCACCGAGGCCGCCGGGCGGCCCGTGGACGAGGACGAGCTCTACACCGAGCGGTTCCTCGTCCGGCGTCCGCTGCTCCGCGCGATCGACCACCGCGGCCGGCCGCCGGTGCTCCTCATCGACGAGATCGACCGCGCCGACGACGAGTTCGAGGCGTTCCTGCTCGAGCTGCTGTCCGACTACACGATCACCATCCCCGAGCTCGGGGAGGTGCGCGCGGAGACCCCGCCGATCGTGGTGCTGACCTCGAACCGCACCCGGGACGTCCACGACGCGCTCAAGCGGCGCTGCCTCTACCACTGGATCGACCACCCCGACTTCGAGCGCGAGGTCGCGATCGTGCGCACGAAGGTGCCCGGCGTGGCCGAGGCCCTCGCGCGCGAGGTCGCCGGTGCGGTCGCGGTGCTCCGCGGGCTCGACCTCGCGAAGCCACCGGGCGTGGCCGAGACGATCGACTGGGCGGCGGCGCTCGAGCGCCTCGGGCGGGCCCGGCTCGACGAGGCGTCCGTGGACGCCACGCTCGGCGTGGTGCTCAAGTACCGGGAGGACCACGCGCGCGTCCGCGAGCACGGCCTCGACCGGCTCGTCGGCGCGGGTGGCCGCAGTGGCTGAGCACGACCGCGCACCTGCGGTCCACCCGAGCGGCGGGATCGATCCGGCGCGCGCGGTCGTGGGCTTTGCCCGCCTGCTCCGCGCGGCGGGCCTGAGCGTCTCCACCGACAGCGTGCTGCTCTTCGCCCGGGCCCTGACCGCGGTCGGGTGGGCCCGCGGTGACCGCGTCTACTGGGCGGCGCGGGCCTCGCTCTGCCGGCGCGTGGAGGACGAGGTGCGGTTCGACGAGTGTTTCCGGGGTTGGTTCGCCGACCTGCCGGCCGGGATCGCGCCGAGCGAGGTGCCGGTCGAGGCCGTCCTGGCGCGGGACGGCCTCGAGGACGACCGTGGGGAGGACGGCGCGGTGCGTGACGATCCCGCCGACGTCCCGGTGTTGACGCTGCGCTTCAGCCGCGCGGAGGTGCTCGCGCACCGGGACTTCGCCAGCTACACCGAGGCCGAGCACGAGGAGGCGCGCCGGGCCCTGACCCGGCTCCGTGTCGTCGGGGCGACTCGCCGGTCCCGGCGGCTCGTCCGCACGCGACGTGCGGCCGGGCGTCCGGACGTGCGCCGGACGGTGCGGGCGGCCCTGCGCACCGACGGCGAACCGCTCCGCCGCTACGCCCGGCACCCGTCGTTGCGCCCACGCCGCCTCGTCGTGTTGTGCGACGTGAGCGGCTCGATGGAGCCCTACGCCCGCGTGATCATCCGATTCCTGCAGGCCGCGGTGGTGGCGCGGACCCGGGTCGAGGCCTTCGCGCTCGGGACCCGCGTCACGCGCGTCACGCGAGAGCTGTCGACACGAGATCCCGACGCCGCGGTCGCCGCGGCCGCCGCCCGCGTCGTCGACTGGTCGGGTGGCACCCGGCTGGGGGAGACACTGCGCACGTTCAACACCGAGTGGGGGGTCCGCGGGATCGCGCGCGGCGCCGTCGTCGTGATCGTCTCCGACGGCTGGGACCGCGGCGCGCCCGAGCTCCTGGGCGCGGAGATGGCGCGGCTCGGCCGGGTCGCCCACCGCATCGTCTGGGTCAACCCGCTGAAGGCGAGCCCCGGGTACGCGCCGCTCGCGGCGGGGATGGCCGCGGCCCTTCCCCACGTGGACGAGTTCGTCGAGGGTCACTCGCTCGCGTCGCTCGAGGCGCTGGTCGAGGTCATCGAGCGCACCACGACGGACCGACGCGTGACCACCCGGACGGGGGTCGGGGCGTGAAGGAGGTCCTGGACGACATCGAGGCATGGCGGGCGGCAGGGCGAAAGGTCGCGATCGTCCGAGTCGTGGGCGTCGAGGGGTCCGGACCGCGTGATCCCGGCGCGACGATGGCCGTGAACGACGCCGGCGAGGTCGCCGGATCGGTGTCGGGCGGCTGCGTCGAGGGGGCCGTGGTCACCGAGGCGCTCGAGATCCTCGCCGGCCGAAAGCCGCGTGGGGTCGTGAGCTTCGGCTATTCCGACGACCAGGCCTTCGCGGTCGGGCTCACCTGCGGGGGCACGGTCCACCTCTACGTCGAGCCGCTGGACTGGTGAGCGAGGGCGCGGTCTTCGCGGCGCTCACCGACGCCCTGCGCGCCGACCGTCCCGTCGCGCTCGCGACGGTCGTCGCCGGCCCGGGGATCGGGTCCAAGCTGCTCGTCGAGCACGGCCTGGCGCCGCTCGGCACCTTGGGGAACCCCGACCTCGACCGGGTCGTCACGCGCGACGCGCGCGCCGAGCTCGGTGCGGGGCTCACGTCGACCCGCCACTACGGGGAGCACGGCGAGGCCCGCGAGCGCACCGTCGAGGTGTTCATCGAGACGTTCGCGGCACCGCCCCGCATGATCGTCTTCGGTGCGGTGGACTTCACCGCCGCGCTCGCGAAGATCGCAAAGGTGCTCGGATACCACGTCACGGTCTGCGACGCGCGCACCGTGTTCGCGACGGCGGCGCGGTTCCCGATGGCCGACGTCGTGGTCAACGAATGGCCCGACCGCTACCTCGCGACCGTCGGCGAGACGCTGGGCTTCCGTGACGCGGTCTGTGTGCTGACCCACGACGCCAAGTTCGACGTCCCGGCCATCGTCGGGGCGCTCGCGACCGAGGTCGGCTACCTCGGCGCGATGGGGAGCCGACGGACGCATGCCACGCGCGTCGAGCGGCTCCGGGAGGCGGGCGTCACCGAGGCGGAGCTGGATCGCATCATGGCGCCGATCGGACTCGACATCGGCTCCCGAACGCCCGAGGAGGCGGCCGTGGCGATCTGCGCCGAGATCATCGCCCGGCGGACCGGGCGTACCGGTGTCGCCTCGCTGTGCGACGGGGACGGGCCGATCCACTGATCCCCGGAGGCGTCCGGTTCCGCCGGGGACGTCGTCCGCCATACTGACGGCATGGATCTGGGGATCGCGGGCCGGCGCGCCGCCGTGGCCGCCGCGTCGAAGGGACTCGGCTTTGCCGCCGCCTCGGCGCTCGCGGCGGAAGGGGTCGAGGTCGCGATCTGCAGCCGCCACGGTGAGGAGATCGCCGACGCCGCCCGCCGGATCGGTGGCGATGTCGTCCCGATCGTCGCGGACGTCGGCACAGTGGCCGGGGCGGAGGGGTTCGTCGCTGAGGCCGCGGACGCGCTCGGAGGTGTCGACATCCTGGTGGCCAACGCCGGTGGACCACCACCGGGAAACTTCGCGTCCATCGACGACGTCGGCGCCTACGCCCGGGCCTTCGAGCTGAACGCGCTGTCGGCTATCGCGATGTGCCGCGCGACCCTGCCGGCCATGCGTGAGCGGAGATGGGGGAGAGTCGTCGCGATCACGTCGATCGCCGTCCGCCAGCCGATCGCGAACCTGATCCTGTCGAACACGGCGCGCGCCGGACTGACCGGGTTCCTCAAGACGCTGGCGCGCGAGGTCGCGGCCGACGGCGTGACGGTGAACAGCCTCCAGCCCGGCCTCCACGCGACCGAGCGGATCGCGGGGCTGTACGGCGATCCGGCCGACCTCGGCGCGACCGTGCCGGCCGGGCGGGTGGGGGAGCCGGCCGACTTCGGCGCGTGCGTCGCCTTCGTCTGCTCGGAGGCGGCGGGGTATCTCACGGGCACTGCGATCCCGGTCGACGGTGGAGCGGACGGAGGACTGCAATGATTCGACACGTCTCGGTGCTGACGTTCGCGGACGACGCGACCGACGAGCAGATCGACGCGGTCGTCACGGCCCTGCGGGCGCTGCCCGCGACGATCCCGGAGCTGCGGGACTATCGCGTCGGGCGCGATCTCGGGATCGATCCGGGCAACGGCAGCTTCGTGGTGATCGGGGACTTCGACGACGAGGACGGATACCGCGCGTATCGCGACCATCCGGACCACGTCGCGGTCGCGCGGGCGCACATCCTGCCCATCCTCACCGGCCGGACAGCGGCGCAGTACACCCTCTGAAGGCCGTGTGGCTACCCTGAGGCCATGGCTGCCGTCCCGCAAGAGCCCCTGCGCGACCGGGGCCTGTGGACCATCCCGAACCTGATCTCGGCGCTACGGCTCCTCGCGATCCCGTGGTTCCTCTGGCTGCTGCTCCACGACGACCGGCCGATCGCGGCCGGCATCCTGTTCGCGGTGCTCGGCGCGACCGACTGGGTCGACGGCTACATCGCGCGCCATTTCGACCAGGGCAGCGAGATCGGCAAGGTCATGGACCCGGTGGCCGATCGCGCGCTGCTGATCTCGGGGGCCGTCGCGCTCATGATCGACGGCAGCGTCCCGTTGTGGGTGGGGCTCGTGGTCCTCGCCCGGGAGGCGCTGATCAGCGTCGCGACCCTCGGGCTCGCGGCCAAGGGCGCGCGCCGCATCGACGTTCAGTGGATCGGCAAGGCGGGCACGCTGGCGCTGATGTTCGCCCTCCCGATGTTCCTCTGGCTCGACAACACGAACCCGGGAGCCGGCCGTGACGTCCTGGCCGCGGTCACGTGGATCTTCACCGTCAGTGGGCTCGTCCTGAGCTACCTGGCGGCGGCGGGGTACGTCCCCATCGCGCGGCAGGCGCTGCGCGACGGACGGGCCGGACGGGCGGAGGGGTTGGACATCACGAAGGAGCGGACATGAAGGCGGTCATCCTCGCGGGCGGCGAGGGCACCCGCCTGCGCCCCCTCACCAGCAACCAGCCCAAGCCGATGATGCCGATCGCGAACCGGCCGATGATGGAGCACATCGTCCGCCTGCTCGCGCAGCACGGCTTCGACGAGATCGTCGTCACCGTGGCCTTCCTCGCCAACCAGATCCGCACGTACTTCGGCGACGGGGCGGAGCTGGGCGTGGAGATGCGCTACGCGACCGAGGAGACGCCCCTCGGGACCGCGGGCTCGGTCGCCAACGCGGCCGAAGAGCTCGACGACACCTTCCTCGTGATCTCGGGCGATGTATTGACCGACGTCGACCTCACCGGCCTGGTCGCGGCGCACCGCGAGTCGGGCGCGCTCGGCACGATCGCGCTCAAGCGGGTGTCGGACCCGGTGGAGTTCGGGATCGTCATCACCCGGGAGGACGGCCGGGTCGAGCGGTTCCTCGAGAAGCCGACGTGGGGCCAGGTCTTCTCCGACACCATCAACACGGGTATCTACGTGCTCGAGCCGCGGGTCTTCGACTTCATCCCGTCGGGCGAGGTCGTGGACTTCAGCGGTGACGTCTTCCCGGCCGCGCTGGCCAAGGGCGAGGATCTCTACGGCCACGTGGTGGACGCCTACTGGGAGGACGTCGGGACCCACGACGCGTACCTCCGGGCCCACCAGGACATCCTCGACGGTCTCGTGGAGGTCGAGATCGAGGGATTCCGCATGCGGGAGAACATCTGGCTCGGTGAGGGTGCCGAGGTCGATCCCGATGCCCAGATCGACGGGCCGGCGATCATCGGACCCAACTGCCGCATCGAGTCCGGCGCGCACGTCGGTGACCACACCGTGCTCGGTGGCGACGTCGTGGTGAAGCACGACGCCCACGTGGTGCACTCGGTCGTGCACGGGCACACGTATCTCGGCGCGTCGAGCCGCGTGCGCGCGGCGGTGATCGCGCGTGCCTGCGATGTCCGCAACCACGCAGCGATCGAACCCGGCGCGGTGCTCGGCAACGACTGCTTCGTCGGAGAGCACGCCGTGGTGACGTCCGACGTGAAGGTGTACCCGTTCAAGTCGGTCGAGGCCGGCGCGGTCGTCACGTCGTCGATCCTCTGGGAGACCAAGCGTGCGCGCACGCTCTTCGGCCGGCGCGGCGCGACGGGCATCGCCAACGTCGACGTCACCGCGGAGGTTGCGACTCGGCTCGCGCAGGCGTACGGCACGTCCCTCCAGAAGGGCGCGGTCGTCACGACGAGCCGCGACACGAGCCGCGTCGCCCGCGCGCTCAAGCGCTCGATCATCGGTGGGCTCAACCTCGCGGGCGTCAACGTCGAGGACGTCGAGCTGGCGACGGTCCCGCTCACCCGGTTCCAGGTTCGGAACTCGCGCAACGCGGGTGGGATCACCGTCCGCCTGGCGCCCGGTGACTCCGAGCGGGTCGAGATCCGGTTCTTCGACAGCAACGGCCGTGACATCGCCGAGCTCACCCAGCGCAAGATCGAGCGGCTCCTCGCCCGCGAGGAGTTCCGTCGCGCGTTCGCAGGCGACATCGGCGACATCGTGTTCCCCCCGAGGGCGCTGGAGTTCTACACCGCGGCCCTGGAGGACTCGATCGACGCGAACCTCGTTCACGACCGGGCGTTCAAGGTCGTGCTCGACTACTCCTTCGGCGCCGCGTCGCTGGCCCTCCCGGCGGTGCTCGCCAAGGTCGGAGCCGACGTGCTCGCGGTGAACCCGTTCGCGGCCACCCGCCCCAGCACCCTCAGCCTGAGCGAGCGCGACGCCCGGATCGCCCGGGTCGGAACACTCGTGCGGGCATCGGGCAGCGATCTCGGGATGGTCATCGACCCGGCCGGTGAGACCGCGGTCCTCGTCGACGGCACCGGGCGCTCGCTCGACGGCCACCAGACGCTCGGCGCGCTGCTCAGCCTCGCGGTCACCGCGCGGCCCGGCCTGCGCGTGGCGCTTCCGGTCTCGGCGTCGCGCGCGGCGGCCGGCATCGTCACCGGCGGCGGTGGGGAAGTGGTGTGGACCAAGACCGGGGCCGCCTCGATCATGGAGGTCGCGTCCCGCCGGGACGTGGACCTCGCGGCCGGCGCCGACGGCTCGGTCGTGTGGCCGGATTTCCTGCCCGCATTCGACGCCACCGCGACCTTCGTGCACCTGCTCGACCTGCTGACCCACGACGGCCGCGGGCTCGCGGAGGTCGTCGATCAGCTCGCCCCGGTGTTCACGGCCCGCCGCTCGGTCCCGGTCGAGTGGTCGCGCAAGGGTGCGGTGATGCGCGAGATGGTGGAGAAGTCCAAGGGGCGGGACGTCACGCTGATCGACGGCGTCAAGCTCGACCACGGCGACAGTTGGGCGCTCATCCTCCCGGACCCCGATGACGCGCTCGTCCACGTCCTGGTGGAGGCCGCGAACGCGACCGCGGCGACCGATCTCGCGGACCACTACGCCCGGCGCATCACCGACCTGTGATCCGAACCGGAACCGCCGCCGGCGGGCCGGTAGCCTGCCCCGAGCTTCGGCCCCGATGCGAGGAACGGTGATGGCGACTCCGAGTGATCTGAGGTACTCGACCGAGCACGAGTGGGTGCGGGTCGACGGGACACGCGCGACGGTCGGGATCACCGACTACGCCCAGGACGCCCTCGGCGACGTCGTCTACGTGGAGTTGCCCGACGCGGGTCTCGAGGTGATCGCCCACGCGTCGATCGCCGAGATCGAGTCGACCAAGTCCGTCTCGGAGGTGTACTGCCCGGTGACCGGTACGGTGGTCGAGGTGAACCCCGAGCTCGAGGCCCGGCCCGAGGTCCTCAACGAGGACCCTTACGGGACGGGCTGGATCTTCGTCGTGGAGCTGGCCGAGCCGGCGGAGCTCGACGGGCTCATGGACGCCCCCGGGTACGAGGCCTTCCTCGCCGGTTGAGGCCCCCGCAGTCTCGACCTCCACGAGAGGTCGAGCGTTGTAGCCTGGTCGGATGGTGTGCAGCCACTGCGGGCATCGCAACGATGCCACCGCGCGTTTCTGCTCGTCGTGCGGACAGTCGCTCACGGCGGTCCCGGCGAGCGGTGGCGACAGCACCGTGGAGATCCCGTTGGTCCCGGAGGTCCCGCGCGGCGCGGCGATCCTGCACGTGCTCCGCGGTCCCAACGCCGGCAGCACCTACGTGCTCGACCGTGACTCCACCAGCATCGGCCGTCACCCGGACTCCGCGATCTTCCTCGACGACATCACCGTCTCGCGCCGGCACTCGAGCATCGAGCGCGAGGGTCCGGAGTCGTTCTCGATTCGCGACGACGGCTCGCTGAACGGAACGTACGTGAACCGGGAGCGGGTGGAGTCCCAGGTGCTGCACGACGGCGACGAGGTGCAGGTCGGCCGGTTCCACCTGGCCTTTCACATGGGGGTCTGATGAGCGCCGACACCGACCACCAGTCGATCGGCGAGGTGCTTGCGGCGCTGCGCGACGAGTTCCCCGACGTCACCATCTCGAAGATCCGATTCCTCGAGAGCCAGGGCCTCATCGATCCTGAGCGCACGCCGTCGGGGTACCGCAAGTTCCGCGACGGCGACGTCGCGCGGCTGCGTTGGATCCTGCACCAGCAGAAGGACAACTTCCTTCCGCTGAAGGTGATCAAGGCCCGGCTCGACGAGGCCGGTCCGGACGCACTGCCCGTCGACATCGAGGGCGACGCGCCCGCCCCGGAGAGCGAGGAACCCGAAGTGGCCACGCCGCCTCGGCCGGCGCGCGCGACCAAAGCGAAGCGCACCTCGCGTGCAAAGCCGAAGAAGGCCGCGTCGCGCACCACCAAGGCGAGCACGAAGAGCGAATCCCCGGCGTCCGGCCCGACGTTCGAGTTCCCGAGGCTCCCACTCGAACCCGACGGGAGCGAGGACGACGACCTGCGCGCGATGACGACCGGCGCCAGCTTCACCCGCAAGGAGCTCGCCACCGCGGCCGGCCTCTCCGGCGCGCAGCTCGACGAGCTCGAGCAGTACGGGCTGGTGGCTCCCGCCGCGGGCAGCGGCGACCGGGTCATCTTCTCCGAGGAGGCCCTCGTCGTGGCCAAGCTCGCTGCCGAGTTCGCCGGCCACGGCATCGGTCCCCGTCACCTCCGGATGTTCCGCTCCTTCGCCGAGCGCGAGGCCGGCCTCTACGACCAGGTCATCGCTCCCCGGCTCAAGCGCAAGAACCCCGAGGCGCGGGCCCAGGCCCGAGAGGACCTCGTGGACCTCGCCCGCCTCGGTCGTTCCTTGCGCGCCGCACTCCTGCGGGAGTCGGCGGCGGGGCTCCTGGCCGACTGACGCCCCGTTCCGCGGGGCGAGGCCGGGTGTATCGTCGCACGAGGAGGTGGTCGGAGTGATCCGCGTGACGCTCGTGGGAGTGCGAGTCGAGGTGCCGTCGAACCAGCCGATCGTGCTGCTGCGCGAGGCCGAGGGCAGCCGCTACCTCCCGATCTTCATCGGGACCCCCGAGGCCACCGCGATCGTGTACGCCCTCCAGGGCATGGAGACGCCCCGTCCCATGACCCACGACCTCTTCGTCACCGTCCTCGGCGACGTCGGCGTCTCGGTCCGCCAGGTCGCCATCACGGCTCTGCGTGACGGCACGTTCTACGCCGAGCTCGAGTTCGAGAGCGCCGGCGAGGTCCGCCAGGTCTCCGCCCGACCCTCGGACGCGATCGCCCTCGCCGTGCGACTCGGCGACGGTGTGCCGATCGTCGTCGACGAGGAGGTCTTCGAGGAGGCGGGCGTGCTCTTCGAAGAGGAGCAGGAGGAAGAGGAGATCGAGGAATTCCGGGCGTTTCTCGAGGACGTGACGCCTGAGGACTTCGTCTGAGCCCGACGAGCCCCACGGCCCGTTGACGCCACCGGCGCCGACCGCTACCGTCGACATCCCCGTAACTACGAAGATGTGACTCGCCGGAACCGCCGGTCCGCCAGAAAGGCCCTCGATGGTCGTACGTCGCACCGCCGCCAGCTCCGCCGCCGCCGAGGCCGCGGAATCCACCGTCGCCCCATCCGAGAGCGCCGGGCTGCCGGACAAGGTCGAGCAGGGCGTCCTCACCGGGGCGGGGGAGCAGTGGGAGGAAGTGGGATACAGCGGCCCGCAGGTCTGCACCATCGTCGGGATCTCGTACCGCCAGCTCGACTACTGGGCCCGCACCGACCTCTTGCGCCCGTCGCTCGCGGACGCCGCGGGCAGCGGGACCCAGCGGCGGTACTCCTACCGCGACCTCGTGGCGTTGAAGGTCATCAAGAGTCTGCTCGACGGGGGAGTCTCCCTCCAGACCGCGCGCAAGGCGATCGACTACCTGCGCGACCACCTCGGTGAGAACCTCGCGTCGGCGAGCCTCGTGATCGAGGGCACGTCGTCGGTGCTCGCCCGCACGGGTGACGACATCGTCGACCTCGTGCGGCGCGGCCAGGGCGTGCTGAACATCGTGCCGCTCGCCGGTCTGGTGCAGTCGCTCGACGCGAGCATCCACGAGCTCGGGCCCGAGGAGACGCGTCGCGCCGGCCGCGCGCGCCGCTGAGCGGCGGGCTCGTTGCGTCACAGCCCGCTCGACGCTGAACACCGCGCGCTCGGCGCCAAGCTCGTCGAGTTCGGCGGCTGGGAGATGCCGATCCAGTACGCAGGCGTGCTCGAGGAGCACCGAGCCTGCCGGACCGATGCCGTCGCGTTCGACGTCTCCCACCTCGGGACGCTCGCCGTGTCCGGTGCCGGCGCCCACGCGATGCTCCAGCGGGCGCTGACCAACGACCTCGACCGCATCGGTCCCGGACGCGCTCAGTACACACACCTCCTCGATCCCATCGACGCGCACGTCGAGGACGACATCATCGTGTGGTGGGTCGACGAAGCCGAATACCTCGTCATGCCGAACGCGTCGAACACGGCGCGCATCGTGGCGGCGCTCGAGTCCGAGGCCGGCGCCGAACCCACCACGGTGGCGGACGTCACCGCCGAGCGGGCGGTGATCGCGGTGCAGGGCCCGAGGGCCCGCGAGCGCGTGCGGTCGGTCCTCCCCGCGGGTGCCGACGTGGCCCGCTTCACCGTGGCCCGGGTGACATGGAACGGCACCGACTGCGTGGTGGCGGGGACGGGCTACACCGGCGAGGACGGGATCGAGGTCCACGTGCCCGCGGCCGCCGCGCCGGAGCTCTGGCGGGCGATCCTCGCCGCCGGGGTCACCCCCGCGGGGCTCGGAGCACGCGACACCCTGCGGCTCGAGGCCGGTCTGCCGCTGCACGGCCACGAACTCGGCGAGGGGATCACCCCGTTGCAGGCCGGGCTCGGGTGGGTCGTGCGCTGGGACAAGGGAGACTTCCGCGGCCGGGCCGCGCTCGAATCCGAACGCGCCCGGGGGCCCGCCCGCCGGCTGCGCGGCCTGCTCGTCGACGGCCGGCGACCGCCGCGCGCCGGCTACCCCGTGCTCGTGGACGGCACCACCGTCGGCGAGGTCACGAGCGGCAACTTCTCACCCACGCTGGGACAGGCGATCGCCCTCGCGTTCCTGCCGCCCGATGTCGCCGATGGCGCTCGCGTCCAGATCGACGTGCGGGGTTCGCTCGTCGACGCCACGGTCACCAGACCGCCGTTCGTCACGTCCGGCTGAGCCCGTCGGCCGACGGCCGGACGGGTGCGACGGGGGAGGGGTGCGGTAGCGTGATCCGCTGACACGCCGACGAACCTGTGCGGGAGAGTCCCTTCGGGGGCGCCGAAGGAGCAACCTCCCCGGAATCTCTCAGGCCCACGAACCGCACGGGTGAGGCAACTCTGGAGAGCAGGGGCGCAGGCTCCTCACCGACGGGGAAAGCCCGGATCGACCGGGTGAATCTCTCAGGTCCCACCGACAGAGGGGGAACCGGCCGCCACGGACGGTCGGATCACCGACGCGCGGAGGAACGTGGGATGAGCGAGCTACGGGACCGGTTCGAGGACCGGCACATCGGACCGAGCGACGCCGACCGGGCCCGGATGCTCGAGGCGGTCGGGTTCGCGTCGCTCGACGCGCTGACCGACGTCGCGATTCCCGGGTCGATCCGGCGGTCGCGGGCGCTGTCCACGCCGGGCCCTCGCAGCGAGGTCGAGGCGATCGCCGAGCTCCGCGCCCTCGCCGCCCGCAACGAGGTGCTGGTACCGCTCATCGGGATGGGCTACTCGGACACCGTCACGCCCGCGGTGATCCGCCGCAACGTGTTGGAGAACCCGGCCTGGTACACGGCCTACACCCCGTACCAACCCGAGATCTCCCAGGGCCGGCTCGAGGCGCTGCTCGACTTCCAGACCATGGTCGCGGACCTGACCGGCATGGACCTCGCCAACGCATCGCTCCTCGACGAGGCGACGGCCGCGGCCGAGGCCATGGCGATGTGCCACCGGCTCGCGCCGAAGGGCGGCGACATCTTCTTCGTCGACGCCGACTGCCATCCGCAGACGATCGCGGTCGTCCGCGGGCGGGCCGAGCCGCTCGGCATCGAGCTCGTCGTCGGCGACCCCGAGCGCGAGCTGCCCGGCGCGCGGGTGTTCGGGATGCTCCTCCAGTACCCGGGATCGAGTGGTGCCGTGCGCGACCACGCCGCGCTCGTCGCGCGTGCCCACGACCAGGACACGATGGTCGCGGTCGCCGCGGACCTGCTCGCGCTGACGCTCCTCCGGTCACCGGGTGAGATCGGCGCCGATCTGGTAGTCGGGTCGGCTCAGCGGTTCGGCGTGCCGCTCGGCTTCGGCGGTCCTCACGCCGGGTACCTGGCCTGCCGGGACGCGCACAAGCGGACGCTGCCGGGCCGTCTCGTCGGCGTGTCGGTCGACTCCGAGGGACGTCCGGCGCTGCGCCTCGCGCTGCAGACGCGCGAGCAGCACATCCGCCGGGAGAAGGCCACGAGCAACATCTGCACCGCGCAGGTCCTGCTCGCGGTCATCGCCGGGCTGTACGCGGCGTACCACGGTCCCGAGGGGCTCCGTGCCATCGCGACGCGCGTGCACCGGCTCACCACCGCGCTGGTCGAGGCTCTGCGGGGTGGGGGAGTGGAGGTGGTGAACGACACCTGGTTCGACACCGTGACCGTGCGCGTTCCCGGCGGCGCCGGACGCGTCCTGGCCCATGCCCGCGCCGACGGCATGAACCTGCGTCGGGTGGACGCCGACACGATCGGGATCTCGCTCGACGAGACGACGACGTCCGACGTCGTCCGTCGCGTCGGCGCGAGCTTCGGTGTGCACGTCGAGCCGGGGGAGGGGCGCGATGCCCTTCCGACCGCGCTCCTGCGCACCGATGCGTACCTGACGCACGAGGTGTTCCATCGCTACCGCTCCGAAACCGAGATGCTGCGGTACCTCCGCCGCCTGGCCGACAAGGACCTGGCGCTCGACCGCACGATGATCCCGCTCGGGTCGTGCACCATGAAGCTCAACGCGACCACGGAGATGGAGCCGATCACGTGGCCGGAGTTCGGCGGGATCCACCCGTACGCGCCCGTCGAGCAGGCCGCCGGGTACACCGAGCTGATCGGGGATCTCGAGCGCTGGCTGTGCGAGATCACGGGGTACGACGCGGTCTCGCTCCAGCCCAACGCGGGATCGCAGGGCGAGCTCGCCGGGCTGCTCGCGATCCGCGCGTACCACCACGAGCGCGGCGACCACCAGCGCGACGTCTGCCTGATCCCGGCGTCGGCCCACGGCACCAACGCCGCGAGCGCCGTGATGGCGGGCATGCGCGTGAAGGTCGTGAAGACCGACGGGGACGGCAACATCGACGTCGAAGACCTCGAGATGCAGGCCGTCGCCAACGCCGACACGCTCGGTGCCCTCATGGTGACGTACCCGTCGACCCACGGTGTGTTCGAGACCTCGATCACCGAGGTGTGCGCCCTGATCCACGAGTACGGCGGGCAGGTGTACGTCGACGGCGCGAACCTCAACGCGCTGGTCGGACTCGCCGCGCCGGGGGAGTTCGGTGCCGACGTCTCGCATCTCAACCTGCACAAGACCTTCTGCATCCCCCACGGTGGGGGCGGTCCCGGGGTCGGCCCGGTCGCGGTGCGCGCCCACCTCGCGCGGTACCTGCCCGGACATCCTCTCGATCCGGGCGCCCGGGTCGCCGCCGTTGCGGCGGCACCCTTCGGGTCCGCGGGGATCCTGCCGATCCCGTGGGCGTACATCGCGATGATGGGGGCCGACGGGCTGCGCCGGGCGACCCAGAACGCGATCCTCGCCGCCAACTATCTCGCCCGGCGGCTCGCTTCCCACTACCCGGTGCTCTACACCGGCCCGGGCGGGCTGGTGGCGCACGAGTGCATCCTCGACCTGCGGCCCATCACCGCGGCCACGGGTGTGACGGCCGAAGACGTCGCCAAGCGTCTGATCGATCACGGATTCCACGCGCCGACGCTCAGCTTCCCGGTGGCGGGGACGCTCATGGTCGAGCCGACCGAATCCGAGTCCCTCGCCGAGCTCGACCGCTTCTGTGCGGCGATGATCGCGATCCGGGACGAGATCCGGCGGGTCGAGCAGGGGGAGTGGGTCCACGAGACGAGCCCGCTGGCCGGCGCCCCGCACCCGGCGGTCGACCTGCTGACCGAGAGCTGGGACCGGGCCTACACGAGGGCCGAGGCCGCCGCCACCGGATCGGACCACGACAAGTACTGGCCGCCGGTGAGCCGGATCGACAGCGTCTACGGCGATCGCAACGTCGTCTGCTCGTGTGCCCCGGTCGAGGCGTACCAGGACTCATAGGATCCTGGTCGTGACACGCGTGCGCACCCGCGAGTGGTCCACCACCGACTACTACGCGATCCTCGGCCTCGACGACACCGCTTCCCCGACGAGGGTCGATACCCGGTACCGCGAGCTGGCCAAGGTTCTGCACCCCGATCGCACCACCGACCCCGACGACCTCGAGCGGTTCAAGCAGGTCGGCGCCGCGTACACGGTGCTGCGGGATCCGACGACCCGGGCGGCCTACGACGAGTTCCGGACCCGGGTGGCCGAGGGATCGCTCTACACGGCCCCGCGCACCCCGGCTCCGGAATGGGTGGGCCGCGCCGGCCACGCCGCGCCGGCCCGCCGGCGCCGGACCCGCCCGCCGATGCCGGACTGGCTGCGGACGGCGATCGCCGCCGGGCTGGTCGTGCTCGGCGTGGCCGTGGCGCTCTGGGCGCTCGTCGGCAACCTGCCGTCGCCCCAGGACGCCGACACGCCGTTCGCCGTCCAGGTGACGCTGCTCATCATGGCGGCCAAGCTCTGGGCCGGTGCCGTGGTCGTGGCCCGGTACCCGCAGCTGCGGGCCCGCTGGCACCGCTGAGGCGGGGAGGGCCCTCGAAAGGCCCCGCCAGGCCTCATTCATCGGGCTACTTGACATAACGGGGATTATCGGCACCACGGGTGCCGATCATCCCCACCGGTGGCTGGGCGGGCTTCCGATCGTCGCCAGGGACGGCTGGGTAGGCCCGTGAGCGGCCGGTCAGGTGAGCTTGTGGTGCATGACGAGGCGGCGGGCGGTGAAGCCGGCGGCTTCGAAGAAGTTCTTGGCGAGCCGGTCGCCGGGCAAGGCGGTCGCGTCGATACCGAGACAGCCCGTGGCGGCGGCCCAGGCGACCAGCGACCGGAGGACGATCTCACCGAGGCCGACGGTTCTCGCGGGCTCGGCCACGAAGAGTTCGTCGATCACCCCGAGGCGGCGGCCGTCGTCGAGCGTTTCGCGGTGGGCCAGTCCGTAGGCGAGGACGTGGCCGTCGAGCGTCCCGGCGATGGTCGCGAGGTCCTGGGTGGAGAGACGGGACCGGATCGCGTCGGCGTCGACCGGGTCCAGGGCGTCGTGGGCGGTCCAGAGCGCCCCGCCGCGGTGGTCGGCCAGTTCGGCGCGCAGGTCCGAGGCCAGGGCGATGATCGCGTCGACATCGTCGGGCCCGGCGGGTCGGGCGGCCTCCACGAGTGCCGGGGAGGCCGGGAGCTCGCTCACTGGGCGAGCTGGGCGATCTTCCCGAGGATGGTCGTGCGGGCCCGGTGGCTGGCCTCGTAGCTCTTCACTGCGATCAGGTCGGAGCCGGTGAGCCCGGCGAGCCGGTCGATCACCTGGGACGCCGAGAGCAGGTCGTAGCCCGGGATGGGCAGCTCCCCCAGCGTCGGCGACGCCGTGGTTGGAGTGGACGGGGTGTCTGCTCCCCCGGTCCGTCGGGTCGGTGTCGGGCTCGTCACCGGCGTGGTGGCCGCCGCGACCGCGGTCAGGGTGTCCTCGGCGCGCTTGCGGACCGTTTCGGCGGCGGCGCCGGCCTGGCGCTTGACCTCGGGTCCTCCGTACTTCACCGCCATCTGGCCGATCGTCTTGTACTGGCTTGCTTGGGTCTCGGCGGTCTTCCGGCGCTGGCTGACCTCGGTCTGGCCCCGTGCCACGAACATCTTGAGGAACGTCGGCACAGTGTCCTTCGCGAACATCGCGAGGCCGATCGGTGCGTACACGAGGAGTTCGACGGCCTTCTCGAGTGGAGTGTCGTTGTCGTTCACGGTTGGCTCCCCTGGCGGGCTGCGGCCGGGATCTTACGGCGCGGTCGGAAGGCCACGGCGAGCGCGGCCAGCACGGCGGCTGCGCTCCCCCACTCCACCCAGTCCCCGAACCTCACGTACGGCGTCTCCCCGTTCACGGTGGTGATCGTTCCCTGGACCACCGCGTCGTGAAACAGCCGCGTGGTCTGGTGCACGTTCCCGTCGGCGTCGATGACCGCGGTGATGCCCGAGATGGACGCGTGCAGGACCGGTCGGCCGATGGCCGCCGCGCTCATCTGGCTCAGCGCGACGTGCTGGGCCGAGTTCGCGGACCGCTCGTACGAGCGGTTGTTGGTGGTGACGACGATCGCCTCCGCGCCGGCGGCGGCGTTCGCCCGCATCAGCGGTCCGAACGCGCTCTCGAAGCAGATCACCGAGCCGATCCGGTGACCGGCCACCGTCTCGATGCCGATGCGGTGTCCGGGGGTGAAGTCGTGTGGGATCTGCTGGAGCTCGCTGATGAACGTGAGCGAGTCGCGCCACGGCACGTACTCGCCGAAGGGCACGAGGTGACGCTTGGCGTAGGTGCCGACGAGGCGGCCGTCGGGCGAGTACAGGCGATTGGCGTTGAAGCTCTTGCCGGGCTCGCTCACCTCGTCGATCGTGTTGGCGAGCACGTACGTGTGGTGATCGCGCGCGATGCGCTCGATCTCGGCCCGCAGGAGGGGATCCATCTCCGGATCGGTCGAGAGGGACGATTCGGGGAACACGACGAGGTCGTAGCGGCCGCGGAGCCGCTGAGCGAGGGCCAGGTGTCGACGCGTGAGGTACTGCGTGTCGATCTCGGCCTGGGTCAGCCGTCGGTTCTGATCGTTGCCCTGGAGGAGCGCGAAGCGCAACGTGCCGGTCGGGTGCGGATCGAAGCGCGTCACCGTGGCCGCGACGACCGCTACCGCGATCGCGCCGAGGGCGATCGCGGCCCGGACCGCCGCCCGACTCCGGGTGCGCAGCGCCCGGGCGAGATCCGCGAGGACGCCGTTGCTCGCCACGACGAGGAACGTCGCGAGCGGGACGCCGCCCCACGCCGCGAGCGCGTGGCCGAAGGTGAAGTCGTGCAGGGCGACGCCCGGCTCGCCCCACGCCAGTCCCCCGAGCGGCCAGCGCGTGCGCGCCGCCTCCGCAACGACCCAGATCGCGGCGACCAGGAACGGCGACCGGAGTCCCCGCCGGCGGAAGACGCCGACGACCGCGCCGGTCGCGGCCCAGAACCCCGCTTGCAGCGCGACGAGCGGAACGATCGCGACGGTCCCGAAGTACCACGACCACGACAGGTGGAACCCGAAGAAGGCGACCCCGGCGACGAAGCCGGTCAGCGCGCCGCGTCCCGGTCCCGCGTCGTGCCAGATCCAGAGCAGCGGGATGAGGGCGACGAACGCGACCGCACCGAGGTCCGGTCCGGGGAACGCGACGCCGAGCAGGAGACCCGACGCGACCGCGGCGAGCAGGGCGGGCCACCGACGAGAGCCGGTGGAAACGCCCTCGGTCACTCGCAGTCCCGGCAGAGGTCCTTCTCGCCCTTGGCCAGCTGGCTGAGCGGTTTGACGAGGAAGCAGGAACGGCAGAGGAACTCGTCGTCGCGGCGCGGCACGATCTTGCCCCCGCCTTCGGCGCCGACCTCAGGTTCGTCCTCGTCCTCGAGATCGGCTTCTTCCTCGTCCATCCGCTCGGCCGCGGTGCGCTCTGCGAGCAGGACGTCGAGCGGCTCCTCGACGTCGTCGGGGTGGAGCTCCTCTTCGAGGTCGAGGTTCTCGTCGTCGTCCTCGTCGGTCGACTCCTGGTCGGAGTCGGTGCTCTCGGCGGCCGGAGTGTCCACAGTCACGATCGCATCGAGGTCCACCTCGTCGACCTCCTCGACGTCGGTGTCGGTGTCGGCGTCGTCGAGATCGACGACCTCCAGATCGAGGTCTTCGTCCTCTGCCGTGTCGTCGTCGATGTCGAGATCCTCGTCGTTATCGTGCGCCATGGGTGCTCTCTCGAGAAGATTTCCGCCCGTGAGGGCGCGCACTATATCGCCGGGTACGGGGCGTACCGGGGCATGGAGGAGAGTTTCTCCACAGGGCGCACCGCGGTCGACGGAGTGGCCGGAGCGGGGGGTGATCGGCGAAGCCCGAGGATCCGTTGGGGCCACTGTCCGGCCCGGCCCGGCGCCGAAGCGCCCGCCGACTCGGAAGCGTTCTCTACTAGGACCCCCGGGACTCCGCCATTCGACGCCCGCCCCCTTCCCGCCGCGCGGGAAGAACCACGACCGGCGCGCGTCGAACGGCGTGGAGTCAGCCAGATCGGGAGGGGTCGTGTCAAGGCGAGCGGGATGCCTGTACGAGCCCGTGACCTGCAACGGCGCGCGTCGCGCCTGGTCAGCGCGTCCAGAATTTCTTTGCCCGCCGACTCGCGTTCGCGCGCAGCGTCACGAACGCGACGCGCGACGGGCCGCAGCAGCACGCTCCGAGGCCAACCGCTCGAGCTCGTAGACCTCGTGGTCCGCGTAGCTCATCGCCGCGGCGAGCGCGCGATGCCCGGCGCGCTCGCCGATCAGACGGTGCATCTCCTGGGCGACGACGCGGTACGCGGGATGGCCCTGTGGGGTGGTGCGCAGCTCGATGAGGTGCATCGCCTCACGCGCGTTCATCTGCATCGCGAACCGGAGCCGGTAGGCGAGCGAGACCGCGTACGAGGCCTGGTCGGGGAAGCGGAACGCCATCGCTCCGTAGAGCGCGGCGGAGATGTCCATGGCCTTGGTGAACGCGGCCTCCTCCCCCGCCTCGACGACGGGCTCGGGGATGTCGTATCCGTGCGCCGGTGACAGCTGCTGCCATTCGATCGTGAGCATCCGGTGACGCTGGAGGTCACGGAACGCGCCGTAGTCGGCGAGCACGTCGAACCGGTAGTCGGTGCGCTCGAAGGCCCGCCCGGGCTTGTGGCGCCGATTCGCACGCTCGCCCACGTAGGCCCGCAGGATCGCGACGCGCTCGTCGGTGCCGAGCGTGCGCACCCGCGCCAGCACCTGGTCCTCGGGCAGGCTCGTGTGCGGGTAGGCGATGGCCGCGAGCACCTTGTCCTCGCCCTCGGGGTCGAAGTCGACGAGGGTCACGCCGGGCCGGGGCTCGGTCTCGATCCGTCCGAAGATCCGGTGCACGACATCAGCGGTGTGGGCCCGCGTGTCCTCGAGGTACCGGCTCCACACCCCGCCGCGCTCGGGCCGGTCGACGCGGACGAGGAAGGACGGGATCACCTTGCGCAACTCGTCGAGCATCAGGTCGGCGTAGGCGTGCGCCTCGGGCAGCGGGTGGGCCCGCATGCGCAGGAGCAGAGCCTCGTAGCCCTGTCCGGTGCCGTAGATGCCGACATTCGACAGCGTCGCCGCGGGGAGGATCCCCCGCAGCGCGTCGCAGGCCTTCGCCTTGATGGTCTGCTTGTAGACGAAGTCGGAGTCGGCCGCGTCCTTCGGGTACCGGCGGCGCGCCCAATCGAGCAGCGTGGGCAGCAGCTCGGAGTAGATCTGGAACAGCTGGTCGATCTGCTCGACGTAGCGCGCACCGAGCTTGGACTCGAGCACCTCCACGGGTCGGTGGTAGCGGTACCGGCCGCCGAGCCGGCTGTCGTACTCGATGTAGCGCGTGGACTGTTCGAGGTAGGCCATGAGCCGGCCCCACTCGAGGACCTTGGTCAACAGGTTCGACGCCTGCTCGCACGCGAGGTGCACTCCGCCGAGCTGGGCCACGGAGTCGTCGCCGTACTCGAGGAACACGCGCTCGTAGAGCTGCTCCGCGCGTCGCAGGCCGATGCTCGCGTCGACGGTCAGATCGCCGGTGATGTCGAGATCACCGACGAACTCGTCGAGGAACAGCCGGCGGAGGCTCTTGTCCGAGCGCGAGTACCGCGCGAACAGCGCGCCCTTCACGACCTCGGGCAGGTTCACGAGCGCGAACACGGGCCCGTCGAGGTTCGTGAAATACGGGCGGAGGACGGCCTGTTCCTCGTCGTCGAAGTGCTCCGCCACGTAACTCATGGGTCGCCGAGGATACCGGCGGCACCGGGAGCCGCCGGGGATGGCGGGTGTCAGACGAGGAGGCGATAGGCACCCGGGACGAGGTCCACGGCGAGGTCCCGGACGGGGTCGGCGGGCACTCCGTCGAGCAGGACCGGCCACGGGCGACGGGTGCCGTCGATGCGGACGTGCCGACCCGTCGCGGTCGGGATTCCGGGGTGGGGCAGGTGCGTTCCCCGGGGCAGGCGGGCCCGCATCCCGGCCCGCTCCCCCGGCGCGAGTGCGTACACCTGGACCTCGAGCCGGCCGTCGCCGGGGTGGCCACGGGGCACGACGTCGACCCCGTCGAGGAACTGGCCCACGGCGACCACGAGCGTCGTGGCCGGGCCCGAGTACAGCTCCCGGTCGTCGACCAGGACCCGGACGGGCGAGCGGCGATCGGTGCGGCGCAGGCGGGCCGGTGGGATGCCGAGGACCACCGCGTTGACCGCGGGTCCGCACCCGGTGTCGAGCCGGTCCATCGGGACGGCAATGCCCCGCACGGACGCGTCCGGGCCCGTCAGGCCGACCGCCCGGGCCAGCTCGGACCCGGTGGGCCGGAACCACACGAGCGGGTCGGGACCGGCCTCGACGAGCGCGGCCGCCAGCGCGGGATCGCCGCCCGCGATCTCGAGATCGGGGCTCGCCGTAGTGGGGCTCCCCCACTCGTCGCCCGGTTTCACGATGGGTCGTCCGCGGCCTGGGTCAGGTTCGACGCCGCGACCACCCCGCGGAAGCACACGTCGGCCGCCGCGCCGGCGGTTGCGCGCGTGTCGGGGTCGGGTGCCGCGGCAGCGAGCTGGCGCAGGAGGTCCACGACCTGTTTCACGTGCCGGACGAAGTCGCCGCCGGTGAGCTCGTCGTCCTCGTCGAGGAGCTCGGCGAGGGCATCGCCCGACGCCCAGGCGTGCATCGCCTCGGTCAGGCCCGGGTCGGGCGCCCGGGTCTCGGGCAGCCCGGCGTCGTCCTCGTTGGCGTGCAGGTCCCGCCAGAGCCGGTACAGGTCGCGGAACACCTGGGCGACCCGGCTGGTCGGCCACACCTGCGGTGGACGGCTGCGCTCCGGGTCGGGCCCCCGGCGCTCGTAGGTGAAGCAGGAGACGATCGCCGCGAGCTCGGCGGGGCTGGTGCCGTCGAGCAGCCCGGTGCGCAGCGCCTCGGCCACCACGAGATCCGATTCGGAGTAGATCTGCCGCAGGAGCTCACCGCCGGGTGTGAGGGCCCAGCCGTCGAGGTAGTCCCATTCCTCGAGCACCCGCCGGACCCGGTCGAACTGGCGCGCCAGGCTCTCGCTGCGGCCGCGGACCCGCCGGCGGAGACGCTCGGTCTCGCGCGTCAGGCGCTCGACGGCCGCGGCGGCCTTCAGGTGGACCGCGAGCTCCGGGCAGTCAGCCAGCGGGTGGTCCCGCAACGCCCGGGCCCGATCCGGGCCGGGCTGCTCGGGCTCCGGCTCGTGCAGCGTGGCATCGCGCAGCGCCTCGGCGGCGGCCCGCCGGAACGTGACCGCGCGCGGCGCGAACGGCTTCGGGAGCGGGATGTGGGCCAACGAGCGGGGCGGGCTCGTGAAGTCACGCGGACCGAGGCGGAACACCTCGCGGTTGGTGCCGAGCACCATCAGCCGGCCGCCGCTGCGCCCGCTCTCGTGCTTGAGCACCACCGCCCGTCCTCCGCCGCGCCGGGTCGCCACGACGTCGCCCGGCCGGAGCCGGTCGATCGCCGCCGCGGCGTCGGCTCCCCGGCCGGAGTCCCGGCGAGCCCGTTCCTCGGCCTGGAGCAGCCTCCGGTACTCGAACACGTCGCCCCGCTCGCACCGGCAGACCTCCTCCTGGACGGCCAGCTGCGTCTCGTGGCGGCTCAGCTGGCGTTCCAGGCTCACGACGTCCCGATCCGCGCGGTACTGGGCGAAGGAGAGGTTCAGAAGGCGGTGGGCCGTCTCGGACTCGTAGCGGGCGACGAGGTTGGTCGCCATGTTGTACGTGGGGCGGAACGAGGACGTCAGTGCCGAGCTGCGCCGGGACGCGAGGCCCGCGACCTGGTCGAAGGGCACGAACGGGTTCCAGCAGACGATGGCGTAGCCGACGGGGTCGATCCCGCGGCGCCCGGCCCGGCCGGTGAGCTGGGTGTACTCCCCCGGCGTGAGGAACTCGTGGTGCTCGCCGGTGAACTTGGAGAGCTTCTCGATGATCACGCTGCGCGCGGGCATGTTGATGCCGAGCGAGAGTGTCTCGGTCGCGAAGACGACCTTCACCAGCCCGGCGCCGAAGGCCTCCTCGGCGGCCTCCTTGAGCGGTGGCACGAGACCGGCGTGGTGCGCGGCGATGCCGGCCTCGAAGCCGCTCAGCCACTCCTGATAGCCGAGCGCGTCCAGGTCGTCGTCGGAGAGGGGTGCGCAGCGCTCGTCGGCGATCCGGCGCAGCGCGCGTCGCTCGTCCCGGGTCGTGAGGCGCAGCCCGGCGTCGAGGCACTGGCGGACGGCGTCGTCGCAGGCGGCCCGGCTGAAGATGAAGCCGATCGCAGGCAGCATCTCGCGTTCGGCGAGCAGGGCGACGAGGTCGGACCGGCGCGGTGCGCCGGCACGACTGCGGGGCTGGCCGGGGCCTCTCCGCCCGCGGCGATGGTCGCGCCGCGCCGCCTCGGGGTTCGGGCGCAGGCCGCCGCCGGTGTCGGTCGCGAACGTCGGGAGCAGCTCGATCGTGCTGCTCCCCCGCTCCGCGACGGCGTACAGGTTGGTCAGCTCGACCGGCCGTCGCTCCTCGATGATCGCCGTGGTGTCGCCACGGACGGTGGCGATCCAGTCCGCGACCTCCTCGGCGTTGGACACCGTCGCCGACAGGCAGATCAGGTCCACCTCGGGCGCCAGGTGGATGATGACCTCCTCCCAGACCGCGCCCCGGTAGCGGTTCTGGAGGTAGTGCACCTCGTCGAGCACCACGTACCGAAGCCCGGCGAGTGCCGGTGCACCGGCGTAGATCATGTTGCGCAGGACCTCGGTCGTCATGACCACCACCGGCGCGTCGCCGTTGATCGCGTTGTCGCCGGTGAGCAAGCCGACCCGGCCGGTGCCGTACCGGCGGACGAAGTCCACGTACTTCTGGTTCGAGAGGGCCTTGAGCGGCGTCGTGTAGAACGTCTTGCGTCCCTCTTCCAGAGCGCGGTGCACGCCGTACTCTGCGACGACGGTCTTGCCCGAGCCGGTGGGGGCCGCGACGAGGACCGAGGACCCGGCGTCGAGCGCGTCGAACGCCGCGCTCTGGAACGGGTCGAGCTCGATGCCGAGCCCGGCCTCGAAGGCCGGGCGCGACCCGGTCACGGGCCCGACGTGCTCGTCGTGGACGGCGCGGACGGCGCGGTCGAGGCGCTCACGGCGGGGGTCGAGGGCGAGGGCACGGACGAGCTGGGCGTCGTGACCACGCTGCCGGTGGAGACCGGTTCGTGCTTGAGGGCGAACAGGAGGACGACGGTGACCACGATCACCGACAGCGCGGTCCCGGCGGCGACGGCGATCTCCCGGCGGGTCCGGACCGGCGCTCCGTGGGCATCGCGGCGTTGCGCTCGGCGTCGGTTGCTCATCGGTCGAGGATCCTACCGACGACGATGGCCGCCTCGTAGAACAGGTACATCGGCACGGCCATGAACATGAGCGAGTACGGGTCCTGGCTCGGGGTGATGACGGCGGCGAAGGTGACGATGCCCACCGCGGCCCATCGGCGCGCGTGGCGGAGCTGGTCGGTCCTGATCACATGGGCCAGGAGCAGGAAGACCAGGACGACCGGGAACTCGAAGCTGATCCCGAACGCGACGATCATCAGCGCGACCAGGGTCAGGTAGCGGTCCGCGGTCAGGAGCGCCGTCTGGGAGTCGCCGCCGACGGACAGCAGGAAGTTGAGTGCGGGCTCGAGCGTGAGGAACGCGACGAACGCCCCGATCGCGAACAGGACGATCGCGGAGCCGACGAACGGGATTGCGTACCGCTTCTCCTTGGGGTTGAGCCCGGGCGTGATGAAGCGCCAGAGCTCGTAGAGCCAGATGGGGAGCGCGAGGACGATCCCGCCGTAGGTGGCGATCTTGAGCCGGACGATGAACCCGGCCTCGGGGGAGGTGAAGATGAACTTCTGGTTCGGCCGGTGGACCGCGCTCCGGTAGAACTCCAGGAGGAACGAGAGCACCCGGTCCGAGAAGACGAAGGCCACGATCGCCATCACGACGACGGCGAAGAACGAGATGAGGATCCGGTTCCGGAGCTCCGCGAGGTGCTCCATCATGCTCATGCGCGCGTCGGGCGATCGTGGTGGTCGCGCACGGCGACGGAGTCGGACCATGCGCGGGCTCAGGTGCCGGGGGCGCGATACCGCGAGGGTGCGGGGCGGGCCTTCGTCGGGGGCAGCGCCGGACGCTCGTTCGGGGGCTCGAGCGCGTCGCCGGAGCTGGGGGAGGTGGTCGAGGGTTCGTCGGCCGAGGCCTCGTCCGGTGCGTGCAGCACGTCGTTCAGCTCGTCACGGACGGTCTCTTGGATCTTGCGGAGTTCATGGAGCCCCCGACCCACCTGACGCCCGACCTCGGGGAGTCGCTTGGGTCCGAAGACCAGCAGTGCGACCACCAGGATGACGAGGACCTCGGCCGGGCCGAGCTGGGGCATCGGGCTCCTTTCGCGGGTCCGATCAGCCTACCGGCGCGGGATGTCGGGATCGGAGCCGCCCTCGGAGAGCTCGGCGAGGCGCTGGGCGAGCCGCTCGCGGTCGCTGCGGACGGTGGAGACGATCGGCATCAGGGCCGGCTCGGTGCGTCCGAACGCGGCGAGGAGCTCCTGGATCTCGGCCCGGAGCCGGGCGGAGAGGGCGATGATGGCCGCGCTGCCCGCTGCGACGAGGACGACGAGCGTGATCACGATGGGTGCCGTCATGGCCAGGACGCTAGTGCGCGATCAACCGGATTCGCGCACGAGGGTCTCGAGCTCGTTGAACCAGTCGTCGCGCTCGAGGATGAGGTGGAAGTCGAGGAGGTCGTCGGGCTGGAGCACGGGACCGACTCGCGGCTCACGCAGCTCGGCCGGCAGTCGCCAGACCTCCATGCGTACCCCGGAGGACACGAGCAGGTCGACGATGCGCTTGCTCGCGCCCTTGGCGACCGCCACGGTGCAGCTCGGACAGCGGAACGTGTAGGAACCGCTCTCGTCGTCGGAGCAGACCCGCACGACCAGATCGGTCGCGCGGAGCTGCACGTCTCCGCAGCTCGGACAGTTGGCTCGGATGGTGGTCACGCTCGAAGGCCCCTTTTCTCCTGTGCTCGAAGCCATCGGCAGGGGTTCGGGGGCGCTTGAGCGTCGTTTCGACAGTCGGAGTGGTCAGACGGCACGATCGCGACGTGGTCATCACCTTCGCCCACCGTGGAGCCCGCTCCGAGCGCCCCGAGAACACGCTCGCGGCCTTCCGCCGGGCCCGGGAGCTCGGCTCGGGGGGACTGGAGAGTGACGCCTGGCTCGCCGCCGACGGGGAGGTTGTGCTCGTGCACGACCCCACATTCCGGCGGGGACTGCGCAGGATCCGGGTGGCGGAGGCGACCGCGGCCGAGCTGGCCGAGCACGACGTGCCCCGGCTGGCGGATCTCTACGCCGAGTGCGGCACCGAGTTCGAGCTCTCGATCGATGCCAAGGAGCCGGGGGTCATCGGACCCATGGTCGAGGTCGCTCGCGCCGCAGGTGGCGGTGCCCCGGGCCGGCTCTGGATCTGTGCCCCCGACCTGGCCGACCTCGCGTCAAGGCGCGACGAGCTCTCCGACGTGAAGCTGGTGCACTCCCCCGGGTACGGGGGTGTCGCGCCCCAGGCGTTCGAGCGTCACGCCGCGGATCTGGCCGCGGCCCGGATCGACGCGCTGAACCTGCACCATTCGGACTGGTCGCTCGGCACCGTCACGCTGGTGCACCGCTTCGACCTGAAGGCGTTCGCCTGGGACGCGCAGGAGATGCGCCACCTGCTCGCCGCGCTGCGCTACGGCGTGGACGGCGTGTTCAGCGACCGGGTCGACCGGATGCTCGCGGCCGTCGGCGAATGGGACGCCGGCAGCCCCTGAGCCTCCGGCCGGATCCGCGGGTCAGATCTCGGCCGCGTCGGCCTCGCGGCGGCGGAACACGACGAAGCCGATCGACCCGACGAGGACCACGATCGGGATCCCCCACAGCCATCCGGGGATGTCGAGCCGGTTGAGCGGCCAGATGGTCGCGAACACCGGCCCCACGAAGAGGTCGCGGTTGGCTGGGCCCCAGATGGTCGAGTCGTTCGAGGACTGCCGGTTGTCACCCAGCATGAAGTACGAGTTCGCCGGCACCTTCTCGGGGCCGAACGTCTTCGACTGCACCCCCGCGTCGAGGTACGGCTCGGGGAGCAGCGCCCCGTTGATGTAGATCCGGCCGTCCCGCCCCTCGATCGTGTCACCGGGCATTCCGACGATGCGCTTGACGAGGTCGTCCATGCCGGTGATGTTCGAGTGGGGCGGCGTGCGGAACACCACGATGTCGCCGCGGCGGGGGTCGCGCACGTCGTAGGTGAGCTTGTTCACCAGCACGCGGTCGTCGACCTGGAGCCGGGGCACCATCGACGTCGACGGGATGTAGAAGGTCTGGAACGCGAAGCCCCGCACGAGCAGTGCGAAGACCACGGCGACGACAATGATGACCGCCCACTCGATGAGGTTGCGCACTCGCCCCGTGTCGGGGTCCGCCATCTCGTGCCGGAGCGGTTCGGAGCGGACGGCGCCGACGGGGGCTGCGCTCGTGGGCGGAGAAAGTCCCGCATCGTCGGCATTCACTTCGGGCATCCTCTCACGTGGAGACTTCAGCGTTCGGTTCACTCGGCGGCCGGGCCGTCGTGGGTGGAGCGGACGGTTCAGGTGCCTCTCAGGCGTCGGTGCGGTATCGCTCGCGGACGCGTGCCGCCGCCGCGGCACCGACCGTGCGCCAGTCCGGCGGGTCCACCACCGTCGCCTCGGGGCCGACCTGGAGGAGAATCCGCTCGAGCCAGGTCCGGTCGCTCACCGCGACCGTGACCCGCTGCCGGCCGTCGGGGAGGTCCTCGACCGACTCCGACGGAGCGCTCTCGGCCACCCAGCTGGCGCCCCGGGGCAGCTCCAGCGTGACCCGTGGGTCGTCGGGCCGGGGATGGAACACCGCCGCGCCGGGGTCGGGCCGCACGGGCGGGAACGTCTCGTCGGTCGTGGTGAGCGACCGGATGCGGTCGATCCGGAACATGCGCGGTTCGCCGCGCAGGGAGCAGAAGGCGTCGGTGTACCACTCCCCCAGCGCGAAGAACGGCGGCCCCGGATCGATCCGGCGGGTCGACACCGCATCGCGGCGGGCGGCCGCGTAGGTGATCTCGATGCGGTGGCCCGCGGCGGCGGCGGCGCGCACCGCCGGCAGGAACTCCGGGCTCGACAGCTCGACGTTCACCTCGCTGACCCCGAGCGCCTCCTGGAGCTTCGCCACCGCGGTGGCCAACGGTCCGTCGGGATCCGAGCCGTCCACGGCGAGCAGCGCCCGGCCGCCGGCGAGAAGCGCGAGCCCCTCCCCCGCCGTGAGCTGGAGCGGGCGCGTGAAGTAGGGCGCGAGCCAGAGGTCCACGGTGTCGCCGTCGTAGGTGACGTTGATGTAGTCGCCGGGTGAGTACGGAGGCACCCCGACCATCATGATCAAGGCGAGATCAGCCTCGAGCTCGTCGCGCGTGATGCCGAACCGCTCCGAGACCTGGGCCTTCGCGACGTTCCGGTGGGTGGCCAGCCACGGGATCATCGCCAGCACCCGTTCCAGCTGGGGCGGCGCGTCGGTCCGACTCATGCGGCCCACGCGTCGAGCGCCGCGACGATCGCCGCCCGCGCGTCGGGGGGATCGAGGATCTCGACGTGCTCGCCGAGGCCGAGGACGAAGCTCACCAGCGCCCCGATCTCGATCGCCCGGATGGTGACCCGCGTCGAGCCGTCCGCTTCGGCGGTCACCTCGGCGTCGGGACCGACAGCGTGGAGCACCCCGACCTCGTAGCCCGGGTCGACGAGCAACGTGACGTCGGTCGGGCGGCCGTCGCCGTAGTCCCAGGGCCGGTCCTCGAGGTAGGCGTCGGCCCGGAAGTCGGCCGGCACCTCGAACTGGCCGGCGGCGCCGGTGAGGAGGTCGCCCTCGATCCGGTCGGCCCGGTAGACGCGCATGTCGTCGACGCCGTGGTCGAAGCCGACGACGTACCAGCGCCCCGAGCGTGACGTGAGGCCCCAGGGCTCCAACCGCCGGTGACGCCCCCGGTAGCGGAACTCGACCGGGGACCGCCGCCGCGAGGCCTCGAACAGCGGCGCGAGGACGTCGACGAAGGGCAGCTCGGCGATGGGCATCGAGCCGGCGCCCTCGATGCCTCCGAGCTTCATCAACGCCCCCTCGCCGGCGGTGTCGCCGAGGCCGATGGCGGTGACCGCCACGTGGAGCGCCGCGAGCTCGTCGTCGGTGAGCGCAAGGTCCGGGAGGTAGTACTCCTTCGGGTCGACGCGGTATCGGCTCTCGCGCTCCGGGCCCGATTCCCGGAGGGGTACGCCCATGGCGCGCAGGGTGGCCTTGTCGCGCTCGAACGAACGGCGCGCGGAGGCCGGATTCGGCGCGTAGCCGAGCGTCGGGTTGGTCAGGATGTCGTCACGCGTCAACCCGGCGCGCGGTCTCGATCAACGCGGCGAGCAGGTTCAGAAGCCGCTCGCGGCGGTCGGGGGCGTCGGAGGGTGCAGGAGCGTCGTCGGGGTCCGCCGGCATGAGGTTTCGAGGCTAGGACATGGGCGGGGCGGAACCGTCGACGCTCGCGATCCCCGCGGCCGCGGCGCACCGGAACAGGATCGGGTCGGCGGCGGCGGGCCGCCCCATCGAGCTCACCGCCAGACCGTGCTCGGTGAACAGGCCCACGATGTCGGGCACGGTCACGACCGCGACATCGTGGCGGGCGTCGATCCCCGTGGCGCCGAGCTCCGCGAGGAGCCCGTCCTGACCGTCTCCCGCCGGGACGGGGACGAGCACCCGGCTGCGCGTCGCGACGGTCAGGGCGGTCACGGTGTGGTGGGAGATCCCCCGGTGGCGGTCCCGTGGGTCGGCGTCCGAGGCGCGGAGGCACGCGATCGCGCGCCCGCCGAGCCCGACCGCGGCGTCCAGCACGCTGCCGACCTCGATGCCCGAATAGCCGAGCGTGGAGTCGGTGCCCACGATGCCGGGTCCCATGGCGACGACCGCGACGTCGGCACGCACCTGGTGTCGGGCGATGGCGAGGGCCGAGTGCACGGTGACCGCCTCGTGGTCCCCGCCGAAGGCCTGTCCGGCGGTGATCGTGGTGGTGAGCAGGTCGCGCTCGCACATGGTCGCGACGAGGTCGCTGAACGCGAGCGGGAGTGCGGCGCCGTCGGTCATCACGTAGGCGATGCGGGCGTCGGGCCGGGCGGCGCGGATCGCCAGGACGACCGCCGGCACCTGGCTGTGCAGCGGCGTGGCGACCACCGGCATGCCCTCGATGCTCGTGTGGGCGCTCGCGGCCTCGTCGAGGTGCTCCTCGGTGGAGCCGACGTCGGCCTGGAGGCTCGTGTACCGCAGCTTCATGATGTGTCCGGGTCCGCGCTCGATCCACTCGTCGCGGGCGAGGTTCCAGTGGACGAAGTGCCATCCGCCGGTCCCGAGGTCCAGGTCGACGGCGGTCGTGTTGAGCACCACCCGGTCGCCGACCGACACCGGCCCGACGAGCTGGGTCAGGACGTAGGCCCGCTCCGCCGCCTCGCCGCCGAGGTCCACCTCGACCCGCTGCAGGCCGGGACGCGCCCCGATGATCCCGACGACCTCCCCCGTCCTGAACGTCGGCATCCGCCGAACCTATCCCCAGGGGCCGGAGCAGCTCGCGCCGACGGGGATCCCCACGCCCCGATCGGGTCCCTCGACGTGTCGCGGTTGCGGTCCGCCGGATCCCATCTCCGACGAACGGCCCTCAGGCCGCGGGTGGGAGCGCAGCGGGGTCGACGAACGCGATCACCGGGTGGTCCGGGGAATCCACCAGCGGCCGCCCCACGAGATACCGCCCGGCCGCCGCGAGCGTCCTGGGCCGCGAGGTCGGGAAGAGCTGTGGGAACAGCGCCCGGTAGCCGGCGGTCGACTGTGCGGTCCACCCGTCGGCCCCCAGCCGCGAGATTCGGTCACCGATCCACACCATCGGCGTGTCGCCGGACTGCGCCACCAGTGCGTCCGGCGCCCCGTCGACGGGCGCGAGGTCGGGAAGGCGCCGCCAACCGCTCGCCGGGTCGAACCAGTCGACCTCGCCACCCCGACCACCCAGTCCGTCGGTGCCGGCCAGGCCGACGTAGCCGATCGCAGACGGGGTGCAGTCGACCCGCCCGCCGATCGAGCCGTAGGTGACGTTCGTGGACGGACCCAGGCCACCGGCACCGACCCATCCTCCGTCGCGGTACGCCCAGGTGTTCGTCGGTTCGATGCGGCCCGCCGGCGTCGGGACGACACCGGTGTCGCCAGAGCCGAACGCGAACAGCTCGTCGCCGAGCGCACAGCGCAGCTGCGCCACCGGGAGCGGCGGGATCTCCCGCGACGTCGTGCCGGGTCCGATCGCGACCAACTTCGATCCAACCGACACGTCCGGAGACTTGATCGAGAAGACGGCGCTCCCACCGGCCGCGCCGATCGGGATCGTTTCCACGACGTCGCTCGATGTCGTCAGATCACGGATGTCGGGCGCTTCGACCGGACGCCACTTCCCCGCCACCGGATCGAACGCCGCCGCGGCCATCCGCGTCCCACCACACTGCACGAAGTCGACATTCTCCTCGTCGATGTGCAGCTCGGGGCACGGGGTGCCGAGCACGACGAACTCCCGACCGGTCCAGACCGAGCGCGCGCCGAAGAGCGGCGCGGTGAACGACGCGTCGGGCACCGGCCACCACTCCTGGGTGTCGATGTCGTAGACCGCGCCGTCCGCGAAGGCACGCCCACCGTCCGAGAACCGCTCACCGCCGTACACGAACACCCAGTGGCCGCCGACGGCCGGCTCGACGTGGCGCCCACTCAGCGGGACGTCGAGCTTCGCGAACCCGTGGTGGAACTCCAGCGGCGCGGAGCTCCGCTCGGACCTCACACCGGGGCTCCCGCACGCGCTGACCACGAGCGTCGCCACCACCGGGAGCATCGTCACCCTGCCGAGCCGCATCCGTGCAGTCTGTCTCCGCACTCGCCGGGAAGGCACGCGCCGGCCTCGCGGCAGTCGTCGCCAATCCGACGCCACCTTCGGTACCGGCGACGCCGGAGCGCCGCCCGGCGGAACCGACCGGATTCCACCGATCACGGTTCCGGTCGCCGATGCGAAGGCCGCGACGGCGAACCCCGCGGGGTCCATGCCCCGCACCCGGGTATGACGTCGCCCGAGGCGGGAGGATCAGAGCGAGGCGATGAGGCGCTCGACGCGCTCGTCGTGGGCCTTGAACGGGTCCTTGCACAGGACCGTGCGCTGGGCCTGGTCGTTGAGCTTCAGGTGGACCCAGTCGACGGTGTAGTCGCGCTTGCGTTCCTTGGCCTTGCGGATGAACGCACCACGGAGGCGGGCCCGGGTGGTCTGGGGTGGCTCGTCCATCGCGAGGTCGATCTCGGCGTCGGTGACCATGCGATCCACCTGGTCGCGCCGCTCGAGCAGGTAGTACAGCGACCGGGAGCGTGTGACGTCGTGGTACGCGAGGTCCAGCAGCGCGACCCGAGGGTGGGTCAGCGGCAGGGAGTGCTTCTCGCGGTAGGACTCGATCAGCTGGTGCTTGATCACCCAGTCGACCTCGCGGGTCAGCTTGAGCGGGTCGGCCTCGAGGTGGGTCATGACGTGCTCCCACATCTCGAGCGCGCGCTGTTCGAGCGGACTCAGCGTGCGCCGCTTCGCGAACCGCAGCGCCCGGTTGAGGTACTCGGCCTGGATCTCGACCGCCGAGAGCTCCCGGCCGTTGGCGAGGCGCACCCGTCGCCGACACGTGGTGTCGTGGCTGATCTCGCGGATCGCGCGGATCGGGTTCTCGAGCGACAGGTCCCGCCAAGGCCCCGAATCCTCCTCCAACATGCGGAGCACGATGGAGGTGGCGCCGACCTTGAGGAAGGTCGTGTACTCGCTCATGTTCGAGTCGCCGACGATCACGTGCAGCCGTCGGAAGCGCTCGGCGTCGGCGTGCGGCTCGTCGCGGGTGTTGATGATCGGGCGGCTGCGGGTGGTGGCGCTCGACACGCCCTCCCAGATGTGCTCGGCCCGCTGGGCGATGCAGTACATCGCGCCGCGCGCAGTCTGGAGGACCTTGCCGGCCCCGGCGTAGACCTGCCGGGAGACGAGGAAAGGGATCAGGACGTCGGTGAACTTGGTGAACTCGCCGTCGCGCTCGACCAGGTAGTTCTCGTGGCACCCGTAGGAGTTTCCGGCGGAGTCGGTGTTGTTCTTGAACAGGTAGACCTCACCGCGGATCCCCTCCTCCCGGAGGCGGACCTCGGCGGACTGGACGAGGCTCTCGAGGATCCGCTCCCCGGCCTTGTCGTGCACGACGAGCTCGTACATCGAGTCGCATTCGGGCGTGGCGTATTCGGGGTGGCTGCCGACGTCGAGGTAGAGCCGGGCACCGTTCTCGAGGAAGACGTTGCTGGAGCGCCCCCAGGAGACCACCCGGCGGAACAGGTAGCGGGCGACCTCGTCCGGGCTGAGCCGGCGTTGGCCGCGCAAGGTGCACGTGACGCCGTACTCGTTCTCGAGTCCGAAGATCCTGCGTTCCATCGTGCGCTCCGGGGAGACGACCGCGAGGGCAGGCTACCGGGGTCGGACCACTCGTCCGAGCCGGGTGCGCCCCTGCGCCGCGCGCGACCGGGCGGAAACGGGCTCAGCCGGCGAGCAGCTCGTCGAGCTCGGTGCCCTTGACCCGCCGGAACGCCCGGCTGGGTCGGGAGCGGTCGAGCAGGGCGACCTCGAGCGCGGCGGCGGCCAGAGGATCGCGGTCCGCAGCGAGCACCTTGGCGCCGAGCCGGACGGCCGCGCCGAGATCGAGGTCGGGCGAGTAGTCGGCCCGGAGCGCGTCGGCGATGTGCTCGGCTTCGCCGCCGAGCACGGTGAAGCCCTCCTCGTCCATGACGGTGCCGTCGTAGAGGATGTGGAAGAGTTGGTCGGGCTCGTCCTCGGTGGCGCCGACGGATGCCACGAGGATCTCGACCTCGTACGGCTTCATCTCGTGGGTGAAGACCTGACCGAGGGTCTGCGCGTACGCGTTGGCCAGCGCGCCCGCAGTCACGTCCTCGGGCGAATATTGGTAGCCCTTCATGTCGGCGAGGCGGACCCCACCGATCTTCAGGCTCTGGAACTCGTTGTACTTGCCGACCCCGGCGAACGCGATGCGGTCGTAGATCTCACTCGTCTTGTAGAGCGTTCGACTCGGGTTCTCGGCCACGATCACGACGCCCGCGGCGCACTCCATCGCGACCAGGCTGCGACCTCGGGCGATGCCCTTCCGCGCGTAGTCCGCGCGGTCCTTCATCATCTGCTCGGGCGAGACGTAGAACGGCATGCTCATGACGCCTCGCCTCCCCGGGACTCGGCGCCGCCGCGCTCGGGGCCACCGAGGAGCTCCTGCGCCCGGGCGGCGACGTCGTCGTCGTCGAGGAGCCGGAAGCCGTCGGTGTCGATGATCGCCACCATCGGGTAGATCCCCCGGACGAGGTCCGGTCCCCCGGTGGCGGCGTCCTCGTCGGCGGCCGCGAACAGGGAGCGGATCGCCAGCCCGACGACGTCGTCGTCCGCGAGGCCCTCCCGCCAGCCCGACTTGATCCAGTTGCGCGCGTGCACACCACCGGAGCCGTTCGTCTGGAAATCGGCCTCCTCGTACTTGCCGCCGGTGGCGTCGTAGGAGAAGACCCGGCCGCGCTGGCGACGGTGGTCGTAGCCCGCGAAGAGCGGCACCACGACGAAGCCGGCCATCGCCGCCGACAGGTTGGCCCGCACCATCTGGGCGAGCTGGTTCGCCTTGCCTTCGAGGCTCAGCTGCTCGCCCTCGACCTTCTCGTAGTGGCGAAGCTGCACCTGGAACAGCCGGACCATCTCGACGGCGGGCCCGGCGGCACCGGCGATGGCCACGCCGGAGTGCTCGTCGGCGGCGAAGACCTTCTCGATCCGACGGTTGGCGATCATGTGCCCCGCGGTCGCCCGGCGGTCCCCCGCCATCACGACGCCGGCCGCGCTGCGGATCGCGACGACCGTGGTGCCGTGGGTGATCTCGAAGGGCATCGTGGCGGCATCCCCGAACGGCGGCCGGTCGACGTGGGGTGCGACCTGGCGCAGCAGGTCCACGAACGACGGACCGGGATCGAGCCCGGGGGCGAAGAACGGCAACATCGACGGCTCGCTCATGAGCGGCCGAGCCTACACAGGGGGTCAGCGGATCCGGTGCAGGCGCTGCCAGCGCGCGATGCGACGCCGGAGTCGTCCCAACGCGCGTTCCTCGGCGGCCGCGGCGAGGACCTCGTCCGGCACGCGGCTGGCGTGGAGACGCTGACCGCGTGCGAGCGTCCCGGACAGCGCGCGGGGATCGCGACCGCGCTCGGACATGCGGGTCGGCTCAGTGCCGCTTCGCCAGAGGGATCACTCGCCGCCCTTCTGGACGTAGGACCGTACGAACTCCTCGGCGTTCGCCTCGAGCACGCTGTCGATCTCGTCCAGGAGGTCGTCGAGCTCCTCCTTGAGCGCTTCGCCCTGTCGCGCGGGCGCGGCCTCCTCGGTCGCCGCCTCGCGCTCCTTCGGCGCCGGCTTCTTCTTCTGTTCCCGCTCGGGCATCAGACCCTCCCGTGACCTACGACCCCAACGCCTCGACCAGCTGGCCGGGGGTCGAGCACTGTGCGAACAACGCCTCGACGTGGGTCCGACTTCCCTTGAGCGGTTCCATCATCGGAATCCTTCGCAACGGGTCCGTTCCGACGTCGAGGATCAAACTGTCCCAGTTCGCGGCGACCACCGAATCGGCCCACCGTGACAGGCACTGTCCCCGGAAGTATGCCCGGGTGGAGCCGGGGGGTTCGGTCATACCCTCCTCGACGTCCGCCTCGTCCACGAGCCGCTCCACCTTGCCGGCCCGGACGAGCCGCTCGTAGAGCGACCGCTCGGAGCGGACGTCGTGGTACTGGAGGTCCAAGAGCGCGAGCTTCGGGTCGTCGCCGGCGAGGCCGTCGCGGTCGCGGTAGGCCTCGAGGAGTTGGTGCTTGGTGACCCAGTCGAGCTGGCCGTCGAGTCGGGCCGGGTCCTGCTCGAGCGCCGCGAGCGTGGCTTCCCACCGGTCGAGGACGAGATGGCCGACGTCGCCGCCGCACATCTCGAGCCCGGTCTCCTCGGCGTACTTGCGGGCGAGGCGGAGAAACTCCCACTGGAGCTCGACCGCGGTGCACGATCCGCCGTCCACCCGGTCGACGGTCGCACGCAGCGTGGGGTCGTGCGACACGGTGCGCACGGCGTGGACGGGGCCGACGATCGCAAGGTCCTTGTCGACGAAGTCGTCCTCGATCATCGCGAGCACGATCGCCATCGTGCCGACCTTGAGGAAGGTCGCGACCTCGCAGAGATTGGCGTCGCCGGCGATGACGTGGAGCCGGCGGTACTTCTGCGGGTCGGCGTGGGGCTCGTCGCGCGTGTTGATGAGCGGCCGCTTCAGTGTGGTCTCGAGGCCGACCTCCTCTTCGAAGAAGTCGGCGCGGCTGGAGAGCTGGAAGTCCACCGGATCTGCGCCGTTCTCGGCACCGACCTTTCCGGCACCGGTGAACACCTGGCGGGTCACGAACCACGGCAGCAGGTTGCGCACGAGCGCGGCGAAGGGCGTCTGGCGGTCCACGAGGTAGTTCTCGTGCGTGCCGTACGAGTTGCCCTTGCCGTCGGAGTTGTTCTTGTAGACGACGATCTCCTGGTCCGGATCGAGGAGCCGACGCGACGCCTTCATCGAGCGGGCGAGGATCCTCTCCCCCGTCTTGTCGGCCGCGACGAGCTCGAGCGCGTTCGCGCACTCGGGCGTGGAGTACTCGGGGTGGGCGTGGTCCACGTAGTACCGGGCGCCGTTCGTGAGCACCGTGTTCACCAGGTGGGTCTCGACCTCGGGTGCCTGCGAGCCGTCCCGACCGAATCCCCGGGCGTCGCGGCCGGGGCTCTCGTCGTCGAAGTCCCACCCGATCCGGCGGTGCTCGACGTAGGCGTTGATCAGCAGGGACGACGCCAGGACCGGGTTCGAGTCGGGCGCGTTGCGCAGCACCACGCCGTACTCCGTCTCGATCCCGCAGACCTTCGGCACCGCCACCCGCGCAGGCTAACCCGGTCCGCCGGAGCGGCCACGCGGTTGGCGCGGGTGTGGACGGCGTTCAGTCCGGGAAGACGTCGAGCCAGATGCGCCGGCCGTCGCGGCCGATGACCCCCCGGGTCTGGGTGGACGGTGCGGTCTCGGCCTGGCCGTGGAGGTCCATCCACCGCCACTCGCGACCGTTCACCGTGATCATGTGGCCGTCGACCGCGATGCCGCGCGCCCCGGGACCGGGGACGAAGATGTTGGTGGGTCCGGTGCACGCCTGGCCACCCTCACCCAGTGGGCTGCGGTGGTGGGTGCCGTCGACCCAGACGTAGCGCCCGGTCGCGATGCGGTCGCGCGTGGAGGGCAGAAGCGCCGCGAGGTGCGTGGCGGCGATGCCCCCGGCGTCGTCGGCCGCCGCCTCCCCGTCGTCGGAGTGGCCACACCCGAACCGGTCGGTGTCGTCGGCACCGTCGAGGCTGCGGGGCACGCCGACCGCGTTGGTCTTCGGGAAGAGGTAGCCGACCATGTCCTCGCCGATCCCCTCGACGAACCGGTAGCGCTGGGAGAGCTTCGCCATGATCCAGGGCGGCGGGCTCCCGCCGTCGGGCACGGCCTGGTCGGCCGGACCGCCGAAGCTGCGGGCGTAGGTGTACGGGAACAGCTCCCCCGGCGCGGACACGAAGTCGGCGTCGCCGATGCGGTACCAGGCCACCTCGGTCCGGAACTGGTTCGCGATCACGAGTGGATCGGCGGCGCCGGTCGCGTTGCGCGCGAGCTTCACGCCGTCGAGGTAGCCGTCCTTGCCCGGGATCACACCGAACGCGCCGCCGAGCGCGAACAGCGCGTTCTCGAGCGGCATGAAGAACGTGTCGCGCCGGTATCGGATCGTGTCGCTCGCCGACCACCGCCCCGTCGCGACCGCCCACGCGGCCCAGCGGGCGATCGTCTCGCCGCGTGCCTGCGTGGACGAGTGGTAGCCGTAAGGCGCGCGCGTCGCGTCGTTGGCGTAGATCGTGCGGCAGCCCCCGTTGCCGGTCGAGGAGTACAGGCTCGTCGGCGTGTGGTCACGGGCCGTCGGGTACACCTGGGGCATCTCGACCGAGCCGACCGAGCCGGCCATCGTCATCGCCATCCCTCCGAACCAGCCCTCGAGCAGGCTGCGCGTGAAGTGGGGCCAGTCCGACGACAGGTGGAGGCGGTCCTGGCTGTCGTTCGAGAAGCCGAGCTCTTCGGCGTGGATGCCGTAGTTCACGAGCGTGGCGATCGTGCGACCGTCCGGGCGGACCGCCTGCATGACGCCGACGGACTCGTCGGCCACGAACGGGTACGACGACCAGCAGGTCGTGAGGTTCGCCGGGCGGACGGATCCGAACCGGATCGCGGCGCGCCGGGTGTGCGCGGCCGCCTGCTCGATCGAGCGCGCGCTGCGCTCGATCAGGAACTCGACGTAGAACGGGTCCACCCCCGAAGTCAGCTCATCCGGACCGGTGATCCCGATCGTGTCGGGTGCGGACTCGTCGTGGGTCGAGCTGAAGAACATCTCGTCGAGGCGGACGCCGTCGGCGCGGACCTTCGCCCGGACGCGATCCCAGTACTCCTTGAAGACGCCTTCGTTGTCGACGCTGGTGATCGACACACGGCGGTCTCCGTTGTCGACCACGATCGTCCGGGCCCAGAGCGCGTCGAGCACGGCGGTCGGGCGCCGGTCGCAGCAGTTGCCGCCGCCGAGGTAGATCCCGTCCCAACGGCCATCGGGCGGAGCCACCGTGCCGTCCACCCGGGTGACCGGGCAGTCCTGGTACGGCTCCCCCGCGTCCCAGCGCTGGTTGGCGTTGGTGTCCTGGTACGGCTCTTCGAGGGTGAGCAGATGCGCGCCGGTGTAGGACGCGGGTGCCGCGCAGTGCGCGGGGTCGGCGACACCCGGACCGGCCGCAGGCGGTGTGATGTCCACGGCGGCCGCGCCCACACGGAAGTCCGTGCGCGGACGGTGGCGGCCGTGCGCCCCGCCGTTCCCGTGCCGGTCGTGGGCGCCGGCAGTCACCGCGGTGAGCGGCACCACCAACGCCACGACGAGGAGGAGCAGGACCGTACGTCGGGTCGTTGTTCGCCACATCTCCGTCAGGCTACGGACGACTGCCGTCGTCCGCCACCGTGACGCCCGGGCGTTCGCGACGACCGCGCCGGTGACGCGTGTCGCTACAGGTACTGCCCGGTGGTCACGCGCTCGATCTGGCGGCCGCCGCCGTCGTCCTCGCCGCCCTTCTGCAGGAGCGTGCGGACGAAGACGATGCGCTCACCCTTCTTACCCGAGATCTTCGCCCAGTCGTCCGGGTTCGTCGTGTTGGGCAGGTCCTCGTGCTCGCGGTACTCCTGCTTGATCGAGTCGAGGAGATCCTGGGTGCAGATGCCCCGGCTCCCGCCGGCGATCGTCCGCTTGATCGCGAGCTTCTTGGCGCGGCGCACGACGTTCTCGATCATGGCGCCGGACGAGAAGTCCTTGAAGAAGAGGATCTCCTTGTCGCCGTTCTGGTAGGTCACCTCGAGGAACCGGTTGGCGTCGTCGGTCGCGTACATCGCGTCGACCGCGACGTCGATCATGCGCGTGACCGCAGCGGCGGCGTCGCCGTCGAAGTGCTTCGTCTCGTCATCGGCGATCGGCAACGTGGGGACGAGGTACTGGGCGAAGATCTGCTTCGCGGAGTCCTCGTTCGGCCGCTCGATCTTGATCTTCACGTCGAGCCGGCCGGGGCGCAGGATCGCGGGGTCGATGAGGTCCTCGCGGTTCGACGCGCCGATCACGATCACGTTCTTCAGGCTCTCGACCCCGTCGATCTCCGCGAGGAGCTGCGGCACGATCGTGGACTCGATGTCGGAGCTGATCCCGGTGCCGCGGGTGCGGAACAGGGAGTCCATCTCGTCGAAGAACACGATGACCGGCACGCCCTCCTCACTCTTCTCGCGAGCGCGCTCGAAGATGAGCCGGATCTGACGCTCGGTCTCGCCGACGTACTTGTTGAGCAGCTCGGGTCCCTTGATGTTGAGGAAGTACGAGCGTGTCTTGTCGTTGCCGGTCTTCTCCGCGACCCGCTGCGCGAGCGAGTTCGCGACGGCCTTGGCGATGAGCGTCTTGCCGCAGCCGGGCGGGCCGTAGAGCAGGATCCCCTTCGGGGGCTGGAGCTCGTGCTCGTGGAACAGCTCGGCGTGCAGGTAGGGCAGCTCGACGGCGTCCTGGATCTGGTCGATCTGGGCGTCGAGACCCCCGACGTCGGCGTAGGTGATGTCGGGCACCTCCTCGAGGACGAGCTCCTCGACCTCGGGGCGCGGGATCCGCTCGACGAGGAGGCCCGAGCGGGAGTCGACGAGCACGTGCTCGCCCGCGCGCAGCTTGACGCCGATGAGTGGGTCGGCCAGCTCGGCGATGCGCTCTTCGTCGGCCCGGCCCAGGATCAGGGCGCGCCGACCGTCCTCGAGCAGCTCCTTGAAGACCACGACCTCGCCCTGGCCGTCGCCGGAGCGGGCCAGCACGACGCTGAGCGACTCGTTGAGCACGACCTCCTGGCCGCGCGTCAGGCTCTCGGACTCGAGCTCGGGGTGGATCGAGACGCGCATCTTGCGGCCGGCGGTGAAGACGTCCACCGTGCCGTCCTCGTTGGACCCGAGGAAGGTGCCATAGCCCGACGGGGGCATGGTCAGCTTCTCGACCTCCTCGCGCAGCGCCGCGATGTGCTCGCGCGCCTCGCGCAGGGTGGCGGAGAGCCGCTCGTTCTGGGAGACCGCCTGGGCGAGCTGGCCCTTGGTCTCCAGGATCCGCTCCTCGAGGGTGCGGACCCGCTTCGGTGCGTCCTGGAGCCTGCGCCGCAGGAGGACGATCTCCTCCTCGAGCGTCTTGACCTGGTCCTGGAGCTCGCCGACCTGGTGTTCGTACTCGGCGAGGCGTCGGTCGTGTTCGGCCACCACGATGCCTCCTCCTTCCGCCGGCCGCCGTACGGCGGCGCTCGTCGCGCACCCTACCCACCGTCCGGGGGCCCGATGGGCATTTTCCTCGCGGTCGCGGGGTAAATTGCCGCAAGCGCCGAGGGACGCCGGTACGCTCCCATCGGTAGGAACGGGCTCAGGGTTGACCGCTTCCGTTCCGAGGATCCCCCAACAACTACCGACCCACGAGGTGAGGCCCAGGATGAAGGTCTGGATCGATCAGGACCTGTGCACCGGCGACGGTCTGTGTGAGGAGATCGCGCCCAGCGTGTTCACGCTGCTCGACGACGGTCTCGCCTACGTCAAGGAAGGCGACAAGGTCTTCAGCGAGCCCGGTGGGGCCGACGGTCTCGCGAACATCCCCGACGGGATGCTCGAAGCGACCATCGAGTCCGCCGAGGAGTGCCCCGGGGAGTGCATCTTCATCGAGGTCGAGTAGGCCCCGGACCACGGATCGGGACGAACGGAGAGGAGGGCGGCATGCAACGGGAGAAATCAGAACCTCCGAGTAGCAACGGCCGCGCCTCCCGCCGACTCAGCGCCTGATCTCGACGACCTGAGCCCGACGGGACGGTGCGACCCGCCCCGTCCCCCGCCCGTCCTCGCCGCCGCCCGCCGGCGCGTCGAAGGAGGTGTGTCATGGCTCGTCGTCCTCCGATCCCCACCCCGGCCGCGTTCCGCCGCCGCCGGGAGCACCGCACCCAGCGTCTTCTCGCCAACCGCGCCGTCGCCGAGGCGCTCGTCTCCACTGCCGCGCTCGTCGGGCGCGCGGTCTCGGACCAGCGCGGCGCCGAGGTCGGCCGGGTCGTGGACCTCGTCGTGCGCTGGCAGGGCGAGGACTACCCGCCCGTGACCGGGATCGTCATGCGCGTCGGTCGCCGGCGGGCCTTCGTGTCGATCGACCAGGTCGCCGAGATCGCGACCGATCGCATCACGCTCGCGTCGGTCCGACTGGACCTGCGCGACTTCGAGCGTCGCGAGGGCGAGGTCGTGCTCAACCGCGACGTCGTGGACCACCAGCTGGTCGACGTCGACGGTCGGCGCGTCGTCCGGGCCTCGGACCTGTACCTCGCCCACGTGATGGGCGAGTACCGACTCGTCGGCGTGGACGTCGGCTTCCAGACTCTCATGCGCCGGCTCGGGCCGACCCGCTGGCGCGTCCGGCCCACGCCCGAGCGGGTCATCGACTGGGCCGCGATCCAGTCCTTCGGCGCGCAGGGCCCGACGCGGCGGGGGCCCATGCGCCTCCACGCGCCGAACCAGGCGCTGCGGCGGCTGCGTCCCGCGGAGCTGGCCGACCTGCTCGAAGAGCTCGGTCGGGACGAGCGCCAGGAGCTGCTCCGCCAGCTCGACAGCGAGACCGCGGCCGACGCGCTGGAGGAGATGGACCGCGAGGAGCTCGGCGCGCTCCTGCGCGAGTCCGATCGTGACCACGCGGCCGAGCTGCTCGCGGGCATGGAGCCGGACGAGGCGGCCGACGCGCTGCGCGACCTGGAGCCCGACGAGGCCGAGGAGCTCCTGGCGGTGATGCCCGCCGAGCGCTCCGGTCCCCTCCGTGCGCTGCTGCTCTACCGGGAGGGCACCGCGGGCGGACTGATGACGACGAGCCTGGTCCTCGTGCGCCCCGACCACTCCGTCGGGGAGGTGCGCCGCATCCTGCGCGCCGAGTCGGAGCACCAGGACGACGTCGACGCGGTGATCATCGTGGACGACGACGGCCGGGTCATGCACGACCTCGGTCTCTTCGAGCTGCTCGTCGCATCGAGCAACGACATGGTGATCGACGTCGCCGGTCCGCCGGAGCCGACCACGGTCTCGCCCGACGCCTCACTGGACGACGTGATCGAGCAATTCGTGGATTCCCGGGGGTCGTCGTTGCTGGTCGTCGACGACCACGGCCGGCCAGTCGGGCGCATCCTGGGGGACGATCTCGTCGACGCACTCGTGCCCGATCGGGGGCGGGTCCGCTTCCCGCGCCTCTTCGGCTGATGAGCTGAGGGCCCGTGAGCCTCCTGCCCGCTTCCCCACCGCCGCCCCGTCGGCGTCGTTTCGTCCGTCCCGCCGCGCTCCTCGTGGTGCTCGGGCCCGGGCTGATCGCCGCGAACGCGGGCAACGACGCGGGTGGGATCGCGACCTACGCGTCGGCGGGCTCGCAGTACGGGTACCGCCCGCTCTTCATCGGAGTGTTGATCATCGCCGCGCTCGTGGCGGTGCAGGAGATGTCGGCACGGCTCGGGGCCTTCAGCGGCGAGGGCCTCATGTCACTCGTGCGCGAGGAGTTCTCGCTGCGCATCGGCGCGTTCGTCGTCGTGTGCCTCCTCGTCGCCAACCTCGGGCTCGTCGTCTCCGAGTTCGCCGGGATCGGCGCGGCGATGGAGATCTTCGGTGTCTCGCGCTACATCTCGGTGCCGATCGCCGCGGTCATGATCCTGATGATCGTGCTGTTCGGCTCGTACAAGTGGGCCGAACGCGTGTTCCTCGGCCTGTCGCTCGTGTTCATCGCGTATCCGATCGCGATGTTTCTCGCCGGTCCGGATTGGGGCGAGGTCGCGAAGGACACGTTCCTCCCCCACTTCATCGGCGATCGCGACTTCCTGCTCCTCGCGGTCGCGCTCGTCGGTACGACGATCACGCCGTACATGCAGCTGTACCAGTCGGCGGCCGTCGCCGACCGCGGCATCGGGCCCGACGAGTACCCGCACGAGCGCATCGACGCGGTGGTGGGTTCGCTGTTCGCGGGGTTCGTGTTCCTCGCGGTGCTCATCTCCACGGCCGCGGTGATCGGACCCGGCGTGAAGCTGACTTCGGCCCAGCAGGCAGCGAAGGCGCTCGAACCCGTCGCGGGGGCCGGCGCCGAGTACCTGTTCGCGATCGGCCTGCTCGGCGCGTCGATGCTCGCCGCCGCGATCGTGCCGCTGTCGACGGCCTACGGGCTCGCGGAGTCGGTCGGGGCCGAGCGCTCGGTCTCCTCCCGGTTCCGCGAGGCGCCGCTGTTCCTCGGGCTCTTCACCCTCCAGGTCGTGATCGGCGCGCTCGTCGCGTTGATCCCGGTCAACCTCATCGACCTGCTCGTCAGCATGCAGATCCTGAACGGGTTCATCACGCCGGTGATCCTGATCTTCCTGTTCGTGCTCACCAACCGCGCCAGCGCGGTCGGCCCGGCCGTGAACGGACCGCGGTTCAAGGTGTTCGCGTTCATCTGTGTGGTCGTGGTCTCGGTGCTCGCCGTCGCGACGATCGGGGTGAGCGTCGTCGGCTGGTTCGGCGGCTAGTTCAGGCACTCACCCGTCGAGACCGTCTTCCCGGTCGGGCGGGCCTTGGCTGCGAACGGTCGGATCTCGTGGCTGCTCAACGCGAACGCCGTCGTGGCGCTGGCCGGGTCCACCGCGAAGACCATCGCCTGCACGCGCCCGTCGCCCCCGACCACGGGCGCACCGGAGTCCCCCACGATGAGCCGCGCCGCCAGGCCGACGATGGAGGTGGTGATGGTGCCCGACCGCGTGATGTCCGAGCGCGGGGCGTCGATGCGCCGGGCGACCCGGGCGGGCGTCGCTCGCAGCTGCCCGCCGTTCGGGTGACCGAGCACCGACGCGACCGTGCCCAACCGGACGGGTCCGAACGACAGCGGTGGGAGGTGCGCCCCGTCCGCCGCGAGCACCGCGACGTCGTGCCGACCGTCGAAGACGACGACGCGGGCTGCGAGCTCGCGTCGGTCGCTCGTGACGACGTTCGTGTGGGACTCGCCGGCGACGACGTGCGCATTCGTGACCACGAGGTCGGGAGCGATGGCGAAGCCGGTGCCGGACAGGTGGAGATTGCAGGCGTTGCCGGTGACCAGGACGACGGACCGGCTCGTACGCGCGTCGGCCGTCGGGCCGGCGTCGCCGTTGGGTGCGCGCCCGACCGACACGGTGTCCTTGAAGAGCGGGAAGGGCGCGTCCCCCATGAGGCGACCCAGGACGCGGGCCGCGCGCGGTTGGCGCGGCGCGTACTGGTCGACCAGGGCGACGAGCGCGGAGCCGCGGGTGGCGCGTGCGGTGACGCCCGGTGTCGAGCGCAGGGCCGGCAGGAGCAGCCACAGCAGCGCGAGCGCGCCGAGCGCGCCGAGGACGCCACCGGTGACGCGGTCGAGTGGCGTGGGCTCGGAGGTGAGCGACAGCTTCTCCCGCAGGGTGCGGCTCGCGAGGAGCCCGAACGTGTGACCGATGAGCGCCAACCCGATGAGGAGTGATGCGACCGCGAGGAGCCGGGTCCCGGGACTGGCGCCGGCCAGAGCCCGGGCCAGGCGGGGGGTGATCCTCAGCGCGAGCGTGAGCCCGATCGCCAGCCCGAGCCAGGACAAGGCCCGGACGACGAATCCGGTCCGCGTCCCGACGAGCCCGCCGACCGCCATCACGAGGATGACGATGAGGTCGAGCAGGTTCATCCGGGTGCGAGCTTGCGCGCGACCGTGAGGAATCCCGTGTGCGCCACCATCCGGTGGTCGGGGCGGACGGACTGACCGTCGACGTTCCAGCCGCGGTGCAGCACCTCGATCGTGTCGGCCATTCCGAACGCGGAGTCGGCGAGCGTCTCGCGCAGCGTCGAGACCTGCAGGATCGTCGGGAGGTAGGAGACGAGGATGCCGCCGGGGCGCAGCGCACGCTCGGCGTGCTTCACGACCTGCCACGGCTCGGGGAGGTCGAGGACGATGCGGTCGAGGTCGTCGAGCTCGATGCCCTCGTAGACGTCCCGGGTCTCGATCGTGAGCGGCAGGTCATCGCCGAGGAACGCCTGGATGTTGAGCCGGGCACGTGTGGCGAAGTCTTCGCGCAGCTCGTAGCCGGTGACATGGCCGGTCGGGCCGATCGCGCGCAGGAGCGTCATGGTCATCGCGCCCGACCCGACGCCGGATTCGAGGATCCGCGCCCCGGGGAAGATGTCGCCGAGCATCAGGATGGGTCCGAGGTCCTTCGGATAGATGACCTGGGCGCCACGGGGCATCTCGAGGACGAACTCCGAGAGTGTCGGTCGCAGCGCGAGCAGGGCCGCGCCCCGGGTGGTCCGGACCGTGACGCCCTCCTCCTGGCCGATCACGTTCGCGTGGTCGAGCACCCCGGCGTGGGTGTGGAACTCGCCCCCCTCGGTGAGCCGAATCAGGTGGCGGCGTCGCTTGCGATCGAGCAGGAGCACCTGTTCGCCGGCCTGGAACGGGCCGCGCATCAACGCCCCCCGGTGCGCAGCTCGACCCGGATCTCGGTGTCGGTGGCGGCGGCGCGGGTGCGGGCGCGCAGGGTGCAGAAGGCGCAGCGGCCGGTCGGGGTCGGCGCGCCGCACTCGGTGCAGGGTCGGAGCGCGTCCCGTTCCTCGCCGGCCTGAGCGTCGAACGCGTCGTGGCCGCGGGCGAAGAACCCGTTGAGGAACGCGGCCTTGGTGCCCGGCGACTGCATCTCGAGCCGGTTCAGGGTGTCCTTGAGTCCGAGGTGGCGGTTCCCAGCGGCCATCGGGCACTCCTCGACCTGGTAGTCGATGCCGCGCAGCACGCAGTAGGCGGCCATCTCGCGCTCACCGAGCTTCACGAGCGGCTTCACCTTCCGGGCGAAACCCTCGCCCGCCGGAAGGACCGGGTACTGGCGGCCCAGGTAGCCGACCTCCCATTGCAGGACGTTGCCGAGGAGGACCGCCGCCTCGTCGTCGAGGTTGTGGCCGGTCGCGACGACGTCGTAGCCGTGGTCGAGCGCGACCTGGTTGAACAGGTGGCGCTTGGACAGCCCGCAGGCGCCGCAGGGCGCGCGCCGGGTGGCGGCCGCCGCGGCCGGGATGTCGTAGTCGTACTCGCGACGGAGGTCGATCTCGTGCAGGGTCAGACCCCGTGAGCCGGTGAACGCCCGGACGTGCTCACCCGACGCGTCCGAGTACTCGCCGATCCCGAGTCCGAGGTACATGCCGTCGGCCGGGATCCCGATCTCGCCGAGCAGGTCCCACAACGCGAGGGAGTCCTTCCCGCCGGACACGGCCACGAGTACTCGCTCGCCCTCGGCGATCATGTCGAAGTCGTGGATCGCCCGACGGACCTGTTCGCGGCAGTGGTGCAGGAAGCAATCGCCGCAGAACGCGGCGTTGTGCCGGCGGATGTCGATGACGGCGGGCCGCTTGCAGCGCCGGCACTTCACGCGGCGCCTCCCGAGATCACGGGGCGGATCTCGACGTCGTCGGCGTCGGAGAGCCGGGCGTCGTGGGTGACCAGGGTGTCGCCGCGGATGACGAGCACCGCCTCCGGCACGAGGTCGAGGCGCGCGAGCAATGCAGTCACGCTCATCGGGCCGGGGACCTCGAGCTCACGTCGGGGATTGCGGAGCAGGACACGCATGAGCCCTTCACGCTACCGGTCCCGGCGCACGCCCCTGATCTCGTAGATCTCGCCCGGCTTCACCGCGAACCGGATCGCGGGCTTGGTGGAATGGCGGGTCAGGCGGCGAAAGGCCCGGAACCCCGCGAGCCCGATGGTGATGCCGAAGGCGATGCGGCCCTCGCGTTTGGCGCGAGACTTGACGAGGCCGCCGAGCGCGCTGCCGAAGTTCATACGCGACGGATCTCGACGATCGTGGTGAGCTTCTTGCCCTTCCGGCGACCGAGGAGGAAGACGCCGGCGAGGAGCAAGCCGACCGCGATCGCGCCCGCCGTGATGGCGAGCTGCTTCGTGCTCGTCAGCTGGTCGTCGACCTCGCCGCCGATCTCGCGCAGCTTCGCCTCGATGTCGGCACGGGTGATGGGGTCGCCGGACGTGCCGGGGGTGGTGCGCGAGCTCACGCGGAACCGTCCTTCGTCCTTGTGCCGACCTTGAAGACGGTCAACGCCGTGCCCAGCAGCGCCACGATCACGATGACGTAGGGCACGAAGGACCAATTGCCGTCGAAGGCCGAGGTCTCCTGCTGCACGACCCGGAGCACGCCCACGGCGGCGAAGACCACGCCGGCGCCGAGGAGCAGCGATCCGAGGATCCCGAACGCCAGCACGCGCCCGAGCGACTTGAGCGGCTCGGTCGTCTCCTGCTTGAAGTAGGCGACGACCAACTCGTACAGCTCGCGCACCGCTTGCGGGATGGGTGCTGGACGATCGGCCACCAAGGGATTCAACACGCCGCCTCCGCGTCCGGGCAAGCCCTGGGCGGAATCGGCGCTTTGGGGGCCGGGACCAGCGCGGCGGGATCCGCGACCCCCGGATAGCCCTGGATGGTGCCCGCCATCGTCTCCCGGAGCGAGAACGCGGTCGACTCTCCGAAGGAGCCGTTGAGCAGCAACGCGAACGTGAGCGGCCGGTCCGCGTCGACGAATCCGGCGAGCGCGCTGACGCCGCTGAGGGTGCCCGTCTTCGCCCGGAGGTTCCCGGCGAGCGGCGTTCCCTGCAACCGCGGCGCGAGCGTGCCGCGTTCCCCCGCCACCGACAGCCCGTCCCGGATCGTGCGGAAGGCGGGTCGACGGGTGAGGTCCAGGACGTCGACGAGTGTGGCGCAGCGGAGAGCGTCGCGGGCGGAAAGACCGGAGCCGTCGACGATCGACGCGCCGGTGAGGTCCACACCGAGCGCGCGGAGCCGGTCCCGCAGCACCGCGACCCCGTGCTCGGTGCTCCCCGCTCCCGTCGTGGTCCCGAGCTGTCGCAGCAGCATCTCGGCAGTGAGGTTGTCGCTCGCGCTCAGCATCTCGGTGACGACCGTCGGGAGCGGGTCGGAGCGGATCGCGGCCACGGTCCGGGCGTCGCCGGGCTCGCGGGCGGCGACGCCCGGAGCGCCGACGGCGATGCCCCGGGCGTCGAGCAGGCGGGTGAGCTCCGTGGCGGCATTCACCGCCGGGTCGGCGACCGCGCCGCCGGAGCCGTCGGCTCCGGCGAAGCCGTCGTTCACCGTGAGCGCGCCGATCGGGCCGATCGCGGCCCTGGCCCCGGGCGACCAGCTCTCCAGCGAACGGGTCCGGTCGTAGGCCCGGTCGACCCCGGCGATGCCACCCGGGATGTCGCGAACCCCCTTCGCGGCGATGCGGTCCGCGAGCTCGGCGAGCGGCGTGGCCGCAAGGCCCGCGTACTCGGGGTCGCGGGCGAGGGCGGCGATCCGCTCCGGGGTCGCGAGCAGCGGATCGCCTCCGCCGACGAGGTACAGGCGATCCACGCGACCGGCCGCGTCCGGTGCCGCGGTCGCGACGGCGCGCGTCGTGAAGCGGAAGTCCGATCCGAGCGCGTCGAGCGCTCCCGTCGCGGTGAGGAGCTTGAGCGTGCTCGCCGGGACGAGCGCGAGCTCGGTGCCGGCAGCCGCCAGCGGGACGCCGCTCCCCTCCTGGCGTACGTCGAAGCAGACCTGGTTGCTCCCCGCCGCGCCTCCCAGGGCGGCGCCGAGGCGGGCGTCGCCGACGAGATCGACGATCGGCTGGGGGACGCGGCGCGCCGACCACAGCGGGGTCCCGAGCGTCGCCGTGGGGGCGGACGCCGTGGCCGTGTCGGGCGTGCGCAGGGCGAGCGTGATCGCGACGACCGCGACGAGCACGAGCGCGACGGTGAGGAGCCGGCGCACGAGTGCCCCGTGGGGTCGACGCCGACGCGTGGGGGTGTCAGGCAAGGTCGCGGCGGGCGCGGAAGCGCGCGTAGCGATACAGGTGTCCGAGCGCGGTCACCGCGCGGTTCGACGACGCGTAGCAGAGGCGGCCGGTGTCACGGACGGCCTGGGGTCCCGCGTTGTCCGGGATCGCGACCGCCAGCTCGGTCGCGGTGAGGATCGGCTTGGCGGTCGCGTCGCTGATCTCGGCGGCAGCCTGTGCGAACCGCGCGTCCTGCCGCTCGTGGTAGTCCACGATCCGCTCCAGTCCGTCGCCCGGGTAGAACGGACCGTCGCGCATGAGGCGCGCCTGGTTGCTCTGGATGCCGAGGCCGAGGTAGACGATCGCGTCGATCGCCGGGTGCGACGCGACCATCTCCATCACCTCGGGGATCGTGTCGCGTGTCTCCCCACCGGCGAGGTCGATCGGGTTGTTCCGGCTCCAGCGGGGTGGCAGCTTCGTGTCGATCGTGGCCCGCAGGTCGTCGGGCATGGGCGCGAGCACGAGGTCTCGGTGTGCGGTGATGGCGTCGGCGGTCACGACGCCCCAGCCCCCGGCGGTGGTCATCACCGCGACATTCGGTCCGGTCGGCAACGGCTGGGTCGCGAACGTCGCAGCCGCCTCGTAGGCCTCCTCGACGGTGGCGGCACGCGTGGCGCCGGCCTGGCGGCACATGCCGTCGAAGACGCGATCGTCGCTGGCGAGCGCGCCCGTATGGCTCGCCGCCGCGCGCTGGCCGCCCGCGGTGGCCCCGCCCTTCAGGAGCACGAGCGGCATCCGCGCGCTGACGCGCCGGATGCGCTCGAAGAACCCGCGACCGTCGGCGATGCCCTCGACGTAGGCGAGGCCCACGCTCGTGGCCGGGTCCGATGCGTAGTACTCGAGGTAGTCGGGCACGGTGACCATCGCCGCGTTGCCGGCGCTCACCGCGCGGCTGATGCCAATGCCGGTCTGCACCGCGTAGTTGAGGAAGCTCGAAACGAAGTTGCCGCTCTGGCTCGCGACTCCGATCGAGCCGGCGGGCGGATACGGCGCGACGATCTGCGCGCAGAGCCGCGTGGGTGTGCTCACGACACCCTGACCGTTCGGTCCTGCGAGGAGCATGCCCAGCTCCTCCGCGAGCGCGACGAGCTCCTGCTCGGCCTGCCGCCCTTCGTCGCCGGCCTCGCCGTATCCGGCGCTGGTCACGAACGCGGCCGTGATGCCCCGCCGCGCGCAGGCGCGCAGGAGGTCGGGGTTGGCGGCCGCCGGGGTGCACACGAAGACGAGGTCGATCGGGGCGTCGGCCGGGAGGTCGTCGACACTGGTGAGGGTCTCGACGCCGAGGATCGTCCCGCCGTCGCGGTTGGTGGCGTACACCCCGCCGCGGTAGCCCTGGCTGAGCACGTTGTGCAGGGTGACGAAGCCGAACTTGCCCGGATGGCTGGACGCGCCCGCGACGAGGATCGCGCGCGGGTCGAACAGCGCGCGAAAGCGGTCGGGTGCGATCCCGTCGGTGCTCACGCCCGGACCTCGACGAGCGCGTCGACTGCGACCGGCCGTCCGTCGACGACGATGAGCGGGTTGAGGTCCACGCTCTGGATGTCCGGACGGGCGTCGGCCAGCGCCGCGAGGCCGGTGATCACCTCGGCGAGGGCGGCGCGGTCGACCGCGGGTTCACCGCGGAACTCGCCGAGGAGGGTCTGGGTCGCGAGGTCCTCGATCAGCTCGTCGGCGTCGACCGGTGTGAGCGGCACCAGCCGGAAGGCCACGTCGGCCACGGCCTCGGCGAGGACCCCGCCGACGCCCAGCATCACCGTCGGTCCGAACTGGGGATCGAGGTGGAGGCCCGCGATCAGCTCACGGTTGCCGGCGAGCATCGGGGCGACGAGCAGCGTGACCGGGCCGTCGTCCGGGGTCGCTGCGCCCAGCAGTGCCCGGGCCGCCTGCGCCACCGCGGCCGCGTCGCCCAGGCGGAGCCGGACGAGGCCCCGCTCCGTCTTGTGCGCGATCGCGTCACCGTTCAGCTTCAGCACGACCGGATACCCGATGGCATCGGCCGCCGCCACCGCCGCGGGCGCGTCGGGCACGATCCGCTCGTCGGGCACCGGGATCCCGTAGGACGCGACGAGTGCCTTCGATTCCGCTTCGGAGAGGGTCGGCACGGCCCGGGACCGTATCGCGCCCGCCTCCGGGCCTGGGCTCAGCGCGGATCGGACGGGGCGTGCAGATCGAGGCGCGGGAGACGGTCCGGACGCGCTCGGCGAAGGAGGCGGACATCGCGGTCGGCCCGGCGACGAGGGCTACGGCGCGCGATCAGGACGACCCGTGAGCTTCGCGACGAAGCGATGCAGCTCGGGTTCGATCCGCGCGTCGGGCGTGACCTCGTCGAAGCGCCACCACCGGTGCCCACCGAACTCGGCTGGGTCGGGCCGCACCCGCAGGTCGACCGTTCCGCGGAACGCATACCAGAGCGTGACGTCGACATGTCCGGCGTCGATCCCGACCGTCTCGGTGCGCGTGACGAACACCGGATGATCGTCGAGGACCGGAACCGTCACTCCGAGGTCTTCGCGGAGCTCGCGCTCGGCCGCCCGGGCCGGGGTCTCCTTGGGCTCGACGTGGCCGCCCGTCGACACCCACAGGCCTGCGTTGCGGTGATCGACGAGCAGCAACGCGCCGGTCATACCGCCCGGTCGGGCCAGAACTCGTCGCGCAGGACCCGCTTGAGGAGCTTGCCCGCGTCCGTGCGTGGGAGCTCGTCCCGGACCTCCCACCCGCGAGGCACCTTGTACTTCGCCATGTTCGCCTCGGCGAACGCGCGCAGGTCCTCGAGATCGATGGTCGCGCCCGGCTTTGCCTGGGCGATGCAGTACACGCTCTCGCCCCACTCGTCGTCGGGGATGCCCAAGACCGCCACGTCGAGGAGCTTCGGGTATCCGTGGAGGACCGCCTCGATCTCCGCCGGGTAGATGTTCACCCCGCCCGAGATGATCATGTCCTTCTTGCGGTCGCAGATGTAGAGGTAGCCCTCGTCGTCGGCGTACGCGATGTCGCCGACGGACTTCCACGCACCGTCCTCGTACTCGTTGAGCCGCTCCTCGGTGCGGTGGTAGCCGTCCATCGCCAGACCGGTCGACATGAACAGCTCGCCCTGCTCCCCGGGCGCGGCCTCCGTGCCGTCGTCCTTCACGATGCGGAACCCGATGTCGCCGTAGGTCTTCCCGCACGAACCGGGCTTGCGGAGCTGGTCCTCCGGGCGGAGCACGGTGATGATGCCCATCTCGGTCGAGCCGTAGACCTCGAAGAGGAAGCCGTCGCCGAGCTTGGCGATCACCTCCTCCTTGAGTGCGTAGGGCACTGGCGCCGCGTTCGCGATGAGGCAGCGCATCGACGAGCAGTCCGCAGCGGCGAGGACGTCATCCGGCAGGGAGACGATGCGCTTGAGCTGGGTGGGCGCCGAGAACGTGTTCGTCACCCGGTGGCGCTTCACGGCCTCGAGCCATGCCTTCGGGTCGAAGCGGCGAAGCACGACGATCGGCGACCCGGCCGAGTGGTTGAGCGACACGAACGCGAGCGGGCCCGAGTGGTACATGGGGCCGGTCGTGATGTGCACCTCGTTCCCCATCTGGAAGCCGAGCTCACCGAGCAAGGCGAACACGATCTGCGCGTTGGTGCTCGTCCGCAGTGCTCCCTTGGGCTTCCCGGTGGTGCCGCTCGTGTAGAGCATCTGCGCGCCGACGGCCGACGCGTCGACGGCCCCGGGCTCGACGGCGGGCTGGTCGCCGATCACGGTGTCCCAGGCGACGAAGCCTTCCGGCAGCGGCTGTTCCACCGCGGTGGCGCAATAGCCCACGAGCGCCCGGACCTGGGGGATGCGGTCGCGAACCGACGCGATCAGCGGCGCGTAGTCGGCGTCGGCCACGACGAGGGACGCGTCGGAGTTGTCGATCACGTAGGCCATCTCGTCCGCGGTGAACCGGTACGAGAGGGGCACCGCGACGAGCCCGGCCTTGCGGGCGGCGTGGACGACGGCGATGGTCTCGAGCGAGTTCGGGCCGCACCAGACGATGCGGTCGCCGGGGTGGGCGCCCAGGGCCCAGAGGCCGTGGGCGAGCCGGTTCACGAGGTCGTTGAGCTCGCGATAGGTGGTGGTGGAGAATCGCGCGCCGTGGCTGGCGTCCACGATCACGGCGAGGCGGTCGGGCGCACCGTCGGCGTGCAGCTTCAGGACGTCGGGCATGGCGGCCATGGCACTCCTCGATCTGGCTCGGGCCGGACCCTACCGGCGCCTCGTCGCCGGCGGCCGCGCCGCCGGTCGCGCGATCGACGTGCAGATGGCCCCTTCTCGCGCCGATACCCACTGGGTGCCCGCCCCGGCCGGGGTCGGCGCGCCATGATGGGGCCGTCACCCCGGAGGGAACGTGATCTCAGTCGTCGTCCCGGCGTACAACGAGGCCGCGCTGCTCGGCAGCGTCATGCGCGACATGGTCGACGGACTCCGCGCGACCGGCGAGCCCTTCGAGGTGCACCTCGTCGAGAACGGCTCCGACGACGGCACCCCGGCGATCGCGGCGCGCATCGCCGCCGCGGTGCCCGAGGTCGAGCATCACACCATGCGGGTCGCGAACTACGGCGAGGCGCTCCGGACCGGTCTCCTCGCGGCCCGGGGCGATGTCGCGGTCATCTTCGACGTCGACTTCTGGGACCTCCAGTTCATGAAGCACGCGTTGACCGTGCTCGACGCGTCCGCCGACCCGGTTGGTCCGGTGATCGTCGTCGGGTCCAAGCGCGCGCCCGGGTCCCAGGACGACCGCGCCGCCGCCCGCCGCCTGGCCACCGCGGTCTTCTCGGGCATCCTCCGGTCCGCGTTCGGGCTCACCGTCTCGGACACCCACGGCATGAAGGTGCTGAACCTCGGGGCGCTCCGCCCCGCGGTCACGGCGTGTCGCAACGGCTCGGACCTCTTCGACACCGAGCTGGTCCTGCGGGCCGAGCGCGGGGGGTACCGGGTCGCGGAGATCCCGGTCACGGTGCGCGAGCTGCGGCCCGCGCGCACCTCGATCGCCCGCCGGGTCCCCCGCACCCTGCTGGGCCTGGCGAAGCTGCACCGCTCCCTGGCCCGGTGATCCCGGACCGGTCGGTCCGACCCGTCGATCCCGCGGTGACCGAGGAGCTCGGACCGGTCGCGATGACGCCCGGCTACGTGGATCTCCAGATCAACGGCGTCGACGACGTCGACTTCTCGACGGCGACGGGGGACGACTGGTTCCGTGCCGGGTACCGGCTCGCCCGGGCCGGCGTCGTCGGCTACCTGCCGACCGTCTGCTCGATGCCGCTCGATCGCTATGACCCGGCGCTCGCCCGGATCGCCGCGGCACGCGACGCGACCGCTGCCGAACCGCTGCCGCGGATCCTGGGCGTCCACCTGGAGGGACCGTTCCTCGGCGGTGCCCCAGGCGCGCACCCACGCGAGGTCCTGCGCGATCTCGATCTGGAGTGGCTGGTCGCGCTGCTCGACCGGCACCCGGGCCTGGTGCGGTTGGTGACCCTCGCCCCCGAGGCCGATCCGAGCGGCGCGGGGATCCGGATGCTCACCGAGCGCGGCGTGCGGGTGTCGCTCGGGCACACGACCTGCACCTACGACGCCGCGGTGGTGGCGGCGGCAGCCGGTGCCACGCTCGCGACACACCTGTTCAACGGCATGGGACCGCTCCACCACCGCGACCCGGGGATCGTCGGTGCCGCGCTCGACCCGCGTGTGGCGCTCACGCCGACGGTCATCGCCGACGGCGTGCACGTGCACCCGGCGGTGCTCGCCGCCGTGTTCGCGGCGACGGAGCCGATCCTCGTGAGCGACGCCGTCGCGACCGACGTCCGCTACTTCGACCAGACCGTGACCGAGCGTGACGGTGCTGCGTACCTGAGGAACGGCACCCTCACCGGCGCGGTCGCGCTGCTGGACGACGCGGTGCGGCGCGTGGTCGGCCTCGGGGTCCCCGTGGAACGCGCCGTCGCGGCCGCGTCCGCTCGTCCCGCGGCCGTGCTGGGTCTCGGGGAGGCTCCCGGCACCATCGCGCTCGACGGCGACCTCGTCGTGCACGCGGCCTGGTGCGACGGGCGCCGCATCGACGGCGGGGCCGACGGTCCGTGAGCGCCGACACGCGGTACGCATCGGCGATCTCGGAGCACCCGGTCGCGGCCCAGGCCGTCGGCGAGATCGCGGGGCAGGTGCTCGAGCAGCTCGACGGCCGGAGGGCCGACGTCCTGCTCGCGTTCGTGTCGACGCACTTCGGCGGCGCGACCGAGGACGTCGCCGGGGTGCTGCGCGCCATCCTGCACCCGCGCGTGCTCGTCGGCGCGACGCATGCGGGGATCGTCGGTACCGGGCGCGAGGTCGAGAGCACCCCGGCCATCTCGGTGTGGGCGGCGAGCTTCGCCGGGACGACCGCACACTCGGTCCAGCTCGACGTGTCCTCGGGCGAGCACGGGCACGATCTCGTCGGCTGGCCCGGCGATGCCGACACCGCGCACACGCTCCTCCTGCTCGGCGATCCGTACACCTTCCCGGCCGACGGGGTCCTCGCGGTCCTCGCCCGGGCCCATCCCGGGCTCCAGGTGATCGGCGGCATGGCCTCCGCCGCGAGCGGCCCCGGCGGCAACCACCTCATCGCCGGCGACCGCGTCCTGAGCCGCGGCGCGGTCGGCGTGCTCCTCGGCGGCGACGAGATCGTCACCCCGGTGGTCTCCCAGGGATGCCGTCCGATCGGCCGGCCCTACGTGGTCACCGCCGCCGACGGTCACCATCTCACCGGCCTGGGCGGCCGACCGGCGCTCGAGCGGATCCAGGAGCTCGCGGCCGAGCTCGACGAGGGCGAACGCGCACAGTTGCAGCAGGGACTCCACCTGGGGGTCGTCGTCGACGAGCACCAGGTCGAGTTCGGGCGGGGCGACTTCCTCGTGCGCAACATCGTGGGCGCGAGGGCCGACGACGGTGCGCTCGCCGTCGGGACCGCGCTCGACGTGGGCCAGACCGTGCAGTTCCAGCTCCGGGACGCCGCGTCGGCCGACGCCGATCTGCACTCGATGCTCGCCGGTCAGTCGGCGGCGAGCGCGTTGCTGTTCACCTGTACCGGCCGGGGCGAGCGGTTGTTCGGCGTCCCCGACCACGACGCGCGGGTCGTCAGGGACGTGCTCGGTGCGGTGCCGCTCGCGGGCGGCTTCTGCGCCGGTGAGCTCGGGCCCGTCGGCGGCCGGAACCACCTGCACGGCTTCACGGCGAGCCTCGCCCTGTTCGCGTGAGGGCCCCGCTCAGGGGATGAGCACCACCCGACCGACGGCCTGGCGGCTCTCGATGAAGGCGTGCGCGGCCGCCGCCTCCGAGAGTGGGAACGTCCGGTCGACGACGACCCGCAGGCCTCCGGTGGCGACGTCGTCCACCAGGTCCCCCACGAGCTGCTGCACGCGGTCGGTGGCGATCTCCGCGCCGAAGAACACGCCGGTGAGCGACCGGTTCGCCGGCGCGAGGCCCGAGATGTCGAGGAGTTGGGGATCCCGGCCGGCCGAGCCCACGGAGATGGCCCGGCCCCGCGGACCGAGGCAGGCGATGCTCCCCTGGAGGGTCTTGCCGCCGACGGGATCCACCGCGACGTGCACGCCCCATCCGCCCGACGCGGCCCGCACCGCGTCGATCCAGCCGTCCTCGGTGTAGTCCACGCCGTGGTCCATCCCCAGCTCGGTGAGCCGGTCGAGCCGCGCCCGGCTCGACGCGGTCGCGATGACGGTGGCACCGGCGCGCTTGGCCAGCTGGATCGCCGCCGTGCCCACCCCGCCCGCACCCGCCTGGATCAGCACGGTCTCGCCCGCCTGGAGCCGCCCGAACTCGAAGAGGCAGTCGGAAGCGGTGCCGAAGGCCACCGGCACGCACGCGCACGCGACGACATCGGCGCCCTCCGGGATCGGCCAGGTCATGAGCGCGAGGGTGACGAACCGCTCGGCGTGGGATCCCCAGAAGGAGTTGGCGACGACCTTCTGGCCGACGTGACGGTCGGTCACGCCCTCGCCCACCTGGATGATCGTTCCGGCGCACTGGTAGCCGACCACGTGGGGCACCGCCGGCATCTCACCGCCGAGGCGGTTCAGCGTGTCGCCGCCCTCGATGCTGATCGCCTCGACCTGGACCACCACCGCGCCGGGGAAGCACTCGGGGTCGGGAACCTCCTCGTAGCGGAGGACGTCGGGGGATCCGGTCTCGTAGTACACGGCGGCATGCATCGGGCCACCGTAGGTCGGAGGTGGTGTGGCGTGACGGGCCTCGTCGGTCGCGACAAGGAGTGCCGGTCGCGCGCGGGGGGTCACCTAGGCTCGGCCGACGGCGGAAGATTGCGGCTCTCGGCGGAGGAGACCCGGCGCGATGAGTGACCTGGAACAGCGCGGCATCAACGTGATCCGGGGCCTGGCCCTGGACGCCGTGTTCCGAGCGAAGTCCGGACACCAGGGCACGGCGATGGCGCTCGCGCCGCTCGCGCACGTGCTCTTCACCCGCATCCTGGACTACGACGCGACCGAGCCCGACTGGCCGGATCGGGACCGCTTCGTGCTCTCCGCCGGCCACGCGTCGGTCCTCCTCTACTCGATGCTCCACCTCACCGGGTACGGGCTCGAGCTCGAGGACCTGCGCTCGTTCCGCCAGTGGGGCTCGCGCACGCCGGGCCACCCCGAGTACCGCCACACCGCGGGCGTCGAGGTCACGACCGGACCGCTCGGGCAGGGCATCGCGAACTCCGTCGGCATCGCGATCGCCGAGGAGAACCTGCGGGCGCGCTTCGGGTCCGAGCTCACCGACCACCGCATCTTCGTGATCGCCGGCGACGGATGCCTCTCCGAGGGCGTGAGCCACGAGGCCGCCTCGCTGGCCGGCCACCTCGGTCTCGGGCGCCTCGTGGCCGTGTACGACGACAACCACATCACGATCGACGGTCGGACCGAGCTCGCGCTCACCGACGACGCCGGCGAGCGGTTCCGCGCCTACGGCTGGCACGTCCTCGAGCTCGGCGAAGCGGCCAACGACCTCGATGCGCTCGAGCGCGGGCTGCGCGAGGCGATGGCCGAGGCGGACCGCCCGAGCCTGGTGGTGCTGCGTTCCCACATCGGCTACCCGTCCCCGAAGTTCACCGATTCTCCGAAGGCGCACGGCAATCCCTTCGACGCCGACGAGATCCGCGTGGTGAAGGACCTCATGGGGCTCCCCGCCGACCAGGACTTCTTCGTCCCCGACGACGTCCTCGAGATGTACCGCGCCGCCGGCCGGCGCGGCGCGCCCCTGGCCGCAGCGTGGCGGGAGCGCCTGAGCATCCTGCGCAGCGCCGAGCCGGGACTGACCGACGAGTACGACGCCTGCATCGCGGGGACCGGCATGGTCGGCTGGGAGGCGAAGCTCCCGTCGTGGCCCGTCGGTCCGGGCCTCGCGACCCGCGAAGCCTGCAAGGAGGCGCTCGACGCGATCGTCGACGTCGTTCCGGGGCTCGTCGGCGGCGGCGCCGACCTCACCGGCAACACCGGCACCGCCATCCCCGACGCCACGATCATCGAGCCGGGGGTGCCGGGTGGCCGGCAGATCTACTTCGGCGTCCGCGAGCACGGGATGGGCTCGGTCATGAACGGGATGGCCGTGAGCGGCCTCCTCCCGTTCGGGGGGACGTTCTTCGTCTTCTCCGACTACATGCGGGGCGCGGTGCGGATGGCCGCGCTGGCGCAGTACAAGACCGCCTTCGTCTGGTCGCACGACTCCGTCGGCGTCGGTGAGGACGGCCCGACCCACCAGCCGGTGGAGCAGCTTGCCGCCCTGCGCGCGATGCCGGGGCTCACGGTGATCCGCCCGGCGGACGCGAACGAGACCGCGGCTGCGTGGCGCGTCCACGTCGAGGGCACCGGTCCGACCGCGCTGATCCTCAGTCGCCAGAAGCTCCCGGTGCTCGAGGGGACCGCCGAGCAGGCGACCGCCGGCGTCGCCGCAGGGGCGTACGTGCTGTCCGACGCGGACGGCGATCCGGAGCTCGTGCTCATCGGCACCGGCTCGGAGGTGTGGCTGTGCGCCGACGCCGCCGAGACCCTGCGCGCGGACGGGATCGCGACCCGGGTCGTCTCGATGCCGTCCTGGGAGCTGTTCGCGCGGCGTCCCGACGACGAGCAGGCCGCGGTCCTGCCTCCGGGCGCGCCGACGCTCGCGGTGGAGGCAGGCGTCGCGTTCGGCTGGGAGCGCTACGCCGACGACGTCGTCGCGATGGAGGGCTTCGGTGCCTCGGCGCCCGGCGACGTCGCTCTGCGCGAGTTCGGATTCACCGTCGACCACGTGGTGGCGCGCGCCGCGCGCTCCTCGGTTCCTGATCACGACCGGAAAGGCCTCGTCATGACCAGTCAGATCGCCCGGCTGAACGACTTCGGTCAGAGCCCGTGGTACGACAACATCACCCGCACGATGGTGCGCGGAGGCGGCCTCGCCGCGCTCGTCGCCGACGACGGGATCCGCGGTGTGACGTCGAACCCGACCATCTTCGACAAGGCGATCGCGGGCGGCGAGGGCTACGACGACGCCATCGCGGCGGCGCGGACACGCGGCGAGTCCGTGGAGGACACGTTCTGGGGCCTCGCGGTGGAGGACGTCGGCGGCGCGGCCGATGTGCTGCGGCCGGTGCACGACGGGCTCGGCGGGCGCGACGGCTTCGTGTCGATCGAGGTCTCGCCGTTGCTCGCCCACGACACGGACGCGACGGTCGCCCAGGCGAAGGAGCTCTTCGGCCGCCTCGGCCGGCCGAACATCATGATCAAGATCCCGGCCACGCCCGAGGGTGTGCCGGCGATCCGCGCGACGATCGGCGCCGGCATCAACGTCAACGTGACGCTGATCTTCAGCCTCGACCGCTACACCGAGGTGATCGACGCGTACCTGGCCGGGCTCGAGGATCTCGACGGGGCCGGCGGCGACGTCAGCACCGTGCACTCGGTGGCGTCGTTCTTCGTCAGCCGGGTCGACACCGAGACCGACCCGCGGCTGGCCGTCGGCTCTCCGCTACGGGGCAAAGCGGCGGTGGCGAACGCGAAGCTGGCCTACGAGCAGTTCGTCGAGTCCGTGGCGTCGGACCGCTGGCGGCCGCTGGCGGCCCGCGGCGCGCACGTCCAGCGGCCGCTGTGGGCGTCGACGTCGACCAAGAACGCGGACTACTCCCCGACCCTGTACGTCGACACGCTCGTCGGCCCGGACACCGTCAACACGCTCGCGCCCGCGTCGATCGACGCGCTCCACGCCCCCGGGGTGGAGCTGCGGGCCGACACGGTGACCGACGGCATCGCCGACGCGCACGAGACGATGGCCGAGCTCGCCCGCGCGGGTGTGGACTTCGCCGACGTGACCGCCACGCTCGAGCGCGACGGCGTGGCGTCGTTCGCGAAGTCCTATGAGGACCTCCTCGAGACGCTCGGGACCCGCGCCGCCGCGCTGTAGCTCAACCCGGCGCCTCGCGGATCCTGTCGGCGAGCTGCGCCGCGCGCCGGAGGTGCTCGGTGAGGTCCTCGAGCTTCGCGTGCGCGTTGATCCCGCTCGGGTTGGGCATGACGTACGCGACGGCGCCGCCGAACCGCGTGGCCTGCTCCCCGGGCTGCGCCTTCCGCTCCCGCGCGGTGCGGTAGCCGGTCAGCCCCGCGAAGCAGACGACTGCGGGTCCGAGCCACGCCACGAGCGCCTCGACGCGGTCGGCACCGGCGCGGTACTCGGCGGGCGTGAGCTCGTCGGCGCGCGGTGACGCGCGCTTCACGAGGTCGGTGAAGCCGATGCCGGCATCGAGCGCCGCCCACGGCTCGCGGTCCGCGGGGACCAGACCGGCGGCGAGTGCCGCGGGCCAGAACCGGTTGCCCGGCCGGGCGAACCCCACGCCGCGCTCGGCCGCGTAGACGCTGGGGTTGAGCCCCACGACGAGGAGCGCCAGCCCCGGCGCGACGAGATCGGGCAGCGTCAGCGCCCGTTCGAGGGTGACCGTCGCCTGTTCGCGCTCCCGGCGGGCGTCGATCAGGGTGAACCCCGCGCCCGCCACGAGTCCTTCGAGCGGCACGTCGTCCCGCCAGCGGAACCGGACCGTGCTCCGCGCGCCGACGGGCTGGTCGCGGTGTAGCGCGGCGAGCCGGCGGGGCACCTCGCGCGGATCGTCGCCGTCGATCACGATCCCCCGGCTCACCCCCGTAGTATCGCCGGACGGGCCGCGGGGAGGGATCGCACCATGCACGACTGGCTGATCGTGGACGACGTCGCCGCGGCGTTCGCGCAGCTGCTGGTGGACCGGGGCCCGCAGTCGATCGCGCTGTCGGGCGGCGATACGGCCCGCCACGCGTACGAGGCCGCGGCCGCGACGGGCGCGGACTGGTCGGACACCGACTTCTGGTTCGGTGACGAGCGGTGGGTGCCCGTCGGCGACCCCGATTCGAACGAGGGCATGGCCCGGGCCGCCTGGCTCGGGCGTGTGCCCACCGGCGAGATCGTGTCCCTCGCGACCGCTGCGACCACGCGCGAGGAGGCGGCGGACGTGTACGACGCGCGGCTGCGGTCCGCGGGCGGGGTCGACCTCGTGCACCTCGGTCTCGGACCGGACGGGCACACCGCGTCGATCTTCCCCGCCTCGACCACCATCGACGAGGACCAGCGCTGGGTGGTGCCCTCGGGCGACGACCGGCACCCACACCCCAGACTCACGTTCACGTTCCCGGCGATCGCGGCGGCGCGCGCCGTCGTCGTGACGGTCGTGGGCGAGGAGAAGCGCGACGCCGTCGCGCGGGTGCGCTCGGGTGATCCGACCGCGCCGGCGGCGCACGTCGACGCGCCCGATGTGGTGTGGCTGCTGGACCGGGCGGCGGTCGGGTGACGCAGGTCACGGGCCCGACGGGCCGGCGCGGAACCCGGAGGGAGCCGGTCGGCCCGCGCGTAGGCTGCGCCGAGTGACCGTCGACCCGCGCGACCTGCTGCCCGCATCGACCGACGACCTCGTACGCTCGGCTGCGGTGATGCGCGACGCCGGTCACGGCACGCACATGACCTTCTCGCCCAAGGTCTTCGTCCCGCTGACGATGCTGTGCCGCGACCGCTGTGGGTACTGCACGTTCGCCAAGCCGCCGGCCCGCCTCGACCATCCGTACCTCGACGTCGACGCGGTGCTCGAGATCGCCGCACGGGGCGCCGCGGCCGGGTGTCACGAGGCGCTCTTCACGCTCGGTGAAGCACCCGAGGAGCGGTACCCCGCGGCCGCGGAGTGGCTTCAGGCCCACGGCTACGGCTCCACTGTCGACTACCTCGTGGCGGTGGCCGGGGCGGTGCTCACCGAGACCGGGTTGCTCCCCCACTCCAACGCCGGCGCGCTGCACGAGGTGGAACTGAGCCGCCTCCGGGCGGTGAGCCCGTCACAGGGGATGATGATCGAGTCGCTCGCGGACCGCCTCCACGAGCCCGGCGGGCCGCATCACCGAGCGCCCGACAAGACCGCGGCCCGCCGGCTCGCGACGTTGGAGGCCGCCGGCATCGCGCGGGTCCCGTTCACGACCGGCATTCTCGTAGGGATCGGCGAGACCGAAGCGGAACGGCTCGACGCGCTGCTCGCGATCCGCGACGCCCACGCGCGCCACGGGCACGTGCAAGAGGTCATCGTCCAGAACTTCCTGCCCAAGCCCGACACGGCGATGCACGGTGCGCCGCCGTGTGACCCGGAGCAGTTCCTCCGCGCGATCGCGCTGGCCCGACTCGTGCTCGGACCGGAGATGCACGTGCAGGCGCCACCGAACCTCAGCGACGTCGCCGCGCTCGCCGATCTGATCGGTGCCGGGATCGACGACTGGGGCGGGGTCTCTCCCGTCACTCCCGACCACGTCAACCCCGAACGTCCCTGGCCCGAGCTCGATGTGCTGCGGGCCGCGACCGAGGCGGCCGGCAAGACGCTGGCGCCGCGCCTGACGGTGTACCCCGAGTACGTGCGGGCCGAGGACGAATGGCTCCACCCGGACGTCCGGACCGCGGTCCGTCACGCGTCGGACCTCGAGGGCCTGGCGCGTGACGACGACTGGTCCAGTGGCGGCGACGTCCTTCCCCGCCAGATCCGCATCGTCGGTGGCGCCCGGACGCCCGCGCCGGCCGGCCGGGTCGCCGAGGTGCTCGACGGGGTCCTCGCGGGCCAGGAGCCCGGCGAGGCGGAGCTGGTCACGCTGCTCGAGGCCCGGGGGCCGGAGGTGGGGGCCGTGGCCGACGTGGCCGATCAGCTCCGGCGCGAGATCGTCGGCGACGTCGTCACGTTCGTCCGCAACCGCAACATCAACTACACGAACATCTGCACCTTCAAGTGCCGCTTCTGCGCGTTCTCCAAGGGTCCGCTCTCGCTGAACCTGCGCGGCGACCCGTACCTGCTCGAGATCGAGGAGATTCAGCGGCGCGTGGTCGAGGCGGTCGAGTGCGGTGCGACGGAGGTCTGCCTCCAGGGTGGGATCCATCCCGACTTCGACGGCAACTACTACCTCGACGTGATCCGGCTGGTGAAGGAGGCTGCGCCGAGCATCCACGTGCACGGCTTCACCGCGCTCGAGGTGACCGAGGGCGCGCGCCGTCTGGGCATGGACCTCGCCGAGTACCTGACCCTCGCCAAGGAGGCCGGGCTCGCGACCCTGCCCGGTACCGCGGCCGAGATCCTCGACGACGAGGTCCGCGCCGTCATCTGCCCCGACAAGATCACCACCGAGGAGTGGCTGCACGCGCACCGAACCGCGCACTCCGTCGGCCTGCGCTCGAACGTGACGATCATGTTCGGCTCGGTCGAGCGGCCCGAGCACGTCGCGCGTCACCTGCTGCGGACCCGTGCGCTGCAGCTCGAGACGGGCGGCTTCACCGAGTTCGTGCCGCTGCCCTTCGTCCACATGGCGACGCCGATCTATCTCACCGGACGCGCCCGACGCGGGCCCACGTTCCGTGAGGTGCTGCTCATGCACGCGGTGGGTCGCATCGCGTACGCGGGCGCCATCGACAACATCCAGATCTCCTGGGTGAAGACCGGCATCGTCGGCGCGCAGCAGGCGCTCACCGCGGGGTGCAACGACCTCGGCGGCACGCTCATGGACGAGAACATCTCCCGGGCGGCCGGGGCGAACCACGGTCAGGAGGCCGACGACACGATGTTCCACGCGATGGTCGATCCCCTCGGGCGGCCCCTCGAGCAGCGCAGCACGCTGTACGGGCGCCTCACGACCGTCGGCCGTCGGCTCCGGCCTCCGCCCGAGACACCCGACGTCCCGGTCCCGACGCCGGCCGTCACCCCGGTGGCGCTCCGGCCGCGCGCGGCGGTCACCACGTGAGCGCGACCGACGTGGTCGCGATCGGCAATGCCCTGGTCGACGTCCTGAGCAACGAGAGCGACGAGTTCGTCACCGCCCACGGCATGGAGAAGGGCTCGATGGCCCTCATCGACACCGAGCGCGCCGAATCGCTCTACGCCGCCATGGGGCCCGGCATCGAGGTCTCCGGCGGCAGTGCCGCGAACACCACGGCCGGCGTGGCGTCGCTCGGCAGCACCGCGGCCTACATCGGCCGGGTGAGCGGCGACCAGCTGGGCACCGTGTACACCCACGACCTGCGATCGGCCGGCGTGAGGTTCGAGACCACGCCCGCGACCGACGGCCTGCCCACGGGCCGGTCGCTGATCATCGTCACCCCCGACGCCGAACGCACGATGAACACCTACCTCGGTGCCTCGTCGGAGCTGACGGTCGAGGACGTCGACCCCGACCTGATCCGCAGCGCGGCCTATACCTACCTCGAGGGGTACCTCTGGGACTCGCCCGACGCGCAGCAGGCGTACCGGTTCGCGGCGGACCTCGCGCACGAGGAGGGCCGCAAGGTGGCGTTGACCCTGAGCGACCGGTTCGTCGTCGACCGCCATCGCGAGACCTTCCTGGATCTCATCGAGGGCTCGGTCGACGTGCTGTTCGCCAACGACGAGGAGATCGAGAGCCTCTACGAGGTCGACGATTTCGATGCGGCCGTCAAGCTGGTCCGGGGCCACTGCGAGATCGCGGCCGTCACCCGCGGGGCCGCGGGTTCGGTGCTGCTCGCAGGGGACGACATGATCGAGGTGCCGGTGGAGCCGATCCCGGGGGGTCACGTCGTCGACACCACGGGTGCCGGCGACCTCTACGCCGCGGGCGTGTTGCACGGGCTCGTACGCGGTCGGGACCTCCACGTCTGCGGGCGCCTCGGCGGCCTCGCCGCGTCGGAGGTCATCTCCCACCTCGGCGCCCGGCCCCAGGTGTCGCTCGCGGCGGCGGCGGCCGCCGCCGGTCTCGTCTAGACGGTCCGCGATGGAGCTCCCCCGCTACCGCACCGGCGCTCCCGAGCTCGACGACGAGATCGCGCATCTCGTCGACGACGTCGGACCGACGCACAGCTCGGACCTCGTGTTCGAGATGATCGTGACCGCGCTGCGTTTCGCGCGCGACGGCGCCAACCGGGGTGACCTGAAGATCGCGACGGCTGCGCTGAAGGAGATGCGGTACGCGTTCTCGGTGTTCGCGCCGTACCGCGCGTCGCGCAAGGCAACGATCTTCGGCTCCGCCCGCACGCTCCCGGACGACCCGCTCTACGACCAGACCCGTCGGCTCGCCGCCGCGCTGGCCGCGGTGGGCTGGATGATCGTGACCGGCGCCGGGCCCGGGATCATGACCGCCGGCATCGAGGGCGCCGGCGTGGAGAACGCGTTCGGCGTGAGCATCCGCCTCCCCTTCGAGGCGTCGACCAGCGAGTTCCTCGTCGACGACCCGAAGCTCGTCAACTTCCGGTACTTCTTCACCCGCAAGCTGAGCTTCGTGAAGGAGTCCGACGCCTTCGTGCTGCTGCCAGGTGGCTTCGGCACGCTCGACGAGGCGTTCGAGACGCTGACGCTCATCCAGACCGGCAAGGCGCAGCCCGCGCCGATCGTGCTCCTCGACGTTCCCGGTGGCACGTACTGGACGAAGTGGCACGAGTTCGTGACCAGCGAGCTGCTCGACCGCGGCTATCTGTCCGCCACGGACATGGATCTGCTCCTCGTGACCGACGACGTCGACGTGGCGGTGAACGAGGTCCGCAAGTTCTACGCCAACTACCACTCAATGCGCTTCGTCGGTCGGGACCTCGTGCTCCGTGTCCGGCGCGCCCCCGAGCCGGAGCAGCTCGCCGCGCTCAACGCCGCGTTCGCCGACATCATCGAGAGCGGCGAGCTCACCGTGTCCGGGCCGACACCGCGCGAGGAGCGCGACGGCGACGAGCTGCACCTCGACCGGGTGCGGTTCCGGTTCGACCGCTACCACTGGGCCCGGGTGCGCCGGCTCATCGACGCGCTCAACGAGCTCTGAGCCGCCTCAGGCGCGTGCGGCCTGGTACGCGTCGATCGCGCGGGTGCGCGCCGCGGCGTGGTCGACGATCGGCGCCGGGTACTCGGTACCGATCGTGATGCCGGCCGCGGTGAGATCGAGCGGAGCCACGGCGCCCGGCTCGTGGATCGCGTGGTCGTCGAGCGCGGCGAGCTCGGGGAGCCAGGTGCGGAGGTACTCCCCGGTCGGATCGAACTTTCGGCTCTGGGTCGTGGGGTTGAACACGCGGAAGTAGGGCGCGGCGTCGGGGCCGGTCCCGGCCACCCATTGCCAGTTCCCGACGTTCTGGGGCACGTCGCCGTCGGCGAGCACGTGGCGGAAGTACCGCTCACCGAGGCGCCAGTCGATCAGGAGGTCCTTGACGAGGAACGACGCCGCGATCATGCGCACGCGGTTGTGCATGCGGCCGGTCGCGGCGAGCTCGCGCATGCCCGCGTCGACGATCGGGAATCCCGTCCGGCCCGCCTTCCATGCGTCGAGGCGCTCGGGGTCGTCGCGCCAGAGGATGCGCTCGTACTCCTCCCGTTGGGCGTGGTCGACGAGGTCGGGCGTCTCGACGAGGAGGTGTGCGAACCAGTCGCGCCACGCCAGCTGGCGGACGAACCCCTCACCCGCCGGGTGGCCCCGTGCCGCCCGCACCGCGGCGGCCGGGCCGATGGTCCCGCGCTTCAGGTCGACCGACAGCTCGGACGTGCCCGTGGCGGCCGGCCGGTCCCGGGCGTCGAGGTAGTCGGCCAACCGGTCGGCCACGAACCGGTCGAGGCGCGCCTCGGCGCACGCTTCGGACGCGGCATCGGGGTCGGTGGCGCCGACGAGGTCAGCCGCCGTCTCGCCCCCGCCGAGCCGGCCGAGGTGCGTGACCCCGGCTCGTGCCTCGGCCGGGAGGTCCTCGCGCCGCCAGCGACGCCAGAACGCCGTGAAGACGCGCGGGACGTGGCCCGTGTCGGTGAGGATCGATCCGGGCGCATGGACGAGCGTCCCCCAGGACTCGTGGAGGTCGATCTCGGTCACGGCGTCGACGGCGTCGTCCCGCGTTCGGCCGTAGGGCGAGACGTCGGCGTTGCGGTACAGCGCCGACGCGCCTGCCGCGTCCAGGACCTCCGGCACGACCGTCCGCGGATCGCCGCGCCGGAGGTGGAGCGCCCCGCCCTCCGCCCGGAGCCCCGCGTCGAGCGCGACGACCGCGTCGAGCATCGCGGTCCGGCGGAACCGGCCCGCCCGACCGAGCAGGGTGGGATCGAGCACGAAGAGCGGCAGCACCGCCGCCGCGTTGCTCGTCGCAGCCGCCCAGGCGGGATTGTCGTGGAGCCGCAGGTCGCGTCGGAACCAGACGACCGCGGGGCCGACGGTCACGGTCCCTCGTCGAACCCGCCGCCGGGGTCGAGCGCGTTGATCGCCCGCTCGATCGCCCGGCGCGCCCGCAGGATGCGCTTCTCGGTGGCGATCGCGTCCGGATCGTCGTTCGCCGCGGCGCGGAGCGCGTCGTAGGCGCGGTCGCGGAGGTCCTCCTCGATGGTGCGGAGGCGTTCGGTCAGGTCACTGAGGTCCAAGGCACTCCTCCAGGAGCTGCGCGGGATGGCGAACGTCGAGTCCGGCGGCGGCGAGGTGCATCGCGCAGCCGGGATTCGCCGACGCGACGACGAAGGGGTCTCCGGCCGCGGCTCGTGCGAGCGCGGCGACCTTCCGGGCGCGGACGGCCTCGGACAGCTCCGGTTCGAGCGCCGAGTACGCGCCGCCGGCCCCGCAACACAGGTTGTCGTCGTCCGTGGCGCGGACAGCGTACGAGCGCCGGAGTACCTCGTGGACGGCGCCGCTCGCGTGCAGCACGTTGCGGAGATGGCAGGGATCCTGGACGACGACTGTCGTCGGGCGCCGGCGCAGCGGGAGCGGGCGGTTCCGGAGGTAGGTGGCGAAGTCGACCACGCGGGCGGAGAACGCGGTGGCCTCCCGGGTTCCGAGCAGCCGTCCGTAGTCGGCGAGCGCCGCGCCGCACCCCGCGCTGTCGACCACGATCGGCGCGTCGCCCGGGAACGCCGACATGACCCGGCCGGCCAGTTGCACGGCGTCGTCGTGGCGGCCGGCGTGGACGTGCAGCGCGCCGCAGCAGTCGGCGCCGGGACCGGGCAGGCCCACGCGGGCACCGGAGGCCCGCAGCACCCGCAACGCGGCGCGGTGGACGTCGCGTTGCCAGGCGTCCATCACGCACCCGGTGAACAGGTACGCATCCGGATCGGTGTCGGCGTCGAGCGGGGTCGGGGCTCGGAGCGGGAGGCGCGGGAGACCGAACCGCGCCGGCACCAGGTGTGCCCACTGCGCGACCGCCAGGGCGCGCGTGGCCGCGGCGAGAGCTCGCCGGTGCCCCAGCACGCTCCGGAACGCGAGGGCCTCGACCGCGCGGCGCACCGGCGACCGCTCGGGTTCCTGCGCGCGGCGGGTGTCCTCCATGAGGTGGCCGAACTGCACGCCCGACGGGCACGCCGTCTCGCAGGCGCGGCACTGGATGCAGGTGTCCATCGCCCCGAAGAACGCCGCGTCCGTGGCCGCACGGCCCTCGACGACCGCGCGCATCGCCGCGATGCGGCCTCGCGGCGACGCGATCTCGTCGCCGGTGACGCGATACGTCGGGCAGTGCGGGAGGCAGAGCCCACAGCCGACGCAGGCGACGAGCTCGGTCTCGTCGAGGACGAGCTTCACGCCGCCGCCACGGGCCGGGGCTCGGTCGCGGGCACGCGGCCCGGGCTGAGCTTGCCGGTCGGGTCGAGCGCCCGGCGGAGCCGGACCTGGACGGACGCGGCTGGGAACGTCGTGCCGAACGGTTCGAGACCGGCCGCCCCCGCCTCGCGGAGGAGCCATCCGTGGGACGCCTCCGCGAGGTTCCTGGCCGCGGCGAGCTCCGCGGGATCATCGGTCGCGACGTGGATCGTGCCGACACCGGGTTCGGCCGCCCACCGCACCGCCAGGGAGTCGAGGGCACGCGCCACCGCGGCGGACCGGCCGGGGGGCACCGAGATGCGACCGCGATGCGGACCGGTGGGCAGTGCCGGTGCCGGCGTGGGCACGAGACCGAGGCGGGCCGCCTGATCGTCGACGTCGGCGGTCTGGCCTTCGAGCAGCACGTGCGTGGTGACGCCGTCCCAGACCACCGCAATCGGCCGGTACAGGGCCGCGGTGATGTCCTCCACCGTCCGCGACGCGGTGAACCAGCGCGACGCGACGGGGAGCGGCCGGGTGCGCACGATCAGCTGCACGAGCACGCCGAGCGTGCCGAGCGAGCCGACGAGCAGCCGGGGGACGTCGTACCCGGTGACGTTCTTCACGGTCGGTCCCCCGCCGCGGACGACGCGGCCGTCGGCGGTGACGAACGTGACCTCGAGCACCTGGTCGCGCAACGGGCCGACGCCGAGGCGGCGGAGACCCGAGAGGCCGGTCGCGACGACCCCGCCGACCGTGGCGGCCGGATCGCGAGCGTCGAGTGGGCACTCCTGACCGTGCTCGGCGAGGACCGCCGCGAGCTCGGCGCAGGTCGTGCCGGCGCGGACGGTCGCGGTCATGTCGGCGGGCTCGAACGCAACCACGCCGGCGGGGACCCGGACCTCGGTCGCGCCCGTCACGGCGCCGCCGATCCCCGCGTGGGTGCCCGCCCCGACGGGCACGACCGTCCCCGCCGCCGCGACCGCGGTCGTGACCTCACTCCAGCGCGACGCGACGGCCATCAGATCCAGGTCCCCTGCGGCACTTGCTGGATCTCGCCGCACCGGCTGCCGCGCGGCAGGACCTTGTCGGGGTTGGCGATCCCGTCGGGATCGAATGCGTCGCGGATCCGGGCCTGGAGGTCCAGGTCGTCGGTGTCGAACACGAGCGGCATGGAGTCTCGCTTCTCGAGGCCGATGCCGTGCTCACCGGACAGCACGCCCCCGGCCTCGATGCACGCGCGCAGGATCTCGTCGCCGGCCGCGTGGACCCGCTCCCACACCCCGGCGTCCCGGCCGTCGAAGACGAGGAGCGGGTGGAGGTTGCCGTCACCCGCGTGGAACACGTTCATGGTGATGAGCCCGTACCGGTCCGCGATCTCGTAGACGCGCCGGATGACCGCGACGAGCTTCGTGCGCGGGACGACCGCGTCGTGGAGGTAGTAGTCGGGCGCGATGCGGGCGACGGCGCCGAACGCCGACTTCCGGCCCTTCCACAACAGTGCGCGCTCGTCGGGGTCCACCGCGACGCGCACCGTGCGCGCGCCGTGCTCCCGGCAGATGTGGTCGATCGCGGCGGTCTCCACCGCGACCCCGGCCGCGAGGCCGGTCACCTCGACGAGGAGCACCGCCTCGGCGTCGCGCGGGAATCCGGCGCCGACGAAGTCCTCCACCGCCTGTGTGATCCGGGCGTCCATCATCTCGAGCGCCGCCGGCACGATCCCTGCGGCGATGACCGCGCTGACCGCGGCGGATGCGTCGTCGATCGCGGTGAAGTCGGCGAGGAGCGTCCGCACCTCGGGCGGATCGGGCGTCAGCCGCACCGCGATGCGTGTGGCGATGCCCATCGTCCCCTCGCTGCCGACGAACGCGCCCCGCAGGTCCAGGCCCGGTGCATCCGGGGTGAGGCCGCCGAGCAGCGCGACCGTGCCGTCGGCGAGCACGACCTCGACCGCGAGGACGTGCGCCGAGGTGACCCCGGCGGAGAGGCAGTGCGGTCCTCCCGCGTTGGTGCCGACGTTTCCGCCGATGGTGCACGCCTGCTGGGACGAGGGGTCCGGCGCGTAGTGGAGGCCGAGGTGCGCGACCGCCCGGGTGAGATCGAGGTTGAGCACGCCGGGTTCGACCCACGCGACCCGGGCCGCGGCGTCGACCTCGAGCACCCGGTTCATCCGGGTCGTCACGATCACGAGCGCGTCTTCGACCGGGGTCGCGCCACCCGCCAGCCCGGTCCCGCTCCCGCGCACCACGAACGGCACGCCGTGGCGGTGGGCCGTCCGCACGGCGAACGCGACGTCGTCGGTGGACTCGGGAAAGCACACCGCGCCGGCGTGGCCTCGCGCGGTGCCGGCGTCGCGTTCGTAGAGGGTCAGCTCGAGGGGCTCGGTGCGGGCCCGGTCCTCGCCGAAGCGGGCGCGGAGCGCGGCGACCAGCTCGGTCAGGGGGCGGGGATCGGTGGCGATCCGCCGATGCTACCGACGGTCGCCACTACATTCGCCTCGTGGCGGAGCTCGCACTGGCGACCTATGTGCACGAGGCGCGTGCGGAGATCCTCGACCGGCTCGATGCCTGGTTGCGGATTCCGGCGATCTCGGCGGACCCCGCGCACGCGCATGACGTCCGGGCCTCGGCGGTCTGGTGCGCGGACGAGATGGGGCGGATCGGCCTCGAGCACGTCGGGCTCCTCGAGACCGACGGCCACCCGGCGGTCTACGCGGACTGGCTCCACGCCGGCGACGCGCCGACCGTGCTCGTCTACGGCCATCACGACGTCCAGCCGGTCGATCCACTCGACGAGTGGGAGTCTCCACCGTTCACCCCGACGGTGCGCGACGGGCGGCTCTTCGCACGGGGCGCAGTGGACGACAAGGGCCAGGTGCTCTACCACCTCGAGGTCGTGCGGGAGCTGCTCCGGCGCGACGGGCATCTGCCGATCAACCTCAAGCTCCTCGTCGAAGGCGAGGAGGAGGTCGGGAGCCCCAACTTCGAGGCATTGCTCGAGCGTGAGCGCGACCTGCTCGGCGCCGACGTCGTGGTCGTGTCGGACACCGCGATGTGGTCCGCGAGCGTCCCGTCCATGTGTGTCGGGATGCGGGGCCTGGTCGCGTTCGACGTCGCGATCCGGACGGCCTCGGGCGATCTGCACTCCGGCAGCTTCGGCGGCGCGGTGCGCAACGCCGCGCACGAGGCCGCGGCGATCGCGGCGGCGCTGCACGACGCCACCGGCGCCGTGACCATCCCCGGCTTCTACGACGAGGTGCTGGCGGTGACCGACGACGTCCGGGCCGCGATCGACGCGCTGCCGTTCGACGCGGACGAGTTCTCCGCCACCGCCCACGGCGCGCCGGTCGCCGGCGAGTCCGGATTCTCGACGCTCGAGCGCATCTGGGTCCGGCCGACTGCGGAGGTCACCGGGATCGCGTCGGGCTATGCGGGAGCCGGCGTCAAGACGATCGTGCCCGCCGCGGCCACCCTCAAGGTCACGTTCCGCCTGGTCCCCGAACAGGATCCCGAGCGCGTCGCCGAGCAGTTCCGGACCTGGCTCGAGGCACGCCGACCGGACGGGGTCGCGATGACCGTCACGCCGATGGGCGCGGTCGCGCCGGCGCTGACCCCGACCGATCACCCGGCCGTCCTGGCCGCGTCGCGCGCGATCGAGCGGGTCTGGGGCGCGCCGGCGCGCTTCACGCGCGAAGGTGGCTCCGGTCCCGAGGAGGCGCTCGGTCGGGTGCTCGGTGCACCGGTCGTGTTCCTGGGGGTCGGCCTGCCCGACGACCAGATCCACGCACCGAACGAGCGCATCGTCCTCGACCAGCTCTGGAAGGGTGTCCTCGCCGTCGGTGAGCTGTGGTTCGAGCTCGCCGCGGTCGGGTCCACGATCCCCCGTTCCGTTCCCCCAGGAGGAGAGCAATGACCGCCCCCGCCCGTGAGTGGGTCACGTTCCCCGATCCCAAGCGCAAGAAGCACGTCTGGCACGTCGACGTCACGTTCCTCACGTCGAACTACGAGTGCATCTTCGGGCGCGGCTGCCAGGGGGTCCTCACCGAGCTTGCGCCCGAGATGGGCCAGGGCTGCTGTTCGTACGGCGCGCACTCCTCCGGCGCGAAGGACCGCAAGCTCGTCGACAAGGTCGCGGCGAAGCTCACACGCGACGACTGGCAGTTCCTGAAGAAGGGTCGCAAGAAGGGCATCTGGGCCAAGGCCGGCAAGGGCGACTACCGCACGCGCCTCGTCGACGACGCCTGCATCTTCCTCAACCGGCCCGGATTCGGTGCCGGGCCCGGTTGCGCGCTCCACGTCTACGCGATGCGCACCGGCGTCCATCACAGCGACGTCAAGCCCGAGGTGTGCTGGCAGGTTCCGCTGCGCAACATCGAGGAGTACGACGAGGACGCCAACGACGGGATCGTCCACCACCGCCTCACCGAGTTCGCCCGCCACGGCTGGGGCGAGGGCGGTGACGAGTTCGCCTGGTGGTGCACCGAGGCACCGGAGGCGTTCGTGGGTGCCGAGCCCGTCTACCGCAGCCTCGAGCCCGAGCTGCGCAAGATGATCGGCGACGACCTGTACGAGAGTGTCGCCGTCTACCTCGACGATCGGATGGCGGACAGCGCCCCGCGGGTGCATCATCCGGCGGAGACGCCGGTCACGCTGCGGGCCACGCGGCGCAAGAGCGCCTGAATCGTCCCGAGGGAGCGACCATGCCGTTGTACGACTTCGAAGGGCTCCGCCCCCAGGTGCACGGGCGCGCCTTCATCGCCCCGACCGCCACGTTGGTCGGTGACGTGATCGTCGAGGACGGCGCGTCGATCTGGTACGGCGCGGTCGTGCGCGCCGACTACGCGCCGGTGGTGATCCGCGCCGGCGCCAACGTCCAGGACGGCGCGGTGCTCCACGGTCCGCCCGGGCTCACGACCGAGGTCGGCCGGGGTGCGACCGTCGCCCACAACTGCGTGGTGCACGGCGCGATCCTCGGCGACGAGTGCCTCGTGGCCAACGGGTCGATCGTGCTCGACGGTGCCAGCGTCGGCGCCGGTGCCCTCATCGCCGCGGGCTCGGTCGTCGCCTCCGGCACCACCATCCCGGCCGGGATGCTCGCGGCGGGCTCACCCGCGGTCGTCAAGCGCCAGGTCGAGGGCTCACCGGCCGACTTCTGGGTCAAGGCCAACCCGCCCGCCTACGCCGAGCTCGCGCAGCGCCACCGCCAGGGCGTGACCTGGATCCGCGACTGAGCTCTCACCGGCCGGGGATCGTCGTGATCGTGCCCGGCGCGCCGGGAGGATATCGACGCGTCAGGCGTGGAGCAGTGCGCCGCCGTCGACGACGAGTGAGGAGCCGGTGATCCAGCTCGCGGCGTCGGAGCAGAGGAACGTCGCGGCGCGCGCGATGTCGGACGGCTCGCCGAGGCGGCGCAACGGCATGGTCTTGGCGATCGCCGCCTCGTTCGGCTCCCAGAGCGCTCGGGCCATGTCGGTCTTCACCAGGCCGGGCGCGATCGCGTTCGACGCGCACCCCGGGCGCGAGCTCGGCGGCGAGCGTGCGGGTGAGGTGCAGCAGCGCCGCCTTGGTCGCGTTGTAGGCGCCGATCGACGTCTCGACCGACATGCCGCCGATCGACGCGATGTTGAGGACCACGCCACCGTGGTCGCGCATCCACGACTGCCACGCGAGCTGCGTCCACTGGAGCGGTCCGGCCCAGTTGACCGAGATGGTCTTGTCGAGCCGCGGCCGGTCGATGTCGATCGTCTTGCCCATGTAGGGGTTCGTCGCCGCGTTGTTGACCAGCACGTCGACCGATCCGAAGCGCTCGATCGTGGCGGCCACACAGGCCGCCGCGTCGTCCGGGTCGCCGGCGTTGGCCGCGAACCAGGCCGCGTCTCCGGGGATCGTCGCGAGGGCGGCTTCGAGCACCTCGGCCTTGCGGGACGAGATCATGACGCGGGCGCCGCTGGCGGCGAGCTCCTGGGCGATTGCGAGGCCGATGCCGCGCGAGCCGCCCGTGACCAGCGCGACGCGACCGTCGAGGCGGACGTCCATGGTGAGTTGTCTCCTAGAGGTAGAGGCCGGTCTGGCCGCCTTCGCGCTCGGACGCCACGGCGTGGACGTCCCGCTCCCTGAGGATCAGGTACTCGTCGCCGCGGATCTCGACCTCGAAGCCGGCGTCGGGCGCGAAGAGGACCCGGTCCCCGGCCTCCACGTTGCGGACGGTGGGGCCGACCTGGATCACCTCGGCCCAGACGAGCCGTCGATCGACGTTGGCGGTGGCGGGGATCAGGATGCCCGACCGCGACGTGCGCTCGCCCGCCTCGGTGCCGGGCTGGCAGAGCAGCCGGTCGGCGGTCATGCGGATCGCCAGCGTTGCATCCACGGAGTCCGACGGCGTGCGGAGCGGGGTGGGTTCGGCCACGCCGCGCAGGATAGCGGCGACCCTCCGGAGACCCCTGTCGTGCTTCGTTCATCGACGCGATCGACTGCTACCGTCGGTGGCCGTGGCCGCACTCCCCGACGACTTCGCACCTGCCGCGGCGGTGCCTGTCGTTCCCCACCGCAGTCTGCTCGCCACCGTCCGCGTCTACTTCATGCTCACCAAGCCGCGGGTCATCGAGCTGCTGCTCGTCACGACGGTGCCGGCGATGGTGCTCGCGGCCGGCAAGCTCCCCGGACTCGGCCTGATCGGCGCGGTGCTGCTCGGCGGCGCGCTCTCGGCCGGCGGCGCCAACACGATCAACTGCTGGATCGAACGCGACCGGGACCAGGTGATGCGCCGCACGCACTCGCGGCCACTCCCGAGCGGCGACATCTCCCCCCTTGCCGCGCTGGTGTACGGGCTCGTGCTCGAAGCCGTCGCCTTCGTCTGGCTGGCGCTGACGGTGAACCTGCTGTCGGCGGCGCTCTCGGTGAGCGCGATGCTGTTCTACGTCTTCGTGTACACGATCTGGCTCAAGCCGCGCAGCCCGCAGAACATCGTCATCGGCGGTGCGGCCGGCGCGGTCCCCGCGCTCGTGGGCTGGGCGTCGGTCACCGGCTCGCTGGCCGTGCCCGCGTGGATCATGTTCGCGATCGTCTTCTGCTGGACCCCGCCACACTTCTGGGCGCTGTCGGTCCGCTACCGGGAGGACTACGCCAAGGCGGGGATCCCGATGCTGCCGGTCGTCGTGGGGATCGCGGCGGCCTCGCGCCAGATCCTCGTCTACGCCATCGTGACCGTGGTCGTCTCGCTCGCCCTGGTACCCCCCACCGACCTCGGGTGGATCTACGGGCTCAGCGCGTTGATCGCCGGCGGACTGTTCGTGGCCGGCGCCGCGGCGCTGACCGCGAAGCCCACCCCGGAACGCGCGATGAAGCTGTTCCACTACTCGAACACGTACCTCGCGCTCCTGTTCGTCGCGATCGCGGTGGACGTCATCGTCCGTGCCCGCTAGGCGGCGCCGGGGCGGAGTGCTCATCGGCGCGCTCGCGCTGGCGATCCTCGCGGCCGTCGCGATCGGCTCGGCGCTCAGTTCGGGACCCAACGACACCACGATCGACGCCGGTCCGGCCAAGACCCGCATCGCCGGCCGCGCAACCGTCGGATCGCAGGCCCCGGGGTTCGACCTCAGCCACCTCTCGGGTAAGGGCACGGTGTCGCTTGCGTCCTTGCGGGGTCGGCCCGTCGTCTTGAACTTCTGGGCATCGTGGTGCGGACCGTGCCGCGAGGAGTTCCCGGAGTTCCACGAGCTCGCGCAGCGCCACCGGGGGGACGATCTCGCGATCGTCGGCATCACGTTCCGGGACCTCGCCGGCGACGCCCGGGACTTCGCGCGGCAGAACGGAGGCACCTGGACGTTCGCGAAGGGCGGCGATGGCGACCCGGTGGCGCGCGCGTACGGCGTGCGGTCACCGCCGCAGACGTTCTTCATCGACCGGACGGGCGTGATCCGCGCCCGTGCGTACGGGCCACCGTCACCGGCCGCACTCGACGCCGCGGTCGCGCGCATCAGCAAGAAGTAGCCCCGGCCGGCCGCGGCCGGTCAGCGGCGGAGCATCTCGGGCAACCGGGCGCGCAATGAGTCATAGACCGGCTCGCCACGGAGCAGGGTGGCGACAAGCACCGCGGCGAAGCACGCGGCGAACATCGGCAGCAGGAGCCTGGTCGTCGTGGTCATCTCCGCGATGAGTGCGATGCCGGTGAACGGTGCCCGCACCACGGCCGCGAAGAACGCGGCCATTCCGACGATGGCCAGCGCGTCGGGATGGGCCCCGAGCGCCGTGATCAGCGGTTCGAGGAGGCGGTAGGCGAGCACTCCCCAGAGGGCACCGACCGCGAGCAGCGGAGCGAAGAGCCCGCCGGGGGTTCCCGCGCTGTACGACCAGGGTCCGATCAGGAAGCGCACCAGGAAGAATCCGACGAGCGCGCTGACGCCGATGGACCCACCGAGCGCGCGCTGGGCCATGTGGTCCCCGCCACCGACGCCGAGCGGCTCGAACCACAGGACGAGGCCGACGACGCCGCCGACGATCGCCGCGCGAAGCTCGGGCGACGGCCGCCGCAAGGCGGCGAAGCGGTCGATGCCCCCGACGACCAGACGGTTGTACGCGACCCCGAGCACGCCGGTCGCGGCGCCGAAGAGGACGTACACGGCGATGAGCCAGCCGGTCGGTGTCGCCACGGGGGCGACGACGAACACCGGGCCGTTGCCGAGGATGACCCGCGCGATCGCGACCGCGACGGCCGAACCGATGAGGGTGATCAGTGTCAGGCGCAGCTTGAACGACCTCGCGATCTCCTCGAAGACGAAGAGGGAGCCGCCCAGGGGTGCGTTGAAGGCCACGGCGAGCCCGGCTCCGCCCATCGCCGTCTGCAGCACGCGTCGGTCGGATGCGCCGAGCCCGACTCGCCGAGCGGACTCCGATCCGATGACCGCGCCCATGTGCACCGTCGGACCTTCCCGCCCCAGCGCCAGTCCCGAGCCGATTGCGAGCAACCCGCCCACGAACTTGGCCGGGAGCACCGTCCACGGGGACGGCTCGATCTCGCCGCGCCACACGGCTTCGACGTGCTGCACGCCGCTCCCGGACGCCGTGGGCACGAGTCTCACGATGAACCGGGCCGCCGCGGCGCCGACGGCGACGAGCGCGACCGGGAGCAGCCAGCCCAGCGCCGGCCAGTGGTGCGCCCACGAGACGAACGACTCCCGCGCATCGTCCGCCCGGATCAACCACCAACGGAAGGCGCCGCCGACCGTTCCGACCGCGATCCCACACACCGCGGCCACGATGCTCAGCCGCACCAGGCCCCGTCCGTCCTCGGGTCCGTCGTCGCTCATTGCCGATCCCGGCGCCGAGCCCACCTCAGGACTCTTCCCAGCGGAACCAGTGGGCGGCCGCGAGTGGGGCGGCGACGCTCCACACGAGGAGCACCACGAACGCCCCGACCGGGAAGGCATGGTGCCCGAGCACCGCGCGCACCGTCTCGGCCAGCGCCGCCGCGGGCAGCAGCCGGGCGATGGCTTCGATCGCGTCGGGGAGCTTCGCGAGCGGGTAGGCCATCCCGCCGAGGAAGAGCAGGACGAGGAAGAGGGCGTTCGCCAGCGCGAGGTTGGCCTCGGCCCTCAGGGTGCCCGCCATGAGCATCCCGATCCCGGCGAACGCGATCGTGCCGAGCAGCAGGAGGCCGATCGCAGGGACGATCGAGCCGTCCACGTGCCAGCCGAGCGCGACGCCGGTCAGCACGATCGCGACGGCCTGGAGGACCTCGATCGCGAGGACGTTGAGCGTCTTGGCCCCGAGCAGGCCGCCGCGGGAGAGCGGGGTCGACCCGAGCCGCTTCAGGACGCCGTAGCGCCGCTCGAAGCCGGTCGCGATGCCGAGGCTCACCATGGCGCTCGCCATCACCGCGAGCGCGAGCACGCCGGGGACGAGGAAGTCGACCGGGTCGCCCTTGATGGTCGTGAGCGCGTCGACCTTGCCGAAGAACACGAGGATCCCGATCGGGATCGCGAGGGTCACGAGCAGGCTCTCGCCGCGCCGCAGCGTCATCGCGAGCTCGAGGCGCGTCTGCGCCGCGACCGCGCCGGTGCCGGTGGTCATCGGCTTCCCCGGCGGCCGGCCCGGGCGGGCGACGTCGTGACCTCGTCGACGACCGGTTCCTGGGTCAGGCGCAGGAAGACCTCCTCGAGACTCGCCTGCCCCGTGCGCAGCTCGGTGAGCTGGATTCCTTCGTCGCGCAGCCACGCGCCGAGCGCGGCCACGATCTCGGGCGAAGGGGCGCCCGCGACCACGTACTCGGCCCCGGCGGGCTCGACGGTCCGCGCGAGGGCCCGGGCGAGCGCCGCGACGTCGATCGGCCGGGCGGTCGCGAAGCGCAGCGACGGATCGGTGATCGTGTTGGTGACCTCGACGGGAGTTCCGGTCGCCACCACGATCCCGCGGTCGAGGATCGCGACGCGGTCGCAGAGCTGCTCGGCCTCGTCCATGTAGTGGGTGGTCAGCAGCACGGTGGTGCCGCGGGCGCGCAGCTCCCGGACGAGCGTCCAGGTGTCGGCGCGGGCCCTCGGGTCCATGCCGGCGGTGGGCTCGTCGAGGAAGACGAGCTCGGGGGTGCCGATCAACGCGAGCGCCAGGGACAGACGCTGGGCCTGGCCACCGGAGAGGCGGCGGACCATCGTGCCCGCGACGTCGCGCAGGCCGACGAGGTCGAGGAGTCGGTCCGGATCGTCGGGGTGGTCGTAGAACGCGGCGAAGAGCCGCAGCAGCTCGAGTGGCTTCACGCCCGGGTAGAGCCCGCCCTCCTGGAGCATCACACCGATGCGCCGGCGCAACGCCGGTGCCTCGGTCCGCGGGTCGAGCCCGAGCACGCGCACGGTGCCTTCGTCGATGTCGCGGTAGCCCTCGAGGATCTCGACGGTCGTGGTCTTTCCCGCACCGTTCGGTCCGAGCAGACCGAAGATCTCGCCCGTCGCGATGGTCAGGTCCAAACCGGCGACGGCGATGCGATCGCCGTAGCGCTTGACCAGCCCGTCGATCTCGACGGCCGATGTGGTCATCGGTCCCGCCAGGCCACGAAGGCGCCGAGGTCGGCGAGGGCGTCCCGGGCGTCGGCCGTGATCGGGGCGCTCTCCAGCGCGACGAGGCTCTCGGCGACGAGCGCCTCGATCGCATGCTCGACCTCGGCGACGGCTCCGCAGTCGACCATCACCTGCTGGAGCGCGGCGATCTCGGCCGCGGTGATGTCGGGGGCACCGATCCGGTCCAGGAGGCGTCGGCCTGCGGCGTCCGCCCGGGCCTCGGTGGCCGCGACGAGGGGCGTGAGCTTGCCCTCGCGGAGGTCGTCGCCCACGGGCTTGCCCGTCACGCTCGGGTCGCCGAACACCGAGAGGAGGTCGTCGCGCATCTGGAACGCCTCGCCCAGCGGCAGACCGAACGCCGAGAGCGGACCGGTGAGATCCGCGGCGCGCCCGGCGAGCGACGCCCCGAGGTGCAGCGGCCGCTCCACCGTGTACTTGCCGCTCTTGTACCACTCGATGCGTTGGGCCTGGGACGCATCGCGGGCCCCGGCCGCAGTCGCGGCGAGGTCCAGATACTGACCGACGCACAGCTCCACGCGGAGCTCGTCGTAGAGGGCTCGCGACTGCGGGTCGAGCGCGGCCACGAGCATGTCGGCGTAGACGAACGCGAAGTCCCCGACGAGGATCGCGACGCCCTCGCCGAACCGGCGGGCTTCACCGCGCCCACTCGTGCGACGGTGGTCGGCGCTCGCCGCCGCGTGGACGGAGGGCTGCCCGCGCCGGCGGTCGGCGTTGTCCATCACGTCGTCGTGCACGAGTGCGAAAGTGTGCAGCAGCTCGAGTGCGGCGCCCACGTCGACGACCCGCGGGTCGGAGGGATCCCCGCCGGCCCCGACGAAGGCCCAGTGGCAGAACGCCGGGCGCAGTCGCTTCCCGCCCGCCGCAACGAGGGACCGCAGTGCCTCCAGCGGAGCCGCCAGGGTCGGGTCGACGAGGGTCCAACGTTCGATCTCGTGCGCGAGGAGTCCCTCGACACGGGTCTCGATGGCCGCACCCACCGACGCGAGGCTCGGCGGCGGGGCCGGCGCGATGTCGAGGCGTTCGGACATTGCCCGGCACCTTAGGACCCCGGGTTGTCAGTCCCGGAAGTGATCCTCGGGCCGGGTCGTGCGGGCGGCGGAGGCGCCCGCTCCGGCTGGGCTCGATACGATCCCGCGCCGCACCGAGGAGGCCTGAATGTCCGACATCTCACTCGCCCAGTTCACCGAGTCCGCCACCGAGTTCCTGGATGCCCACGCCCAGCGACGGGGAGAGTCCAAGTTCGTGTGGGGTGAGGGCTCGGACCGGGTCGGCATGCTCGACGAGAAGACGCCCGACCAGGAGCGCGCCGAGGTCGCCGCGGCGAAGGCCTGGAAGCAGCAGGAGTTCGACGCCGGCTTCGGGTGGATCACCGGCCCGATCGAGTACGGGGGCCGGGCGTTGCCCGTGTCGTATGACCGGGCGTACCGCGAGATCGTCGGCCGGTACTCGATCCCGTCGCAGTCACCCTTCGGCATCGGCCTCGGCATGGTCGCCCCGACGATCCTCGCCCACGCGATCCCCGAGGTTCGGGAGCGCTACCTCCGGCCCCTGTACCGGGGCGAGATCATCGGCTGCCAGCTGTTCTCGGAGCCGATCGCGGGCTCGGACCTCGCCGGGATCCAGACGAGGGCCGAGCGCGACGGCGACGAGTGGATCCTGACCGGCCAGAAGGTGTGGACGTCGGGCGCGCAGTACTCCGACATCGGCGAGATCATCACCCGCACGTCGCCCGACAAGCCCAAGCACAAGGGGCTGTCGATGTTCCTCGTGGACATGCACGCCCCGGGGGTCGAGGTGCGGCCGCTCCGCCAGATGACCGGCGGCGCGTCGTTCAACGAGGTGTTCTTCGAGGAGGTCCGGGTCCACGACTCGCACCGGCTCGGCGACGTCGACGAGGGCTGGACCGTCGCGCTCACCACGCTGATGAACGAGCGCGCTGCGATCGGCGGCGGGGGTGCCGGCGTCGGATCCATGAACCTCAACCGGTTCGTGCAGATGGCCCAGCACTTCGGTGTCAGCGACGACCCGATGATCCGCCAGGGTCTGGCGGACGCGTTCATCCGCAGCTCGGTTGCCCGGTACACGAACCTGCGGGCGATGGCCAAGATCCGCGCCGGACAGCTGCCGGGGCCGGAGATGTCGATCGCGAAGCTCGCGCTCACCCAGAACATGATGAAGGTGAACCAGCTCGTCGGCGAGATCCTGGGACCGCGGCTGGTGGCCGACAGCGGCGAGTGGGGAACCTTCGCGTTCTCCGAGATGGTGCTCGGCACGCCCGGGATGCGGATCGCGGGCGGGACCGACGAGGTCATGCGCAACATCGTCGGCGAGCGGGTGCTCGGGCTGCCCAAGGAACCGCGGACGAACTAGTGCAGCCCTTCGAGCGCCTGCGACACCTCGCTCGTTGGACCGACGACGACGATGTCGAGCTCCTCGAGGAGTCGGCCGACTGCCTCGCGGGCTTCGCCGACGACCCGTTCGGGGTCGTGATCGCGTGCCGCCGGCTGCTCGCCTACCACCCGACGGTGGCGCCGCTCTGGTGGCTGTGCGCGCACGTCCTGTCGGCGCCCGACGCGCACGAGGGCGCCTGGGGCGCGTGGCGAGAGGCGCGCTCGGACCCGACGGGCGCGCGGCTGGCCGGGGCGCTCCCCTTCCCGCACGAGTCACCGGTCGCGGTCGTGGGGTGGCCGGACATCGTCCGCGACGGTCTCGCCGAGCGGATCGACCTCGAGGTGCTGGCCGTGCGCTCCGGCCGCTCCGACCCGCAGCTGTCCCGGCGCCTGCGGGTCTCGGTGCAGTCCGTTCGGGTGGTCGACGAGACCGAGCTGCTCGCGATCGAGCCGACCCACCTGCTCGTCGCACCGCTCGTCTGCGGCGACGGCCGGGTGCTCGTCGCTGCGGGCACTCCCGAGCTGATGGCCGCGGGGCGCGAGGTCGGGGCGCAGCTCTGGCTCGTGGTCCCGCGCGGGTTCGCGCTGCCCGGGCGGATGCTCGAGGCGATGGAGCGCTCGATGGCCCAGGCGGAGCCGGGCGAGCCGCCCTTCGTCGAGTGCGCGGCGGCGGACTTCGACGCCGTGATCGGTCCGGAAGGGCTCGACGGGCCGGGTGCCCTCGCCCACCGGGCCGACTGTGCCCCCGCGCCCGAGTTGCTGCGGGTCACCTGAGTGTCGCGCCCGGCGGTCCACGCGCGTCGCTCGTCCGATCGCTACCGTCGGGCGATGGCCGATGCGGATGCCGAGGTCCGGACCGAGCGGAGCGAGACGTTCGACCGCTCGACGGTGTGCCTCGTCTGCGACACGCCGATGCACCCCGAGCACGCGCACTACCGCTGCCCGGCGTGCGGATGGCGCGACTCCTGCTGCGACGGCCCGTATTGAGCGGTCGCGATCCCGGTATCGACGTCGTCCTGTTCGACCTCGGTGGAGTGCTCGTCGACTTCGGCGGTGTCGAGCCGATGAAGCAGCTGTCGGGCATCACCGACGACGACGAGCTGTGGCGTCGATGGCTGACGTGTCGCTGGGTCCGGGCCTTCGAACGGGGCGGCTGCAGCGCGGAGGAGTTCGCCGCCGGCGTGGTCGGCGACTGGGAGCTGCCGATCACGCCCGAGGCGTACCTGGAGACCGTCGCCGGGTGGCTGGGTGGTCCGCTGCCCGGCGCCGGTGAGCTGATCGGCGACGTCCGAGCAGTGGTGACCGCGGGCTGTCTCAGCAACACCAATGCGTTGCACTGGGACCGTCACTTCTCGCAGTGGCCGGAGATCCACGCACTCGACCCCCGGTTCCTCTCCTACGAGCTCGGCGCGGTGAAGCCCGATCGGGAGCTCTTCGACCGCGTGGCAGCTCGGCTCGGGTGCCCGCGGGAGCGAATCCTGTTCCTCGACGACAACATGGTCAACGTGGAGGGCGCCACGGAAGCCGGATTCCGGGCGCACCGGGCGCAGGGTGTCGACGAGGCGCGCGCGGTCCTGGTACGCGTGGGCGTGCTCGAGCGCTGAGGTGGACACGCGCTACGAGGCCTCGTTGTGGTCCGGGGGCTCGATCGCGGGGTGGTCGGGACCCGACGGGTCGGGCCCGCCCGTGCCGCGCACGTCGATGACCCGGCCGTAGACGACGCTGCCCGTGCGGGTGACGCGGTGGTTGCGCGCCCACCGGCGCGGGAAGAAGCGGGCCGCCGGGATCAGCAGCAGGAAGCCGATCGCATCGGTGACGAAGCCCGGAGTGAGCAGCAGTGCGCCCGCGGCAAGGATCAGCGCGCCGTCCACCAGCTCGGAGGCGGGGATCTCCCCCGCCCGGAGCTGCGCCTGGGCGCGGCTCCAGGTGCTCAACCCCTCGCGCTTGACGAGGATCCCGCCGACGATGGAGATGGCGATCAGCAGCGCCAGCGTGGGGAGGAAGCCGATCCACTGGCCGACCTGGATGATGACGAAGAGCTCGACGAGCGGGACGACGACGAGCGCGACCACGAGGACGATGAGCACCGACCCAGCGTAGAGCGCACGCCCGCGACCGCCTACGCGTTGATCGCGAGCACCGGTGGGTCGTCGAGGTCCACCAGTTCGTGCGTGCGGCGCAGGTCGTCGATGCGGTCCAGCTGCCGGACCAGCTGACGGTTCCTGACCCCGGACAGCTCGTCGTAGGCCTTGGTGACGGTGTTGAGGCCGCGGCCGAGGGCGTCCATCTTGTCGGAGAACTGGTCCCACTGCTTGGTGAAGTCCCCGAGCACCTCGAGGATCTCCGAGGCCGTGCGCTCCATGCGGAAGTTCTCCACCGACTGGCGCACGACCGCGAGGACGGCGAACAGCGTCATCGGCGAGCACATGATGATCCGCTGCGCGAGCGCCTCGTCGAGCAGCGCCGACGCGTGCTCCTGAACGAACGCGAACAGCTGCTCGTTCGGGATGAAGAGCAGCACGCAGTCCACGCTCGAGGGCGAGCCGTCGCTGTACCTCCGCTGCGCCAGCTCCTTGACCTTGGCCCGCACGTCCTTCAGGAAGTCGTCGCGGTGGCGCGTTTGCTCGAGCTCGGACTCCGCGTTCACGTAACGGAGGTAGTTGTCGAGCGGGAACTTCACGTCCATGTAGAGGATCGCGTCCTGGGGCAGGAGGAACGTGAAGTCCGGGATCCCCGACCCAGAGTCGACCGCCTTCTGCTTGCGGTACTGCACCCCTTCGACGAATCCCGCGAGGCGCAGCACGTCCTCGGCCATGCGCTCGCCCCACTGACCGCGGGTCTTCGAGCTCGCGAGCGCCTCCCGCAGCCCCTGGGCGGTCTGGGCGAGCTCGGCGATGCCGGCCCGCTGCTGCGCGAGCGCCCCGGAGAGCTGGTCGATCTTGGCGCCTCGCCCGGTCTCGAACTCGCGGACGAGGTCGGTGACCTGCGCGAGGTGTTGCTGCATCGAGCTGAACTGCAGCTCCATCTGGGAGCGCTCGTGGGCGAGCGACTCCCCCGCCCGGGCCCGCTCGGAGTCCAGCAGCGCGCGGTTGGTCTCGATGAGGTGGCCCAGCGCCGCCTGCTGCTGCTGGGCCGCGATGCGGGCGATGCGATCGGCGATCTGGTCCGGGTCCGGGCCGGCGGGTGCGTCGACGCGCTGGCGCTGGACCACGACGGCCGCGGTCCCGGCGGCCGCACCGACGAGGACGACGATGAGCAGGGCGATGAGCAGGATCTCGGTCATGCGACAAAGGGTCGCACGGGGGTGTGACCACGCCGCGGCCCCCGGTTCTATGCCCAAAACGGCACGAACGTGCGCGGGTGCGGACAGGAGACCACCGGTCTAGGGTCGGCGCGATGGCGTGGGATCCCGACGCCGAGCTGCCCGTCAAGCTGGGCCCCTGCTCGAACGCCGAGTTCCGCCCCGTACCGCTCGACGCCGTCTGTCGCGAGGCGATCCGGCGGACCCGGGCCGACGCCGAGGTGCTCGCCCGACGCCTCGGGATGGACCGACGCCGCTTCCTCCGGAGCCTCGGGGGCGCCGCACTGATGCTCGGCACGCTCGCCGCGTGCCACGACGACGCGAAGCGCTCGCGCGGGCAGCGGTCCGGCGGGACCTACCGCATCCCGGAGGGCGCGACGACCACGACGGACGCAGCGCGCGCGGCGCTCGCCGGAGACGAGGTCATCTTCGACGTCCAGACCCACTATCTCGACTACGACCTCTCGGGCCCCGGCACCGGTCTCGCGGGCATCGACGGTCTGGTGAGCAGCTTCCCGCAGGGACGGTGCGGCGAGGCCGACGCCCGGGCGTGCTTCTCGGTGGAGCAGTACCTCGACCTGCTCTTCAACCAGTCCGACACGTCGATGATGATCCTCACCGCGATCCCGATCCCCGAGCAGCTCAGCCCGCTCGACCAGGACGCGATGCGCACGGCCCGGCTCCTCGCGGACCGTGTGTGCGGTGACAGCCGGGTGTTGTTGCACGGCGGCGTGCAGCCGACCGTCGGGGCGGCGGGGGCACAGATCGAGGGGATGGCGGAGCTGCGCCTCGGCGACTACCACGTCGTCGGCTGGAAGGTCTACACGCATGCTCCGGGGGCGGGATGGTGGCTCGACGACCACGAATCGGGCGCTCCGCCGGTCGGTGAGGCGTTTCTCGCCCGGGTCGAGGAGGTCGGTCCCAGCGTCGTGTGCGTCCACAAGGGCTTCTCGGGCGGCAGCGTGTACGCCTCGCCGGCCGACATCGGCCCCGCCGCGCGGGCGCACCCCGACCTGCGCTTCGTCGTGTACCACTCGGGCTACGAGTCAGGGGTCGGCGAGGGTCCCTACTCCGAGACCGGCGCGGGCGTGGACCGGTTGGTCCGCAGCCTGCGCGAGGCCGGCATCGGACCCGGCGCGAACGTCTACGCCGAGCTGGGGTCGACCTGGTGGAACCTCATGCGCGATCCCACGCAGGCGGCGCACGTGCTCGGCAAGCTGCTCGTGGCCGTCGGTCCCGACCGCCTGCTGTGGGGGACGGACTCGCTCTGGTACGGCTCGCCCCAGGACCAGATCCAGGCGTTCCGGGCGTTCGAGATCTCGACCGAGCTCCAGGAGCGCTACGGGTACCCCGCCCTGACCCGGGGACTGAAGCGCAAGATCCTGGGCGCGAACGCGCTCGCGCTCTATGCCGTGGAGCCGCCGCGGACGCGGTGCGAGTTCACGCGCGGCGAGCTGGCCCGCGAGCGCGAGGTCAACGGCGTGGCGTGGCGCACCTACGGCCCCGAGACGGACCGGGAGCTGCGCACCGTGCTCGCGTCCCACGCGGTGCTCTGACCCGCTCCGGATCCGGCCGGGTTCCACCGCTCGAGAAACCGCTCGAGCGCCGCGGTGGCGGTGTCGACGTCGCCGGTGCTCAACACGTCGATCAGCAGTCCGCGCACGACCGCGATGCCGATGCGAGCGTCGAGCGCGTCGCTCGACGAGCCGAACGCCGTCGCGAGCTCGTCCGAGTCGCGCACCCACGCGTCGGTGAGGTCGCCGCCCGGTCCGTCGACCGAGCTCAGCGCGAGCGACTCGAAGAAGAGCCGCACGAAGGGCCGGAGCGCCTCGGCGGAGACCCGGGCCCACACCCTGCGAACGAGGTCGGCGGGATCCTCGGCGTCGGCGGCCAGCGCCCGCAGCGCCGCCCGCTGGTCGGCCTCGACCCGGGCGACCACCGCGGCGATCAACCCGGCGTGAGAGCCGAAGTGGTACAGGAGCATGCGGTGGCTCGTGCCGACGGCCGCCGCGAGGTCGCGCAGGCTCCGGTCCCGGAGCCCGTGCGCCGCGGTCTCGGCCACCACCCGATCCACGAGCTGCTCACGGGGGCTGGACTCGGACATGTACCAGATGGTACACTCGCACCATGCATCTCGAACACACCCTCGACATCGTCGCACCGGCCGAGGTCGTCTGGGGCCTGACCACCGACGTCGAGCGGTGGCCGTCCCTGACGCCCACGATCACGTCGGTGGAGAAGATCTCCGACGGCCCCCTGGCGGTCGGCACGCAGGCCCGGATCGTCCAACCCGGACTCCGGCCCGCGGTCTGGACCGTGGAGGAGTTGGCCGCACCCCGGCGCTTCGCCTGGAGCACCCGGCTCTTCGGTGCCCGATTCGTGGGCGGCCACGAGGTCGTGGCCAACCCAAGTGGCTCGACCACGAACCGGTTGACGCTCGACGTGACGGGCCTCACCGCGCCCCTGCTCGCGCTGACGGCGAAGAAGCGCCTGCGGAGCACCCTTGCGACCGAGAACGAGGGCTTCCGGCGCGCGGCGCAGACCGCCGCGGCCTAGAACGTCCCGCCGTCGACCGTGATCTTGATGCCGGTCAGGTAGGAGCCGGTCGGGCCGACGATCGCGCGGACGACGTCGGCGACCTCCTCGGGCGTGCAGACGTGGCCGAACGGCGAGCCCGCGTCGAGCGTGTGGATGTCCTCGACGCCCATCGCGCCCTTCACCAGCCGTCGCCCCATCTCGGTCTCGACCAGTCCCGGCGCGACGACGTTCACGTGGATGCCGTTGCGCCGCTCCTCCTTGGCCAGCGTCATCGCCAGGGCCTCGAGCCCGGCCTTGGCCATCGTGTACGGAGCGCCGTTCGCCTGCTGATGGGTGGTCGCGACGGATGAGATCATCACGACGTCGCCACGCGGAGCGTCGCGCATCCCGGGTACGAACGCCTGCGCGAGGATGAACGCAGCGAGCGTGTGGGTGCGCCAGTTGCGCTCGACCTCGCCGAGGTCGGTCTTCACCACGCTCTGCCCGCGCGAGGCGATGCCGGCGTTGTGCACGAGCAGGTCGATCGATCCGAACTCGTCGATCACGGCGGCGGCCATCGCTGCGCATGATTCGGCATCGTCCACCGACGCGGCGTAGGCCGCCGACCGGCGCCCCATCGCCTCGATGTCCGAGACCGTTCCGAGCGCGGCCTCCGTGTCCCGGCGGTAGTTGACCGCGACGTCGGCCCCGTCGGCTGCGAGCGCGAGCGCGATCGCCCGCCCGATCCCCCGCGATCCCCCGCTGACGAAGGCCCGTCGCCCGTCCAGTGCGTTCATGGGTGTTCCCTTCCGCCGCGCCATCACGCGCCGTCGCTCACTCCGCGAAGTTGGCCGGGCGCTTCTCGAGGAACGCCGCCATGGCCTCCTCGAGGTCGCCGGCGAAGCTGGACAGGACCTGCGTGCGGTTCTCGAGGTCGATGCCGGCCTGGAGCGAGCCGATCTCGAGCTGGCTCCACATGACCTCCTTGGTCATGCGCACGCCGAACGGCCCGTTGGCGAGGATCAGCTCGGCCTCTGCGAGCGCGGCGTCGATCAGCGCGTCGTCGGCGACGGTCCGGGTGACCAGCCCGATCCGCAGGGCCTCCTCGGAGTCCACGAACCGTCCCGTCAGCATCAGCTCGTACGCGCGCGACGCCCCGATGAGCCGCGGCAGGATCCAGCTCGTGCCGATGTCGCACGCCGACAGCCCGACCTTGATGAACGCGACGTTGAACCGGGCGGACGCGGCGGCGATGCGGATGTCCGAGCCGAGCGCGAGCGCGAGCCCCCCACCCGACGCCGAGCCGTTCACCGCGGCGATGATCGGCTGCGGCTGCGAGCGCATCAGCGGGATGAGGTTGGCGATGTACTGCTGCACGCGCATCCCGGCCCTGGCCGCTCCGAGCCCGGCGAGGTCCGGCAACTTCACACCCTCGGCGAGGTCCAGGCCCGCGCAGAAGCCCGGTCCCGCGCCGGTGAGCACGATCACCCGGCAGGCGCGCTCCTCGCGCAGCGCGCCGAGCGCGTCGTAGTACCCGCCGAGCAGCGCGGCGTTCATCGCATTGCGTCGGTCCGGCCGGTTGAACGTGATGCGGGCCACCTGGGACAGAGGGCGGTCGACCAGGACCGCGCCGTCGCCGTAGGACTCCGTGGTCATGATCTCTCCCCTCTCGGCCCTTCGATCCTGGCCGTCAGGCCCGCTCGGACGCCAGGCGCTCGGCCCGCCGCAGCATCCCGGGTGCGCCGAGCCGCTCGGTCCACGCCGCGAAGTCCGGCGTCGGCCCGGTCCAGCGCCACTCGTCGACGGTGCCGACGGGATGGTCGGTGCGCAGGGTGGCCACGAGGCGGAACAGCTCGGCGTCCGCGCGGTGCTCGCCGAGCGTGGTCGCGAGCTTCACCGCGCCCCGAACGTCGACGGCCCAGTCCTTGGCGAGAGGCGGGATCTGCTCGAGGTGCAGGTAGTGGCCCAGCACCGCGCCGGCCGACTTGGCTCCCCAGCCGGGAAGGCCGGGAAAGCCGTCGGCGGTGTCGCCCACGAGCCCGAGGTAGTCGGGGATGGACTCGGGCGGGACGCCGAACTTGGCGCGCACGCCCTCGGCGTCGCGCAACTCGCCCTTGCGGCGGTCGAACTGCACCACCCGCGCGCCGACCACGCTCTGCCCGAGGTCCTTGTCGGGAGTGCAGATGAGTACCTGCTCCACCCGCTCGTCCGCACCGGCGACCATCGCGCCCGCGGCCATGCCGTCGTCGGCCTCCTGCTCCACCATCGCCCACACCGTCACGCCGAGCGCGGCGAGCGCGTCCTCGAGCAGCGGGAACTGCGCGAGCAGCAGCGGCTCCATGTTGGCGCTGGTCTTGTAGCCGTCGTAGAGGTCGTTGCGGAACGACTCGACCACGTGGTCGGTCGCCACGGCCACGTGCGTGGCGCCCTCCTCCAGCATCATCAGCAGCGAGCCGACGACCCCGCGGGTGGCGGCGACCTCCATCCCCGCCGGGTCCAGGTGCGACGGGACCGCGAAGTGGTGACGGAACAGCTCGTAGGTGCCGTCGACGAGATGGACCTTCATGCGGGGGCTCCGATCGTGAAGAGCGCCGAGAATGGCACGCGGTCGCCGCGCTCGCTCGAGCGTGAGACGATCGCCGAGAACGCGTCGGCGGCGACAGCCCGCTGCGTGGTGTCGAGCCCGGACACGAGGGTGACGACGGGCGCGGACCACTCGGAGAGGGAGTGGAAGAAGGCCTGCGGGTCGGCGACGACGAGGTCGTGGGTGAGCGTGTGCACCTCGACGTCACGCCAGCCGGCCGCGGTCGCGTGGTCCCGGCATCCCGCGACGCTCCCGAGCGGGTGGAGCTTCGGCACCGGGACCTCGATGCCGGGGGCGGCCGCCTGCACGGCCTGGCCGACGAGACGGCTGAGGCGGGGCGCGTCGTTGCGCCAGCTCGCGATCGCCATCCGGCCGGTCGATCGGGTGACCCGTGCGAGCTCGCGCATCCCCCGAGCCATGTCGGGGAAGAAGATGAGCCCGAACATGGAGACGGCGACGTCGAACGAGTCGTCGCCGACGTTCAGCGCCTGGCCGTCCATCACCTCCGTGCGGACCGAGCCCGCGTGATCCGGAGGGATCCGCTCGGCCAGGGCGGCGAGCATCCCGGGGGCGAAGTCCGTGGCGAGCACGGTGGCGCCGCGCGCGGCGGCCCGGAGTGAGAACGCGCCCGAACCGGCGGCGACATCGAGGACCGCGTGGGTGGGTCCGACGTCGAGGTGCTCGACCGCGTCGGCCGCGAACGCGCCGGTGAACGGGGCGAAGACCTCGGCGTAGCGCTCGGCGCCGGGTCCCCAGCCCTCCGGGGTCTGCTCGAGGCTCGGGGTCGTCATATGGGGATCGTGGCACGCGTCCTCCCGGCGGGTGCCACGGCAGTCGCTCACTGCGGGCGGAGCACGCAGAACTCGTTGCCCTCGGGATCGGCCAGCACCACCCAGCTGACGTCGGGGCCCTGCCCGACATCGGCCGGCGTCGCGCCGAGCGCGCGCAGGCGTTCCACCTCGGCATCCTGGTGGCCGTCGGCGGGCGGGTGCACGTCCAGGTGGGCCCGACCCTTCACCGTCTTGGGCTCGGGGACCCGGACGAGGTCGAGGTCGGGCGGCCGGTCGCCGGGCCGGTGCAGCGACACGCCGTAGTCGCCGCGGTTGCCGATGGCCCAGCCCGTCGCCGCGGCCCAGAACCCGGCGAGGCGCTCCGGGTCGTTCGCGTCGAGGACGATGGCCGCGAGCCCGGGAGCATCCCGGTAGCGGTCGCGCGGATCGAGGACGCACAGCTCGTTGCCCTCGGGGTCGACGAGCACGACCCAGGGCGTGTGGGCCTGCCCGATGTCGGCGTCCGTCGCCCCGTTCGCGCGGAGCCGCGCGACGGTCGTCGCCTGGGCCGCGGCGGTCGGCGACGCGACGTCGAGGTGGATCCGGTTCTTCGCCGCCGCCTTCGGATCCGCCACCTGCTCGAAGAGGAGCTGGGGCAGATCGGGTTCGGGGCCGGTGACGACCCAGTCGCCGTCCTCGTCGGCCCGCGCGGTCCAGCCGAGGGCGTCGGCCCACCACGCGGCCTGCGCCTTCGGATCGAGCGCCGCGATCACCACGCCCCACAGCCGTGTCGTCATCCCGCCAGTCTGTCCCGGAAGCGGCCGCCGTCACCGTGGCGCACTGGTCGGGGTGGACCCCACAACCGTGCCCACCGCCGGCTCAGCCACGGCCCGACCAGCGAACGATCGAGAAGGGCAGGCCGGAGTCGAGGACCGCGGCGCGCATGGCGGTCAGGTCGTCCACGAAGCGAAGATCGACCTCGGCACGCGACTGCTTTCCCACCAGGTCGTCGAACCGACGACGGCCGACGGGCCGCACCGGCCGCGACGCGCACCAGTGGCCCTCGGCCTCCGGCCAGGGGTCGAACGGCTCCGCGTCGAAGGTGTACTCGGTGAGGCGTGTGGAGCGGACGGACGCCTCGTCGCGACTCCATGCGCACTGCACCCGGCGAGCCGAGGTGTCGAAGCGCGCCGCGAGCCGAAGCTGCTCGGCATCGTCGTTCGCCCACACCGCGACGCGCGGGCAGTCGCGCGGGAACCAGTAGAGCGGTGCGTACGCCGGCTCGATGGCCCAGACCAGCGGCGGCGTGCCGGGATTCGTCACCGGGACGTGTGGGACGAACTCGCCGATGAAGGGGTCCTCGCTGTAGTGGATCAGCACGTCCGGCCGTCTCGGAGTGATGGTCCAGCCCACGCCGCGAGTCTGGCGCCGTGGATCCTCGTCGGCCACGTTCCTCGGGCGACGCCAGGCGTGGCGCCACCGCCAACGGGCGCGCCGCACGCCTCGCTCTGCCAGACTCCGAGCGTGGAGGTCACGAGCTTCGCCGACATCGCCGTGGAGTTCCGCCGCCGGATCGAGCGCACCCAGTGGGCGTCGATGACGACCGTCGACTCGCGGAACCGGCCGCGCGGCAGGCTCGTGCACCCGGTCTGGGAGGAGCCCGTCGGGTGGCTGGCGACGGGACGTCACTCGTTCAAGGCGCGCCACCTCGAGCGCAACGCGTTCGTGTCACTCGCGTACTGGGACCAGGACCACGAGCAGGTGTACGTCGAATGCTCCGCCACGTGGGTGGACGACGACGCCGAACGGCTCCGGCTCTGGCAACTCTACGAGACCAAACCCGAGGGCTACCCGCTCGAGCACTTCTTCAGGTCGCCGACGCACCCCGAGTACGGGCTGCTCCGCCTCGACCCGTGGCGGATCGAGCTGTGGAACGTGAAGGAGCTCTTCGCCGGGACACCGCCGACGGTCTGGCGCGCGTCCGCGGACTGATCCGGGGATCTCGCCGGGACCGCGGATCAGCCCGGGCGGACGCCCCACTGGAAGGTCGTGCGCCACGCGGGGGCGATCTTGACGACGTCGCCGGTCTGGGGGGCGTGGATCATCATGCCGCCGCCGATGTAGAGGCCGACGTGGTGCAGGTCGCCGTAGAAGACGACGATGTCACCCGGCTGGAGCTGGTCCCAGCTCACCTTCGGGAACATGGTCGCCTGCGAGCCGGAGTAGTGCGGCATGCGCACGCCGGCCGCGGACCAGGCCGCCATGGTCAGCCCCGAGCAGTCGAACGTGTTCGGCCCGGCGGTCGCGAACACGTAGGGCTTGCCGAGCTGCGCCCGGGCGTACGCGACCACGGTGCCGGCACGGCCCGACGGGGCCGGTGTGGGCGTCGAGGGCGGCCCACCCGATGGCGCCGGCGGCGGTGAGGTCGGGGGCGTCGTCGGGTTCGGCGTCGCACGGGTCGTGGGCGACGTGGTGCGCGCCGACGGCGACGGGGTGACCGCCGGCGCGACGACGCCCGACACGATCGGACCGGCGGCGTCGGCGGTCGCCTCGGCGTCGGCCCGGGCACGCGCCGCGGCTTCGGCGGCGAGCCGGTCGAGCTTGCGCTTCATGGTCGCCGCGGTGTCGAGCGTGCGTTGCAGATGGGCCTTGGCGTCGCGCTGCGCGGCGCGCTCGGTCCCGAGCTTCCGGAGCTGGCGGCTGAGATCGGCGAGCAGCTCCCGGTCGGGCTTCTCGGCCGCGTCCATGTAGTGCGCCCGTCGGGCGAGGTCGGCCACGGCGCTCGCCTGGTCGAGCCGGAAGGGCATCGCCGATCCGCCGTGCTTGTACATCGACGCGATGCGCGCCCGGCTTCGGGTTCGGACCTCGGCCACCCGGGCCTCGGCCTCGGCGATCCGTTGCTCGGTCCGGGCGACGAGCGCGGTCGCTCGCTCGGCCTGGAGTCGGGCCAGGTTGTACCGCTCCGCGACCCGCTCGACCTGCGCCGTGGTCGGTGCCGGGGCGTCGGTCGCTGGCGCGGCCCCGGCCGGCCCGATCAGGCCGGCGATCGCCGTCGCTGCGGCCAGGAGGCCGACGAGGGCGCGACGCGAGACGGAGAGATGATGTGACGACGGCACCTCTCAGTCGTCGGCGGACGGGCTCGCGTTATTGAGCACGGAGCGTGAGATCTTCGTCACCAATGACCACGGTGTGACTTCAGTACCCGGCGAAAGCGGGACAGATCCGACGGAAGCGACCGGATCGGCTGCCCGGTCCCCGCCCGCGGAGCGCGGTCCGGACCGCCGGCTCAGGCGGTCGCGCCGACGGGCACCGTGCGTCGGTCCGCCGCGGCGGGCGCCGGCACCGCACGGCAGCCGAGCAGCACGCCGACGGTCGCCGCGAAGGTCGCGGTCGCACCCGCGACGTGGAGCGCGACCAGGCCACGAGGGACGTCGTTGAAGTACTGGATGTAGCCGACGGCGGCCTGGGCCACGAGCACCCCGAGCAGCAGGGTCACCCGCTGGTAGACGAGCTGGGACGCCCGCGTCCGCACGAGCACGGCGAGGAGGAGCACGACACAGCCGAGGAAGACCATGACGGTGATGCCGTGGACCCGCGCCACCTGGGGGATCCTCAGGTCGAGGCGGGTCGCGCGCAGCGAGATCTTGGCCGAGTTGCCGGCGTCGCCCGAGTGTGGACCGGTGCCGGTGACCACCGTCCCGGTGACGAGCACCGCGCTCACCAGCACGACGGCCAGGACCGCGAGCCGGTGCACGAGCGGCGGCACCACGACGGGCGCGCGCGCACCGTCGGGGATCCCCGCCCGCCACACGAGCACAAGCGCGTCCGCGAGCAGGAGCGCCGAGAGCAGGAAGTGCCCCATGACGAAGGGTGGGTCGAGCAGCTCCTTGACCACGAGCGCACCGAGGAGGGCCTGCGCGAACACGCCGACGACGAGCCCCGCCGCGAGCCAGGTGAGGTCTCTCCGGCGCGGCGTACGCACCAGCGCCCCGAGCACGGCGACGATCACCGCGATCGACACGAGGCCGGTGACGAGGCGGTTCACGAACTCGACCCAGCCGTGGACGCCGACCTCCTTGGTCGGTGCGAGGCTGGTCGCGGTGCAGTTCGGCCATTCCGGGCATCCGAGTCCCGAGCCGGTGAGGCGCACCGCGGCGCCGGTCACGATGATCAGGGCGAGCAGGTACGCAGCGGCGACGGTGATCCGGCGGTACTGCGCAGGGGACAGGCGCACACGCGACATGACCCGGGCATCGTACGGGCCCGTCGCGCCCGTAGGCTGATCGCGTGCGTCGACTCGTCGCGATCGGTCTGGCGGCGGTGACCGCCGTCGTGCTCGCGGTGGTCGTCGGCGTGGGCACCGACCGCGACGACACCTCGGGCGCCGCCCGTCGCGAGCGCGCTGACGTGGCGTCCGGGACCACCTCCACCGCCCCGACCACGACGACCACCACCCGGCCTCGGAGGGGCGACGGCCGACCCGTGACGCTGGTCTTCGGAGGTGACGTCCACTTCGAGGGCAGCCTGGCGAACCAGCTCGCGGGCAACCCGTCCGGGATGTTCGGCCCGATCGCGGGGGTCCTGAGCAGCGCCGACGTGGCGATGGTCAACCTCGAGACCGCGATCGCGACGGGTGGCTCGCCGGACACGAAGGCGTACAATTTCCGGGCGCCACCGGCGGCCTTCGAGGCGCTGCGGACCGCCGGCGTCGATCTCGTGACGATGGCGAACAACCACGGCCGGGACTTCGGGCCGGAAGGTCTCGCCGAGACGCTCGCGGCGAAGGCCGGGACGGGCCTCGTGGTGCTCGGGATCGGCGCGAATGCCGACGAGGCGTACCGACCCTGGCGCACCGAGGTGCACGGGCAGCGACTCGCGTTCTTCGCCGCGACCGACGTGCTCGACGACTGGCTCATCGAGCCGTGGACCGCGACCGACACTCGGGCCGGGCTCGCCTCCACCAAGGGCACGAGCGGCGACCGACTGATCGCGGGCATCCGCGCGGTGCGCGCGGACGTCGACACGATCGTCGTGTACCTGCACTGGGGAGCCGAGGGACTGACGTGCCCGACGCCGCGCCAGCAGGAGCTCGCGCGCCAGCTCGTGGACGCAGGCGCGGACATCGTGGTCGGGAGCCACAGCCACCGCGTCGAGGCTGCGGGCCGACTCGGAACCGCGTTCGTGGACTACGGGCTCGGCAACTTCGTCTTCTACAACGAGTCGGGTCCATCGGGGATCACCGGCGCGCTGAAGGTCACCGTGACCGGGCGCGACGTCGACGCGTACGAGTGGCTCCCGGCGCGCATCCAGGGTGGGATCCCCCGCTGGCTGACAGGCGACGCCGCGGCCGCGGACGTCGCCGCGTTCGACGGCCGCCGGTCCTGCGCCGGGCTCGCGCCCTGACCGCGACTCACGTCGCGACCGGTGGGAACGGCATGGTGGTGTCGTCCACGCCGTCGTCGCGCTGCACTCCGCACACGTTCAGCGCGAACGACACCAGGTGGTACTGGCCGATCAGGAAGACGAGGTCGAGCACCTGCTGCTCGGTGTAGTGCGTGCTGAGCTCCGCCCACGTGGCGTCGGTGATCGTGGACCGCTCGTGGAGCTCGTCGACCGCGCGGATCACCGCCACCTCGGCCGCGGTCCAGCCGTCGGCGTCTGGTCCCTCGGCGACCCGGGCGATGGCATTGTCGTCGACCCCGACGGCGCGGGCCACGACCACGTGCTGGCCCCACTCGTACGGTGACCGGTTGCACCAGCCCGTCCGCAGGACCGCGAGCTCCCGCAGCCGGGGGTCGAGCGTCGACCTCGTGAGCGCGTAGGTCGCGAAGCCGAGCCACTCGCGCAGCAGCGCCGGGTGCCGGGCGAGCGTCCCGAACACGTTGAGCAGGCTGGCGTCGTCGCCCCGCAGCCGGGAGAGCTGTTCGAGCAGGGCGCGGGTCTCGTCGTCGGCATCCTCGAGGGACACGGGAGGGATGCGGGGTTCCATCCGGGCAGCGTACGGTGGCGCGATGTCGAGTGTCGGCTACGACGAGTTCGCCTATTTCGGCGACAACGCCAGCGAGGTCGGGCTGCCCTACTCGGGTCCGCCCGACGTCGAGCGGGTCTCGGTGGAGGTCGCCCCCGGCCAGACGCTCAGCGGGCTCCGCTGGCGTTCCGGTGCCCCGGAGCTGGTGCTGCTGCACGGGGGCGCGCAGAACGCGCACACGTGGGACACCGTCGCGCTGGCGCTCGACCGTCCCCTCCTTGCGCTGGATCTTCCCGGCCACGGCCGGTCCGACTGGCGTCCCGACCGCGCGTACTGGCCGGACGAGAACGCCGCGGCGGTCGAGATCGCCGTGCGCGAGCTCGCCCCCGACGCCCGTGCGGTCGTCGGCATGTCGCTCGGCGGCCTGACCGCGCTCGCGCTCTCCGCCGCGCGCCCGACGTCGTGCGCCGGCTCGGCCTGGTCGATGTCACGCCGGGGGTCAACCGCGACAAGGCGTCGGCCGTCACCGCGTTCATCTCCGGACCGGAGAGCTTCGCGAGCTTCGACGAGATCCTCGAGCGGACGCTGCTGTTCAACCCGACGCGCTCGGAGTCCTCGCTGCGGCGCGGGATCCTGCACAACGCCGCCGAGCGACCCGACGGCACGTGGTCCTGGCGCTACGACCGCTTCGTCCCCGACGAGGGCACCGAGATCCCCGACTTCGGCGGCCTGTGGAACGCAGTCGACGCCGCGTCGATGCCACTGCTGCTCGTGCGGGGTGCCGACTCCCCCGTGGTCGACGACGACGACGTCGCCGAGCTGCGACGGCGGGCACCACACGCGATGGTCGAGGTCGTCCCCGAGGCCGGGCACAGCGTGCAGGGCGACCAGCCACTGACGCTGTCGCGCCTGCTGACCGAGTTCGTCGACGCGTGAGCACGGCGCGCGATGCCGAGGCGCGCTACCGCAGCCGCAGCCTCTGGTTGGACCAGGAGCCCGACGTGCTCGCGCCCCGGCCGGCGCTGAGTGGGCACGTGCACGCCGACGTCGTCGTGGTCGGCGCCGGGTTCACCGGGCTGTGGGCCGCCTACGAGCTGCTGCGGCGCGAACCGAGCCTGCGCGTGGTGCTCGTCGAGGCGGAGATCGCGGGCTTCGGCGCGTCGGGCCGCAACGGCGGCTGGTGCTCGGCTCTGTTCGCGGGGAGCAGACAGGCGACCGCCCACCGGTACGGACGAGACGCCGCGGTGGCGATGCAGCACGCGATGTTCGCGACCGTCGACGAGGTCGGCAGCGTCTGTGCGGCCGAAGGCATCGACGCGCACTTCGTGAAGGGGGGCACGCTCGAGGTCGCGACAAGAGCGCCGCACGTGGAGCGGTTGCGGCGCCACGTGGACGAGGAGCGGGAGTGGGGCTTCGGCCCCGACGACGTCTGCTGGCTCGATGCTGCCGAGACCGATGCACGCGTCCGCGTCGCGGGCGCGCTCGGCGCCGTGTACACGCCGCACTGCGCGCGGCTCCACCCGGCGCACCTGGCCCGCGGGCTCGCCCGGGCGGTCGAGGCACGGGGTGCGGTCCTGTGCGAGCAGAGCCGCGTCGCCGAGCTCGGCACCGGGCGGGTCGTGACCAACGGCGGCTCGGTCGTCGCCGAGACCGTGATCGTGGCGACCGAGGGGTATACCGCCCGGCTGCCGGAGCGTCGCCGGCAGGTCGCGCCCGTCTACTCCCTGATGATCGCGACCGAGCCGCTCCCCGACCGCGTCTGGGCGGAGATCGGCTGGGCCGGGATGGACACCCTTGCCGACGGTCGTCACCTCATCATCTACGCGCAGCGCACCGCCGACGGTCGGATCGCGTTCGGCGGCCGCGGTGCTCCGTATCACTTCGCGAGCCGGATCCGTGACGACTACGACCGCGATCGCGCGGTGTTCGCGGAACTGCGCGGCGTGCTGCACGAGCTGTTCCCCGCCGTGGCGGGTGCGCGCGTCACGCACGAATGGGGTGGGCCCCTCGGCGTGCCGCGCGACTGGTACCCGTCGGTCGGCTTCGACCCGGTCACCCGCGTCGGCTGGGCGGGTGGATACGTGGGCGACGGTGTGAGCACCACCAATCTCGCCGGTCGTACCCTCGCCGACCTGGTGCTCGGCCGGGACTCCGAGCTGACGGCGCTTCCCTGGGTCAACCATCTCTCACCACGCTGGGAGCCCGAGCCGTTCCGGTGGCTCGGCATCAACGCCGGCCTCGCGTTGCCTGCGGGCGCCGACCGCTTCGAGGCCCGCACCGGCCGGGCGTCGCGCTGGCGCGAGCGTCTGCTCGCGAAACTGGTCGGCTGAGCCGCCGGGCCCGGCCCGGCGCGCGAGCTGTCCGAGTTGTTCCCCTAGCCGGGGCACCGGTAGGTTGCGACCCGCTACGGATCGGGGGAAGTCCGGTGTGATTCCGGCGCTGACCCGCAACTGTGAGCATCCATTCGGATGCGAGCCAGATCACCCGCCGTGGCCACCGGTTCGCCGGTGATCGATATCCGTCGCCACGCCCTGTGGCATCGATCGAGCTCTCGAGGATGTGGAGCTCACGGAAGGACAGGCTCATGGCTCGTTTCCCGCTCCACGCGTCGTTCGGCGCGCTCGCGCTCGTGCTCGCGGCCACCGGCTGCAAGTACACCGGCTGGGGTGACGCCCCGACCATCGGCAAGGCCCACGCCGCCCGCAACTGGCTGGTGACCCAGCAGCAGACCGACGGCAGCTTCGAGGTCGCCGGTTTCGCCGGCTTCGAGACACCCGACGCCGTCCTCGCGATCGCCGAGGACGCCCAGACCCAGCTCCAGTGGGACACGACCCAGGCCCGGACCGCGGTCGCGTCGGTGACCCGGAACGGCAAGTCCGCCCTCGCCGTCATGGACGACCTGGCCGACGGCGCCATCACGGCCGGCCAGGCCGCGAAGCTCATCCTGCTCGTGGCCCGGCCGCTCGGCTACTCCCCGACCGCGTTCAACCCGCAGAACGACGCCACGAGCCGCAATCTCGTCCAGGTCGTGGACGCCGGATTGGCGCCCGACGGCTCGTACGGCGCGTTCAACGCCACGCTCTACGCGGCGATCGCGAAGCGGCTGGTCTCGGGCACGGTTCCGGCCGCCACGGTCAGCTCCATCCGGGCCGCGCAGACGGCATCCGGCGGCTGGGACTTCGCCGGCGATCCGACGGGGACCGATGCCGACGTCGACACCACGAGCCTCGCGATCCAGGCTCTCGTCGCCGGGGGCGTCGGTCGCACCGACGCCGCGCTCGTGCAGGCCCTGCGCTACCTGGCCGTGAACCACCAGGCCAGCGGGGCGTGGTCCTCGTTCGGCGCCGACGACCCGAACTCCACCGCGACGGCGGTGCTCGGCATCACCGCCGCCGGCGAGGATCCGACCGTCGCGTGCTGGCGGAACGACGTCGTCCCCCAGCTGTCCGGCGTGCCGTACGTGTCGCCGATCACCTGGCTGCGGTCCCAGGTCGCGGGCGACGGGCACATCGTGAGCCCGAACGACGCCTTCCCGCCGGCCAACACGTTTGCGACCACGCAGGGCATCGAGGCGATGCGCCGGGGCTGGCTCCCGGCCTTCGCACTCGCGCCCCAGGGGTGCTGAGCGCTACTCGACGATGACCGGCCGACCCGACTGCAGGTCGATCGTCGCGACGTAGAGGAGGCGACTCGCCGGGTAGCCGACGTTGGGTGACTGGTAGGCGTGGTACGCCAACCGATACTGGCCGGGCGCGTCCTGGAACACCGAGCCGCCGCCACAGCCCGACGCCGAACAGCGGCAGCACCAACACGCAGAGTGCCGCCAGTACGACCCTGCCACGCGTCATGCCGCCAAGTCCGGCCCGTGCCACCGGCCGCCCGGCCGCGTTCTCACGTCGCCGGCTCGGGGTGCCGATAGGCAACGGTGGACCACGCACGCGCCGAATGGACGGATCGGACCTTTCCGGTCATGGGGACGACGGGACGCGTGCTGGTGCACGGCGGTCCCGAGGACCTCGCGACCCTTGCCGAGCTGCGGCTCGCCGAGATGGAGCTGCGCTGGACCCGCTTCCGTGACGACAGCGAGCTGATGCGGCTCAACCGCGCGAACGGACGGCCCGTACGCGTGTCGCCCGAGACCTTCGAGATCGTCGCGCTCGCGGTCGACGCCTGGCGGCGCACTCGCGGCTTCTTCGACCCGACCGGCCTCGCGGCCATTGTGCGTCTCGGCTACGACCGCGATTTCGCGGAGGTGCATGCATCCGAGCACCGCGCCGTCGCCGGGCCCGCGCTCAGCGGGTGCACGGGGATCGTCCTCGATCCGCTGGTCCATACCATCGAGCTGCCGCCGGGGGTCACGATGGATCTCGGCGGCATCGGGAAGGGACACGCGGCGGACGTGGTGAGCCGTGAGCTGTTGGACGCGGGCGCGACATCGGTCTGCGTCGACCTCGGTGGCGACGTGCAGTGCGGTGGTCTCGGCCCGTACCGCGGAGCCTGGGAGGTCGACTGCAGCGGCCTCGCGATCGCGCCCGACGGCACCCGGCTGCGGCTCACGGCCGGCGGCGTGGCCACCAGCACGACCCGCCGGCGACGCTGGCGGGCGAGTGGACTGAGAGTGCACCATCTCATCGACCCCGCGACCGGCCGTCCGGCCGCGCGAGGGGTGCATACCGCGACGGTGCTCGCCGCGGAGACGGCCTGGGCCGAGGTGCTCGCCAAGGCGGCGTTGATCGCCGGGCCCGACGCGGGCGTCGCACTCCTCGAGGACGCGGCCGTCGACGGGGTGCTCGCGCTGGAAGACGGGACCCGGCGGACGACCGGTGGGTTCGACGCGTGGTGCGTCAGGTCCTCAGCAGGTACTCGCTCGTCGTGAAGCTGCGGAGCTCGTCGAGGTCGAGGAATGCGGTGACGCTCTCGAGCATCGCGCGGAGGTTGCGCGCCATGAGCTCGGAGTCGTCGCCGGCGCAGTAGAAGAGCATCGGGTCGGTCATGTGCTCGGGCGAGGGCCATGCTTCCTCGACGATGCCCTCGATCGGCGGCGCGTCCGGTGTCAGCGGCCGGGCCACGGCGTTGCGTACGTAGCGCATCCTGGGCTGCATCGCCTCCGAGACCGGTGACTGCACCGTGTGCCAGTGGGTGATCCACTCCTCGGGTGTCATGCGCGCCGGGCGCCGGAGCAGGGTCACCATGACGACGCCGGGTGAGCGCTGCCCGTCGGGCCAATCGCGCCGTCCGGCGAACGCATTGCCCCCGTAATCGGTGTAGAGCGACTCGGTGACGAGGTAGCCCGCGACGTGCTCGGTCGCGTCGCGCAGGATCGCCTCGTACGGCGCACGGTCGTCGTAGCGGTCGAGCCAGATCGAGACGAGCAGGAACGGCTGGGGCTCGTCCTCGGGTGGGGGCATCGGTACCGGGACCTGCGCATCGGCGTCGTCGACCTGGATCGAGAGGCCGCGGGGGCCGAGCGCCAGCAGCGCAGGGACGGTGTCCTCGGCGACGAGCCGTCCCCGTTCGGCGGGTGTGAGCCCGGGACGGGGCCAGCACAGGTACTGCAGCTTCTCCATCCCGCGACTCTCGCACGTTCCTCCTCGCTCCTCCCACCTCCGGAGACGGCCACGGCGTTGGGGCCCGCCGGCGGAGGTGGGAAGAGGGGAAGTTCGAGGAGGAGATCAGGCGTCGTCGGCGCTCGGTGAACGGCTGGAGCCCCCGGTGGCGAGCACCGCCGTCCCGGGACCGCCGACGACCAGGATCATCGTGCCGACGGCTTCGCCGACCGCGATCCGCGTGGGCTGGTTCATGACAGGGACTCCCGGAGTCAACCTCCGCCCGCGTAGAAAAGTCTAGGAAAGGTGTCGCCCGTGCGGGTGGACCCTCACCCCTCCCGGGTGGCGAGGGCCCGAGCGAGGTCCTCGGCGTCGCGGGTGATGCCCTCGAAGCCCCGGGCCTCGCGGGCGTCGCCGACCACGAACGTCGGGATCCCGCGGACGCCGAGCGCGGTCACGAGGTCCGGCGCGCCCGCGACACGCGTCGTGGTGACGAGGTCCGGCGCCGGGAGCCGCCGGGGCCGACCCTCGTCCGCGACCACGAGCTCGACTTCGGTGTCGGTGACGCGCGTGAGCGTCGCGTGCGCGATCAGCACCACGCCGGATGCCTCGGCGTCGGCGACCATCCGCCACCGGCCGGGCAACCCGAGCTCGGCCCCGAAGACCCCGCCCGGCTCCACGACGGTGACGGGCCGCTCGGCGGTGCGCAGTGCCGCCGCGAGCGTCAGCGCCGGCTTGCCGCCGCCGAGGAGCACCACCGGACCGTCGGCGCCGGGCTGCAGGACCGCGCCGACCTCGGTCGGCAGCCGGATCCGCTCGGGGGTGGCGCCGGGGACGTCCGGACGGGTCCAGGTCGGACCGGTCGCCACCACCACCGCGTCGAATCGGTCGCGGTCGACGTCCTCGGCGCTCGCGCGCCGGCCGAGTCGGATCGTCACGTCGGCACGCTCGATCTCGTCGAGCAGCCACGCGTGATGGCGGTCGAGCACGTCGTCGACACCGCGCACGCGGTCGAGCACTCCGCCGAGCGCGGGACCGGCCTCCCACAGCTCGACCGCGTGCTGCGCGGCGGCGAGGACGCGCGCGGCCTCGAGGCCGGCGGCACCGCCACCGATCACCAGCACGCGCCGGGGCGTCGTCGTCGGCGGGAGCCCGGCGACGTCCTCGCGTCCGGTGGCCGCGTTGGCCACGCAGGCCAGTGACTCGTTCACGAAGATGTTGCCGATGCAGCGGTACTGGTAGAGGCACGGGCGGACCTGCTCGACCCGTCCGGCGGCGAGCTTGTTCGGCAGCTCGGGGTCGGCCAGCAGCTTGCGGCCCATCGCGACGAAGTCGGCGCGCCCCGCCGCCAGTACCGCCTCGGCCTCGTCCGGCTCGAAGCGGCCGAACGTGATCACGGGGACGTCGACCGCCGCGCGCACGGCGGCGGCGTGGTCGGCCAGGTCGCCCACACGGTGGGGAGCGTAGGAATCGGTGGGTCCGGTCGCGACGTCCATGCTGGCGTAAGCGGTCACGTGCACGGCGTCGAGGCCCGCCGCGACCGCGAGTCGCACGACCTCGAGCTGGTCCGCGGGTGTCTCACCGTCGGTCTTGTGGTGCTCCAGCGCATTGATCCGCATCCAGAGGGGAAAGTCCCGGCCCACGCGCTCGCGGATCGCGCCGATGATCTCGAGCAGCAGCCGCGCTCGGTGCTCGGCGTCGCCGCCCCACGCGTCGGTCCGTGTGTTCACGGACGGCGAGAGGAACTCGTCGACGAGGTACCCATGCCCTGCGTGCACCTCCACGCCGTCGATGCCGGCCCGCCGGCAGCGATCGGCGCTCTCGGCGAAGCGCTCGACCACGGCGGCGAGGTCCTCGTCGGTCGCGACGCGGTACTCGACCTTCGCGGTCGTCGACGCGTAGGGCGCCATGAACCCGGCGAGCTCCGCGTCGGTCACCATCGTCGAGAGGCGGTCCGGGTGTGGGCGCGGGGGCACGGCCGGCACCAGCATCGGACGCCCGCGGGCGATGTCGAGGCGGGCCAGCGCGCCGTTGTAGGTGAGCTGTGCCGCGACGGCGGCGCCGTGCGCGTGCACCCGGTCGGCCAGGGCGGCGAGGCCGGGCAGGTGGGCGTCGGCGGAGGCGGCGACCTGGCGCTCGTCGACGCACCCGTCCGGGTAGGCGACCGCGACGGAGCCGACCAGGAGGAGGGCGGCCCCGCCGCGGGCCCGCGCCTCGAAGTAGGCGAGCTGGGCCGGCGAGATCGTGCCGTCGGGGTTGGCGAGCGAGTCCCCCATGGGTGCCATGAGGATCCGGTTGCGCAGCGCCAGGGTGCCGATGGCGCCCGGCGCCAGGAGGTGGGGGAAGTCGCGCACGCGCCGGCAAGCTACCGGAGGGTGGTTGACAGTGTCTACAGCCTGGGTGGACACTGTCCACGTGGTGAGCATCCCCAGCACGCGCGCCCGGCTGATCGCGACGGCCCGGACCTACCTCGACACCGAGGGGCTCGACGGCATCGGGCTGCGCGAGATCGCCGCGCCGCGCCGGGCTCTCCCACGGCGCGCCCGGTCGCCACTTCCCCACCCTGGCGGCCCTGCTCGCCGCGGTGGCCGCCGAGGGCTTCCGGGATCTGTACGCCGCGGTCGACGCGTCGGTGCGCGACTCCGGGTCCGACGAGCCGGTGGCGCGGGTCGCGGCCGCCAGCCGGGGGTACCTGGCGTTCGCCGTGGCCCACCCCGGGGTGTTCGGTCTCATCTTCCGCCGCGACCTGGTCGACACCGACGATCCCGACTACCTCACCGCCGGCGGGATCGCGTTCGGTCAGCTCGTCGGCATCGTCGCCGCGGCCCAGGGTCGCGGCCTCCCCGCCGACATCCCCGCGACCGAGCTCGCCGGTGTCCTCTGGGCGTCGGTGCACGGGCTCGCGTCGCTCCACCTGCACGGCGTGCTGGTCCCGACCACCGGTCAGGCCGATCCCGCGGTGCTGCTCGCCCACCTCAACTCGTTGCTCCTCGCCCGACCCGCACTCCAGGAGGCACCATGACCAGCACCGACGTCCGCACCAGCCCGTACCTCACCGGCAACTTCGCGCCCGTGCGCGACGAGGTAACCGTGGAGGAACTGCCCGTCACCGGTCGGATCCCCGAGGAGATCGAGGGCCGGCTCCTGCGCATCGGGCCCAACCCGGTCGTGGACCCCGACCCCGCGACCTACCACTGGTTCACCGGCAGCGGCATGGTGCACGGACTCTGGCTCCGGGGCGGTCGGGCGACCACCTACCGGAACCGCTTCGTGCGCTCGGACAGCGTCGTCGACGCGCGCGGCGGGCCGGCCACGCCCGGTCCACGGCACGGGATGGGCGACAACACCGCGAACACCAACGTGATCGCGCACGCCGGCGCGATCTGGGCCATCGTCGAGGCCGGCGGTCTGCCGGTGCAGCTCACCGACGAGCTCGAGACCGTCGCCCGCTCGGACTTCGACGGCACGCTCCCCGGGTCCTTCACCGCGCACCCGAAGCGTGATCCCGCCACGGGCGAGCTGCACGCGGTCGTCTACTACTGGGAGTGGGACTACATCCAGTACGTCGTGGTCGGGGTCGACGGGCGCGTGCGCAAGACCGTGAACGTACCGGTGCCCGGCGGTCCGATGGTGCACGACTGCGGGCTCACCGAGTCACGGGTCGTCCTGCTCGACCTTCCGTGCACGTTCGACCTCGATCTCGCCATGCACGGGGCGAGCCTGCCGTACCGGTGGAACCCGGAGTACGGCGCGCGTGTCGGGCTCCTCCCGCGCGACGGCGAGGCATCCGACACGGTGTGGTGCGAGCTCGACGACCTCTGCTACGTCTTCCACCCCCTCAACGCGTACGACGACGGTGAGCGCGTCGTGATGGACGTCGCGGTCCACCCCAAGATGTTCGACCGGCACCAACTCGGTCCGAACGAGGGCCCGCCCGTGTTCGAGCGGTGGACGATCGACCCGGCCGGCCGGCGCGTCGGGCGCGAGGTGATCTCGGACCGACCCCAGGAGTTCCCGCGGGTCGACGAGCGGGTCGTGGGTCGGCCGCACCGCTACGGCTACACGGCGATGTTCGCCCCCGACGACACGAGCGGCCTCCGGCTCGGCAACGTGCTCAAGCACGACCTCGTCGCCGGGACCGTGACCGAGCACGACCTCGGCGGCGGGCGCGCGGCGCAGGAACCGGTCTTCGTGCCGAAGTCCGACGACGCCGGCGAGGACGAGGGCTGGGTCATGGCCTACGTCCACGACCCCGCACGCGACGCCGCCGACGTCGTGATCATCGACGCCCAGGACTTCGCCGCACCCCCGGTGGCGACGATCCACCTCCCTGTCCGGGTTCCCTTCGGGTTCCACGGAAACTGGGTGCAGGCCGTGTCCTGACCGGTGCTCCGCTCGACGCTCCGCGCCGAGCGCGCCAGACTCGCGCGATGACCACGACCCGGGGACCGATCCAGTACTCGCCGCGCATGTCGCTCGCGCCGTACCCGGTGGTCCCCGTCACCGACGACGTCGTCGCGGCCGCCGCGCGCCACCCGCACAAGATCGCGATGATCGACGGGATCACGGGTGCCGAGCACACCTACGACGAGATCGTGACCACGGCCCGGCGCCTCGGACGGGTGCTCCAGGACGCCGGAGTGGGGCTCGGCGACCGGGTGGCGATCGTGGGGACCAACTCCCCCGAGTGGGCGATCGCGTTCCTCGCCACCCTCTTCGCGGGCGGGACGGTCACGACCCTCAACCCGCTCTACACCGAGCGGGAGGTCCGGGAGCAGTTCGGCGATTCCCGGCCGGTGGCCGCGTTCGCGGTGGAGTCCACCGCGCCGACGGTCCGGGCCGTCTGGGGTGACGCGCCCAACCTCCACCTGCTGCAAGAGGTCTGGGTGCTCGCCGGCACCGCGGCCGGTGACGCGCACCCCGTCGAGTTCGACCCGATGACGCATCTCGCGGTCCTGCCCTACTCGTCGGGCACGACCGGGGTGCCCAAGGGTGTGATGCTGAGCCATCACAACCTCACGAGCAATGTCCGCCAGACGCTGGGCAGCGGCCTGATCGACGGCTACTCGGTGCTGGTGAACTTCCTGCCGTTCTTCCACATCTACGGCATGGCGGTCCTCATGCTCCCCGGCCTCGTGTCCGGCGCCACCCAGATCACGATGCCCGCCTTCGAACCGAGGCGGTTCCTCGACATCGTCGCGAGGTACCGGGCCACGAACTTGTTCATGGTCCCGCCGGCGATGCTCGCGCTCGCGAACTTCGACGACGAGGCGGATCTGTCGAGCGTGCGCTATGTGAACTCGGGTGCGGCACCGCTGCCGCTCGACGTCGCCCGCCGAGTCGCGCAGCGCTACGACGTGACCGTCGTGCAGGGCTACGGCATGACCGAGGCGAGCCCGGTGACCCACATCTCGCTGCTCGGACGGCTGAAGGAGGGGACGGTCGGGCCGCCGGTCGCGGACACCCGCCAGAAGGTCGTGGACCTCGACACCGGCGCGACGCTGCCCGTCGGCGAGGTCGGCGAGCTCCTCGTCAGCGGGCCGCAGGTGATGCAGGGGTACCTCAACCGTCCCGACGCGACCGCGGAGTCGATCGTGCAGGACGAGGACGGCCGCTGGCTGCGCACCGGTGACATCGTCACCGTGGACATCGACGGCTACGTCACGATCCACGACCGGGCCAAGGAGATGATCAAGTACAAGGGGTACCAGATCGCGCCCGCGGAGCTCGAGGCGCTGATCATGGAGCACCCCGACGTCGCCGACGTGGCGGTGATCCCGAAGGACACCGGCACCGCCGACGGCGAGGTGCCGAAGGCGTTCGTCGTACGCCGCGACGGCAGCGACGTCGGGGCCGAGGACGTCATGTCCTGGGTGGCCGAACGGGCGGCGCCGTACAAGAAGGTCCGGGAGGTCGCGTTCGTGGACGCGATCCCGAAGAACCCGAGCGGCAAGATCCTCCGTCGGCAGCTCAAGGCCGAGGAGCAGGCGCGGGCCTGACCGCTCCCTGGCGGCGACCGCACCGCCCCATCGGCGCGAACCGTGCGCACGCGCGTAGATTCGGTCCAGTTCGTTTCGACCCGAGAGGAAGATCATGCCCGTACCGACCCCCGAACAACTCGGACCCCTCGCAGGCCTCGCCGGCACGTGGGAGGGCACGAAGGGCCTGGACGTCTCGTTCCACCACGCCGAGGGCGAGGTCGGCGACACCCCGTACCGCGAGCGGGTGACGCTCTCGCCGTTCGGTCCGGTCGACAACGGCAGCCAGTCGCTCTTCGGCCTCGACTACCGCATGGCGGCGTGGCGGGGCGACGAGGAGGACCCGTTCCACACCGAGGTCGGGTACTGGCTCTGGTGCTCGACGGCGAAGGAGCTCTACCGCTGCATCATGGTGCCACGGGGCGCGCTGGTGCTCTCGAGCGGCCCGGCGGCGGCGGACAGCACCAGCTTCACGTTGACGTCCGAGCTGGGCTCGGTGACCAACGGAGTTCTCGAGAACCCGTACCTCGCGGCGAACGCGAGCACGAAGAAGTTCTCCATCACGATCAACGTGGGCAAGGATTCCTGGTCGTACGAGGAGACCACCACCGTCGACGTGAAGCGTCTCGGCAAGGTGATGGATCACACCGACCGCAACGAGCTGCACCGCACCTCCGCCTGACGCCCGCGTCCGCCGGGGCGTCGCGCGACCGCCGCCAAGGGACCCGCCGAGATGGCGGGTCCCTTCGCGTCCGGAGGCCGAGGTCCTAAGGTTCCGGCATGGATCCTCTCGGAGCACTCGCCGTCGGCCGCGCCGAGTTCGACCGACGACTCCGGCTCGTGGAGCCCGCCGACTGGGACCGCGCGACCCCGTGCGAGGCCTGGGTCGTGCGCGACCTGGTCGTGCACGTGATCTACGGCAACCGGATGAGCGTCGCGCTGCTGCACGGCTGTACCCGCGACGAGGCGATGGCCGTGGTCGCCGACCCGACGCTGCCGCCAGACCCGGTCGCGGAGTTCGCCGTCGGTGCCGACGCGCAGGCCGCCGCCTTCGCGGAGCCCGGCGCCCTCGAACGGATGTGCTCGCACCCGGCCGGCGATCTCCCGGGTGCAGCCGTGCTCGGGTTCCGCATCGGCGACTACGCGATGCACGCCTGGGATCTCGCGCGCGCCATCGGTGCGGACGAGACCCTCGACGCCGGCCTGGTGGAGACGGTGTGGTCCTCGATCGAGCCCATGCTGCCGATCATCGGGACGACCGGCGTCTTCGGGAAGGGACCGAGCGGCGCCGTCCCCGAAGACGCGCCGATGCAGACTCGCGTGCTCGACGCGACCGGTCGTCGGCCCTAGCGACTCACGGGCCGGTTGCGAACGGCGGCCGACCCATCTGCTCGCGCACCGGCACCACCGTCGGGTTCGTGAGCGCGCGCCGCTGCCAGTTCGCGCCGTCGACCACGAGCGTGTGCCCCGAGACGAAGCGGGCATAGGGCGACGCCAGGAACGTCGCCGCCCATCCGAGCTCCTGGAGCTGACCGACGCGCAGGGCCGGCTGGCAGGGGTCCTTGTCGTGGGTGCGCTCCAGGTTGGACTGGATGTCGCTGGTCATGTCCGAGTGCGGGAACAGTCCGGGGACGAGTCCGTTCACCTGGATGCCGTAGGGGCCCCACTCGACTGCGAGCGTCTCCACCAGGTTCTTCACCCCGGCCTTGGCCGCCGCGGAGTGCGCGAACCCGGGCCCGCCGGTCCAGGCGTACGAGGCGCCGACGTCGATGATCGACGCGGGTGTCCGGGCCGTGAGGTGGCGGCGGGCGAACTCGCGGCTGCAGAGGAACGTCCCGGTCAGGGTGATGTCGACCACGGTCCGCCACGCGTTCGGCGACATGTCCTCGGCCGGCACCGGGAAGTTGGCCGCCGCGTTGTTGACCAGCACCCGGGGAAGGCCGAAGCGCGCCTCGGCCGCGTCCAGCGCGGCGGCGATCGCGTCGGCGTCGCGGATGTCGCACTCGACCGCGAGGACCTGGGCGCCGATCGCCTCGATCGCGGCGCGACCGGCGTCGAGGTGCTCGGGTTTGCGCGACGCCACCACGATCGACGCCCCCAACCGCGCGAACTCGCAGGCGATTGCCTTGCCGAGACCGGTCCCCGCACCGGTGACGAACACGGCAACGCCGTCGTAGGTGCCGGGCGGGAGCGCCGAGGCGCCGAGTGCCGGCGGGGCCGGGAGTCCGATGAGTCCGTCGTCGGTGGTCATCGGTCCTCCTGGGGAGCCTCTGGGGCGGGCCGGTCGGGCCCCGCTCGCCGCACGCGGTCTCCGTGTCGCGGATCGATCGGCTCGCTCACGTCAACTCCCGGTGTAGTGGGGCGCGCGCTCCTCGGCGCGGGCCGCGCGCAGCTCGGCCAGGTCGTCGCTCCGGCTGATGAAGGTCTGGGCGATCATCTCCTCGTCCATCGAGGACCGCAGCTCGGGCAGCGCGAGGTGGCGGATCACCGACCGGGCCATCTTCACCGACACCGCGGGTGCGGCGGCGATCTGCTCGGCCATCTCCCGTACGGTGTCGTCGAGCGCGTCCGCCGGCACGACGCGGGAGACGATGCCGTGGGCGAGCGCCTCCTCGGCGCCGAGCACGCGACCGGTGAGCACCATGTCGCTCACGAGACCGTGCCCCGCGATCTGGAACAGCGCGCCCATGCCGCCGGTGTCGGGGATGACGCCGTAGGTGAGCTCGGGAAGGCGGAAGCGGGCGCCCTCGGCGGCGACGCGGATGTCACAGAGCAGCGCCCGCTGGAAGGACCCGCCCATCGTCCAGCCCTTGTGGGCCACGATGATCGGCGCGTCGATCTCCCAGATCTGCTGGATGCCGCGGTGGCCGCGGCGCATCAGCTCGTGGTGGGTGAGTTCGACCTTGAGGTTGCCGATCGAGCTGACGTCACGGCCGGACGAGAACGACTTCCCCTCGCCCCGCCAGATGATGGCGCGGACCTCGGGGCGGCCGCGGAGCTCGGCGAACGTCGCGAAGAGCTCGGCGTCCATCTCGTCGTCGAAGGCGTTGTGGGCCTCGGGGTTGTGGTTCGTGATCGTGGCGATCGGGCCGTCGACGTCCAGGGAGATGCGGGATGGCATGCCGGCGAGTCTGGCAGGTCAGACCACGTCGGTGGGGAGGTCGCCGAGCAGGTATCGGGGGCCGGCGCCGAGACGCGCGGCGCGGTCGTCGGGGTTGTAGAGCGCGCACGCCCGCAGGGAGAGACATCCGCACCCGATGCAGTCGGTGAGCTGGTCCCGGAGGCGCACCAGCGCGTCGATCTGCTCGTCGAGGCGGGGCCGCCAGGCGCGGGCGATGCGGTCCCAGTCGGCCTTGGTCGGCGTGCGCTCCCGGGGCAGCCCGGCGAGCGCGGCGCGGATCTCGGGCAGGCCCACGCCCACGGTCTGCGCGACCTTGATGAAGGCGAGCCGTCGGAGCACGTCCCGGTCGTATCGGCGCTGGGACCCGGCGGTGCGGACCGAGCTGATCAGGCCCTCCCGCTCGTAGAAGCGCAGCGCGGAGTGTGCCAGCCCGGTGCGCTCGGCGACGGCGCCGATGGCGAGGAGCTCGGACTCGTGGACCATGGGCGGCCATCCTGGTCGGTGACCACTCCATCGAACCCGATGCTTGACCTGAAGTCAACTTCATCTCTTACGGTACGGACCATGACGACGGCTGCTTCCTCGACGCCCGTGATCGACCGCGCCCGCGCGCTGGGCCTCGACCGCCGGTCCGATACCGAGCTGACGCGGCTCGTGGCGGACCGGATCCGGATCCCCCGCCGGGACCCGGCCGACTCGTTCGTGCTCCACAGCCCCCTCGAGCTCCTGGCGCGCGCCGCCCTGCTCCCGTGGGTCGCGCCCGAGGGCCGCGCGCGGGCCCGCCTGCGGCTCGTGAGCCTCCTGGTGCACTACGAGGATGCCGCGCCGATGGGTGCCCCGTCCCACAGGTCCGAGCCCGCCGATCCCTTCCGGACCCTGGTCGAGGCCGTCGCCGCGCGCGACCTCGACGCGGCCGACGTCGCCGCCGGGGCCTTGGCGCGCACAGTCGGCCCGGCGGAGCTGGCTCGCGTGCTCGGCCCCGCCGTGCTGCCCGCGCTCGCCGCGGCCGGTCACGCACCGATCTTCCTGTACCACCTCCCGCGGGTCGCGCCCCGCGGCGAGGCGACCCCCGAGCTGTTGCGTCCGTTGGCGCGCGAGCTCGCGCGGGCGCCGGAGCTGCGCATCGCCTGGATCGCGGATCGGCCGCGAACCGGGGGCTCCCCGGCGGCGCTGGCCGAGGCCCTCCGCGCGGTCCCCGGCCTCGGCCTTCCGGGGAGCGCCTTCATCTACCCGCTCATGGACCGGGTCGACGATGGTGTCGCCCCCGAACTGCTCGCCGGCGCGGCAGCGGGGGTCGATGTGCGCGCCGCCCGGGCCGTGATTCTGCGTCACGCGGCGCGGGCGATGCTCGCCGCGGACCCGGCGCACGCGCCGTACGGGTGGAGCCACTGCCTGACGATGCCCCAGGCGGCACTGGGGGTCGCGGACGCGCTCCCCGATCCGCAGCTTGGCGTCGACGTGGCCGCGACCTACGTGGTCGGGTTCCTCGCCGGGCTCGCGTCCGGGCCGGTTCCGGAGACGGTGGAGCTTGCCGCACCCGGCGGGAGCTTCCCGGAAGCGCTGGGTGACGGCCGCGACGCAGCCGCGGGTTGGGTCCTGCACGCGCCGGACGCGTCGCTCGCCGGCGCCTGGACCGAGCTGATCACCCGCGCCTCGACGCGTCACGATGCGCACCTGGTGAAGTACACGCTCGCCTGCCTCGACGCGGCCGACGCCGATCCGGGTGCGACGCGGCTGTTCCTGGCCGCCGGGGCGGCCCTCCTGGCCCACTGGGAGGCGACGGTGGACTGGGACGACCCGTTGCGCGACGAGGGGTGACGAGCCCGCTCGCGGGCGCGGCCGAGCACGATCGGCCGGCGGCAGGCCAAGATGGCGGGTCATGACCGGCGACACCGACCGCAAGCCACCGACGGCGACGACGGCCGCCGCGAACGCCGCGGTCGCGGTCCCCGACGACCCGCAGGACTTCGCCGACGCCACGCGGGGCCGCCTCGCGCCGCTCCCGGGGCCCGTGGGCCATCCCACCTTCGGGCACGCGGTCTGGGATCCGGCGGACTGGGAGTTCCTCGACGCCCCGGCGCCCGACTCGGTGAACCCGAGTCTCTGGCGCCAGGCGCAGCTCAACGCCGTCCACGGCCTCTTCGAGGTCGCCGAGGGCGTCTACCAGGTCCGGGGCATCGACCTGTCGAACGTCACGTTCATCGCGGGCGACACCGGTTGGATCGTGATCGACCCGCTCACCACGACCGAGACCGCGGCCGCGGCGCTGGACCTGCTCCACGCGCACTTCCCGACGCGGTCGGTGGTCGCCGTCCTCTATACCCACAGCCACATCGACCACTTCGGCGGTGTGCGGGGCGTGACGACGGACGAGGCCGTCGCGTCGGGTGAGGTCGCGATCGTGGCGCCGGTCGGCTTTCTCGAGGCCGCGATCTCGGAGAACGTGGTCGCCGGGCCGGCGATGACCCGCCGGGCGTCGTACATGTACGGCCGCCTCCTGCCGGTCGACCCGCTCGGGCACGTGGACTGCGGTCTCGGGAAGGCCATCCCGCTGCTCGGGACCTCGGGTCTCATCGCTCCGACCGATGAGATCACCACGACCGGCGAGGAGCGCGTGATCGACGGGGTGCGCCTGCGGTTCCAGTACACGCCCGACACCGAGGCGCCGGCCGAGATGAACATCTTCCTGCCGGATCGTCGCCTCCTCTGCATGGCCGAGAACTGCAGTTCCACGCTGCACAACATCTATACGCCGCGCGGCGCGCAGATCCGGGACTCTCTCGCGTGGAGCAAGTACCTCAACGAGTCGATCGAGTTGTTCGCGGGCGAGACCGACATCGTGTTCATGAGCCATCACTGGCCGCGGTTCGGTCCGGAGTCCGTACGGCGGTTCATGGAGGAGCAGCGCGACACCTACCGTTGGATCCACGACGAGACGATGCGCCTGGCCAACCACGGTCACACGTCGGCCGAGATCGCCGAGCAGCTCGGCCCGCCGCCGGGCCTCGAGAACCGCGCCCACGTGCGCGGGTACTACGGAACGCTGAACCACAACGCCAAGGCCGTGTACCAGCGGTACCTGGGTTGGTTCGACGCCAACCCCGCGCACCTGCACCCGCTGCCGCCGGAGGAGTCGGCCGCGAGGTACGTCGAGTTCATGGGCGGCGTCGACGCGGTGCTGGAGAAAGCCCGGGCGTCCATCGACGCCGGCGACTACCGCTGGGCGGCCCAGGTCCTCGACCACGTGATCTTCGCCGCGCCCGACCGTCGCGACGCACACCTGCTCCAGGCCGACGTGCTCGAGCAGCTGGGGTACCGGGCCGAGTCGGGCCCGTGGCGGGACTTCTACCTCACGGGCGCGCAGGAGCTGCGCTTCGGCGCCGCGAACCTGCAGGGCGTGTCGACAGCGAGCATCGACGTGCTGCGATCGATGACGGTGGAGATGCTCGTGGACCTGCTCGGCGTCCGGCTCGACGGCCGCCGGCTCGCCGGGCGCGCGTTCACCCTCAACCTCTCGGTCCCGGATGACGACGTGCGCGGGGTCATCGGGCTCGCCCACGGGGCGCTGCGCTTCAGCACCGGCCGGCAGGACGCCGACGCGGTGGCCGCGCTCTCGATGAGCCACCTCGGCCTCGCCCGGCTCGCGAGCGGGCAGACCACCCGCGCCGAGCTGGCCGAGCCCGACCTGCGGATCGACGGAGACGAGACGGTCGTGGACGAGCTGCTCGACTGCTGCGACCGCTTCGACGCCAGTTTCACCATCGTCCTGCCCTGACGCGCCATGACGCCGGCCCGCACCCCCGCCGCGTCCGCCGCGCTCGACGGCCTCATGGCGCGCGAGCAGGAGCGCTTCGCGGCCACCCATGCCGCGTCGCTCGAGTGCGCCGACCGCGCCGGGCGAAGCTTGCTGGGCGGCGTCCCGATGAACTGGATGCGACGCTGGCCGGGCGCGTTTCCCGTCTTCGCCCGCGAGGCCTCGGGCGCGACGGTGGTCGACGTCGACGGGAACACCTACGACGACCTGTGCCTGGGCGACACCGGCGCGATGTCCGGGCACTCCCCCGTCCCGACGGCGCGGGCGATCGAGGCCCGCGCCGCCCACGGCCTGACGATGATGCTGCCGACCGAGGATGCGGTCTGGGTGGGCGAGGAGCTGGCCCGCCGCTTCGGGCTCCCGATATGGCAGATCGCGCTCGACGGCCACCGATGCGAACCGCTTCGCGCTCCGGATCGCCCGGGCGGTGACCGGCCGGCCCGTCATCGTGTGCTTCGACTGGTGCTACCACGGGTCGGTCGACGAGACGCTGGCCGTCCGGACGGACGGGCGGACAGTCGCGCGGCCGGGCAACGTCGGGCCGCCGGTGCATCCGGGGATCACGACGCGCGTGGTCGAGTGGAACGACGTCGACGGCCTGCGGGCCGCGCTCGCCCCGGGAGACGTGGCGGTGGTGATCGCCGAGCCCGCGCTCACCAACATCGGGATCGTCCTTCCGGAGGCGGGTTTCCACGACGCGCTGCGGGCCACCACGCGCGACCACGACACGCTCCTGGCGATCGACGAGACCCACACGATCTGCGCCGGACCGGGTGGTGCGACCGCGGCCTGGGGACTGGAGCCGGATCTCCTGACGATCGGGAAGTCCATCGGCGGGGGGATCCCGGCCGCGGCCTACGGCATGACGAGCGCCGTCGCCGACCAGGCCGCGCGCGCGGTGACCGAGTCCCCCCAGGCCGACGTGAGCGGCATCGGGGGGACCCTCTCGGGCAACGCGCTCCACACTGGCGGCGATCCGCGCGACCCTGGGCGAGGTGCTGACCGAGGAGGCCTTCGCGCCCATGGAGATGCTCGCGGTTCGTTGGACCGCCGGGGTGCAGGCCACCATCGACCGGCATGCGCTGCCGTGGCACGTACACCGCCTCGGCGCTCGCGCGGAGTACTGGTTCTGCCCTCCGCCCCGGACGGGGGCGGCCGCGGCTGTCGCGGTCGACCCGGCGCTCGAGGCGTACCTGCACCTGGTGTGCCTCAACCGCGGGATCCTGATGACCCCCTTCCACAACATGGCGCTGATGTCCCCCGCGACGACCGAGGCGATGGTCGACCATCACACCGAGGTGTTCGCGACGGCCGTGGCGGCGCTCGTCGAGTGCGGAGCGGTCCCGTGAGCGCGCCCTCCGGCCGGCTCGTCGTCGACGCCGGGAGTCCCGACGAGGCCGTACGTGACGCGGTGGCGGCCTGGGTGCGCGCCGAGATCCCGCCGGCATGGCGGGAGGCGGCGGCCGCCGGACGGACGGCGATTCGCGCGGTCCGCAGTCGCGCCGACTACGAGGCCTGGTACCCGACCTTCGCGGCGAGCGGCCTCGTAGCCGCGACCTGGCCGGTCGAGTACGGCGGCCTGGGCCTGACGCCGGCCCAGGCGCGTGTGGCGGAGGAGGAACTCGCGCCGTACAACCTCGGTCGCCTCAACCCGCTCGGGCTCAACAGCGCGGCGCCGGCCCTGTTCGCCCACGGAACCGACGAGCAACGGGCCCGCTTCCTCCCTCCGATCGTCGCCAACACCGAGCGCTGGTGCCAACTCCTCAGTGAGCCCGGCGCGGGTTCGGACCTCGCGTCCCTCGCCACGCGCGCGGTGCGCGACGGCGACGAGTGGGTCCTCGACGGGCAGAAGGTGTGGACGACCTGGGCCCACGTCTCGGACTTCGCGATCTGCCTCGCCCGCACCGACCCGTCGGTGCCGAAACGGCGCGGCCTGACCTACTTCGTGGTCGAGCTGCGCGCCCCTGGCGTCACCGTCCGCCCGCTCCGCCACCTCGGGGGCGAGGTCGACTTCAACGAGGTGTTCCTCGACGGGGTGCGGGTGCCAGACGACCGCCGAATCGGTGCGCCCGGCGAGGGCTGGCGGGTGGCCGGCGCCACGCTCGCGGGTGAGCGGCAGATGGTGTCGGGCTCCGGGTCGGGCGGTGTCGACCGGATCGGCGGCGCGGGCATCGAGCGCGTGCTCCGTCGCGCGCGCGAGTTGGGCCAGGATCGCCACCCGGTGGTCCGCCAGCGCCTCGCCGCCCTCTACACCGAGGAGCGGATCCGGGGCTGGACGAACCAGCGGGTGCGGGCGGCCGTCCAGGCCGGGGGGACGCCGGGGCCCGCGGCCTCCATCGGGAAGGTGCATCAGGGCCGGCTCAACCAGGCGCTGCAGCTCCTCGCGGTCGATCTGCTGGGGGCCGACGCGTGCGCATGGGCGGTCGGTGATCCGTCGCTCGACGCGTGGGTCGAGGCGATGCCCTACGAGGTCGCGGGAATGCTGCGCAGTCGCGCCAACACGATCGAGGGCGGGACCACCGAAGTGAACCTCAACGTCCTCGGAGAGAAGGTGCTCGGACTCCCCCGCGAGCCCGATCCGTACCGGGACGCGGCCTGGGAGGCGGTGCCACGCTCGTGACCACGACGCTCGGTGCGCTCCTCGACGAGCATCCGGCCGCGACCGACGAGCTCCTGCTCGCCGACGACGACACCGAGCTCACCTCGGGCGAGGTCGCCGCGGCGGTGGCCGCGCGTGCGGCCGAGCTGGCGGCGGCGGGGGTCGGCGCCGGCGATTCGGTCGCGATCGTCCTGCCCAACCGGGTCGCGTTCGTGGTCGCCATGTTCGCGATCTGGCGCGTGGGGGCTGTGATGGTCCCGATCAACGTCCGGGCCCCGCGTCCCGAGCAGGAGGAGCTGCTCGACGCCGCGGGCGCCGGCGCCGTGATCGATGACGACGGCGTCGTCGTCCGACCGGGCAACCGGCCCCCGAGCGAACCGGGCGTCGCGTTCATCACCTGGACCTCGGGAACGACGGGACGACCCCGACCGATCCGGCATGGTCACACGGAGTACCTCGAGCTGCTCGATCGGGTGCTCGCGCCCCTGCGGAGCGGCACGACCTCGGAGCCGGCGAGCGCCCCCACGCCGAATCTCGTCCCGGTCGCGCTCGCGCTCAACGCGGGGATCTACAACGTGCTGTTCGGGCTGCGCGCCGGTGCACCGGTCGTGATCCTGGACCGCTTCGACCCTTCCCGCTTCGCGTCGGTGGTCGCCCGCTACCGCATCCGGTCCACCGTGCTGCCGCCCGCCGCGATGACGATGCTCAACGAGTCCGATGTGGCCGACCTCGCGCCGCTGCGGTACGTCCGCAGCATCACCGCGCCGCTGTCGCCGTTGCAGGCCGTCCGCTTCCGAGAGCGGTTCGGCGTCGTCGTCCTGAACGGGTACGGGCAGGCCGAGATCGGTGAGGTGATCGGCTGGACCGCGCGTGACGCTCGTGAGCACCCCGAGAAGCTGGGCGCGGTCGGCCGGCCCCACCCGGGGGTCGCGGTCCGCGTCGTGCCGCTCGACCCGGATCCGGACCACCCGTCGGGCGTCGGCTCGGGCCCGGTCGGGCGGCTGTGGGTGCGCCCGCCGCGCCGCGCGCTGGGAGAGGGGGGAGACGATGCCCTCGCCGCCCGGATCGACGCCGACGGGTACGTCGACACCGGCGATCTGGCCCGGATCGACGCGGACGGCTTCGTCTGGCTGGAGGGCCGCGCCGGCGAGGTCATCAACCGCGGAGGCAACAAGGTCTTCCCGGAGGCGGTCGAGGACGTGCTGCGCCTTCATCCCGGTGTCCGCGACGTCGCCGTCGCGGGCCGGCCCGACGACCGCCTGGGTGAGGTGCCGGTCGCGTACATCGTCGCCGATGCGCCGCTCGACGCGGCCGAGCTGGCGGAATGGTGCCGGGAGCGGTTGGTGCCCTACAAGGTCCCCGTGCAGTTCGAGCCGGTCGCGCACATCCCTCGCAACGAGATCGGCAAGGTCCTGCGCCGCGAGCTCGGGGTGGACCGGCCGTGAGCTACGAGACCCTGGTCCTCGACCGGTCCGGGCCGGTGGGCTGGCTCGTCTTCGACCGGCCCGAGGCGGGAAACGCGATGGACGCGACGATGCTCGCGGAGCTGGAACGGGCCTGGCGCGAGCTCGACGCGGACCCGGGTGTGCGGGTGATCGTCAACACGGGCAACGGCCCCGCGTTCCAGACCGGGCTCGACGTGCGCCAGCTCGCCCGGGACCCCGACGCGCTGCGCGAGCAGTCCCGCCGCACCCGGGACTCCGCGTTGGCGCTCACCGGCTGGCACAACGGCATCGGGACGCCGGTGATCGCCGCGGTGAACGGGGTGTGCGCCGGTGGCGGGCTGCACTTCGTGGCGGATGCCGACATCGTGATCGCCGCGCCGGACGCGACGTTCCTCGATCCCCACGTGTCGATCGGCCAGGTCAGCGCGCTGGAGACGATCGCGCTCGCCAAGCGCGCCCCGATGGAGGCGATCAGCCGGCTCGCGCTCGTGGGCCGGCACGAGCGGATCGACGCCGCGCGCGCCCGGCAGCTCGGGATCCTCTCGGAGATCGTGGCGACCGCTGCCGATCTGCGGCCGCGCGCGCAGGAGCTGGCCGAGCAGATCGCGCAGTACCCCGCGGCACGGCTCGTCGCCCTCAAGCGCGCGTTGTGGTCCGCTCTCGAGACCCCGGAGGCATCGTGACCTACTCCACCCTGGAGCATCTCGTCGTGGAGCGGCGAGGCCCGGTCGGCTGGCTGATCAACAACCGCCCGGACCAGCTCAACGCGATGAATGCGCAGATGCGCGACGAGTTCGCGGTCGCGTGGCGCGAGCTCGACGACGACCCGCAGGTGCGGGTCATCGTCCACACGGGCAACGGGCGAGCGTTCCAGACCGGCGTCGACGTCGCCGAGATCGCGGGCGACGGTGTCGGCATGGAGCGCTACCGCGACTCGGTCGCGCGCTTCGACCTCCACTTCACGAGCTGGCACCAGCAGGTGTGGAAGCCGGTGATCACCGCGGTGAACGGCATCTGCTGCGGTGGCGGGTTCCACTGGGTCGCCGACTCCGACATCGTGATCGCAGCGTCCGACGCGCAGTTCTTCGACCCGCACGTATCGGTCGGCCAGGTCGTCGCCATCGAGGCGATCGGCCTGATGAAGAAGATGCCGGTCGAGGCCGTCATGCGCATGGCGTTCATGGGCCGCTACGAGCGCGTCGACGCGGGCCGGGCCTACGAGCTCGGCATGATCAGCGAGATCGTCGATCCGCCCGACCGTCTCGTCGACCGTGCCCAGGAGCTCGCGGAGACGATCGCCCGCAACTCTCCTGCGGCGATGGCAGCGACCAAGCGCGCGCTGTGGGGCGCGCTGGAGCTCGGGCTCACCGACGCCTGCCGGGCGGGCGCGCAGGAGCTGGTCGGCATGTGGGGCCACCCCGACCAGGAAGAGGGGCCCCGCGCCTTCGCCGAGAAGCGCGAACCGCACTGGGTCCCACCCGGCGCGTCCGGTCGATGATCGGCCAGACTGACCGCCGACCCGGGGAGGGCCGATGACCGACACACGCGTCCGCGCACCCGAAGGCTCGCTCGACACCTACGAGCGCTTCCGGTTCGAGCACGGCAGCTTCACCCACGACGTGTACCGCAAGGGCACCGGCCCGGTGGTGCTGGTGATCACCGAGATGCCCGGTATCTCGCCCTTCGTCGTCGGCTTCGCGGACCGGGTGGTGGCCCTCGGGTGCACTGCGGTGATGCCCGACCTCTTCGGCGAGGCCGGACGTGATCCGGAGGCCGGCCCCCGGCTCTCCCAGGGCAGCTATCTGATCCGCAGCTTCGGTGGCGTCTGCGTGAGCAGGGAGTTCTCGACCATGGCGGCGGGCAGGTCGTCGCCGGTCATCGACTGGCTCCGTGCACTCGGCCGCCAGGAGCACGAGCGCGCGGGCGGGCCGGGCATCGGGGTCGTCGGCATGTGCTTCACCGGTGGCTTCGCGCTCGCGATGGCGGTCGACCCGCTCGTCGTCGCGCCGGTGCTGAGCCAGCCGTCGCTCCCGTTCCCGGTCGGGCGGGCCCGGAAGGCGTCGATCGACTGCAGCGACGAGGACCTCGCGACCGTGCGCGGCCGGTGCGCCGCCGAAGGGCTCCAGGTGCTCGGCCTGCGGTTCCACGGGGACCCGTTCGTCCCCGGCGAGCGGTTCGCGTTCCTGCGTGAGCGGCTCGGCGACGGTTTTGTCGGCGTGGAGCTCGCGCAGGCGGACGGCCACCCCGACGCCCCGCTCTCCAAGCACCACTCCGTGCTCACCGGCGACCTCGTGGACGAGCCCGGCACCCCGACGCGTGCGGCGCTGGACCAGGTGCTCGCGCTCTTCCGCGCCAAGCTGCTGGAGGCGTGAGCATGGCCTGGACCGAGGCCGACGTCCCCGACCAGACCGGTCGGGTGGTCCTGGTCACCGGGGCCAACAGCGGGATCGGCTACGAGACGGCCCGGGTGCTCGCAGAGCACGGCGCGCACGTGGTGCTCGGCTGCCGCAACCCTGCGAAGGCGGCCGAGGCCGTCGAGCGGATCCGCGCCGGTACGCCGGATGCGTCGCTCGAGGTTCTCGACATCGACCTCGCCGACCTGGACTCGGTCGCGGCCGCCGCCACGCGGATCGCGGCTTCGCACGCGCGGCTCGATCTTCTCGTGAACAACGCCGGGGTCATGGCGATCCCCCACGCGACGACGGCCCAGGGCTTCGAGATGCAGTTCGGGGTCAACCACCTCGCGGCATTCGCGCTCACGGGCCGGCTGCTCGGTCCGCTGCTCGCGACGCCGGGGTCGCGCGTCGTGGCGGTCAGCAGCCAGGGCCACCGACCCGGCCGGATCCACTTCGAGGACCTGCAGTCCGAGCAGCGCTACCACCCGTGGCGGGCCTATTTTCAGAGCAAACTCGCGAACCTCCTCGACACCTTCGAGCTCCAGCGCCGTCTCGTCGCCGCCGCCGCCGACACCGTCGCGGTCGCCGCCCATCCCGGCGGCGCCCGCACCAACCTCGGCCACGAGAACCCCGGCGGGCTGTTGAACACGCTCGGCCACGTGTCGCGTCCGGTCATCGAGCGATGGTTCCTCCAGTCCGCGGCGATGGGCGCGCTCCCGACGCTCCGGGCCGCGACCGATCCGGGCGTGATCGGCGGCGACTACTACGGCCCGGACGGTCTCGGCGAGCAACGAGGGCATCCGAAGCGGGTCGGGACCAGCGCGCGGGCGCGTGACCTGGACACCGCGCGCCGGCTGTGGGACGTGTCGGTGGAGCTGACCGGGGTCACGTACCCGGAGTTGGCGGGTACCGGGTCCGGATGAGCGACGCCCCTGTCGACCTGGACCGCCTCGCGGCCTGGATGGATCTCCGCGGTCTGGAATCGGGTCCGATCACCGACGTCGCCCCGATCACGGGCGGGACGCAGAACATCCTCCTGTCGTTCCGGCGCGGGGCGCAGGCGTTCGTCCTGCGGCACCCGCCGCGCCACAAGCGGGCGAACAGCGACGCGACGATGCGGCGGGAGGCGCGTATCCTCGCCGCACTCGCCGGCACCGAGGTCCCCCATCCGTCGCTCATCGCGGCGTGCGACGACATCGAGACGCTCGGCGCCGCGTTCTACCTCATGGAGCCCGTGGCGGGGTTCAATCCCACCCTCGGCCTCCCGGAGCCGCACCGCTCCGATCGGAGCCTGCAGCGGGCGATGGGCTTCGCGATGGCCGACGGCCTGATCGCGCTCGCCGGCGTCGACCCGGTGGCGCGCGGTATCGACGACCTCGGCCGGTTCGAGGGATGGGCCGAGCGCCAGGTGGGCCGGTGGCGCGCACAGCTCGACGGGTACCGCGAGCTCGACGGGTACCCAGGCCCGGACCTCCCGGGGGTCGACGAGGTCGGCGCCTGGCTCGGCGCCCACCTCCCGGGTGACGTGCGTATGGGGCTCATGCACGGGGACTTCCACTTCGCCAACGTCCTGATCGCGCCGGACGCGGGCCGTCTCGCGGCCATCGTCGATTGGGAGCTGTCGACCATCGGCGATCCCCTGCTCGACCTCGGCCACCTCCTGGCCACCTGGCCGGTGCGGGAGGGTGTCGCGGCGCCGATCGGTGTGGCCGCCCCGGGGCTCCCGACGCCCGAGGAGGTGATCGGGCACTACGCGGCTCGGACCGACCGGGACCTCACCGAACTGACCTGGTACCGGGTGCTCGCGTGCTACCGGTTGGGCCTGATCCTGGAGGGCACCCACGCGCGGGCGTGCGCCGGTCTCGCGCCCGTCGAGGTCGGCGATCAGCTGCACCTGCTCACGGTCATGCTCCTCGCCCAGGCGCTCGAGCTCGTCGGTTGAGACGCGTGGACGCATCCGGCCCGATCGACGCCGTAGGGTGCGGGCCGTGAGCGTCGATCTCCGCACCCGCTGGGACGACGCCGTCCCGGTGATCGACGGGGCGACGTTCCTGTCCGAAGCCCTGCCCGCGTTGATCGCGGCCGCCCCCGAGCCGGTACACAGCACCGAGGTGCTCGACCTCCGGCCCGTCGTCGTCGAGGTGGACGGCGACCCGGTCACCCTGTCCCGGGCGGAGGACGGCCGCCTCCTCGTCACGCCGGGGGCGTCCGCGGTGGCTCAGGAGCGATGGGTGCTGTCGGTCGCGCAGCTCGTCGACCTCGTGAACGACCAGGTCACGCCGGTGGGGCTCATGACCGCCGGCGACCTCCGTCTGGACCGGGGACGCATCGCGCGGATCATGGACTGGTGGCTCGTGCTGCGTGCGGTGCTCGACGACCGCACCGTGCTGGCGCCCGGATCCCTCGGGGCCGAACCCGACGTGGACGCGTCCTTCACGCTGGCGGACGACCCGGCCGAGCTGGCGGACTTCCTCGAGCGGAACGGCTTCCTCCACCTGCGGGAGGTCTTCTCCCCCGCCGAGATGGCGCGCATCGCCGACGACATGGATGCTGCCGCGCCGTCGTACCGTCCGGACGACGGCCGGAGCTGGTGGGCGACGGTCGCCGACGGCAGCCGCCGGGTGGTCCGCATGCAGCACTTCCACGAGCGGTCCGAGACCACGGCGGCGCTCCTCGTGGACGCACGGATGGACGCGATCCGGCGGATCCCGGGTCTGGGCCACGAGGCCACCGCGCGGGGCAACCGCATCGAGGCGCTGTTCAAGCCGGTCGGGGTCGCGGAGGGCATCTCCGACGTGCCGTGGCACAAGGACTGCAGTCTCGGGCGCCACAGCTACCAGTGCTGCTCGCTCACCGTCGGGATCTCGGTGACCGGCGCCGGCCCGACGACCGGTCAGCTCCGGGTCGTGCCCGGCTCGCACCGTGCCCTGCTCTGGCCGTCGCTCCTGGACCCCGCGGCGCTCGGGCTGGCGGACCGGCCTCTGCCGACGGCCACCGGCGACGTGACGGTGCACCTCAGCTGCACGCTCCACCGGGCGGAGCCGCCGACGGCCGGCGAGCGCAAGGTGCTCTACACCGGGTTCACACTCCCGGCCCGGGATCGCGAGGCCGCGGCGGCCGCGTCCGGGCGCCTGTACCGCCGGTCGCGCGAACGGGCACCGCTCACCACGAGCCAGCGCCCGGCGCCCACGCGGGGCCGGGCCGGCGAGGCGCGGTGACCCTACACACCCGGGCATGGGAGCAGGGGCAGGTCGTCGCCGAGAACTTCGCGCTCGAGGACGTGTCCCAACAGCTCGAGCGGCCCGGCCGGGTGGTCTGGGTGGACCTCTGCGAGCCGGACCACGCCACCCTGACCCGCCTCGCGTCCGAGCTCCAGCTGCACGAGCTCGCGGTCGAGGACGCCGTGGGCGAGCACCAGCGTCCGAAGCTGGACCACTACCCGACGCACCTGTTCCTGACGTGTCATGCATTGCGCAGCTCGGACGTCGGCAACCTCGTCGGCAGCGAGATCGACGCCTTCGTCGGTCAACGGTGGCTCATCACCGTCCGCAAGGACGAGGGATTCCTCCTCGATCCGCTGCTGCGGCGCTGGGACCAGTCGACCGATCTCGTGAGCCACGGGGTCTCGTTCCTGCTCTACGGCCTGCTCGACCTCGTCGTCGACGAGTACTTCGACGCGGTCAACGGGTTCGACGACTACTACGACACCGTGAGCGAGGGGCTCTTCTCGGACCGTCCGCTCGCGCCGGCGGAACAGCGCCAATGGTTCGAGGCGCGGCGCAACCTGGTGAGGTTCCACCGGCTGGTCGCTCCGATGCGCGAGGTGATCAGCGCGCTGATGCGGCGCGAGCACGGGACGATCGACGACGAGATGTACCCGTACTACCAGGATGTCTACGACCACATCCTGCGCGTCACCGAGGCCACCGACGCGCTCCGAGATCTCGTCGGCACGATCGTGGAGACGAACCTCAGCCTGCGCGACTACCGCCAGAACCAGATCATGAAGAAGGTCACGAGCTGGGCCGCGATCATCGCGGTCCCCACGCTCGTGACCGGGTACTACGGGATGAACGTGCCCTACCCGGGGTTCGCGCGGCACTGGGGCTATCAGTTCTCGACTGTGCTGATGGTGGCCATGGTGATCGCGCTCTACGCCATGTTCCGGCGCAAGGACTGGCTCTGACGGCTCGCGTCAGCGCGTCGCGCGCGTGAGCGTGCGCAGTGCCCGACCGAGCGCGTTCGCGGGCCCGGGATCGCCCGTCGCCGGCTCGAGCGCCGCGTCGATCCGGGCGCGGGCGGCGCGGTCCGCGTCGGTGTCGATCACGAACCGCCAGCGGCGCGCCCGTGCCGCGATCGCGGGCTGCTCGGCCGGGTCGATGCCCGTCGCGGCGAAGACCCGGCAGTCGTAGGTCCGGCAGGTCCGCGGCCGGTGCTCGTAGATCGAGCAGCCGGACCCGGTCAGCATCGGGCAGCGACCGTCCTCGTCGTAGCCGAGCAGCCGGTGGCCCGCAGGCGCGAACGGCGCGGGAAAGAGCAGCGCGGCGGGGACGTGCGCGAGGGTGTCGGTCTCGTCGGGCTCGATGTGCACGAACTGGCCCGAGGCGCAGCAGGCCGTGCAACCGTCGCAGGGCACGTCGGAGGACCGACCGGCGCGCAGGACCGCACCGATCCGTTCGAGCCACTCGCCGAGCGGACCGGCCGGGACGGTCTCTGTGTCGTGGTCGTCCACTCGAACGGCTCCTCCCGCACGGGATCGTACGGGAGGAGCGGGGAGGTCAGCGGCTGTGGGCGTCGACCCCGCTGAGCAGCTCCTCGATGGGGCAGGCGGACGCGTCCTGTGGGGGGCGGGAGAGGAACACCTCCACGTGGTAGCGCCCCTCGGACTCGCAGCCGGCCGGGTCGACCTCGAGCTCGGCCAGCCGGGCGAGTGCATACGACTGCTCCGTCTCGTCGACGAAGCGGCGTTGAGGGAAGGTCACGCCTTCGAGCTTCTCGGTCACGAGCCCCCGCGCCGCCAGCCGCTCGACGACGGGCCCGTAGGGAACCGATCGGAGGCAGAGCGTCGCGATCCACGGCGGCGTGGCGTCGCCACGCGCGTCGAGCAACCGGTCGAAGGTCCGTGCGGTGACGTACCCGACCCCGCCGGTCACCGTGATCATGTCGACGGCGGCCATCGTGGCCCGCAGGTCGCGGCCGGCGCGGTGGCGCTCGAGGTCCACGGCGTGGCCATGGTCGATCAGCCCGGCGGCCACGGCGTAGGTGATCGCCGGCGCAGAGCTGTCGAGACCGACGACGCGGGGTGCGCCGTCGCGCCGGCGTGTCTGCAGGAACGCTCGATCCGACTCGATGAGCTCCCGGGTCGTCGCGTCGGCGAGCTCACGGCCCGTGTACCGCGCGTGCAACTCGTCGAGTTCGACGTCGTACTTCAGGAGCGCACCGTTGATGCCGTACGAGGAGCAGACGTCGAGCACCGTCGGCTGCACGAGGTCGAGGGCCTCCAACGCCGCCGCGAAGACGGTCGCGCCGTGGGTCGGTACCTCGTAGTCGTGCGCACCCAGCACGCGGAAGTAGGCGCGCGGGTCGGGGCTGACGTAGATGTCGTCGAAGACGGCCTTCCTGCCGGTCGAACGTTGATGGCCGTGAGGCATGCTGATTCCGGTCTTCCGGCGCGTCAGGTCACGACCTGGTGACGCGACGCGCGGAGGGTCGAGGGACGGGAAATCGACCCTCGCCGCCCGATGTCGCGGTTCTCAGCGGATTGCGTCCGCATCGTGTGACATTTCCGCGCGCTCGGCGGCCATCCCGCCCACGGTTCGGGCCTCCAATGAAGCCGTCAGATCGGCGATACGTCTGCTTCACACTCTGGCAACGGGCACGTCGCGGACCGTTCCTAGCTTGCCCGCCCAGGTGAGCCGGGAAGTCTGGTCGGCCCGTTGCACTCGGTGCGGCGGAATGTTTCCTCAACGAACGGAGTGCACATCTCATGGGATCCTTGTTCGCTGCCGACGTGACGGCGCAGAGCGTGCAAGTCAACCTCGACAACGTCTTCGTGCTGTTGTCCGCCGTCCTCGTGATCTTCATGCAGGCCGGATTCGCGCTGGTGGAGGCCGGTTTCACCCGGGCCAAGAGCGTCGCCAACATCATGATGAAGAACCTCATGGACTTCATGGTCGGCGTGGTCGCGTTCTTCTGCGTCGGGTTCGCGTTCGCGTTCGGGGCTGGCAACGACCTCATCGGCTGGAAGGGGTTCTTCCTCGGTGACGGCGCCGCCAGCTACGGCACGCTGAACATCGCGGTGTTCTTCGTGTTCCAGCTGGCGTTCGCCGCGACCGCGGCCACGATCGTGTCCGGCGCCATGGCCGAACGCACGAAGTTCAAGGCGTACTTCTTCTACAGCATCGTGATCTCCGCAGTGATCTATCCCGTCGTCGTGCACTGGAACTGGGGCGGCGGATGGCTGTCGAAGATGGACACCCCCTTCGTCGACTTCGCCGGCTCCACCATCGTCCACGCGACGGGTGGGATCGCGGCGCTCATGGGCGCCTGGATGCTCGGGCCGAGGATCGGCAAGTACGGCGCCGACGGCAAGCCCCGCGTGATCCAGGGTCACTCGATCCCGTTCGCGGTGCTCGGCACGTTCATCCTCCTGGTGGGTTGGTACGGGTTCAACCCGGGCTCGGAGCTCGCCGCCGACGGTGCGATCGGCCCGATCGCGGTGACGACCACGCTGGCGGCCGGGATGGGTGCGGTCATCGCACTGCTCATCTCCTGGCGGACGACCCACGGTGCGCCCGACGTCGGCATGGCGGCCAACGGCGCGCTGGCCGGCCTGGTGGGGATCACGGCCGGGTGCGCCGCGGTCAGCAACATCGGAGCGCTCTGTATCGGCGGGCTCGCCGGCGCAGCGGTCGTCGGAAGCGTGTGGTTCTTCGACCGGGTCCGCATCGACGACCCGGTGGGCGCGATCTCGGTGCACGGGACCTGTGGGGTCCTCGGCACCCTGCTGGTCGGCTTCTTCTCCGTCGACCAGGGGATCTTCTACGGCCATGGCGCGGACCTCCTCGTGACGCAGGCGATCGGCGTCGTCGCGATCGCGGCGTGGGTCAGCGTCACCGCCGGCGTGCTCTTCTTCGTGATCAAGAAGACCATGGGTCTGCGCGTGAGCGCCGACGAGGAGCACGCGGGTCTCGACGTGATGGAGCACGGTGCTCGGGGCTACGGGCCCGAGATCTACACCGCCGACTTCGTCATCGAGGCCGACAACGAGCGCGTCCCGGTGCTGAGCGGCGCCGCGGAGTAACCCTCGACACTCGCCCTGGGGGGTGGGTCGGCGGCGGCCGGCCTGCCCCCCGAGGCCGGCACCGGATGGTCCGCCCGCCGGCGGCGGGGCGAACAGACGTTCGCTACGCTGGTCTCATGCCGCTGCGGACCGCGACGATCCTGCACGCCGACCTGGACGCCTTCTACGCGTCGGTCGAACAGCTGCTGGACCCGAGGCTGGCAGGGGTCCCGATCGCCGTCGGCGGTGGCGTGGTGCTGGCCGCGTCGTACGAGGCCCGGGCATTCGGGGTCCGCGGCGGGATGCCGGGCCGGCGGGCACGCGAGCTCTGCCCCCACCTGCGTTTCGTCGGCGGTCACTTCCGGGAGTACCAGCGCCTCGGAGACGCGGTCATGGACGTCTTCACCGATTTCACGCCGCTCGTGGAGCGGATCTCGATCGACGAGGCGTTCCTCGACGTCACCGGGTCGGTGCACCTCTTCGGCGCGCCCGAGGCGATGGGCGCAACGATCCGGCGGCGCGTGCGAGAGGAGCTCGGTCTACCGATCTCGGTCGGGGTCGCGAGCACGAAACACCTCGCCAAGGTCGCATCGCAGGTTGCCAAGCCGGACGGCATGGTGGTCGTCGCGGCAGGTGAGGAGGAGGCGTTCCTCGATCCCCTGCCGGTCGGGCTGCTGTGGGGGGTCGGACCGGCGACGCGCGAGCGACTCGCGGCGAAGGGCATCCACACGATCGGTGCGCTCGCGACGGTCGACCCCTCGGCGTTGGGTCGGTTGCTCGGTCCAGCCGCCGGATCGAAGCTCGGCGCGCTGGCGGTCAACGCCGACGCTCGCCGCGTGGAGCTGCACCGCCCGAGCCACTCCGTCGGCGCGCAGTCGGCGCTCGGCCGGCGCCCGGTCGACGACGAGCTCCTGCGGACGACCTTCGGATTCCTCGCCGACCGCGTGGCGGCGCGGTTGCGGACCTCGGAACGGGCCGGTCGGACCGTCACCGTGCGGGTTCGGTTCCCCGACTTCGAGTCGGTGACGCGCTCGGGCACCTCGCGTCGCGCGACCTGCTCGACGCGCACTCTGACCGAGCGGGCTGTGACGCTGACCCAGCGCGCGCTCGCGGACCATCCCGACCGATCCGAGGTCACCTTGCTCGCGATCTCGGTGTCGAACCTGGTGCCGGAGGTCCCCCTCCAGCTGGAGCTGCCTCTCGACGGTCGCGACGACGGGGAGCGTGCCGGGACGCCGTCGGGCACGGCCCGCCGCGCATTGGACCGCGCGGTCGACGCGGCGCGTGCGCGGTTCGGTCGCGATGCAGTGGGCTACGCACCGGTCGTGATGCGGGCCGGCGGCGGCGTGCCGGACGAGTTCCGGGAGCTGGCCGAGTCAGGCTGACGGATCCCGCCGGGCGAGCCGGATGTGGCTCACGTCGGGCGAGCACGCCATCTCGACGCACTCGTAGGCGTCGGCGAGGTCGTCGTCCTCGTCGAAGAGCCGAGCCCCGCGGCCGAGGAGGATCGGCACGACGGCCACGTGCATCTCGTCGACGAGCCGGGCCTGGAGGTACTGACGGATCGTCGCCGCCCCGCCGCCGAGGCGCACGTCGGACCCGTCGGCCGCGGCGCGAGCCTGCTCGAGCGCGGCCGCGATCCCGTCGGTCACGAAGTGGAACGTGGTGCCTCCCGCCTTCTCGACCGATGGACGGGGATGGTGGGTGAGGACGAAGACCTCGTGGTGGTACGGCGGCTCGTCGCCCCACCACCCGGTCCAGGACTCGTCGCCCCAGTCGCCCCTGATCGGGCCGAACATGTTGCGGCCGATGATCGTGGCGCCGATCCCCTCATCGCCGCGAACCGCGAACCGGTGGTCGAGCCCGGTGGTGCCCCCCGCCTCCCCGATCATCTGGCGGCCCATCCGGGTGGCGAGCACCCACTCGTGCAGCCGCCGCCCGCCGATCCCCAAGGGCTCCTCGAGACTCTGGGCGGCACCCGCGACGTAGCCGTCGAGGGACATCGCGAGGTTGTGGACACGCAGTCGGGACATCGTCGGATCGCACTCCGGGTCGGGACCCTCGATGGTGGCACACCGGGCCGAGAGCTCGCCGGGGCCGCGGCACGGGTCACCGACGGCGCGGGACCGAGCGACAAGACTGCCGGGGTCATGGTCGGGGCCCTGCGAACGAGCGACTTCGTCGTCCCAGCGCCCGAGCCCCGCTTCGAGGCTGACGAGATCGTCGGGTACACCCGGTCCGCCTCCGACGCGGGCCGGCTCCTCGCCTACGGCGTGACGTCGGTCGGGCTGCTCCTCCTCACCCGGTGGGCCGAGAACGCGATCCTCGGACTCGAAACCGACGTCGTCGGGCTCCTCAACTTCCTCGACCCGCCCGCCGAGCGCGTCCTGGCGAATCTGGCGCAGCTCCTGTCGGTGCTCGTCGGGCTCGGCGTGTTCATCGTGCCGTTGGTGCTGAAGCGCTACCGGCTCCTCGGCTACCTCCTGCTCGGCAACATCCTCTCCTCGTCGCTCGTCGCGGCCGCGGTCTGGTGGCTCGGGCGGGGCAATCCGGAGAAGGTGGTCAACGAGCTCGCGCGCCGGGCCGGAGTCAATCTCGACGCGGTCCTGAGCCCGTCCACGCTCGCGAGTCTCGCGGCGTCGTTCGTGATCCTGGCGCCGTTCGTGAACCAGCGCTGGCGGCGCGCAGGGATCTGGATGATCGCCGCGCTCACCCTGGCCCAGCTCCTGCTCTCGCTCCAGCTCTCGGCCGAGGCGTTCCTCGCGCTCGCGCTCGGCGCGACGACCGGCGCGGCGCTGTTGCTCGCCTTCGGTCGGCCCGATCAGCACCCGACGACCCGGGCGGTCGCCGCCGCGCTCACCGTCGGAGGTTTCGAGCCCGAGGCACTCGACGCGGGGCCGATCTACCACCGACCCGCGCAGGACTACGTCGCGCGGCTCGCGTCGGGCGACCAGATCGTCGTGAAGGTGATCAGCCCCGCGGAGCGCAGCGCCGACCTGCTGGTCCGGATGTACCGGTACCTGCGCCTCAAGAACCTCGGCGACGAGCGGCCGTTCTCCTCCCTGCGACGCTCGGTGGAGCACGAGGCGCTCGTATCGCTCCAGGCACGTGACAACGGGGTGCGCACGCCGCGACTGCGAACGATCGCGGAGGTCGGCTCGGACTCGATGCTGCTGGCGTTCGATCTGGTCGATGGCCGCGCGCTCGAGGAGGTGCGCGACGACGAGATCGACGACGCCCTCGTCGACGCGATCTGGGCCCAGGTGAAGGCGCTGCGGGCCCGGCGGATCGCGCACCGCGACCTGCGCCCGTCGAACGTTCTCGTCGATGCGGACGGCCGCCCCTGGATCCGCGGCTTCACGTTCAGCGAGGTCGCCGTCGACGACGCGGTGCTCGACGCCGACGTGGCGCAGTTCATCGCGACGCTCGCGGGGCGCGTCGGCGCCGATCGCGCGGTCGACCGGGCCATCGCGGTCCTCGGTCAGGACGTCGTCCGGAACGCGCTCCCCGCCTCCAGTTCAACGCGCTCAGCGATGCGACCCGTGCCGATCTCCGGCACCGCAAGGGCTTCCTCAAGGACCTCCAGGCGACCGTCGCGCAGAAGTGCGGGGTCAGCGAGCCCGAGTACGTGCCGCTGGAGCGGCTGAGCCGCAAGACGATGTTCACCGTCGTGATGCTGGTCGCGGTCACGTACTTCCTGCTCCCGCAGCTCGCCGACCTGCCCGGCATCGTCGACCAGGTCAAGGACCTGAGTTGGCTCTGGCTCCCGCCACTCGTCGTCGCGTCGGGGGCCACGTATCTCGGTGCGACGCTGGCGATCGCCGGATCGGTGCCCGTCCGGCTGCGGTTCGCCCCCACCTTCCTCGCGCAGATGGCCGCTTCGTTCGCCGGCACGCTCGCGCCCTCCTCCGTCGGTGGGCTCGCCCTCAACGGTCGGTACCTCCAGAAGTCCGGCGTCGATCCCCCGGTCGCGGTGTCCGGCGTCGGACTCAACGCGGTCGCCGGACTGCTGATGCACGTGGTGCTGCTCGTGCTCTTCCTCGTGTGGGCGGGACGGTCGGCGTCGGACTCGGTGTCGGTGCCGAGCGGGAACGTCTTTCTCTGGGCCGCCGTCGTCCTCATGGTGCTCGTGGCGGTGATCGTCCTGATCCCTGCGCTGCGGCGCATGGCCGCCCGACGGGTGCTGCCGGTGGTGCGCCGTTCGCTGACGGGGTTGGGCGCTGTCCTGCGGCGTCCGCTGAACCTGGCGCTGCTCTTCGGGGGCTCCACCTTGGTGACCGCCGGGTACGTGGTGGCGATCTACTTCTCCACGCGCGCCTTCGGCGGGCAGCTGACCTTCGCCGAGGTCGGGGCGGTGTACCTCGTCGCCTCCGCCATCGCGACCGCCGCGCCGACGCCAGGTGGGCTCGGCGCGCTGGAGGCCGCCGCGATCACGGGACTGGTCGCCGCGGGGATGCCGAACGCCGAGGCGGTGCCGGCGGTGTTCCTCTTCCGGCTCGCGACGTTCTGGCTGCCGATCTTCCCCGGCTGGATCGCGTTCCACTTCCTCCAGCGCGAGGACTACCTCTGACCGGCGCGCCCCAGGGCTGCGACCGCGGCCGGGACGACGGTCCTCGTCACGAACGGGGACGTCATGGCCCGCAGGAGGGCCGGGTAGTCCACGCCGAACCGGACCTCGCGCCCGATGAGGCACGGAACCGTGCCGGTCTCGACCACGAGGTGGTCGCTGCTCGCTCCGAGGATCCGGATCCCCGAAGGAGGCACGAGGCCGTCCGGCTCGATGTCCTGACGCCCGAGCGCCAGCAGCGCCTGCGCACGCGGGCGGGTGCCGGTACGGGTGCAGGGCGGCCCGAAGGCCGATTGGCCCGTGGTGCCCCATGGCTGGGCGGGCTTCATCTTGGATTCGATCACCTCGCCGACCAGCACGAAGGCATCGGTGTGGAGATCGGCGATCGGTGCCCGGCCGACCGGGTTCCGTCCCAGCAGGATCGACTCCCCGAGGCGGAGCTCGTTGACGCGACCGGGGTCGTCGGTGGCGAGGGCCCAGGTCAGGTTCGCGGAGTTGCCGCCTGAGATCCGCTCGAGCCGGAGGTCGAACCGCTCTTCCAGGGCGAAGGCGATTCGGGACAGCTCGGCCATGTTGTGCCGATCGGGGATCACGCCGCTCTGGCACGCGAGGTTGGTGCCGAGGCCGACCAGCCGGAGATGAGGGCTTCGGAGCGTGGCCTCCACCAGTTCGCCGAGCTCGTGCTCCAGGGCACCCTCGCGCAGGTCCCCGAGCTCGACCATCACGATCACGTCGTGCACTCCACCGCGGTCGCCGGCCGCGCGGCCGAGGGCGTCGATGACGTGACGCTCGCTGTTGAGGCTGGCCGTCGTCCGTTCGACGACGGACTCGACCTGGCTGAGCATCGGTGCCCGGATGAGGGTGAGTGGCGCGACGATCCCGGCATCGCGCACGCGCGCCAGGTTCTCGACGCGTGAGTCGCCGATCCCGGTGACCCCGCCGCGCAGCATGGCGCGAGCGACGTCCGGATCGCCGAGGGTCGCCTTGCTGATCCCGGTGACCGAGATGCCCTTGGCGCCGAGCCGTTCGACGAGCGTTCGCGAGTTCTCCTCGAGCTTGACCAGGTCGATCTCGAGGCGGGGCGCGGTCACCTCGTCGTCGCGAGCACGCCGGGCTCGAGCGTCGGAAAGGCGCCGAGAACCATGTCGACGAGGCGGTCCGGCGAGTTCGTGAGCGGATCACAGACCGGGATGCCGAGGGTCGCCTCGTGGTGCGAGATCGCCGCGGCGAGCTCGCCGTCGGCCATGTCCTCGTGGTTCAGGGTGACCCCGATGACCCGGGTGTCGGCGAAGGACTGGATCAGGGCGATCTCGGATGCTGCGGTCGGCATCGGCAGCGTGGAGAAGTCGCTCAGGGCGCGGCGCTTCGGTGCGTGCTGGAGGATCACGGCGTCCGGCCGCCCGCCGCGGAGGATGTACGCCGACGTGAGATAGGCCGGGTGGCTGAGGGCACCTTGCCCTTCGATCACGATGACGTCGGGCTGGTCGTGCTCGGCGGCGTCGACGACCGCCGCCTCGAGCTCCCCGGAGCAGAACTGCGGGGCGATTGCATCGAGGGCGACGCCGTAGCGCGCCCCCTGGATCCGGCTCGTCTGTCCGGTGCCGACCATCGTCGCCTTGATGCCCCGGGCGTTGAGGGCCTGGGTCAGGAGGGTCGACGTCGTGCGCTTCCCGATCGCCCCGTCGGTGCCCAACACCGCGATGCGAGGACACGTCACCTGGAAGATCCGACCGGAGAAGAGGCGCAGCTCCTGCTTGGGTCGCGGCCGCCGGACGTCGTGGATGGTCACGTCGTGCGCATGCGCGGCGGCGGCGAACTCGGCGTCGTCGTTCAGGAACTCGTGCAGCCCGTTGACGATGTCCATCCCGCGCGCGATGGCGTCGAGGACGACGGTCCGCTCCGCCTCGGACAGCAACCCACTGGCGGGCGCGACCCCGAAGATGAAGCAATCCGGCACGTGACCGAGCGCTGCGATCGCAGCGGCGACCGAGCGGTGCACGGGGATCCCAGTGGGAGCACCGTCGAGCACGGACCCGGCATCACGGCCCGAACAGGTGCTGTCGACGACGCACTCGATCCGGTAGCGCTCCGAATGACGGACGAGGCCGTTGGCGGTCTTGCCGTCGAGCCGGCCGAAGTTGCCTTCGCAGAACACGAGCGAGGTGATCGCGGGTCCCTCGCCCACCGGACCGGACGTGTGCGCGCGCGAAGGAACAGCACTGCGGGGCTGATGCGATACGGGATTCATTGCACTCCTCTGGAGGCTCAGAGGAGGCGACCGTATGGATGACCGGGCAACCTGCCCGAGCGGTACGAGGCGTCTTCCCTAAGAAGGGATGAACTGGGCCACCCTACTCGCCGGCGGCCGCGACCTCGGGCCGGTGGGCCGTCGGGGTCGGTCAGCCGCGCAGGTCGTGACGCTCGAACGACAGCACCGCGGCGATCACCGCGGCGGCAGTCACCGCGAGCAGCACCACCGCGCCACTCCCCCCGAGTCCCTTGGTCAGCTGGCCGTTGCCGATGGACCAGTAGAAGGGCGAGAGGACCCGCCAGGGCTTCAGCCAGGAGACGACCGGCGCGAGCGAGCTGAGCAGATAGGTGGTCGCGGCGACCGCGCTGGCGACCCCGAGCGCGAGGCCTCGTTCGCCGGTCGCGGCGCCGATCGCGAGCGCGATCGCGCCGAAGCCGATCCCGAGCAGGAACACGCCGAAGGTCGTGGTCGCGAGATCGATCGTGTCCAGGCGGATGTCGAAGCCGCGACCGACCAGGACCGATAGGAACGTCGCGAGGCACACGACGCCCGATTGGATCACCATGGCTGCGGTCTTCTCGAGCAGGATCCGTCGGCGTGAGATCGGGAGCGCGGCGATCAGGTCCAGCCGGCCGGCCTCCTCCTCGCCCGCGACCGCCGCGCCGCCGTAGCCGATGGTCAGGAGCAGCACGATGAGCGGGAGGAAGTTCGCGTAGAGGTTTGCGTTCACCCACCCGTCGGGGCTGGTGATCGAGCCGCTGATGCCGAAGAGCGCGGCGACCCCGGGCGAGTCCGCAAGCGTCTTGTCGAGCCCGGTGGAGTCCTTGAACGCGGGATACAGCGCGACGACCACGACGGTGTACACCGCGATGCCGATGGTGTAGCCGAGCATGCTCTTGCGGCGCGAGCGCAGATCCAGCCGCGTGATATCCGGGGTCACGCCGGGTCCTCGGTCGCGGAGTAGTAGGTGCGGAAGAGGTCCTCGAGATCGGCGGGTTCAGCGTGCACCTCGAGCGTCTCGTGGCGGGCGGCCGCCTTCACCAGCGCGTCCACGGAGCCGGTGACCGCGACGTCGACCGAGGTCCCGTCGACCGAGACGTCCGCGACGCCGGGCAGGTCCCGGAACTCCGACGCGTCGACGGGTGCGGCGAAGCGCAGCCGGACGCGGACCGGAGCCTGGCGCTGCAGGTTGGCGATGGTGTCGGTCACCACGAGACGTCCGTTGCGGATCAGGGCGACCGACGTGGCGACGCGCTGGACCTCGTCGAGGGAGTGCGACGACAGGAAGACCGTGTGCCCGGCGGCCGCGGCCTCGCGGAGCACGAGCGCGAACTCCTCCTGCATGAGGGGGTCGAGCCCGCTGGTCGGCTCGTCCAGCACGAGCAACTCGGGCTCGTGCATGAGGGCCAGGATCAGGCCGACCTTCTGCCGGTTTCCCTTCGAGAGGTCCCGGATCGGGCGGTGCAGCTCCGCGCCGAATCTCGTCGTCAGCTGCTCGACGATCTCAGGAGGAGCACCGCCGCGCACGCGGCGGAACGCGTCGACGTGCTGCCGGCCGGTCAGCTTGGGGAACAGTTGGAGATCGCCCGGGAGATACCCCACGCGGGCGTGGATCGCGACGCTGTCCCGGGTGCTGTCGAGACCGAGCAGGCGGATCGAGCCGCTCGTCGGACGCTGGAAGTCCAGCATGGTGCGGATGGTCGTGGACTTGCCGGCACCGTTCGGGCCGAGGAACCCGAAGATCTCCCCCGCCTCCACCGCGATGTCGAGATCCTCGACGCCGCGCTGGGTCCCATACCGCTTCGTGAGCCCTTGGATCTCGACGACGGCTGCCACGGGGCGGAGCCTACCGAGCCTCCTCCGGAGTCCGGTGCTGGACCGTCATGACCAGGAGTTGGGAGTGGTGCAGGACCTGCTCCGCGCCCGGTCACGCGGGTGGGCGGAGCTCGGGGTGCAGGTCGTCACCGGCCGCGGCGAGCAGCGGCCGGAGGTGCCCTTCGGTGGTCAACGCCCGGAACATCAACCCGATGGTCACGTCGTGGTCAGGACGGCGGGTGACCTCGATCGTGTCGCCGGTTCCGACCGTGCCGGGCGTGACCACGCGGAGGTAGGCGCCCGGGCGGGCGGCGGCGTTGAACGTCGCGGCCCATCCGCCCTCGTCCAACCAGACTGCGAAGGTGCGGCACGGGATGCGCGGGCTGGTCACCGCGAGCACGAGGTCCTCCCCGACGCGCCACCGCTCCCCCACCCGCGCACCGGTCAGGTCGACCCCGATCGTCGTCAGGTTCTCGCCGAACCGGCCCGAGGTGAGCGACCGGCCCAAGGTGGTCTCCCACCAGTCGAGATCCTCGCGGGCGTACGCGTAGACGGCCTGGTCGTCGCCACCGTGGTTCTCGCGGTCGCAGATGACGTCGCCGGCGAGCCCGCTGCCGCCGACGCCCTTCGGACCCGGCGCCGCGACGGCGATCCTGCGGTCGACCGGACGCTTGTCGATCCCGGACGTACCGGACTTCGACGCGATCGGCCGACCGGTCCCGACGTTGACCGACAGCACGTGGGCGCTCATCGGGGCAGGGGCCGGTGGCGTGGTGGCCATCCCCCATCTTGGCCCGCCCACCGCCCCACGGCGGAGGGGCCGTGACCTTGGGCCCTTCCGGCAGCCGCCCGGGGCCTCCTATCGTCGGAGACGAGCACGGAGGTCCGGAGATGCGAGCAGTCGTCGTGTACGAATCCATGTACGGCAACACCCACCTGGTCGCGGACGCGATCGGAGCGGGACTGGCCGGGGCGGGAGGAGCCGAGGTCAGCGTCGTGCCGGTCGCCGCGGCGACGCCCGCACTCGTCGACGGGGCGGACCTCCTGGTCGTCGGCGGCCCGACTCACGTGCACTCGATGGTGAGCGAGGCATCGCGTCGGGCTGCTGTCGCCGCGGCGGAGAAGCCTGACAGCGGGCTGACCATGGACCCCGACGCGATGGGCGAGGGACTCCGCGAGTGGTTCGACGATCTCGACCGCCGCCACGGCGCGGCGGCGGCGTTCGACACCCGCGTCGACGCCTCCCCCGCCTTCACCGGACGCGCTTCCAAGGCGATCGCGAGACGCCTGCGCCACCACGGGTCGACCACCGTCGTCGATCCCGAGAGCTTCCTCGTGACCAAGGACGGTCGGCTGCTCGACGACGAGGCCGACCGGGCGCGCGCATGGGGCGCCTCGCTCGTGGACATGTCGACCGACTCGGAGAGAACGGACGGCTGACGCGTCCGACGCGTGGGCGAGCGGAATCGCCCGGCGATCACGCGCGTCGTGCGGTGCCGCCGAGGAGCGCCTCCGCCTCGCGGGCGAGCTGGAGGTCCTCGCGAGCGGTCACGACCAGCGTCGCCACCGCCGCGCCGGACGCGGTGAGATCGCGGTCCGCCGCGCCGCCGGAGACGGGGTCCTCGTTCGTGTCGTCGATCGCGGCACCCAGCCACGCCAGCGCCTCGACCACGGCCCGGCGTGTCGCGGCATCGTGCTCGCCGATCCCGCCGCTGAAGACCAGCGCGTCGAGACCGCCGAGTGATGTGATGCAGCCACCCAGCAGCGACACGATGCGGTGGAGCCACACCGCGAGGCCGAGCCGCGCCGCGGGATCACCGGCGTCGGCCCGGCGGTGCACCTCCCGCATGTCGGCGGTGCCCGTCAGCCCGAGCAGCCCGCTCTCCTGCTCGAGGATCGCGCCGAGGTCCTCGTCGGTGTGCGCCGCGAGGTAGAGCACCGCGCCAGGATCGATCGTGCCGCATCGGGTGGCCATCACCAGCCCGTCGAGCGGCGTGAATCCCATGGTGGTCATGACGCTGCGGCCGTCGACGGCGGCACAGAGCGACTGCCCGCCGCCGAGGTGGGCGACGACGACGCGGCGCGCGTCGGGGCGCAGCTCGAGGGCCCGGCCGACGGCCCAGGCGTGAGCGAGCCCGTGGAATCCGTAGACACGCACGGTCCGACGGAAGCGGGCGGGAAGCGCGTACGTGCGCGCGGGCTCGGGGATCGTGCAGTGGAACGCGGTGTCGAAGCAGGCGACGTTGGTCGTCCCCGGCCAGTGCGCGCGGGTCTGCCGGAGCGCGGCGAGCGCGGGCGGTTGGTGCAGCGGCGCGAGCTCCGTCAGCCCCTCGAGTTCGGCGACGAGCGCGTCGTCGACCCGCGCCGCGGTGGTCCGGGCGCCCCCGTGCACGATCCGGTGCGCAACGGCATCGGGTGGCGGGCCGGCGAGCGCGTGGTCGAGCGTCGTCGCGGCGGCGGCCGTAGCGCCGTCGCGGACCTGGGCGACCTTGACCGACGTCGAGCCCGCGTTGATCGTGAGGATCCGCACCGGCTCAAGCCTGCCAGCGCCATTTCGCGACCTCGGGGATGTCCTCGCCGTGCTCCCGGGTCCAGGCCCGGGCCCGGGCGCGGGCGTCCACCATCTCCTGCCGGAGCCCCGCGCCGGCGGGCTCCAGGCCCGGCACCCGGTCGAGCACGTCGGTCACGAGGTGATACCGGTCGAGGTCGTTCAGCATGACCATGTCGAACGGAGTGGTCGTGGTGCCGTTCTCCTTGTAGCCGCGCACGTGGAGCTGCGCGTGGTTGGCGCGTCGGTAGGTCAGGCGGTGGATCAACCAGGGGTAGCCGTGGAACGCGAAGATCACGGGGGTGCCGGTGGTGAACAGCGTGTCGAACTCGCGATCGGGCAGACCGTGGGGATGCTCGGACTCGGGGAGGAGGCGCATCAGGTCCACGACGTTGACGACCCGGACGCGCAGCGCCGGGAGCCGCTCGCGCAGGATCGACACCGCGGCGAGCGTCTCGAGGGTCGGCACGTCGCCCGCGCACGCCATCACGACGTCGGGCTCCTCCGTGGCGCCGTCGGTGCCGGCCCATTCCCACATCCCGAGCCCGCGGGTGCAGTGCAGGTCCGCTTCGTCGACCGAGAGCCAGTCGAACTGCGGCTGCTTGCCCGCCACCACGACGTTGACGTACTGGCGGGACCGCAGGCAGTGGTCGTACGTCGACAAGAGCGTGTTGGCGTCCGGCGGGAGGTAGACCCGCACCACGTCGGGCTTCTTGTTCATCACCACGTCGAGGAATCCGGGATCCTGGTGCGTGTTGCCGTTGTGGTCCTGGCGCCAGACGTGGGACGACAGCAGATAGTTCAGGCTGGCCACGGGTTGCCGCCACGGCACGTGGTTGCAGGCCTCGAGCCACTTCGCGTGCTGGTTGAACATCGAGTCGACGATGTGGATGAACGCCTCGTAGCAGGTGAAGACGCCGTGCCGGCCCGTGAGCAGGTAGCCCTCGAGCAGTCCCTGGCACATGTGCTCCGAGAGCACCTCGATGACGCGGCCGTGCCGGTCGAGCCGGTCGTCGCGTTCGTCGATGCGGATCTGCCAGTCCCGGCCGGTGACGTCGAGGATGTCCTGGAGCCGGTTGCTGACGAGCTCGTCGGGCGCGAACGTCAGGAAGTCGTGCGGATTGCGGCGCGTGATCTCGCGCAACCATGCGCCGAGCACGCGGGTCGCCTCGTGCTCGGCGTGCCCCGGCGCCGGGACGTCGACGCCGAACTCCCGCCAGTCGGGCAGGTCGAGGTCGCGGAGGCGCACACCCCCGTTGGCGCGGGTGCTCGCACTCATCCGGCGATCGGGCGCGGGCACCAAACCCTGGAGCGTCGCGTTCGGCCGGCCGTCCGTCCCGAACAGCTCGTCGGGCCCGTACGAGCGCAACCACTCCTCCAGGACCGACCGGTGGTCGTCGTCGTCCCGGGCGTTGGGGAGCGGCACCTGATGCGCGCGGAACGTGCCCTCCACCTGGTGACCGTCGACGATCGGTGGGCAGGTCCATCCCTTCGGGGTGCGCAGCACGATCATCGGTCGGCGCCACCCTTCGCCCGGATCGTCACCGCGTTCGGCGCGCTCCCGCAGCGCCGCGATCTCGTCGAGGCACTCGTCGAGCGCGGCGGCCATCGCCTGGTGCACGGCACCGGGTTCGGACCCGGCGACGACCCGCGGCGCGTAGCCGTAGCCGCGGAGGAGGCTCAGCAGGTCGTCCTCGGGGATGCGCGCCAGCAGGGTGGGGTTCGCGATCTTGAACTCGTTGAGATGGAGAATGGGCAGGACCGCGCCGTCGCGGGCCGGGTGCAGGAACCGCGGCGCGTGCCAGCTGGTCGCCAGGGGGCCGGTCTCGGCCTCGCCGTCACCGACCACGCAGAAGACGACGAGCTCGGGGTCGTCCAGCGCCGCGCCGCACGCGTGCAGGAGCGAATAGCCGAGCTCGCCACCCTCGTGGAACGAGCCGGGGGTCTCGGGCGCGCAGTGGCTCGGTACCCCGCCGGGGAACGAGAACTGCCGGAAGAACGCGCGCATCCCGTCCGCGTCCTGCGGGAGATGACTCGAGAGCTCGGCGTAGGTGCCCTCCAGCCACGCGCACGCGTTGGGACCAGGACCACCGTGACCGGGGCCGGCCACGAATACGGCCTGGAGGTCCCGATCGCGGATCACGCGGTTCGCGTGGGCCCACACCAGGTTCAGTCCGGGCACCGTGCCGAAGTGGCCGAGCAGGCGGGGCTTGACGTGCTCGCGCCGGATCGGACCGGTGAGCAGCGGGTTGTCGATGAGGTAGATCTGGCCCACGGCGAGGTAGTTCGCGGCGCGCCACCACGTGTCGACCTCGCGGAGCTGGTCCGGAGTGAGCGTGCCGTCCACCAGGTCGAGATGGTGCGGCGGCGGCGCGACCGTCGGGCCGTGGCCCGATTCCTCGCTGTCGGCGGCGGTGTCCCGGGCCGGGCGCGCGGCTGCGTCGGTCACGATGTGTCCCTTCTCCCTGCGGGTGCTGACCCGGGCGGCGGTTCCTCCCCGTGATGGTGGCACGGCGATCGGCGCCGGCCGAGGACTGCCGGCGGTCGTGGCGTGGAGGCGACGCCGATCCCGACCCCGGTACGCTCGGAACGGTGCTCGGTGCCGGTCTCGTGTTCGTCTTCGTCGTGGTCGCGTCCGGGCTGCTGTTCGCCTTCGTCGGTCTCGCCCGTCGATTCCGTCACCTGGCCCGGCGGAACCAGGACGGCGAGAACCGGTGAGCGAGACTCCGCCCTGGCGCTGCGCGTTCTCCGCATACCGGATGACTCACGCAACCGAGCGTGATGTCATAGAAACCGCGCAATCACGACGAGGTCGGCGAGAGAGCCCGTCCGGCGGGCCTTTGGGAACGCGGCGATGACCGGTCACGGGGCATCCGTCGCTTTCGACGGGGAGGTGCCGATCACTACGGTCCGCACCGTATGTCCGACGAGAGCACCATCATCCTGATCATCGCCGTTGCGGCCGGACTGATCGCCCTCGGCTTCGCGCTCGCGGCCCTGACCCGGGACGCGCCCCACCCGCGACGAGGCGGCCCGTTCGAGTAGCCGGCCGCGGCGGGCCAAGCTGGCGTCATGCGCCCACCGCTCGCCGACGTGCTGGACCTCGAACCCCACCCCGAGGGCGGCTGGTACCGACGCACGTGGACCTCGGCGGAGCGCGTCACGACCGCCGACGGACGCGAGCGCCCGACCGCGACGTCGATTCTCTTCCTGCTGCCCGCGGGTGAGTGCTCGACCTGGCACCGCGTGGCGTCCGACGAGATCTGGCTGGCACACCGGGGCACCGTGGCGCTCCAGCGGGGAGGCGAGGGCGACGAGGTCGCGCCGGGCGAGGTCCTGACACTCGGCATGGACGTCGCGCGCGGTGAGCTGGCGCAACTGGTCGTCTCCGCGGGCGTGTGGCAGCGCACGCTCCCCTCCCCGGCCGATGCACTCGTCAGCTGTGTCGTGTCGCCGGGGTTCGAGTTCGCAGACCTGGAGATCCAGGCCGGCGGCTGAGTGCTGCGCCGCCGCTCCAGCTCCACGCGCAGCGCGTCGAGCCGTACGCTGACCAGGATGGCCCTCTTCCACCGAGCCACCATCACGCCGACGAAGGCGGAGATCATCGCCGCGTGGGCCCCGACCCAGCCATGGGGTCCTCCCGCCGATGCTCCCATGGAGGTGATCGGCGCTTTCCGCTTCGACGATCCCGACGGGCGCGTCGGCATGGAGACCCATCTCGTCACTGCCGGGGACACGCTGTTCCACGTCCCGCTTACCTACCGGGACGAGCCCCTCGCCGGAGCCGACGGTGCCCTCGTCGCCGAGATGCAGCACTCGGTCCTGGGCACTCGCTGGGTCTACGACGGGTTGGGCGACCCGTTGTTCGTCGTCATGCTCGCGGCCGTCGCCATGACGGGTCAGGGCGAAGCGCTCGGCATGGCCGTCTACGAAGGCCGCTGGTACATCGCGCCGAGCAACGTCCGCATCCAGGGCGGAGGTTGGACGCAGGAGCGCGTGTCGGTCGACCGCTTCGAGGTCGTCGACGAGGACGCCGCGAGTGTCGAACTCCGCAACGATCGGTTCGGCCTGACGGTGTATCGGCGTCCGGTGGCCGGGCCTCGCCCCGCCATCGGACTCACAGCCAGCTGGGACGGCCGGCCCGACCCGGTCGTGCTCGCCGAGGTGCGCGAGCTGCGATGACGGCGGCGCCCGTCCGACGACGTGCGTGGCGGAAGGTCACATCGCGGAATAGACGGCCCAGTCGGCCCGGCGAGCGGTGCGCACCGTGAGCACCAGCGAGAGCACAGCCGCGGTGAGCGCGCCGGCACAGAAGCCCACGAGCGGTCCGGCGAGCACCTGGCCGCCGACCACGAGTGGTACCCCCACCGCGACGAAGACCGCCAGGCCCGCGCTCATGGTCACCAGCGCGGTTGCCGGGCGGCTCAGCACGAACAGGATCTGCGCACAGAACATCGCGACGGCGAGCAATCCGTACGCGGCCAGTGCTCCGGGGAACAGCCAGTCGGGCGCACCCACCGGGAGCAGCCACGGCAGCTGCCGCACAACGAGGAGCATGATGATCGAGGACGCCCCCGTGACGCCGATCAGCACGGCGAGGCGAAGGAGCATGAGCCGCAGCACTCGACGCCGGAACGTGCCCACCGCGGAGATGCTCAGCCCCGTGAGCGCGGTGGCCAGGTCGTCGGAGAACCGCTCGGTCATGACCGTGAGGGCGATCAGGGCGGGGATGAGCACCGGCATGGCCAGGTCGGTCGCGCCCTCGTAGACGGGCCCGTAGTGGTACTGCAGTCCGAGGGCACCGCCGGCGAGCAGCTTCGACGCGAACACAAACGTGAAGAGAACGACTCCGTAGAGCGCGTACGGCGCGACCGCGAGGGTGAAACCGGCTGCGCGGGGAGGGAGGGCGCGTCGGGGCAGGCTGTCCTGGGGTGCCGCGGCCCGCCGGTGCAGCCACATCGACACCAGCCAGGACACGACGAAGATCGTGACGATCGCGATGGCCTGCAGGGTGAAGAGCCGCTTGATGTCCACCTGCGCGACCCAGCTCTCCGGTTGGAGCGCGAGGAGCACCACGGCGCCACTGATCACGGCCGCGGACAGCGCAACCGCCGATCGGGTCGCGACGAGCGGGGCGAACACGAGCTGCAGCGATGCGAGGAGCAGCGCGAACGCGAGGAACTCGAGGTTGGTGTCGGGCGTCAAGGCCCCGACGACGTATTCCATCACGAACCAGGTCGCCACGATGACGCCGTACACCAGCGCAGCGCCGGAGTAGAGGACCCGGCTGGTCACCCAGCGCCCGAGTGGGACGTTTCCCTGCAGCGAATAGAAGAGGTACCGCCGCGTGTAGGACTGGATCACGGGAGCGGTGAGGATCGACGAGTAGATGAGCCCGGCGCTGATCGCGGTCGCGTGGAGCTCGGTCAGCGTTCCACCGGACCAGAAGGACGCCCGGTTGACCCACAGGAGCAGGAGGGAGAGCACCCAGAGCTCGACGTAGGAGAATCCGCGCAGTAGGTAGCGCATGTTGCGTTGCATCCGCGCCCGGAGCATCTCCGGCGGCGTGTCGTCGAGCGGCGTGCGGAAGTAGATCTCGACGATCTCATAGATCCGCTCGGACATCTCGAACAGGTCGCGACAACCCAGCTCCGCCGCCTCGGTGTCGGTGTAGCCGAGGGTGGAGAGCACGACGGCGATCTCGAACGAGTTCTGCGGGTCCGGACTGATCTCGAGCACCGCGCACGCCTCGGCGTAGAACTCGTGGTCGAGCGCCGCGCCGATCTGGGCGTCGTCGAGGGCGGACGGTGCTGCAGCCATCATGCGCTCGACCGATTCGGTCAGCGAGGACACGGCGGACGGTTGCATCAGCGGCCTCCCGTGAAGGAGGCGTCGTAGCGGTCACCGCCCGAGTAGGTGAACGAGCCCGAGACCCGCCGCCAACCCTTCTCGCCCGGCAGGTGCACGGCCACGGGTGCCGTGCCGTGTGCCTTCGGGAGCGGAAGCGTGAGCCGAACGGCGCCTCGGGCGTCCGCGGTGCCGGTCGCGATCGGCGCGTCGGCGGACCCGAGACGTAGACGAGCTCCCGCGGCGAGCCCTTCGACCCGGAGGGTGTCCGAGGCGGTCACCCAGAAGTTCGTGAACCGCGAGGTGTAGGCGATGTCCTTTGACTGGACCTCCAGATAGGGCTGCAGGGGCGGTTCCATCCGCATGGAGAGGTCGGTGGCGTCGAGGACCTTCGTGTCGTCGAGATAGACCCGCAGTGTCCGGTAGCCGTCGGTGCGCAGGGTGACCCCGACGGGGTGGTCCGGCACGAGCGACGCCGGCGGATGGTCGACCTGGGCCAGCGCCGTCCGGCGCGCGTTCTCGTACTTCGCGGCCGAGTACCCGACCTGCCACTTGAAGTCGCCGTTCTTCGTGTAGGAGTTGACCGCGACGAAGTTCACGTCCGAGGTGATCTTGGTCGAGCCCGTCTGCACCGCGAACACCGCTTCGCCGATGCCGCCGCCGGTGGAGACGGCCGGCAGCGCGACCACGTCGGCGTGGAAGACGCTTCCCGCCGGGTAGAGATCGTGCGTCACGGCGAAGTAACCCTCCCACCCCGCGTGCCTGCGCACCCCGACGTCGAACCCATGGGCGCCCACACCGGCGAAGACGATGCCGTTCTGGGGGGCGAGCGGGTCGAGCTCGAAGCGGTCGCGGAAGGTCCGGCTGGCCTCGGGCGTGGCGAAGGGCTCGTCGGTGAGCAGGCCGCTGACGACCGGGGTCAGCCGCACTCCCGCGCCGACCACCGGCGCCGCCGCAGTCGTGGCGTTGCCGAGCGACAGCGTGACCACGAGCGCGACCCCGACGACCGGGCCCGCGAGCATGACCAGCGCGAGTGGCCGGACGCGTCCGGTGGTGGTGCGAGGGGCGACCCCGGGCAGTCGGGGGGACCGGGCCCCCACCGTTGCGGTCATGCCGCGACCTCGCCAGCCGCGACCCGTCGGTATTCCTCGCCGTACTCAGCGAGCATCTGAGGTTCGCCGAAGTGGTCGACGATGCGTCCGCGATTGGCCGCGCCCAGAGCGGCGCGGTCCGGCGCGGACATCCCGAGCACGGTGGTCAGCGCGGCCGCGAAGGCGTGAGGATCCTGTGGCGGCACGAGGAACGGTCCGGGCTGCATGACCTCGGGGACCCCACCGACCGCGGTCGCGACCACCGGGCGGCCGCAGGACATCGCCTCGAGGAGCGAGAACGGCATGCCCTCCGAGATCGAGGACTGCACGACCACGCGACCTCGGTGGTACGCCTCGAGCGGCGTCGACGTCGGGCCCAGGAACTCCACGGCCGCGTCGATGCCCGCCGCGGCCGCGTCGCGGCGGAGGAGGGCCGAATACTCGGGGTCGGACTCGGGGCCCCAGATCTCGAGTCGGGCGTCGGGCATCGTACGGTGCACCATGGCGAACGCTGCCAACAGCGTTTCCAGGTCCTTGATCGGGTCGACGCGACCGACGAACACGGCGACCGGGCCCGCATCGAGCGCGGTGGTGTCCGGGGCGTAGATGTCAGTGCGCACGCCGTTGTGGATGACTCGTGTGCGAGCAGGCGTCGACCGGTCGATCCGCACCTCCCAGCGCGCGTTGAAGTCACAGACCGGGAGCAGCCGGTCCGCCAGGTGGTACGACACCGCGACGACGGCACGGTAGAAGTTCCCCAGGAGGATCTTCTGCAGCGTCGGCGTACCGTCGCGCACGAGAGAGATGACACGCTCGCGCAGGTACACACCGTGTTCGGTCAACAGGAACGGCAGGCCCCGCGTCAGCTTCGCGTTGATGGCCGGGAGGGCGCAGAAGGCCGCCGCGGTGGCATGCGCGACGTCGAGGTCGTCCGGCAGCGGCACCGCGATCGGGAGCAGGTAGCGATAGATGCTCTGGCCGCAGGTGATGACGCTCTCGAGCGACGACATGCGGAAGAGGGGGTGAGCCTGCAGCCGGTCGGTGTAGAGGTCCCACACTGCCGGGTGGCGCAGCGCCCGGCGCAGGTCCCAGCGGGTCGAGTACTCGGCGAACTCGAGCAGACACGCAGCGATCCGATCGGGTTCGGCCACGCGGAAGAGCATCGTGTCGAGCAGTTCGTCGAGGGCGGGCACGAGCCGGGTCCGAACGGGACCCGCGCCACCGGGCGACAGCTTGCGGCGGGCGAAGCCGGACCGGGGAACGTACTCCTCGAGGTGCTCGGTACCCCAGAGTGGGACCGGCATGATGCGGGTGTTCGCGGGAACGTCGTAGAGGTAGTCGACGTGAGGGTTGGCCGTGACGGCGAGCACGGTGAACTCGTGCTCGGGAAGTCCCCGGAGCATCTGCTCACACCATGTCGAGACCCCGCCGGCGGTGAAGGGATAGGTCCCCTCCGTCGTGAGGAGGACCTTCATCGCGGGCTCACTGCGGTTCCTGGATCGGGCCGTTGAAGCGCGTGTGGAGGTCTTCGTTCATCGTCTGTTGCAGCGCGAGGGCGCGAGCGACACACGACTGGGTGAGCTCCAGGTTGCCTACTGCGAGGAAGCAGCGCGAGGCCGTCAGGTAGCTGCGGTACATCGTCTGCAGCGAGCTGGACGGGCTCTCGGCGACGAAGAGGTACTGCTTGCCGGCCCGACGGAGGTCGTAGTCCGCGCTGTCGCGCCGGCCGAGTGCCGTCGCGGCGTCGGAGGCCATCCGGTACGCGACGGCCGCCCGCGGGTGGTCGTCCGCGTCGGCCGCCCGGTCGGCTTCGCGCTCGAAGAGCTGGAAGGCCTTGGCGTGATCGCCGCGGCGCATCGCCGCGTTGGCTTCGATCCAACTGCGTTGCGGGTCGTCGTCGCCGCGAGCCGCAGCAGCCTGGGCCCACCCCGCGTCGTCGCCGGCCGGCGGTGCCTCGGTCGACTTTCGGAGCAGCACAGGTGTCGCCGCGCCGGGGCCCGAGAGGCCGGGTGTCGCCGCGGCCGGCCTGGGTAGCGCGCCGGAGCGTGCGCGGGTACCGAGGAAGGCGTCGATGGCGGTTCGGAGCTCCCCCATGGCGGCCACGACGGGCCCGAGGCCCGCGTCGTCGGTCGGCGTGTCGTCGCGCGCCGAGGGCGCGTCGGGGGGTGCGCGATCGGCGTCCAGGCCGGCCTCGCCGCCACTGATCACCACACTGCCCACGTGTCTCACCTCCGGGATCCTGCAAGAGGTATCGAGCGTTCCGGCTCCCGCATTGAGCGTCCTTTCCCCGGCGCAACCGCTTCGTGGCCGTTTGTGGCCGTTGACCGGCCCTCGAGCTGCCGGCGCCATCTCATGCGGGTCGGCTCTCCTGCGTGATTTGTCCCGGTTTCGAGGTACCCGATCGGGGCTAGCATCCGCCCGTTCGTCGCGTCCGGGTATGACCTCGGGGCTCAGACTCACCCGCTCGTGGGTGAGGGCGCGAGTACGTGCACTGCCGTACCGCCGCCCTGATCCGACGAAGGGAATCTCGTGAGTCCTCATCGAAGAAGCTCGCTCCTCGCGGGGCTGTTCTTCCTGGCCACGTTCGTGACATCCATCCCGGAGCTCGGCCTCTACCACTCGGTGCTCACCGACCACCGCTATCTCCTCGGCGGCGGCGCCGACGCCCAGGTGGCCCTCGGGGCCTTCCTCGAAGTGCTGCTCGCGATCACGGGAGTCGGCAGCGCAGTGGTGCTGTTCCCGATCCTGAAGCGGCAGAGCGAAGCAGCCTCGCTCGGCTACGTCGCGACGCGCATCGTCGAGTCGACCGTCATCGTCGTTGGTCTGATCAGCGTGCTGTCGATCGTCACCTTGCGCCAGGACATCGGCGGCGCGGGCGCCGCACACACCACCTCGCTCCTCGTGACCGGTCGGTCCTTGGTCGCGATCCACGACTGGACCTTCCTGCTGGGTCCGGCGTTCTGCGCCGGCTTGGGCAACGGGATCCTGCTCGGCTACCTGATGTACAAGTCCGGACTGATGCCACGAGGTCTCGCGATTCTGGGGATGGTCGGCGGCTGCCTGGCCTTCGGCACCGCGACCGCGGTGCTGTTCGGGGCCTACGACCAGACGTCGGCCGTTTCGAGTTTGCTCACGGTCCCCGAGATCGTCTGGGAGCTCTCGATCGGCATCTACCTGACGTTCAAGGGCTTCAAGCCCTCGCCCCTCCTCGCCGACACGAGCCCGAGCCTGCTCCCCTCCTGATCTGCGCTCGCCGACGCCCGAAACCCCGCGGTGCGGACCGGGAGTCGGCATCGCGGCGGTCTGCTCAGGTCTCGATGGACTCGACGACCATGGACGAGGCGGCGGCGTGGTTGCGGTGATCCCTCCAGTGCCCGGGCAGAGGTGTCGATGCATCTCATCCAGGCGTTTCCGACTTCGCCGGGCTCTTCGAGGTCCGACTGCCGGCTCGACCAGCGGATCCGAGGACACATGACCCACACGATCAAGCACGAAGCCGTCACCGACGACGAAGCGAGCACACGGTCGCGCTCCCCGGCGACTGCCGCGATGTGGGCGGGCTATGTCCTCGCCGGAATCGGCTTCCTGCTCGCCGGCACCCATGCCAACGCGTCGGACGCCCTGCAACCGGTGGCGCTCTGGTCGGTCGGGGCGCTCGGCATCGTCTCGTTCGTCCGACACGCGTTGCTGCATCGCAGCGACGCGGCCCGGATGGGTTGGGATCTCGGGCGGCGCAACAACTTCCAGATCGAGGTCGGCTTCGCGAATCTCGCGTGGGGTCTCGCCGCGATCGGAGCCGTGGCCTTCGACTGGGGAGTTCGTGCGGAGGCGGCCATCACGCTGGTCTTCGCGCTCTACCTGCTGCAGGCCTTCGTGCTCCACATCATGTCGAGGTTCGATGGTCCGGAGAATCAGGACGGGAAGACGTCCTGGGTACCCACCATCGCCACGATCGCGCTCGTCGTCGCGTTGTCGTACTACGCGATCGCCGCGCTCAGCGATGTCGGCGCCCGCCCCTTCGCCTGACCGAACTCGCACCCGGGTGCCGCCGGCCGGTCACTTCATCGATGCGAGCTCAGCGGCGTCGACCACGGTGACGGTCGGCGGGATGTCCTCGACCGCCTGGTTGTACCGCAGCCCCCAGGTGCCATGGCGATGGTGGGCCGTGTCGATCCAGTTGCCCCAGCCCGGGTCGGCGTCGGCGACGACCAGGCGGGCCGAACCGTCCCCCTCGTACGTCGCGGTGTGCTTGTTCACCGTCACGGGCCGCCATTGGTAGTCGAGCGACTCCTCCCAGATGTTGTTGAGCTGGAAGTTCCAGTAGTACGCCTCGATCGCGGGCACCTCGATGACGATCGCCTCGCCGGGTTCCAACGTCCAATAGCCGTGCCGGAACAACTGGTTCGGGTCGCCCCACTGGCCCGCCCCGTCGTCGTCGGGCATGAAGTCGAGGGTGTTGGGTCGGGCCTTGAACATCTCGAGCCACCCGAGGAACAGCTCGGCGACACCCTGCACGTAGTAGCCGGCCATCGTGAGGCCCTTCCCGAGGTGGGCCGACGTCAACGGCCCCGGGTCGGGCGCCGGAGGGTTGAGGCAGTCGATGCGGAGCTGAGACGGGGTCTCGGACGTGCGGTCGAGATAGAAGTTGCGGATGATCAGGGTGCTCGTCTCCGGCCCCAGGCGAAGCCATCGCTGGCCGGGCTCCAGGATCTTCGGCTCGTTCGCACTGGCGATGATGTCGACGGTCCCGTCCGGGCTGGGATCGTTGTCCGTGACATGCCCCTGGGCGCCCGGCGTGGGGGCCCCCGCCGCATAGCCGCCGGAGTAGGCACCGACGCTCAGGAAGTTGACCGTGCCCCGGGGCCCGCGGATCCGATAGTCATAGGCGGGATCCACCGGAACGTTCTGGTACAGCGCGTCGGGGTTGTCGCAGCCGATCTTGAGGTTGTGAGGGATGGGGAGGATCTGGGCGAACGGGGTGGCGGAGTTCTCGATGAAGTTCGCCAGACCGCCACGCGTGAGCCGGCTCAGATACCGGAACCCCTCCAGCCGGTCCAGATCGTCGTCGCTGCTGTCGAGGACGATCTGTCCCATCGCCTTCAGTCGGTCGCAGAACTGCGCCCAGGCGTCGCCGTCGACCACCGCGTCATGCCGTTCATCGCTCATCGTGGGTCAGGACCGTACCAACGCATCGGCGGCGGTCGGTCGAGCGCCGCAGCGGACGCCTCGTCGCGCCGGCTCGCGGTTCCCAGTGGCACGCCCGAGCCGATGGCGCGCAGGGACTTTGTGCCGTACCGACATCGAGTCGGCTCGCTCACACTGGGGACATGACATCAGCGAGGCGTTCGGTGGTCGTGGCTCTGGTCGTCGCGTGGGTCCTCACCGGGTGTGGGAGCAGTTCGACGAGCACGCCTTCCACCTCGGGCCCGTCCTCGAGCGCAGCGCCGGCTGCACCGTCGACGGTGCAGCCGGCGACCGCCGTGTGGCCGTTCGCCTCCGACTCTCTTCGCTACTCCGATCCCGTGAAGGCCACCCGCGGGTTCGCGACGACGTACCTGGGCTTCGTCGACCCGGTGGTCGGCCGGTTCCGGCAGGGCGATCGCCGTTCGGGCGAGGTCGTCGTCAGGCCGACGGGCTCGGGCCCCGAAACCACCGTGACGGTGCGCAAGCTGGGCCCGGACGACACCTGGTGGGTGCTGGCCGCCTCGGCGCCGAGTCTGCGACTCCAGTCACCGCCTGCGATGGCGTCCATCACTTCGCCGGTGACCCTGGCGGGCGAGAGCACCGCGTTCGAAGGGACGGTCAGCGTCGAGATCCGCCAGGACGGCTCGCTCGCCCCGGTTGCCACGGACTTCGTCACCGGTGGCGCGAACGGTCGGATGGGCCCGTTCTCGAAGGCCATCGCCTTCAGCACACCGACCGCGACCGGCGGCAGCATCGTTCTGAAGACGTTCGGGACCGAGGACAGCGTCCTCTGGGAAGCGACCGTGGTCCGGGTGCAGTTCCGGTGATCACGACCCACGATCCGTCCGCCGGCCCGCACTGACGCGGATGGGTCGCGTCGGCGTCACCGATCGCCAGTTAGGGACCAACGGATCTATCGCGTCCGAGGAGAGCTTCGTACCGTGAACTCGTCACCCACTCGAAGGAGCACGCCCATGCCGAACCCGAGCAAGAACCCCGACAGCATCGCTGATCTGCTCGACCGGCTCAGCAAGGTCACGGATCAGATCACGCAGGCCTCCGAGAAGCAGGCCCGCGAGGCTGAGCTCCAGTTGAAGCGGCTGCTCGACCACGGGGAGGCATCCACGCAGCGGCTCCTCAAGGCCGTCGACAAGGAGATCCAGGCCCAGATCGTGAGCCTGCGCCGCGAGATCCGGGACGTCGAGCGACGCGTGCGCGAGATGCGACGAGCAGGTGTGGAGGCAGTGGCGTCGAGGCGGTCGCCCGCGAAGAAGGCCGCGGCCAAGAAGACGGCGAAGAAGAGGCCCGCGGCGAGGAAGCCGGTGAAGAAGGCCGCGAAGAAGCCGGCGAAGAAGACCGCGGCGAACAAGACGGTCGCTCGCAAGGTTGCGAAGAAGGCCCCGACCAAGAAGGCCGCGTCCAAGAGGGCGGCGAAGGCCACCGCCGGCTGAGGGCCACGCGCCGCCGTCCATCCGAGAGGAAGTGATGGACGCCGCGGCCGATCGGCGCGTCGGCGGCGCTCCGTAAGCCGTTCCGCCGGGGTCTCGGCTGGTCACGTCCGTCGAAGACGTCCGGTACGGTGGACAATCTCGATCGCGGAGCCGAGGTGGACCATGACGACACGAAGCATGAGGTGCGCGTTGGCCGTCGTGGTGGCGTGCACCCTCGCCGCTGCCGGCTGCGGGGGCAGCAGCGATACGAGCAATGGCTCGGGCGATGCGGAGCAGACCCGCGATACGCCCAGATCCAAGAGCGGTTCCGACTCCGGGACGAGTTCGAGCGGGTTCTTCGCGAACGCCGATTGCCGGCAGCTGGTACGGGCGTTCGATCAGGGCAACCTCGGCTCCTCGTTGGCCAATGGCGACGACCTCACCGAGGACTTCAAGAGGACCGCCGACTTCCTCGACCAGGCCAGTGACGACGCTCCCAGCGAGGTGGCCGACGACGTCCAGGTGCTGGCGGACGCGTACGCCGAGCTCGCCGACCGATCCGCGGGTGTCGACTGGAAGGGCATCCGGGACGGCAAGCCGGCCGCGGCCCTCGAAGCTGCTCAGCTCGGCCGGGTGTTCGCCGATCCCGACTTCGCCAAAGCGGCGCAGAACCTCTCGGCCTTCGTCGCCGAGAATTGTGCCGGCTGAGCGCGGTCTCGACCACGCCGGCCACGCCGGCCAGGACGCCCGAAGCCCCGGGGCGGTGGTGGTGTCGCAGGGATGACCGGTGCGTTCGGGCAGGCGTTGGGAGGACTTCGAGCTGGTTCCCGGCGATACCTGAGCGGTGGACTCGGCAGCGTGGCTCAGCTCGAAAGCTTCTCGGATGCCCTGGCCGAGAACCACCCGTCGGCATGTCCACGACCACCGATGCGCCCGAAGATGTGGACGTTGGCAGTGACCCGGACGCTCGCGCCCTGCGGAATCGGCGAGGCGAGCACGCAATTCGAGAATCGGACCGTGGTGGTCTCGGAGACCAGGAACGCCGGTGCAGGATCGAGGACGCAGGTGTCTTCGACGAGGGTGACCGCGGTCCACCTCTTGCCGTTGCGGTACTCGACGAGGATCTCCACAGCATCGACCTGGCTCGGAGCAGGACCGTCGTTCGCGATCTTGACGGAGCCGGCGACCGAGGCTTCCTCCAGGTCGAGGCGCTCGAACTCGACGGAGACGCCGCGGTTGGATGTCGCACTGACCAGGATCGTCACGGCGATCGTGTCGAGCGTCCCCGTGTCATCGCCGATCGTGTACTCGAAGGTGTCGACTCCGGCGAAGCCCTTGGCCGGTTGGTAGGTGAAGGAACCGTCGGCGCCCACGGCCACTTCCCCACCGAACTGGCTGGTCGCGTCGTGCGACGTGACCACGACCGGCCCGTTCGCTTCCGGCGGGTCGTTGGTGAGCACGCCCGGGGCATCCACCGATAGCAGGACGTCCTGCGTCCCGTCGTACGAATCGGCCATGCCCGATGGGGTGACAGTGACCGCCACGACGGCCTTCACGATGGCGCCGTCGGTGCTCACGCCCGCGAGCTCGATGTGGTGGTCACCCACGACGGCCTCTGGAGGGATCGTGACCTCGAGCTCGACGTTGCCGTCGGCGTCGGCAACGGTCTCGCCGAGTGCGATCGGCTCGCTGAACAGGGTGGCGACGACTCGGCTCCGCGGCGCCAGTCCACCCATACGGAGCAACGTGGTCGACCTGACGGGGATGACCGAGCGGCTCGGAGCCACAGGAGCCACCGACACCGCGACCTCGAACGACATCGACGCGGAGTAGTTGAAGGCGTTGTCGCGAGCTTGGCAGCTCACGGTGGTCGTCTGCCCGACTTCGAACGGCGAGCCGGAACCCGGGGTGCAGCTGACCACCGGGGACGGGTCGACGTCGTCGCTCGCGACCACGGTGTAGGTCACCGGGACGGAAGAGCCCACCGGCTCAGTCGTGAGCACTGTCATGTTCGCGTGTTGCTGCACCGTCGGCGGCGTGGAGTCCGTCCGCCGCCCATCGTTGTCGATGATCGTCAGCGGCCCCAGATCAACGGCAGTATCGACGAACGCGAGCGTGGTCATGTCGAAGGGGCTCGCACGCAGCGGGAGCTCCTCGTCACTTTCGCTCAGCAGATCATCGATGATGTTCATGCCGAAACGCTGTTCGGTCTGGCCTGCCTCGAACACGACGTTGGGTGACGTGCCCGTAGCCTCGGCGTCCGAGAGGGCGAAGACGTCCACCGAGAAGGACGTGCGCTCGGGCAGCGGCATGGACAGGCGCGCGGTCATGTCCACCGAGCCCGACGCCTCGTTCACGGTGAGCGGATCGACGCTCACCACCGCGCTCGGGGCATCGTCGAGATCCCACACGACGAGCTCGGCGATGTCATCGGCCACCGTCACCCGGCCTGCGTCGGCAGCATCGACCGCCGCCCGGAGCGACACGAACTCGTCGCCCTCGCTCAGGCCGTCGGTGACGCTGACGATGGGCACGGCGACCGACGTCGCTCCGGCAGGGATCGTGACCATACCGGGGAATATCGACGGATCGACGATGTCGGTGCCGGGCTCGAACGGGTCCGCCGACACCGTCGCCGTGCCGCCGATCGCCTCCACCGCGACGGACAGGTCCGTCGTGAGCGGCGCAGACAAGGACAGCGTCGGCCAGCCGACCTCGGCCGAATACGGTACGCCCTCGGCGACGGCGCCGTCATGGAAGTCCAGCGACACGGTTCCGTCCGCGTCCTCCAGCGTCAACTGCGCGACAGTGTCGAGCGGGATGACCAGACTCAGGTCGATCTCGTCGAGGGCGAGGTCGAGGTACTCGTCGCCCTCGACGAGATCGTCCGCGAAGACGGTCAACTCCAACCGAACCGCGGTCGTCCCCGCCGGGATCAGGACCAGACCTGGCGCAACCGCAGGATCGACCAGGTCCTCGCCGGCCGAGAACACGAGATCGGGGCTGACGGTCGCGGTGCCCGCAGTGGCCACGATGCGCACCGACGTGTCCTGCAGGAGCGGCGCCGAGAGCACGATCTCGGGCCACATGGTGCTCGGATCACCCGGCGTTGCGGCCTCGCCGACCGTTCCATCCAGGAAGCTCATCGTCGGCATGGGATCGTCGTCCGCGATCGTGTAGGTGCCGACCGGATCGACGATCCTGAGATAGGAGGCAGAGGCAGGATCGGCGTACGAAACCGCGAACTCGACGGTCTCGTCAGGCTCCCTGATGGCGTCGTCGACCACGTCGATCGACACGCTGGCGTTCAGGCTTCCGGCGGGGACGTGAATCGTCGTGCCCGGAGGCAGGATGAAGTCCTCTCCCGCGATGGCGGTCCCGCCGCTGGCGGCGAGGACGAGGTCCACGTCTCGTTGCGCCGGTTGGTCGAGATCGACCCGCACCACCAGCACCCCCGCGTCACCCTCGCCCGTGGCGCCGTCCGCGACAAACAGATCCGCCGGGATGTTGAGCACGACGTCACCGTTGACGACGTCGTAGATGACCTCGATGCGCTTCCCATCGGAGAGGTCGGCGCCGACGACGGCATCGAACTCCCCCGCGATGTCGGCAGCGTCGATCACCGTGAGCGGGGCGATGAACGACGCAGAGGAGTCGAGGACGTCCAATGCCAACGTGCCGGCGAGGTGTGCCGTACCACCCGGGAGGAGGATCTGGCCCGTGTCCAGGGTCGACGAACCATAGATCGCGACCGCGAGCTCGCCGGAGGCCTCGTTCGCGAAATCGACGAGCGGCGAGAGGATCGCACCGGCCCTGATCTCCAACCTGCCGGCGTTGGTGAGGCTCCCCACCGAGAGACCCGCTCCGGCTCCGAGCACCACGGTGCCCGCGGCGAGGTTCGAGACCGACCCCGTGAAGCGAGAACCGCCGGTGATCGTCATCGAGCCCGCGTTCTCGAGTGCTGGAACCGGGGTCCCGAGATCGGTGCGGGCCTCGATGTCTCCGGCGCTCCAGACGATCTGGCCCTCGTTGTGGAGCACACGACCGAGCACGCGGGCAGGCGCGCCCTGGGGATCGGCGATGGTGAGGGCAGCACCGGCGGCAATGGTCGTGACCCCCGCGCCGCCCCACGACCCACCGGACCAGTGGGTGGGACCGGTGAGGGTGAGGTCGCCGTCACCGCCGATGGTCCCGGCGTCGAACCACAGGGAGTCGACGTGGTTGAGGCCGCTGCCGAGCCGGAGATATCCGCCGTCGACGATCAGCTCGGTGACCTCGAGTGCGCCGGCGGCCAACGTGCCGGTACCGGTCAGGCGAAGGACACCCGACAGCCTCGCCGTGCCGTCGACGTTGAGCATGCCACCGGCGATCTCGAGCGAACTCGGGCTCCCGCCACCGGTGGGCGCGAGCATCGTGAGCGACGCGACGTCCAGATCGCCGCCGTCGTAGACGATGTCGAAGCCCGCCGGGATGCAGACGTCGTGGCCCGATGCGGGCAGGAGGTCGTTGCTCCAGTTCGCCGCCTCTTGCCAGCTCGATGTGGCGCCGCCGCCGTCCCACGTACGGCACGGCAGCACGCCGTCGATCCCCAGCACCACATTGCCGTTGGGGCCGTCATAGGACAGCACGAAGCTCCCGCCGTTGCCCAGATCGACGCCGACACCCGTCGTTGTCGCGAACGATCCCACCAACGCGGCGGCGTCCACGATGACGTACCCCTCGGAACCATCGGGTACGAAGGGACCCACGGTGGCGACCGCCAGCGTGCCGTCCAGGTGTGCGGTACCACCCACCACGGCAGCGCCGTAGGCGGCGTCGGAAACCTCGACGATGTACCGGCCGGTGCCGGACTGGGTGAGGTCGCCGTCGACCGTGAGCCGGGCACCCGGCTTCAGGCGGACGGTTGCGCCACTGAAGAAGGACGACGACGTTGCGCTCGCACCTGACTCCACGATCAGTGTTCCGCCGGTGAGGGTGGTGGTGGCGACGTCGTAGGTGGCGCCGGCGGCGATGGTGTATACGGGCGTGAATCCGCGCATCTCGACGGTGGTGTCGGTCGCGCCCGGTACTGCCGAAGCGATCGTTCCGGTCGCGGTGACGGTGACCTCACCATTGCCGTCGAAGATCACACCGGCGCCGTTGGCCAACACCAACGAGCCGTTCACCGTACCGGTGCGTACCAGGAACGTCTGGCTGATGGGGCCGTCCACCGTCCAGGTCCCGTCCAGCACCAGATCGAGGTTCGACATCGCGAACCGGTTCGTCTCGGTCACCGAACCCGACGAACCGACCCGGACCGTCGGCCGCGTCCGACCCGCCGGTGGATCGATCGCGTAGAACCCCTGACCGCTGTTGTCGATACTGATGACCGCATCGCCGTCGAGCGTGAGATCCGCGGTCTCCGAGCCGCCATCGGCCGCAAGATTCACCGATCCGCCCGTCCACGACAGCGGCCCCTCGACCAGGAGATCGGTCCGCAACGTGTGGATGTTCCCCAGCCACGACGACGACCCCGACACCGTCACGTCCCCCGGGCCGACGAACTCACCACCACCCCACACCAACTCACCCACCGACATCGGCCCCACGTTCGACAACACCCCACCACCAACCGTCAACCGGGGGAACGTGTGGGGATCGGAGATCACGAAGGTTCCGCCGGTGAGGGTGGTGGTGGCGACGTCGTAGGTGGCGCCGGCGGCGATGGTGTATACGGGCGTGAATCCGCGCATCTCGACGGTGGTGTCGGTCGCGCCCGGTACTGCCGAAGCGATCGTTCCGGTCGCGGTGACGGTGACCTCACCATTGCCGTCGAAGATCACACCGGCGCCGTTGGCCAACACCAACGAGCCGTTCACCGTACCGGTGCGTACCAGGAACGTCTGGCTGATGGGGCCGTCCACCGTCCAGGTCCCGTCCAGCACCAGATCGAGGTTCGACATCGCGAACCGGTTCGTCTCGGTCACCGAACCCGACGAACCGACCCGGACCGTCGGCCGCGTCCGACCCGCCGGTGGATCGATCGCGTAGAACCCCTGACCGCTGTTGTCGATACTGATGACCGCATCGCCGTCGAGCGTGAGATCCGCGGTCTCCGAGCCGCCATCGGCCGCAAGATTCACCGATCCGCCCGTCCACGACAGCGGCCCCTCGACCAGGAGATCGGTCCGCAACGTGTGGATGTTCCCCAGCCACGACGACGACCCCGACACCGTCACGTCCCCCGGGCCGACGAACTCACCACCACCCCACACCAACTCACCCACCGACATCGGCCCCACGTTCGACAACACCCCACCACCAACCGTCAACCGCCCGATCGTCGACTGGGTTCCGGTGGCGAGCGCCCCCGTGGTGTTCACCGTGGCCAACGCCGCATCGAACACGCCGGCGACGTCGAGCGTCGTAGAGGAGGGAACCTCGAGGGTCGCCGCGTCGAGAACGAGCCCTGCGACACCGACGGCGCCGACGACCTGGACTACGGCACCGCTGGGGACACACGGGGTATCGGCCGGCGCGGGGAGCGCGGCGGTCGACCAGTTGGCGGGGTCGTCCCAGAGCGGCGTGCCGGCGCCACCGGTCCACGCGATCGTGCAGGGTTCCGCCGCCCCGGCCGGCGGGACGAGCCCAGAGGTCGACGGGAGCGTGCTCGCAACCACGCCGACGACGATCGCGGTGGCGACGCGAGACAAGACCCCCTGCCGGCACCCCCCGGTTTCCCGCACGCGTGCACACCTCCCCCGGCCCGGTGCGGGGCTCCCGCCCCGAGAATTGTGTAGCAGACGTGAAGGGCGTCGCGCTCCGTCCGCCCCATCACCGGGTGGCGGGCACCCCTTGTCAGGGCTTGGTGGAGCGGCGGCGAGAGTTGTTGCGCGGTTCGGTCCGGTTCTTGGCGTCGGTCAGCTGGCGGATGAGATCGTCACGCACCTCGCTCAACGCCGCTCCGAACTCCGGCTCGGTCGACGTGGCCACCAGACGGGGTTGGCCGGCGATCCAGGCCTCGAGCGTCGTGTGCTGACTGGGAGTGGCTCGCTCCTTGATCGTGAGCTGCAGCTCGACGGTCCCAGCCGGGAACGATCGAAGACGCGCGTCGAGGCTCGCCCAGTGCTCGACGATTTCGGGACGTTCCGTGGGGACGAGCCCACTTCCCAACCGCAAGCTCGCTTCGACAGTCGCAGTCTCGTCTCGCTGATCCATTCATGCTCCCCGTGTCATCGAACAAGTCAGTAGCGCAACAAGGCGCCGGCAACCGCGCCGATCGCCGCCGCGTCGACAACGCGGACCGTGCCGCCACAGCCCAACGTGTCGAACACCGCACGGTCGACGAGGTCCTCGCACGCGATCGACGGCTCGCTGGCCCTGATCACCGTGCCGTCATCGGGATCGATCCGACCCCACTCCGGCGGCGCTTCAGCAACGAAGAGAGTGTCGACCCGGCCCTCGCGGGCCCGAACAACGATCTCGTCGACCGCGGTGATCGAGCGCCCGGTCCCCAGCGTGTCGTGAAAGTGGTGCAGCTCGCCGTCACGGCGCTCTGCCAGGAGCGACTCGACGAGCGCCCATGCCGGAGCGTGCAACTCGGCCGGCGTCCGATGCTCAGGGTTGCCTTCGACCACCCCGTCCACCAGATGCGCGTACTGCGTCACGGACTGATAGATCGGCAGGTAGTAGCCGACACATGCCAGCACCAACGGGCTGTGCTCATCACCGAGCCGCTCGACCACCGCCTGGTCGACCGCGCGAAGGAAGCGCTCGACTTCGGCCTTGTCGATCTCGTCCCCGGCACCGTGGCCGTGGAACTGCGCCTCCCCGCCTGCGGAGCGGTACTGCAGTTGGCGCTGGTGATCTTCGTTCGCCAGGGTCTGGACCATCGAACCGACGACCGGACCTGGCACCATCTCGCCGATCGTGTCGCGCGTCGCTTCGAACAGGCGCACCGTGTTCTGACTCAGGGCGAGGACGAAGAACGCCTCGTCGCCCAACACGGCGGGCAGCAGGGGCCGGACCCGGAACGACGCCGCCACCGTGGCCTCCGCGGCCAGCGGTCGCGACACCCGAAACCGCGCGAAGCGGCCTGGCGCCGAAAATGCCGCCAACCCGTCGGCCTGGTGCTGCCAGAACACGCGGTCCTCCGACAGCGCACGCAACGGAATCAACACGTCGTCGATGACACCATCTGGTACTGCGTCCGCGCGCAGGTCTCCCGCGGCCCTGTCGATCAGATTCCGCAAGCGAACCGGGTCCTGCTGGGTCTCGGGGCCGAAGCGATGCGTCGGCATGAACAGCGACACGCAGGGTCCATCGCCAGACGCCAGGTGGGCGATGTCCGCGACCGACACGCCGTCGATCTCGCCCGTCACGCCCCGCTTCACCATGATCTCACCCTACTTCCCGCCTTCGAACCGGGACGCACGCCCGGCGCGAAGAAGCGGTACCCGCGAAAGAAGGCCGCAGTGGAAGCCGGCGCCAGGAGCCCACGCGAATCGGATCGCTGCAAGAGTGATGCGATGTCCACGTTCGTTCTCGTCCACGGCGCGATGCACGGCGGGTGGTGCTGGCGCGAGGTCCAGCGCCGCCTCGAAGAGGCCGGGCACACTGTTCACACCCCGACGCTGACGGGGCAGGGCGAGCGCAGGCACCTGCTCACGAGGGACGTGGGCATCGCTACGCACGTCGGCGATCTCACTGAGCTGCTCTGGTTCGAGGACCTGCGCGATGTCGTGCTCGGTGTGCACAGCTACGCCGGTGTGCTCGCCGGTCCCGTCGTGGAACAGGCCGACGGCCGGATCCGCAAGGTCGCGTATCTCGGGGCGTTCCTGACCGGCTCCGGGGAGAGCCTCCTCGACGTCGAACCTGAGGCCACCGCCCGGCGATACCTCGAGCTGGCGGACTCGGCCGGCGACGGCTGGCGGGTGCCGGCCTCACCGGCGTTCCTCGATCAGTGGGGCGTGACCGATCCGGACGATCGGGCCTGGGTGGGGCCGAGGTTGACGGACTTCCCCCTCCGCTGCTGCAAAGAACCGGCGGTGTTCTCGCCCGACGCGCTCGCTGCCGTTCCCTGCGCGTACATCCGACACACCGACCCCCCGCTCCCCAGCCTGGAGCGATCGTGGCGACGGGCCGAGGCCGGCGGGGCGGAGATGTTCGACATCGCGTCCGGGCACGACATGATGATCGCCCGGCCCGCGGAGACCGCCAGGCTCCTCGAGGTGATCGGCAGCTCCTGACCGCGAGTGCTCCCCCGCGGTTGCGTTCGGCTCAACGTGAGGACGACACGTTCCTCCTCCCGGGTGATCTCCGAACGGTTCCGCAACCGGTCTTCACAGGGGTGGGCCTGTCGTCCACGCGGGATCGGGCCGCTCAGTCCTCGATGTGTCCCGGTCCGATCCGCTCTATGCCGGCGCGCATGGCCAGCAGCTTCTCAGGCGAATGACCGACCCACTCGACCAGCTCACCGACGACGCGCACCGGCTCGACGCTACGGAACGACTGCGTCGGATTCCCAGGAAACTTCTTGTTCGTGACATTGGGGTCGTCTTCGAACTCGCCAGTCGGCTCGACGACGTAGATTCTCCCGCGGCCTTCACCGGCGGCGAGTTCGGCTCCCCAGGTCGCAGCGTCGACGGTCGCGGTGAAGTAGATGTAGTTCATCACCCGGCCCTCTTCGAAGTTCGACTCACGGCCGGCAACCAGCATCTCGCCCACGGCGAGGTCCGCCTTCGTGCCGTGCAGGTACACGCCAGGCTCGTACACCTCGAAGGGCACCGGCTCGCGCTCTTCGCTCACGAATGTGATGCTACCGCCAAGGTTCACGACGACACCGCGACCAGCAAGCTGCTCGACGTTCACGATCACGAGCAATGGTGAACCCGTCGGCGAGCTCACGCCCTTGCGTCGTCGGCGCTTCATCAGCGCCGCTGCGGTGATCGACACCTTCAGCGCAGCCCCAGCGATCGACGCAGACGGGTTCCGACGAGACCTCGATGATCTGGCCGGCCAGGACATCGAACCTCGTGCCTGACCGTCCTCGGCCCGAGCGAGGACTCCTCGACACCAGCGTCGTGATCGACCTCGAACGCATCTCCGCTGACGAACTTCCTCCCGAAGTCGCGATCAGCGCGATCACTATGGCCGAGCTCACGGCCGGGCCTCACGCGACGACCGATCCAGCGGAACGGGGCCGGCGCCAGGATCGGCTGCAGCGAACGGAGGCGGCATTCGATCCGCTGCCCTTCAGCACAGAAGCCGCCCGTGCCTATGGACGCGTCCTTGCCGCGATCGCTGCCCCAGGACGCAAGCCGAGAGGAGCACGCACCGTCGACCTGCTCATCGCAGCGACTGCTTTGGCAGAAGAGCTCCCCCTGTACACCCGCAACCCCGACGACTTCCGCGCCCTCGATGGGATCGTTGACGTCATCCGCATCTGACCGGTCCGCGACTCCCCATTACGTGACGAAGGTCGAGCTCCGGCGCTGCGGCGGGTTCGTTCCCGGCCGAACCGCGCAGGAAAGGTCGGCCATCAACTCGACCAGCGATCGAGATGCAGGGTGAGTCGTCGCCGTACCCAACACATCGACCACTTTGGAACCTTGTTTGAGGGCGTACCGGGGCGGACCGGTTCTTCCGTGTCGGAGGAACGCTCGGTTCTGGTAGCCCACCGGCCGCGCTCACCGGATCGCTATTCGTTCCACGGTTGCAACTCCGCTCGACCATGAGATCCGGGCAGGGAGCGATGTGATCGGGAGTCGCCCAGCGGCCTGACACATTGGCGAGCCGTTGGCTCCATCGGGTCGCGACGAAGAGCGCGGCCGAGTCTCCGGGATTGCCGGATCCGCTTGGAAGAGAGACGGCACGGTGGTGTGGTTTGTCACGGCGCGCGGCCGCCGTTCGAGGACCGACGATGCGCCTCAGTCCCCATTTGACGAGTCCTGAGACGGGAAGCCTTCCGCCGGAAGCAGGCCATGCTGCATGGCGAACAGGGCCGCCGCGGCGCGGCTTGACACGCCGATCTTCGTGTAGACGTGCTCGATGTGGTTGCCGGCGGTCTTTGGCGCGATGACGAGGCGTCCGGCGATCTGCTTGGTGGAAAGGCCGTACGCGACCAGGCGGAGCACGTCGACCTCGCGGGCCGTGAGCCCAGCCGGGCCTTCGCGACGGCGCGGGCCCCGATGGCCGGCGGCGTGGAGGACCGCCTCGGCCGCATCACCATCGAGCCCACCGTGTCGAACCTCGCCGCGCAGCTCGCGGGCGGCCTCTTCTGTGGACAGGGCTGGACGATGCGGCCGGGGTTCGCACATCGCCTGGTAGGCGTCCGCGGCTCCGAGGATCCTCGCCGGTCTCGCGATCGCACCTCCCGACAGCCCCCGCGGGTAGCCAGACCCGTCGAGGCGTTCCCGGTACTGTGCGGCGATGCGCCCCAGGGAGCCAAGAGCTTCGGACTGGTGGAGCATGCGCTCGGTGTAGTGCGGCTGCAGCCGTACTCGCTCCCAGTCTCCGGCGGTGAGCGGCGAGCGCTTGTCCCAGATCGTGTTCGACACGCCGAGGCGACCGAAGCCGGCGACGAGACCTGCCCGGTGCAGCGCTGCGGAATCCTCGGTGGACATGCCGAGCCGCTGGCCGGCGCGCGCCGCGAGCTCGGCGGTTGCGATGGAGTGCCCGAGGGTGAATGGTGACTTCAGGTCGACGAATCTGGCGATGGCCGCCAGCGCGTCGTCGCATTCCGTAGACGACAGACGCACCGCGAGCGCGGGTTCCGCGTCGATGACGGCGTCCCACGATCCCAGCTCGTCGATGTCGTGAAACACCTTCTCGGTGTCGGCGCACAGCACCGCGACCAGGTGTGGATCGAACTGCTTGCCAGAACGGCGTGTCGCGATTTCCCGTGCGGCCTCGATTCCCCCAGCGCGGTGAGCGACCTCGACGAACTCGGCGAGCTGTGTCACGCGCGCCACGACTGGGATCGCGTCGCCGGCTCGCTCACCCGGCCAGCCCCGACCATCCCAACGCTCATAGGAGCAGGCGAGCGCCTCGAGCGCTGCGGGCGACAGCCCGAGCTCCGCCCCCAGCGACCGGGCCAGCTCGGCATGCTGCTCGATCATCCCGTCCATGTCCTTGTGTCCTGACACCGCGAAGTCGAACGCGACGCGAATCCGGTGCACGGGCGGGTTCCCCGATCCCAGTAGCCGCAGCATGCCCACCATCTCCTGGATGCTGCGCGGTTCGTAGTCGTACTTGGTGGCCTTCATCGCGATGTCGTCGCCACACCAACGGGCCTGCTCGTGGGCATCCGAATGGCAGCCCACGTTGACGAGCAGAGCCGCGTAGTAGAGGGCGACGCGGCGTTCTTCGTCGAGGTCGATGAGCTCGCCGAGCCGGAGGGCGATCCGGCACTGACGGAGCACGTGCTCCATGGGCTGGCCGAACCCGAGATCGATGCCCAGTGACAACGCGGCGACGAGTTCTGCGAGCCGGACCGGCTTTCGGCTGTCGACCTCGTTCACGGACCAGAGGCTAGGACCATCCCGAGATGAGGAAATCTCCTCATGATCGGCGGGGGCGATCTCCGTACGGTCTCGAGACCGACACCCGACAGAAGGAAAGTGACCATGCCGACTGCTTCGAATGCGAGCTGGGACAAGGTCGAGGACCACGGTGTCGTCGTGGACCAAACCAAGGCCGCCGGCGGCTACACCATCAACCTCGTGACGCTCCATGAGAGCCAGGACATCACACCGGTTCTGGCGTCGCTGTCCGAGGGCATGTGCAACTGCCCCCACTGGGGCTATCTGCTGGCGGGCAGGGTGACGGTTGGCTACGAGGATGGCCGTGCCGAGACCGTCGAGGCAGGAGACGCCTTCTATATGCCCGCCGGTCACACGTCCTGGCGGGCCGACGCCGGAACCGAGCTCGTGCAGTTCAGCCCATCCGACCTGCTCGCCGAGGTCGACGTCGCCATTGCCGACGCAATGCAGAACGCAGGGCCCGCTGACAGTTGACCCGCGTACCGTTGTGCCCCGCATGGCGTGGGTACCGTGAACGGGCTCGAGCTCTGCGACAAGCGGTGTCGGAGGAACGCGCGGACCGGTGCCCCACCGTTGCTGTGCGCCGAGCTCTGGATGCGCGTTCGACGTGGGTGACTACCCGGGGACGCCGTCCGGGAGTGCTCCGAGCTGCTGGAGCATCGAGAGCATGTCCATGACGCCCCAGTGCTCGCACACCATGCCGGCGTCGTCGAACCGCATGATGTCGATCAGCTGGATCTCGACCGCCTTCCCCGACGCCGGCATCCCCATGAACTCCCCGGTCTGGGTCGCGGTGGCAGTCACCCGGGCGACCACCTTGTCGCCGGCGGCGATGACGTCGTCGGGCTCCATCCGGAGATCGGGAAACGCCACTCGGTACATCCGGAAGAGCTCCAGCACCCCTTCCTTGCCCTGGGCGAGGCCGGGGAGCTCCTCGTGCTCCACGAAGTCATCGGTGAGCAGGTCGCCGAACCCGTCGATGTCGCCCGCGTTGAGCAGCTCGTAGGTCCGTCGCATCGTCGTCGCGTTGTCCATGGTCGTCCCTTCGGTGGAATCGTCGAGCTGGTAGGTGGGCGAATGTCGGCGCGAGCGCAGATTCGCCGCTCAGCGGTCGAACGAACCGGCGGTCACCCCGGCACTTCCATGAGCAGGTCGATGTACTCCCACTCCGGACGGTCCACCCCTGGCGGGAGGTTGGGGGCGACGTGCTCGTCGAACCAGCTCTGGTGGGCCTCGGGGGTCTCCCAGACCTCGATCACGCGGTAGCCGGTGCCCGACGCGCCGCTGATGTGGCTGACGAAGCCGGGAGCCCTCGAGATCGCGTCCGCCACCCCCGCGGCGCGCATCCCGTCCATGAAGGTGGCGTCGGCGCCAGGGACCTCGGTGCTCATGATCACGGCCATGTGGTTCCTCCTCGTTTCCGGTCCCGCATCGCCGCCGGACCACTCCATGCGCGTCAGCCGGCGAAGAACTCCGCTTCGGCCTTCGGATCGACGGGAAGGTGGCGGTGCTCGGTGACCTTGCCGTCGCGCAGCCGGTAGACGTCGACGTACCCTCCCGTGCGCTTCCGGCCACCGAGCGACATCGTCACGTCGATGAGCACTGCCGCGTAGTCGTCGTCGGCGAGGATGTGCCGGATCGCGAGGTCGATCACCTCCATGCCGCTCTCCGCGAACACGCGCCCGAGCATGGCCACGGCGGCGTCCCTGCCGCGGTACTCGCCCTCGAACCCCGGAGTCGACTCGTACCAGAGGACGTCCTCGTCGAGCGTGTCGCTGAAGGCCGCAACGTCGCCGCGGCCCACGGCGTCGTACGCCGACCGGACGGCTGCGATGTTCGGGTGCTCGCTCATGCGGTCGCGCCCTCCCACTCGTCGACGACGGTGAGATCGGTAAAGCTCGGCGGACCGGCGAAGATCGCCTCCATGGTCGCCCGCGCCGACTGCAGTCCTTCCTGGCGTCGCGTGTCCTGTTCACGGGCGCGCGCGTGCTCCTCGCTCTCGAACACCACCAGCGTGAACACCCGGCTCGGATCGCCCTGATCGCGCATCATCAGGCTGCGGACCAGACCGGAGCCCGGCTGCTCGGCCGCGCGGATCTGGGCGATCAACTCCGTGGGATCCTCGCCCGGCTTGAGGCGCATCTCGATCAGCTGTGCCCACATGTCGTGTTCCTTCCTCGCTCAGATGCGGTTGACGTCGAAATCCAGCACCAGCTCGGGCGGGGTGAACCGGCCCTGCACTGCGATGCCGTGCACGCGGCGGGTGTGTTCGCGGAACCAGCGGTCGAACGGCTCGCCCGAGGTCGCCAGCATCGTGAACGCGGCGGCGACATCGTCGGCCTCGACGTAGACCACGGCGAGGTCCTGCTCCGGGCCCGGCTGGATCCAGACCGCCTCGCGCGCCACGCCGGCGCGGCGCCGAGCGTCCCCGAACTGCTCCCGGCGCGCACCCGTCCAGCACGAGGCGAGCGCGACCCGGTCGGCCTCGGTGTGCCCGGGGAGCAGGGGTAGGGCGAAGGCGACCGATTGCACGCCTGCGAGTGTGCGCAGACTCCCCGCCCCGAGACATCACTCGATCGTGCGATGTACCTCGACGGCGAGTTCCACGCGGTTGGACACGCCGAGCTTGGCGAACACGTGCCGCAGATGGGTGTTGACCGTGTGGGGAGAGATGTAGAGCCGCCGGGCGACGGCATTGTTGGTCAGGCCTTCGGCGACCAGCGTCGACACCGTCCGTTCGGTGTCGGTGAGGCTGTCCCAACCGTGCGTCGGCCGGTCCCGGGGCCCCCGCTGTCCCGGGCGGACGCCGAGCTCGCGCAGCCGGGCCCGCACCCGGGCGGCCCAGCTGTCAGCGCCGGTGCGCTCGTGGAGTTCGAGGGCCTCGGCGAGCATCGCGACGGCGTCGTCCCGCTGTCCGGCTGCGGCGAGCACGACCGCAGCGTCCTCGCAGGCGCCGGTGTGCTCACCGACGATCCGGGCGTCGCGCGCCAGGTCGACCGATGCGAGCATCGGCTCGATGTCCCCGGTGATCAGGCCCCGGCAACGTAGGGCCGCGCTCTGCAGCGTCGGGACCTCGGGGCCGATCGCCGCGCTCTCGGCGACGACGTCCGCCACGTCGTGCGCCACGTCGTGGTGCCCGAGCGCCAGGGCCACGCGCACCAGATGCGGGGCGAGCGCGCGGTGGTAGTAGCGGTTGCCGGTCGCGGCGTCGATTCGCCAGCAGTGCAGGAGCGCTTCGAACGCCTTCGGCTGGTCGCCCTCGGCGATCGCGAGCAGCGCTACCGCGAGCACGACAACGCCCGCGTTGTAGATCGGGGGTTCGCCCTCTCGTACCTCGGGCAAGCGCGCGACAAGGTCCGTCGCAGCCCGGAGGTCGCCGGTCGCGGTGGCGATGATCGCCCGGTAGGCGATCGACTGCGACTCGAGCAGGGGGTGGTGCTTCTCTCTCGCCGCTTCGCCACCGGCGATGAGACGAGGTACCGCGTCGTCCCACTCGCCCAGCGCGAACGACGCCTGGGCGTCGGCCATCAGCGTGTCCGAGGTCCACCACCCGGAGCCGAACTCGTCCTCGAGGGCCTCCCGGTAGGCGCCGCGCGCCTCGTCGACCAGATCGGCGTCGAACAACGCCAGACCCACGAAGAGCTTGGGCCGGAGCGGGAGCGATCGCACGACGGGCGAGGTCTCGGTCAGCGCCGTCGCGCGACGCGCGTGCATCAGTGCGTCGCCGAAGCGTCCGAGCCGACCCTCGGCGACCAATAGCGACGTCAGCGCCCACACGGTGCTCGCAGGATCGTCTGCCGACTCGGCGATGGCGAGGGCGCGGCGCGCCGTGGCGTCGCCGGTGGCATGCGCGCCGGAGAACGTGAGCGCCCAGCTCTGCTGGGTGAGCATCAGCACCTGTTCGGTCGGCCCGAGCCCGGTCGGGTGGGCGAGACCCGCTTCTGCAACCGCGATCACCTCGGTCGCCCGGTTCTCGAGTGCCAACGCGCCGAGGAGCGCGAGCCGGATCGGGATGTCAGTGTCGGCCCGGTGCGTCCGTGCGAGCACGGCCTCGGCCCGCGCCGACGCTTCCGCCACCCTGCCGGCGCGGAGCAGCGCGTCCACGACCTCCAGCGACACCAGGTCCGCATCATCGTGACCGCCGGGCAGCAGCGACTCGGCGCGCCGCACGAGCTCGACGGCGAGATCCGGTGAACGGGTCGCGGCCTCGCGCGGACAGTCTCGTAGTGCGGCGATCACCTCCTCGTCACCGCGCTCAGCGCCGAGCATCAGGTGTCCGGCAACGTCGAGACGGTCTGCACCGGCAGCGGTCAACGCGATCGCAGCTTCGCGGTGCAGGAGCCGGCGACTGGGAGCGGGGACGTGCTGGTAGATCGCGTCGTGCACCACCTGGTGGCGGAACACGACCCGGTCCTCCGTCTCGTCGAGGAGCTGCGCTTCGAACGCGTCGCCGAGCTCCGCGACGACGTCGGTCGGCGCGCGGTGCGCCACGGTCGCGACGTCACGGAGCGGCACGTCGTCGCCGAGCACCGCGGTCACCTGCAAGAGGTCCCGGGTCCCTTTCGGCAGGTGCCGCAGGCGGCGGACGACGAGCGCATGGAGCGAGGCAGGAAGGTCTGAGGTCGTCGCGTCCACGCACTGGCCGGTTCGCTGCAGGAGGCCCCCGTCGTCGAGTGCTCCGAGCATCGCCACGATCCAGAGCGGATTGCCGCCCGCCTTCGCCAAGAGCGCGCGCAGCTCATCACCCGGCGGCGCGCCGAGCGCGTGCCGGGCGAGGGCGGCGACGTCGGCGGGGGCCAGTGGCCGCAGCTCGAGCGTGCGCGCGCCGGCCGCGGACAGATCATCGAGGAGCCGGGCGGCCTCGGTCGAGAGCGGCGAGGGGCGGGCGGTCACCACGACCAGCAGGGGTGACAACGGCAGCTGTCGGGCCACCGACGAGATCGCCGACAGGCTCGCGGTGTCCGCCCAGTGGACGTCCTCGGCGACCAGCAGCACCGGTCGCTCCCTGCACGACGTCTCCACGAGGTCGACGATCTGCTCGATGACCTGGAACCGGAGGTCGCCGGCGGCATCGGTCGGTCGGCCCGTGCCACCCAGCCGGGTGCTGATCGCGGCCGTGGCGGGGTCGCGACCGCGTCGATGTAGCCCGAGCGCGTCCGCGACGACGCCGAACGGCCGGCTGCGCTCGAAGGGATGGGCGTGACCATGGAACACCGTCACGTCAGTGTCCCGAGCCTCGTCGACGATGCTCTGAACGAGCCGGGTCTTGCCGATCCCGGCTTCGCCCTCGACCACGAGGATTCCCGCCCTGCCGAGCGCGACCTCGCGGACCGCGGCCAACGCGCACGCCAGCTCCGCGTCGCGCCCGACCGTTCCGTCGATTTCCGGCACGGCCACAGGCTCGCCCATGTCGCCCTCCGGCCGCCAGCGGGTCGAGCCGCGGGCTGTGCGTTGGTGCGTCGACGCCTGGTGTCGGAGGGGGGACTTGAACCCCCACGCCCTTTCGGGCACTAGCCCCTCAAGCTAGCGCGTCTGCCTATTCCGCCACTCCGACGTGGAGGCGAGAGTGTAACGAACCGCGGATCGCACGAGCCGCTCCGGGGCACTCGAGCGGCTGGTCGCCCACGAGGAGGTCCGCCAGCTCGCGCCCGGTACGTGCTCGCCGTCGACACACGCGATCTCGACGCTCTGGTCGGGCTCTTCGTCTCCGACGTGAGGGTCGGACGGGAGCGCAGCGGTCACGAGGCACTCCGGGCCGACTTCGATGCGCAGCTCCACGGCATCGGGCGGAACATCCTGAATGTCGGCACCCGCGTGTTCGACGTCGAGGGCGACGCTGGGTCAGAGGACCTGCGTCTGCTCGGCGAAGTGGCACGCGACCGGGTGACCCTGGCCGCGGTCGACCAGTTCGGGCTCCTCGTCGGCGCAGATCTCCTGGGCCTTCCAGCAGCGGGTGCGGAACCGGCAGCCCGACGGCGGGTTCGCCGGCGACGGGACGTCGCCCTCCAGCACGATCCGGTGCCGGGCGCGCTCCTTGCGCGGATCGGGCACCGGCACCGCCGACAGCAGTGCCTGCGTGTACGGGTGCCCGGCATGCTCGTAGACGTCGTCGGCGTCGCCGATCTCGACGATCTTGCCGAGGTACATGACCGCGACGCGGTCGCAGATGTGGCGAACCACCGAGAGGTCGTGCGCGATGAACACGTAGGCGAGACCGAGCCGCTCCTGGATCTCCTCCAACAGGTTGACGACGCCGGCCTGGATCGAGACGTCGAGCGCCGAGACCGGTTCGTCGAGGATCAGCACGTCGGGGTCGAGCGCGAGCGCCCGGGCGATACCGATGCGCTGGCGTTGTCCGCCGGAGAACTCGTGCGGGAATCGGTTCACGTGCTCGGGGTTCAGCCCGACGAGGCGCATGAGCTCCTTGACCCGCTCGGTGCCGCCTCCGCCCCAGGTGCCGTGGATGCGCATGGGCTCGGAGATGATCGACAGCACCGTCATGCGCGGGTTGAGCGACACGTACGGGTCCTGGAAGACGATCTGCAGCTTCGAGCGCAGCCGGCGCATCTCACCCGAATCGAGTCCGAGGATGTCGGTACCGTCGAAGCGGATCTCGCCGCTGTCGACGTCGACCAAGCGCAGCACCGAGCGGCCCGTCGTGGACTTCCCACAGCCGGACTCGCCGACGAGGCCCAGGGTCTCCCCGCGGCCGACGCTGAACGAGATTCCCGAGACCGCTTGCACCTGCCCGACGATCCGGCGGAACAGCCCGGCCCGGATCGGGAACGTCTTGACGAGGTCCCGCACGACGAGGATGGGCTCTGCACCTGAGGCCGGCGGATCCACCGTCGGCGGCTCGGGCACGGCGCTCATCGCGCGGCTCCGATGCCGCCGACGCGCTCCGGAAAGAAGCATGCGGACCGGTGATCCGGGCCGATGGGCTCCAGCTCGGGCCGTTCCGAGTCGCACCGACCGGGGATCTCCGCGTAGGGGCAGCGAGGGTGGAACGCGCACCCCGGAGGCAGCCGGATGAGCGACGGCGGCTGCCCGACGATCCGGTGCAGCCGCTCGCGCTTGTCCGAACGCCGGTCGAGGCGCGGCAGCGAGGCCAACAGCCCTTCGGTGTAGGGGTGCTTGGGCGCGTAGAACGTGTCGTCGACGCTTCCGAACTCCACCTGGCGGCCGGCGTACATGACGATCACCCGGTCCACGACGCCGGCGACGACGCCGAGGTCGTGCGTGATCAGGATGATGGAGGACTTCGTACGGTCCTGGATCCGCTCGAGCACCTCGAGGACCTGCGCCTGCACGGTGACGTCGAGCGCGGTCGTGGGCTCGTCGGCGATGAGGAGATCGGGATCGTTGGCGATCGACATCGCGATCATCGCCCGCTGGCGCATCCCGCCCGAGTACTCGTGCGGGTACTGGTCCACCCGGTCGGTCGGGTTCGGGATGCCGACGATGTCGAGCAGCTCGACGGCCCGGTCGTGGAGCTCGCGCTGCTTGGCGGCGTGATGGTGGACCCGGATCGCCTCGCCGATCTGGCGGCCGACGGTGTGGACCGGGTTGAGCGCGGCGAGCGCATCCTGGAAGATCATCGCGATCTCGTTGCCGCGCAGCGGTTGGAGCTGCTTGTCGCTCAGTCCCCGCAGCGAACGGCCCTTGAACCGGATGTCGCCCGTGATCTGCGCCGACTTCGGCAGCAGCCCGAGGATCGCGAGCGACGTGACGCTCTTGCCCGATCCCGACTCCCCCACGATCCCGATCGTCTCGTCGGCGGCGACGTCGAAGGTCACGCGGTCGACCGCGCGCACCAGGCCGTCGTCGGTCTGGAAGGACACGCACAGGTCGGTGACGCCGAGCAGCGGCTCCGGACCCGATCCGACCGTGGCCGGCTGCGCATCGGGCTCGATCGTGGGCAGGTCGGCGCCCTCCTCGGCCAGGTCGGCCACGTCAGTGCTTCTCGCTCTGCGGGTCGAACGCGTCCCGGAGGCCGTCGCCGATGAAGTTGACGCACAGCACGGTGAGCAGGATCGCGATGCCCGGGCCGTAGATCAGGTACGCCTTCGACGTGCCGACGTAGCCCTCGGCGTCCGAGAGCATCTTTCCCCACGACGAGTCCGGCGGCTGCACGCCGAAGCCGAGGAAGGACAGCGTCGACTCGGTGATGATCGCGGCCGTGACCGCCAGCGTCATGTTCACCATGATCGGGCCGATGATGTTCGGGATGATGTGGCGCACGATGATGCGCGGCCCCGAGGCGCCCGCGGCTCGCGCGGCCTCCACGTACTCCTTCTCGCGGATCGCGAGCACCTGGCCGCGCACGACGCGCGCGATGCCCATCCAGAACAGTCCGGACAGCACGAGGATGATGACGATGTCCCGGGCGCCGAACTTGGTCAGCGCCACCGCGAGGATCGCGAGCTCCGGCACCACCAGGAAGACGTCGGTGATCCGCATCAGGATCTGATCCGATGCCTTGCCGAAGAAGCCGGCGATCGCGCCCACCGCGGTCCCGAACGCGACCGACAGGATCGCGATCGCGAAGGCGATCTTCAGCGACAGCTGCCCCGACTTGAGGATGCGGGCGAGCTGATCGCGGCCCAGCTCGTCGGTGCCGAACCAGTGGGTTCCGTTCGGCCCTACCGGCTTCGCGAGGAGGTCCTGCTTGTTGGGGTCGAACGGGCTCAGCCAGCCGACCGAGAAGCAGGCGAAGGTGATCAGGATCAGGCCGACGAGTGCGATCACGGCGCCGCGGTGTCGGAAGAACCGCCGGCGGAACAGCTTCCACTGGCTGATCGGCTCCGGGCTGAGCTCACCATCCGGATCGAGCTCGACGCCGCCCTCCATGGGGAGGGACGCGATCCCGCTCGGATCGCGGGCCTGGTCGGTGTCGAAGGGCAGCGTCATGTCAGCCGCACCCGCGGATCGAGGATGCCGTAGAGGAGGTCCGCGATCAGGTTGAACAGGATGATGAACGTGGCGCTGATGATCATCCACGCGACGACCACGTTGGTGTCACCGACCACGAGGGAGTCGAAGAACAGCCGCCCCATGCCGGGGATCGAGAAGATCTTCTCGGTGATGATCAGGCCGCCGAAGAGCGCTCCCGTCTCGAGCGCGACGATCGTCACGAACGGCACGAGCGCATTGCGGGCGGCATGCTTCCAAGTGATCGTGCGCCGCGGCACGCCCTTGGCGCGTGCCGTGCGGATGTAGTCGGTCGAGAGCACATCGAGCATCGAGGTCCGCAGGTACCGGCTCCAGGACGCGATGCTCTGGACCGTCAGCGTCAGCACCGGGAGTGCGAGGTGCCGTAGGTAGTCCAGGTTGAAGCCGGTCTGTCCCGGCGTGTGGAGCCCGACGGCGTAGAAGATCGGCTCCTTGAGGTCGAACCACTCCCTCGGCTGGCTCGCGAGGAACTGGATCGACAGCAGGCCGAACCAGAACGGCGGCATCGCGATCCCGATGAACGCGAGTGTCGTGAGCGTGTAGTCCGGGATCGAGTACTGGCGCACCGCCGAGAAGACACCCACGAACATCGCCACCCCGATCGCGAGGAGCGACCCGAAGAACATGAGCTGGACGGTGTTCCACATCGCCGACGGGAGCATGTCGGCGACTTCCTGGTTCGTCCGCGAGCTGGTGCCGAGATCCCCCTGGGCCGCGTTGCCGATCCACTTGCCGAACTGAGTGGTGATCGGCTTGTCGACGCCGAGGTTCGCCTCACAGCGCCGGACCGCGGTCGTGCCCTCCTTCGAGGCCGACAGCTTGATGCACGGGTTCCCGAACGCCTGCCGCGAGAGCACGAACGTGAGGAACGACGCGAGCAGCAGGACCGGGATCGCGTAGAGGGCGCGCCGGGCGATGTAGGTCAGCATGCACGAACCGGGGAAGGGACGGCGTGGGCCCGGCCGGACTCGGCCGGGCCCACGGTCCTACAGGATGCCGTCACGTCGACGGGCCTAGGAGGCGAGGCTCCACTCGTCGAGGTTCCAGAACATGGCGAAGATCGGGTTGTCCCCGGTCACGCCCTGGATGCGCGTGCTCCACAGCGAGATGTTCGGCAGCGGGTCGATCGGGAGCGAGACCATGTTCTCGCCCATCAGGAGATCGGCCTGCTTGCCCGCCGGCCTCGCGTGCCGACTGGTCCGACGAGGAGTCGACGGTCTGGAGCAACGGGTCGATCTCCGGCTGGTTGATGCGCTGCCAGTTCTGACCCGAGTTGTTGTTCGCCTTGCTCGGGATGTTGCCCGAGCAGACGATCGTGCACAGGCCGGTGTCCAGGTCGGTCCGGACCTGGGCGTAGAGCCCGAGCTGGTACTTGCCGGCCGGCAGCGTCTTGCCGAAGAGCTGCGCCGCCGACTGGTTCTTGATCTTCAGCTGGAAGCCGGCGTCCGCGACCTGCTGCTGGACGATCTGCTCGGTCAGCTCACGCCGCTTGTTCTCGGTCGTGGAGTTGACCGTGATCGTCGCCTTCTTGCCGTTCTTGGTCCACACGCCGCCCTGCTTCGCCCACCCGTCGCCGGTCATCAGCTGGTTGACCATGTCGAGGTTGCGGGTGTACTTCGCGAACTCGGTCGGATCCGAGATCGCCGACTGGATGGGCGGGTTGAGCGAGTTCATCGCCTGCGTGACGCCGAGGTCGCCGAAGAGGCGGGACACGGTGGCGTCACGATCGATCGAGTAGGCGAAGGCCTGGCGCACGGCCAGCGAGTCGAACGGGAACTTGGCGTTGTTCATCCACAGCGCCTCGAGGTTGCCCGTGTCGGCGTTGATGTCCTTCTCCGCACCGGGCAGGCCCTTCTTGATCGCCTCGACCGCGTCGAGCTGGGGCTGCGGGTAGATCGCGAGGACCTCGCCGTTCTTGAACGCCTGGAACTCGGCTGCGGTGTCGGGGATGAACCGGAAGATCACCTTCGACAGCTTCGGCGGGGTGCCGTACCAGTTCGGGTTCGGTGTGAGGGTCACGTCGACGCCCCGGTGCCACTTGGCGATCCACGGACCTCCGGAGAAGTCGTAGCCGTTCGTCATCATCTTGGAGCGGTTCTTCCCGGCCAGGATGTGTGAGGGCATGATCCCGTAGAGGCCGCCACCGAAGAGCGATGGCCAGGCGCCGTAGGACTCCTTGAAGGTCACGACCGCGGTCTTCGGGTCGCTCGAGTCGACGCTCTCGATCTTGTCGTAGCCGGTCTTGTCGTAGATGTCCGAGCCCTGGGCGATCTGCTCCCAGGTGTACTTGAAGTCCTCGGAGGTGATCGGCGCCTTGTCGGACCACACCGCGTCCGGGTTGATGTGGTAGGTCACCGTCTGCTTGCCGTTGACCTGGGTGACCTCGGGCATCCCGGTCATGAGGATCGACGGGACGCTCTTCCACTCGCCGTCGACCTTCTGATAGTTGAAGACGCGGGGCATCGTGTGCTCCATCATCACCCAGACGCCCCAGGAGGATCCGCCGCAGCTGGCGATCCAGTCCGCGCAGTCCATCTCCTGCTCGGCACCCAGGACGAGCGTGCCGTTGCCGCTCTTGGGTGCCGGTGTGGTCGTGCTGGTTTCCTTGCCGGAATCACCGGCCTTGGAACCGCTGCTGCCGCATGCGGCGAACACCGTCGCGAACACCGCGATCAGTGCAATCAGCGAACGTCGGGTACGAAGCACTCGAGACCTCCCCGTCTCTCGGGCCTGCCGAGGTTGCTATCGGCAGGGATTCAAGTGAGCCGAAGTCCCAACAGGATCGTCGTGAATCCGAACACGATCGAGACGATGACCGTGATGCGGTCCAGGTTCCGCTCCACCGCCGTCGAGCCGGCCATCGATCCGCCGAGGGAACCGCCGCCGAACATGTCGGAGAGTCCACCGCCTCGTCCCGCGTGGAGCAGGACGAGGATGATCAAGGACGAGCTGACGATGATGTGCAGAATCAGGATGATCGCGTTGAGCACCGGGTCTCCTTCTGAGCGCTGGGAAATCTATCCGGCTCCGGGGCCCGTTCTCGCCTCTTCGCGCCGGAAATCCACGTCGCCCTAGCTTCGATAGCGGACGATCCGGGCGAAATCCTCGGGATCGAGCGAAGCGCCGCCGACGAGCGCACCGTCGATCCCGGGACGTTCCATGAGCGCCGCGATGTTCCCGGGCTTCACGCTCCCGCCGTACTGGATCCGGACCTGCTCGGCCGCGTCGGCGCCGCCGACCTCCCCCACGGCGGCCCGGACGACCGCGATCGTGCCCTCGGCGTCCTCCGGCGTGGCGTTCTGGCCCGTCCCGATCGCCCAGATCGGCTCGTAGGCGACGACCGTGCTGCCGACCTGCGCCTTGGGCACGCCCGCGAAGGCGGCCCGGATCTGGCCGGTCACCTTGGCCTCGGTCGTTCCCGCCTCCCGCTCGGCGAGCGTCTCGCCCACGCACAGGATCGGGGTCATCTGGTGCCTGCGGATCGCCTTGAGCTTGGCGTTGACCATCTCGTCGGTCTCGCCGAAGAGCTCCCGACGCTCCGAGTGGCCGACGATGACGTACTTGACCGTCAGCTTGGCCAGCATCGGCGGGCTCACCTCCCCGGTGAAGGCACCCGAGTCCTCCCAGTGGCAGTGCTGGGCACCGAGCGCCACGGGGATGCGATCGGAGTCGATCGTCGTCTGGACCGAGCGCAGGTCGGTGAACGGCGGGCACAGCACCACCTCGACGCCGTCGGCATCCTTGCGGTCCAACAGGTACGAGAGCTTCTGGGTGAACTGGATCGCCGTGAAGTGGTCGTGGTGCATCTTCCAGTTCGCCGCGATGATCGGCGTCCGGTCGGTCATGAGCGTGATCTCCGTTCAGGGAAGCGTGGCGGTGGATTCGCGCAGCGCGATGAGGCCGGGGAGGTCGCCCTGCTCGATCAGCTCGAGCGACGCACCGCCGCCGGTGGACACGTGGTCGACCTCGTCCGCGAAGCCGAACTCGTGTACGGCCGCCGCGCTGTCGCCACCGCCGATGATGGTGAACCCGGGGCAGTCGGCGACCGCCGCGGCGATGGCGCGGGTTCCGGACGCGAACGGTGCGATCTCGAAGACCCCCATCGGCCCGTTCCAGAGGACCATCCGGGCGTCGGCGATCGCGTCCGAGAAGATCGCCGCCGATTCGGGGCCGATGTCGAGGCCCTTCCAACCGGCGGGAATGCCGCCGGCCCCCACGATGCGCGGTGTCGGCGGTCTCGGTCATCTCCTGCGCGATCACGACGTCGACCGGGATCTGCACGCGACCCGTCGCGAGGAGTCGGGCGCAATCCTCGATGCGGTCCGGCTCGAGGAGCGAGTCGCCGACGTCGTGACCCTGCGCGGCGAAGAACGTGAAGGCCATCGCACCGCCGACGAGGATCCGGTCGCACCGGTCGAGCAGCGCGTCGATCACGCCGAGCTTGTCGCTGACCTTGGCGCCGCCGAGGATCGCCACGAACGGGTGCTTCGGCGCGTCGAGCATCCCCGAGAGCACCTCGACCTCACGCTGGAGCAGCCGCCCGGCCGCCGAGGGCAACACGCGGGGCGGCCCGACGATCGAGGCGTGCGCGCGGTGCGACGCGCCGAACGCGTCGTTCACGTATGCATCGACGGGTCCGCAGAGCGACACCGCGAACCCGGGGTCGTCGGTCGTCTCCCCCGGGTGGAACCGCAGGTTCTCGAGCATCATCACGTCGCCGTCGTCCAAGCTCGCGATCATCGACGCGGCGGTCGAGCCGACGACCTCGGGCGAGAGCGGGACCGGGCACCCGAGCAGCTCGCCCAGCCGCTGCGCGACCGGCGCGAGGGAGTACTGGGGGTCGGGCGCGCCCTTCGGGCGGCCGAAGTGGCTGCACAGCACGACCGCGGCGTGCTCGTCGCGCAGCCACGCGATGGTCTCCAGCGCGGCCCGGATCCGCAGGTCGTCGGTGATGACGCCGTCGCGGACGGGGACGTTGAAGTCGGCGCGCACGAGCACGCGACGGTTCCGCACTCGACCGAGATCCTCCAGACGCGGCACTCCGCCGACCATGACGCTCCCTCGGCCTCGGCCGTGATCCGGTGCTACTGGGCGCCGATGAAGCCGACGAGGTCGACCAGCCGGTTCGAGTAGCCCCACTCGTTGTCGTACCAGCCGAGCACCTTGACGGTCGGGCCGCTGACCATCGTGTCCACGGCCGAGAAGATGCACGACGACGGGTTGCCGACGATGTCCGCCGAGACGAGCGGCTCGTCGCTGTACTCGAGCACCCCACGGTACGAGGACGCGGCGGCTGCCGTCGCGAATGCGGCGTTGACCTCCTCGATGCTGGCGTCGCGCTTGAGCGTGGCAACGAGGTCGGTGATGGAGCCGGTCGGCGTCGGGACCCGCAGGGCCATACCGTCGAGCCGACCCTTCAGCTCGGGCATCACGAGACCGATCGCCCGGGCGGCGCCCGTCGAGTTCGGGATGATCGAGAGTGCCGCGGCGCGCATGCGGCGCAGGTCCGGCTTGCCACTGCGGGACGCCGTCGCCTGGTCCTGCAGCTGCTGGTCCGAGGTGTAGGCGTGCACCGTGGTGATGAAGCCCCGCTCGATGCCGAAGCTGTCGTGGAGGACCTTCGCCAGCGGGGCAAGGCAGTTGGTCGTGCACGAGGCGTTCGAGATCACGGTGTGGGCCGCGGGGTCGAAGACGTCGTCGTTGACACCCATGCAGATCATCGTGTCGGCGTCGCCGCTCGGCGCCGAGATGACGACTCGCTTGGCGCCGCCCTCGAGGTGCTTCGCCGCGTCGGCCCGGCCCGTGAAGAGACCGGTCGACTCGATCACGACGTCCACGCCGTTGGCGGCCCAGGGGATCTTGTCCGGGTCGCGCTCCTCGAGCTTCTTGATGGCCGTGCCGTCGATCGAGAAGCCGTCGCCCGTGTCGGTGACGTCGTTGGGGAGGACACCGCCCACGGAGTCGTGTTTCAGCAGGAAGGCCATCGTGTGGGAGTCGCCGAAGGGGTCGTTGACCGCCACCAGCTCGACCCCGGCCTCCGGACCCCGGGCGAGCAACGCCCTCGTGAACGACCGACCGATGCGGCCGAAGCCGTTGATCCCAACCCGTACCGTCATGACCCCTCCTCCGGGCGCCGTTGCCCGTGCTGTGAACAGTGGCCCTGGCGGGCCGGCTCAGGACTCCAGCAGAGACGCGAGCACCGGCGCCAGTTTGGCCGGTGCGTGGACCATCACGTCGGGTCGGGCGACATCGGCCACGACGACCTCCACGCCGAGGGCCTCGAGGGCCGCCGGGTCCAGGAACAGCTCGCACCGGGTGTCCACGACCACGGCGCTGAGTGGGATTCCGGCCTCGACGACGGCCCGGACGTGGTCGGCGACGTCCAGGTCGGCGGTCTCGGGCAGCTGGGCGCCGAGGTTCACGACGAGGTCGGTCCGGCCCGGGCGGGTCCGGAGGGCCGCGCGCACGTCGGGCGCAACGAGGGCCGGGAGGAGGCTGGTGAACAGCGAGCCGGGTGCCAGCACGACCTGATCGGCCCCGGTGATCGCGGGCGCGACGCTCGAGGGCGAGGGCGCCCCGGCGGGGACGAGCGCCACGCACTCGATGCGCCCACCTGCGTTCTGCACCGCGACCTGACCGTCGACACGGGCGCCGTCGATCGTGGCGCTGAGCACCACCGGGACGGCGGTCGCGGGCAGTACCCGGCCCGAGATGCCGAGGACCGCGCCGGCCGCCGCCAAGGCCTGTTCCCAGCTGCCCGTCGCCTCGGCCAGCGCCACGAGCACGAGGTTGCCGGCTGCGTGGCCGGCGAGCTCGCCCGCGGCGAACCGATGCTCGAACGCCTCCGGCCAGGGCCCGGCGCCTTCACCGGCGAGCGCGACCAGGCACTTGCGGAGGTCCCCGACACCGAGGATGCCGAGGTCCCGGCGCAGGCGGCCGGTCGAGCCACCGTCGTCGGCGACGCTCACCACCGCGGTCACCGACGCCGCGTACTCCTGGACCGCGCGCAGCGTCACCGCGAGCCCGTGCCCGCCTCCGATCGCCACGACGGTCGGGGCCCCGCTCACTCCCGCTCCACGTCGCGGTGGCGGATGTGTGGGTGGTAGCCGAGGTCTTCGAGGATCCCGCTGACGGCCTCGGCCATCGCGACGCTGCGGTGCCGGCCACCGGTGCAGCCGATCGCGATCGACAGGTAGGCCTTTCCCTCGCGTTCGTACGCGGGCAGCGTGAGGTCGAAGAGCCGCCCGAGCTCGTCGAGGTACGCGCTGGCCTCGGGTTGTTGCATCACGTAGTCCCGGACGGCCTCGTCGCGGCCGTCGAGGGGACGCAGCTCGTCGACCCAGTGCGGGTTCGGCAGGAACCGGCAGTCGAACACGAGGTCGACGTCGAGGGGAAGCCCGTGCTTGAAGCCGAAGCTCACGACGTCGACCTGCAGTGACGACGCGGCAGACTCCGAGGCGAAGATGGCGAGGAGCCGGTCCCTGAGCTGGTGGACGTTGAGGCCGGAGGTGTCGATGACGACGTCGGCCCGGCCCTTGAGCTCCTCGAGCAGCGCGCGCTCCTTCTGGATTCCCTCGACCAGTCGCTCGGCGTCCGCGAGCGGGTGCGGCCGCCGCGAGGCGTCGAACCGGCGGACGAGAGCGTCGTCGTTGGCCTCGAGGAACAACACGCGGGTCCGCGCGCCGAAGCCCCGGAGGTCGGCGAGGGCCTGGTCCAGGTCCTCCACGAACGAGCCCGTCCGCACGTCGACGCCGAACCCGTAGCGCTGGGGGCTGGACCCGCCGCGGGCGAGCTCGGCGACCTTGCCGATGAGCGCCGGCGGAAGGTTGTCGATCACGAAGAAGCCGAGGTCCTCGAGCACCTTCGCCGCGGTCGCCCGGCCCGCGCCCGACATACCCGTGATCACGGTGACGTCGAGGCCGGCGGGGAACTCGGGCGGCGGGGTGGTCACGGGGTCCAGGATGGCAGACCGGACTCCGGTGGGGTGACGTTCGCCCGGTGGCTCGGCAGCGGCTCGCCGTGGAGCTGCGCGTACAGGTCCGCCGCGACCGCGGCCGGCAGCCACGGGATCGCCGCGAGTGCCTCGGGGGTCTGCTCGCGCAGCCGCTTCACGGATCCGAACTCCTTCAGCAGGCGCGCCCGGCGGGCGGGACCGAGGCCGGGCACGTCGTCGAGGACCGACGCGGTCATCTTCTTGTCCCGGAGCGAGCGGTGGTACGTGATCGCGAACCGGTGCGCCTCGTCCCGAACCTGCTGGAGCAGATAGAGCGCCTGCGAGTCGCGCGGGATTCGGACCGGATCGGATTCGCCGGGCCGGTAGACCTCCTCGAACCGCTTCGCGAGGCCCACGACGCTGATGTCCTCGAGCCCGAGGTCCTCGAGCACGCGCACCGCGACGTTGAGCTGGCCCTTCCCGCCGTCGATGACGAGCAGGTTCGGCGGGTACGCGAACCGCTTGCCGGCGCGGGCGCCCTCGTCGCGCTCGGCGAGGTACCGACGGAACCGTCGGCCGAGCGCCTCCTCCATCGCCGCGAAGTCGTCCTGGCCCTCCTGGCTGCGGATCTTGAAGCGCCGGTAGTCGGACCGCTTGGGCAGCCCGTCCTCGAGCACGGTCATCGAGGCGACGATCTCGGTGCCCTGGAGGTTGGAGATGTCGAAGCACTCGATGCGCAGCGGCGCCTCCGGCAGGTCCAGGGCCTCCTGGAGCGCGGTCAGTGCCCGGGCGCGTGCGTTGTGGTCCGACGCCCGCTTGAGCTTGTGGCGGGTGAACGCCTCCTCGGCGTTGCGGGTCACCGTGGCGAGCAGCGCGCGCTTCTCCCCCCGTTGGGGCACGCGGACCCGGACCCGGCTGCCCCGGACCAGGGCGAGGAACTCCTCGTAGAGCGCGTGATCCTCGGGCTCGGCCGGGACGAGCACCTCGCGGGGCACGTCGTGGGCCGCGGCGTCCCCGTACAGCTGCTCGAGCACCGCGCGCGACGAGCGCGCCCGGCCCGAGGTCCTCGACCTTGTCCACCACGAGGCCCCGGCGGCCGACGACCCGGCCCCGCCGAACGAAGAAGATCTGCACCGACGCCTCGAGCTCGTCGTCGGCGAGCCCGAGGACGTCGAGGTCCTCGTTGCTGGACCCGACCATCTGCTGGCGCTCGATGGCCTTGCGCACCGAGGTCAGCTGGTCCCGCAGGCGCGCCGCGCGCTCGAACTCGAGCTCGTCGGCGGCGTCGGCCATCAGCATCTCGAGCCGGGCGACGACCGGTGCCGTGTCTCCCCCGAGGAACGCGAGCAGCTCGTCGACCAACGCCTGGTAGTCCTCGGGCGAGATCGCCTTCACGCACGGCGCCGCGCACTTCTCGATGTGTGCGTAGAGGCACGGTCGGCCGAGGCGCTGGTGGCGCTGGAGCTTCCCGTTCGTGCACGTGCGGATCGGGAACGTCCGCAGCAGCAGGTCGAGCGTCTCGCGGATGGCGTACGCGTGGGCGTAGGGACCGAAGTACCGCACACCCTTGCGCTTCTTCCCGCGCATCACCATCGCTCGGGGCCACTCCTCGTCGAGCGTGACCGCGAGGAACGGGTAGGACTTGTCGTCCTTCAGTCGGATGTTGAACCGCGGCCGGTGCTCCTTGATGAGGTTGTACTCGAGGAAGAGCGCCTCGACCTCGTTGCGCACCTCGATCCACTCGACCGTCGCGGCGGCGGTGACCATCTGGCGGGTGCGCGGTGCGAGCGTGTGCGGCGCGGCGAAGTAGTTCGACAGCCGGCTGCGCAGGCTCTTGGCCTTGCCGACGTAGATGACCCGACCGTGTTCGTCGCGGAACTGGTACGAGCCGGGCGCGTCGGGGATCGATCCGGGCGGTGGACGGGTCAGCATCGCGACCTCATCCGCGGCGGACGACGTCTTCCACGATCCCGATGATCTCGGCCTGGGCGTCGTCGGTCAGGTGCGCCGAGCACGGCAGGCAGAGCACCGTCTCGCCGATCCCGACCGCGACGTCGCCGCCGAGCACGGGGAGGTCTCGGTACGGCGCCTGGATCCGCATCGGCGGCCAGATCGGGCGCGTCTCGATGTCGACCGCGGCGAGCGCGTCGCGCACTGCCCGCCGGGTGCCCGCCTCGGGGAGCACGACGGTCGAGAGCCACCCGGACCGACGGGCCCAGGCCTCGTCGGGCCCCCCGCCGAGGCCGAGGGGCGCGAACGCGTCCCGGTAGCGCTCGGCGATGGCGCGGCGTCGCTCGATGAGTCCGGGCAGGCGGTCCATCTGCACGACGCCCAGCGCCGCGGCCAGGTTCGACAACCGGTAGTTGTAGCCGACCGCGTCGTGGCGGTAGTCGGTGTCGGGGATCTTGGCCTGCGAGCCGAGGTGCCGGGCCCGGGCGAGCAGCGCGGGGTCCCGCGCCACGAGCATGCCGCCGCCGCCGGTCGAGATCGGCTTGTTGAAGTTGAACGAGTAGATGCCGACGTCCCCGACCGCGCCCGGTGCGCACCCGTCGAGCGCGCCGCCGACCCAGCGCGACCCGAGCGCCTCGGCCGCGTCCTCCACGACCGGGATCCCGTGCTCGACGGTGGCGGCGAGGATGGGCGCGAGGTCGGCCGGGTGGCCGAGGAGGTGGACCGGGACGATCGCGGCCGGCATCGGCTCTCCGGCCCGGGCCCGGCGGGCGATCTCGGTCACCACGATGTCGGGGTCCAGGTTCCACGACCGGGGCTCGCTGTCCACGAGCGCCACGCGGGCGCCGCAGTACGTGGCGGCGTTCAGCGAGGCGATGAACGTCAGGTCCGAGACCCACACCTCGTCGCCCGGCCGGACCCCCGCCACGAGGAGCGCGAGGTGCAGCGCGGCCGTGCCCGTGGTCACGGCGAGGGCGTCCTCCGCCCCCACGGCCCACGCGAGAGCCGCCTCGAAGGCCGGTAGATCGGGCCCGAAGACGAGGTGGCCGTCCCGGACGGCACGCGCGACGGCCTCGGCCTCCTCCTCGCCCACCGTCGGCTCCGACATCCGGATGCGCGGGTCTCCCATCCCCCGCATTGTCGCGCTCCGATGCGACCGCCCGTCCCCGACCGGACACACGGGTCGGATCCCCTGGCTCCCGGAGGGGTGCACGGGCGGGGGCGGCGGAAGGATCGCGACCGGGAAGCGGTTACCATCGGCGAAGGCCGGCCTGGAATACCGGCCACACAGATCGGTTCCGAGGCCGACAACCCCGCGGAGTGGCGACCAGGCTGTCCCCGCCGGCCGAGATCGGAACCTTCCCCGAAGGGGTTCATCCATGTTGCGACTGCAGGCCCCCCTGCCGGACCGCTACACGACCGCCGATCCCGACGCGCTCCGCGGCATGATCGCCGCGGCGAAGGCGGAGCTCGGCTCCCGACTGCTGATTCTCGGCCACCATTACCAGCGCGACGAGGTCATGGAATGGGCCGACATGCGCGGCGACTCGTTCCGGCTCGCCCGCTTCGCCGCCGACAGCGACGCCACCGACATCGTCTTCTGCGGCGTGCACTTCATGGCCGAGTCCGCCGACGTGCTGACCGGGGATCACCAACGGGTCGTGATCCCCGACCTCAACGCCGGCTGCTCCATGGCCGACATGGCCGATCTCGACCAGGTCCAGGAGGCCTGGGAGTCCATCGCGGCGATCACCGACATCGAGCGGGTCGTCCCGATCACCTACATGAACTCCTCCGCTGCCATCAAGGCGTTCGTGGGCGAGCATGGTGGTGCGGTGTGCACGTCGTCCAACGCACGGGCGGTCATCGAGTGGGCCTTCGGGCGCGGCGACAAGGTCCTGTTCTTCCCGGACCAGCACCTCGGCCGGAACACCGGATACGCGATGGGCTACGACGAGTCCGCGATGCGGATCTGGAATCCCCGGGACGATGTCGGCGGTCTCGCCGAGCGCGACGTGAAGGACGCGAGCTTCCTGCTCTGGCGCGGGTGGTGCTCGGTGCACCAGCGCTTCACGCCCCAGCACGTCGCCGATTTCCGCGCCGAGCATCCCGACGGCACCGTGATCGTGCACCCGGAGTGCTCGCACGAGGTGGTCGCCCTCGCCGACCAGGTGGGCTCCACGGAGCGGATCCTCGAATGGACCGACGCGGCGCCTGTCGGTGCGGTCATCGGCGTCGGGACCGAGATCCACATGGTCCAGCGCCTCGCGCACAACCATCCGGACAAGACGATCGTGTCGCTCGACCCGCTCGTGTGCCCGTGCTCGACGATGTTCCGCATCGACGCCCCGCACCTCGCCTGGTGCGTCGAGTCACTCGCCCGCGGCGAGGTCGTCAACCAGATCACGGTCGACGAGCGGACCGCGGGGCAGGCCCGCGTGGCGCTCGAGCGGATGCTCGACATCACCTGACCGGACCGCACGGCCCCGGAGGGTCCCCCCGTCAGCGGCGCGCGACGGGCACGATGAGACACCCCGTCGCCGTCCCGAGTCGCGCCGATCACCGTGCCGCTGTCCGACACCTCCCTTCCGTCCGTTTCGGTCGTCGTCCCGACCTACGACGAGGCGCCCTGGATCGTCGACTGCCTCGAGTCACTGGGCCTCCAGGACTACCCCGGAATTGCCGAGATCCTGGTGGTGGACGGCCGCTCACGTGACGCGACCCGGGAGCTCGTCGCGCGCCGGCGTGCGGCCGACGGGCGGATCCAGCTCCTCGACAACCCGGAGCGGAGCGCGGCCGCAGGCATGAACGTCGGATTGGCCGCCGCGACGGGGGAGCTCCTGGTCCGGGCCGATGCCCATGCCCGCTACGCGCCGACCTACGTCCGCCGCTGCATCGAGGTGCTGACCGAGTCGGGCGCCGACGACGTGGGCGGGCCGATGCGGCCCATCGGGACGACCCGGTTCGGTCGGGCCGTCGCCGCGGTCACGACCAGCCGCGTCGGGATGGGCCCGGGCGCATTCCACTGGACGACCGAACGCCGGGATGTCGACACCGTGTACCTCGGCTGTTACCGGACCGAGACACTCCGCGGTCTCGGTGGGTGGGACGCCACGCACCTGCAGTGGGCCGCCGAGGACCACGAGCTGAACCATCGACTCCGGCGTGGTGGCGGGCGCATCGTCTGCGACCCCTCCATCGAGAGCTGGTACTTCCCCCGTGAGACCCCGACCGCGTTGTGGCGCCAGTACCGCAACTACGGCATCGGGAAGGTCTCGACCCTTGTTCGCCACCGCGGGTTGCCCACCCTGCGTCCACTCGCACCCGCAACCCTCGTCGCCGCCACCGCGGCCGGGCTCGGCCTCGCGTGCGTGACCGGCCGGATGCGGTACCTGCTCCCGACCGTCGCGTGGGGAGCGGTCGTCGGCGTGGCCGGCGGGCGCATGGGACGGCAACCCGGCGTCCGCGCCGTCGACGCCACGGCCGCGCTCGCGATCTGCCACGTCGCGTACGGAACCGGCTTCTGGTCCGGGATCGGTCGCGTCGTGCGGGGCCGGAGCTTCGACCGCCTGCCGGCCGGCTCCCGATGACCGGTCGGGTCCTGACGACGCTCCGGCAGGGCGCGGAGCTCCTCGCGCGCGAGGTCGGGCAGTCGCCCGAGCTGCGTGCGGCACGGGCGGTGCCACTCGCTGGGCCCGACGTGGGGCCGCACGCGCCGCGAGTGCTCGTGCTCTCACCGCGCGACTGGGCCGTGCACGTGCAGTGGGAGGCGTTGATCGGCCGCGCCCTCGCCGCGCGCGGGGCATCGGTCCGGTTCGCGACGTGCGGTGGCGGGCTCGAGACCTGCGATCGCGTGAACGTGCACGAGGGTCCACCACCGCCGTGCCACACCTGCGCCGGCTACACCACCAGCGCGCTGAACGCGCACGGCCTCGCCGTCGAGACCCTGCGCGACTCCTATCCCGACGCCGCCTGGCCCGAACTGGACGGCCTGACGCTCGACGCGCTCCGCCAGGTGAGCGACAACGGACTGGCGCTCGGCGAGCTCGTGGACGTTCCCGTGAAGTGGTTCCTCTGCAGTGCCGATCTGCAGCACGACCCTCTCGCGGCGCCGACGTACCGGGCATTCTTGCGGAGCGCGCGCCGCATCGCGGTGGCGGTTGCCACTCAGCTCGACCGTCATCGGCCCGACGTCGTCGTGATGCTGAACGGCATGTTCCTCTTCGAGGCGGTGGCCGCGTCGATCGCCCGTCGCCGCGGCATCCGGATCGTCACGTACGAGCGGGCCCACCTCGACGGACTCCTGTTCTTCGCGCACGACGAGCCCGCGTGCCGGTACTCATCCGATCAGACCTGGAAGGAGATCCGCGAGACCCCGCTCACCTCCGCCCAGGACGCCGAGCTCGATGCGTACCTCGGGGATCGCCGGCACGGCCGCCGTTCGTTCGTGCAGATTTGGCCCGAGCCCGACTTCGACGCGGGCGTCCCGGCCGACCGGACGCGCCGGCGCGTCGTGATCTTCACCAACCTGACGTGGGACTCCGCCGCGATCGGACTCGACGGCGCCTTCTCGGATGTGCGCGACTGGCTCGTGGACACCGTCGGCCATCTCGGCACCCGTCCCGACGTGGACGTCACCGTTCGTATCCATCCCAGCGAGGTCGTGCTCCCGAAGTGGCGGACGCGCGAGCCGATGGCGTCGGTGTTGGCACGCGCCTTCCCGGACGTGCCGGCGAACGTCCGCATCGTGGGCCCGGACGACCCGACCAGCAGCTACGCGCTGCTCGACGGAGCCGACCTCGGGCTGGTCTACACCTCCACGATCGGCCTCGAGCTCGCGCGCTCGCGGGAGTGCCGGTCGTGGTCGGCGGCCGACCCCATTATGCGGGCAAGGGCTTCACGCTCGAGGCGGCCGACCCCGCGGGGCACCGGCTCACGCTCGACGCCGTGCTCGCCGATCCGGCCGCCCACGCACCCGACATCGAGACCGCGCGTCGCTACGCGGACCTGTTCTTCTTCACCGCGAACCTCGCCCGCCCACCCGCCTCCGAGCCGGTCTCGGGCTTGGCGCGCCTCGAATCCGGCTTCGCGGACCGTGTGCGACCCGGCGGCGACGCGGCTCTGGACGCCGTCTGCGCCGGGATCCTCGTCGGCACACCGTTCCGGCGGTCGCCATGACCATGCGACCACCACGCGGCCTCGTCAGCAACACGCTCGCCAGCGCCGGCGCGACCCTCTGGATCGCCGCGCTCACCGTCGTGTCGGTCCCGGTGCTGATCCGGCTCCTCGGGGTGCGCGAGTACGGCGTGTGGGTGCTGGTCACGGTCATCGCCGTCCAGGGCCGTGGCCTCGGCAGCCTGCTCGACCTCGGCCTGGGTCAGTCGCTGATCCAGCGCGTGGCCGCCACCGAGGACCGTGAGCAGGCCGCGCGGCACGTCGGGGCCGGCGTCCGGCTGCTGGGGGCGGTCGGCACCCTGGCGGCCGCGGTCCTCGTGGTCGCCGCCTCCCCGCTCGTGCACCTGTTCTCGATCAAGGACCCCGCCGCGATCACGACCGCGACGACCGCAGTGCGGTTCCTCGCGCTGCAGCTGATCGTCGAGCTCCCTGGGGTCGCGCTCGGGTCCGGCCTCGAGGGTCTCCGGCGCTACGAGGTTCGCCGGACCATCGACGCGGCGCGCGCCACCGCGTTCTTCGCCGGCGCGATCGCCATCGCTGCCGCCGGCGGCTCCGTCGCCGGCCTGGCCGCGTGGTCCCTGGCCACGACCGCGGCATCGACGGTCGCCCTAGCCGTCGCGCTGCGGCGGTTCGGCGTGCACGTCACCGGCGGCGGCTCGATGCGGGCCGAGGCGCGGGCCGGGATGCCGCTCCTCGCGCTGCGTGCGACCGGCGTCGGGTACCGCCAGCTCGACCGCGTCGTTCTCGGCCTCGTCGTCTCCACGGTCGCGGTCGCCGGCTTCGACGTCGCCGACAAGGTCAACCTCGTGGCCCTGACTGCGCTGGGGGCCGCCACGTCGGCGCTGATCCCCGCCGCCGCCCACGGGTTGCGGACCGATCCCGAGGCCACCCGCACACTCGCGGTCCGCGCGACCCGGTGGTCGGCCGCGGTGACGATCCCACTCGCCGCGTTCGCGTTCGGCGCAGCGGTCCCCCTCGCCCGGGTCGTCGCCGGTACCACCGTCGCGGGCGTCCCCGCCGCGATCCGCTGGCTCGCGCTCTCCACCCTCGCATCGGTCGTGTTCGCCGCGGCCTTCGAGATGGCGATCGGCGCGGCGGCCGCTCGTCGACTCGTTCCGGTTTCCCTCGGTGGGCTCGCCCTCAACCTCGTGGCCACCGTGGTTCTCGCCGAGCGGTACGGACTGGCGGGCGCGGCCGCCGCGACGTTCCTCGCCTCGATCGCGGTGACGCCGGTGGTGGCCCGCATCTGCGGGGAGGTGTTCGACCACTCGACGTCGGTGCTCGTGCGTGCGTGTGCACCTGGTCTGGTCGTCGGTCTCCTCGTCGCGGGTACCGCCGCCATCGTGACCGCGCTCATCCCCGGAACCACCGGCCTGGTCCTTGCCGCCGCCGCGGCCGCGGTGGCGGCCGGGCTCGGTCTCTTCTGGCTCCACCGCTCCGAGCGCTCCGAGCGCTCCGTACGGGTCCCGGGCTCACTGATCGTGGGAGCGTCGTGACCCCGGCGGCATCGCTGGTTGCTTGCGTGATCCCGGCGTGGGCCGGCTCGAAGCGAATCGCGGACAAGAACCTCGCGGAGGTCGGCGGCCGGTCGCTCCTCGCGCGCGCCGTCTCGACGGCCCTCGCGGCGTTCGACGACGTGGTGGTCTCGACCGACAGCGAGCGCTACGCCGCCGTTGCCCGGGACGCCGGGGCCCGCGTGCCCGGTCTCCGTCCGCCGGTCCTCGCCGACGACACGGCCGCGATGGACCCGGTGATCGCGGACGCGCTCGGCTGGAGTCCGGCCGCGGAGACCGTCGTGGTCGTCCAGACCACCAGCCCGTTCACCACCGCCGAGGACCTGCACGCCGTCGTGGCGGCGCTCCGAACCCATCCCGGTGCCGGCTGCGCGCTCCTCGCCCGGGCGTTGCCGTGCGCGCTCAGCTTCGTGCTCGCCGAGACGGACGCCAGGTCCGGGACGGCGAACCCCGTCGCACCGGCGCTCTACGACCGGCGCTCGCAAGACCTCCCGGCGCTCTGGCTCCCGACCGGGGGCGCGTTCGCCGCACCCGCAGCCCGGCTGCGCGCCGGCGGACCGCTCCAGCTCGGACCCTTCGCGGTCGTGCCGGTCCCCGAGGAGCGTGCCATCGACATCGACGAACCCACCGACCTCGCTCGCGGCGGGCGCTCGCGGTCGTGAGCCGTCGATCGCCCTACCTCATCGCCGAGATCGGTGTGAACCACGACGGCGATGCCACGCGGGCCGCGAGCATGGTGCGGGACGCGGCGGCCGCCGGGTTCGACGCGGTCAAGTTCCAGTACTGGATCGTGGACGAGCTGCTCGCCGCCGAGGCCCCGAACGCGCACTACCAGGGCGCCGGCGACCAACGCGACCTGCTGGCCGGGCTCGCGCTCGACCTCGATGCGCTCACCGCTCTGCGGGCCACCGCGCGCGACGTGGGCGTGGACTTCCTCTGCACCGCCGACGGCATCCGCGCCCACGCCGAGGTGATGACGCTCGAGCCCGACGCGCTGAAGATCGGCTCCGGCGACAACGACAACCCGTGGCTGCTCGACGCGACTGCGCGCGGGTCTGCCGGTCTACCTCTCGACGGGGATGTGCTCCGACGCGGAGGTCGAGCTCGCAGTCGGACACCTGGACGCGGTGCAGGGTCTCACGGTGCTGCACTGCGTGAGTGCCTACCCGACGCCCTTGCCCGCGGCGGCGCCTCGGCCGCATTCCGATGCTCGCCGCGCGGACGGGCCGACCGATCGGGCTTTCCGACCACACGCTGGGCGTCGCGGCCGCGGCCGCGGCGCTCGCGCTCGGTGCGACCGCCGTCGAGAAGCACGTCACCTGGGTCGATCCACCTCAGCTGGCCACGGCAGCCGGTCCGGACCACGGCGCTTCGCTCGCCCTCGCCGCCGCACCCGATTGGGTCGAGACGCTCCGGGGCCTCGCGAGGGGCTTGACCGAAGACGCACGCTCCGCGGACGAGACCGCGAATCGGGCCGTCGTGCGCAAGGGCCTCTACGCCCGCACCGATCTCGTCGCCGGCACGACGCTCGGCGCCGGCGACGTCGTACCTCTGCGTCCGCTCGGCGATGCGATCCCGGCAGGCGACCGCGACTCGGTGCTCGGGCGCACGCTCGCCCACGCCGTCCCGGCCGGATCGGCGCTGCGTCCCGGCGATCTGGAGGCGATGCGAGGATGAGCGTCCGCCTGCTGTCTCTCGCGGACGCCGCATCGATCCCCGGCGTGGATCCCCATTCGACGCCCGTCGCCCTCGCGGCCGAGGCGGCCGAGCGGCGGGCGCGCGCGGTCGTGGCCGAGGTGGAGGCGGGCGGGCTCACCGTCGCCTACCCGCTCCTGCTGCAATCCGGCGGTGACCACGGCCTGCTCGCGCGGACCTCCGAGTACGGCGGCCCGTTCGTGCGCGCCGGCGCTCCGACTCCCATTGCTCTGTCTTCGGTCCGGAGCCGGCTCGACGACGCGCTTGCCGCGGCCGGCGTGGTCAGCGAAGTGGCGATGCTGGCACCGGATCTGCCCGCCCGCGACGAGATCGCGGGGCATGGTGCACGGTCGACGGCAAGGAGATCCGGGTCGTTGACCCGGCCGCCGTCGTCCGGGGCCACGAGCTGGGCAAGGGCCGGCGCAGCGACCTGACCCGTGCCCGGCGGGAGGCGACGGCGGTGCGCGCCGAACTGCTCGACCTAGCCGGAGCTCAACGGTTCGCGACGCGGTACGCGGACGCGATGGCGGCGAAGCACGCCGACGACCGCTGGACGCGCTCCGCGGTCTTCTTCGCCGCGCTGGTCGACGGCACCACCATGCTCGCCGAGGTGCAGACGGCCGTTGGCGGCGCCGGCGCCGTGTTCCTTGTCGCGGGCGCGTGGGCGTCGTACGCGTTCAGTGTCCGCTGGGGTGCGGCCGGACCGGCGACGACGCTCGTCGTGCACGAGGCCTGCCGGGTCCTCGCGGACAGGGGGGTCGCGGCGTTGACGCTCGGCGGCGGCGTCGGCGATGCTTCCGACGACTCGCTCCTCGCGTTCAAGCGCAGTTGGGGCGGAAGGGCGGTGCCGTTCCGCATCGGTGCACGGGTGTACGTCCCCGAGGCCCACGCGGCGTTGGTCGAGGCCGGCGTGGCCCGTCCGCTGCCGGCTGGCGCGGTGCGGCCGTGACCGAGGAGGTCTGGGACCGCCTCTTCCGCGAGCGGGCCTGGGGCCGCTGGCCGGCGGAGGAGGTGGTGCGCACGGTGGCCCGAACCGGACGATCGGGTTTGCGGGTGCTCGAGGTCGGGTGCGGTGCAGGTGCACAGCTCTGGTACCTGGCGCATGACGGGCACCACCCGGTCGGGCTCGACTTCGCTCCCGCCGCGCTGGCCCAGGCCGGCGTCCGGCTCACCGAGGAGTCGATGTCGGTTCCGCTCGTCCGTGCCGACGTGCTGCGCCTGCCGGTGGCGCCGGCAGCGTTCGACCTCGTCGTGGACGTCGAGTGCTTCGCCCATCTCGACGGCGAGGGTGCCGGCGCGGCGTGGCAGGACGCGGCCCGGGTCCTCGCGCCCGAGGGGCTCCTCCTGTCGATCGGCTTCACCGCGGCGACGACCGGCGCGGAGTCCGGTGTCCGGCGCGGGCCGCACACGATGCACGACCTCACCGAGGGGCCGCTGGCCGGGCTCGGCACCGTCACCTTCCTCGACGAGCCCCGCACGGAGTCGCTCGCCGCTGGCGTGGGCCTGCGGATCGAGGACCTGCAATGGCGGCGACGGACCGTCGGCCCGGCGCACGACGCCGTCGAGGAGATGATCGTGCTGGCCCGCCGCTGACCGGCGGAGGTGGCCCGCCTACCAGCCGTATTCGTCGGCGCGGGCGAGGTCGCCGTGCTCGCGGAGCCACGCGGCGGTGGCTGCGAGTCCCGCGGCGAAGTCGACCTCGGGCTTCCAACCGAGCGTCGCGGCCGCGAGCGTCGGGTCGCTCAGGAGCACGCGGACCTCGCTCGCATCCGGGCGCACCCGCTGGGCGTCCTCGATGACGACCGGTTCGACACCGAGCAGCGCACCGGCCGCGTCGACGATGTCCTCGACTGACACCGCCTCTCCCGTCCCGAGCTGGACGACTGTCCCCGGCGCGACGTCGGTGTGGGCCGCGAGGACGAACGCGCGGGCGGTGTCGGTCACGAAGGTGAAGTCGCGGCCGAGGGGTGAGGCTGCCCAGCCGCAGCTCGGCCCGACCCGCGAGCAGCTGGGCGAGGATGGTTGGGATCACCGCACGCATCGACTGGCGCGGCCCGAACGTGTTGAACGGCCGCAGCACCGTGACCGGCAAGTCGAAGCTGCGTGCGTAGGCCTCGCACAGCTTGTCGGCGGCGATCTTCGTCGCGCTGTACGGCGACTGCGCCTTGAGCTCGTGCGACTCGACGATCGGGACGGTGTCGGGGGTGCCGTAGACCTCGCTCGTCGACGTCTGTACCAGCCCGGCGCGACGTCGTGGGCGCGACAGGCCTCCAAGACGTTGAGCGTGCCGGTCACATTGGTCGCGACGAACGCCTCGGGCGATCGGTACGAGTGCGGGATCGAGATGAGCGCGGCGAGATGGAGCACGACGGCACATCCCGCGACTGCGCGCTCGACGTCCGCCCGGTCCCGCACGTCACCGGGCCAGAGTTCGATCGCGTCGCGCACGTCGGGTGCCAGATCGTCGAGCCAGCCGTGGCGACCGTTCGGGTCGTACCAGGTGAAGGCACGCACATTCGCGCCTTCGCGGACGAGGGCCTCGACCACGTGGCTCCCGATGAAGCCGTCGGCGCCGGTCACCAGGATCCGAGGTCCCTTGATCGTCATGCCGACTCCCCGCGGGCGACGCGCAGCGTCTCCGGTGTCCCGACATCCAGCCAGTCGTCTCCGATGCGACACGCGGCGACGGCCTCCTCCTTGGCGATGCACTCGGCCACGAGGTGCGGCATCGAGCGTTCCTCCCCCGGCCCGACGCGTGCCGCGACCCACGGCTCGACCGCGTACACGCCGGCGTTGACGAGCCACCGGCTCGGCGGCTTCTCATCGAGGGAGCGCAGGCGCTCACCGTCGACCTCGACCACCCCGTAGGGCACCTCGTAGCGGTGCTCGGACACACCGACGGTCACCGCCGCGCGCTCGCGCGCGTGCACCGCACACAGCTCGGAGACCGAGAACCGGGTGACGAGATCGCCGTTCATCACCAGGATCGGCGGACCCTCGTCGCGCAACTCGGCTGGAAGGAGCCCGAGCGCACCCGCAGTGCCGAGGGGTCGACCCGGCTCCTCGCGCAGGTACTCGATCGTCGCTCCCAGGTGGGCGCCGTCGTCGAAGTGCTCTTCGATCCGCTCGGCGAGATAGTTCACCGCGAGGAAGACCCGCGTGACGCCGGCACCGACGAGGTGCAGCACGATGCGCTCGAGGATGGGCCGGCCGGCCACCGGCATCATCGGCTTGGGGACCTCGCGGGTCAGGGAACCGAGGCGCACGCCCCGCCCGCCGGCGAGCAGCACCGCCACGTTCTCGCGCGGGGCCACCCCGAGCAGCTCGCGGAGACGGTGCAACGCCACGACACGGCCCTGGTTGTCGAGAACGGGCAGTTCGGCCAGCCCGCGGGCCTGCATCAGCTCGAGCGCGGCCACGCGGTCGAGGCTCGTCGTCGCGACGAAGTCGCGGCTCGCGAACGGGAGGACCGGGTCGGCGAGCAACGCGTCCCGTAGGAGCGCGCGACGGATGTCGCCGTCGGTGAGGGTGCCGGCGAGGTGTCCATCCGGCGCGACGACGAGCGCGATCTCGGACCCGGCGGCGTCGATCACCTCCATGGCACGGCGCAGCGAGGCGTCGGGCAGGATGCAGATTCCGCGCAGCGAGGCGTCCATCACGCGACCGCCGTGACGAAGCGCTTGGCCAGAAGGTCCGGGAGCGGAGCCTCGGCCAGCACGTCGACGATCCGCTCGGAGGCGTGGCCGTCGCCGTAGGGGTTCGTGCGACCGGCCAGGGCGATCCGGAATCCTGGATCCAGGGCGCGTTCCAGGGCCGAACTGACCGATTCCGGGTCGGGCGCGTCCAGGACGGCTGCGGCACGCTGGCGGCCGTCCTGACGGTCGCCCACGTTCACGACCGGGACACCGAAGGTCGGCACCTCGACGATGCCGCTCGACGAGTTGCCGAGCACGACATCGGCCGCGGCCACCACCGGCACGTACGCCGCGCCGAGGGACGGGACGAGCCGGACGTCGGGGTGCACGGTCGCGAACCGGCGGAGCCGCTCGACGATGCCCCGGGCGCCGGGGTCTGCTCCCGGGAACGTGGCGACCACGGTGCCCAGGCGCGCGCATGCGTCGAGCAGCGCGTCGAGGAGGGCGTCGGCCCGCTGCGGCGCGATCGTCGGTGGGTGGAACGTCAGCACACCGAAGGGATGGGCAGGCGCACCGCCGATCGCGTCGTGCCACCGGGCGTCGGTCCACTCGTCCGCCCGCGCACGGAGGCCGTCGAGCGCGGGGGCTCCGGTCACATGCACCCGCCAGGGCTCCTCGCCCATCGATGTGATCCGCCGTGCCGCGAGCCTCGTCGCGCAGCAGTGCAACGACGCGAGCTTCGTGACCGCATGACGGACACTGTCGTCGAAGGCTCCCTCGGTCACGTCGCCGCCGTGGAGGTGCACGATGGGGATGCGCAGCACGAGCGCGGACTGGGCGACCCCGAGCAGCTCGTACCGGTCGCCCAGGAGGACCAGGAGATCAGGTCGGTGCGTGTCGAGCCGGCGTCCGACCTGCACCGCCTCGCGCTCGCGCGACCTGGAGCAGGGCCACGGGCGCGTCGTCCTCGCCCAGCCCGACCGGGAGGGGCACGGTCGGGACCCAGTCGCCGATCTCACGAAGCGTCGCTCCGTACGCCGACGAGAGGTGGGCTCCGGTCGCGAGCAGGGTCGGATCGACCCGTGGATCCTGGACCATGCGGCGCAGCAGGGGCGTGAGCGGCCACAGGTCCGCCCGGGTCGCGCTGAACACGGCGACGCGGCGCCTCATCGCCCGCCTCCTCGCATGACGTCGCGGAGGGTGCGGGCCACGATCCGCACGTCGAGGCCGAGGGTCTGGCGCTGCAGATAGAAGAAGTCGTACTGGAGCTTTTCGAGCGCATCGTGCTCGTCGCCGGCGTACCCGAACTTCACCTGTGCCCACCCGGTCAGACCGGGACGCACGATGTGGCGCAGGTCGTAGAACGGGATCTTGTCGGCGAGCTCCTCGACGTAGTGCGGCTGCTCGGGCCGGGGCCCGACGATGCTGAGGTCGCCGCGGAGGATGTTGAGGGCCTGCGGGAGCTCGTCGAGGTGGCTCCGCCGGAGGACCGCGCCGAACGGTGTCACGCGCGTGTCGCCGTCGGCGGTCCACTCCGGTGCCACCCCCTGGGCCATGGTCCGGAACTTCCACATGGTGAACACGCCCCCGTCCTGGCCGACCCGCGGCTGGCGGTAGAAGAGCGGTCCGCGGTTGGCCACGAGGTTGCCGAGGACGACGAACGGGATCGCGACGACGAGCGCCACCAGCCCGGCCGCGCCGCCGACCACGTCCAGGATGCGCTTCAGTCGGCCGTAGCGGCGGCCGTGGATCTCGCCGACGTCGAAGAGCATCGACGCGCGTTCCAGCTCGGCGATCGGGAGCTTGCCCAGCCATTCGGCGTAGAAGCCCACGAGCGTGCGGACCCGCACGCCGCGCCGGTGCAGCACGGCCGCCTGGTCGACGATGTGCTCCTGCTCGCAGGCGAGCCGGCTGAGGACGATCACCGAGCAGTCCGCCAGATCGCTCGCCCGCACCAGTGGCAGGCCGTCGCCGGTGCCGACGACCGACGCGGTGTCGAACGTCCCGACGACGAGCGCCGGCTGCTCGGGGTGGGCGCCGAGCTCGGCTCGGACCTGTGCGCCCTCGTCACCGTCGCCGACCACGATGATGCGGTCGCGCGCCTCGGCCCGCTTCCGGCCGCCCTCGGCGACCATCGCGCACAGCACGTTCCACGGCACCGTCACGGCGGCGGCGCCGAAGATCACGAACCGCGGCAGCAGCTGGCCGCCGACGACGAGCGTCACCAGCGACATGAGGGTCGCGCCGAGGAGGGAGCCGCCCGCCGCGACGAGCAACTTGTTGCGGCTCCGGGGCAGGGCGGGCAGGCCGACGGCGTAGGCGGCGAGCAGCAGGACGCCCACGTAGGCCAGTGACCACCCGGCGCGCACCGAGCTGCTGAGGTCGTAGACGTGGGTCAGCGCGTGGAGCTTGGCCAGCCCGAAGACGGCACCGACGGTGCCGACCACCAACAGGACGCGCGCGGACCTCCGCATCCCCGGAACATCGGCATTTTCCCGGCGTCAGACGAGCGGGTCTTCAGCCACGCTCCGTGTCGAGGACGAGAAGGCGCGGGATGCTGGCCGACTCGGCGTATTCGGGCGCCCGGGCCAGGAAACCCGGCGGTGGCGCGGGCTCGAGCATCTCCCGGATGTGCAGCCCGACTCCCGCGAGGGCGTTCACGTAGCGTGACAGCGGCCGGTGCACGAACGGCAGGACGACGTCGGGAGCGATCTGCTCCATGCTCACGTCCTCGTCGAGGTAGGGACCGACGCGCCAGTACTGCTCCTCGAGGATGTGGTCGTCGATCCAGCCGCTGCCCGGGACCTGGAGCAGTGGGTGGTTGAGGAGGAAGAGGAATCGACCGCCCGGCGCGAGCACCCGCCCGACCTCGGCGATCGCCCCGTCGACCGCCACGATGTGCTCGAACACGAGGCACGCGACGATGCCGTCGAAGCTGGCGTCGGCGAAGGGCAGCGCGTCGGCCATCGCCCGGGCGTAGCCGCACGCCGCCGCCGCGCTCGGCGCCCACGGCCAGCTGCGCGTTCGACGGGTCCACTCCCGTCGACGCGCCCGACCCCGTGGTCGAGCAGGTGGCGCGCGAGCTGGCCCTCCCCCGTCCCGATGTCGAGCACGTGCGCGCGGTCACCGAGGTGCGATGCGACGATGGGGAGGATCTGCTCGACGTACTCGGGGTCGGCGCCGTTCGTGAACTCGTCCTGCCACCAGCCTGCGTGGACCTCCCAGGGGTCGGTCACCGGGCGAGCATGGGCGCCAGGAACTCGCCGGTGTAGCTCCCCGCCGTCTTGGCAACGTGCTCGGGCGGTCCCTCCGCGATCACGCGCCCGCCGCCGTCGCCGCCCTCCGGACCGAGGTCCACGATCCAGTCGGCCGACTTGATCACGTCGAGGTTGTGCTCGATCACCAGGATGGTGTTGCCGACGTCGACGAGCCGCTGGAGCACCCCCAGCAGACGGCGCACGTCCTCGAAGTGGAGTCCGGTCGTCGGCTCGTCGAGGATGTAGATCGTCTTCCCGGTCGAGCGCTTGCCGAGCTCGGTGGCCAACTTCACCCGCTGCGCCTCACCACCCGAGAGCGTCGGCGCCGGTTGACCGAGCCGGACGTACCCGAGGCCGACATCGACCAGGGTCTGGAGCCATCGGGCGATCGTGGGTTGGTTGGCGAAGAACTCGACGCCCTCCTCGCAGGAGAGGTCGAGGATCTCGGCGATGTTCTTGCCCTTGAACGTGATGTCGAGCGTGTCGCGGTTGTAGCGGGCTCCCTTGCAGACCTCGCACGGCACGTAGACGTCGGGGAGGAAGTGCATCTCGATCTTGATCGTGCCGTCGCCCGCGCACGCCTCGCAGCGGCCGCCCTTCACGTTGAAGCTGAACCGGCCCTGCTGGTAGCCGCGGATCTTCGCCTCGGGCGTCGCGGCGAACAGCGCGCGCACCTTGTCGAACACCCCGGTGTACGTGGCCGGGTTCGAGCGGGGCGTCCGCCCGATCGGCGACTGATCGATGTTGATCACCTTGTCGAGCGCGTCGGTGCCGTCGACGGCCTTGTGCTTGCCGGGCACCGTGCGGGACCGGTAGATCTTCTGCATCAGCGAGTGATACAGGATGTCGTTCACGAGGGTGCTCTTGCCGCTCCCGCTCACCCCGGTGACCGCGACGAAGCACCCGAGCGGCAGGCGTACGTCGACGTCGGCGAGGTTGTGCTCCCGCGCGCCGCGTACGGTGATCCACTGCTCGCCCGGCTCGCGTCGACGGTCGGGCAGCTCGATCTCCCGCGCGCCGGAGAGGTACTGACCCGTCATCGACCGCGGCTCGCCGAGGATCGCGTCCAGGTCCCCCTCGGCCACGACCTCACCGCCGTGCTCCCCCGCGCCCGGCCCGATGTCGACGATGTGGTCGGCGACCCGGATGGTCTCCTCGTCGTGCTCCACCACGAGGACGGTGTTGCCGAGGTCCCGGAGTCGGATCATCGTGTCGATCAGGCGCTGGTTGTCCCGCTGGTGCAGGCCGATCGACGGCTCGTCGAGCACGTAGAGCACGCCGACGAGCCCGCTGCCGATCTGGCTCGCCAACCGGATCCGCTGCGCCTCGCCACCGGCGAGCGTGCCCGAGGAGCGATTGAGGCTGAGGTAGTCGAGGCCGACGTCGAGCAGGAAGCGGAGCCGCTCGTTGACCTCCTTGAGCACCCGCTCGGCGATGAGCCGCTCGCGCTCGTTGAGGTCGACGTCGGCGAAGAACGCCGCGGTGTCACGGATCGAGAGGTTCCCGACGTCGGAGATGCTCCGGTCCGCGATCGTCACGGCGAGCGACGACGGCTTCAGCCGCGCGCCGCCGCACGTACCGCAGGGGACCTCGCGCATATAGCCCTCGATCTGCTCCCGCGAGCGATCGCTCTCGGCCTCCACGTGGCGCCGCTGGAGCCACGGCACGACGCCCTCGTAGCGCGTCTTGTACTCGCGCGTGCGCTTGTACCGGTTCTTGTACCGGACCAGGACCTGGGTCTTGCCGGTCCCGAACAGCACGACCTTCTGCTGCGCCTTCTTGAGCTTCCTCCACGGTGTGTCGGTGGAGAAGCCGAACTCCTCGCTGATCGCCTCCAGCACCCGGCCGAAGTACTCGCCGCGGTAGCCGCTCCACGGCGCGATGGCGCCTTCGCCGATGGAGAGGTCCTCGTCCGCGATCACGAGCTCGGGATCGACCTCGAAGCGCGTCCCGAGGCCGTCACAGCGCTCGCAGGCGCCGTAGGGCGAGTTGAACGAGAAGTTGCGGGGTGCGAGCTCGTCGAAGCTCAACCCGCAGTGCGAGCACGCGAGGTGCTCGGAGAAGGTGAGGACCTCGCGCTCGCCACCGCTGTCGTCGCCCGTGCCCGGCAGGTTCGCCGGCCCGGCCTTCGGCTCGTCGCGGCGCACGATCTCCACCTCGGCCACCCCTTCGGCGAGGCGCAGCGCGGTCTCCAGTGAGTCGGTCAGCCGGCGCTCGATCCCCGGCCGGCGCACCAGACGGTCCACGACCACCTCGATGGTGTGGTTCTCGTACCGGGCGAGCCGCTCCTTGGGCCGATCCGCGAGCTCGACGGTCTCTCCGTCGATGCGCGCCCGCGTGAAGCCCTGGCCGGCGAGCTCTTCGAGCAGACCGTCGTACTCGCCCTTGCGGCCGCGCACGACCGGCGCGAGCACCTGGAACCGCGTGCCCTCGGGGAGCTCGAGCACGCGGTCCACGATCTGCTGCGGGGTCTGACGGGTGATGACCCGGCCGCAGCTCGGGCAGTGCGGGATCCCGATGCGCGCGTAGAGCAGGCGCAGGTAGTCATAGATCTCGGTGATGGTGCCGACCGTCGAGCGCGGGTTCTTGCTCGCGGACTTCTGGTCGATCGAGATCGCGGGCGAGAGGCCCTCGATGAAGTCGACGTCGGGCTTGTCCATCTGTCCGAGGAACTGCCGGGCGTAGCTGCTCAGGCTCTCGACGTAGCGCCGCTGGCCCTCGGCGTAGATCGTGTCGAACGCAAGGCTGGACTTGCCGCTGCCCGACAGACCCGTGATGACGACCAGGCGGTCGCGCGGCAGGTCGATGTCGACGTCCTGGAGGTTGTGCTCCCGCGCGCCGCGCACCGAGATGAGGTCGGGCTCACCCGCGGGCGCAGGCGGGCGGCGGATGGGCTCGCGCGGCGCGGCGCTCCCGGCGCGGGTCGCTTCCGGGGCTTCTTGCGGGGGGTCGTCACGGGATTCTTCGCAACCACCCCCGCCTTGGTGATCTTCCCGCCCGCCGCCTTCTTCGTGGCCGCGGCGGGCTTGCGTCGCGACTGCTTGCCCTCCGCCATCCGGCCAGCCTACCCGCCTGGGCTCGGAAAACGAACATCTGTTCGCCCGGCATCCGAGCGCGGTCGGGCGCCGGTCCGGTGAGCCCGCACGGCGTCTTCCACGACCGTGCCGGCGAAGGGTCCGGGCCCGTCCGGAGCCCACAGGTCCACGGCATGGTCGAACGTGAACGCGGCGAAGTCGGCCTCGGTGAGGTGCCCGTCCTCCACCAGCTCCCAGGCCTCGGGCAGCACCATCCGGAAGTCGGGGACGTCCCAGTGACCGATGTCGCTCGCGAACAGCGCCGGCAGGCACGCCCCGAGCGGGTTGGCGCGCCGGTCGAACGCCGAGCGCGGTGAGCGGCGAGACCTTCGGCCAGCCGCCCCTGCTGCTCGGCGACCGGGCCGGTCGCGTACTGCCCGAACAGCGCGGCGAGCTGCCCACGGTCGAGCGCGGCGGCGAAGTTCCCGATGTGGTTGAACCCGTAGTTCGTCGGGGAGGTGCGCGCACCCCATACCGTTCCCGACGAGTGGAACGTCGGCGACACGCCGAGCTCCGCGCACGCCTCCCACAGCGGCGTGTAGTCGTGCACCGAACCGTGCCCGAGTCCGTCGACCCACCGAGCGCGGTCCTCGCCGGGCGGTAGCGGCCGTGAGACCGCTCCCCCCATCATCACCGCGCGCAGCCCCAGCTCGGTGACCGCGTAGCGCAGCACGGCCACGGCCGCTGCTCACCGGGTCATCGTGGCAGCCGGGGGATCAGCTGACCGCCTTCAGCTCGCGCTTGAGCTCGTTGACCTCGTCCCGCAGGCGCGCGGCCTCCTCGAAGCGGAGCTCCTTGGCGGCCTCGTGCATCTCCTCCTGGAGGCTCTGAATGAGCCGGCCGAGCTCGTCGGGCGGTACTCCCTTGAGGTCCGCGAAGAGCGCGCTGCTCCGCCGGTTGCGCCCCCGCCCCCGGCCACTGCCCGAGCTGGCTTCCTCGCCGTCGCGCAGGCGCACCATCTCGAGGATGTCGGTGACCTTCTTGCGGATGGTGACCGGATCGATGCCGTGCTCCTCGTTGTACTCGAGCTGACGCTTCCGGCGACGGTTCGTCTCGCTGATCGCGAACCGCATCGAGTCCGTCACCTGATCGGCGTACATCACGACCTGACCGTCGATGTTGCGTGCGGCGCGACCCATCGTCTGGATCAGCGCCGTCGAGGAGCGGAGGAAGCCCTCCTTGTCCGCGTCCAGGATGGCGACGAAGGACACCTCGGGGAGGTCGAGGCCCTCACGGAGCAGGTTGATGCCGATCAGCACGTCGAACTCGCCGAGCCGCAGCGCGCGGAGGATCTCGACCCGTTCCAGGGTGTCGACCTCGCTGTGGAGGTAGCGAACGCGGATCCCCAGCTCGAGGAGGTACTCGGTCAGGTCCTCGGACATCTTCTTGGTCAGCGTGGTCACGAGGACCCGCTGGTCTCGCTCGGCGCGCAGGTTGATCTCGGCAACGAGGTCGTCGATCTGACCCTTGGTCGGCCGGATGACCACCTCGGGATCCATGAGACCCGTCGGGCGGACGACCTGCTCGACCACCCTGGTGGACACCTCGAGCTCGTACGGGCTCGGCGTGGCCGACATGAACACGACCTGGTTCAGCTTCTCGGTGAACTCCTCGAAGCGCAGCGGTCGGTTGTCCATCGCGCTCGGGAGTCGGAACCCGTGTTCCACGAGCGTGTCCTTGCGCGAGCGGTCGCCTTCGAACTGGCCGTGCAGCTGCGGGACCGTGACGTGGCTCTCGTCGAGGACCACGAGGTAGTCGTCGGGGAAGTAGTCGAGCAGCGTGTACGGCGCCTCACCCGCCTGGCGCCCGTCGAGGTGGCGCGAGTAGTTCTCGATACCGGAACAGAAGCCGATCTCGCGCATCATCTCGAGGTCGTACGTGGTCCGCATGCGGAGGCGCTGCGCCTCGAGCAGCTTGCCGGAACCCTCGAGCCGCTCGAGCCGCTCCTGGAGCTCGATCTCGATCCCCTCGATCGCTCGCTTGAGCTGCTCCTCCTGGGTCACGTAGTGCGACGCGGGGAACAGCACCATCGTCTCGAGGTCCTCCACCAGCTCGCCGGTGACCGGATCGACCGACATGATCCGTTCGATCTCGTCGCCGAAGAGCTGCACCCGGATGCCGCGCTCCTCGTACGCGGGGAAGATCTCGATCGTGTCACCCCGGACACGGAACTTGTTCCGGACGAAGGACATGTCGTTGCGCTCGTACTGGAGCTCGACGAGCCGGCGGAGGATGTCCCGCTGGTCGTGCTCCTCGCCGACGTTCAGCGTGAGCAGCTGAGTGGCGTAGGTCTCCGGCGAACCGAGGCCGTAGATGGCGCTGACGCTCGCGATGATCACGACGTCTCGCCGGCTCAGCAGGGCGCTGGTGGCGCTGTGGCGCAGCCGGTCGATCTCGTCGTTGATCGAGCTGTCCTTCTCGATGTAGGTGTCACTCGACGGGAGGTACGCCTCGGGCTGGTAGTAGTCGTAGTACGAGACGAAGTACTCGACCCGGTTGTGGGGGAAGAACTCCCGGAACTCCGCGGCGAGCTGGGCGGCGAGGCTCTTGTTCGGGGCCAGGATCAACGTCGGCCGTTGCACGGCCGCGATGAGGCCCGCGATGGTGAACGACTTCCCCGAGCCGGTGATGCCGAGCAGCGTCTGGAACCGCTCCCCCGCCTCCACTCCTGCGCTGAGCTGCTCGATCGCCTTCGGCTGGTCCCCGGCCGGGGCGAAGTCGGAGACGAGCTGGAACTCGGGCATCCCGTCACCCTACGCCGGGCGTGTGACCACGCCTCCTGCGTCCACTCCCCACCCGGGCACCGTTGTCGAGGACGCGGGTCAGGGCTTGGCGGCGTGGCGGGCCCGGAGGTCGGTCCAGAGCGCGTCGACCTGGGTGGCGAGGGCGTCGGGGTGGGAGCCGTTGTCGAGGACGTGGGTCGCGACGGCGCGGCGTTCGTCGTCGGACGCCTGGGCGCGCATGCGGGCCGCGGCGTCCTCCCGCCCGACTCCGCGCTGCTCGAGCCGGTCCAGCCGCAGGTCCTCGGGCGCCTCGACGACGATGACCGCCTCGTACCCCCGCTCCGCCGCGGTACCCGACTCGACGAGGAGCGGGACGTCCATGACGACGATCGCGTCGGCCGGGGCCTCCGCCATCCGGCGCCCGAACTCGGCATGGATCGGCGGATGGGTGATCGCGTCGAGGGCTGCCTTGCCCTCCGGAGTGGCGAACGCCTTGGCCGCGAGCGCCTGGCGGTCGAGGCGACCGTCGGCGTCGAGGATCTCCTCCCCGAAGTGCTCGACCAGCTGGGCCAGCGCGGGTTGGCCGGGTTCGACGACGGCCTTGGCGACCGCGTCGGCGTCGAGGACGACGGCCCCCCGCTCCGCGAGGAGCGCCGCGACCGTCGACTTTCCCGCACCGATTCCACCGGTCAATCCCACGAGCAGCACGGGCCGGGATCCTACCGATCACCTCCGACGGGCCCGATTGCCCGACCCGGAGCCTGCGGACCGGTCACAATTGCGCCATCGACGTCGTCCCGCCTCCCAGCCACCGTGCGATTCCACCGAGTCGCGCCGCGCGTCGTCGCGCCGCACGCGCCGGGCGGACCGCCACGGGTCGGCGCAGCTGGCGCATGGGGAACTGGGCCCGACGCATCGGCCCCCGCCTCGATCCGCGCTCGGTCGAGGAGCTCGGACGCCTCGGGCCGCTCGCGACGTGGCTGCGGTGGGTGTGCTTCCTCGTCGGGGTCCTGCTCGGGGTCACCACGGTCCAGCCCGACCGCCAGGCGCTGCTGATCGCCGGGGCCGTGCTCCTCGCCGACACCGTCTACCGCACGTTCCGGCCGCTCCAGATCTACCCGGCGACGTGGCGAGCGGAGGCGCTCGTCGTCGCGGACCTGCTCATCGCGGTTGCGTCGATCGCGGTCACGGGCACCTGGACCTCGCCGTTCCTCTTGACCCCCATCCCGTTGGTGCTGCTCGCCGCCTACGGGTGGGGCTACCGGGAGGGCTGGTTCGCGGCGTTGTTCACCGCGGGCACGATCCTCATGGCCGACGTGCTCAGCGGCGCGAGCGAGAACGCGGTGCACACGGGGCTGCTGGCGTCACTCGTGGTCGTGGCCGCGGCCATCGTCGGTGGCTACACGCGTCAGCTCTGGCTCGAAGCGGAGGAACGCGAGCGCGAGACCGCCGACGAGGTCGCGCGGATGTCGCTCGCCAACGACCTGTTCCACGCGCTCCACGACGTCGTGCGCACACTGCCCGACTCGCTCGACCTGGCCGAGGTCGTCGCCTCCGCACGCGACACGCTTCGCGAGGTCTTCGAGCCCGACGTGCTCGTGGTGCTCCTCGCCGACGAGACGAGCAGCGCCTGGCGGACCCAGCTCGCCGAGGGCGCCGCGGTCGCGGAGCACCTCGAGAACGACGACCTCCCGCCCCGTGTCCGTGAGGCACTCCAGCGGCCTGGGGTCGTGCGGGTCCAGAGCACCGTCACCCGCGACGAGCTGTGGAACGGTGAGTTCGCGAGCAGCGGTCTCGCCGTCGGGCTCCGGACGCCGGATCGGGTCGTCGGCCTCGTCGCGGTGGAGTACCGGGCCCCCGACCGCGTCTCCACCGCCGACGCCGAGCTCTTCGCCCGGATCGCGTCCTCGCTCGCGCTCGCCGTGGACAACGCGCGTTGGTTCGGCCGGCTGCGGACCCTCGGCGCGGAGGCCGAGCGCGCCCGGATCGCCCGGGATCTCCACGACCGCACTGCGCAGTCGATGGCCTACATCGGGTTCGAGCTCGACCGGCTCTCCAACCGCTACAGCGACCCCGCACTGCCCGAGCTGCACCGCGCCGTGCGCGAGGTCGTGGTCGAGCTGCGCGAGACGCTGTACCAGCTGCGTACGACGGTCACGGACGAGGAGGGCTTCGTCCCGCTCGCCGAGCCGTACCTGAAGCGCTGGTCGGACCGCACGCACGTGGACGCCACGTTCACGGCGATTTGTCCGGAACAGCGACAGCCGCGGCAAGTCGAACAGGAACTGTGGCGCATCTTCCAGGAAGCGCTCACGAACGTCGAGCGACATGCCGATGCGTCCTCCGTGCACGTGACCTGGGATTGCTCCAACGCGTCGGCGCGCCTCGAGGTGCGCGACGACGGCGGGGGCATGGACCCGTCGGAACCGAATCCGGAGCGGTACGGTCTCGTGGGGATCCGGGAGCGCGCCGACGCAATCGGTGCCAAGGTGCGTTTCGACAGCGCACCCGGTTCCGGGACGACACTGCTCATCGAACTGGAGACGACTTCGTGACACGGGTGCTGCTCGCGGACGATCACCAGATGCTGCGCCAGGCCGTGCGGCGCGCGCTCGAGGACGCCGGCATCGATGTCGTCGGCGAGGCGGCCGACGGTCAAGAGGCCGTCACGCTGACCGGCGCCCTCGGCCCCGACGTCGTGCTCATGGACGTGTCGATGCCCGTGCTGGACGGCATCGAGGCCACGCGCCGGATCGCGGCGAACGGCTCCACGGCGCGTGTCCTCGTGCTGACGATGCACGACGAGGACTCGCTCCGGGCCCGGGCCCTGCGCGCCGGCGCCACCGGCTTCCTCACCAAGGATTGCGAGCTGCGGGAGGTCGTCGAGGCCGTCCGATCGATTGCTTCGGGCGAGGTGCTGCTCTCGGCGGACATCGCCGAGTCCATCCTCACCGAGTTCCCGGAGGAACCCGTGGCCGAGGAGGCCAACGAGACCACCGGTCCGCTCACCCGGCGCGAGAAGGAGGTGCTCCAGGCCGTCGCGGACGGTCGCAGCACCACCGAGATCGGCCGCGAGCTCTTCATCAGCGTGAAGACGGTGAAGAACCACCTCGCGTCCATCTACGCGAAGCTCGACGCGCGCGACCGCACCCAGGCGGTCATCTCCGGCGTGCGGATGGGGATCGTCCAGCTGCGCTGAACGAGGGGTCACGCCTCGGGCGGCGCCTCGGGCTCGGCTGGAGGCGCGATCTCGGCTTCGGGCGCGGGAGCGGCGGAGGCCGCTTCCGGCTCGGCGGGGGCCGCGTCCGGCGCGCCGGCCACGGCACCACCCTCGACGGCGGGTTCGCCCTCGGCGCCTGCGCCGGCTTCCTCGGTGTAGTCGGGGCCGATGTAGTTGCCGGCCTCGTCGTAGGCGTGCTCGCCGAACTGGTCCTGGTACTCGGCGGCGACGATGCCACCCTCGGCGGCCTGCTTGATGGACAGCGAGATCCGGCGGCGGTCGAGATCGATGTCGATGATCTTGACCCACAGCTCCTCGCCGGGCGTCACGACCTGCTCCGGCGCCTCGACGTGGTGCACCGCCATCTCGGAGATGTGCACGAGACCCTCGATGCCGTCGCCGACCTGCACGAACGCACCGAACGGCACCAGCTTGGTGACCCGGCCGTAGACCAGCTCGCCGACCTGGTGACCGGTGGCGAACTCCTGCCACGGGTCCTGCTGGGTGGCCTTGAGCGAGAGCGAGATCCGCTCGCGCGAGAGATCGACGTCGAGCACCTGCACGGTGACCTCGTCGCCGACCTGCACGACCGAGCTCGGGTGATCCACGTGCTTCCACGACAGCTCGGAGACGTGGACGAGTCCGTCCATGCCGCCGAGGTCGACGAACGCGCCGAAGTTCACGACGCTCGACACCACACCCGACCGGACCTCGCCGGACTTGAGGTTGGTGAGGAACTCGTCACGCTGCTCGCGCTGGGTCTCCTCGAGGTACGCGCGACGCGAGAGGACGACGTTGTTGCGGTTCTTGTCGAGCTCGATGATCTTGCACTCGATCTCACGGCCGACGTACGGCTGAAGGTCGCGGACCCGGCGCAGATCGACGAGCGACGCGGGCAGGAAGCCACGCAGGCCGATGTCGAGGATGAGCCCGCCCTTGACGACCTCGATGACCGGCCCCTTGACCGCCTCGTCGTTCTCCTTCTTCCGCTCGATGTCGCCCCACGCCCGCTCGTACTGTGCGCGCTTCTTCGACAGGATGAGCCGGCCGTCCTTGTCCTCCTTCTGGAGGACGAGCGCCTCGAGCTCCTCGCCGAGCGTGACGATCTCGGACGGGTTGACGTCGTTGCGAATGGAGAGCTCTTTCGAGGGGATGACACCCTCGGACTTGAACCCGATGTCGAGCAGCACTTCGTCGGAGTCGATCTTCACGACGGTGCCGGTGACGAGGCCTCCTTCGTCGAACTCGACGAGGGTCGCGTCGATGGCGTCGGAGAGCGACATGCCTCCGAGGTCATCGAGCACGACCTCCATGATCTCGCCCATCTCGTCCAACTCGGGGTTGGTCTCGATCTCGGGCTCGGGAGTGGTGGGGTCGTCGACCACCGCGGTGGTGGCCTGCTCGGTCTCGGACAAGGGGTAACTCTCCTAGGGGAAATGGGCGGTCGGGCGTGACCAAGATGGCCACGCGGTCGGTCGAAGGCTCCAAACGTGGAACCCGGGCAGGTTAGCGGGCGTCCGGGACGTCTGCGAGAAGCAGGAGCTCGGGTCTCGCCAGGGTGACGGCCCCGTCGCCGTAGTCCCCCGGCGCGACCCCACTGACGCGGACCGACCCGAGGCCGGCGGCGCGGGCCAGCAGCCGGAGCTCCCGGGCGGTGAAGCAGGTCGTCCAGAGGTCGGCGGTGCGCTCCTGACCGTCCTCGTTCCGGAGCGTGGCCGTCTCGTGGTTGACGCCCGTGGCCGGATCGAACTCGTCGCCGTCCTCGATCCAGTGCAGGGCGAAGTACGAGGAGAACGCACTGACCGCCACCCGGCCTCCGGGGCGCACTGCCCGGGCGATGCGCCCGACGACGGCCTCGTCGTCCTCCCCACCGAGCAGCCCGAAGCCGCCCTGGCAGAGACAGATCGCCGCGTCGAACTCGTCGGTGAACGCCAGGTCCCGGACGTCGAGCACCTCGAACGTCGCCGGCAGATCCCCGGTCGCCTCCCAGGCGAGGGCCACGAAGTCGGGCGAGAGGTCCACGCCGTGCGTCGCGATCCCCCGTGCGGCCAGGGCCAGCGAGTGGCGCCCGGGCCCGCACCCGACGTCGAGCACGCGCATCCCCGGCTCGAGCCCCATCGCGTCGACGAGGAACCCGACCTCCTGCTCGGTGCCCTTCGTGAAGGCATTCCGCAGGTAGGCCGGGCCGAGGAACTCCGCGATCGGGTTGAACCAGGCGCCCGCGGCCGCTCCCGTCATGGGCGGTCCGCCTACTTCGCCTCGGCCCAGCTAGGGCCGAAGCCCATGTCGACGTCGAGGGGAACGGCGAGCTCGATCGCGCCCTCCATCGCCTCCCGCACGATCGGCTCGACCGTCCCGCGCTCACCGACGGGGACCTCGAGGACCAGCTCGTCGTGCACGGTCAGCACCATGCGGGACTCGACCGCCGCCGCGTGCAGCGCGTCCGAGAGCCGGATCATGGCGAGCTTGAAGATGTCGGCCGCCGAACCCTGCACGGGCGCGTTCTGCGCCATGCGCTCCCCCATCTGGCGGATCCGAAAGTTGTCCGATGCCAGCTCGGTGATCTGGCGGCGCCGGCCGAGGATGGTCGTGGTGTACCCGCACGCTCTGGCGTCGGCAACGGTGCGCTCCATGTACGCGTGGACGTTCGGGAAGGATGCGAAGTAGTTGTCGAGGATCTCCTTCGCCTGATCGGTCGGGATGTCGAGCCGCTGCCCGAGGCCGTACGCCTCCATGCCGTACGCGAGGCCGTAGTTCACGACCTTGGCGAACCGGCGCTGGAAATCGTCGACCGAGGACTCCTCGACGTCGAACACGCGCGCGGCGGTGATCGTGTGGACGTCGGCACCTCGCGCGAACGCGTCGATCAGCCCGGGGTCCTGGGCGAGGTGGGCCAGGATGCGCAACTCGATCTGCGAGTAGTCGGCGGTCAGCAGCCCGGACCCCTCCTCGGCGACGAAGGCGCGTCGCATCTCGCGACCCTCTGCGGTGCGGACCGGGATGTTCTGCAGGTTCGGGCTCTCGCTGGAGATCCGGCCCGTCGTGGTCGCGAGCTGGTTGAACGTCGCGTGGATCCGCCCGTCCTCGCGAATGAGCGGCGGGAGGGCGTCGGCGTAGGTGCTGCGCAGCTTCTCGACCTCGCGGTAGCGGAGGAGGTCGGCGAGGATCGGGTGCGCGTTCGCGGCCGCCATCTTCTGGAGCGAGTCGGCGTCGGTCGACGGTCCGGTCTTGGTCTTCTTGACCGGCGTCAGCTCGAGCACCTCGAAGAGGATCCGGCGCAGTTGCGGGACCGAGTTCACGACGAAGGGCTCGCCCGCGTGCTCGTGGATGCGGGTCTCGAGCTCGTTGCACTGCTTCTGGAGCTCGGCGCGCATCTGGTCGAGGAACTCGCGGTCGATGCGGACGCCGGTCTGCTCCATCTCCGCCAGGACCGGGACGAGCGGGCGTTCGACGTCGGTGTACAGCGACCACAGCTCGCGTTGCTCCAGCACGGTCTTCAGCTCGGCGGCGAGGCGCTCGATCGCCACGGCGCGCCGGCCGGCGTCGTTGCCGGCTCCGTCACCATCGAGATCGAGGGTCCCTTCGGCCTCCGCCCGGTCCGGCGAGACGAGCTCGATCCCACAGAAGCGGGCGACGAGCTCACCGAGGTCGTACTTCCCCTCCCCGGGATCGACGAGGTAGGCCATCAGGCCCGTGTCGAGGTCGAGGGTCGCCACCGTCACGCCGGCGGCGTCGGCCAGCGCGTGCATCAGCTCCTTGGCCCGGTGGGTCACGAGCGGCGGCCCGCCGGTGCCCACGAGCGCGCTGAGCGAGGAGCGGACGCCGTCGTCCGCGAGCAGGTCGGCCGGCGCGTAGGCGACCGTACCGTCGCCCGCGACGGCGATCCCCCGCAACCCGCCGCGCCCCGGGGTCCCGAGCCAGTCGGCCTCGAGCACGTAGGCCGCGCCGGCCGTGCGCAGGGCCTTCAGCCGGGCGGCGAGCGCCTTCGCGGTCGTCACCCGCGCGACCTCCACCTCGAGGGTCGTCGCCTCCGCTCCCGGTGTGTCGTCGGTCTCGCCGAGCGCCTCGAGCAGCCGCGGGTAGAGCGTGCGGAACTCGAGCTGCTGGAACAGGATCCGGACGGTCTCGTGGTCCCATCCACCGATCAGCAGGTCCTCGACCGCGACCTCGATCGGCACGCTCCGCTCCAGGATCGACATCTCCCGGTTGTGGAACACCTGGTCGTGGAACTCACCCAGGTTCTGGCGCTGCTTCGGTGGCAGCTCGTCGAGGTGCTCGAAGATCCCCTCGAGGTTGCCGTAGGCGTTCACGAGCTTGGCCGCGGTCTTCTCGCCGATGCCGGGAACTCCGGGGAGGTTGTCGCTGGTGTCGCCGCGCAAGGCCGCGTACTCGGGATACTGCGCCGCGGTCACACCGGTGCGCTCGACGATCCCGGCCTCGTCGTAGAGCGCGTAGTCCGACACGCCGCGCTTGTTGTAGAGCACGCGGATGTGCGGGTCCCGGACCAGCTGGTACGAGTCGCGGTCACCGGTCACGACGATCACGTCCATGCCGGTGCCCGCGGCCCGCTCGGCGAGGGTGGCGATGACGTCGTCCGCCTCCACGCCGTCGACCTCGAGCACCGGGACGGCAAGGGCGTCGAGCACCTGGCGGATCAGCGGGAGCTGGCTCTTGAAGAGGTCGGGGGTTTCCTTGCGGCCCGCCTTGTACGTGGCGTCCTTCTCCTTGCGGAAGGTGGGCGCGGCGGTGTCGAAGGCGACGGCGAGGTGGTCGGGGCGCTCGTCGCCGACGACCTTGATGAGCATCGACGTGAACCCGTAGACGGCGTTCGTGACCTGACCCGAGGAGGTCGCGAGGTCGGTGGGGAGCGCGTAGAACGCCCGATAGGCCAGCGAGTGCCCGTCGAGGAGGAGCAGGGTGCTCACGAGCGACCGCTGGTCACGCGGCGTCGGGTGGCGCGATCTCGCCCGCGACGACCTGGGCCGCGATCTCGTGCACCTTGCACCGACGGTTCATGGCCTCGGTCTGGAGGAAGCGCCAGGACTGGCCCTCGGTCATCCCGTGCTCGTCCATCAGCACACCCTTGGCGCGGTCGATGATCTTGCGCGCCTCGAGCCGTTCCGCGAGATCGCCCACCTCGTTCTCCAGGCTGCGCAGCTCGGCGTGCCGTCCGATCGCGAGCTCGATCGCCGGGATGAGATCGCTCTTCTGGAACGGCTTGACGATGTAGCTCATCGCGCCCGCGTCGCGCGCCTGCTCCACGAGGTCGCGCTGGGAGAACGCGGTCAGGATGAGCACCGCCGCGAGCCGCTCGCCGGTGATCTGGCGCGCGGCCGACAGGCCGTCGAGACCGGGCATCTTGATGTCGAGGATCGCAAGATCGGGTCTCAGGTCCCGGACCAGCTCGACGGCCTCGTCGCCACGACCGGTCTCGCCGATGACCTCGAAGCCCTCCTCCTCGAGGAGCTCCTTGAGGTCGAGCCGGATGATCGCCTCGTCCTCGGCGACGATGACACGGGTACGTTCGGTCGACACGGTGATCCTCTCGTCGATCCTCAGCGCGGGGCTGGTTCGGCGGTCAGTCGGTCCAGGAGCGCGTCCTGCTCGGATCGCAGCTCCTGCAGGGTCTGGTGCAGCGCGTCACGGTGACGGCGCTGCGCGTCGGCGTGGCGCTGGGCCTCGTTCGCGGTGGCGACCTCCAAGGGCGTCTCGGCGACGATCGCGCGCAGGCGAGCGTCCTCGGCCTCCTCGTCGAGGAAGGCCAGCTGCTCGTCGGTCACGGCGAGCTCGCCGGTGATCCGTTTGATCCGATCGCTGAGGTCGAGCAGTCGACGCTCGATGGAGGCCCGTGTCACGGCCGGCATTGTAGGTCGCCGGCACCAGAAATCGGTCGGGTGATGCGCGCACCCGGGAAGCGTGACCAGAATGCAACAGTGACCAGTCACCCGATCTTCAGCCCGGAGCACGAGGCGCTGCGAGCCTCGGTCCGGCGTTTCGTCGGCACCGAGATTCGCCCATTCGTCGACGAATGGGAAGCGGCCGGGCACTTTCCCGACCGCGTCTTCCGGCGGTGCGGGGAGCTCGGATTCCTCGGCCTGCACTACCCCGCGGCGTGGGGCGGGTCCGGTGGTGACCTCGCGAGCAGCCTGCTGTTCATCGAGGAGCTGGGCCGGTGTGGCGCGGGCTCGATCCCGATGGCGATCGCCGTCCAGACCCACATGTGCACGCCGGCCATCGGCGAGTTCGGGACGGACGCGCTGAAGCAGCGATACCTCCGTCCGGCGATCAGCGGCGAGAAGATCGGTGCGATCGCGCTCACCGAGCCCGACACCGGCTCCGACGTCGCCGGGATCACGACCCGCGCGGTACGCGACGGCGACACCTGGGTCCTGAACGGCCGGAAGATGTTCATCACCAACGGCACCCGGGCGCAGTTCATGACCATGGCGGTCCAGACCGAACCCGGGTCCCGACACCGCGGCGTCTCGCTCTTCCTCGTGGACACCGATCTTCCCGGCGTCGCGGTGTCGCGCAAGCTCGACAAGCTCGGCATGCGGGCATCCGACACCGCGGAGATCGCGCTCGACGACGTCCGGGTGCCGCACGACAACCTCATCGGCGGCGAGCCCGGACAGGGTTTCACCCAGATGGCGTGGCAGCTCCAGTACGAACGGCTCTCCGGTGCGGTGCAGAGCATCGGGCAGGGCCTCGACGTGCTCGAGCAGACGATCGCATACGCGCGCGAGCGACAGGCGTTCGGCCGTCCCCTCTCGGCGAACCAGGTGATCGCGCACATGCTCGCCGACGCGGCCACCGAGCTCGAAGCCGCGCGTGCGCTCACCTACGACACGGTCTGGCGCGTGCAACAGGGTGAGTATCCCGTCGCGGAGATCTCCATGGCGAAGAAGTACGCGGCGCAGGTGCAGAACCGTCTCGTCGACGCCTGCCTCCAGGTCTACGGCGGCGCGGGCTACCTCTCCGAGACCCCGGTCTCACGGCTCTGGCGCGACGCGCGCCTGCAGCGGATCGGCGCAGGCACCGACCAGATCATGAACGAGGTCATCGCGAAGCGCCTCGGCATCACGGGCTGAGCGCCCGGCGACCGGTCCTACGACGGCGGCAGGTTCAACCCGGCGAAGTACAGCGTGGGGACCCGGTCGGCGCGATACGCCGTGAAGCCTCGAGTCGTCTTGTCGCCCAGCGTCATGTCGAACACGACGGTGTCGTTGCCGTTGACGTAGTCGGGCACGACCTCCACGAAGCGCGTGTAGAAGACGCCGTCGGGGGTTCCGTCGCCGCCGTAGGTGATCAGGATGTTGCCGTTGGGCAGGAGGTCGGCGTCGCCGAGGAACGGGGCGAACTCGGGCGTGCCCTGAGGCGTGTCGTCCCGGTGCTGCCACAGCTGCCGGGCGGTGCCGGCCGCAGGGTCGAGCTGGAACATGACCGCCCGACTGTACGGTGGGAGCGGCTTGCCGTTCTTCGTACCCGTGGGGCGGCCGTTGCCGTTGTCGAAGTAGAGGATGCGGTTCGCGGACTCGGGCTCGACGGCGTGGCCGTGGTAGGCGTACCCACCCGAGGTGAGTTCGAGCGTCCCTCCCTTGGGTGAGAGCTTCCAGAGCACGTCCCCGGACTTGCCGGAGGCGTCATCCGCGTACCGGAGCCCGATGACCGTGTCGAGGTGTCGGATCGACACGAGCAGCGTGTTCGTCGCGGTGTCGACCACTGCGGCGTTCGTGTGCATCCAGTCGCGGAGGCCCTTCCGCTGCGGATAGAAGTAGTTCGGCGGCGCAACCGGGTTCCCGATCACGCACATGTCCGAGCCCGGCTGTTCGATCGGGTCGAAGTACCGCTTGAGCGGCCACTCGTGCACGACCTTGCCCGCGCGCGTCAGTTCCACGATTCGGTCCGCGACGACGCCCTTCGGGTCCGGGATGGGCGTGCCGTCCTCGGCCTCGGCGCCCTTGCAGAGGCCCGTCGCCGCCTTGGGGCTCAGGTCGATGACCTCGGTGGTGATGGTGAGGAGATCGCCGTTTCCGAGCTCCGACAGCTCGTGGTGCGCGCTGTCGATCGCGATCGGCACGGTGTCGGGGCCGGTGAAGCTGAGGCCGCCGACGGTGGCCTTCACGTAGTCCGTCGCGACCTTGGTCCCCAGCTCGGAGATGGTGTTTCCGAGCATGTCGATCTCGCGGATCACCACGTCGTTGATCGAGACGAGCAGGGTCCCGCGCGGTGTCGGACTCACGTCGGTGATGCCGATCCGGGACTTGTAGTACCAGACGACCTGGCCCTGGTCGTCGACGCCCAGGATCCACCCGGCGTAGTCGGAGTGGATGGGCGCGCACTTGGCCTTGGTGCCGACACCCCAGGGCATCGTGTTGAAGAGCGTGATGCCCGGCGCCATCTTTGCCGGCGTGCTGGTGCTGAACACCGTCGGAGGGAGGTCCTGGGGCAGCGAGCCGGTGGAGAACGTGAGGTTCACGGTGTCCGAGTCCCCGGCGGCGGTCTTCGCGGTCACCGCGACGTCGTAGGTCGTGTCCGCGTGCAGCCCGAGGAGCGGGACCTCCTGGCTCGCGGCGGCCGCCGCGGTCGGCACGGTGACGGTTCCCGACGGGGCGGTGGCCACGACGTCGAGGGTCACCGGCTCGGCCGAGGTCGTCTTCACGACACCGGTCAGGACGCTGACCGGGCCGGGCTCCACCGAGACGTCGGTGACGAGACGTCCGGATCCGGTGGAACCCTTCGGCTCGACCACCTTGGCCGTGGTGTCGACGTCCTTGCACGCGGGAAGCGTGGTGGTCGACGTCGACGAGGCCTTCGAGCCCCCGTTGCTGTCGCACGCGACGAGCGCGATCGTGAGGGCGACGCAGAGCACCAGAACGTTCCGACCCCGCATGCCGTCCCTTCGCCCGCCGTCGCCTGGCGGTCGCCTCCGAATCGGTGGGAGCTTAGGTGCCCGGGGAGGGATTCGAACCCTCATGCTCTTGCGAGCAGCGGATTTTGAGTCCGCCGTGTCTGCCATTCCACCACCCGGGCGCGGCGCGCCATGTTGGCACCCCGGGCGCGCGGCGGGACGGAAACTAGAGTGGATGGGTCGCAACGGCGGAGGACCGAGGAATGTGGATCGCGCTGATCGTCATCGGCGTCGCAATGATCGTGACGGCGCTCTTGCTGACGCCGCGCGGCGCGAACCGCGACGACGGGCCGCTGCCCACCGACGTGGAGACGCGCATCCTGCTCGGCGAGGATCCCGACGTCCCGGAGGCTCCGCCCGAGCACCCGCACACCGCACCGCAGCCTCCGGATCGGCGCGAGGCCAGCTGACCACGTGGTCGCCGACCTCGCGATCGTGTTTCCGGGGCAGGGCACGCAGTTCCCCGGCATGGGCCGGCCGTGGCAGGCCACCCGGGCCTGGGCCGCGGTCATGGCTCGCGCCGAGGCGGCACTCGACGAGGACCTCGGACGGCTCCTGCTCGACGCGGACGCGGGCGAGCTGAGCCGGACCCGCAACGCCCAGCTCGCCGTGCTCCTCACGTCGCTGCTCGTCTGGGAGAGCCTGCGCGACCGGGTGCGGCCGGTCGCCTTCGCCGGTCATTCGCTGGGTCAGGTGACGGCGATGATCGCGGCGGGCACGCTGGGGTTCGAGGCCGGAGTCCGGTTCGCCGCGACGCGCGCCGAGCGGACGCAGGCGGCGGCCGACGCGACGCCCGGGTCGATGGCGGCGCTCATCGGAGCCTCGCTCGAGCAGGCGCAGCAGGCGTGCGCCGCGACGGCGGGCACGTGCTGGGTCGCGAACGACAACGCCCCCGGGCAGGTCGTGATCGCCGGGACGCCGGATGGCCTCGCGCTGGGCGTGGCGGCGGCCAAGGAGGCCGGTGTGCGCACCGCCCGGACCCTCGCCGTCGGCGGCGCATTCCACACCCCGCTGATGCAGCCCGCGGCCGACGCCTTGGGCGCCGTCCTCGCCGACATGGCGCTCGCCGAGCCGGCGGTGCCGGTCGTGTCCAACGACGACGGCCGGGGCGAGACCGACCCCGAACGCTGGCGCGTGCTCGCGGCGCGCCAGGTCGCGAGTCCGGTCCGGTGGCGAGCATCGCAGCTCTCCCTCGCACGGCTCGGGGCGCGGACCCTGGTCGAGGCGGGTCCGGGCGGCATGCTCACGGGCCTCGCCAAGCGGACGGTCCCCGACCTCAGGCGGTTCCCGGTCGCCACCCCCGCCGATGTCGACGGTCTCACGTGAGCGGTCGCGTGGCGCTCGTCACCGGCGGGTCCGGCGGCATCGGCACCGCGACCGTGCGCGCCCTCGTCCATGACGGCCGTCGGGTCGCGATCGGCTATCGCACCGGCGAGGCGCCGGCGCGCCGGCTCGCCGCCGAGCTCGGTACCGACGTCGCAATGGCCGTCGCGGTGTCCGTCGAGGATCCCGACTCCGTCGACGCCGCGTTCGGTGCCGTCGAGGCCGGCCTCGGTCCGGTCGAGATCCTCGTGAACAACGCCGGCATCGCCGAAGACGGCCTGCTCGTCCGGATGAGCGACGACGCGTGGGGCCGGGTGATCGCCGTGGATCTCACGGGCGCCTTCCACACGATGCGGCGGGCGGCGCCGAAGATGATGCGCGCGCGGTTCGGGCGCATCATCAACGTCTCCTCCGCGGTCGCCCATCTCGGCAGCCCCGGCCAGGCCAACTACGCCGCGGCCAAGGCCGGGCTCGTCGGCCTCACCCGTTCGGTGGCCCGGGAGCTCGGGCGACGATCGGTGACGGCCAACGTGGTCGCACCGGGTCCGATCACCACACCCATGACCGACGATCTGGGCGACGAGTGGCTCGCGACCGTCACGGGCATGGTCCCCCTGGCACGGCCCGGCACGCCCGAAGAGGCCGCCGCGGCCATTGCCTTCCTCGCGTCGGAGACCGCCGGCTACATCACCGGGGTGGTGCTGCCCGTCGACGGTGGTATCGGGATGGGCACGTGATCTCCGCGATGATTCCCGCGCCAGAGGCCGTCCCGTGGGGTACAACGTCACCAGCAGATCGCCACACCCCCCGGTGCCCGAGGAGCTGACCACCATGGAACGTGAAGACGCGCTCACCGTGATCCGTGAGGTGGCCAGCGAGATCCTGAGCGTCGAGCCCGGCGCCGTCGTGGAGTCCGCTCGGTTCGCGGAGGACCTCGACGCCGACTCGCTCGACCTCGTCGAGCTCGTGATGGGCCTCGAGGAGCGCTTCGACGTGGCCATCCCGGAGGAGGACCTCGAGGGCGTCGCGACCGTCGGCCAGGCCGTGGACCTCGTGCTCGCGAAGGCCGCACCGGCGGCATGAGCACGACCGCCGACCGCCGGGGCCGACCTCGTGTCGCGATCACGGGAATCGGCGTCCAGAGTCCCGCGGGCGCCGGTCCCGCCGCGGCGTGGGACGCGCTCGTGCGGGCCGAGTCGAAGGCGGGTCCGATCACCGCGTTCGACGCGTCGGCGCTCGCCGTGCACTTCGCCTGCGAGGTGACCGAGTTCGATCCCGTGCCGTACCTCGGAGCGAAGGAGAGCCGGCGCGTGGACCGGGGCGCGCAGCTCGGGTACGCGGCCGCGGCCGACGCGCTCACCGACGCCGGGGACCCCGGCGTCGACCCGGCCCGCTGCGCCGTCGTCGCGGGCACCGGCATCGGCGGGCTCCTCACGCTCGAGGACCAGCTGCGCGTCTTCAACGAGAAGGGCCCCGACCGCGTCAGCCCGTTCTTCGTCCCGATGATGATGCCGAACTCCACCGCCGGGCTCATCGGGATCCACCTCGGCTGGACCGGCCCCATGCTGTGCATCTCGACGGCGTGCGCCGCGAGCGCGAACGCGATCGGCGAGGCGACCCGGCTCGTCCGCGACGGCAGCGTCGACGCCGTCCTCGCCGGCGGCACCGAGGCGTCACTCATCGCGCCGGCGGTCGCCGCGTTCGCCCGCATGGGCGCGCTCAGCCGCCGCAACGACGATCCGACGCGCGCGTCTCGGCCCTTCGACGCCGACCGCGACGGCTTCGTGATGGGCGAAGGCGCAGCGTTCCTCATGCTCGAGCGGCTCGACCGGGCCGAGGCACGCGGTGCCCGCATCTACGGGGAGGTCTCCGGCTACGGCACCAACTCGGACGCCTTCCACATCACAGCACCCTCCGAGGGCGGCGCGGGTGCGGCCGCGTGCATGCAGCTCGCGCTCGACGACGCCGACATCCTCGCCACCGCCATCGGGCACGTGAACGCGCACGGCACCTCGACCGAGCTCAACGACGCTGCGGAATCCCAGGCGATCCGGAAGGTGTTCGGCGACGCGGCGCCCCCGGTCACCGCGAGCAAGGGTGTGACCGGCCACCTCATCGGCGCGGCCGGGGCCTTCGAGGCGATCGCTGGACTGCTGAGCGCCCGGGCGGGCGTCGTACCGCCCGTGGCGAACCATGAGCGGCTCGGCGAGGACATCAGCGCCATCGACGTCGTGCACGGCACGCCCCGCGAGATCCCGGTGGCGCCGGTGCTGTCGAACTCGTTCGGGTTCGGCGGCCACAACGCCACGCTCGTGATCACCCCCGCCGCCTGATGCTCCTCGAGGGGCGCACGATCCTCGTCACCGGGATCCTCGACGACTCGTCGATCGCGTTCTCGGTCGCCCGCCTCGCCCAGGAGCAGGGCGCGGCCGTCGTGCTCTCGTCGTTCGGGCGGGTGATGAGCATCACCACCCGGGTGGCCCGCAAGCTCCCGGATCCGGTCGAGATCGTCGAGCTCGACGTGACCTCCGCCGAAGACCTCGACTCCCTCGCCGCGCGTCTCCCGGCGGATCTCGACGGGGTGGTCCACGCGATCGGGTTCGCGCCGCCGTCGTGCCTCGGCGGCGGCTTCCTCGACGCCCCCTGGGAGGACGTCGCGACCGCGATGCAGATCTCGGCGTACTCGCTGAAGGCGCTGACGGTCGCCGCGCTCCCCCGCCTGCGCGACCACGGATCGGTCGTCGGACTGGACTTCGACAACCAACACCACGCCTGGCCGGTCTACGACTGGATGGGCGTGGCGAAGGCCGCCTTCGAGTCGACGGCCCGCTACCTCGCCCGAGAGCTCGGACCGCGCGATATCCGGGTCAACCTCGTCGCTGCCGGACCGCTCCGCACGCTCGCCGCCCGCTCGATCCCCGGCTTCGAGCAGTTCGAGGCCGCGTGGGCCGAACGTGCGCCTCTCGGGTGGGACGTCCGCGACCGTGAACCCGCGGCCAAGGCCGTCGTCGCGCTCCTGTCGGACTGGTTCCCGGCCACCACCGGCGAGATCCTCCACGTCGACGGCGGCTTCCACGCCGTCGGCATCTGATCAGTCCGCCAGCACGCCCGTCACGGACGGCGCCGTGTCCTCCGGGCTCGCATCAACATTGTCCGCCGGGCTCCTGGCTCAAGGACTTTGCGGCGTTCCTCGGAAGGCGTACCGGGTGGTGGCAATCGAGCCGCAATCATCGCCAGCGCCACTTGCCGCCTGGAGCATCTCCTCGGCCGCGTCATTGAACGGTGCTGCGCCCTTCCGCCCGCCGGGGTCGAGCTCAACAAGGAACATCTCGCCCTCCCTGAGCGCGACGACGAGCGGGTTGTAGCTCGGTCGGACCGCCTGGCCGGTGAGGTGCGTCCGACCGCTGCGGCGCACCATCTTCTCCGCGAAGCTCGGGGGAAAGACGGTGGAGCTGCCCATGACGTCGATGCCGAGGGAAAGGCATCCGCGGAACTCCCTCTCGACGATCGCCAACGCCGGATCCATGTCCCGTTCCGGGATTCCCATGTTCACCATCGGCGCGGGCGCGGTCGATGACCTCGTACGGGTGCGGGACTCGTCGCCGCTCCCGCAGGCCGTCCCGCCCACCGCAACGATTCCAATCAGCGCGACGAGGCCAGCCTGGCTTGTCCATCTCACCATGAAGCTGACCCTAGGTTCCCAAACCTGCTCCAGGGACGGCCACCAGCGCAACACGCGCCCAACGGCGTCGGCATCTACAGCGCCGACATCACGGACGCAACCGTTGCCTTCGGGCTCACCTTGTAGAACGCGCCGGCGATCTTGCCCTTCTCGTCGATGACGAACGCGCTGCGGATGATGCCCTGGTACTTCTTGCCGTACATGGACTTCTCACCCCATGCGCCGTACTTCTCCGCCACGGCGTGGTCCTCATCGGCGAGCAGCGGGAACCCGAGCTGGTACTTGGCGTCGAACTTCGCCTGCTTCGCGGGTGCGTCCGGGCTCACACCGAGCACCTCGGCACCAAGCTTCGTGAGCTCCTTGCGATGGTCCCGCAGCTCGCAGCTCTGCGTCGTGCATCCCGGAGTGTCGGCCTTCGGGTAGAAATAGACGATCACCTTGCGGCCCTTGAAGTCGGAGAGCTTGACCTTCTCGCCGGACTGGTCCAGGAGGGTGAACGCGGGAGCGCGGTCACCGACTTCGAGCTGCGCCATGGTGGATCTCCAGATGCGTCGGGGGCGGAGGGTCGACCCGTAGCATGCCGCGTCGTGCGGCGGTCCGAGCGAATCCATCTGGCTGTCCCGGTGGAGCGCGCCCGCACCCTCACGATCGAGACGCTCGAACTCGACGAGGACCTCACCGGTTCTCTGCCCGGGTCGCCGCAGAGCAGCCTCGCGGTCGCGGTCGACGCCGAAGGCGACGGCTCGAGCGTCGACCTCTCGGCGTCGAACCACATGGTCGTGCCGTTCTTCGGCTGGCTGTTCGCCGCGGTGTTCCGCTTCGAGCTCCGCCGCGGTCTGCGGTGGTCGTCCGCGGCGCTCACCGCGGTCGGGGCAGGCGCGGAGGCCCCGGCCCGACCGCGCCAGCACCCGCTCGCCACGCCGGGCCGCTTCAGTCAGGTGCAGATCAGCTTCATCGCGGTCGTCTCCTTCGCCGGGGTGCTCACCGCCTTCGCTGCCGCGCTCTTCGGCCAGCTGAGCGACCCCGTGGCCAAGACGTTCCACGTGAGCGACCAGGGTCTGGGCGAGGCCCTCGCCGTCACCCGGACCGGTGCGCTCGTGGCGCTGTTCGCCGCCACGCTGGCCGACCGGATCGGCCGGCGTCGGGTGCTGCTCGGCGCGGTGCTCGGCGTCTGCCTCGCGAGCGGGGTCAGTGCGATCGCGCCGAACTTCGTGGTGTTCACCGCGGCGCAGACCTTCGCCCGAGCGTGCGTGAACGCCGCGGTGGTCGTGGGCGGCATCGCGGTCGTCGAGGAGGCGCCGGAGGGGGCGCGGGCGTTCGCGGTGTCGATGCTCGCGCTCGCCTCCGGGGCGGGCTACGCGTTCTCGGTGATCCTGCTGCCGGTTGCGGACATCTCCGCGGGTGCCTGGCGCATCGCGTTCGGCATCGCCGCGCTCTCGGCCCTGCTCGTGCCCATGATCGCCCGGAGGCTCGAGGAGACACGCCGGTTCGAGGCCGTCGCGGCACGCACCGCGCAACGAGGCCGCGTCCGCGAAGTCGTGGACCGGGCCTACGGGCGACGACTCGCACTCCTCGGGGCGATCGGCTTTCTCTCCAACGTCTTCAGCGCACCGTCGGCCCAGCTCACGAACCGGTTCCTGCGTGACGAGCGCGGATTCTCCAACTCGGGCATCGCCGCCTTCAAGGGGATCACCAACGGGATCCCCGGGCTGGTCGGCATCCTCGTCGCCGGGCGGCTCGCCGAGTCCCGGGGACGCCGGCCCGTCGCGGTCGTCGGCATGTTCGCCGGGACACTCCTGACGATGGTCTTCTTCCTCGGCCACGGTCCGATCATCTGGATGGCGTCGAGCCTCGCGATCATCGCGTCCGCGTCCGGCACGCTGTCGGTCGGCACCATGGACGCGGAGCTCTTCCCGACCGAGGTGCGCGGCACCGCCAACGCGCTCCTGCTCGTCTGTTACGTCGCGGGCTCGGCCGTCGGGCTGCTCGTCGCGGGGTTCCTGTCGGATCAGATCGGGGACCTCGGTGTCGCGATCGCGATCTGCGGGATCGCGCCGATCATCGCCGCGCTGTTCCTCCTCCGCCGGCTTCCCGAATCCTCCGGGCGCGCGCTGGACGACGTGAGCCCGTCGGAGGTCTGAGCGCGATTCAAGCCGGAGCCGCGCCGGCGCCGATAGCTGGAAGGCGGGACCCGCCGTCGAGGAGCCAGCCCTGTCCACCCCAGCATCGGATGTCGCACACCTGCTCCGCCGGGCCGGATACGAGGGCTCCGCGGCCGAGGTCGCGGAGTACGCGGCCATGGACCTCCCGGACATCGTCGACGCCCTTCTCGACTTCTCCGCCAACCCGTCCGACACGCCGCCGCCGAGCCTCTCGGATCCGGACACGGGCGACTGGCAGCGCCTCGTCGACCTGACCCAGTGGTGGCTCGACCGCATGGCCACCGTCCCCAAGCCGCTCCAGGAGAAGCTGACCCTCTTCTGGCACGGGCACTTCGCCACCCAGGCCAGCAAGGTCGGGTCCGCGGTCGACATGTTCGACCAGAATCATCTCTTCCGCGCCGCCGGGGACGGCGGGTTCGAGTCCCTGGTGCAGCAGATGTCGCTGCAGGTCGCGATGTTGATCTACCTCGACAACGACCCGAACTCGAAGGGCGCACCGAACGAGAACTTCGCCCGGGAGCTCATGGAGCTGTTCACCCTCGGCGTCAACGAGTACACCCAGGACGACATCGTGGCGTCGGCACGCGCCTGGACGGGCCACAACGTGGACTACAGCGCCCACCCGCGCGTCTACCGCTTCTACCCGAACCGCCACGACACCGACCCGAAGACGTTCATGGGCGAGACCCGGAACTGGGACGGGCCGGAGATCATCACCCGGATCCTCACGGTCGAGCCGCAGCGCACGATCGCCGCCCGGTTCATCGCGCGGAAGCTCTGGACCTTCTTCGCCTTCCCGAATCCTGACTCGACGGTCCTCGACGCGCTCGTCGCCGCGTTCGTCGGGTCGAATCTCGACGTACGGACGCTTCTCCGCGCCATCTTCCTGCGCCCCGAGTTCTACTCGGCGACGGCGCTCGGCGGTCTCGTGCGCTCACCGGTCGAGTGGATCGTGACCTGTCTCCGCACGATGGGCCTGACCGCCGTCGCGACGAACCCGCAGTGGTGGATGGAGGAGATGGGCCAGGTCCTCTTCGAACCGCCGAACGTCGCGGGATGGAAGCACAACGCGTACTGGCTCAACAGCACCGCGCTCTGGGCGCGCGCCGACTTCGCCCGGAACCTCACGTGGCGCGCCCACGGAGCCGGGTTCCTGGCCGAGGTCATCGCCCGGGACGCCGGCAACCAGCACGTGATGACCCCCACCCAGGCGGTCGACTTCGCCCTCGCGACGTTCGGGCGCGACCCCGCCGTCGCACCGGTGTCGCCCTGGGTGCACAGCGTGCTGGTGGCCTGGCTCACCAGCCAGCGCGCCACCGAGGCGGCGCCGACCTACTCCTGGCACGACTGGGCCTCGATCAACCTGACGACCATGACCATGCTCGCCCCCGACGTCCTGATGGCCTGAGGTGACCGTGAACGAGGATCTCCGCGACGACCTCGCCCTTGCCCGGCTCTCACGACCCGCCACCCTTCCCGGTGGACTGAGCCGGCGGCGCTTCCTCCAACTCGCGGGGGCCGGTGCCGGCATCGCCTCGATGGGACCGCTGCTCTCGAGCCTCGAGGCCTTCGCCGCGCCGCCGGTGGGCGCCTCGGACGGGATCCTGATCCTCATCATGATGGAGGGCGGCAACGACGGGCTGAACACCGTCGTGCCGACGGGCGAGTCGCGCTACTACAGCCTGCGCCCGGGGCTCGCGATCCCGGCAGCGAGTGCGTTGTCGCTCGCCGCCGGCGTGGGGTTGCACCCGTCGATGCCCAAGCTCAAGGCCCGGTACGACCGGGGCGACGTCGCCGTCATCCAGGGCGTCGGCTACGCGAACCCTGACCTCAGCCATTTCTCGTCGATGGGCATCTGGATGAACGGCTGGGCAGGCGGTAGCCAGCCCGGCGGTGCGACCGGATGGATCGGTCGCTACCTCGACGGCCTCCCCAACGCCGCGAGCGAGAGCCTCTACGGCGCGGTCATCGGAACCTCCGTCCCGCTGCACATGGTCGGCTCGGTTGCGCGCGCGTCCGGACTCCCCCGGAGCATCGGAGGGGCGTTCGGCATCGACCGGCGCGACCCGAACGACGTTCGGATGTTCGACGCGATCGGTGCGTTCGGCGACGGCCCCAGCGGGCTCGGCCAGTGGGGGGACCTCGCCGCGAGGGTGGAGCACGACACGCTGGAGCTCTCCCAGCGGATCCAACCCGCCTATCAGGGCACCTTCCCCCAGACCAGCCTGGGTCGGCAGATGACCCTCGTGGCCCGTCTCATCAACGCCAATCTCGGGATCCGCGTGTTCAACACGTCGATCGGCGGGTTCGACACCCACTCGGACCAGGCCGGAACCCAGTCCCAGCTTCTCGGCACCATCGACGACGCGATCGACGGCTTCTTCGCGAACCTGTCGCCCACGTGGCGCAACCGGGTGTCGATCATGACCTTCTCCGAGTTCGGCCGGCGACCCGAGCGCAACGACACCGTCGGGACCGACCACGGAACGGCAGCACCCGTCTTCCTCGTGGGCTCACGCGTGAAAGGGGGCCTCCACGGCAGCCCTTCACGCACGAACGATCTCGACCGCAACGGGAACCTCAAGTACCACGTCGACTTCCGGCAGGTGTACGCCTCGGTGCTCGAGACGTGGCTCCGCGCCGACGCGAGGCAGATCATGGGCTACGACTTCGCGAACCTGCACCTGTTCGACGGCGCGCCCGGCGGTGGCGCGACCGGCTCGGTGCTGCCCCACCGCCGGCGCCGGTTGCGCCTCACGTCCTGATGGCTCCGCTCGGCCGGAGGCGCTAGGGCAGCCTGCGGCGCAGGGCGTGGCCGAAGAAGCCACCCTTGGGGCGGGCGTGCGCGTGGTAGTGGTCGGGGATGTTGCGCATGTTGTCGTCGACATAGTGCTCGAACTCGAAGTGCACCCCGACGACGTTCGCCAGCTGTGTGTGCATGTGCTCGAGGTCCTCGGCCGGCGGTTCCACGCCGTGTGCGCGCCAGACGACCATCGGGACCGCGCAGATCTCGCACTCCGCGATCCAACACACGTCGTCCTCGTGAAACCACTCCGTGATCCGCGCGGCTTCGCAGAGATCGCAGTCCGGCGCAGACGGTCGGTCGTCGCTCATCCCTCGTCCAGTCCTCGTCGCAACTCGTCCACGAACCGTGCCGCTTCCTCCGGGCCGCCGCCTTCGAGCAACCGCCGCACCAGCGCGCTCCCGACGATCACGCCGTCGGCTGCCGCGGCGGCCTCGCGCGCCTGGTCGGGGTTGGAGATGCCGAGCCCGAGCAGCACCGGCACGTCGGTGACCGCCTTCAACCGGTCACCCATCTCCGTCGCCTCGGTTGCCAGCTCGGCACGCTCTCCGGTGATGCCCAGCAGCGCCACGCCGTAGACGAAGCCGCGGCTCCGGGCGCAGATCGCGCGCATCCGCTCGTCGGACGTCGTCGGGGCGGCCAGGAGGACGGTCTCGACCTGCGCGGCGTCTGCCGCGTCCGCCCAGCCGTCGAGCTCGTCGAGGGGCAGATCCGGCACGATCGCCGCGTCCACACCGGCGGCCGCGAGGCGTTCGGCGAAGCGCGTGTGCCCCATGTGGTGCACGGGGTTGTAGTACGTCATCACCGCGATCGGGACGCCCGCGTCCAGCCCCGTCAGCTCGTCGATGATCCCTCCGGGCGTCGCGTCGATGTCGAGCGCGCGCTGGGAGGCCTCCTGGATCGTGCGACCGTCCATGACCGGGTCGGAGAACGGGATCCCTACTTCGACGGCGTCGGCGCCGGCGTCCGCCACCGCGCGCACGACGTCCAGCCAGCCCCGACCGAGCCCTCCGGTCACGTAGGGCACGAGCAGCTTCGCACCAGTGTCGCGACGGTCGCGCAGCGTGGACTCGAGGTTCACGCGATCGCCTCGCCGGTGAGCAGCTCCGCGACCTGCCTCGCGTCCTTGTCGCCGCGGCCCGAGAGGGTGACGAGCACGGTCGAGCCCTTCACGATCCGGTTCCCGGCCTCGCGCTCCAGCCACCCGACCGCGTGCGCGGGCTCGAGGGCGGGCACGATGCCCTCGGTCGCCGACAGCAGCTGGAATCCGGCCAGTGCCTCCGCGTCGGTCGCCGACTGGTACTCGGCCCGCCCGTTGGCCGCGAGGGCCGCATGCTCGGGGCCGACCCCCGGATAGTCGAGCCCGGCGCTGATCGAATGGGCTTCGAGGATCTGGCCGTCCTCGTCCTGGAGGTAGAGCGACCGCGCACCATGGAGTGCCCCCGGAGTGCCCCGGCTGACCGACGCGCCGTGCCGGCCGGACTCGAGCCCGAGTCCGCCCGCCTCGACGCCGATCAGCTCGGCGCCGGTGTCGACGAATCCGGCGAAGGTCCCCATCGCGTTCGACCCACCGCCCACACACGCAACGACCACATCCGGGTCGGATCCGCCGAGGATCTCGCGGCACTGCTCGCGTGCTTCGTCGCCGACGATGCGCTGGAACTCGCGCACCATCCAGGGGAACGGGTGCGGGCCCACCACCGACCCGATGCAGTAGTGCGTGGAGCGCACGCTCGCGACCCAGTCGCGCAGGGCGTCGTTGATCGCGTCCTTCAGCGTCCCGCTCCCGGAGTGGACCGGGATGACCTCTGCTCCGAGCAGCTGCATCCGGAACACGTTGAGAGCCTGGCGCTCCACGTCGACCGCGCCCATGAAGACGATGCACTCGAGCCCGAAGAGTGCCGCGGCGGTCGCGGTCGCGACGCCGTGCTGGCCGGCGCCGGTCTCGGCGATCACACGCTGCTTGCCCATACGGCGGGTCAGGAGCGCCTGGCCGAGCACGTTGTTGATCTTGTGCGACCCGGTGTGCGTGAGGTCCTCCCGCTTGAGCAGGACCCGCACGCCCAGGCGCTCGGAGAGGTTCTGGCACTCGGTGACCGGCGTCGGGCGGCCGGCGTAGCTCGTGAGCAGCTGTGCGTACTCCTCGCGGAACTCCGCCGACGTCCACGCGGTGCGGAACTCCGCCTCGAGGTCCTCGAGCGCGGGCACCAACGTCTCCGGCACGAAGCGGCCGCCGAACTCGCCGAATCGGCCGAGGCCGGTGGGTTCGGGACCGGGCGGGCCCAGGGTGACCGTGTCACCGCGTCGGGGCGCGGACATGCACTCTCCTGAGGTCGAAGGCGCGCTCATGATACGGGCCGTTCGGGGATTCGCCGAACGACTTGACGGGCGTCGGCTCAGCCGCCGCCCATCTCGTCGAGCTCCCAGTCGTAGGGCCCGTCGATCGGCTGTGGGGGCCGCTCGTCCTCCTCGACCACTTCGCCGATCGCGTGAGCAGCGGTGATGAAGCGGCGGAGCTTGCGCGGGTCCTTGCGGCCGGGCGAGGACTCCACGCCGGTCGCCACGTCCACGCCCCAGGGCCGGATCCGACGGATCGCGTCGCCGACGTTGTCCGCGGTCAGCCCGCCGGCGACCATCAGCCGGATCCCGCCCGGAGCGCCCTCCGCGAGCTTCCAGTCGAACAGGCGACCCGAGCCCGGATCGGGCGAGTCCACCAGGATCACGTCCGCCGGACCGTTGCCAGCCGAGGCCAATGCGGGGTCCCCCCCGCGGAACGCCTGGATCACGAACCCGACGCTCTTGCGGATCCAGCGCACCTCCGAGATCGGCTCGCGACCGTGCAGTTGCGCGCCGGTGAGGCCCGTCTTGCTCACGACCTCGATCACCCGCTCGGGGCGCTCGTCCCGGAACACCCCGACCGTCACGGTCCCGTTGGGCAGTCGGCGAACGATGTCACGCGCCTGGTCCACCGAGACCTGGCGCCGGCTCCCGGGTGCGAACACGAACCCCAACGCGTCGGCACCCATGGCGACCGCGAGGAGTGCGTCCTCCTCGTTCGTGATGCCGCAGATCTTGACGAACACGCTCGCACGGTACCGCCTGGATCGGCACGGTCCGTGGACATTCCGGGCACCGGCGCGCTGTGCCTGCGCCTCAGACCCGCATGGCCGGTCCGACGTCACGTGTCCCGCATTCATCGGTCGGCTGGCGTCGGAGTTCGGTGCCGTCGGGTCGGTAGGCACGGAATTGTTGGTAGTGGAAGGTGATGGACCAGTCGGCATGGGCGTGGAGGAACGTGTGATGTCGGCGGCAGAGCAGGACGCCGTTGGTCACCGAGGTCTCGCCGCCGTGCTCCCAGTGTTGGACGTGGTGGACGTCGGTCCAGGGGGCGGGGAGCTCGCAGCCGGGCCATCGGCAGTGTCGGTCGCGGACCACGATGGCCTTGCGGATGGCGGCGGGCCAGGTGGGTGAGGCCCGCCCGACGCTGAGGGGGAGGTCGTCGGGGCCGACGACGATCCGGCTGAGCGAGGCGTCGCAGAGGATCCACTCGCGCTCGCGGGGATCGAGGACGCCCCCGAAGTTGCCCTCGGCGATTCCCGGCGCCCCGTTGGTGCGGGCGTGGATCACGTAGGAGACCGACGGCCTGGCGCCTTCGGCATCGGTGCCGTGGCGGAGCGCGACCTCACAGATCCGGACCAGGGCCTCGGCCCTCCTCTGGGCGGGGGTCGAGTCGTCGGTCGGCGATGGCGGGCGGGTGAACACGCTGATGGTGTGGGCGACGGTCTCGGCGGCGGTGCCGTGCAGCTCACCGGTGATCACCGTCCGGTCCCCGACCCGGGCGAGGCTCACGCCGTCTTCCTCGAGCGGACGGTTGCCGTCGGCGCGGGCGCACCTGGCGAAGTGCTCGGTGGCAATGCGCAGCGAGCGGTGGTCGTGGCGGGTCGCGAGGTCCAGGAACTGCGGTTCGCACGCGGCAAGTTCCACATCGTGACCTGCGACGCGGGCCCGGGCGACGAGCTCGACCGCGTGGGTGGTGATCTGCCCGTCGCGCCAGGCGCGCCCGGTGGCGGGGAGGAGCTCGGCGAGCTCGCCCTGCTTCTGGGTTCGGTGCACGTCGGTGAGGGTCTGTCCGGTCTTCCACCGGATCCACACCGCCGTCGAAGCGTGCCCGTCCTCGGCCCCCACGCCGCGCCGATGGGCCGTGCTGGTCAGCCCGGCCGCGACCGCCTGGAGCCGGTCGATCAGCTTCCGGACCCGGATCAGGTCCGACCCGATCCGGGCGTCGGTCATCGCGTCCACGTCGAGATCCGCCGTGAGGCGGTCGACCGAGTCGCGCACGGCGCGGATCGGGTCATCGACCCCGGTCCGGTCGTTCCCGTCCGTTCCCCACCCCGAATGCATGATCGCCATCATACCGAACAGGTGTTCGTAGAGCAAGCGAAAACCCAACAAACCCGGACAGCATCCGCGATCGTCGAACCTGAGCCGCGCGCAGCTACCCGTCGATCAGGCGGCCGTGGTTGAAGTCGTCGTAGGCCGAGAGGTCGAGGAACCCGTGACCGGAGTAGTTGAAGAGGATCACGCGCTCCTCCCCCGTCTCCTTGGCCGCCAGTGCCTCGTCGATCGCCGCGCGGATCGCGTGTCCCGTCTCGGGCGCGGGGATCTTCCCTTCGGTCCGGGCGAACTGCACCGCCGCCTCGAACGTCTTGCCCTGGGGATAGGCAATCGCCTCCATGCGCCCGTGCTGGACGAGGTTGCAGATGATCGGCGCGTCACCGTGGTAGCGGAGGCCACCCGCGTGGATCGAAGGCGGCATGAAGTCGTGGCCGAGGGTGTACATCGGCAACAGCGGAGTCATTCCCGCCGTGTCGCCGAAGTCGTACTCGAACGTGCCCTCGGTCAGCGTCGGGCAGCTCGACGGCTCGACCGCGACCAGCCGCACCTCCGGGTCGTTCATGAACGGCAGCGCGATCCCCGCGAGGTTGGAACCCCCGCCGCAGGAGCTGAGCACGACGTCCGGCCGCGCCTCACCGGCCAGCGCGAGTTGCTCCTTCGCCTCCAACCCGATCACGGTCTGGTGCAACAGCACGTGGTTGAGCACCGAGCCGAGCGAGTAGTGCGAGTCGGCGCGCGGCGCCGCGTCGGCCACCGCGTCGGAGATCGCCATGCCCAGCGAACCCGGGCTCGACGGGTCCGCGACCGGTGACGGGACGACCGACGCGCCCCAGGTCTCCATCAGGATGCGTCGGTACGGCTTCTGCTCGTACGAGGCACGCACCATGTACACCTTGCACTCGAGGTCGAACTGCGCGGCGGCGAACGCGATCGAGCTCCCCCACTGCCCCGCGCCGGTCTCGGTCGTCAGGCGGGTGATCCCCTCGGTCGCGTTGTAGTACGCCTGCGGGACGGCGGTGTTCGGCTTGTGCGAGCCGGCGGGCGAGACGGATTCGTCCTTGTAGTAGATGCGCGCCGGGGTTCCGAGTGCCCGTTCGAGCCGCTCCGCCCGTACGAGCGGCGTCGGCCGCCAGAGCCGGTAGATGTCGATCACCTCGCCGGGGATCTCGATCCACGGGTCGGTCGAGACCTCCTGCGCGATCAACCCCATCGGGAACAGCGGCGCGAGATCGTCCGGTCCGACGGGCTCGTTCGTGGCCGGGTGGAGCGGCGGTTCCAGCGGGGCCGGAAGATCCGGCAGCGCGTTGTACCAGGCCGTGGGCATCAAGTTCTGGGACAGGTCGAATCGGCTCATGCTTCCCCCTTGCGGTCGGTGACAATCGGTGCGACGAACGCGCTCGCCAGCTCGCGTGGTGACGGTGCCTTCACGAGGGCCTCGCCGACCAGGAGCGCGTCGAACCCGGCGGCGGCCATGCGCTCTGCATCCGCAGGTGAGCGAATGGCGCTCTCGGCGACCGCGATCGTCGCGGGCGGGATTCGCGCCGCGAGCGACGCAGCGCCGTCGAGGTCCTCCGAGAACGTGCCGAGGTCCCGGGCGTTCACCCCGAGGATCCCGACCCCCAGCGCGACCGCGCGGTCGACCTCGGAAGCGTTGTGCGCCTCCACGAGCACGGCGAGCCCGAGCGCGTCGGCGAGCTCGGCGAGATCCCGCACGTGCGTGTCGTCGGGCAAGGCCGCGAGGATCAGGAGAATCGCGTCGGCGCCGATCGCGCGGCTCTCGTAGACCTGGATCTCGGCGATCGTGAAGTCCTTGCGCAGGACCGGCAGCTCGCACGCCTCGCGTGCCGCCACCAGGTCGGCCACCTCGCCACCGAAGTACCGCCGATCGGTCAGCACCGAGAGTGCCGTCGCACCACCCGACGCGTAGTCCGCCGCGAGTGTCGCAGGGTCGAGCTCCGGGTCGAGGTCGCCCTTGGACGGTGAGCGGCGCTTGATCTCCGCGACGAGTCCGGGGTGACGGTCGGACCGCCGCAACGCGGCCGCGAAGTCGCGAGGCGGGGGCTGCGCCAACGCCTGCTCGCGCAGCAGCGCGCGCGTCTCGGGGCGGTGCAGCACCGTCACCTCGTCGCGCTTGCTCGCGAGGATGCGGTCGAGCACGGTCATGGGCGGCCACTCTAGGGTCCGCCCATGACCGCTCGGCTTCCCGATGACTTCGTCTGGGGCACCGCGACCGCGGCCCACCAGGTCGAAGGCGGCAACTGGAACAACGACTGGTGGGCGTTCGAGCACGCCCCCGGCTCGGGGACCGCCGAGCCCTCGGGCGACGCGTGCGACCATTTCTGGCGCTACCCCACCGACGTCGCGCTCCTCGCCGAGCTCGGCTTCGGCGCCTACCGGTTCTCGTTGGAGTGGTCACGCATCGAACCCGAGGAGGGAGAGTTCTCCACCTCGGCACTGGACCACTACCGGCGCATGATCGCGACGACGCGCGAGCACGGCCTTCTCCCCGTCGTCACCTTCCATCACTTCACGACGCCGCGCTGGGCCGTCGCGGACGGCGGCTGGACCGATCCCGCGATCGTCGACCGCTTCGCGCGCTACTGCGCACGTGCGGTCGCGCACCTCGGCGACGACATCGGGATGGCGTGCACCATCAACGAGCCGAACATCGTCTCACTCATGGGCTTCCTCGTCGGCGCCTTCCCCCCGGGCCACCACGACCTCGGCGAGTACGCGCGAGCGAACGAGCACCTCCAGCGCGCTCACCGCGCGAGCTACGACGTCATCAAGGCGGGCCCGGGTGAGTTCCCGGTCGGGTCGTGTGTCGCGATGGGCGACTGGTGGGGTCCGGGGGGCAGCGATGCCGTCGTCGCGAACACGCGTGCGATGCACGAGGACCAGCATCTGGCCGTGGCCGCCGGTGACGACTTCGTCGGCGTGCAGGCGTACTCGCGCACCCGGCTGACGGCCGAGGGACTCCCCGACGGCCCCGAACCCGGCGTCGAGGTACTCGACATGGGCTACGAGTACTGGCCGCAGGCGCTCGAGGTGAGCATCCGCTCGGCCGCCGCGATCACCGGATCGCCGGTGTTCGTGACCGAGAACGGCATCGGAACGACCGACGACGCCCAGCGCATTCGCTACGTCACCGACGCGCTCGCGGGCCTTGGCCGCTGTCTCGACGACGGCATCGATGTCCGCGGCTACTTCTACTGGTCGCTGCTCGACAACTTCGAGTGGGTCCTCGGCTACATGCCGCGGTTCGGGCTCGTCGGCGTCGACCGCGCCACCCAGGAGCGGACGGCCAAGCCGTCGGCCCGGTGGCTCGGCGACCTCGCCCGCGCCAACCGCCTGCCCTGAGCGTCAGGCCACGCTGCCTTGCGGGGCCGGACCGCGCTCCGGCGCGCCCAACCTCGACTCCGACCAGTGCATCCGGAAGACCAGGAGGGCTCCACCACCCAACGCCGGCAACGAGAGCGCCTGCGCGATCCCTCGCTCGCGTTCACCGGAACCGCGCCCGACGCTGCCGCCGGTGGAACGACAGGATCAGCCCGGCCGCGAGCAGCACGAGCGCCGCCTGGACCGTCCCGCGCCAGATGGCGTCGTTGCGACGACCACGATGGATGGGTTCACGGGCCCCTCCCCCGCATCTCACCCTGCCTGACGGGCACCCTGGGAAGCCCACGCCCCGCCGTCGGGGATGGTGGGAACCTCCACGCGGGTCTATTCGGCCGGGAGCTGAGCCTCGGCCGCGGTCACGGTCACGGCGACATCCCCCACCGTCCCCGCCGCAGGAGGCTCCACCTCGCGACGGACGAAGCCCAGGGCGGCACCGGCCGTGCTGCTCGTCACCGAGCCCACCGCCCTCTGCCCGACCGTGATCTCGGCACCGACGGGCAGCACGGCCGACGCATCCTCGGGGACCAGACGCCGGAGGTAGCGGTTCACGTGCCCGCGTGTGTCGATCCGGCAGACGAGCTCCTGTCCGACGAAACAGCCTTTGGTGAAGCTCACGGCGGAGATCTCGAGGAACGCCTCCTGGGGGATCACCGAGGCGTCGAGGTCGGCACCGAGCCGCGGCACGCCCGCGGCGATGCGCTCGGCTTCCTCGCTCGCGGCCGTCGTGGCGTCGACCTCGGGCGCCGGTTCCAGCGCGAGGTCGACCTTGGTCCGGATCTTGTACCGGTTCAACGCGTCGAGGAGATGCGCGCCCCACCCGGGATCGGTGTCCAGCACGGCGGCGGCGCCGACGCGGGTGATCCCCGCGAGCACGTCGACCTTGCCCTGCGGTGTGAGCAGCAGGGTCCACTGCCGCTGCCCCTCGCCGAGCGCGTCGAGATCCTGGGACAGCAGCGACTGGAGAAACGGCCAAGTGTCGAGGCCGGTGGCGGTGACCACGTCGCGTCGGCTCATCGGTCCACCGACATCACCCGTCGCGAGGCCTCGGCCGCCGTCAGCAGCGCCTTCGCCTTGTTGTGGCACTCGAGGTTCTCGAGCCCCGCATCGCTGTCCGCGACGATCCCCGCGCCGGCCTGCACGCTGGCGCGGTCGCCCCGCCAGACCATCGTGCGGATCGCGATCGCGGTGTCGAGGTTCCCGGAGAAGTCCAGGTAGCCGACGACCCCGGCGTAGGGGCCACGCTTCACCGGCTCGAGCTCGTCGATGATCTCCATCGCGCGCACCTTGGGCGCACCGCTCACCGTCCCGGCCGGAAACGTCGCGCGGAGCACGTCGACGGCGCTCTTCCCCGGGGCCAGCCCGCCCGAGACCTGGGACGTGAGGTGCATCACGTGCGAATAGCGTTCGAGCACCATCAGCTCGTCGACCTGCTCGGTGCCGAAGGTCGCGACGCGGCCGACGTCGTTGCGGGCCAGGTCCACCAGCATGACGTGCTCGGCCCGCTCCTTCGGATCCTCACTGAGCTCGGCCGCCATCCGACGGTCGTGCTCCTCGGTCCGGCCCCGGAAGCGCGTCCCCGCGATCGGGCGGCTGATGACCCGGCCGTCCATCACCTGCACCATCGGCTCCGGTGACGAGCCGACGATGGTGGCCTCCTCGTGACGGAGGAAGTACATGTACGGCGACGGGTTGACCTGGCGCAGAACGCGGTACACGTCGAACGGCTCGAAGACCTCCTCGAGGTCGAACCGCTGCGCGAGCACCACCTGGAAGATGTCACCCGCGAAGATGTGCTCCCGTGCGGCCTCGACCGCGCGGCAATAGTCCCCCTCGCTCATCGAGGTGGTGTACCTCGGCAGCTCGGTGAGCGAGTCCGCGGGCGGCGGCGACGGCGTGTACGGCAGCGGACGCGCCAGCTCCCCCACGAGCCTCTCGATGCGCTCGCCCGCCCCGGCGTACGCCGCGTCGAGGTCCGCGTCGGCGACGCCGTCGGGCACGAAGACGTTCTCGATCAGGAACAGCCGCTGGCGGAAGTGGTCGAAGGCGGTCACGTGGCCCGTGAGCGCCAGGACCGCGTCGGGCCAGCCGATCGGGTCCGGCGGCGGGTTCGGAAGCCGCTCGACCTCCCGGACGACGTCGTAGCCGAGGTAGCCCACGACGCCCCCGTGGAAGGGCGGGAGATCGTCGAGCCGGGGTGCCCGGTGGTGGGCCAGGAGGGCCTCGAGCGCGGCGAGCGCGCCCTGGTCGAGCGGCACGCCGGCCGGCACCGCGCCGGTCGCAGTGACGGAGCGCCCGTGGGCCACCAGCGTCACGACCGGGTCACGGCCGATGAACGAGAAGCGGCCCCAGTGCTCGCCGTGCTCGACCGACTCGAGCAGGAAGCCGTCTGCGTCGCCGACGAGCTTCAGGAATGCCGACACGGGAGTCTCGAGGTCGGCCAGCACCTCGCGCCACACGGGCACCACCGTGTGGTCCCGGGCGAGCGCGCGGAACTCGTCGAGGCTCGGCCGGAGGCCGGTCACACGCGGCCGGGTTCGGCGCCGGAGCCGAAGTCCCGGAAGAAGCAGGAGCGCTCACCGGTGTGGCACGCGCCCCGGCCCTCCTGCTCGACCTCGAACAGGAGGACGTCGGCGTCGCAGTCATAGGACGCGCGTCGGACGAACTGGCGATCGCCGGACGTCTCGCCCTTGCACCAGTACTCCTGGCGGCTGCGGCTCCAGAACCAGGTGCGGCCCGTCTCGAGCGTCTTGCGGAGGGAATCCTCGTTCATCCAGGCCATCATCAGGACCTGGCGCGTCCCGGCCTCCTGGATGATCGCCGGGACCAGGCCGGCGGCGTCGAAGGAGACGGCTGCGATCTCGGCCTCGGTGTGCTCGATGGGGGTGGCGATCGGCATGGGGCCCGAGGCTACCGCCGCCTCCCGGCACGATCGGGACCGATTCCGATGGCAAACTCCCGGCGTGCCTCCCTCCCCTCCCCGCGCCGCGGCGCGTCCGGTCGAGCTCGTCCGCCACCAGGACGTCCGCATCGACCCCTACCTCTGGCTGCGCGACCGCGACGACCCCGAGGTGATCGCGTACCTGGAAGCAGAGAACGCCTACACCCAGAGCGTCCTGGCCCCGACCGACGCGCTCCGGGCCACGCTCTTCGACGAGATCCGGGCGCGGGTGCAGGAGACCGATGTCTCCCCGCCCGCGCGCAAGGGCCGCTGGGACTACTTCACCCGGACCTTCGAGGGGTCCCAGTACGCGAGCCACGGACGGCGCCCGGCGGGCGCCCCGGAGGGCGAGGACGAGCAGACCATCCTCGACGAGAACGAGCTTGCCGCGGGTCTCGAGTACTTCGCACTCGGCGGTCTCGCCCTCTCCCCCGACCAGTCGCTGCTCGCCTACTCCTTCGACGACGACGGCGGTGAGCGCCAGACCCTGCGGTTCCGGGATCTGAAGGACGGCACCGACCTGCCGGACGTCGTCACCGACACGTACTACGGACTCGCGTGGGCGAACGACAACCGGACGATCTTCTACGTCCGCCCCGACGACGCGATGCGCCCGCACGAGGTGTGGCGCCACACTCTCGGCGAGCCCGACGACGTCCTCGTGTACCGCGAGGTCGACGAGCGCTTCTTCCTCGGCGCCGGCCGGACGCGCAGCGGCCGCCTCATCCTGGTGACGAGCGAATCCAAGCTGTCGAGCGAGGTGCGCCTCGCCGATCCGGACGACCCCGCCGCGCCACTCCGCGTCGTGGAGCCCCGTGCCGACGACATCGAATACAGCGTGGACCACCACCTCGCACCGGACGGTACCGACCGGCTGTTCGTGGTCACCAACGCCGACGGCGCGACCAACTTCAAGATCATGGTCGCGCCCACCGCCACGCCCGGGCGCGAGCACTGGGAGGAGTTCGTCGCCCACCGCGACGAGGTGAAGATCGACGACGTGGACGCCTTCCGTGACGCGCTCGTGGTGTCCGAGCGCACCGACGGCCTGGAGCACATCCGCGTGCTCGGCCTCGGCGACGGCGGCGACCGTGTGCTCGCGATGGACGATCCGGCGTACAGCACGTGGCTCGCCGACAACCTCGAGTTCGACACGGACACCTTCCGGTTCGGATACACGTCGCTGGTCGTACCGACCAGCGCGTACGACGAGGTGTTCGCGACCGGTGAACGCCGCCTCGTGAAGCGCACGCCCGTCCTCGGCGGCTACGACCCCGCCGACTACGTCTCGGCGCGGGTCTGGGCCCCGGCCGACGACGGCACGCTCGTCCCGGTGTCGATCGTCCACCGTCGCGACGTCGTCCTCGACGGCTCGGCGCCCGCCCTGCTCTACGGGTACGGGAGCTACGAGCACTCGATCGACCCGGCGTTCTCGTCGGTGCGCATCAGCCTCCTCGACCGGGGCTTCGTCTTCGCCATCGCTCACATCCGCGGCGGCGGAGAGCTCGGCCGGGCCTGGTATGAGCAGGGTCGCCTCCGCACGAAGCGCAACACCTTCAGCGACTTCGTCGCGTGCGCGGCGCCACCTCTGCGACCTCGGCTACACGTCGCCCGATCGCCTCGGCGCACGCGGTGGGAGTGCCGGCGGCCTCCTCATGGGCGCGGCCGTGAACCTGCGCGCCCGAGCTGTTCCGGGCGGTCGTCGCCGAGGTGCCCTTCGTGGACGTCGTGACGACGATGCAGGATCCGGACCTGCCGCTGACCGTGACCGAGTGGGAGGAGTGGGGCAACCCGCTCGACGACCCGGCCGACTACGAGTACATGAAGTCCTACTCGCCCTACGACAACGTCGAGGCGAAGGCCTACCCGGCGATGCTCGTGACCGCGGGCCTGAACGATCCTCGGGTGAGCTACTGGGAGCCGGCCAAGTGGGTCGCGAAGCTGCGCGTGACCAAGACCGATGACCACGTGCTGCTGCTGAAGACCGAGATGGGTGCCGGCCACGGCGGACCATCGGGTCGCTACGAGATCTGGCGGGACGAGGCGATGGTCCTGGCGTTCCTCATCACCGAGCTGACAGGACCCGCGAAATGACGAGCATCCTCACCGGGGGCCTCGATGGCGCCGCGACCCTCGTCACCGGCGGAGGCAGCGGCATCGGCCTCGGCTGTGCGACCCGCTTCGCCCGGGACGGTGCGCACGTGACCATCTGCGGTCGCACCGAGTCCCGCCTGCTGGCCGCCGTCGAGATCATCCGCGCCGAGGCGGGCCCGGGGGTGACCGTGGCGCACGTCGTCGCGGACGTGACCGACGAGGACCACGTCGAACGCGCGGTCGCCGCGGCGGCCGAGCCCACCGGCACGATCGACGGCGTGGTGGCCTGCGCCGGCGGATCGGAGACGCTCGGCCCGCTCACGCAGATGGACACCGAGGCCTGGCGGCGCACCCTCGACCTGAACATCACCGGAACGATGCTGACGATCAAGCACGCGGCCCGCGTGATGGCACGCGCCGGCGCGGGTTCGATCGTGGGGATCTCGTCGATCGCGAGCTCGAACGTCCACCCATGGTTCGGCGCCTACGGCCCGGGCAAGGCCGGCATCGACCACGTCTGCCAACTCGCCGCCATCGAGCTGGGCGCGAGCGGCATCCGGGTCAATGCGATCCGGCCCGGCCTCGTCGACACCGAGCTCGTCGGGTTCGTGACCGCGGGCGGCGACGTGCTCGACGACTACCTCGAGTGCATGCCCCTCGGGCGCGTCGGGAGGGTCGAGGACATCGCCGCGCTCGCCCGGTTCCTCGTCGGACCCGAGTCCACGTGGATCACCGGCCAGCTGATCAATGCCGACGGCGGGCACCAGCTGACGCGGGGTCCGAGCTACCGGTCGATCGTGGAGCCGATCTACGGCACCGACGGGCTCCGCGGCCTGGTCTGACTCAGCCCGGCAGCGGCAGGATCGTCGCCAGCTGACGTGACTGGGCCAGCAGCGTCCCGTCGGGCGCCCAGACGGTGCCGTCCTCCTCGAGGAATCCACCGGCCGCCGCCGTGGTGTTGAAAGACGCGAGCACGAAGGCGTCCGGTGCCAGGCCGGGATGGGGAAGCTCGGCGCGGAAGTGGATCGTCAGGTCGACCGTCGGTACGAACACGGGCTCCTCGACCCGGCTGAACGTGGGCGGCATCCACGCGTCGGTGATCGCCGCGGCCACGAGGGCGTCGACCGGCCGTTGCTCGGGCAGCCGGATCCACCCGCCGGCGACCGCACGCGCCCCACGCGGGACACCCGGGACCGGCGGGGTGCCGATCGCCCAGCGGGTGTCCCACCGGTGGGCGATCGGAGGCGAGTCGGCCGGGACGCCTCGGGCCAGGAACATCTGCGGACCGGGAACCTGGGGCATGGCGAGATCGCAGAACTCGATCCCGGCGCGCGGGCTGGAGAACGCGCCGAGCGCGAGCGCGACGAGCTTCCCGTGCTGCTCGAGCCGCGCCGAGCACGACGTCAAGGTGCGGCCGGTGCGCTCCACCGCCACGGTGATGTCCACATCCCCTGCACCGGCCGGGTGCAGGTAGTGGACGGTCAGCGAACGCGGGCTGCGTGCCGGGTCGGCCACCTCGAGTCCCATCGCCCGCAGGAGCACCGCCGCCAGGTAGCCGCCGTTGGGTCCCCGGACGACCCACCAGGCCTCGCTCATGGTCGCGGTGTACCGGCCGTCGCCGCGGCCGCGGACCGCGGTCTCCTCGTCGAAGCGATCGGTCATGGGGCGCGGACTCTACGCTCCGGTCCGAACGGAGGAGGCCGGATGCCCGAGAACGTGGCGCTCGTCACCGAGGATGGTCAGACGCTCGAGGCCGAGCTCACGCTGGCGGCGGAGGAGCACGCGCTCGCGGTGCTGTGTCATCCGCACCCGCAGTACGGCGGCGACATGCGCTCGCTCGTGACGTCGGAGCTCTTCGGTGCGCTGCCGGGCGCCGGGATCTCCTGTCTCCGCTTCAACTTCCGCGGGGTCGGCAGTAGCACCGGGACCTACGACGGTGGGAACGCCGAACAGCTCGACGTCCACGCGGCGGTCGGCCGGGCCGCCGCGCGTGCGCCCCGGCGGCTGGCGCTCGTCGGCTGGTCCTTCGGCGCGGACCTCGCGCTCACCGAGGCGTCGCCGCTGCTCGCGGGTTGGGTCGCGATCGCGCCACCGCTGCGTTTCGGTGGAGCGGTGGACCGCGTGGGTCACGATCCCCGCCCGAAGCTCCTGATCCTCGCCGAGCACGACGAGTTCCGCGACGCCGCCACCGTCGTGGAGGCCACCGGGGCCTGGCACGAGACGACCACGGAGATCGTGGCCGGTGCTTCGCACTTCTTCGTCGGCCGGACCGCGCGCGTCGTGGGGCTCGTGACCGACTGGATCGACCGCCTGCCGTGACCGGCGCGTCCCGGCGGCGGGGTCAGGTCGTGGGGACGGGGTCGGGCATCAGACCTTGACGCTCGAGGAACGCGAGCCGCCGGGCCACCGTCTCGCGCCACGAACCGAGGTCCAACTCGTAATGCTCACGGTCACCCTCCTCGACTGCGTGCTCGAGCTCGTCGAATGCCGCATCCTCCGCGTCGAGCAACTCGCGGTAGCGGCGAAGGAATCCGTCGTCGAGGACCTCTTGCAATTGGGCACCTCCGCGTCCGGGCGGCCCCGGCGGGCCGCCGCATGGCGGTCGACGCTACCCGACCTCAGGACGGGTCGGTACGGTCGCCGGCGAGTCGCGCCAGACCGTCACGCACCGAGAACCGGCGCTCGTAGAGGGCCCGGCCCACGATCGCACCGGCCAGGCGCCGGCCGTCGGGCGCGACCACGTCGCGCAACGTCACGAGATCGTCGAGCGAGCCCACACCCCCGCTTGCGATCACCGGAATCCCGGTCGCGGCGAGCACCCCCCGGAGCTGGGCGACGTCGGGCCCCTCCATCGTCCCGTCGCGCCCGATCTCGGTGACGACGAGCGCGGCGACGCCGACCGCGGCGAAGCGCGACGCGAGGTCCACGAGATCCTGGCCGCTGCCCTCGACCCAGCCGCGTACCGCGACCTCCCGACCGTGCGCGTCGAGACCGACCGCCACGGCACCCGGGTGGTCCGTGCAGAGCTCGGACACCAGCTCCGGTCGCTCGACCGCGGCGGTCCCGACCACGACCCGGTCCACACCGGCCCGGAGCAGGGCACCGGCGGCCTCGACCGACCGGACTCCCCCACCGCTCTGCACGTGGCAACCAACCGCCGCGCAGATGTCCTCGATGGCCTGCAGGTTCGTGGCGTCGCCGGTCCGTGCCGCATCGAGATCCACCACGTGGATCCACGACGCGCCCTGCGCCTCGAACTCGCGGGCGACCGCGACCGGGTCGGCGTCGTACACGGTCTCCGCGGCGAAGTCGCCACGCAGGAGCCGCACGGCGTTGCCGGCACGCAGGTCGATGGCCGGGTAGAGGTCTACAACGACCCCTTCGTGCTCGGCAGCGCGGATCCCTCGATCCGTACGGCATCTCGCAGGCACCGGGCGACCCCCTTGAACGAGGCCTCGATCACGTGGTGACCGTTGCGACCTTCGATCGACCGGACGTGGAGGGTGATCCCCGCCGCGAACGTGAACGCACGCCAGAACTCCTCGGCCAGCTGAGGGTCGAACGTGCCGATCCAGTCCGAGACCGGGTCCACGTCGTAGGCGAGGAACGGGCGACCCGAGAGATCCAGCGCGACCTGGACCAGCGCCTCGTCGAGCGGGAACACGCCCGACGCGAAGCGGCGAACCCCGACCTTGTCGCCGAGCGCGTCGCGCAACGCGGTGCCGAGCACGATGCCGGTGTCCTCGATCGTGTGGTGCGTGTCGACCTCGAGATCGCCCTCGGCCGTGATCCTCAGGTCGAAGCCCGCGTGCTTCCCGAGCTGTTCGAGCATGTGGTCGAAGAACGGGATGCCGGTGGTCGCGCTCGCGTCGCCGGCGCCGTCGATCACGAGGTCGACCGTGACGCTCGTCTCGTTCGTGCTGCGCTGCCGGCTCGCCTGACGGGTCATGGGCCCTCACTCTCGCGCATCGTCTCCTCCAGGGCCGACCGGAACCGCGCGTTCTCCTCCGGTGTGCCCACCGTGACGCGCAGGCAGTCCTCCACCCCGGGCCAGGACGAGAAGTCCCGGACGAGCACCCCGCGGGAGACGAGTCCTTCCCACAATCGCCGACCCCGACCCGCGCTGCGGAACAGCACGAAGTTCGCGCCCGACGGGAAGACCTCGATTCCGGGCATCGCCGCCAGGTCCCGGATGAGTTCCTCGCGGTCCTCGACGAGCCGGCTGACGCGCCGCTGCATCTCGTCGGCGTAGTCGAGCGCGAGCGTGCCGGCGAGCTGGGTCGCGGCATCGAGGTGGTACGGGAGCACCACCTGCTCCAGATCCGCGACGAGCCACGCCGGCCCGACCACGAACCCGAGCCGCAACGCGGCGAGCGACCACACCTTCGAGTAGGTCCGCGTCACCACGAGGGCGCGGTCCTCGTGCACGAGGTCGAGCGCGCTCTCGGTCGCGAACTCGCCGTACGCCTCGTCCACCACGACGAGCCCCGGCGCGGCCTCGACGAGCGCCGCGACCGTCTCGGTCTCCTCGACGGTGCCCGACGGGTTGTTGGGACTGCACACGAAAACGATGTCGGGTCGCTCGTGCTCGATCAACGCGACCGCGGTGCGGCGGTCGATCCGGAAGTCGTCGTCCCGCGGCCCGACGATGGTCGCGGTCCCGGTGATCCGCGCGATGTGGGAATGCAGCGCGTACGTCGGCTCGAACACGAGGGCGCGCCGGCCCGGACCGCCGTAGGTGAGCAGCAACGTCTGCAGCACCTCGTTCGACCCGTTGGCCGCGAACACGCGTCCGGCCGGTTGACCGACTCGCATCGCGATCGCCTCGCGCAGACGCGTCGCCCGCCGGTCCGGATAGCGCTGCAGCTCGGTCGTGCGCAGCGCAGCCAGCCAGCGGTCCACGAACTCGGCGGGCGGCGGGTACGGGCTCTCGTTCGTGTTGAGCCTGATCTGGACGTCGAGCTGCGGCGAGTGGTAGCCGGCCAGATCCTGGAGATCGGCGCGCGGCAGGATGCGGCTCATCGGGCGAGCCGCCGTTCGACCGACTCGGCGTGCGCGACCAGCCCCTCCGCGCGCGCCAGCGTGGCGGCCGCCGGTCCGACGGCGCGGAGCCCGTCGGCGTCGGACCGCACGACGTGCATGTGGGTCCGGAAGTCGTCCACCCGCAGCGCGCTCGCGAAGCGCGCGGCCCCGCCGGTCGGCAGGACGTGGTTCGCGCCCGCGACGTAGTCGCCGATGGCGGTGGGCACGTCGACGAAGACAGCGCCGGCGCGACGGACCGCGGGCACCGAGCGCGTCGGCGTCCCGGACCATCAGCTCGAGGTGCTCGGGCGCCACGAGGTTCGCGAGGGCGACGGCCTGCTCGGCGTCACGCACGAGCACCGCCCGGCCGCCCGATCCGAGCGTCGACCGGATCTCCGCGGCGCGAGGGGCATCGGTCGCGTACTCGGTCACCGCGCCGACGACGGCGTCGAGCACATCACGGTCCCACGCGACGACGTACGCGGTCCCGCCCGGACCGTGCTCCGCCTGCGCGGCGACGTCGAGAGCGACCTGGCGGGGATCGGCGGAGTCGTCGACCACCACGACGAGCTCGGACGGCCCGGCCGGACCGTCGATGCCGACGACCCCGGCACCCGAGACCATCCGCTTGGCGACGTCCACGTAGGCGTTGCCGGGTCCCACGATGACGTCGACCGCCGGGACGGACTCGGTGCCGTAGGCCATGGCCGCGATCGCCTGCGCGCCGCCGACCCGGAAGATCCTCTCGACGCCGGTGAGCAGCGCCGCCGTGAGCGTCACGGCGGGGACGGTGCCGTCGGGACCGGGCGGGACGCACAGCACCCGCTCGGGCACGCCGGCGACGCGCGCCGGGATCGCGGTCATCAGGACCGTCGACGGATACGCGGCCCGCCCGCCGGGAACGTAGAGCCCCGCCCGGTCGACCGGCAGAACCGCCTCGGAGACCGTCACGCCGTCCGCGGCGAACGCCGGCGCGGGGCTCCCGATCTGCTGCTCGTGGTAGCGCCGGATCCGCTGCGCCGCGAGGCCCAACGCCGACCGAACCGAATCGGGGGTCGCGTCGGCGGCCTGCTCGCACTCGGAGCGGGTGACGCTGAGCTCGTCGATGGCCACCCCGTCGTACCGGAGGGTGAGCTCCCGGAGTCCCGCGTCGCCATCGCGCCGCACGGTCGCGATCGTCTCCTGCACCGACGCCCGCACCGCAGGGTCGTCCGAGGCGCCCCGGTCCACGGTGAGCCCGAGCCGCTCGGCCAGATCGGCGCGCGCGTCGCGAACGTCCAGGCGGGTCAGCACTCCGGCATCGTACCGGGCACCCCTGAGCCGTCGGCGGGAGTTGCATCGCGCTGCGGCGACGGTCAGGCTCCGCGAGGTGAGCGCCGCGTCGGACCACGCCGAGCTGTCGACCCTCCGCTCGTCGCTCGAGGAGTCGACCGAGCGCCTCGTGAAGGTCGCGGACGTGTACCGGGAGGGCGAGGCCTCCGCCGTCACCGGAGACCTGGACCAGGCCGAGCGGAGCCTCGTCGCGGCCCGGCGGGCGATCGACCGTGCGCTGCGGACGCTCGCGGGGCTCGCCTGATCACGCGACCGGGCGGGGGATCTCAGAAGTCGTCGGTCATGACCGGCCGCGGGGCCGCGAGGAGCGCACCCAGGATCGACAGCTCGTCGAGCGGCCCCTGGAGCCGGCCCGCACGCCGGAGCTCGTCGACGGAGGCGCCACCCACGGACAGGGCGCTCAACGCACCCACGTCGGTGGTGACGGCCGCATCGTCCGCGGGCTCCACGGCACCGGCGCCCTCGCCGACCTCGAGCCGCCAGGCGCCCGCCACGCCGCCGGGCCAGGGATCCGTGACCCGGAAGCTGACCGTGCCGCTGGCGCCTGCCGGGAACGCCCTGGCCGCGACCACCGCCGGGAGGTCCACGATCCGGTGCATCCACCGGTTGAGCGCGACGCTCTCGACGTCCTGCTCCGGCAGGAGCAGGACGAGCAGGGGGACGACGTGCTCGGGCACCGTGATGCGCTCGACCTGCATCGCGTGGCCGCCGAAGAACCGCCAGAGCGCGACGGCGGTGTCCCGATCACCCGCGACGAAGTCGTCCACGCGGATCGAGTAGCCCCACGATCGCGACGGGATCTGGGTGTACCGCACGTACCCGAGCAGGTGTCCTCCCGCGTCGCGTGCGCCGTAGGTGAACGCGCCGTCGTCCGCGATCACGGCCTCGAGGAAGTCCCACCACGCGCCCGACCGCTCCAGCGCGCCGTGACGCCGGATTGCGTCGGCCGCGAAGCAGGCGCGGACCTCCTCGTTCCCGTCAGCGCCCATCCGGGCGACGACCCGTTCCCCGCCCGGAGCGAGCGCAGCGAGGCTCCGCGTCGGCACCCGTGCCCATCCCGCGCGGCCGGCGTGCTCCCAGCCCATGCCGCGGTAGACCCGCGTGGACGCGGGGTGCAGCGAGCTGACCGCGAGGCCGTGGTCGCGCATCCAGCCGAGCGCCGACGTGAGCAACGACTTCGCGACGCCGCGTCCACGCGCCTCGGGGCGGACCACGACCGCGGCCACCGCTCCCATCGGCACCGGGCGACCGGCCAGGAACTGTCCGACCGGGAACACCCGCAGCGCGCCGAGCAGACCCGCGCCGGCGAACGCACCGATCGCCACCGCGTCGGGGTCGAGCGCGAGCCGGGACTTCCACCGCTCGCGGTCGTCACCCGCCTCACCGAACGCCTGCGCGCGGATGTCGAAGAAGTCGTCGAGTCGGGACTCCTCGAGGAACCGGGTTTCGAGCGCGGGCATCAGACGCGTCCGGCCGACGGACAGATGTCCGCGAGCACGCAATCGTCACAGCGCGGCGACCGTGCCACGCACACGCGGCGACCGTGCAGGATCAGCCGGAGGGACAGACCGCCGCGTTCCTCGGCCGGAACGATGCCGTTGAGGTCGTGCTCGACCTTCACCGGATCGGTTTCGCTCGTCAGCCGCAGCCGCTTGGACAGCCGCAGGACGTGCGTGTCGACGGGCAGGCCGGGAAGGTCGAAGGCGACCGATCGCAACACGTTGCCCGTCTTGCGCCCGACCCCGGGCAGGGTCACCAGGTCGTCGAGCTCGGCCGGGACCGCGCCGCCGAAGCGCTCCTGCACCGCCAGCGCCATCCCGATCAGGCTCTTGGTCTTCTGGCGGAAGAACCCGGTCCGATGCACGATCGCCTCGACTTCGGCCGGGTCCGCGCCGGCGAGCGCTGCCGGCGTCGGGTACCGGGCGAAGAGGGTCGGGGTGACAGAGTTCACCATCTCGTCGGTGCACTGGGCCGAGAGGATCGTCGCGGCCAGGAGCTGGAACGGGGAATCGTGGCGCAGGGCGCAGAGATCCGAAGCGGAACCGGGGTATTCGACGTTCAGACGCTCGACGACCGCGGTCGCGCGCGCCTTCGCTCCCCGGGGTCGGGCCATGGGGGGAAAGTAGCTTCTCGGTCGATGAGTCTCCCGAGCGCCGCGTCGCCGACCGCCGACGCGGTCGCGGCCCTGCACGTGCTCGACGGCGCGGTCCACGCGGCGACGGGCCACGAGGCCTTCCCGGAGGCGCTCTGGCGAGCGATCGCGGCGGTGCCGGCGCAGTGCACGGTCGTCGTCGATCCCGATGGGCACGCGGCCGTGGTGACCTTTCCCTCGGACTCCTTCCGGGCGCCGCACCGCGAGGTGGCCGTCGCCGCCCGCTCCGGGACGGGTCCGGCGCTCCTCACCTCGCTCGTGCGGACCGCGCTCGCGGGCGTCAGCGAGCCACTGACCGCGTGGGTGCCCGGCTCCGACCGCGCGGTCGTCGAGGCGCTGGCCGGCGCAGGGATGGCCGTGGCCCGCCGGCAGTTCCGCATGCGGGTCGGGCTGCCCGTCGCCGCACCCGCGGTCCCGGACGGCGTGGCCCTCCGCCCCTTCGTGCCCGGCGCCGACGAGGACGCCTGGCTCGCCGTGAACAACCGGGCGTTCGCCAACCATCCGGACCAGGGTGGGTGGATTCGGTCCCAGCTCGAACGCCGAATGGCGGAGCCGTGGTTCGATCCCGCCGGCTTCCTGCTCGCGGTCGTCGACGCGCGGGTCGCGGGCTTCTGCTGGACGAAGGTCCACGGCCCGACGCCACCCGAGGGCGAGATCTTCGTGATCGGCGTCGATCCCGACGCCGCCGGACACGGACTGGGTCGCGTGCTCGTGCTCGCCGGACTCGACCACCTGGCACGCGTCCGGGCCTGTCCGACCGCACTCCTGTACGTCGCGGAGGACAACCAGACCGCGATCGCGCTGTACCGGTCGATCGGCTTCGCGGTCGAGCGCACCGACACCGCCCTCGAGCGCCGGTGACGCGCGCCACGCGCTACGGCGCCTCGAGGTCGGACTACCGGTCCTGGTTCGAGGCGCAGGGTGCGCCGCGCTATCGCGCCGACCAGGTCTGGGACGTGCTCTACGCGAAGCGACGTCCGCTCGAGGCCGCCACCACGCTCCCCCGCGGACTTCGCGACGACCTCGCCGGCGCCTTTCCCGAGGCGCTGGCGGCCGTCACCGAGCGCCACACCGACGCCGACAGCACACGGAAGTGGCTGTTCCAGACCCACGACACGCACCAGATCGAGACGGTGTTGATGCTCTCGCCGGCACGCGCCACGGTGTGCGTCTCCTCCCAGGCGGGCTGCGCCATGGGCTGCACGTTCTGCGCGACCGGCCAGGCGGGCTTCGACCGCCATCTCGACACCGGTGAGATCGTCGAGCAGGTGCTCCAGGCCCAACGCGCGACGGAGCAGCGGGTCTCGAACGTCGTGTTCATGGGCATGGGCGAGCCGCTGGCGAACTATGACGCGACCTGGGCCGCGGTGGAGCGGCTGCACGACGACCTCGGGATCTCGGCCCGCCGGATCACGGTCTCGACGGTCGGGATCGTGCCGGGGATGCGCCGGCTCGCGTCGGAGCGTCTCCCGGTGACGCTCGCGGTCTCGCTCCACGCGCCGAACGACGAGCTGCGGTCCACCATGATCCCAGCCAACGACCGCTACCCGGTGGCCGACATCGTCGCCGCCGCGCACGACGCGGCCCGGGCCCACGGCCGGCGCGTGACGTTCGAGTACGCGTGTGTGGACCAGGTCAACGACCAACCGGTGCACGCCCGGCAGCTCGGCGAGCTGCTCGCGCCGCTCGGGCCGCTCGGCGCCCACGTCAACCTGATCCCGTTGAACCCCACCAGCGCCTTCGGCGGCCGCGCGCCCGGGACCGATCGCCTGCGGATGTTCGCCGCCCTGCTCCACGAGCACGGCATCAATGCCACGATCCGCCGCAATCGCGGCACCGACATCGACGCCGCGTGCGGGCAGCTCCGGGAGCGGGCGCTCACCGGCGGCGCGGCCCCGTCGACAAGAATGCGCCGGTGAACAACTACCGGTTCCTCAATCCGTCGCAGCCGCAGACTCTCGTCAACGCCACGATCATCTGCTACATCGAGGCGTTCTTCGGGCTCATCAGCGGCGCCGGGATCCTGATCGTCATCGGGATCGGGCTCGGTGCCGGTGGCTTCGGGGTCGCGAACGACAAGCGGTGGGGCTACGCCGTCGCGGTCGGCGCCGCGATCCTCCACGTCCTGGCCTGGCTCGCCTTCTACGGTCTCGCCGTGCTCGGGTTCCCGCAGGTGATCTCGTTCGGCTTCGCGGTGCTGCTCGTCGCGCTGCTGGTGCACCCGCACAGCCGGGAGCATCAGCGCATCTGGTTCGAGTAGCCGGGTCACGCGAGCGCGGGCATGACCTCCGTGGCGAAGCGACGCAGCGTCTCCTCCGAGGGATAGTCGGGCATCCACGCCACGAGCGCGCTCACACCCAGGTCGGCATAGACCTCGAGCCGGTCGAGGATCTGCTCGGCGGTCCCGGCGAGGTTGCCGAGCCGGTACGAGTCCCACTCCTCCAGCCAGGGCTGGGCCTCGCGCCGCGCCTCGTGGAAGGCCCGGGCCTCGGCCTCGGTGCCACGCACCAGCAGCTCCGGGCTCCAGCTCTTGACGATCTCGTCCTCGTCGCGGCCGACGTCGCGGCAGTGCCCCTGGAGCACCTCACGCTTGTGCCGCCACTCGTCCGGCTTGCCGCCGAAGTTCGACACGTCCGCGAGCCGGGCGACGACCCGGAGCGTGAGCTGCTCACCGCTGCCGCCGATCCAGACGGGCGGGTGCGGCCGCTGGAGCGGCTTCGGGTCGCACTGTGCACCGGCGACCCGGTAGTAGCGGCCCTCGTAGTCCGTGTCCGCGGCGGACCACATGGCCTTCACGATCTCCACCGCTTCACGCAGCATGCCGATCCGCACCTTCGGAAGCGGATACTCGTATCCGTAGGCCTGGTATTCGTGCTCGTACCACCCGGCGCCGACGCCCCAGTCCAGCCGGCCGCCCGAGATCACGTCGATCGAGCTGGTGATCTTGGCCGTCAATGTCGGTGGTCGGTACGAGGTGCAGCTCACCATCTGCCCGAGCCGGATCCTCGAGGTGGCCTGCGCGAGCGCGGCCATCGTCGTCCAGCACTCGAAGACCGCCTCGTGCGCCGGGGTCGGCACGTTGTGGAAGTGGTCATAGACCCAGATCGAGTCGTACCCGAGCTCCTCGGCCAGCAGCGAGACGTCCAGGCAGCGCTGCCACTGCGCGGTGGCGCCGTCGATCGACGCGAGCTCGGTCTTCCAGCCCTGGGGTGCGAACGCTCCGAACTGCCACGAGGTCATGCCGGTCCTTCCGCCGTCGGATGGTCGAACCTACCGGACCTCGCGACGCGCGCCGAGCCCGCTCGTACACTGCGAGGATGACCGTTCGGGAGACCGTCGACGCCCTCACCGAGCGCCTCGCGCCGCTCGACCACGCCGCGTCCCTCGCGTGGTGGGACGCCAGCACCGACGTCTCCGAAGCGCACGAGCGGGCCCGCATCGAGGCCGACCTCGCGGTGCGCGACGCGCTCGCCGACCCCGACGCCTTCACCGCGCTGGTGGAAGCGGGCGAGCCCGAGGACCTCGTGCTGGCTCGCGAGGTCGCGGTGCTCCGCGACCAGATGACGACCCAACAGGTACCCCCGTCGCTCCGCGAGGAGATCGTGCACCTCGAGGCGTCGATCGACGCGACCTTCAACGCCCACCGGGCCGTGCTGGACGGCTCCCCGGTCGACGACAACGTGATCGCCGAGGTGCTGCGGACTTCCGCCGATGCCGGCGCCCGAAGCGCCGCGTGGGAAGCGTCCAAGGAGGTCGGTGGCCAGGTCGCGGAGCGCGTACGACGGCTCGCGCATCTCCGGAACCAGGCGGCCCGTGAGCTCGGGTTCCGTGACCACTTCGCGATGGCGCTCACGACCGGCGAGCTGGACGAGGCCGCGCTGCTCGCCACGCTCGAAGAGATCGACCGCGCGACGGCGGCGCCGTTCCGAGCCTGGAAGGAGCAGACCGACTGCACCCGGGCCGAGCGCTTCGGAACCACGCCCGCGGAGCTCCGACCGTGGCACTACGACGACCCGTTCTTCCAGAGCGCGCCGGCCGAGGAGGACCTCGCGCTCGACGCCTGGCTCGCCGAGCGCGATCCGGTCGAGCTCACCCGTGAGACCTACCGCGGGATCGGTCTCGACATCGACCCGCTGCTCGTGCGGAGCGATCTCGTGCCACGCGACGGCAAGAGCCAACACGCGTTCTGCATCAACATCGACCGCGCCACCGACGTCCGCGTGCTGTGCAACAACGTTCCGGGCGAGTACTGGGCCGAGACCATGCTCCACGAGTTCGGTCACGCCGTGTACGACGCGGGCCTCGACCCGTCGCTCCCCTGGTCCCTCCGGACGATGCACCCCCTCACGACCGAAGGCGTCGCGATGCTCTTCGGCCGGTTGATCCTGGACCCTGATTGGCTGCGCGAGGTCGCCGGGCTGTCCGACGCGGCGGTCACCGATGCCGCGCCGGCACTCGCACGCCGCCGGCTCGTGGCGCTGCTCGTCTTCGCGCGTTGGGTGCTCGTGATGACGAACTTCGAGCGCGGGCTCTACGCGGATCCGGACGCCGACCACGACACCCGGTGGTGGGATCTCGTCGAGCACTACCAGCTCCTCACCCGGCCGGACCACCGGCGGGCGCCCGACTGGGCGGCGAAGATCCACGTGGCGCTCGCGCCCGTGTACTACCAGAACTATCTGCTCGGAGAGCTCGTCGCGTCGCAGCTCCAGCGGACGCTGCGCCGCGAGTGCGGTGGGATCGTCGGCCGTCCGGCGGCGGGTGCCCTGCTCGGCGAGCGGATGTTCGCGCCCGGGTGGTCGCTGCGCTGGGACGACCTGATCGCGCAGACGACCGGCACACCGCTGACCGTCGAGGCGTTCGCGGCGGAGCTGCGCGAGCTCGGCGCGGACGCCGGCTGACGTGTGCGACACCCTCTGCGCGCTCACGCCCGCCGGGACGCTCTTCGCGAAGAACTCGGACCGTCCGCCCGGTGAGATCCAGGTCGTCGAGGACCACCCGCCCCGGCCCGCCGGCGGGACCCTGCGCACGCAGTACCTCGAGCTCCCCGACCTCGGTGCGTTTCGCCTCACCGGTTCGCGACCGACCTGGCTCTGGGGCTTCGAGCACGGAGTCAACGAACACGGCGTCGCGATCGGGAACGAGAAGCTGTACACCTCGGGCCGGCCGCGGCTGAGGGCCCCAGCGCTGCTCGGCATGGACCTCGTGCGGCTGGGCCTCGAGCGGGCCCGCACCGCCGACGAGGCGCTCGACGTGCTCACGGGATTGGTCGAGGCACATGGCCAGGGCGGGAGCGGGGAGGCCGACCGGGACGCGCCGTACGACTCTTCCTTCCTCGTCGGCGACCCGGGCGCGGCGTGGGTCCTCGAGACGTGTGACCGCACCTGGGTCGCGCGGCCGGTCGCGGCCCACGCGGCCATCTCGAACCGGATCACGCTGCGTCGGGACTGGACCCGCGGCTCCCCCGACGTCGAACCCGGGACCGACTTCACCGAGTTCCTGCACCCGACGGTCCCGACCTCGATCGCCGACCACCGCCTCGCAGTGACTCGGGACCGGGTGGCCGCGGGGGCCGCGCTGGAGCCGGCCGCGGTCGTCGCGACGCTCCGCGACCACGGCGGCGCGACCTGGGGGGCGCCGGGCGGTCCGGCGGCGGCCGTCGAGCCACCTCGCGCGCCGGGCCCGGACCACCGCGGGGTCACCGTCTGCATGCACGTCCCCGGCCACCAGGCGACGACCGCGGCTCTGGTCGCGCGTCTCACCCCGGACCCGGACGAGCGCCGGGCCTGGATCGCGCTCGGGAGCCCGTGCGTCTCGGTCTTCGTCCCGACCTTCCCTGCCGTCGGGACGCCGCGGCCGCTCGGCGACCCGACCACCTGGGCGCGCTTCGCGGCGCTCCGGGACCACGTCGACGCCGATCCCGGCCGGATCACGGGGGTCCGCCGGCACCTCGATCCCGTGGAGGACGCGCTCTGGGAGCGCGCCGACGCGGTCGCCGACGGCGGTGACAGCGCTCGGCGTGGTTACACCGCCACGGCGTTCGAATCGGTCGCCGCGGCCCTCACCGACCTCGGGTTCTAGGGTCGGCCCGATGAACCGACTCGCCCAGGAGACGAGCCCCTACCTGCGCCAGCACGCGGACAATCCCGTCGACTGGTATCCGTGGGGCGACGAGGCGTTCGCCGTCGCCCGCGAGACGGACCGCCCGATCCTCCTGTCGGTGGGCTACTCGTCCTGTCACTGGTGCCACGTGATGGCGCACGAGTCGTTCGAGGACCCCGAGATCGCTTCGGTGATGAACCGGTTGTTCGTGAACGTGAAGGTCGACCGCGAGGAACGGCCCGATGTCGACGCGGTCTACATGGACGCGGTGCAGGCGCTCACCGGCCAGGGCGGGTGGCCGATGACGGTGTTCCTGACACCGGACGCACGGCCGTTCTACGCGGGCACGTACTTCCCTCCGGCGGACCGCCGCGGCATGCCGGGGTTCCCGAGCGTCATGGAGGCGATCGACGATGTCTGGACCAACCAGCGCGACAAGGTGACCGCGCAGTCCGAGCAGCTCGTCGCCGCCATCGAGTCCAACACGCTCACCGGACGCATGGCCCACACCGACGCCGCCCTGCAGTTCGCGGTGCTCGACCGGGCCTACGCGGGAGTCCGGGACGCGTTCGACCCCACCCACGGCGGGTTCGGCCGGGCGCCGAAGTTCCCACCGTCGATGACGCTCGACTTCCTCCTGCGAGCCCACCTGCGCGCCGAGGACGAAGCGCTCGGCATGGTCACCACGACGCTGGACGCGATGGCGGCCGGAGGCATCTACGACCACGTGGGCGGCGGGTTCGCGCGCTACTCGACCGACACGTTCTGGCTCGTGCCCCACTTCGAGAAGATGCTCTACGACCAGGCGCTCCTCACCGGCGCCTACCTGCACGCGCACCTCGTGACCGGCCGCGCCCGGTACGCGGAGGTCGTCGAGGAGACGATCGACTACGTCCTCGACCGGCTGCGCGACCCGGGCGGCGGCTTCTACTCCGCCGAGGACGCCGATTCGGAGGGCGTGGAGGGCAAGTTCTACCTCTGGTCGGTGGAGGAGCTCACCCGGATCTGCCGCGACGACACTCCCGAGATCCTGCGCTACTTCGGGGTGACCGAGCACGGGAACTTCACGGATCCGCACACCGGCTTCTCCGGCTCGATCCTCCACCAGGTCGATCCGACCGAGCCGCGGCCCGCAGCCGTGGTCCGGGCGCGGCCGCTGCTTGCCGCCGCCCGTGCCCAGCGCGTTCGGCCGGGGCTCGACGACAAGGTCCTCACTGCGTGGAACGCGCTGTTCACCCGGTCACTGATCGAGGCCGCGGCCGCGTTCGACCGGGAGGAGTGGATGGAAGCGGCCCGGACCAACCTGCGCTTCCTGCTCGACCACCTCCGTCCGCAGGGCCGGCTCCTGCGGACCTGGCAGGCCGACGGCGGCGCCCGCCACCTCGCCGTGGCCGAGGACTACGCCGCTCTCGTGGGTGCGCTGCTCACCGCTGCGGAGCTCGACGACGTCGCGTGGCTCGACGACGCGATCGTCCTGGCGGGCGACCTGCGTGCCCGGTTCGCCGATCCGGCGAGCGGCGGGTTCTTCACGACGGGCGACGACGCCCCGGATCTCATCGTCCGCCCGCAGGACTTCTTCGACAACGCGACGCCGTCGGAGAACTCGCTCGCGGCCGATGCGCTGCTCCGCCTCGCCGCGGTCACCGGAGACGAGTCGCTCGCGGTCGACACTCGCCGGCTCCTCGCCTTCCTCGGGCCCGCGATGACCCAGTACCCGACGTCGTTCGGGATGCTGCTCGGCGCGTACGAGCGGGCGCTGACGCCCTCGATCGAGATCGCGATCGTCGGGCCCGACGCGTCGCTGCGCACCACGTGGGCGCGCCGGGTCACGGCGAGCGGCGTCGGGGTGTGGGATCGCGACGGCACGGCAACGACCGCGACACCGCTCCTCGAGGGGCGTCCGTTCACGGGCGAGTCGCAGGCCTACGTCTGCGAGCACTTCGCCTGCCGGCGACCGGTCGGGACCGCGGCCGAACTCGACGTCCTGCTCGACGAGGTGCTCTGACCCCGCTCGTTGCGGGCGGGGCGGTCAGTCCGCGATGTGACCGAGGCCGGTGGCCAACGCGTCGGCGGTCGCCCATCCGAACGCGATCATCGCTTCGCCCTTGAGCGGCTGGACCTCGCCGACCACCTCGGTGGCGGCCTTGCCGCCGCCCTTGACCGTGCTCGTGTCGAGGACCGCCTCGGGTGCGGCCTTGCCCTTGCCCTTGTGCGTGACGCGGAAGGCGCGGTCGTCGTAGCGGCCGTCGCAGCCGAAGCGGCGCGCGAGCCGCCGACCCCACGCGCGCTCCTCGCCGGTCGGCGCGTAGTCCGGACGTGGCACGACGTCGACGAGACCCGCGAACAGGCCGTACGCGGCAGGATGCGCGATCCGCCCGGCCACGAGGACGTCCTCGTCGGGGAAGGAGATCGCGGCCCGGCGGTACAGCTCACCGACCATGCCCTTGACCGCGAGCCCGGCCTGGCGGCCCTTCTTCGCAGCGCCGAGTCCCCAGAGGATGCACGGCGTTCCGCCCACCCGCTCGAGGGAGCCGAAGAGGAACCCGTGGGGCTCGTCGTCGGCGCCGGCGATGACGATCAGGGGAAAGTGCTCGACGTGGTACTCGAGCTGGGTGTCCATTCCGGAAAGCCCGACCGCGCTCAACATCTGGCCGAGCTCGTCGAGCTCGGCCGGCTTCAGCGAGACGGAGTCACGAGATTCAACCTGCATGGTCTCTCCATTGTGCCCGACCGGCCGGAGGCTCAGCCAGTCGTTGGTCTGCCCTTCATCTGTTCGGTCCGTGCTCCCGGTGCCCATTTCAGGCCGGCATCGGGGTCGCCGCGGCCATGTCCCAGTAGGCGCGCACGCTCGTCAAGCGGCCGTGGTCGTCCATGCGCATGACGTCCACTGCATGCATCACGAGACCGCCGTCACCCATGTGGGCCCGGATCTCGAACACCATCGCGGCCTCGTCGCCGGCCACGATCACCTGCTCGGGGAGGAGCTCGATGCGGTCGGCGAGCTCCCGGGCGCCGTCCCAGAACGCCCCCAGGGCGGTGGCCCCGACATGAGTCGGGGTGCCGACAGGGTCTTCGAGGACCCCCTCCGGGGCCCACAACGAGAGGAACGCGTTCTTGTCGTTCCGGGCGTACGCGTCGACGTAGGCGTCGACGGTGGCACGAATTTGCTCCGGATTGGGCATGAGGACCTCGTCGGGGGACGAACGGGGGTCCTCAGTCTACCGGGTCCTCAGGCGTCGATCCCCCGGGCGATGTCCCAGCCCAGCCAGTACGGGACACCGGTCGGCTGGGGCGGCGTGCTGCCTCCGGTCGTGAAGCGATGAACCCCCCCGAAGCCGTCCAGGACCCAGCCACCACCGCTGCCGTTCACCGTCGTGATCCCGCGGGCGATGTCCCATCCGAGCCAGTACGGGCCGTTCTTCGGGCTCGCGGGGAGCGAGCCGCCTCCCACGGAGAACCGGTGGATGCCACCGAAGCCGTCGAGCTCGTAGCCCGCCCCACCGTCGGCGCGCAGTGTCAGGCCGCGGGCGATGTCCCACCCCAGCCAGTACGGCGTCGAGGTGGCCTTCGCGGGCGGTGCGTCGGCTCCGTAGCCGAACGGGTGGACGCCGCCGTAGCCGTCGAGGACGTACCCGCCGCCGTGCGGGGTGAGCGCCACGCCGCGCACGATGTCCCAGCCCAGCCAGTAGGCGGCACCGGTCGGCTGGGGCGGCGTCGGGCTCCCCGAGCCGATCCGGATCGGGTGCAACCCGCCGTAGGCGTCCACCACGTAGCCACCGGTGCCCTCGGGCAGGATGGCGACGCCTCGGGCCAGCCCGGCCGTGAAGAACGGGGTCCCGAGGGGCGCCGACGGACTGACGCCGCCGACCTTCAGCCGGTGCACGCTGCCGAGCCCGTCCACCTCGTAGCCGCCCGCGTAGGGACGCACGAGCTTGTTGACCCAGGGGCCGTTCCCGGCCGAGCCGACGGCGCGTACGCTCACGTTCGCGTTGACGTTGTTGGTGAGTCCGGTGATCGTCGCCGACGAAGCGGTCAGCGAGAGATTGGTGATCCCCGCGGGTCCCTTGACGTCGTAGCCGATGACCGTGAACGAGTTGCCGTTCGAGTCCGGCGTCGTCCAGGTGAGCTTCACCGAGCCGCTGCTGACCGTCGCCGTCACGTCATTGGGCTTGGTGGGAGCGATCGCCGGAAGGCCGCCGCAGTTCGGGATCGCCGCGCAGACGTCCAGCCGACCCGTCGCGACGCGTCCGTCGAGATCGGTGAAGGCGGCTGCGGTGGTGAGCAGGCGGCTGCGCAGCTGGCTCATGGTCATGTCGGGCTCCGCGGCGAGCACGTCGACGGCGGCACCCGACACCATCGGCGTGGCCATCGAGGTGCCGTTGAACTCGCAGTAGAGGGCGAAGTAGCACGGATCGCTCGGGCCGCCGACGACGCCGGAGGGGATCGTCGACACGATGTTGACGCCGGGCGCGGCGATGTCCACCGCGGTGGCGCCCCAGTTGGAGAAGTCGGCGAGCTTGGCCAGGCTCGTCGTCGCGCCGACGCAGACGACGTTGGCGTGCGAGTCCTCGCACGGGTAGATGTTGTTTCCCGGGAGATCGAGGTCGATCGCCGTGGTGTCGACCGCATTGCGCCCGTTCCCCGCCGCAGCGACGAAGAGCACGCCCGCGTCGTTCGCCCGACCGATCGCCGCCGAGAGCGCGACCGAGGACGCCTCGGTGCCCCAGGATGCCTGCAGGATCCGGAGGTTCACACCGGCGGACTTCGCCGAGAGCGCGAAGTCGATCGCTTCGACCGCATCGGCGACGTAGCCGTTCCCGGAGGCGTCGAGCATCTTCAGCGGCATGAGCGAGACGCGCTGTGCGACTCCCGTCACGCCGATGTTGTTGTTCCCGGTCGCCCCGACGATCCCGGCGACGTGCGATCCGTGGCCGGAGTCGTCGGCCGGGGTGCAGGTGTTCGCGAGCGCGTTCCAGCCGTGGGTGCCGTACGCACAGCCGTTGATCCGGGTCCGGTTCGTCCAGAGGTTGGCCTTGAGATCCGGGTGGGTCAGCGCGATGCCGGTGTCCAGCACCCCGACGACCACTCCCCGGCTGCCCGGCGTGTCGTTCCAGGCCGACTCGGCACGGATGCCGGCGGGCTGGGTGTTCGCGAGGCCGTACTGGTCACCGTAGAGCGGGTCGTTCGGCGCCGAGAAGCTGCTGACGGCGTAGTCGGGCTCCACGGCGCGCACGCCGGGGACGGCCGCGGCGCCGGCCGCGTGCAGGGCACCACCGGCCGGCGGCGAGAGAACGAGCGTGTCACCGGCTCGCGTCTGCACCGAAGCTCCCGTGGCCGCGACCACGGCGTCGGCCGTCGAGGCGGACGCACCCGGGTCCAGGGTGACGAGCAGTCGGTCGTCGGCCGCAGGCGCGGGGGCCGTCGCCGGAGCCGACGCGGACGCACCGACCGGATCCGGAGAGGAGGACGGCGCCGGATCGGCACCGGCCGGCACGGACGCCAGCGACCCGGCGAGCGCGGCGACGGCCAGGGCGGTGATGCCCACCCTGGTGGAGCGTCCGGTGCGCATGCGCATGCAATCGTCCTCGGTCGTCGGGCTGCTGCGCTCGGCCGAGCGCGCATCGCGGGCAGACGAGTGTACCGGTACGATTCGGTCGAACCTGTCGCGCCTCGCCCCCAAGATCGGGGATTTCGCGCGGTCCGGGAACCCATCCGGACTGCGGGGCGTTCTTGGGGATACCCCCCCAGCACTTCACCCAGGAGTCCCCCATGAAGTCCGCTTCCACCCTGAATCGCCGCGCTTCGCACCACTGGCCGGAGGCCACCCCCCAGGCGATCGCCGACTCGTACGTCACCGTCGCGGAGCAGCAACTCGCCGCGGCACGTGAAGGTCTCATCGCGGCGCGCAAGCGCGTGGTCACCCTCGAGGAGGCCCTCGGCAACTGGCGGGACTTCGCCGAAATGGTGCGCGCGAACGCCCGGCGCGAGCGGTCGGCCGCGTCGAACTGACCCACCCGAACCGTCCCCCCGGTCCTCCGGACGCGATGATGCGGCGGATGGGCCGAGGGACCGTGGTGATCGCCGCCGCGCTCATCGCCGCGACGGCCGGCGGCTGCTCCTCCAGCGCCGCGCAGGCGGTGCACGGGACGGCGCCCTGCGGCCCCGGCGCGTTCACGGGGCCGCCGCTCCGCGGTTCCGCCCGGACGATCGCGCCGAGCGATACGAGCACCAGCACCTTGCTGCGCATCGGGCCGAACGACTTGATCCACTGCAATCCCGATCCGCCGGAGATCCGGAAGGGCGTCGCCTACTCGCGCGTCACGACCCGGTTGGGTGCCCGGCGGACGCTGCGGATGGACATCCAGATCCCCAACGGCACCGGACCGTTTCCCACCGTCGTCTTCGTCCCCGGCGGCGGATTCAACGTGGCTCCCCGCCAGATCTCGCTCGACCGGCGCACCTACGTCGCCGAGTCCGGCTTCGTCGTGGCGAGCATCGACTACCGCACCGTCGACGACGGCATCTACGCCGACGCGGCACGGGACGTGAAGACCGCGATCCGGTTCCTGCGTGAGCATGAGGACCGCTTCCAGGTCGACGGCCGCCACGTCGCGCTCTGGGGAGACTCTGCCGGGGGCTACCTCGCCGCCCTCGCCGGCGCGGCGCGCCACGTGCCGGCGTTCGAGCCACCGGGCGACGGTCCTGGGACCGAGGTCGACGCGGTCGTCGACGTGTACGGGCTCTCCGATCTCACCCGCATCGCCCAGGACTTCGACTTCGCCGAGCGCTTCCGTCACTTCCGGCCGAGCTACTCCGAGTCGGAGTTCGTCAACGGCAAGGACAGCGGACGGAACCTGATCGACGACCCCGAGGCGCAACGGGCGAACCCGTTGACCTACATCGACCATCTCACCCCGCCGTTCCTGCTGTTCCACGGCTCCGCGGACCGGGTCGTGTCACCGAGCCAGACGTTGCTCGTCCACCAGGCGTTGCGGAGGGTCGGCGTCCCGAGCACGCGCTACGTCGTCGTCGGGGCCGGCCACGGCGGGCCCCAGTGGTCGTCCCGCACCGTCATGGACCTGATCGTGAAGTTCCTGCACCGCACGAGCGGTTGAGCTCGGCCGTGCCGGCGGCAGCACCCGCCTAGTCTCCCGTCGTGGCAGAGGCCCCGGAACGCATCGACACCGCGACGGTGCTGTTCACCGATCTCGTCGGTTCGACCGCGTTGCGGTCCCGGATCGGCGAGGAAGCGGCCGACGTCCTGCGGGTCAAGCACGACGCCCTGATCAACGACGCGATCACCGCCAATCGGGGCACGGTCGTGAAGCACACCGGCGACGGGGCCATGGCCACCTTCTCCGCGGCGGTCGACGCGGTCGCCGCCGCCGTCGCGATTCAACAGGCCGTCGACGGGCACAACCGGCGCGGCGCCGACGAGCGCATGGAGGTCCGCGTCGGCATCAGCGTCGGGGACGTCACCTTCAATGGGGACGATTGCTTCGGGCTGCCCGTGATCGAGGCACAGCGGCTCGAAGCCGCGGCCGATGGCGGCCAGATCCTCTGCGCGGAGATCGTCCGCCATCTCGCACACGGGCGCGGCGGCCACGATTTCGGGAGCGTCGGCGAGCTCGATCTCAAGGGCATCGCCGATCCCGTTCCCGCGGTATCGGTGCTCTGGGAACCGGTGGTGCAGGTCGCGATGCCGCGAGAGACGCCGATGCCGCCGGTGCTGGCATCGCCGGCCGGCTTCGACCTCGCGGGTCGCCGCGGTGAGCTCGATCAGCTGGTCGATGCATGGAAGGAGAGCGCCGAATCGCGCCGCAAGGTTGTGCTGATCTCGGGCGAGCCGGGCATCGGCAAGACCCGTCTCGCCACCGAGGCCGCGCTCGTCGCCCGCCACCAAGGGGCCCTCGTGCTCGGCGGGCGATGCGACGAGGAGCTGGCGCTGCCCTATCAGCCCTTCGCGGAGGCGCTGCGCTTCCAGTCCGAGCTCGACGACCTTCCCGCGGCGTGGCTGGGTGCGCTCGCGAACGAGCTGATCCGACTCGTGCCCGAGCTTGCCGATCGGGTGGCGGGACTGCGTGAGCCCGTGCGTGACGACCCGGAGTCCGAGCGGGCCCGGCTCTTCGACGCCATCACCGGCTGGCTCCGGACCACCGCGGCCTCGGTCCCGGTGTTCCTCGTCCTCGACGACCTCCATTGGGCCGACCGGCCCACGCTGCAACTCCTTCGCCACGTCATCCGCGAGACGCCGCACGACGCGCTGTTCGTCGTGGGAACGTACCGCTCGACCGACCTCGACCGCTCCCATCCGCTCGCGACGGTGCTCGCGGACCTCCGGCGGGATGGGACCGTCACCCGACTCGCGCTCGACGGGCTCACCGCCGACGGCGTCGCCGAGCTGCTCGAGCGCTCGGCCGGTCACGATCTGGACGAGCCGGGTGTGGACCTTGCCCATGCCGTCTTCGCCGAGACGGGCGGCAATCCCTTCTTCGTCGGTGAGATCGTCCGGCACCTGGTGGAGAGCGGGGCGCTGGTCCTGCGCGACGGCCGATGGACGAGCGATCTGAGTCTGGAGGAGGTCGGCCTCCCCGAGGGCGTGCGCGAGGTCGTCGGCCGCCGGATCTCGCGGCTCGACGACCAGTCGCAGAAGCTGCTCTCGGTCGCAGCAGTGATCGGTCAGGAATTCGCGCTGCCGGCGCTCGCGGCCGTGTCGGGCGTCGACGAGGACGACGCCATCGACATGCTCGATGCGGCGCAGTCCAGCGGGCTCGTGAACGAGGTCGGGCTCGACCGCTACCGCTTCGGTCACGCCCTCGTCCGCGCCACCCTGTTGGAGGAGCTGACCACCACACGCCGCGTCAGGACTCACCGCAAGATCGCGGAGGCGATCGAGGCGCAGCACGTATCGGATCTCGATGGCGTGATCGCCGAGCTCGCGTATCACTACGGCGAGGCCGCGGCGGCCGATCCCGACAAGGCCATCGAATACGCGCGCCGCGCCGGGGAGCAGGCCTACGCGAAGTCGGCAGCCGAGGATGCTGCCCGCTGGTACGGCCTGGCGCTCGAGCATCTCGATGCCGACGACGACGACACTGCCCTGCGGGTCGACCTCCTGACCGAGCTCGGTCGGGCCGAGTTCACCGCCGGGATCAGTGACGGTCCCGGGCACCTCCGAGACGCGGGCCGCATCGCCAAGGCCGCCGGCCTCGACGCCGCGATGGCCAAGGTGCTCCTCGTCCACACCCGGACGTCGTTCAACCAGGAGCAGGCGGCCGATCCCGAGAAGATCGAGCTCCTCGAGGACCTCCTGACACGGGTGACCGACGATCCCGGCCTCCGCGCCCGTCTGGTCGCGACACTGGCGGTCGAGTTGATCTTCGTCCGCGAGACCGACCGACGCAGCGTCCTTCTCCAGGAAGCGCGGACCCTCGCCGAGGCGTCCGGTGAACCGCTGGCACTGGTGGACGTGGCCGCCGGGATCTTCAACGGCCGCCCCCGGCACGACTGGTCCACGGCGGAGTTCCACCGGGACCGCGCGCTGATGCTCCGCGCACTCGAGGTCGCCCGGTCCGTCGAGGACACCGCGGTCGTCGCGACGACCGAGCTACTGGCCGCCTTCAGTGCGCTCGTCGTCGGCGACGGCGATGCCTTCCGGATGCACGCAGGGACCCTGGGAGCGCTCGCGGCCGACCGACAGAGCTTCGCCGCGCGCCGCATGCACCTGTTCCTCGCGCCCACGCTCGCCCTGCTCGACGGACACCTCGTCGAGTCCGACGCTCTCTCGCGCGAGCAGTTCGAGGTGTGGACCCGAGCCGGGATGCCCGAGGCCGTCACCTACCGCGCGACCACGACGCTGGCGATCCGCCGCGAGCAGGGCCGCCTCGCCGAGATCGTCGACGCGTGGGACCAGTTCCACGCGTCGAACCCCGACGAAGCGGCCGCGGCGGCAACGGTGGCCTTCGCTCTCGCCGAGGGTGGCGACCTCGACGCAGCCGCCGTGCGCCTCCACGCCGGATCGCTCGGTGACTTCCGCGACATTCCGTCCGACGCGGGCTGGCCCCTCGCGATCGCCATGTGGGTCGAGGTCGCCGGCGCGGTCGGCGACCGCGGCGCAGCGGCGCTGCTCCATGATCTCGCCCTTCCGTTGGACGGCTGCATCGCCGGAACCGGCGGTATCGCGTGCGGACCCGTCTCCCGCCTCCTCGCCCGGCTCGAAGGAGTCCTGGAGCGTCCCGACGACTCCGATGCCCATTACGCCGCGTCGATCGACCTCAGCCGGAGCCTCGCCAGCCCGGTGTGGATCGCGCGGTGCTGTCTCGACTGGGCCGACGCGCTCGTCGGGCGCGCTGCGCTCACTCGCGCCCGCGCGTTGGTCGCGGATGCCGATGCGGCGATCGGTGACCTCTCGCTGCCCCGGCTCCAGGAGCACTCAGCGGCGCTCCACGCCCGCCTCGACCGGTAGCGGCGGGGTCCGGGGTGCGCGGAAATGTCGCCGATTCGACACATGGAGCGCAACTCGATCGCGTAGAACGCGCCGAAGAGAGGCACGGCATCAGCCGACAGCCGGGGAGGTCTCTGCACCCCCCGGCTGTTGCGCGCGATCACGCCCTAGGCGTCCGCAGCGAACGGGAGTATCGTCGTCCCTAGCGCCACCGACGGGAGTTGCCCCTACGTTGGCTTCCGCCGACTGGCTGCGCCGACAACCGGGCGCTGAGCTCGCACTCCGCAGCTCGCCCCGGTTGTCCGGCATAACGGAGCCTGATGCACCCGCACGATCGCGAAGGTCACGGTGCCGGCGGTCGGTGCCACGGCTCAGCCGTTGAAGATCATCTCCCAAGCCGCGGGGTCATCGGGGTAGATCCACCTCTCGGTCTGTTTGCCGGCGTCGTACCTGAACACGCTCACGACCCGGGTGGATACGTCGACGCCTTCTCGCCGAGCGCCCATCAGGCTGATGGCGCAGACGTGGCGATCATTGCCGAACACCTCGAGTTCTCGAAGCCAGAATCCCTGGAGCGCCAGCCGACCGAGCCAGCTGAGGACTTCATCCCTTCCGCGGATCTCGCCTGCCATGGGGTGTGAGCCAGGAACGTGCCACACGACCCGCTCCGAGATCAGCGAGGCCACAACCGTGAGATTCTCGGCCCGGAACGCGTCCGCAGCACGGCGGTAGGCGAGTGCGTTCGGATGGTCGTCGGCCATTGCCACAACGTAGTGAGACCCTCCCGTGTCCGCTGCGTCGCGACTCGACATCCCAGGTACAGCCCGGCTTCCCGTCGGTCAGCGAAAACGGGCACGTCCGGCAGCCCGAAATTCGACGGGCGATGTCCCGCCCTCACCACGCCCCACCCCAAAGAGCTGTGTCCTCAGCGGGTCGCGGAGCGGCCGGCGCGCGGCGTGACCGCACGGAACCGCGGGTCACGTGGTGGGCGATGAGGGACTCGAACCCCCGACCTCTGCCGTGTGAAGGCAGCGCTCTAACCGTCTGAGCCAATCGCCCGGGATCGACGAGGTTAGCCAGTCGGCTTCCAGCGGTCGGCACGTTGTCGGGTCCGCGGCCGGTACCATGCTCCGTCTCGCTCTGGGGGATCGATGCCTGACTACTCCGAGGTCGCCGAGGGCCTCCGCATGCCGCTGGCCGACGCGATGCAGACCCAGCGGGCGGTCCGACGCCTTCGCGGCGATCCCGTCGACGACGAGACGGTCCTCGCCGTGGTCGAGCTCGCACTGCGGGCGCCGACGGGGAGCAACCTGCAGAACTGGGAGTTCGTGGTCGTGCGGGACCCGGACGTCAAGTACGCCCTCGCCCGCCTGAACCGCCAGGCGTGGTCGGTCTATCGACGGATGGCCAAGTCCCGGGCCCGGGGCGACCTGAAGGCCGCCCGGATGCTCGCCGCGGTGCAGTGGCAGGCCGACCATTTCGAGAACGCCCCGGTCATCGTGGTGGCGTGCCTCCACGGTCGCTCCTGGCCCACCCACATGGGCCGGTCCGCGTACTACGGGTCGATCTTCCCGGCGGTGCAGAACCTGCTCCTCGCGGCGCGTGGCCTGGGCCTCGGCGCGGCGCTCACGACCCTGCCCCTCTGGTCCACCAGCATGGCCCGGCGCACGCTCGGGCTGCCCCGTTCCGTCGCTCCGTGCGCGGTCATACCCCTCGGCTGGCCCCTGAAGGGGGGCTACGGGCCCACGACCCGACGCCCGGTGGGTGAAGTCGTGCACCTCGATCAGTACGGCCGGCGCCCGTTTCTGGACGGTCCGGGCACTGCCGACGAGGCCCTTTGAGCAGGTGGTTCCGCACGGACCCGTCAGATGCGAGATAATCAATACCCGCCAACCGGCCGGTCGGCCCATCGGGGGTAGGTGAAGCGTGGCAAGAAAAGGACGAGCGCGGCGGTTCCGCGAGGCTCGCGAGCTGAAGCAGGGCTTCGACGACGGCATGTTCCGCGAAGGGCGAGGGACTCTCGCTGATGTGAACGACGACGACGCGGGTGTGGTGTACCTCGAGGACGACGGCGACGACAACGCCGACAAGGAACCGTGGGACCCCGACGAGGAGTACAACCAGCGGGGCGCCTGACGCCCGCCTGCACCGCCTAGCGGATCCGCGGCGGCGCACTCTCCCGGTCGATCTCGAAGTCCCCGATCGCGGCGTCGACCACGCGCGCGTCGATCTCGCCGGCCGTCGCGAGCGCCTGGAGCACCGAGACCACGATGTGGCCGGTGTCCACCTCGAAGTAGCGCCGGAGCGCCGGGCGGGTGTCGGAGAGGCCGTAGCCGTCCGTGCCGAGCGCTACGAACGGCGTCGGTACGAAGCGGGCGATCTGATCCGGCACGAGCGTGAGGAAGTCGGTCACCGCCACGACCGGGCCGCCGTGCTCGTCCAGCTGTTGGGTGACGTACGGGGTACGGGGCAGCTCCGTGGGATGGAGCCGGTTCCATCGCTCGCAGTCGAGCGCGTCTTCGCGCAACAGCTTGTAGCTCGTCGCGCTCCACACGTCGGCCCGCACGTCGTACCGCTCACCGAGCAGTCGCTGCGCCTCGAGCGCGTCGCTCATCATCATCCCGCTCGCGAGGACCTGCGCGCGGTGCGAACCCGCATCGGCCTCGCGGTAGCGGTACAGCCCGCGGACGATACCTTCGGCAACGCCCGCGGGCATCTCCGGCATCGAGACGTTCTCGTTGTAGAGCGTCAGGTAGTAGAAGCAGTCCTCCGGCTCCGGCCCGTACATCCGGTGCAAGCCTTCCTCGATGATCACCGCGACCTCGTACGCGAACGCTGGGTCATAGCTCCGGCAGTTCGACACCGCGCTCGCGAGGAGCTGGCTCTGACCGTCGCAGTGCTGGAGGCCTTCGCCCGTCAACGTCGTCCGACCCGCGGTCGCGCCGAGCAGGAAGCCTCTCCCCCGCTGATCGCCGAAGGACCAGATCAGGTCGCCGACCCGCTGGAACCCGAACATCGAATAGAAGACGAAGAACGGGACGAGCGGCTGGGCCCACGTCGCGTACGCGGTCCCGGCCGCGGTCATCGACGCCATCGAGCCCGCCTCGGTGATGCCCTCCTCCAGGATCCGTCCGTCGCGCGCCTCGCGGTAGGACAGCAGCAGCCCGGCATCGACCGGCTCGTACGGCTGTCCGAACGGTGCGTAGATCTTCACGTCGGAGAACAGCGCGTCCAGCCCGAACGTACGCGCCTCGTCCGGGACGATCGGAACGACGCGGCGGCCGAGGTTCGGGTCTCCGAGGAGCTTTCGGATCAGCCGGGCGAAGGCGGTCGTGGTCGATGCACGCAGCTTGGGCCCGGTGCCGGCGTGCAGCTCGGTGAAGACCTCGGGCGCCACCGGTGGGATCGCGGGTGCGACGTGTCGACGCATCGGGACCGGTCCGTTCAACAAGCGGCGCCGTGCGGTGAGGTACTCGTGCTCGGGTGAGCGCGGACCGGGATGGCAGTACGGGGGCTCCTCCGCGAGATCCTCGTCGCGGATGTCGAGCTGCAACCGATCACGGAACACTCGCAACTCGGCCGGCGTCATCTTCTTCACCTGGTGCGTGGCGTTGCGCGCCTCGACCGAGCTCCCCAACGTCCAGCCCTTGACCGTCTTGGTGAGGATCACCGTCGGGCTGCCCTCGTGGCGCACCGCCATCTCGTACGCGGCGTAGACCTTCTGGTAGTCGTGCCCACCGCGCGGCAGGCGCTCCAGCTCGGCGTCGCTGAGGTGCTCGACCATCGCGCGCAGCCGCGGGTCCGGACCGAAGAAGTGCTCGCGGATGTACGCGCCTGATTCCGTCGCGTACTTCTGGAACTCCCCGTCGACGGTGTCGTTCATCTTCCGCACCAACACGCCGTCGACGTCGGCCGCGAGGAGCGGATCCCAACCGCGACCCCAGATCACCTTGATCACGTTCCACCCCGCGCCGCGGAACACCATCTCGAGCTCCTGGATGATCTTGCCGCCTCCGCGCACGGGACCGTCGAGGCGCTGGAGATTGCAGTTCACGACGAAGATCAGATTGTCGAGCCGCTCCCGTGCCGCGATCGAGAGCCCGGCCTTCGCCTCCGGCTCGTCCATCTCGCCGTCGCCGACGAAGGCCCAGACCTTCGAACGGCTCGTGTCGACGAGGTGATGGTGCATCAGGTACCGGTTGATCCGTGCCTGCGCGACGGCGTTCAACGGACCGAGGCCCATCGAGACCGTCGGGAACTCCCAGAACTCCGGCATCCGCCGCGGGTGTGGATACGAGCTCAGTCCTCCGCCGTCGGTCTCGCGGCGGAACGAGTCGAGCTCGGCCTCGGTGAGGCGGCCTTCGAGGAAGGCACGCGCGTAGATCCCGGGCGCCGCGTGACCCTGGATGAAGACCTGGTCGCCGAACCCGCCGTCCTCCTTGCCGTGGAAGAAGTGGTTGAACCCGACCTCGTACAGCGCGGCCGCAGACGCGTAGGTCGACAGGTGCCCGCCCAGGCCCTCGTGGCGATGGTTGGCGCGATCGACCATCGCCACCGCGTTCCAGCGCACGTACCGCCGGATCCGGCGCTCCAACGTCTCGTCACCCGGGAACCACGGCTCCTGCTCGGGCGGGATGGTGTTCACGTACGGCGTGGAGATCGCCGCCGAGAGGCCGACGTCGCGTTCGGTGGCGTGGTCCAGCAGCCGGGTGAGGAGATAGCGGGCCCGCGCCGTGCCTTCCGCGTCGACGACGGCATCGAGCGACTCGATCCATTCGCGGGTCTCGTCGGGATCGGTGTCGGGCAGCTGAGAGACGTAACCGTCGGCAGGCACGACTTCCTTTCTGCAGGGGGCCTTCTGCAGGTTAGGACCGGGCCGGGGCCGAACTCCGCTCCCTCGCGTTCGCGTCGACGCGGTACAACGAGATGGGCTCGACGAGGCCCTTCATCATCACGGGACCGAGCTCGGAGAACACGACCCTCTCGTGGGTCCCGGCGCGGACCAGGGCCTCCGACACGAGGACCTCGCCGGGCGAGGCCACGTCCACGATCCGAGCGGCGACGTTCGCGTCATGACCGACGAGGTCTTCGCCGCGGCGGCTGGGGGTCCCCCAGTGCCCGCCCACCCGCACGAACAGCGGCAGCATGTCCGCGTCCGCGGACTCCTCGAACGCGTCCAGCACGGCGAGCATCGTCGTCACCGCGGAGCACGGCTCGGCGAAGAACAGCATCAGCCCGTCGCCGAGCTCCTTCACGATTCGGGCCCCGTCAGGGAGGAGCCTGCGCACGATCCGCTCCTGCGCGCCGAGCAGGCGTAGTGCCTCGTCGTCGCCGGACAGAGCGGTGAACTCCGTGAACCCGACGAGATCCGTGAACACCACGGCGCCGGTGACCGCGCTCATCACCGCTCGACGATCCGGATCCGTCCGCTCACCGATCGGCCGGTGACACAGCAGTCGTCGCCCTGGTCCAGTTCGCACTCGCACCGGCCGCTCACCGAGGCCATGGAGGCGCTGGGGTGGGTGCCGGCGGGCAGCGCGATCGTCACACTCCCCGAGATCGAGTCGGCACGCGCGTCCTCGGCCCGCGTCATGCCGACGGCGACCTTCCCGTTCACGGTGTTCGCGCGTACCGGCCCGGCCGCGTCGGTCACCTCGATGCGACCCGAGACCGTCGCGACGTGCAGCTCACCGTCGGCGCGCCCGACGGTCACCCGGCCGTTGGCGGACTTGATCCGGCCCTCGCCGCCGATGTGCCCGACGTCGACGCGACCCGAGACCGTCCGCACATCCAGCGAGGTGCAGGACTCGATCTCCACCTTCCCGCTGCGCGTGGTGAGCCGCACGTTGCCGAGCTCACCGCGAAGTCTCACCGGGCCCGAGTGACTCCCGACGATCAGATCCGTCCCGACGGGGACCCGCATGGCGACGCCCGAATGCTTGCCCTGGACCTCGAGCACGCCGCCCATCGGGTGCTCCTGGCCCCGCTCGACCCGCACCCCGGTCCGCTCGTCGGCGGTGACCTCGATCCGACCGGAGGTCGCGGTGATGCGCACGGGATCCACAGCGTCATCCTGACCGCCGTGATCGGCGGCGGGAAGGACTCGCGCCACGTGTCACACGTGGCCTCGCGGCCGGTCGGCCAGGCCGGGGCTGCATACGGGCCGGTCGCGCGGAGCAGCGGGGGCCGAAACCCCCGCTGACCTGCGCTGCTACCGGTGGGCCGTAGAGGATTTGAACCTCTGACCCCTTCCGTGTCGAGGAAGTGCTCTACCCCTGAGCTAACGGCCCGGTGAAGCGGAGCATCGTAGCAGCCACCCTCCCGGAACTATTCCTGCGCGATCGCCTCGAGCACGTCCAGGCGGCTGGCGTGCCAGGCCGGGAACAGCGCGGCGACGAACCCCGCCACGACCGACGCGACGACGAACCAGAGCAGATCGCCCACCGGGACCACGAAGCCGTCGCTGAAGCGGTCGCCGACGACCGCCATGACCCCCCACCCCCACAGCAGTCCGACGCCGATCCCCACGACGCACCCGAGCACCGCGATGATCACCGACTCACCCGACACCATCCCCCACACCTGGCGCCGACTCGTCCCGACCGTGCGGAGCAGACCCAGCTCACGCGTGCGCTCGTGCACGGACAGCATCAACGTGTTCACGATGCCGAGTACCGCGATCAGCTCCGACAGGAGCAGCAGGGCGACGAAGATGTTGAGGAACTGGTCCAAGAAGTCCTCGCGCGACGCGCCGTACTCCGCCCGGGTCTGCACGTCGACGTTCGGGAACGGCTCCGCGAGGTTGCGGGTGAGCCGGCGCGCGACCTCGGCGCCGTGGCCGGGCACGGTGTCCACGTACAGCAGCGTGTCCTGGGGCGCGCCGCCGAAGCCGGCGTCGTACACGGAGTTCGCGACGAGGAAGTCGATCGGGAACGCCACCGAGAACCGTCGCGTCTCGTAGATGCCACTCACGCGCAGCTGCGTCGGGCCGAGACGAGGGAACGTGATCACGAGCGGGTCCCCCACGCGCAGTCCGTAGCTCTCGGCCTCGAGCTTCGAGACGAGCACGTCGCCCCGTCCCACGACGGTCGGCGCGGGGCCCTGGAACTTGAAGTCGATGACGTTCGAGAAGCCCCGGGGGGTCACGCCGTTGACGTTCTCCTCGTTTCCCCGGATCGCGGCCTGCCCCCAGCGGAACGCGACCGCCCGGTCGACGCCCGCGGCCTCGAGCACGCGCGTGCGGACCTCCGGGGAGAAGCCCGCGTACCCCGGTGCCGTGATGACGATCTCGGACTTGACGTCCTTCAGGGACGTCCCGACCGAGCTCTTCAGCGACGCGCCGAAGATCGACACGAGCGCAACCAGGGCCAATCCGACGATCAGGGCCGCGGCGGTGACGGTCGTGCGCTTCGGGTTCCGCATCGCGTTGCCGCGCGCGAGCGCGCCGGTCACTCCGAACAGGAACGGCAACGGCCGGCCGACGACCGCCGCGAGGGACCGCGCGACCAGCGGCCCGAGGACCACGATGCCGACGAAGATCACGAACCCGCCGAGGAACGTCACCGCGACCGACTGCTCCAGCGGCAACGGTCCGCGGATCCCGTACGCGCCGACCGCGACACCGGCCACCGTCACGATCGTGCCGGTGATCGCACGCGACACCGTCGAGCGGAGCTGACTCGTGGTACGCAGATCGCCGATCGCGGCGATCGGCGGCGTCCGCGCGGCGCGGACCGCCGGCACGATCGCGGCGAGCAGCGTGACGCCGATCCCCACGACCGCACTGGCCTCGATCGTGCGGGTGAGCACCACCAGGGCGCGGTCGGGCACCGGCACCCCGATCCCGGGGAGCAGCCAGAGCAGCAGCTTGCCCAATCCCACCCCGAGCGCGAACCCGGCCACGGACGCGACCAGGCCCATGATCAGCGCCTCGATCAGCACCGACCCCACCACCTGCCCGCCCGACGCGCCCATCGCGCGCAGGAGACCCAGCTCGCGGGTCCGTTGCGCCACCAGGATCGTGAACGTGTTGAAGATGATGAAGCCCCCGACGAGCAGGCCGATGCCTGCGAATCCGAGCAACAGGTCGTTGATCAGCGACAGGAAGTCGTCCACCTGACGTTGCAGATCGGCGGCGAAGGCGCTCGACTGCTGGACCGTGAGGCCGGGTCCGACTTTCGCCGCGATCTCGTGACGGACGCGAGCCATCGACACGCCGGGCTCGACGCGTACGAAGACGAAGTCGGCGAGGCCCTCGGCGCGGAACGCGCGGGCTGCGGTCGGCGGGTCGAACGCAGCCACGGTCGCGAAGCCCAGATCCTCGCGATTGCCCAGCGCGAGCAGCCCGGTGATCCTGAACGGCTCCGCCGCCCCGGTGAGCAGCACCCTGACGGTGTCGCCGACCTGGAACCCGTAGCGGCGGGCGGTGCCGGCATCCATCGCCACCTCGCCGCCACGAAGTGGGCGTCGGCCGTCCACGATCCGTGCCGGACCCACGGACCTCCCACCCGCCCACGAGATGCCCAACGTCGCCGCGCCGATCGGCTGGATCGCCGTGCGCTGGTCGCGCTCGATGAACTTCGCGTCGCCGATCAGGAACGGGGTCGCCGCCGCCACCCCGTCGATCTGGCGGACCTCTCGCGCGAGCTCGCTCGGAATCCGCTGCCGACTCGTGGCGCGGTCACCGACCTGCTGCCGCGCCGCCACCACGAGGTCGCTGCCGGACGCGTACTGCTGGAAGATCTCGCCGAGCGACGCATGGAGCGTGTCCGTGAGGACGTAGGTGCCGCTCACGAACGTCACGCCGAGCACCACGGCCAGTGCGGTCAGGAGGAGGCGCACCTTCCGGGCGAACACGCCCTTGATCGTCGCCCTCCACATCGGGCCCATCCTGCCCGATCCCCGGGCCGAACCTACGGCGCGGGCGTTCTCGGGTCGCGGGCAAACCGGATACCTTCGGCGCCGTGACCGACACCCTCCCCGACGAGTCCGCCGCCGACCGTGCGTTCCGCCTCGAGGCACGCGCGTTCCTCGAGACCCGCGCGCCGGTGCGGCCGCCAGGGGTCTCCTCGAGCCCGTTGGGCAAGGAGATGTCGGCCGAGCTCGAGGCCGAGCACGTCCAGGAGTGCCGGGACTGGCAGGCGACCCTCGCCGAGGGCGGCTGGGCCGGCATCACGTGGCCGGCCGAGTACGGCGGGCGGGGCGGCACCGTCGCCCAGGCCCGGATCTTCGCCCAGGAGGAAGCTCGGTTCCTGGTGTCATCCGGCGCGTTCATGGTCGCGATCGGCATGGTGGGCCCGACCATCATCACGCACGGCACCGAGGAGCAGAAGGAGTACTACCTCCCCCGCATGTTGCGCGGTGAGCACGTGTGGTGCCAGCTCTTCTCCGAGCCCGGCGCCGGTTCGGACCTCGCCGGCCTCGCGACCCGCGCCGACCTCGACGGCGACGAATACATCGTGAACGGCCAGAAGGTGTGGACCTCCGGTGCGCACTTCTCCGACTGGGGGATGATGCTCGTCCGCACCGACTGGGACGTGCCGAAGCACCAGGGCATCACCTGGATCGCGGTCGACATGCGCAGTCCCGGCATCGAGGTGCGACCGCTCCGCCAGATCACGGGGTACGCCCACTTCAACGAGGTCTTCCTCACCGACGTTCGCGTCCCCGCGGCGAACGTGGTCGGTGGTGTCAACAACGGCTGGCGCGTGGCGCAGACCACGCTGGGGAACGAGCGCCAGATGATCGGCGGTGGTGGGTCCGGCGTCGGGTTCAAGTCGCTGCTCGCGCTGGCGCGCGCGTGCGGACGCCAGGACGACCCGACGGTCCGCCAGGCCCTGGCCCGCTCGTACACGCGCTTCGAGCTCCTCAGCTGGCTGGGCCAGCGAGCCAAGGCACGCGCCAAGGCCGGCCTGCCGCCCGGGCCCGAGGTCTCGGTGATGAAGCTCGCGGTCAGTCAGCGGGTCGCGGCCGACGGCGACCTCATGCTGGCGCTCGAGGGTCCGGCCGGAATGCTGAGCGGCGCCGACGCACCCGACGACGGCATGTTCCAGAACCTGTTCCTCAACCAGTGGTCCGTGCGCATCGGTGGCGGCACCGAGCAGATCCAGCGGAACGTGATCGGCGAGCGGGTGCTGGGCCTGCCCGGCGAGCCACGGCCCGACAAGACCGCACCCTTCCGCGACCTGCCCCGCAACTGATCTCCTCCTGGCTCAGTCGGGAATCACGGGCGCCCGCGGGGTCGCGAGCAACGCCGCGATGCGATCCACGAGCAGGTCCAGGTCGGCGGGTGCATGCCCACCGAGAGATTCCACCCCGACGGTCACCGCGGTGACGTCGTCGGGCGCCGGGTCGAGCCAGGCCAACAGCGACGTCGCGCGACCGGGCGCGTCGAGCACGATCGTCTCCAGCACGAGGCTCAACCGGTCCAGGTAGGACACCGCACCGAGCAGTGAGAAGACCTCGTGCAAGGCGAGGAAGGCGTCCATGGGCGCAGCGTCGAGCAGCAGCGAACGGGTCTCGTCGGGCCCCGTCGTCGGGTGCCGGAGCACCGCGCCCGTCGGGGCCGGAGGTGCGGTCGGCGGCGTCACCGGCCCGGGATCCGCGGCGCGGGCCTCGAGGACCACCGAGAACGCCTCCGTGATGATCGCGGTCCGCAGGGTCCGGGCCCCGGCGTCGGCCAGATCGTCGGCGGTGTCCGGATGATGGGCACGCATCAGGCGGAGGTACGTGGCGCGCACCTCCGGCCACGCCGTGGTCGCCTCGATGCCCAGGACGTCCCGGGCCGCCGCGAGATTCATCCCCGGCATAGTCGCGCGCCGTGCCGGACCGATGCCCGACGCTTGCCCGACGCCCCTCCCGTGACCTACAGATGGTCGGTCCCCGAGCAGGAAGACGTCGGATGAACGTTCTGGAAGCATTCGCCGGCGCGATCGGCGCCGGTCACGTCGACGCCGGTGACGCGGTCAACGACGACTGCGCGCACGACGAGGCGCTGACGGTCGCGCCCGTCCGGCCCGCCTACGTCGCCCGGCCGGGCACCACGGCCGAGGTCACCGCCCTGGTCGCGATCGCCGCCGCCAAAGGCATCCCGGTGACGGCCCGGGGCAGCGGCACCGGGCTCTCCGGTGCGTGCACACCCACCACCGAGTCGCTCGTGATCTCGTTCGAGCGCATGAACGAGATCCTCGAGATCGACCTCGAGAACCACGTGGCCGTCGTCCAGCCGGGCGTGACCCTCGCCCAACTCGACGAGGCGCTCGCCCCGCACGCGCTCTCCTACCCGGTCTACCCGGGCGAGTACAGCGCCAGCCTCGGTGGCAACGTGGCGACCAACGCGGGCGGCATGCGCGCGGTGAAGTACGGCGTGACCCGCCATCAGGTCCTCGGCCTCGAAGCGGTGCTCGCGACCGGCGAGGTGATCCGCACCGGCGGCAAGTTCGTGAAGGCAACCACCGGCTACGACCTCACGCAGCTCATCATCGGCTCCGAGGGCACGCTCGCACTCGTGACCGAGGCGACGCTGCGGCTGTACCCGCGTGCGCCGCACCAGGCCACCGTCCTCGTCCCGTTCCTCACGCTCGACGAGGTCACCCACGCGATCCCACGCATCGTCGCCAGCGGGGTCGGACCGATGATCCTCGAGTACATCGACATGATCACGCTCGGTGCGATCACGAGCTACGTGGGCCTCGATCTCGGCATCCCCGACGACGTCAAGGACCGGGCCCTCGCGTACCTGGTCGTGATGATGGAGCAGATGTCCGACGAGCGCCTCGACGAGGATGTCGCGGGGCTCGCCGAGCAGCTGGCCGAGTTGGGGGCGCTCGACATCTACGTGCTGCCCGGCGGTGCGGCGGCATCGCTCATCGACGCGCGGGAGAAGTCGTTCTGGGTGGCGAAGGCCAACCACGCCGACGACATCGTCGACATCGTCGTGCCCCGCGCGTCGCTCCCGGAGTTCATGGAGAAGGTCGGAGCGATCGCGACCGAGACCGGGTCCTGGATCGCCGGGTGCGGCCACGCCGGCGACGGCAACGTCCACCTGTCGGTGTTCCAGTCCGATCCCGAGGTGCGCAGCCGGGTGATGCACGACCTCTTCGACGCCGGCATGGGCCTCGGCGGCGCCATCTCCGGAGAGCACGGGATCGGTCGGGCCAAGCAGCAGTACTTCCTCGCGCTCGAGGATCCGGCCAAGCTGGCGTTGATGCGCCGCATCAAGCAGGCGTTCGACCCGACCGGAATCCTCAATCCCGGCATCCTGCTCGACCTCGACCCGAAGGGGACCTCGTGACGAACCCGGCCACCATGAACGGTGCGCAGTCGTTGCTCCACACGCTCGTCGAGAACGACGTCAACGTGTGCTTCGCGAACCCGGGGACGTCGGAGATGCACTTCGTCGCCGCGCTCGACGGCGAACCGCGGATGCGTGCCGTTCTCGGCCTCTTCGAGGGCGTCGTCACCGGAGCTGCGGACGGCTACGCGCGGATGACCGGCCGCCCCGCGGCAACGCTCCTCCACCTCGGGCCCGGCCTCGGCAACGGCATCGCCAACCTCCACAACGCGCGCCGCGCGCACACGCCGATGGTCAACATCGTCGGCGACCACGCCACGTACCACAAGGCGCTCGACGCTCCACTCGAGAGCGACATCGAGACACTCGCCGCGAACTTCTCCGGCTGGGTCCGCCGCTCGCAGCGCACGCCCAAGCTCGGCGGGGATGCCGCCGCGGCGGTCGTCGCGGCCCGGACCCATCCCGGCGCGATCGCCACCCTGATCCTGCCTGCGGACGTGTCCTGGACCGAAGGCGGGGTCCCCGCCGGACGCCAGGAGATCCCGGCGCCGGCGGGGCCGGGCGACGAAGCCGTCGCCCTCGCCGTCAAGACGCTCCGGTCCGGTGAGCCCGTGGCGCTGCTCGTGGGCGACGACGTCGTCCGGGACGACACGACACTCCGGCTGGTGGACGCGATCGCAGCGGCAACCGGCGCCAAGGTGCTCGCGGAGGTCTTCCCGGCGCGGCTGCGACGCGGTGCGGGTATCCCGGCCGTCGAACGGCTCGGCTACCTCGCCGAGTTCGCGACCGCGCAACTCTCCGGCCTCCGCCACCTCGTGCTGGTGGGCGCCGCCTCCCCCGTCTCGTTCTTCGCGTACCCCGGGCGGCCCAGCGAGCTCGTGCCCGACGGCTGCGAGGTGCATGTGCTGACCGAGGTCACCGAGTCCGGCCCCGACGCGATCGCCGCCCTCGCCGACGAGTTGGGCGTCGACGCCACCGGAGCCCGGGCCAGCTCTGCGTCCACGCCGGCGGTATCGGCGGGTCCCCTCACCGGCCAGACGCTGGCGGAAGCCGTCGGCACCGTGCTCCCCGAAGGGGCGATCGTCGTCGACGAGGCTCAGACCGGTGGCATCTGGGCGTCACCCGCGACCGCAGGCGCACCTCCGCACGACTGGATCACCCTGACCGGCGGTGCGATCGGGTTCGGGATGCCCGTGGCGACCGGCGCCGCCATCGCGTGCCCCGATCGACCCGTCGTGAACCTCCAGGCCGACGGAAGCGCGATGTACACCCTGCAGTCCCTCTGGACCCAGGCGCGCGAGGGTCTGGACGTCACGACGTTGATCTTCGCCAACCGCTCCTACGCGATCCTCAACCTCGAGCTGTCACGCGTCGGCGTGGAAGCAGCCGGCGAGGTGGCGAAGTCGATGCTGGACCTGACCCACCCCGATCTCGACTTCGTGGCACTGGCGCAGGGCATGGGGGTCCCCGCCGAGCGCCCGACCGACGTGGAGGGCCTCGTGGCGGCGCTGCGGCGCGCGATCGCGGAGCCGGGACCGCACCTGGTCGAGGCCGTCATCCCCTCCGGCTTCTGATCCGCGCCGGTTCAGCCGCCGCGGATCTCGGTCGGGGAGATCTCGAGATAGGTCTCGAGGTTGCGGTGCAGGTTCACGATCCGGCACTCCTCACCCGAGAGCGTGAGGTCGGTGAACCCGGGCTGGTGGAGGCCCCGCTGGATCCGACCCAAGGCCTCGACATCCTGGTTGATCACGAGTCCGAAGTCGATGTCGCCCGGCGCGACGCTCACGCGCGTCGGCGGCGAGTGCGGCGATCCGAACGGGCGCCGCTCGAACACGAGCGTGTCCATGATGCACTCGTCGGGCGTCGGGCCCGGGCGGGCCTTCACGACCTGGAGCAGGTCCGGGAACGCGACGATCGTCGCGTTCGGGAACAGGTTGTACTGCTGCATGTCCATGACCTGCGCGGTCGACAGCCGGGCGAGGTCCACGCCGACCGCGGCGGCGGTGAGGCGCACCCGGTCGGCGAGGACATCCCGGAGTGTCAGGCCCTGGGGCACCGCGGGGACCGGACCTGCCGCCTCGGTCGTAGGAAAGCCGATGCGGGTGCCCATCACGGTCACGAAGGCATCGAAGATCTCCTGGTCGGTGGCACCGTCACGCAGGCGCGGGCTCGGGAGCCCGTAGGGCTGCTCGAGCTTGCCGTGCCGGGTCCACAGCCGCTGCGGCGAGTTGACGTCGTCGGCCATCGCCAGCATCTCGCGGTGCAGGCCCTGCACGTGGTAGGTCTCGCTGAAGCCGTCGATCAGCGTCTTCCAGTTGCACGGCATCTCCATCGCGACGTCGTACGTGCAGCGGAAGTCGGCGAGTCCGAGCCACGGCGCATCGTCGGGCACGCCCTCGAGGAACGCGGCGAGCGGCTCGGCCCGCGGTGCGAGGTTCACGAAGACGAGTGGGTCCCACACGTCGACCTGCACCTCGAACAGCGGGAACTCCTCGTTGCGCAACGCACCGAACCCCCGGCGCGACGGGACCTCCCGGAGCCGGCCGTCGAGATCCCAGCACCACCGGTGGTACCCACAGCGCAGTTCGGTCCGGCCGCGTCCCTCGCCGCACGCGAGCACGTTCCCGCGGTGCCGGCACACGTTCTGGAAGGCCCGCAGCGAGCCGTCGTCGGTCCGCAGCACGATCACCGAGAACCAGCCGACCCGGTACTCGAACCAGTCCCCCGGTTCGGCCACGTGGTCGACCGTGCCGGCGATCTGCCACACCCGGGGCCAGAGCCGCTGGGTCTCCAGCTGCGCCCACGACGGCGACGTGTAGCGGGCCGCGGGCACGCGGAAGGGCTCGGTCGCGGCCTGGACGCTGCTGATAGTGCTGCCGACGGGCGCCTGATCGGTCAGTTCGATGACGATTCCCCTTCCACGCGGCCACCCAGCGTAGAGCCGACGGTCCTCGATCCGACAGAATCCCCTTCGTGACCGATCCCTTCGCAGACATCCTGACGGCCAACGCCGCATACGCCGCTGAGTTCTCCCTCGCCGGACTCCGCCCCGAAGCCGCCCGCGGCCTGGGCGTGGTGACGTGCATCGACTCGCGCATCGAGCCGCTGACCATGCTCGGCCTCGTGCCGGGCGACGCCAAGATCCTGCGGAACGCCGGCGCCCGCGTGACCGACGACGCCCTGCGCTCCCTCGTCGTCGCAGTGCACTTCCTGGATGTGGAGCGCATCGCGGTGATCGCGCACACCCGCTGCGCGATGACGGGCACCTCCGACGCGGAACTCGGCGCCCGCATCGCCGACATCACTGGCGAGCCGGTGGAGGGCTGGCACTTCCACGCGGTCGAGGACCAACTGGCCACCCTCGCCGACGACGTCACCCGCTTGCGGGACTGCCCCCTCGTTCCCGACCACGTGACGATCGGCGGCTTCGTCTACGACGTCGACACCGGCGCCCTCCGCCTCGAGCTGACCCGGTGAAGGTCCACTGGTTCCTGCCGACCGGCGGCGACTCGCGCGAGGTCCTCCCCACGCGTGATTCGTCGCACCGGCGGGCGCCGACCCACGAGTACCTCGCGCAGATCGCCGTCGCCTGCGACCAACTCGGCTTCGACGCGATGCTCACCCCGTGCGGCACCGGGTGCGAGGACGCGTGGCTCACGACCGCCTCGCTCCTCCCCCTGACCCGTCGGGTCAAGTTCCTCGTCGCCTTCCGGCCGGCGCTCCTGACCCCGACTCTCGCGGCGCAGATGGCCTCCACCTACCAGCGCATGTCGGGCGGTCGCCTGCTGGTGAACATCGTCACCGGAGCCGAGCCCGCCGAGCTCGCCCGGTTCGGCGTCCACGAGGACAAGGACACACGGTACGCGCAGACCGCGGAGTTCCTCGCGGTGATGCGCGGCGCGTGGAACGGCGAGCCGTTCGACTACGAGGGCCGCTTCGTGTCGGTGGAAGGCGCGACCACACGAGCGGTGCCCGATCCGATCCCCGAGATCTACTTCGGCGGCGCGTCGGCCGCGGCCGAGACCGTCGCCGCCGAGCAGGTCGATGTCTACCTGGCCTGGGGCGAGCCGCCCGCCATGGTGGCCGAACGCGTCGAGCGCATGCGGACGCTGGCGGCCACCGCGGGCCGGACCCTGCGCTTCGGCATCCGCTTCCACGTGATCGCGCGCCCCACGGCCGCGGAGGCGTGGTCCTTCGCGGACTCGCTCGTCGAGTCCATGGACCCCGAGGCGATCGCCGCCGCGCAGCAGGACTTCAAGAGCACGGCGTCGGTCGGCCAGCGGCGTATGGCCGAGCTCAGCGGTGGCGATCGGGAGCGCCTGCTCCTGCACCCCAACGTCTGGGCCGGGGTCGGCCTCGTGCGTGGTGGCGTCGGGACCGCGCTCGTCGGCAGCTACGAGGAGGTCGCCGAGCGCATGCTCGAGTATCAGGCGCTCGGCTTCGACGAGTTCATCCTCTCGGGGTACCCGCACCTCGAGGAGGCGTACTGGTTCGGCGAGGGAGTGATGCCCGTGCTGCGTGAGCTCGGCCACCTTCCGCCACTCGAGGGCCCGAGCGCGCCGATCTTCTCGTTCCGCTGATGCGCGTCGGCCTGCTCGTGGTCGGTCACGTCGCGTCGACGAGTACGCACCTCGCGGGCGACTACCCGGAGCTGTTCGGCGCGTTGCTCGCCCGCGAGGGATTCGACCTGGTGCCGTTCCCCCTCGACGAGGGCGGCTTCCCCGCGTCGATCGACGACTGCGATGCGTGGCTCCTCACGCCGAGCCGCTGCTCGGTCACCGACGGCCATCCGTGGATCACCGAGACCGAGGTGCTGCTGCGCGAGCTCCTCGAACGCGAGCGTCCGTACGTGGGCATCTGCTTCGGTCACCAGCTGGCGGCGCAGGCGCTCGGCGCCCCGGTCCGACGTGCGGCCACCGGTTGGGAGGTCGGCGTGCACGACTACGAGATCGTTGCCCGCCGTCCCTGGATGCAACCTGACGCCGAGACCGTCGCGCTCGTCGCCAGCCACGAGGACCAGGTCCTCGCCGTGCCCGACGGTGCGGAGCTCCTGGCGCGGACCGACGGCTGTCCCGTCGCCGGACTCCTCGTCGGTGAGCGGGCCTGGACGCTGCAGCCCCATCCGGAGTTCGTCCCGAAGCTGGCGGACGACCTCCTCGCGCAGCGCGTCGAGCTCATCGGGCCCGCCAAGGTCGCGGCGGCGCGCGCCTCGTTGACCCGGCCGCTCGATCGCGAGGTCGTTTCGTCGTGGATCGGCCGGTTCTTCCGCTCGCGGGACTGAAACGAAGAGAAGCAAACCTAGCCCGCGAGGGCCGTTGCGCTCGGACCCTGGCCGCGGCATTCTCGCGGGGCTGTGGTGATCGACCTCGCAATGCTGTGGGCGGCTGGCCTGGTCGCGATGATCCCCGTCGCGATCTGGTTCGCGCGCGACCTCTCGCGGATCCCGAGTCGAACCTGGTACTGGGCCGGCTACCACCGCCGTCCGTGGCAGTGGGCGGTATTGCTCGGATGGGCCGCCGGTGGCTGGCCGGGGATGGTCGTGGTGCTCGTCTGGTCGCAGTCGGCCGTTCGCTCCGAGCTCTTCGCCGAGCTGGACGCCGAGCGCGCGGAGTACCACTCCTCCCACTGATGCGGGGTCGTGCCCGTCGGGTCAGGCGACGGCCGGGTCACGGTCGGTGACCTCCATGAAGATGCACTCCTGCGGGCAGTCCTCGATCGCGTCCTCGACCGGCTCGGCGAGGGATGCGTCGACGAGCCCCGCGGCCTGCAGCCCCGCCGCGGTGCGGACGTAGGCAAGGCCGTCCCGGCCGAGCTCGAAGACGGTCGGGGCACGGTCGACACAGGTGCCGACGCCGGTGCAGAGATCCTGATCGATCCAGACGGTGTACACGGACGAACCTCCTCGGTCGGGTCCCCGTGTCATCGGATCGGGTGCCCGCCCGGCTTCACCCTCCGGTGCGGTTCTTGGGAAAGCCTTGAGGATCGGCCTCTCGGCGCGCCCGCGGGTCGCGAGGCGATCGGGAGGGGACTCTCGGCGGCGGTCCTACGCTCACACCGTGACGCCGGTGGCGTGCGCTGCGCCCGCGCCGGTCTCGAAGGGAGCCGTTCGTGACCGATCTCGCCGACTTCGCCGACCTCGTACCGCTCGACCACGGGCTCTGTGTGCTCAGCACCCTCCGGCACGACGGCGCGATCCAGGCGTCTGTCGTCAACGCCGGCGTGCTCGAGCACCCGGTCTCCGGCCGGCCGGTCGTCGGGCTCGTCGCCCGGGGCGGCTCCCGCAAGCTCGCCAACATGCGATCGGATCCCCGCGTCACGATCGTGGCGCGCGCCGGCTGGCGCTGGGTCGCGGTCGAGGGCATCGCCGAGGTCATCGGGCCTGACGATCCACGCGCGGGCCTCGACGCGGAGGCGATCCGACGGCTCCTCCGGGAGGTGTTCGTCGCGGCCGGCGGCACGCACGACGACTGGGACACCTACGACCGCACCATGGCTGAGGAACGACGCGCGGTCGTACTGGCGACGCCCCACCGCATCTACAGCAACCCAGCGGGCTGACGGGCCCGCCAGGGTGCCGACCGGCGCGCAACAGCCGGGGCGCGAACCCCGGCTGACCTGTTTCCCGCTGCGACGTAGTCGGGACGGATCGCCTCGTCCCCCAGAACCCACTGATCGATGTTCAGATAGCGCTGTGGAATCGAAACGCCAATCGGCTCGTCAGCAAGAACGATCGCTCGGCGCGGGAGCTCGGCTACGTACGCGCTGGCCTGTCCGATCTCGTTCCGCGGTCGCGGACTATCTGTTCCCGGTACGCGACGGCATTCGCCAACAAGAGGGCCACGACGGCGCCGAGGAGGACTATTTGGCGCGAGCGACAGGGATATGCGCGCATCCAGGCCGCAATGCGACTTGCCGCGTAGAGATAGATCGGGATCAGCATGAGGATCATGTAATGGGGAAATTTCGAGGCTGAGTGCCCCAAGGAACACGATGCTCGCGATGCTCCAGGCCAGGTACAGGCTGTCCGGACCACGCAGCCTTGCCCAACTTCGCCGACGCAACGCGCCGAACAGTCGTGCTGCGATCAGCGCCACGGCGTACATGACGACCAGCAGCGTGCCCACATAGAGGGCATAGTTGTGGGTAAAGGCTCTTACGGCGACGTCAAGGCCCACCGTGCCGCGGCTCGCATACGTTCCGGTCGAACGATCGAACTGTGCAGTGTTCTGCCGCACGAACTCAGGTCCCTCGAGTAGCAGCATCGTCGTGATGTAACCGACAATGATCACGGCAGCACTCGCGAACAGATGGAGGTGCTCACGCCCCTGACGGCGCACGATGGTCCAGTGCACTGCAACCGCGAAAAGGACCACCACGCTGTTGAATTTCACTGTGACCGCCCGCCCATGACTATCCCGGCCGTTACGTAGAGAACGCCGACAATACGGCGAGTGCGTCGGCGCCGCGCGCTTCTCCCCGCGTCGAGAGCGCGGCGCTTCATAATTGAGCGCTCGGTCGTAGAGAAGCAACTCGCCGAGCATGAGTGGCATTGCGAAGCTCTCGATCCATCCAACACGGTCTGCAGAGACAATCCATGCGTCCGTTGCGATCAAGGTCAGCGCAACAAGGCCAGCTATCCCACCCGGCTTGCGCTGCGCAACAACCACAGCAGTAGGAGGCTCACGACCGACATCGACGCGGCCAGCAGTCGCGCGTGCACGAGGCTACACCTACGGCCCAGTAGACGCAGCGAGCGTGTAGAAGTACACCGGTGGGTGGTAGAGCTAAGGCTCGTCCACTCCGATCGATTCGCGTACCTGCAGCTCGCCGTGCTCCGCGAGGCTTCGAGCTACCGAGCTATAAACCGGTTCGTCATATCGAGCCCCGGGTGACCTTCGAGGTGCCACATGCGCAGGGCTCCGCCGAGGCAAAGGATCGCAACCGCTACGGCGCCAGGCGGCGGACATGGCGCCCAGTGCCGTGAAGCGTCTGTCGCGCTGAGATTGCCGGCGACACGACCTCGAGTATCCCTGCGCTCTGCCCAGATGGACCGTTCCGCCGCCGCCGCCGTGCCGCCGTGACCTCCGATGGGCGTGTTCCGACCCAAACTCCGGCCCGGCGGTGGACTCTCCAGCCGGTAGCGCCTCGGCTAGCACGGCTGTGGGGATCGGTTGAGATCGGTGTACGGATTGATGAGAGCACCTCGTCGATTGATGAGAGCACCTCGTCGGTGGACGCACGCTACTTGGTGGCCCCACATCCAAGTCCGTGGTGTCAGATGATCGATCTTCGCAATCCTCCACGCCAAGGACCGCTGTCGGCGAAATGGCGACCCGGCGTGCACGATGCTGATCGTCAGGAGACTGCCCGCTGGGGCGCTTCGGTGCCCTCAGCCTTGGAGGCGGCGACGGTGTGACTCCCTGGGGCTTGCACCATGTCGACGATGGCTCGGTTCTTGGGAGCGAAATCTGCTTCCCGCGGCCAGGGATAGTGAGGTCGATGTCGACCGGACCGTCGATCAACTCCTGGAGTTCGGGGGTCGAGGACGCCGGAATCGGCTTCGGAAAGAGGCGCTCTCGCCAGAAGCCTGCGCAGAAACAAGACCCGAGGAACGCGGTAGTGGAGCGGACGACGGGATTCGAACCCGCGACCCTCACCTTGGCAAGGTGATGCTCTACCAACTGAGCCACGTCCGCGTGAGCCAACGAAGATAGCAGCCGCGTCCCCTCAGGCCGTAGCCTCGCCCGATGCGCATCTCGATCTTCGGTGGAGAGTTCCCGTCCCTGGACGCGGCGATCGCGTCGGCACGGGAGGTGGAGGCGCAGGGTTTCCACGGATTCCACATCCCGCAGATCTTCGGCCTCGACGCCCTCACGACCCTGGCCGTGATCGGTCGGGAGGTCCCCCGCATCGAGCTCGGAACGGGTGTCGTGCCGACCTACCCCCGCCACCCGGTGATGCTCGCCGCCCAGGCCCTGACCACCCAGATGGCCTGCGGCGGCCGGCTGATGCTGGGCATCGGCCTCTCGCACCAGATCGTGATCGAGTCCATGTTCGGCCTGTCCTACGCGAAGCCCGCCCGCCACATGCAGGAGTACCTCGCGGTGCTCATGCCGCTGCTCCGCGGTGAGCCGGCGAGCTTCCAGGGCGAGACGATCTCGGTGAACGCGTCCATCAACCTCGCCGACGTGCCCACACCACGCGTGCTCGTCGCCGCGCTCGGTCCCCGCATGCTCGCGCTGGCCGGGTCGCTCACCGACGGGACCGTCACCTGGATGACCGGCCCGGCCACCCTCGAGTCCCACATCGTCCCGTCCATCGCCCGGGCCGCGGCCGATGCCGGACGCCCGGCACCTCAGGTCGCCGTGGGCCTTCCCGTGTGCGTGACCGACGATGCCGACGCCGCGCGTGCGCTCGCCGCGGAGACCTACCAGATGTACGGCTTCCTCCCGAGCTACCGCGCCATGCTCGACCGCGAGGGCGCGGAGGGACCGGCCGACGTCGCCATCGTGGGCGACGAGGAGACCGTCGCCGCCGGGATCCGGCGCGTGGCCGACGCCGGCGCGACCGACTTCTCCGCGGCCGAGTTCGGCAGCTCCGCCGACCGGGCCCGCACCCGCGAGCTCCTCCGGTCGCTGGTGTGACCGAGGCGCTCCCCCGCTCCCCGCTCGAGCTGCTCGAGGTCCTCGCACGCGAGGAGGCGATCCTCGCCCCCGATCTGCGCCACCTCGAGATCTACACCATGCGTGGGCTGCTCACGATCCTGTGGCACGGGCCGGTCGACGCCGAACGGGTCGTCGTCATGGGCGGTGGCGCGATGGGCGGCCTGCTCGGCCCCGCCGGTGGCCTCTACCAGGATCTCGGCGTCACCTTCGCGGCCCAGGGCATCGGCACGCTCCGCATCGGATACCGCAAGCCGAACGACCTCGTGCGCTGTGTCCACGACCTCGCGGCCGCCGCGGACCTCGCCTCCCGTGCCGGGGGCCGGCGCTTCGTGACCGTCGGGCACTCTTTCGGCGGCGCGGTCGCGGTGCAGGCCGGCATGGTGCTCGGTGAGCACTGCGCCGGCATCGTCACCCTCTCGACCCAGTCCGCCGGGTGTGAGGACGCGGGCGCACTCGGCGACGACGTGCCGGTCCTGCTCCTGCACGGCGACCGGGACGAGCTGCTCCCGCCCGACACCTCGTACATGGTCCGGATGCTCATCGGTCACGGCGACGTCGAGATCCTCCCCGGTTCCGGGCACCTCCTGTCCGAGGCCGCCGATCACCTGCGGTCCCGGCTCGAGGACTGGATCCCCGACCAGCTGGGTTGATCAGGGGCGCTCGTCGACCAGGTCGGCGGTGGACAGCACCCAATCGCGCGCCAGCAGCCAGCGCACGAGCGACCCGGCAGGGTCGCCACGCGCGTCGATCGCGGCCTCGGCCGCCTCCCGCGTGCCGGCCCGCAGCCGGGCCGCGCACGGTGGCACCGCCGGACCACGACCCGGGCCGAGCGCGCCGGCCACGACCTGCGCGGCATCCTCGAGTGCGGTCCCGAGCCCGTCGCTCCAGCGCGCCGCGCCGCCCGTGCCGCCGATGACCTGCTGGTCGATGACGGCGATCGCCGCGCACGCCGACCGCGTGTGGGTGGCGACCGCGAGCCGCACGATCCACGGGCTGACCGTCTCGGGCCGTTCGGCGAGCTGCGCGAGCAGCTCGACCAGCGCCGCGCGCGCCCGCTCCTCGGCGACCACGACATCCACACGCGCCGCCTGCCACCCGGCGTCGACCGGCGCCGAGAGCGTCCGCACCAACAGCGCTCCCACCATCGCGGACAGCCGGGCGACGAGCTGTGCGACCAGCGGCTCGAGCCGACGGGGCCAGAAGACCAGCGCGACGACGGCACTGACCCCGGCGCCGATGGCGACGTCTTCCAGGCGGACGAGGCCGACGTGCCAGCCGTCCGGCTCGACCAGCTCGAAGAGCGCGATCACCGCGACGGTGAACGCCGCCTGGCCGGCTGCGAGTCCGCTCACGCGGGGCAGGTAGCCCGCCAGGAAGAAGCCCAGGACGAGCAAGACCCACAGGACGGGGTCGTCGAAGCCGAACGCGACGAAGACCAGCGACGACACGCCGAAGCCCACTGCCGTGCCGATCGCCGCGGACAGCGCGCTCTCCCCCGTCGCCAGTGCGCTCGACCGCAGTACGGAGAGCGTGCCGAGCGCGACCCAGAACCCGTGCGCGACGTCCAGGGCGAAGGCCGCCCACACCGACAGCGAGAGGGCGAGGCCCGCTCGCAGCGCATCGCGGAACCAGGGTGACGAGGGGACGCGGTGCTCACCGAACAGCCGGGCGAGCCGCTCCCGCACGCCACGCGTCGTCGGATCGGGCACGAGCACCTCCACCGCGCCCGCGCGCGAGCTCGAGGTCACCGCCGAGGAATGCGACGTTGCGCGCGACACCGTCCGCGTGCCATGCACACGCCCGGACGACGAATCCGTGGTCGACGGCGTCGAGCACGGCGGCTGCCGACTCCCCGCGCTCGATTGCCGCGACGTGCCGCGCCAGGATGGCCGTCCGGTGCGCCGTGCGGTCATGGAGCTCGGGGCCGAGCGCCGTGGTCGCCGACTCCCCGCGCAGCACCCTCGCCGCGGTGCGCAGCACATCGATCGTCGCGTCGGCGAGCGCGTGCAGATCGGGGGCGAAGTCCACCGCGGGTTGCTTCAGCTCGGCCTCGAGCAGTCGGGACATCCGCGTGAGCCCGTCGAGGACCAGACGCCGGGCCATGTCGTCGGCACCGATGCCCGCGGGCCGGCCGGGGGCGAGCATCGCGGTGTGCAACGCGCCGCGCACCCGGTGCAGCTCGGCGACCACCGCCGCGCGCCCGGCGTCGTCGTCGGTCGTCATCATCGACGCGAATGCGGACGCGATCCCGTCGGCCGCGGTCGCCGCGACCCGCTCCGCGTCGAGGCCGGCCCGGTTCGGCAACACCAGCGCGGCGACCAGTGCGGCGATCGTGACACTGACCACCCAGCCCACGACGCGCGGTGCGACGTCGGCGGCCGTCCCCGGCACCAGGGCACCGAGCACGAAGGCGAGGATCGCGGGGCTCATCGCCGCCGACCAGCGTTGCCCCAGGTTCCCGAGGAACCGGATCGTCGCGACCACCACGAACGTCAACGGGATCGCGGCGGCCATCGTCTCCGACACGAGGGTCCCGGCGGCGATCAGCCCGGCCCCGGCGACGGCGAGTGCGAGATAGGCCTCGGTGCGCGGTCGGGTGTCCCCGCCGAAGTCGGCGAAGAGGAGCACCGACGTGCCGCCGAAGATCGCGGTCAGCGCGAAGAGATCGTCGTGGAAGACGAACAGGCCGAGGGCGAAGAGCGGCGGGCCGACGATCACCGCCCGCAGGCCCCGCGCGAACGCGAGTCCGTGCGGGTCCCGCGCCGCGAGCCGCGCGATCAGCCCGGGAGCCGGGTCCGCCGGCTCAGCGTCCGGCAAGGCGCTCGACGACCGGCGCGAACATGTCGATCTGGTCCCCGCTGATCACGGCGTAGCTCACGCCCCACCGGTCCCGGCGTTGCTCCATGAGGTCACAGACCTCGTCGACCGATCCGATCAGCGCGAGGCCCGCCTCGAGCGCGTCGTCGGCGGAGATCCCCATCCCGGGCGCGACCCTCTCGGCAAATCCCCGGGCGTCGTCGGTGACCCTCGCCAGGAAGTAGCGGATCTGGAGCTCGAGGTCGTCGAACCGCGCGCCCGCGCCTTGCTTGATCCACGCGACCTTCTGGTCGGTCACGGCCGCGAGGGAATCGGTGATCGAGTCCGCAGTCACCGCCCCGGCCCGCAGGTTCGGGTTGATGCCCACGATGTCGGCCTCCCGTCCCGCGAGCCGCAGCACCCGCGGGCCGCCGCCGCCGATCAGCACGGGGAGGCGCTCCTGCGCGGGCTTCGGGATCGACTGGTAGTCGGTCACCGTGTAGTGCTCGCCCGCGAACGAGAACGCCTCCGGGCCGAAGCAGCCCTTGATGACCGCGAGGGCCTCTTCGAGCCGCTCGATCCGCAGCCCCGGTCGGTCGTACGGGAGGCCGAGCGCCGTGTAGTCGGTCTCCATCCAGCCGGCCCCGATGCCCAGCTCGACGCGCCCGCCCGACAGCACGTCGATCGATGCGATCTCCTTGGCGAGGATCGCGGGGTGCTTGTAGTCGTTGTCGAACACGAGCGCGCCGACGCGCAGCGTCGAGGTCGCCGCGGCGGCGGTCGCCATGCCGACCATCGGGGCGAGCTCGGTGTCGATGAAGTGGTCGGGGAAGTAGACGGTCGAGTACCCGAGCTCCTCCGACCGCCGGGCCAGCGCCACGAAGGACTCCGGGTCGAAGCTCCCACCGATCTGCACGCCGAACCTGAACGTCTTGGTCATGGGAATCCGATCTCTCTGAAGCGACGGGCCACTCGGCGCGCCCGGCCCGCGAGCCGACCGACGACCGGGGTGGCCCCGGCGACGAACCCCTCGGGTACTACCACGCTGCCCATCTGCCGGCGCGCTCCTCGCGCCTCCATCTCCACGGCGATCGCCGCGACCGGAGCCGGTGGTCGTGCACGCGGCTACTTCCCGGTCGATCCGAAGCCGAAGGTGTCGCGCGTCGTCTCGTCGAGCGCGTCCACGACCTGCCACTCGACGTAGGTGACGGCCTGGATCACGAGCTGGCCGATGCGATCGCCCCGGTGGATCTCGTAGGGCTCGGTGGGATCGGTGTTCACGAGCAGCACCTTCAGCTCGCCGCGGTACTGGGCGTCGATGAGCCCGGGCGCATTGAGGACCGTGACGCCGTGACGGAGCGCGAGCCCCGACCGCGGCAGCACGAGCCCGGCATGCCCCGAGGGGATCGCGATCGCGAGCCCCGTCGGGACCAGGGCCCGCCCACCGTGTGACGCGAGGACGACATCCTCGCTGGCCGTGAGGTCGTAGCCGGCGTCGTCGTCGTGCGCCTGGGTCGGCAGCGTGGCGTCGGGATCCAGCCGGGTGATCGGGATGTGCATCGCCGGACCCTACGACCCGCTCTGCACCCGCGCGAGATACGCCTCACGCAGCTTCGGCTTCCGCACCTTCCCGTTCGGATCGCGGGGCAGCTCGTCGACGAACTCCACGATCCGGGGCCGCTTGTAGTCGGCCATCCGGCTCCGGACCCAGTCGATCACCGCGTCGGCGTCGAGCGTGGTGCCGGGGCGCGCCTGGACCAACGCGTAGAGCACTTCGCCCCATTCGTCGTCGGGGACCCCCAGCACGGCACCGTCGACGACGTCCGGGTGCGCCAGGATGCACTCCTCGATCTCGCGGGGGTAGATGTTCACTCCACCGCAGATCACCATGTCGGACGTGCGGTCCGCGAGGTAGAGGTAGCCGTCCTCGTCGAGGTACCCCGCGTCGCCGACCGTGAAGAACTCTTCCCGGTGCTGGGCCGCCGTCTTCTCCGGATCGTTGTGGTACTCGAAGCTGGAGCCGAGCGGCTTGACCCAGACCGTGCCGACCTCGCCCGGGCGCAGCGGCCGACCGTCGTCGTCGAGGATCACGAACTCGTTGCCGGGATAGGGCCGGCCGACGCTGCCCGGCCGCTCCAGCCACTCCTGGGGCGAGATCACCGTCCCGCCACCTTCGGACGCGCCGTAGTACTCCCAGACCTTCTCGGCGCCGACGAAGTCCATGAACGCCCGCTTCAGCGGCACCGGGCACGGTGCCGCCGCGTGGACGACCATCTTCAGCGACGAGAGATCGAAGCCGTTCCGCACGTCGTCGGGCAGCGCCAGGATCCGCTGGAAGTTCGCCGGGACCATGTGCGTGGTCGTCACGCGGTGGCGCTCGATCAGCGCGAGCGCCTCGGTCGCGTCCCACCGGCGCATGACCACCACCGATGCGCCGAACGCGAGATGCATCTGTGCCCAGTAGCTCGGCCCCGAGTGGTAGGCGGGGCCGACCATGAGGTGCACGTCGTGCTCGTCGAGCCCCCAGCGCAGACCACCGGCCGCGGCACCCACCGCGCGGCGACGGACGTCGTCGGTCCCCATCGCCACCCCCTTGGGCCGACCGGTCGTGCCCGACGTGTAGGCCATCGTCGTGGGCCAGCCGTCGCCGATCATCTCCGGCGGATCCACCTCCGGCTGCTCGGCCGGCCACCCGTCCTCGACGACGAGCCGCGGCACGTCGGGCACCCCCGCGAGCGCACCGAGGAGGTCCCGGGTGGCGATCACCGCGGTCGAGCCCGAGTCGGTGACGATCCACCCGGCCTCGTCGGCCTTGAAGTGGATGTTGACCGGGACGACGATCCCGCCGAGCCGTCCGATCGCGTGCGTGGCGACGAAGAACTCCCGGGAGTTCGGGAGGAGCAGACCGACGCGATCGCCCCGCCGCACCCCGACCGCGGCGAGGGCGTGGGCCAGATCGCGGGCCTGACCGTCGAGCTCGGCGAAGGTGGTCACGGCGCCGTCGACGATCAGCGCGGGTGCATCGGGACGCAGCCGCGCCTGGGCGATGAGACCGGCCTCGGGAGGCGACATGGCCGGAGTCTGCCCGTTCGCGTGCACCGGCCGCACGGCCGGAATAGGATTCCGGGAATGCGGAACGTTGTTCCAGAGCTCGCCGACCGCACGCTGTCGGAGCGGCACGAGACCTACGCCGCGGAGATCCGGGGTCTCCTCGACGCCGCGCTCGTGGTCATGCAACGGGACGACACGATCGATCCGAAGGTCGCCGACATCGTGCGCGAGGCCGGCCTCTCCAACCAGGCGTTCTACCGCCACTTCGCCGGCAAGGACGACCTCCTGCTCACGCTCCTCGCCGACGGGCGTGAGCGCCTCGCCCGCACGGTCGAACGCCGCATGGAGTCGGCCACCGGGCGCGAGGCGCGTGTCCGAGCCTGGGTCACCGCGGTGCTGGATCAGGCGCGCGACCCGCAGGCCGCGGCGGCCACCCGGCCGTTCGTGGCCAACAGCGACCGGCTCGCGGTGGACCACCCTGACGAGGTGCGTCGTTCCCGGGAGGACATGCTGGCGCCGCTGGCCACGACCGTCGGCGATGCGAACGCCCTCGCCGTGTACCACCTGACCATGGGCGTCATGCACGACGCGATCTCGGCCCGCCGGGCTCCGGCCCGACGCGAGATCGACTCCGTCATCGAGTTCGCGATCAGAGGATGTGGTGGATGAGCGCGACCAGCATTCGCGAGCACGTCGGCACCGGGGAACAGGAGTTGCTGCTCACCGGCATCGGTGGACAGGGCGTCCAGCTCTGCGCGCAGGTGCTGGCCCGGGGCGCCGCGCTCGAGGGAAAGCACGTGATGCTCTTCGGCGTCTACGGCGGCGCGATGCGGGGCATGAACACCGACGCCACCGTCGTCGTCGGCGACGCGCCGCTGCTCACTCCCCCGCTCCTGTCCCACACCGGTTCGGCCATCGGGATGCACGACAAGTTCTGGGGTCCTGTCGCGGCGAAGCTGCGCGACGGTGCGCTGATCCTCGTCAACGACGACACGTTCGAGACTCCCCTCGACGCCGCCCGATACCGCGTGGTGCGGGTGCCGGCCACCGAGCGAGCGACCGAGCTGGGGCATGCGCTCGGCGGATCGATGATCATGGCCGGGGCGTACGCCGCGCTGTCGGGGATGGTGGGGCTCGACGCTCTGCTCGACGGCATGCGCGAGTCGATCCCGTCGTACCGGATCCAGCACGTCGCCGCGAACGAGCTGGTCCTGCGCGACGGCTTCGCCTGGGGCGTCGAGCAGGAGCGGGATCGATGAGCAGTCGCGGGACGGTGACGATCGACGTCGCGGTGTGCAAGGGATGCGAGCTGTGCATCGACGCGTGTCCGCCACGGGTGCTGACCATGAGCACGGCGGTGAACCATCTCGGCTACCGGTTCCCGGAGCTGTCGGAGGGCTGCACCGGTTGCGCGGCATGCCAGCTGATCTGCCCGGACTTCGTCTTCGAGGTCTTCCGGGCGCCCCGCACGGCGAGCGCGAGCACGTCATGAGGTTGATGGAGGGGTCAGAGGCGATCGCGGAGGCGTCGATCGCGGCGGGCTGCACGTTCTTCGCCGGGTACCCCATGACGCCGTTCACCGAGCTGCTCGAGCACTTCGCCCGACGGCTCCCCGAGGAGGGCGGTGTGTGCATCAACGCCGAGAGCGAGCTGGAGGCCGTCGGCATGGCCTGGGGGGCGCTGGCGACCGGCGCCCGCGCCGCCACCGGCTCGACCGGACAGGGTCTGTCGCTGATGCAGGAGAGCTTCAGCGAGATCACGCTCGCCGAGCTGCCGCTCGTCATCTTCAACATGGCCCGCGGTCAGCAGGACTATTTCCAGTCCACCCGCGGTGGCGGCCACGGCGACTACCGCCACATCGTCCTCGCCCCGATGGACATCGGCGAGGCGGTGGAGCTGACCCAGCTCGCCTTCCACCTCGCCGACAAGTGGCGCACGCCCGTGCTCGTCTACGGCGACTACCTCCTCGCCCATGTGCAGGAGGCCGTGGACATCACCCCGATGGACTCCCCGCCGCTCCCGGCGAAGGACTGGGCACTCGACGGCTCCCTCACCGGGACGGGTCGCTCGCGCATCGTGTCGCCACTCGGCTTCGACAAGGCCGGACGGCCGAGCGAGGGCATCGAGAACCACCTGCGGAGCATCGTCGCGAAGCAGGAGCGGATCGCCGCCGAGGAGATCCGGGTCGAGTCCGGGTTCCTCGGCGACGCCGAGACCGTCGTCGTGGCGTTCGGCCCGCCGGGCAAGTTCGTGAAGTACGTCGTCGCCGCCCTGCGGGCCGAAGGCGAGAAGATCGGGTACGTGCGCCCGATCACCCTGTGGCCGTTCCCGTTCGAGGCGGTGGCCGCGGCGTCCGAGGGCGTCGCGCGCGTCGGCGTCTTCGAGCTGTGCGCGGGCCAGATGATCGACGACGTCCGGCTCGGTGTCCTCGGCCGGGCCCCGGTCAGCTTCATCGGCGGCATCTCCACCGACGGCTCCGGCTTCGGCGTCGGGCCCCTGCTCGACGTGGAGCTCATCCGCGAGCGCATCCTGGCGCTGCACCGCGACGAGCCCCTCCCTCCCCTCCCCGGCAACGAGAGGCAGTTCTGATGCCCGCGACCCCCGTCGAGATGCGCCAGGTCGGCCACAAGCTGCCCGAGCTCCTCCTGACCCAGGAGCACCACATGTGCCCGGGGTGCGGCGAGCCGCTCGCGTTGCGCGGCTACCTGGAGGCGATCAGCGAGCTCGGACTGTCCACACGTGCGATCGGTGTCGTCGGGATCGGCTGCTCCACGAGCTTCTCGATGAGCATGGACATCGACCTCGTGCAGGCACTGCACGGACGCGCGCCGTCGGTCGCGACGGGAGTCAAGCGCATGCGACCCGACTCGATCGTCTTCACGCTCCAGGGCGACGGCGACATGGTGAACGAAGGGCTCCAGGAGGTGCTCCACACCGCGGCGCGCGGTGAGAACGTCACCTGCATCCTCCTGAACAACGGCGTCTTCGGCGAGACGGGAGGCCACATGACCGCGACGTCCGTGCTGGGGCAGCGCACCAAGAACACGCTCGAAGGACGAGACGCCGCGTACCACGGCTACCCGATCCTGATCGGCGACCTCATCGCCCAGCTCCAAGGCGCCACCTACGTGGCCCGCGGCTCGGTGCACAACGCCGGTGCCGTGGCCCGCACCAAGCGCATGTTCAAGCGGGCGTTCGAGATCCAGGACCGCAACGAGGGCTTCACGTTCGTCGAGGTGCTGACCATGTGCCCGACCGGTTGGTTCATCCCGACGCTCGACGGCCCCGACTACATGAACGACACGCTCGGCGAGGTCCACATCATGGGCGAGCTCAAGGTGGACGGTGTGGTGCGCTCGACCGAGGAGCTGCACGCCGAGAACGTGCGCAAGGCGGCCGAGGCGGAGCAGGCTCTCGCCCGGGGCGGCATCGACGACCACCACGACTGAGCGCACCACCCCGAGGCGAGCGGAGAGGCCAGAGCGATGGACTTCACCTATCCCCCTGCGGCCGAGGTGTTCCGGGCCGAGTTCCGCGCGTGGCTCGATGAGCACTTCACGGACGAGTTCCGTCGCGAGGGCCTCGGGTTCTCGATGGAGATGGACGCCGAGCAGCTCGGGGCGATGCGGAAGTGGAACGGGCTCCTCGCCGACGCGCGCTACGCCGCGATCTCCTGGCCCGAGCAGTACGGCGGACGCGGCGCGGGAGTGATGGAGCAGGTCGTCTTCGCCGAGGAGATGCAGCGCTCCGGCGCACCGGGCACCCTCAACCCGCTCGGGCTCTCCAACATCGCCCCCGCGATCATCGAGTTCGGCACCGACGAGCAGCGCGCCACGCTGCTCCCGCGCATGCTGCGCGGCGACGACATCTGGTGCCAGGGCTTCTCCGAGCCGAACGCCGGGAGCGACCTCGCGTCGCTCCAGTGCCGCGCCGTGCTCGACGGCGACCACTTCGTCGTCAACGGCCAGAAGACGTGGAACACCCTCGGCCACCTCGCGAACTGGTGCGAGCTGCTCGTGCGGACCGATCCGGAGGCACCCAGGCACCGCGGCATCTCCTGTTTGCTCGTGGACATGACGCTTCCCGGCGTCGAGGTACGGCCGCTCGTCACCATCACCGGCGAGCAGGAGTTCAACGAGATCTTCTTCACCGACGTCCACGTTCCCGTCGCCTCGCTGCTCGGCCCGATGAACGAGGGGTGGCGGGTCGCGATGACCACCCTCGCGTACGAGCGCGGCACCGTTGCCAACCTCCACCTCGGGCTCCGGTCCAAGATCCGCCGGCTCGTCGACGCCGCCGCGGCCGTCGGTGCGCTCGACGATCCCGTGAAGCGTCAAGCGCTCGCGTCGCTCTATCTGGAGGGCGAGCTGCTGAAGCTGGTCTCGGACCGCGCCATCTCCGGCGCCATGCACGGCCGCGCGATGGGGCCCGAGGGATCGATCGCGAAGCTCGTGTGGAGCGAGGCCGAACAGCACCTGGGCGAGGTCGCCGGGGAGGTCCTCGGTGCCGACGCGAACACCGGCACCTGGGGCCGCGACCGTGTCTACATGCGCGCCCTGACGATCGCCGGCGGTACCACCCAGGTCAACAAGAACGTCCTCGCCCAGCGCGTCCTGGGACTTCCGCGCGGCTGACCGCGAAGGGCCGAGGCGCGCCGGGCGACACAAACGCGGCATGATGGGTGGGTGATGCCGTCATCCCACAACCCGCTCGACGCCTGGGACTACTGGGTCGGTGAGCTGGAGCAGCACCCTCTCGACCAGGAGGCCTACGAGCAACTGCTCCAGGCACGGGCCGAACTCCACGAGGCGCTCGAGATCTCCGGGCGCGAGGAGATGTGGAAGTCCGCCGACAAGATCGACCACCGCTTCCACGTCCTCACCCAACGCGTGAGCGACAGCCCCTTCGCGGCGGAAGACCGCGTCGGCTGGTGGTGGAACCGCCTCCCGGCGGCCAAGAAGTACCGCGCCTACCTCGACGCCACCTGAACCGCCGCGCGTCGCTCAGACGCGGACCGGGACGTTGCTGTAGCCCGCCACATTGCTCATGTGCACCCGGCGGCACCCCGACTCGTCGACCTCGTAGTCCGGCCAGCGCGTCGCGATCTCGTCGAACGCGATCCGCGACTCGAGCCGCGCCAGCGCAGCTCCGAGGCACGTGTGGATGCCGTGCCCGAACCCCACGTTGAGCCTCAGCGGCCGGGTCACGTCGAATCGATCCGGATCCGGATAGGCCCGCTCGTCCCGATTCGCGGCTCCCGTGATGAGCAGCACCGGCTGCTCGGCCGGGATCGTCACGCCGTGCCACTCGGTCGCGGCCGTGCTCCAGCGCCCCTGGTACTGCGACGGCGCCCAGTACCGCAGGATCTCCTCGACCGCAGGAACGAGCAGGTCCCGGTCCTCGCGGACCTCGACCCACTCGTCGGGGTTCCGGGCGAACAGCACCGCACCGTTGCCGATGAGCTTGGTGACCGTCTCGCTCCCGGCCCCCGCGAGCAGGAGCGCGAACCCGGCGACCTCCTCGTCGGTGAGCCCGGTCTCGATCAGCCCGGACAGCATGTCGTCGGTCGGCCGCGCCCGCTTCTCCTGGGCCAGGCCGTGGATGTAGATCCCGATGTTGAGCGCGGCCTCCATGCCCTCCGCGGTCGGCTTCGGGTTGCCGGGCTCGCGACTCAGCATCGTGTCGGTCCAGTGCCGGATCTGCTGGCGGTCCGCCTGGGGAACTCCCAGGATCACCGAGATCACCTCGACCGGGAACGGTCCGGAGAAGTCGGCGACGATGTCGAACTGCTCGCCGTCGAGCGGGTCGAGGTACTTGCAGACCAGGCCCCGGATCATCGGCTCGAGGTCGGCGACGGCCTTGGGCGTGAACACCCGGCTGACCAGGCCCCGCATCCGGTCGTGGTCCGGCGGGTCCATGAAGATGATCGAGCCGGTCGCGGCCGCGAGGAGCGCCGAGCCGCCCGGCTCGGTGAGCATGTCGATCGTGATGCCCTGCGTGCTCGTGAACGTCCGCCAGTCCCGATGCGCGGCGACCACGTCGTCGTAACGCGACAGTGCGTAGAAGCCGTAATGGTCGTTGCGGTACACCGGGGCCTCGTCGCGCATCCGTCGATAGACCTCGTACGGGTCGTTGAAGAAGACCTCCGAGTACGGGTCGAACTCCAGGGGTGGCGCCACGGCTTCACCGGTCATGCGACCACCATATTCACGCCGTCTCGCTCCGGGTGCGAAGCGAGGCGCACCGTCCTCCCCACCCACTCGGTCGTCTCCGCCTCGGCGAGAAGCTCGGGCGCCTCGATGCGGGCGTAGGTACGGGCGCCGGTGCCCGGCAGGTCGCACACGGCGACCCCCCACTCGGGCGCCCCGTCGCGACCGTGCACGACGGTGGAGGCGGCCACGGTGGCCGGACCCTCGTGGCGGTCCTCGATCGCGACGGTCTCGGGTGCGGGCGCCGGCGACGGGATCAGCGCCGTCGGCTCACCGTCGGGCGGTCGCGTCGAGTACACGCCCGCCGCGTGCTTGGTCATGTGCATCCCGACCCCGGTGACCAGGCCGGAGGAGCCGGGATCGGCACGCAGCACCCGGGTCATCTGCGCGATTGCATGCGTGAGGTAGTCGCTCCCGGCGCCGCCGTGGTACGGCAGGCCTCCGGTGACGGTGAGCGGACGCGGGTCGGTGGGCGTGATGCCCAGCGCGTCACGCATGAAGTTCACCGACGAGGCGAAGCACGAGTAGAGGTCGAGATGAGCCACGTCGTCGATGCGGATCCCGGCAACTGCCATCGCGTCATGGGCGGCGATCCGCATCGCGGGCGACTCCCACAGCGCCGGGTGCTCACCGACGTAGACCGGGTCCGTCGCGTACTGCCAACCCCGCGGGTAGACGCGCCGGTCCCGGTCGATCCCGAGCGCGTCGGCGCGCTCCTCGCTGACGACGAGCACCGCCGCGGCCATGTCGACGTCCATGATCGACACCATGTACTTCGTGTACGGGGAGGCGACGATCCGGTTCTCGGCCGTCGGCGTGACGATCTCCGCCGCGCTCCGCTCGATCGGGAACCACGCCTCCGGGTTCCGGGCGGCGACCTCGGTGAAGCGGTGCCACTGGGCGCCGAGCTGCTGCCGGTACTCGTCGAGGTCCCTCCCGAGGTGGCCGCGCCGCGCGTTGTCGAACAGCGCGAAGGTCAGCCAGGCCTGGAACACCTCGTGCGCGACCTCCGCGGGATGGAACGGGGCTTCCCACGGGAACCGCGGCTTCCGCTCCGGTCGGAACGAGTACTGCAGGCGGTCGCCGCGCTTGCGCGCCCGCCGTTGCGTGTCGAGCGCCTCGGCGCCGACGACCAGCGCGACGTCGACCTCGCCGCGCGCGATTCGCGCCGCGGAGTCCTGCACGAGCACCTGCGGCGTGGTGCCGCCGATGCCGGAGTACTCCCGCCGGCGCGGCGCGCTCCCCAGGCGCTCGCACAGCCGGTCCACCGGCGCGTCGTACTGCCAGGTCTGGCAGTACACGACATCCACGGAGTCCAGGCGCGGCACCAGCGCGACCCCCGCGTCGGACTCCGCCGCGCGTGTCACGTGCTCCCACATCGCGAGCGGCTCGGGGGCATCCGCGCCTCCGGGGTGCCACGTATGCGATCCGACGCCGACGATCACCGGCGTCCGCGGGTCCACGGTCACCGGCCCCGCCACTCCGGCGCACGCTTCTCGGCGAAGGCGCGGGGACCCTCCTTCGCGTCCGCGGTCGCGAAGATCGCCGAGGCCAGCGTCGACTCGTTCCGGTAGGCGTCCTTCAGCGACATGCCGAGCCCCTCCCACACACTCTGCTTCGTGGCGCGGACCGCGAGGGGCGCATTGGCCGTGATCCGGCGGGCGTACGCGTACGCGGCGTCGAGCAGCTCGTCGCGCGGCACCACCGCGTTCAGCAGGCCCATCGCCATCGCGCGCTCGGCCGGGACCAGGTCCGCGCAGAGCAGGAGCTCCATCGCGTGCGGGAACGGGATCTGGCGCGGCAGGCGGACCGTGGTCCCCCCACCGGCGAAGAGACCCCGCTTCGGCTCCATCACCGCGAACTGCGCCTCGGGGCAGGCCACGCGGAGGTCGGCGCCACCGAGCATCTCCATGCCGCCGGCGGTACAGAAGCCGTTCACCGCCGCGATGATCGGCTTCCAGATCCTCGCTCCCCGCAGCACCGCGCGCGTGCCGTCGTCGAGGCGATAGCCGTCGACCTCGGTCAGCCCCTCGTCGGCGATCCGCTTCCCGAGCGCGGTGATGGCCGGGACATAGGTCTTGAGGTCCGCGCCGGTGAAGAAGGCGTCGCCCACACCGGTGACGATCGCGACCCACGCGTCCGGGTCGGCGTCGAAGCGCTCCCAGGCCTCGCGGAGCGCCTTGAAGTGGTCGAGATCAGCGGAGTTGCGCGCCTCCGGCCGGTCGATCGTGATCAGGACGACGTGCTCGTCGTCGCGCTCGTAGTGAATGGCCACGCGGACGCTCCCCTCGACTCGGAGGGCACCGTAGTCAGGAGGGCGTGGCGTCGGGCGCGACCTCGGGCACCGCCTCGGTGCTGCGCCGGCCGGCCCGCCACCAGAAGACCCCGCCCACGAGCAGTGCGAGCCCGAAGAAGCCCAGGAGCATCTCGTTCGGTGCGTCGAGCAGCTTCGCCCCCGAGGCGATGAGCACGACGACGAGAATCGGGCGGATCACGTGGTCGGCGGCCCGTGACGAGACGCGCGCGCCGATGATCACGCCGGGGATCGCCCCGAGCAGCAACGATCCGGCGAGCCCGAACTCGACGTCGCCGAAGAGCAGGTGGCCCAGCGCCGCGGCGCCGACGAGCGGGACGGCCTGGACGAGGTCGGTCCCCACGAGTTGGCCGGCGGCGAGCGTGGGGTAGAGCAGGAGGAGCAGGACGATGATCAGGGAGCCGGAGCCCACCGATGTCATGCCGACGATCAGCCCGCCGGCGACGCCGATGAGGAACGTGGGCAGGGGCCGGACCAGGAGGGAGTGCTGGGCGCCGTCGACGGGCCGGTGCGTCCCGCGGCGACGGCTGATCTCGTGCCGCACGACCATCGAGATCGCGGCCATGAGGAGCGCGTATCCGAGATACCGCTGGACGAGATCCGAGACGTCGTCGCCGCCGAGTGCGTTGAGGAGCACGACCCCGAGGAAGGCGGACGGCACCGAGCCGAGGCACAGCCACTTGACCAGGCCGTAGTTGACCGTGCCCTCCTTCGCGTGGACGCTGGCACCGAAGGGCTTCATGACGAGCGACACGACGAGATCGCTCGACACCGCGGTGACCGGGTCCACGCCGAAGAAGATCACGAGCATCGGCGTCATCAGCGCGCCGCCCCCCATGCCGGTGAGTCCGACGACGACGCCCACCCCCAGGCCCCCGAGTACCAGCAACCCGTCCACGCTGCTCCCCCCGTCGGTGCGACGGCGCCCAACCCGGCGCTCCCACCCCGCGACCGTTCCGCTATCTGCACTAAGTTAGTCGGGATTATCGGGCTGGGCAACCATGGCGACCCGGTCCGCTACGGTGCCGCCGTGCGGATCTCGGCCAAGGCGGACTACGCGGTGCGGCTCACGGCCGAGCTGGCCGCCGCGCCGACCGACACTCCGGTCACCGGCCCCGCCCTCGCCGCCGCCCAGGGTGCGCCACTCGCCTTCTGCGAGAACATCCTCGGCTCGCTCCGGACCGCCGGCGTCGTCCAGTCCCGCCGGGGTGCCGTGGGCGGTTACCTCCTCGCCCGACCCGCCGCCGACGTGACCGTGGCCGACGTGATCCGGGCCGTCGACGGTCCGCTCGCCGCGGTGCACGGCGACGCGCCGGAAACGGTCGCCTACCCAGGCCCCGCCGCGCGCCTCGCCGACGTGTGGATCGCGGTACGCGCCAGCCTCCGCGACGTGCTCGAAGGCGTCACGATCGCGGATCTCGCCGCCGGGCGGCTCCCGGCCCGGATCGAGAAGCTCGCCGCGATCCCCGATGCTCGCCATCGCCGATGACCACGGACCCGAGACGGAGCTGACGTGAACGACCACGAACTGGCCGCGGCGATCGCGCGGGAGGCAGGCGACCTTCTCCTCGCGCTCCGCCCGACGATCGCCGACCCGACCGAGTTGAAGGCCGCCGGCGACGCGCGGGCGAACGTGCTCATCCTCGACCGCCTGCACCGCGAGCGACCTCGAGACGCCATCCTCTCCGAGGAATCCGCCGACGACCTCGCCCGTCTCGACCACGACCGCGTCTGGATCGTCGACCCTCTCGACGGCACCCGTGAGTACGGCGAGGGCGATCGCGACGACTGGGCCGTCCACGTGGCGCTCTCGATCCGGGGTTCGGCGGCGATCGGGGCCGTCGCCCTCCCGGCCCAGGGCCTCGTCTACGCCACCGAGCCCGTCCCCACGCTCCCCGCCCGCGAGGACGGTCCGCCCCGGCTGGTGGTCTCGCGTACCCGTCCGCCCGCGATCACCGAGGCGCTCCAGCACGCCCTCGACGCCGAGCTCGTGCCGATGGGCTCGGCCGGCGCGAAGGCGATGGCGATCCTCCAGGGCCGGGTCGACGTCTACGCCCACGCCGGCGGGCAGTACCAGTGGGATTCCGCCGCGCCGGTGGCCGTCGCGGCCGCCGCCGGGCTCCACGTCTCCCGCCTCGACGGCACCCCGCTCGTGTACAACGACGCCGAGCGCTCCCTCCCGGATCTGCTGATCTGCCGGCCCGAGTACGCCGCCGCCGTGATCGAGGTGGTGAACACATGACGCCCCCGCCCGATCGAGCGTCCGTTCCCGGGCAGTACACTGCTCCGTTCCTGGCGACCCGGAGGACCCGGTGACCGACACGACGATCTCGCACCTCGACGCCCTCGAGGCCGAGTCGATCCACATCATGCGCGAGGTGGCCGCCGAGTTCGAGCGGCCCGTCCTGCTCTTCTCGGGCGGGAAGGACTCCGCGCTCATGCTCAAGCTGGCCGAGAAGGCCTTCTGGCCCGCCCGGCTGCCGTTCCCGCTCATGCACGTGGACACCGGCCACAACTTCGCCGAGGTGCTCGACTTCCGGGACCGGCGCGCCGCGGAGCTCGGCGTGCCGTTGGTCGTGGCCTCCGTGCAGAAGTCGATCGACGAGGGCCGCGTCCACGAGGACACCGGCCCCAAGGCCACCCGCAACCGGCTCCAGAGCGTGACCCTGCTCGACGCGATCGAGCAGCACGGGTTCGACGCCGTCTTCGGCGGGGGCCGCCGGGACGAGGACAAGGCCCGGGCCAAGGAGCGGGTCTTCTCCTTCCGGGACGACTTCGGCCAGTGGGACCCGAAGAACCAGCGGCCCGAGCTCTGGAACCTCTACAACGCCCGGCACCGCAAGGGTGAGCACATCCGCGTCTTCCCGATCTCGAACTGGACCGAGATGGACGTGTGGCAGTACATCGAGCGGGAGGACATCGAGCTGCCGTCGATCTACTTCGCCCATCGGCGCCAGGTCTTCCGCCGGGACGGCATGCTCCTCGCGCTCACCGAGCACGTGTCGCTCCTGCCCGACGAGGAGCTCGAGGAGATCGTCGTGCGCTTCCGGACCGTCGGGGACGCGACCTGCACGGGCGCGGTCGAATCCCCCGCCGCGACCGCCGCCGACATCATCCTCGAGGTCGCCGCCAGCCGGATCACCGAGCGCGGCGAGACGCGGGCGGACGACAAGTTCAACGAAGCCTCGATGGAGGACCGGAAGAAGGAGGGCTACTTCTGATGGAGATGCTCCGATTCGCCACCGCCGGTTCGGTCGACGACGGCAAGAGCACGCTGATCGGCCGGCTGCTCCTCGACTCGAAGCAGATCTTCGAGGATCAGCTCGAGTCCGTCGAGCGCACGTCGCGGGAAAGGGGGTTCGACTACACGAACCTGGCACTGCTCACCGACGGTCTGCGGGCCGAGCGCGAGCAGGGCATCACCATCGACGTGGCCTACCGCTACTTCGCGACCCCACGGCGGAAGTTCATCATCGCCGACACCCCGGGCCATGTGCAGTACACGCGCAACATGGTCACCGGAGCCAGCACGGCCGACCTCGCTCTCATCCTCGTCGACGCGCGGCACGGCGTGGTCGAGCAGTCCCGTCGCCACGCGGTGATCGCGTCGCTGCTCTCCGTGCGTCACCTGGTCCTCTGCGTCAACAAGATGGACCTCGTCGACTACGACCAGCTGGTCTTCGACCGGATCTCGGAGGAGTTCCGCGAGTGGGCCGGCAAGCTCGACATCACCGACCTGACGTTCATCCCGGTCTCGGCCCTCCACGGGGACAACGTCACCGAGCACAGCCCCAACATGCGCTGGTACGACGGCTCGACGCTGCTCCACCACCTGGAGCACCTCTACATCGGATCGGACCGCAACCTGATCGACTCGCGCATGCCGGTGCAGTTCGTCATCCGCCCGATGACCGACGCGTTCCACGACTACCGCGGCTACGCGGGCCAGGTCGCGGGCGGCACGTTCCGTCCCGGCGACGAGGTGCTGGTGCTCCCCTCCGGCCTCACCACCCGCATCGCCGGCATCGATCTCTACGGCACCGAGCTCGAGGAAGCGATCCCGCCGATGTCGGTGACCATCCGGCTCGAGGACAACATCGACATCAGCCGCGGGGACCTCATCTGTCGCCCGAACAACGCGCCGAGCGTCACCCAGGAGATCGACGCCATGATCTGCTGGTTCAGCGAGCGTCCGCTCGAGGTCGGTGGGAAGTACGCGATCAAGCACACCACCCGCTCGGCCCGCGCGCTCGTCCGGGATCTGCACTACCGGATGGACGTGAACTCGCTCTCGCGGGACGAGACCTCGGGCACCCTGAACATGAACGACATGGGCCGGGTGAGCCTGCGGGTGACCACTCCCCTGTTCGTCGACGAGTATCGGCGCAACCGCACGACCGGTTCGTTCATCCTCATCGACGAGCGCTCGAACGAGACCGTCGGCGCCGGCATGATCCTGGACGCATAGTCCCGCCTGCGATGGCCGAGCCCGCGAAGAGCCCGAACGTCGTCTTCCACGAGGGGACCGTCACCCGCGAGCAGCGCCGCGCCGCAACCGGCCACGACGGCATGACGGTCTGGCTCACCGGGCTCTCGGGCTCAGGGAAGTCGACGGTCGCGGTGGCGCTCGAACACGGCCTCGTCGCCGCGGGGATTCCCGCCTACCTGCTCGACGGCGACAACCTCCGCCACGGCCTCAACGGTGACCTCGGCTTCGACGCGGCGTCGCGCAACGAGAACGTCCGGCGGGCCGGTGAGGTGGCCACCCTGTTCGCCGACGCGGGCGTGGTGGCGATCGTGCCGCTGATCAGCCCGTACCGCGCCGACCGGGACCGGGTGCGGTCGCGGCACGCCGAGCTGGGCCTGCGCTTCGTCGAGGTCTTCGTGGACACCCCGCTCGAGCTCTGCGAGCAACGAGACCCGAAGGGGCTCTACGCCAAGGCCCGCGCCGGGGAGATCACCGGCTTCACCGGCATCGACGATCCGTACGAAGCTCCGCTCGAACCCGAGCTGGTCCTGACCCCCGGCCCGACGCCCGCCGAGGCCGCGGGAGTGGTCGCCGCGCTACTGGGCAGCTGAGGCTCCGCGCGCGTCCGCGGTCGTGGCGTCCGCCCCGACCTGGTTGCACTGGTCGCGGCCTGGACCCCGCGAACGGTGCCCGAGTGGCTGCTCCGATGACAGCGCAGGGACCACCTGCAGTTGCCGACCCGGGTGTCAGGCGCGGAGCCAGTCGACGTAGTGGGCGAGGCCGTCCGGGATGCTCACCGTCGGCGCCCAGCCGAGGACCTCACGGGCCGCAGATGCATCCGCACAGGAGATCTTGACGTCGCCCGGTCGCGGGTCGACGAAGACCGGGTCGGGGGTCACGCCGATGCGCTGCGCGAGACCGTCGAGCAACTCCAGGAGATTCGTGCCCGCGCCCGGCGCCACGTTGAACGCCCGCCCGCTCGCCGCATCGGCGGGGGCCGTCGCGGCGGCGAGGTTCGCGGCAACGACGTCGGTGACGTAGGTGAAGTCGCGACTCTGGGTCCCATCGCCGTGGATCGTCGGCCGCTCCCCCGCCGTCAGCGCCGCCGCGAACAGGGGGATCACCGCGGCGTAGGCGGCGTCGGGCCGCTGGCGCGGCCCGTACACATTGAAGTACCGCAACACGACCGTCTCGAGGTCGTACAGCTCGGCGAAGATCCGGGTGTACCAGTCCCCGGTGAGCTTGGTGACCGCATACGGCGAACGAGGACGCAGCGGCGCCGACTCCGGGGTGGGCACCTGCTCGGCGCCGCCGTAGACACTGCTCGAGGATGCGAACACCACACGACGCACCCCCGCGTCGCGTCCGAGTGTCAAAACGTTGAGGGTGCCGTCGACGTTCGCGGCGTTCGAGGCACGCGGATCCGCAACGGACCGGGCGACGGCGCCGAGCGCCCCGAGATGGAACACGACCTCGACGTCGGCGACGGCGCCCGCCACCACGGCCTCGTCGGCGACGGAGCCCTCGACGAGCTCCGCGGCCGGATTGAGGTTCTCGCGACGGCCGGTTGCGAAGTCGTCGAGCACCCGCACGTCCTCCCCTCGGATGACCAGCGCATCGACGAGGTGGGACCCGATGAAACCGGCGCCGCCGGTGACGAGTGCTCGCATGGGGAGGGGACGCTACCGCGCCCGCCACGCGCTCAAGACCACCCAACCGGCGGCCGATAGCCCCGCTGAGGGAACCGAGAGGACACCGCCGAGGATGATGGATCTCTACCCACGCGAGCTTCCGGGCCTGCTCCCGGATGCGGTGGTCGTGGTCGGATCCGATCTCGGCATCCAATGGGGGAATCCGGCCGCGGAGCGCATGTTCGGCGTGACGCTCGAGGACGTGCACGACCTCTCGGCACTGGATCTCATCCACCCCGATGATGCCGAGCTCGTGTTCCTCGCCGTCGGCACCGTGCAGGACAAGGTCGCGGGCACCCCGATCGAGATCCGGATCCGCGCCGCCGACGGTTGGCGACTCGTGGAGCTGACCGGCGCCCCGATCGGCAACGGTGCGATCGCGGCGTGCATCCGCGACCTGACCCAGCGACGCCGCTACGAGGTCGCGCACGGCGAAGAGGCGCGCTTCCGCTCCCTCGTGCACAACGCCGGCGCCGTGACCATGCTGCTCGACGGCGACGGCACCATTCAGTCCGTGTCCGCCGCGATCACCCGCCTGACCGGCCTGGACCAGGAGGTGATCCTCGGGCGCCCCTTCGAGGACCTCCTCGACCCGCCCGACCGCGTGCTGCTCCGAGCCGCGCAGGCGGATGCGCTCCCCGGCGTCACCACCTCGGCCACGGTCACCATGGGTCCGCCAGACGCTGAGCGCGTCCCGATGGAGTTCACGATCGTGAACCTTCTCGACGACCCCACCGTCGGCGGGTACGTCCTGTCCGGTCACGACGTCAGCGAGCGGGTCGCGGCCGAGGAGGCCGTCCGCACGACGCTGTCGCTGATCGAGGCCACCCTCGACTCGACGGCCGACGGGATTCTCGTCGTCAGCCGCGAGGGCCGCATCACCAACTTCAACCGCCGGTTCGCGGAGATGTGGCACGTCCCGGAGCAGCTACTCGACGCGCGGGACGACGATGCGGTGCTCCGTTCCGTGGTCAGCCAGCTCGAGGATCCCGACGCGTTCCTCCGCAAGGTCGAGGACCTCTACGCGGACCTCGACGCCGAGAGCTACGACATGATCGCCTTCACGGACGGCCGGGTGTTCGAGCGCTTCTCGCGGCCGCAGCGCGTCGACGGCGAGGTGGTCGGGCGGGTCTGGAGCTTCCGGGACCTGACCGAGCGCAAGCGGCTCGAGGACGAGCTCGTCTACCGCGCGTTCCACGACCAGCTCACCGGACTCGCGAACAAGGCCCGGTTCTGCGATCGGCTCCAGCACGCGGCCGAACGGTCCCAACGCACCGCCGAGGGCTTCGCCGTGCTCTTCTGCGACCTCGACAACTTCAAGACCGTCAACGACTCCCTGGGCCATGCCGCCGGAGATCGGCTCCTCGTCGTCGCCGCCGAGATGCTCGCTCGCTGCCTGCGCGCCGGCGACACCCCGGCCCGCCTCGGCGGCGACGAGTTCGCGGTGTTGCTCGAGCACGTCAACGACAATGACAGCGCGACCGCCGTCGCGGAGCGCATTCGCGACTCCTTCCGGCAGCCGATCCCCGTCGGCGGACGTGACGTGGTGACGACCGTGAGCATCGGCATCGCCTTCGGTTCGGCCAGCTCCACGAGTGAGCAGATCCTGCGCGACGCCGACGTCGCCATGTACCTCGCCAAGGCGCGCGGCAAGAACCGCTTCGAGCTGTTCGCGGCGGAGCACCACGAAGCCGCCGTCACCCGCGTCGAGCTCGAGGCGGACCTCCGGAACGCCCTGGGCCGCCAGGAGCTGACGCTCAACTACCAGCCGATCGTCGACTCCACGACGCAGGGGATCGTCGCCGTCGAGGCATTGATCCGGTGGGAGCACCCGACCCGTGGACTCCTGCGCCCGGACGCCTTCATCTCGATCGCGGAGGACGCGGGGCTCATGGACGACATCGGCCGCCAGATCCTCCTCGACGCCTGCGGCCAGACCGCCCGGTGGAACCGCGGCCCGGCACCGGACCTCGCCGTGAGCGTGAACGTGTCACCGCGCCAGCTCGTGGGCGACACCATCGTGGACGACGTGGAGGCCGCCCTCGCCGCCTCGGAGCTGGCACCGGCCTCGCTCATCCTCGAGATCACCGAGACCGCGATGATGCTCGACACCACCACGGCGCGGCGCAATCTCGTCGCGCTCGACGCCCTCGGCGTGCGCCTCGCCCTCGACGACTTCGGGACGGGCTACTCGTCGCTGACCTACCTCCAGCAGTTCCCGATCGACATCGTCAAGATCGACAAGTCCTTCATCGCGTCGATCGGGCAGAGCACGGGAGCGCTGTCGCTCGCGACCGCGATCATCCAGCTCACACGCTCGCTGGACCTCGTGCCGGTGGCCGAGGGCGTCGAGACCGGTGAGCAGCTGGACCGCCTCCGGGCGCTCGGATGTGATCTGGTCCAGGGCTTCCTGCTCCACCGGCCCATGCCTGTCGCCGAACTGACCGCCTTGCTCCAGGAGACCACCCTGGCGCAGCCGATCGCCTCCTGAGCCCGTCCGGCAGGTCCCCTGGCTCCCAGGCCCCGGGGGGACAGCTCAAGCAGGGCTGAGCTCCCGACGATACGGACCTGTCGCTCACCCTGGCAGGACTCATGGACACCGAACCGCTCGTCGAACTCTTGTGCGGCCTCCCCGACGCCGTGGCTCTCGTCGACGAGCACGCGATCGTCCGCTGGGCCAATGCCGCCATGGAGCGCGTCGTCGGCCACCCGGTCGACGAGCTCGTCGGGACGACCGCGACCGAGCTCGTGCACCCCGACGATCGGGAATGGGCGTTCCGCGCGCTCGGGGGCGTCGAAGCCGAGCCGGTTGGTGCCCCGATCGAGCTCCGCGTGCGCGCCCGTGACGGCTGGCGCCTGGCCGAGGTCGTCGGCGCACCCTTGGACGACGGCCGGCTGGCGATCTGTCTGCGCGACATCACCGAACGTCGGCACTACGACCTGGCGCGCGGAGACGACGCGCAGCTCCGCTCCCTCGTCCACAACGCGGGCGTGGTCGTCGTGCTCCTCGGACGCGACGGCACGGTCCGGTCCGTGTCGAGCACCGTCCTGGGACTCACCGGCCACGATCCCGACACCGTCGCTCGCGTCGGACTGACCCATCTCCTGGCCACCGACGAGGACCGCGCCCATCTCCGGCAGGCGCTGACCACCGCGGAACCGGGGGAGCCCAGCACGGTCGTGGTGACGATGCAGACCCGTGATCCCGACCTGGTGCTGCCGGTCGAGGTTCGCGTCGCCGACCTCAGCGAGGACCCGACCGTGGAGGGCTTCGTGCTGACGCTCCAGGACGCGACCGAGCGGGTCGCGGCAGAGGCCGAACTCCGCCGTGCGCTGTCGCTGCTCCGCGCCACGCTCGACTCGACCGCCGACGGCGTGCTCGTCATGGACGAACAGGACCGGGTGACGAGCGTCAACCGGCGGTACCTGGACATGTGGCAGATCCCCGAGGGTCTCCGCGCGCACGGCGCGCGCGGCGAGGCGACCGAGTTCGTGCTCAGCGAGCTCATCGACCCCGACGCCTATCTGTCGGTCGTCCGGGAGATGAAGGACGCGCCCCACGAGCACAGCTCCGACATCGTGGAGTTCAAGGACGGTCGGGTCTTCGAGCGCGTCTCGATCCCCCAGTTCGTCGACGGACGCATCGTCGGCCGTGTCTGGAGCTTCCGGGACCGCACCGAGCAGAAGCGGCTCGAGTCCGAGCTCGTCTACCGAGCGTTCCACGATCAGCTCACCGGGCTCGCGAACAAGGAGCGCTTCTCGGAGCGGGTCCAGCACACGGCAAGTCGGGCACGGCGGACGGCGGCCCGCTTCGCCGTGCTGTTCCTGGACCTCGACAACTTCAAGACCGTCAACGACAGCCTCGGCCACCACGCCGGGGACGAGCTCCTGCTCACTGCCTCCCGGATCCTGACCTCGTGCCTGCGCGACTCCGACACCGCGGCGCGCTTGGGCGGCGACGAGTTCGCGGTCCTGATGGAGGACCTGGCCGACGAACGGGACGCACTGTTCGTGGCCGAGCGGATCCGCGACTGCTTCCGCGATTCCTTCCACATCGGGGAGCACCAGGTGTTCTCCACCGTCAGCATCGGGATCGCCTTCGGCGGCTCCGACTCGACCACCGAGCAGATCCTGCGCGACGCGGACCTCGCGATGTACGCGGCCAAAGCCCGCGGCAAGGATCGCTTCGAGACCTTCGAGACCCGCCAGCACGACGCGGCGGTCGTCCGGATCGAGGTCGAGGCCGAGCTGCGCCGGGCGGTGAGCCGGGACGAGTTCATCCTCTTCTACCAACCGATCGTCGCCGCCTCCTCCGCCGACATTGCCGCGGTCGAGGCGCTCGTGCGATGGGACCACCCGACCCGTGGGCTGCTCGCGCCGGCCACGTTCATCCCGCTCGCCGAGGACCTCGGCCTCATGGACCTGCTCGGTCGGCGGCTCCTCGAGCGCGCCTGCGTGGACGTCCAGGCCGTCAACCAGGGCCCCCAGCCGCGACATCAGCGTCGCGGTGAACATCTCGGCCAATCAGCTCGCGGGCGGCTCGCTCGTCGCCGACGTCGCCGCCGCGATCGACGGTTCGGGCATCGAACCCATCCGCCTGATCATCGAGATCACCGAGACCGCCATGATGGGCGACACCGAGCAGGCGTTGGCCACGCTGGTCGGACTCAAGGACCTCGGCGTGCGGATCGCGCTCGACGACTTCGGCACCGGCTATTCGTCCCTCGCCTTCCTCCAACAGCTCCCCATCGACATCGTCAAGATCGACAAGAGCTTCGTCCAGTGCCTCGACGACCCCGACGGGCCACCGTCGCTCGCTCCCGCGATCATCAAGCTGGCTCGCTCGATGGGCCTCGTCACCGTCGCCGAGGGCGTCGAGAGCCGCGCCCAGCTCGATGAGCTGCGCCGGCACCGGTGCGACCTCGTGCAGGGGTTCCTGCTCCACCGGCCCCGCACGGTGGACACCGTGACCCGGCTGCTCCACCACGGCGATCCCGAGGCCCTGGCGTCCTGACCCGTTGCTGACGCCGACGTCAGGCGCGTGCGAGACTGCGGCCGATGGACCAGCCCAAAGCCCTCGTCACCGCGCCATTCCGGGGCCCCGGCCTCGAGCTCCTGACCTCCCTCTGTTCGGAGGTCGTTCTCGATCCCTGGATCGACCACCGGCCCCTGCGGCTCTACAACTCCGAGCAGCTCGCCGAACGCATCGTCGCCGAGGGGGCGACCCTCCTGGTGGTCGAGAGCGACAGCGTGAAGGGCCCGGTGCTCGACCTGCCCCTGGTGGCGATCGGCTCCTGCCGGGGCAACCCCACGAACGTGGACATCCCCGCCGCCACGGCGAAGGGCATCCCGGTGCTGCGGGCCCCCGGTCGCAACGCCGATGCGGTGGCCGAGATCACGATCGGCCTGCTCTCCGCGGTGAACCGCGGGATCGTCCGGGCCGACATGGACGTTCGCGAGGGACAGGTCTGGCGCGACGGCACCATCCCGTACCAGCGCTTCCGCGCGTGGGAGCTCAACGGCCGGACCGCGGGCCTCGTCGGGCTGGGCGCGGTCGGCCGGGCCACGAAATGGCGCCTCGAGGGCCTCGGCATGCGCGTCATCACCTCCGACCCGTACGCGCCCGACGCCACCCACTCGCTCGACGCGCTCCTCGCGGAGGCGGACGTCGTCTCGATGCACGCCGCGGTGACCCCCGAGACCGAAGGCCTGATCGGCGCCGCGCAGTTCGCGGCCATGAAGGAGGGGGCCATCTTCGTCAACACCGCACGGGCCCAGCTCCACGACACCGACGCGCTCGTGATCGCCCTGCAGTCCGGCAAGCTGGCCGGCGCCGGCCTCGATCACTTCGTGGGTGAGCACCTGGACGTGGACCACCCGCTGTGCTCGATGGGCAACGTGGTGCTCACCCCGCACATCGGCGGCGCGACCTGGAACACCGAGACCCGTCACTCGGAGTCCATCGCGAACGGGCTCGCCGCGCTCTTCGCCGGTGGGTCGGTCGACCACCTCGTGAACCCCGAAGTGCTGGACGCCCGGTGAGCGAGGCGGACGCCGTGAAGGAGCAACTGCTCTGGGCCGCGCAGGAGATGCTGCGCTCAGGGCTCGTCGAAGGCACCGCCGGGAACCTCGCGGCCCGGATGCCCGACGGCAACGTCGTGCTCACACCGAGCAGCCTCGACTACCTCGAGATGGGTCTCGACGATCTCGTCGTCTGCGACCCGGAGGGCACGGTGGTCGAGGGCCACCGGGGCCCCACGAGCGAGAAGCAGCTCCACCTCGCGGTGCTGAACGCGTACCCCGAGATCGGCGCCACCATGCACTGCCACGCCAAGCACGTGCAGATGTTCGCGATCACCCACCAGCCGATCCCGGCCGTCGTCGAGGAGTTCGACGTCTACGTGGGCGGCGACGTCGAGTGCTCCGAGTACCGGGAGACCGGCTCGCAGGAGCTCGCCGACGAGGTCGCCCGTCGCGTGGCCGACCGCGCCGCGGTGGTGATGGCCAACCACGGCTTGTTCGCGTGCGGCTCGACGCCGAAGGACGCCCTGCACGTCGCGGCGCTGGTCGAGCGCACCGCCGAGGTCGTCTGGGGCTCGCGGGCGCTCGGGCCGATCATCGGCGTGCCACCGGAGATCGGCACGAAGTACGCGTCGTACTACCGCTACGGACGCACCGGGAAGTTCTGAGCGGCTCGATCAGACGCGGCGCGCGACCGTCAGGCCGTCGCCGAGTGGCAGCATCACGACTTCGACCCGGTCGTCCGCGGCCAGCCGGTCGTTGAAGGCACGAATCGCCTTCGTGGTGTCGTCCACGACGGCGGGATCGGCGACGGCGCCGCTCCAGAGCACGTTGTCCACGAGCAGGACGCCGCCGGGCCGCATCCGCGCCAGCAGCTCCTGGGCGTACTCGCCGTACATCGGCTTGTCGGCGTCGACGAACGCGAGGTCGATCGCCGGGTCGGCCGGCAGCGCCCGCAGCGTCTCGATCGCGGGCGCGATGCGCAGATCGATGCGGTCGTCGACGCCGGCTCGCGCCCAGGCGTCGCGTCCGATCGCCGTCCACTCCTCGCTCACGTCACAGCACACCAGGCGACCGCCGGGAGCCAGCCCCCGTGCGATGCAGAGCGCGCTGTAGCCGGTGAACGTGCCGACCTCGACCGCGAAGCGCACGTCGAGCAGCCGCGTCAGGAGGGTCATGAACGCACCCTGCTCCGGCGCGATCTGCATGCCGCTCACATCGCCGAGCGCCGCCGTCCGGGCGATCAGCTCCCGCTGCACGGCGTCGGGCGGCGTGCCGTGATTCACGAGGTACTCGTGGATCGGCCCGCTCAGGAAGAACGACTTCGGATCGGCCATCGGCGGACCCTACCCGCCCCCCGTGTTCGCAGACCCCCACGCGCCGGCCGCGAACGGGTCCGGTCAGGAGTGGGGACGGCGGCGCAACGCTTCGGCCGCGAGGACCTCGAGCGTGCCCCGCGCGGTGGCCGCCCACGTGAACTGCTCGGCGTGCGCCCGGGCGCCCACCGACAGCCGGGACCGCAGATCCGGGTCGACGATGACACGGTCCAGACCCCCGACCAGCTCGTCGGGCGTGTCCACGAGCAATCCGGAACGACCCTCGGCCACGGCGTCGGAATGGCCGGCGATGCGGGTGACGACCGCCGGCGTGCCGCAGGCCGCGGCCTCGGTCACCGTCATGCCCCAACCTTCCCGAGCGGACGCGCTGGCGAGCACCCACGCCCGCCGGTAGAGGTCGATCACCTCGTCGTCGGTGACGTGGCCGGCGAGGTGCAGCCATCGCTCGGCGCGCGCCTCGTGGATCTGGGTCTCGAGCTGCTCACGTCGGTAGCCCTCGCCGACGATCACCGCCTCGAGGTCGGGGTGGCGCGTGCGGAGCCGCACCAATGCCTCCACCAGGATCTCGAAGCGCTTCACGGGCACGAGCCGTCCGACGGCGACCACGAGCGGGGTCGGCGACAGGTCGCCGCCGGGCGAGAACCGTGGGTCGATGCCGGGCGGCACGACGTGGACCATCGACGGCTTGAAGTGCAGGTCGTCGACCAGCTCGTGCTTGGACGAGTCCGACAGGGTCACGATCGGCGTCCGCCGGTAGAACCTCGGCGCGATCGTCGATTCGAGCGTCCGGCCCACCGCCGCGAGCTTCGGCGGAAGCGTCATGTCCCACATGTCGGCGTGCACGTGGTGCAGCCAGGTCACGTGTGGCGTGCGGGCCCAGATCGGCGACATGAACGGCATCCCGTTCCAGATCTCGACGAGACCGTCCTTCCCGCCGTGCCAGCCCATCATCTCGGAGAACGCGGCGCGGGGGAACACCATGTAGCGGCCCGCCTTGCGGATCACGCGGTACCCGTTGCGCCAGCTCAACTGCGGTTGCCCGGCGGCGTAGGAGGTCCGCATCGTGACCTCGATGCCGGCCTCGGCCCACAGGCGGGCGACCGTGGAGGCGTGGACCTCCGATCCCCCGGCCTCGGGGTCGTCGAGGTCACGCCAGGCGAGCATCGACACGCGCTGGAGCCCGGCCTCGGCGGCCAGGTCCCCCAGCTTCGCGATGTCCGCGGTCGTTGCCAGACCGTCGAGATCAGCCACGCTTGTCGTCCCCCACTGCGCCGCCCCGGCGGAGCGCCCGGATATTCTACGCCCCTCACGGGGCGAGCCGGACCCCGGCCGGCGCTGCCGGTCGACGGCCGCGCCCCCGCCGCCACCCCGAGGATGCCCAGGTGAAGCTGACCGGCGAACGACCGATGGAGGGCAGCACCCCGGATTCGCTGCTCGCGCTGCACGACGCGGGGTACCGGGAGGTCATCGCACGCCTGGGTACCGGCCGGATCCTCGATGTCGGCTGCGGCGTCGGGATGGAGACCGCACGGTTCTGCGGGCCGGGCCGGCGCGTCGTGGGGGTCGACTACGACCCCGCGACCGCAGCGCTCGCGCGTTCGGACTTCGGCCCGAGGGGACCCAAGGGGACCGACGCCGAGTTCGTGGCCATGGACGGCGCCGCCCTGGGGTTCCGGAGCGCCGCGTTCGACGCCGTGTGCTCGTCGCACATCATCGAGCACTTCGTCATGCCGGAGAACCACGTCGCCGAGCTCGCACGGGTCTGCACCGACGACGGCACCGCGTTCGTGATCACACCGAACCGGCCGGCCGACTTCGAGAACCCGTTCCACGTGTATCTCTTCGAGGCCGAGGAGCTCGCGTCGATCCTGCACCTCTTCTTCGAGGAGGTGCAGATGATCGGCCTCGAAGGCGACGATGTCCTCCAGGCCGACTTCGCGGCGCGGCGCCGCAGCGGCGAGAAGCTCCTGAAGATCGATCCGCTCGGGCTGCGCAAGCGGATACCCCGAAAGATGTACGTGTGGACCTACGAGCACGCGCTCCCCGTCGTGTACCGCGCGCTCGGGTCGGAGAGCACCGGGATCGGCTCGGGACTCGACGACTCGCACTTCTACGCCACCACCGACATCGTGCCGACCACCCCGGTCCTGTTCGCGATCGCGCGCCGTCCCCGCCGGTTCCCCTCGCGCTGACCCGTGCCTGCCGACATCCGGGACGATGCGTCGGTGCGCTCGCGCCGGTTCGCAGTGCAACTGGCCGTCATCGCGGCGATTGCGTTCACGATCCGCGTGCTCGTCATCCTGCTCGTCGACCCCCACGTGCCGAAGCTCGGGGACGCGAGCGCGTACCACCTGATCGCGAACAACCTCGCCGACGGTCGCGGCTACATCCGCCCGTTCGACCTCGCCCGTTTCCACCTCGTGGTCCCCACGGCCGAGTACCCGCCACTGCACCCGTTCGTCGTGTCACTCTTCTCGCGGCTCGGCTTCCGCAGCGTCGAGTGGCAGCGGATCTGCCTGGCCGTCGTCGGGACGGGCACCGTCGTGGTCATCGGGACACTCGGCCGTCGCGTCGCCGGCGCGCGCGTCGGCATCGTGGCCGCGATGATCGCCGCTGTCTCGCCGATGCTCTTCCTTCCCGACGTGACGCTCATGAGCGAAACGGTGTTCGGGTTCCTGGTCGCGCTGTCGCTGCTCCTGGCGGTGCGCGCCCATGCGTCCCCGACCCCCCTCGCCGTCGGGATGATCGGCGTGGTGCTCGGGTTCGCCACGTTGACCCGCGCCGAAGGCGCCCTGCTCGCGATGCTGCTCGTCGTGCCGCTGGCAGTGCGGACCCCCGGCTCGGTCGCTCGCCGCGTCGGGGTCGTCGCGCTCGGGATCGCCGGCGTCGTCGTCGTGGTCCTGCCATGGACGATCCGGAACGAGCGCACGTTCCATCAGCTCGTCCCGGTCTCGAACAACTTCGGCGGGGTGCTCTCCGGTGCGAACTGCCGGCTCACCTATTCCGGACCGTCGCTCGGCTCGTGGCGATCCACCTTCGGCCGCGGCGACCCGGCGGGCGGCGAGTGCTTCACGGGCTTCAACGGGCATCAACCGGGCTTCAACGAGGCGATGGCGGGGACCGACCAGCGCCGGCGCGGCGTCGACTACGCACGCGAGCACGTGGGCGAGCTGCCAAAGGTCGCCGTCGCGCGCGTCCTGCGGACCTTCGGGCTCTTCCGCCCGGCGCAGCAGATCCAGCTCGACGCGCTCGAGGGCCGGCCGGAGCAGTGGCAGCGATGGGGAACCTGGCTGGAGTGGGCCATGTACCCGTTGGCGGCCGCCGGACTCGTGATCCTCGTCCGTCGGAAGGCGCCGGCCTGGCCACTCCTCGCGGCGCTCGTCAGCGTCGTCGTCGCGAGCGCCGCGACCTACGGAGGGCAGCGCTTCCGCATCGGCGCCGAGCCCACCATCGTGGTGGCCACCGCGACCGCCCTCGTGGCACTGGTCGTCGGGGGTCCGAGAAGCCCGACCGGTGCCGTCCGGAGCCGGAGACCCTCGCCGGTAGAGTGACCTGCTCATGCTCTGGTTGGAACGCCGCATCGTGGGCGCGCTCGCGGGTCCGGACGACGCTCGCCACGACGGTGCGATCAGCGATTTCGTGGACTCGTCCCTGCACGCGATGCCTCAGCACCTCCGGCTCGGCGTCGCGGCCGAATCCGTCCTGCTCGGCGCGTGGGTGCGCCTCCGCGAGGGGGCCGATCCCGACGCCACCGCGATGCAGGACCACCTGGCGGCGTGGGAGCGCTTCCCGGTCGGCGTGATCCGCCAGTACCCCACTCTCCTCGCGTCGCTGGTGCTCTTCGCCCGCCACGAGTTGGCGGCGCCGTGAGGACCATCGACACCGAAGTCCTCGTCGTCGGCTCCGGGGCCGGGGGCGCCGTGACGGCGGCGCGCCTGGCCGAGGCCGGCAAGACCGTGCTCGTGGCCGAGGAGGGACCCTGGTACGAGCCCGACGCTCACGTCCCCTTCTCCCTCGAGGAGTTCGTCGCCCGGTACCGCCACCAGGGCGCGTGTGCCGCGTTGGGCAACCCGGGCATCGCCTTCGCTGAGGGACGCTGCGTCGGCGGCAGCACCGAGATCAACAGCGGCCTCTACCACCGGCTCCCCGAGAGCCTCGCGGCCGAGTGGCGTCGGACGTACGGCATCGCGGCGTTCGACGACGCGACGCTCGCCCACTACGCCGACGACATCGAATCGGCGGTCGCGGTCAATCGAGTGCCCGGAGAGATCCCGCCCTCATCCGCCGCCCTCGATCGAGGTGCCCACCGGCTCGGCTGGCGCAGCGTCGAGTTCGCCCGGGTGTTCGCCTACGACGAACAGGGCCGCGGTACCAAGCAGACGATGACGCGAACGATGATCCCGCGCGCGATCGCCGCCGGCGCGACGATCCAACCGGACTGTACGGTGCTCGACCTCGAGCGCGACGGCCGCCGCGTGCGGGGCGCTCGTGCCGAGCTCCGCAACCCCGACGGATCCGTCGAGCGCGTCCTCCTGCGCGCCGACGACGTGTTCGTCTGTGGTGGGGCGATCCAATCGCCGGCACTGCTGCAACGCAGCGGGCTCCGCGACAACATCGGGAAGGGCCTGAAGTTCCACCCGACGGTGAAGGTCGCGGCTCGCTTCGCGGACACCTACGACCACGACCAGGTCCCCATGCACCGGGTGACCGAGTTCTCGCCCTTCCTCACCATCGGGGGATCGGCCAGCCGGCGCGGCCAGATCGCGCTGGCCATCGCCGACGCGGCGCCCGACGAGCTCGACCGCGTGATCGACGAGTGGCAGCATGTCTTCGTGTACTACGCCGCGATCCGCAGCGCGGGCAGCGGCCGCGTGCGCGCGCTGCCGGGCCTGCGCGCCCCGCTCGTGACCTACTCGCTCACCGACGCCGACCTCAGCCGCCTCGCTCGGGGGCTCGTGCACCTCGGGGAGGTACTGCTCTCCGCCGGTGCGCTGGAGCTGTTCCCCTCGATCACCGGAGGCACGCTGGTGCGGGACCGCGCCGGGCTCGGCTCCTGGTGGGCCGAGCTGACCCGTAGCCGCTCGAAGCTGATGACGGTGCACCTCACGTCGACGGTGCGGATGGGCGAGGACCGCGACCGCACCGGCGCCGACAGCTTCGGCCGCATCTGGGAGACCGAGAACCTCCGCGTGAACGACGCGTCCCTGCTCCCCGACGCCCCGGGCGTCAACCCTCAGGCCGCCATCATGGCGATCGCCGCCCGCAACGCCGACGCGTTCCTTGCCTCCTGACGGCTCGTCCGCTCGGGGACGCCGGGCGCTTCCTAGACCGGCAGGTGTTTGATCAGCTTCAGGAGGCCGAGCTTCGCGGGTGACTGGTGGTGCGACCGGCCGTCGCCACCGAGACCGCCGCGGTGCTCGAGGAACCACTCGTAGGACTCGATCACCGCCGAGGCGTTGGAGTGCGTGGGCATCCACTCCAGCTCGCGCTCCGCCTTGCTCACATCGAACCACAGCGATTCGCCGTAGAGGAGCCAGTGGTAGGGGGCGAAGGGCACGAGGGAAGACTCACCGAGCGCCCGCATCGCCAGGGCCGCCGGTCTCGCCGGCAGCGACACCACTCGTGAACCCGTGCCCGCGTGGTCGACGAGCGCCTGCAGGGTCTCGCGCATCGTCCCGAACTCCCGGCACCCGATGTTGTAGGTCTCCGCACCCGGGCGGAGCGCGGCGCGCAGACACGCCTCGGCGAGGTCGTCGGCGTGCACGAACTGGTAGCGGTTGTCGCCGGAGCCGAGGACGAAGACCGGCGCGCCGTCGGCGACGAACTCGAACAAGATGGCCATGATCCCGAGCCGTCCGTGACCGAGCACGGTGCGCGGTCGCACGACCGACACGTCGAGCCCGGCTGCGACGGCATCCCGGCAGAGGAGCTCGGCCTCGAGCTTGGCCTTCCCGTAGGCCTCGAGCGGCCTCGGCGGGGTGTCCTCGGTGACCGGGTTGTGGTCGGGGATCCCGAAGATCGCACTCGAGGACGTGTGCACGACCTTGCCCACGCCGGCTTCGCGCGCGGCGAGCAGCACGTTCGCGGTCCCGACGACGTTGACCGACCAGAACAGATCACGGTCCTTGGCCAGCGGGACCTGGGCCACGTTGTGGAGCACCGCGTCCATCCCCGCCGACGCGCCACGCAAGGCGTCGACGTCGCGGACGTCACCGATCACCGCGTCGAACGTCGGGTCCTCCGGTGGGTTCAGGTCGAAGATGCGAACGTCGTGACCGGCGGCGCGGGCCCGTGCGGCCAGCACGGTGCCGAAGTACCCGGCTCCGCCCGTCACGAGGAGCCGCGTCACAGGATCTCCCCGTGCTCGACCGCGGACCGGATGCTGGCGCGCATGCCGTCGAGCAGCGTGGTCTGGGGGTCGTAGCCAAGCTCCGTGCGGGCGCGGCCGATGTCGCACGCGATCGTGTCCTTCAGCTCTCCGAGTACGTGCAGCGCCTGGACGTAGCGGCCGCGGTCCTGCAGGAGCCCGTCCAGCCGCTCCGCGACCACCCCGGCCAGCCGCGGGAGGCGGGGCCGGCCCCCCGAGACGGGAAGGCCCTCAGCGGCGAGCGCGTCGCGCACCGTGGCGAGGATCGTGCGCAGCTCATAGGGCTCCGCATCGGCGATCCAGTACGCACGGCCCGATGCCGCCGGCGTGGCCTCGGCGCGCAGCAGCCCCTGAACGAGATGGTCGGTGTAGACCATCGATCGCTGCTGGGTGCCGTCGCCCAGCATCGGGAAGCGGCCCTTGCGCACCGCGCGGAACCACTGCGACTGCCGCGCCGGCTGGTACGGGCCGTAGAACCACGGTGCGCGGATCACCACGGTGTCGAGGTCGCCCCGCTCCTGGCTGCGGGCGACGATCTGCTCCGCCTCCCACTTCGACGCTCCGTAGCCCATGTACGGATTGACCGGCGAGTCCTCGGTGAACCGGTCCGTAGGTCGGGCGTTCGCCCCGAAGGGCGAGTTCGACGAGACGTGCACGACGCGGGCCACTCCGGCGCGCCGGGCCTCGTCGAGCACCAGTTCGGTGCCGCCGACGTTCACGTCGAAGAAGTCGCGCACCGTGGCCGGGTGGATCACGGCCGCGGCGTGGAACACCGTCGTCCCGCCCGCACCATCGAACAGCCGGTCGAGGGCGGCCGGGTCACGCACGTCACCGACGACGGTGGTGATCCTCGGTGAGATCACCTCGAGGAGCGGTGCGTCGTCCGCGACCGGGACGAGCGCCCGGACCGACCGCTCGGATGCGACGAGCGCGCGCACGAGGTTGCGACCGAGCCAACCGGAGGCACCGGTCACCACGACCGGGCGGTCGGGGCTCGTTCGATCGGAGAGCTGCACGGTCGACCTCGGGACGGGGAAACGCGGATGGTAGGCGACGGTTGGCCGCTCGCTCCGCACCGTCGCCCGTACAATCCCCGGGATGGCGCAAACGGACTCCGGGGTTGCGTCGCATGCGAAGGACCCCCGGTTTCCGGGCTTCGACGGGTTGCGCGCGCTCGCCGCGCTCGCGGTCGTGATGACCCACGTGTCCTTTGCGGGCGGGGCGAACGGACCGAACCTCGGCGGGGCGTTCTTCGCCCGCATGGACGGCGGAGTGTCGGTGTTCTTCGTGCTGTCGGGCATCCTGCTCTACCGACCCTTCGCCCGGGCCCATCTCCTCGACGAGTCGTCGCCGGCGCTGCGCCGCTACCTCTGGCGCCGCGCCATCCGCATCTATCCCGCCTACTGGCTGGCCATGACCGTCGTCGTCTACGTCTTCGGCGTCAGCGACATCGTCGGGCTGCGCCGGTTCGTGCTCGACTACTCCCTGCTCCACATCTACAGCCCGCACCAGACCGATGCGTTCGGCCCGCTGCTCCAGTCCTGGACCCTCTCGACCGAGATCGCGTTCTACCTCTTCCTCCCCCTGTGGGCGTACGGGATGCGGCGCCTCGCACGCGGTGACGTCGCGTCGCGCATGCGGTCGCAGCTGCTCGGGGTCGTCGGCCTCGTCGTCGCGTCCGCGGCATGGAAGGCCTTCGTGCTGGGCGCCGGATTCTCCGACGGTCGAGTCGGACAGCTCAAGATGTGGCTTCCCTGGTGGCTGGACATGTTCGCGATGGGCATGGCCATCGCGGTCGTCGTGCTCGCGGTCACCCATCTGGGATGGGCCGTCCCGCTCCGATTGGATCGGCGGACCGCACCCGCGATCTGCTGGCTGGGCGCGTTCGGCGCGCTCTGGTGGGTCGCCGCCGGCGCCGGTCTCGGCCACACCTCCCCGGCCATCGCGTCTCACCTGCTCTGGGGCCAGCACTACCTGTACCTCGCGATCGCGGTGCTGCTGATCCTCCCCGCGGCGTTCGGCCCGCAGGACCCCGCGTCGAGCCGGATCCGCGCCTTCCTCCAGAGCCGGGTCATGGTGTACCTCGGCAGCATCTCGTACGGCATCTACCTGTGGCACGAGGGGTGGATCGATCGCTACCTCACGTGGACCGGCATTCCCGTGTTCGGCGTCTACACCTCCGACACGCCGTTCCGGTGGCACACGAACTCGGTGATCAGCATCCCGTGGCTGGTGTTCCTCCTCGCGGTGCTCGCACTCACGATCGCGTCGGCGTCGCTGTCGTGGTTCCTGCTCGAGCGGCCGCTGCTGCGCCGATTCCACCGCCCCGGGCCGGCCTGACCGGCACGGGTTCACGGGGCCTTCGCGTGCACCGGCCCGACGTAGACGCCGATCGTGTTCCGGTCGGACCGCTCCTGAAGTCGGGCGTAGGTCGCGAACCGCTTCGCCCACGGCCGGGGCAGGTCGAGCAGGTCACGGTCCACGGCGAGCGCCAGCTGGCCCGAGCGCAGCGCGTCGGCCCGGGACTCGGGCGTGTCGAACGGGCCCCGCAAGGCCACGAAGAATCCGGACGCGATCGCAGAGGCCAGCTTCGGTGAGTCGGTGAGCGCGCCGGTGCCCAGGTAGTCCCCGATCCGGTGCACGAGCCGGCGCAGCCGGGCCCGCTCGGTCCGGTCGAGCCCGTCGTGGAACGCGACCCGGTGGAACGGCCCGAGCGTGTGGCGCATCGCCACTGCCCCCGACCGGTAGAAGACCTTCGAGCGCGCGTTGTGACCGTCGTAGCGCCGTTCGGGCCCGAGATGGCGGACCTCGTACGGGCTCGCGGTGACGAACGGGATGCCCCGCGACGCCAGCTCCGCCATGATCGCTCCACTGATGGGCTCCTGGAAGCGGATGTCGGACCACTCCACGAGCAGCGGTGCGTCCGGCCGCAGCCGCCCGAGCTGACGGTCCAGGTGGCGCATGACCGGGACCGACCACGATTCGATCTCGGGTCCGCCGGTCGCCGCGGCCGTTGGCAGGTTGGCGACCGCGACCACGAGCACGAGCACACCGACCACCCGGACGACGAGCCGGCGCCGCGACGTGCGCCGGGCGACGAGCTCGAACAGGCCGTCGAGCAACACGAAGGTCGTGAACGCCGCGATCGGCCAGAGGAACCGGAACTGGTGCGGAGCGATGCCGACGATCTCCGTGCCGACCCGTGACGTGGTGAAGAGCCCGATCGCCATCGCCACGAGCGCCACGACCACCCCGGTGAGGACCGCGGTCCGGCGGCGGCGCCACGCCCAGGCTCCGAGCACGACGAGGGCGAGCAGCAGCACCCCGAGCGCGACCGCCGCCCAGCGGATGCTGGGGACGCCCGTGGTCGCGATCGACAGCGCGTTCGCGCCGACGGGTTGACCCTTGGGCCGGAACGTGTCGGCGAACGAGTCCCGCAGCCAGAACGGCGGACGGACGAGGACCGCGCTCGTGATGCGCGCCGCGCCGCGCCACCCCACGATCGCGTCGGGGCCCGCTCGGACCAGGTCGAGGATCCGCCCGAGGTTCCCGCGCCGCGTCGTGAGCTGCTCCACGACCGGCGGGATCCAGAGCAGGAGCCCGACACCGGTCGCCACCGCCAGTGGCCGCCAGGCCGGCCGAGCGTCGGGCCGGTGCTCGACCCGGCGCCGGAGGAGCCCGAGCACCACCGCCCCGATCAGGAGCAGCGGCACGAGGTACCCGTAGCTCAGGTGCGTCTGGAGCAGCAGGCTGCCGACAGCCACCGCGGGTACCGCGAGCACGAGGTCGCCCTCGGCGAGACCCCACACCAGGAAGAGGAATGCGAGGAACGGCAGGATCAGCACGTGCGGCTGCCACGGGTCGTAGAGCAGGGCGCTCCCCATCGACCAGGCGAGCGCGGTGGCGACCAGCGACGCCAGCGCCGACCGGCGGAGGCCCCCCTGGCGCCATCCGACCCACGCGCCGAGCGCGATCGACGCGACGTTGATCAGCGCGACGCCGACGGCGGTGCCCGCGGCCCGACCGAGCGCAGCGATCGGCACCGCGAGCAGCTGGAAGAGGATCGGACCGGGATGGTTGAGCGGCCGGGGTGCGCCGACCGACACCGATGCGGCCTGGCCGATGAGTGGCGTCGCCGCGCCGAAGACGTCTTCGGCGCGCACCGCCACGAGGCCGTTGTCGCCGACCGGGAGCCAGTGGTGCGTGAGCGCCCGCACCGTCGCCACGACCACCGGGATCGCCGCCACCACGAACAGCATCACCGCGACGTTGCGGTCCCGCGCCCGCACGCTCACTCCGCGAGGTCGGGCGGCCCGATGAACACCGCGTTCGGGCGCCCGAGGTCGAGGAGGCGCAACAGGTTCCGCTGCAACGGGCGCGGGAGGCCGGGCGTCAACGACGTGGTGAAGATGTTGGCGTCGAGCTCCGGGATCAGCTCCGCGAGCCCGCCGGCGCGCATCTGCCGGCGCACCACGCGGTTCAGGCGGGCCGACTCCCGCAGTTGCGCCGCGCTTCTCGGATCCTTGCGGGCGATCAGCGTGACGCCGGGGAGCCGCTGCCACTTCACGATGTCCGCCTCACCGACCGCGTAGTGCACGACCGCGGTGGCGTCGCCGCGGGTCACGATCCGTCGGGGCGTCACGATGGCCCGATACGCGACGTTGTCGGGGAACCCCGCGTCGATGCCGACGCGCTCGAGCTCGTTGACCATCGTGTACGCGGGTGCGTTGATCGTCACGGTGTCGACGACAGTGACCTGGTATCGGCCGTCGGGCCCGCCCCCGACGTACTTCCCGCTGTCGATCGCGCCGATCGTGGCACGCGCGAGGAGCCCGGCGGTCGCCGACACGCGCGGCGTCGGCGGCTCGACGGTCGACGCGTCGACCGCGAACCCGGTGAGGTACCCCACCATCACCACCGCGAGCGCGACGGTCCCGAGCCGCGCCGTCCGCGCGCGGTCGGATCGCGCCCGCCACACGAGGAGGAGGACGGCCCAGGCCGTCGCGAAGAGGAGGAGGGCGTTGAGCTGCCATGCCCAGAGCATCAGGTAGTACCAGACGAAGCCGAAGATGTTCGCGATCGAGATCACGCCGAGCACGAGCATCCCGGCCAGCACGACGTCCAGCGCCAGCAGCGCGCGCACGCGCTCCCGCACCGCGACGGCGACGGACGCCACCCACGCGATCAGCACCACGACCCCCGGCGCGACCGACCCGGTCGTCGCGTCCTGGCCCGCGACGAGCCGCCACGGGTTCAGGTGCACCAGGAGGATCTCCGCACCCTGCCGGATCCCGATCGGGTCCTCGGGCGGGTTGGTGAAGTGCCGCCAGATGAGGGTGAGGTTGCCCTCGGAGTTGGTCAGCTCCTGCACGATCGGCGGGACGGCGGTGAGGAGCACGATCCCGGCCGCGAGCCCGACCCACCACCAGCGCCGGTCGTCGAGCGCGTCCCGTCGTCGCGCCAGGCTCCACGCGGTCCAGACCAGCGCCACCGCGCCGAGCCCGCCGACGAGCCCCAGGTAGGAGATGTGCGTCTGGAGGCAGAAGCACGCGGCGAAGGCCGCCACCGGGAGCATCGCGAGGTCGTCGCAGAGGACCGACCAGACTCCGAGCACGAACACGACGAACCAGAGGATCGGCAGGTACGGGTTCCAGGCCTGGGTGAGGATCGACGGGCCGTAGAAGTAGGTGAGCACCGCGAGCACGGCCCCGATGCCGAAGAACATCGGGGCGCCGCCGCGCCGGCGGCCGACGACGAGGGCCGCGCCGAGCGCGAGCGCGTTCAGGGTGGCCGTCGCGGCCTGCATCGCCCACGCGGACGCGCCGAAGAGCTCGTAGAACGGGGCGAGTGCCCAGAAGCTGAGCGGACCGGGGTGCGACCCCTGATGGCGGAACGACCCGATGCGGCCCGGGAGCCCGATCAGCGGGGGATGCGCGCTGAAGACGTCGCGCAGGCGCATCTCGGTCTGGGCGAGGTCGAGGATCGGGAACCACCGCGGCCGGGCCAGCGCGACGAGCGCCACCACGAAGCCCACCGCGAATGCGAGCCAGGCGACGACGAGCCAGGCCGCGGGCACTCGACGCCGAGCGGAGACGGCCGCCTCGGGCTCGGCCACGGCGCCCGGACCGTCCACCACCGCCGTCGCCATCGGGGCCGATTCTACGGCCGTACCCGCTCCGAAGCGCTGCACCGTGTGCCCGTTCGGGGCGCGATCGCGCGGCTACAGTCCGACCGATGCCCGGCACCGCTGAGCACGTGTCGCCGCGTGCGCGGACCCGCTCCGTCCCCGGCGTGCGGGCGTTCACCACACTCTCCGGGCGCGTCGCCGCGTGGTCGCCCCGCACCAAGCGGATCGTCGTCATCGCGGTGATCGCGGCGGCGTTCGCCCTCCCGCTCCGCGGGCTGCTGCGGAACCAGGGGCCACCCATGGAAGAGGGCTTCATGCTCGTCTTCCCCGAGCGGGTCCTCCACGGCGACCTGCCCAACCGGGACTTCCTGCACCTGTACGGTCCCGGCAGCCTCTGGCTGCTCGCGGGATGGATGAAGGTCCTGGGTGTCACGCTGACGTCCGAGCGGCTCTTCGCCCTGCTCCAGGAGATCGGCGTCGTGGGCGGCATCTACTGGCTCGCCCGACCCTGGGGCCGCCGCCTCGCCCTCGCGTGCGCTCTCCTCTCGCTCGTCTTCATCCTCCCACCGCTCGGGCTCACCGCCCTGGCCTGGGTCGGCGGTGTGGCGCTCGGGCTGCTCGGCCTGGGCCTCACGCTCGCCGGACGCCACCGGCTCGCACCCGACGGAACCGCACCCGCTCCGCCCGCAGCGCTGCGTTTCGCCTTCTGGGGTGGGGTCGTCAGCGCCGCCGCACTCCTGTTCCGGCTCGACCTGATCGTGGCGGTCGGCCTCGGAGCGCTCGCGGCGACGGCGGGCACCGGCCGGCGCCTGCGCGTGCGCTATCTCACCGGGCTCGGCATCGGGTCGTCGCTCTACCTGATCCAGATCCTCACCGCCGGCGCGTACAACACGTTCAAGGGCATGGTGCTCGACCCGGTCGTCTACCTGCGCGGTGGGCGGCGACTGCCGATTCCCCCGCCCTGGGACCACCTCGATGGCTTCCTCCAGCGGTCCGGGGCGATCCAGCCGCCGAAGTGGCCGCTCCCGCACCTCTCGACCTCCCAGCAGCTGTTCCTCTGGTTCTTCTTCATGATCGCGACCGTGCTCTTCGTCCCGGTCGTGGGATGGCTCGCCTCCCGGCAGCGACCCGACGGCTTCCGTCCGCGCGTGCTCCTCGCGGCGGGGCTGTTCGGCCTCGGCATCATCTCCCAGGGCATCCAGCGGGTGGACTCCGCGCACTTCGCCTGGGTCAGCTGCGTGTCGGTCGCGCTGCTCCCGGTGGCCGTGTTCGAGCTCGTCGCCTGGCGCCGAGGTCGGCGCGGCAACCGCACGACGCGGCCCGTGCCACGCGTCGGCGCCTCCCGCGTGATCTGCGCGGTCGGCATCCCGGTGGCAGTGGTCCTGCTGATCCCGCACTTCACCGGCTGGTCCTACGTGGACTTCAGCGCCCAGACGTTCGGTCGCCACCGGCTCGCGTTCCCGATCACGCGCAACGGCCGCACCTTCTACTACGGGCGCGAGGACGTCGCGAACGCCGCGCGGGAACTGCTCGCGGAGGTTCCCAAGGTCGCGCAACCGGGCGACAGGCTCTTCGTCGGGCCGACCGATCTCCGCAAGACGCCGTACTCGGACGCGTACCTCTACTACCTGCTCCCCGAGTACCCGCCCGGCACCTACTTCATCGAGATGGACCCCGGCGTCGCGAACGAGAAGGGCTCGCGCATGCCCTCGGACCTCGCGCACTCCCAGATCGCGATCCTGTCCGGAGTCTGGAACGACTGGTCCGAACCGAACGACTCACGCAAGTTCGGGAGCGACGCGTCGACGAAGGTCCTCCATCGCGACTTCTGCCGGGTGCGCACCTTCGGTGAGCGTGCCGACGACGGCAAGCCGCTCTACGAGCTCTGGGTCAAGCGGTCGAATCCCGCCTGCGCCTGAAGCGGTCGCGGATCCCCCACCAGCTCACGAGGGCCATCTCCTCGGCCATCACCGCCATCGACATCTTGGAGTGCCCCCGCACGCGATCGGTGAAGGTGATCGGCACCTCGACGATCGTCCCACCGGCCTGGGCCACCCGGTAGGCCAACTCGATCTGGAACCCGTACCCCTTGGCCCGGGTCGCCGCGTAGTCGATCTTCTCCAGGATCTCGACGCGGAACGCGCGGTAGCCGGCCGTCGCGTCCTTCACGCCGGTGCGCAGCATGAAACCGGTGTAGAGGTTCCCGTACTTCGACATCGCCCGGCGCCGGGCCGGCCAGTGGGGGATCGCACCCCCGGGGACGTACCGCGACCCGATGACGAGGTCGGCACCCGCCTCGACCGCCGCGAGGAGATCGGGGAGCACCTCCGGGTCGTGCGAGAGGTCGGCGTCGATCTGGCACACGACGTCGTAGCCGCGAGCGATACCGATCGCGAACCCGGCGCGGTAGGCGTTGCCCAACCCGCGCTTCTCCGGTCGGCGCAGCACCTCGATGTGCCCGAGCTCGGCGGCGACCCGCTCGGCGATGTCCGCGGTGCCGTCGGGGCTGTTGTCGTCGAGCACGAGGATGTCGACCTCGGGCACTGCCGCGCGTGCCCGCCGGAGGAACTCCTCGATGTTCTCGGCCTCGAGGTAGGTGGGCGTGCAGACCTGGACCCGCATCAACCCTGCCCGGAGCTGCGCCGGGCGGCCGCAGCGTCGATCGCGGACCGGGGCAGCACCGGGGCGTCCCGGCCGGTTCCACCCTCACCGCCGGCCTCCGCGTCGTCGCGGACCTCGTGGTAGCGGTCCTCGACGTTCACCGACCAGACGTCGTTGTGCGCACCGAAGAGGTTGTCGACCGAGAGGATGGCCGTCATCATCGAATGGTCCTGGTTGTTGTACTTGTGCATGCCGTTGCGGCCCGTCGGCATGATGTTGGGAGCATTGGCCGCGATCCAGTCCCGCAGGACCGCCACGTTGTCCTTGTAGAACTCGTCATAGACCGGGTACGCCTTGGGCATCCGCACCACGTAGCCGGCCTCCACCTTGCTGGAGTCGGCGAGGCCGAGCGCCTCGAGCTCGCGCTTGCCCTGCTCGACGAGCGCCTCGTCGGACTTGGTCCACATGTCGTCGCCCTCGTTCACGAAGAACTCGAGTCCGAGACAGGTCCGTCCCTCCTTGACGAGATACGGCGACCACGACCCGAAGTTCTGGATCCGACCCACCTTCACCGCGGGGTCGTGGATGTAGATCCAGTTGTCGGGGAACGAGTACTCGACCGGCACCACCAGCGCCACCGTCATGAAATCCCGGTAGGTGAGTCCCTCGGCCGCGGCCCGCACGTGCTCCGGCGCCGGCGGGTCGAGCGCTCGGATCAGCGACCGGAACGGCATCGACGAGATCACGTGCGTGCACGGGTAGGTCCGCGCCTCGCCGTCGATGTCCGCGACCACCTCGTACGCGGCGCCGTCACGGTGACGGATGGTCACGACCTCGGCGCCGAACACGAGGTTCGTTCCCGCCGCAGTCACGATCTCCGCGCACTTCTCCCACATCTGGCCCGGGCCGTACTTGGGGTAGTTGAACGACTCGATGAGCGAGGTGACCTGGTCGCCCTTGCCCCGGCGGGCCTTGATCGCCTTCGGCGTCAGCGCGTCGGCGATCGCGGTCATGAGCGACATGCCCTTCGACCGCTGGGCGCCGAAGTCGGCGGACATCTCCTTGGTGGGGACGCCCCAGACCTTCTCGTTGTAGCGGCGGAAGAAGTGCTCGTAGAGCCGCCAACCGAACTGGCTCACGTAGAAGCCCTCGAGGTTGCTCGTGTCCTCGGGCGGACGGACCTTCACCCAGGCGTAGGAGCCCACGCAGCGCACCGCCTCCACCGGGCCGAGGTTGCGCAGGGCGTTGATCGGCTTGAGCGGGTAGTCGTAGAGCTTGCCCCGGTAGAGGATCCGCGACATCCGGGGCCGCTGGAGGAACTCCTCCGCACCCAGGATCTCGAACCAGAGCTCGTCGACCTCGCGGACCTTGGTGAAGAACCGGTGGCCACCGATGTCGAAGCGCCAGCCGTCGCGCTCGACGGTCCGGCTGATCCCGCCGACCGTGTGGTCGGCCTCCAGGATCGTCGCCGTCACGCCCCGCTGGGCCAGCTTGTACGCCGCCGTCAGTCCCGCCGGTCCCGCGCCGATGATCACCACGTTCGGTGCAGTCGATTCGGGCGCGTCGGGTTGCGACATCAGGTCCTCGGGGGGTGTACGTCGGTCGTGAGGGAGACCGGCGATGCTACTCCGGGCCCGAGCGGCGCCCACCGCCGCGTGTCGCCCCAGACCACCCGGTGGAACTCCTCGTACGGGGTCATCACCGCCACGGTGCCGTCCTGCACCCGGTAGTGGAGGTCCTGGCGGTAGAGAGGATGCGCCGCGGCGTCGGCCGCGGTGGTCCCCCGCCCGATCCCCAGCGTGATCGTGCCCACACCGTCGAGGCCGTACTCGTGGATGACACCGTCGGGACCGACCGGAGCCGCACCGGCGCGGACTCGCAGCTCCGCGGATGCGCCCCCCACCGCCGGCCAGCTGTTCACGACCTCGCCGAACATGCGCGCGTACAACCGTGCCCCCGCCGGCAGCCGGCCGCCACGAACACTCGTACGCAACACGACCGAACCCCCCTGCACCACGCGTATCGGGGTGAGCGTCACTTCCGGCGTCTCCGGATGGTCGTTCGGCACCTGACCGTCCGGCGGGATGGACGTGCGCTGGAGAAACGGCCGGCGATCCGGGTACGCGTCCATGAGCGCGAAGTCACGCGCCCCGTGGTCCACCGCCCAGAGCACCGGCCCGTCGAGGTTCGGTCGGTTCGCCGAGAACGGGTTCAGGAACAGCAGGTAATCGCCCGCGCGCCACACGAAGACCAGCGAGTGCGCGGGCGCGGCCGCCGAACTGCGCTCCCACGGCAGCTGCGAACGGCTGATCCGCCGGTTGACGTCGATGCGGTCGATCGCGACCGGCACGGTCACCACCACCATCGCCGCGACGATGCCGAGCGCGAACGAGCGCCGGGTGTCCCACCACCGCACGAGCTCGGACGCGCCGGCGATGGCCAGCACCGCGATGCAGGGGATGTAGTAGATCGGCCCGCTCAAGGGCATGGTCGCGGACGACACGAAGATGCCCCAGAAGAAGAAGTACCCGACGGGGAACGCGAGCCCGAGCGCGATGAGGATCCGCGTCCCGAAGTCGGCCCGCTCCCGCCAGAGTCGCCACGCGGCGAGCCCGGCCAGGACGTAACCGCCCCCCAGGAACAGCGGCAGCAGCGCGACCTGCTTGATCGAGCTGCGGAGACCCTGGAGCACGCCGTAGTCCGCGGCGCGGAAGGTCGGCATGATGCGCCGCTTCCCGAATCCGAACGTGTCGAGCGCGTCGGCCGCGGTGATCGGGAACTGCGTGAAGGCACCGGTGACGTGCCGGTTGTACAGCAGGGTCGCGACCACGAGCGGGGCGAAACCGAGCGCGAGCATCAGCCCCGGCCGGATCAGGCCACGCACGTTCCGTCGCTGCTCCCACACGATGAGGAGCACGACCGCGGCGCCCCACAGCACGGCGTCGAACGGTCGGGTCATGAAGATCCATCCGAGGAGCAGCCCGCCGACGACGAGGCGCACCCAGCCGCTCCTGCGGACGCCCGAAATCGTGGCCGTCGCGAAGAGCAGCCCGAGACCGAGGGTGAAGAGGTATCCGAGGTAGACGCCGCCCTGGATCGGCAGGATGGGCGACAGCAGCATCACGACCGCCGCGACCCTGGCCACGCGCTCCTCGCCGGTGAGGACGCGCGTCAGGAGGAAGGTGCCGAGCACGGTGAGGGCCGCGCCGAGCGCAATCGCCGCGTCGGGCGAGCCGAACACCACATCGCCCGCGAGGAGCACGAGGGGCCAGCCGAGGGTGTACTGGGAGAAGAAGGAGTGATCTCGGAGCCCGGCCAGCCAGGGGTGGAAGAACTGTGGGAAGCCGCCGGTCGGTGACGTGATCTGGCCCGCCCGGAGGCCCGCGACCTGCCAGAGGTAGACCGGCTCGTCGCGATTCCAGCTGTACGCCGGGAACACGAGGTGGCGTGAGAGCAGCGCGACGGCGACACCCGCGAGCGGCAGGCCGACGAGCCACCAGGAGAACCCCGGCCCGCGTGACGATGTCGACGCGCGCGAATCCCCCACCGCGGCCAATCTATCGGTGGACCGGGGGAAACCTGCGGAGCCGGGAGGGCGCGAAGGCCCGCGAACCGCGCCCGAGTACGATCCCTCCCTGCATGGCGCAGATCGCAGCCGGGAAGCCCCTCGGCAGGTCACGCCTCCCGGCTGCGGACGTCGTGGTGCTGACGCTCCTGGCCTACGTGCCGTTCCTCTTCTCCTCCCCCGGGAAGCTGAGCAGCGACACCAAGCAGTACCTCTACCTCGACCCCGGACGGTTCCTGACCCGGGTGCCCTGGCTGTGGGACCCGCACGTGGCCGCGGGCACGGTCCCGCACCAGCAGATCGGCTACCTGTTCCCGATGGGTCCGTACTACTGGGTCCTCGATCGCGTCGGCGTGCCGGACTGGATCGCGCAGCGCATCTGGCTGGGCACCATCTCCGTCGTGGCCGCTCTGGGCGCGCGCTGGCTCTTCCGCGAGTTGGGGATCCGGCGGGTCGGGGCGATGGCCGGGGCGATCGTGTACGTGCTCACGCCCTACCAGCTGGCGTTCACCGCCCGCATGTCGGTCCTCCTGCTCCCGTGGGCGGCGCTCCCCTGGATCGTCGGGCTCGCGATGCGCGCCACGCGCCGCGGCGGGTGGCGCGACCCGGCGGCGATCGCGCTGATCCTGCTCGTGATCGGCGGGGTGAACGCGTCCGCGCTGCTCCTGATGGGGATCGCGCCGGCGCTGTGGATGGTCATGGAGTGCTGCGCGGGGCGCGAGCGCGCCCGGGCCGCGCTCGGGGCGTCGGCGCGGATCGCGGTCCTCGGGCTCGGCGTCTCGCTCTGGTGGGTCGCCGGGCTCTGGCTCCAGGGCTCGCAGGGGCTGCCGGTCCTGGCGCTCACCGAGAACGTGCAGACCGTGTCCACCGCCTCGTCGCCGGCTGACGTCCTGCGCGGGCTCGGGAACTGGTTCTTCTACGGGCGCGACGCCTCGGGCTACTCACTGGTCCAGACCCAGGCGTACCTCTCGAGCCGGGTCGTCGTGACGGCCAGCTTCCTCGTACCCGCGCTCGGACTCCTCGCGGGAGTGCTCGTGCGCTGGCGCCACCGCGCCTACTTCGCCGCGTGCGTGATCGTCGGCACGATCATCGGCGTGGGGGCCTGGCCCTACGAGGACTCCACGCCGTACGGCCACCTCTGGCGCTCCTTCACCAGCGCCACTGCGATCGGGCTGGCGCTCAGGAACAGCCCGCGGGTGGTCCCGATGGTCGTCCTCGGGATCGCCGGGCTCCTGGCCGCCGGCGTCGCGGCCCTGCCGCCGGTGCGGGTCCGGGTCCTCGGCGCGGCCGGGATCGTCGGCCTCGCGATCCTCGCCCTGCTCCCCGTGTGGCAGCACGGGTTCCTGAGCCCCGGTGTCGAGCGACCCGAGCACGTGCCGGCCTACTGGACCGACGCGGTCCGGGCGATGGACCGGGGGAGCCACACGACCCGCATCCTGGAGATCCCCGGCTCGAGCTTCGCCACCTACCGCTGGGGCAACACCGTCGAGCCGATCACGCCCGGGCTCACCAGCCGTCCGTATCTCGCCCGAGAGGTCCTCCCCTACGGATCACTGGCCTCGGTGAACCTCCTCGACGCGTTCGACCGGCGCCTGCAGAACGGCAGCTTCGAGCCGGCGACCGTCGCGCCGCTCTCCCGGCTGTTCGGCGTCGGCACGGTCGCCCTGCGCAGTGACCTCGCGTACGAGCGCTCCGGGTCACCGCACCCCCGCGTCGTCTGGGCGGCGCTCACCGATCCGCTCGCGCCGGGGATCACCGGGCCACGCGCGTTCGGGCCACCGTCACCGGACCTCGCGCCCAACCCGGACGGCATCGACCTGCGCCTCGGCGCCGACACGACCGATCCTCCGCCCGTCGCGCTCTTCGGCGTGCGGGATCCGTTGCCGATCGTGCGCACGGCACCGGACCGGGACCCCGTCCTCCTGAGCGGCGACGGCGACGGGATCGTCGACCTCGCGGCCGCCGGTCTGATCGACGGACGCGAGCGGCTGCTCGAGCTCGCCTCGCTCGACCGGACCGCGGTGGGCCACGCGCTCGACACCGGCGCCGCGCTCGTGCTCACCGACTCCAACCGGCGCCGGATCACCTCCTACTTCTCGTCGATCCGCGACACGAAGGGCGCGACCGAACGCGCCGGGCACACCACGCACGACGTCAACGGCTACGGCACGGCCGTCGACCCGTTCCCGGGCTCCGGCGACGGGAGCCGTACGGTCGTCGAGCAGCGCGGCGCGACCGTGTCGGCGACCGCCGACGGCGGACCGGCGCGCCCCGAGGACCGCGCCGCGGCGGCGTTCGACGGCGAGCTCCGCACGTCCTGGCGCGTCGGCGGACCCGACCCCACCGGCGAGGCGATCACCGTCCACCCCGACCGACCGGTGCGAACCGGCCACGTGGACCTCGTCCAGCCGCTCGACCTCCCGCGCGACCGCTGGATCACCCAGGTGCGGATCACGGTCAATCACGGGACGCCCTTCCTCGCCGACCTCGGCGATGCCTCCTTCACCACTGCCGGCCAGCGCGTGCAGTTTCCCCGGACCACCGTGCGCTCGCTCCGGATCGAGATCGCCGCGACGCACGACCCCCCGTTCGACCCACAGTTCGCGAACGCGGTGGGCTTCGCCGAGATCCGGCTCGGACACGTCCGCGTGCACGAGACCGTCCGCCTGCCCGTGGATCTCGTTCGCCGGATCGGGACGGACGCCGGTGGTCACTCGCTCGCCGTCGTGATGACCCGTCTGCGCCAGGAGACCGCGACCGGTGGCCGCCACGACGAGGAGCTCGCCCTCGACCGGCGGTTCGTCCTCCCCGATGCCCGCACCTTCACCCTCGGGGGGACGGCACGCATCGACCCGGACGCGCCCGGACCGACGATCGACCAGGTGCTCGGCACCGCGGTCCCGGGCGTCGAGTTCAGCGCCTCGAGCCATCTCACCGGCGACCTGGACGCCCGTGCGTCGCGTGCGTTCACCGGTGATCCGTCCACGGCCTGGACGAGCGGCTCGGGACCGCAGACCGGACAGTGGATCCAGGCGACGACCACCACGCCCGTGACAGCGTCGCGCGTGACGCTCGACGTCCTCGTCGACGCGCGCCATTCCACGCCTCGCCACCTCACCCTCCTGGCCGACGGCCGCGAGGTCGCGCACGCGGACGTCGCGCCCCCGGCCGATGCCTCCGACGCCGTCGTCCCGACGGCCGTCCCCGTCGAGCTCACCTTCCCGGCCACCACCGCGCGGTCCTTCCGCGTTCTCGTGGACGCCGCGGACGCCCCGGCCGCCACGCCGGACGCCGCGGCCGCCACCACTCCGCCCGTGTCGTTCGGGCTTATCGCCATCCCCGGCGTGCCGGCCGCGCCCGTGATCGGCACCGTCTCGACGGCGTGCCGCGCCGGCCTGGTGCGCGTCGACGGCCGGGACCGTCCGGTCCGCATCACCGGTTCGGCCGCGGACGCACGCACCGGCCTGACGCTCGAGCTCTGCGACGGACCGCTCACGCTCGGCCGCGGCAGCCACACGATCGACACCACGCGCGGCTGGGACACCGCGGTGGACGTCGACCGCGTGGTCCTGACCTCGGGTGACGACGGTGGGGCATCGCCGACCGGGCGTCTCGTCAGCGCAACCTCCACCGGAACCACCGTGCACGTCCGGGACGCCGGTTCGACGCACGCTCGCCTGACGGTCCGCACCGACGGCCGCCCGTTCTGGCTCGTCATGGGCCAGAGCCACAACGACGCCTGGCGAGCGACCGCGGACGGCCACGCGCTCGGCGCGCCCTCGCTCGCCGACGGCTACGCGAACGCCTGGCTGGTCCACCCCGAGCACGCAGGAGTGATGACCATCACGCTGGACTGGCCACCCCAGCGCGTGGTCTGGATCGCGCTCGCCCTGAGCAGCGTCGCCGTGCTCACCTGCCTCGGCATCCTGTTCCTGGCCTGGCGGCGCCGGCGGGCGACGCCCGTCCGCCTCGCCGACGAGCCCGTCCTCGCGATGCCGTGGACGGCACCAGGACCCACCTTGTCCGCGACCACGACCGTGCTCGTGACCGGGGTGACGCTCGCGGTCGCCGCACTCGTCGCTCCGGTCGAGATGGCACTCGGCGCGGCCGCGGCGGCCGCGCTCGCAGCCCGACTCCCGGCGACCCGGCCGTGGCTCGGTGCCGCCGCGGCGCTCGCGCTGCTCGGCGCGCGGATCGGCCACCGCCCCGAGTTGGGCTGGCTCGCGCTCGGGCTCTTCGGCGCGGCAGTGCTGGTCACGGGCATCACCGACCGCGTGGCCACCACGCGAAGCGCTCCGCCGGACTGAGCCGGCTCAATCCCGGCGCGGGCCGCGGTCCCGTCGTCGGCTCAGCACGATCTCGATCACCGCATCGGCCGCGAGCACGACGATCGCCACCCACGCGATCGTGCGCGCCCGGAAGAAGAACGTCGGCCACTCGAAGATCGGCGGGAGGTGCCGGCGCGCCTGGCGGATCGCGATGTACCCGGCCGCGGCCGTCAGGAACACGGCGGGGACGAGCATCATCGCGGCACGGATCCGCGGCCGCACCATCGCCGCAACCACGAGGATCCCGAGCGCGACCCCCAGGACGGGGCGGACCGCGACGGCGCCGAACGCAGCCATCACGATCCCGGTCGCGATCGCCGTGACGAGCCGGGCCCGCGACGGCCGCTCGTCCCACGGCCAGCGGAACGTCGGCACCGGATCGCCGGCGTCGAGGATCGCGGCCGCGGCACCGATCCGATCCCGGCGCGACGACGCCAGGACGATCCCGAGGCACAGGATGACCGAGACGATCGACAGGGCGAGCGACCGCTCCACCGTCCGCTCGGGGATCCACTCGAGCTCGATGGTCACGTTCGCGTGGTTCGTGCCGATGAGCCAGCCGTTGGCGTACCCGTCGACGAGGGTGGACTCGCCGAGCGAGCGACCCCCGACCGTGGCCCGCCAGCCCGCGTTCTGGCTCTGGCCGAGCACGAGCCAGAACGGACCCTGCGCTCGGGTGACCTCGGCGGTGAGGCTCGCCCGACCCGATCGCACCACCTTCACGTGTGGACCCGCGGCCGGCCGCGTGCGCGCGATCGTCCCGGCGATCGCGAGATCCGGTCCCGGGCCGCCACCCGAGGCCGACGACCAGACGAGCCGGTCCACGTCGAGTCCGGTCGCCCCGCCCGGAGCGCTCGACGCGACGTGGCGGCCCGCGCCGAGGGCGGTCCTCGGGGGTGCCGGCGGATCGTCACAGCGGGCGACGTGCACCGCGCCGAGCCGGACCGCGTCGGCCGTGGTGCCGACCAGCCGGACCGGCACCGGCACGCCGTCGACACCGAGGAGGTCCGAGCGGCAGGCCGTCGGCAGCTCGGCGGGCGGGGCGACCGGCGCGAGATCGCCGAAGCCGAGCTCCGCGATGCCGGCGGGCGTCTCGACGTCGCAGCCGCAGTCGTACTCACGCGTGAGCACGGGCCGGACCTTCGTGATCCGGATCCGGAACCGGTCGCCGGTCAGCGGCGCGAAGGATGCGGGCACGGCGACCGTGCCGTCCGGCGTGGTGACGTCCGCCGGCGGATCGAGCGGGACCCGCCGGCGCTCCCCCGCCCGGTTGTCGAGCACGATCTCGGTCGGGACCGAGTGGCGTCCGTCGGCCACCAGGGACAGGTCGAGGTGGTCGAGCGTCGTGGGCGTCCCCGGCGCGACGTCGATCCAGGACCCGACGGCCTGCTTGAAGGGGGTCACCCACGCGGTGGTGGGATCGTGGTCGAGCGCCGCGGACCGCGCGCACCGCCGGCGCGTCCACGAGCCGGGCGGACGAGTTCGCGACGACCGGGCCCTCGTAGCCGAGCGTCCGATCGATCTCGCTGTCGGTCCGGTTGCGCGCGAGCCGGACATCGGCACCGACCGCGAAGGTCCGGGCGGTGGGCAGCGTGAACTGACGCGTCAAGGACGGCTCGGGGTCGGTGCGGCTCGGGGCCGGGAGCACCCGGTCCCGGCTCATGAGGAGCACGAGCGGGTGGTCGGCCGATGCCCCCTTCGCCACCCGCAGCAGGTCGCCCGGCATCCGCACGATCTCGTGCACGACGACCGGCGCAGCCCCGGCGGCCTCGTCGCGCAACCGGATCTCGCCGAAGCCGACGGGGCTGAGACCGCCGAACATGATCTGCTCACCCACGTTGGTCCCTCGCACCTCGACCTCGAAGGACCGGAACGTCCGGCGCGGGAACGTCACGGTCTGACCCGCGGACGTGCGAGACGTGTCCCCGAGGCTCACGTCGGTCGGGTGGCCGCCGTCGAAGCGCAGGGTGGCCGACGTGATGAAGCGGTCGTTGGGCGCGGTCAGCACCTGCACGAGGTTCACGTGGTCGGTCGTGATCGGATGGTCGAGCACGATCCGGATCCGGTCGCCCTTCACCTCGTCGAACTGGCCCGTGCGCCACGCGGTGAGCGGATCGCCGTCGAAGGCCCGGGTCGGGCGGCCCTCGGGCGTGTAGGTGATCGGGTTGCCGTAGTCGTTCGCCCGGACGCTCTTCGCTCCCTTCAGGATCGTCTCGGTCTGGGCGTCCGCCGGCGCGTCGGGGAAGAGCTCGAGCCGCGCGTCCGACTCGTCGACGCTCAACGGGTGGGTACCGGGCCCCTCGGTGAAGCCGGCGGTCTCGGTCAGGGTGCTCCAGCGCCGCCCGCGGTCGCGGTTGCTGTCGGTGACCACGAGCGTGGATCCCCTCGCGATCTGGGCCCGCAGCGCCGCGGGGTCCTTCCCGAACGTGGCGGAGTAGACGAGCAGCGGGTTGCCGGCCAGGAGCCCGGCCTCGGACGCGTCGACGACTCCGTCGCCGTCGCCGGCCATCACGATCGGCCGGCGCACGGACGCGCTCCGGACGATCCTGGCCGGCCGATCGACACCGAAGATCGCGACGGGCGGTGGCAGCGCGAGGCTCGGATCGGCCAGCAGCGCCTGCTCGTCGAGGAACGGGTACTCGGTGCTCTGGGACGACGTCGGGCGCCCGAAGGTCTGCGGGCCGGAGAGCCCGGTCGGCGTCGGCGTGAACAGATCCCACGTGAAGAGCGGTCGCAGGAGGCGGTAGCGCTCGAACTGGATGTCGTTGCGCAACGTGACGTCGCCGACGCTCATCAGCCGCGCCAGCGGCGCGATCGCGTCCGGCGTGAGCTTGCGGTCCTGGAGGCGCAGGTCGAACGCATTGAGCAAGTTCGCCGACGCCGGTGACCCGTACGGGATCAGCTCGCGCGCGACGTAGGGACGGTCGATGATCCCCGGTGTGATCGGGTCGACGGTCTGGCCCCACCGGTAGGAACCGAAGTCCGACCCCGGGACCTCGAGCACCCGGGTGGCATCGCCCCCGGCGTCCATGGCGCGGGCCGCGTCGGTCCAGTACTTCGGGAGGCCCTCGGGCCGCTGCAGGTTCCCGCCGTAGAACGCCGCCTGTCCAGAGCGCCGGGAGGTTGAGGAACAGCAATGCCCCGACGACGAGCGGGACGGCCAGGGCGAGTCGCGGCCGACGCCCGGCGCGCAGCCGCACCCAGGCCGCGGTGACCCCGGCGCCGATGAGCCCGGCCAGGCCGAGGACGACGAGCGGCACCGCCCGGCCGGTGCTGCGGAGCGCGAACGCGACGGTCGACCCGCGCGCCAGCCACTTGAACAACGCGCCGATCGGCGTCGGACTGTCGTAGGGGTGCGCTCCGACGGCCACCACCGCGCCGAGCACCAGGACGGCAACGAAGTAGACGCGATGACGCCACCGCACGAGCGCCGCCGCGACCAGCGCGAGGACCGGGACCGCGTAGGACACCAGGATCAGCGCCGGCCGCTGGGTGTAGGCGGTGCTCGCCTCGATCCACGGTCCCAGCCGGTCGCGCCCGTAGAAGAACCAGTACCCGAGCCCCCGGAGCACCTCGTTCGGCATCGTGGTCCGTGAGACCACCCGCAACGTCTCGGTGTACTTCAGGATGTCGAGCCCGTACGCACCCTGGGCCCAGAGTCCCGAGATCCACCAGGCCGACGCGCCGATCGAGAGCACGCCGATCTTCGCCATGACGCCGAGCGCCCGGCGCAGCCGCACCTCGCGGGTGACGAAGACCGCGTACGGGATCCAGAGCAGCGGTCCGAGCCCGGCGAACACGAGCGCGGTCACGTTCACGCTGCCGATGACCTGGACGACGAGCGCGAAGAGCGCCGCGTGGCGCCATCCCCCGCGTCGCAGCGCGCGGATCAGCAACGCGAGCATCCACGGCAGTCCGGCCCAGGGCAGCAGCAGCACCGACAGCCGGCCGGCGTATTCGAGCCAGTAGGGCGAGAGCATGAACACCAGCGCGCCGACCGGCGCTCCGGGTCCGGTCAGGCGCAGCGTCCGGAACAGGAAGAGAACGCCGAGTGCCGCGGCGAGCAGGATGCTGCCGAGCCAGAGGCGCTGCGCGACCCAGTCGGGAACGCCCAGGCGGTCCAGGCTCCAGTAGTACGGACCCATCGGGAACAGGTAGCCGATGTTCTGGTGGGTGACGGTGCCCATGCCGATGTTCGGGTCCCACATCGACCACGCGCGGGCGAGCACGCGACCCGGGTCGAGATAGAGGTACTGCTTGGTATCCGCGACGACCCGTCCGGGGTGCGCGAGCAACACCGGGACGTACACGAGCGCGGCCAGCGCCGCGTAGCCGAGTCGGCGGAGACCGGTCGTGCTGTGGGACTCGTCGTGGTTCGTGACGATCACGGATCGAACCGTCGGAGATCCACCCGCTCACCGTTGGGACCGGCGGCGGAGCGCACGTCGGCGGTCGTCGGACACGCGGTGCCGAGCGCGTCGACGACCCTCTCGCACTTCGCGTCGAGGGTCCGGAAGCCCGGAGACCAGACCAGCCAGATCCGACCGGTACCGGCACGTCCGAGCACCCGCCGGGTGAACTCGGTCGGAGACGCCGCGGCGTTGCGATCGGCGTAGTCCCGCCAGTCGACGAACCTCGGCCCGGCGAGATCCGGGAAGACGACCTGACGCGTCGTCGCGGGGAGCAGCCGTGCGGTGGCGGGACCGAGCTGGTCCGGGCAGTACACGACGAGGTCGCCGGCGGCGAGTTGGTCTCGCAGCGTGTCCGCGATCGCGCCGGACGCGGTCCGGGATGCGCGCACGGTCCGGATGCTGCCCGCGAGGCCGAGCACCGCGACGGCGACGAGCACACCGGCGCGGATCCGCCGGTCGGCGAACGCGAGGAGTCCGAACGCCGCGACCAGCGCCGCGAGCGGGAAGACGACGGCGGCGTAGCGGTCCTGCATCCCGGTGTCGGCGAGCTGGGAGACGCCAACGCCGACCAGAAGCACCGCCGCACCGGTCGCCGCGAGCGCGCGGACGCCGGGAACGGTCCGCAGGTCGAGCTCGATGCGCCGGCCGTCGACCGCGCGTGCGGTCACTGCGAGCACCGCCAGTCCGAGGAGCAGCGGGGCGAGCAGCCACCCTTCGGTCTCCATCCCGCCACCGAAGGCCAGCACCGTGCGCGCGGTGCTGGGCACGAGGCTCGCCGGGGCGTCCCACGGGGTGCCGGTGTGGGCGAGCTGGTCCCGCAGCGTCGGCAACCACGGGATGAACACGAACACCGAGCCGGCCAGCGCGACGACCAATCGGCGGGCGCGGTCGCGTGCACGGTCGTCGCCGCGGACGGCGAGACCGAGGAGCCCGAGGCCGACGATCCCGAGCAGGAAGATCGACCAGTACAGCGTGTAGAGGAGCCCGGCGCCCACGAGCGCGACGGCCACGAGCCGGAGGAACGTCGGCTCCCGCCACGCGTCGATGCCCACGAGCACGCCGAGCGCGACGAGCAGCATCGTGAGCGTGTACATCCGGGTCTCGGTCGAGTAGTGCACGGCGTACGGGGAGGTCGCGACGATCACCGCCGCGGCCGCGGCGACGCCCCGGGATCGCGCCGGGTCCGCCGCGATCCGTCGACCGGCCTGGTACACGACGAGGATCGTCGCCACGCCGAACAGTCCCGAGAGGGCGCGGACCGCGACGTCGCCCGCGCCGAACACCTGGATCCAGCCGTGGAGCAGCACGTAGTACAGCGGCGGTGCGCCGTCCCGGACGAGCGCGCTCCGGATCTGGTCGAGCGGGAGCCTGGCGATGTCGACGGTCAGCGCCTCGTCGAGCCAGAGGTCGGACCGGGCCGCGAACCGCAGCACGACACCCGCGGCGATCGCGACCACGACCCCCGCGAAGGCCCACCGGGCGCCGGGGGTGCGGGGCACGAGGTCCGACGCCTCGGCGGACGCGTTGGTACTCGGATGCGCCTCGCCTGCGGACGCCGCGACATCGACCTTCATGCGGGTGGTTCAGCGTACCGGCGGCACGTCGCGCCGCCGCGACACACTCCGGGGCTCAGCCCGAGACGTTGGGAACGACCTCGGCCCGAAACCGCTCCAGGCTCTCGCTCTCGGGGAAGTCCCGGAACCAGAGGACGAACTCCGAGCACCCGGCGTCGACGAAGCCCTGCACCTTCTCGGTGACCTGCTCCGCCGTGCCGACGAGGTTGTCGCGCACGTAGGCATCGGGATCGCCCCGACCCCAGAGGTTGCCGCCGTCGGGCCGATCGAGCCAGGCGGCGAGGTCGGCCTCGGTGTCGAAGAGGCGGCAGTCCGGTCCGTGGGTCCGCACCACGGTGTCGAAGTCGCGGCCGATCGCCGCACAGTGCCCGGCGAGGACCTCGGACTTGTGGACGAACGCGTCCAGCCCGACCTGCCAGTTCGTCGCATCCGCGTGCTCCGCGGCGATGCGCAGGGTGACCTTCTCGCCGCCCCCGCCGACCCAGATCGGCGGCCTCGGCGAGCGCACGGGCTTCGGGTCGCAGAACGCGCCGTCGAAGTGCAGGTACTTCCCGTCGAAGGTGACGGTCTCCTCGGACCACAGGCGCGGGATCACCTGCAGCGTCTCCTCCAGGATGGCGAGCCGCTCGCCGGCGCGACGGAACTCGTAGTCGTACGCTTGGTACTCGCGCTCGTACCACCCCGCCCCGATGCCGAGGATCAGGCGACCGTCCGAGAAGACGTCCACCCCGGCCGCCTCCTTCGCGAGCAGGCCGGGGTTGCGGTAGCTCGCGCACGTGACCAGCTGGCCGAGCTCGGCGCGCTCGGTGACCTGGCTCAGCGCCGCGAGCATCGTGAACGCCTCGAAGCAGTGGGTGGCCTCGCGGCGCGGGACGGTCTCGACGTGGTCGTACACCCAGAGGTGGTCGTAGCCGACGCGCTCGGCGAGTCGGGCCAGCTCGACGCTGCGGCGCCACGCGTCGGCGGCGTTCCAGCCCGTGTACTCGAGCTTCCAGCCCTGCGGGACGAACGCCCCCCACCGCAACGTCACGGACGCGCCTCCTTGAAGTCCCACCACTGGATCTCCACCATCATCGGCAGCAGGTAGCGGACGTAGATCGACGTGATCGCGAGCATCCCGTGGTCGTCGACCTTCTTGTCGATGATGTCGACGCGGTCGTCGCGGGCCTGCCAGGCCTTCGCCCGGGCGAGGATGTCATCGAGCTCGGCCTCGGTGCCGACGCTCAGGCCGTAGTGGTCGAGGCGGGGGCACGTCATCGGCGCACCGTCGGCGATGAGGAACACGAACTGCTCGACGGTGTGACACCCGAAGACGAGCCGACCACCGTCGATCGTCATCGTCGGCAGCTCCTTCCAACCGAACACGTCGTCGTAGAACGCGACGAGCTCGGCCCGGCCCTCCGGCTCCAGCAGCGTCGACGGGACGCTCATCGCCACGTGGTTGAAGCGCGGGGTGCGCGCCCTGGTCTCGCTCATGCGGTCCTCCCGTGGGCCGGCGCGACCACGACCTTGGCCGGGACCTCGCCGGCGCCGAGCCGGCCGATCGCGTCGCGCAGCTCGTCGAGGCCGACGTCCTCCGGCTCGATGAGCAGGTCGGTCGGGAATCCCGGGGCGCCGAGCATCTCGAGCGCCCGCTCGAACCCGTCGGCGTCGTAGGTGAACGCGCCCGTGATCACCAGCTCGTTGAGCAGGATGCGGTTCGGGTCGAACCGGGGCGGCTTGATGCCCGCGCCGACGAGCACGAGGCGGCCCGTGCGATCGAGCTGGCCGAGGCACTGCTCCATTGCGACCGCGTGGCCCGAGCATTCGAGCGCCACGTCGAACGGCTCGTCGGTGATCAGGTTCGGCGACGGAGGGGTGTGCAAGCTGTCCGGCTCGACCACCGTCACGCCGAGCCGCTCGCACAGGTCGCGACGGACGGGCGAGGGCTCGCTCACCACGACGTCGGTGACGCCCATCTGCACGAGCGCGGCGGCGCTGAGGGCGCCGATCGGGCCACCGCCGGTGATCAGCACGCGCTCGCCCGGCTGCACGTGCGCGCGGGTGATCCCGTGCAGGGAGACCGCGAGCGGTTCGGTGAGCGCGGCCTGGCGCAGCGTGACGCCGTCGGGCAGGCGGAGCAGCTCGCGCTCGTCGACCCTCATGAAGTCGGCGAACGCACCCTGCCAGTCACCCCCCTCGCCGACCGCCGCGCGGCCGACGCAGAGATTCGGCCGCCCCGCGAGGCAGTACTCGCACTCGCCGCAGCGCACGCTCGGGCCGCCGACGACCGGGTCGCCGACGCGCCAACTCGTGACCTCCGGCCCGACCGCCACGACCGTGCCGCTGTACTCGTGACCGTGCACGCGGTTCGGCGCCGACCACCCTTCGAGCACGAAGTGGATGTCCGATCCGCAGACCCCGCAGTGGCTGACCTCGAGCAGGACGTCCCGGGGGCCCACCGGGGGCGTCGGGTAGTCCTCGACCTCGATCCGCTGGTCGCCCTTGTAGACCGCAGCCCGCATTCGCTCAGGAACCATGCGCCCGAGCGTGCCCCGACCTGACACACACGTCAACTCCCGCGGCGGTGTCGGCCCGGTGGCCGGGCAGGATGGGGGGATGGGTGGTCGCGCGACAGCGCTCGCGGTCGTGGTGCTCCTCGGGCTCGCCGGGCTCCCCGCGTGCGGAACCTCCCGAGGAGTCCCCCGTGACCTCCCGCTCCGGATCGTGCCGACGCGCGGCACGAGGCCCAGCTACAGCGTCGTCGGCATGAACGGTCGCCTGTTCGGCGTCAACGGCGAATCGGTCAGCGGCCCGTCGAACCTCGTCTCCTCCCTCGACGGCGTCGAGTGGGAGGTGACGCACCTCCCGCATCAACCGCCGACCTACTCGCTCGGACTCGGCATCGGGCTGCGACGGGCCGGACGGATGCTCACGCTCGTGGGGAGCGCGTCGGACCCGAGCCGCTTCGCCCACGTGACGATCTACGCGTGGACGACCGAGGACGGACGCACGTGGCGGGGCGGGACGGTGAACGACGGTCCCGACGCGTTCACCTACCCGCTGGTCGTGGTCGCGGGCGACCGGGCGCTGATCGGGATCTCGCACCGCGACCGGACGCTCACGGTGTCGCGACAGGAATCCGACGGGACCTGGACCCCCACTCCCGTCGCGGGGCTCACCCTCCGCGAGGGTGAGATCGCGTCGCTCGACTCGATTCGGGCCGACGGCGACGGGTGGCTGGGGACGGTCTCCTTCACCGGCCCCCAGATCCCTCAGTCCCGGGCCGGACTCGTCCACGGGACCCACGACGCGACCCGTTGGACCTACACCGAGTGCGAGGACGTCGGCTCGTGTCCGGCGGTCACGACGGAGGCGGGCCTGCAGTTCCGATCGGGTGACACCGGCGAGGTCTCCGTCGACCACGGCACGACGTGGAACGCCCTGGACATCACCCCTCCCCCGCTCGCCGAGGCAGAGACGGTCTCCCTGCGCGATGCCGTCCGCGTGGGCGACGGCTGGCTGGGTGTGGCGTGGGCGGCACCGCCCAGCGACCGCTCGTACGGATTCCTCCTGCACTCCACCGACGGCGTGCACTGGCAGGCGGTGCACCACGATCCGTGCCCCGCGCGCGGCGACGGCCGACCGAACTCCGACTACTCGAAGCCGTTCCCGCTCGCCGGCCACTGGTGGTCGCTCTACACGTGCCGTCAGCTCATCGACGCCGACCTGGCCCTGCTCCTGGTGGGCGGTGCGGACGGCAAACCGTGGACGACCGCGGCGGACCTGGGGTCGCGCGAGCCGAGTGGGCTCGTCGCCGTCGGGGACAATCTCGTCGTCCCTCTCATCCAGCGCACCGCCGGCACCATCGACCGCATCGCGATCATCGAGCCCTGAGCACCGCTGCACCTCGGAAATCCCCGTACCGGCGCCCGTCACCTGCTTAGTGTCCACGCCGTGGCGCAGAACGTCTTCGTCGGACGGGTCGCGAAGTCAGTACGACGCGACCTCGCTGGCGATGAACGACCCCGCGGTGCTCGCACCGACGGTCTCGTTCCTCGCGGAGCTCGCCGGGGACGGCGCGGCGCTCGAGCTCGCGATCGGCACCGGGCGGGTCGCCCTCCCGCTGCACGAGCGTGGTGTCGAGGTCCACGGCATCGAGATCTCGCAGGACATGGTCGACGAGCTGCGGGCCAAGCCCGGCGGCGCTGCGATCCCGGTGACGATCGGCGACATGGCGACCACCCGCGTCGACGGCACCTTCGGTCTCGTGTACCTCGTGTTCAACACGATCGGGAACCTGCTCATCGCAGTCCGCGCAGGTCGCGTGCTTCCGGAACGCCGCCGCCCACCTCGAACCCGGCGGGCTGCTTCGTCGTCGAGGTCGGCGTCCCGTCAGTTGCGCCGCCTGCCGCCGGGCCAGCACGCGCATCCGTTCGACGTGTCGGAGCACCACCTTGGATGTCGACACCTACGACTTCGTCGACCAGCAGCTCACCTCGCATCACTCCTGGACGGGGCCCGACGGCCGCGTCGAGCGGTTCGACTCGCACCACCGCTACGTCTGGCCCTCCGAGTTGGACCTCATGGCGGAGCTCGCGGGCCTGTCCCGGCGCGAGCGCTGGGCCGACTGGACCCGCGCGCCGTTCACCGGCGACAGCCCGAGCCACGTGTCCGTCTGGGAGCGGCGCGCCTGACGGACGACCGTGGGAGACTCGCCGGGTGGTGGGCGACGATCGTCGTGGGCTCGGCCGTGTCTTCGACGAGGTGCCCGAGCTGTACGACCGGGTCCGACCCACCTACCCGGATGTGCTGTTCGCGGATCTCGCGGCGATCACCGGTCTGACCGGTGGGACGACCGGCGCCGTCGCTTCGACCTGCTCGTCGCGGCGTCGTCCTGGCACTGGGTCGATCCCGCGGTCGGGTGGCGCCGTGCGCAGGAGGTGCTGCGCGCCGGTGGATGGATGGCGCTGCTCGGCCAGCTGGTGGTGCGGCGGCCCGGCGAGCCGGAGGTGTACGCCGAGACCGCGGATCTCCACGAACGGTTCGTGCTACGAGTCGGCCGGCGCCTGGGGTGAGCGGTCACGGGCTGCTTCGCCACACGGAGACGTGCTCCGCGCTGTCGGCGGTGAAGGCACCGCGCCTCCAGTCGCTCCAACGCTCCGACCGGTCCAGGCCCGCGAGACGGGCCATGAGGTCGAGCTCGGACGGGAAGACGTAGCGAAAGGGCGCCGAGAACCGACGCGTCGTCCCGTCGATCCTCCAGACGTGATGGGAGGAGGACTGCTGGGTCGCGGTGTCGATCTCGTCGATGCCCACGTGGGTGTCCGAGTGGTCGAAGCAGATCGTGGTCTCGCCGGGCGGCAGGCGCCGCCACGGGGGCACGACGACTTCGACGACGAAGCGGCCGCCGGGCATCAGATGGTGCGCCGCGTTGCGGAAGCACGCGACCTGCGCGTCCTGGGTGGTGAGGTTCATGATCGTGTTGCGCGCCAGGTACACGAGCGAGAAGGTGCGTCCGAGGTCCGTGGTGCTCATGTCGCCGATGGCCACGTCGATGGCCGCGCTCTCGGGGTCTCGTCGGAGCGCGCGGACCATCGCCGGTGCCAGCTCGATGCCGGAGACGTCGATGCCGCGACGGCGGAGCGGGATCGCGAGCCGGCCGGTGCCGATCCCCAGCTCGAGGGCCGGTCCCCCGTCCGCACACTCCGCCAGGAAGTCGACCGCGGGGTCCAGCACCGCGGGGGCGAAGAGGTGGGGCCAGAGCCTCGCGAACTCGTCGGCCACCCAGGTGTCGAAGGGATCCTCTGCCATGGCGCGAGTCTGACGCGTCGGCGACGGCGTTGCCGAGACACGCGACCTGCGCGTCCTCGCGACGACCTACTCGGAGAAGGGGTTGCGTCCCGTCCACGCGAGGAAGCGATCCGATTCCGTCGCGTCGCCAGGCGCAGTCACGGCACTTCCGAACACACGGGCACTCCGCAGCTGTTCGGTCGGCACCGGGTCCAGCACACCATGTGCGAACTCGATCGCGGTGTCCGGAATCTCGATCGCGATCCCCAGCGGAGCCGCGATGTCCCATGCGTGGACGAAGAGGTCGACGGCCGGGAAGCTCAGACCCTCGCCGATCGACCGTTGGCCGATCGGCGAATCGACGATCCGGGAGAGGTCCACACCCGACACGGCGGCGCGCGCCGGATCGACGAGCGATTCCCACCAGCGTTGCGGATCCCCGTCGACGGCCGCGCCCGGCGGTTCGACGGGGTCCCAGGTCGGAGCTTCCTGTCGCAGCAGCGCGGTCCCGAACCGGGTCGCGGCTCCGACGTGGCCGAGCACATCCAGCTCGCGCCAGCCGTCGCACGCCGAGGGGCGTCGCCAATCCGGCGGCTCCAACTGTCCGACGACATCGCCGAAGAACGTGAGTCCGACGAGAAACGCTTCATCCGATTGCCACGCCATGCGGCGGATGGTAACTGGGCCCTGAGCGCCCACGGTGCGGCCCGACCCGGCGCGCCGACGGGCCGCTCCCCGGCGCCGGAAGCGATCAGTCCTCGGGAAGCTCGGCGAAGTCGCTCTTGACCTGCTTGTACCAGCCCATGCCCTTGATCGGACGCTTCCACCGGCCCTTCATCGCCTTCAGGGCGGGTTCATGGGCGGTGTCGCCCTGCGCGACGACTTCCTCGAGATGCCGATCCTGCGCCTTGATCACGTCGTCGGCGGTTGCGGCATGGTGCGCCAGCGCGCACGGGCCCCCCAACTGCTGACACGTCATGGTCTTCATGGTCCTCACTCCCCGTTCTGCGCGCGACGTATCGGACGACGCGCCGCGGTCGACGGCTGTCCACATCTCACGATCGGGCCCGCGTCCGAACGACGTCCATGGTGGCGAGGACGTCGGGGGCAGCGATCAGCTCGACCTCGGCCACCAGATTCGCTTCGACGTGGAACACGAACGCGACCTTGACCTCCGCCGCGTGGATCCAGGCCGCGCCCAGCTCACCGTCGATGGTCACCGGCACGGCCCCTCGGGCGCCGTCGAAGCGGGCTGCCACTGCGGCGGCGCCGTCGTAGACAGGATCGGTCCCCATCTGCTGCCCGGCGACGTCCGCGCGCATGACCGCGTCGGGCGCGAGGAGCGACAGCAAGGTCGTGACGTCTCCACCGCGTGCTGCCTGGAGGAACGCGTCGACGACACGACGGTGCTCGTCACGATCGGTCTCCGCGGCGACCGGCTCCGGCGCACCCTGCACCTTGCGCCGGGCCCGACTCGCGAGCTGGCGGACGGCGGTGCCCGAGCGCCCCATGATCCTGCTGATCTCGTCGAACGGGTACCCGAAGACATCGTGCAGCACGAACGCCGCTCGCTCCGGTGGCGCAAGGGTCTCGAGGACGAGCTCCAGGGCGCTCGCCGTCGTCTCGGCGAGCAGTACGTCCTCCTCCACGTCGATCGGTGCCACCCGATCGGTCGCGTCGGCCTCGGCGAGCGGGTGCCGGCGTCGTCGGCGCAGCTGGTCGAGGCACAGCCGTGTCACCACCGTCGTGAGCCAGGCGGGAAGATCGTCGGGTTCCTCGGCACCGGAAGAGCGAAGCCACGCTTCCTGCAGCACATCGTCCGCGTCCGCGGCCGAGCCCAGGATCCGGGTCGCGATCGCGGTCAGCCGGGGGCGCTCGGCCTCGAAATCGGTCACGTTCGTCATCGACACACCATCTTGACGTCGCCCGGACCGGGAATGTGACTGCCGCCCCGGTGATCCCCTCGGGGCGACGGCTACCGTGGCCCCGTGAGCGGCCCACGAGTCCCCGGTGGCGTGGTGCACGCACTTCCTCGAGATCTGCGGACGGCGCTGATCGCCGACCCGAGCGCACTCGGGGCCTGGAAGGACATCACACCGCTGGCCCGCAACGAGTTCATCTGCTGGGTCGAGGATGCCAAGCAGGCGACGACCCGCGAGCGCCGCATCCGCCGGACCCGCGAGGAGTTGGAGGAGGGCCGGCGCCGGCCCTGCTGTTGGCCGGGGTGCAAGCACCGCGAGCGCACCGGCAAGTAGCCGCCGGTCGGCGGCCCGGGCCTCAATCTCGCCGGTCTTCGCGACGAGCCCTTCGGCGCCGGTGGCGGCGCATGACACCCAAACCGAACCAGACCAGCGCGCCGAGCAGTGCCGACGCGATCGTGAGAAGCCACACCGGCCAGGTGAAGCTCCAGAACAGAAATGAGAGGCTCACGTCCTCGGCGTTCTGCACGACGAAGATCAGGAGCAGCCCGGCTCCGGTGAGCGAAGCGATCGCGCCGCCACTGAGGCCGCGACCTTGCCCGTCCGGTGCCCCAGCCTCGGTCTCGTCGGCCATGGGCCTTCCCTCCTTGTGCTGCCGTCCACCTCACGCGGACCGGCATTCAGTCGGCGAACCCCTCTGAGAGTGAGGCGGCTACTTGCGGTGCAGCGCGTTCTTCACCTTGTCGATCATCGTCCCGGTCTTCTCGGCCACCGTGTCCGCAGCCTCGTCGACCTTGTCCTTGGCGTCGGCAACCTTCTCCTTGGCCTCACCGGCGCGGCGGTCCGCCTTGCCTTCGGCCTCCAGATCGTCCTTGCCCGTGACCGCGCCGGCAGCTTCCTTCGCCTTGCCCTTGATCTGATCTGACTGTGCTCCCATGAGCCACCACCCTCTCGAAGACGACACTTCGTCGCGACCCCCGGGCCGCGACCGCCAACCCACTCTGACGGCGCCATGAGCGCCCCACCAGGGGCGGAGTGCCTGAAGCCCGGGGGTTCCTCGAGCGGCCTCCGAGAATCCAGTTGGGGTGCGTTGATGTACCCCGAACAACCTCTACGGCGTGCCTGGTCCGCGGCAGCTACTGCCGACCTCCCAGATCGACCCCCATCGTCTGGAGCGTTGCCCCGAGAGTGCCTTCGACCGGCGTGGGTCGTGAAGTCGTGTCGGATGGGAACTGTTCGCTGATGTTCCTAGAGCGTTCCCCCTATCGACACATGGGCGATACGCCGAGGCGACGAATCCAAATGGCGAGCGAGGTTCTCCAAGGACGAAGCAAGCCCAGTGGCGTGGTCCGCGCCAGAAATCCCATCTGGCACATCGGCGGCGGTGATCTCGACGAGGGTGCCTCCGTCCACCGCCTGCACCTTCCAGGTCATCGTCATCGTGCCGGCGAACGCCGGGTCATCGGAGACGAAGTCCACCGCATGGACGACCCGAGCGTCGGGAACGACGTCGAGGTAGCGAACCTCGACGACATCTGCGTCGAGAGAGCTCTTCCCCGGCGCGCCCGTCGGATCGTCGTAGGTCAGGATCAACCGGTAGGAGCCGCCAGGCCGTGGGTCGAACCGCTCGAAGGCAGCCGTCATCCCGCGAGGTGGGAGCCATGCCAGGAGGTCGTCGCGATCGATGAACGCCTTGAACACGCGGGCCACAGGAGCTTCGACGACGAGCGAGGCGCGGTCCGTGCGAGGGATCGACTCCGATGCTAGGGCTTGATCCGAGACGAACCCGCGCCCCAGAACGCCGGATCGGTGACGTGGAATCTGGACGCTCGAGGCATCGCGACTCCGCAATCGCGAACCCAAGCAGATTGCCCGCTTCTGGTGCGGGCTCGCTCCCGCACCCGAGCGACACGTCACTCGCACCCGCCGCCGCGTGGGTCCCGATTTCGGGATGGTCACACCCCGCCGTATGGGCCAACTCGCCGGCAACCATGCGTTCGGGGATCACTCGGGAGGCATGGTCACACCCCCATCGTATGGTGCAAACCATCGTCGGAAGCGTCTCGCGGAGGAGGTCGGGTCGGTGTTGCAGTCGCTGCTTCGTGATGCGCGGGCGCTCGTCGCCGGCCTCGATGTGGAGGGCCTGTCCGGCGCCTCGGCGCGGGCGATGGTCGAGGATTTCGCCGAGCTCGAACGTCTCGCCGCGGCCGGGAAGCTGCTGGCCACGGGCCGCCTGGTCGCGTCCGGCGCCGGTCCCGGCGACGACTCCTTCCGCGACGTGGACGCCTGGCTGGCCTCCGTGGCCGGTACCACCGTCGGAGCGGCCCGAGCCACCACGAAGGCCGCCGCGAAGGTGCTCGACCAGCCGGAGATCGAGTCCGCGGTGCGTGCCGGTGGGCTCTCGGGGGCGCAGGCAGAGATGGTGGCAATCGCATCCGCCGCCGACGGGGACGCGTCACGCCGGTTGGTCGAGCTCGCATCCCACGCCGGGGTCAAGGGCCTGCGAGCCGAGTGCGACCGCGTGATCGCCGCGGCCCGGTCGCGCGAGGCGGAGCAGGGAACGGCCGAGCACGTCCACGCGCTGCGCTCGCTGCGGCACTCCACCCGGACCGACGGCACCGGAACGATCACGATGACCGGTCCCGCGGACCGCACGGCGGCCGTGATGGCCGCCCTCGAGCCCTTCGAGCGAGCACTCTTCGCCGACCACCGCCGCGCCGGGGTCCACGAGCATCCCGACGCCACGGCGTTCGACGCGATGGTCGACCTCGCGGCAACGGCCGCATCCCACGGCCCTCACGCCGCACGCGGCACCCGTCCCCTCGCCGCGATCCACCTGCACGTGTCGCAGGAAGCCTTCGCTCGTGGTCACACCCGACCCGGCGAGATCTGCGAGATCGACGGCGCCGGGCCCGTTCCCGTCTCCACCGCGCACCGTTTGGCGTCGGACGCGATCGTGAGGGCACTGGTGACCGATGGGGTCGACGTGACCCGCGTCGTGCACCTCGGTCGGTCGATCCCCTCGAGCGTGAGGACGGCGATCGAGACCCGCGACCGTGTCTGCGTCATCGAGGGCTGCGAGGTCGACCGCCACCTCGAGATCGACCACAACGTCCCGTATGCCCAAGGCGGCCCGACGTCGCTCGAGAACCTCGGACGCGTCTGTGCGTACCACCACGACCAGAAGACCCGCCGGGACCTGCGAAGACACGGGCCGCCGGGCCGACAACGGTTGCTCGACCAACTCGCCTCCGGCACCGCGCTCGCCCGCGCCGGCTGAGCCGATGCGCGGCAATCAGGGCGCGAAGCGCGGCTCGGGGCCGGCGGGGCCGCGGTGCAGGAGGTCGCGCAGACGGGCGATGCGCGGGTCGTCGGGGCCGAGGAGGTCCACGAGCCAGCCGATCGCCGCGTGGAGGTCGGCGGTGCCGACTTCGGCGACGGCCTCGATGTCGGCCCAGTCCTTGGTGCGGTCGAAGAACGCCTTGAACACCACCAGCTCGGTCGCACCCAACACGGGCACCGTGATGCCGGCGAAGGGCACCCGGTCCACGTGGATCTGAGCGACGTCATGGAAGGCGTGCGTGGTGAAGAACAGGTCGATCGGCGTGTCGTCCCAGAAGACCCGCACCTGCCCGTCGCGCCGGACCCGCTCGACATCGGCGGCGTCCCACGAGACCTCCGCGGGCAGCGCGGCGAAGACCTCCGAGACCCGGTCCGGGGAGACGAAGACGTTGACGTCGATGTCGCGCGTCGCCCGCGGCTCCTGCACGTGGAACGCCAGCGCGAGCGCACCGCCGAACGCGTGCGGGACCGCCGCGGCATCCAGCGCCCGTTCGATCGCGACGATGCACTCGACGAGCGTGGCCATCAGCGCAGCGGCGGGAAGCTGAGTCGGCGGGCCGCGGGCCGGCGCGGCAGATGCTCGGCCAGGTCCAGGACCTGCTCGAGCCGGCGGCCCGCGACCTGCGGATCGGGCGCCGATCGCGCCGCGAGCCGCACGTCGGCATCGGCGCCCGCCGCGGTCACGATGCGCATCAGGGTGTCCACGGTCGGGACCCGGCTCCCCTGCTCGTAGGTCACGATCGCAGCCGGTGACGTGCCGGCCCGGCGCGCCAGCTCCCGCTTGGAGAGTCCGGCCCGCTCCCGGGCGCTGCGGATCAGCACGGCGGCATCCATGACCACCATGTTATCGGATCCGATAACACCGGGCTGGAGGGTTACCCCCGCGGCTTCTTGGAGTTGCGGAGGCGGCCGCGCTGGGAGGCGTCCAGGATGACCTTGCGGAGCCGGACGCTGTGGGGGGTGACCTCGACGCACTCGTCGTCGGCCACGAACTCCAGCGCCTGCTCCAGCGACATCGGCCGGGGCGGGGTCAGCCGGACGGTGTCGTCGGAACCGGCCGCGCGCATGTTGGTCTGCTTCTTCTCCCGGGTGGGGTTGACGTCCATCTCCTCGGCCCGGGACGACTCCCCCACGATCATGCCCTCGTAGACCTCCACGCCGGGACCGACGAGGAGCTCGCCCCGCTCCTGGAGGTTGAACAGGGAGTACGCGGTCGTCTCGCCGCGCCGGTCGGCCACCATCGAGCCGCTCGGCCGGCTGCGCATCTCGCCGAACCAGGGCGCGTAGCCGTCGAACACGTGGTGGAGGATGCCCGTACCGCGGGTCTCGGTCATGAACTCGGTGCGGAAGCCGACGAGCCCCCGCGCGGGGACGAGGTAGTCCAGGCGGACCCAGCCCGTCCCGTGGTTGATCATCTGCTCCATCCGGGCCTTGCGGACCGCGAGGAGTTGGGTGACCGCGCCGAGGTACTCCTCGGGCACGTCGATCGTCGCCCGCTCGACCGGCTCGTGCAGCTTGCCGTCGACCTCCCGGGTCACGACCTGTGGCTTGCCGACGGTCAGCTCGAAGCCCTCGCGGCGCATGGTCTCCACGAGCACCGCGAGCTGCAGCTCGCCGCGACCCTGGACCTCCCACGCGTCGGGACGCTCGGTGGGCAGCACCCGGATCGAGACGTTGCCCACGAGCTCGGCGTCGAGGCGGTTCCTCAACAGCCGCGCGGTGAGCTTGGTGCCGTCCTGGCCCGCGACCGGCGAGGTGTTGATCCCGATCGTCATGGCCAGGCTCGGCTCGTCGATCGCGATGACGGGGAGGGCCACGGGCGATTCCGCGTCGGCCAGGGTCTCGCCGATCGTCACATCCGGCAGGCCGGCGATGGCGATGATCTCGCCGGGACCCGCGTTCGCGGTGTCCACCCGGTCGAGCGACTCGGTCACGTACAGCTCGGTGATGCGCACGCGGTCGACGTTGCCGTCGACGCGGCACCAGCTCACCGTCTCCCCCTTGGCGATCGTGCCCTCGTGGACCCGGCACAGCGCGAGTCGGCCGAGGTACGGCGACGCGTCGAGGTTCGTGACCAGGGCCTGCAGGGGCGCGCCCGGCGTGTACGTGGGCGCGGGGATACGGTCGAGCAGCAGTTCGAACAGCGGCTTGAGGTCGCTGCCCTCGACATCGGCGTCCATGCTCGCCCACCCGGCCCGGGCGTTCGTGTAGACGATCGGGAAGTCGATCTGCTCCTCGTTCGCGTCGAGGTCGAGGAAGAGCTCGTAGACCTCGTCGACGACCTCGTCGATGCGGGCGTCGGGCCGGTCCACCTTGTTGACCACCAGGATCACCGGCAGGTGCGACTCGAGCGCCTTGCGCAGCACGAAGCGGGTCTGCGGGAGCGGGCCCTCGCTCGCGTCGACGAGGAGCAGCACGCCGTCGACCATGGTCAGGCCCCGCTCGACCTCGCCGCCGAAGTCGGCGTGACCGGGAGTGTCGATGATGTTGATCTTCACGCCGCCGTACCGGACCGCGGCGTTCTTGGCGAGGATCGTGATGCCCTTCTCGCGCTCGAGGTCGTTCGAGTCCATGACCCGGTCGTTGACGTCCTGGTTGGCCCGGAAGACCCCGGTCTGCCAGAGCATGGCGTCCACGAGCGTGGTCTTGCCGTGGTCGACGTGGGCGATGATGGCGACGTTGCGCAGGTCATCGCGATGGGCGCGCGCGGACATACAGATCTCTCCGAGAGGGGAAGCCTCCAGTGTACCGGGGTCCGGGACCCCCGCTGGACTCGCGGCGGTAGGGTCGCGCCCGAACGAGGGGGACATCCATGGCAGCTGATGTGGTGATCCGCGGTGGGCTCGTGGTCGACGGGACCGCCGCGCCGGGGTACGAGGCGGATGTCGCCATCACCGACGGCCGGATCAGCGAGATCGGCGCCGGCCTCTCGGGCAACCGGGTCCTCGACGCCGGAGGCCACGCGGTGACCCCCGGATTCGTCGACATCCACTCCCACTACGACGCCCAGGTCTTCTGGGACCCGGCGCTGACCCCGTCGAGCTTCCACGGCGTGACCACCGTCGTGGCCGGCAACTGTGGCTTCTCCATCGCGCCGTGCCGCCCTGAGCACCGGGATCTCCTCGCCCGCACCCTGATGCACGTGGAGGACATGGACATCGACACCTTGGCGGCGGGCATCCCCTGGGACTTCGAGACCTTCCCCGAGTACCTCGACTCGGTCGGCCGTCATGGCACCGCGCTCAACTACGGCGTCTACGTGGGCCACACCGCGACCCGCATCTACGTCATGGGTGAGGACGCCTACGAGCGCGACCCGAGCAGCGACGAGCTCCGCGCGATGCAGGCCGTCGTCCGCGAGGCGATGGCGGCCGGCGCGATGGGCTTCGCGACGAGCTCCTCGGGCACCCACAACGGAGACCAGGGGCGGCCGGTCCCGAGCCGACGCGCGGATCTCGCGGAGCTCGAGGCCCTGCTCCAGCCGCTGCACGACCTCGGCAAGGGTGTCGCCGCGCTGCTGCCCGGCGAGAAGATCAAGCACGCCGACGTGTACGGGCTCCAGGCTCGCATCGGCCGTCCGCTCACCTGGACCGCGCTCCTCACCGTCAAGGGCTTCCCCTGGCACGAGGGGATCATCGAGGACAACGACGAGGCGCGCGCACAGGGCGGCCAGGTGTGGCCGCAGATCTCGGTGCGCCCGCTCGCGTTCCAGATGAACCTGCGGGAGCCGTTCACGTTCAACATGGCGCCGGCGTTCGCCGCGCTCATGGACCACCCCGTCGCCGAACGCATCGCCGCGTACCGCGACCCCGCGTGGCGGCGCCAGGCGCTCGAGGACCTCGAGACCAAGACGATGATCCGCCCCAACTGGGCGGCGCTCGAGGTGGCCGAGTGCGCCGCGTTCCCCGAGCTGATCGGCCGCAAGGTGACGGACCTCGCGGCCGAGCGCGACTGCACCCCCCTGGACGCGATGATCGACCTCGCGCTCGCGGACGACCTCGACACCCGCTTTCGCAGCGTGCTCGCCAACAACGACCCCGACGCCATCGCATGGCTGCTCCAGCAGGAGGGCTGCCTCCTCGGTCTCGCCGACTCGGGCGCGCACGTCAGCCAGCTGTGCGACGCGTGCCTCCCGACCGACCTCCTCGGGAACTGGGTCCGGGAGAAGGAGGTCATCACCCTGGAGCACGCGGTGCACAAGCTCACCGGCGAGCCCGCCGCGGTCTTCGGCCTCGACGCCCCCGACGGCGGCCGAGGCCGGCTGGTGGTCGGCATGGCGGCCGACGTCACCGTCTTCGACCCCGCGACCGTGGCCCCCGGACCGCTCCGCCGGATCCGCGACTTCCCCGCCGACGGCGAGCGCCTGACCGCGGACCAACCGTCGGGCATGCGCCACACCCTGGTGAACGGCACCCCGATCCGCGTCGACGGCGCGCCCGATGCCGACGGCCTCGCTCGCCGGCCGGGCGCGGTGCTGCGCAGCTGAGGCGCCCGCCCGGACATCGGAGTCGCGAACGGCGCGGAGCGGCCGGTACCCTGACCGGGATGTCTCGAGCCCTCGTCACCGGGGCGACCGGGTTCGTGGGCCGGGCGCTGACCCGACGTCTCCTCGCCGACGGCTGGTCCGTCGCCGCACTCGTCCGGCGCCCCGATGCCGAGCTGCCGCCCGGCGTGGAGGTGCTCCGCATTCCCGACGCCGACTCCGACCTCGTGGAGCTCGTCGCGGCAACGGCGCCCACGCACTGCTTCCACCTCGCCACCGAGTTCCGCGGCGTGCACCAGGTCGCCGACATCGCCCCGATGATCGCGGCGAACCTGCAGTTCGGGACCGTGCTCGCCGAGGGCGCGGCCCGCGTATCGGGTCTGGCGTTCGTGAACACCGGGACGGTCTGGCAGCACTACGACGCCGCCCCGTACAGCCCGGTCTCGCTGTACGCCGCCACCAAGCAGGCGTTCTCCGACCTCCTCGTCTTCTACGCCGAGGTCGAAGGGCTCGCGGTGCACACCATCGAGCTGATGGATACCTACGGACCCGGCGACACCCGGGCCAAGCTCATCCCCTTCCTGCTCCGAGCCGGCACCGAAGGCACGCCGGTGGAGATGACCGACGGTAAGCAGCTGATCGATCTCGTCCACGTGGAGGACGCCGTCGGTGCGCTCCTCGCGACCGCGGCCGCGCCGGCCGGCGCGAACTACGGCGCACGCGGCGACGGCGCGATCACCCTGCGCGAGTTGGTCGACCGGTTCCAGGCCGCGACCGGGCTCACGCTCGACGTCCGATGGGGCGTCCGCCCCGCCCGACCGCGCGAGATGCTCCGGCCCTGGATGACCGCCGACCCGCCCCCGGGCTGGAGCCCGGCGGTCACGCTCGACGCCGGCCTGCGCGCGCTCGTCGGCTGAGCCCGCAAGCACCGCGCCGCGCCTCGCTCACCCGGCGGGCTTGGTCTTGCCGATCCGCTGGTAGACCTCGGGCGGGATGGCGGTCACGTCCTTGTACACGTGGTGGACGCACGGCTCCCCCACGCGCTCGGGCGGGAACTCGATGCTCGTGGGGGTCGCTCCCCATTCGACGGGTTGGATCTCGTTGTTCACCGAGCAGTGCGCGCAGTAGACCCACAACTCGTCGCGCATGAACGTGCCGCGCGCCCCGCTCCCGCAGCATCGCGTACGCGTGCTCGCCCTCGTACCGACCGTCCTCGATGAGCTGGCCGCCACTCCCGCAGCGGAACGAGAGGATGATCTTCTCGTCGTCCTCGGAGACCTCCACCGCGCCCATGTTGGCGAGCATCGAGCGCGCGATGACCTTGGCGCGCTGGGCGACGGGAAGGTCGCCCCATTCGGCGCCGGTCGCACGGCGCGGCCGGACGAACTCCTCGCCCGTCCCGCGCAGCGCGCGCTCGACGCCGTCCTCGCCCAGCTCGTCGGCCACGAACGTCAGCAGGGACGTGATCCAGTTGATCGAGTAGTCCTTCAGGCTCGACCACTGCGTCACCGCGCGGGCGATCAGCTCCTTGGCGACATCGGGCTCCCCCGCGTCGATCGCAGCGGTGGCCTGCTCCCACAACGGCGTCTCCATCCGTGTGATCTCGGCATCGCTCAGCACTCGGTCCGTCACGGTGGCTCACCTCCGCGGCATGCCGAGCACGCGCTCGGCGATGATGTTGCGCTGAATCTCGCTCGTGCCGCCGGGGATCGTCCCACCGAACGAGCGCATCCACTGCGTGGCCCACGATCCGTCGCGCCACATCGCCGGGCCGAGCCGGGCCCGGTCGAGCCCCGGAGGTCCGAGCGCCTCGGCACCGAGCTGCAGACTGCGCTGCACCGCCTCGCTCCCGAACAGCTTGAGCAACGAGTGCTCGGAGGCCGACTTGCCCGCCATGAACTTCGAGAACCCGCGGTAGCCCATGCAGAGGAGCGCCTGCGCGTCGATCGCCAGGGTCGCCACCTGGTCCCGGTACGCGGCATCGTCGCCGATCCGCCCACCGCCCGCCGAGGGCTCGTCGCCCAGCGCGACGAGCGCACGCAACGCGCGATCGAGGCTGTACGCGTAGTCGATCCAGAGCATCGCCCGCTCGTGGGCGAGCGAGCCCTGCGTGATCGGCCATCCGTGGTCCACCTCCCCGAGCAGGTTCGCCCGGGGGACCCGGGCGTCGGTGAAGAACACCTCGTTGAAGTCCATGAAGTCCGGCTCGGTCAGCTCGGGGAAGGGGCGAGGCTCCACGCCCGGCGTCTTCATGTCGACGATGAGCGCACTGATGCCCTGGTGCTTGGGGACCTCGGTGTTGGTCCGCACGAAGCACAGGCACCAATCGGCGTGGTGCGCGCCGGAGGTCCACACCTTCTGGCCGTTGACGACGAACTCGTCACCGTCGGACACGGCGCGGGTGCGGAGGCTCGCGAGGTCGCTGCCGGCGGACGGCTCGCTCATCCCGAGGCACCACGCGATCTCGGCGCGCAGCGTCGGGAGCAGGAACTGCTCGATCTGCTCGGGCGTGCCGTAGTCCCGGATGGACGGGGCGATGATCCCGAGCCCCTGCGGGTTGAGGCTGCGCGGGATCTGCCGGCGCGACATCTCCTCGAAGTAGATCATCTGCTCGACCGGCGACGCGTCGCGTCCGCCGAGCTCGGGCGGCCACCCCGGGACGAGCCAGCCGGCGTCGAACAGCGTCCGCTGCCAGGCGCGCGCCCAGGGTGGGAGATCCGCGCTCGACCGCTTCGGCCGCGCCAGCACCTCGGGCGGCGGCAGGTGGGCGTCGAGCCACGCCGTCAGCTCGGCCCGGAAGGCTTCCTCCTCGGCTCCGTACCGCAATCGCACCGCCGCACGGTACCCGCTAGGGTCGCCTCCCTGACGCCGGCGTCAGGTCGCCGGCCCGAGGGTTGGGCCCGTCCCCGAGGAGCACCGGCGTGGACTTCGAGTTCAGCGAGGACCAGGAGCTGCTGCGCGACTCCGTCCGCCGGTTCCTCGCCGACCGGGCCCCCCTCCCCGCCGTCCGGGCCGTGCTCGACGCGCCCGCGGTCCTCGACGACGCGTGGCGCGGGCTCGCCGACCTCGGCCTCACCGGCATGCTCGCGCCGGAATCGGCGGGCGGCGCGGGGATGGGCATGGTCGACCTCGCGCTGCCGCTCGAGGAGATGGGGCGCGCCCTGTTCCCCGGGCCCTTCGCCGCGAGCGCCGTCGGCGCGGTCGGGCTCCTGGCCGGCCTACCCGCCGACGCGGTGGCCGAGGAGTGGTTGCCCGGCCTCGCGACCGGCGAGCGCGTGGGAACCGTCGCGCTGACCGATGCCCGGACCGATCCGGTCCGCCTCGACAGCCACGGCCGGCTCCACGGGACCAAGGTGCACGTCCCCGACGGCGTGGCGGCGGACGTCCTGCTCGTCGCCACCGGCGCACCCGACCCGCCGGTCGTCGCGGTCGTGCCCGGGCAGCCCGGGGTGACGGTCAGCCCACTCGAGACCGTCGACGGGACCCGCAAGTTCGCCACGCTGACCCTGGCCGGTGTCGCCGCCCGGCCGCTCGGCGCCCGGGCCGGCGACGCGATCGCCGCGACGCGCGATCGGCTGGCCGTCGCGTTCGTGCTCGACGGCGTCGGCGCCGCTTCCGCGCGCTCGAGATGGCCCTCGAGTACGCGAAGGAGCGGGAGCAGTTCGGCAAGCCGATCGGCTCGTTCCAGGCGGTACAGCACCTCTGCGCGGACATGCTCCGCGCGGTCGAGCTGGGGCGCGCCGCTGCGTACTACGCGGCGTGGGCCTGCGACGCGGCCGACGGCGCCGAGCGCCATCGCGCGGCCACGATCGCCGCGGCCTTTGCCGCCGACGGCTTCTACCGGGTCGGCGCGACGGCCATCCAGGTGTTCGGCGGCATCGGCTTCACCTGGGAGCACGACATCCACCTCTTCTACAAGCGGCTGCTCACGCTCCAGCAGTTTCAAGGGAGCGCGACTGATCACCTGGAGGAGCTGGCGTCGATCGTCTTCTGACGAGGATCGCGAGCGCGCATGCCGCGAGCACGACGATCACGGGTTCCGCGGGGACCCGGAAGCGCGTCTGTCCGTACGAGAGCAACGCGCCGACGGTCACGATCACCGGCGGGACGACCAGCGGCCAGATCGTGACCGCCCGCCGGCGCAGCAGGACCACGCCGGCGAGTGCGAGCGCCAGCAGCGGGTAGTACCACCACATGCCGACGGTGGTCAGCCAGCGCGGGCGACCTTCGGCTTCGTTGATGAAGCGCATGTCGAGCGGTCGGAACAGGCCCCAGTCGCGGCCGATGCGGGCCAGCACCACCTTCACGAACTGCGTGCGGTGACCGTCGTTGATGTAGTCGATCGCGCGCTGGCGGTAGATGCGTGAGACGACCGACTGGTCCCCCGGCGGCGCGTGCCGGGGAATGCAACGACCGAGGTTCGTGAGCCCGATCGCGTTCCCGAAGAAGACCTCGTCACACGTCGACCCCAGGATCGCGATCCCGTCGTTGGTCGAGATGAAGGTCGGGTCCTCGAAGCGACTCAGGTTGAAGCCCACCCAGGGGCCCACCACCACCACCGTGCCGACCGCCACGAGCGCGAGGGCCGTGAGGCGCATCCGCAGGTTGCGCGGGCGCCAGGACCAGAGCAACGGGATGCCGAGCAGGGGCGCGAGCAGGATCAACTCGGCGCGGGCGAGCGCGGCGACACCACACACCAGACCGAGCGCCACCGCCCGTCCCCGCGACGGGTGCTCCCGGAGCTGGAGTGTGAGCAGGAGCGCGCCCACGACCGCCGTGACCGCGAGCGTCTCGGACATGATCAGCGTGTCGTTGACCCACAGGTAGGGGTACAGCGCGGCGATGACCGCGGCGACGATGCCCGCCGTCTCCCCCGCCAACCGCCGAGCGAGGAATGCCATCAGGACGATCCCGAACAGCCCGATGAACATCATCTCGAAGCGCACCGCGAGCTGGGTCGTCGACTCCGCGAGCCCGAGCCGATCGCCGGTCGCGATCACCGGCAGGATCGTGAAGACGGTCAGCGGCGGATGGTCTGCGGCCGGCAGCGAGCGGTGCGGGTGGCCGGGCAGGAACTGGAACGGATCGTTGTAGCCGTGACCCTTGCCGAGCTGGCGGGCCTGCAGCTCGTAGTACCCGGCGTCGTAGAACGAGTTCGTGTCGTGACGGGCGACGGTGAGGATGAACGCCGTACGCACGCCGGCGGCGAGCACGAGGGCCAGGAGGACTGCCGTCCGGAAGCGGTGCGATGGACGCGGCAGCGGCACCGGGTCGACGCTAGCTGCGACGCGTCAACAGCAGCGCGCCCGCCAGCGGTCCGCCACCGGCGCAGGCCACCCCCACCTCCGGGTCGCCGGGCACCTGGCGCGCCCCGCCTTCGCCCCAGAGCTGCACACACGCCTCGTGCAGGAACCCGTAGCCGTGCAGGCGCCCCGCCGACAGCTGGCCGCCGTGCGTGTTCAACGGCAGGATGCCACCGTCGCGGGCGATGTTGGCCCCGCCCTCGACGAACGCGCCGGACTCACCGTGACCGCAGAAGCCCATCGCCTCGAGCCACGCCATGGTGATGAACGAGAAACCGTCGTACATCTCCGCGAGCTGCACGTCGGCCGGCGTGAGGTCCGTGCGGGTCCAGAGCTGGGCGCCGGCGTCGCGACAGGCCATCGTCGTGAGGTCGTCGAACTGGTCCCAACTCGGACGGCCCCGGAGCGCGGTCCCGACCGCCTCGACGTGAACCGGCGGCCGGCGCAGGTCGGGGATCGTGTCGACGTGCGAGACGATCACCGCCGTCCCCCCGTCGCACGGGACGTCGCAGTCGTAGAGGCACAGCGGCGAGGAGATCATCCGGATCCCGAGGTAGTCCTCCATCGTCATCGGGTCGGTGTAGATCGCCTTCGGGTTCAGCGCCGCGTTCTTGCGGGCGTTGAGCGCGATCTGTGCGAGCTGCTCGCGCGTCGTGCCGAACTCGTGGAAGTGCCGCTGGGCCATCGAGCGCGATCCACGGCGCGGCCGACGGAGCGGCGAACGGAAGGGTCCACTCCATGAAGCCGGTCGCCTTGAAGCCACCACCGCCACCACCCGGCATCGCCGCGGCGCGGCCCTTGTCGCCCTGGGCGCTGCCCTCGAAGACGCTGCGGAAGCACAGGACGTGCGTCGCGAGCCCGGCGGCGACCGCGAGGCATGCGTCGATCACCGAGCCGAGCTGGCCGGGCAGCTCGATCCCTCCGGTCCACCACCCGATCTCGAGACGCAGTGCGTCCTGCACGTCGACCACGCCGGCCCCGCTGAACCCCGGCGGCATGCCCATCGGCCCCGGATAGGTCGCGATGCCGTCGATGTCGGCCGTCGTGAGTCCGGCGTCATCGATGGCGGCCAGGCACGCGTCGAGCGTGAGCTCGAGCGGATCGCGGTGGAGGCGCCGCCCGACATCGGACTGGCCGACACCGCTGATGACGGTCATCGACTCGGGCTTCATGCGGACTCCGGCACGAACAGCGGGATGAAGACATCGCCGTCGGGATCGGGGTGGCGCTCGAACACGACCCGCATCGGCATCCCGATCCGCAGATCCTCCGGCGCGCACCCGAGCGACATTCGTCGTCAGGCGCAGGCCGTCCTGCTCGGGGAGCTCGACGATCGCGATGACGTAGGGCAGCTCCGGCCCCGGCATCCACGGCTGGTGGTTCACCGTGTAGGTGTGCAAGGTCGCGGTGCCAGAAACCGCTTCGGACGCGAGCCGCTTCGAGTGGCACATCGGGCAGATCGGCGTGGGCGGGTGGTTGTAGTAGCCGCAGTCCTGGCAGCGGAGGAAGCGCAGCTCGCCCTCGGCCCCGCCGGTCCAGAAGCCGCGGTTGAGGTCGGTCAGCCGCGGCAGGATCCGGAACGGGACCTCGGCATCGGCGTCGGTCGCCACGTCAGTCGTCCTCCGGGGGCTGGGCCTCGTCGAACGCGGCCCGGGCGATCGGGATCGCCTCGACGGCCGCGAGCATCCCGAATGCAGGGACGGTCAGCATGATCGAGCCGAGCACCTCGTCCCACTGGGCGCCGACCTCCGCCGCGAGCCGGGCGTGGCGGGTGATCCCGGCGGGATTGCGCAGCACCACCGTGCAGACGAGTCGGATCAGCTCGTGCGTCTTGCGATCGGGTGCCGGCAGCGAGTCGATCTGACCGAGCCACGAGCTCTGCGCTCCGTGCAGCGCCGGGAACACCTCGTGCAGCGGCTCCTCGAACGGGAAGCTCCAGTCCGGCTCCTGCTCGGACACGCGTCAGCCTGCGGGCCGGAAGCGGACGATGGTGACGTCGTCCGAGATCGGGTGGTACTCCGCCTCGAGGGTCATGCCCTCGACGAGGTCGTCGAAGTCGCAGTCGACGACGTTCGTCATCATCCGCGGTCCCTCCTCGAGATCCACGACCGCCGCGACATAGGGCACCCGCTCGTGGAAGGGCGGGAGATCGTTCCGGCGGACGATCGACCATGTGTAGAGCGTCGCCCGGCCGCTGGCCTCGACCCACTCGACGTCCTGGCTCCAGCAGTGCGGGCAGAACGGTCGGGGGTAGAAGTGGAACTCGCTGCACGCGTTGCAGCGCTTGATGAGCAGCCGCCCCTCCCTGGCCGCGTCCCAGAACGGCTGGGTCTCGAGGTCGGGGGTCGGGAGGTCGAAGCGGACCGTGCTCATCTCGACCTCACGCGCTCGGCGGGAGCGCCGCCACGGCGACGCCGGTCAGCTTCGCCTCGCCGGCCTGGTTGGTGACCCAGCACTCGAGGTCCACCCGGTGCTCGGGGCCCTCTTCGTACTTGCGGGCGACGGTCACGTGGGTGGTGAGCCGCTCGCCGGGCCAGGTCTGCTTGGTGAAGCGGATCTTGTAGGTCCGGAGGTTGCCCACGCCGACATAGTCGGTGATCGCCCGGCCGAGCAGCCCGGCGGTGAACATCCCGTGCCCGAAGACGCCGGGCAGACCGGCCTCCTGCGCCTTCACCTCATCGGTGTGCATCGGGTTGAAGTCGCCCGAGGCCCCCGCGTACATCACCAGATCCGTCCGGGTCAGCTCGTGGGTGCACTCGGGTGCCGAGTCCCCCTCGCTGACGTCGTCGAAGAACAGCTTCTGCTCGGCCATGCCGCCCGCAGTGTTCCCGCTTCCTGACACGAACGTCAACTCATCCGTGCGGCCCGGCCCCGACACGCGGGATGGGGCTACGGGTCCTTCGGGAGGCCGAGCACCCGCTCGCCGATGATGTTGCGCTGGATCTCGCTGGTGCCGCCGGCGATGGTGAGGTTGCGGGTGAAGAGGAACTGCTCGGACCACATCGCGGCCGGACCGTCGGCGACGGCACCCGCGGCACCGAACAGCGCGAGCCCCACCTCCTGGACGCGCTGGTCGTGCTCCACGCCGAGCAGCTTGCGCACCGAGGCCTCGGAACCCGACGGGTCCGCACCGCCGAGGGCCGACAGCATCAGCCGGAAGCCGAGCACCGACAGCGCGTAGTCCCGGGCAACGAGCTCGCCGACGTCCGCGAGCGTGGCGGTGTCGTCCTCGAGCCCGTGCTCCCGGACGAGGTCCAGCACGCCGCGCACCCCACGCCCGAGCGTCGCGCCGCTGCCCATGGAGACCCGCTCGTTCGCGAGCGATGTGCGCGTGGCGCGCCAGCCGTCGTGCTCCCGCCCGACCAGACAGTCCTCCGGCACGAACACGTCGTCGAAGAAGACCTCGTTGAAGAACGCGTGGCCCGTGAGCTCGCGCAGAGGGCGGATGTCGATGCCGGGCGTCGACATGTCGAGCATGAAGAACGAGATGCCCTCGTGCTTGGGCACCTCGGGATCAGTCCGTGCGAGCAGGATTCCCCAGTCGGCCTCCTTGGCCATCGAGGTCCATACCTTCTGCCCGTTGACGATCCAGCCGCCGTCCACCCGCTCGGCCTTCGTCGCCAGAGCGGCGAGATCCGAGCCGGCGCCCGGTTCGCTGAAGAGCTGGCACCAGGAGATCTCGCCCTGCAGCGTGGGCGGGATCCACCGATGCTGCTGTTCCTCGGTGCCGTAGACCATCAGCGGCGGCAGCGCCCAGCCCCCGATCATCAGCGTCGGCCGCACGACCTTCGCGGCGCGGAACTCCGCGTCGATCACCAGTTGTGCGACCGCGTCGGCGTCGCGCCCCCAGGGCTCGGGCCACTGCGGCGCGAGGTAGCCGGCGTCGGCCAGCGCGCGCCGGCGGGCCACGTCGTCGAGCCCGTCCAGCGAGGCGATGAACTGGCGTACCTCGGCGCGCAGCACCTCCGCCTCCTCGGGCAGGTCGACGGCCAGACGCCGCACCGCGCCGCCCATCGCCTCCCGTGCGGAGCGCACCCGCGGGCCGGTGGACGTCCCGAGCAGCGCGCGGGCGGCGATCGCGCGCCGCAGGTAGACGTGCGCGTCGTGCTCCCAGGTGAACCCGATCCCGCCCAGCACCTGCACGCAGTCCTTCGCCGTCTCGAACGCGGCGTCGATCGTCAGCGCCGCCGCGGCCGCGGCGGTGAATCCACGCGTATCGGGATCCTCGGCGGCGCGGGCGGCGTCCCACACCGCCGCGCGTGCGAGCTCCGTGCGCGCGGTCATGTTGGCGCAGCGGTGCTTGACCCCCTGGAACTGCCCGATCGGCCGGCCGAACTGCCGGCGATCGCGGGCGTACTCCGCCGCCGTGTCCACGCACCACTGCGACGCCCCGACCAGCTCGGCCCCGAAGAGCACCGCGGCGAGATCCCGGACCCGCGCGGCGGAGAGTGCCGGGAGGAGGCGCGACCGCGCGACCGTCGCGTCCACCGTCACCTCGGCGACCCGACGCGTCCGGTCGACCGAGGGCAGCTCGCGGGCCTCGAACTCACCGTCGAGCAGCACGATCCACCCCTGCCCGGTGTCCGCCACCACCAGCTCCGCGAGATGACCGGAGAGCACGGGAGTCACCGTCCCCACCACCGCGAGCCGACCGTCGACGTCCGAGACCTCGACCGAACCCGTCAGTGCGACGGTCCCGACGAACCCGCAGGCCGCGAGGCCGGAAAGGAACTCCGCCGCGTGATCGTCGCCCGCGTCGACCGCGGCCTGCAGCGCCGCGGCGGCGAGCGCGTGACCGAGGAACGGCCCGGGCGCGCCGGCCCGACCCAGCTCCTCGAGGACGACCGCGAGCTCGACGAGCCCGGCGCCCTCCCCCGCGTGCTCCTCCGCGACGTGGATACCTGGCCAGCCCTGGCCGGCCAGCTCCTGCCAGAACACGGGCAGCGTCTCGTACGGAGCGTCGAGCAGCGCGCGCGGCACGGCGGGCGGACAGTGCCGCTCGACCCACCCGCGCACGGCGCGGTGCAGCTCCTGGTGCTCGTCCATGATCCCGATCGCCATGGGCCCGGATCGTACGGTCCGCGCGTGCGATCTGACGATCCGTCAGATCCGCGTAGGCTCGGCGCGATCGCGACCAGCGCCCAGGGGAACCCATGACCGATCTCGTCATCACCGGAGGAACACTCGTCGACGGCACCGGCGCCGCGCCGAGGACGGCCGACGTCGCGGTCGACGACGGTCGCATCACCGAGGTCGCCGACGCCGGTGCGCTCGCAGGCACGAGCGCCGACCGGACGATCGACGCCGACGGCCTGCTCGTGACCCCGGGCTTCGTGGACATCCACACCCACTTCGACGGCCAGATCACCTGGGACCCGCTCCTCACGCCGTCCTGCTGGCACGGCGTCACCACCGTCGTCTTCGGCAACTGCGGCGTCGGCTTCGCCCCGGCCCGCCCCGACAAGCACGACTGGCTCATCGGCCTGATGGAGGGCGTCGAGGACATCCCCGGCGCCGCGCTCTCCGAGGGCATCCAGTGGGGCTGGGAGTCCTACCCCGAGTACCTCGACGCGGTCGACCGGGTCCCGAAGTCGCTCGACGTCGGCTCGCAGGTCCCGCACGGTGCCGTGCGCGCCTACGTGATGGGCGACCGCGGCGCGAAGAACGAGCCGGCGACCGCGGACGACATCGCGGCCATGGCCGGAATCGTGCGCGACGCAATCGCGGCCGGCGCGCTCGGCGTGTCGACGTCACGCACGATCGCGCACATGGCCATCGACGGCGAGCCCGTGCCCGGCACCTTCGCGGCCGAGGACGAGCTGTTCGGCATCGGTCGCGCGCTGGCCGACGCGGGCGGAGGGATCTTCGAGCTCGCCCCCGCCGGTGCGCTCGGCGAGGACCTCGCCGCCCCCGACCGCGAGATGGACTGGATGCGCCGGCTCTCCGCGGCGATCGGGCGGCCGGTGAGCTTCGCCCTCACCCAGAACGACCACGACCCCGACAGCTGGCGGCGCATGCTCGAGCTCGCGGGACGAGGCCCGCGCCGAGGGCGCGCAGGTCCGCCCGCAGGTCGCCGGCCGTCCCGTCACGCTGCTGCTCGGGATTCGAGACCTTCCACCCGTTCGCGTACTGCCCGAGCTGGGCCGAGATCGGCCTGCTCGCGGTCCCCGAACGCGTCGCCCGGTTGCGCGTCGACGCCGGCCTGCGCGCCCGCCTCGTCACCGAGGCCTCCACCCCCGATCCCGCGATGCTGCAGTTCCTCGACCCGGCCAAGGCCTTCCCGCTCGGCGATCCGCCCAACTACGAGCCCGACCCGTCCGAGAGCATCGCGGCACGCGCGGCTGCCACCGGCCGCAACGTCTACGAGCTCTACCTCGACCTCCTCATGGAGAACGACGGGCGGGCGCTCGTGATGCGACCGCTGCTCAACTACACCGACGCCAACCTCGACGCGGTGCGCGAGATGCTGCTGCACCCGACGAGCGCCTGGGGTCTCGGCGACGGCGGTGCGCACTGCGGCACCACGTGCGACGCGTCCACGCCGACGTTCATGCTGAGCCACTGGGCCCGCGACCGCACGCGCGAGCAACTGCCCGTCGAATGGGTCGTGCGCAAGATGACCTCCGAGACGGCCTCGCTCTACGGCCTCGGCGACCGAGGCACCGTGGCACCGGGCCTGCGTGCCGACCTCAACGTGATCGACCACGGCGGGCTGCGCCTGCATGCTCCCGAGATGGTCTATGACCTTCCGGGTGGCGCCCGGCGGTTCATCCAGAAAGCCGACGGCTACGTCGCCACGGTCGTCGCCGGCGAGGTGACCTTCGAGCACGGCGAGGACACCGGTGCCCGGCCGGGCGCGCTCATCCGCGGCGCCCGCTGACCTTCTCGATCTCGACGCCGCAGTTCCCGGGCGGCAACGGCGCGCCGGCGTCGGCACGACGCTGCACGAGTCGTCGCAGCGCGGCCAGGTCGCGTGCGCCCCGCTCGTCGGCGGCTCCGTCGGCGAGGATGGGCGGGGCGGCGGTGACGGCCGCGTCGCCCTGGAGCAGAGTCGGGACCGGGCCGCGGTGCTCCCGGAGGCGGACGCGCGTCAGCGCGATGTCGGTGCTCAGCGCGCACTGCTCCTCGTCGAGGTCGAGCAGCACGTCTGCGGCGCGCATGTAGCCGTAGTCGATCGAGGCGGCGATCAGCTCCGGGTCGATCGTCAGCGCGTCGTGGACATCGAACTCCGGGACGATGACCGTCACGCGCCGGCCCCAGCCCCGCGGCGGGTCGATCTCCTTGCGGAGGATCTCATCGGGCCCGATGTCGGCGGTCACGCGGCGCGCGATGTCGAACAGGCCCCGGTCGCTCGCGTCACTCCACTCGTCCACGCCCGGTGCCGACGCGACGACCGCGAAGATGTGACCCGCGCCGAGCCGGCCGAACGCGAGCGACAGCGGCAGGATCTCGCGCACCCCTCCGTCGACGTAGGTCTCGTCGCCCATCCGTGTCGGCGGGAAGACGACCGGGATGGAGGCGGACGCGAGGACCGCGTCGTGGAGCGATACCGGCTCCCGGTCGATCGGCGTGCCGTCGCGCTCGGACATCCGACCCAGCTCGTCGACATAGTGCAGCTCGCCGCTCTCGAGGCTGACCGCGCCGACGCGCAACGTGAGCCCGGACGCGGCGACCTTGGCCGGATCGATCGAGCCCTCGACGATCGCGCGCACGGGGTCCATACGCAGCAGCGACTTCGCGCGCATTGCCTGGCGCAACGCGTCGACGGTGCCGTCGGCCTCGGGGGGATTCCGCACGATCTCGCCCAGCATCCGCATCACGACCCGTGCCTGGCTCCCCGCGGTGCCGTGCTCACCGGCCCGGCCGCGCAGCTCCGAGGCCCACGTGACCTGTGAACGGAGCTTGTCGAGCCACGGCTCGGTGAGCCACATGTCCGAGTTCGACGCGAGCCCGCGCCAGATGGCCTCGAGCTCGTCGATCGCGCGGGTGCCGGACTCCTCGTCGTCGCCCTCCGCGAGCTTGGCCGCGATGATCGCCCCGACCGAGCTGCCCACGAGGATCGCGGGGCGGACGTTCAGGTCGTCGTAGAGGTAGCGCAGGACGCCGACCTCGAAGCTGCCCTGGGAGCCCCCGCCGCTCAGGACGAACGCGATCGGACGGCGGGCGAGGCGGCGCCGCAGGTTCGTGCGCGCCGCGCGCACGATGCGGGTGACGTCGAGCTCCGCCATCCGGCGGCCTCCGGTGGTCAGACGATCTTCTCGCCGTCACGGAACACCGTGATGGCCTGGGTCGGACAGCCCTGCGCGGCGAGGAGGATCTTGTCCTCCGGCTCCCCCGCCGGGTCCACGACGATGGCGATACCGTCGTCGTCCAGGTCGAAGACGCCCGGCGCCCAGAACGAGCAGTTCCCGGACCCCATGCAGACGTCCCGGTTGATGTCGATCGTCAATGCCACCGCGGCAACCTCCTCGAGCTGATCGGGTCAACCTACCGTCTCGGGTCACACGGCCTTCGCCAGCTCCCTGGCGAGCGCCGTCAGCGGCTCGACCTTGGTGCTCACGTCGACGGCCGAGCCCCCGGAGTAGTTCAGCGCCCCCGTCCTGGCGCCGGCGACGAACTGGATGTCGACGACGTGGCCCGCCTCGTTGACGTTGATGAAGGCCCGGTCCCCCACCCCGGGGAGCGACCTCGCCGTGGGGAACACCTTCCTGCCGTAGTACGCCGCGCTCGGATACACGCGCGCCTGCAGGAGGTTGCGGACGGTGAAGGACTCGTTGACACCCTGATAGATGCAGACGCCGAGCGCACCGCCCTGGGTGCCCTCCGGGTCGGTCCGCTGCGCCGGCGCGCCGAACACCGTCGCGGCGTCGTCGGCCGTGATCGCCGTGCAGACGTCGACCGCGTCCGCTCCGGCCTTCGTCGTCGTGGTCGAGCCCGCCGTGGGGCGATCGGGTCCAGCCGACTCCGAGCTGCTCGTACACGCGGCCCCGGCGACGACCAGCACCCCGCACGTCACGACGAGCAGCCACCATCGAGACCGGGTCGTCGTCCGCGCCATCGCACCCCTCCTGGCCACCCGACCGGACACCGTACGCGGCGGACCCGGGAACCGCGTCGACCCGCGCCGCAGCGAGGCACCGGTAGCCTGCGCCGAGGGGACGAACGACGATGGTGAAGCTCAACTGGCGGAAATCCGAGACCCACGGGCTGCTGCCCGATCCGGAGCCCCGCGCGATCCGCCACACGCTCGTCTCGGTCGACGACCACCTCGTCGAGCCGCCCGACATGTTCGCCGGTCGGCTCCCGGCCCGGCTCCAGGGGTCGGCGCCGCGGGTGGTCGAGACCGCCGAGGGCCACGAGGTGTGGGAGTTCGACGGGCAGATCTTCTTCCAGGTCGGCCTCAACGCCGTGGTCGGACGCGATCGCCGCGACTGGCTCGTGGAGCCGACCCGCTTCGACGAGATGCGTCCCGGCTGCTTCGACGTCGACGCCCGCGTCCGCGACATGGACCTCAACGGCGTGTGGGCGTCGGTCAACTTCCCGAGCCAGATCACCGGCTTCTGCGGATCGGTGTTCTCGCGATGTCCCGACCCGGACCTCGGACTCGCGGTCACCCGCGCGTGGAACGACTGGTTCTTCGAGGAGTGGTACGGCGCGCACCCCGAGCGGTTCGTGCCGATGGGGATCACGTTCCTCGGCGATCCCGAGCGGGGTGCCGAGGAGATCCGGCGCAACGCCGCACGGGGGTTCCGGGCGGTCACCCTGCCCGAACAGCCGCACCGGATCGACATGCCGTCGATCTTCTCGGGGTGGTGGGACCCGATCATCGCGGCGTGCGCCGAGACCGGCACCGTGATCTGCCTCCACGTCGGATCCACCGGGGTCGCGGCGATGCCGGCCGACGCGCCGATGGTGCCGCTCGCCGCGACGCTCTTCGGCCAGATCTCACTCGCCGCGTGCGCCGAATGGCTCTGGTCCGGATACGCGGTCCGCCATCCCGATCTGAAGATCGCGATGAGCGAAGGCGGCATCGGGTGGGTCGCGATGCTCCACGATCGGCTCGAGAACATCGTGGACCGCTCGGGCTACGGCCACTACTTCGGCGGTGACCTGCGCCCGGCCGAGGTGCTCGGGCGGAACTTCTGGTTCTGCACCATCGACGACCCGTCGACGATCGCGACGCGCGCGACCGTCGGGGTCGACCACATCATGTTCGAGACCGACTACCCGCACGGCGACGGCACCTGGCCCGACTCGCAGCAGGTCTTCACCGACGTCTTCGGTGCCCTCCCGCCCGACGAGATCGCGATGATCAGCCACGAGAACGCCGCCGCGCTGTTCCGTCACCCGTTGCCGCCCGCGGGATCTCCCCACGCGGTCGGCATGCGGCACTGACGAATACCACTCAGGAGACGTGACGCCCGGGTGGGCGGGCGGTGGGGCATGCGGCTGCTGACTCGTCGCGGCACACAACTGCTCGGGCACCCGGACTCAGTCACGGCCCGCGGATCTCGACACCGCGAGGGTCGATGAAGTGGGCGTCGTCGCCGTCGAACTTCACGATCCAGCCGGGTCTGTGGACCAGGTGGTGGTGGTAGTCACAGAGCAGGATCAGGTTCGACAGGTCGGTGCGGCCGCCGACGCGCCAGTGGACGACGTGGTGGGCGTCGGTCCAGGCCGGGGGCCGCGTGCAGCCGGGGAACCGGCAGCCGCCGTCGCGGACACTGAGGGCGCGGCGTTGCGCGCGGTTGACGACCCGTGACTCCCGGCCGGTGTCGATGGGGACCGAGTCGGGGCCGAGCACCACGCGTGAGACGTCACAGTCGCAGAGGAGCCGCTCGATCGTCGAAGCGGTCATGAGGCCGGTGTAGCTCCCGTCGAGCCGGCCCGGCGCGCCGTTGGTGAGGGTCGCCCAGTCGACGACCGCGGTCATGGAGGGCCGGGCCCGTGCGGATCCGTCCGGTCCGGACCGACCGACGGCCGCCATCGCGACACGGGCCATGGTGACGAGCGCGTCGACGCGGCGCCGTCCCGCAGACCGCGGGTCGTCGTCGCCGGGCGGGTCGGTGAAGTGGTGGATCGCGCCGACGACGACCTCGGCGGCGTCCTCCGACAGGTCCACGCTGAGGTAGGTGCGCCCGGCGTAGGTCTGCGCGATCGACAAGCCGTCGAGGTCGCGTGGACAGGTGCCGTCGGCGGTCGCCAGGTTCCGGAATCGCCTGCAGGCCTTCACGAGCTCGCGGTCGAGCCGGTCCCGGGCCAGACCCAGCAGGGACGGTTCGACCGCGGTGAGCTTCAGGTCGTGCCCGTCCACGCGCGCGCCGATGATGGTGCGGGCCGCGGTCGCGGTGATCTCACCCTCCCGCCACGCCCGACCCGTCTCGACCAGGGGTCCGGCACAGGCGTCGCCCGCCTCGATCGCGCCACGAGCCTCGCCGTGGCGCATCCCGGTGTGGTGTCGCAGCCACGCCATCGTCGACGACGAGCCGTCCGCCGCCCCGACCCCCCGCTGATGTCCGAGGTGGGCGACGCGGGCAAGGTGGCCCAGCACGCGGTCGACGGCGGCCTGGGCGCCGATGAGCTCGTCCCTGATCTCCTGGTCCGTGAGCGACGCGGGATCGACGGCGATCACGGCATCGACCGCCGTGTGCAATGTCCCCATCCGTCCGCCGAACATACGTTCGAGTCTACCTGGGGGGTGCGACACACCTCGCGGCGAACGCGCCACCCGCCGCCGACCATCGCCCTCGGAAACGGCCCGGCGCCCGAGCCACCGCCATCAGGCCGGGTCGAAGACCACCGGCAGTGTGGTGGGCGACCGGAACCGCTCGCCGTGGATGTGCACGTCGTCGGCCTCCCAGCGGTCCCGATCGGGCGCCAGGTTCGGGCAGCGGTCCAGCAGCCGGTTGACCGCGGTCATCATCTCCATCCGGGCCAGATGCATCCCGAGACACATGTGGACGCCATGGCCGAACGCGATGTGCGGCTGCGGCGCCCGGAAGATGTCGAGGTCGTCGGGCCGCTCCCAACGGGTCTCGTCGTGGTTCGCCGCTCCGATGTTGACGGTCACGAAGCTCCCTCGAGGAATCATGACCCCCGCGACCTCGGTGTCGCGGGCGCACTCCCGCGACGTGATGAGGAGCGGACCCTCCCAGCGGATCGTCTCCTCGATCGCCTGGGGCATGAGCTCGCGGTCAGCGCGCAGCGCCTCGAGTTGATCGGGGTTGGTGAGCAACCCGTACAGGAAGCTGCCCGTCGCGCGGTAGGTCGTCTCGGCACCGGCGGGCAGGAGCAGACGAAGGAACGAGAAGATCTCCTCGTCGCCGAGGCGCTCGCCGTCGAGCTCGGCCGTGGTCAGCTCGCTGATGATGTCGGTCCCGGGGTGCGTCCGACGCTCGTCCATGATGCCGGCGAAGTACTCCCGCAGCTCCTCGCTCGCGAGGATCCCCTCCTCGGGCCGGACCGCGACGTTGATCAGCGCGAGCGCGCGGGGGTGGAAGAACGCATGGTCCTCCCGCGGCAGGCCGAGGATCGCGGCGATGACCTGCGCGGGGTAGTGGTAGGTGAACTCGCTCACGAGATCCGCCTCGCCCCGCGCCACGAACCCGTCGATCATCTCGTCGACGACCGGGACGACGAGGTCCTCGTCCCAGTGCGCGAGCACCCGGGCGCGGAACGCCTGCGCGACCAGCGTCCGCAGCCGCCGGTGCTCGGGCTCGTCCATGCCCACGAGCGGGTACGGGCCCATCACGACGCTCATGAACTCCCGGATCGAGCCCGACGGGAAGGCCTCGTGATCGCGCATGACCTGCGAGACGAGCTCGTACGGGTAGATCTCGTACCCGCCGTCCGCCATGAGCTCCACGGGCGAGTCCGCCCGCTTCCCGCGGAACGCGGGGTACGGATCGCGCAGGTCGCCGGCCACACCGGAGAACTGCGCCATCGGGTCGAAGGGGACCGCCGTCGTTGCTGACATTCGCGTCAGCTTAGGTGGCGATCTCCAGGAAGCGGGCGTACCGCCGGGCGAGCGGCTCGGCCCACGCCGGCTCCGGGTCCACCACCCGACCGGGGCGGGCCCAGCGCCGGGCCTCGGCCATCGTCCCCGTCTCGAGGCCGGCCGCCATCCGGGCGAGGTACGCGGACCCCAACGCGGCCCCCTCGGGGACCGCGGTGCACTGGACCGGGAGCCCCGTGCAATCGGCAAGTGCCTGCACCCACTCGTCGACCCGGGTGCCACCGCCGGTCGCGACGATGCGCCGGGGGGCGACGCCATGGGCCGCCGCCACGGCGTCGACGATCCGGCGGGTGACGAAGCCCGAGGCCTCGAAGATCGCCCGTCGGACGGCTGGGCCGTCGTGGGTGAGGTCGAGATCCACGAGCATCCCGCGCCGGTCCGGGTCGTGCAGCGGCACACGCTCGCCGCGCGGGTAGGGCGCCCAGACCGGCACGCGCGCGGGGTCCACCGCACCCGGGGTCGACGCACCCAGCATCCGGGTGGCCCAGTTGATGAACAGCCCGCCTGCGTTGCTCGGACCGCCGCCGAGGAAGCGGTCGGGCTCGGTGTACGGGATCACCCAGTAACCGGGGATCTCCTCGGCGCGGGGCGTGACCATGTTGGCGATGAGGGTCGTGCCCATGAGGACGAGCACGTCGCCGACCCGGTCCGCCCCGGCGACGATCTGGTCGGTGAGCACGTCGATGCAGCCCGGGGCGAGCACCGGCCCGTCGGGACCGTCCACGTGCCCGCACGGCCAACCCGTGGGCGCGAGGCGCGGCAACTGTTCGGTCGACACCCCGATCCCGGCCGCGACCGCGGGATCCCATCCGGTCCAGTCGAACAGGGGAAACGCGATGCTGGCGGTCGTCGTGTCGAGCACCGCCTCACCGCCGAGGGCGTGGTTCGCCATCGCGGTCGCCGGCCAGAACCCGGCGGCGTCGGGCACGGTCTCGCGCGCCCACCGGAGGAACCCGACGAACTCGCCCGTCTCCGCCGGGGTGCCCCCGCTCGACTCACCCTGCCCGCGGCCGTCGCCGTAGAGCAGGCCCGGCGTGAGCGGGCGACCGGCACCGTTCACCGCCGCGACCGACGGCACCATCGCGCTCACACTGACCCCTGCGGGGGCGGCGTCGAGGTCGAGGGCACCGAGCGCGGCGCGGGGTCCCTCCCGCCAGGCGATCGCGGCGTCGTGCTCGAACCGATCCGCGGTCGGGATCCGGATCTCGTGCGGGATCCGCGACTGCGCGATCACGGTGCCGTCCTCGTCGGCGGCGATCGCCTTGACGGACGAGGTCCCGATGTCGATGCCGACGGTGACCGGTCCGCTCACCGGGCGCCGGCCTCCGCGAGCGCATCCAGCACGACGTCGTGCAGGAGTCCGTTCGTCGAGAGCGCGCTCCCCGAGTCCGCGCTGCGCTCGCCTTCGAGGCTGGTGAAGCGACCGCCGGCCTCCTCGACGACCACGAGCAGTGGGGCGAGATCCCACAGGTTGACGATGGGTTCGACCGCGATGTCGGCGGCGCCCTCGGCCACGAGCATGTGCTGGAGGAAGTCGCCAACACCCCGCGAGCGCCAGACCACGTGGAGGAGGTCGATCATCGGCTGCGCGGTCGTGCGGTACTTGGTCCACGACGGGAGATCCGAGTAGCAGACCTGCGCGTCCGCGAGGTCACGGACCCCCGAGACGTGGATCATTCGCTCGTTGGCGAAGGCACCCTCGCCTCGGGCGGCGTACCACCGGGTATGCAGCGCCGGGGCGGACACGACACCGACGCGCAGCTCGCCGTCCTCCTCCAGGGCGATGAGCGTGGCCCAGATCGGCACCCCCCGGACATAGTTGGCGGTGCCGTCGATCGGATCGAGGATCCAGCGGCGACGCCCGGAGCCCTCGACCCCGAACTCCTCACCGAGGATCGCGTCACCCGGACGCGCCGCCGCCAACCCGGCACGGAGCAGCTCCTCCGCCGCATGATCGGCCTCGGTCACGTGGCTGGTGTCCGGCTTGCGCTCGACCCGCAGATCGTTGGCGCGAAAGCGCGACATCGTCAACGCGTCCGCCGCGTCGGCGAGCTCGAGGGCGAGGGTGAGGTCGGGGTCGATGGCGAGACGGTACCCGCGGCACCGCGGTATGACGTCGTTCCGGGGTCACCATCGGTCAGGCTAGAGGGATGGCACCCTCCCGTCGTCTCCGTCTGCGCCCGCTCGGCGCGATCGCCCTCGTCCTGCTCGTCCCCGTCGCGCTCGTCGCCTGCGACTCGGGAGGATCGAAGTCCCGCGCGACCTCGACGACCACACGGCGCCGGCCGCACCGCACGACCACGACCTCGTCGAGCAGCAGCACGAGCACGGTGCCGACGACCGCCACGACCGTGCCCACCACGCTCACGGTGCCGCCGACGACCTCCCCGGGTGCGGGCACCTGTGGCGCCCAGCAGAGCGTCATCACCGCGGCGGTCCTCGGCGGTGACCTCGGGCCGGTGCCGATCGGGAGCTACGACGTCGTGAACTGTCGCATCGCCGGCTCGAATCCGATCTGGGCCGCCGTCGGACTGAACCCCAAGGCGGGTACCGGCGTGACGCCATTGAGCGTCGTGCTGCAACGGCTGGGGGCGACCTGGACCGTCCACGCCTACGGGATCACCCGTGTCGGGTGTGACGCGCCGCCGCCCGTCCCGTCCGAGCTCGGGCTCGGCTGCTGACTCGCGGGTCAGGCCGGCAGCACCTCGAGCACCGTCGCCGAGCCCATCCCACCGCCGGCGCACATGCTCGCCACGCCGATGCCGCCGCCCCGTCGGCGCAGCTCGTTCACGAGGGTGACGATCATGCGGGCGCCCGTCGCCGCGACCGGGTGGCCGATGCTGCAGCCGCTGCCGTTCACGTTCGTGATCTCGTGCGGGATGCCCAGGATCCGGGTGCTCGCGACGCACATCGAGGCGAACGCCTCGTTGATCTCGAACAGGTCGACGTCACCGATGACCATGCCGGCGCGATCGAGCGCCTTCGGGATCGCGTAGGTCGGGCCGAGACCCGTGTCCTGGGGCGGCACGCCCGACGAGGCCCAGGCCTTCACGACCGCCATCGGGACCAGACTGTGCGCCTGCGCGTAGTCGGAGTCGACGAGCATCAGCGCCGCGGCCGCGTCGTTCAGGCCGGACGAGTTGCCCGCCGTGATGCTGAACCCCTCGATCTCGGGGTGGAGCGGCTTGAGGCTCGCGAGCTTCTCCATGGTCGTTCCCCGGCGCGGGTGCTCGTCGACCTGGAAGGTCACCGTCTCGCCGTCGCGCCGCGTCACCTTGATCGGCACGATCTCGTCCTCGAAGCGTCCCGTGTCGATCGCGTCGACGGCCCGGGCGTGGGACTCACAGGCCCAGAAGTCCATCTCCTCGCGCGTGACCTTCGCCTTCTGCGCAGTGTTCCACCCGACCGTGATCGACATGTCGAACGCCGGAGCCTCCGGCGTCTCGGGGTGGCTCGGCGACATCCACGGCTCCATGTCGTCGGTGCCGAGCTTGCGCTTCATCGCCGCCGGCGACGTGGAGATGGATTCGGTCCCGCCCGCGATCACGACCCGGTCCATGCCGGCCCGGATGCTCGCCGCGGCGCCCTGGACCGCCGCCATGCCCGACGCACAGTGGCGGTTCAGCGCGACGCCGGGGACGTTGGCCAACCCGAGGTCGACCGCCGCGAACCGGGCGATGTCGCCGCCGCCCTGGAGCGACTCGCCGAGTTGGAGGTCGTCGACGTCCTCCTTCGCGATCCCCGACCGCTCGAGCGCTTCGCCGACCGCGTACGCGGCCAGGTCGAAGGCCGACACGTCGAGCAGCGTGCCCTTGCGGGCGGTGCCGATGGCGGTCCGGGCGGTCGAGACGATGACGGCGTCACCCATCGGGGAGATCCTCCGGTGTGGTCGGCGAGGGCGGCCCGGATCGTATCCCCCATCACCTGACGCCCGTGTCAGCCCCCGCCCCACTTCGGCACCGTCCGGGTCGATGGGTCCGACCACCGCGATCAACCGCGGGGCTCAGGGCCGGGCGGGGCGCACGTGACCCGCGCGGATCTCGCGGGCGAGGTCCTCGGCGGTGTGCACCACCGCGTCGATCTCGGTGGCGAACGCACCGGCGAGGCCGGGACCGTGAGCATCGGAGGAGGCGACGGCGGGTCGTGGCGTCACCGCGAGGGCCGCGGCGGTGAGCGTGTGCTCGAGGACCGTCGTCTGGGTGCTCGCGGCCTCGATGGCGTGGACCATCCCCCACTGCGGGAGGGCGACGATCTCCTCGGCGCTCGGCGGGACCCGTCCGCCCTTCATCGCCCGCTCCCCCGCGTAGTGACGCAGGGGATGCGGGAGCACGAGCGCGGTGTCGGACTGCTCGCACTCCTCCATCAGCTCCGCGAGCGTGTATCCCATCCACAGCGGCTTGCTGAGCGGACCGAACGCGAGCACATGGCCGACGTCGGTCGTCAGCTCGACGCCCGGGATCAGCGGGAAGCCGAGCAGGCGCGACGCGTCGGCCAGCTCGTCGTCGGGCCAGCGGACGTCGTGCTCGGTGATGCACAGCGCGTCCAACCCACGACTCCGGGCCGTCTCGACGAGCTCCTCGAGGGTCGTGCGCGAGCAGTTCGACCGCGGGGCGGTGTGCGCGTGGAGGTCGATCAGGCAACGCGTCATTCCCGCCCCTGGCCCGTCGGGCCACCCCGCTCGGGCCCCGCTCGGCGGTCGCGGTCTCGGAGGCCGCCGCCGGACGCCTCGCTCCGGTCCGCGATCAGCTCGGTGTGCAGATGGTGCTCGTCGTCGTCCGACGTCAGGCACCGGCCGGTCGCGAGCTCGAACCGCCAGTGGTGCACCTTGCACTCGAGCACGCCGTGGTCGACGGTGCCGAACCGCTCCAGGTCGGCGCGCAGGTGCGGGCAACGCTTCTGCACCATGTATTCGCCGCAGCGGAACGACTCGTCGACCGGCTCGGCGAGGGTCGCGTAGTAGCCCTCGCAGAAGGCCATGCGCTCCACCGACAGGCACTTGAAGAACGTGTAGACGTACTCGTTGTACTGCCCCTCGCGGTGCGCGCGGAACCGGCAGGAGAGGAACAGGTCGTTCACCCAGTCCTCCACGTGTCGCTCGATCAGCGATTCGACGAGCGCGCGGTCCACGTCGATGCGGTGCATCACCGGCTCGCCGCGCCACTCCGTGACGCGCCCGGCGGGAAAGTCGATCAGCACGCCGACGTCGCCGACGTGGACGAGCACGTTCCCGTTGACGCCGCGCCGGGTGTAGGGCGCGATGTCGAGTAGCGGCTCGATCCACGCCGCGAGCTCGGCCACGACGTCGTAGCGCCCGCGGGGCCAGGACGCCTTCTCCCGCGCCAGCCAGTCGGACCAATCGGCGCGGTAGCGCTCCAGGTACGCGCGCTTGTCGGAGAAGATCGCGTCGGGCGCGGCGTCACCCTCCGGCTGCTCGACCGCACACTGGTCGGCGACGAGGGTGACGACGGACCCGGGGACCAGGAGATGGCCGCCGCCGATCCCACGACGCGTGAGCTCGGCGAGGAACGTGGGCTGGTCGGGGAAGATGTTGGCCGGGTCCCGGTCGAGGTCGTTGAAGCCGAAGAGGTCGTCGTCGAGGAAGCACGGTGGGCCGGCCACCGGGAAGATCGCCGGTGCGTGGACGTCCTCCAGGTAGTGGATCGCCCGCTCCATCTGGTCGGTCCGCTTGCGGATCCCGGCCGCCCGCTGCTCGTCCTCGGGGAAGTCGTAGACCATCGGGTACCAGATCGCGCCGGAGAACTGCGTGAAGTGGGCGTCGAACGGTCCCAGCGCATCGAGCTCGGCGAGGTCACGCGGCCGGGCGTCGTTCTGGTTCAGCAGCGCCGCGGTCGCGTCGCGCACGACGAGCGCCGAATCGCCCGCGGGGCCGTCGGCGGGTGCGGTCATGGCGAGGATCGCGATCTCCAACCCGCCGCCGAGCCGGACCGGCTCCGCGTGGTCGGTCCGGACGAACCGCTCGAAGCCGAGCTCGCGGAGTGACCGCTCGAGATGCGCCACGCGGAACGCGGGCAGGAGCACCGTCGCCCGCTTGTCCACGTGCCGGCGGAGCCACTCCGGATCGAAGTGGTCGTGGTGCAGGTGCGAGACGTAGAGGTAGTCCGGCGAGGTGAACGGGGTGACATCAAGGGTGTCGTTGCGGGGAAAGGGGAACCACGAGCCGAAGTACGCCGGGGTGAACCAGGGGTCACAGAGGATCGAACCGCCGTCGGTCTCGACGTACATCCCCACGTGGCCGAGGAAGGTCACCCGCATCACCCCAGACTGCCAGACCCCACCCGACCCGCCGGGACTCGCGCCCGGGTAGCTTGCGCAGCGCGCATCGGCGAACGAGGGGGAACGATGCCCGAGTGGGGGGACCTGCAGGTCGACCAGCTGCGGTTCATGGCCGCGACGTTCCCGGATGCGGTCGCGTACCGCGATCTCGACGCAGGCACCAGCATCACGTTCCGCGAATGGGACCGCACGTCCAACCGGCTCGCCCGCGCGCTCGTGGCGGCCGGGACCGCACCCGGCGACCGCGTCTCGATCCATCTCCCGAGCGACGAGGCGCTGCGCTGGATCGTCGCCTACGCGGCGGTCCACAAGGCCGGGGCCGTGGTCGTGCCGACCAACACGCGCCTGACCACTCCCGAGGTGGTGACGATCCTCGGCCACGCCGAGGCGTCCACGATCCTCACCTGCGGATCTCTGCTCGACCAGGCGCTCGCCGCGCGTGAGGCGGTCCCGTCGATCGGCATGGTCGTGACCGCCGGCGGCGGATCGGACCCCGGCGTGCACGACTACGACGCGTTCCTCGCCGACGACGACTCGGACGTCCAGGTCCCGCGCACCGTCGACGACCTCGCCGACATCATGTACACGTCGGGGACCACGGGCCTCCCGAAGGGCGTGGCGGTCCGGCACCGGAACGTCGCGATGATCCCGAACCACGAGCCCGACTGGACCGGCGCCGGTTGGATCCACGGCGCGCCGATGTTCACCTTCGCGGGCATCGCTTTCATCTACAACCCGATGAAGATGGGGTTGGTCGGCCTCTACCTGCCGAAGTTCGACGCCGGCCGCTGGCTCGACCTCGTCGCGACCGAGCGGCCGCGCATGGCGTTCCTCGTCCCCGCGATGGCCGAGCTCCTCGTCGCGCATCCGCGCTTCTCCGACCCCGATCTCACCAGCCTGCGGGCCGTGTCGATCGGGAGCGCGCCGCTCGCACCCCAGACCCTGCTCACGCTCCAGGAGCGTCTCCCCGACGCCACCGTCTCCAACTCCTACGGCATGACCGAGGCAGGACCCGCCTACATCGTGATGCCCAAGGACGAGGTCACCAAGCGCATCGGTTCGGTCGGCAAGCCCGTCGGCCCCATGCAGCTCAAGGTCGTGCGCGACGACGGCAGCGAGTGCGACGCGCGCGAGGTCGGCGAGCTCCTGACCCGCATGGAGGGGGCGCAACGCGAGTACTACAAGGACCCGGGCGCGACGAGCAGCACCTGGACCGCCGACGGGTGGCTCCGCAGCGGCGATCTCGCCTACCTCGACGAGGACGGGTTCCTGTACATCTCGGGGCGCAAGAAGGACATGATCATCCGCGGCGGGCACAACGTGTACCCGACCGACATCGAGGCGGTGCTGCTCGAGCACCCCGACGTCCGCGAGGCCGCGGTCGTGGGCATCCCCCACCCGGTGCTCGGCGAGGACATCGCCGCGCACGTGGTGCTCCGCACCGGTGCCGTCGCCGATCCCGAGGCGCTTCTCACCTTCTGCGCCGAGCGGCTCGCCGACTACAAGTGCCCCCGGCAGCTCCACTTCACCGACGATCTCCCCCGCAACGCCACCGGGAAGGTGATGAAGCACAAGCTCGTCGACGCCTGAGCGCCGTCCACGACCGCGCTAGCTTCCCCGGCCGGACCCGACGTCGACGTCACCGGGAGCGGACCGTGGCACTCACCGAGCTGAAGGGCACCAAGGGCGACCCGCAGGTCGTGCGCATCGAGCGGGGACCCGTGCGCGTGTTCGCCCAGGCGCTGATGGATGCGGACGCGGTCTACGACGGCGCGGACGCGCCGGTCCCGCCGACGTTCCCGTTCGTGATGCCGTTCTGGGGCTCCGAAGGTGCGGGAGGCGCCGCAGGACTCCCCATCGAGAGGCTGCGTGGACCCGGACGGGCGATCCTCCACGGCGAGCAGGGCTTCGAGTACTACCGCTGGCCCAAGGTGGGTGACGTGCTCGTCGGCACGTCCGAGATCGTCGACGTGTACGAGAAGGAGAAGTCACGCGGCGGGAAGCTGGAGTTCTACGTCCAGGAGACCACCTGGCGGGACCAGGCCACCGACGAGCCTGTGGTGAAGAACATCTTCACGTTGGTGATCAACTGCAAGGCCTGACGGTCGCTCGGGCAGCGCCCGAGCCGGTAGCGAAGCGGACGGCGAGCAGCGGCGCAGCGTGAGCGAGGCGGGTATCCCGCCGAGGAGCGGAGCCGCAGACAGGACGTTCTTCACCAGCCGATGTCGGCGAGGAACGTGGCGACGAGACCCACCGTCGTCTCGGGGTTGTCGCCCGCGGCGTGGTGGCCGGCGGCCGCGATGGTCGCCAGTCGCGCGTCCGGGATGAGCGCGGCGATCTCCTCGGCGCCCTCGGAGGACAGGACGTCCGAGGCCGCACCGCGCAGCACCAGCACGGGACAGGTGAACCCGCGGATGTCCTCGTCGAGGCCGGCGACCAGCTCCCGCCACCCGCCACCCTCGCCGATCTCGACGCCCGACCGCAGCCGCTTCGTGTACCCGTGCTTCCACTCCCAGCGGCCGTCGGGCCGCCGCCGCAGGTTGCGGGTCAGACGCTCGGGCCGCACGGCCCGCCGCCGGGGCAGGTACTCCGCCACCGCCGCCGCGGCCTCGTCGAGGTCCGCGAACGACTCGTGGGCGCGCATGAACTCCACGATCCGCTCCACCCCGGCGTCCTCGAGTCGGTGGGCGATGTCCACCAGGACGATTCCCGCGACGAGCTCGGGCCGCGCGGCGGTCAGCGTCATCGAGACGAGGCCACCGAGCGACGCGCCGACCAGCACCGCCCGCTCGATGCCGAACGCCTCGAACAGCGGCGGCAGGGTCGCGGCGAGCGCCTGGCGGGACATGTCCTCGATCGGGTCGCTGTCGCCGTGCCACGGCAGATCCGGTGCGAGGACGTGGTGGCCGACGCCGAGCGCGGCGCCGAGCTCCTCCCACATGTACGCGGTCTGTCCGCCGCCGTGCAGGCACAGAACCGCCGGCGCGCCCGACGGTCCCCACTCGAGATAGTGCACCTGCCGGTCGTCGACGAGCGTGAAGCCGCTGCGTCCGGCGGTGGGGATGTCGTGACGGGGGACGTTGGACTCGACCTCGGCGACCATCGCCGCATCCTGACACGACCGTCATCGGCGTGGCATCGTGGCCCTGTGCCGGACTCCGACGCCCCCGTCGTGCGTACCGGCGACCCGGCCCTCCCGTACCGCCGGCGCATCCGCCTGCTCCGCCGCGACCCGCACACGGTTTGGGGTGGGCTCGAGGACGACTTCCACCACTTCGAGGTCACGCTCACCCACGACGCCACCCACGTGCTCGACGCCGTGCTCGACGCCCGTCGCTGGCCGTGGGCGACGTGCCCCGATGCCGGCGCGAACCTCCGCCGGCTCGTGGGCATGGAGCTGTCCGAGCGCTGCACCGCCGTCGCCGAGGCGACCGACCCGCGCTGGCAGTGCACCCACCAGTTCGACCTCGCCGGCCTGTGTGTCTCGCACGCCGCGCGCGGCACCGATCGGCGCGAGTACGAGGTCGCCCTCGACGTCGAGGACGGCACGATGCACCCACGGTTGTGGCGCGACGGTGCGCTGGTCCACGAATGGACACTCGGCCCGGGCGGCGTGGGCCGAGTGCTCGTCGACCCGCCCCCGTTCACCGACGCACCCTGGAAGGGCGGGTTCATCCGCTGGGTCGACGCCAACCTGCCACCGTTCGACGCGGAGGCGGCGATCGTGCTGCGGCGCGCGTGCGACATCGGCATGGGGCGCAGCATGGACCTCGAAGCCATCGGCACGGCGGTCGAGCTCGCCGACATCATGAGCGGCGTGTGCTACTCGATGCAGCCCGCGATCATGCCGGTCGCGTTCCGCACCCGCGGGACGATCCGCGACTTCGGCGCCCATCGCGACGCGCTGCTCCGCGGCCGCCCGTCCTGACCGCGCCGAGTCAGCCCACCGAGTCCGCGAAGCGGGTCAGCGCCTCGACCGCCTCGGGTGAGCGGGACCACGGCGACACGATCAGCCGCGTGACCCCGAGGTCCTCCCAGCGCGCCACGTCGTCGCGCGAGGTCACCCGGCCCCCGAGGCAGATCTGGAACGGGACGTGGTCGCGACCGGCGGCCCCTCGCAACCCGGCCAGCCGGGCGATCTGCTCCGCGGCGGAGTCGAACGTGTGGCCCATCCCGATCCACCCGTCGCCCAGCGTCGCGGCCCGCCGCAGCGCCGCACGGCTCTCCCCGCCGACGAGCACCGGCGGGCGCGGTCGCTGGACCGGCTTGGGCTCGAACGCCACCGGCGCGAAGTCGAAGAACTCACCGTGGTGCTCGATCACCGGCTCGGTCCACAGGCGCGTGCAGACCTCGATCGCCTCGTCGACCCGCCGACCTCTGGTGGCGAAGTCGAGCCCGGCCGCGACCCATTCCTGCTCCAACCAGCTCGCCCCGATGCCGAACTCGACCCGACCGCCGCTCACCACGTCGAGCGTGGCGACGCCGCGGGCGGACACGAACGGATGGCGCAGGCCGAGGTTGTAGACGTGGGTCCCGAGCCGGAGCGTGGGCGCGCGGGCCGCGAGGAACCCGAGGTAGGTGAAGGCGTCGAAGACGGGGGTGGTCGGTGGGACCGGCGGATGCTCCTCTCCCCGCCTCGGCGAGCGTGACATCTCGACGGGGAACACGAGGTGCTCGGGCAACCAGACCGACTCGAACCCGAGCCGTTCCGCCGCGTCGACGGCGTCGAGGTGGAAGTGGGCGTTCAGCGCGCCGAGCGCGACGCCGAACCTCACGGCTCGCGGCGACCGGTCACGTCGTGAACGTTCCGTCGTCGGCGCGATGCCACCCGCCGGCGGCGCGGTTGCCCCCGTCGACGAGCAGGGTGGTGCCGGTCACGAACCCGGAGAGCGCGGGGTTGGCCAGGAAGACGACCGCCGCGGCGATGTCGTCGACGTGGCCCGACCGCGGCAGGGGCGTCCGGACGGGAACCTCACCGATCCCGGGTGTCGGGATGACGTCCGGCGCGATGCAGTTGACGCGGATCATCCGCTCCCCCAGCTCGAGCGCGAGCGTCTGCGTGAGATTGGCCACCGCGGCCTTCATCGCCGAGTAGACCGCGAACCCGGGCGCGGCCCGATGTGCCTCGATCGACGTGATGTTGACGACCGACCCTCCGGTCGCGGGCATGTGCGGTATCGCCGCGCGCACGAAGTTCGTCACGCTCGTGAAGTTCTCCCGGATCAGGGCGTCCTGGCCCTTGTCGTCGACGTCGAGGAACGGCGCGTGGAAGCCGCCGCCCGCGTTGTTCACCACGACGTCGATCCGTCCGAACCGCTCCGCGACGCGTTCGACCCAGGGGCGGACCTGCTCGCCGTCGCGCACGTCGAGGACGCCGGGGAACGCCTCACCACCCGCGGTGTCGATCTCGGCGACCAGCGCGGCCAACTGCTCCTCGTCGCGGTCGCAGATCGCGACCTTCGCACCGAACGCGCTCAGCGCGGTGGCGCTCGCGCGACCGATGCCGACGGCCGCGCCGGTCACGACGGCGACGGTGTCGTCGAGCCGCACGGCGTCCGGGGTCAACGTCACGGGCGGGGACCCTACCGTCCCCGTACACTCGCCCGGTTCCGAACCCGGGAGGTGTCGTCGTGGGGTACTCCGTCGCAGGCAAGCACGTGCTCGTCACCGGGGCGTCGACCGGCATCGGCGCCGCGCTGGCCGTCGGGCTCGCCGAGGCCGGTGCCGTCGTCGGGATCTGCGCTCGCCGGGAGCCCGAGCTCGCCGAGGTGCTCGCGCAGGTACGCGAGCACTCGCCGGAGTCGCGCATGTGGACGATCGACCTCGGCGACCTCGACGCGCTCGAAGGCTTCGCGGCCGACGTGAGCATGGAGATGGGCGGGCTCGACGTGCTCGTCAACAACGCGGGCATCCCGAAGCGACGCAACGTGCTGGCCCTCGACCCACCGACGGTCGAAGCGGTGATGCACCTCAACTACTTCTCGCCGGTGCGGCTCATGCTCGCGTTCCTCCCCGAGCTGATCGAGCGCTCGGGCCGGATCGTGAACATCTCGTCGGTCGCGGCCCGGCTCGGCCCTCCCGGCGAGGCCGCGTACACGGCCTCGAAGGCTGCGCTCACGGGCTTCTCCGAGTCGATGCAGGTGGACCTCGGCGTCGCCGGCCACGACGTGCAGGTCCACGTGGTCAACCCCGGAGTGATCGACACCCGCCTGTTCCACCTGCCCGACAACGATCCGTCGATCACCCCGATCGAGGCATTGCCGACCAGCGCGATGGTCCAGCCCGTCCTGGACGCGCTCGACGCGGGCACATTCGAGATCTACGTGCCGGGCTACTTCGCCGACATCGTGGGTGCCCGCTTCCCCGACACCGGTGCGTTCCTCGCCGGCTCCATCGCCTGGGCACGCGAGCAGACCGGCGCGGACGCCTGACCCTCCCCGTTCTTGGGTCGGCGGGGCTCGCGTGTCAGTCGAACAGATCGGGCTGCTCGCCGGTGATGACGTCCCAGAGAGGGCGGAACGAGAACCGCCCGGCCGCGTGGGACCCGACCTGGCGCGCCGTGAGCTCGGCGACCTCGGGAGCGATGAGCACCGGCGTCCCGGCCGCCTCGGCGAGCAGCTGCGCCTGGCAGGAGCGCTCCATGGTGACGAACCACCACGCGGCCTCTTCGACCGAGTGACCGACGGTCAGCAGGCCGTGGTTCCGCAGGATGACGGCTTTGCGGTCACCGAGCGTCTCGCCGATGCGACGGCCCTCCTCGAGGTCCAGCACGACCCCGGTGAAGTCGTCGAGCAGGGCATGGTCACCGTAGAACGCGCAGGCGTCCTGGGTGATCGGGTCGAGCGTGCGCCCGAGGGCCGACCAGGACTTGCCGTAGATCGAGTGCGCATGCGCCGCCGCGACGACGTCGGGCCGGGCCGCGTGCACCTGCGAGTGGATCGCGAACGCGGCGGCGTTCACGGGCTGATCCCCCTCGACGATGTCACCCGCATGGTTCACGAGCAACAGGTCCGAGACGCGCATCTGCTTGAACGAGCGCCCGAATGGATTGACCCAGAAGTGGTCGGCAAGCTCCGGGTCGCGCGCGGTGATGTGGCCGGCGACGCCCTCGTCGAAGCCGAACCTGCCGAAGATCCGGAAGGCGCCGGCCAACCGCTGCTTGCGGTAGAGCCGCTCCTCCTCGATCGTCCGGTTGTCCGGGAACGTCGGGATCTCGATGTCGGTCGTCGCCATGCCCGAGAGGCTACGCCTCGGTGAGCAGCCTCGACGATTGACCCGTCGACGCACAACTGATGGCAACGCAGCCCGCCCACGAGGGGATGCTCACGCATGTGTGGCCTCCCCGGTCTGGGTGCTCGCGAGCAGCGTCCTGCTCCTCAGAGACTCCTCGGGCTCTTCCGGACGGGCTTGACCCAGAGGCATCGGTGCGCCGGTCGGGTGCCGGTCCCGTCGCGCCCCGCGACCGGGCTCAGCCCGCCTGCTTGCTCACCGCCGCGGCCGCCGCCTCCGCCCCTTCCGGGTCGAGGTACCGCCAGGAGCGGACCCGCATCCGCTCGTCGAGGTCGTAGACCCGGGGCTGGCCCGTCGGGATGTTCAACTCGACGACCTCCTCCCGGGTGAGACCCTCGAGATGCATCGCGAGCGCACGCAGGGAGTTCCCGTGCGCGGCGACGAGGGCGAGGTGCCCGGCGATGAGGTCGGGGACGATGCCGTCGTACCAGTAGGGCAGCATCCGTGCGACGACGTCCGCGAGGCACTCCGATTTCGGGATGACGTCGGGCGGCAGCGCGGCGTAGCGCTCGTCGATCCACGGGTCCTCGAGCAACGGCTCCGGCGGGACGTCGTAGGAGCGTCGCCAGATCTTCACCTGGTCCTCGCCGAACTGCGCCGAGGTCTCCTTCTTGTCCTTGCCCTGCAACGCGCCGTAGTGGCGCTCGTTGAGCCGCCACGAGCGCCGCACCGGGACCCACGACCGCTCGCACGCGCGCAGCGCCAACTCGGCGGTGCGGATCGCGCGCCGCTGGACCGACGTGTGGACCACCGTCGGCAGCACGTCGTGCTCGGTCAGCATCTCGCCGCCCCGGACGGCCTCGCGCTCCCCCTGCTCGGTCAGGTCGACGTCGACCCAGCCGGTGAACAGGTTCTGCAGGTTCCATTCGCTCTGGCCGTGCCGGAGCAGGATCAGTGTGGGCATCGGCCGGAGGATACGCGCGCCCTACGCCGGGGCGGGCAACCCGACCGTCTTGGTCTGGAGGTACTCCTCGAAGCCCGCGACGCCGTGCTCACGCCCGAGGCCGCTCTGCTTGTACCCGCCGAAGGGCGAGTCCGGGCCGAACCACTGGCCACCGTTGACCGCGACGGTGCCGGTCCGCAGCCGCTTCGCGATCGCGTACGCGCGGTCGAGGTCCGCCCCGCTCACCGCGCCCGAGAGCCCGTAGCGCGAGTTGTTCGCGATCCGCACGGCGTCGTCGTCGTCGTCGTACGGGATGACGACGAGCACCGGGCCGAAGATCTCCTCCTGGGCGATCGTGGAATCGGGATCGACGTCGACGAACAGCGTCGGCTCGACGTAGTAGCCCTTCTCCAGGTGGGCCGGCCGGCCGCCGCCCACGAGCAGGCGCGCGCCCTCGGACTTGCCCTGCTCGATGTACCCGAGCACGCGCTCACGCTGGCGGGCGTTGATCAGCGGACCCTGAAGGTTCGCGGCGTCCATCGGGTCGCCGTAGCTCCAGCTCTCGAACGCCGCCTTGAGCAGCTCGACACCCTCGTCGTAGCGCGACCGCGGCAGCAGCATCCGGGTGGTGATCGCACAGCCCTGCCCACCGTGCATGCACACCATCGCTCCGCTCCCGCACTGGGCTTCGAGGTCGGCGTCGTCGAGGATGATGTTGGCCGACTTGCCGCCGAGCTCCAGGAAGACGCGCTTCAGCGTCTCCGCCCCGCCGGCCATGATCCGCTTGCCCACCACGGTCGAGCCGGTGAACGAGATCATGTCGACCCGCGGATCGGCGGTCAGCATCTCGCCGACGGTCGCCGGGTCCCCCGACGTCACCACGTTGAACACGCCCGCCGGGATGTCGGTGTACTCGGCCGCGACCTTCCCGATGTGCGTGGCGCTCCACGGCGTATCCGGCGCGGGCTTCAGGATCACGGAGTTCCCCGCGGCCAGCGCCGGGACGATCTTGGACAGGTTGAGCATGAACGGGAAGTTCCAGGGGGTGATGGCACCCACGACGCCGATCGGCTCCCGCAGCACCCGTCGCGGCACTGCGCTGCCCGAAGAACTCGTGCACCGGGAGGTCGCGCTCCCACTCGACCCGGTCGATGCACTCGATGTCCCACTCCATGTCGTCGATGCAGCTGTCCTGCTGGATCGCGTACGTGAGCATGATCGGAGTCCCGACCTCGGTGACGATCTGGGGCCGCAGGGTCTCGCGCTCCTTGGCCAGCGCCTCCTGGAGCTGGCGGAGACCGCGCCTGCGCAGCTCCCGGTCCCTGGACCACCCCGTCTCGTCGAAGGCGCGCCGGGCGGCCGCGATCGCACGCTCCATGTCGGCGGGACCGGCGTCGGCGACCTGTCCGGCCACCTCCTCGGTCGCGGGATTGACGTTGGCGTAGGTCGCGCCGGACTCGGCCTCGACCAGGTCGCCGTCGATCAACATCCGGTGCTCACCCGTGACGCTCATGCAACCTCGATTCTCCCGGGGCGTTCGTGGCGCGGAGCGTACTTCGGGTGCCCGTAGCCTGGAGTCGATGCGCGTCGCCGCCGTGGACCTCGGATCGAACTCCTTCCACCTCGTGATCGCCGACGTCCACCCGGACGGCAGCCTCACGCCGGTGAGCGGCGAGAAGGAGATGCTGCGCCTCGGCGACGTCGTGAGCCGCGAGGGCATGATCACCCCGGAGGCCGCCGACGCCGCCGTCGCGACGATGCGCCGGTTCCGGCTGATGGCCGAGGCCGCCGGGGCGACCGAGATCCTGGCCTGCGCGACCAGCGCCCTCCGGAGCGCGTCCAACGGCGACGAGGTGCTCGACCGGATCGCCGAGGAGGCTGGCATCGACGCCGACGCGATCGACGGCATCGAGGAAGCGCGCCTGATCTTCACGGCCATCCGCGCCGCGGTGGTCATCGATCCCGGCGCCGGCGGTCTGCTTCGATCTCGGCGGCGGGAGCCTCGAGATCATGGTCGGCGACTCGTCCCAACTCCAGTGGGCGGCCAGCGAGCGCCTCGGCGTCGCCCGCCTGACCAACGAGTTCGTGCGCTCGGACCCGATCGAGAAGGCCGACCGACGCCGGCTCCGCAAGCACATCGTGGAGGTGCTCGGACCACGCGCGGTCGAGGTGGCCGAGCTGGAGCCCAAGATGGCCATCGGCAGCAGCGGCACCATCGAGGACCTCGCCCACATGATCGCGGCGCGTCCGCGACGAGTCGGTGCCGCGGACCTTCCATCACCTCACGTTCACGCGTGCCGAGCTCGAGGATCTGCGCGACGAGATCGTCGGCGCCACGAGCGCGCAGCGGCGCAAGCTCGCGGGGCTCGACGCCAAGCGTGTGGACCTGATCGTCGCAGGCGTCGAGCTGATGACGATCGCGATGGAGCTCTTCGACGTCGCGGAGATGACGGTGAGCGAATGGGCCCTCCGTGAAGGGATGGTGCTCGACGCCGTCGGCCGCCACGATCCCGCCGACTGGTCCGACGACCCGTTCGCGATCCGGCGCGCCTCGGTGATGGCCCTCGCCCGTCGCTGCTCTTGGCCCGAGGCGCACTCCACGCGGGTCACCGAGCTCGCGCTCTCGCTGTTCGACCAGCTCCAGGAGCTGCACGGTCTCGACGACGAGGACCGCGAGCTGCTCGAGTACGCGGCGATCCTGCACGACATCGGCGAGCACGTCGCCCACGAGGGCCACGACCGGCACGCCGCGTACCTCGTCCAGCACGGACGGCTCCGTGGGCTCGCCCCCGCCGCGGTCACCGAGCTCGCCGCGCTCGTGCGCTGGCACCGTCGCGGCGACCCGAAGGCGAACGACGACCTCGTCGGCGAGCTCGACGACGACCAGCGCGACCGCATCCGCAAGCTCGAGGCGATCCTCCGTATCGCCGACGGTCTCGACCGGGGGCGCAAGCAGATCGTCACCGGTGTCGGCGCGCGCGTCGGTCCGGAGCTCGTCCTGTTGCACATCCAGGCCGACGGTGACCCCGAGCTCGAGCTCTGGGGCGCGCGCCGCAAGCGTGACCTCTTCGAGAAGATCTTCGACCGCGAGCTCGAGCTGACCGCCCACCCGTCCGGCCGGTAGCGCTACCGGCCGGTGGCGGTGTGGTGCAGGATCCGCGCCGTCGTCTCCACGACGTCGGCCCGCGAGGTGCCGTAGACCTCGAGGTCGGCATGGAACGCCGCCATCCGCTCGAGCATCGACACCATCGCGGCCGCGGCCGCGTACGGCGAGATGCCGCGGTCCCCGCGGTTGGCGACCTTGGCCGCGATGCCCTCGGTGAGCGGCGCGAGCGCGGCGTTGCGCACGTCCCGGAACCGCTGGTCGCCCTCCTGGGCGGCGAGATTACGTGTCCGCAGCACCGCGCGGTGCTCGTCCCAGTTGGTGATGAAGTCCTCCACCAGGCGTCGCACCACCCCCAGCCCGTCGGGGCCGTCCCAGGGCTCGGCCACCAGTGCCCGGAGCGTGCTCGCCTGCTCCCCCACCTCGGCCGACAGCGCGAGCACCGCCGCCTCGACGTCGTGGAAGTACTGGTAGAACGCGGCCGGGGAGATGTCGATCGACCGGGCGATGTCCACCACCCGGAGATCACGCAGGCCGTTGTCCTGCAGCAGCCGGGCCGTCGCGTCCAGCAGCTTCCGGCGGGTCTGCGCGCCCCGCCGACCGATGGCGCGACCGTCGAGTGCGACCCCCTCGGCGTCCGGCACCGGCGCGGCCATCGGATCAGGCGTCCGGCGCGAACTCGACGAACGCGACGTCGTCGCTCGCCCGACGGTACGTGGCGTGGACCCGCATGCCGATCGCGGCGTCCTCGGGCGCGACGGTCGGGAGCTGCGCGACGAAGCGGGCTCCCGCCTCGTCGAGGTCCACGAGCGCCACGACGAAGGGCACCTGCTCCTTGAACGGCGGGATCCCCTGCTGGCGGATCACGGTGAACGAGTGCACCGTCCCGCGTCCGGACGCGGTGATCCACTCGAGATCGTCGGCGCCGCAGTGCGGGCACGCGAGGCGCGGGTAGTGGTGGTGGCGCCCGCACGCCCGGCAGTGCCGTACGCGCAGCTCGCCACGCACCGTGCCCGCGAAGTACTCCGCCGCCTCCGGCGAGATCCGCGGGATCAGGTACTTCGGCACCTCGTTCGCGCGCGGCTCGCTCATGTCGGCTCGGTTCCGAGGACGACGGTGCCCATGGTGGAGAGCCACCCACCGCTGCCGTGCGCGACCGCGATCTCCGCACCGTCGACCTGGCTCTCGCCCGCCTCGCGGCGCAGCTGACGGGTGGCCTCGCAGAGGAGGAACAGCCCACGCATTCCCGGGTGCGTCGCCGAGAGACCGCCGCCGTCGGTGTTCGTGGGCAACGCACCACCGAGTCGCAACGCGCCGCTCGCCGCGAACGCTCCGCCCTCGCCCTTCGGCGCGAAGCCGAGGTCCTCGAGACACACCAACACCGTGTAGGTGAACGAGTCGTACATCTGGAACGTGTCGACGTCCGCGGGCGTGATGCCCGCCTCCGCGAACGCCTTCGGCCCGGTGACCGCGCCCGCGGTGACCGTGAGATCGGGCATCGCCTGGATCGAGTGATGGGTCATCCCCGACGCCGCGCCGCGCACGTAGACGAGCGGACGGCCCAGCGCCCGGGCCCGCTCCTCGGTGGTGAGGATCAGCGCGCAACCGCCGTCGGAGATGACACAGCTGTCGAGCTTGTGGAGCGGGTCCGCCACGAGCTTCGACTCCAGGACATCCTCGACGGTGATCGGATCGCGGTACATGGCGTTCGGGTTCCGCGCGGCGTGCTCCCGGGTCTGCACCGCGATCGAGGCGAGCTGCTCGGACGTCGTGCCGTACTGGTACATGTGCCGTTGGGCGGCCATGGCGTAGGCACCGATGAGCGTGAGCCCCGTCGGTAGCTCCCAGCTCATCGGGTACGGGACCGCCGCCGCTCCGCCGCGACCACTCCGGCCGGTGCCGAGCGACCGTCCGGCCGCCGAGAGCTCGTTGTTCCCGTACACGATCGCCACGGTGTCGACGTCGCCGGCCTGGATGGCCCGGAACGCGTGGAGCGCATGGAACTCGAAGCTGGAACCGCCGCAGCTCGTCGAGTCGAGCCAGTGCGGCGTCAGACCCAGGTACTCGGCGAGCTGGACCTCGTGCATGCCGCCGTAGCCCGCCGAGGCGAGGCCGTCGACGTCGGACTTCGCGAGGTTGGCGTCGACGAGCGCCCGGCCGAACGCCTGGGCCTGGAGCATGAGGGCGGAGAGCTCGGGGGTCTTCGGACCGTCGGCCAGACCGACTCCCACGACACACACCCGACGGCTCACTCGCCTCCCCCTGCGCTCATGGCGGCGGACGTTACCCAACCTCGTGCGCGCGCGTTGTGGGACGATCCCGCCGTGCTCGGTGACCTCCTCCTCCCACTCTCCGCCGACCTCGCCGCCGCGTACGCCGACGTCCCCTCCCCGGTCGCGCTCGCGCCCGCATCCGACGAAGCACCGTCGGTCGGATTCCCCGACCTCGGAAACGCCACGACGCGCGTCGTCGTCCTCGCGGGGCCCGACGCGACCCGCGACCGCGCGGGGCTCCACCGTCTCGCCGACCGGCTCGGCGCCCCGGTCGCGAACACCTGGGGCGCGAAGGGCATCTACCCCTGGGACGACCCGCACCACATGGGGACCTGCGGGCTCCAGCGCGACGACTTCGCGCTCCTCGGCTTCCACCGGTACGACCTGGTCCTGGCCGTCGGCATCGACGAGGCCGAATCCCCGATCGACCGACTCGGGCCGGCGCCCGTGGTCGTCGCCACGCCCGGCACGCTCGGGCTCCTGACCGACGCGGCCACGCCCCGGCCGCTCGTCGCCGCGGCGGACAACGACTTGTACCGGCGCGTCGCCGCGATCGCCCGGCCCGGCTACGCCGACGCGTCGTTCCCCCGCCACCCGGCACGAGCGGTCATGGACCTCAAGCAGTCCCTCGGACCCGCCGCGCGTGTCACCGCGCAGCCGGGCGAGGCGGGGCTCTGGGTGGCCCGCACGTTTCCCACCGACCGGACGGGCAGCGTGGTGGTACCCGCCCACGATCGACCGGGGGTCGGTGCCGCGGTCGGGCTCGTGTCCGCGCTCCAGGGCACCGAGACCGTGACCGTGGTGCCGGGCCCCGTGGACGACGCGACCACGGCGATCGTCGACCTCGCGCAGCACCACGACCTCCCCCTGCGTCTCGAGGTGTGGGAGGACGACGTCGATTGGTCGCGGACCGAGGATCTCGTGGCGGCCGCCGGTCCCGTCGTAGCGTGGACCCGATGATCCCCGCCGACCCGGTCCGAATCGCGGCCATCACCGGCGCGTCCGGCGGGATCGGTCGCGCGCTGGCGGTCGAGCTGGGGCGGCTCGGGTGGTCCGTCGCGCTCGGCGCCCGCCGGGTCGAGGCGCTCCACGCGACCGCGGAGCTCGTTGCCGCGGAGGGCGGCGTGCCGTTCGTCCGTGCACTCGACGTCACCGACCCGCAGTCGGTCGACGCGTTCTTCGGCGCCGCCACCGATACCCTCGGGCCGATCGACACGCTGGTCAACAACGCCGGCATCGCGGTGCCCGGCCTCCTGGTCGACACCGACCCCGCCGCCCTCGCGTGCGAGGTCGAGACCAACCTCCTCGGACCCCTCCTCTGCACGCGGCAGGTACTGCCCGCGATGCTGGACGCCGGACGCGGCGACGTGGTCTTCGTGTCGTCCGACGTCGCGCGCACGCCGCGGCCCGGGATGATCGGCTACAGCGCGAGCAAGGCCGCACTCGAGACCGTCGCCCGGGTCCTCGACATGGAGACCGAGGGCCGCGGGATCCGCACGACGGTCGTCCGGGTCGGCCCGACCCTGACGGACTTCGCGGGCGAGTGGACCCCCGGGACGTTCGAGCACCTCGTCGAGCTCTGGCCCCGCTTCGGGATCCAGCGCCACTTCAACACGATGGAGCCCGTCGACGTCGCCCGGGTCGTGGTCCACGCCCTGACCGCCCCACCGCACGCCCGCATCGACACCATCGAGGTGCAACCCGTCGCACCCATCGACCGGTGAGCGGGCGATACCCTGCGCGGACGAGACCCACGGGGGACTGACATGCAGCTCGACGACATGATCATCGTGAGCGTGGACGACCACGTGGTGGAGCCGCCGAACATGTTCGACGCCCACCTGCCCGCGAAGTACGCCGACATCGCACCGAAGCTCGTCCGCAAGGACGACGGCACCGACGTCTGGCGCTTCCAGGACATCGAGGTCCCGAACATCGGGCTCAACGCGGTCGCCGGGCGCCCGAAGGAGGAGTACGGCATCGATCCCACCTCCTTCGACGAGATCCGGCCCGGCTGCTACGACGTCTCCCAGCGCGTGATGGACATGAACGCGAACGGCACGCTGGGCTCGGTGAACTTCCCGAGCCTGCCCGGCTTCGCGGGCCGCCTCTTCGCCACGCTGGAGGACAAGGACACCGCCAGGGTCCTCGCCCAGGCGTACAACGACTGGCACATCGACGAGTGGTGCGGGTACGCCCCGGAGCGGTTCATCCCGCTCGCCATCCCGCTGATCTGGGATCCCCAGGCCTGCGCGGAGGAGGTCCGCCGGGTGGCGAAGAAGGGCTGCCATGCCATCACGTTCCCCGAGAACCCGGAGCCGCTCCACCTGCCGAGCCTGCACTCGGATCACTGGGACCCGTTCTGGAAGGCGTGCGAGGACGAGGGCACGATCGTGTGCATGCACATCGGCTCGTCGTCCAAGCTCGTGATGACGTCGGTCGACGCGCCGATCGACGTGCTCATCACGCTCCAGCCGATGAACATCGTCCAGTGCGCCGCGGACCTCATCCATTCGCCGGTGTTCAAGAAGTTCCCGGGCGTGACCGTCGCGCTCTCCGAGGGCGGCATCGGGTGGATCCCCTACTTCCTGGAGCGGCTCGACCACTCGTACCGCACCCACAAGGCCTGGACCGGTGCCGACTTCGGCGCAAAGCTGCCGAGCGAGGTCTTCATGGAGCACGTGGTGCTCTGCTACATCAACGACGGTGTGGGCGTGAAGCTCGCGCGTGACATCGGAGTGGACCGCATCACCGTCGAGATCGACTACCCGCACTCCGACGCCAACTGGCCGACCGCACCCGAGCGGATGATGGAGGAGTTCTCCGCAACGGATCTGACCGACGCCGAGATCGACGCGATCACCCACGAGAACGCGATGCGCTTCTTCCGCTACGACCCCTTCTCGATCCGTCCCCGCGAGCAGTGCACGGTCGGTGCGCTTCGCTCCGAGGCCATCGGGTGGGACGTCGAGCCCCGGTCGACCGCGGTCATCGAGCACGACGCCCGCACCGGTCCGGTGAAGATCACCGATCTCACCCCGACGGCCTGATCCGCGCCCCATGACCGCGGCGTCTTCTGTGAAGTTCGATCCGTACGCGTACGAGACGCACGAGGACCCGTACCCGACCTACCGCGCGCTGCGGGACGAGGCGCCGGCGTACGTCGACGAGGCCCGGGGCTTCTGGGCGCTGTCGCGCCACGACGACGTGCGTTGCGCGATCGACGACTGGCGCACGTTCTCCTCGACGGGAGGGATCACCCTCGAGCGTGAGGCGGGCTCGGTCCAGCCGATGCTCATCGAGATGGACCCGACCCGGCACACGGAGCTGCGGGCGCTCGTGAGCCGCTCGTTCACCCCGCGTCGGGTCGCCGAGATGGAGGAGCCGACGCGTGCGCTCGCCGCGCTCGTTGCTGGCCGACGCCGGATCCGACTTCGATGCGATCGGCGACTTCGCCGGCAAGCTGCCGATGGCGGTGATCAGCACGATGCTCGGGATCCCGCGTGCCGACCAGGACGAGGTCCGGGAGTGGTCCGACGCGATGCTGCACCGCGAGGCGGGGGAGGACGACCTGACCCCCGAAGGCCTGGCCGGCGCGAGCAAGCTCTACGCCTATCTGTACGAGCTCGTCGAGAACCGCCGGCGCGCGCCCACGGACGACATGGCCAGCGCCCTGATCGACGCGTCCGACGACGCTCGCTCCCTGACCCACGAGGAGGTCATGGGGTTCCTGTTCCTCCTGGTGATCGCGGGCAACGAGACCACCACCAAGCTGATCGGCAACGCGCTGTACTGGCTTTGGCGCTTCCCCGACCAACGGGCGCCGCTGCTCACGGATCCGGGCGCGATCCCTGGCGCGGTCGAGGAGGTGCTGCGCTACGACACGTCCACCCAGGGCCTGGCCCGGCTGCTGACGCGCGACGTCGAGCTGCACGGCGTGACCCTGCCCGCGGGAATGAAGGGGCTCCTGCTCTTCGGCTCGGCGAACCGGGACGAGCGTCGGTGGGAGCGGGCCGACGAGCTCGACGTCACCCGGAACCCGGCCGGCCATCTCGCGTTCGGCCACGGGATCCACCACTGCCTCGGCGCCGCGCTCGCCCGCCTCGAGACGCGGGTCGCGCTCGAGGAGTTGCTCCCCCATCTCGGCGCATACGACATCGACGAGGCCGCGTCGAGACGGGTGCACTCGGGCAACGTGCGCGGCTTCGCCTGCCTCCCGGTCGCGGCGGAACAGTCGTGAGCGCGTCCGTCGTCCTCGTCCACGGTGCGTGGCACGGCGCCTGGTGCTGGGATCCGGTGGTCGAGCGCCTGGAGGCCGCCGGGGTGGCCACGCTCGCGATCGACCTTCCCGGTCACGGTGACGACCCGCGACCGCTGACCGACCTCCACGGGCACGGCGACGCGGTCCGCGCCGCGCTCGACACCGTCGACGGTCCGGTCGTGCTCGTCGGCCACTCCTACGGTGGCGCCGCGATCACCGACGCCGGCGTGCATCCCTCGGTGGGACATCTCGTGTACCTGTCCGCGTTCTGCGTCGATGCCCACGAGAGCGTGATGGTGAACGATCTGACCGGCGGCGAGGGCAACGACCTCGAAGCGGCCATGCGCATCCACGACGACGGCACGGTGACGGTCGACCCGGATGCCGCGGTTGCGCCGTTCTACGCCGACTGCGACCCGCCCGAGGCGGCCGCGGCCGTCGCCCGACTCGGGCCCGAGAGCCTCGCCGGGTTCGCACAGTCGCCCCGGGCCGTCGGGTGGCGCGAGCGGCCGAGCACGTTCGCGCTCTGCACCGAGGATCGGGCGCTCATGCCCGCGTTGCAACGGGGACTCGCGGCGCGCTGCGGCGACGTGGTCGAGTGGCCGACCTCCCACAGCCCGTTCCTGTCCCGACCCGACCTCGTGACCGACCTTCTGGCCGGGATCGCGCAGACCGTCGGGCCGTGAACCAACGCACCGCGGACCCGGAGCGGACCAACCGCGAGTTCTGGGACCTGGATGCCGACGACTACCAGGAGGTGCACGCCGTCGACCTTGCGACCGCGGCGTGGGGCGCGTACCGCATTCCCGACGCGGACCTCGACGTCCTCGGCGACCTCAGGGGCCTCGCCGTACTCGAGCTGGGGTGCGGGGGCGCACAGCAGTCGCTCGCCCTCACCGGCGCAGCGTCGTGCAGCGTCGGTCTCGACCAGTCGATCGCGCAGCTCCGCCACGCGTGCTCCAACGCGGCCGAGGCGAGCCGGCGGCTTCCCGTCGTCTGCGCGTCGGGCACGCGGACCCCGTTCCGCGACGGCTCGTTCGACGTGGTGTTCTGCGACCACGGGGCGATGAGCTTCTGCGACCCGTACGAGACGGTCCCCGAGGCGGCTCGCCTGCTGCGGCCGGCCGGGCTGCTCGCGTTCAGCATCTCGACGCTCCTGCACAACACGTGCTTCCCACCCGGGGACCCCGACGGCGAGGTCTCGAGGACGCTGCACCAACCGATGTTCGGCGCCCGGGTGTTCGACTGGGGCGACGGCACGATCGACTTCCAGATGCTCCACTCCGAGTGGATCCGCCTGTTCCGGGCCAACGGGTTCGAGGTCGAGGCGCTCCTGGAGCTGCAACCGCCCGCCGGCGCGCGCACGGGCTACGAGGGGTTCGCGGACATCGAGTGGTCGCGGCGCTGGCCGGGCGAGGAGCTCTGGAAGGTCCGCCTGCGGTCATGAGCGACGGACGCACCGGGCTGGTCGTGCCGATGCCGGCGCTCGAACCGCTCGTCGGGCCCCACCGCCTCGCCTGGGACCCGGTCGCGGCGGCGGGTGCAGGCGCGCACGTGACGGTGCTCTTCCCGTTCGCGCCGGTCGATCTGATCTCTGACGCGATGCTGGACCGGGTGCGCGAGACCGTCGCAGGCTTCGCGCCCTTCCCAGTGACGTTCGCCCGGACGGCACGCTTTCCCGACGACGTCCTCTATCTCGCCCCGGAGGACGAGCGACCCTTTCGGGACCTGACCGTCGCGCTGGCGGCGGCCTTCCCCGATTCCCCTCCGTACGGCGGTCGATTCGCCGAAGTGATCCCCCACCTCACCGTGGCCCAGCATCCCGAGGCACCGATCGCGGCGATCGCCGAGAAGCTCGGCGCCGCGCTCCCGGTGACCACGACCGCGACCGTGGTCGAGCTGTGGGCCGAGGACGCCGCCGGGCGGTGGGCGACGCGGGCCTCGTTCCCGCTGGCGTGATCCCCGGCCGTGACCGGTCGCGGAAGTGCCGTCGACCGCCGGACCGAGCACGAGATTCGTGTCGTCGAAGGGCAAGCGGTGGAACACCGGAGCCGCCGCCTCTGAGGACCCAGACGCGCCCCCGTGCTGTGCTCCCCCACCGGCCCGTCCCGATGGTCACCCAGGGGCACGGGAACGTCCCTTGAGTGGCAGGACACAGATCGGCAGCTACGGGTCGCTGGGGAGTGCCCACGCGTCGTAGAGCAGTGCGCCGAGTTCGCCGAACATCGCCGGCGCGAGATCGTCTGGGCGGCACGCGAAGTCGGGCTGCTCGGAGGCCATCGCGGCGACCACCCAGCTCACATCCTCGGTCTCGAACAGACCCGAGTCGATGAAGGTCCCTGCGCCGTTCCCGGTCTTGTTGAACACCCGTACCGGCATGGTCACATCAATGTCCGCGGCCATTGCGAGGTGGGGCACGCGACGCGGCAGTCCGATGAGGTTCTGCTGCCGGAAGAGCATCGACCGGGCCCGATCATCGAGCTGTGTGTAGACCTCGGCCAGGTCTCGGGGTGTCGAGAGGGAGAACGGTGCTCCTGCGAGTGCCGCTTCGAAGGTGATGGCGTTCAGTTGAGCCGTCGGGTATCCGAGTTGGCGCATCGCCGCGTTGATCACATCGGGCGGCGTATCCATCGCCCGAAGCAGCATCGCCGTCGCGGTGTTGTCCGACACGATGACCATCAACCAGGCCAGGTCGTCGATCGTCGGTTCGAGGCCGGCCGAGAGGAAGCGCAGGACGCCGGTCCCGATGTAGCGCGAATCGTCGTCGAACCACACTCGCTGCTGCGGGTCGAGAGCACCAGACGAGACGCGCCGGCAGTACTCGACCAAGATGAATATCTTCGCTGCGCTCTCCGCCGGCAGCACGCGATCGGCGTTGACGGCGACCGTCTCACCAGTGTCGAGGTTGCGCGCGTAGAAGCCGAACACGCCAGGCCTGTCGGTGAGCAGCTCGGCCACGGCATCCGTGAGCACCGTTTGGCGCCTCCCACCCGTTGAACGCCGCGAAAATCACCTCCCATCTTGCCCGGTCCGCGCTTGCGCGGCTACCGATCGGCCGTTCGGTGCCTGACGGCGTGGTTCCGTGCGACAGCCACCTTCGGTCGCAGACCGGTGCAGCCGGGCAAGACGCCGATCAGGTTGCCCGAACGGGCACCCGAGACTCATTCTCGGCGCCGCGAACACCCAAGGAGCCACCCAGGCGTCACGTCACTCCGCGCTGACGTGCTCTCGGAGGCATCGGGGCGACTGCAGGCAAGACCGGCCCCGGGAAGCGGATTCTCTGCCGGATTTGTTGGGCTTTTGCTTGCTCTACGAACATCTGTTCGGTATACTCCTCAACATGCATTCGGGGTGGGGAACACAGGGCAACGACCGGGTCGGGGTCTATGACCCGATCCGCGCCGTACGCGATTCGGTCGACACGCTGACCGCACACCTCGACGTGGACGCGATGACCGATGCCGAGATCGGCACCGACCTCGTCCGGGTCCACAAGCTCATCGACCGGCTCCAGGCCCTCGCCGCGGAGCTCACCACCAAGGCCCATCAGCGTGGCGTGGGCACTGAGGACGGCCACGCCTCGACCGCGGCGTGGATCCGCTGGAAGACCGGCCAGACCCTCACCGACGTCCACCGCGCCCGGCAACACGGCGAGCTCGCCGCCCTCCTCCCCGCGACCGGCGCCGCGTGGCGCGAGGGACGGATCACCACCCACGCCGTGGACCTCATCACCCGCGCCCGCGTGCCCGGCCACGACGAACAACTCGCCCCCTGCGAACCACAGTTCCTCGATCTCGCCACCCGATACGACCACCGCTCGCTGCGCCTCGCGACCGAGCACTTCGCGAAATGTGCCCGTGCCGACGGCAACCAACCCCTCGCCGACGACGGCGTGAGCCTCGCGATGGTCGGTGACCGCACGGTGATCACCGGTGAGCTCCACGGCGCCGCCGCGGAGACGGTGGCTCACACGATCGGTGCGTTCACGGCCAAGCCGTCGCCGACCAGCGACACGACTCCCGCGCAACGCCGGGCCGAGGCCCTCGTCCGGATCTGCGAGGTCGCGCTCCGCCACGGCACCGACGCCGAAGGCGCCAGGCCCTCGGTCGGCTACGTGATCCACGCCCGGACCGCCGACGGTCCCGGGCTCGCGGAGGGCAACTTCGGGGGCGTCCTCGACCCTCGCGAGCGCGAGCGGATCCTCTGCGACGCGTCCGTCAGCCGGATCGTGATCGGGCCCGACGACCTCCCCCTGAACGTCGGTCGGGCCTCACCGGCCTGGCCCGCGGCGATCCGCCGGGCCATCGCGGTCCGCGATCGACACTGCCGATGGCCCGGCTGCGAGCTCCCCGCACCCTGGACCGACGTCCACCACGTCGAGGCGTGGGAGCACGGCGGCGAGACCTCGGTGACCAACGGCGTCCTGCTCTGCCGCCGACATCACACGTTCCTCCACACCCACCCCGACTGGACGTTCACGTTCGACGACCAACAGCTGCGCGTCGTGCGGCCCGACGGGCGCGAGCTGTTCCGGGAACCCGTGGACCGCGGACGCGAGTTGGTGCTCGTCTAACGCCGGTCGAACACGACGCCGGCGGCCTCGCGGTCCCAGGTGGTCGCGGTGACGCCCTCGTCGCGGAGCTGGTACTTGAGCACGCGGCCGACGGGGTTGCGGGGCAGGTCGGTGCGGAACTCCACGTAGCGCGGGATCGCGAAGTACGGGACGCGCTCGGCGCACCACCGGCAGAGCTCCTCCTCGGTGAGCGTCCCCTCGGTGACGAGCACGGCCGTGACCTTCACGTCGTCCTCACCCTGGTCGCTGGCGACGGCGTGCACGGCGACGTCGGCGACCGCCTCGTGCGCGACCACGGTGCGCTCCATCTCGAAGCTGGAGATGTTCTCGCCCCGGCGGCGGAGGTAGTCCTTCTTGCGGTCGACGAAGTAGAGGAAGCCGTCGTCGTCGAGCCGGCCGAGGTCACCGGTGTGGAACCAGAGGTTGCGCAGCACCTCGACCGTGGCCTCGGGGCGGTTCCAGTACCCGGCGAACATGAGGTCGGGGCCGGTCGGGCGGCAGACGATCTCACCCGTCTCGCCGGTGGGGACGGGCTCGTCGTGCTCGTCGACGATCCGCACCTCGAACTCGTGGGTGTTGGGCTTGCCCGCCGCGCCCGGCTTGTTCGTCTCCCCCGCCGGGAGCATCGAGATGAGCGACGCCTCCGTCAGGCCATAGCCGCCGCTGAAGGTCGCGCAGCCGAAGCGCTCCCGCCAGATGCGGTCGGTGTCGGGTGGCATGGGGGCCGCGGCGCAGAGCCGCAGCCGGTGCCCGGCCTGGTCGGGATGGTCCTCGGCGTTCGCGACGAGGATCGCGAGCGAACCGAGCATGGAGAGCATCGTCGCACCGGTGCGGCGCACCTCGGGCCAGAAGCGGCTGACCGAGAACTTCCGGGCGATCGACGCGTGCCCACCCACGAGCAGCGTGCCGACCACGCAGACGGAGATCGCGTTGAAGTGGAACAGCGGCAGCGGCGTGAGGATCACGTCGTCGGCCCGCCGCCCCCACGCCCGCGCGATCTGCTCGCCGAGCGCGACGACGTAGCGGTGCGGGAGCATGCAGCCCTTCGACGGCCCGGTGGTGCCCGCGGTGTAGATGAAGCAGGCGAGATCCGAGGACTCGAGCGCGACGGGCGCCAGGGACGCGACCTCGGCGTCGGGCGTCTCCACCACCTCGTCCCAACCCGACCACGGCAGGACGCCGTCGAGGACGGACCCGTCGCCCACGACCACGGCGCGGGTCAGCGCCAGGGTCTCCCACCCGGACAGCTCCGCGATCCGCGCCGCCAGGTCCTCCTGCACGACGACGACGGTCGCCCCGCTGTCGGCGAGCACGTGGCGCAGGAACTCGCCCTTGTACGCCGTGTTGATCGGGACCTGGATGGCACCCAGGCGCACCGCGGCGAAGAACGACACCACCTGCTCGGGGCCGTTCTCGAGCAGCGTGGCCACCCGGTCCCCCCGGCCCACACCGAGGGCGGCGAGTCGGGCCGCGACCCGTCCGGCGCGGTCGGCCATCTCACGTGCGGTCAGGGCGACACCCTCGAAGTCGAGGTAGCGACCGTCGGGATCGGTGGCGAGGCGAGCCTCGAGCGCGGCCCAGATCGTGGTCGGGAGCGGCATGGCGTCGGAGCGTAGCGGCGCGTGCCGCACGCTCCGTGAGGGCCTTCCGACCCCTCGACCCTGGTGTCGACGACCAGCAGCGAGCACAATGGCTTCCTCTCGGTGGCAATCCGGACACCGAGCGTGAGCGAATTACCTCCGATGACTGCCGACGTCCCGACCTTCGCTGCGCCCACCGAGGCGAACCTCGACCCGTTCCGCATCGTGCTCGAGGCCGCGCCGATGGGGATCGCGATCGGACGACCGGGCGGGGAGATCATCTTCGTCAACGACACGATGTGCCGCCTCCTCGGTCGGCCGCGGGACGAGATCTCGGTCGCGACCTTCGTCGACGCCGCCCATCCCGACCAGAAGCTGAAGGTCCGGGCGCGCCTCCGCTCACTCGAGTCGGGCGAGTTCGAGACGTTCGTGCGCGAGACCCGCTTCCTGCATCCGGACGGTGCCGTCGTGAACGCCCGCTTCCACGTGGCCGCGGTCCGCGACCCCGACGGTGCCATCGCCTACCTCGTGGCCCACGCGGAGGACATCACCGAGAACCTCCGGGTGGAGGCCGCGCTCGCGACCAGCGAGGACCGCTTCCGCGCCGCCAGCGAGGCCAGCCTCGACTCGCTCGTCATGATGGACGCGGTCCGCGACCACCACGGGCGCGTCGTCGACTTCGTGATCTCCGCGGCGAACGAGAAGGCCGCGGCACTGTTCGGTGTGCCCGTGGTCGATCTCCTGGGCAAGCGGGTGAGCGCACACTTCCCGGCCGGCTCCGAGGACCAGCTGCTCGCCAAGTACGTCGACGTGTTGGAATCGGGCGAGCCGCGCACGATGGAGTACCGGGCCCTTCACCCCCGGGTGAAGGCCGAGTGGATCCACGAGCAGATCGTCCCCCTCGACGACGGCGTCATGATGACCTCGAGCGACGTCACCGAGCAGAAGCGGGCCGAGCTCGCGTTGCGCGAGAGCGACGAGCGACTCAAGGCGCTGCTCCAGCACGCCGTCGACGTCGTGTGCATCGTCGACGCCGGCGGATTCGTCCGCTACGCGAGCCCCGCGGTGGAGCATGTCCTCGGCTACACCACCGAGGAGTTCCTCGACCGGCACCCGTTCGACCTCCTGCACCCCGAGGACCTCAGCGTCTGGATGGACCAGTGGCAGGAGCTCCCCACCGATCCCGACCACCGCTTCACGTTCGAGGTCCGGGCGCTGCACCGCGACGGCGGGTACCGCTGGACGGAGGTCCACTTCCGGGACCTGCGTCACGATCCCCGCATCGACGGTTACGTGGTGCACTTCCACGACATCAGCCAGCGAAAGGACGCGCAGCAGGCGTTGCTGTACGAGTCGCTCCACGACGGGCTCACCGGCCTCCCGAACCGAGCGCTGCTGCTCGACCGGCTGGCCCACGCGTTCGACCGCAGCGCGCGCACCGAGGTCGGTGTCGCGATCCTCTTCCTCGACGTCGACCACTTCAAGATGGTCAACGACGCCCACGGGCACACGATCGGCGATGCGCTCCTGCGCAGCGTCGCCGAGCGGCTCCGGACCGCCGTCCGGCCGGCCGACACGGTGGCGCGCCTGGGCGGTGACGAGTTCGTGATCTGCTGCGAGGAGATCGAGGACGCCCCCGCCGCCGACGCGATGGCCGACCGGGTGCGAGACGTGTTCGCCGAGCCCTTCGACGTCCAGGGCCAGGCGATCTCGGTGGGCACGAGCATCGGAATCGCGCTCGCGACGTCCGGGACCGAGACACCCGAGGAGGTCGTGCGCAATGCCGACACCGCGATGTACGTGGCGAAGGCACGCGGGCGCGACCGCGCCGTGCTCTACGACGACGCGCTGCGCCGGCGCGTGCTCGACCACCTCGACACCGAGGCGGGACTCCGAGAGGCCCTCGCGCGCGGGCAGCTCGTCGTCCATTGGCAACCCTGCTTCGACCTGACGACCGGGGCGATCGTGGCGCTGGAAGCGCTGGTGCGGTGGCAGCACGAGGACCGCGGGCTCCTCCTACCGGGCGAGTTCCTGGGCGCGGCTTCGATCGCCGGCCTCGACGCCCGGCTCGGCGCCTTCGTGCTCGAAGAAGCGTGCCGGCAGTTCGCGGCGTGGGACCGGGTCGACCTCGCACCACCGCTGCTCTGGTTGAACCTCAGCGCGAGCCAGCTCACGTGGACCGGGACGACCGAGCACGTCCGCGCGGTCCTCCACGCCCAGGCGCTCGACGCGGAGCGGCTCGGATTCGACGTCGCCGAGTCCGCGCTCGCCGATGTCGACCGGGCCCGCCGGGCGAGCGCCGAGCTCGCGGCGCTCCGCGAGCTGGGCTGTCCCATCGCGATCGACGACTTCGGCACCGGGCACGCCTCACCGCTCGCGGTCCGACGCTACGGCATCACCCACGTGAAGCTCGACCGCTCACTCGTCCAGACGACGTCCGACGACGACCCCATGGTCCCGGCGCTCATGAGTCTGGCCACGATGCTCGGCGTCACGGTGCTCGCCGAGGGCGTCGAGACCGACGATCAGCTCGACCGGATCCGCCGAGCCGGCTGCGCGGCCGCGACCGGCAACCTCTTCGCACCGGCGATGCCGGCCGACGAGCTCACCGGCTGGTTGCGCCGCGCTCCCGAGGCGCGCCGCGCGCAGGACGCGCCCGGGTGAGCGCGAGGGCGTCGAGCAGGGCGTTGCGCAGCTCGCGCGGGTCGATCACGTCGTCGTAGCTGAGGCGGTCCGCAGCGGCGTAGGCGCCGCCGAGCTCGGCGTGCTCCATCAGCGCCCGGACGTCGGGTTCGATGCCCGCCGCCTCCGCACCGCTCTCGGCCGGCATCGCACCCAACCGCGCCGCCGGGAAGGCGAGGGTGGTCGTCTGCCCGTCGAAGGGGTTCATGGCCATGAGCGACGAGCCGAACCCGTAGGCCTTGCGCAGCGTCACGTGCAGCTTCGGTCCCGGCAGACGCGCCTGCGCCTCGAACATCCGCGCCGCGTACAGCAGGATCCCCGACTGCTCGGCGGCGGTGCCGGCGAGGACGCCGGGGTTGTCGGCGAGGAAGACGACGGGGAGGCCGAAGGCCCCGACCACGTCCAGGAAGCGCGCCGCCTTCTCCGCGGCCGGGCGGTCGATCGCGCCGGCCCGGACGGCGGGATTGTTCGCCACGACGGCGACCGGCTCGCCGCCGAGGTGCACCAGCGCCGTGACCATCGTGCGACCGAACCCGGGCTGGATCTCGAGCATCTCCCGGTCGTCCGCGATCGACTCGACGACGGGGCGGATGTCGTAGGGCCGGCGGGGATCGGCGGGAACCAGCTCCAGGATCTCGTCGACGCGCCGCCGGCCGTCCTCCACCGGGCGCACCGGGGCGGGTGACGCGGCGTTCGACGGGAAGTACGAGAGGTAGCGCCGGACGAGCGCGAGGGCAGCCGCGTCGTCGGCCGCCGCATTGTGCGCGACACCCGAGAGCACGGTGTGCACCGGGGTGCCGCCGAGCTCCTCCTTGCTCACCCCCTCCCCGGTCGCCGCCGCGACGAGCGGAGGGCCGGCGCTGAAGAGCGCGCTCCCCTCCACCATCACCGCGAAGTCCATCAGCGGGGCGGTCAGCGCGCCGTGCCCGGCGCTCGCACCCATCACCACCGCCACGGTCGGGACGCGACCGCGCAGGCGCGGCGAGCGCCTGGAGGTCGTTGGGGGCGTGCGGGTAGCGCTCGAACGCGTTCTGCGCCCGCTCCCCTGCACCCTCGAGGAGCATGACGAGCGGTACCTGCTCCTGCTCCGCCAGCTGCGCGAGCCGGTGCCGCTTCGCGTGCGTACCGATCCCGATGGAGCCGCCCATGACGCTGAAATCCTCGGCCCCGACCAGCACCGGGCGGTCGTCGACGAGACCGTGCCCGGCGATCAGACCGTCGGCGGGGGCGACCGGGGTCATGCCTCGCCCGATGCTGCCGGCGAGCGCCCCCAGCTCCCGGAAGGTCCCGGGATCGAGCAACCGGGCCACGCGGGCCCGGGCATCGAGGCGGCCCCCCTCGCGCTGGCGGGCCAGCCGCTCGGGTCCGCCCATCTGCTCGGCGGCCGCCCGCCGCGCGGCGAGGTCCTCCAGCAGCGGATCCCAGTCGCTCACGAAGCGGGTGCCATGGTCGCGGCGACGGCATCGGCGTGGACATCGGCGTTGCCGAAGTGCGTGTCGAGGACCCACGCGCGCTTCAGGAACAGGTGGACGTCGACCTCCCAGGTGAAGCCCATCCCACCGAACACCTGCGTGGCGCCCCGACCGTTCAACACCGCGGCCTCGCCGGCGAGGAGCTTGGCCGCGCTGAGCGCCCGGTCGAGCTCGCCACTCGCGGGTTCGTCGAGCACGCAGGCCGCGGCGTGGGTGGCGACGCGCGCCAGCTCGGCGCGCACGGCCAGGTCGGCGCAGAGGTGCTTGACCGCCTGGAACGAGCCGATCGGGCGGTCGAACTGCTGCCGCTCCTTCGCGTAGTCGACGGCGAGATCGAGCAGCCGGTCGGCGAGGCCCACGCAGAACGCGGCGGTCAGCAGGGTCCCCGCCCGGCGCAGGTCGGCCACGGATGTGTCGAGCGGCTCTCCCGCGGCCTCGGCGACGCCATCGACGCGCCACACCGGGGTGAGCGGGTCCAGCGGCCACTCGGCCTCCTCGCCTGCGGTCAGTGCCTCCGTGGGGACGAGCCGGGCGGCCGTCTCGTCCACGACGAGGACCTGCTCCACCCCACCGAGGTGCTCGACCCAGGGGGCGCCCGGAACCGTGGCGTCGAATCCGGTGGTCGCGCGGTCCCGCCCGAACGAGAAGACCAGCGGGCCGGGGATGCACCCACGCCCGAGCTCCTCGTACACGATCGCCGCGTCGGCCCACGCGAAGCCGTCGGCACGCAGCGAGAAGACGCCGGCCGCGGCCAGCTCGTCGTACACCGAGCGGTCGAAGCCCTTCCGGACCCGGTCGACCGGGAAGCGACCCCCCACGAGCGCACGGATGCCGTCGCGGAGCGCGACCTGATCGTCGGTGAGGTCGAAGCTCATCCGTGGCCGCCGGTCATCTCGGCTCACGCGGCATGCCGAGGAGCCGCTCGCTCAGGATGTTGCGCTGGATCTGGGAGGTCCCGGCCGCGATCGTGAACGCGAGCGACCGCAGCCGCTCCTCCACGAACGGGCCTTCACCGTCGACCGTGAGCACGTCACGCTCGAGGACCCGGAGCGCGAGCTCGCCGAACTTCTGGCACACCTCGCTGTAGGCGAGCTTGATCATGAACTGCCCCCGACCAGGGGCACCCGCCGCCGCCTGGGTCACGTTCCGCCGCGTCAGCGCCCACAGCGCGTCCAGCTCTGCGGCGATGTGTCCGAGCTCGCGGCGGTGCGCGGGATCGTGCACGTAGGGCGCGAGATCCTCCGCGAGGCGAATCGCGTCGACGAGGTCGCTCACGAACGCGGTCCCACGCTCGAACGACAGCGTGACGTTGGTGACCCGCCACCCGTCGTTCTCGTCACCGACGCGACACTCCACCGGGACCCGCACCTCGTCGAGGAACAGCTCCGCGAACTCCGACGATCCGAGGACCGTCCTGAGCGGCCGCACCTCGATGCCGGGAAGGTCCATCGGCAGCATCAGCCACGTGATGCCCTTGTGCTTCGGCGCGTCGGGGTCGGTACGTACGAGGAGCTCGCCGAAGTCGCCGATCTGGCCGAACGAGCACCAGATCTTCTGGCCCGTGACCACGTAGTGGTCGCCGTCGCGCACGGCCCGGGTCCGCAGGGACGCGAGGTCGGATCCCGCACCGGGCTCGGAGAACCCCTGGCACCAGACCTCCTCGCCGCGGAGGATCTTGGGCAGGTGGGCGGCCTTCTGCTCGGGAGTCCCCTCGGCCACGATCGTGGGGCCGGCGTGCAGCAGGCCCACGAAGTTGACCCCCACGTAGGGCGCCCGGGCCCGCGTGGTCTCCTCGAGGAAGAGCAGCTGCTGGCTGGGCGGTGCGTCGGCGCCGCCGTACTCCTTCGGCCAGCTCAGCCCGGCGTAGCCGGCGTCGAACAACCGGCGTTGCCAGTCGGTGTCCCACTTCCGGCGGGCGTCCCAGTCGTCCCGGGCCGGTTGCGGCGGCACGTCCGGGAGCGTGGTTGCGAGCCACTCCGCCAGCTCGGCGCGAAATTGCTCGTCGTCGGCCGAGATCCGCAGGTCCATGCGGGCGGCAGTCTAGGGACGGGCCTGACGGGTCATCAGATCCGGGCGGCTCAGCGCGACCGGCGCGGCCGTCCGCCGCCCCCGGCGCGGCCCGCACCGTTGCCGTTGCCGTTCCCGTTGCCGTTCCCGTTGCCGTTCCCCTGGCCGCGGCCGGCCGAGCGTGCCGGGCGACGACCCTTGCGGGCGCCGTTGCGGTCCGGACGCGATCGGGGCGCGGTGGCCCGATCGGGTTCGACGAGCCCGAGCTCGCGCTGGAGGCTGAGGCTGGAGCGGACCTGGTCCGGGAGCACGAAGGAGACCACGACACCGGTCGTGCCCTTGCGGGCGGTGCGGCCGGAGCGGTGCACGTAGGCCTTGGCATCCTCGGGCGGGTCGTAGTGGACCACGCACGCGACATCGTCGACGTGGATCCCACGTGCGGCGACATCGGTGGCGATGAGCGCGTGCACGCGTCCCCGTGTGAAGTCGGCGAGGGCACGGTCGCGCTTGGCCTGCGAGAGGCCACCGTGGATCGGCGCCGACGGCACGCCCGAGTTGGAGAGCTTCTTGGCGACCTTGTCGGCACCGTGGCGCGTGCGGCAGAACACGATGGTGGGACCTTCCGAGCCGATGACCTCCGCGGCACGCGCGATACGCGACTCGTTGGCGACCCGTTCGAAGCGGTGCTCGGCGTCGGCGGCGTCGGTCTCGACCCCGGCGACCTCGTGACGGACCGGATCGGTCTGGTACTCACGGGTGAGCACCCCGACCGCCCCGTCGAGCGTCGCGGAGAAGAGGAGCGTCTGGCGGTCCTCGGCGGTCTGGTCCACGAGTCGGCGTACCGCCGGCAGGAAACCCATGTCGGCCATGCGGTCGGCCTCGTCGAGGACGACGATCTTCACGCGGTCGAGCACCAGCGACCGCTGGTTGATCAGGTCCTCGAGCCGACCCGGGCACCCGACGAGGATCTCCACGCCCTTGCGCAGCGCACGCTTCTGGGGCTCGTAGCCGACGCCGCCGTAGACGGCGAAGACCCGCTGGTCACGGGCCTCGGCGAGCGGCGTGAGCTCCCGGACGATCTGGGCCGCGAGCTCCCGCGTCGGTGCGAGCACCAGGGCGCTCGGCCGGCGCGGCCGGGCCTTCTCGACCCGCTCGACGAGTGGGAGTCCGAAGGCGATGGTCTTGCCCGAGCCGGTCGGCGCGCGACCGCAGACGTCGCGCCCGGCGAGGGCGTCGGGGATCGCGGCGGCCTGGACCGGGAACGGCTCGGTGATGCCGCGGTCGGCGAGCGACGCGACGAGGTCGGGCGCGAGCCCGAGAGATTCGAACGTGGACACTGGAACTCCTCACCCGCTCGTGCGGGTCTCTTCCGCGCGACGGAAGGACGGGAGTGTCTCCAGCGCGGCCTCCGCGAGAAGCGGATGCCGCCAACCTACTCGACGCGTGGCCCGATCCCGGGACACGTGACGCAGGGCTCGTTCAGCAACGACCCACCCGTTTCACGGAGCGGGGGTCACCAGTGCGGCGCGGAGCCGGTCCATCGCGGGATCGTCGAGACCGGTGGTGCGGACGTACGCGACGAGGTCGCCGTGCTCGGCGCGCAGGCGCTCGAGCACCGTGGCCATCGTGACCGGCGGTGCGCCGTACTGCTGGCCCGCGACCTCGGCGGCGCGGTCACCCAACTCGGCGCGGGCGGTGTGGCGGGCGATGATCGTGGGCATCCGCGCCTCGGTGAACGCGAAGTCGGCGACGATCTCCTCGTCGGCGACGTCGCAGATCGCGAGCACCAGCGCGGAGACCAGCCCGGTCCGGTCCTTGCCCGCCGCGCAGTGGAACACGAGCGGGTGGGTCGCGGGGTCGGCGATGACCTCCAGCACGCGCCCGATGCGGTCGGCGTACTCGCCGAGCATGAACGCGTAGATCTCGTCGAGCGTCTGGAACCGGGGTGCCCGGCGGACGAACCGGCGAGGTTCGGGCGGCTCGCGGGTCTGGTCGACGATCGGGAGATGGAGCTGACGGACGTGCGTCTGCAACGGGCCGTGGCCGTGCTCCTCGACCTCGTGCGGCGCCCGGAGATCGATCACCGTGCGGATGCCCAGCTCCTCCCGGAGCCGGCGCAGGTCGTCGTCGCTCAGGTACGACAGCGAATCGCTGCGGTACACGCGACCGGTACGGACGACGCCACCGTCGCGGGTCGCGTGACCGCCCAGATCTCGGAAGTTGGCCGGGCCCTCGAGGGCGACCAGACGGTCGAGGCTCACGGACGGATCACACGATGTCCAGGCCGAGCATCCGGATCGCGTTGCCGCGCACGATCTTGTAGACGACGTCGGCGGGCAGCCCGCCCATCATCGACTGGGCGATCTCGAGGGTGTTCGGCCAGGTCGAGTCGGTGTGCGGGTAGTCGGTCTCGAAGGTGACGTTGTCGACCCCGATGCGGTGCAGGGATTCGAGGCCGTGCACGTCACGGAAGAAGCAGCCGAACACCTGACGGAAGTAGTAGGTCGAGGGCGGCTCCGGGATGATGTCCTTGACCCCACCCCAGGCCCGGTGCTCCCGCCAGACGTCGTCGACCCGCTCGAGGATGTACGGCAACCATCCGATCTGGCCCTCGGAGTACGCGAGCTTCAACTCGGGGAAGCGCACCAGGACGCCCGAGAAGAGGAAGTCGGAGAGGCTCGCCATCGCGTTGCCGAAGCTGAGGCTGGCCGCGACGGCCACCGGCGCGTCGGCGGAGGTCGCCGGCATCCGCGAGCTCGACCCGATGTGCATGCAGACGACGTTCTGGGTCTCCTGGCACGCTGCGAAGAACGGGTCCCACTCCCCGGAGTGGATGCTCGGCAGCCCCAGGTGCGGCGGGATCTCGGAGAAGCAGACCGCCCGCACACCGCGGGCGGCGTTGCGCCGCACCTCGGCGGCGGCCAGCTCGGCGTCCCACAGGGGGACGATGATCAGGGGAACCAGACGGCCACCGCTGTCGCCGCACCACTCCTCGACCATCCAGTCGTTGTACGCCGTGACGCACGCGGCGGCGAGCTCGCGATCCTTGGCCTCGAGGAAGGTCTGGCCACAGAACCGTGGGAACGTCGGGAACGACAGCGACGCCTCGACATGGTTCATCTCCATGTCCTCGATCCGGGCCTTGGGCTCGTAGCAACCGGGGCGCATCTCGTCGTAGGTGATCGGTGACATCGTCATGTCGTCGCGGTCGAAGCCCACGGCGGCCACGTGACGCTTGTTGATGTAGACGAGGTCCTCATAGACCCAGCAGTCGGCCTGGGGACCCTCCGGGTCGAAGGTCTGCTCGTAGCTCCCGCCGCCCACGTGACGCATCGAGCCGATCCCCCGCCGCTCGACCCGCGGTCCGGCGGCCTTGAACCGCTCCGGGAGCCAGCTCCGCCAGAGGTGCGGCGGCTCCACGACGTGGTCGTCCACGCTCACGATGCGCGGGATCTCCGTCTGGGGTGTCCTGGATTCGGCCACAGCCGTCACGTCCCGCCTCCGTCAGATCTGACGGGGCGTCAGATTACCGGTCGGGCCCCGGGAGCCCTCATCCGCAGTGCGATCCGTTCGCCGGCGGGACCCGGTCGACGAAGTAGCGCGTGAGCAGTGCCTCCAGGCACTGGTTGCCGTAGAGGCTCGACGTGTGGGTGCTCCCCGTGACCGTCACGAGCCGCGAACCGGCGAGCTGGGAGGCGAGACCGCTCGCCCAGGCCACGGGCGTCGCGGGATCGCCGTCGGTCCCGACGACGACGATGGGCGGCGCGCCGGCCGCCGAGAACCGGTACGGCCCATGGTGCGCCTCGGGGTAGGGCCAGTAGCTGCAGGGGTAGCCCAGGCCCACCGTCGACGCCCCGAACGTCGGCGCCTCCGCAGCGGCGCGGCGTTGGAGCGCCTCGGTCCCCGCCACCGCGAGGTTCGGCCCGTCGGCGCAGCTGATCGTGATGAACGCCGGCCATTCGGTGTCGTAGGTGAGTCCGATCCGGCCGACGTACTCGTTGTAGGCGTTGCGCAGCACGCCCGGGGATCCGCGCTGCACGTCGTGCAGGCCCTGGGCGAGCGTGCGGTAGCCGAGGTCACCGCCGTAGAGCAGGGCCGCGGCGGCGATGTCGAACTGCGTCGGGCCGAACAGATCGCGGCCGGCGTCGAGCGGATGGGCGTCGACCGTGGCGGCGATCGCGGCGTACGCGCTGGCCGGATCCGAACCGCGTGCGAACGAGCAGGTCCGCTTGGTGCACCAGGCGAAGAAGGCGGCCAGCCCGGCGTCGAACCCCTTGGCCTGCTGCACCACGAGGTCCTCGATCGGCAGCGAGGGATCGACCGCACCGTCGAGCACCATCGTGCGTACCTGGTGAGGGAACGCCGTCGCGTAGCCGCCACCGATCACGGTGCCGTAGGACAGCCCGAGGAAGTTCAGGCGGTCCTCGCCGAGTGCGACCCGAAGCGTGTCGAGGTCGCGGACGGTGTCGTCGGTCGAGATGTGCCGGAGCAGGCGCCCGCTCTTCGCGACGCAGGCGTTCATGAAGCGGTGGGCGGCGTCCTCGAGCGCGGTGAGCTCGGTCGGGTCGTCGGGTGCGGAGTCGGGGCGGAACAGGTAGTCGAGCCGTTCGCCACAGTCGACGTGGGTGCTCTGCCCGGAGCCGCGCGGGTCCCAGGCCACGATGTCGAAGCGCGACGTGATCTCGCGCGGCAGCTCCGACGCGGCGTACGCCGGGAAGCTGAGCGCGGCCGCGCCCGGCCCCCCGGGGTTCAGCACCAGGCTGCCGATCCGCCGGCGCGGGTCGGTCGCGACCTTGCGGGCCACGGCGAGGTCGATCGTCGGACCGTCCGGGCGGCGGTAGTCGAGCGGGACGACGAGCGTCGCGCACTCCCCTTCGTCGCAGCCGTGCCACGAAAGCGGCGCGGGCACGAAGCCGGTGGGGGCCTTCGGGGTGGAGCTCGTCGTCGAGCTCGACCCGCCCTTCGTGTCGCCCGCATCCGAAGAGCCACCTGACGAGCACGACACCGCGAGCAGGGCCACGACCACCGGGACCACGACCCGTGCTGCCCAGCCCGTGCGCGCCATACGGCACCCTTGCACACCCGGTGGCCTCGATCGACGCGGCGGTTACCGTGCAGGGCATGGAGCTTCTGATCGGCGGCCGCCGCCGTCCCGCAGTCGAAGGCGGCACGCTGTCCGTGACCGAGCCCGCCACCGCGAGCGAGATGGCGACCGTCTCGTCGGGCACTGCCGCTGACGTGGAGGCCGCGATCCGCGCGGCACGCGATGCCTTCGACCGGGGCGTCTGGGCGGGCCAGTCGGCGACGGCCCGGGGGAAGGTGCTCCTCCGGGTCGCGGCGTTGATCCGCGAGCAGGCCGAGGACCTCGCGGTCCTCGAGGCCCGCAACGCGGGCAAGCCGATCGGGGACGCCCGGTGGGAGGTCAACACCGCGGCCGACGTCTTCGAGTACTACGCGGGTGCGGCGAACAAGTTCTTCGGCGAGGTCGTGCCGGTCCAGGACGACGGGCTCGACGTGGTGCTGCGCGAGCCGATCGGGGTGTGCGCGCTGATCGTGCCGTGGAACTTCCCCATGTTGATCACCACCTGGAAGACCGCGCCCGCCCTCGCGTGCGGCAATTCCGTCATCATCAAGCCCGCGTCGCTCACGCCGCTGACCGCCCTCCGACTCGGCGAGATCCTCGTCGACGCCGGCGTCCCGGAGGGCTGCGTCTCGGTCGTGCCCGGCCCCGGCGGCGTCGTCGGCGACGCGCTCGTCTCGGACCGGCGCGTCGACAAGATCGGCTTCACCGGTGAGACGGCCACGGGTGCGGCGATCCTCCGGGCCTGCTCGGAGAACATCACACGCGTCTCGCTCGAGCTCGGCGGGAAGTCCGCGTGCGTGGTGTTCGCCGACGCCGACTGGGAGCGCGCGGCGGCCGAGACCCCGATGTCGGTGTTCGCGAATGCCGGGCAGGACTGCTGCGCGTGGTCGCGCATCGTCGTCGAGCACACCGTGTATGACGACTTCGTCGCTGCGTTCACGCGTGCAACCGATGCCATCCGGATCGGCGCGCCGCTCGGCGAGGAGACCGAGGTCGGCCCGATGATCTCCGCCGCGCAACGCCAGACCTCGCTCGACTACGTCGCCCTCGGTGTGGACGCGGGCGCCGAGCGCGTCACCGGCGGCACCGTGCCCGACGAGCCGGGCTACTACCTGACCCCGGCCGTGCTCGCCAACGTCGAGAACTCCATGCGGGTCGCGCAGGAGGAGATCTTCGGACCCGTCGCGTCGATCATCCCGTTCCGCGACGAGGCCGACGCCGTCCGCATCGCCAACGACACCCCGTACGGTTTGTCGGGTTCGGTCTGGACCAGGGATCTCGCACGGGCGTTGCGGGTGGCGAAGGCGATCCGCACCGGAGTCCTCTCGGTGAACACCAATCGGTCCGTGCGCACCGAGGCCCCGTTCGGCGGGTACAAGCACTCCGGGCTCGGCCGCGAGCTCGGGATGCACGCGATGGCGCACTACACGGAGGTCAAGAACGTCTTCCTCAGCGCCGAGTAAGCCGAGGAATGGACGCCATCGCCGAGATCCGGCTGCTCCTGCAGTCGGGGCACACCCTCATCAGCGTCGAGACCACCGAGGAGACGCGCCTGCTCGCGATCGTGCGGGGCGCGAACGGTGGTGGGCCGCTCTGGACCTGGTCGAGCGCGAGCGGCCTCAGCCACGAGGGCACCACCCCCATCTACGGCAGCACCGATCCGGCGCAGCTCTTCGACAACCTCCTCGCCCTCCAGGGGCCCTGGACCGCGATCCTCTGTGATCCGGGCCCGGTGCTCGCCGACCCCACCTCGGTCCGGCGCCTGAAGGAGCTCGCACAACGCGCGGTTCCGGGCCAGAGCGTGGTGCTCGTCGGCGCGGCGCTCTCCCTCCCCGCCGAGCTCGACGGGCTCGCCCGCGAATGGCGACTCCCACCCCCCGATCTCACCGAGCTGACCGCGGTCGTCGAGCGGGTCGAGAACCGGCTCGGCCGCCAGGGAGTGGCCCTCGGTCTCGCCGACGCCGACCGACTCCAGCTCGCGCGCGCCCTCGCCGGGGTGACGCTCGTCGACGCCGAACGCATCCTCACCCAGCGCGGCCTCGCCGACGGACGGCTCGACGCGTCCGACATCGGACCGGCGCTCGGCCTGAAGGCCGAGCTCCTCAACACCGACGGAGTCCTCGAGGTCGTGCCGGCCGGCGACGAGCGCCTCGGCGATCTGGGCGGGCTCGACCACCTGAAGGACTGGCTCGCCCAGCGCCTCACCGCCGGGCTCGAGCGCGCCGTCGACCCGCCGCGCGGCGTGCTGCTCGCCGGCGTGCCGGGCTGTGGCAAGTCCGCCCTCGCCCGGGCGCTCGCCGCGGAATGGGCCGTCCCTCTGGTGCTGCTCGATCCCGGCCGCATCTACCGCAAGTACATCGGCGAGTCCGAGCAACGCTTCGACGCCGCGCTCGTGACCGTCGCGGCGATGGCGCCCGCCGTGCTCTGGATCGACGAGATCGAGAAGGGCTTCGCGACGGGCGGCGAGGACGGCGGCGTCTCCGGCCGGGTGCTCGCCACGTTCCTCCGCTGGCTCCAGGACCGTGCGCCGGGAGTGTTCGTGGTCGCGACCGCGAACGACGTCACGCGGCTCCCACCCGAGCTGACGCGCAAGGGCCGGTTCGACGAGCTCTTCTTCGTCGACCTGCCAGACCGCGACGACCGCGCCGCGATCTTCGCGGCCCAGCTCCGCCGGCGCGGCGTGACCCTCGGTACGGACGAACTCGCTCGCCTTGCCGCCATGACCGACGGGTACTCCGGCGCCGAGATCGAGGCGGCCATCGCGGCGGCTTCCTATGCGGGGCCGGTCACGTTCGCCGCCGTCGCGGCCGAACTCGCCAGCACGGTGCCCCTCGCGCGCTCGCGCGCCGAGGACATCGCGGCGCTCCGGGCCTGGGCGAACCAACACGCTCGCGCCGCGTAGGCGCGACCGGCGCGCTACGCGCCGATGACGTCGGGGCGGGGCAGGCCGTTGGCCTCGCAGAGGGCGAAATACGAGTCGCGCACCAGGCCCGCGTCGATCACCGACTCCACGTTGCCGTCGGCGTCGAGGTTGAGGTTCGCACCGTAGATCGCGAACCAGACGTCGGTCATGCCGTCGTTCTCGGCGGGAACGGTCAAGGTGTGGATCGAACCGGCCGGCTCGTAGAGGTAGGAGCCCGCGACGTTGACCTCGGGATACTCGAGGTACTTCCACGATCCGCTCAGCGTGAGCGCGAAGACCTCACCGGTGTGCTTGTGGGTCGGGACGGTCACCCCCGGTTCGAACTTGGTGCGGACCACCCACAGGCCGGCCTCCACGTTCACCTGGAGGAGCTGGAGGTGGGTCCCGTCGCCGAGCGGCACAAAGGGCAGCTCGGACTCGCCGCGGTGCAGTGCCTTGGGAATGTCGAGCATCGTCATGGGTCCGAGTGTACGGCTGCTCGCGCCGGGCGTGTCAGGTCGCCCGGAATGCCTCCACGACGGGCTCGGTCCCGCTCGATGCCACCCCGCCCACCACATAGACGGTGTCACCGACCACCATCGTCTCGCCGACGAAGAACGGGACGGAGGCATGCCAGGTCGGCTCGCAGACCACGGGGGTCCACATCGGAGCACAGGCCACCGGCACGCCGCTGCACCCTCGGACCCCGCCGGCGTCGAAGGCGGCGGCGACCCTTCCGGCCAGGCCTACGCGTCGGGGGCCGAGCGGAGCAGGCGACCAGCGAGCGCGCCGGTGTGCTCACCGTGCTCCATGAACACCTCGCCGTTCACGATGGTGGCGTCGTAGCCGGTCGCGCGCTGGACATAGCGGCCGGCGCCGTTCGGGAAATCATGCTCGTAGGTCGGCTGCGGGAGCCGCATGCCCTCGAGGTCGACCACGTTGAGGTCCGCGAACGCGCCGGGGCGCAGCACGCCACGGTCGGAGATGCTGAAGAGCTCCGCGGTGTCCGAGGTCAGCCGTCGGACCGCCTCGCCCATCGACATGAGCTGACGGTCCCGGACCCAGTACGTGAGGAAGAACGTCGGCTGGCTCGAGTCCATGATCATGCCGACGTGGGCCCCCGCGTCGGCCAGCCCCAGCACGCTGTCGGGGTGGCGCAGCATTCCCTCCACCGCGCCGAGGTCGTCGTTCAGGAACGGCCAGTTCACGAGCACGCGCCCGTCGCGCTCGTCGCAGATCTGGAGGAACGCCTCTGCAACGCCGACCCCCCGTCGCCGGGCGTGCGCGGCGAGCGTGTCGTCGGCACCGAGGTCGTAGCGGGCGTCGCCCTCGGGCAGCACGTACATCTCGGTCATCGGGATCGTCGGCACTCCCTCGGCCGCGCCGATCAGCTCGGCCCGGCGCGCGGGGTCCCGGATCAGGGCGAGGCGGTCCGCGAACGGGAGGTCGCGCAGCCCCTTCCACGCGGGTGAGGCGTCGAACGGCGTCCGGAACTGCAGACCGAACAGGAGCCCGATCCCCCGCGCGGTGGTCTGGGGGCGCAGACGCGCACCGAGCGCGTTCTGCGCCTCGACCTCCGCCAGGGCCTCGACGTCGATCCCTGGCACCTTCTTGGTCTGGCTCAGGCCGAACGTGGCCGGCCGGCCGGTCATCCGGCTGATCTCGCCCAGCAGCGCGACCTCGGGCGCGTTCGCCGACTCCCGTCCGCGCCCCGCTCCCCCAACGCCGACGCCGCCTCGAAGACCCCGCGCCGTCGATCGCCGAGCACCCTCCCGATCTCCATCAGCTCCCGCGCGTCGGCCGTGGTCCCCGGGACGACCCGGCCGTCGGGCACGCGGTGCAACGCGGTACGGGAGGTCGAGAACCCGAGCGCGCCGGCGTCGATCGCCTCGGCGACCAACTCGCACATCGCCGCGACATCGGCATCGGACGCGGGCACGTCGTCGAGCGCGCGCGCACCCATCGCGTGGATGCGCACCGCACAGTGCCCGACCATGCCACCGGTGTTGAGCCCCTTGGGCATCCGGTCGATCGAGTCCAGGTACTCGCCGTAGGACTCCCAGTCCCACGGCAGGCCGCTCATGATCGCGTGGGCCGGAATGTCCTCGACCGACTCCATCATCTCGGCGAGGAACTCGCGATCAGCCGGCCTGCACGGCGCGAACGTGACCCCGCAGTTGCCGAGCACCACCGACGTGACCCCGTGCCAGCACGACGACGACCCGATCGGGTCCCACGCGATCTGCGCGTCGAGATGGGTGTGGATGTCGACGAAACCGGGAGTCACGTACCGTCCCTCGGCGTCGACCTCACGCCGGCCGGGGCCGTCGACCGCGCCGACGGCGGTGATGCGGTCGCCGTCGATCGCGACGTCGGCGGGGACCGGCTCGGCACCGGTCCCGTCGACGACGAGGCCGGCCCGGATGACGAGATCGTGCGTCATGACTCTCCCCCAGTTCGCGTTGCCGGCGAGCCTAGGGCCGGAGCGCCTGCACCAGCTCGGAGAGGAACGGCTCGATGTCGTCCCGCGTGCGCAGGAACCGCCCGAGCGCGACGGAGATGCTCGTCACGCCCATCGCCACCAGGCGATCCACCGGTGCGACGGTCGCCGCCGCGTCCACACGCCCGTCGTCGCCGGTGACGACCGGGATGCCCACGCGCACGCCGAGGCCGTCGGGATCGCGGCCTCGGTCGGCGAACGCCCCGCGGAGCGTCTCGATGCCGGCGCCGATCTCCTCGACGGTCGGGCCGAGCGGGAGCCACCCGTCGCCGAGCGTCGCGATGCGCGCGACCATCGGCGCGGTGAGCGACCCGCCGTACCAGACCGGCAACCGCGCCTGGACGGGACGCGGCGCGGACCAGACGTCGGTGAACGCGATCGTCTCCGCCGAGAAGGAGACCGGCGGCGGCTCCTCCCACAGCGCGCGGCAGGCCGCGACCGCGTCGTCCATCCGGCGCGTCCGGCCCGTGAACGCCATCCCGGGCTCGATGAACTCCTCGCGCTGCCATCCGGTACCGACGCCCAGGTCGACCCGGCCGCGCGAGAGCACGTCGAGGGTCGCCACCGACTTGGCGAGCAGCAGGACGGGCCGCAGCGGTGCGATGAGCACGCCCGTGCCGAGCCGGACCCGGCTCGTGGCGCCGGCGATCGCGGCCAGCGTCGTGAGCGGCTCGAGCCAGGGCTCGTCGGGCGGGTACGGGAACCGCGCGGCGTACGGGTAGCGGTCCAGTCGCGGCCCGATCGCGATGTGGTCGGGCATCACGAGCTGGTCGACGCCGAGCTCGTCGGCCCGACGGGCCGTCTCGACGACGGCGGCGAGATCGGTGCCGAACAGCCGGCTCAGGCCCGACACGGTCACCGACAGTGCAACGCGGTTCGGCATCCGCGGGAGCGTACTGTTCGGTATGCCCTGGCTCGCCGTGCTGCTCGTGCTCGGCGCGGACGCGCTCTTCGCGGTCGGGGCGGTCGCCCAGCAACAGGAGGCGTCGCGCCTCGTCGACTCGGGCATCTCGTTCGTCCGTCGGCTGCTCAGCCGACCGCGCTGGTGGGCCGCGACGTTCGGCGGAGGCGTCGGCTATCTGCTCCAGGCGGCTGGGCTCGCAGTCGGCTCGATCCTCGTGGTGCAGCCGCTCCTGATCCTCTCGCTCGTGTTCGCGCTGCCCCTGAGCTCGCGGTGGAACGCACGTCCGGTCCGGGGCACCGACGTGGCGTGGGCCGGAGCGATCGCGGTCGCGCTCGCGGTGTTCCTGGCGGTCGGTCATCCCGACGGCGGCCGGGACACCACCACCTTCTCCCACTGGATCCCCTCGATCGTCGGCGCCGGTGCGGTGTGCGTCGTGGGCGCGGCACTGGCGCTCGGCCGGTCGGTCCGCTTGCGCAGCCTCGGGCTGGCGATGATCGCCGGAACGCTGTTCGGCTTCGCCTCCGCCCTCACCAAGTCCCTCATGCACCTCGCGGGTGAGGGCCTCGGCGTCGCCCTCACCTCGTGGGAGACCTACGCCGTGATCGGTACGGGCGTCCTCGGGTTCGTGTGCCAGCAGCTCGCCTTCCAGGCCGGATCGCTCGAGATCTCCTTCCCCGCGGCGACCGTGCTCGATCCGGTCGTGAGCGTCGCGGTCGGCATCGCGGCGCTGGACGAGCGCATCCGCGCCGACGGCGCCGACTGGATCCTCATCGCGGTGAGTGCGGCGGTGATGGTGCTCGGCACCATCGTGCTTGCTCGCGCCGGCGCGCCGACGTCGGCCCCGGCTCAGGCGACCTCGGACACCCCGACCGGGCCCGGTGGGTGCTCGTCGGAGCCCCCACCCACCGCGACGGGGACGAGCAGCGACCGACCGAACGGCAGGCTCACGAAGCCCTCGGCCCCGGCGTAGAGGATCGCGACACGCGGGAGGTCCGAGGCGTCCGCGTACACGATGCTCCGGGGCAGCCACTCGGGAGCGAACTTCTCGTTGAAGGTCCGGAGCGACTCGATCTGGAAGTACGGATTGAAGCGTCGGATCCCCCAGGCCGCGACCCGGCGCAGCGGCCCGTGCTGGATCTCCGGGTCGAGCAGGCGGCCGAACGCCGCGAAGTTCATCGACAGCCGGCGCACTCCCCGATCCGCCAGCGCCGCCGCGGTCCGCACCATCAGGAACTCGGTGATCCCGTTGGGTGCGCCCGGGTCGTGCCGCATCAGGTCCAGCGTGTAGCCGCGCTGGCGCCCGTAGGCCGGGACGATGCGGAGGAACCCGGTCGGCGTGCCGTCGGGTCCGGTCGCGATCGCCAGCAGGAACTCCGGATTCGTGCCCTCGACGTCCTTCGAGAGGGTCATCGTGAACCCGCGCTCGGGCTCCTCACCACGCCAGCGCCGGCTGATGGCGTTCAGGGCGTCGATGGTCGCGGCCGACGCGGCCGACTCGGGCACGAGCCGGAACGTGTGGGTCTTCGCGACGCGACGCGCGGCCTGGTGGATGCTCTTGCTGCCCGCGCCACGCGCCAGCGCGTCGCACCAGACGATTGCCTCGTCCCCGAGATACACGTGGCGCAGTCCTCGCGACGAGTAGAGCGGGAGGTCGCCCTCCCGGACGGCGAGGAACGCCGGGCGCCAGCCACGGGTCCGGCAGAACGCGAGGAACTCGTCGACGACGAGCGCGACCGACTCCGGCCGACCGATGGGGTCGCCCGCCGCGAGCCCGTACCCGCCGAGGTACGTGTACGCGATCATCGCCTCGCCGTCGGAGCAGAAGAAGAAGCTCTTGTCGTCGCGCAGCGAGAAGTACGCCAGGGTGTCCCATCCGTACTCGTGCACGAGCCGATCGGCACGCGCCCAGTCCTCGTCGCGGTGCGGGTCGCGGGTGACGAGCGGGCGGAACACCGTCACGACGAGCGCGACGATCCCGAAGATGCCGACCGCGAGGAGCGCCGCGGGATAGAAGTCCTGGAAGAAGCGGCCGTGGTACGTGTACGGGCCGGACACCCCGACCAGACCGAGCGTGACGGTCTCGATCGCACCGGCGAAGGTCGGCTCCGGCGTGATGTGCCCGCGGTCGAACAGCAGCGCGAGCGTCCCGAAGCCGTACACGACCACGACGTAGACCGGGAACCGGCGCGCGAGCCGCCAGATCGACGGCGGGTCACTCGGCGCCGTGAACCGGTCACGGTTGAGCACCAGCAGCACCAGCAGCAGCAGCGAGTAGGCCGCCGCCACCAGGTGCGGGCCCTTGACGAGCTGCAGCACCGTGCTCAACGCCGCCGCCCCCAGCGTCAGCTGCCAGGCGCGCCGCTTCCCGGTGCGCAGCTGGTCGGCGAGGGTCAGGAAGACGAGGCCGATGAGCACCGTCGCGATCCGCCCACCGGCCCGCAGCTCGAACGGGAGGATCGTGTCGCGGACCGGCTCCACCTGGCGCTGGAACCACGGCACGAGCGCGGAGACCGACAGCACCCCCGCGAGGGTGACGAGGACCGTGATCAACCGCGTCGGCAACCGTGACGTCGTGGGCGCCGGTGGCGGCGCGGCCGCGAGGGCGGCGACGGTCGCCAACAGCTCGGGCGGATCGTCGGCCGCGGTCTCGGGCCCGCCGCCGCTCGACGCGCCGAGACCGCCCATGCCCGGCTCGGGCCGCAGCGTCGGGAACAGGATCACCTCGCGGATCGACGGCGTGCCCGTGAGCAGCATCACCAGTCGGTCGATGCCGAGCCCGAGCCCGCCCGTCGGGGGCATGCCGTACTCCAGCGCCCGGACATAGTCGAGGTCGACGTCGCCGGCCTCGGCATCCCCGGCGCGCTTGTGCGCGGCCTCCGCCTCGAAGCGTGCGAGCTGGTCGACCGGGTCGTTGAGCTCGCTGTACGCGTTGGCCAGCTCGTGCCGGTTGACGACGAGCTCGAAGCGCTCGACCAGCGTCGGATCCTCCCGGTGGGCGCGCGCGAGCGGTGACACCTCACGCGGGTGGTCGAGCACGAAGGTCGGTTGGACGAGCTTGTCCTCGACGAGCTCGTCGTAGACCTCGTTGGTGAGCTTGCCCGGGCCCCACTCCGGCTCGAACGCGAGGTCGAGACCGCGCAGCACCGTGCGTGCCTCCTCCAGCTCCATCGCGGGGTGGATGTCGACGCCGGCGTGCTCCTTGATGAGGTCGACCATCGTCGCCCGCCGGAACGGTCCCGCCAGGTCGATCGTCTCCTCGCCCACGGTGACCCGCATCTCCGGCACGACCGCCCGCGCGCTCTCGACCACGAGCCCCTCGACGAGGTCCATCATGTCGTGGTAGTCGCCGAAGGCCTGGTACGCCTCGAGCATGGTGAACTCGGGATTGTGGGTCGTGTCGACGCCCTCGTTGCGGAACACGCGACCAATCTCGAAGACGCGGTCGAGGCCACCCACGATGAGCCGCTTCAGGTGCAGCTCCAGCGCGATTCGCAGGTACATGTCCTGGCCGAGCGCGTTGTGGTGGGTGACGAAGGGCCGCGCGGTCGCGCCCCCCTGGATCGTCTGGAGCACCGGACCCTCGACCTCGAGGAAGTTGCGTTCGGCGAGGTGCCGGCGCAGCGTCGCGATGATCTCGATGCGGTCCAGCGCGATGCGACGCGCGTCGTCGTTGACGACGAGGTCCACGTAGCGCTGCCGATAGCGCGTGTCGACGTCGACCAGGCCGTGCCACTTGTCGGGGAGCGGTCGGACAGCCTTGGCGAGGAGCACGAAGGACTCGACGGCCACGCTGAGCTCGCCCCGGCGCGTGGTCATCACGGTGCCCTCGACGCCGACCCAATCCCCCCGGTCGAGGTGGTCGAACTCCTGGTGCCGCTCGTCGCCGAGCTCGTTCGTGCTCACGAAGAGCTGGATCGCGCCGTCGCGGTCCTGGAGCGTCGCGAAGCTCAGCTTCCCCTGGCGGCGCAACAGCAGGAGGCGGCCCGCGACCCGCACGCGGTCCTCGGTGGTCTCCCCCGCGGGGAGGTCGCCGTGCTCGGCCCGGATGCTCCCGGCCGTGGCCGTCGCGTCGAAGCGGACCGGGTAGGGCTCGACGCCCGCGGCACGCATGGCCTCGATCTTCGCCAGCCGCTGCTCGCGCTGGTCGCGCAGCTGCTCGGGCGACTGCGCGCCGGGTCCGTCCTCGGTCCCGGTGGCGGCGTCGGAGCCGCTAACTTGCCCGGGCCGGGCCGCCTCGGACGACGACTCGGCGCCGGTCGTGGCGCCGGTCGTGGCGCCGGTGTGCTCGGCGTCGGAAGCGTCGGACATCGCAGCGAGGCTACCGGCGTCCCCCGCCGGTACCTCGGACTTTCGGGAGGATCGTTGATGGCCAGGCTGGACGGCAAGGTCGCGCTCATCACGGGTGCCGGAAACGGCATGGGCCGCGCCGCGTCCACCCTCTTCGCCGCCGAGGGCGCCCGGGTCGTCGTCGCGGACTGGAGCGAGAACGGCGGCCGGGAGACAGTGGCTGCGGTCGAGGCCGGGGGCGGCGAGGCTGCCTTCGTGAAGGTCGACGTCGCCGACGCCGCGCAGGTCGAGGCGATGATCGCCTTCGCGATGGAACGATTCGGCGCGCTGCACGTCCTCTACAACAACGCCGGCATCTTTCCCGCCGACGACGGCGGCGTGACCGAGACGCCCGAGCCCACGTGGGACCGCGTCATGGAGATCAACCTGAAGGGCGTCTGGCTGGGCTGCAAGTACGGCGTGCCCGCAATGCTCGACTCCGGTGGCGGGTCGATCGTGAACGTCGCCAGCTTCGTGGCCCTCATGGGTGCGGCGACCGCGCAGATCGCCTACACCGCGTCGAAGGGCGGTGTGCTCGCGATGACCCGCGAGATCGCGGTCGAGTACGGGCGCCGCGGCATCCGGGCCAACTCCCTGTGCCCGGGTCCCATGTCCACGCCGATGTTGGAGGAGCTGATGAGCGACCCGGCCCGCAAGGCCCGCCGCCTCGTCCACATCCCGATGGGCCGCCTCGGCGACGCCGTGGAGCTCGCGCGCGCGGCGCTGTTCCTCGCCTCGGACGAGTCCTCGTTCATGACCGGCGCGCAGCTCGTCGTCGACGGCGGGATCACGGCGGCCTACGTGACCCCCGAGTAGCCGGGTCCCGCACCGCTACCCTCTCGGCCCGAGGAGGTCTCGCCATGCCCGGAAACCTGAGCACCCAGGACCTGCGCGTGCTCGTCGAGACCGGCGAGGTCGACACGGTGCTGGTCTGCTTCCCCGACCTCCAGGGTCGACTCATGGGCAAGCGGGTGCTCGGCACCTACTTCGTGGAGCAGATCCTCGATGCCGGCGGGTCGATCGAAGCGTGCAACTACCTCATCGCGCTCGACGTCGACATGACCCCGCTGCCGGGCTACGAGTACGCCAACTGGGAGCAGGGCTACGGCGACTTCCGCTGCGTCGCCGACCTCACGACCCTCCGGCGGATCCCCTGGCTCGAGGCGACGGCTCTCGTGCTGTGCGACCTCGTCGACGAGGAGACGGGGGCGCCCGTCGAGGAGTCGCCCCGCCAGATCCTCCGCACCCAGATCGCACGTGCCGCGGAGATGGGCCTCACCGTCAAGATCGGCGCCGAGCTCGAGTTCTTCCTGTTCGAGAACTCCTACCGCGACGCCGCAGCACGCGGGTACACCGACCTGACGCCGCACTCGGATGTGATCGAGGACTACCACATCCTCCAGACGACCCGCGACGAGTACCTGATCCGCCAGATCCGCAACGGCATCGACGCGGCGGCGATCCCGGTCGAGTTCTCCAAGGGCGAGGCCGGGAGGGGCCAGCACGAGATCAACCTCGTGTACGCCGAGGCACTCGAGATGGCCGACCGGCTCGCGATCTACAAGAACGGCGCGAAGGAGATCGCGTCGCTCAACGGCCGCTCCCTCACGTTCATGGCGAAGTACTCGATGGACGAGGTCGGCTCGTCCTGCCACGTGCACTCCAGTGTGTGGGACAGCCGGACCGGCGAGAGCGTGATGTGGGACGCCGGCGCGGAGCACCACCTCTCCTCGGTGTTCCGCGGCTGGTTGGGCGGGATCGTCGCGACCGGACGCGAGCTCGCGCTGCTCTTCGCGCCCTACGTCAACTCCTACAAGCGGTACCAGCCGGACTCCTGGGCGCCGACCGCGCTCGCGTGGGGCTATGACAACCGCACGTGCGGGTACCGGCTCGTCGGCCACGGGCCCGCGTACCGGGTGGAGTCGCGCATCCCCGGTGCCGACGTGAATCCCTACCTCGCGTTCGCCGGGATCATCGCTGCGGGCTTGTACGGGATGCAGAACGACATCGAGCCGCCCGCCTCGTTCGTGGGCAACGCGTACGACGCACCCGGGCTGCCGCACGTGCCGTCGACGCTCGTGGAGGCGATCGACGCCTTCGAGCACAGCGAGGTGGCGCGCGAGGCGTTCGGACCCGCAGTGCACCATCACATCCTCAACACGGCGAAGCAGGAGTGGGCGACGTTCAACCGCGCCGTCACCGACTGGGAACGCCGGCGCAACTTCGAGCAGATCTGACGTGCGCGCCCCGTTGATCGCACTGCCGGCCTATCCGGTGCGGGCCGGTCGGGTCGACGGCTGGGCCGACCCGGCGTTCGCAATCCAGACGATGTACGTGGAGTCGCTGCAGCGGGCCGGTGCGCAGGAGGCCGTCCTGGGACCGCGCCACCTCGACGGACCGGAGGCCCTCGCCGTGCTCGACCGGTTCGACGGCATCGTGCTCCCCGGCGGCGGTGACGTGAGCCCGGGCCACTACGGCGCGGACCGCGCCCCCGAGACGTACGGGACGATCCCCATCCGGGACGAGTTCGAGTTCGCCTTGTGTGGCGCCGCGCTCGAGCTCGGGCTCCCGCTGCTCGCGATCTGCCGCGGCACCCAGGTGCTCAACGTCGCGCTCGGCGGCACCCTGCACCAGCACATCACCGACGACCTCCCCGGTCACGGCACGCCCGGCGTCGAGGCCGGCCAGGACCTCCACGACGTGGACCTCCAGCCCGATTCGCGGGTGGGGCGTGCGATGGGCGTCGGGCGCGCGGCCTGCTCGTGCCATCACCACCAGGCGATCGACCGGCTCGGGGTGGGGTTGCGGGTCACGGCCCGCGCGCCGGACGGCGTCGTCGAGGCCGTCGAGCTCGACGCCGACACGTGGGTCGCCGCGGTCCAGTGGCATCCCGAGGACACGTCGGCGACCGACCCGGCGCAGCAGGGACTGTTCGACGCGCTCGTGCAGGCCGCGCGCCGCTGAGAACGATGGACCGCGAGACCGTCCTCGCGCTCTACGGCTCCGGTGTCGACGCCGTGGTGGGCGCGGTCGACGGGTGGACGGACGCCGACTGGGCACTTCCCGCCTGCGGCGTCTGGACCGGCACCGACCTCGCGGGACACCTGGTCAGCGTGATCGGCTGGTACCACGACTGGCTCGACCGGGCGGTCGCCGGGGACGCGGCCCCCGCGTTCCCGATCGCAGAGCTCGACACGCAGACCGCGGCGTCGCTCGCCGCGCTGCCGACCGGTACCGGCCCCGACCGCATCGACGCGTTCCGCACCGCGGCGCAGCGCTACGCGGCGCGGCTCGTCGACCGGTGGGACCTCCCCTACGGCTACCCGCGCGGCACCGTGACCGCCGGCCTGCACGCCGGTGTCGCCGCAGTGGAGTGGCACATCCACGCCTGGGACCTCGTCCGGTCCGCGGGCGGGACCTACGCGCCCGCGGAAGCGTCCAACCTGTTCCTCGCCGCGGCCGAGTGCCAGCTGGCGATCCTCGGTGGCCTCCGCGAGCAGCTCGGGCTCCGCGCGGCGCGCGTCGCGTCGAAACGCCGGCCCTGGGCCGAGCTGCTCCGCCGCATGGGTCGCTCCTGAGTCGGATCGCTCAGCCGCTGACGCGCGCGGGATCGGCGTAGGCGACGAGGGCTCCCCGATCGGCCCGCAGCGCGTATCCGGCCGCGATCGTCGCCCGGACCGCGGCGTCGTACTTGCGCTGGTACTCGGCGCGGGAGGAGTACAGCTCGGCGATCCGCGCGGTCGGGAGGGGCTTGGTTGACCCGAGCAGGATGCAGATGATCGCCGGGTCCGGGCCCGGGACGCCCGAGAGCACCGCGACCGGGACATCGACCGGCGGCGTGCGGATCCCGCCGAGGGCGATGCCGTCGGCGTCGCGCCGGATCGCGGGCGTCGCTCCCGCGGTCAGGTCGAGACGGGGCGCCCGGGCAGGGGGCCGGCCCGTCAGGATCCACGTCTCGAGCGCGGCGAACGCGGCCTTCGCGACGACGTGCATCGGCCCGTCGTTCACCGGCGCGCCGCAGTCGACCGCGTCGGCCGTGGCACCCATGAGGTGCGCGTCGGCGTGCGCGGTGCCCGCGACCTCCCACAGGCGGACGCGGTCGGTGTCGGGCTGGCGGACCGCGGCGGACGCGAGGATCCCGGTCACGTCACTCTCGGACTGGAGGTCGAGGATCGGGACGTCGGTGTCGGTGCGGAAGATCGTCGGGGTGGTGCCGATCCCGCCCGCGAGGTCGGCGTACTTCCCCGGGCCCACCAGCGGCAGCGTGACCGAACCGCGGCTGTGCACGAAGAAGCCGTCGAAGGCGTGGGTGAGCGGCTGCACGCCGTCGATGTACGTGGTCAGCGCGATCGCGGACTGCGACTCTCCCGCGGCGATGATCCGCTGCGGTGTCACACCGCCGGTGACCGCGCCGCCGGCGCGCAGCGCCCGGGCGACCTGGGTGAAGAGGTCGAACGAGTAGCCGTCACCCGGATGGTCGAGCGTCCCGTAGCGCTCCGGGTCGATCGACTTCAGGCCCTTGCCGGCGACCGCGCCGACATCCGCGCCGGGGACGGCCACGAGGATCGGGCCGCCGGCCACGCCCAGCAGTTGGGCCGACACGCCGACCCACGTGTCTCCGTTGCGGACGATCTCCTCCCGGAGGCTGGTCCAGTCCGGATCCGCGTCGACCCCGCCGCTGACGTTGAGCCACTCGACCACCACGGTGCCGCTGCTGTCGGCGCGCTTCGCCGGGCGGCGGACGAGCACGCGGGTGCGGTACGGCGCGTTCGTGTCGGGCGCGAACGTCCAGCGGCCGTCGGGGGTGAGCTCCCCCTCCGGCCGGTAGGAGGTGGCGGTGCCGGCGGCCACGTACTCGTGCTCGACGTAGCCGGTGCCCTCGAGCTGCGCACCCGCGGCCTCGCCCATGAAGGGCGGGGTCGTGCCGGTGATCTCCTCGCTCAGGTCGGCCGCGGGACCTTCGGGTCGCGTCGCGGCGGTCGTCGTGGTGGTTCGCTTCGGCGTGGCCTTCGTGTCGCTTCCGCTCGAGCAGGCGGCTGCCAGCAGCGTCAGGACGGCGAGGAGTGCGAGGAGCCGAGCCGTCCGCTTCGAGGTGCGCACCGCATGAAGGTAGGCGTCGGCGCCGCGCTGGCCACAACCTCGCGATCGGTCACGGGTTCCTCGCCTCGGCGACCTGTGCGAGGTAGTCGTTGCGCTGCGCGATGAGCTTCGGCAGGTACGCACCGAGCACCAGGCGTTCCGCGATCCGACCCAGTGGGCCGAGCGGAGCCCGGAACCGGATGCGGTCGACCATCAGAGTGCCTCCTGAGACGGGCTCGAAGAGATGCTGATGCTCGAACCATCGGAACGGTCCACTGACCTGTTCGTCCACGAACCGGTGCGGACGGTCGAACTCGGTGATCCGGCTGGTCATCGTGAACGGAACACCGAAGTGCGTCGCCCTCCAGGTGACGGACTCACCGAGTCCGATGAGCCCGTGCGTCACTCCACGGACGGCGCGTTCTCCCGAACCGGCCATCGATTCGGTGTGCAGATCGATGTCCCGGGCGAGATCGAAGACGGTCTCGGTCGGCGCGTGGATCTCAGTTCGGGCCTCGAACTCGACGGTCACGCGTCCATCCTGCCGCGGGCGGCGTCTGCTCCATTGCAAACCCGGTCTCATGCCGTCCGGGGCGTGTCCCGGACACCTCGAACGGGCCACTCGGCGCTCAGCGACTCGTCAGCAAGCACGAGTACGCGGAAGGCCGGGCTCCCCCGCTGGTCGGCGCAGCCTGATCACCACGAGGTCGGCGACGCTCCGACCGACGGTTCCTTGACAATCCCGGCCCGTACCGGGCGAACACGCGACATGGCTCGCTGTGCGACGTCCGCGCCCGATCAGCCAGCCCGCTTCCGCGCGACGAAGACGGCCCAGCCCGACGCAGGCGTGGACGACGTCGCCACCGTGTACGCGGGACGCACCTCGACGTCGAACCCGGCCGCCGTGAGCAGGTCCCGCACGGTGTCGACCTCGTACAGCGCGAGCACGTGGTCCTCGTCGATGCGGCGGTAGCGGCCGTCGGGCTCGCGCACGAGGATCACGATGCGCCGGTCGAGGCGGGCGTCGTGATCCGCAGCGGACTCAGTGGCGTGCATACCGAGCATCCAGTCGCCGTGATCGTGGAAGACGTGGCGGACGTCCAGGCCGAGGTTGCGTCCGGGGGTCGAGACGTCGAAAGCGAACACGCCACCCGGAGCGAGCGCCGCGTGGACGTGCGCGGCCAGAGTTCGGACCGCGTCGAGGCCGGCCCGCGGATCGGTCGCGTAGTTCAGGACCTCGCCGACCGCGGTCACCGCGACCGAAGCGGGGATCTCGGCGTCGTGGACCGATCCGGCGGCGAAGGTCGCTCCGGGCGCGTGACCGCCGGCGAGCTCGACCATGTCGGGCGAGAGGTCGACGCCGGAGACGGTGTAGCCGGCGTCGAGCATCGCGGCGGCGAGAATGCCCGAGCCGCAACCGAGGTCCGTCACGTGCCCGGTGGTCAGCCCCGACCGTGCCAGCTCGGCGCGCACGAGGGCGGCGGCGGCCGCGGCGAGGTCGCCGAAGCGCTCGTGGTGGATACGCGCCTGGTCCGCGCCGTAGAAGGACACGTCAGATCGCGTCGGGACGGAGCAGCGCGTCGATGCCGCCGTCGACGAACACGATCGAGCCGTGCACGTAGGACGCCTCGGCGCCGAGGAGGAACGCGATCACCGCGGCGACCTCCTCCGGACTGCCGATCGCGCCGGTCGGCACGGGGAGGGCTTCGATCAGGGGACCGAAGGTCGGGTCGTCGAGGCCCTGCTGCAGGAGTGGACTGCGGAAGGGGCCGGGGGCGACGGCGTTGATGCGCACCCCGCGACCGCCCCAGTCGGCCACCCGGCGGCGCACGTCGCGGGCGATCGCGACCTTGCTCGACGCGTAGACGGAGTTCCCAGGAAGTTCGGCGGCGATCGACCGGGCCCGCCCCTCGTCGCCGGCCAGGAAGGCTGCGACCAGGTCGGCGTTCACGGTGGGGTCGATCGTGGTGGAGTTGGACGAGATCGCAACCACGGCGGCCGGGGCACCGGCGGCCAGTGCGTCGGCGCAGCCGTCGAGGAAGGCAAGGGCACCGAAGTAGTTGACCGACGCGACGAGGGCGTGGTCGGGCACCTGCGGGCCGAGGCCGGCGCACGGCACGAGCCCGGCGAGGGGACCTTCGACGAGCGCGAGCGAACGGACGAGGGCGTCGGACCGACCGCCGGGATCGCCGAGATCGGCCTCCACGTCGGCATCGCGCAGGTCGACGGTGACGACGCGGTGCTCGTCGGCGCGCAGGCGTGCCGTCACCGCGGCCCCGAGACCCGAGGCCGCTCCGGTCACGACGTAGGTACCCATCGATGCTCCTCGGCTACTTCGTCGCGGTGGGAGCCACGAGGCCGCCGCTCGCATGGGTCACGGGCAACGGGGTGGCCGCGAGCAGGAACTCGTAGACGCCGTCAGCCGCACAGTCCGCCGCGAGCTCGTCGAGGTCCCACTGCTGACCCTGGGGGATCCCGACGTCGCGCAGCTCGATCATGTGCGTGGGGAACAGGTACGGGTTCGGCCCCGGGCACGGGTACGGCTCGAACACGTGGGTGTCGTTCGCGATCGCAGCGACGTCGTGGTCGTGGAGCCACTCGACCGCGTCGAGCCCGATCCCCGGCGAGACGTCCGCGTAGCGGTTGCGGTCGCCGACCCGGAGCCAGTGCATCTGGCCCGTGCGCACGAGCACGACGTCGCCGGGCGCGGCGGTGAGGCCCGCGCCGGCGAGACACTCGTCGAGGTCCGCCCCGGTGACGGCGTAGGGCTCGTCGAAGAACTCGACACGCTTCAGCCGGGCGACGTCGCAGAGCAGCCCCCGGGTGACCACGGGCCCGAAGTGCTCGATGCCGAGCTTCGCGGCACCGGCCTCCATCGAGATCACGTCGGCCGGCACGCCGTTGTAGAGCAGACCGTCGTAGCCCGCGTGGGAGAGGGCGTCCCAGTGCGTCGCCGAGTGGGTGCCGGTCGTGACCTCGTCGTCGCTCGTCGCGAAGTCGCCGAGGTCACCGGTGAACGCGAAGGACGCCTGGAGCATGGTGAGCTGGGGGTTCTTCCGCCCGAGGATCCGCCCGGTCTGGGGCCCGTCGGCGTCCATCGGGATCGAGAGCGAGAACGAGACGCCGCGGCGCACGGCGGCCGCGCCACGACGAACCGCCGCCGCGTCGATCAGGTTGAGCGTCCCGCGTTGGTCGTCGGGTCCCCAACGACCCCAGTTCGAGACCCGCGCCGCGAGCGCGCGTTGCTCCTCGTCCAGCGGCACCGGTCAGTCCGAATACTGCTTGCGGAGCTCGTGCTTGAGGACCTTGCCGGTCGGATTCCGGGGCAGGACCGCGACGATCTCGAGCTGCTCGGGGATCTTCTGCACCATGAGTCCCTCCTCCTTGGCGAACTCGAAGAGCTCCGGGAGCGTCGGTGGGTCGGCGGGATCGGCGGGAACGACGATGGCGCACGCTCGCTCGCCGGCCGCAGGGTCGGGCAGGCCGATCACGGCCGCATCCGCGACCTTGGGGTGGGTGAAGAGGAGGTCCTCCACCTCCTTGGCCGAGATGTTCTCGCCCTTGCGGATGATCACGTCCTTGAGCCGTCCGGTGATCACGACGTGGTCGTCCTCACGGACGATGCCGAGATCCCCGGTGCGGAAGTAGCCGTCGGCGTCGAAGCCCTCGGCGTCGAGCGCGGGGTCGGTGTAGCCGAGGCAGAGGTTGGGACCCTTGACCCGGATCTCGCCTTCCTCACCGCGCCCGACGACCTGGCCCTCGATGGTCACGACCTTGACGTCGATGCCGGCGCAGAGCGAGCCCTCGGTGTAGGCCATCTGCTCGTCGGTCGCGCCGACCCGGCACATCGACAGGATCGGGCACTCCGTGAGCCCGTAGCCCGAGAGGATCCCGAGGCCACCGAGCTCGGCCTTCACCTCGTCGTGCAGCTGCGGCGGCTTGGCCGCGCCGCCCCCGACGAAGATCCGGGTCTCGGGGAACAGCGGATGGTCCGCGGCGCGCTGCGCGGCCAGGTAGGCGAGGTGGAACACCGTGCCCGCGCCCGCGATCGTGACGCGCTCGCGCTCGAGCACGGGGATGGTGGCGTCGGGGACGAACCCCTCGACGATCACATGGGAGCACCCCGCCATGAGGCCGGAGATGAGCCACCCGATCCCGCCGATGTGGGTGAACGGGAACACCAGGGCGTTGCGGTCCTCCGGTCGGAGGTCGAAGGCGTCGACCATCGCGTACGCGGAGGCCGCGACCGTGTTGTCCGTGTGGCGCGCACCCTTCGGATCGGCGGTCGTGCCCGACGTGTAGAAGAGCCAGCGGAGCGGGCCGTCCTTGCGCTCACCCGGCGTGAACGCCTCGCCGCCCGCCGGTGCGGGGGCCAGGGTGGACACGTCACCGTCGAGCACGTCGCCCCGGTGCAGCTCCAGGACCTCGAGCCCGGGGGTCTCGGCCGCGATCGCGCGGGCCATCGCGCCGTAGTCGAAGCCCCTCCACTCCCCCGGCACCACGAGCAGCTCGGCTCCGGCCTCGCGGACGACGAAGCCGACCTCGCGGTCGCGGTAGATCGGCAGGATCGGGTTCTGCACCGCGCCGAGGCGGGCGAGCCCACCGACCAGGACCATGGACTCGATCCAGGTCGGCAGCTGCCAGGAGACGATGTCGCCCGCGCCGATCCCGCGGGCGGAAAGGGCGGCGCCGGCCCGCTCGGCGGCATCGCGGTACTCGGCGAAGGTGAGCGTGCGCCCGTCCTCGTCGACGACGAAACGGGCGTCGGGGGTATCGCTGGCCCGCTGCTGGATCAGGTCCCAGAGCGAGGTGAAGGAGGTCAGTCGTCGCGCCATCGTCTCAGCCAACTGCCTCGGCTGGGGTCGGGCTCGTCGGTGGCTTCGGAAAGCCCCCGCCGTACGTCACCAGTCCCCCATCGATCGAGATAATCGATCCGATCATGTACCTCGCTGTGTCGGAAGCGACGTAGGCGATGCACTCAGCGACCTCCTCCGGCTCGGAGACGCCGATGCGGCTCATGATCGGACGCAGGACGTCGAAGTCCGCGTCCTCGGGGAGTCGGAACCCTTTGGTGAGTGGCGTGCGCATGCCGCCCGGCGCCACGCAGTTCACGCGCACACCCTGGTCCAGGTACTCGACCGCGAGCGCGCGGGTGAGGTTGATCACCCCGCCCTTGGAGGCGCAGTACGCCGCCGAGTACGGCTGACCCATCAACCCCGCGTTCGAAGCGATGTTGACGATGGTCCCACCGCCGTCGAGCAGGTACGGAAGGGTGAATCGGCACATCAGGAAGGTACCGGTGAGGTTCACGCCGATGATGGATCCCCAGTGCTCGGGGGTCTCCTCGTGCGACTTGGCGAAGCCGCCGATCCCGGCCGAGTTCACGAGGATCCGGGGCCGGCCGAGGTCGGCGGCCACGGCCTCCACGCACGCCTGGACCGAGCCCGGGTCGCTCACGTCGCCGGCGTAGGCGCTCGCGGTACCGCCCGCTGCGGTCAGGTCGGCGGCGACCGTCTCGGCCGCCTCCGTCGCGACGTCGACGACCGCCACCTTCGCCCCCTCGGACGCGAACAGCGTGGCGGTGGCCCGCCCCAGGCCGGATCCGGCGCCGGTGACGATCGCGACTCGGTCGGTGAAACGCGCCATGGCGCAGGCTCCTCGTGCTCGGTGGTCGAAGGGCGCCGAATCTAACGCCTCGTCAGCGGACGTGATGCGCCGTGCAGGCGGGCGATTTCGCAGGTCACCATCGAGCGTCGCGCGCGATTGGGATGCTCAGTTGAACGACGAGTTCCGCTCCCTCAGCATCCCGGTCGGGTCCATGATCCACTCGGCGCCGCAGTCGGGAATCGTCATGCGGCGCTCGTCGCGCCAGGGTGCGATCACATCGTGCGGTCGTCGACAACGTCCAAGTTGTAGAAGCTCGCGTCGCCTTCCGCGATCGAACGCATCCGGTCGGCAAACTCCCTCGTGAGCGGCAGATCGGAGTTCTTCATTGCAGACTCATAGGAATCGAAGAAGACGATCTGGAAACAGCGACCCGGCTCGTCCCGGGCCTCGCACAGAATCGATCGCCTCGCGGTCATCTCCGCAGCGATGCGGTCTCCGAACTCGTCCTCGAGCTTTCGGAATTCCTCGATCTTCGTGGTACGGAACTCGATCACTTGGATGAAGCTCATGTTCGCCCCTCCGGCTGGTACCCCCGATCGGGCAATGATCGCGCCGACGCTCCGCGCTGCCAATAGGGAGCACGCAACGCCTCGTCAGCTCGGCGTCCGGCCCGTCCGGGGCGGGTCCCTGGCGTCCCGGTAGCCTCGTCCGCATGACGTTGCGTCACCAGGCAGGTCGGGTCGTGCGTCGGGTCCGGCGGGCGCTCGCCCCGGAACCGGCGCCGGCGCCGGTCACCACCATCGACGCCCGGACGCCGCTCACCGAGCCCGACGCCGTCGACGTGCGCAAGTTGCTCGAGCAGTACACCGTCGAGCAGCTGTCCGAGGCGGCCGACGAGTACTACCGCAAGAACATGGACGCGGTGGACTACTACTACTCCAAGCCCGTCGCGAGCATCGACGAGGCGCACGACCTGCTGATCTGCTTCGCGCAGGTGCTCGCCGGCGTCCGGCCGATCAAGGGCATGCGGGTGCTCGACTTCGGTGCGGGGACCGGCTGGACGAGCCGCATGCTGACCCAGCTCGGCTGCCAGGTGATCGTCTGCGATGTGTCCGCCGCCGCCCTCGATGTCGCGCGTGAGCTGTTCGTCCGCCAGCCCGTCGCCGGGGACCAGCCGGAGCCGGAGTTCCTCCTGTTCGACGGGCAGCGCCTGGATCTCCCCGACGCGAGCATCGACCGCATCTTCTGCATCGACGCGTTCCACCACGTGCCCAACCCGGCGCACGTCCTCGCCGAGATGGGACGGGTCCTGGCGCCCGGTGGCGTCGCCGGGTTCCAGGAGCCCGGGCCGAACCACTCCAAGACCGCGCAGAGCCAGTTCGAGATGAAGCAGTTCACGGTCATCGAGAACGACATCATCATGGGCGACATCGAGCGGTGGGCCCACGACGCGGGGTTCACCGACCTCGAGCTCGCGGTCTTCACGTCGGACCCGTTCCACACGTCGATCACGGGCTATGACGACTTCCTCGCCGGCGGAATCACGCGCCAGCACCACTACGAGGTGATGCAACCGTTCGTGGAGCAGCGGCGCATCTTCTTCCTGTCCAAGGGCTCACGCGCCCAAGCCGACAGCCGGGAACGACGCGGGCTCGACGCCCGCCTCGAGATCCGGCTCGACGGCGACACCGCCCCGGCCGGTGGCACGCTCACCGGACACGCGGAAGCCACCAACACCGGCCCGACGCGGTGGCTGCCGTCCGCGGCGCCGGTGGGTCCGGTCCGTCTCGGCGTGCACCTGCTCGACGGCGACGGCATGTACCTCGATCGGGACTACGCCCGGATCGACCTGCCGGCCGGCCCGCCCGATGGGCGCCGCACCGGTGAGCGCGCGTCGTTCGACTTCACCATGCCCGCGCCGGCAACCCCCGGTGCATACCGCTTCGAGTTCGACCTCGTCGCGGAGCACGTCGCGTGGTTCGAGATGAACGGCGTCCCGACGGTGACGATCCCGATCACCGTCACCTGAGCGGGGATGGCCGAACCCACCGACACGGCGGCGCTCCTGCGGCGTGCTGCCCACACGCACCCCGAGCGTGAGGCCTACGTGCACGGCGAGAAGCGCGCGACGTACGCGTGGCTCGACCGCGTCGCCGACGGCTTCGGCGCCACCCTGATCCGCGAGGGCGTGCGCCCCGGCGATGTCGTCTGTCTCATGCTGCCGTCCTCGATCAAGTTCGCCGCGTGCTACCTCGGCGCCCTTCGCGCGGGTGCGATCACGTCCGCGATCAACGGCCGCCTCGGCGCCGCGGAGCAGCGCAGCATCCTCGAGCGGACGCGCCCGGTCGTCACGGTCGTGGGCGACGGCGCCCGGGTGGCCGCCGGCGCCCCGGTCGGGACCATCATCCCGGTCACCGAGCTGAAGGACGCGTTCGCCACCCCGCCACTGCGTGACACCGACCTCCCCGCGATCGCGGCGACCGATCCCGCGTGCATCGTCTGGACCAGCGGCACGACGGGCGCCCCCAAGGGTGCCGTGTACGACCACGCGCGCATGCGCGCGATCAGCGCGAACATCGGCCAGTTGACCGAGCCCGGCGACCGCCGGCTCGTCGTCCTGCCGTTCCCGCACGTCGGGTACATGACCCGGATGTGGGACGAGCTCGCGAACGGAACGACCATCGTGATCGCGGGCGAGCCGTGGTCCGCCGCCGAGACCCTCCGCCTGATCCGCGACGAGCGCATCACCATGGGTACCGGCGTACCGACCCAGTGGGAGCTCGTGCTCGCGCACCCCGACCTCGCCGCGACGGACTTCTCGCGCCTGCGGGTCTGCGGCATCGGCGGCGCGGCGATCGCACCCGAGCTCGTACGCCGGATGCGCGAGACCCTCGGCTGCCCGGTGATCACCCGCTACACGAGCACCGAGGCCGGAGTCACGACGAGCACCCTGGTAGGCGATCCCGATGACGTGATCGCCACCACGGTCGGCCGCCCCGCCCCCGACGTCGAGCTGCGGATCGTCGACCCGACCGGCCCGGGTGCGACCCTCCCCGACGGCGAGGTCGGCGAGATCGTCTGCCGCTCCCCCGCCATGATGCGCGGCTACTGGCAGGACCCCGAGACGACCGCCGCGACCGTCGACCCCGACGGTTGGCTGCACACCGGCGACCTCGGCACCGTCGGCGCCGACGGCAACCTGCGCATCGTCGGGCGGCTCAAGGAGATGTACATCCGGGGCGGCTACAACGTGTACCCGGCTGAGGTCGAAGCCGCGCTGGCCGAGTCGCCCGCGGTCGCCCGGGCCGCGGTCCTCGGCTACCCCGACGCGCTGCTCGGCGAACGCGGGGCCGCGTTCGTCGTCCCCGCCGATCCCGAACGGCCCCCGACCCTCCCCGAGATCGTGGACTGGTGCCGGACCCGGATCGCGGACTACAAGGCACCGGAGCGGTTGATCGTCGTCGAGGACCTGCCGCTCAACGCGACGAACAAGGTCGACAAGGTCGCGCTGGCCCACCAGCTGACCACCGAGCACGGGGAGTGACCCACACGATGGCGATCCAAGAAGTCGGTTCCGGCGACACCCGCGTCAAGCCGATCAAGCTGGGGGGCGCGCTGATCACGATCGTCGAGCCTCACCCGGGCCACGAGGTCCAGTACAACCGCTGGTACGAGCGTGACCACTTCTACGCCGGGTGCATGATCGGCGCCTGGACGATCAGCGGCACCCGCTACGTCGCGACCCGCGACCACAAGGCGGTCCGCTTCCCGGCCGACACCACCGCGGTGCCGGACCTCGCGAAGGGCTCCTACGTCGCGATCTACTGGGTGCTCGCCGGAAAGTTCGGCGAGTGGATCCAGTGGGGCACGAACCAGGTCAACTGGCTGCACGACAACGACCGGATGTTCGAGGACCGGGACCACGTCCACACGGCGATGTACAAGTTCAAGGGCGAGGCCCACGCCGACGACGACGGCGTGCCGGTGGAACTGGCGCTCGACCGGGGCTATCCGGGACTGGTCGTGATGATGGTCGAACCACCCGACGGCTCGGACGCGAAGTCCCTCGTCGAGTGGATCACGGCCCGTCCGACCGGCCCGGCCGATCAGGTGAGCGCCTTCACGTCGGTCCCGCTCCTCGCGGACGCACCGAAGGACGTGCCGCTCACCCCCGAGACCGAGCGGGTGACCCTCTTGTGGTGGAGCGAGCGCGATCCGCTCGAGGACTGGGCGGCGCACGAGGAGTTCGCTTCGGCCGTCGCGGCCGAGGGTGGCCGCGTGGTCTACGCCGCGCCCTTCATCAAGACGATCCCGGGAACCGACACCTACACCGATCAGCTCTGGTAGCCGGTCACGCCGGCGTGCCGGCATCGCGCGCACCGTCGAGCGTCGCCTGCAGGTGGGCCCGGAGGAACGCGACCGCATCGTCGATCCGGCCCGCGACCGCGTGGTCGCACAGCGTGCGGTGCTCTGCGATCACGTCGTGGTGTCCGCGGGGCGCGCCGATCGCGAGCACCTGGAACCGCTGCGAGTGCTCGGCCAGCCCGTCGATGAGCGCGAGCATGCGCTCGTTCGGCGCGCGCGACACCAACGCGGCGTGGAACTCGCGGTGAGCGGCGAGGATCGCGGCGAAGGCCGCCCGTCCGCGCAGCGCCTGCTCGTACGCCGCACACGCCGCGGTGATCTCGCTGCGCTGGGCGTCGTCGGCCCGGGCGAGCGACTCGCGCAGCGCGACCGGCTCGAGCAGCAGGCGCAGCTCGTAGACCTCCTCGACGTCGCGGATCGTGGCGTCGGCCACCCGGGCGCCGCGCTGGGGCCGCAGCTCGACGAACCCCACGCCCGCGAGCCGCTGGAGCGCCTCGCGCACCGGAGTCGGGCTGACCTGCCAGCGCTGGGCCAGCTCCTCCGCGCGCAGCGGCGTGCCCGGCGCGAGCTCGCCCTCGAGGATCGCGTCGCGCAGGCGGTCGTCGACCCACTGCGTCCGTGTCCCCGGTGCCCGGGTGCTGGTTGACGGCATCGCCGATATTTTATAGATTTCTTGGAGACCCTGCAACCACCCGTGCACTCACCCCGGCAAGCGCCGCGGCACCTGACGTTCGGAGTCCCCATGCGCGTCGCCCGATTCCACCACCACGGCGCCACCGCCACCGGCGCCCTGGCCCCCGGAGCCGACGTGGTCGCCGACCTCGGTGACGCCGATCCCATCGCGCTGCTCGGCGCCGGGCCCGATGCCGTGCGGGCCGCGGCCGACGGTGCGTCCCGCTCCCTCCCCCTCGCCGACGTCGTGCTGGCGGCCCCGATCCCCCGGCCGCCGAAGTTCCTGGCCATCGGTCTCAACTACGCCGACCACTGCGCCGAGGCCGGCCTGCCCGCGCCCGACTTCCCGGTCTTCTTCAACAAGCAGACCACCTGCGTGGTCGGACCCGGCGACGCCGTCCACGTCCCGCGCGCGTCGAGCCTCGTGGACTACGAGTGCGAGCTCGGCATCGTCATCGGACGCCGGTGCCGCCACGTGCCCGCCGACCGGGCGCTCGAGGTCGTCGCCGGCTACACCGTCGTCAACGACGTGACGGTGCGCGACTGGCAGCTGCGTGCGCCCACGATGACCATCGGCAAGAGCTTCGACACGCACGGACCGATCGGTCCCTGGGTGGTCACCGCGGACGAGATCCCCGACCCGCAGGCGCTCGGCCTGCGGACCTGGGTCAACGGCGAGCTGCTCCAGGACGCGTCCACCTCCGGGATGATCTTCAGCGCGGCCCGCCAGATCGAGACCCTGTCGACCGCGTTCACGCTCGAGCCCGGCGACATCATCGCCACCGGCACGCCCGCGGGTGTGGGCATGCTCCGCCACCCGCCCCGCTGGCTGGTACCCGGCGACAGCGTCGCGGTCGAGGTCGACGGCATCGGCCGGTTGGAGAACCCCGTGATCGCCGAGCCGGACGACACCGCCTGCATGTGAAGGAGACCCCATGGCCCTGCACCGACTGACCCACGTGACGCTCGCGGCGCCCGACCCCGTGGCGGCCTCCGACTTCTACACCGAGTTCGGCCTGATCCCCACCGGCGAGGGACGGTTCGCGTCGAGCGACGGCGGCGAGCAGCTCCGGCTCGTCGAGGACGCTCACCGTCGCGTCCTCGAGATCGGGCTCGGAGTGGAATCCGACGACGACCTCGACGGCCTGCAGGAGCAGCTCCGGGCGTGCGGGTTCGCCGCGGACCGCGACACCGACGGACTCCGGACCCGCGATGCACCGACCGGTGCGAGCGTGCTCGTCACCGTCGCACCACGGATCACGAGCGCTCCGAAACCGGCGCCGGCCGTCAATCGACCGGGGGCGCCGGCCCGACCCGACCATCGGGCCGAGCCGATCGACCGTGAGGGCCCGGTGCGGCCCCGCAAGCTCGGCCACGTGGTGATCGGCTCGCCCGACCACGTCACCACCCAGCGCCTGTTCACCGAGGGCCTCGGGTTCGCGGTCAGCGACGACATCCCCGGCGTCGCCGCGTTCCTCCGCTGCTCGACCGACCATCACAACGTCCTGGTGCAGGACGCACCGGTCACCTACGTCCACCACACCTCATGGCAAGTCGACGACGTCGACGAGATCGGGCGCGGCGCGCGCCATCTCCTCGACGGAGACCCGCAGCGTCACGTCTGGGGGCTCGGCCGCCACTACCTCGGGTCCAACTTCTTCTGGTACCTGCGGGATCCGGCCGGGACCTTCGCCGAGTACTCCGCCGACCTCGACCTCATCGAGGACCCGGCGGCGTGGACACCGCGGTCGATGACCGACAGCCGGGCGCTCTACGCGTGGGGCCCGCCCCCACCGATCGAGTTCATCGCGCCCGGGGACCTGGGAGCGCTCGCGTGACCCCCGAGGAGCGTCGCGGCTTTGTCCGGGACCACCGCACCGCGGTGTTCGGGTACGGCCGCGCCACGGACGGTCCCGCGATGTCGATCGTGTACTACGTGATGGACGGCGACGACCTGCTGGTGTCGACGATGGGCGGGCGGGCCAAGGCCCGGGCCGTCGCCCGCAATCCCAAGGTCTCGCTCTGCGTGCTGGACGAGCAGTGGCCGCCGACGTACCTCCAGGTGTACTGCGACGCGCGGGTGGAGGTCGACCGCGAGGCCACCGTGGAGCTGATGATGCGGATCGCCGCGGTGATGGCCGGCCACGACCTCGACGAGTCGGTCCGTCCGATCGTGGCCGAGGGCGCCGAGCGCGAGGGTCGCGTCGTGCTGCGGTGCACGCCGTACGCCACGTTCGAGACCCCGCCCAAGCACGTCGAGAGCGAGGCCGATGTCAACGAGGGTCTGCTCCACTCGACGAGCGCCTCGATCCCGTGGTGACCGGCGACGGCCCACCGGTCGACATCGACGTGGTCGTGGTCGGGTGCGGACCGGTCGGGGCCACGTGCGCCAACCTGCTCGGCCACTCCGGGCTGTCGTCCGAGATCTTCGAACGTGAGCTCGACGTGTATCACCTCCCGCGGGCGTCCCACTTCGACGGCGAGGTGATGCGCGTCTTCCAGTCGGTCGGGTTGTCCGAGGTGATCGAGCCCCTCACCGCGACCATCGACGGCATGGACTTCGTCGACGCGTCGGGCCACCGCCTGTTCGGCTTCGTGTCGCCGCCCGGCGTCAGCACTTCAGGCTGGCGCACGGACTACATGTTCTCCCAGCCTGAGCTGGAACAGGTGCTGCGTGCCGGACTCGACGCACTCGACGATGTCACGCTGCGGCTCGGCCACGAGGTCGAGGCCATCGACGACGCCGGCGACCACGTCGCGGTCACGGTGCGAGACCTCGAGACGGGCGCACGCCGGACCGTCCGCGCGGCCTACGTCGTCGGCACCGACGGCGCCCGCTCGGTCACCCGCACCGCGATCGGGACCACGCTGGACGACTACGACTTCGACCAGCCCTGGCTCGTCATCGACACCGTCCTCCGCCGGCCGGTCGCGCTCCCGACGGTCGCGGTGCAGTATTGCGACCCCCGCCGGCCCGCGACCTTCGTTCCCCACGGCGGGCCGCGCCGGCGCTGGGAGATCATGGCGCTGCCGGGCGAGGACCTCGACGAGCTCCAGTCCCCGGACCGGGTCGCGGGCCTGCTCGCGCCCTGGGTCTCGCCCGGGGACGTCGAGATCGTCCGGGCCGCGGTGTACACGTTCCATGCGCTCGTGGCACGGGACTGGCGCCGGGGCCGCGTGCTCATCGCCGGCGACAGCGCGCACCAGATGCCGCCGTTCCTCGGTCAGGGCATGTGTGCAGGAATCCGCGACGTCGCCAACCTGACCTGGAAGCTCGAGCGCATCCGGCACGCCGGGGCACCCGACGCGCTGCTCGACACCTACCAGTCCGAGCGGGAGCCGCATGTGCGGCGGGTGATCGAGACCGCCGTGAACGCGGGGCGGATCATCCAGACGACCGATCCCGAGACGGCGCGCCGACGCGACGAGGGCTTCCGCGCCGCGGGTGGTGGCGATGACGGTGCCCCGGATCAGAGCTTCCTGGGCCCCCTCGGACCGGGCGTGCACCTCGCCACGGGTGGGACGCCACTCCCCCAGGTCGCCGGCAGCGACGCCCGCCTGGGGCCGGGATTCTCGATCGTCAGCGCCGCCGCGCTCGGCGGGTCGACTCCGTCCGACGGGGCCGCCCGACTCACCGCAGCGGTCCTGCCCGAGCTGGCACCGTGGCTCGCCGAGCACGGCGCCGACGTCGCGCTGGTCCGTCCCGACCGGTACGTCTTCGGCACGGCGGCCCGCGACGAGGTGGATACGCTCATCGGCGCGCTCCGTGCGCACCTCATATGACGCCACCTCTCCCCGAGCGCACCACCTCCCCCGCGCTCACCCCCACGACCCGCCGGGTCGTCCTCGTGCTCGCCGTCGCGCTCCCCGTGCTCGCGCTCGCCGTCGGCGCGTGGAACTACCGGTGGATGTCCGACGACGGGTTCATCAACCTCCGCGTCGTCCGCAACCTCGCGCAGGGTCACGGACCCGTCTTCAACGCCGGTGAGCGCGTCGAGGCGTCGACCAGCCCGCTGTGGATCGGCGTGCTGTACGTCGTGGACCTGCTCACGCCCCTGCGCCTCGAGTGGGTCGCCGTCCTCACGGGGATCGCGCTCTCGCTGGCGGGCCTGACCCTCGCCTGTCTCGGCGCGGTCCGTCTCCACGACCGGGACTCGCTGGTCGTACCCGTCGGCGCGGTCGTGCTCGTCGCGATCGCGCCCATGTGGAAGTTCGCGTCGAGCGGGCTGGAGAACGGGCTGACCTTCGCCTGGATCGGTGCGTCGTTCCTGGCGCTCGCGACCTGGGCACGCGACGACGACCGTCGTCCGGGCCTCGGGACGGCCGTCCTCGTCGGACTCGGGCCCCTCATCCGCCCGGAGCTGGCGATCCTCAGCGCCGCGCTGGTGGCCCTGCTCGCGTTCGGTACCCGCGGCCTCGGGTGGGGACGCCGGTTCGGCCTCCTCGGCGCCGCGGTCGCGCTGCCGGTGCTCTATGAGATCTTCCGCATGGGTTACTACGCCTCGTTGGTCCCCAACTCGGCCCTGGCCAAGGAGGCGTCCCGCCCGTACTGGTCGGCCGGCTGGCGCTACCTCGACCACGCCGTCGACCCGTACTGGCTCTGGGTCCCGCTGCTGATCCTCGGCATCGGCGCCTACCTGCCGCTGCTGCTCCGCGATCGCGGTCCGACGCGGCGGCGCCTCGTGATGCTCGTCTTCCTCGGCGCCGGACTCGTCGACGGCCTCTACATCGTTCGAGTCGGCGGTGACTTCATGCAGGCCCGCCTGCTCCTCCCGGCGCTCTTCATGATCTGCGCGCCGGTCGCGATCGTCCCGGTCCGCCGGGCGACGATCGCGGCGCTGCTGGTGGTGCCCTGGGCCGTCGTCGCCGCGGCCTCCTTGCGCGCCGGCGTCGACGCCCCCCAGGCCTTCGGTCCCGAAGGACGCAACGCGATCACCGTCGCCGACTTCGGCTACGGGCCCGGCGGGCCGGCGCAGGCGTTCTTCGACGGCCACGGCGTGTACTTCATCACCCACCGCCTGCCGGGCACGCCGTCGCACCACGACCCGGCCCTCGCCACCTACGGCGTCGGCGTCGTCTCGTACGCGCTCGGCTCGGACACCTACGTCCTCGATCTGCTCGGCCTCGGTGACGCCTTCACCTCGCACCTGCGCCTCGACCGGCGCGGGACCATCGCGCACGAGAAGCCGCTGCCGTTCCCCTGGATCGTGGCGCGACTGCTCCGCCCCGGGGCGCCCGTGACCGAGGCCGACTTCGTTCTGCCGTCGTTCTTCCTGGCGCGCCGGATCGACCACCCGGGTGGGGAAGCGTTCTCCCGGCGCGTGGCCGACGGGCGGGTCGCGCTGCGCTGCTCGGGCCTGGCCGACTTCCTCGACCACATCACCGAGCCGATGTCGGTCGGCCAGTTCTTCGACAACCTCGCCGCCGCGCCCGCCAACACGGCCCTGCGCATCCCGCCCGAGCCACGCGCGGCCCGCGCGAAGTTCTGCGGTTAGCCCCGCAGCCGCGGGAGCACCCGGGAGGCGAAGAGCTCGAGGCTCTCCCACGCGAGGTGCGGGGGCAGCCCGCCCGCGAGCGGGTTGAACGTCAGGGCCCCGTCGTCCGCGATCTCCCGCGCGGCAGCGAGCACCTCGTCCGGCGTGCCGACGAGCACCTGCGGCGACGCCTTGAGGTCGTCGAGCGAGTCGGCGTGCACGACCGGTGTCGAGTATTGCCCGCCGGTCTGGATGCGCGCGTAGGTCTGCGCCTCGGAGAGCACGTACGGACCGATCAGCGGCCACGTGCGGTCGGGGTCCTCGGTGACGTGCACGAACGTGGGACCCGACGGTCGCATGACGAATCCGCCGTCGAAGCCCACCTTCGCGGCCTCGTCCTGGTACCACTCGGTGAGGCGCGGGTCGGCGTGCATCGGCATCATCGGCAGGCGCAGCCGGGCCGCCCGCCGCGCCGCCGCCTCGACGCCGCCCCCGACCAGCAGCGGTGGGTGCGGATCGGTGAACGGCCTCGGCGTCACCTGCACCTCCCGGCCCTCGTACTCGAACGGCTCGCCGGTGAACGCCTGGAGCATCACGCGCAGGTGCGACTCGAGGATCGCACCCCGGCGCTTGAGGTCGACGCCGGCCATCGCGAACTCCTCGGGCCGGTAGCCCGCCCCGGCCACGGTCCAGACCCGCCCCCGGCTCAGGTGATCGAGCACGGCGAGCTGTTCGGCGAGCCGCACCGGGTCGTGCAACGGGACGATCGCGGCGGAGAGCAGCACCGGGATCCGCCGGGTCGCACCGACGATCGCCGCGGCCGCCGTGAGCGGCGCGGGGAGCCAACCGTCGACGAACGCGTGGTGCTCGGAGACGACCGCGAAGTCGAAGCCGTGCTCGTCGGCCCAGCGGAACTGGTCCATCGCCGCGGTGTAGATGTCGGCCTGCGACGTCGAGCCGTCGATCGGCGTCCGGAAGTCGTGACGCATCGTGAGGTATGCCATCGTGCTCCGTTCAGCGGGTGAGCTGGGGGCCGACCTCGGTGCCGAAGCGGGCCATCTGGTCGCACAGCTCGTCGATCGAGCGGGCCGCGAACCGCACCTGGAGGTGCGACACCCCCATGGACCCGTATTCGTTGAGCGCCCCGGCAATCGCGTCGGCGCTCCCCGAGCGGGTGTACTTGGGCAGGTCCCAGTCGGCGGTGCCGACGTGGATCATCTCGGTGATGACTCCGACGTCGAACGTCGCGCCGGGCCGCAGCGTCGCGGCCTGGTCCCGGAGGTACGCGATCGAGGAGGGCATCAGCTTCTTCGGCGTTCCCTGGGGGATCCAGCCGTCGCCACGCGCCGCGACCCGCCGGAGCGCGGGCTTCGAGGACCCGCCGACCCAGATCGGCGGACGGGGCTGCTGCACGGGCCGGGGTGACAGGCCGACGTCGCCCACGAACTCGGACAGCCAGGACTCGACGATGCCGTCGATCGCCGCGTCCGTGCGCGGCCCCCGCTCCGCGAACGGGATGCCCAACACGTCGAACTCGCCCTCGACGTGACCGGCGCCCACGCCGAGGATCACACGACCGCCCGAGAGCGCGTCCAGCGTGCCGAACGCCTTGGCGGTCTCGAGCGGGTGACGGTACGCCGGGACGAACACGTTGGTCATGAGCCGGACGTTGCGCGTCTGTCCGGCCAGCCAGGCCAGAGTCGCGACCGGGTGGTACCACGTGGTCGACATGGTGTCGGCCTTCTCCCGTGGGATGGCGATGTGGTCGCACACGGCCACGTAGAAGAACCCCGACTCGTCAGCGGTCCGTGCCGCGGCGAGCAGCTCGTCGGGACCGGCGCCCTCTCGCTCCCAGGGCAGCGACGTCATCACCGAGAGCGCCTGCACCGGCAGCTGGATCCCGTAGACGAGCGCCCCCTCGGGCACGACCGACACCGTCGCGTGGCTCATGCGCACTGCGCCTCCCGCTGGCGGGTCGTCGAGTGCTGCGGATCCTTGTCGAAGGCCGGGATCACCTCGCGCCCGAACACCTCGAGCGACTCCTGGGCGACCTCGAGCGGCAGCGTGTTGTTGAGCACGCCGAAGATCAGCTGGTCGGCGCCGGCCGCCTCCCACCGGGCGACCGACTTGGCGACGTCCTCCGGCGCGCCGAGGCTGCGCCGCCCCTCGGCCACCGAGTCGTAGAGCTCGTCGGCCGTCGGCTCGGGCACCGAGAAGGACTCGCGCTCGATGTCGAGCGGCAACGGGATGGAGTCCAGCCAGCGGACCACCAGCGACTGGTAGTGCGCCGCACCGATGGTCCGGAACATCTCGACCGCACGGTCGCGGTCCTCCAGGCACAGCAGCATGCTCACGCACGCGACGTTTGAGTTCACGAACCCACCCACGGGCTCGTCGCACGCGGCGACGGCATCCCGGTAGGTCTCGATGAGCGGGGCGAGGTCCTCGGGCTCCCCCATCGTGAAGCACAGGGCGCCCATGCCGAGCCGGCCCGCCTTCTCGAACGTGGCCGGACTCCCGCAGGCGAGCCACAGTGGCGGGTGCGGTTGCGTCCACGGTCGGGGCAGCACCGATCGGGACGGCATCGAGAACGCCGCACCGTCGTGCTCGTAGGGGTCGGTGGTGAGCATCCGCACCAACTCGGGCAGCGTCTCGTCGAAGAGCTCGCGCGTCGTGTCGGCATCGGGGATGCCGAAGCCCTGGTACTCGGTGCTCGACGACCCGCGGCCGACCCCGAGCTCGAAGCGCCCGCCGCTCAGGTGGTCGAGCATCGCGACACGCTCGGCCACCCGGGCCGGATGGTTCACCGGCGGGGTGATGTTGAAGATGCCCGAGCCGAGGTGCATGCGCTCGGTGCGCGCCGCGACGTAGCCCATGAGCACCTCGTTGGCGGAGATGTGCGAGTACTCGCGCAGGAAGTGGTGCTCGGTGAACCAGCCGTACTTGAACCCGACCCGGTCGGCCGTGACCGCGACCTCGACCTCGTCCAGGAGCCGCCGATGCTCGACGGCACGCTGCGTCCCGGCATCCGCCTGGGTCGGCACGTGCCCGCTGTGGAAGACACCGAACTCCATCTCTATCGACCTCGCGACGGCCGACGCAGCGCAGCCATCACGACGGCCACACGACCGACTGGAGGTCGGTGTAGGCGTGGAGGCCGAAGGATCCGCCGTCGCGGCCGACGCCGGACTGCTTCGTGCCGCCGAAGGGCGTCTCCTGGTTGCGCTGCACCGTGTTGATACCGATGTTGCCGGCCTTCATCCTGCGACTGACCGCCATCGCACGGGCGGGGTCGCCGCCGAACACGTAGTCGTAGAGGCCGAAGTCGGTGCCGTTGGCGAGCGCGACCCCCTCGTCGTCGTCGTCGAACGGGAGCGCCACGATGACCGGTCCGAAGATCTCCTCCTGGACCACCTTCATGCCGGCCCGACACCCGGCGATGAGCGTCGGCTCGACGTACCAGCCCTTGTCCATGTGCGCGGGTCGGCCGCCACCGGCGACGACCTCGCCGCCCTCCTGGCGGCCCGAGGCGATGTAGCCCTCGACGCGCCCGCGGTGGGCGTCGGTGATGAGAGGCCCGACGACCGTGTCCCGTTCGAGCGGGTCGCCGACCTTCAGGACCGTCGCCATCTTGCCCAGCCCCTCGACGACCTGGTCGTAGATCGAGCGGTGCACGATGGCCCGGGTCGGTGCGGTGCAGATCTGTCCGGAGTGGAAGGTCCAGACCGAGCCGATCATCCCGATCGCGTTCTTCACGTCGGCGTCGTCGAGGACGAGGGCGGCACCCTTGCCACCCAGTTCGAGGAGCTGGCGCTTCATGCCCCGCCCGGCGACCTCGCCGATCCGCGCCCCCACCCCGCTGGAGCCGGTGAAGCTCACCATGTCCACGTGCGGTGACGCGACCAGGGCCTCGCCGCTCTCGGGTGTCGAACCGGTGACCACGTTGACGACTCCGGGCGGGAACCCGACGTCCTCGAGCAGGGCGACGAGCTTCACCACCGCGAGCGGGTCCTGACCGGCGGGTCGGACCACGACGGTGTTCCCGGTCGCGAGCGCCGGCGCGATCTTGCCGACCATGTTGACGATGGGGAAGTTGTACGAGGTGATGCACGCCACCACACCGACCGGCTGGCGGCGGGCGATCGCACCGATCAGACCACCCGGCGCCAGCGCGGTCGCCTGGACCTCCTGGGGTGGGAGCGGGATGACCATCGATTCCATCGCGCCTCGCGCGTAGCGCCGGAAGCGCACGGCGGCCTGGGGTACCTGCATGGACTTGCCGACCGTCGCGGTACAGCCGGTCTCGGCGATCACGAGCGGGACGAACTCGTCTCGCCGGGCGAGGAGCGCCTTCCCCGCCGCGTCGAGCAGCTCCGCCCGCTCCTCGGGCGCCGTCCGCGCCCACGACGCGGCGGCCGCGGCGGCCGCCGCGGCCGCGTCCTCGGCCTGCGCGGCGGTCGCCTCGGGGGCGTGGCCGACGACCTCCTCGGTGGCCGGGTTGATGATCGGGTAGGTCCCGGCGTCGCCGTCGACCCACGTGCCCCCGATCAACAGCTGATAGCGCTCGTCGGCGTTCACTGCGGTCATGGGCCCAGATTAGAACAGGTTCTACTTCCGCGGTAGTCCGAGCCCGTACAGTCCTCGCGGTGGATCTCGGACGGGTCGGCCTCTGGACCTTTCAACTCGATCTCCAGCCCTCCGGGCGTGCCAAGGAGCTCGCCGCCGAGATCGACGAGCTCGGATACGGGTGCATCTGGCTCCCCGAGGTCGCGGGACGCGATCCCCTCGTCAGCGCGACGCTCCTGCTCGGCGCGACCGAGCGGGTGGCCGTCGGCACCGGCATCATGAACATCTACGGCCGCGACGCGCTGGCGATGGCCTGCGGGCACCGCAGCGTGACCGAAGCGTTCCCCGACCGGTTCGTCCTCGGACTCGGCGTCAGCCACCGGCCCGCGGTGGAGGGACTGCGCGGGCACGTCTACAGCCCGCCGCTCGGCGCCATGGCGAGCTACCTCGACCGAATGGACGCCGCGCCCTACTTCGCGAGTGCGCCGAGCACCGAGCCCGTCCGCGTGCTCGCCGCGCTCGGGCCGAAGATGCTCGAGCTCGCGGCGGCACGCAGCTCGGGGGCGCACCCGTACTTCGTGCCCGTCGAGCACACTGCCATCGCGCGCGAGCGGATGGGGCCGGACGCTCTGCTCGCGCCCGAGCAGAAGGTCGTGCTCGAAACCGATCCCGACACCGCCCGCTCGATCGCCCGCAACGCCATGGCGACCTACCTCGGTCTCCCCAACTACACCAACAACCTGCGCCGGCTCGGGTACGGAGACGACGACCTCGCCGACGGCGGCTCGGACCGCCTGGTGGACGCGATCGTGGCGTGGGGCGACGAGGACGCCGTCCGCGACCGGGTGCGCGCCCACCACGATGCGGGCGCCGACCATGTGGCGGTCCAGGTCCTGCCGTCGCGCCCGGCGGACCCGCCGGTCGCGCAGTGGCGCCGGCTCGCGCCGGTCCTGCTGGGCTGAGCCCGGGTCAGGTGTTCGACGCGTCGAAGATGCTCTGGATCGTGGAGTCGAGCAGCGCGTCGAACTCCTCGGGGCTCTGCTGGGCGGTGAGGCCCTCGGTGAGCGCGCGGGAGAAGCTCGCGATCATGCCGTGGTTGCGGGTCAGGCGGGCGTTGGCCTCCTCACGCGAGTACCCGCCGGAGAGCGCCACGACCTTGAGGCACCGCGGGTGCGCGATGGCCTCGGTGTAGAAGTCGTCGGTCTCGGGCAGCGTCAGCTTCAGCATCACCGACTGGCCGTCGGCCAGACCGTCGAGCTGCGCGAGGATCGCGGCCTTCAGGAGGTCCTCCGCGCCCGCCTTCTCGGGGCTGTGGATGTCGATCTCGGGCTCGATGATCGGCACGAGACCGTGCCCGAGGATCTGGCGTCCGACCTCGAACTGCTGGTCGACGATCGCGCGCACACCACCGGGGTTCGCGAGCTTGATCACCGAGCGCATCTTCGTGCCGAACACGCCCTTGCCCGCGGCCCGTTCGAGCAGCTGGTCGAGGCCCGGCATCGGCTTCATGACCTGCACGCCGTCGGCTTCGTCGGCGAGGCCCTTGTCGACCTTCAGGAACGGGACGACGTTCTTGACGTTCCAGAGGTACTCGGCCGAGCCCTTGCCTTCGATCTCACGGTCCATGGTGCCCTCGAACAGGATCGCCCCGAGGATGCGCCGGCCGTCGAACGCGGGGCTGGTGATGATCCGGGTGCGCATCTCGTGGATGCGGTCGAACATCTCGTCGTCGCCCGAGTACTGGCTCTCGTCCACGCCGTAGAGCTTGAGGGCCTTCGGTGAGCTGCCCCCGCTCTGGTCGAGCGCGGCGATGAAGCCGGGGCGGCTCTTGACGACGTCGAAGCATTCCTGGTTCATGGCGTGAATCCTTGGTCCGTGGGCCGACCCCGTGGGTCGACCCCCTGTCGTGACGACGACCGGAATGTTGTCAGGCCGGCAGGTCCAGGCGCAGCATCCGGATCGCATTGCTCCGCACGATCTGGACGATCGTGGCGTCGTCGAGGTCCGCCATGATGTCCATCGCGACCTTGCGGGAGTGGGGCCAGGTGGAGTCCGAGTGTGGATAGTCGGTCTCGAAGGTGACCGTCTCGACGCCGATCTCGTCGAGCGACTTGAGCCCGTGCGGATCGTCGAAGAAGCAACCGAAGACGTGCTCGCGGTACAGCTCGCTCGGCGGCCGCAGCACCTTGTCGGCGACGCCGCCCCATCCGCGGTTCTCCGCCCAGACCTTGTCGGCCCGGTCGAGCACGTACGGGATCCAGCCGATCTGGCCCTCGGAGTACGCGAGTTGGAGCTTCGAAATCCGCTCGAGGACCCCCGACATCAGGAAGTCGGTGAGCGACATCGCCGCGTTCATCGAGGTCAGCGTCGAGCTGACGGCCGGTGGCGCATCCGCCGATGTCGACGGCATCTTCGAGCTGGAGCCGATGTGCATGCTGACCACGGTCTCGGTCTCGGCACACGCCTCGAAGAAGGGATCCCAGTACCCGTCGGCATCGTGGATCGACGGGAGACCGAGGAACGGCGGGATCTCCGAGAAGCAGACGGCGTGGGCACCTCGAGCCGCGTTGCGGCGCACCTCGGCCGCGGCGAGCTGGGCGTCCCAGAGCTGGATGATCGGCAGCGGGACCAGCCGGCCGCCCGAGTCCGCGCACCACTCGTCGAACATCCAGTCGTTGTAGGCCTTGACGCAGAGGTCCGCGAGCTCCTTGTCGTCACGCTCGAGGAAGGTCTGGCCGCAGAAGCGCGGGAACGTCGGGAACGAGAGCGACACGTCGACCCAGTTGACGTCCATGTCCTCGAGGCGCGCCTTCGGGTCCCAGCAGCCCGGGCGCATGTCGTCCATCGTGATCGGGCTGATCGTGACCTCGTCGCGCGGCACGCCCGCGGCGGCCATGACGCGTGTCATCGGATAGCGGAGGTCCTCGCAGAACCACCAGTCGCACCACGTGCCGTCCTCGCCGGCGTCGGCCTCCCGGTAGCTGTAGACGCCGCCGACGAAGCTCATCTCGGCGATCTTGCGGCGCTCCATCCGCGGACCCACCGCCTTGAACTTCTCGGGGAGGCGGTCCTGCCACACGTTGGGCGGCTCTACGACGTGGTCGTCGACCGAGATGATCCTGGGGAACTCGTCCGGGGTGAACATGCCCGCAGGCTACATCTGACGCCCCGTCAGATCTCCGGCTCCGCCGAGGCGCCGTAGCCTCCGGCGCGGAGCGACCTCCGGGAGGAGCAGCGATGGACGTCGGTGTGGTGCAGGAGCTGTGGCGGTACCCGGTGAAGTCCATGGGGGGTGAGACCCTCCCCGAGGCCGCCGTCGGCTCGGGTGGCTTCGCCGAGGACCGCGGCTGGGCCGTCCGTGAGAGCGAGTCGGGGAAAGTGGCGAGCGCGAAAATGCCACGCACCTACGCCAAGCTGCTCGACTTCCACGCGCGCGCCGAGGGCGCCGGACCCGACGCCGTCGTGACCGTCACGGGTCCCGACCGGCTCGATGTGCGCAGCGACGAGCCCGACCACGCCGCGGCACTGACGACCGCACTCGGACGGGCGGTCGTCCTCGAGCGCGCCGAGCAGGTCGACGCCTCGTACGAAGCCGAGTGGCCGGCCATGGAGGGACTCGTCATCTCGAACATGACGCTCGACCTCCCCGTGGCCATGAGCACCGAGAAGACCTCCTACGTCGACCTCGCGGCGCTGCATCTGCTGTCGAGCGCGTCCCTCGCGGCACTCGCCGCCCTCGCTCCTGCCAGCACGGTCGACGTGCGCCGCTTCCGCCCGAACGTCCTGATCGACACCGGGGACGCGCGAGGCTTCGTGGACACCGACTGGGTCGGACACGCGATGGCCGTGGGCGAGGACGTCGTGATCCGCGTGACCGACAACGCGACGCGGTGCGTGATGACCACGCTGGCCCAGGGCGACCTGGGCCTGGATTCCGGCGTCCTGCAGGCGCTCGCCACCCACAACCTCCAGGAGTTCGGCGGCCTCGGGCGGTCCGCCTGCATCGGCGTCTACGCCGAGGTGGTGTCGCCGGGCCGGATCCGGGTCGGCGACACGGTGCGCGTCGTCGACTGAATCAGCCCGCCCACGCGCCGAGCAGCGCCTCCGTGGTCGTGAGCGTGGCCACCAAGGCGAGCGTGTTGGCGATCACCGCCGCGACGTAGTCCGCGGGCACGCCGGCGACCGCGTCCGTCGGCATCACGAACTGGTACCCGCGGTTCACCGCGTCGAACGCGAAGTTCGTCATCCCGATGTTCACCGACACCCCGACCCCGACGATCGTCGTGACGCCGAGATTGCGCAGCATGGAGTCGAGCTGGGTCCCCGTCATCGGTCCGAGCCCGTGATGACGCGCCAGTACGACGTCGCGCGGGTCGGCGCCGATCGCCTCGGGGACCGCCACCGCGGCCGAGCCCGGCGAGAGCCGGAGCGGCGCGCGGCGCACCCCGGCGAAGAGCCGCGCGTTGCGGTTCGCGCCGACGAGGTCGTCGCGGGTCTCGGCGGTGCAGTGGAACACGGGGACGGACCGCTCCCGGGCGCGCGCCGCGAGCGCGGCACAGTGCTCGACCAGGTGGGCCACCCTCGCCGCAGCGGCGAGCTCGGGGAGCACCGACGGCTCACCGACCACACCGTTCTGCACCTCCTGGAGCACCAGCGCGGTGTGGGCGGGCGCGACGAGCGCGGCGAGGTCGAGCGGCATGTCAATCCTCCTCGAACTGGAGCGTGTCCTGCTCCAGGAGCACCGCCTTCACCACTTTGCCCGTGGCGTTGCGCGGCAGTGGCTCGGTGCGGACGATCCAGCGCGTGGGGACCTTGAAGTAGGCGAGCGTCGCCGCACAGAAGGCGGCGAGCTCCTCCGGTTCCACGTCGACACCGGGACGGGGGACCACCACCGCGCCGACCTCCTGGCCGAGGGATTCGTGGTCGACGCCGATGACCGCGACCTCGGCGACGGCGGGATGTGCCTCCAACCGGTTCTCGATCTCGATCGGGTACACGTTCTCCCCACCGCGCAGGATCAGATCCCGCTTGCGGGTCGCCAGGAAGAGTCGACCTCCCTCCATGCGGCCGATGTCGCCGGTGCGGAGCCAGCCGCCGGGGAGGATCGTCGCTGCGGTCTCCTCGGGACGGCCCCAGTAGCCGGGCATCACCATCGGACCCCGCAGGAAGATCTCGCCGTCCTCGCCCTCCGGGAGCGCCGACCCGTCGTCGCCGCGGATCTCGAGCTGCACCGTCGGGAGCGGGCGGCCCGCAGACTCGGGGAAGGCGAGCAGCTCGTCGCCGGCGTTGACCGTCGCCAGCGCCGCGCACTCGGTCTGCCCGTACCCGACGCCCATCGAGCCGCGCAGGTTCGGGATGACGGTACGGGCGCGCTCGAGCAGCGCGGGAGAGAACGCGGAGCCCCCGCCGCCGCCGTTGCGCAGCCCACTCAGGTCGAACTCGCCGATCCGCGGGTGGTGCACCACCCGGTGCAGCATCGTGGTCGTGTAGGACCAGCCGGTGATGCCCTCGTCCTGGATCAAGGTCATCACGACCTCGGGATCGAATCGACCCAGGGTCCAGACGGATCGGATCCCCGAGATCATGAACGCGACCGCACCCATGTGCAGCCCCGACACGTGGAAGAGCGGGTACGTGACGAGCTGGCACACCGGTGGTGGCGCCGGTGCCGACGGGTCCGCCTTCAGCATGGCCTGGCGGGCGCCGTGGAAGAAGGACATGCCGATCGCGGCGATCACGTTGCGGTGCGTGTTGATCGCGCCTTTCGGTCGACCGGTGGTGCCGCTCGTGTAGAGGATGATGGCGGGATCGTCCTCCGCGATCGGCTGGTCCGGGAGCGCGGCATCCGGGTGCGCGTGCCAGATCCGCTCGAAGTCGTCCTCCATCACGATCGTCGGCACGCCGGGATCCTCGCCCTCGAGCCGGTCGAGTCGCTTGCGATCCACGACGAGCACCGTCGGCGTGCAGTCGGCGAGTCCGTACTTGATCTCGTCCGCCACCCACCACCCGTTCAGACCGACTGCGATCGCGCCGAGGCTCACCGCCGCCCAGAAGGTCACGATCCACTCGGGTGAGTTCGCGCCGAGGATCGCGACGCGATCCCCCGGACCGACGCCGTACTCTTCACGCAGGACGCGCGCGAACGAGGCCACCGCCCGCAGGTGCTCGGCGTGGGTCACGGCCCGCCGCTGCTCGCCGTCGGCGAACACGAAGTAGTCGCGGTCGCCGAACGCGGCCGAGGCCTCGAGCGCGGCGCGCAGATGCGGCAGCCGCCGGACGAACACCTCCATCGGCTCGCCGCCGACCTCCTCGGTCCCGACCTCGAAGAATCCGCCCGGACCCGTGAGTTGCGCCTCCAGCGAGGCCACCGCGTCCGGAACCGTCGCGGCGTCGTGCTCCTCTGCGACCATCGGCGGAGGCTACAGAAGCCGCTCGGCGCGCCCACCCCACGCGGTGGTCGCACCTCGATCCGTGGCGCCTTGGACCAAAGTTCGGCAAAGCGGCGGGGCGGGCTCGCATCGACTTCGCGTGAGACGCCAGAATGGCAGCGGCCCTCGGGTGCAGGCCGCGGGCCTCCCTGCCCGGTCCGCAGACCGCCCCGAGGGCCACCTTTTTTTCAAGCCCGCGTCATCAACCCGGCCCCGCCGCCTGCCGATAAGACGCCGTGATCACCCGACGGTTCTCCCCGACCTTCGTCCTCGTCGTCGGACTCTCCTGCGCGGTCGCCGCCGGCGCCATGTGGTCGGTCCAGCACACCATCACCGACCGGAGCACGATCCTGCGCGAGGCCGACACGCTCGCCCGCAGCGCACCCGTCCGCGAGGAGTTCGCGAATCAGGTCGCCGACGCCATGGTCCCGCACAACGCGCAGTCCAACCCGGCAGCGATCAACGCCGCGAACAAGATCGGGCGCGAGGCCGTCCAGACCTCCCAGTTCGAGACCGCGTTCACGAACGCGGTGCCCGCGATCTACGCCCAGACCGTCGACGGCGTACCCGGCGCGGTCGTGCTCGACCCCGGACTCGTGGACCAGGCCGTCCGCGCGACCGGGGCGACCCCACCCGCCGAGCTGACGCTCCAGATCGCGCCGGGCAAGCTCCCCGACCTGCGGCGTCCGCTCGATCTGCTCGGGCGCGGCGCCGCCGCGCTCGGTGCGGTCGCCGTCCTGCTCATCTTCCTCGGCCTCGCGTTCTCGGAGCACCGCGGTCGCGCGGTGATGCGGATCGGCCGCTGGATGATCACGGTCGGTGTCCTTGCCATCATCGCGTTCTGGGCGCTCCCGACGCTCGCCTTCCTGCCGCTGGGCGGCTGGATCAGTGTGATCGGCATCGTCCTCGCGACCGCCGACTGGCTGGCGGTCCCCGCAGCCGTGCTGGCCGCGATCGGCACCGCGATCGTCCTCATCGGTCGCGCCGGGGAGAACGAGGCCCGCCGCCGCGAGCTCGCGACGATCCCGACCCGCCGGAACCCGACGCACGCCGGCGTCAGCTGACGGCCGCGGCGGTCAGCGGTCGAGCAATCCCGCGAGCGCGCGATCGCGCACCGCGACGAACCGCTCGAGCACCAGCCCGGACCACCGCGGGTCGTCGGGCGCGAAGGCAGCCCGCAACTGCTCCTTGATGGGACCCGCTTCGGGACCTCGGGGGTCGCCGAAGCCGTGCAGCCACGCGTCGGCGCGCAGCGCGTTCGACACCTCGATGATGTCCACCGTCCCCCACTCGATCGCCACCGCGGCAACCGCCACGCGCGCGAGCCAGTCTTCGATGCCGTCGAGGATGTCGCCCTGGATGTCGGCCGACACCGAGGTGCCCTCGGACGGCACGGTGTATTCGTCGAAGCACCGGTCGAGGCGCACCCTGCCGCCGGAATCAGGATGACCCGCGATCAGCTCACCGTGACCGAACGGCCCCAGGCCGGTGTGGAGATCGAGCACCGCGACCGATTCGGCGTCGGCGAGGTGGTCGGTGACGACGGCCTGCAACGTCCGCTGCGACCACACCGGACCCGTACCGCCGAAGAACACGCCCTTCGGGTGACGGTACTGGCCGGTGCTCACCGCGGCCTGGAGGGCGTCGAGGCCGTGCGCTCGCGCGAACTCGAGCAGGCGTGCCGAGGTCTCCTCCTGGGTCGTCGCGTCCCAGCGGGGCGGCACCAGGTCGTCCGCGAGCCGGTCGTAGCCCGGGTTCTCCGGAAGCGGTGCGGCGAAGTCGACGCAGTTGCGATTCAGGTCGACGTTGTCCTCGTTCACCCGGCGGATCCACGCGAAGCCGTAGGGGTTGATCGCGTGCACGAGCACGACGGCGAGGTCGGAGCCCGTGTCCGCTCCGTCGGCGAGCCAGGACGACTGGCACATGCTCCCGGCGAACCCCTCCACACCGTGCGTCCCCGAGATGACGAGCATCCGGCGGGGCGCGTCCGGGCGGCCGAGCACCGCGACGTCCGTGGCCAGGGCGCCGCCGTCGGGCCCGAACTCGGGGTGGTCGTGATGCACGAGCTGCGCGCCCGCGGCCGTCGCGGCCTCGAGGAACCGCGTGCGGGCGGCGCCGTAGTCGGCGGCGAGCGCCAACCCGCTCACCGCGTCGCGACCGTGCGCGTGTCGCGGCCCGACCGCAGCACCGTGCCCGGGGTCGCGCCGGTCGACGCGTTGGTGGTCACTGTCTCCACGCCGTTGACGAACACGTGCTCGACGCCCGTGGCCGCCGCGGTCAGCCGTGCGGTGCCGCCGGGGAGGTCGGCGACGAGCGTGGCGTGCTCGGCCCCGACCGTCGCGGGGTCGCACAGCACGAGATCCGCGCGTGCGCCGGGGGCCACGACGCCCCGGTCCCGCAACCCGAAGAGCTCCGCCGGTGCCGACGTGATCATCTGCACCGCCCGCTCCACCGGCACGAGCTGACGCCCACGGAGCATGTCGCCGAGGAAGCGCGTGGTGTAGGGCGCTCCGCACATGCGGTCCAGGTGCGCGCCGGCGTCGGACCCGCCGAGCATCGCCCGCGGGTCCTCCCACACCTCGCGCCGCAGCGCCCAGGATCCCGCGTCGCCGTCGGGTGCGATCGGCCAGAGGATCGTGCGGAGGTCGTCGGCGATCACGATCTCGAGCAGCGTGTCGAACGCGCCGGCGTTCCGCTCCGCCGCGACGTCCTCGACGGTGCGGCCCTTCAGCCCCTCGTTCGCCGCCGAGTAGGTGTCGCCGATCACGTAGTGCGCCCAGTCCGCGAGCCGGCGGAACACCCCGGCCTCCTCCGAGTTCGCGCGGGCGTCCATCCAGCGACGCGTCTCCGGGTCGGACAGGCGCGCGATCCGCTCCGGGACCGGCAGGCTCATCACCTCGGACCAGCCCGGGAGCATGAAGAGGGCGCAGTAGGTGAGGAAGCTCATGTTCATCGGCACGAGCACCGGCATCGTCAGCGCGACGACGCGTCCACCGAGCTCCTCGGCCCGTGCCGCCGCGGAGAGCTGGCGGGTGACCCGCTCCGGCACCCGCGAGTCGACGGTGAGGACGTTCCAGTTGAGCGGTCGGGCGCCCGCGGCGGACATACGCGCGAAGAGCTCGATCTCGGCATCGCTGAACTGGTCCAGGCAACCGTCGATGATGCCCTCGAGCGTGGTGCCCTCGTGCTCGGACACCGCCCCGCAGAGCGCCAGGACCTCGGCCTCGCTCGCCCATCGCGACGCGACGGGCTGCCCGTCGCCGTCGGAGTGGGTCTTGGAGAGCGTGGTCGAGAAGCCGAGCCCGCCGGCCTCGATCGCGCGGTGCAGCTCGGCGACCATGGCCGCGACCTCCGCGTCGGAGGCCTCCCGCCCGACGGACTCGGCGCCCATCACGTAGCGCCGGACGGCACAGTGGCCCACCAGGAAGCCTGCGTTCACCGCGATGCCGCCCTCGAGCCGCTCGAGGTACTCCGCGAAGGTGTCCCAGTTCCACTCCACGCCGTGCTCGAGCGCCGCCAGTGGCATGCCCTCGACCTTGGCCATCATGCGGCGGAGGTAGTCCGCGTCCTCGGCATGCAGGGGCGCGAGCGTGAAGCCGCAGTTGCCGCCGATCACGGTCGTGACGCCGTGCACGTTGCTCGGCGACGCGCTCGGATCCCAGAAGAGCTGGGCGTCGTAGTGAGTGTGCGGGTCCACGAACCCGGGGGTCAGCAGGAGCCCGTCCGCGTCGATCGTGCGGGTCGCGCCGTCGGAGACGTCGCCCACCTCGGCGACCCGCCCGTCGACGACCCCGACGTCGACCACACGGCCGGGCGCGCCCGTGCCGTCCACCAGGGTGGCGCCGCGAATGATCAGGTCCAGCATCGGTTCTCCCCGCGAAGGTCGTCGGGCGGAGGCTACCGCCGGGGCCCGGACGGCCGATTCCGGGTGGACCTACCCGCGCTGCTCGGGGTTCGGGTTGAGGTGCCGCGGCCGGCACAGCATCTGCTGGCCGCCGGTGGCGAGGAGGGTCCCCGACGCCGACCAGATCGCGGCCGTGCCGCCGACGAGCCCGTCGGCGGCAGCGGGCGAGTGCGAGTCGGTGAGGAGGAACTCGTCCTCGGGGCGGCGCGCGTGGAACCGGGCCTGCACGTCGATGCTCGGCGCGTACCACTCGTCGACTCCGGGGTGACCTCGCGCGGCCACCGGCCACAGCACGGTGTCCAGCACCAGCAGCGCGCGGCCGGCGTCGAGGAACGGGTCGGCGAACGTCGGCGTCGGGCGGAACCGGTACCAGGCGTGCTCGTGGAACACCCCCGGTGGCCGGTGGTCCCAGTCGTCGATCCAGTCGCACGGGCGGCACTCGAGGTTGTTCCAGAACGGGAACATCGGCGCGTCCACGGGCAACCGGTCCTCCATGGGCGCCACGGCCTCGGGGCGTGGCATTTCGGGCATGGTCCAGGCCGCGTGCTCCAACCCGTCGCCCTCGGTCACCGCCCACACCATGGCCTCGACGATCGGTGCGCCATCCTGGGTGATCGACACGCTCATCGACTCCGCCCGCCGGGTGCGGCGCAGCGTCCGGACCGCGAGGTCCACCGGGGCGAACTCGGCCACGCCGAGGAAGTGGGCGGCGAACGATGCCGGTCGCAACAGTTCCGTGTGCGCACCTGCGGCCCGCAGCGCCAGCACGGCGAGGTAGCCGCCGCTCGGTCCCCAGATCTCCCAGTCACGGGAGAGCTCGGCCGTATACCGACCGTCCCCGCCCGTGAGCTCGGTGTCCACGTCGAGCGCACCCATGCCTTCGATGGTAGGGACCTGCGACCGGTCACACCGCCCCTATTAGCCTCCGCGGCGGCCAGAGAGGAGACATCCGTGACACGCGCCGACGTCCAGTGGGGAACCATTCCGAACCTCGCCCGCCACGCCGCATCGACACGCGGCGACGCCGTCGCGATCGTGGACGGCGAGACCACCCTCAGCTGGGCCGAGCTCGTCGCCACCGCGCGTCGCGCCGCCGCGGCGTACATCACCCACGGCGTCGAACCCGGTGACCGCGTTGCGATCTGGGCCCCGAACGTCTGGGAGTGGGTTCCGGCCGCGATCGGGATCCAGATGGCCGGGGGCGTGCTCGTACCGCTCAACACCCGCTACAAGGGGGTCGAGGCCGGCTACATCCTCGGCCGCAGCGGCGCCAAGGTGCTCGTCACCATGGGCGAGTTCCTGGGGGTCGACTACCACGGCATGCTCACCGGCGCGCTCGACGTCGCCGCGGAGCTCCCGGCGTTGCGCGCGGTGGTCACCCTTCGCACCGGTGGGCCGGCCGGATGGGACGCGTTCCTCGCATCGGGCGATCCCGTGGACCCGGCGGTCGTTGACGCTCGCATCGACGCGCTCAGGGCCGAGGACCTCTCGGACATCCTCTTCACCTCCGGCACCACCGGCAACCCGAAGGGGGTGATGGAGACCCACGGGGCGACGCTGCGCGCGTACCAGGCGTGGAGCGAGGTCGTCGGGCTGCGGGCCGGCGACCGCTACCTCATCGTCAACCCCTTCTTCCACGCGTTCGGCTACAAGGCCGGCTGGCTCGCCGCGATGCTGACGGGGGCGACCATCCATCCGCAGGCCGTCTTCGACGTCGACGAGGTCCTCGAACGAGTGAACCGTGAGCAGATCACCATGCTCCCGGGTCCGCCGACGCTGTTCCACACGATCCTCGACCATCCCCGCCGGCCCGAGTACGAGCTGTCCTCGCTCCGCCTCGCCGTGACCGGCGCCGCGGCGATCCCGGTCGAGTTGATCGTGCGCATGCGCGACGAGCTGTCGTTCGAGACGATCATCACGGGGTACGGGCTCACCGAGTCCTGCGGGATCGCCACCATGTGCCGCTTCGACGACGACCCCGAGACGATCGCCACGACGAGCGGCCGGGCGATCCCGGACGTCGAGGTCCTCGTGGTGGGTGAGGACGGCACCGAGCGCCCGCGGGGCGAGCCCGGCGAGGTCGTCGTGCGCGGGTACAACGTGATGCTCGGCTACTTCGACGATCCGTCCGAGACCGCCGCCACCATCGACGAGGACGGATGGCTGCACACGGGCGACGTCGGGATCATGGACGAGCGCGGCTACCTCCGGATCACCGACCGCACCAAGGACATGTTCATCGTCGGTGGGTTCAACGCGTATCCCGCCGAGATCGAGAACCTCATGCTGCGCAACGACGCGATCGCTCAGGTCGCGGTCATCGGCATCCCCGACGCGCGGATGGGCGAGGTCGCGATGGCCTTCGTCGTGCGGCGCCCGGGTGCGACGACCACGCCCGAGGAGATCGGCGCGTGGTGCCGGGACACCATGGCGAACTTCAAGGTGCCGCGTGTGGTCCGGATCGTCGACGAGCTCCCGCTGAACGCCACGGGCAAGGTCCTCAAGTTCCGCCTCCGCGAGCTCGCGGCGGAACGAGAAGGTTGATCTCGTGGGCCTGACGGACGAGGAGCAGGAGGACCGCCGGAGCTTCCTGCGCGACCGCATGTGCGAGACGCCCTACCTCGCCGGGCTCGGTGTGGTCGTCGAGGATTGGACCCCCGAGGGGGCGCGCCTGCGCCTCCCGTTCCGCGCCGAGCTGACCAACGACGGGCACTCCTACCACGGTGGGGTCATCGCGTCGCTCATGGACACCGCGGGTGCTGCCGCGGTGTGGGCGGGTCACGACTTCGACAAGGGAGCCCGGGCCGCCACGGTGTCGCTCACGGTCAACTACACCGGCAGCGTCCGCCAGTCCGACCTCGTGGCCGATGCCGTCTGCGTCAAGCGGGGCCGGGATCTGGCCTTCTCCGAGATCCACGTGCACGATGGTGCCGGGGGCGGCGTCGCCACCGGCACGCTCGTCTACCGCATCGTGCCCTGAGGGATCGGCCGTTGCACGTCGTGTGCAACGACCTCTACGGTGCCGCCCGATGACGAGCACCCAGGCGATCGACGGACGCTCGGCCCGAGCCCAGCGCACGCGCGACTCGGTCGTGAACGCCGTCCTGTCCCTCGCCAGTGCCGGCAACGCCCGCCCGACAGCGCGGGAGATCGCGGATGCCGCGGGGATCTCGGTGCGCTCGGTCTATGTCCATTTCGACGACCTCGACGACCTCTTCCGCGCCGCCGCGGACCGCCACCTCGGCCAGATGGCGGAGCTCCTGACCCCCGTCGACGCCGCGCTCCCGCTCGCCGAGCGGGTCGAGGCCGCGGTCGGCCAGCGCGTCGCGATCCACGAGCGCTTCGGTGCGGTGCGCCGGGCCGCCGAGCAATGGGCACCGCAGTCCGCTGCACTCGCCGACCTGCTCCGTCAGGGCCGGGCCGTCGGTCGCCACGACATCGAGCGACTCTTCGGCGCCGAGCTCGGTGGACGCGACGACGAGGACGTCGCCCTGAGCGCGATCACCACGATGATGAGCGCCGAGGCGTGGGACAGCCTGCGGGAGCAGGGACTCTCGATCGCCGCCGCGCACGAGGTCGTCGCCCATGCCGTCCACCGACTCCTGGAGGAACCCTGATGGACGTGCTCCGCACGCCGGACGAGCGCTTCGCCGATCTCGAGGGGTACCCGTTCGCTCCGCACTACGTGGAGGTCGCGCGCGGCGACGGCTCGGGCGCGCTCCGCATCCACCACCTCGACGAGGGCCCGCCGGACGCGGCCGAGACGGTGCTGCTCATGCACGGTGAGCCCTCGTGGAGCTACCTGTACCGCCACATGATCCCGGTCCTCGCGAGCGCGGGGCATCGCGCGGTGGCCCCGGACCTCGTCGGCTTCGGACGGTCGGACAAGCCGGCGCAGCGGACGGACTCCACCTACCAACGCCACGTCGACTGGATGACCGAATGGCTCACGACCCTGGATCTCCAGGGGGTCACGCTGGTCTGCCAGGACTGGGGCGGGTTGATCGGCCTGCGGCTCGTCGCCGCGATGCCCGAGCGCTTCGCCCGCCTCGTGATCGCGAACACGTTCCTCCCCACGGGTGACCGCGACCCCGGCGACGCCTTCCGAGCCTGGCAGCAGTTCTCCCAGGACGTCGACCCGTTCCCCGTCGGGCTGATCGTCAACGGGGGCTGCACCACCGACCTTTCCGAGCGGGTGATGGCCGGGTACGACGCCCCGTTCCCCGACGAGTCGTTCAAGGAGGGCGCGCGCCAGTTCCCGCTGCTCGTGCCCACCACACCCGACGACCCCGCCGCCGCGCCCAACCGCGACGCCTGGGAGTCGCTCGCGCGCTTCGAGCGACCGGTGCTGTGTGCGTTCTCCGACTCCGATCCGATCATGGCCGGCGCGGATGCGCCGTTCCGGGAGCGCATCCCCGGCGCGGCGGGCCAGCCCCACACCACGATCCTGGGCGGCGGCCACTTCCTCCAGGAGGACCGCGGGCCGGAGCTCGCGGCAGTCGTCAACGACTTCATCGCCTCGACCACGTGATGCCCGTCCCTGTCGCCTGCCCCCTCTGCCGGCGCGGCACTGCGTAAGGTTCGCAGCCGTGTTCCGGGGGGAAACACACCGAATCGAGCCAGAGGTCGCGCGGTGAACGCGCTCGCGATCCGATTGATCCCGTCGGCGGCGGCCCGGCGCGTGCTCGCACGCGTGCTCCCGATCGCCGTGGTCGTGTTCGCGGTCGGGGTCTATCCGTACAAGGCGCCGCTCGGCGTCGTGCTCAACGGAGCGCTCATCGGCGGGCGAATCTCGCTCATCGCGCTCGGTATCGCGCTCGTCTACCGGGCCAACCGGGTGATCAACTTCGCCGCCGCCGAGCTCGGCCTGGTCCCGACGGTGTTCGCGGTGCTGCTCATCATCACCGCCGGCTGGCCGTACCTGCTCGGCGCCGCGGCCGGTGTCGCGGCGACGGTGCTCGTGGTCTTCATCGTCCAGGCGGCGATCGTTCGAAGGTTCTCGACCGCGCCGCGTCTGATCCTCACCGTCGCCACGATCGGGATCGCCCAGCTTCTCATCGGGGTCTCGCTCCTGCTGCCCGGGTGGATGCAGAAGCTCACCGGCAAGTCGTTCGAGCAGTTCGGCAGCACCCAGATCTCGCCGCCGTTCACCGTCCGGTGGGAATTCGGCGGCACGTTCTTCAACGCCAACGACATCATCACGCTGGTCGCCATCCCGGTCTGCTTCGTGGCCCTGGGCTGGTTCCTCTCGCGGTCGAACACCGGCCGTGCGGTGCGGGCAGCGGCCGAGCGCTCCGATCGCGCCGCGACGCTCGGCGTCTCGGTGACCCGGGTGCACACGATCGTGTGGATCGTCGCCGGGCTGCTCGCCTTCGTCGCGGTGTTCCTCCGGGCCGGCACCGTCGGCCTCCCGCTCGGTCGCGTCCTCGGGCCCGTCTTCTTGCTCCAGGCCATCGCCGCGGTCGTCATCGGTCGGTTCGAGAGCTTCCCCACGATCGCCATCGCCGGCATCGGCATCGGCATCCTCGACCAGGCCAACACGTTCCAGCCGGGGAACCGTCCGGCGTTCAACGACGTCATGCTCTTCGTGATCGTGGTGGTCGCGCTGCTGCTCGCGAAGCGCCCGACGCTCACACGGGCCGGCGACGTGTCGACCTGGCAGGCCGCCGCGGAAGTCCGGCCGATTCCGGCGGAGCTCGCGCACCTGCCCGAGGTCCGGGTCGCGAAGTGGACGCTCATCGCGGCGGTCGGCGCGTTCGTGCTGACGCTGCCACTGTGGCTCACCGAGGCGCAGATGAACCTCGCGTCCGTCGTGGTCATCTTCGCGATCGTGGCGATCTCACTGGTGGTCCTCACCGGCTGGGGCGGCCAGGTCAGCCTCGGCCAGGTCGGCTTCATGGGCGTCGGCGCGATCGTCGGTGGCGCGCTCACGAGCCGCCACGGGTGGGACATCTCCCTGGCGATGATCGCGGGGGGCATCGCGGGAGCGATCGTGGCGGTGGTCATCGGCTTCCCCGCGATCCGGCGACGGGGCCTCACGCTCGCCGTGGTCACCTACGGCTTCGCGCTCGTCGTGTCGAGCTTCTTCGTCGCCACGGAGTTCTTCGGCGACTGGCTGCCGCCGTCGCGCATCGAGCGCCCGGCCGTCTTCGGCGTCATCGAGATCAACACCGAGACGCGGTACTACTTCTTCTGTGTCGTGATGCTGGCCGTGGTCATGTTCCTCGTCCGCGGGATCCGGCACAGCCGGACCGGACGGGCGCTCATCGCTGTGCGCGAGAACGAGGACGCCGCGCGCTCATACGGCATCAGCGCCGTCCGTACCACCATCACCGGCTTCGCGATCTCCGGGTTCTTCGCCGCGCTCGCCGGGGTGCTGTTCGTCCACCAGCAACAGGGACTCGGGACCGCGGTGTTCGCACCCGACGAGAGCCTCGCGACGTTCTCGTCGGTGGTGATCGGGGGCATGACGTCGGTGCCCGGCGCGATCCTCGGCTCGGTCTACGTGCGCGGCACGGAGTACTTCCTCCCCGGCAGCTGGACCTTCATCGCCAGCTCCTTCGGGCTGCTCATCGTGCTGTGGCTCCTCCCACGCGGGCTCGGTGGCTCGCTCGCGCTGCTCCGCGACATGCTCCTGCGCCGTGTGGCCGAGCGGCGCGGGATCGTGGTCCCGAGCATGCTCGCGGACCGTCGCGTCGAGGAGGCCGAGCCCTCCGCCGAGGGCACCGCTCGCGTCCTCGCGGCCGTCGGCGGCCCCGACCGCGCGATCGAGGACGCGTCCTGATGGCACCGTTCTGGCGCCTGTCGTGGTGGCGGGAGTGGGTCGACGGCCTCGGCGGCGCCCAACCGCTGTACCCCCTCATCGTGCTGTTCGGCATCAACTGCGTCGACGAGCTGGACCGGCGCGGCTTCGACGTGTTGCTCCCCGACATCCGGGACCACTTCGGCGTCAGCACCGCCGGGATCCTCACCGTCGTCGGCTTCGCCGGGGTCGCCGCCCTCCTGTGTGCCGTGCCCATCGGCTTCTACGCCGACCGCATGAGCCGCGTGATGATCATGATCGTCGGGGCCGTGATGTGGGGCGCGTTCTCGGTCATGACCGGGCTCGCGACCACGATCGTGCTCCTCGGCGTCGCGCGCGCCGGATCCGGGCTCGGGCGGGCCGTGGTCGATCCCACGAACCAGTCGCTGCTCGCGGACTACTACGACATACCGGACCGACCACAGGTCTATTCGTTCCATCGGGCCGCCAATGCGCTCGGACAGTTCCTCGGGCCGCTCGCCGCCGGGCTGATCGCCGCGCAGTGGGGCTGGCGCGCACCCTTCTTCGTGTTCGCGATCCCGACCGCCGTCTTCGTGATCCTCGCCCTGCGGCTCCGCGAGCCGGACCGCGGGCTCTTCGAGCGCAAGGCGATGGGACTCGAGGGCGACGAGCTCAAGACCGAGGACGTGCCTCCGAGCTGGGCCGAGTCGTGGCGGGCGGTCAAGCAGGTGAAGACGCTCCAGCGGATCTACGTCGCGCTCCCCTTTCTCGCGCTGTCGGTCATCGGCCTGGCGAGCCTCACCTCGCTCTTCTACGACGAGGCGTTCGGGCTCTCGGTGGCGCAACGGGGCTACGTCGCGGCCGCGGCCGAGCCGGCGCAGTTCATCGGCCTCCTGATCGGCATCCCGATCGCCACGCGCCTCATGCGGCGTGACCCCGGGCTGGTGTTGCGGTTCGTGGCCCTCGCGGGCGCGATCTCGGCGGTCGCGTTCGTGGTCTTCTCCCAGTCGCGCATCCTCGGGGTCGCGATCGCGATGAACGTGCTCGTGTCGGGTGTGACCGCGGTCGTGGCCCCGGCGATCTTCGCGGCGCTCTCGCTCGCGATCCCGCCCAAGGTGCGCTCGTTCGGCTTCGGGGTCGCCGCGCTCTACGTGCTGCCCGGGCTCGCGATCCTGCCGGCGATCGGCGGGATCGCCGATGCCTGGGGCATCCGCACCGGTCTCCTGCTCATGGCGCCGGTGTTCCTGATCGGCTGCCTGGTCATCGCGTCGGGCGCGCCTCTCGTGACCCAGGACCTCGAGCGCGTGTGGTCCGCGGCCGCGGCGCAGTCCGAGGTGCTCTACGAGCGGCGCCAGGGCCGGGCCAAGCTCCTCCTCTGCCGCGGCGTCACCGTGCACTACGACCGCGTGCAGGTGCTCTTCGGTGTCGACTTCGAGATCGACGAGGGCGAGATCGTCGCGCTGCTCGGCACGAACGGCGCGGGCAAGTCGACCCTGCTCAAGGCGATCTGCGGCACGACCGAGGTCAGCGGCGGCGCAATCGTCTTCGACGGGCGGGACATGACGCACACGCCGCCGAACGAGGCGGCCGAGCGGGGCGTCACGATGGTGCCCGGCGGCCAGGGCGTGTTTCCCTCGCTGACCGTGAAGGAGAACCTCGCGCTCGCCGGCTGGCTGCACCGCAAGGATCCGGACCACGTCGCCGCCGCCACCGAGCGCGTGCTCGACATCTTCCCGGTACTGCGCGACCGCATCGGGCAGGCCGCCGGCAACCTCTCGGGCGGCCAGCAGCAGATGCTGACCCTCGGCATGGCGTTCATCGAACGACCCCGCCTGCTGATGATCGACGAGCTCTCGCTCGGCCTCGCCCCTACCGTTGTCTCACAGCTCCTCGAGATCGTTCAGGAGCTGCGCGACACCGGCACGACGATCATCCTCGTGGAGCAGTCCGTGAACGTCGCGCTCACGGTGGCCCAGACCGCGTACTTCATGGAGAAGGGCGAGATCCGGTTCCACGGACCGACCGCCGAGCTCCTCGAACGGCCCGACGTCCTCCGGTCGGTGTTCCTCGAGGGGGCCGCGGCCCGCGACGGCGCCGCCCCCGCGACCCTGCCACCGGTGCCGAACGGAGACGCTGCGGCCGAGTCCGTCGTGGCCGAGTCCGCGCCCGCCGAGGACCGGCTCGAGGTCCGTGGCCTCGACAAGCGCTACGGCGGCGTCGTGGCGCTCGACGACGTGTCGCTCACCATTCGCGCCGGCGAGATCGTCGGCTTCATCGGCCCGAACGGCGCGGGGAAGACGACGCTCTTCGACGCCATCTCGGGGCTCGTACCCGTCGACGGCGGCCGCGTGCTCATGCGGGCGAAGGACGGCGAGATCTACGAGCTCGGCGAGCGCGCCGCGCAGGTGCGCTTCCGGCTCGGCCTCGGCCGGTCCTTCCAGGACGGCCGGCTGTTCCCGTCGCTCACCGTCGCCGAGACGATCGCGGTCGCCCTCGACTGCAGCGTCGACGTCAAGGACCCGATCGCGGCCGCGCTGGCGCTGCCCGCGGTCGCCGACTCCGAGGCCGCGGTCACCGCCCGGGTCGACGAGCTCATCGAGCTCATGGGCCTCGAGGCCTTCCGCAACAAGTTCGTGAGCGAGCTCTCGACCGGGAGCCGGCGGATCGTCGACCTGGCCTGCGTGCTCGCCCACGAGCCCTCGGTCCTCCTGCTCGACGAGCCGTCGAGCGGGATCGCCCAGCGTGAGGCCGAGGCGCTCGGACCCCTCATCCTGCGCATCCGGGACGAACTGCGCGCGAGCGTGCTCATCATCGAGCACGACCTCCCGCTGCTGACGTCGGTCTCGGACCGCATGATCGCGATGGACCTCGGATCGGTCGTCGCGCAAGGCTCCCCCCACGACGTCGTGAACGATCCTCGGGTCGTCGCGGCATACCTCGGAGACAACACCGCCGCGATCGCTCGATCCGGTGCCCGCACCTGACCCGGGAGGAACGATGGAACCCACCAGCTCCAAAGGCGGAGGGCCGGCTCGCGCCAGCGCCGCGAAGCGGTACGGCCCGCTGGCCGTGATCGTGGTGATCGGCGTGGTCATCGCGCTCGTCGTCGCGTTGACGGGCGGCAGCAACGACAAGTCCTCGTCCAAGGACAAGAGCGCGAACGTGTCCACCGGCAAGGGCTGGCCATTCTGGACGTCGGCGACCGCCGACGCGCAGGACTGGGGCTCGCACTGCGACACCACCCGGGGCACCGTCGAGGTCCCGTGGACCCGCGCCGCGCCGTGCGCCAAGCAGCTGAGCGGCGACAACGGTGGCGCCACCGCCAGCGGAGTCACCGCAGATTCCATCAAGATCGTCGTCTACCAGGGCGACCCGGCCAAGAATCCGCTCCAGGCCGCGCAGGTCAAGGGCAGCGGGGCGGACGTCTCCCCCGCCACGGCCCGTCAGGTCTACGACGGGTACTTCAACGGCTTCCAGAAGCTCTACAACTTCTACGGCCGCAAGCTCGACGTCGTGTACTTCACGGGGACCGGGGGACCGTCCGACGAGATCGCCGCGCGCAACGACGCCAAGGCGATCGCCGACATGAAGCCCTTCGCCGTTCTCAGCGGCGCGAACCAGACCCCGGTCTGGGCCCAGGAGATCACGGCCAACGGGCTGCTGTGCGTGGGTGACTGCTCGCTCGCCGTCCCCCAGGCGACGGTCGAGCAGAACGCCCCGTACCTGATCAGCAACGGACCGACCCCGGAGCAGGCCGCCCAGCTGACCGCCGAGCTGGTGATCAAGCAGCTCAAGGGCCACAAGGCCCAGTACGGCGGCGGGGACATCACGACCAAGAACCGCGTCTTCGGGGTCGCGCACTACAACACCGTCGACAACCAGCAGGGCCCGGCGTTCGACGTGCTCAAGAAGACGTTGAGCGACGGCGGGGTCAAGCTCGCGGCGGAGCAGGAGTTCCAGCTCGACATCGCGCGCGGCCAGGAGCAGGCCCGGACGATCATCAGCAAGATGAAGTCGGCCGGCGTCACCACGATCATCTTCACCGGTGACCCGCTCACGCCCTCGAGCCTCACCAAGGAGGCGACGGCGCAGAACTACTTCCCCGAGTGGGTGATCGGCCCGAACGTGCTCGTGGACATCTCGCTGTTCGGCCGCACCTACGACCAGGCGCAGTGGCAGCACGCGTTCGGCATCCAGCTCACCGGCGCCCGCGTGAACGAGAGCGCCAACGAGGCGTACACGCTGTACCAGTGGTTCACCGGCCACAAGCCGGAGAACAACACCTACGGTGTGATCCTCGGCGACCTCGCGAACCTGGTGACCGGCATCCACCTGGCCGGTCCGGACCTGACGCCCGACTCGTTCGCCACGGCGCTCCAGCGGGCGCCGATCAGCGGTGGCACCCCGATCTTCCCGCGGGTGTCGCGCGGCGAGCACGGGCTCTGGCCCACCTTCGACTGGGGCGGCTCCGACGACGTCGGCATCATCTGGTGGAACCCGAAGGCCCAGGGCGAGGACGAGATCGGCCAGGTCGGCGACGGCCTGTACGAGTTCGCCGAGGGGGGCAAGCGCTACACGTACGGCAAGGTGCCGACGGGCGACATCGGCCTGTTCGACCCGAAGGGCTCGGTGACGATCTACACCACGGTGCCCAAGGACTTCCAGCCGCCGTCGTACCCCTCACCCGCGAAGTGACGCGGTCGGTCCCCCGGCGCCGTGGCCCGGCGTCGGGGGACCGTCCCGCTACCCTGCGCGGCGATGGAACCGACCGCGAAGCCGCCCCGCGCCTCGGGAGCGTCGTTGCGTCGCTACCTCCCGATCCTCGCGATCGTCGTCGTGGTCGGGATCGTCGCCGCCGTCATCGGCCTCACCGGCGGATCGGACTCCGGTTCGACGAAGGACCACCCGAAGGTCAGCACGCCGACGGGCACCCACGCCGGTCCAGTCACACTGAACGCCGCGAACCGGGCGTCGGTGGACTGGGGTCGCCAGTGCGACGTGGCGCGCGGCACCGTCGCCGTGCCCCTCACCTACGCGCCGCCCTGCGTGAAGCCCTTCACCGGTGACAACGGCGGCGCGACCGCGCCCGGCGTCACCAAGGACACCATCACCGTCGCGCTGTACCAGTCTCAACCCGACATCCTCCAGAACGCCGCTCTCGACCGCAGCGGATCGGACGAGTCGCTCGCGGCCGAGGCCGAGACCGTCCGCCAGTACCAGGCCTTCTTCGAAGCCCACTACGAGACCTACGGGCGTCACGTCAAGCTCGTCGTCGTGAAGGCGAGCGGCCCACCCGACGACGACCAGACCGCGAAGGCCGATGCGATCAAGGTCGCGACCCAGGTCAAGGCGTTCGCCAGCTTCGGAGGTCCGGGCCAGACCGAGGCCTACGCGCAGGAGCTCGCGGCCCGCGGGGTGCTGTGCCTCGGCGACTGCATGCTGGCGTCGTCGGAGTCCTTCGTGAACCAGCGCGCGCCGTACGTGTGGCTCACCCTGCCCGCGGTCGACCAGTCCGCGACGCACTGGGCCAACTTCGTCGCCCGGGGCCTCGCCGGACACCCGGCCCGCTACGCCGGTGATCCGTCCCTGATGCGCAAGCGGCGCGTGTTCGGGCTGGTGCGCTTCGACGAGTCCTTCGCCGGCTTCCAGGAAGCGGGCACGCAGTTCATCAGCAAGCTGCGGGCCGACGGCGTGAAGCTCGCCGCCGACGCCCCGTACGAGCTGGACCTCGCCCGCGCCCAGGAGAACGCGCGGAACACGATCGCCAAGATGAAGTCCGCGGGCGTCACCACGGTGATGTTCGCGGGCGACCCCTTGACGCCCGGCTACCTCACCACCGAGGCCACGAACCAGGGCTACTTCCCGGAGTGGGTCGACCTCGGTGCCGCGTACAGCGACACGTCGCTCTTCGGCCGGACCTACGACCAGAAGCAGTGGAAGCACGCGTTCGGCGTGTCCTCGCTCTATGTCCCCACACCGCAACGCCTCGACCAGTACGCCGACATCCTCTCGTGGCAGTCCGGGAAGCCGCCGGCGGCGAAGACCTACAAGGTCCTGGTCCAGGCGCCGCTGATCTTCTACACCGCGGTCCACCTCGCCGGGCCCGATCTCACGCCCCAGACCTTCCGCGACGCGCTGTTCCGGTTCCCGTCGACCCGGACCGAGCCCAGCCAGATCCACCTCTCGTGGGGACACCACGACATCTGGCCGAACACCGACTACTTCGGTGCCGACGACGCCACCGTCATCTGGTGGAACCCGGAGGCGAAGGGCATCGACGAGGTCGGCAACGCCGGCACCGGCATGTGGGAGTTCGCCGACGGTGGCCAGCGGTACCTGCCCGATCAGTGGCCCGCGCACGCGCCCACGCTGTTCGACGCGTCGACGTCGGTCACCAGCTTCGACGCGTTCCCTCCGGGCCAGGGCCCGCCGAGCTACCCCTCACCCGCCCGCTGAGGGGCGGTCAGGGTTGCGTCCGCGCGCTCGCGGCGTGCTCGTGGAGCACCTTGACCCATTCGGCCCGCTCGGTGTCGTAGCAGCGAATCACCCGGGCGGGGTTGCCGACCGCGACCGAGTAACTCGCCAGCTCCCCCGTCACAACCGACCCGGCCCCGACGGCGACGTGCTCGCCGACAGTCGCGCCCGGGAGCACGATCGAGCCGTGCCCCAGCCACGACCCGGCGCCCACGACCACCGGACGCGGCGGCGCGAACTGGCGACCGATCGTCTCGTGGACGTCCTCGTACCCGTGGTTCGCGTCGGTGATGTAGACGTGGTGTCCGGTGAACACACCGTCCCCGATCGTGATCGACCGGTGGCCGACGACGCCGCTCCCCTTCCCGATGAGCACCCGGTCGCCGATGGTCACGACCGGGTCCCGGTCCGGCACGTGACCGGGCATCACGCCGGCGGAGAGGCTGCAGTACGGACCGACGATGACATCCGCACCGATGCGGATGTACGGCTCGCCGTAGACGGCCACCGTCGGGAACAGGATCCCGGACCCGGCGCCGAACGCCCCGAAGCGACGTGCCCGCCGGCTGCGCGGTCCGATCGCCGCCTGGCGCGCGTACCACCGGTAGAACCCTTCGAAGGCACCCTCGAGTCCGCGCACCGCCGGAATGTAGCGTCGCCGGCTCTAGGGTGAGCGCCCGTGCATCTCGGGCTCCTCTTCGAGTATCCCCCGGGCGACGGCGGCGACAGCTTCGAGCGGGCGGTCCGGCACGGGCTCGACCGCGCCGGCTTCGCCACCGCCGGCGTCACCATCACCCGGCACGAGACCCTCGGTCTGCCCGCCGGGCGGCTCGAGGACGTCGTGGAGGGCTACGAGACGCTCGCGACCGCCGGTGTGGACCTGATCCTCGGTCCGTCGATCTCGGACAACTGCCTCGCAGCGCGCGACGTCGCCGACCGGCTCGAGCTCCCGGCGATCAACTACTCCGGGGGTGAGCGCACCCGCTCGGAATGGATGTTCCACTACCAGATCGGCTCGCTCGAGGACGAGCCCCCGCTGCTGACCGCCCGCATGGGCGAGCGCGGTCTCGGGTCCTGCGCGATCGTGCACGACGCGTCCGTCGTCGGCGACCGCTACCGCGAGGTCCTCGGCTGGTCCGCAGCCGAGGCGGGGATCGGCGTGACCGGGTCGGTCGCGATCGAGCCGCTGCTCCAGGACGCCGGCGCGGTCGTCGCCGAGCTGCGGCGCGGAGACCCGGACGTCGTGGTCTACCTCGGGCTCGGCGCCGCGTCGCATGCGGTCGCGACCGCGATCCTCGACGCGAGCTGGGACGTTCCCGTGCTCGCGAACTCCGCACTCATGTTCGGGTACGTCCGCGCCGACTGGCGGACCGCGTGGGCGACGTGGGAATACGTGGACACCATCGCCGACGACAACGTGGACCGGCGGCGACTTGCCCAGGTGGACCCCCGCAGTGCCGCGACTCCGGTCGGCTGCGCGGCGTACGACCTCGGACGGTTGGCGGGGCACGCCGCGCACCGCGCACCGTCGATCGACCCGGCCGGGCTGCGCGACGGCCTCGAGCGGGTGAAGCAACTGCCCGCGGCGTCGGGATCCGCAGGCACGCTGATGGGCTTCGGCGTCTGGGACCACGCTGCGCTCAAGGGGCCGTTCCTCGTCCTACGCGGTTGGCGCGACGGCGACACCGTCCAGATCGACCGGTAGCTCGAACACTTCGCGAGAACACCCGAGCGTGATGTCGCCGGGGTGTTCCGCGGAACACTTTCGGACCCGGATCGGATCGACGCCGCGGTTGTCGCCGACGACGGTGATCGTCCCTACGCGCTCTTCGTGCGCGCGGCCCGCTTCCGCTTCGGCGCCTCCTCGGCCGCGGGCTCCTCCCCGTCGTCGGACGCCGCCTCCTCGCCGGGCTCGCCGCCGGCCGCGCGCTGGAGGCTCGCCTCGAGCGCCGCCATCAGGTCGAGCACCTTCGCGGGCGCTTCCGGCGCCTCGGACGCGACGATCTCCTCCCCCGCGGCCTTCTTGTCGATCAGCGCGAGCAGCTGCTCGCGGTACCCGTCGTGGTACTGCGAGGCATCGAAGTCGCCCGACAGGGTCTCGACGAGCTGGCGCGCCATCGTCAGCTCGCGCTCGGTCAGCTCGATGTGCTCGTCGGGTAGCCCCAGGGAGGCGCGGTCGACGATCTCGTCCGCGTAGTGCATCGTCTCGACGCAGAGCATCCCGTCCAGCGGACGGATCGCGACGAGCTTCTCCTTCGAGCGCATCACCACACGCCCGATCGCGACCTTGCCGAGCTCGGTCATGGCGTCCACGAGCAGCCGGTAGGGCTTGGCCGCCTTCTCGTCCACCATCACGTAGTACGGCGTGTCGAAGTAGATCGGGTCGATGTCGGCGAGGTCGACGAAGTCCTCGATGTCGATCGTGTGGCTCGCCTTCGGCGCCAGGGTGTCGAGCTCGTCCTTCTCGACGACCACGTAACGTCCCTTCTCCAGCTCGTAGCCCTTGACGATCTTCTCCGTCGGGATCTCCTCGCCGGACTGCTCGGAGACGCGGCGGTACCGGATGCGGGATCCGGTCCCGGCCTCGAGTTGGTTGAACGACACGTCCCGCGACTTCGTGGCGGGTGTGAGCTTCACGGGAACGGCAACGAGTCCGAAACTGATCGTTCCGGTCCACACGGCGGTGGGCACGACTTCGACCTCCGGTGTCGGGTGAACCACTAGGTTCGCACAATGGCTGACGTCGCCGTGCAGATCGACGGCCACACCCTCCAACTGTCCAATCTGGACAAGGTCCTGTACCCCGCGACGGGCTTCACCAAGGCCGGGATCATCGACTACTACTCCCGGATCGCGCCGGTGATGCTCCCCCACCTCCGGGACCGGCCGCTCACCCTCGTCCGCTACCCGAACGGCGTCGAGGCCGGGTCCTTCTTCGAGAAGCGCCGACCGCCCTCGGCCCCGGAATGGGTCCGCTCCGGCGGTGAGCTCGGCTCGGTGCTCTGCGACGAGACCGCGGCCCTCGTCTGGCTCGCCAACCTCGCGGCACTCGAGCTGCACACGCACCAGCACACCGAAGCTGCACCCGACCTGCCGGTCGCCGTCGTGCTCGACCTCGACCCGGGGGATCCCGCGAACGTCCTCGACTGCGCGACGGTCGCGCTCGACCTGCGATCGGTCCTGGACCGCCTCGGGCTCGTCGCCGTCGTGAAGACCTCCGGGTCGAAGGGCCTGCACCTCTCGATCCCGATCGCGACCGGCACCGTGGATGACGAGGACACCAAGCGCTTCGCGCTCGCGCTCGGCCAGATCCTCTCCGACGCCGCGCCGGAGCGCGTGACCACGGTGATGGCGAAGGAGCGCCGGCCGGGCCGGGTCTTCGTGGACTGGAGCCAGAACGACCGGCACAAGACGACGATCGCCGCGTACTCGCTGCGCGCCCGATCGCGCCCGACCGTCTCGACGCCGGTGACCTGGGACGAGCTCTCCGACGCACGCGACGGCGGGCATCCCGAGGCGCTCTCGTTCGAGACGGAGGCGGTGCTCGCCCGCGTCGAGCAGCTCGGCGACCTGTACGCGGGCGAGCTCGACGGCGACCAGGTCCTTCCCACCCTCGGGTAGCCGCGCAGGCGTAAGGTCCGGCCGTGGACCTCGCCGGCGCCGTCGCCATCGTCACCGGCGCGAGCCGCGGGGTGGGCGCGGCGACCGCGATCGCGCTCGCGGAGGCCGGCGCGACCGTCGTCTGCGCCGCGCGGGCCACCGACGCGGCACCGCTCCCCATCCCGGGCACGATCGACGCGACGGTCCGCAGCATCACGGCGGCGGGAGGGACCGCCGTCGCGCGGCCGACCAACCTCGCGGTCGACGCCGAGGTCGAGGGCCTCGTCGACGAGACCGTCGAGCGGTTCTCGCGGGTCGACGTGCTCGTCAACAACGCGGCGATCACGTTCCCGGGCGACCTCTCGCTCCCGATGAAGCGCTTCGACCTGATCTTCACGGTCGACCTCCGGGCCCCCGTGATCGCGTCGACGCGGGCGATCCCACACATGGTCGAGCACGGGCAGGGCGCGATCCTGAACGTGTCGTCGGCGGCGGCGCTCAACTACTACCCGGGTCAGATGGCGTACGGCATGGCCAAGGCGGCGCTCGAGCACTTCACCCTCTCGGCGGCCGAGCAGCTCCGACCGCACGGCATCCCGGTCAACACCTTCCGCATCGACGTCCCCGTCGCCTCGGAGGGGTTCCTCGCCGCGCTCGCCGACGTCGACCACTCGGACTGGGAGCCGCCGCCGGTCGCGGCCGAGGGCATCCTCTGGATGCTGGCGCAACCGCCGTCCTACACCGGTCACAACGTCGGGATGGCGGCGCTCCGGGCGCAGCACGGGATCATGGCGAGCCGGGCGGCCCGGCCCCACGAGCAGGCCCCGGCCATGGTCACCGACTCACCGCTGAACAGGCCATAAACAACCGCCACCCGCGGCGGCGGACGCGACACGCGCGGTTACCGTGCCGCGACCATGGCCGGCGTCCCCATCACCGCCCGGGCGGTGTCCTTCGAGTACCCCAGCGCGACGCGACCGATCCGGGTGCTCGCGGACTTCGATCTCGACGTGGCGTCCGGCGAGCACATCGCGGTCATGGGACCGTCAGGTGCGGGCAAGACCACCCTGCTCGCCCTGTTGGGCGGGCTCGAGCAGTTGCAGGCGGGATCGATCGTCGTCGGTGCGACCGAGCTCAATGCACTCCGCGGCGACGCCCTCGCCGCATACCGGCACGCGTCGGTCGGATTCGTGTTCCAGCACTTCGGCCTGCTCGGGAACCTCACCGCACGCGAGAACGTCGAGCTCGCGATGACGCTCGGTGCGGTCGATCGTCGCCGCCGACGAGCCCGGGCCGACGAGTTGCTCGCCGCGGTCGGGATCGCGGATCGCGCCGACCACCGGCCGGCCCGACTGAGCGGTGGGGAGTCGCAGCGCGTCGCCCTCGCACGCGCGCTGGCGAACGAACCGCCGCTCCTGCTCGCCGACGAGCCGACCGGCAACCTCGACGGTGGGACCGCGACGGTCGTGCTCGACCTGCTCGACGAGATCGCGCGCGAACGGGGCGTCACGATGGTCACGGTCACGCACGATCCCGCGGTCGCGTCGCCGCGCGATGCGCACCGTCGAGCTCCGCGCCATCGCGGCGGAGTCGGCATGACCTGGGCCGACGCCGCCACCGCGGCGTTCCGCTCCCTCGCCCGGCGCTTCGGGCGGGCGACGCTCACGGTGCTCGCCGTCGCGCTCGCGGCCGCGCTCCTCGAGCGCGCTGCTGATCATCTCGGGCGCCGCCCGGACCCGGGTGCTCGCCCAGCTCTCGAAGGGCGGCCCCCTCGCGGGCATCCAGGTCGCACCCGCGGCACCGGCCCCCGATGCGCTCGACACCGACAACCCGAGACCCGGCCGGGCCCGGCCGATCGAGGCGGGAACGATCCGCCGCATCCGACGGCTGCCCGGCGTCCGCTCGGTCGTGGCCCTCGAGACCACGCCCGTCATCGTCTCGCCACCCGACCCGGAGGAGGATCCGTTCCGGAACACGCTCGCGGGCGCCGACCTGAGCCGACTCACGAGCCTGCCGATCACCGTCGTGGCCGGCCGCACGCCGGTCCCGGGCACCCGGACCGAGGTGGCCGTCACCGAGGGCTACCTCCACCGGGTGGGGCTCCAGCGGACCGATGCGGCGAAGGTCGTGGGGACCGAGCTCGAGATCGGCGCGCCGCGTGCGTGTTCGCTCGCGGCGCGCGCCGGCTCGACGTACGCGGCCGTTGGACCCGTGCCGAGATCGTCGGCGTCGTCGCGCAGCAGGTGTTCGACTCGCAGGTCATCGGCTCCAGGCAGATGCTGCGCGACGCCCGCGCCTGGTCCGACCTCTCGACGGACGCCGAACGGTTCGGCCTCGCCGCGCCCCGCTACGCCGGGCTGTTCGTGGTGGCCGACGGGCTCTCCCACGTCGGGGCCGTGCGCGCCCGAATCGACCGTCTCGGCTACTCCACGAGCGCGCCCGAGAACCTGGTCGAGACGGTGCAGCGCTACCTGCACGTGGTGGAGATCGTCCTCGCCGGGATTGGCGTGATCGCCCTCGCCATTGCCGCGCTCGGCATCACCAACGCGCTCCTCGCGGCGATCCGCGAGCGCCGGCGCGAGATCGGCGTGCTCAAGGCGATCGGCGCGCGGGACCGCGACGTGCGCCGTCTCTTCCTGATCGAGGCGGGCGCCACCGGCGTCGTCGGCGGCCTGCTCGGCACGCTCACCGGCTATCTCGTCGCACTCGTGCTGGGTGCCGTGGTGAACCGCTACCTCGTGGCCCAGCAGCTGCCCGGAGTGTCGATCGGGTTTCCCTGGTCCGTGCTCCTGCTCGGCGTGGCCGGTGCGGCCGGCCTCGCGACGCTCGCCGGGCTCGTCCCGGCCCAACGCGCGGCCCGCCTGCCGGCGCGCGACGCCATGGGAGACGCATGATGCGGCCCGCCCACCGTCGGGCCGCCCTCGTCACGACCGCCGTGCTCATCGTGCTCGCCGCCGCGTCCTGCACGAGCAGCGCGTCATCGACGCCCGCCACGGCTACCACCGGCCCGCGTCCCGTGTACGTCGCGCTCGGCAACGGCGAGACCGCCGGCAACGGCGTCAAAGGCCGTGTCCGCGACGCCTGGCCCCAGATCGTCTACCGGACCGAGCTCCCCCGATCGGCGATCTTCGTCAATCTCGGCGAGACCGACGCCACGGTCGCCGACGCGCTCGCCGACCAGCTCGGTCCCGCACTTGCTCTTCACCCGACCGTGGCCACGGTCCACCTGACCGACGACCGGTTCCAGGGCACCAGCGTGGCCAACTACGAGTCCCGCCTCACTGATCTCGTCCGCCGCCTCCAGCGCGGGGGCCGTACCGCGGTGGTGCTCGGCACCGTGCTGCCCGAGGACCGCGAGCCCGGGGTCCTCGCCTGTAGCGCCGATCCCCCGCCCGACGGGCCCCGCTGCCGGATCGGACCGGTCGAGGACCCGGCCCGCAGCGTGGCGCGGGTCGACGCGATGAACGCGGCGATCCGTCGCGTGGCCGCGGCGACCGGCGCGACCGTCGCCGACGCCCACGCCGCGTTCCTCCGGGCCCGTGCCGCTGGGAACGAGGAGGCGCTCTGGGTCGGCAACGACTTCTCCCCGAACCAGGCCGGCCACCGGCTCCTGGCCCGTGAGTTCGGCGCCGCCGTGCGCGATGCGCTGAAATCGGGCCGATGACGCCGCGGGACTCCCAGCGCAGCCGGGTCTACCGCGCCGAGACCCCGATGGGCGGCCGCCGGCTGCCCATGCTCCCGGACTGCGCGGCGTTCGTCGACGAGGTCGTCGGATCGCTCTGGTGGATCGCCCGGTTCCCCGAGCGTGACCTGGACCGCGTCCCCAAGCTCCGACCGGGCAACGGCGCCCGCCAGGCGTTCTACCGCGAGGACCCCGGCCGGCCGACGATCACGCTGCCCCGCCGGTACCGCACGACTGCAGTCGTGTTGCACGAGCTCGTGCACTGGGCCCTCTCCGACGCGGTGGACCTGCCCAATCACGGCCGGACGTTCACGCGGATCTTCCTCGACGCCACGGGCGAGTTCCTCGGCCCCGCGAAGCGGGAGAAGCTCGCCCGCTCCTACACCGAGCACAAGGTGCGCCTCGGCGGTCCGGCACGCGTGGCTCCGGACGGCAGCTACGACTACACCGTCGACGAGCGGTTGCGGCTCGGACGGGGCCGCCATCTCGCCGTCCGGTGGGGACGGGGCTCCGAGGGCGACGGCGTGCTGCGCTCACGCGCCCACCGGAAGGTCACGCTCCAGCTGGGCGACGAGACGACGGTGATCCCCGAGCGCGAGATCTGGTGGGTGCGCCCCTACGCCCCTGCTCAGTTGAGCCGCTCGACGATCATCGCCATGCCCTGACCGCCGCCCACGCACATCGTCTCGAGCCCCACGGTCTTGCCGGAGTCCTCGAGGCCGTTGAGCAGGGTGCCCATGATGCGGGCGCCCGTCATGCCGAACGGGTGGCCGAGCGCGATCGCCCCGCCGTTCACGTTCAGCTTGTCCCAGTCGATGCCGAGCGCCTTGGCCGACGGGATGACCTGCGCCGCGAACGCCTCGTTGATCTCCACGAGGTCGACGTCGTCGATCGTCATCCCGGCGCGGGCAAGGGCCTGGCGGCTCGCCTCGATCGGGCCAAGACCCATGATCTCCGGGTCGAGTCCGGTCACACCCGACGACACGATGCGTGCGATGGGCGTGACGCCGAGCTCCCGGGCCTTGGTGTCACTCATCACGATGACCGCGGCCGCGCCGTCGTTCAGCGGGCACGCGTTCCCGGCGGTGACGCGACCGGTCGGGCGAAACGCGGGAGCGAGGCTCGCGAGCTTCTCGCGCTCGGTGGTCGGACGCGGGCAGTCGTCGGCGCTGATCACCGCACCGGCGCCCGTCGTGTACGGGGTGATCTCTCGCTCGAAGAAGCCCCGCTCGATCGCGGCGCCGGCGCGCTGCTGGGAGAGGAACGCGTAGTCGTCCATCTCCTCGCGGGAGACGTTCTCGATCTCGGCGACGTTCTCCGCGGTCTCACCCATAGCGATGTACACGTCGGGCAGGCCCTCCGCCGGGGTCCAGGTGCCCTGGTCGCCGGCGGTGCGGGCCGCGCTGCGCTCGGCGGCCTGGTCGAACCTGTGGTTCTGGGTGTTCGGGGTGTGGTCGGAGCTGCCGCCCACCATGAACCGGCTGACCGCCTCGACGCCGGCGGCGACGAAGACGTCGCCCTCGCCCGCGCGCACCGCGTGCGCGGCCATGCGGATCGTCTGGAGCGAGGAGGAGCAGTAGCGCGTGATCGTGCAGCCCGGTACCTTCGGCATGCCCGCGAGCACCGCGACGACCCGGCCCATGTTGAAGCCCTGCTCCCCGCCCGGGAGGCCGCAGCCGAGCATGAGGTCGTCCACCAGCCCCCGGTCCAGCTCCGGGACCTTGTTCAGGACCGTGTCGACGATGAAGGCCGCCATGTCGTCCCCGCGCTCGTCGACGAACGAGCCCTTGAAGGCCCGGCCGATCGGGGTGCGGGCGGTGGCGACGATGACTGCTTCGGGCATGGTGAGCTCCTCGATTTCGGGTCCGGCGAGACTAGGGGGAGGGTGCCGGCGGCGTCCTATCCATCCACGCGGCGCAGATCCCGGCGGTAGCGCTCGCCATTCTCGATGTACTGGCGCGCGCCCATCCGGATCATCAGCTCCGGCTCGACCGCGTCGGGCCGCAGCCGGGCCGGGACGCCGAGCGCCATGGCCCGGCTCGGCACCTCCATGTCGTTCGGGACCAACGCGGCCGCGCCGACGAGCGCCTCGTCGTGGACCACCGCCCGGTGGAGCACGATCGAACCCGATCCCACGAGCACGCCATTTCCGATCGTGCAGCACTCGATGTGCACGAGGTGCCCGATCACGCAGTCGTCGCCGATGACGGTCGGGTTCAGAAGGGTTGCGTGAATGACGCTGCCGTCCTGGATGCTCGTGCGGGCGCCGACCGTGATGCTGCCGTAGTCACCGCGCAGCACCGCCTGGGGCCACACGGACGAGTCCGGGCCGATCGAGACGTTCCCGATGACGGTGGCGTCAGGATGCACGAACGCCGTGGGATCGATCCGGGGCACGAGGTCGCCGAGCGCATAGATGGCCATGCGGGGAGCGTAGGGGACGCCCCCCGGCCGGACGCGGGACGCGGCGCTACCGTGGGACAATGCTCGATCCCGCCACTGTCGAGGAGCACGTGGACGCCATCGCGCGCGACGGCTTCACGATCGTGGCGGACGCGATCCCGCCCGACCTGCTCGACGCCCTCACCGCGGACCTCGAGACGCTCGAGCGCGTCTACGACGTCCGACCGTCGCCGAACGCATTCGAGGGGACGAACACCCTGCGCGTGTACAACCTCCTCGGGCTCTCGCCCGTCTGGGCGGCGGTGCCGGTGCACGATCACGTGCTCCCCGTCGTGGACGGCGTGCTCGATGCCGGCTGTCTCGTCTCGTCGTTGTCGTCGATCCGCATCCGCCCCGGCGAGTCGGCCCAGCCGATCCACGCCGACGACCAGCTCATGCCGCTCGCCAAGCCGCACGTCCCGACGGTGTGCAACTCGATGTGGGCGCTCACCGACTTCACCGAGGCGAACGGCGCGACCCGCATCATTCCGGGGTCGCATCTCGCCGACTCGTCGCCGGTGTACGGAGCCCACTACGACTCGATCCCGGCCGAGATGCCGCGCGGCAGCGTGCTCATCTGGCACGGCAGCCTCTGGCACGGCGGCGGCTCCAACCGCACCGACACCGATCGCGTCGGGATCGCCATGAACTACTGCGCGGGATGGGTGCGCCAGCAGGAGAACCAGCAGCTCGGCATCCCCGTCGCGGTCGCGCGCACGTTCTCACCACGGCTGCGCGAGCTGGTCGGGTACGGCGTCTACAACATGCTCATCGGGCACATCAACAAGCACAGCCCGGTGGAGATCCTCGGCGAAGCACCCGCCGGGTCGCGCATGGTCTGGGACGGCTAGGTGCACGAAGGCTCCCGGCGCGCCATCGTCGCCGCGCTGCTCGCGAACCTCGGCATTGCGGTCGCGAAGGTCTTTGCCGCGATCGTGACCGGGTCGGCGTCGATGCTCGCCGAGTCGATCCACTCGTTCGCGGACACCGGCAACCAGGGCCTGCTCTTCCTCGGTGGCAAGCGGGCCCGGCGGGCCCCCGATGCCGCCCACCCCTTCGGGTACGGCGCCGAGCGGTTCTTCTGGGCGTTCGTGGTCGCCCTCGTGCTGTTCACCCTCGGTGCGATGTTCTCCCTCTTCGAAGGCGTCGAGAAGCTACGCACGCCACACGACATCGAGAGCCCGGGGATCGCGTTCGCGGTGCTGGGCGTCGCCGTGGTGCTCGAGGGCCTGTCGCTGCGGACCGCGGCCCGCGAGGCCGCGTCCGAGCGCGAGGGCACGGGATGGCGGGAGTTCATCCGGCGCACCAAGAACCCCGAGCTCCCCGTCGTGCTCCTCGAGGACACGGGGGCGATCGTCGGGCTGGTGCTCGCGATCGTCGGACTCGGGCTCGCGGTCGCGACCGACGAACCCCGCTTCGACGCGATCGGGTCCATCGCCATCGGCATCCTCCTCGGCGCGATCGCGATCGTGCTCGCGACCGAGATGAAGAGCCTGCTCATCGGCGAGGGCGCGTCGCTGCCCGACCAGCACCTGATCGAACAGACGATCGCCGACCACCCGGCGGTGCGGTCGCTGATCCACCTGCGCACGCTCCACCTCGGTCCGGACGAGCTCCTCGTCGCGGCCAAGCTCGACTTCCACACCTCGACCGCGAGGGGCTGGCCCACGCGATCGACACGGTCGAGTCGGCCGTGCGCGCCGCGGTGCCCGAAGCGCGTCTGATCTACCTCGAACCCGATCTGGACCGGTCCGCCACTCCGTAGTCGGGTCAGCGCAGCGGGCGGAAGTCCACCAGCGCGACGGTGTCCGAGCGGCGGTCGAGCACGATCTCGACGGGCAGGTCGAGGGCGAGATCGGTCGGGTCGAGGTCCACGAGGTTGCCCACGAGTCTCGGGCCCTCCTCGAGCTCGACCACCAGCACCGCGTAGGGCAGGTGCTCGGCGAAGACCGGGTCCGTCGCCCGGTGGGTCGTGGTCCACGTGTAGACCCGGCCGCGACCGGCCACCGGTTGCCACGCCCACGCGTCCGATCCGCAGGCGGCACAGAGCACGCGCGGCGGATGCCGCCACGTGTCGCACCCGCTGCAGCGCTGGAGGTGGACGCGCCCGGTGGAGGCTGCACGCTCGTAGAACTCGGCCGCGAGACCCTGCCCGCCGGGCAGCATGCGCTCCGGCCGGCCCCGCTCGTCCGGCCCGCTCACCGGTCCACCCCCAGCACGGCGATGCTGCCGTCGCCGAAGTCTCCCCAGCCGGTCACCAACCCGAGCTCGGCGCCGCGGACCTGGAGCGCAGCGTCCCCGCGGAGCTGACGCACGGCCTCGACCACGTGGTTCATCCCCCACATGTGGCCCTGGGACAGCAGCCCACCATGGGTGTTGGTGGGCAGCGCGCCGTCGATGCGGAGCCGGCCGTCGCGCACGAACGCTCCCGCCTCCCCCCGCCCGCACAGGCCGAGCGCCTCGAGCTGGAGCAGCACGACGTAGGTGAAGCAGTCGTAGATCTCGCAGAAGTCCACATCCGTCGCGTCCACGCCGGCCATCGCGAACGCGCGTGGTGCCGCGTCGGTGAGACCGATGTGGAACAGGTCGGGGCGGTTGGCGATGTCATCGGCCGGTGACGGGTGCCCCTCCCCCACGCCGAGGATCACCGCCGGTGGACGCGCCAGGTCACGCGCCCGCTCCGTGGTCGTGACGATCACCGCGGCGGCGCAGTCGGTCTCGACGCAGCAGTCGAAGCGACGGAACGGCTCGCTCACCCAGGCACTCGCGAGGTAGTCGTTCATCGTGAGCTCGCGGCCGCGCATCAGGGCCTTGGGATGGTGGTGAGCGTGCTCGCGGAACGCCATCGCGACCTCACCGAGATCGGTCTCGAGCGTGCCGTAGAGCTGCTGGTGGCGCGTCGCGATCCATCCGTAGAACTGCGCGGCCGAACGCGCGCCGTAGGGAAGGTAGAAGTCCACCAGCACGTCGGCGACGGCGTTGGCGTCCATGCCCCGGCGGGGGGTGCGTGCGCCCGGCCGGTGACGAAACGCCGAGTAGCCGTTCCAGCCGACGACCACCAGCACGTGCTCGGCGACGCCCGCGGCCACGGCGATCGCCGCGTTCTGCACCGCCGCGACCGACGACGCGCCGCCCATGTGGACCGTGGCCGAGTAGCCGACCGACGGGATACCGAGGTTCGCCGCCAGCTCCTCGACGGTCGTGTACCCCGGCGGCGGGACCACACCGTCGATGTCGGCGACGGTGAGCCCCGCGTCGGCGATCGCCTCCTGGGCCACGCGCAGCATCATCTCGACCGGCAGCTCGTCGGCGCCGCGCAGGTACTCGGTCTCGGCGATCCCGACGATCGCGGCCTGCCCGCGGAGGCCGCTCACACCCGCACCAGCTCGAACTCGACCGCGTACTCCACCCCGACTGCCCTCCCGGCCGCGGCCGCGTGCTCGCGCAGGAACGAATCCGGATCGGTCGTGCCCTCCCCGAGCCCGGCGAGGTACGCCCGGTGCTCGGACAGCGACGCGATGCCGCGGTCGATGGTGGCGGCGACGTCGACGAAGTGGGTCGGTGCCGGGGCCGCGCTCACCGCGGCCCAGCGGATCCCGCTCCACGGCTCGAGCCCCTCCTCGGTGAGGTCGGGGAACACCCACCGGTTCCCCGCGTCACGTGCGGCGTCGAGGGCGCTGATCCCCACCGCCCGGTGGTCGGCCATGTTCATCGGCCCGAACCCCCAGCGCTCGGCGTAGTTGGCCAGGATCAGCACGTCGGGGCGATGCCGGCGGATCGCCCGGGCGAGGTCGTGCCGGAGCGCGAGCCCCGCCTCCACGACGCCGTCGCGGTGGCCCAGGAACTCGACGGTCGTCACGCCGACCCTCGCCGCGCCCGACCGCTCCTCCTGCTCCCGCAGCGGCTTGCACACCTCGGGCGTCAGGCCGTCGATCCCGGCCTCCCCCGACGTGGCGAGGACGTAGCCGACCCACCTGCCCTGGTCCGTCCAGCGCGCCACGGCCGCGGCGGCGCCGTACTCGAGGTCGTCGGGGTGGGCGACGACGGCGAGGGCGCGGTCCCAGTCCTCGGGCAGCGGCTCCATCGGCGCGCTCACTCGGCCCCCGCGAAGGCGCCCACGACCCGCGCGCGCCAGTCGAGCAGATCGTTCGAGTGTGCCGCGTCCGTGCGACCGATGCGGACCACGACGAGGTCGAGTCCCGGCGAGACGAGGATCGACTGGCCCTCGTACCCGTTCGCCCAGAACGTGCCGTGGTCATCGGTGGTGACCCACCACTGCCAGCCGTAGCCGCGACCGTCGGACGGGTCGATCGAGCGCAGGAGCCGGCCCGTGTCGACCCAGCCCTCCGGCAGGATCCGCGCGCCGCCCCAGACGCCGTCGCGCAGGTACAGGGAGCCGAACCGCGCGAAGTCCTCGGCGGTCGCGTGCACGTAGCTGGACGCGACCCACAACCCGGTGGGGTCGAGCACCGGCTCCGCGGTGTGCATCCCGATCGGCGCGAACAACCGCGTGCGCAGGAACTCGCGGTACGGCTCGCCGCGACCGACGACGTCGGCGACGACACCCGAGAGGATGTTGGTGGTCCCGCTGGAGTAGTTGAACCGCGTCCCCGGCCGGACCGCGAGCGGCCGGGCGCGCGCGAACGCCCCGACGTCCTCGTTTCCCTCGCCGAAGAGCATCTCGATGACCTGCGAGCCGCCCGCCTCGACATAGTCCTCGTTCCAGGCCAGGCCGTCGCGCATCGCGAGCAGGTCGGCCATCGTGATCTCGGCCCGGTTGTCGTCGCGCCACTCCGGGACGAGCCCCGCGGCGTCGAGGTCGAGCCGCCCGTCGCCCACGAGGATCCCGATCGCCGCGTGCAGCATGGACTTGGCCATGGACCAGGAGAGCAGGGGCGTCTCCGGGGTGACCGGGATCGGGTCGCCGACCCAGTTCGGCAGCGCACCGTCGTAGCGTTCGGCGACGATGCGGCCCTCGTGCACGACGACGACCGCGTAGGTGGTCTCGTACCGCGGGTCGGTGAACATCTCGTCGACGAGGGCGTCGACACCCACGGCCGACGGCGTCGAGCCTCGGTCCCACTGCGCCGTGGGCCACGGGCGACCGGCCGGGTGGGAAGGCAGGGGCACGAGCGTCGCGTCCGGACCCGTCATCTGCTCACCTTGACACGTGGGTGATCCGTCCGGCACGTTCGGCACCCGCCATCCGGCCGCGCGCGGCCCGAGCAAGGAGCCGGCGCATGAGCGAGCCGATCGTCACGACCACCTCCGGCCCCGTGCGCGGACTCGTCCGGGACGACATCCACGTGTTCCGCTCGATCCCCTACGCGGCGCCGCCCGTCGGCGCGCTCCGGTTCCGGCCGCCGGTGCCGGTCGCGCCCTGGACCGAGGTACGGGACGCCACTCGGTTCGGTCCCGTCGCCCCGCAGCTGCCCTCGCCGCTCGAAGCCGCGCTCGGCGCGCCCGATCCCGTCGTCGACGAGGCCGGGTGCCTCACGCTCTCGATCTACACGCCGGGGATCGAGGACGCGAAGCGTCCGGTCCTGTTCTGGATCCACGGGGGAGCCTTCGTGAACGGCACCGGTGGCTCGCCCATCTACGACGGCAGTCGCTTCGCGGCCCACGGCGACGTGGTCATCGTCAGCATCAACTACCGGCTCGGCGCGTTCGGGTTCCTCCACCTCGACGACCTCTTCGGCGAGGAGGTCGCGGGATCCGGCAACGCGGGGATCCTCGACCAGGTCCTGGCACTCGAATGGGTGCGGGACAACATCGCCGCGTTCGGCGGTGATCCCGCGCGGATCACCATCTTCGGCGAGTCCGCCGGCGGGATGAGCGTGGGCACGTTGCTCGGCCTGCCGGCGGCGCAGGGGCTCTTCGCCCAGGCGATCGTCCAATCCGGCGGCGGGTCGTTCTGCCAGACCCGCGCCAAGGGCACCGAGATCGCCCGGACCGTGCTCGCCGAGATCGGCGCATCGACGCTGACGGATCTCGAAGCGGTCCCGACGGATCTGGTGCTCGAGGCCCAGCGCACGGCCCTCGCCGCGGTCGCGCGCATCCAGCTGCCGTTCATGCCCGTCGTCGACGGCTCCGTGCTCCCCGAGGCGCCCCTCGACGGGGTCCGGGCCGGATTGGGCGCGGTGCCCACGATGATCGGGACCACCAAGGACGAGATGACGCTGTTCACCCGGCTCGACCTCGGCGTCGGCGAGATGGACGGTGCCGCGGTGTCGCGTACCCTCGCGGCGAGCTTCGGCGACCGGGCCGCCGAGGTCGCGGCGACGTATCACTCGTTGGTTCCGAGCGACGATCCGTCGGACGTGCTGACGGCGGTCGCCACCGATCGCGTCTTCCGCATCCCCGCGATACGACTCGCGGAGGCGGGGCTCGACACGCGACCCACGTACATGTACCTCTTCGCCTGGGAGACACCGGTGTTCGGTGGGAAGCTCAAGAGCTGCCACGCGCTGGAGCTGCCGTTCATGTGGGACGCGATCGACAAGCCGGGGCTGTCGATGCTCACCGGCGACGGTCCCGAGCGTCAGGCGCTCGCCGACGAGATGCACGCCGCGTGGATCGCGTTCGCCCGCACCGGCGACCCCGGCTGGCCCGCGTACGACGCCGACCGGCGCGCGACCCAGGTGTTCGACACCACCTCCGAGGTCGTCGACGACCCCATGGGCGCCCAGCGCGAGCTCTGGTCCGGCGTGGGGTGAGCGGGTCGGCCTTCTCGACCTGGATCCACACGTCGCCCGCCGTGGCAGATCTCGCGAGGTGGACGTGCCAGCAGCCGGCGGTCGTGAAGCGCAGTCCCGTCCCCCACTCCTCGTCTGGGCGCTGCCAGCTGCTGGCCTCCCCGTGCGGCTCGGGTCCGAAGACGAGCGGGCGCTTCGACCCGTCCGGCGCCGTCAGGGTGACCTGCAGCGGTCCGCTCCCCGTCACCCGCCAGACGATCTTCAGCTCGTCACCGGGCTCGGGCGGGACGTGACCGGGCCCCAGCGCCAGCCCCCAGATCGTGCCGGTCCTGCTCACGCCGCGGATCTCGTTCGGATCGCGTCCCGGCCGAACCGTGAGGGAGTGCCGCAGACTCTCTCCACCTTCGGCGTGCGACTCGTCGGCGGGGGGTTGTGCGTCGTTCCGCCGATCCGGTGCACGACGCGGCGAGGAGGAGCCCGCCGGCTGCCAGTCCGGGGATCATTTTCACAGGGAGAGCCTGCATCATCGAAGCCGGTGCTTCCAGCGCACCCAGGCGGCACGTGACTCGAATCGCCTGCGGCAAGATTCGGCTTGACAGCGAACGTACGTTCGAGTACCATGACCAGCACTTCTCCTCGGCTTCCCCGCCCGGATCGATGGTCCCGTCACGTCGGAGGAGGTGTCCGTGCTCGCAGAACTCACCGCTCTCGTCGTCCGCCCGGACGCTCGTCGGTGACCTCGCACCGGACACCCTGACCGGTCCGGAGGCGCGCACGGTCGTCGAGCAGTTCGTCGGCTCGAGAAGCTCGCCGGCGCCGGTCGCACCCTCGCCGTCGGGCGCTTGGACCAGACCGGCGCGTGGGTGGGCGACGGCTCGTTCCGGGACATCGAGAGCTGGGTCGCCGCCATCGCCGGAACCACGGTCGGTGCGGCCCGGGCCACGGTCGGCACCGCCCGCCGGGTCGTGGACCTTCCCGACCGCGGCGGCGATGCGCTCGGGTGTGCTCTCCCCCGCCCAGGCCGAGCACGTGACGCGGCCGCGGCGCTCGACCCGACCGCCGAGGAGTCACTGCTCGACACCGCAGGGCACGCCGGGCTGAAAGGCCTCAGACTGGAGTGCGACCGCGTCAGCGCAGCCGCGCGTTCGGACGAGGTCGGCCAGTACGAGCGCATCCACTCCCAACGCTGCGTGCGGCATCGCTGCGGCGCGGACGGTACCGGTCAGATCGACGTGCGCGGCCCGCTCGACCGCACCGCGCAGATCATGGCGGCGCTCGAGCCCTACGAGCAGGACCTCTTCGAGGCGAACCGCGCCCGAGGCCGGTTCGAGCACCCCGACGCGGTGGCGTTCGACGCGCTGGCGCGACTCGCGGCCGGCTCTACCGATGCGAATCCGGACGGGGAGGACCGCCGCACGCGCGGCGCCCGGGCGTTGGGAACCGTGGTGGTGCACGTGTCGAAGCCCGCGTACGAGCGCGGCGTGACCCAAGCCGGCGAGATCTGCGAGATCGAGGGTGCGGGACCGATCCCCGTCGGCGTCGCCCGCCGCCTCGCGTCGGACGCGATCCTCAAGGCACTCGTGACGAACGGCGTCGACGTGACGCGCGTCGCCCATCTCGGCCGGACCATCCCCGCCCACCTGCGCACTGCGGTCCAGACCCGGGACCTCACCTGCGTGATCGACGGCTGCGAGGTGGACCGCCACCTCGAGATCGACCACAACGCCCCCTTCGCCGAGGGCGGCCCGACCTCACTCGAGAACCTCGGGCGCGTCTGCGCTCACCATCACGACCTGAAGACCCGCCGGGACCTGCGCCGGATCGGTCCGCTCGGACGACAGCGACTGGTGACCAAGGACGAACTCGCGCGGGCGGGGCCGGGACCCTGACCGGCGGGCAGGCGCGGCACGCTCGGCTATTGGACGGTGGAACCACCGTCGACCACGAGCGCGTGGCCGACCATGTAGCTCGCGTCGTCGGTGCAGAGCCAGACGATCGCGGCGGCGATCTCCTCGGGCGTCGCGAGCCGGCCGAGGGGCACGCTCGCCGTCATCATGCGCTCGACCTTGGCGTCGCCGCCCATGAAGCCCTCGAGCATCGGTGTACGGGTGCTGCCCGGGCACACCGCATTGACGCGGACACCCTTGGGCGCGCACTCGAGCGCAGCCGAACGCGTGAGCCCGACCACGCCGTGCTTGCTCGCCACGTACGCAGGGAGGCCGGCGAAGCCGACGATGCCCGCGCCCGAGGCGACGTTGACGATCGCGCCGCGTCCGGCCGCCACCATCACCGGGAGCTCGGCGCGCAGGAGAAGAAGACGCCATCGAGGTTGACCGCCATCGTGGCGCGCCAGGCGTCGAGCGGGTAGTCGACGACGCTGCCCGGCAGACCCGTGGTCCCGGCGTTGTTCACCGCGAGGTCCAGGGCGCCGTACTCCTCGACGCAGCGGGCGACGAGCTGCTCGCACCCGGCCGGGTCGGTGACATCGGTCTCGACCGCGAGGGCCTGACCCCCGGACGCCTCGATCTCGCCCACCACGGTCGCGGCCGCGGCCTGGTCGCGGTCGGCGACCACGACGCGCACGCCCCGCCGGGCCAGCTCGAGCGCGGTCGCCCGGCCGAGTCCCGACGCGCCACCGGTGACCAGCCCCGCCCGTCCCGTGAGGTCGCTCATCCGAAGTACTCGCCGCCGTTCACGTCGAGCGTCTGTCCGGTGATCACCCGGGCCATGTCGGAGGCGAAGAACACGATCGACTCCGCGATGTCCTCCTGGGGCGGGATCTCGCCGAGGGGGATCTCGCTCGTGATCTCGGCGATCACCTCGTCCGCGGTGACGCCGCGCGCCTGGGTCTGCCACTCGACGTACATCTGCACGTTGGGGCCCCAGATCCAGCCGGGTACCACCGCGTTGACCCGGACCCGGTCGGCGGCCAGCTCGGTCGCGAGCGAGCGGGTGAGGGTGATGAGCGCGGCCTTGCTCGCCGCGTACCCGGCCTCGTTCGGGCGGATCTTGCGGGCGCTCTGCGACGCCACCATCACCACACTCCCACCGCCCCCCTCGCGGAGCGCCGGCAGGCAGGCCCGCGTCATGTTGACCGGGCCGTAGAAGTTGACGTCGAAGATCTTCCGCCAGACGTCGAGGTCCGCGGTCTCGATGGGCTGGAACGTGTCGCCGCGGAACGCGCTGTTGACGAGCACGTCGATGCCACCGAACCCGTCCGTGGCGGCCTCGGCGATCCGGGCGCAGTCCTCGGGCTTGGTGACGCTCGCGGGGACGGCGATCGCGCGGCCGCCGGCGGCGGTGATCTCCTCGGCGACGCCCCCGACCCGCTCGGCGTTCCGGGCGACCAGGACCAGCGCGGCACCCTCGCGGGCCAGCGCGAGCGCCGTCGCGCGCCCGAGGCCGGGGCCCACGCCGGTCACCACCGCGGTACGGCCCTCCAGCAGCGCGGTCACACCTCTTCCCCGACCTCGAGCGACGACGATCGCGACCGGCACGATTCGGCGCAGCGAACCCGCCCATGAGCACCACCAACGCGATGGTGCGGAGTCGTCCCACCCGCACTCGACTGCTCGACATGTGTCCCCCCGGGAAGCTCGCTGCGAGGGGCGACAGGCTGCCAGGATCACCGCCGAGCGGCAACCCGGAGGACTCATGATCAAGCGCATCGGCTTCGTACGTCGTCATCCGAATCTCGGAGTGGACGAGTTCCACGAGCGGTGGCGGGGCGCGCACGCCGACCTCGTCCGCGCCACGGCCGGCCACGGAGGGCTCCTGAGGTACGAGCAGCACCGGCGCACCCCTCGGGACTACGAGCGGACCGAGTGCCCCTACGACGGCGTCGCGGTGCAGTGGTGGGAATCGCTCGAGCGCTACGAGGCGTCACGGGACGAGCCGGGCCGCGCCGCCGTGCGCGCCGACGCGGCGGAGCTCTTCGCCGAGATCTACGAGGTCTTCACCGGCGAGGAGATGAAGGTGATCGCCGGCCCCGAGGACCGGGGCGAGCCCATCACCAAGCTCATCTGCGGAGTGCGCCACAAGCCGGGGATGGACCTCGAGGAGTTCCGCCGCTACTGGTGGGAGATCCACGGTCCGCTCAACCGCGACACGCCGGCGGTACGCAAGTACTTCATCCGCTACGAGCAGAACCACCGTCTCCCCGAGGACTACGTCCGGACCGAGTGCGACCTCGACGGGGTCACGATCGAGTGGTTCCGCAGCGCCCGGGACTTCTTCGGCATGGCCACGGATCCGGCGAGCCATGACGTCATCCGGACCGACGAGGAGAACTTCCTGGACCCGAACGGCTTCCTCTGGATGCTGACCGGCCCCGAGCACGTGGTGCTCCGCTAGAGACAGAGCTCGGCCATGGTGCGCATCGTGTTCGCGTCGCCGTAGAGCAGAATCTGGGTCACGCAGGACTCTCGCCACATCTCGAGGTCGTCCCGGATCTTCTCCTTCGGACCGATCAGCGCGGTCTCCTCGATGAGCGAGCGCGGCACCTTCGCCGCGGCCTCCTCCTTCTTGCCCGCGAGGTAGAGGTCCTGGATCTCGCGGGCCTCGGCCTCGTAGCCCATCCGGCCGAACACGTTGGCGTGGAAGTTCACCTCGCGTGCTCCCATCCCGCCGATGTAGAGCGCGAGCACCGGCCGCAGCATGTCGGCGGCCTCGTCGACGTCGTCGTGGAAGATCACCGGGACCGTGGCGGCGACGGTGAAGTCGTCGAAGCTTCGCCGCGCACCGGGTCGGGCGAAGCCCTCGGCGAGTGCGCTGCGGTAGAAGTCGTCGACCTTGGGTGAGAAGTAGATGGCGAGCCAGCCGTCGGCGATCTCGCCGGTGAGCGCGACGTTCTTCGGGCCCTCGGACGCGAGGTAGATCGGCAGGTCGGCCCGGAGCGGATGCGTGATCGACCGCACCGCCTTCCCGAGCCCGGTGCCGCCCTCGATCGGCAACCGGTAGTGCTCGCCGGCGTAGGTCACGGGCTCGTCCCGGGCCAGGATCTTGCGGATGATCTCGACGTATTCGCGCGTGCGGGCGAGCGGCTTGGCGTAGGGCTGCCCGTACCACCCCTCCACGACCTGCGGGCCCGATGCGCCGAGTCCGAGGATGAAACGACCGTTGGTGAGGTGATCCATCGTGATCGCGGCCATCGCGGTGGCGGTCGGCGTGCGAGCCGACATCTGGATGATCGACGTCCCGAGCTGGATCCGTGAGGTCTGCGATCCCCACCACGCGAGCGGGGTCAGCGCGTCCGATCCGTAGGCCTCCGCGGTCCACACCGTCGCGAAGCCGAGTCGCTCGGCCTCGGCAACGAGCTCCGGGACGTTCGTGGGTGGTCCGGCCCCCCAGTACCCGATCATGAATCCGAGGTCGAGCTGCTTCGTCATGGGCCGGGAGGCTAGCGGGGGCCGGCGCGACGACCGTCTGGTCACTCAGTCGAACGCGTGCACGAGGCCGCTCACGAGAGCCTCGACGTACTCGGGCCGGCCGTGCGGGCCGAGCCCGCGGATCCGCGGCGGGAGCTCGAGCTGCACGCCGCCGCCACGGGTGCGGTTCACCGGGTTCGCCGGGTGCAGGCCGCGCAGCTCCCGCGGGATCGCTTCGAGGTCGTCGACCACCTCGAAGCCGTCGAGATGGCTCCGCAGCGTGGCCGAGACCCGCCCGGCGAGCTCCCGATCGACTCCCCCGACCAGCAGCCGTGTCCACCAGCCGTCCCGGCCGTACCCGTGGATGGAGACCACCCGTTCGACATGGCCGAGGTACTGCGCCAGCGCTGGCGCGTGCTCGGGGTCGTAGCGGTGCGATGGGATGTGCCACTGCAGGTCCTCGGGTTGCTCCACCGCGTAGAGCGACGCGCCGATGCGGGCTGCGGCGGCGCGCGCGATCTCGGCCGTGCCCCGCTCGAGCGAGCCGCCGTGCAGCGCCATGAAGCCGACCGGCGCGTCCAGCGCGCACGTCTCCACCACTCCGTCGTGCTCGAGGAGCTCGGCCAGCATGGCGCTCAGCGCGGCGTCGGACGTGCGTCGGGCCTTCGACGCCGCGGTGTGCGTCGACAGGTCCACGATGAACGCGAAGACCACCAGCACGATGCCGAAGCCCTGGACGCCGTGGCCGGGCCGGTAGGCCATCGCCCACACGAGCGTGGTCCAGGGGAGGAAGAGGAACCCGACGAGTCCCATCCAGAAGTGCTCGAACGCGATTCCCATGCGATCGGTGAGCAACCACACGACCAAGATCGCCACGCGGGGTGACACCATCGCCACCAGCGCGAGCAGGCATCCGCAACCCATCCGCGCACTGTAGGGGGTTCAGCCGAGGCAGCGCTCGAGTCGGTCGAGCTCGGTGACGTCGTCCGTGGTGGGCACCAGGATCAGCTCGTCACAGCCGAGCTCGCCGAGCGCGTCGACCACTGCCCGCACGCGGCCGGCGTCGTCCAGCGTGCACAGGGAGGCCATCGCCTCGGCGACCTCGTCGCCGAAGTTCGAGAGGTAGTGCCGCGCGTAGCCGTGCAGTCGGTGGGTCGCCCGGTCTCCGAGCGCGAACCAGCTCGACGTCGCGAGCCACGGGCGCTCGGCCCGTCCCGCGTCGGTCCAGGCCGTGCGCGCCGCGTGGAAGCTCGCGGCGACGGTCGCCGGGTCGGCGGCGAGGTCGAAGCCCGACAGTCCGTCGGCCCACCGGGCCGAGCGAGCGAGCGACTTCGGGCCCATCGCCGCGGTCAACACCGGCGGACCGCCCGGCTGCACCGGCGCCGGTCCGATCGGCGGCACGCCGGCGACGACGGCCTCGCCGCGCCAGACCCGGCGCATCGTGGCCACCTGCTCGTCGAGCCGGGCGAACCGGCGCCCGGTGGAGGCACCGACCGCGGCGTAGTCCTGGTCGCGACCGCCGACCCCGACGCCCAGCGTCAGGCGGCCCTCCGAGAGCACGTCGATCGTGGCGGCCTGCTTGGCCATCCGCACCGCGTCGTGGCTCGGGAGGACGACAACCGTCGACACGAGCCGGACCCGGCGGGTGGCCGCGGCCGCGAACGCGAGCGACGTGACGAGGTCGTGACTCGGGTACGCGACCCGCTCGCCGACCGCGATGGACGCGAACGGCCCGTCGTCGATCCGCCGACACCACTCGCGGATGGTGGCGCCGTCGACCCCCGCCACGAACGACGGAAGCGTCATACCGACTCTCACACCACACCTCTGGCACCAACCGAGCTTCGCACTGTGGTCATGGCACCTCGAGCCGGAGCGAGGAGCGAGCGGAGGCGAGCAGCTGCGGAGCGAGCCACCGTCACGACAATCTCGCAGAGGTGCGAGCGGAGCAGCAGAGCGTCACGCGTTCTTCGGGATGTCCTTGAAGGGGGCGCCCTTGTTCGGGTCGGGTTCCTTGGGCAGGCCGAGCGCCCGCTCGCCGATGATGTTTCGCTGGACCTGGTCGGTCCCGCCGTAGATCGACGGTCCGGGCGAGAAGAGCAGTGCCTCCTGCTGCAACCCACCACTGGCGCTGTCCTTGCCCATGATCCCCATGGCCGGACCGAGCACGCGGGTGGCGATGTCCCGGTTGAGCCGGAGCATGTCGCTCATCATGAGCTTCGCCAGGTTCGGCGCCGCCGCGCTCGCCCCGCCGCTGCGCATCCGGAGCGCGGAGTACTTCCCGATCTGCTCCAGCGTGTACAGCTTCGCGATGCCCTGGCGGACGACGGGGTCGGTGATCGTCCCGTTCTCCTTGGCGAGTGCGGTGATCCGCTTCGACATCCCGCCTCCACCACCACCCGTTCCACCGGTCCGGAGTTGGCCGACCGTGTCGCCCACGCGGAGGCCGAGCTGACCCGCGATCGGGCCGGGGAAGGCCGAGCCGGCCGCACCGCTGCCGCCGCTGCCGAGGCCCGCGCGCTCGGCGGCGAGCGTGGTGTTCGCGACCGCCCAGCCGTTGTTGAGTCCCCCGATCATGCTCGCGTCGGGAACCCGGGCGCCGTCGAGGAACACCTCGTTGAACATGGCGCGTCCGGTCATCTCCCGCAGCGGCCGGATCTCGATGCCGGGTTGGTCCATCTCGATACCGAAGTAGGTGATGCCGGCGTGCTTCGGGGCGTCGGGATCGGTCCGGGCGATGAGCATCCCCATGTTGCACTGCTGCGCGGTGGAGGTCCACACCTTCTGACCCGTGATCACCCACTCGTCACCGTCACGCTCGGCCTTGCACTGGAGCCCGGCGAGGTCCGAGCCCGCACCCGGCTCACTGAAGAGCTGGCACCACGCATCCGTGCCGTCGAGGATCCGCTGGAGCCAATGGTTCTTCTGCTCGCGGTTCGCGTGCGTCGCGATCGTCGGCGCGGCGAGCAGGTAGCCCAACCCGGCAGGCGGTCCGACCGCCCCGGCCCGGCTCAGCTCCTCGTTGACCACGTTCGCCAGTGCGCGGCCGTACCCCCTGCCGAAGTCCTCCTCCGGGAACGTCGGCGCGGCGTAGCCCGACTCGGCGAGGCGAGCCCACCACTCCCCCACGGTGAGGTCGGGATCCCAGTTCTTCGCGATCCACTCGCGGACTTCCTCACGAACGGCGTCGGCAGTCGGTGCCATGGTCTCGGTCAGTCCTTCCGCTCGGCGAGCAGGTCGAGCAACTTCTCGGGCGGGCGCGCGATCACGCCTCGGCCGTCGACGATGACGACAGGTCGCTCCATCAACTCGGGGTGTTCCAGCAGCAGGTCGACGACCTGCTCGCGCGTCACGTAGTCGCCCGCGGCGAGGCCGAGCGCCTTGAACTTCGCGTCCTTGCGGACGAGCGCGGCGGGCTCGTCCGCGACGACGTCGACGATCCGCTCCAGCGTGTCCCGCGCAGGCGGCGCCTTCAGGTACTGGATGACGGTGGGGTCGAGCCCCCGGTCCGTCGCGATCTGCAGGGCCGCGCGCGACTTCGAGCACGACGGGTTGTGGAAGATCTCGAGGTCCGACACGCCGCGCACGCTAGTGCTCGGCTCCCGTGTCGAGCCCGTCCGGCCCGTCCCGGGGCACGACCCCGACGTTCGTGACGTCCGCCACTCACGCGGCGGCGCCGGTGCCGGCGGTTCCGGGCTGCACCTCCCCGAGGCACTCGGTACCCTGGACGCCTCACCCGCTGTGCCCGGAAGGTCAACCATGAGCGACCAGTCCTCCCACTTCCTCGGCCGCGAGGACGTGAACGACGTCGAGTCGATCCTGCGGGACGACGCCCGTGACTTCGGCGACGCCTGTCACGTCACGCCGGCCCGGGGCGACGCGATCTTCACGTGGGACTACGGCCGGACCCGCGAGGGTCTCGGCAAGCTCTACGAGAAGGCCAAGACCTCGCAGTGGAACGGGTCGACCGACCTCGACTGGTCGACCGAGGTCGACCCCGAGAAGGTCGCTCGCGAGATGTCGGGCGCGGTCGCCTTCTTCCAGCAGCGCATGATCGAGGTCGAGGGCTCGCCGGTCCGCTCCTGGGGGGAGCCGGAGTGGTTGCAGTTCCAGATGGAGGCCTTCAACTGGCGGATGAGCCAGTTCCTCCACGGCGAGCAGGGCGCGCTCCTCTGCACCGGCAAGATCGTCGTCACGACGCCGTGGATCGACGCCAAGTACTACGCCGCGACCCAGGTGATGGACGAGGCCCGGCACGTCGAGGTCTTCGCGCGCTACCTGGACGAGAAGCTCGACGGCCACTACCCCGTCAACGCCAACCTCCAGCTGCTCATCAACGACGTCCTCGGCGACTCCCGCTGGGACATGACCTACATGGGCATGCAGATCATGATCGAGGGCCTGGCGCTCGCGGCATTCGGCTTCATGCACCACGTGACCCAGGAGCCCTTGCTCAAGCAGCTGCTGCGCTACGTCATGAGCGACGAGGCCCGTCACGTCGCGTTCGGCGTGCTCTCCCTCCAGGAGTACTACGAGGGCCTCGGTGCCGCGGAGATCCGCGAACGCCAGGAGTTCGCGTTCGAAGCCGGGCTGCGCATGCGCGATCGCCTGATGATGCAGGCGGTCTGGGAGCGCATGGGGATCTCGCGTCGCACCATCACCGAGACCCTGTTCGCGCTCCGCGCGCAGGGCGGCAACCCGTTCCAGGGGGCGCTGTTCTCCAAGATCGTGCCCAACTGCAAGAAGCTCGGCCTACTCGACGCCGGCGACGGCTGGCTGCGGGAGCGCTTCACCGAGATCGGCGTCATCGAATACGAGGACGCCATGGACACCGGTGAGGAGTACGCCCTCCTCGACATGGTGGCCGCCGACCGCGCCTCCTGACCGCCGCCTCCGCGCGTTGCGCGCCCCCAACGAGGGGGAGGTGGGTCGGGTCACCAGGGGACGTCGAGCGCGACGGCGGTGCGGAGCCGACGGCCGTACTCCTCACGGCTGATCGGCACGGCTCCGAGCGACGCGAGGTGGGGTGTCACCCATTGCACGTCGAGCAGCGGCGCGCCCCGGGCGCGCAATCGTGCGACGAGCGCGACCAGCGCGACCTTCGAGGCGTCGGACTCCCGGTGGAACATCGACTCTCCCGCGAACAGACCACCGATCGCCACGCCGTAGAGCCCACCCACGAGCCGGCCGTCACGCCAGGTCTCCACGGAGTGCGTCCATCCCAGCTCGTGGAGACGGACGTAGGCGGCCACGAACTCGTCGTCGATCCAACCGTGCGGACGGTGCGGGTCGGCGCACGCGCGCATGACCTGCTCGAACTCCGTGTCGACCCGGACCTCGAACCGCCCCACGCTGCGCCGGAGCGAGCGACTGACCCGCAGGCCGTCGAGCGGGATCACTCCACGCGGGTCGGGACTCCACCAGCCGAGCGTCCGGCGCCGCCCGACGCGCATCGGGAACAGACCCTGGCGGTAGCCGGCGAGCAGCGTGCCCGGCTCGAGGTCCCCACCGATGCCGGCGACCTCACCGGCGCCCGCCGTCTCGGGGTCTGGGAGCGCCCACACGCTCGGCGGCGGCTCCACGGTCGGCATCGCCGCCATCCTGACCGATGCGCGGACGCCGGGAGGAGTCTGACGGCCGATCAGGACGCCTCGGCGCGCTCGAACCCGACCGCCGACCGCAGCGCCGCGCTCCACCGGGTCGTGACCGGCACGCGGATCGGTCGCGTGGCACGGTCGCGCTCGGCACGCTCGGGCTGCGGTGCGGTCCGTCGACCCCAGGCCGGCCAGCGACCGGCGGCCGCCCACGCGACGCTCTGCGCACCGACGATCGACGTCAGCTGGCGGTATCCGAGCAGGTGCAGCGGAAACGCCCACAGGAGTCGCGACGATCGCCGCTCCACGCGCACGGCGACGACGGCCCCGACGAACTGGAACACGGTCACGATCCCCCAGAGCACGAGCAGCAGGGTGCTGCCGTCGAGGATCGCCCAGATCGCCGCGAGGTCGAGCAACGGAGCGAGCGCCGGGAGCAGCACCTGGGAGGCGAGCAGGTACGCCGCAGCAGCCGCCGCGCGCGGTTCCTCTCGCCAGCGCCCGATCATGCCCCGCCGCCGCCACACGGCCTGGGTGATCCCGAACGACCAGCGGGAGCGTTGACGCCAGAGAGTCCGGATATCGTCCGGCGTGGACGTCCGCGACCGCGCCTCGGGCGCGAACCGCACGTCCCAGCCGGCGGCCGCGACCGCCAACGTCAGGTCCGTGTCCTCCGCGACCGTGCCTCCCGAGAAGCCGCCGACCGCATCCAGGGCCGCGCGCCGGAACGCCCCCGTGGCGCCTGGAATCGTCACCTGGACGCGCAGCACGTCGAGGGCCCGACGGTCGAACGCGTTCCCGATCACGTACTCGAGTTGCTGGGCTGCGCCCAGCCACCCACACGGTGTCGCCACCTCGATGTTCCCGCTGACCCCGCCGACCTTCGGGTCCTCGAAGGGTGCGACGAGACGACTGACGGTGTCCGGCCGCACGCGGGTGTCCGCGTCGACCGTCACCACGATCTCGCCCGTGCAGCGTTCGAGCCCGGCGGCGAGCGCGCACGCCTTGCCGGCGTGGGGCACGCAGACCAATTCGACCGGGAAGGCGCGCGCGATCTCGGCCGTGGCATCGGTCGAGCCGTCGTCGACGACGACCACCTGGACCGGCGTATCCAGGTCTCGCGTGAGCGCGACCAGCGTCCCAGTCAGCCGGCGTTCCTCGTTGTAGGCGGCGACGATCACCGACACCGACGGCGGGTCGGCACCGACCACGAACGGCACGCGACCGCCGCGGCGGGCCCCGACGAACCCGACGACGATCCGGAGCACCGAGAGAAGCGTCGCGAGGAGAACGAGCGCGAGGAACGTGAGGTTGACGTCGTCGACGGCGCGGGCCGCGTGCACGAACCAGCGGCCCCAGACCTGCTCGCCGACGCCGGCCGACGGCATCACCACGCGAGGGTCGAGTCCTGCGAGCCGGCTGACGGTGTCGAAGTGGTAGCCCCGGCCCCGGAGCTCGTCGATCACGATGCGCAACGCGGCGACGGTCTGTGAGCGGTCGCCACCGCCGTCGTGGAGCTCGATGACCGCGCCGGCGTCATGCTCGGGGAGCGCGGCGCGCACGATCGTGTCCACCCCGGGCCGGCGCCAGTCCTCGGAATCGCGGTCGGCGAGCACGGTGAGGTACCCGCTCGCGCCGACCGAGTGCAACGCCAGATACCGGCGCAGCCCTACACCGTCGAGCACGGTGATGAACGGGGGCCGGAACAGACCCGTGCGGTGGCCGGTCGCGCCCACGATCGCCAGCTGGGTGAGCCGGAGATCCCGCTGGAGGGCCGCGGGGTCCTGATCGGAGATGTCGAGATGGCGATACGTGTGCACGCCGAGGTCGCCGCCCTGCGCCAGGACACGGCGGGCCAGCGCGGGATGGCGCACGACGCTCTCCCCGATCACGAAGAACGTGCCGGGGACGTGCTCTTCCGCGAGCACGTCGAGAATCGCCGGCGTCCACGTCGGATCGGGGCCGTCGTCGAACGTAAGGGCCACGTGCTTCACCGGCGGCCGGACCGACCGCACGCCGTCGTCCCGGATCTCGAGCACCGTTCCCGTGCCGATCGGCAGCGCGCGCTGCCCGTCGCCCCGCACCTGCTCACCGCTGTCGGTGACCGAGGTGTAGTCGTGCGCGAGCAGGCTGACCGTCAGCATGGCGACGATCAGGAAGGTCGCCCCGACCCACCAGCGGCCGACTCGGCGGATCTTGCGCCGCCGGGTCCGTGACTGCGGCGCCCGCCCGTCGTACGCGTCCTCCGAGCGCGATCGGCCGCGCCGGGAGGCGACGACGGCGCCTCCCACGACGGCGGTGACCGCCGCGAGCAGCGCGAGCACCAATGCTGCCGGCGACGCGCCGTAGGGTCGGATCCACGAGCCCCCGAAGCGAGTCGCGATCGACGTGGTCGAGAACGCATTCGCGCCCGGCAGGGTGGCGCCGGACCCGTCCGGTCCGACGAACGCGGCACCGACCAACCCGACGGTGTACGCGACCGCGACGAGCGCACCCAACGCGACCGCGCTCCCTACGAGCCGGGGGCGCCATGCGTTGCGCGCCGCGAAGATCGAGCGCGACGACGCCACGTGGCCGTCCGCTCGTTGTGCAGCCTGCTGCTGCGCCACGGTTCCTGCCTCTCCGAGAGGCGGCACCGTAGTCGCGGCGCGCGGTCGTCGTCAGGTGCGATCGTCGACCAGCCGGCGTCAGCTGCTCCTCGGCGCGGCCGCGCCCGAAGCGCGTCCACGCCGGCCGGGCTTCGGACCGACTACCGAACGCCGATCGGCGCCGCGTCGGGCGTCAGTGGCGCCGGCAGGTCGGTGGCACCCATCAGCCAGCGGTCCACCGCCGCCGCGCAGGATCGACCCTCGGCGATCGCCCAGACGATCAAGCTCTGACCGCGGCCCATGTCACCACAGACGAACACACCGTCTACGTTGGTCTGCCACTCCTCGGTGCGCGCCACGTTGCCGCGCTCGTTGAGGTCCACGCCGAGCTGCTCGAGCATGCCCGCCCGCTGCGGGCCGACGAAGCCCATCGCGAGCAGCACCAGCTCACAGGGCAGCTCGAAGTCGGTGCCCTCGACCTTCTCGAAGACCATCCGGCCGTCGACGATCTTCTGCTCGACCTCGTGCGCGCGCAGGGCGCGGAGGTTGCCGGCGGCGTCGCCGAGGAAGCATTCGGTGTTGACCGCGAAGACCCGCTCGCCGCCCTCCTCGTGCGCGGACGAGGTGCGGTAGATCATCGGCCAGGTCGGCCAGGGGTTGGCGTCGGGCCGGGCGTCCGGCGGGCGGGGCATGATCTCGAACTGGTGGATCGACGCCGCTCCGTGCCGGTGCGACGTGCCCAGGCAGTCGGCGCCGGTGTCCCCGCCGCCGATGATCACGACGTGCTTGCCGTGTGCGGAGAAGGGATGCTCGGCGAGGTCGCCCTGCTGCACCTTGTTCGCCGGCGGGAGGAACTCCATGGCCTGGTAGATGCCGGTCAGCTCCCGGCCCGGGATGGGCAGATCGCGGGCGACGGTCGCGCCGCCGGCGAGGACGAGCGCGTCGAAGTGGTCACGCAGCTCGTCGACCGAGACGTTCTCGCCGACGTTCGCGTTCACGCGGAACTCGGTGCCCTCGGCCTCCATCTGCGCGAGGCGACGGTCGAGGATGCGCTTCTCCATCTTGAACTCGGGGATGCCGTAGCGGAGCAGGCCGCCGATGCGGTCCGCCCGCTCGAAGACCGTGACGGCGTGGCCGGCGCGGGTCAGCTGCTGCGCGGCCGCGAGCCCCGCGGGGCCCGATCCCACCACGGCGACGCGCTTCGCCGTGACGACCGTCGGCACCACGGGCGCGATGGCGTCGTCGACGAAGCCGTGCTCGACGATGGACACCTCGACCTGCTTGATCGTGACCGGGTCCTCGTTGATCCCGAGCACGCACGCGGTCTCGCAGGGCGCCGGGCAGAGCCGGCCGGTGAACTCGGGGAAGTTGTTGGTCGCGTGCAGGCGGTCGAGCGCCTCGGGCCAGTCGAGCGCGGTACACGAGATCGTTCCACTCCGGGATCAGGTTCCCGAGGGGGCACCCCACGTGACAGAACGGGATCCCACAGTCCATGCACCGTGCCGCCTGGTGGCGCAGGTGGTCCTCCGGGAAGGGCTCGTAGACCTCATGCCAGTCGCGCAGTCGCACCGGCACGGGCCGACGCGTCGGCGTCTCCCGCTCGTACTTCATGAACCCGGTCGGCTCTCCCACGTTCGACCCCTTATCCGTGCGAGGCGGCCATGATCGCCTCGTCGACGTTGATGCCCCGCTCCTCGGCCACGCGTGCGGCCTCGAGCACGCGCTTGTAGTCCTGGGGCATGACCTTGGCGAAGCGGGTGACCTCGTCCCGCCAGTCCCGCAGGATCCGGGCTGCGACCGTCGAACCGGTCTCGTCGCGGTGCTTGCGGATCGTCGTGCGGAGGAACGCCATATCGTCCTCGTCCAGCTCGTCGAGGTCCACCATCTCGCGGTTGAGCCGGGTGAAGAACATGCCGTCGGCGTCGTGGACGTACGCGACGCCACCCGACATCCCGGCACCGAAGTTCCGTCCGGTCGGACCGAGCACGACCACGCGGCCGCCGGTCATGTACTCGCACCCGTGGTCGCCGACGCCCTCGACGACCGCTGTGGCGCCCGAGTTGCGAACGCAGAACCGCTCGCCGACGAGCCCCCGGAGAAACACCTCACCTCCCGTCGCGCCGTAGAGGATCACATTGCCGGCGACGATGTGCTCCTCGGGCACGAACGGTGCGTCGTCGGCCGGACGGACGATGATGCGGCCGCCCGACAGGCCCTTCCCGAGGTAGTCGTTCGAGTCGCCGATCAGGCGGAGCGTGATCCCGTTGGGCACGAACGCGCCGAAGCTCTGCCCGGCCGAGCCGGTGAAGGTGATGTCGATCGTGCCATCGGGCAGGCCCGCGCCACCGTGCCGGCGAGTGAGCTCGGAGCCGAGCATCGTGCCGACGGTCCGGTTGACGTTGCGGATCGGCAGGTCGATCGTGACCGCGCTCGCCGTGCTCGAGCGCGGGGGCCGCTCGCGCGATCAGCTCGTTGTCGAGCGCCTTCTCGAGCCCGTGGTCCTGGGGCTTGGTGCAGTGCAGATCCTGCACCTCACGGTCGAACTCCGGCACATGGAGGATCGGCGTGAGATCCAGGCCGGAGGCCTTCCAGTGGTCGATCGCGGCGCGGGTGTCGAGCATCTCGGCGTGTCCGACGGCTTCGGCGAGTGTCCGGAAGCCCAGCGATGCGAGATACTCACGCACCTCCTCGGCGACGAACTCGAAGAAGTTCACGACGAACTCCGGCTGACCGGTGAACTTCTTGCGCAGCTCGGGGTTCTGGGTCGCGACCCCGACCGGGCAGGTGTCGAGGTGGCACACGCGCATCATGATGCAGCCGCTCACCACGAGTGGCGCCGAGGCGAAGCCGAACTCCTCCGCGCCGAGCAGCGCGGCGATCACGACGTCACGGCCGGTCTTCAGCTGCCCGTCGGTCTGCACCACGATCCGGTCGCGCAGCCCGTTGAGCAGCAGCGTCTGCTGGGTCTCGGCCAGGCCGAGCTCCCACGGCGCACCCGCGTGCTTGAGTGACGTCAGCGGCGACGCGCCGGTACCGCCGTCGTGACCGGAGATGAGCACGACGTCGGCGTGCGCCTTGCTGACCCCGGCGGCCACGGTCCCGACCCCGACCTCGGCCACGAGCTTCACGTGCACCCGGGCGAGCGGGTTGGAGTTCTTGAGATCGTGGATGAGCTGGGCGAGGTCCTCGATCGAATAGATGTCGTGGTGCGGCGGCGGGCTGATGAGCCCGACGCCGGGCGTGGAGTGCCGTGTGCGGGCGATCCACGGGTACACCTTGTGACCCGGCAGCTGGCCACCCTCTCCGGGCTTCGCACCCTGGGCCATCTTGATCTGGAGGTCGTCGGCGTTCACGAGGTACTCGCTCGTCACGCCGAAGCGTCCGCTCGCCACCTGCTTGATCGCGCTGCGCCGCAGATCGCCGTTCGCGTCGGGTGTGAAGCGGTCGGCGTCCTCGCCACCCTCGCCGGTGTTGGACTTCCCACCGAGGCGGTTCATCGCGATCGCGAGCGTCTGGTGCGCTTCGGCCGAGATCGATCCGTAGCTCATCGCCCCCGTCGAGAACCGCTTGACGATCTCGCTGACCGGCTCGACCTCCTCGATCGGGATCGGCGGACGCTCCCCTTCCTTCAGGGCGAACAGTCCGCGCAACGTGGCGAGCTGTGTCGCCTGGTCGTCCACCATGCGCGTGTACTGCTTGAAGATCTCGTACCGCCCCGAGCGGGCCGCGTGCTGGAGCTTGAACACGGTCTCGGGGTTGAAGAGGTGGTACTCACCCTCCCGGCGCCACTGGTACTCGCCGCCGATCTTCAGTTCCCGGTGGGCGAGCTCGCTCGGCCGGGTCGGGAACGCGAACCGGTGCCGCGCCGCGGCCTCCTCGGCGATCACGTCGAGCCCGACCCCACCCAGCCGACTCGTCGTGCCGGTGAAGTACTCGTCGATGAGCTCCTGAGCGAGGCCGATCGCCTCGAAGACCTGGGCGCCGGTGTAGGAGGCGACCGTCGAGATCCCCATCTTCGACATGATCTTCAGGACGCCCTTGCCGCACGCCTTGATGTAGTGCTTCGACGCGGTGCGCTCGTTGACCGAGAGTGCCCCCTCACGCACGAGGTCGCGCAGCACGTCGAACGCGAGGTACGGGTTCACCGCCGCGGCGCCGTACCCGAGGAGCAACGCGATGTGGTGCACCTCGCGCGCCTCGCCCGTCTCGACGACGAGCCCGACCTGGGTCCGGGTCTTCTCCCGGATCAGGTGGTGGTGCACGGCCGCCGTGATGAGCAGGCTCGGGATCGGCGCGAGCTCGTCGGACGCGTAGCGGTCCGAGAGGATCACGAGATCCACGCCGTCGGCGATCGCCGCGCTCACCTCGCTGCGAATCCGCTCGATCGCGTCGCGCAGCCCGTCGCCACCGTCGGCGACGGGATACAGCGCGTCGATCGTGAACGGCCGGTAGCCGTCGACACCACCGGGCTCGTCGATGTAGCGGAGCTTGGCGAGGTCGTCGTTGTCGATCACCGGGAACGGCAGCACGATCTGGCGGCACGAGTCCGGGCCGGGTGCGAGCAGGTTCCCCTCGGGGCCGATCGTGCCGCCGAGGCTCGTCACGAGCTCCTCCCGGATCGCGTCGAGCGGCGGGTTCGTGACCTGGGCGAAGAGTTGCGAGAAGTAGTCGAACAGCATTCGGGGGCGGCCCGAGAGCACGGCGATCGGCGTGTCGGTGCCCATCGACCCGATCGGCTCCGCGCCGGTGCGCGCCATCGGGCTGACGAGGATCCGCACCTCCTCTTCGGTCCAGCCGAACATCCGCTGCTGCTGCACCTGCGACGCGCGCACCGGCGTGAGCACGTCGCGGACGGGGAGATCGTCGAGGTGGATGAGGCCCTCGTCGAGCCAGTCGTGGTACGGCTCCGCGGCCGCGAGCCCCAGCTTGATCTCCTCGTCGTCGACGATCCGGCCGAGCGTGGTGTCGACGAGGAACATCTTCCCGGGCTCGAGGCGGCCCTTGCTGATGACGTCGGCGGAGGGGATGTCGAGCACCCCGGCCTCGCTGGCCATGATGACGAGGCCGCCGCGGGTCACCCAGTAGCGGCTCGGACGCAGTCCGTTGCGGTCGAGCACCGCGCCCATCACCGTGCCGTCGGTGAACGCGATCGACGCCGGGCCGTCCCACGGCTCCATGAGCGACGCGTGGTACTGGTAGAAGGAACGCTTCTCCGGCGACATCGTCTCGTGGTTCTCCCACGCCTCCGGGATCATCATCAGCACCGCGTGGGGCAGCGACCGACCGCCGAGGTGCAGGAGCTCGAGCACCTCGTCGAACGTCGCGGTGTCGGAGGCGTCCGGCGTGCAGATCGGGAAGATGCGGTCGAGGTCACCGGGGATGACGTCGGAGGCGAGCAGCGCCTCGCGGGCGCGCATCCAGTTGCGGTTGCCCTTCACCGTGTTGATCTCGCCGTTGTGGGCCACGTACCGGTACGGGTGCGCGAGCGGCCAGCTCGGGAAGGTGTTGGTCGAGAACCGGGAGTGCACGAGCGCCAGCGCCGACTCGACCCGCTCGTCGGTGAGCTCGGGGTAGAAGTCGTCGAGCTGCCGCGTGGTGAGCATGCCCTTGTAGACCATCGTGCGGGACGACAGCGACGGGAAGTACACGTCGACCTCGTGCTCGGCCCGTTTGCGCACGACGTACGCCCAGCGGTCGAGCTCGAGGCCACTCGTCTCGTCCCTGGCGAGGAACCACTGCCGGAAGCTCGGCATCGCCGCGGCGGCCGTGGCACCGAGCATCGACGCGTCGGTCGGCACGCTGCGCCAGCCCAGGACCGTGACGCCCTCGGAGGCCGCGATCTCGTCCATGAGACGCACGGCCTTGTCCGCGTCCTCGGCGTCGGCGGGGAGGAAGGCGATGCCGGTGGCGTAGGAGCCCGCCGGCGGCAGGTCGAAGTCGACCGCGTCCCGGAGGAACCGGTGCGGCACCTGGATGGTGATGCCGGCGCCGTCGCCGGTGTTGACCTCACAGCCCGACGCCCCCCGGTGCTCGAGGTTGCACAGGGCGGTGATGCCCTGGCTGACCCGATCGTGGCTCGCCCGCCCGTTCAGGTCGACGACGAACGCGACGCCGCAGGCGTCGTGCTCGAACGCGGGGTCGTAGAGGCCCTGACGGCGAGGAAGGTCGTGCTGGCGCATCACGTCGTCTTTCCGGGTCGGGGCGTGCGGCGACGCACGCAACTGCAAGGTCCCGGGACGACGTTGGCCCGAAGCCCGCTCACTCTAGCCGAGGAGGCTGCGGGCGATCTGGGAGATCTGGATCTCGTCGGTGCCGGCGTAGATCTGGAGGACCTTGGCGTCGCGGGCGAGCTGCTCGACCTCGTACTCGGCCATGTAGCCGTTGCCGCCGAAGAGCTGGACGGCCTCGAGCGCGACCTCCATCGCCGACCGCGCCGAGTACAGCTTCATCACCGACGCCTCGGAGAGCTGCATACCCGCTCCGGCCGCAGACTTCTCAATCGTGCGGAACACCAGGTTCTCGACGTTCAGCCGGTGCATCTCCATCCGGGCCAGCTTCTCCTGGATGAGCTGGTGCTCCCCGATCGGCTTGCCGAAGCGCACGCACGTCTTGGCGTAGTCGAGGCTGAGCTCGAGGCAACGGTCGATGATGCCGAGGCTCATCGCGGCGACGCCGGTGCGCTCGATCGAGAACGCCTCCTTGGCGCCCTCCCGGTACGGCTTGTCCTCGGTCTCGCCCAGGAGGCGGTCCCTGCCCACGCGCACGTCGGTCAGGAACAACATCCCGGTCGGCGAGGAGTGCATGCCCATCTTGCGCATCGGGCCGGTCTGCTCGAACCCCGGCATCCCCCGGTCGAGCACGAAGCTCAGGATCTTGCGCTCGGCCGGTGGGTTGCCCTCGTCGAGCTTGCAGATGAAGACGGTCGTGTCGGCGTAGGGGCCGTTGGTGATGAAGGTCTTCGAGCCGTTGAGGAGGTACTCGTCGCCGTCGCGCTTGGCGCTCGACTGCATGCGGCCGAACGCGTCGCTCCCGCTGTCGGACTCGGTGATCGCCCACGCCCCGACCTTCTCGAAGGTCAGGAGATCGAGCGCCCACCGCTCCTTCTGCGCGACGGTCCCCCGACTCATGATCGTGCCGGCGGCGAGACCGGTGCTCACACCCATCGCCGTCACGAGGCCCGGCGAGCACCGGCACAGCTCGATGATCGGCAGCAGCATGAAGCCCGCGCCCGGCCCCGAACTGTCGCCTTCGGACTCCTTGGCCGGCTCCCCTTGCTCGCCCTTCTCCTTGGCGATGCGCCTCGCGAAGGACCCACGCGCCATCTCGTCCATGCCGAAGGTCGAGTACAGCTTGCGGATCACCTCGTACGGCGGGGTGTCGCCGAACTCGAGCTCCTCGCGCCGGGGCCGGACCTCCTTCTCCACGAAGTCCCGAACCGCGTCGCGGATCATCTTGTGCTCGTCCGACCACTCGTACATGCATCTCTCCTGCTCGATTCGCCGCCGACACTAGAGTCCGCCAATGGCGAAGAGCGAAGGCAGGTTGGCGGGCAAGGTCGCACTGATCACCGGGGCAGCCCGTGGGCTCGGGGCACAGATGGCCCGGCGGTTCCGCGAGGAGGGGGCGACGCCGATCGTCACCGATCTGCACCGAGACTTCGGCCCGGGCGGTCGCCGACGAGGTGGACGGCCACGCCTACGCGCTCGACGTCACCGACAGCGCCGCGGTCACCGAGGTGTTCGCCAAGGTCGCGGCGAACCACGGCCGGCTCGACGTCCTCGTCAACAACGCCGGGATCAGCGGGATGGAAGACCGCCCCGAGGAGGTCCAGCACAACTACGACGTCGCGATGGCGCAGATGGCCGACACCATGAGCGGCAACGCGCCGAGCGTCCACCTCGACGTGACCGAGCGCACCACCGACGACGACTGGCACCGCGTGCTCGCGGTCCACCTCGACGGCACCTTCTTCTGCACCCGCGAGGCGGTGCGCACGATGGGATCGGGCGCCTCGATCGTCAACCTCGGGATCGATCATGGGGACGAGCGGCGGCGCGGGCGCCCCCGCGTACTGCGCGGCGAAGGCAGGAATCCTGGGCCTCACCCGGGCGCACGCCCGCGAGTTCGTGACCCGGGGGATCCGGGTGAACGCCATCGCGCCGGGCTGGATCGAGACATCGATGACCGACGACCTCGGGCCGATGAAGCCACTGATCGCGGCGCAGACCCCCATGGGCCGCATGGGGGATGTCGACGACATCGCCTGGGCCGCCGTCTACCTCGCCTCCGACGAGGCGAAGTTCGTCACCGGCCAGGTCCTCTCCCCCAACGGCGGCTGGACCATGAACCAGTAGGGACGACCCGGACCCCGCGCGGTCGGCACGGCACGCTCGACCTCCCGACCGCGGCCGCTACCGCCCGGCGTCGAGGGGCTCGGTGCCGACGACCTGCTGGGCGCGGAGGCGGTCGATCTCCGCGTCCGTCACTCCGATCTCGCGCAGGACCTCGTCGGTGTGCTGGCCGAGGGTCGGGCTGGCGCCGCGCCACGGCGCCGCAGGACCCCCCGACATCCGCATCGGCCAGCCGGGGTAGTCCTGCACGCCGGCGTCCGGGTGGTCCAGCGTCTGGAAGAAGCCACGCGCCGCGAGCTGCGGATCGTCGAGCACCGCGTACGCGGGGACGACGGCCGCGGCCGGGATCCCCGCCGCGAGCAGCTCCGCGGCGGCTTCCCCCGGCATGCGGGTCCCACACCACGTGGTCCGCTCCTCCGCCGACAGCGGATCATGCGACTCGGCCACCGCCACCCAGGCGTCCTTGCCCTCGCAGCGGTAGACGCCGTGGGCACCGCGCCGACCGGGAATCGGGCCGCCCACCGAGACGTCGATGACCTGCTCCGCCGTGACCGCGGCCGCGACCTCCATCATCGCCATCTCCACGAGCTGACCCTCGCCGGTGCGCTCCCGGTGCTCGAGCGCGGCGACGAGCGCGATCGCGGTGTGCGTCCCGACCATCGGGTCCACCACTCCCCCGGGGATGATCGGCGGACCGTCGTCGTACCCGGTGAGCCACGCCATCCCGGTGACCTGCTCCATGGTCTGGGCGAACCCACCACGGTCGCGCCACGGCCCCTCGAGGCCGAAGGCCGGGAGCCGCAACATGACCACCGACGGGTTGATCGCGCGCACCTCGTCATACCCGAGTCCGAAGGCCTCCATCACCGGTGGCGTGAAATTCTCGGTGACGACGTCCGCGGTCTCGATGAGCCGTTTCGCCAGCGCGAGGCCGTCGGGGTGACCCAGGTCGAGCGTGATCCCGCGCTTGCCGAGGTTCGTCGAGTGCCACAGCGCCGACATCTCGTAGAACCGCGGCTCCTCCTTCGGGCGGATCGTCGCGTTGAAGCGCAGACCGTCGGGGCGCTGCACCGACTCCACCTTGATCACGTCCGCGCCCATCGAGCACAGCCACGCGGTCGAGAACGGTCCCGACCAGAACGCGGTGAAGTCCACCACCCGCAACCCGGCGAACGGCCGCTCGCCGACGTCCACCCCGTCCCGTCGCCACTCGGGCGCGCTGGTCGGGCCGTCCGCCCCCAGATCGGGGGCGAAGCGGCGCGGGGGTCGGAGGTCGCGGTCGGGGACGGCGGAGAAGCGGAACGGGGCGCGGGGACGGATCCAGGATTCCCCCGGCTGGGTGACGAACACGCCTCGGGCCTTGGGTTGGTCGAACTCCGGCAGCAGCGCACCGTTGCCGACGACCGCGGCCGGCACGCGCGCCGCTGCGCACGCGTCGACCACCTCGGCCGCGGTGTGACGCATCGTGAACGATTGCAGCACCTCGTGCACCTCGTCGGCCCGCATGAACCGTCCGATGAAGCCGACCAGCTCGTCGTCGGCGCAGAGGTCCTCACGGCCGATCGCCTTCAGGAGGGCGAGCCACTGCGGGATCGTCACCGTCGTGATGCCGACGTAGTTGCCATCGGCGCACGGCTCGTTGCCCGGGATCATCACGAACCGGAAGTTGTTCTTGCGGCCGCCCGGGAACCGCGCCATGAGCGTCGGGACGGTCGAGAGCGTCAGGTGCATCGCCTCGAGCATCGAGACGTCGATGGTCTCGGCCACCCCCGTGCGTGACGCCCGGTACCACGCAGTCACGGCGCCGAGCGCCGCGAACGCGCCCGTCACGTACTCCCCCAGATCCCCCGCGACGGTCAGCGGCGGGTGGTCGAGATGCCCGTGGGTCGCGAGCGATCCCGAGCGCGCCTGGAGCACTGCCTCGGGCAGGTCGAGCCCGGAGTCGGGGCCACCCGCACCGAACGCCGAGATCGAGACCCGCACCAGCGGACCGGACCGCTCGTCGTCGAGCACCTCGGTGCCGCCGAGCACGACGTCGGTCTCGGCCCAGACCTCGGAGGACCCAGCCGCCACCCGCTGTGACGTCCGGAGGTAGGTGAACAGCTCGCGTCGCTCGTCCGGGAGGTCCAGGACGGCGACCACGTCCGCGCCCAGGTCGGTGAGGAGCTTGGCGCAGTACGCACCCGCGATCCCCGTGGTCGAGTCCAGCACGCGCAGCCCGTCGTAGATCACCGCGCGACCTCCGGCCGGAACATGGGGACGACGGCCTCACGGTCGGGGACCGTCGGGAAGCGCAACGGGCGGAACGTCGCCAGCATGGGTTCGCCCACCGCGAGCGCGTCCGGGTCCGCATCGACGATCAGGGTCACGATCCGCACCGCCGGATCCTCCTCCAACGCGACGAGGGCCGTCACGAACGGCACCATGTCGGCGAAGGCCGGGAGGAACGCCCGCCGGACGACGACCCACGAGAACAGTGATCCGCGACCCGCCGTGGCGACCCAAGCGAGCGCATCGCCACACGCCGGGCAGGTCGGTTCCGGGTACCAGACCCATCGTCGGCAGGCGATACAGCGTGGAATGGCGAGCTCGCCGCGGGCCGCGGCCGCGAAGTAGTCGCGGACGAGCGGATCGTGCACGTCGGGCAGCGGGAACTCCGCACGCGTGATCGCCACGGCTACCGGTCCCCGGTGAGGACGAGCGTGCTCGCGTGCTGTCCGGTGTACCCGCCGTAGGCCGCGACCTCGCAGTCGGCCACCTGCGCCGGCGCCGTCCCGCGCAGCTGCTTCACGATCTCGACCACGTGAGCGATCCCGAGCACGTATGCGTGCGACAGCAGGCCGCCGTGCGTGTTGCACGGCAGCGCACCGCGGTCGAACCAGAGCGTCTCGCCCTCCACGAACGGTCCCGCCTCCCCCTTCCGGCAGAACCCCATGTCCTCGATCTGCATCATCGCCACCACGGTGAACGGGTCGTAGACGGTGAGCACGTCGACATCCGCCACCGTGAGTCCCGCCATACCGAACGCGGCCGGCGCGCTGAACACCTGGGGCGTGCTCGTGAACGCGGGCTGCTGACTCCAGTGGCCGCCCGTGTGCGAAATCCCCTCCCCGACTCCCGCGACGACGGCCGCCGGATGCGGAAGGTCACGCGCCCGTTCGACCGAGGTGGTCACATACGCCGCGCCGCCGTCGGAGATCAGGCACGAGTCGAACAGCCGCAGCGGGTCGGCGAGGACCGTCGACGCGAGGTAGTCGGCGAGCAACATGGGCTTGTCGTGCATGACTGCGCCCGGGTGCACGTTCGCGTGCCGCCGGCTCGCGACCGCGAGCGCGCCGAACTGCTCGGGCGTCGTGCCGAACTCGAGCATGTGCCGGCGCATGATCGCGGCGAAGTACACCGGCTGGGGGAAGAATCCCATCGGGACCTCGAGGTTCTGCTTCAGCGACTGGCTCGCGTGCACCTCGCCGGGACCACCGGTCATCGAAGCCCGTTGCGTCGCCCACGCGACCGGGAACACGTTGAGCACGTGCCGGGCCTCGCCGCGAGCGATCGCCCCCGCCGCGAGGTGCGGTGCGGTCCCGGCCCAGCTCATCCCGCCACCCCAGGGTGACGACCACACGTGCTGACTCGTCCCGAAGTGCTCGTGGAACGCGGCGACGTCGAAGTCGGCGAACGCCGCGTTGTACGTCAGGCCGTCGATGTCCTCGGGTCGGAGCCCGCAGTCGGCGATCGCCCGCTCCGCCGCCTCGGCACCCATCGCACGCGCGGTCCGACCCGACGCCTTCGTGTACTCGGTCTCCCCGATCCCGACGATGGCGACCCGACCGGCCACATCGTCCAGCTCGGTGGCGTGGCCCCAATCGGGCAGGTCCCCCACGGGGGCGGAGGCTACCGTCGGCGCCCGTGACGCGGGACGACGAGACCACGCTCGGACAGTGCAACGTGATCGAGTTCAGCCGCGAGGACGCTCGCTGGCAGCGGCCGCACGAGATCGTCGAACGCGACGGTGTGCTGCTCTTCGCGGGATCGTCGGACTTCATGGCCTTCTGCAACGGGATGCGTCGCGTGGACGACGCGGTCCCGGGCACCCACGCGATCGCCGTCGCGGTCGACTTCTTCGGCGAGCGGGGTCGCGGCTTCTCGGCCTGGAGCCGGGTGCTCCCCGTCGACGACGACCTCCGCGCCGCCGCCGAGGCGGCCGGGCTCATGACCTTCGGCGATTCGCCCCAGATGATCCGTCGCGAGCGACTCCCGGTGCACGACCTCCCCATCGGCATGACCCTGCACCCGGTCACGACGAGCGCCGATGTCGAGGACTTCGCCCGCGTCAACGGTGAGGCGTACACCGTCTACGGCGCACCCGCGGCGTCGAGCGCGTCGCACTTCAACGGACCGCGGGCGCTGGATGCGCCCAACGTGCATGCCGTCCTCGCCGACCTCGACGGGGTCCCGTCCGGCGCCGCGCTGCTCCACGAGAGCCACGGCATCGGAGGCGTGTACTGGGTGGCGGTGCTCGACGAGGCCCGGGGTCGGGGGATCGCCGCCGCGATGATGGAGCACGTCACGAACCTCGGATTCGACCGCGGCGCCACCAACGTGCAGCTCCAGGCCTCGACCATGGGCGAGCCCATCTACCGGAGGCTCGGGTACGAGGAGCTCCACCGGACCCGGCTGCATCTCGCGATGCCTCCGTCCTGATCGTGCGCCCGCTCGGTCAGCCGCTCGGGCTTCTCCCGTTCCGCCAGTCGGGCACGCTCGGAGCGTTCGGCTCGAGCGACCGCAAGTACGTCACGATCTGACGAACCTGTTCGTCCGTCATCGTGCCGCCGAAGTCGAGACTCCATGCCGGCATGTCACTCCCCGACACTCCACCGGCCACGAGCACCTGCATCTGAGCATCGGTCGTGGTCTTGAGGAATTCCTTCGCGTCCAGAGTCGGTCCGCTCCCACCCTGGGCCCGCTTCCCGTGACACTCGGCGCAGTTCGCCGCGAACAGCTGCCGCCCGACCTTCCGATAGGAGGTCGTCTGTGAGCGCAGCGCGTCGCGTCGCAGGCCAGGCTCCCGGATCCGGTAGCCGATGAACCCGGCGATGAGCACGACCATGAACACGATTCCCCAGGCGAGGTACCGGTCGAGACTCCGGTCGAGCTCGGCCGGCTCGAACGGCGGTGGATGCGGCGCTTCGCGTGGCACGGTCAGCCCTTTCCGACGCAGCCGGGCCCCTTGGCCGGGGTCAGATACGTGTTTGCCCCCCGGTCGGGCCCACTGATGACCACGCCGGTGTCCACGACGAGACTGTCCTTGACCAGCTTCATGTCGAAGCGATCCATGCCGCGTGGGGACGGACCCTTGATGTACTCACCCGCGAGGTCGAAGACCGAGCCGTGACACGGACATTCGAAGCGGCCCGAGCTGTCGCAGAACGGGACGCGGCACCCGAGGTGTGGACACTTCTGGGCGAGCGCGAAGTAGTGGTCCTCCGCGTTGACGACGTAGAAGCGGCCCTCGGCGAAGTAGCTCGCCGTGCCGTTCTGGAAGTTGCCGGGCGAACCGACGTCGATCTGACCGCCGGCACCGCCCGACGCGAGGGGCGACAGGGCTTCGTAGGCGGTATAGCCCGCGGCGCCGACCAGCGCCGCGCTTCCGATCTTCCAACCGGTGCGGAGCGCCTCACGGCGTGAGGGTTTGCTCATCGGTGCCTCCTCACAGCTCGACGTACCAGTGATCCCAGGGTGGGACCCATTGCCAACCCGGACCCCGGAAGAAGGTGCCGATCACCGTCAGCCCGATCGCGATCACGAGCAGGATGGAGAAAAGGGTGACCGCCACCTTCCGGCGACGCGCCTCGGTGGCCGGGTTCCGATCGACGTAGGGCAGCACCAACAGCGTCACCACGAGACCGGCCGGCAGCAGAATGCCCGCCACCAGTGGATCGAAGCGCGACAGGAGCTCCTGGAGCCCGGCGAAGTACCAGGGGGCCTTCGCGGGCTCCGGCGTCACGTTGGGATTCGCGAGTCCACGCAGCGGCGCGGCGAAGGCGACGCCGAGTGCGAGAACGGTCGCGGCGACACCGAGCGCGACCACGACGTGTCGGACCACGAGGTGCGGCCAGGTGAACACGGTGTCGTCCGTCGGCCGCTCCTCCGCCGTGACCGACTCACGATCCACCACACCCAGCAGTCGCACTCTCCCCCCGTAGAGCTCGGGCGCCGCCGCGGCAGGTCCTTGTGCCGCCGGACGGGCATTCGCCGCCTCCGTGAACGCGCCGGCGTTCGTCCGACGGACCGCGAACCCGTCCTTGCGGACGCGCCAGATGTGCACGCCCAGGAACAGGAACAGCATCGCGGGAAGCACCGCCACGTGGAGCGCGTAGAAGCGCAGCAGCGTGGCCTGTCCGATCTGGTCGCCACCCAGCAGCAGATTCTGGAGGTCGCCACCCACCAACGGCACGTAGTGGACGAGGTTCGTCCCCACGGTGACCGCCCAGTACGCGAGCTGATCCCACGGCAGGAGGTATCCCGTGAAGGAGAACGCGAGCGTCAGCAACAGCAGCATCATGCCGACGACCCAGTTGAACTCCCGCGGCGACTTGTAGGCGCCCGCATAGAAGACCCGCACCATGTGCAGGAACACGACGAGCACCATGAGATGGGCGGACCAGCGGTGCACGTTGCGGATCAGCTGCCCGAACCCGACGCCGGTCTTGAGCTTCTGCATGTCGCCGTAGGCCGACCCGACCGACGGCGTGTAGACGAACATCAGGTACAGGCCCGTGACCAGCAGAATCCCGAACAGCACTGCGGCGATGAACCCGAGGCGCCACGAATACCGATTCCGCAAGACCCGGCGCGGGATCTTGATCGGGTACACGTGCAGGAAGAAGTTGCTGAAGCCCTGGAGGGCACGGCCGCGGGGCGTGTCCTCCTGCGGGTGGCGGAACACCGAACGCCAGACCGGGCTGCGATGCAGTCGTGCGCGCAGTCGGCGATCGTCCGGCGCGACCGCCTCGCGCGGCTCGAGCACGTCCTGATCAGGCATCGACGACCTCCTTGGCGTGCACCATCGACAGCGCTCCCGGCGGACACCGGTTGACGCAGAGCCCGCACCGGATGCACAGATCCTCGTCGAGCAGCAGGACCGACTGACCGGTGTCCCCGACGCCGAACCGATCCGCACGAGCGATCTCGATGCAGTCCGTGGGGCAGACATCCACGCAGAGACCACACAGGATGCACAGCTCCGGCGAGAGCATCACATTGTCGAAGCACCGCAGGCAGCGCAGCGCCTCGGTCCGGGCATCCGCCTCGTCGAAGCCGACCTCGACCTCGGAGAAGCCCACACGACGTTCGGTCTCCACGACCGGGATCTCCCGTCGCGGGATCACGTCGTACCCGGTGGCGATGCGCCGGTAGCCCGGGCGCAGCTCCACGTGCATCGAGGGCGGCGGCGCGGGCGATCGACCGTGGGCCGCCAGGATCGACGCGGCCGCCCGGCGACCGTCGGCAATGGCGTCGATCAGGTTGCGCGGACCGTGCGCCACGTCACCACCGGCCCAGACGCGCGGATCGGAGGTCCGCAGGGAGTCCGGCTCGACCTGGAGCGCACCGGACGGTGTGCGTGCGATCGCCGAGTCCCCCTCCAGCATGTCGAGATCAGCAGCCTGGCCGACGGCGAGGATCACGGTGTCGGCGGGGAGGACTTCCTCGGTCCAGGGCCGGAACGACGGCGCGAAGCGCCCGTTCGCGTCGAACACCGACACGACCTCGATCGTCTCGAGCCCGGTGACCCGCCCCTCGCCGACGAACCGATGCGGCCCGCGGCGGTAGACGATGCGGATCCCTTCGGCTTCGGCCTCGGCGATCTCCTCGGGATCGGCGGGGATCTCCTCGGGCGACTCCAGCGCGATGACCGTCACGTCGCGCACACCCGCACGCACGGCCGCGCGCGCGACGTCGAAGGTCGTCGTCATGGCGCGACGCGCGCTCTCGGCCGCGGAGTCCTCGAGCGCGACCGGCTCCGGCTCGGCTGTGTCGTCGGCCGACGCGGCGCGGAGTGCGGTCCGGGCGGCGTCGAATGCCACGTTGCCTCCACCGACGACGATCACCCGCTCGCCGAGATCCACATGGAAGCCCTGGTTGACGTTCAAGAGGTATTCGACCGCTCGGAGTACGCCGTCGAGCTCGTTACCCGGAAGCTCGAGATCGCGGGCGCGGCCCGTGCCCATGGCGAGGAACAGAGCGTCGTGGCGCTCGCGCAGCGCGGCGAACGGCTCGTCGTGACCGACCCGCCAGCCGGTCCGCACCTCGATGCCCAGCTCGATGATCGCGTCGATCTCGCGCTGGATGAGCGAACGGGGCAGCCGGTACTCGGGGATCCCGAGCACCATCATCCCGCCGAGCCGGTCCGCCGCCTCGTAGACGGTGACGCGACAGCCGGCGAGCCGCAGGTCGCACGCCGCGGCGAGTCCCGCGGGACCCCCGCCGACGACCCCGACCGACGGGCCGTCGGCCGGTGGGACCTCGCCGTGACCCTCGTGCCAGACGCCGCTCGCGTGAAAGCTCTCGACGCCGTACCGTTCGCTGACGAAGCGCTTCAGGGCGCGGATCGCGATCGGCGCGTCGACGGTTCCCCGCCGGCACGCCGATTCGCACGGGGCGGCACAGACCCGACCACAGATCGACGGAAACGGGTTCGGCGCGCGGGCGATCAGGTAGGCCTCGCGGTCGTGACCGGCGGCGATGGCAGTGACGTACGCACCGGCATCGGTGTGTACCGGGCACGCGGCCCGGCAGGGCTCGTTCTCCCAGAGCCAACGGGCATCCGGCTCGCTGACGGGCATCAGACGAGACCCCGACGCTGCAACCGGCGCAGCCCGAAGAGCAGGCCGGCGAGCACGACGACGAAGAACGTCGTCGCGACACCGACCCGTTGGCCCCGCTCCATCCCCGTGAACCGGGTCAGAATCTCATTGGTTCCGTACGCGAGCAGTCCGAACGCGACGAGGGTGACGACCACCGCGGTGATCACCGCCCGCGGCCAGCCGATCTCGGACTGTGGACCCTCGCCGGATTCCTCGAACGCGTCCATCGGCACTCCCCTGTACGGGTCCGGGGTGTCGCGGGCTTCGCCGCGACACCCCGGGGACCCAACTCCGCGTCGATCAGGTGACGGTGAATGCCGCCCGCATGCCCATCGCGTAGTGATCCTTGATGTTGCAGACGAGAACGTAGTTACCCGCCTCGAGATCGAGAGTGACCGAGGCCGTCTTGCCGGCTCCGAACTCGCCGATCTCTCCGACACTGTCCTTCTCGCTCACCCGACCGTTCGTGACGGTCAGCTGGTCGTACGGGGTGTCGGTCTTGAGCACGACCATCTCGTGCTTGATCGTGCCGGTGTTCTTGGCCGTGAACGTCACCTTGCCGGCCGGGACCGTCGCCGGGCTCACCGTCATGGTCTCGGGACCGTCGGTGCCGACGGTGTCACCGAGCTCGACAGCGACCGGCGTGCCCTTCGCCACTGATCCTGTGCTCACCCCGCCGCTGTCGTTCGACTTCCCGGAGGAACCGCTGCTCGAGGAGCTGGACCCGCAGGCCACCAGCGTCATCGTCATCGCCAGGACTGCCCCGAGCACGAAACTTCGCCGCATTGCCACGATCATTCCCCTTCGTAGTGAAATCTGGGTGCGACCGTACGGCCGGACATCCACGGACCCTAGGGCCGAAGGTCCGTCATCGCGCGCCGTACGACCAGGGTCTGGGAGACGTGTCCGATTTGGCGGGCACCCGGGACCGATATGGATCTGACGGCCGATCCGCGATCGACGAGCGGGCAGACTGCAACGTGCATGCGGAATCGCAAGGTCTGGATCGCCATCGGGATCCTCGTGGCCGTCGGCCTGGTCGGCGGCGTCATCGGCATCACGGTGCTGCGGTCCGGCTCCGACGACGATCCGGCCGACACCGCGCGCGCGTATCTCGACGCCTGGCGCCGGAGCGACGTCGAACAGCTCGGTCGCCTGACGGCCGGTCCGGCGGCGGACGTGCGCGGCACGTACGAGGCGCAGGCGCGGGACCTGGGCGCGTGGCCGTCAGGCGTGCGACTCGTCCGGGTCGTCAACACCGGCGAGACCGCGACCGCCAGGTACGCAGCGACCTTCTCCTTCGGCCCACACCGGAGGTGGTCCTACCGGGGCGAGCTGCCGATGCGGCGCTCCTCCGACGGTTGGACGGTGGAGTGGAGCCCGACCAACGTGTACCCGGGCCTCGCGACGGGTCAGAACTTCCACCTGACCCGCGCGTTCGCCACGCGGGCCTCGATCCTCGCGGAGGACGGGACCCCGCTCACCGTCGACGCGTCGGTGGTCACCGTGGGCGTCGAGCCCCAGCGCATGAAATCGCGAGAGGAGGTCATCGCGGCCCTGCAGGCGAACCTCGGGGTCGATCCCACGCTCGTGAACCAGAAGCTCGACGCGCCCGGCGTGCAGCCCGACTACTTCGTGCCGATCGTCACCGTGCCCGAAGCCACCTACCAGGCGGTCAAGCCGACGATCTACGACATCGAAGGCCTTCTCTTCCGGCGCTCCACGCAGCGCCAGGCCGCGACCGCCCAACTCGCTGCACACGTGGTCGGCACGGTCGGCCCGATCACCAAGGAGATCCTCGACGAGCTCGGCGAGCCCTACCGCGACACCGACCAGGTCGGGCGCAGCGGCCTCGAGCGTCGATACGAACGACGCCTCGCCGGCACGCCGTCGCTCACCATCGAGCTCGTCGACGGCACCGGGAAGACGACTCCGCTCACGACGCTTCCGGGAACGGATCCACAGCCCGTTCGCACCACACTCGACCTGCCGACGCAGATGCGCGCCGAGGCGGCCGTGGGCACGACCGCCCCCGCGGCACTCGTCGCCACCCGGCCGTCCGACGGCGCGGTCCGCGCCGTCGTGAGCACGCCCGTCACCGTGGAGTTCGACCGTGCCCTCGACGGCGCCTACCCGCCCGGCTCAACGTTCAAGGTCGTCACGACCGCTGCGCTCCTCGCGAACGGCACCACTCCTGACACCGCCGCGACCTGCCCGCCGTCGGTCACCGTGAACGGTCGCGACTTCGTCAACTTCGAGGGCGAGACCGAACCGACACTGACGTTCCGACGTGCGTTCGCGATCTCGTGCAACACCGCGTTCATCGGCCTGGCGCAGAAGCTGCCGGCCGACGCGCTCGCCGCTGCGGCGAAGTGGTTCGGGTTCGGTTCCCGGCCCGATCTCGGTCTGGCCGCCAAGGGCGGCACCTTCCCGGCCCCCGGCAGCGAGACGGGCCGCGCCGCATCGGCCATCGGGCAGGCACGGGTCACCGCGAGCCCGCTGGCGATGGCGGGAGTGGCGGGCACCGTCGCCGTCGGGACCTGGCATGCACCGTCCCTCGTGGTGGAGCCCGCGCGGACGACCCCCCGACCGGCGGGAACCCCGCTCGGCGCCACCCTGGCGGCGGACCTCTCCTCGCTGATGCACGAGGTCGTCCAGAGCGGGACGGGGACGGCAGTCGCGATCACCGGCCAGGACATCGCGGGCAAGACGGGAACCGCGGAGTTCGGCACCGACACCCCCCCGAAGACCCACGCCTGGTTCATCGGCTTCCGCGGCGACCTCGCGTTCGCGGTGATCGTCGAAGGTGGCGGCGTCGGCGGCCGCGTCGCCGCCCCGATCGCGCGCACGTTCCTCGCCGCCGGCTGAACCCGGGAGCGGACGCCGCGTCCCGCCAATCTGACGGTCCGTCAGATGCCCGGGTAGGTTCGCCGGGTGATCAACGACATCGGCGCGATCGACCTGATGCTGGGCATCCCGACCGGGGATCCGAGACGCTGGTACGACTTCCTGCGCAAGCAGCTCCTCGACCGTGAGAGCCGTGAGGACTTCGAGTTCCCGGCCCAGTACATGTTCAAGAACGTGCCGCACTTCGAGGAGCACATGGACGACCCGGTCGCCTACGTCCTCTCAGAGATGGACCGCCACGGCATCGCGATGGCGATGCTCGGCAACTCGTTCCGCACCGACGAGACGCAGAAGACGATCAAGGATCACCCCGACCGCTTCTTCGGCAGCTTCGAGGTGGACCCGAACCGGGGCATGGAATCGGTCCGGGAGCTCGAGGCCGCGGTCACCGAGCTCGGGGTGAAGGCGGCGACGGCCTTCCCGGCGGGCATGTCGCCGCAGGTGCCGATCAATGACAAGAAGTTCTACCCGATCTACGCGAAATGCGTGGAGCTCGACATTCCCATCTGCGTGTGCGCCGGGGTCCCCGGCCCGCGCGTGCCGTTCGAGTGCCAGAACGTCGCGCACATCGACGAGGTCTGCTGGTTCTTCCCCGAGCTCAAGTTCGTCACGCGCCACGGTTGCGAGCCGTGGGCGGACCTCGCGGTGAAGCTCATGCTCAAGTGGCCGAACCTCCACTACTCCACGTCGGCCTTCGCCCCGAAGTACTACCCCAAGGACGTCATCAACTACGCGAACACGCGCGGCGCCGACAAGGTCATGTACGCCGGCTACTTCCCGATGGGGCTCACGCTCGATCGCATCTGGTCCGAGATGCCAGACGTGCCGTTCCGCGATCACGTCTGGCCGAAGTTCCTCCGCGAGAACGCGGTACGGGTGTTCAAGCTCGATGCCTGAGCCGGTCGGCAGCGACGCCTACTTCACCGCGTGGCGAGGCGGTGTCGTCGACACGATGATGGGTATGCCCGCGTCGAGCGAGGAGCGCAAGACCAAGCACGACGCACAGATGAACGCGGGGATCCTCGACAAGGAGGCCCGCGAGCAGTTCACGTTCCCGGCGCAGTACATGTTCAAAGACGTGCCCGACCACGGCGAGATCGACGATCCGGTCGCGCTCGTGGTCGCGGAGATGGATCGCTTCAACATCACCCACGGGATGCTCAACGTCGCCACGAACCCGGCCGCCCGGCAGGCCGTCGCGACGCACCCCGACCGGTTCGTCGCCTCGTTCAACGTGGACCCGAACCGCGGGATGGACTGCGTGCGCGAGCTGGAGGCCTCGGTGCACGAGTTGGACGTGCGCTCCGCCCAGGTCTTCCCCGCCGGCCTGCTCCCCCAGGTGCCGATCAACGACAAGAAGATGTACCCGCTCTACGCGAAGTGCGTGGAGCTCGACATCCCGATCTTCCTCAACGCGGGCGTCCCGGGACCGAGGGTGCCGATGGCGTGCCAGGACGTGGCGTTGATCGATGAGGTCTGCTGGTTCTTTCCGGAGCTCAAGCTCGTGATGCGCCACGGGGCCGAGCCCTGGACCGACCTCGCGGTGAAGCTCATGCTCAAGTGGCCGAACCTCCACTACTCCACGTCGGCCTTCGCCCCCAAGCACTACCCGGACGACATCGTGTACTTCGCGAACACGCGCGGCGCCGACAAGGTCATGTACGCCGGCTACTTCCCGATGGGGCTCAGCCTCGACCGCATCTTCACGGAGACTGCCCGACGTCGCCGCTTCCGTGACGACGTGTGGCCGAAGTTCCTGCGCGAGAACGCGGCCCGCCTGTTGAAGCTGGAGGCCAGGCACCGGTCGAGTGAGAGACGCGTACGGCAGCCGCGCTCGGCGGGTGGTGTCGATCGACACTGCTGACGGGCATGCCCCAAGTCGCGGGAGGAGATGTTCGAGATCCACGAGTTCACTCCGCAAGTACGAACGCGGCGACCTGGACGAGCAAGGCGCGCGAGGGCGAGTTCGAAGTTCCCGGCGCAGCTACATGTTCAAGGATGTCGCCCGACGACGGCCGACGAGATCGACGACCCGGTCGCGCTCGCTGCTCGCGGAGATGGACCGCTACGGCATCACCAAGGTGATGCTCGAACGTCGCACGACGGCGGCGACCGCGCCAGGCCGTCGCGCGAGCACCCGGACCGCTTCGTCGCCTCGGCATCGGCGTGGACCCGAACCGAGGGCATGGAGGCGGTGCGCGAGCTCGAGCGCATCGGTCCGACGAGCTCGGCGTGCGCGTCGGCGCAGCGTCGTTCCCGGCCGGCCTGCTACCCGCAGGTGCCGATCAACGACAAGAAGATGCTACCCGATCTACGCGAAGTGCGTGGAGCTCGACATCCCGATCTTCGTGATACGTCGGGCGTCCCGGGACCGCGGATGCCGATGGCGCTGCCAGGAGGTCGCGCTCCTCGACGAGGTCTGCTGGTTCTTCCCGGAGCTGCGCGATCGTGATGCGCCACGGCGCCGAGCCCTGGACCGAGCTGGCGGTGAAGCTGATGCTGAAGTGGCCGAACCTCTACTACTCGACCACGCGCGTTCGCGCCGAAGTACTACCCGGACGACGATCGTCGACTTCGCGAACACCCGCGGCGCCGACAAGGTCATGTACGCCGGCTACTTCCCGATGGGGCTCAGCCTCGACCGGATCTTCACGGAACTGCCCGGCGTCGGCTTCCGTGACGACGTGTGGCCGAAGTTCCTGCGGGACAACGCGGCCCGCCTGCTGAAGCTGGAGGCCCAGGCACCGTGAGTCGAGAGGCGTACGAAGCCGCACTCGTGGGTGGTGCGATCGACACCGCGACCGGCATCCCCAAGTCGCGGGAGGAGATGTTCGAGTTCTACGAGTTCATCCGCAAGCAGACGCGCGACGCGGAGAGCAAGGCGGGTGAGGGCGGGCTCGAGTTCCCCGCCGGCTACATGTTCAAGGACCCCGTTCAGATCGAGGCCGACAAGCTGGGCGACCCGGTCGAGTTCCTGCTCTCGGAGATGGACCGCCACGGGATCACCAAGGTGATCACGAACGTCGACGACGGCGGCAACGGCGCCCGAGCCGTCCGCGACCATCCGGACCGCTTCGCCGCCGGCATCGGCGTGGACCCGAATCAGGGCATGGAGGCGGTTCGCCGGATCCAACGCATCGCCGACGAGTTCGACCTCAAGTCGGTGAGCGCGTTCCCCGCCGGCCTGTACCCCCAGGTCGCAGTGAACGACAAGAAGTTCTATCCGATCTACGCCAAGTGCGTGGAGCTCGACGTCACGTTCGCGACGACGATCGGCGTCCCGGGCCGCGCATCCCGTTCGCCCCGCAGGAAGTCGCGCATCTCGACGAGGTGTGCTGGTTCTTCCCCGAGCTGAGCGTCGTGATGCGCCACGGTGCCGAGCCCTGGGCCGACCTCGCGGTGAAGCTGATGCTGAAGTGGCCGAACCTCTACTACTCGACCACGCGCGTTCGCGCCGAAGTACTACCCGAGCGAGATCGTCGACTTCGCGAACACGCGCGGGGCCGACAAGGTGATGTGGTCGGGGTACTTCCCCGCCGGCCTGACCTACGACCGGATCTTCGCGGAGCTGCCCGACGTTCCCTTCCGTGACCACGTCTGGCCCAAGTTCCTGCGTGACAACGCGGTCAGGGCCTACAAGCTCGACGAAGAGGTGCGCCCATGAGCGGACCTCTCTCGGGCATCAAGGTCATCGAGCTGCCCAACATCGGGCCGACGCAGTTCGCGGGGATGGCCCTCGGCGATCTCGGAGCCGAGGTGCTGCGGCTGGACCGGGCGACGTCCGTCGCCAGCGGAGTGGGCATCATCCCCGCTTCGCCGTACGCCAGCCTCGATCGCAACCGTCGCAGCGTCGGTGTCGACCTGAAGCACCCCGACGGCGTCGCGACCGTCCTCCGACTGTGCGAGCAGGCCGACGTGCTGATCGAGGGCTTCCGCCCGGGTGTGGCCGAGCGACTCGGGGTCGGGCCCGACGCGTGCACGGGGCGCAACCCCCGACTCGTCTACGGACGCATGACCGGCTGGGGCCAGGAGGGTCCGCTGGCCCATGACGTCGGCCATGACATCAACTACATCTCCCTCGCGGGCGTGCTCGCGCACATCGGGCCGGAGGGCGGACCGCCGACGCCGCCGATCAACCTGATCGGGGACTTCGGCGGCGGCGGATTGCTCCTCGCGTTCGGCGTGCTGGCCGCGATCGTCGAGCGTGCGACCTCCGGGAAGGGCCAGGTCGTCGACGCCGCGATGGTCGACGGTTCGGCGATGCTGATGAGCCTCTTCTTCGGCCTCGCGGCCACCGGCTTCTGGTCCGACGAGCGGGGCACGAACCTGCTCGACGGTGGGGCACACTTCTACGGCGCCTACGAATGCTCGGATGGCGCGTACGTCTCGATCGCGAGCTACGAGCCGCAGTTCTACGCGGCACTGTGCGAGCTCCTCGTGCCCCTCGGGATCCCACTCGACCCGGCGACCCAGATGGACAAGACCACGTGGCCGACGCTCAAGGAGCGGATGACCGCGCTGTTCCGCACCCGCACCCGTGACGAATGGACCGAGTTCTTCGCCGGCCACGACGTGTGCTTCGCACCGGTCCTCACCATGAACCAAGCGCGCGCGCATCCCCACAACGTGGCCCGCAAGACCTTCGTCGAGGTGGAGGGCGCACCGCAGCCGGCCCCCGCACCGCGCTTCTCCCGCACACCCGGCGCGGTCGAGCGCGCGCCGTGGTCCCGGGTGCCGACACTCGAGCGGCGCTCATCGACTGGGGACTCACCGAGGGAGAGGTGGACACCCTTCTCGCGGGCGGCGGCGTGGCGTAGCGTCCGCCGGTCGACGCCGGACCGGACCCCCGACCGAAGCGGCAATCCTCGCCGTTCCGGGGAACATCAGCCCAGCGACCACAGCGCGACGGGCTCGTCGAACCCCTTCAGCATCCGGCGTCCGGCCGACACGAACGTCAGGTCCGGCTCACCGGTCGCGGCCCGCACGAGGTCGTCGGTGACGAGGATCTCCCCCGGCACCGCGATGTCGGCGATCCGCGACGCGGTGTTCACCACCGAGCCGTAGTAGTCGCCGCCGCGACCGAGCACCGCACCGTAGGAGACGCCGGCGTGCGGTGCCACGCCGCGTCGCTCGTCGAACCGCTCGACGAGCTCACGCGCAATCCGCGCACCGGCAGTGGCGTCCACGGCGACGAACATGACCTCGTCACCCATGTGCTTCACCACCCGGCCCCCGGCCGACGCGACGATCTCGTTCGCGGTCATCTCGAAGTCCTCGATCAGCTCGGCCAGCTCGGCGGGGGCGAGGTCCCGAGCGAGCGGCGTGAAGCCGACGAGGTCGACGAAGCCCACGGCCAACCGGAACATGCCGGGCCCGAGGCTCTCGGCACTCGACGCGCGCTGGCGGCGGATCGCCTGCTCCACGTGCATCCGGAACAGGCCGTCCATCACCGTCGGGAGCTCGATCAGCTGGGCGACGGCGCCTTCGGTCGCGACCGCGCGGGCCAGCTCGTCGGTTCCGCCACGCAGCATCGGATCCTCGACCTCGACGAGGAAGATCGCGATCGCGGCATCGGCGATCTGGGCGAGCGCCGAGCCCATCGCCCGAATGAAGCGCAGCGTCGCCTCCGGACCGAACAGCTCCGCCGCGTAGGCGAAGAGCTGGAACGTCGCCACGTCGGCCAGGCGGAAGTCGTCGTCGGCCAACGCGACGCCGGCGGCGACCAGCACCCGACCCAGCATCTCGACTTCGACGCCGGCCGCCGCCGAGACCTCGTCGATCGACAGGGCGGGGCCCGGACGGATCGCCTGGTCGGAACCGAGCGCGTGGAGCGAACCGACCTCGGCCGCATGACGCATGTGCTCGATCGAGATCCCGAGCGACGCGAAGTGCTCGAGCAGCGCGTACCGTCCGGCGACATCGGACGCCGTCGGGTCCAACAGCCCGGCGGCTTCGTACTCGTGGGCGTCCATCGAGCGGGACGCTACGTCCCGGCGGCCGCCTTCGCGTACTCCTTGGCCCAGGGGTAGTCGGGCTTGCCGCTCGGAGCGCGCCGGATCTGGTCGACGAGGAACACCTGCTTCGGCGCCTTGTACGCGGCGATGTGCTGCCGGCAGTGCGCGTCGAGATCTTCCACCGTCGGAGCGGTCCCCGGCCGCGACTGCACGACGGCCGTCACGCGCTCGCCCCAGCGCTCGTCCGGGATGCCGACCACGAGACAATCGAACACCTGCGGATGGGCCTTCAGGACACCCTCGACCTCTTCGGGGAAGACCTTCTCGCCGCCCGTGTTGATCATGATCGAGCCGCGGCCGAGCAACGTGACCTGACCGTCCTCCTCGACCGTCGCGAAGTCGCCCGGGATCGAGTACCGCTTGCCACCGTGCTCGAAGAAGACCTGGGCACTGCGCTCCGGGTCGTTGTAGTAGCCGAGCGGGATGTTGCCGGTGCGAGCGATGCGACCGATCTCGCCGGAGCCCGGTGTGATCGGCTCGTAGTTCTCGTCGACGACGATCGAGTCCAGCGACGGCTGCACCGTGGCCGGTCCGCCCTTCGGGATCTCGCCCTTGGTCGCGACCTTGATGCCGTTCATGCCGGTCTCGGTCGCGCCGACCGAGTCCACGACCACGATGTTCGGGAGTCGGTCCATGAGCTGGTCCTTGATGGACTGACTGAAGATCGCCGCGCTCGATCCGATCGAGAACAGCGACGACAGGTCCACGTCCTCGGGCAGGTCCTCCAGACGAGTCGGCGAGCGGGCGCGCCATCGCGTCCCCGGTGATCCCCAGCAGGTTGACCTTCTCCGCGGCGACGATCCGCCAGGTCTCCGCGGCGTCGAATTTCGGCGTCACGACACCGGTGTCGCCGTGGATGAAGCAGCGGATCATCGAGACCTGACCGGCCCCGTGCATCATCGGCGCGATCGTAAAGCTGATCGTCGGCCCGCCACCGGCGGCGACCTTCTCCGCGAGCACACCCGGGTGCGCGATCTTCTCGTTCGAATGGGCATCGATCCCGCCGCAGAGCGCATAGAAGATGTCCTCCTGGCGCCACATCACGCCCTTGGGCATCCCCGTCGTCCCGCCGGTGTAGATGATGTGGATGTCGTCACCCGACCGGGGACCGAAGTCACGATCGGGCGACCCCGACGCAACGGCCTCCTCGTAGTCGGTGAACTCGATCCCCTCGGTCGACGCACCGCTCTCGTCGGCCGCGATGACCACGTGCGCGAGCTTCGGAAGCTGCGAGCGGATCGCCGCCAGCCGCGGCGCGAACTCCTGCTGGGCCACCACCGCGACGAGATCCGCGTTGGCGCAGAGGTACTCGAGCTCGCTCTCGACGTACCGGTAGTTGATGTTCACGGGGACGGCGCGGATCTTGTAGAGCGCCATCATCGTCTCGATCCACTCGATGCCGTTGTAGGCGTAGATCCCGACATGGTCGCCCGGACCGACCCCGGCAGACTGCAGGTGGTGCGCGAGCCGGTTCACCCGCTCCTCGAGCTCGGCGTAGGTCCGGCGCGGGCCTCCGACGACCACACAGGCGGTCCGGTCGGGCACGAGGTCCACGATGGCCTCGAACATGTCCGCGAAGTTGCATTCCATCAGCTCTCTCCTACTCCGTGATCAACAGTCGGCCGCGCGTTCGAGATCGTCTCCCACGACGCCCGGTCCGTCAACGCCGCCGACCCATCCGATCAGGGACGACAACCACACCTGGCTCAGCACCCGGGCGACCGCGCGGTCGCGCTCGGTCGGTTCGCCCTCGTGCATGGCGCCCGTGATGATGGCCGTCATCGCCTCGCTGACCCGCGAGACCGCGTCGGACTCCTCCGGTCGTGCCGTGCCCAGCGCCCGCACCATCGCCGCGGTCGCCTCGGGGCGTCGGGTCTGGGTCCGGCAGGCGCGCCGGAGCACGTCGACGACCCGGTCGGCCGCCGTCTCCCCCGCCGGCGGGCGGTCGGCGAGCAGCCCGGAGCGCCTCGACTGCTCGAGGTTGGCCTCGAGCAGCAAGCGCTCCTTGCTCTCGAAGTAGCGGTAGACGGTCCCGAGCGCGACTCCCGCCTCGGCCGCGACGTCGCGCATCTGCACCCCGTCGAACCCCCCCCCGGCCGCGAGCTCGAGGGTCGCGTCGATCACCCGGCGTCGCCGGGCCGCCTGGCTCCGCGAGCGCACCGTCGTCCCGGTCGGAAGGGGTCATCGCCGAATGAGAACACGTTCTCATTCCGCGCCGCAACACTGTCCCAAATCTCGGTAAAGCCGGGCGACGGCTCATGCGCCTCACAGGTTGCGGTTCGATGATCACAAGTGAACGGACCGACCGATCCCGCGCCCCTGCGACGTGCCCCCTCCCCAATGCCCTCGCGCCGGCGCCGTTCGGTCGGTCCGTCGTTCTGCCCCCGTCTCGCTCCGAGGCACTCGATGACCCGTCGCCCCTCGTCGCCCGTACGTCCGTGCCGGCCGGATGAACCGCAGCCGCTGGATCGCGGCCGGCACTTCGGTCGGCGCGCTCGTCGCGGTCACCGCCGGCGTCGCCGCTGCGAACCCGGCCCGCGTCCAGCAACTCCTCGACCGCGGCCGTCACCTCCTGCGACGGCACGGCACCCCGAACCTCGCCGCGCACCGCGCCCTCCGGCCCAGGGCAGTTGGGGCCGCCCAGAGCGGTTCCGGGTCGGTGGGGACCGAACCGCGGGACGTACGGCGATCCGAACGCGGGTCGTACTGGGACCCCTCCGGCTCCGTCAGCCCACCGGGCTACGATCCCCGCTACGACGGCGGTGGGAACTCCCGCAGTGGCGGAAGCTGAGCACGTCGTCGAGGTCATGGGCACCCGAGCCCATGTGATCGTCAGCGCGGCCGACCTGGAGATCACGGAGGTGCTGGCGGGCAGCGGTCACACGGCTGTGGACTCGAACGACGGTGGTCACGATTCATGCCCGACAGCGAGATGAGCCGGTGAACGCCAGCGCGGGCGGCCCGTACGCTGTCCGCCGACACCCTGGCTCGTCGAGCGCTCGGTCGAAGCCTGGCAGCGGACCGACGGCCGCTTCGATCCGACCGTGCTGCCCGCGCTCATCGCCGCCGGCTACGACCGCGACTTCCGCTGCGGGCTCGACGACCGCTGCCCCGCCGGAGACCCCGCCGGCGCCTGGCTGTGACGGCATCGAGATCCGCGGGCACGGGTGACGCTGCCGCCGGGCGTGATGATCGACCCGGGCGGCATCGGCAAGGGACTCGCCGCCGACATCGCGCTGGACCTCGTCACGACCGCGGAGCGCGGGGCGCGTGCGTCAACGTCGGCGGCGACCTCCACGTGGCGGGTCGCCCCGACGGACCGCCGATGGTCGGTCGCGATCGAGCACCCGCTCGAGCCCCGCCGCGCCCTCGGCCGCGTCGAGCTCCACGACGAGGCGCTCGTCTCGAGCTGGCGCACCCGACGGACCTGGGGCTCGGCCGACGACCGCCGCCACCACCTCATCGACCCGAGGACCGGGAGCCCTGCGTGGACGGGCTCGCCGGCGTGACCGTGCTCGCTGCCGAGGCGTGGTGGGCCGAGGCCCTCGCGACCGCGGTCTTCCTGGCCGGGGCGGACGAGGCGCCGGACCTCGTGCGCCACCACGGCATCTCCGCGCTGCTCGTCCGCGACGACGGGGCGGTGCGGGCCTTCGGCCGGCTGCGGGACCTGGTCCCCCTGACCCCGGCGCCCACCGCGTGAACGACCACCTCGCCTGGTACGTCGCCCGCGGCGCGGGCATCGTGACCTGGGGGTTGCTCGTCGCGTCGATGACGTGGGGCCTGCTCTATGCCACCCGGGCGTTCGGCCGGCGCGTGTCGTCATGGTGGCTCCTCGGCGTCCACCGCTTCCTCGGCGCGCTCGCCGTCGTCTTCACGGGTGTGCACGTCGTCGCCCTCGTCGCCGACAGCTTCACGCACTTCACGCTGGTCGCCGTCCTCGTGCCGTTCGCGGCGGCGTGGCATCCGGTTGCCGTCGCGTGGGGCGTCATCGCGATGTATCTGCTCGTCACCATCGAGGTGACGTCGCTGCTCAAGAACCGCGTCCCCCACCGGGTCTGGCGCACGGTGCACCTCGGGAGCTACCCGCTCTTTGCGCTCGCGACCATCCACTCCCTCTCGTCCGGCACGGACGTGAAGGCGGTCCTCGGGGGCGGCGTCGCGATCGCGGTCGGTGCGATCGCCGCGGCGCTCGCCATCATCGGGCTGGACCAGAGGGCATCCGTCGACCCGCGGCGTCCGACGAATCCCGCTTCCCGTTCGCGAACCGCTCACGGGCTTCGGTGACCGCGCGCTCCGCGGCGACGACGTCCTCCCACCCGCGCGTCTCGACCGACTTCTCCGGCTCGACGTCCTTGTAGACGGCGAAGAAGTGCTCGATCTCCGCGAGGAGGAACTGGGGGAGGTCCTTCAGGTCGTGTACGGCACCCGATCGGGGGTCGCCCGACGGCACGCACAGCACCTTGGCGTCGGGCCCGGCCTCGTCCGACATCCAGAACACGCCGACCGGTCGCACCCGGATGTGGCAGCCCGGGAAGGTCGGCTCGTCGAGGAGCACCAGGATGTCGAGCGGGTCGCCGTCCTCGGCCAGGGTGTCGGGGACGAAGCCGTAGTCGGCCGGATACTGGGTCGCGGTGAACAGCATCCGGTCGAGCCAGATCGCGCCCGTGTCGTGGTCCATCTCGTACTTGTTGCGGGATCCACGGGGAATCTCGATGATGACGTCGACGTCCATGACCGCGCAGTCTTCCGCATCCTCACTGCCCGCGCTCACCGCGTAGCTGCGAGAATCGGCCCATGACCGACCTGCTCGACCTCGCCGACCGCATGTTCACGGGAGAGGTGGAGGCCACCCCGCGGCGCCTGTTCTCCTGGAACGGTGAGCTGGCCGACGTCGCGCCCGACACCGCGTTCGTGGCCGCGTTCTCCAACGTCGCGGTGATCGCGACCGACGACGGTCTCGTCCTCGCCGACACCAGCAGCTGGTTCGCCGCGCCGACGGTCCACGACTCGATCAAGCGCTGGCGCGAGCTCCGCCTCGACACGGCCGTGTTCACCCACGGCCACACCGACCACTGCTTCGGCGTCGAGCTCTACGAGGAGCAGGCCCGCGATCATGGCTGGCGGCCGCCGCGGGTCCTGGCCCACGAGGCGATCGCCGCACGGTTCGACCGCTACCGCGAGACGGCCGGTTACAACGGGATCATCAACCAGCGCCAGTTCCAGCTGCCGCGACCGACGTTCCCCAGCGAGTTCCGTTACCCGGACGACACCTTCCGCGACCGCATCGACCTGACCGTCGGTGGCGAGTCGATCGAGTGCCACCACGCCCGCGGCGAGACCGACGACCACGTCTGGGTCTGGGTCCCGGCCCGCCGGGTCCTCTGCACGGGCGACCTCTTCATCTGGGCGTCGCCGAACTGCGGCAATCCCCAGAAGGTGCAGCGCTATGCCATCGAGTGGGCGCACGCGCTCCGCGAGATGGCCGAGCTCGACGCCGAGATCCTGCTCCCCGGCCACGGGCTCCCCATCGTGGGCGCCGACCGGATCCGGCTCGCGCTGACCGAGTCGGCGACGCTGCTGGAGCACCTCCACCACGAGACGATCCGCATGATGAACGAAGGGGCGACCCTCGACGAGATCGTCACCACCGTGCGGGCGCCGGACGGACTGCTGGACCGTCCCTACCTGGGTGCGATCTACGACGAGCCCGAGTTCGTGGTGCGCAACGTCTGGCGGCTGTTCGGCGGCTGGTACGACGGGGATCCGAGCCATCTCAAGCCGGCACCGGCGTCCGCGTTCGCCGCGGAGGTCGCGCGCCTCGCGGGCGGCGCTGACGCGCTCGCCGCGCGCGCGGCCGAGCTGGCCGCGGCCGGCGATCTCCGGCTCGCGGCGCAACTCGTGGAGCTCGCGACCCGGGCGGAGCCCGGATCCGCGGTGCTCCACGGCGCCCGCGCCGAGGTCTACCGGCGCGAGAGTCGCAGAGGAGGCGTCGGTGATGGCCAAGGGCGTCTTCTCGTGGGCCGCAGCGGAGTCGGAGCGGCGCCGAGACCACCCGGACGGGCACGAGGCGTCCGACGCGTAGAATCACCCGATGGCCGATCCAGCCCCATTGACGTCCGGGGCCGATCCGAGCCCGCCGCCGCCGCAGTCCTTCGCTCGCGGGCTCGTCGCGACCGCCCGACCCAAGCAGTGGATCAAGAACGTCCTCGTGGTCGCCGCGCCCGGGGCCGCCGGGGTCCTCGGGCACGGATCCGTCATCTTCGACACGATCGTGGCGTTCGTCGCGTTCTCGCTCGCGGCCAGCGGCACCTATTTCCTGAACGACGCGTTCGACGTCGAGGCCGACCGCCGCCACGACAAGAAGCGGCACCGGCCGATCGCCGCCGGGACGGTCCCGGTCACCACCGCGAAGCTCGTTGCCGTCGTGCTGCTCGCGGCCGGGATCGCGGTCTCGTTCCTCGCCAACTGGCACCTGGCGCTCGTGATCGCGATCTACATCACGATCACGACCAGCTACTCGATCTGGCTGAAGCACGTCGCCGTCGTGGACCTCGGCATGGTCGCCTCGGGCTTCGTCCTGCGCCTCATCGCCGGTGCGGTCGCGGTCGACGTGAAGATCTCGGTCTGGTTCATCGTCGTCGGCAGCTTCGGCTCACTGTTCATGGTCGCGGGCAAGCGACACGCGGAGCACACTGAGCTCGGCATCGACCGGGCGGGGCACCGGGCAACGCTCGAGGAGTACTCGGTCGAGTACCTCGGCTACGTGCGCTCGGTGGCCTCCGGCGTGGCGCTCGTCGCCTACTGCCTGTGGGCCTTCGACGCCAGCATCCACGTCGACGGTCTCGTGTGGTTCGAGATCTCCATCGTGCCGTTCGTCCTTGCGTTCCTCCGCTACGCGCTCCTCGTCGAGCGGGGGCAGGGCGGCGCGCCCGAAGATCTCGTCCTCGCGGACCGCCCGCTCCAGGTCATGGGAGCACTCTGGGTCGTCGTGCTCGGGATCGCGCTGTATGTCGCCTGAGGCGCCGGCAGCACCCGTCGCGGGAGACGAGACGCTGCTGTTCGGTTGGGGCGGTACCTCCCCGTCGCGCGCGCGGCTCTCCACGCCCATCACCACCGACGACGCGCGCGACCTCGTGGTGGCCGCCCCCGAGCGTGGCGTCGTCGCCCGAGGGCTCGGACGCGCGCGTACGGCGATGCCGCCCAGAACGCCGGCGGGCTCGTGCTCGATGCCACCGCGCTGTCGGGCATCGTCAGCGCCGACCTCGAGGCCGGGGCGGTCACCGCCTACGCCGGGACGAGCCTCGACTCGCTCATGCGGTGGCTCATCCCCCGCGGCTGGTTCCTCGTCACCCCCGGGACGCGCTTCGTGACCGTCGGCGGCGCGATCGCGAGCGACATCCACGGCAAGGGCCACCACGTGGACGGCACCTTCGGCAGCAAGGTGCAGTCCTTCCGGCTCGTGACCGGGACCGGCGAGGTGCTCGACATCCATCGGGACCGCGACCCGGACGTCTTCTGGGCCACGACCGGAGGCATGGGCCTCACGGGTGTGATCCTCGACGCCACCTTCGACCTCATCCCCACCGAGACCCGGTTCATCCGTGTCGACGAGGAACGATGCGCCGATCTCGACGCGATGTTCCACGCCATGGAGGAGAGCGACGAGGCGTACCGGTACTCCGTCGCGTGGATCGACTGCGGCGCTCGCGGAAAGCATCTCGGGCGCGGGATCCTCGGGCGGGGCAACCACGCGGTTCTCGACGAGATCCCGAAGGCGAAGCGGGCCCACGCGCACGCGTTCGGTCCCCGCCAGATCGCGATCGCGCCACCGGTGATGCCGTCGGGGCTCGTGAACCCCTGGACGGTGAAGGCCTTCAACGAGTTCTGGTACCGCAAGTCCCGGGTCAGCCATCGGGGGGCGATCCAGGACGTCGGGCTGTTCTTCCATCCGCTCGACCTCGTCGACGAGTGGAACCGCGTCTACGGCCGGCGCGGGTTCGTCCAGTACCAGTTCGTCGTCCCCTTCGGGCAGGAGAACAGCCTCCGGCACGTGGTCGAGACGCTCAGCAACGAGAACCTGCCGTCCTTCCTGGCCGTGCTCAAGCGCTTCGGCGCCGCCAACCCCGGGATGCTCTCGTTCCCGATGCCGGGGTGGACGCTGGCCGTGGACATCCCGGTGAGTCGCGCCAGCCTGGCCCGCACCCTGGACCGGTTCGACGAGATCGTGCTCGAGGCCGGCGGTCGCGTGTACCTGGCCAAGGACGCCCGCACCCGGCCGGAGAACCTGCCCAGCATGTACCCCCGGCTCCCCGCGTGGCGTGAGGTGCGCCGGCGACTCGACCCGGAGCACAAGATCACGTCCGACCTCTCCCGCCGTCTCGGTCTCTGAAAGGCTCTGCCGCGATGAACGACGCACTCGGCTCCGTCCAGTCGATCCTGATCCTCGGGGGCGGCTCCGACATCGCGCTCGCGACGGCCAAGGCCATGGTCGCCCAGCGCTGCCGCACCGTGATCCTCGCCGGACGCGACCCCGAGTCCTTCTCGGGCGTCACCAAGGAGCTGCAGCGCGCGGGCGCGACGACCGTCGAGGCGGTCGAGTTCGACGCACTCGACCACGCGTCGCACCCCGGCTTCGTCCGCCGGACCTTCGAGCGCTTCGGTGACATCGACCTCGTGTTCGTCGCCTTCGGTGTCCTCGGCGACCAGGACCGAGCCGAGCACGACCCCACCGAGGCCATCCGGATCCTCGACACCAACTTCGTCGGGGCCGTCTCGGTGCTCGTCCCCGCCACCGACGCGCTCAGGCACCAGGGGCACGGCACGATCGTGGTGCTCTCCTCCGTCGCCGGGGAGCGAGCGCGGAAGTCGAACTTCGTGTACGGCTCCAGCAAGGCCGGGCTCGACGCCTACTGCCAGGGCCTCGGCGACAGCCTCGTCGGTTCGGGCGTCAAGGTGCTGGTCGTGCGGCCCGGCTTCGTCCACTCGAAGATGACCGAGGGGCTCGAGGCCGCGCCTCTCGCCACTGATCCCGAGCACGTCGCGCAGGCGATCCTCGCTGCGCTCGCGCGTGGGAGCGAGGTCGTCTGGGCACCGGCTCCGTTGCGGTACGTCATGTCGGCGTTGCGCCACGTCCCGCGCGTCGTCTTCCGGCGGCTGCCTCTGTGAGCACGGCGCCACCGGCGCGACGAGCGGTCGCGGCGTTCGACTTCGACGGCACGATCTCCCGGCGCGACACCCTGGCGCCGTTCCTCGCCCAGGTCGTCGGCACCCGGCCGTTCCTGCGCGCCGTCCTCGGCCGGACCCCGCACCTCGTGGGCGTCTCCCTCGGCCGCGTCGACCGCGACCTCGAGAAGGAGGCGCTCATCCGGCGGCTCCTCGCCGGCCGGACGGCCGAGAGCATCGACGCGGCGGGCGCGGCCTACGCCGAGCTGCTGTGGGCGCGACAGCGCTTCCGGCGCGAGATGCTCGATCGGCTGCGCTGGCACCGCGAGGCAGGGCACGAGATCGTGATCGTGTCGGCGTCGCTCGACGCCTACCTGCGTCCCCTCGCACCCCGGCTCGGAGCCGACCATGTGATCGGCTGCCGGCTCGAGGCCTCGGAGGGCATCGTCACCGGCCGGCTGCTCGGCGGCAACGTCCGCGGGCCGGAGAAGGTCCGCCGGCTCGACGCCTGGCTCGGCGACGGCCCGGTCGAGTTGTGGGCCTACGGCGACAGCAGCGGCGACGACGAGCTGCTCGCGCGCGCCGACCACCCGACACGCATCTGAGACAGCGAGCGCCCGCGCCGTTGACCGGCTCGGCAGCCCGCGTGTAGACCCGCCGCGATGCCCGGGTACCGAGCGAACGGAGGCGGCTGCACGTGAAGCTCACCGGAACGACCGTTCTCGTCACCGGAGCGTCGTCGGGCATCGGCGCGGCACTCGCCCCGCAGCTCGCCGAGCGCGGTGCGACGGTCGGCATCGTGGCCCGCCGCACCGCGCGGCTCGAGGAGGTGCTCGTCCGGTGTCGGGAGCACAGCCCCGACTCGGCGATGTGGAGCACCGACCTCTCCGACCTCGAGGCCGCGACCGGTGTGGTCGCCGACGCCGAGGAGCAGCTCGGGCCGATCGACGTGCTCGTGAACAACGCGGCGATCGGCAAGCGCAAGCTCGTGCACACCCTGACCCGCGACGACCTCGACACGACACTCCGGACCAACTTCACGTCCCCGATCCTCATGGCGATGGCGCTGCTGCCCACGATGATCGAGCGGGGATCGGGCCTCATCGTGAACGTGTCGAGCATGGGCGGGCGGCTCGGGATCGCACACGAAGCCGCGTACTGCGCGTCGAAGTTCGCGTTGAGCGGGTGGAGCGAGTCGGCCCGGATCGACCTCGACGGCACGGGGGTGACGGTGAAGCTCGTGCTCCCCGGCCCGATCGCCACCGAGATCTGGGAGACCCAACCGGGTGAGCTGCCCGGCCTCTACGACGGGCCCTTCGTCACCGCCCAGGACTGCGGGGCCGACATCGTGCGGGCCATCGAGGACCCGGACGGCTTCGAGTACTACGTCCCGGAGCTGGTGCCGGGCGGATGGGCCCAGAAGGACCTGGTCGTGGGCAAGACCACGGACTGCGACCAGTTCCTCGCCGCCATGGCCCAGATGGCCGCGGGCGACGCCTGACCCGACGAGCGTCGGGACGGTGGATCAGGCGGGGGTGGGGACGAGCGCCTCGACCGTGACGGGGATTCCGTTGAGCACGGAGTTCCCCGAGAGCGGGTCCATCAGCTCGCCGTCGGCGAGCACGTTGCTGTTCACCCCCGCGTAGCGCGCGGCGACGTCCATCTCCGCGCCGTCGGCGTCGTGGCCCCAGCCGTGCGGGATGCTCACGACCCCCGGCATGATGCCGTCGGTGACCTCGGCCGCGATCTCGACTTCGCCGACGCGCGACCGGACCCGCGCCGGGGCACCGTCCTGCACCCCGAGGCGGCGCGCGTCGTCCGGGTGGATCTGCAGCGTGCAACGGGGCTTGCCCTTCACGAGGACCTCGACGTTGTGCATCCAGGAGTTGTTCGAGCGCAGGTCCCGGCGACCGACGAGCACCAGCTCGCCGTTGGTGCGCCGATCCAGCGACGGGACGAGCCGTGTCTCGACGTCGGCGACGATCGCCGGCGGCGCGAGGTCGATCTTGCCGGTCGGGGTCCGCAGCACGTCGGGCAACCGGGGCTCGAGCGGACCGAGGTCCACGCCATGCGGGTTGGCCTCGAGCACCGCGAGGGAGATGCCGTCCTCGTAGCCCGGCGCGCCGAACTGGTCGCCGTAGGGGCCGGTGCGCAGCATCAGGTCGAGCACCCGCTCCGGACCCCGCCGCCCATCCGCCGAGAGCTCCTCGACGAGCTCACCCGCGTCGCGGCCCTCGACGGGCGCGCCGGAACGCGTGACGGCCTTCTGGACGACGGAGAGGAGCGCGAAGTCGTCGAGCGCCGCCGCCGCGGTCGTACTCGCACCCTGCCCGGCGATGAGCGAGGCCAGCCGGAGCATCGTCTCCCATTCCGGGACCTCGTCACCGACGAGGTCGATCACCGGCGGTGAGTAGTTCGCGATGTTGCGGACCGCGAGCGAGTAGAGCGCGAGGTCGTAGTGGCTCTTGGTGAGCACCCGCGGGGCGGGGAGGATCACGTCGGCGTGCTGGGTCGTCTCATTGCGGTAGATGTCGATCGAGACCATGAACTCGAGCGTGCCGAGCGCGGCATCGAGGCGGCGCGCGTTCGGCGTGGACACGACGGGGTTCCCGGCGACCGTGAGCAGGGCCCGGACCTGACCCTCCCCCGGCGTCTCGATCTCGTCCGCGAGCGTCGCGACCGGATACTCGCCGAAGAACTCGGGCAGCTGCTTCACCCGGCTGTGGCGGCGGCCGAAGCGCACCCCCCGCCCCTTCCCGGTGCCGCCACCGATCGACGTGGTCGCGGTCGCGGGCAGGGCGAACATCATCCCGCCGTCGCGATCGAGGTTGCCGGCCAGGATGTTGACGACGTCCACGAGCCAGGACGCGACGGTCCCGAACTCCTGGGTGCAGGTCCCGATCCGGCCGTAGATGCCGGCGCGCTCGGTGCCGGCCAGCTCGCGCGCGATCCGTCGGATCACGTCGGCATCGATACCGCACACCGGGGCCACGGCCTCCGGGGTGAAGCTCGGCGCGAGCCGCTCGACCTCGTCGAGCCCGTCGACGAGACCCTCGCAGCGTCCGAGCGAGACGAGGCCCTCGGTGACCAGCGCGTTGACCACCCCGAGCAGGAAGTGGGCGTCGGTCCCCGGCCGGATGAAGAGGTGCTCGTCGGACTTCTCCGCGGTCTGGGACCGGCGGGGGTCGATCACGACGACCCGGCCGCCCCTCGCCCGCAGGGCCTCGAGCCGTCCCGGGAAGTCCGGCGCGGTCATGAGGCTGCCGTTCGACGCGTACGGGTTCGCACCCATGATCACGAGGTAGTCCATGCGGTCGATGTCGGCGACGGGGACCGACAGCGCCGCCCCGAACATGAGCCCGGCGCTCACCTGCTTGGGCATCTGGTCCACGGTGCTCGCGCTGAAGATGTTCTTGGTGCCGAGGCTCTGGTTGAGCACGCGGTTGTAGACCAGGTTGGACAGGTTGTGCGCGCTCGGGTTGCCCATGTACACCGCGACGGCGTCGCGCCCGTCCCGCTCGATGATGGGAAGCAGGCGAGCCTCGATCTCGGCGAACGCCTCGTCCCAGGTCGCGTCGTGCCAGGTCTCGCCCCGCCGGATCTGGGGCGTGCGGATGCGGTTGGGATCGGCGTCGAGCTGCTTGAGGGCCGTGCCCTTCGGGCACAGGTACCCGGCACTGAAGACGTCCTCCTTGTCTCCCCGGACGAGGGTGAGCTCGTCGCCCTCGAGGTGGAGCTCCAACCCGCAGGTCGCCTCGCACAGGGGGCACGTCCGGTACGCAATCCGCTTGGCCATGGCCCGGAGCCTACGCTCACCGGCCGTGACCGATCAGCGCCTGTACTTCCGTCAGTTGCTCGCCGGCCGGGACTTCGCCGTGGACGATCCGATCGCCCGCCAGATGGTGAACTTCGCGTATCTCGTCGGTGACCGCGAGACGGGCGAGGCACTCGTGGTGGACCCCGCCTACGCCGTGCGCGAGCTCGTCGACCTCGCCGGCGCCGACGGGTTGCGCGTCACCGGCGCGCTCGTCACGCACTACCACCCGGACCACGTCGGTGGTTCGATGATGGGATGGGACATCGAAGGCGTCGCCGAGCTCCTCGCGCTCGACGGCGTCGACGCGCCGATCCACGTGCATCGGGAGGAGGCGTTCGGGGTGAAGCGCGTCACCGGCGCGTCCGACTCCGACCTCGTGCTCCACGACGGTGGCGACGTCGTCTCCGTCGGCGCGGTCGACGTGACCCTGGTGCACACACCCGGGCACACCCCGGGCAGCCAGTGCTTCCTCCTCGACGGGCGGCTCGTCGCAGGCGACACGCTCTTCCTCGACGGGTGTGGCCGCACCGACCTGCCCGGCGGCGACTCCGACGAGCTGTACTACTCCCTCACGCAGCGCCTGGCCGCCGTCCCCGACGACACCGTGCTCTTCCCCGGCCACCTGTACTCCCCGGAGCCGTCCGCGACGATGGGCGAGACCCGGCAACGCAACTACGTCTTCCGCCTCCCGACCATCGAGCAGTGGCGCACGATGTTCGGCGCCTGACCCTCCTCGGCCGGCGTTCGACGGGTGGGTCGTCGGCTCCGTAGTCTCCGCCGCCATGACCGACACACCGTGGGCCGGGGACGCGATCTCGCTCGTCGAGGCGTTCCGATCCGGCGAACGCACCCCGCTCGAGGAGCTCGACGCGACCCTGGCCGCGATCGAGGCGTCCGACATCAACGCCTTCTCCTTCGTCGACGCCGACGCGGCCCGTAAGGCCGCCGCGGACGCCGACGTCACCCTCCCCTTCGGGGGACTCCCGATCGGGGTGAAGGAGCTCGACGACGTCGAAGGGTGGCCGGCCACCGAGGCGTCGGTGGTGCTGAAGGACGAGATCGCCGCGCAGGACTCGACCAAGGTGGCGCGACTGCGCGCGGCCGGTGCGATCCCGGTCGGGCTGACGACGGCGTCAGAGTTCGGCGGCGTGAACCTGACGTTCACGAAGCTCAACGGGGCGACCCGGAACCCGTGGCACCGCGAGCACACGCCGGGCGGCTCATCCGGCGGGAGCGCGGCCGCGGTCGCGGCCGGGCTCGTCACGCTCGCGACCGGAGGCGACGGTGGCGGTTCCATCCGCATCCCCGCGGGATTCACCGGGCTCCCGGGGCTCAAGGCCACCTACGGGCGCATCCCGAAGGGCCCGAACATGGTGATGGCCTCGCTCACCGCGGTGAGCGGCTGCCTCAGCCGGTCGGTGCGCGACATCGCGCGCTACTTCGACCACACGAACGGCTTCGACCACCGCGACCCGTACAGCCTTCCGCGCGTCGACGGCTGGGAGGCCGGCCTCGGCACGCTGGGCGAGCAGCTGCGCGGCAAGAAGGTCGCGCTCGCGATGGACCTGGGCGCCGCGACGGTCGACGACGAGGTCGCCGCGACGGTCGAGGCCGCGGCACGCGCACTCGTGGCCGACGCCGGACTCGAGCTCGTCGACCTGCCGGTGCAGACCCCCGAGCTGTCCTATGAGTGGGCCCTGGCCGGCCTCAGCGAGATCGTGATGATCCTCGGCGACCGCTACCCCGACTGCGAGGACGACCTGACCCTCGAGATCGGGTTCGGCATGCGGGTCGTGAAGGACATGTACGACATCGGCGCCCGGGCCCGCATCGAGGCCCAGCGCGTCCGGATGAACGAGACGATGGCCGCCATCTTCGACGAGGTGGACTTCGTCCTCGCGTCGACGAACCCCGACGTCGCCTTCGCCGCCGAGGGGCCACTCCCCCAGGTGGTCAACGGCACGCACGTGGGTCCGGGAAACAACGGCGCGCTCACGATCCCGTCGAACATCTTCGGGAACCCGGCGATGCAGATCCCGGCCGGGTTCGTGCGCGGGCTCCCCGTCGGCCTCCAGGTGCTCGGTCGCCACCACGAGGAGCCGCTGCTCCTCGAGCTCGCCCGCATCGTCGAGCAGGAACGCCCCTGGCCCCTGACGGCTCCGGCCTGACCACCTTCGCCCGTTCCGACGCGCGGAACGCGACGAAGACAGCGCGGATCAGGAGCGCAAAGGGTGGGAGGGCGCGAGGTCAGGCGGGGGTGAAGAGCACCGGGAGCGCGTCGGGGCCGCGGAACGCGTAGCCCTGGATCGCCGGCGGCGGCGCCTCCGGATCGAGGCGCAGGTCCGGCAGGCGCCGCAGGATCGCGGCCAGCCCCGCGCGCAGCTCGAGGCGCGCGAGGTGCATGCCGAGACACTGGTGCGGACCGGTGCCGAACGCGAGGTGGTGCTGCACCGGACGGCCGAGCTTCCACTCGTCGGCGTCCTCGAAGCGATCGGCGTCGCGGTCGGCGGAGCCGGTGAGCACGTTCACCGGAGCACCGGCAGGGATCGGGCAGCCGTGGACCTCGGTGTCGACCGCAGCGACGCGGCTCACCATGGTCACCGACGTCTCCCAGCGCAGGGTCTCCTCGATGGCCTCCGGGAGCAACCCGTCGGGGTCCGCAACGACACGATCGAGGTCGTCGGGATGCGTGAGCAGCGCGGAGAGCGCGTTGCCCATCACGCGGAAGGTGGTCTCCGCGCCGGCGGGCAGCAGCAGCCGGAGGAATCCGTAGATCTTCTCGTCGCTGAGACGCTCGCCGCCGACCTCGGCATGCACGAGCTCGCTCAGCAGATCGCCCGTCGGCTCCGTACGTCTCGCGGCGACGAGCGGCGCGAGGTAATCGCGCATCCCGACCGACGCCGCCATGCCGCGCTCGGGGTGGAGCGGACCCATGTTGATCTCCTCGGCCCACCGGGCGAACTGCGCGTGGTCCTCGAGCGGGACGCCCACGATCCCGCAGATCACCTGCACGGGGTAGCGCGACGTCACGGACGCGACCAGATCCGCGCGGCCGAGGGGCGCAATCTCATCGAGCAGCTCGTCGATGACGGGGCGGACCAGCTGTGCGTCCCACCGGTCGAGCACCGACGCGCGGAACGCGTGGGCGACGAGGTTGCGGTACCGGCGGTGCTCCTTGCCGTTCATGGCGAGGATGAGGTCGCCCATGTACTGGCCGATGACGTCGCCGTTGATCGAGCTCGAGAAGGTCTCCCAGTCTCGGAGCACGTGTTCGGCATCGGCGTAGCGGGTCACGTGGAAGCTGGGTTGGTCGTCGGTGACGTAGCCGTCGAAGCGGATGACCTGATCCGTCTCCCGACCGCGTGCCCACATGGCGTAGGGCTGGAAGGTCTCCCACTCCTCCATGCTCGTCGGCTGGGCGTACTCGGTCATCGCCGCACCTGCGCCATCGACGCCGCCTTTCCGGGCTGGTTGCGCCCTGACCTGACACGGTAGTCAGGCCCCGCGACCGTCGCGGTTTACGCTCCCGGCATGGCACGCATCCCGCTCCCCGAGGGCGATCAGCTCGAGGTCGTCAAGGCGCTCTCGCTCCGCCCCGAGTTCGCGAAGGCCGTCGGCGGGTTCGACGGTGCGGTGTGGAACAGCACCCTCGACTGGCGACTCCACGAGCTCGTGCGCATGCGGGTCGCGACGATCAACGAGTGCACGGTATGCCTCGGATGGCGGACGCCGATGGCCGTCGAGGCCGGCGTCACCGACGAGGACCTCGCCGCGGTGACCGACCCGACCGATGAGCGCTACTCCCCCGCCGAGCGGATCGCGCTCGAGTACGCCGCGCGGTTCTGCACCGACAGCGCCCGCATCGACGACGCATTCCTCGAACGGCTCGGCGAGCACTTCGACAGCGGAGAGATCGTCGAGCTCACGCTCGTGATCGCGAAGTACCTCGCGTTGGGTCGCTTCATGCAGGTGCTCGGTCTCGATCAGGCGTGCTCGCTGCAGATGACCGGCTCCGGCGACGTCGTCGCCATCTGATGTCGGGCCCACCCGACGTCATCGTCTGCGTCGACTGCGGCGGACGCGCCCACCTTGTGCTCCTCGATGATCCCGAGGCCCCGTACCAGGCGGGCGACATCGCGACCTACCGCTGCGAGGACTGCCTCGATCGTTGGGACCTCGAGCTCACGCCCGAGGACGTCGGCGAAGAGTCCTGAGCTACTTCTTCGGCTGCCAGGCGCGGATCTGGGCCGGCTCGCCGGGACACGGCGGCGTGAGGGCATCCGACAGGCACTGCGAGTCGGGGAACACGACGCGCGCGGTGAGGGTCGGGGTGGTGTCGTCACCGACGGTGGCCGCGAGCTCCACGGTGCGATCGGTGTAGATGCCCCCGTGCGGTAGCGAGATCGGGATGAAGCCCGCCTGCGGGGGCAGGTTCGTGATCCGGAGTTGGTGCACGACGACGCCCCGTGCGAAGCGGAAGCTGCTCTCCCCGCCGAAATCGAGATCCACATCGGCCCGCGGGACGTACACGGTCCCCCACACGAACGCCGATGCGCCACCACCGCCGCTCACCGACACCGCCGCGCAGTCGTGCGAAGTGATGCAGCCGCCGCTCGACGGCGCACGGCGGGCGTCGTGCTCGTGCCCGTCAGCTGCACCTGATCCAGCTGCACGCCGCCGACGGGTTGTCGCTCGTGTCGTTGGTCCGGCGCGGCGAGACCAACGTGAGCACGGCCTGGAGGTCCGGTGGTGCGGCCGGCATCGGGCAGTGGTCGGCGCGCGACGCATCGCACGTGGATCGGGAGCGTCGACCACGAGTTGGACAGTGTTGAGGTCGCGCTCGGCGCAGGTGAGGCCGGGGGGCAGGTCCCTGGAGCTGCGAACGTCAGCGACTCGCCCCGAGTTGCTGGCCGTTCTCAACTCGCGGTGCCAGACGGTCAGCGACAACGAGTCGAGGCGGTGGTCCTGCCGGGCAACGTGTTCGGGATGTTCATCGTCACCGTTGCCGTCGTGCTGCGGCCGACCGTGGACGGTGCCGCCGATCGACGCCGAGAGCAGTTGCGGTTGGTAGCCACCGCAATCGTGCGTCGTCGAGCGGACCGGGAGCGGTAAGCGTCGGTGGCCAGCCGTTGAAGTTGTTCGACGCGACGAGGTCCCGCGGGCTCGACGCCGGAATGTTCGTCGAGCCGCCGACATCGCCCGTCTTGGGCCCGAGACCGCGAGGTGCTGCCCGCCGGTGTCGGTGAGCGGGCGCAGCGGGCACAGCTCGACGTGCGCCGACCGCTCGATCTCGATCTGACTCTGGCTGCCGAGCGTCAGCTCCACGCCCTGCGCGCCGGTCGCGCACGCGCCGGCGTCAGTCGCCGCGTTGTCGGTCGTCGTCACCGCCCCCCCGGCGCCGGGATTCCAGCCCTGGGGCGTGCCACCCACCACCGTCACCGAGTTGCTTCCCGAGCCGCCGATGGTCCAGACGTTGTCGCCCGCGCGGTCGTTCCCCGGGTCGTAGAAGTCGAAGTCGAAATAGTGCTTCCCGGGCTGCAGCCAGACGACGACGCGTCCGCATGCGCCGCTGGTCAGATGACTCAGCCAGGCGGCGTCCCAGTGAATGCCGGGGGCGAGCGCCACGACGCCGTTCCCGTCCACCGCGCTGCAGTCGTCGGACGGGTACACCGGGTCCGCCGACATCCCGGTCAGGTTCGAGTCGATCGACGCGTCGTAGTTCGGGTCGGGCTTCGGTGGGAGCCCGGCATCGCAACGCTCGGGCGCCGCGTCGAGCACCGCGCCCTGGGCCGGCCGGCAGCCTCCGGTCGCGCCGAAGAGGTCGGCCGACGCGTCGATCTGCACACGGTGGATGTCGGCGCTGGTCTGGCCCGGGTCGCCGTTGGCCCACCAGGCGCCGCTCGTGGTCATCTTCCCATTGGTGTCGATGTCCACCGCGTGGTCGCCACTGCCCCCATCGCCCAGCGCGAGCACTGCATAGGCGGGCGTGTCACCGTCGCCGAGAGGCTGACCACTCCCGGCGTAGCCGACGCAGCTGACCGTCACGTCCCGGGTCGTGGACGCGGTGGTGCCGTCGAGATGGGTCGTGACGTCGGCGCACGGGCCGTACTCGCGCCCGACCGAGCGCCGGCTCTGGGCCCACGCGATCGCGGCCTGCATCCCGCTGTCGGCGGCGTAGCGGTCGTACCGCTGCCCCTTCACCACATAGCCCGAGATCCCGTTCACCGACCCGAACTGGCCGAGCACCGGCACGAGCAGGCCGAACACGACGAGCGTGACCAGCACGAGGACCAGGCTCACGCCGTCCTCCCGGCGCCGACCGAGGCGCATCACGGTCCCACCACCGCCGGGGTCGCGGCCTGGTACCCCGCGACCGAGAAGCTGAACTGGTCGTCCTTCTCGCTCTTGTCCGGCACCGTGACGGTGAGGATCAGCTGGCGGCCGTCCGCGCCCGACCGGGAGAACACCGGGATGCCCTGCAACTCGGCGACCACGGTGGTCGTCTCGTCCGGCGTGTTGCTCCCCGGCGGGCAGGTCCATCGCGGACGAGCTGTGACCGGCCGCCCGCCGTCGAGGGATCCTGCTGCCACCACGTGACCTGACGGGTCGGTGCCGTTCCCGCCGGATCGGGCGGCGGGGTGCCCGTCGCCGCAACGTCGTCCGCGAGAGAGAGCGTGACCACGGCCTGCGTCCCCGAGCCGCAGACGGATCCCGGGTCGACCGCGGTGGCGCTCTCGGCGTCGGGGACCCAGTAGCGAGACGCGATCTTCGGGCCGCGGGACGCGCTGAGCCGGTCGCCGACGGTACGCGTGGTGCTGAACGCCGTCACGATCATCGCCCCGATCGCCACCATGATGATCCCGAGGATCGTGATGGCCACGAGCAGCTCGGTGAGGGTGAACCCGTCCTCGCGGTTGGTCATGGTGCGGGCACCGCCGTCCGACGCTTGAAGATCGTGATCCGCTCGGTCGCGCGGCCGTTGGTGCTCCTGACCTCCAGGTCGAGTCGTTGCAGCCCACGATCCCCGCCGGGCGGACAGCTCGCGGCGAAGGTCACGGGCGCCGCCGACGCGGGAACGACCGGCGGGCCGTCGCCGGTCCAGAACTCCCGGCCGGTGATCGAAGCGCTGTACTTGGGGGGCGCGGTGTAGACGCCGCCGTAACCGCCGCCGGCCTGGCAGTCCGCGTAGGGGGCGTCCTGGACGGCGGCGACGTAGGAGCGCAGCACGGTCTCGGCGCGCGACGTCGAGCGGTCGATCTCGGTGGAGATCAACACGGTCGCGATCGCGCCGATGATGCCGACGCCGATGATGCCGAGGATCGTGGTCGAGACCACGACCTCCACCAGCGTCTCGCCTCCCTCACCGCGTCGCCGCATCCCAACACCCTTCGACGGCCACCCTGCGCGGCCCGTCCCCCCGTGGCGCAGCATATGTCCGGGTTCGGGTCCATTCGCCGTCGGACCCACCCCGACGCGAGCGGGACCCGACCGGACGTCGGGGGGCCCTCCCGCAACTGCTCGAACCGCCCCCTAGGGGACCTGCACCGCCTTGACCTCGAGGAACTCCTCGAGGCCGTACCGTCCGTACTCCCGACCCAACCCCGACTGCTTGTACCCGCCGAAGGGCGCCTTCAGGTTGAACTTCGGACCGTTGATGTCGACCTGGCCGGCCTCGATCCTCCGGGCGACCTTCACCGCCCGGTCCGCGTCGGCGGAGTACACGCCCGCGTGGAGGCCGTACACGGTGTCGTTCGCGATGCGGACCGCGTCGTCCTCGTCCTCGTAGGTGATGATCGAGACGACCGGACCGAAGATCTCCTCCTGCGCGATCGTCATGTCGTTCGTGACGTCGGCGAAGACCGTGGGCCGGACGAAGTAGCCATGGTCGAGTCCCTCGGGCTGCTCGGCGCCGCCGGTGACGAGCGTCGCGCCCTCCTCGATCCCCTTCCGGATGTAGGAACGCACACGGTCCTGCTGGGTCTTGGACACCATCGGCCCGAGGTTGTTGCTCATGTCCATCGGGTCCCCGACGGCGTGGCCCTCGGCGACCTCCTTGGCCTTCGCGACGAACTCCTCCTTGCGGCTCGCGGGCACGAGCATGCGGGTCCACGCGATACAGGTCTGGCCACCGTTGAGGTACGCCGACTGGAACCCCGCGGCGACGGCCTCGTCGACCGGGGCGTCGTCGAGGATCACGAACGGCGACTTGCCACCGAGCTCGAGCGCGATCTTCTTCACCTGGCCGGAGGCGAGCTCCATGATGCGCTTGCCGGCGCGGGTCGACCCGGTGAAGGAGATCATGTTGACGTCGGGGTCGGTCACGAGCGCCTCACCGACGACCGGCCCGGTCCCGGTGACCAGGTTGAACACGCCGTGGGGCAGGTCGATCTCGTCGAGGATCTCGGCGAGGATGAACGCCGTGAGCGGAGCGACCTCGCTCGGCTTCAGGACGATGGTGCAGCCCGCAGCCAGCGCCGGCGCGACCTTGGCGACGACCTGGTGCAACGGGTAGTTCCACGGGGTGATGCACCCGACGACACCGACCGGGTCCCGGACGACGAGCGAGCTGCCGATCTGCTCCTCGAACGGGAACTCCTCGGCGATCTGCACGAAGCTGCCGGCCATCGCGGCGGGCAGGCCGGCCTGGGCCATCTGGCTGATGATGAAGGGCGTACCCACCTCGGCGGTGACCGAGGTCGCGATCTCCTCGAGCCGCGGCGCCGAGTCCCTCGGACAGGCGCTGGAGGTACTTGGCGCGCTCGTTGGGCGAGGTGGCCGCCCATCCGGGCTGGGCCGCCTTCGCCGCGGCGACGGCCCGGGCGACGTCCTCGGCGGTGCCCTCGGCGATCGTGCCGATGACGTCCTCGGTCGTGGCATTGACCACGTCGATGGTGCCGGTGCCGGTGGAGGCGACCCATTCGCCGTCGATGTAGAGCTTCGTGCGATCCGCTGTCATGAGCGAGCTCCCGGGACGCTGGGGGAAGGAACGGGGCAATCTACCTCCCGCACCCCCGACCCTGTCACGGCCGGCCGCCCTTCCGGCGTCGGTACGCCTTCGTCGGTGAGGGGGAACTGACGCCGGAAGGGCGCTCGCCGGTACTGTGCCCCGGTGCCCAGCCACGGGGTCGATCCGTTCGCCGAGACCGAGGACCAGCAGGCGCTGCGCGCGCTCGCCCGGGACGTCGCCGCAAGGGAGCTGGCGCCGCGGGCACGACAGGGCGACGAGACCGAGGAGTTCCCGCAGGCGTCCTGGGACGCGTTCCGGGCCGCCGACCTCTTCGGGATCACGATCGACCCGGCCTACGGCGGCATGGGCATGGGCGACGTCGAGGCCGCGATCGTGCTCGAGGAGCTCGCCCGGGCCGACGTGTCGAGCGCGATCCTCGCCCAGCTCACCTTCAACGGCCCGCCGCGCGCCATCGAGCACCTCGGCTCGGACACGCTCAAGGAGCGCTGGCTGCCGATGGCCGCGTCGGGCGAGGCCCTCTTCTGCATCGGCATCTCCGAGACCGAGGCGGGTTCGGCCGTCGGCCACATGCGGGCCCGGCTGACGCCCGACGGCGACGGCTACCGGCTGAACGCGTACAAGAACTACGTCACCGGCGGGCACAAGGCGCGGGTGTGCCTCGTGTGGTGTCGCTTCCCGGGCAGCGAGGGCACCAAGGGCATCGGCGCGGTCGTGGTGGACCTCGAGGCCGAGGGCGTGAGTATCGCCGGCACCCACGAGAAGATGGGCCTGCGGGCCACGAGCGAGGCCGAGCTGGCCTTCGACGACGTGCGGATCGAGCCGGGCGACGTGCTCCTCGCCGGCGACCCCGATTCCAACGCCGCGTTCCGGACGCTGATCGGGCACATCAACCACGAGCGCTGCGGCAACGCGGCGATGTGCGTCGGTGCCGCTCAGGGCGCACTCGAGTACGCGATCGGCTACCTGAACGACCGGGTCGTCGGTGGGCGCCCGCTCGCCGATCTTCAGGGACTGCAGTGGAAGATCGCCGACATGGGGACCCGACTGGAGAGCGCGCGGCTCCTGCTCAAGCGGGCGGTGCACCTCGCCGGGCCGCACGGCACTCCCCCGGCCCTCGAGACCGCGATGGCCAAGACCGCGGCGAACCTCGCGGCGAAGTTCGTCTGCGACGAGGCGATCCAGCTCCTGGGTGGCTACGGCTTCTCGCGGGAGTACCCCGTCGAGCGCGTGTACCGCGACATCCGCGGTCTCTGCATCGGCGCGGGCACCGTCGAGATCCAGAAGAACTTCATCGGTGCGAACCTGCTGCGAGGCATGACGCCGAGTGGCGACGCCTGGATCGCGCGTTCCCGCTGACGTGAGGGTCCGCGCGACGTACCGGCACCCGCGCGCGGCGTCCTACCGCGCGCCCGGTGGGCCCTGGGACGTCGCACCCCTCCCCGAGGTGGTCGGGGATGCCCCGCGCCTCGCCGCCGGACTGCGCGCCGTCGGGATCCGGCGGGGCGACGTCGTCGCCTGGCAGGCGCCGAACTGGCCCGAGGTCGCAGAGCTCTCCCGCGCGTGCTGGCAGCTCGGCGCCGTGACGGCGCCGATGCACCATCTCGCCGGTGAGGCCGAGGTGGCCGCGGTCGTCGAGGCACTGGCCCCGAAGCTCGTACTCGCACGTGACGAGCTGCACGATCGCGTCGCGGCGCTCCGGACCGTGGGCGAGTACCACGACCACCACGCACGGCCCGCCGATCCCGCCGCGGTCATCTGGACCGGCGGCTCCGAGGGTGCACCGAAGGGCGTGATCCACACGCACCGCGGGTTGGCCCACAAGGCGGTCACGATGGTGCACGCCCACGGGCTCGGCGCCGACGACGTGGTGCTGATGCCGGCACCGCTCGCCCATATCTCGGGCCTGCTGAACGGGATCCTCGTGCCCGGCGCCGCCGGGATGCGCACGATCCTCATGGAGCGATGGGATCCCGACGAGGCGCTCGCCCTGATCGCCGCCGAGCGGGTGAGCTTCATGATCGGACCCCCGACCTTCTTCGTCGGGCTCATGGGCGCGTCGGGCTTCGATCCCCGAAAGGTGGCATCGCTCCGGCTCGTGTCGTCGGGTGGCGCGGGCGTGACGCCGGACTTCGTCCGGGAGGCGGCGCGGATCCTCGGCGCCCACGTGAAGCGCGCCTACGGCTCCACCGAGGCGCCGACCGTCACGACCTCCACCGCGTCGGACCCGCCCGACCGCGCGATCCACACCGACGGGCGCGTGCGTCGGCGCGGCGGCACTTCGCATCGCACCCGACGGTGAGCTCCTCCTGCAGGGGCCCGAGCTGTTCGCCGGGTACCTCGACCCCGCCCAGACCCGCGACACCGTCACCCGCGGCTGGTTCCACACCGGCGACCTCGCGACGATCGACGACGGCTGGCTCACGATCGTCGGCCGGAAGAAGGACGTCATCATCCGCGGCGGCGAGAACATCGCCGCGGCCGAGGTGGAGCGGATCGTCGAGTCCCATCCGTTCGTGCGCGAGGCCTGCGCGGTCGGCGAGCCCGATGACCGGCTCGGCGAGCGGGTGTGCGTCTTCGTCGTCGCCGACCACCGTTTCGATCTCGCGGAGTGCCGCGAGTGGTTCTCGCGGTCCGGCGTCGCGCGGTTCAAGACCCCCGAGCGGGTCGAGCACGTCGCGAGCTTGCCGACGCTCGCCGCCGGCAAGGTGGACCGCGCCGCGCTCCGCGCCCGCCTCTGACCCGTCGCCCGCGTCCCAGCGTCACCGACGCGCCGATGACGGGGGTCAGGAGGGGTCGTGGGCGTTGAGGGCGAAGGCGACACCGCGCTCGGGGTCCTCCACGGCGACGCGGAGGACCCAGCCGGTCGGACCGATCCCGACCGCGTCCCAGGAGAACCACCGCATCCGGCCCGCCCGGGCGCCGAGCGTGTCCGGGTCGGGCGGCCAGACCTCCGCGAGGTCGACGAGCTCGGCGAGCACCATCCAGGCGTCGAGCCGGCCGGCCGCGGCTCCGCGCCTCCGACCGTGGGCGCCGCCGCTCGCCCCTGCCCATCCGAGCCACGCGAGCGCGGTCGGCGAGATCGAGCTCGGCCAGGCGCACCTCGGGACCTTCGAGCGCCCCGATGGCACCCAGCACCGAGCCCCGGACCGCGAGGGCGGTCGCGTCGCCGTCGGCCGTCCAGGGATGCACGAGATCCCGCAGGGTCCGGGCGACGCCCGTGTGCACCACCCGCTCGGCGTCGGCGACGACCTCGACGACCGCACCGCCGTCGATGGGCGCGGGCGCCGGGAAGTCGGCGCCGTCGGACCGGTAGTCCGCGACGGGGTACGCCGGCTCCCACTCGCACAACCGACGCGGGAGCTCGAGCGGGTCGGGCCCGGCGATCGTCACGTCACGCAGGTCCTCGCCGCGCACGACCCGTTCGTGGGCGCACATCACCGCGGGTGGGCTGCCCGGCACGTACGGCGCGAGCTCCGCCCACTCGTGCCGCGCCGCCGCGACCTCGGGCAAGGGCCCGAGCCCGAACTGGCCCGCGACGTCGGTGAGCATGCGGGCCGCCACCTCTCCCGGCGCCTCCAGCGCGAGGCGGTACTCGACGTGGTTCGCCGCGGGCCAGAGCTGCTTGCCCCGTTCCACCGCCTTCCGACAGCGGTCGCGGAGCTCGACGAGCGCGGTCCACTCCCGGGCGTCGCACAGGCGGTCGGTCGCGCGGAGGAGCTCGTCGAGGTCTCCGATCTCGACGAGCTCTGCGAGATCCTCAGCCACGGCGGCCGCTCACGCGTCCGGGATGAAGATCGAGCCGATCCACTCGGTCCACACGGGCGCTTCGACCGCGGTCACAGCACGCTCGTCCCCGCCTCGACCTTGGCCCGCAGCATGCGGCCGAGCCGCGCGCGGTGCCACACGGCGTCGCCGAACGCGAGCTGGTCGAGCTGCGCGCGCTTCAGGTACAGGTGCAGATCGTGCTCCCACGTGAAGCCGATTCCGCCGTGCACCTGCAACGAGCTCGCCATGACCCGCTTGGACGCGTCGCCCGACCAGGTCTTCGCCGTCGATGCCGCGACCGCGCGGTCGGGGTCATCGACCTCGAGACACCACGCGGCCCAGTACGCGCTCGAGCGGATCCCCTCGACGTCGACGAGCATGTCGGCGCAGCGGTGCTTCACCGCCTGGAACGAGCCGATCGGGCGACCGAACTGCACGCGGTCCTTCGCGTACGCGACGGCCAGCTCGAGCGCGACCTCGCTGGTACCGAGCAGCTCGACGGCCGTCGCCGCCGCCCCGAGGTCGGTGAGCAGCTCGGAGAGGTCCTCGCCACCGAGCCGGCGCGCGGGTGTGGCATCGAGCCGGAGCCAGCCGAGCGGACGCGTCAGGTCCATCGCGGGCTCAACGTCGGGCCGGCCGGTGACGGCGAGATCCACCGCGAAGACCGCCGGGCCGTCGGCGTCGGTCGCGAGCACCGAGCGCGAGGTCAGCGACCGGACCGAACGGGACCGGGTCCGAGCGACCCGTCAGATGCCAGTCGTTCCCGGCGCCGGACGCGATCACCGCCCCGGGGTCGGCGCTCCACGCGACGCAGGCGGGGGTGTCGCCCCCGACGAGCAACGCGACGAGATCCGACGCGCCCGCCCGACGGGCCAGCTCGATCGTCACGGCCGTCGGGAGGAACGGCACCGGCGCGACGTGCCGGCCGGTCTGCTCGAGCAGCACCGCCAGCTCGACCGTCCCGAGGCCCAGGCCGCCCTCGGATTCGGGCACGGTCACGCCGAGCCAACCCTGCTCGACCATCCGGGCCCAGAGCCCGTCGTCCCATCCGGACGCGGTGTCGTGCACGGCTCGCACACGTGCGGGCGGGCACCGGTCGTCGAGCAGCTCCCGGGCCGCGTCCGCGAGAGCGACCTGATCGGCCGTGAGGTCGAAATCCATGCGGCGCGGACGCTACCGCAGAAGGTTGCTCGGCCCCGTGGGCGTGCGACCTCGTCCGGACCGGCTCGATAGATTCCCTGGACGAGACGCGACGCGACGAACCAACCCGAGGAGCTCCCCGTGACCGAGCCGGCTGCACACTTCCGCCACGGCGATCAGGAGATCGAGCTCCCGGTGGTGCGAGGGACCGAGAACGAGCTCGCGGTCGACATCGCGAATCTGCGCTCCTCGACCGGCTTGATCACCCTCGACTACGGCTACGTCAACACCGGTGCCACCGAGTCCGCGATCACCTTCATCGACGGTGACGCCGGGATCCTGCGCTACCGCGGAATTCCCATCGAGGCCTTCGTCGAACGGGAGTCTCCGAGCTACCTCGAAGCGTCGTACCTCTTGATCTACGGGCACCTGCCCACCGTCGCCGAGCTCGACGAGTTCCGCTTCGGCATCCGCCGCCACACCCTCCTGCACGAGGACGCCAAGGAGTTCTTCGGCGGGTTCCCCAAGGACGCCCACCCGATGGCGGTGCTGTCGAGCGTCGTCAGCGCGCTCTCGACCTTCTACCAGGACAGCGACGACCCCCACGACGCCGACCAGGTGCAGCTCTCCATCCTCCGGCTCATGGCGAAGATCCCGACGATCGCGGCGTACTCGTACAAGAAGTCGATCGGGCAGCCGTTCCTCTACCCCGACAACGAGCTCGACCTGATCGCGAACTTCCTCCGGATGACCTTCGCGGTGCCGTCGGAGACGTACGAGGCGTCGCCGACGGTCGTGCACGCACTGAAGCAGCTGCTCATCCTCCACGCCGACCACGAGCAGAACTGCTCCACGTCGACCGTGCGCATGGTCGGCTCGTCCGACGCCAACCTCTTCGCGAGCGTCGCGGCCGGCATCAACGCGTTGTGGGGACCACTCCACGGCGGGGCCAACCAGGCCGTCCTCGAGATGCTCGAGAACATCCGGGCCGACGGCGGCGACATCGACAAGTACGTGAAGCTCGCCAAGGACCCCGACTCCAACTTCCGGCTCTCGGGCTTCGGTCACCGGGTCTACAAGAACTACGACCCACGGGCCCGCATCCTCGCCGGGACCGCGGACCGCGTGATCAACGAGCTCGGTGGCGGCGACGACCTGCTCGACATCGCGCGGCGGCTCGAGGAGGTCGCGCTCACCGACTCGTTCTTCGTGGACCGCAAGCTCTACCCGAACGTGGACTTCTACTCCGGGCTCATCTACCGCGCGATGGGCTTCCCCACCAAGATGTTCACGGTGCTCTTCGCCATGGGTCGCCTTCCGGGCTGGATCGCCCACTGGAAAGAGATGATGGAGAGCCCGAAGACCAAGATCGGCCGGCCGCGCCAGATCTACACGGGACCCACCGAGACGAAGTACCTCCCCATCGAAGCGCGCTAGGGCGCAGGACGCCCGCAGGGCCGGGCGGAGCCCGCGGCTCCGCGGCAATAGCCTGCGCCAGCGTGGATCTGGCAGCGAGCCCCTCGGAGGCCGCACTCCGTGACGAGTGCCGGGCGTGGTTGCGCGAGCACCTGCCCTGGACCTACGGCGAGGGACTGCCGCCACGCTTCGACGACCTCGCCGAGGAGGTGGCGTTCGGCCGGGACTGGCAGCGCCGGCTCGCGGCCGCCCGCTGGGTCGGCGTCGCCTGGCCGAGCGAATACGGCGGTCGTGACGCGGGACCGATCGGCCACTACATCGTCACCGAGGAGCTGGCCCGCGCCCGGGCGCCCGAGCTCGTCGGGCGGATCGGCGTGAACCTCGTCGGGCCGACGATCCTCGCTCACGGCTCCGACGAGCAGCGCGCCCGTTGGCTGCCGCGCATCCTCTCGGCCGAGGAGCTGTGGTGCCAGTTGTTCAGCGAACCCGCGGCGGGGAGCGACCTCAGCTCGCTCACGACGCGAGCGACACGCACCGACGGCGGGTGGACGCTCAGCGGCCAGAAGGTCTGGACGAGCTACGCGCAGTTCGCGGATTGGGGTGTGTGCCTGGCCCGGACCGACCCGGACGTGAAGAAGCAGGCCGGCATCTCCTACCTGGTCGTCGACATGCGCGCCCCGGGCGTGGAGGTGCGGCCACTGCGCCAGATCACCGACGAATCCGAGTTCAACGAGGTCTTCTTCGACGACGTCTTCGTCCCGGACGATCGGATCATCGGGCCGGAGCACGAGGGTTGGCGCATCGCGAACTCGACACTCACCCACGAGCGCGGCGTGAACCCGCGCCAGCTGGTGATCCACACCCAGCTCCTCGACGAGCTGCTGCGCGCTGCGCACGCGAACGGCGCGTGGGACGACCCGCGCATCGCGCCCCGGCTGTCCGAGGCGTACGTGGAGCTCCAGCTGTTCCGGCTGCACAACTGGCGGTCCGTGTCCCGAACCGCGCGCGGCGAGGCGCCGGGGCCCGTCGGCAGCATCAACAAGCTCTGGTGGTCCGAGATGAGCAAGCGGCTGCACGACACCGCGATGGCGGTGCTCGGACCGGCGGCACCGCTCTGGGCAGACGCCACCGACAATCCGGCGGCCGGTCGCTGGCAGCGGTCGTGGCTCTACTACCAGGCGAGCTCGATCTGGGCGGGGACGAACGAGATCCAGCGCAACGTCGTCGGCGAGCGCACGCTCGGCCTCCCCCGCGAGCCCTCGGTGCGAAACTCCGGGTCGTGACCACGGCCAGCCGGCGGGGGCAGGCGCTCCGCTGGCTCGTCGGCGCGGCGATCGTCGCCCCACCGGTGGTCGCGATCGTGATGCTGGTCGGGCGGACATGGCATCCGGTCGACGACTTCGCGATCATCGATCTACGGACCCGCGACGTGTGGTCCGCTCACCCGCCGCTCACCGGCCTCTTCAGCCGGCCCGGATGGAACCATCCCGGCCCGGCGATGTTCTGGCTCATCGCACCGATCTCGGCCGCGTTCGGCCAGCCGACGTGGACCACCCACATCGGTGGCGCCGTGCTCGAGCTCGTCGCAATGGCCTGGCTCGCGTGGGCGACCGCCCGGGCGGGCCTGCGCATGCTCCTCACCGCGGCCGCGGTCGTCGGCATGACCTACCTCGGCATCGGCGAGTGGGTGATCCGCCAGCCGTGGAACCTGCACGTGCCGCTGATCTGGTTCGTGCTCGTGGTGTTCCTCGCGCTCCTCGTGGCGATGGGTGGGTTCCGTCATCTGATCGGCCTCGCGATCGCGGCCACGATCGTGGTGCAGACCCATGTCGGCTTCGTCGCGCCGGTCGGCGCCGCCGTCGGGTTCGCGCTCGTCGGCGTGGCGTTGGACGTCCGGCGCGACCGGACCGCACCTCCCCGCTGGCGCTCGACGGTCCTCGTCACCGGCGCCCTGCTCGTGATCCTGTGGCTGCCTCCGATCGTGGACGTCGCCCTCCACTGGCCCGGGAACCTCGGGAAGATCGCCGCCTACTTCGTCGGCGGCAACTACGCGCACGTCGGCTTCGCGCGAGCGATGGGGGTCGTCGCCGCCGAGTTCGAGCTCCTGCCCCCGTGGCTGGGGGGATCGGCCCACACGGCGCTGTTCACCGGGTTCGCCAAGCCCGCCTCACTCGTGTGGCTGCTCGCCCCCGCACTGCTGCTGCTGGTCGCCGCGTTCGGGGCGTGGCGCACCCACGACCGGTGGGACCGGCGGGCAACCGCGCTGGCGACGACCCTCCTCGCAGTCGCGGTGCTCGCCGTCTCGCGTGCGGACCAGCCACGCGCGTACACGTTCGAGTGGCGGGTCGTCATCGCCGCCTTCGTCGCCGTCGCCGGCGTGCAGGCGCTCGTCACACTGCTGGCCCGCGACCGGGCCGCGGTCCGCGTGGCGGCGGGTGGCATCGCGGTCGCGCTCCTCGCGTGGGGGACGGTCGACCTCGGTGCGCGCATCGTCGACCCCGGTCCCGAGCCGCTCGAAGCCCGCCGCGTCGAGCTGGCGCGCGCACTCCCGGCCATCCGGGACACCGCGCGGCAGCACCCGCGCCCGGTGATCCTCGTCCGACCGGAGGGCAGCACCCTGCGGAGCCTCTTCGACGGCGTGATCAACGAGCTCGACCGCGCGGGCGTGGACGTCCGCGTCGACCACGACCTGGGCCGGATCTTCGGGACGAACCGCGTCGGCACCGCCCGCGGTGCCGACGAGATCTGGTACGTCACCGAGCAGGGATCGTGGGCCACGCAGCTCCGAGCACAGACCGGCGCCCGCGTGGTCTTCTCGTCGTCCCCGCTGACGCGCGCGGAGAACGCCGAGCTGGACCGGCTCCAGGCTCTTCTCGGCGAGCAGCTCGTCCGCGCCGGTCGGCCCGTGCTGGCCAAGCGAGTCGACAACTCCCTGATCGCGTTCCTCACGGCCGGCATCCCCGGCGTCGATCCGGCGCTCGCGCACGACGTCGGAGCACTCAACGGACGGGTGGGCGCGCACGGCCGGTGCCGGTGCGCGATCGTGGCCGTCCCCGGTGGTCGTGCCCGGACCGCCGACGGCCGTCCGGCACAGGGCTAGATTCGCCCGTCCGGGGGTGACGAGTGGACGATCAGACGATCCGCTACGAACGAGAGGGTCCGGTCGCGACGATCACGCTGTCCCGACCCGAAGCGGCCAACGCCCAGAGCTCGCGGATGATCACCGAGCTGGACGCGGCCTTCGACCGCGCCGAGGCCGACGACGAGATCCGGGTCATCGTGCTCGGGGCCGACGGCAAGCACTTCTCCGCCGGCCACGACCTCAAGGAGATCCTCGCGGGCGAGGAGGAGTGGGCCGCCAAGCGTGCCACTCCCGAGGGCAAGCTCGAGCACGAGCGGATCATGTACTGGGACAAGCTCCTCCGGATCCGCGACTGCCCCAAGATCACGATCGCCGCGGTCCAGGGCGTCTGCAGCGCGGCGGGGCTGATGCTCGCGGCGATGTGCGACCTCATCGTCGCCGGGGACGACGCCCGCTTCTCGAACCCGGTCGCCCGGATGAGCGGCGTCGGCGTCGAGCTCCTGATCGAGCCGTGGGAGCTCGGACCCCGCCGCGCCAAGGAGTTCCTCCTCTGCGCGACCACGCTCGACGCGTTCGACGCACAGCGCATGGGCCTCGTGAACCGCGTCGTGGATCGCGACGACCTCGCCGACCGCGGCGCGCGAGATGGCCGAGGCGGTCGCCCTCGTCCCACCCGTCACGGCCCGAGCCATCAAGGACACGATCAACCACACCGTCGACGGCATGGGCCAGCGGGAGTCCTGGCAGTATCACTTCATGGTCCACCAGTTCGTCAGCAACTCGGCGGAGGCAGTCGGTCGTACCGAGGCCCGCAGGAGCGGCGGCATGGACGCGGTGAAGGCCGAACAGGCCGGCGAGTCGGCGTAGACCGTGAGTGAGGCGCCGACTCCAACTGGCGCGTCGCGCGCCCGCCGAGCGTGGCCCGAGCGGCCCGGGCCTCCGGGCCGCGAGCGGGTGTGATGACCGGACCACTCGAGGGACTCCGCGTCCTCGACCTCGGCACCCGAATCGCGGCGCCGTTCTGCGCCGGGCTCCTGGGCGAGCAGGGGGCGGAGGTCATCAAGGTCGAGCAACCCGGCCGCGGCGACTTCATGCGCGAGATCGGGCCGTTCACCGACGAGGGCTACTCGCTCTTCTGGGCGGTCGAGGGACGCGGCCGGCGAAGCGTGACCATCGACCTGCGGGTGCCCGACGGTCAGCAGCTGTTGCGATCCCTCGCGTCGACGGTCGATGTCGTCGTCGAGAACTTCCGGCCCGGGACGCTCGAGCGCTGGAACATCGCACCGATCGACCTGGATCCACGCCTCGTGTGGGTCCGGATCTCCACTTTCGGCCAGGACGGCCCGTACGCGAAGCGGCCCGGACTCGACCGGGTCGGGATCGGCCACGGTGGGTTGCTCCACCTCACGGGCTACCCCGACCGCCCACCCGTCCGCGTCGGGGTGACCATCTCGGACTACCTGACCGGCATCTTCGCCGCTCAGGCCGCCACCGCCGCCCTGTATGCGCGCGACGCGCGCAACGGCAACGGTGCCGTCATCGACGCCGCGCTCTACGGCTCGGTGCTGCGCGTCCTGGAATGGACGATCGCCGGGTACGACCGGCTCGGGATCGTCCGCTCGCGGGAGGGAAATCGGCTCGCGAACAGCGCACCGCTGGACAACTACCCCACGGCCGACGACAAGTTCGTTTGCATCGTCGCCGGCTCGGATGCCAACTTCGCGAGACTGTGTGCCGCGATGGACCGGCCCGACCTCCTCGAGGATCCCCGGTTCACGCGACTGACCGATCGCGCCGAGCACGGAGACGTCATCAACACCATCGTGGCCGAGTGGACCACCTCCCGGAGCGCTGCCCAGGTCGAGGCCGCGTGCGTCGCGCACGACGTCCCGGTCGCGACCGCGTACACCGCCGTCGACATGTTCGCCGACGCCCAGTTCGCGGCGCGGGGCGATCTCGTCCCGATCGACGATCCTGTGATCGGTCCCGTCCGCCAGCAGGCGCCGTACCCGCGCTTCGTGGGCGAACCCGTCCCGGTGCCGTCGGGCGCCCCGCGGCTCGGCGCCGACACCGACGCCGTGCTCGGCGAGCTCGGGCTCGATGCCGACCGGATCGCGTCCCTACGCGACGACGGGGTGATCGGATGAGCCGTCCGGTCGTCGAGGGCCTGTTCACCGCGGACCCACCCCGCCTCCTCGGCGCCGAATGCGGCGAGTGCGGGCGCACGAGCTTCCCGCGTGGCGATCAGTGCCCCTACTGCGCCTCCGAGTCGGTGCTGCCGGTCACGCTGTCCGAGGACGGCACGCTCTGGGGCTGGACCACCGTCCTGACCCCACCACCCGGCTACCTCGGGACGGTGCCCTACGGGTTCGGCGTGGTCGAGCTGCCCGAGGGGGTGCTCGTGGTGAGCCGGCTCGCGACCCCCGAGGAGAGCTGGGCCCACGGCCAGGAGATGCACCTGCGCGTGGTGGACCTCGGGACCGACGACGACGGCACCGTCGTGACGACGTGGGAGTTCGCGCCATGAGCGCCGTCGAGATCGCCGGGATCGGACTCCACCCCTTCGGTCGCTTCCCCGACCGCAGCGTCACCGAGATGGGCGTCGCCGCCGTCCGGGCCGCGCTGGTCGACGCCGGGATCGGGCCGGGCGACCGTCCCGGGTTCGAGGCCGCCTTCTGCGGCACCGCGTACTCGGGTGTCGCGTCGGGCCACAAGGTGCTGGGCGCGCTGGCGTGTACCGGCATGCCGATCATCGACGTCGAGGCGGGCTGCGCGAGCGGTGGCGCCGCGCTCGGTCTCGCCGCCGCCGCGATCCGTGCGGGGCAGTACGACACCGCCGTCGTCTTCGGCATGGACAAGATGCCCCGCGGGATCATCCGCTCCACCTTCTTCGAGCCCTGGCGCGAGGAGGCCGGGCTCGCGGCGACGCCCGCCTACTTCGCTCTGCGGGCGCAGCGCCTGATGCGCGAGCGAGAGATCACCAAGGAGCACCTCGCGCAGATCGTGGTGAAGAACCGCGCGCACGGTGCCCTGAACCCCGACGCGATGTACCAGGAGGAGACCACGGTCGAGGCCGTGCTCGCGAGTCGGGTGGTCTGCGACCCGCTGCACCTCTTCATGCTCTGCTCGCCGAACGAGGGCGCGGCCGCCGTCGTCCTGCGGCGCGGCTCGGACGACTCGGGGGCGGTGCGCCTCGACGCGTCCGCCCTGAGCTCGCACTTGCCCGGGAGCGTGCTGGGCGAGGCCACTCCGCTCGCGGGGATCGACGACACCGGCATCACGCCGCCGACGACGCTGGCCGCCGACGCGGCCTATGCCGAGGCCGGCATCGGCCCGGCCGACATCGACGTCGCGGAGGTCCAGGACACCGACGCCGCGCGCGAGCTCCTCGGGTGGGAGGAGCTGGGCCTGTGTGCTCCCGGCGACCAGGTCGCCGTGCTCGATTCCGGCGCGGCCGCTCTGGGCGGGGTGCGCCCGATCAATCCCTCCGGCGGACTCCTGTCCAAGGGTGAGCCCCTCGGTGCATCGGCCCTCGGCCAGGTCGTCGAACTGACCCGTCAGCTCCGTGGCACCGCGGGCCCCCGCCAGGTGGAGCACGCGCAGGTGGCGCTGGCGCACACCGTCGGCCGCGGTGCGAACGCGAGCGTGACGATCCTCTCCCGCTGAACCCCGGGAGCTCAGACGCCCAGGCGGGCGTTGTAGTCCCGGATCGCGGCGGTCGCCCCACGTTGGGCGCGCGCGACGGCGTCCGCGACGGAGAGGTGCTGGCTCAACATCGCGACGAGCGCGTCCCGGACGGCGTCCCGGACGCCCTGGTACGCCCCGATCACCGACCCGTTGGCGGCCGGGCCGCCGGGCTGGAGCAGCTGGTCGTACGCCACGCGATAGGCAGGGTTCTGCGCCCAGAAGGACTGCACCTCGGGGCTCGCGGCCGCCGACTTGCGGATGGGCACGTAGCCGCTGGCGGTGGCGAACCCCGCGATCTGCTCGGGCGCGTCGAGGAACTTCACGAGCTCCCAGGCCGCGGCCTGCTTCGGCTGCGACGAGCGCTTCGAGATCCACAGCGACGCGTCACCGACCGGCACACCGCCATGACCGGTGAGGCTCGGCAGGGCGCCCGCGGCGATCGTGACCCCGGGATACTCCCCGCTCTTCAGCACCTCGTTGATGGGACCGATCGCGCCGGAGGCCTCGATGGTCATCGCGGCATCGCCGGCGGGGATCGCGAGCAGATGGTCGAAGCTGCCCTCGGTGGCACCCGTATTGAGCGCGAGGCCGGAGTCGACCATCCGCTTCCACCAGCTCCAGATCTTCCGACCGTTCGGGCTGTCGAGTGTGGTCGCGGTAGCTCGCCCCGTTCGGCCCCCACCATGGTTCACGTAGCTCAGGCCGGACTTCGCGTAGAAGAACTCGAAGAAGTAGTCGCGGGCCGGCAGCGCCATCCCGTGCTTGGCGGCGCCGCTCGCCACGATCGCGCGCGAGGCCGCCTCGAGCGCGGCGAAGGTCTCCGGTGGGTGCGCCGGATCGAGACCGGCGGCGCGGAGCTTGCCGGGGTCGAACAGCAGGACCGGGTTCGAGACCGTCCAGGGCATGGCCCGCAGCTTCCCGCCGACCGTGTAGTAGCCGAGTGCGCGCGGGAGGAAGTCGGACGTGCGGTAGTGGTCAGCGGTGACGCAGTCGGCCATGGTCACCGTGCTCCGCGAGTCGAGGAGCTGCTGGACCGTCGTCTCCTCGAACTGACCGAGGTCGGGCAGATCACCCGAGCTCAGCCCGGCTTTGTACTTCTCGAAGGTCTCGCGATAGCCCGTCTGGTCCACGAGCTTCACGCGCACCTTGTCCTGCACCGATTCGAAGCGGGCGATCTGGCGCTTCAGCTCGTCGAGGTTGGCCCGGGCCTGGCTGTGCCAGAACGTGATCGTCACGGGACTCTTTGCCTTCGCGAGCGCGTCGACCGGACACGCTCCGGTCGAGGACGAGCCCTCACCGCCGCTCCCGCTGCACGACGCACCGACGAGTGCGAGCGCGACCGCGACCGCGGCCGCACCCGCGCGCCAGCCGAGCGTCATCCGCCGATGCGGGCGTTGTAGTCGCTGAGGACCTTGTCAGCGTCCGACGCGGCCAGCTTGAGGGCGGCGGCCGGCGCCAGTCCCTGGCTGAACATTCGCCGCTCGGCGGTCAACACGGCGTCGCGCACCTCCTGGTACGGCCCGACCACGGGTCCGGCGGTCGCGGTGTTCTCCACCCCCTGGGTCAGCTGGTCGTAGGCGACCTTGTAGCCGGGCTCGCTCGCCCAGAGGTCCTGGACCGTCTTCGACTTCACCGAGGACCGCCGCAGCGGGACGTAGCCCGTGCCTGCCGCCCACTCGGCCTGGGACTTGGAGGACACGAGGAACTTGATCAGGTCCCACGCCGCGGCCTGCTTGACAGCGCTCGACGCCTTCGGGATGTACAACGCCGCGCCACCGACGAGCACCCCGCCGTTCCCCTGCGGGCCCGGCATCGGTCCGACGCCGAGCGAGACCCCGCCGCCCTCCCCCGCGGCCATCACCTGGGAGATCGTGCCCAGCGACGCGGACGAATCGATGGTCATCGCGTTCTGCTTGCTCCGGATCCCGAGCAGGTTGTCGAACCCGCTCGGACCCTCGGCGGAGTTCGTCACCGCGAGGCCCTGACTGACCATGTCGTTCATCCAGGTGAAGATCTCGAGCCCGGTCGGGTTGTCGAAGGCCACCTTCGTCGCCCGCGCGTCGCGGCCGTTGCCGTTGTTGACGAAGACCTTGCCGGCCTTGGCCGACATCTGCTCGATGTACCACGGGTCGAGCTTGAGCCCGTAGCCGTACTCGTACCCGGATGCCTTCAGCATCCGGCTCGCGGATTCGACGGCGGCCAACGTGGTCGGCGGCTTGTCCGGATCCAGCCCGGCGGCCGTGAACGCGTTGCGGTCGTAGTACAGGACCGGGTTCGAGACGTTGAACGGCATCGGCCACAGGACGCTGTCCACGGAGTAGTACTGGATCGTGCGCGCCAGGAAGTCCGACGTGTCGTACTTGTCGGCCTTCACGCAGTTGGCCATCGGCACGATCGACCGGGTGTCGATCATCTGCTGGGTGCCGGTGTCCTCGATCTGCACGAGATCGGGAAGGTCCCCGGTCCGGAGCCCCGCCTTGTACTTCTCGAAGTCATCGCGGTAGGAGGTCTGGTTGATCAGCTTGACCTTCACCATCGGCTGCTGCGCCTCGTACTCGGCCACGAGCTTCTTCAACGTGTCCTCGAGGGAACGGTTCATCGCGTGCCAGAACGTGATGGTCACCGGCGCAGTCGCGTTCTTCAGCGCATCGACCGGGCATTGGATCCCGGTCGCGCCGCCGCCGCTCGCACCACCGCTGCTTCCGCCGCTTCCGCTGCTTCCGCCGCTACACGCGGCGACGAAGAGCGCGCACGCGGCAGCGACCGCGATCAGGGACCGGGAACGTGCCATGGTGGACCTCCGGGGAAGAGTCGAGAGCATCTCAGCCTTTGACGGCGCCGGCGGTGAGGCCGCGCACCAGTTGCTTCTGGAAGAAGAGGAGCAGGATCACGAGCGGCAGTGCGGCGATCAGCACCCCGGCGAAGGTGACGTTGACCTGATCGATGCTCGTCGCACGCAACTGCTTGAGCCCGATCTGCACCGTACGGTACCGATCGTCCTTGGTGACGAGGAGCGGCCACAGGTATTGGTTCCAGGCGCCGAGGAACGCGAACACGCTCAGTGCGGCCATCGCCGGACGGGCGAGCGGCACCGCGACCCGCAGCATGAACCGCCAGTGCCCGTAACCGTCGAGCGCGGCGGCATCCTGGAGGTCGCGCGGCACCTGGAGGAAGGCCTGGCGCAGCAGGAACGCCCCGAACCCGGTCGCGAGGAACGGGACCGTGAGCCCCTGGTAGCTGTTGTACCAACCGAGATCGGTCACGGTCGTGAGGTTGGTGATGATCGTCACCTCGAACGGCACCATCAACGTGGCCAGGAAGACCAAGAACAGCAGGCGCTTGAACGGGAACTCGAGGAAGGCGAACGCGTAGCCCGCCAGGGTCGCCGTGGCCACCTGCCCCACGGTGATGACGATGGTGACGATCGCGCTGGTGACGAGGTACTGCGACATGTGGCCGGCGTCCCAGGCCCGCGAGTACGAGCTCCACTGCGGATCGAAGGGAAAGAACTTCGGCGGCCGGGCCGCGATCTGGCTCGGCGTGAGCAACGAGTTCACGACCGTGATGTAGAGCGGAAAGATCACGATGACGGCAAGCACCGTCAGCAGGAGGTATCGCCCCGCGATGCTCACGCGCCGGCGCGCATGGGCGCGACCGGCGCCGGTGTCGCGCATCACTTCAGCGGCCATAGTGGACCCTCCGTTCGAGGAACCGCATCTGGACGAGGGTCAGCGTCATCGTGATCGCGAACAGCGCGACGGCCAGGACCGCGGCCTTGCCGTCGTTGTTCTCGGTGCGCAGCGTGTGGTACACGAAATAGGTCAGCACGTTGGTCTTGCCAATGGGGCCGCCCTGAGTCAGCAGATCGATCTGGCCGAACGTCTGGAACGCGAAGATCCCACCGATCACCACCGCGAAGAAGATCGTCGGTGACAGGAGCGGGAGCGTCACGCGGAAGAACCGGGTCCATACGCCGGCGCCGTCCACCCGGGCCGCTTCGTGGATCTCGTCCGGGATCGCCTGCAACCCCGAGGACATGAGGATGAAGGTGAGTCCGAGGGTCTGCCAGATCGTGACCAGCGCGACCGCGGGCAATGCCCAATCCGGGTTGTCCAGGATCGGCGGTCGCGGGTTGATGCCGAGCCAGGGCAGGAACCCCACGACCGGATTGAACAGCGTGCCGAAGATCACCGACGCCACGGCGACGGACGTCGCGACCGTGGACGAGAAGATGGTGCGGTAGACGCCGATGCCCTTCAGCTTCTGGTGCGCGAGGACCGCCAGTCCGAGGCCGAGCGCGATCCCGGTCGGCACCGTCATCAGTGCGAACAGCACCGTCGTCTTGACGCTCTCGACGAAGTCCGTCGACGTGAGCACCTCGCGGTACTGGTCGAAGCCCACGAACTTCTTGGGCAGGCCCGGGAACGGGGGCGTCCGGTAGAAGCCGAGATAGAAGTTCTTGAAGAACGGATAGAAGATGAACACCGCGAAGATCAGCATGGACGGGAGGATCAGCAGGTACGCGAGCCCCATCTCGCGTCGGGCCCGGCGCGTCCGAACGCCGGTCCGACTCATGGCGACGACCCGGCCGATTCGAGCCGTTGCTCCGTCCGGGCGTCGAAGACATGGACGTCGGCAGGGTCCACGGAGAGATGCACCGCACTCCCGATCGCCGGTGCCGGACGATCAGATGCCTGGCGGAGGATCACCATCTGACCCTCGCCGTCGAGCCGGCAGATCACGTGTCGCTCGTGGCCCAACGACTCGATCACCGTGACCGCTGCGGGGAGCACACCGTCCTCCCCCAGCGTCAGGTGCTCGGGCCGGACCCCGAGCACGATCTCCGTGGCGCCGGCCGCGGCCACGGCCGCGGCATGCGCGGGATCCAGCGGAACGCGGTGGCCCTCGACATCGATCGAGACGACGTCGTGCTCCGCGACGACGCGACCGGTCACGGTGTTCATCGGCGGATTGCCGATGAACCGGGCGACGAAGAGGTTGGCCGGACGCTCGTAGACGTGCTGGGGTGGCCCCACCTGCTGGAGGACCCCGTCGTTCATGATCGCGATCCGGTGGCCCATGGTCATGGCCTCGACCTGGTCGTGCGTCACGTAGATCACGGTCGCCTGGAGACGTCGTTGCAGCTCGACGAGCTCGGCGCGCGTCTGCACGCGCAGCTTCGCATCGAGATTCGAGAGGGGCTCGTCCATGAGAAACGCCTGAGGCGAACGCACGATGGCGCGTGCCAGCGCGACCCGTTGCCGTTGGCCACCCGACAGCTGCGCGGGCTTCCGATCGAGGAGGTCGAGGAGGCCGAGGGCCTCGGCCGCCTGGGCGACGAACACTCCTCGCTGCTCCTTCGGCACGCCCCGCGTCCGGAGCGGGAACTCGATGTTCTTGCGAACCGACAGGTGGGGATAGAGCGCATAGCTCTGGAACACCATCGCGAGATCGCGATCCTTGGGTTCGACGTCGTTGACGACGTGCCCGGCGATCGTGATCGTCCCCTCGGTGAGCTCCTCGAGACCCGCGATCAGCCGGAGCGCGGTCGACTTGCCACACCCCGAAGGCCCGAGCAGGACGAGGAACTCCCGGTCCGCGACGTCGAGATCGAGCCGATCGACGGCCACGACGTCGCCGAACCGCTTCGTCACGCCTCGGAGCTCGACCTGACCCACGGCCGGGCAGGTTAGGACGGCGCGCTCAACCGCGCAGGAACCAACCCCGGGGGTCCCAGCCCCGGAGCGCGGCGAGTTCCTCGCCCGTCGGTGCAGGCAGCTCCCCCACCTCACCGGCGACGGTCAGATCCCACCCGCAGGCGGCGACCGCACGCGCGACGCGGTCCCCCAGCGCTCGCTCTCCGGCGGGGACGGCCGTGAGCACGAGCTCCTCCCCGCGCCGTTCGAGCGTGCCCAGGTCCGTGACCAACGCCTGGACCGTCCGCCCGGGAGACGTGACGTAGCCGCACTCGGCCGGCGTCCGCTGCCGCGTGAGCGTGGCGACGACGATGTTCTCGGTGGCGACGGACGCGACGTCGTTGCCACCTCCCGATCCGACGAGGAACGGGCCGTCCGGGATCAGCGTCGAGTTGATGTTCCCGGCCCGGTCGACCTGCGCACCGCCGAGGCAGCCGATCGTCGTCGTGCCGGGACCGCCGACGAGCGCCCCGAGGACCATGGCGGCGTCGCCCAACATCGTCGCGGTCGGGAAGCTGCCGTGGTTCAGCACGAACGGATCGCCGAGCATCGGCTCGTAGCCCCACATGCCGATCTCGGCGGTCAGCGCGACGTCGCACCCGCGCGCCCGCGCGGTCTGCACGCCCAACCACGCGGCGAGGTTCGCGACCCCCGCCCCCGCGAGCACCGCGTGCGCGCCCAGCGCGGCGATCCGCTCGGCGAGGTGGCGGGCCGCGTAGGTCGCCGCGTGCTCCCACGCGTTCGGCGGCGCGTCGAGGTCGGGCACTGAGGCCGCCGCCGCGCGGGCGTGCACCGCGGGATCGGCCTTGGACCGCAGCGAGGCGACGCGATCCGCTCCGAGACGGTGGAGGTACTCCTGCTGGTCCGCCGGCTCGAGGATCCAGTGCCGGATCCAGTCGTCGTAGTCGTCCGCGCGTGTGGCGGCACGGGCCTCGATCCAGAACTCGTAGTCCTCGCCGTACCCGTCGACCGGCAGGTCCCGCGCGAACAGGCCGCCGGGGTGGGCCCCCATCGGCACCTCGCAGACCGCGAGCACGCGGTGCGCGGGGATCCGCACGAACGTCGAGTGCTCGCGGAGGTCGTCCACGATGCGGTCGACGGTCACGATGGCGCCGCGCCGCGCGCCGAGTACCCCCCAGACCCCTTCGAGCAACGGCGGCGCGACCGCCACGTTGCCCCGGCGGTCCGCGACCGGCGCGTGGAGGATCGCCACGTCGGCCCGCAGCGGCGCGAGCAGGCCGACCGGACCGTAGGGAGAGTCGACGACGGAGAAGCCGTCGTTCCGCGCCATGGACGAATCCGCGATCGAACGCGTCACGACGGCCGGGAGCCCGCGCGCGCCGGCTTCGAGCCGTTGTGCGAAGGCGAGGAAGGACCAGTGCTCGACCGCGACCTCGCCGGACGTGTAGCCGCGCTGGAACCACGGGTTGGGCGTGAAGTTCGGGAACGTGTCGCCCGAGTACCCGGTGACGACCCGCTCGACGAGTCCGCCGCGGAAGAACAGCGCCCCGAGGCTCGAGAGGCTGAGCATGACGAGCGTGAACCCCGGATCGCGGTCCCACCACTGCCGGACCACCTCCCGCGCCGCGGCGCTCCAGCGACTGTGGCCGACGACGAGGTGGAGGGCGTCGCCGGCGTGCACGTGCTCGCGCACCGCATCGGCGACCGTCATGAGCTTGGCGTCGTCGCTCACCGGCACCGGCCCGTCACGACGGGTCGAGCACGAGGTCGGCGACCCGGGTCCGGTGCCAGCTGCGGCTGCCGCCGAGCACGTCGTTCTGCTTCGCCCGCTGGTAGAGCACGCCCGCGCGCGAGTCCCACGTGAAGCCGACCGCGCCGTGGACCTGGATGTTCTCGCCGGTCACCATCACCGCGGCCTCGCCCATCTGCGACTTGGCGATGGACGCGGCCCTTCCGGCGTCGGGGTCCTCGACGTCGGAGGCCCACGCGGCGTAGTGCACGCCGACCCGGCCCAGCTCGGTCGCGTGCAGCATGTCCACGAGCTTGTGCTGGATCACCTGGTGGCGGGCGATCGGCTGGTCGAACTGCACCCGGTGCTCCGCATAGTCCATCGCCATCGCGAGCGACGCGTCGCACACGCCGACCAGCTCCGCCGCGAGGGCCACCGCCGTGTCGTCGACGACTGCTCGCCAGATCGCCGTGTGGTCCCCCTCGGGTCCGACAGGCTCCGCGCGCACGCCGTCGAGCGGGAGGCGCCCCACGGTGCGGGTGAGGTCCATGCTGCGGACCGGCTCGACGTCGGGGGTATCGAGGCGGAAGGTGCCGACTCCGTCCGACGTCCGGGCCACGACGAGCACGGAGCCGGCGGTCGGGGCGTCGAGGACGACCGGCTTCTCGCCGGTCAGCGTCCAGCGGGCACCCCGCCGCACGGCGCGGGTCCGCACGCGGGCGACTGGATCGTCGCTCCCCGACTCCTCGAGCGCGACGGTGACACCCGCGCCGCGGCCCAGGTCCGTGAGCAGATCCGTGAGCCCGAGCCGGCGCGCCGCGATCGTGGCGACGACCGACGAGCCGAGGTACGGGCCGGGAAATGCCACGCGGCCCATCTCCTCGAGCACCACGACCGCGTCCACGAGTCCGAGCCCGAGCCCGCCGTGCTCCTCCGGCACGAGGAGGCCCGGCCAGCCGAGGGCCACGATTCGCGCCCAGTCGGCCGGGACCAACCCCTCGCGCGCGTCGTTGCCCTCGGACCAGTCGGCCATGAACGCGCGGACCGCGGCGCGCAGGGCGTCCTGGTCCTCGGAGAACTGAAAGTCCATCTTTCCCGCTCGTGACACGACGTCGCCGACCTTCGGGCCTGCGTAGGCTCCGCATGATATGGACTTCGCGCTGACGGCCGAGGACCTCGCGTTCCGGGACGAGCTGCGGACCTGGCTCGACGTCGAGCTCCCCCGCTTCCTCGAGGACTGGACCGACGACGGCACCGGTGCCCAGGGCTTCGATCGCACCCAGGCGCGACGCAAGGACTGGCAGCGCCGCCTCGACGAGGGACGCTGGGCCGCCATCAACTGGCCGAGGGACCGTCACGGGCGGGAGGCGACCCCGGTGCAGAACGCGATCTACGCGGAGGAGATGGCGCGCGTGAAGGCGCCGGGCATCTACAACGCGAACGGGATCTGGCAGATCGGCCCGATGATCATCCAGTGGGGCACCGCCGGGCAGCAGGAGCGCTGGCTCCCCGGCATCCTCTCGGCGGAGGAGCACTGGTGCCAGGGTTTCAGCGAGCCCGAGGCCGGATCGGACCTCGCCAACATGCGCACGACGGCCATCGCCGACGGCGACGACTACGTGGTCAACGGGCAGAAGACCTGGATCTCGTCGGCGCATCTCGCGCGCTGGGGCCTCTTCCTCCTCCGCACCGACCCGACGGCGTTCGAGCGCAAGGCCAAGCACGAGGGCATCACCGCGTTCATCGTCGATCTCGAGACGCCGGGCATCGAGTGCCGCCCGATCCGGGACATCACGGGCGACACGATGCTCAACGACGTGTTCTTCACCGACGCGGTGATCCCGGCCGATTGCCGGCTCGGCGGCGAGGGCGAGGGCTGGCAGGTCGCGATGAGCACGCTCGGGCACGAGCGCGTGGGCACCGCCGGGCTGTCGATCACGATGGCGGCCGACCTGCGTGCGATGGTCGCCACCGCGCGGTCGGTGAACCCGGACGCGCTGCGGGACCCCGCGCTCCGCGACCGCGTCGGCCGCGCGTTCGCCGAGATCGAGCTGACCCGGCTCCTCAACTACCGGGCGCTCACGAAGATCATCAAGGGACAGCCGAACTGGCCCGAGGTCCCGCTCGCCAAGCTCCAGTGGTCGTCGATCGCGCAGACGCTCGCCGAGCTCGCGGTGGATCTGCTCGGCCCGGTCGGCCTGCTCGCCAGGGGCGAGACCGACGCCGTCGACGGCGGCCAGTGGTCCCGCAACTACTCGTGGCAGCGCTACACGTCCATCGGCGCCGGCGCCACCGAGATCCAGAAGAACATCCTCGCCAAGAAGGCTCTGCGCTTGCAGCGGGGATGACTTCGTCACCCTGGGTGTCGGGTGGTGGTGGTGCTTCCGCCATGTTACGCCAAACCACTCCCCCATTTGAATAGGCCTAACGGCCCCAATGTTGCGCTCGTATAGCGCCCATTGTGTACGCGCTCATAGCTCGGATACTTGGGCATAGGTACCAAGCACCAAAGACATTACCTGAACCTATTAGGGCAGCTCAGCGGGCTATTCAGGTGGTCGGGGCGGTGCAATACGGAGAACGGGACCCCTTCCGACGGGGTAACGGTGGAGACTCCATCGCGGTACTGCCGCAACCACCCCCCGTGCACGCGTGCGGACCGCTTAGGGGCCGCACAGCCAGCGCTCCCAGGCACTTGGTGCATGTGCTCAGTGCCTACCGCGTGCAGTCTGACGGAGGATGGCAGGGCCGCTCCGAGCACTACCCAGCGCAGGGGTAACACGTCACCAGTAGAGGCGGCAGGGCTGCCAATCCATCACATACCCAGGCCATCCCCCCAATGTTCATGCACAACACCAGCGCGGCACCGAGCGGTCCGGCCCAGAACTGGCCCCGCCTAGGTTCTCACGCTCCCGCAGGCTTTGATTTCAGCATGGGGGTCTTTATAGTGATGTTGATGATATGACATGAGTCGCCCGCGGAACCCGGCTCAATATCTCGTGTGGACGTGTACGAGGGGCGCGTACCAACGGATTTGGTGCTCACGCACTCTGTGTTCGAGGGCAGGGTTTCGGCGGAACGAGCCGACCCTTGAGTTCGCGAGCTACGAGGTACGGGTTGTCAGCGCCTACTACGAGCCAAGTTCGCCCGCCGACGAACTCCAAGGTGTCCCTGTCTGGATAACGACAGAGCGCAAGTGTGGTTTGCTGAATCTTGCGGAGCAGTGCCTCGCGAGTCCTGAAGGCAGTGACTATTGGACCGGTCTGCCCTGCTCGAGACGCGTCGCTGAACTCCGCACACTCGACCGAGTGTGCCACCAGGTCTGATGGTTTGGGTGTCTCGCATTGCCCGATGCGCTCTAGCCGAATCGCCAACTCCATCGCGGTGGGCGCCTTAGCGGTGGGCGCCTTCGCGGTCGACCCAGTGCACGCTGTCAGCCCTGCGACGGCAGCGAAGGCCGTCGCACACACCGCCAGGAACGACCGCGTCACGATTGCGGTACCCCGTCACCAACATGCGACACCGCGGTCCATCGGTTGCCCGGCCGACGAGTCGCGTCACAGTCAATCGGCCATGACATCCGCTGCCCAAGTGGCGTGGTGCCCGCAACGTGAGTCACGACGCGGAAGTGCGTACCACTTCCGCTCACAGTCACCACGCCGCTATTCAACTCTGGCCACTTCGCGCTGGACTTCACGTCGTCCAGCAGTAGACCGGGACCACCAAACGAGTGCTGCTGACAAGCGTCGTACGCGTAGGCCTGCGGACTGTCCATTCCAAGTGTGGTCGATGACGTGGCGCACGACGTTCCCGAACCGCACTTCTCGCGGTCGGCCTCGTTGGACGAGCCGCCGCTACAGGCAACGAGCGCTAGGACTGCCGTCACGACCAAGACGGAACACTTCACCGTGGCCTCACGTTTCCCGGCCCTCCCGCCATCTTGACTGGGCGGCTGCTACCTCTTGTCGAGGCGACGTGGCCCTTCGGGGACCTCGTCGGGTGCTGGCTTGCCGTGCTTCTTGAGCACGCGAGCACAGCGGTTGAAGTTCGCGGGGTGATAGTTGGCCGACTTCGGGTTGGAACTGAACTTGACCCACAGGCCTGTGTCAGTCTCCGGGTGCTCGAAGTCGTCGTCGTTCAGGATGTAGTGAATCTCCGTGGGCTGGCTCGACTGCCACCAAATCTTCGCGTCGCCTACGCGCACGTAATTGCTGCCCTCAGGGCTCGGTTGGGCCATGGTCCCTCCACAGTGTGGTCATGAGTCTGGACCTCCAGTGGGGTCCGATGGCGAGTGTACCTAAACCACTGGTGGTACCCGGAAGTCGTCGCACTTCGGGTTATCGCACCACCAGCTTCGTAACTCATCGGGCTTGGGCAGGTCAGGGAGCACCGTCCACTCCTCAGTGCGGTTGCCTGTCCCACACTTCGGGCACTCCATTGTCCTTAGGTCCCTCATGGCTGCTCCAAGGTGAGGGCGGGAGCTCTCTGGCGCTTGGTTTGGTCGGGCCTTGCGCTCATCTGGCTCGGGCTTGGCTGCCAGCTATGGGCGGCCCTTGTCTAGGAACTAGTGCTCTGCGATTTCGACCAGGTCTCTCAGCCGTCGTTCGCATGCGGCCTGGGCCTCCTCAAGCGTGGTAGCGCTCCCGTAGTCACGGCCCCTCACACCATCAGGGTTCTGGAGGTTCACACCACTGCGCCCGACGATGTGGACTGCCCAGTGAAAGCTGCCGTAGTGGACGCCGTCCATCCCAAGCTCGTCACCGATAGTTGCGCGAAGGTACACGAACCCGTCTCGCTCGACGACGGCTGCCCAACCACGCACAGGAACTGAGGATTCGGGGTCGACGGGAAGGTTTGGTGCTTCGACCCACTGAGAGAATTCAGACGGCGAAGGTCGGCGACGTCTGAACATCACGGACAGTCGTCGGTCACGGTCGTGGTGTTGCCGTCGAAGTCCTCCCACGTCAGCTTGACCTTGCCGACTCCGGGCTTGGCGCACTGCTCCTTGAGGACTTGCGCCCTCTTGGACGCCGAGCGGGCCTTGAACTTCTTCTCCGCATACTTCTCGGCACAGTTGGTCGCAGCGTCCACATCTTCTAGGTCGAGGCACTTTGCGATGCCCTCCGCCCGCGCACTACCGCGGATGTCACCAGCCTCCGACCACTTGAACGCGATGGTCGTGCCGCTTGAGCCACCCCCACCGCACGATGCCGCGACGAACGCGACGCTCGCGAGCAGTGCCAGTCGCTTCATCGCGCCAGCTTGGCGCACCTCGCGCCTAGCGTCGAGCCCATGCACGACCCCGAGGTCAGTCGCTACACGTTCGTGTTGGGCGCGGGCTTCTCGCGCGGGCGCCGGGCTGCCTCTGCTTTCTGGATTGGGCCATTGGATATATCCAGGTGCGCACGGCGACCCTGGCATGCCCAACCTCGTTCCCCTGTACGAGTCGCTCGGCTCCAACATGGAGTTGTTCCTCACATATCTGAGCGAGTCGCATCCCTGGCTGAGCGAGTCGCAGAACCTCCGGAATCGCGCGGACTTCCTTGACTCGGCCACGCGAGTAGGCGGCTACATCGCCGGGTGCCAGAACCAGCAGCTACAGCCGCGTACTAAGGGTGGCCACGACCAACCGGGCTGGTTGCTGCGACTCATTCAGCAGTGGCACGACTACGAGATGGCGGTCATCACCTTCAACTACGACACCGTCGTGGAGAAGGTCGCCTCGGGCAATGAAAGCCTCCTATTGAACTGCTTCGACCTATATAGCGTCGACATACAAGACGCGCGTGTACGCGCCGCGGAACGGGACTGTTTGGTGGTGACCGCCCCGCGACATTTCACTACTTGAAGCTGCATGGCTCACTCAACTGGTTCTACTCGGGCGCTGCATCGTTCTATGGTGAGACCATCTACGGGAGTAGGCCAACGCCGGGATGGCGGCCAGAGAGCGGCGAGACCGCACCGCCGTTCGACAAGGTGCCTCTCATTGTTCCGCCAACGTCGCAGAAGTCGCCATACTTCGCCAACGAGACCCTCAACACGCAGTGGAGCGCAGCAGCGAGCAGCCTCAGCAACGCGACCGACATCTTCTTCCTCGGGTACAGCCTGCCGGAGACGGACCAGATGGTCCGCTTCATGCTCTCTGGTCTGTCGCTGCCGGAACTCAAGACGGTCTGGATAGTCAACCAAGGCTCGGAAACGGAACGCGAAGCCATCTTCGACAGATATCAGCGAGCCATGCCCAAGGTCACTCTGCGCCGCGACTATCTCATCGAGAAGGACCCGATACCAGCGCTCGTCAAAGACTTTCCGCACGGCCTACCGGATGGCCCGAGAGGCGACCCTGACTGGTACAGAATGGTCCGTGAGATTGAGCGGTGAGCGTTTTGTTGAGGTCCATCGGGAAGCTCAACGCCCTTGCGCCCCTCGGTCTGCCGAGCCAGGACCCCTGTCGAAGGGAATGGGTTCCTCGGACGACGCTCCGCCCTCGATGACTGTGCACTGCTGCACGACCTTGCCTGCGCTACCCAATGCCTGCGAAAAGGTCTGCGTGCAGGCGGGCCGTTCGGCTGGTGTCCAAACTTGAGACGCGAGCCCTTGACCGAAGAACCCTGCGAGACTCGTTCCGAGCGCGACGGCAACGACTCTGACGACGCTTGCATGCTTGCGCGTTGCTGTCTCATTCAACACGCTTGCATCGAGTTTCGCCTGTAGCGCGGCCGCGTGCGCGACCAGTTCGTCGTACTGCGCGTTCAAGTCCTTGATGATGAGATTGAGGACGGAGTTGGCGGCGGATACCGCTCCAAGGTCGTCCCTAGCGTCGCGAAGCAAACGACGGAGCTCGTTGTTCCAGGCAAAGGCTCTACTCAGTTCACCGCAGAGCGCCTCGACCTGCTCGCGGAGTTGGTCGACCCGGGTGTCTGATGGCATTAACCATTGTGTGACCGCGAGCGCCAGCTCATCGGCTTCTAGACCGCGCAGTCCCTGCTCTCTCGGGACCGCAACAAGGCAGACATCGCCCTCAAGGTATTCCAGCGCGAACGGCTGACCGCCTTCAGGTCCGTCGGATGCGGCCTCATCGGAGTAGACGTAGAGCGTGGGCATTCCGTTTGGAGTGTCCAGCCCGTCCGATGCTTGCGCGAAAATGATGAAGCGGGAAGGCGGATTCGATTGTGTGACGAGCTCAGGAGGAACAGGCTCCCAGCCCGCGTTGCGAACACCCTGCTCCACAACATCCGCGATGCCAGAAGAGCCAGCGAAACCACCGTAGTTGGCGCCGTCCCAGCCAGCTTTCTCTATGAGGACTCGACCCCGCCAGCGTGCTGCGGCCTCGGTCACCTCCCCTTCTGTCACGCCACGATGCTATGCCTCGACATGAAGTAGGGAGCGGGAGAGGTCGTCGGCTCGTGACATAGCCCGCGCGGACGAGTACCTGAGCAGTCTCCCTGCGCGACAGAGACCCACCAGCGTCGCGATACCTCCACCAGCACCGAGACCGACAGGTCGGCTGCGGCTTGGAGGCAGAGGCACACGCCTAGCCGGGGGATGGTCACCCAGGGGTAGGGCTTCGGGGGGTGTCACTCAGCGGTGCCGACGTGAGAGTCAGGTGCCACCTCTGTAACGTCCGTCGGCTTAGCGTTGGAGACCTCCGGTAGGTGGTCGATGCTCGCGCCAATCTGCTTCTCCAAGCCCGAGCGGTACGACGTGTTGCCCACGACGGGCTCGGGACTGGTTGGGGTTCGGTCCATGTGTGCACCTCCTTCTTTTGTTCAGAAATGGTGGGGCGCTACAAGGCCCGTAGAGCGTTTCGCGGGGGTCCGTGGGGCATGGGACCGGGAATCTGTAGCCGTATCAGTTTGAGCCCGTCGTTTGGGCTTCGCTGACACCCGTTCCCGTATACAAGCCCGCCGATTTCAGGTGGCCGCTCGGTAGCGGCGCATTCGGTCCCGATGACATGCCCGACACCGGCTCTGCCCACGGTAATCCCACGCGAGGTGGCGGACGTGGTGTCCGCACCTCCGGAGGTACCTCACCGGGGTCAGCGGTGGTACCGCGCAAGAGAGTTGCGAAGCAATCTCTTTGCTCCGACGAAATGCCACCTCATTGAGTCGTGCCTTGCCAGGGTTCCGATACCCCCACTGACGGCACGCGTCGGAGCACCACTTGCGGTCAGTGCGGCTCCCGCACGGGAGCGGACCGCCACACGCGAGGCATACGTTCACTTGCCGACCTTCGTGTTCGTAGTCGGAGGGAGGTAGTCGCTCTCCTGCAAGGTGCCTCGGTCCTGAGGTGCTGGTCGCTTGCCCTTCGGCGCGCGTCCTTGCACCTTCCGGCCACCGCGCGTTCTTGTTTCCATCGCGTCGCGCCATGACTACGACCAGTCCGAGTTGAGTTGCGGCTCGCCGCCGTCATGTGGACCAATCCACACGCGGCGCGCGATGAGCGTCTCCGGTCGGAAGCGCACGGACTGCACGGTGACGCGTCGGTATGGGGCGTCCTCAAACGGCGCTGCCTTGCCGCGCCGTCCTTCCACGACATCGCGAACGAGTACGCCAACCTCGGGGAACGTCGTCACGAGCGCGCTATGTACCGCAGCGGTGGCTGCGTCCACCGAGCCATCTCCGCTATGCGTGAGCGTGTACGTGCCGTCTCCGTTGTCAGTGAGCCGTATGCCGCGCAGGGTCGGTTGCTGTTGAGTACTCATTGGTTAGGCACCTCTGAGAGCCCGTCCCACCGCTGTTCCAGCGTGAGCGGGAAGCCGTCCACTGACTCAGGCTCGGTGTACTGCGTCCGCACCGTTTCGTGAACAGGTGCGTAACCACCTTCCTTGTAGGACGCTGCCGGGGCTTCAGCTTCCGCTTCCGCCTTGGCCGCTTCGACTGCCTTGGCGACGCGAGAATCGTTGAGCACGTCGAGTAGTCGCGCAATCTCGTCGTCATCTGCATCGGGGAACTCGGCCCGGAGGGCGTTGATGTCGTCAGTCACAGACATTGTCTGTCTCCTTCGTTCGTTGCTTCGGTGCGGTTAGTAGATGTCGCCACTGCGCCCCGCCTTGGTCTGAACGGTTGCTACCGAAGGTCCCTCAGCGAGGTAGCTCATCGCTCGGTAGTACCGCTCGCTATCGTCGCTGACGGGAGGGCTGTCGAGTCCTGCAACCCAACGGGCCACCGTCTCGGGGTCCACGTCGATGGCCGCAGCGAGGCTGGCAATCGACACCCGCGACTCCGACAGCGCCCGCTTGCGCCAAATCGTGTTGAGGTTCCGGCCCGCGTTCGACTTCATGTAGCCAGCCAACGCCTTGCGGAAGTTGCGCACGGTGTCGGCGTCGGCAGTGCCGATGGCGAAGGTCACCGACTCGCCAACAGGAGTCGGCACCTCTCTCGCGGGTGCCCGCTCACAGAACGCGACCAGCTTGGAGAACACGATGACCAACTTCTTCTGTCCGCTCGTCATCGCGACTTCGGGGAGAGGCTTCGATTGGCCGGTGGATGAGTAGGCCACGTCCAACGTCCCGTCGAGCAGCGCGTCAACCGTCGCCTCGTCGGTGCGGAGGACGCGCGCGAGCGTGCTCGCGTTGTAGCCGCACCGGGTCAGCCCCGCGAGGCGTGCCTCGCGACTCCGCTTCCACAGCTTCGTCGCCTCAGGCATATCTGCCGTGAGGTCGTCCAGCTTGTCGATGTAGTGAATGGTGGTACTGGTCATGCTGTCCCCCTAGGGTTGGTTTGCTTCTGAAAGTTCTTGCCTTGGCTGAGTAGCTCAGCCCTGTAGCTGCGAATGCGGGATTGGAAAATCCGCATTCGGTCGTTGCGTGGGCGCTGGTCGAGCACCCAACTCAGGTAGCCGGGGTCGGCAAGGTTCACGTCCTCAAGGTCAAGGCCGCGGTGCTTGCCGAAGGGCATCGCGAACCACGCGGACTTGCTCATCTCCGCGGTGTCCGCTGACACGGGGATGGGGCAGGTCGTGGCTTCGTAGAACACTGCGCCGCCCTGCCTTTGCCTCGGCGCGCATCCAGCTTCGCGAGGATGTCGCTCAGCAAGGTGTCGCCCGCGCGGTACACGCGCCAGTAGTTGGCGCGCACAGTGCGGAGCCGGTCCTCCGAGATTCCGGTGGGGCCGACTCTTGGCCGTGCTGTTGTGTTCGTGACCCCCTTGCTCATGTACGGAACCTCCATCGTCATCAGTGCTGTCATGTGTGCTCGCTTCGCGTGGTAGGGCTCCGCTCGCGCGGAGGTAGAGATGTGGCTGGCTTCGGTCCGAGAATCACGCGCTCGCTACCGCCCTGAAATGGGCATAGCTCACGCCCGCAACATTGAAACTGCCGTGGCTTCCCGTCCGAGGCGACCGTCAGGGAGCCGAGGACGGGCTGACCGTCCGAGGCTGTTCCGTCCGGCTCACCATGATTCGCCGGACGCGGCATAGCCATCTTCAAATGGCGGAGCCGCTGCCACCTCGGTTCTCTTCGGAACCTCGGGGAAGCAAACCACCCTCCAGGTGGATTTGCGTACCAGGATTCTGCCGCCACTCGGTTTCGCTGACGCTCACCTCGTGGCGGAAGAACGCCTTCCCCTCATATAGTTAGCCAAGGTGGTGCATTTCGCGATTCACCCTTGTTTTTCAGGCTCTTTCGCGCTCGCGCGACGTAATGTGTCGCAGGGTTAGGAGGCCCGATTCTGTGCCTCCCGGTGCGCTCGCTTCCGGCACGCATCCCCGCAATACTTGGAGGAGCGACCGGGGCCGGTCTTTGCTTTGGCCGGGTTCTCACACCCCGGCCTGGCACACACCGTCGGTCCACGAGCCGCCCTCGCTGCTCGCTGTCGCTTCCGGTCCTCGGCCATCCGGTCGGCGTGGCACTGCTTGCCTGGGCCGCAATAGTCCGGTGCTGGTCCGCGGCCGGTGTGCTCCGGAAGTAGCCAGCCATCCCGCCTGCAGTACCGCTCGGGAGGTGGCAGTGGCATCGACGGCTCGACGTAGTAGACGACCGGAGGGTCGGCTATCGGGCATCCAACATACCGACCGGTATTGCCGTCCCGGTTCTTGACCTTGAGCGTCTCCCCGCGGTCCCGCTTGGTGATGAGCGCACCCTTCGTGCGCCGCTTGGTCGCTGTCGTCATCTCGTTACCGTCGTCGCGGTCGGCCTGAAGCAAGGCAGCGTCCTTGTTCCTACCCACTGAGAACCAACTAGCCCCGACGTTCGACCAGAGAACTCTCACCGCGCGTAGTCGGATGCGCCTGGCCGCGTCGTTGACGTAGAACTCCACGTCGCGCGGAATCGAGCCAAGTAGGAACCTGGCGTAGAACGCCTTCTCGCGGGTGTCTGGCGCAGACCAGTCAGCCAGGAGGTCGAGAGCTACGTCCTCGCACGCGGGGTAGTCGGGGCTGTAGGTCCCGCCCGCTGCGATGAAGTACCTCTCGGTCGCCTTTGCTGCTCGGCGCACCGCCACGAACAACAGTCGCTGGCGGTACTCCGCGAGCGACTCATTTGGTTCTTCCTGTGTGTCCAGGCTCATGCCGCGTAGGGCACTTCGCCAATCCTGTGTTGACTTCATATCTTCCTTCGTGTTTGTGGGCGCGCCGAAGCAGGCCCTCTGAATATGTCGAGCACGCGCAGTGCCCGCTCCGGGAACCTCGTCCCGCCGGAAGCCCTCACCGAGCGTGAGGCGCTTGTGCTGCCTTTCTGGGGCCAGCCTGCGTGCCGCTTGTCGCTACGGCACCTGTTTTCGGGCGCGACTCACGTAGCACCCGTCGGCCAGATATTTCTGGCCTCACCGAGATTATACCACGTAAAGTGAACAAAGTCAAGGAATCCGACCACTCACCGTGGTAAATGAGCCGTACGGACTACAAACATCTGTTCGCTACCACCCAAGAACCCCGGTATACGAAAGGGGCGTGGTATGAGCGTAGGTTTCCGCCGTAATACCCACGGACGAATGCCCTAATAGCCGACTAACTGCGAGGATATCCGCACCGGATTCCAGCAAATGGGTTGCGTAGTAGTGCCGAATAGCGTGAATGCCTCGGTATTCGATGCCAGCGTCCGCGCAGAGGTCCTGCGTCGCCCGCTGAATAGTGCTGTAGCACCACGGGAACGGGTGCTCACTCACCGAGCGCTTGTAACTCCTGGACCTGCCCATGCCATCCCTGGCCCGCTCGGGTAGGCCGCTCCGCAGCGCCACCTCGTCAACCTCGGCCCACACATCAGCCAGGCTCGGTGTCATCGGCACCACGCGGGGCTTGTGCGTCTTGGAGTCGGTCACGACCAAGCGCGGCACTGGCGAATGGTCACGCTTCACGTCCTGCCAACGGAGGGCGAGTGCCTCCCCTACCCGGAGCCCGGTGCCAGCCATAGTCGCGATGAACAAGTGAGCGCGAGGGTTGGCCAACTCTGCCGCGAGGGCCAGTAGCTCGATGTCCTCGGTGCTGTAGATGTCCAGCCTCCGATGAGCGCGAACCCTTGGCACGTCGTCCGTCACGAGCGCGCACGTCGGAATGGCTCCGGTCTCAACCAGCCAGGCGCCGTAGCGTGTGAGTGTCGAGAGCGCGTTCCGAAGAGTGCCAGGTACCAACTCGGAGCCCATGCGCGCCAACATGCTCGCGGTGGCCTCCCTGTCGGCCAGCGTTTCCGCGAGTGGTCCATCACAGCGAGCCTCAGCCATTGCGATATGGCTCGCTTGTGCTGTCACCGTGGCGGGCCGCAGCACGGCCCCACGCTCCCTGAGTGACTTCGCGTGCTGGTGGTCGATGAACGCAGACACCGACGGGCCGCGCTTCCGCTTGGCGGTCATGCCGCCACGTCCGCAAGGAGAGTGGTGGCGACTTCGTGCCAGTCCACGGACTCGATGGCCGAACCAAGAAGGTCCGTGTACACCGATGCGGCGTCGGCCAGCGGGTTAGCTTCCTCGGTGTAGTCCTTGAGCGTGTTGGCGAGGTCGGCAGGGCCGTCCGCGTCGCGTGCCCACTCCTTGACGAGGTTGTAGGTGCCCTCGTCGTTGTCGAGCCAGAGGGCTACGGCCCAGGTTTCGTAGTTGGTCCAACCGTTGTAGCCAGGTGTTGCAGCCTGGCCACCTTCCGTGGTGGTGGTGGTGTTCACTGTTTCTCCAGGTGGTTAGCCCAGAGTTCCAGAAGAACATCATCGCCAAGAAGGCGCTGCGGATGAAGAACCGCTGAGCACGGCTCTCGCGTCGGCGCGGGAGGGCAGCGGATGAAGCGGCGAGCGGCATTGGCGTGTGACGTGGACCTCGCTCCCGCCGATACCGGCGGGGAATACGTCGAACGTCGTCGCTGTCGTCCTCGGTGCAGGCGACGACTCCACGGTGGACTTCCTGTGGTTCGGCAAACGGCCGTCGAGACGGGTCACCGTGCGACGCGTCAGAGGCCTTCGGCGCGGAGTTCGCGCATCTGCTCCCGTTCGAGGACGAGGGCGTCGCGCGTCTGGCTCCTCCGCCAACCGAGCGCCATCAACAGCTCGGGCCAGCCGAGCGCGACGTAACAGACGACGGCACCCCGTAGGCGCGCGGTCCTGCTGCCGTAGCCCGCCCACAGTGGACGCCGGAAGCTCATGAGATCCCGTCGGTGCCACCAGAGGACCGGCAGCGCCGCGAGATAGCCGACGAGTGCGAACACCCCGGCCGCAACCGCCACTCATCACCCCTTTGCCGAAGTCACGAGGAAAGACATTGTGACGGCCGCCCACCGTCAGCACAACCGCGCCACAGGGCCCCGCCGCACGGTTCGCGTGGTTGTCCGCCTCACCGCAGAGGCGCGTGGCCGGTTCGAGGGGATACAGGAAGCCCCCGGAGCGGCCGATATCAGGTCGTGAGCCGCCCAGAATCCGAGACCGCCTCCGCCGAACCGGCCGCGCCGAGCCCGCCGGACACCGCGACGGTCGACGTCCGCCTCGCCCGGGCATCGTCCCCGCCTCCGGCGGGGATCCCACTGGAGCCGCCTCGCGCGCCGGAGCCCGAGCCCAGACCGACTCGGCGCTACATCCCCGTTGCCGCGAAGTTCGCGATCGCGGTCGCCGTCGCCACCGTCTGGCTGGGCGTCGCCGTGCTGCTCTCCACGCTCTGGCAACGCGAGCTGAGCCAGTACGTCACCCCTCCCGTCGCCTGGATCATCATCGGGCTGCTCGCGTACCTGCCGGGCTTTCTCATCGCGTTCCTCGCGGCGTCGCTGTTCCTCGATCGCCAACCCCCGCTCCGGGTCCGATATCCGACGACCGGGGTCACCATCGTCATCGCGGCCCGGAACGAGGAGGCCGGCATCGCGGACACGATCCGCTATGCCGCCCGCAGCGACTACGCCGGGAGCGTCCGCATCGTGCTCGCGGACAACGGCTCCACCGACGACACGTGCGCAGTCGCCCGAAGGGCCGCTCGGGAAATGGGGGTCGAGTTCGTCATCGTCCACGAAGAGACGCCGGGCAAGGCACACGCACTGAACCGGGCGCTGCAGTCGATCCTGACGCCGTACGTCGTGACCGTCGACGCCGACACGCTGCTGCACCCGGAGGCGCTCCGGCGTCTCGTCTCCCGGCTCGAGTCGGCGCCCGCCGACACCGTCGCCGTGGCCGGAGCCGTGCTCGTGCGCAACTCGCGCGTGAACCTGCTGACGAAGATGCAGGAGTGGGACTACTACCTCGGCATCGCCGCGGTGAAGCGGATGCAGGGTCTCTACCAGAGCACGCTCGTCGCGCAGGGCGCGTTCTCGCTCTACCGGACCGATGCGGTGCGTGACGTCGGCGGCTGGCCCGACGCGATCGGCGAGGACATCGTCGTGACCTGGCGGTTGATGGCCGGTGGCGACCGGGTGTACGTCGAGCCCACCGCGGTGGCGTTCACCGACGCCCCGACCGAGCTTCGTCACTTCATGCGCCAGCGCGCGCGCTGGGCCCGAGGAATGTTCGAGGGGATCCGCGCCGTCCCGCCGTGGCGCCAGTCGCGGGTGATGTCCCGGCTCGTCGCCGGCATCGACCTGCTGATCCCGCTGCTCGACGTCGGGTACGCGCTCGTGTTCCTCCCCGGCGTCGTCCTCCTGGCGTTCGGGATCCCGGCGATCGTCGGGATCTGGACACTCACGGTGATCCCGGTCACGCTGGTCGTCTACGGCATGTTGCGCCACCACCAGCGGACGCGGGTATTCGGCCCGCTCGGGCTGCGGGTGCGTCGCAACCGGTTCGGGTACCTCGCGTTCCTGCTCGGCTACCAGGCGCTGTGCTCGGTCGCAGCCCTCGCCGGCTACGCGCAGGAGATCGCCGGCACGCGCCGGCGTTGGAAGTAGCGCACATCACCGGTCGCTGCCGGTGCCGCGTGCCGGCGGCCAGAATGAGGCGGTGAGCGCCCGGTTCCGTCTCGGCATCGTCACACCCGTCGTCACCCGGCTGCCGGCTGCGCACGCCCGCTGGGAGGCCGACGCGGGCATCGAAGAGGTCACCCGCATCACCGTCGAGGCCGAGCGACTGGGGTACGACTTCTGCACGTGCAGCGAGCATGTGGCCGTCCCGGTCGAGGTGGCCGAGGTCCGCGGCGGCACGTACTGGGATCCGCTCGCACTGTTCGGGTACCTCGCGGCCCGCACGAGCACGATCCACCTGGCCACCTTCGTGCTCGTGCTCGGCTACCACCACCCCCTCACGATCGCGAAGCGGTACGGGACCCTCGACCTCGTGAGCGGTGGACGGGTGATCCTCGGCGTGGGATCGGGGACGCTCGAAGAGGAGTTCGCGCTCCTCGGTGCCGAGTTCGCCGGCCGCGGCGCGATCGCGGACGACGCGTTGCGCGCGTTGCGGGCCTCACTGTCCCAGTCCGAGCCCAGCTATGCCGGCGAACACTTCGCGTTCGGCGGGATGCTGATCGAACCCCACGCGGTCCAGCCCCACGTCCCGCTCTGGGTCGGCGGTCGCACCGCCCGATCCTTGCGTCGCGCCGTCGAGCTCGGCGACGGGTGGGCACCGTTCGGGCTCCGCACGGCGGAGCTCGGGGCGCTCCTCCAGCGCGCCCGCGACACGGCGGCGTGGACCGAGCGGTCCGAACCCCTCGAGGTGATCCTGCAGAACGACCGTCCCTGGGACCCGTGCGGCGAGCCCGACCGCGTCGCCGAGCAGCTGGGCCGGATGCGAACCATCGGTGCCACCGGACTCGCCGTGCGCCTCGCCCACCACTCCCCCGACCACTACTGCGAGCAGCTCTCCGCGCTCGCCGACCTCACGACGTGACCGACGCGCGGACGCAGGCCCCTAACATCGGCCGCGGATGAGCCTCCGGATCGCCGCGCTGGTCAAGCAGATCCCCGCCTTCGAGTCGATGACACTCGGCCCGGACCGTCGCCTCGTCCGGGACGGTCTCGAGCTGGAGATGAGCGCGTACTGCCGTCGGGCCGTCGCGCAGGCCGTCCAGGCTGCGACCGACGCCGGCGGCGCGGTGACGGTCATCACGCTCGGCCCGCCCGAGGCCGAGGACGTGCTCCGCGAGGCGATCGCGTGGGGACGAGATCGGGGCCTGGATGTTCACGGCGTGCTCGTCAGCGACCCGCGGTTCGCCGGATCCGACACTCTCGCCACCGCGCGCGCCCTCTCCGCCACGATCGACGCGGTCGGTCCGTTCGACCTGATCCTCACCGGTCGCAACTCGGTCGATGCGGACACCGGTCAGGTGGGACCTCAGCTCGCGGAGCTCCTCGGCCTGCCGTTCGTCACCGGTGCCCGGCACTTCGCCCTCGCGGACCGCCGCCTCGACGTCCGCGCCGAGCACGACGACGGGTGGGCCCAGATCCGCGTGGACCTGCCCGCGGTCGTGTCGACCGCGGAGCGGCTCATCGACCCGTGCAAGGTCGATCCGGCCGGACGCGCCGCGGTGCCGGTTGACCGGCTGCGCACGATCACGGCCGCGAATCTGGGGCGCGGGCCGTGGGGCGTCGACGCGAGCCCCACGTCGGTCGGCGAGACCCGCGTGGTGCCGTCGCATCGCCTCGGGCGACGCGACCCCGCCGGCGACCTCGACGATCAGGTCGGCGCCGCGGTCGGCCTCCTCGCAGAGCGCCACGCCCTCGACGCCGAGCGCGGCGACGAGGCCGAGCGCGGGACGGTTCCGCCTCCCGGCCACGACGCCGGGCGGCTCGTCGGCGTGATGGTCGAGCCCGACCGGGCGCGCATCACTCGGGAGCTGCTCGGCGCCGCGGCCGAGCTCGGCGGTCCCGTCGTCGCGCTCGTCGTCGCGCCGGGCGCACCCGCCGAGCTCGGGACGTGGGGTGCCGACGAGATCATGACGTTCACCCACATCCCGGTCGCGAACGAGGAGGACACCGCGGCCGCCGTGACCGCCTGGGCGCGGGAGACCTCACCGTGGGCGCTGCTCGCCCCCAGCACGGCCTGGGGCCGGGAGGTCGCCGGTCGGGTGGCCGCTGCGCTCGGGACGGGCCTGACCGGCGACGCCGTCGAGCTCGAACGCGACGGCGACGCCCTCGTGGCGTGGAAGCCCGCGTTCGGCGGTCAGATCGTCGCCGCGATCCGGTGCTCCACGCGCCCGCAGATGGTGACCGTCCGCACCGGCGTCCTGCCCGTGCACGAGCCGCGGCACGCCACCGCCACGACGACGATCCGACCGGCCACGCCGCGGAGCCGACTCCGGGTCCTCGCCCGGACGCGGGACGACGATCTCGACCTCCTGGCGGACGCCCGGTCGGTGGTCGCGGTCGGGCAGGGCGTCGACCCCGCGGACTACCCGCTCCTCGACGACCTGCTCGCGACCCTCGACGCCGAGCTCGCGGCGACGCGCAAGGTGACCGACCACGGGTGGATGCCTCGCGCCCGCCAGCTCGGGATCACCGGACGGACGATCGCGCCGCGCCTCGTGGTCTCGATCGGCGCCAGCGGCAAGTTCAACCACATGGTCGGGTTCCGCACCGCGGGGACCATCCTCGCGATCAACTCCGACCCGGACGCCCTGGTGCTCGACGCGGCCGACGTCTCGATCGTGGGGGACTACCGCGATGTCCTTCCTCGCCTGACCGCGGCGCTTCGCGCCCTCGCCGCCCACGCCTGACCCGCGCGGGGTCAGGCCGTCGCGAGCTTCTCGAACGTCTCGAGCTCCTCACCGAGGTAGTCGATGAGGGACCACACGTCGGGCACCATCTCGCGGTCGGCGACCAACCCGAAGTCGAGGTTGCCGTTGTAGGACATCAGCGTCATGTTGAGCCCGACGCCGTCGACGATCGTCGACAGCGGGTAGATGCCGAGCATCCGCGCCCCGTTGGAGTACAGCGGGAACTGCGGACCCGGCACGTTCGAGATCACCACGTTGAAGGGAAGGTTGACGCGGTCCATCAGCCGGGCCCGGGTGATGACCCGCCCCGCGGTGCCGAGCACCGACGGCGGTGTGAACTGCGCGAAGTCCTGGAGCAACCTGGCCGGCACCGCACCGTGCTCGTGCTTCGCCACCGCCATCTCGCCCTGCATCGCCTCCAGGCGCTTCCCGGGATCCGGCTCGTCCGTCGGCAGCACCGCGACCATCGCGGACACGCGGTTGCCGCCGGCCGACCGCTCGCTCTCGTCTCGCACCGACACCGGCACCATCGCCAGCAGCGGCAAGGCGGGCAAGGAGTCGTGCTCGATGAGCCAGCGGCGGAGCGCGCCGGCGCACAGGGCCATCACGACGTCGTTCACGGTCCCGCCGAGTGCGTTCTTGACGTGCTTGACCGAGCTGATGGGCAACGAGCCGAACGCGAAGCGACGGTGCGGGGTGATCACGCCGTTGAACGCGGTACGCGGCGCCTGGACCGACGGTCGCGACAGCACGTCGTCCCGACGCTTCACGCCGGGCGCGTTCAGGGCGAAGTTCCGCATGATCGACCCGACCGCCGGCACCGACTCGCGCACGATCCTCAGGCCCACCCGCGGGCGGGTGAGCGCGCCGATCACTCCCCGGGCGAGCATCTCGCCCTGGGACGGCTCGCGCTCCCACTGCCACGGCTCGGCCGGTGGCGGCGTGGGGCCGGGCTCGGGCTCGACGTCGAGCAGCACGCCGAGGATCTCGGCGCCGGCGACGCCGTCGATGCAGGCGTGGTGGATCTTGGTGAGCTGCGCGATGTGCCCGCCCTCGAGCCCCTCGATGATGTACATCTCCCAGAGGGGCCGCGTGCGGTCCAGGTGCCGCGCTGCGATGCGCACCGCGAGCTCGGCGAGCTGACCCTTGTCCCCGGGGGGCGGTACCGCGATGTGACGGAGGTGGAAGTCGAGGTCGAAATCAGGATCCTCGATCCAGTACGGGTGGTCGATGCCGAGCGGCACCTCGACCAGCCGCCGGCGGAACGGCGGCACGAGGTGCAGCCGTTCCTGGATGAGCGCCCGGATGTCGTGGTAGCCGACGGGATGGGGCGCGGTCGCCGGATCGAAGACCGCGAGCGACGTGACGTGTCCGTACGTGGTCGCGCCCTCGAGCCGGAGGAACGAGTTGTCGAGTCCCGTGAGCTGGCGCATGGGAGGTCTCCGATCGCGACGACGAGACCCCGCAGCCTAAGACCGCAGACCGCGGCCCGCGTCGGTTACTCCGAGGTCTTCGCCGGTGGGCGCCAGAACACGGCGAGGAGCGCGATCGCTCCACCGCCACCCGCGATCGCGGCGACGAGGAGACCCTTCCAACCGAGGAGCCAGCTCGAGTCGATCGAGTGGTCGATCGACCACTTGCCGGCGCCGATCCCACCGATCGCGAGGCCGGACAACATCAGGGTGAGCACGTACTCGTACCCCTCACCCGGCCGGAAGATGAAGAACCCGTTCTTCAGATGGTTGGTGATCAGGGCGACGAGCATCACCCCGACGACGCCCGCGCCGGCGAGCGGAGTGAGGAAGCCGAAGATGAGCATCGCCCCGGCTCCGAGCTCGGTGAGGCTGGCGAGCCAGCCGTGGAGAATGCCCGGCTTCATCCCGAGCGACTCGAACCAACCGGCCGTGCCCTCGATCTTGCCGCCCCGGAAGATGTGGTTGTACCCGTGGGCGATCATCACGATGCCGACCGCGATCCGCAGGATGAACATCCCCGCGAACACCCCGTCGTAGTTGTGCATGGCCTCTCCTCCGTGCGCCGACCCGGGCGAACCTACCGTGGCCGTCGCACCGGGCGCGCGATCTACGGGTGCTGGCACACCCCTGCACCCGGGTGCGGTTGCCCTTGCCCGGACCGGGCGGACACGGTCTGATGACCAGGTGGTCACGGGACCGAAGGGGCTCGGATGAGCGCGAACCTCATGGTCGCCCGGGCGGAGCTCCGCCGGAGGCTGGGCTCGCTGATCGTCGTCGCGCTCCTCGTCGCGGTCACCGTGACGGCGGTGGCGACCGCGCTGGCGGGCGCGCACCGGACGGCCACGAGCATCGACCGCTTCCGTGGCTGGGCGCACGCGAGCGACGGGAACCTGCAGCTCGACGACGACCGGCAGATCCCCGGGCTCGAGCGGGAGCTGCGGGCGTCCGGCCTCGTCGAGCGCAGCACCTCGCGCCTGATCGTCAACGCGTTCCTCCTGCACCAGCCGATCACGGACATCTCGATCTATTCGGATCCGAGCAACCGGCTCGGTCGCACGATCGACCGCGCCCGCGTCATCAAGGGCCGGATGCCGCGCGCCGGCGAGCGCGACACGATCGCACTCACCGACCTCGCCGCGAACCTGCTGCACGTCGGCCCCGGCGCGGTGCTCACGGCGCAGACGTGGAGCCCGCAGGATCTCGAGGCGCTCTTCGGCGGCGGTGGCTTCCCCGGCTTCAACGGACCGCGCCTGCGCCTGCGGGTCGTCGGCGTGGTGCGCACGCTCGATGGCCTTACCGCCGACGTCGAGCGGGCGTCGCCCTACGCGCTCGCCGCGCCCGACTTCACCGCCGCGCACTCCGGCCTCGGAGTGTGGCCGCCGGCCGTGTACGTCCGGACGCAGGGGGGAGCGGCGGGATTCCAGGCCCTCGGGCGCTACCTCACGCGCCACGGCTCGCATACCACGGGCTTCCCGGCGACCGAGCAGTACGTGACCGCCGCCCAGCACGCGGCCGACGACTCGGCCACGGGGCTCGTCGTCTTCGCCGTCGCCGCCGCCATCGCCGGCGCGCTCGTCGTCGGCCAGGCGATCCAGCGTCACCTCCTCCTCGGCGCGACGGGGTTGCGCCAGCTCGTGGACCTCGGGATGACACGCACCCAGACCGCGACGATCGCGGCGATCCCACCGATCGGCGCCACCGTGATCGGCAGCGCGCTCGGGGGGCTCGCTGCCGCGTCGCTGTCCCCACTGCTCCCCATCGGGATCGCCGGCCGGGCCGAGGTCGCGCCCGGTATCCGGATCGACCTCCCGATGCTCCTCGCCTGCGCCGTCGGCGCCATCGTCTCGGTCACGGCCTTCTCGCTGCTCGCGGGGAGGGCAACCGTCGGGCGGGCGCGCCACCCGGCCACGGCGCGCCGGCGCCCGTCGGTGCTCGGCCGGCTCGCCGCTCGCCTCGGAGCGCACCCCACCGTCGGCACCGCGATCCACCTCGCCACCGAGCCGCGCGCGCCCGGCGGACCCGTGCCCGTGCGCACCGCGCTGATGGGCGTCGCGCTCGCCGTCGTCGCCGTTGTCGGCGCGTCGGTGGTCGCGCACAGCGAGTCTCGGCTCACGTCCGACCCGGCCCGATGGGGTCGGACCTGGTACTCGGAACCGGATGCCTTCGACGGGGATGCCACGCCCGCCGAACTGCAGGCGGTGCTCCTCGCCGACCCGGGCGTCGACGCGGTCGCCGTCCTCACGAGCGACTCGCTGCGGGTGAACGGCCGCGACGTGCCGGCGACCACGTTGCAACCCGTGCGCGGCCGGGTGACGCCGGCGGTGCGGAGCGGCCGGCTCCCCCGACGCGTCGACGAGATCGCCGTCGGCGTCGGCACCCTGCACAACGTCGGCGGTCACGTGGGCGGCACCGTGCGCGTCGCCGGCCACGACGGCGACCGCTCGTCGGCCGTGCAGACGATGACAGTGACCGGCACGGTCGTGACCCCGCCGAGCGCCGGGAGCAGCGGTGTGCTCGACACGGGCGTGGTGGTGACGCCCCGGGCGATGCGACGGCTCGTCCCGGTCGACCAGGTGACGTCCGACCTCGTGCTGACCTACCAGCCGGGCGCGGACATCGCCGCCACGGAGCGCCGCCTCGCACGCCACGGCTTCGACTTCAACCCCTTCACCGAACCCCAGGTACCCGGCGTCGTCAGCCGGCTGTCGGACACGCGCACCGTCGCGGTCGTCCTGGGTTGGTTCTTCGCGCTGCTCGGCATGCTGGGCCTCCTGCACGCGCTCTGGATAGCGGCGCGCCGGCACCGCCGCGAGTTCGCGGTGCTTCGGGTGATCGGCATGCGCCGGCGCCAGATCACCCGCTCGGTCGTGCTGGCTGCGCTGCTCCTCGCGCTCGTGGCCGCCCTCGTGGGGGTGCCGCTGGGGATCGTCGTGGGCCGTCTGGTGTGGCGCGGAACCACGGATGCGCTGCACGCCCTCACCGACCCGGCGACACCATGGATCGTCGTCGTGCTCGCGGTCCCCGTCACGCTGGCCGTCGCTGCGGTCCTCGCCGCGTGGCCCGCCCGACGCGCGGGAGACGACGATCTCGCTACGGCCCTGCGCACCGAGTGACGCCCACGCGGGGATGCGCGCCACCCGGCCACATCGCGCGTACGGTCGACGGTCCGTCGCCCACCCGGAGGAACCGTGGACCCCGCTGCCGCCGAGCTGCTGATCATGACCTGCCCCCGCTGCGGGACCGCCGCCGAGCAGCGCTTCTACGGCCCGTGCGCCTCCTGCGTCGCCGAGCTGCACACGCGCTACGACGCGGTGGCGCGTGACGTGGAGGCGGCCGAGTACGTCCCGCAGATGAACGTCACCCCGAACGCCGTCGCCACCAAGGACTAGCCCGGTCTACCCTGACACCGACGTCAGGTAGCCGGGAGGGCACCATGCGGACCGAGGACATGATCCTGGTGAGCGTCGACGACCACGTCGTCGAACCACCCACGCTGTTCGACGATCACCTTCCCGACAAATGGAAGGACGCCGCGCCCAAGAGCGTCCACCGCGACGGGATCGACGTGTGGGAGTTCGAGGGGAACGTGATCCCGAACATCGGGCTGAACGCCGTGGCCGGCCGGCCGCCCGAGGAGTACAACATCGAGCCGACGTCCTACGACATGATCCGCGCCGGCTGCTACGACATCCACGAGCGGGTCAAGGACATGAACCGCAACGGCGTGCTCGGGTCGATGTGCTTCCCGAGCTTCGTGCAGTTCTGCGGGCAGCTGTTCAGCAAGTCGAAGGACCTCGACACGTCGATCCACCTGCTGCGCGCCTACAACGACTGGCACATCGACGAGTGGTGCGGCACCTACCCCGGCCGCTTCATGCCCCTCTCCATCCCCCCGATCTGGGACCCGCAGCTGATGGCCGACGAGGTTCGTCGGGTCGCCAAGAAGGGGTGTCACGCGGTCACGTTCTCCGAGAACCCGTACAAGCTCGGCTGGCCGCACATCTTCGGCGACCACTGGGATCCGTTCTTCGCCGCGTGCGAGGACGAGGGCACCGTCATCTGCCTCCACATCGGGTCGTCCTCGACTCAGATCGAGATCGCGCCGGGTGCGCCCATCGACGTGATGATCACGCTCACCCCGCTCAACACCATGCAGGCCGCAACCGATCTCGTGTGGAGCCCGGTGCTGCGCAAGTTCCCGAACCTGCAGTTCGCACTCAGCGAGGGCGGCACCGGCTGGATCCCGTACTGGTTGGAGCGGCTCGACTACGTCTACCAGCAGCACCGCTTCTGGACCCACCAGGACTTCGGCGACAAGCTCCCCGCACAGGTCGCACGCGAGCACTTCTCGTTCTGCTTCATCAGCGACCGCGCCGGCGTGGAGCAGGCCGACGCGATCGGGTACGACAGCGTCACGTGGGAGTGCGACTACCCGCACTCGGACTCGAGCTGGCCCCACTCCCCCGAGTCGGTGACCAAGCAGCTCGCAGGCATGGACGACACGATCGTCAACAAGTTCACCCACGAGAACGCCATGCGCATCTACCAGTACGACCCGTTCGCCCACATCCCGCGCGAGCAGGCGACGGTCGGCGCGCTGCGCGCCCTGGTCACCGACTGACGCTCGCGGGCGCGCGCGCGCTCGGACGCCACGCGGGTACGCTCCGCGACGATGCCGGGGCTGAGAAGGACATCGTGGGCGTCTCGGGGCTGATCACCATCCTGTTCACCGACCTTGTCGGCTCGACCGCGCACGCATCGACGGTGGGCGATCCGGCCGCCGACGAGCTGCGACGGGACCACTTCGCTTCCCTCCGCGAAGCCGTCGTCGGCACCGGTGGGACCGAGGTCAAGACCATCGGTGACGCACTGATGGTCTCCTACACCGGGGCCTCGGACGCCCTCACCGGTGCGACGACGATGCAGCGGGCGGTCGAGCGCCACAACCGACGGTTGACCGACGGACAGGCCATCGCCATGCGGGTGGGGATCAGCGCGGGAGACGCGAGCTTCGAGGACGGCGACTGGTTCGGAACACCGGTGGTGGAAGCCGCGCGCCTCTGCGCGGCGGCCGATGGTGGGCAGATCCTCGCAAGCGACCTGGTCCGCGCGCTCGCCGGGAGCCGTACGGACCTGGAGCTGCGGTCACTCGGTGCGCTGGAGCTGAAGGGGCTCCCCGCTCCGCTGCCCGCGTGCGAGGTCGTTTGGCAAATGGGCGACCAGATCACCGCGACGCCCCTGCCGGCGTTCGTCGACACCAACCCGGCATTTCCGTTCTCGGGCCGCATGGACCAGCTGGAGACGCTCACCACGGCGTGGAAGCAGACCACCGAAGGTGCCCGCCGGGCCGTGCTCGTCTCGGGCGAGCCCGGCATCGGCAAGACCCGACTCGTCACCGAGGCCGTGCGGGCCGCCCACGACCGCGGGTCGGTCGTGCTCTGGGGCCGGTGCGACGAGGACCTCGGCGCGCCGTACGGTCCATTCGCCGAGGCACTCCGTCACTACGTCTCGGTGACGCCGCCGGACCAGGTACGCGCCGAGATCGGCGCACTCGGCGGCGAGTTGGTCCGGATCGTCCCCGACATCACGAGCCGCGTCCCGGGCCTCGCCGAGCCGATGGTGGCCGATGCCGACACCGAGCGCTTCCGTCTCTTCGACGCCGTGGCGGATCTGCTCTCCGAGATCTCGGCCGCGGCACCGGTGGTGCTGGTACTCGACGACCTGCACTGGGCCGACAAGCCGTCGCTCGTGCTGCTGCGTCACCTGCTCCGGTCGCCGACGCCGATGCGGGTGCTGTTCCTGTGCACCTATCGCGACACCGATCTCGACCGCAGCCACCCCCTCTCGGACGTGCTCGGCGAGCTGCGCCGCCAGCCCGGCGTCGACCGGCTCGACCTCCAGGGCCTCGATCAGGACGAGATCTCCGGCTTCATGGCCAACGTCGCCGGCCACGAACTCACCGAAGGCGGTCAGGACCTCGCGGTCGCGCTCCACACCGAGACGGAAGGCAACCCCTTCTTCGTCGGTGAGGTGCTCCGGCACCTCGCCGAGTCCGGCGCGATCGTCCAGGACGACGACGGGCGCTGGACCACGTCGGGCGCGGTCGCGGACTTCGGCATCCCCGAGGGAGTCCGGGAGGTCGTCGGCCGCCGGCTCTCGCGATTGTCGGATTCCGTGAACGCGGCATTGGCGATCGCGGCGGTCATCGGCCCGACCTTCGACCTGGTCACGATCGAGGGCGCGGGCGGCCCGTCGGGCGACCAGCTGTTCGACGCGCTGGACGAGGCGACCCAGTTCGGACTGATCCGGGAAGCCCCGGGCGCGCCCGGTCGGTACGCCTTCGCGCACGCGCTGGTGCGCGCATCGCTGTACGAGGAACTCACGACGAACCGGCGCGTTCGGATGCACTGGCGCATCGGCGAGGTGCTCGAGGCCCGGTATGCGTCGAAGCTCGACGAGCACCTCGACGAGCTGGCGTTCCACTACGGCGAAGGTGCGTTGGCCGGTGACGCCGCCAAGGCGGCGGCCATCGCGCAGCGCGCCGGTGAACGCGCGTTGGTGGATCTCGCGTTCGAGTCGGCCGCGAAGCACTACGAACGCGCGCTCGGGTCGATGGAGCTGGTCGATGACGCGTCGGCGGCCGAACGGTGCGACCTGCTGCTCGCGTGGGCGGATGCGCTCCTGCTGAGCGGCGACGACCGCAAGCGGCAGGCCGTGTTCGACGCGGCTGCCATCGCACGCGAGACCGACGACGTCGCGCGGCTGGTCCGAGCCGCGCTCGTACTCGTGATTCGTGAGGGCGCGAACTCACGAATCGGCAACGTCGACACCGAGCTCGTCGCGCTGATGGAGGAGGCCATCGACGCACTCGGACCCGCTCCGTCTCCCGACCGGGCCCGGCTGCTGTCGTCGCTCGCGGTCGAGCTGCAGCACGGCGCGGACGACGCGCGGCGCGCCGGGCTGGCGAGTGAAGCGCTCGCGGTCGCCCGGGAGACCGGGGACCCCATCGCCCTCGGCCACGTCCTCCTGCGGAGCTGGGCCATGATCGACGGTTCGCGGCCCTGGCACCTCGAGTTCGCAGCGCTCAACGCCGAAGCCGCCGCGTTCGCCGAGGCGACGGGCAACGTCGATGCGCTGCGCGCGACCGAGATGTTCGCCTTGGCGATGGCCTCGATGGTCGGCGACCGGGCGGAGGCGGATGCACACCTTGCTTCCTACGTTCGTCTCGGGGATCGCAGCCGACGGCTCGACGTTCGCCTGCAGGTCCAGTGGAAGGAAGCCCAGCAGGCGGTGTTCGCGGGGGCCCTCGCCGAAGGCGAACGGCTGACGGTCGACGCGCTGGCGCAGTCTGCGGATTCGGGCATCGCCCCCGAGTCCATCAGCGCGACGATCGGGTCGCTCTTCTATTCGATCCGCCAGGGTCAGGGTCGCCTCGATGAGCTGATCCCCGCGATCGAGGACCTCGTCACCGCCCAGCCCGGGCTGCCGACCTGGCGACTCGCGCTGGCGGGAGCGTTCTACGAGTGCGAGCGGTTCGACGAGGCCCGGGAGCACTATGACTGGCTCGTCGCCGGCGATTGTGCGGTGCTCCGCCGCGACGTGATGTACCCGGTCAACGTCTGCGGCCTGGCCCGGATGGCCCGCTCCCTGCAGCCACCGCGCGAGGTCGTGGAGTTCCTGTACGACGCTCTGCTCCCGTTCGCCGGGATCTTCAACTGGACCGGCGGCACGATCGGCGAGGGCAACGACACCGGCCTCGCGATCGCGGCCGAGGTGCTCGGTCGTCCCGATGACGCCGACCGGCATCACACCGATGCCATCGCGCTGTGCGAGCGCGCGGGCGCGCGCTCATATCTCGCCCGTGTGCACTACTTCCACGGGCGGTTACTCGCCGACCGCGGCGATGCCGTCGGCGCGCGGCCCCACGTCGAAACGGCGATCGCGATCGGCGAGGAGATCGGCATGACCGGTCCGTTCGGCGTCGTCAACCGCGGCCAGGCGCTGCTCGCCGCGATGTAGCAAGCCGCCGCCCGTAGGGTTGCCGGATGCCGAGCACACACGACACCTTCGGCGCACTGACGTTCCTGTTCACCGACATCGAGGGCTCCACCCGGCGCCGGGAAGCCGACCCCCCGACATGGGCGCTGCGCTCGCCCGACAGGACGCGATCCTGCAGACCGAGATCGGAGCGGCAGGCGGAACCCTCTTCAAGCCCCTCGAACTCCCCGGCCCCGTCACAGGGCGCTGAGGTTAGGCGCCCTCGAGGAACGTCAGGCCGCCGGCCGTCCAGCGCGCACGGACGTCGGCGATCCCACCGGACACGGTCTCGGGAAGCCGGGCCCACTCGTCGAGCATCGTCCGGGCCGCCGCGTCGTCTCCGACGGCGGTGTCCACGACCACCTCGCCGCCGTGCACCGACACCGTGAAGTCGAAGAAGCCGCAGCACTGCTGCTCGCGGGCGATGAGATCACGGACCTGGTCCTCCACGCCTTCATCGGCGCGGAACCGGAACCGCACGACGCCATCGAGGGTCGACCGGCCGACGAGATGCGCCGCGAACAGCTCGCGGTACTCGGCGATCCGCTCCTCGGGAGTGTCCGGCGCGCCGGTCAGGTCACAGACGACCGGGATGAGCCGGCGCGGCTCACCCACAGCACCCGGTCACGGTCTCGTCGCCTGCGTCGGACGCGAACCCGGCGAGGTCGCCTTCCTTCACGTACCACTCCCAACGCTGACCGTCGGGGGCCTCGAGCCACGTCTCGGTCTTCGCCGCGAAGCAACACGCGGTCTCGGCCACTCCCGTCGTCTCGAGCCCCTCGGCGGCGATCCGCGCCTCGGCGGCACTCACCGCCTCGGCCGACGTGACCTCGACCCCGAGGTGGTTGAGGGTGCCGGGCTCCCCCGCGCCGGAGAACAACACCAGCTTCAGCGGTGGCTCGGCGATCGCGAAGTTTGCGTACCCGGGCTTCACCTTCACCGGCGCAGTCCCGAACATGCGGCTGTAGAAGTCGATCGCGGCGTCGAGGTCGTCCACGTTGAGGGCCAGCTGGAGGCGGCCGGTGCTCGGTGCGTCGAGGTCGGGTGCGAGCGGCGTGGGCATGGCAGTCATGGTTCGGTCTCCGTTCTCCGGGTGTTCACCCATCGATCATTGTCGAATCGACGTTGGTCGATGTATACTCCTCGTATCGACGGCTGTCAATGTGACGACCGCCCCGACCGAGGGACCGCGATGGACATCAAGGAGATCACCCCCTGCTGCGGCGGCGTGCTCGCGGCACCCCTCAGCGAGGCCGAGGCCGAGGATCTCGCCGCCGCGTTCCGGGTCATCGCCGATCCGGTCCGACTCCGATTGCTGAGCATCGTCGCCGCCCAGGGTGAGACGTGCGCGTGCAACCTGACGGATCCGCTCGGCAAGAGCCAGCCCACGATCAGCCACCACCTCTCGGTGCTGACCGACGCGGGCCTGCTCCACCGCGAGAAGCGCGGCAAGTGGGCCTGGTACTCCGTCGCCGCCGAGCGCTTCGCCGTCCTGCGCGACGCGATCAGCGGGGTCCCCGTCCCGGTTCCGTGACCACCCGCGACCTCGCGCGTCAGGCCCTCGCCGAGTACCTGGGCACCGCGTTCCTCGTCGCGGTCGTCGTCGGCTCCGGGATCATGGCCGTACGCCTCTCCCCCCACGACGTCGGGCTCCAACTGCTCGAGAACTCCTTCGCGACCGCGGGCGGGCTCGCCGCACTGATCCTCGCGTTCGGCTCGCTCTCGGGTGCGCATTTCAACCCGGTCGTGACCCTCGTCGACTGGCGGCTGGGTGGCGTCCCGACCCGGACCGCGACCTGGTACGTCCCCGCCCAGGTCGCCGGCGCGATCAGCGGCGCGATCGTCGCCAACCTGATGTTCGACCTGTCGGCCGTCGAATGGTCGACCAAGACGCGCAGTGGCTCGGGCATCTGGCTCGCCGAAGTCGTCGCAACCGTCGGCCTGCTGCTCGTGATCTTCGGTTCGGTCCGCGGCGGGAACGCCCGCGCCGTGCCGTTCGCGGTGGGTGCCTACATCGGCGGCGCGTACTTCTTCACCAGCTCCACGAGCTTCGCCAACCCGGCGGTGACCGTCGGCCGGATGTTCTCCGACACGTTCGCCGGGATCCGACCGTCGAGTGCCCCGGGGTTCATCGCGGCCCAGCTCGTCGGCGCGGTGCTCGCCTACGGGTTGATCCGGTTCCTGTTCCCTGCGCTCGACGCGACCACCGCGATCGTCCCCCACTCCACAAAGGCCATGCCATGACCCGACCGACCGTTCTCTTCGTGTGCGTCCACAATGCGGGCCGGTCGCAGATGGCCGCCGCACTGCTCACCAAGTACGCGGGCGGGCGGATCGAAGTCCGTTCCGCGGGTAGCGAGCCCGCCGAGTCGGTGAACCCGGCGGTCGTCGAGGCGATGCTCGAGCTCGGGATCGACCTCCATCAGGAGCAACCCAAGCTCCTCACCCCCGACGCCGTGCAGGACAGCGACGTCGTCATCACCATGGGCTGTGGGGACGCGTGCCCGATCTTCCCCGGCCAGCGCTACCTGGACTGGCAGCTCGACGACCCCGCCGGTCAGGACGTGGACCACGTGCGTCCGATCCGCGACGAGATCGACCGCCGCGTGCAAGCGCTCGTCTCCGAGCTCGTCTGACCATCGGGCGTCAGCGGTTCGCGTCGTTGTCGAGCCAGCGCCCGACGACCTTCGACAGGAAGATCGGTTGGGGCGTGAACCCGAGCGCCTCGTAGAAGGCCCGGGCGCCATCGACCTGGAGCCCGATGTGCTGGCCCGGAACGCGCGCCGCCAGGTCCTCGACCATCGCCGTCGCGATCCCTCGTCGCCGATGGGAGGCGGCGGTCCAGACGTCGACGAGGTATGCGTTGCAGACGCCGTCGGAGAGCAGCCGCGCCATGCCCACCACCCGATCCCCGTCGCGCGAGATCGCGACGTGCTGCGACTGCTCGAACGATCGTCTGAGCGCGTCCGCCGTGCGGCCGTTGTCGAATGCGTCCGCGGTCAGATCGCGCTTGGTCCACTCCCAATCGATGCCATCCAGCGATCGGCCCACGGTCCAGGACACGCCGAGGATCCTCGCGCAACTCCGGGATCGGGACGACGGGCGATCCGTAGGATCGGCGCTCCATGCGGGTCCTGATCGACACCAGCCCCCTGCGCGCCTCGCGCGACTTCCGGCGGCTGTGGATCGGGCAGGCGGTGTCCTTCCTCGGCAGCACCATGACGATGGCCGCACTGCCGTACCAGGTGTACCAGCAGACCGGATCCTCACTCGCGGTCGGTCTGCTCGGCATGGCCCAGCTCGGTCCGCTCCTCGTGTGCTCGATCGCAGGCGGGGCGTACGCCGACGCCATCGACAAGCGCAGGCTGCTGCTCGGGGTGACGATCGTCTCCATGCTCTGTTCGGCCGGGCTGAGCGCCAACGCAACCCTCGACCATCCCCAGGTCTGGGTGCTGTTCGTCATCGGCGCGGCCTCGAGCGGTGCGACCGCGGTGATGTTCCCGGTGCTCCGCTCGCTGCTCCCGCTCCTCCTGGACGAGGAGCACCGGCCGGCCGCGTTCGCACTCCAGTCGACCTACGGCTCGTTCGGCATGATGGCGGGCCCGGCCGTTGGCGGCGTGCTCATCGGCACGGTCGGCCTGGCCGCCACCTACGGCACCGACATCGTCACCTACGCGCTCGCGCTCGTCGCCTTCGCCGCCATCGCGCCCTCACCGCCGGTCGGTGAGGCGCACCGGGCGTCGCTGGCATCGGTGCTGCACAGCTTCCGGTTCCTGCGGGGCCGGCCGGTGATCATGAGCGTCTTCGGCATCGACCTGCTGGCGATGGTGTTCGGCATGCCGCGCGCGCTGTTCCCCGCGTTGACGGACCGTCTCGGCGGTGGGCCGGAGCTCTACGGGATCATGCTCTCGGCCGTCGCCGCCGGTGCGTTCCTCGCGTCGGTCACCAGCGGGTGGACCGGTCACGTGGTCCGCCAGGGTCGAGCCGTGATCGTCGCGGTGGCGCTCTGGGGCGCCGGGATCACCGTCGTCGGTCTGACGAGCTCGACGGTGGTGGTCGTGCTGATGCTCGCGGTCGCCGGGGCCGCCGACATGATCTCCGGGGTGTTCCGGTCCACGATCACGGCCGATGTGACGCCCGACGACCTGCGCGGGCGGATCAGCGGCGTCGAGATCGCGGTGTACGCCGGCGGCCCGCAGCTCGGCGACGTGGAAGCGGGTGTCGTCGGCGGACTCCTCGGGGTGCCGTTCGCCATCGTGTCGGGCGGGATCGCGTGCGTGCTCGGCGCCGGTGCCTTCACCCTGTGGGCACCGCGTTTCAGCCGCTACCGACGATCCGAACTGCCCGTAACCACGGACTGACCGCTGTACGGCCGGGGCGCCCGCCCGTACACTCGGCGCCGTCGGCGTCAGGGGGGCACATGCGCGACACCATCGTCCGGACGATCCTCGCGCTGGGCGCGGTCGCCGTCCTCGCCGGTTGCTGGGTCCAGCCCGGCGCGGACTCCGAGCGCAGCAGCTTCGGACCCCTCGAGACGGGGATCACGCCCGCCAACGTGGCGGGCCTCCACGAGGCCTGGACCAAGCACCTCGGCGAAGCGGTGAACGACCCGGCGGTCACCCTCGATGGCGTGTTCGCGACCGCCGGCTTCTACCCCCACGCCGGCACCGTCACCCGGTTGTCGCCCGTCGACGGCGCGACGCTCTGGAGCAAGGATCTCTTCGGCGAGCAGAGCGGCTACTCGACCGGTCCGCCGACGGTGGTCGGCGCCAAGGTGTACGTCCCGCAACCGGGTACGAGCGCAGTGCTCCCGAATCCCACCAATGTCTTCGACGCGAGCACCGGTGCGCCGATGGGGACCGGCTTCGGCAAGACGTCCACGGTGATCGATCGGGGCACGAAGCTGGTCGCGACATCGGTGCAGATCGTGCCCTTCTCCGTCGCGTCCTTCGTCTTCGTGGAGGACACGGGTGGCAACGGCAGCTGGAACGCGCTGCTGGACTTCAGCGGAACGAGCATCCCGGCTCCGACGACCGCAGCCGTCGGACCGGACCGCTTCTTCATCGGTCGCGGCCTCGCGATCCAGGCGTTCTCGCTGGCGAAGCCGGCCAGCTGCACGGACAACTCCGGCGTGCTCGTCTGCGACCCCATCTGGTCGACGCCGAGCGCCACCGGCACGACTCATCCGGTGCTCTCCCGGGACGACTCGACCGTGTTCGCCGGGGCCGGCCACTCGCTGGTCACGCTCGATGCCGCCACCGGCGCGCCGGGCTGGGTGGGCAACCTCGGCGCCCAAGTGACGGAGGCACCCGCGATCGGCAACGGGCTCGTGTTCGTTCCGACCACGACCGGGGAGCTCGACGTGTTCGACGCGACAGGCTGTGGGCACGCGACCTGCGATCCGCTCTGGACGGCCGACGCCGGCAGTGACATCACCCGCTCACCCGCGGTCGTCGCCGGAGGGCTCGTGTACACCGCGTCCGACGACGGGACCCTCCACGCGTTCCCGGCGGCCGGCTGCGGGCACCCGACGTGCACGTCGCTCTGGTCCGTCGACACCGGTGGATACATCACCGGTGGCCCGGTGGCCGCGCTCGGAAGGATCTTCGTGGGAACCGACGACGGGCGGCTGATCGCCTACGGGCTCTGACCCTCTGGCGTGGTCACACCCCCGTGCGATGGTGCCCGGGTGCAGATCAACTGTTCCGAATGCGTGATGGCCGAGAGCGCGGCGTGCGACGACTGCGTGGTGTCGTTCGTGGTGGGCCGCGAGCCGGGTGACGCCGTGATCATCGACGTGGCCGAGGAGCGGGCCGTGCGGATGCTGGCCCGTGCCGGGCTCGTCCCCGAGCTCCGCCACCGAACCCGCACGGACACGCGTCCGGGCGCGTCGGGCTGAGCCGAGTCACACCGCGGGCCGTCGGCGCGGGTCGTCAGCCGGACCGGCGTGCACCTCGGCCTGCAGGTCGTCCCAGGCGGCGAGGACCGCGTCCGGGGTGATCTCCTGCATGCAGTCGCGGTACCGGTCGTCGTGCTCGAACCCGAGGTTGAGATACCCGTCGGGAACCATCGGCGAAACGACGCAGCGGGTGTGCGGACCGAGCGGCCGCCAGCGGGTCGTGCTGGTGGGGCCGTTCAGGGCGACCGTGGGGGCTCCCAGGGCGGCGGCCACGTGCATCACGCCCGTGTTCACGCTCACGACCCCCACGGCACCGCCGAGGCACGCGAGGCTCTCCGGCCAGGGCGTCCCGGCCGCGGAGTGCGCGTGGATCCCCGCCGCGCTCCACGCGGTGACGAGCCTCTCGCACGCCTCGACGTCCCCGGTGCCGCCGGTCAGCACGACCTCGAGACCACGCGCGGACAGCGCCTCGGCGAGACGCTGCCAGTGATCGAGCGTCCAGGACCGCTCGGCGAAGTTCGCGCCGCCCGGCCAGAGATGGAACACGACGTAGGGCGACGCGAGCGGCGGATCGACTCCCTGGGGGCGCGCGATCGCGGGCATCGAGCTCGACGGGATCCCGAGCGCCGCGAGGAGCCGGCGATCGTTGTCGACCTCGTGTCCCTTCTCGTGGTCGACGACGACGTCGTAGCCGTAGTGGCGGTGCTGACCGGGGGTCCGGAGCCCGATCGTGACCCGGGCGCCGGAGCCACGCGCCAGCAACGCGTCGAAGCGACGCCAGGCGCTGAGATCCACGATGACGTCGCACTGCTCCGCGCGTACCTGCCGGATCGCGGACCACACCCGCCGCACCGGGAGCTCCACCACGCGGTCGGGGTCCGGGAGCAGCCGGGCGAAGCTCGCGTTGTTGGCCGTGACGAAGAGCACGATCCGGGCGTCGGGACGAGCCGCGCGCAGATCGGCCAGAACAGCGGACGCGACGACGGTGTCGCCGATCCCCGAGGTGAGCAGCACCCCGACGGTGCTCCAGTCGGCGGGAATCGGGCGGCGGCCCCGGATCCGGCGGGGAATCGAGCCGAGCGCGACCAGTGGGATCCCGACGTAGCGGTCCAGGAACTTGAGGCGCGGATTCCCTCGGTCCGCCTGCAGCTGCACCGGTCGCCCCATCCGTCGCAGTCTTGCAGCCTCGAACCGGATCGGCGTCCACCCACCCGGGCCCAATAGGCTCGGGCGTCCATGCCCGCACACCACGAGACCTTCACCCTCGACACCCGTGGCGACGGTGAGGTGATCGACGTCACCGACCTCGCCGAGAAGACCATCGCGAACAGCGGTGTCGTCGAGGGCCTCGTCACCGTGTTCGTCGCGCACAGCACCTGCGGCGTGACCATCATCGAGTGCGAGCCCGGCGCGAACGCCGATCTGAACACCGTGCTCGAACGGATCGCGCCCGAGTCGGACCGGTGGGAGCACAACGAGCGCAACGCCGACACGAACGGCCACAGCCACGCGAAGGCCGGCATCATCGGGCCGTCGGTGACGATCCCGCTCACCGGCTCGGCCATGATGCTCGGCGTCTGGCAGCGAATCGTGTGCGTGGACTTCGACGACCGGGCGCGCAGCCGTCAGCTCGTCGTCACCGTGCTGGGCTGAGCGGACCGCCGGTCACGTCGGCGCGATCACCTCGATGCGGTGGTCGTCGGCGCCGCACCAGCGGCACGCAACCCGCTCGACGTCCTCCGCCAGCACCTCGACGGACTCGATCTCGAGCTCTCCGCCCACGGTGAAGTGGCGGAACTCCTTGGTGCGACGGGTGAACGTCACGTCGAAGCGGGTCAGGTTCCCGCAGCCCGCGCAGCGGTACCGGGTGATCCCGTCCGCGGCGACGCCCGCCGACTCCGCACTCTGCTCCGCCATCGGCGGGATCCTACCGACATACCCCGTAGCCGAACATGTGTTCGGCTACGGTGTCCGGGCGTGCTCACCGCCCCGCGTCAGGCCAGCTTCGACGACCTCGGGACCCCGCTCTCCGAGGTGACCTTCGTGGTGCTCGACCTCGAGACCACGGGTGCGTCGCCGAAGGACTGCTCGATCACCGAGGTCGGCGCGGTGAAGTACCGCGGCGGTGAGTGCCTCGGCCGCTTCGAGACGCTCGTCAACCCGGGAGTCCCGGTCCCGCCGTTCATCACGGTGCTGACCGGCATCACCGAGGCCATGCTGCTGCCGGCACCGACGATCGAGGAGGTCCTCCCGCCGCTCCTGGAGTTCCTCGGCAGCGCCGTGATCGTGGGGCACAACATCCGCTTCGACATCTCGTTCCTGGACGCCGCGCTCAGCGAGCACGGGTACGCACGGCTCTCCCACCGGCGGGTCGACACCATCGGCCTCGCCCGGCGCCTGGTGCGCGACGAGGTCCCGGACCTCAAGCTCTCGACGCTCGCGCGGCACTTGCGGGTATCGGTCGAGCCGTGCCATCGGGCCTTTGCCGACGCGGCCGCGACCGCCGAGGTGCTGCACGCGCTGCTCGAACGCGCCGGCACCTTCGGTGTCCTCGGGCTCGACGACCTGCTCGCACTGCCGAGCATCCGGTCGCACCCGTCCGCGAGCAAGCTCCGGCTCACCGCCCGCTTGCCGCGCACCCCGGGCGTGTACCTCATGAAGGACCGAGGCGGCCGGGTGCTCTACGTCGGCAAGGCGACGAACCTGCGGGCCCGGGTGCGTTCGTACTTCGGCGGCGACAGCCGCCGGAAGGTGCCCCAGCTCCTGCGCGAGACGCAGACCATCGACTGGATCGAGTGCGGCCACGACCTCGAGGCGTCGGTCCGCGAGATGCGGCTCATCCACGAGCTCGAGCCCCGGTTCAACCGGCAGGGCAAAGGCTGGCGCGCGTCCGCCTACCTCAAGCTCACCACGGGTGACCGCTTCCCGCGCCTCACCGTCGTGCGATCGGTGCGGGCCGGCGACGGCGAGTTCCTCGGACCGTTCTCCTCGATGCGCGCGGCGCAGCTGGTGCGCGAGGCGATCGAGAGCGCGGTACCGATCCGGCGCTGCACGCAACGAATCGGTCGGACCGCCGAGATCGTTCCCGACACCCCCTGTACCGCCGCTCAGCTCGGCGTGGCGTGCTGCCCCTGTCGCGGCCACGTCAGCGAGGCCGACTACGCGACGGTCGTCGACACGGTCCGGCGCGGCCTGACGACCGAACCACGGCTCGTCCTCGACCCGCTCGCCGCACGCATGCGCACCCTCGCCGCGACCGAGCGATTCGAGGAGGCCGCGCTGACCCGCGACCGGCTGGGCGCGATCAGCCGTGCGTTGCGGCGGCGCCAGACGCTCGAATGGCTCTCGACGAGTGGGCGGATGGTGATCGCGGTCGACGGCGGGATCGTCACGCTCGACGACGGGCATCTCGTCGCCGGTCCCGAGCAACTGGCCCTCGATGCTCCGCCGCCGCCGACCGAGGCGCCGTACTGGGACCGGCGGCGGGCCGACGAGCTCCTCGTCGCGGCCCGCTGGCTCGACCGCGAGACCCGGGCCGGCCGGGCAAGACTCCTCGAGGTGTCGGGCAGTCCGGCCTCACCGAGCACCGCGGCCCTCCCCGTCTACGAACCGCCGTCGCGTCGGGGAATCCGCCGGGGTCGATGACCCGCCGCCGCGCGGGCATCGAACTCGTCGGCCGTCGGTTCGGCCGCGGCCGCACCCGTCGCACCAGTCGCTGCGGCGGGCCGTGCCGGTCGGGTCCGGGTGGGCGCGGCAGTGGCGTCGGTCCTCGGCTCCCGGGTCGGAACCTTGCGGGCGGTCGTCGGCTTGGCGGCCGCACCCGCCGCGGCCGCGGTCGCCGCAGGCACCCGGGTCCGCGGGGCCGGCGGTGAGGGCTCGGACGACGTCGGCGCCGCGGGCGCGCGCGACTTCCTGCCGGCCCACCACCCCGGCCCCTCGAGGATCAGGGTGGCGAAGCTCGTCGCGAACAGGGCCCACACGGGGACGAGCGCGGCGAGGCGCAGATAGGTGGTGAGCTTGTTGTCGATCAGGAGGTTGACGACGGTGTCGCCGCCGACGAAGCCCGTCCATTTGGCGAGCGTGCGGACCACGACGGCACCGAGGACGAAGGCGACGATCCACGCGAGGATCCGCAGCGGCAGCTTCGTGGGCCCATTCGCACGCGGGCCGCGCGCGGACTTCGACCCCGCCCGACGCGGCGCGGCCCCCTTCGCGGTCGCGCCGGCAGCCGGGGCGGCGGCGCGGAACTGGGCCGGGACCTTGAGCGGGCGCCCGCAGCGCGCGCACTTGAACACCGGCACGTCAGGAATCGACTCGAGCCGGTGGTTGCACCCGCAGGACGGGCACTGGAGCGCGGTGCTCACGAGAGCTCCGCCGCCGCACGGGATTCGGCGACCCACCGGTCCAGGACGCCACGCGCCCGACCGTCGTCGATCGCCGCCGCGGCGAGCTCGATGCCCTCGCCCCAGGAACCGGCGACACCCGCGACCTGCAACGCGGCGGCGGCGTTGAGCAGCACGACCTCCCGATGGGCGCCGGTCGCCCCCCCGAGGACCGCTCGCACGATCTCCGCGTTGCGGAGTGCATCGCCTCCCAGCAGGTCGTCGCGGCTCGCGCGGGCGAGCCCCAGGTCCGCCGGGTCGACCGTCTCGCGCGTCACCGTGCCGTCGTGGACCGACAGCACCGTCGAGATGTCCGAGGTGGTCAGCTCGTCGAGGCCGTCGTGGCCGAAGAACACCATGGCCCGGACCGATCCCAGCTCCACGAGAGTCGCCGCGACCCGCTCCGCCATCGCCGGGTCGCCGACACCGACGACCTGGCGGCGGACGCGCGCCGGGTTGGCGAGCGGTCCGAGGAAGTTGAAGGTGGTGGGCACGCCGATCTGCGTACGAGCCGGGCCCGCGAAGCGCAACCCCGCATGGAACTTCTGCGCGAAGCAGAACCCGATCCCGACGCGGTCGATGCAGTGGGCAACGCCCTCGCCGTCGAGGTCGATCACGACGCCGAGCGACTCGAGCACGTCGGCGGACCCGCACTTGGACGACGCGGCCCGGTTCCCGTGCTTGGCGACGCGCACCCCCGCGCCCGCGACCACGAGCGCCGTCGTGGTGGAGATGTTGAAGGTGTGCGAGCGATCGCCGCCCGTCCCGCAGGTATCCATGAGCGGGCCGGCGGTCGCCTCGTCGGCCACCGGGACCGGCAGCGTGTGCTCGAGCATCGTGCGCACGAGCGCCGCGAGCTCCGTGGGCGTCTCACCCTTGGCCCGGAGCGCGACCGCGAAGGCGGCGATCTGCGCGTCGGTCGCATTGCCCTCGAGGATCGTGGCCATCGCGGCCGACGCGACGTCGGCGTCGAGGTCGTCACGCCGCAGGAGCGGCATCAGCACGTCAGGCCAGTGGACGGTGGCTGCGGCGTCGGTCACGGTTCAATCCCACCACAGGTCGTGGTCGAGCACCCCGCGAGCGATGAGGCCGAGCTGCACCTGGCTCGTCCCTTCGACGATCGTCAGCTGCTTCGCATCGCGGTAGTAGAGCTCCATCGGGTGGTCCTGCATGTACCCCGCGGCACCGAGCATCTGCAGCGCGTGGTTGCTGACCTTCACCGCGAGCTCAGTGGCGTAGTACTTGCACATCGAGAGGTAGGGCACCCACTCCTTGGTGAACTTGCCCTGGTCCGCCAGCCACGCCGCGCGGTAGGTGAGCAGCCGGGCCGCCTCGATCTCGGTCGCGAGCTCGGCGATCTTCCACTGGATGCCCTGGAAGTCCGCGATCGTCTTGGTGAACGCGGCACGCTCCTTCGCGTACTCGACCGCGTACATCAGTGCACCCTCGGCGAGGCCGATGCCGCGGGCCGCGACGATCGGGCGCATCGCGTTCAGCCCGAGCATGCAGAGCCGGAAGCCGCCGATCTCGCCGACGACGTTCTCGTCCGGGACGCGCACACCGTCGAGGATCAGCTCGCCGGTGTCGACGCCCTTCACGCCCATCTTCTTGTCGGTCCGGCCGACCGAGACGCCGTCCCAACCGCGCTCCACGATGAAGACGCTGATGCTGTCGTGGGCCCGCGAGTCGGCGGGGCCGGTCTTGGCGAAGACGCAGTACCAGTCGGCCTGCACCACGCCACTCATCCAGCACTTCGTGCCGGTGAGGACCCAGCCGTCGCCGTCGCGCTCCGCCCGCGTCCGCATCCCCATGACATCGCTGCCCGCTTGGGGCTCGGACAGCCCGAAGGCGGCGCGCTGCTCGCCGTTGGCGAGCGGAGTCAGGTAACGGTGCTTCTGCTCCTCGTTGCCGGCGATGAGCAGGGCACCGGTCGGCAGCCGGGTGAGCAGCAGCATGAGCGCGGCAGCGTTGGAGTACTTCGCCACCTCCTCGATCGCGATCGCGAGACCGAGGATCCCCGCGCCCGAGCCGCCGTACGCCTCGGGGATGCAGAGGCCGGTGAGGCCCGTCTCGACGAACAGCTCGAAGAGATCCTGGGGATAGGTCTCGCTGAGGTCGATCTCCCGGGCCCGAGGTGCGACCCGATCCTGCGCGATCCGACGGACGGTGGCCTGGAGCTCGGCGAGCTCCGGCGAGAGGTCGAAGTCCATGAGGAATCGAGCCTACCGGGACGCCTCCGACCCATCGGGGTTGGCCAGGCGGTGGCTCAGGCCCGGGCGAGCCAGTCGGCTTCGAGGCGGCCGAGGTCGCTCGACGGCGGCGCGCCGACCCACGGCCAGAGCTCCTCGCCGATGGAGCGCCAGTCCGCGGTGGCCCCGAGCTGCGCGAGCACGGCGAACAGGCCGAGGTTGACCCGCTGCACGACGGCGAAGGCGGGCGGCACGTTGGCCTCCTTCATCACCTCCGCGTAAGGACCGCGCCGGTCGAAGAACCGCCGGACCATCTCGCTCGCGAACTCGGGGGTCATGCGCCGCGGCCCCCGCTCGCGCATGTGCGCGTAGAAGTGACCGAAGTAGTCGACGACCAGGTCGTCACTCACCGGCGCGCCGCGGCGGAGGAACCCGCCCTCCTCCATCGCGACGCGGAACGCCGCTGGGTCGGGATCGAGCACGATCGTCTCGATCAGCCGGCGGATGATGTCGATGTCGACCGGCCGGAACCGCTTCACGAGCCCGAAGTCGAGGAAGGTGACGCGACCGTCCGGCCGGAACAGGTAGTTGCCGGGGTGCGGATCGCCGTTGAAGAGGTGCAACTGGTAGAAGGATCGGAACACGAACCGGAAGATCGCCTCCCCGGCGAGGTCGCGCTGCTCTTGCGACCATCCGGTCACCTCGGCGAAGCGCGCGCCGACCGCGAGCTCGGTCGTGAGAATCCGGCGGGTCGAGAGGGCCGGATCGACCGTCGGTACGTGGATGAACGGGTGGCCCCGGTAGAACTCGGCGAAGCGCGCCTGGTGGCGCGCCTCGATCGTGTAGTCCAGCTCCTCGCGCAGGCGCTCGCGCAGCTCCCGCACGAGCGGCCCGGACTCGAACGCGTCGTAGGCCTTGCCGATCCCGGCGAAGAGCAGGCCCAGGTTGCCGAGATCCGATTCCACCGCGTCGGCCACACCCGGGTACTGGAGCTTGACCGCCACCGCGCGACCGTCGCGGGTGACGGCCCGGTGCACCTGGCCGATGGACGCGGCCGCGATCGGATCCGGATCCCATTCGCCGAAGACCTCGTCCGGGTCGGCCCCGAGCTCCGACCGCACCACCCCGGCCGCGAGCTCCACGCTCATCGGCGGCGCATCGTGTTGGAGCTGAGCCAGGGATTCGCGCAACGCCTCGGGGAGGCCGTCGTCCAGGTAGCTGACCATCTGTCCGAGCTTCATGAGGGCGCCCTTCATCTCCCCCAGCTCGCGCGTGACGTCGGCCGCGTTCCGAAGCTCGAGGTGGCGATCGAGCTCCTCGCGCCGTTCGGCGGAGGCGAAGATCTGCCGGGCCCGGGTCGAGGCCTGCCGCCCGCCGGCGCGGGCACCGAGACGGGCGAGGCGCAGGTTGCGGTCCAGAACCGAGCTCGCGTTGACCGGACCGTCGGCCGGGCGGAGACGACGGCGGCGGGCGAGGGAGAGGGCGGTGCCGACGACGAGACCCGTCACGATCCCGGCGAACAGCGGACGGCGCATGCCCGGACGCTATTCGGGCGTGTCGCGTCCGGGATCGGGGACGAGCGGAGAACCGATCAGGAAGCGCGCCGGCGGCGGCGGATCAGGCGGCGCCGCTCACGAGCGGTGAGTCCGCCCCAGACACCGTGCTTCTCGCGGACCGCGACGGCGTGCTCGAGGCAGGCCTCCCGGACCGGGCACCGGAAGCAGATCGCCTTGGCGGGGTCGGCGGAGAACTCGTTCTCCTCCTCGTCGGCCGGGTGGAACACCGACGGATCGACCCCGCGACACAGGGCGTGGTCCCGCCAGTCGGACGTCGGAGCGATGGAGGTGACTGCGATCATGTGAACCTCGAGGAGATGGTCCCGACAACGGCCTCTTGTCGGCGCGTATTCCGCTCGACCTGAGCACGAAGCCCGATTCGGCCCCTGGACTGGGCAATTTCCGGCCGTGCGGACGTGGGTTCGGATCCAACGGCCCATAGGATCGACCGGATGGCCGAGCGCTCCCGCGGACAGCTCAGTGCGCTCGCCGCGGCGGCCTCGCTCACCGTTCCGGGGCTGGTCCTGCGGATCGGGGGTATCCACCCGACCCCGTGGGTCGCCGCACTGCTCTTCGGGTTCGCGGTGGTGGGCTCCGCGTTCGTGCTGGCGTGGGCGGCCGAGGCCCTGCAGCTCGACGTCTCCCAGGGGCTCGCACTCGCGGTGCTGGCGCTGATCGCCGTGCTGCCCGAGTACGCGGTCGACTTCGTCTTCACAGCCAAGGCCGGGAAGGACCCGCAGGAGTACGCGCCCCTCGCCCTGGCCAACATGACCGGCGGCAACCGGCTCCTCATCGGCATCGGTTGGTCGCTCGTCGTGTTCCTCGCCGCCTGGCGGATGCGCAGAATCGCACGGGCGGACCATTACGAGGGCCCGTTCGACGACGAGGTCCGGCTCGGTCGGTCGCACGCGGTGGAGATCGGCTTCCTCGCCGTCGCCACCATCTACTCGCTCACGCTGCCGCTGAAGCACTCGATCACATTGTTCGACGCGGTGGTGCTCATCGGCCTGTTCGTCGCCTACATGATCCGGATCGCGCGGGCGCCGGCGTCGGAGCCGGACCTGATCGGCCCGGCGGAGCTGCTGGGCAACCTGCCCCAGCGGCGACGCCGCATCGTGGTGGCCGGGCTCCTGATCTTCGCGGCGGGGGTGATCCTCGCCTGCGCGGAGGGATTCGCCGAGGCCCTGGTCGAGACCGGCTCGCAGTTCGGCATCTCCAAGTTCCTCCTCGTGCAGTGGCTCGCGCCCCTCGCGTCCGAGGCGCCCGAGCTGCTCGTCGCCGGGCTGTTCGCGTGGCGCCTCAACACCGAGGCCGGCCTTGGTGCGCTCGTATCGTCGAAGGTCAACCAGTGGACGCTGCTCGTGGGATCGCTGCCGATCGTGTTCGCGGTCTCGTCCAGCTCGTGGCACGGCTTGCCGCTCGACTCGCTCCAGCGTGAGGAGCTGTTCCTCACCGCGGCGCAGTCGGCATTCGCGGTGGCAGTGCTCGCCAACCGGTCGATCTCGGTGAAGGAGGCGGCGAGCCTCCTCGGATTGTTCCTGTCGCAGTTCGTGCTCGGCGCGGTGCTGCCCGGCCACGCCCGGGAGCTCGAGCGGATCCTCGTCGGCATCGTCTACCTGGTGCTGACCGTGATCATCCTCTTCCGCAACCGACGGGCGATCCTGCCCCTGGCCCGCGACGCGTTCCGCGTTCCGGTGGCCGACCTGGTGCATGCTGGGGACATCCCCGAGCCCCTGGAGTCCTCGCGGTGAGCGTCGTCGACCGTCCTGCCGTCACCCACGGTGCCGCCGTCGGCCTGCTGCTGTTCGTCCCGGTGACCGCGCTGCGGGCGCTCGTGGACCACAACGTCGACGACTTCAGGCACAGCGCCTGGGCCCCGCTGTTCGCGATCGCGCTGCTCGCCGTCTACGCCGTCGCCGGGTTCGTCGCCGCACGCGGCGCCCCCGCGGCACCGCTGTCGAACTCGATGGTCGGGGCGATCGGCGCCTTCGTGCTCTGGGTCCCGGTCCGGATCCTGATCTGGGTGATCCGCGACACGAACCAGGGCCTCTTCGCCGGCACCGACCCGGTGTTCACCGCGGCGGGGATCCTCGCCCAGTTCGTCTTCGCCGCTGCGCTCGGCGCCTTCGGCGGCTGGCTGGCGCAGCGGCGCGTCCGCGACTCCTCCGACGTCTGACCCGGCCGGCGGCCTCGCGCTCCGACGTGCGAGACTCCCCCGGCGGTGGTGAGCCGGCTAGGTGGTCGCGTACGGGCTCGACCCGTCCGAGGAACGTCCGGACTCCACAGGGCAAGGTGCTGGGTAACACCCAGTCGGGGCGACCCGCAGGACAGTGCCACAGAAAGCAGACCGCCGATGGCGGGCCTCGGCCCGCACAGGCAAGGTTGCAACGGTGCGGTAAGAGCGCACCAGCGTCCGGGGTGACCCGGGCGGCTCGGTAAACCCCACTTGGAGCAAGGTCAGACAGGGAGCGGGCGGCCCGTCCAACTCCCGGGTAGACCGCATGAGTCGTCGGGTAACCGCCGACCGAGATGGATGACCACCCTCGACAGAATCCGGCGTACAGGCCGACTCACCACCGCACCCAATGTTTCTAGGCTCCTCGGCGAGGTACCCGGCGGAAGGGAGCCCTACGCGAAGCACCGGGCGAGGACACCTGACAGCGTCTTTCGGCATGGTCGTGACCGCCTTGTCGGGAATGCCTCGTCGACTTCACGCCGAGCGGGGCGTACCGTCGACGATGTCGAGTCCCCCAGCTCGACACGGGCAGGGGCGTGCGACCGTTCGTTGGTCACACTCCGAACGGTCGCCCCCGCCCTTCGCACCGCGTCGTCCTCAACCGCGATTCCCCAAGACAGGGGTCGCCGGACGCGGCCAAACCTCGTACAACGGCACCAGCACCGCGCAACGCACCTCGGGCAAGCGTGCCGGTGCCCAGCCGACAGCCGGGGACGCCTCTGGACTCCCCGGCTGTTGCGCGCGATCGCCCCCAGGGTTGGCATCCGCGACGAACGGGCGTAGCGTCGTCCGTAGCGCCACCGACGGGAGTTGCCCCTACGTTGGCTTCCGGTGAGTGGCTGCGCCGACAACCGGGCGCTGGGCTCGCACTCGCCAGCTCGCCCCGGTTGTCCGGCATCACCTTCCCAGTCACGCCGGGTCCCGCGCGCGGGAACCCCGACCGCCGTCGTGTCGTTGTCATTGCGATCCCCCCGACAGTGCCGTCCTGGGGGCGTTCAAGGCCCCGCTGAGTCCCCCTCCCTGCCCTGGGGGATTCGCGGGGCCTTGGCGCGCACCGGCGCTGGGCCTGCCGACGACGGCGGCCGAGCGCGATCGCCCCTCGGCCGACCGGAGCGCATCCCGTCGGGACAGCAGAGGTCTTCCGGTCATCTGTCACGCGTCGCCGCGCGGAGAGTCCGGCCTCAGAACCCGTACCGTTGCGCCCGCCGGGGGTCGTCGAGACCGTCCCACCCTGCCCGGGGCGTTCTCCGGCCCCCGGCACCTCAGTTCGCCCCTTGCTCCACCACCGTCCGGGGTGGATGCTTCTGGTCCAGTCGGGGTACGGGTGGCAGTCGGGTGCTGCGGGGTCAGCGCCCGTACCTCCGACGCTGCGGAGGCCGCTACCGGCGGTCCCCGCCCCGCCCCTGGGTCTCGGGTCACAATGCGGTCGTGAGCGACTGGAGGCGGGTGCGAATCGCGGGCACCGCGCTCGTCGCCGTCACGATCGTCGGCTGGGTCGGGTACATGCTCCTCGGCATCCGGCCGCTCGACGCGATCTACCAGACCGTCACCACGATCTCGACCGTCGGGTTCCGCGAGGTCGTCGACTTCGACACGGCCGAGAAGGTCTTCACCATCTGCCTCGTGATCGTCGGGACCGGCACCGCGCTCTACACCCTCACGACCGTGCTGGAAGCCCTGCTCGAGGGCCGGCTCAGCGACCTCTACGGAAGGCGTCGCATGGAACGCAACATCTCGTCGCTCACCGACCACGTCGTCATCTGCGGGGCCGGCCGCGCCGGCAAGGCGCTGGCGAAGCTCGTCAGCGGCTCCGGTCAGGAGGTCGTGATGGTGGACATCGACGAGCAGCGGCTCGTCGGCCTCGGGCATCCCTTCGTCCTCGGCGACGCGACCGAGGACGAGACGCTCGCCCGCGCCGGGATGCCCAAAGCCCGCGCGCTCGTCGCCGCGCTCGACACCGATGCCGCGAATCTCTTCGTGACACTCAGCGCGCGGTCGCAACGACCGGACCTGTTCATCGTCGCCCGCACCCGCGCCGACGACAACGCCGAGAAGCTGCGGCGCGCCGGGGCCGACCGCGTCGTGAACCCGCAGTCGATCGGGGGGGCGCGCATGGCCGCGTTCATCATGCAGCCGAACGTGGCCGAGTTCCTCGACGTCGTGATGCACGACGGCAGCCTCGAGTTCCGGATGGAGGAGGTGAAGGTCCCGGCCACGAGCCCGGCGATCGGCCGCTCGCTCGGCGAGCTCGACATCCGCGCCCGCACCGGAGCGCTGGTGCTCGCTCTGCGCAACGACGACGGATCCTTCACCACCAACCCGCAGCTCGACACCGTCGTCGCGGCCGACCAGGTGCTGATCGCCGTGGGAACCGCCGATCAGCTCCACCAGCTCGAACGCGCCGTCGCGGCGGATCGCTAGGGGGTTCGCGCACCCCGACGAACGGGGCCGGGACACGCACCGCTCAAGGTCGTGGCACCACGGCCGATGCTTGCGGGGACCGCCAGCGGTACCGCCTCCCGGTGCCCGGAGAAGAGCACTCATGGATGCGATCACGCGCCGCCTGCGGTGCGACCGCGATGCCGAGGACGGATTCACGCTGTCCGAGATGTCGGTCGTCGTGCTCCTCATCGCGCTGCTCATCTCCATCGCGATCCCCACATTCCTGGGGGCGAAGGCCCGCGCCGAGCCCCGCGCCGCGCAGGCCAGCCTCCGGATCGCCTTCACAGAGGCCAAGACCGTCTTCGCCGACACCGAGTCCTACAGCCGCGTCTCCCCCGGCGTCCTCGGCCCGACCGAGCCGGAACTGACCTTCACCCTCGGACCCTCGACCGGTCCGAAGAACGTGTCCGTGAGCGCGACCAGCGACGGCGTGGTGCTCGCAGCCCGGGCGGCGAACGGCTCCTGCTACGCCGTCGGCGACGGCACGCACGGGAGCGGCGCGGTCTACATGAACCTCGGCCCGGTGTCCTGCGACGCGGGCATCGTCTCCCCGACACCCGACACGCTCATCGCCCCGCCCGGCCCGGACCACGCGGTCGCGGGCGCCGGTTGGGCTCGCGCCTGGTAGCGGCCGCCGACCCGGTTCACGCCGAACCCGAACGCTCCCGCCGCGACCACGACCAGAGCAAGATCGCACCACCACCCGCGAGCGCACCCGCCCCGAAGGCGAGCGCGACCGTGACCGGCGACGTCCCGCCCCGAGTGACCCGCCGCACGACCACGCGTGGAGCGGCGGTGGTGGTCGTCGTCCCCGCCCGGCGCCGCCCCTGGGCCGCGTCGGATCCACCCCCGACCGGCGTCGTCGTGGCCGACGTCCCCCGGCGCGGCGACCGCACGCCGGGCGACGAGCAGTCGCCCTGCTTGCCGAGCGCCGGTGACGCCGAGCCGAAGTCGTTCCCGGTCACGGTCTCGTGACACGAGTCGACGAGCTGGACCGGCGTCACCCCTGCGGCAACGGTCTGGCGGTTCCCGCGCACCTCGACGCCGTCGAAGCGGCTGATGTGCATGAGCGCGCCCTGGTAGCCGTGCGAGGTCCCGGAACCGACGTTGTCGAGGACGTGGAGACCGGATCGCAGGGAGTGCGAGACGCCCGCGTACACACTCACGCCCTTGCCGCCCCGGACGTGGTTGCGCTCCAACCAGACGTCGCCCACACGGGGTCCGGCACCGACGGCCGCGAGCAAGAAGTTCGTGACGCCACTCACCGTGTTGTCCCGGATCCGCACGTCCAGCGCGAATCCGTGCCCCGGCTCCAAGTCGATCGCAGAGCGCGCGACATGGTCGATCGAGCAGTGCTCCACGACGACGTGCTCACCGGCGACGACGGTGACGCCCTGGCGACCGATGTGGTCGAGGGTGCAGTCGTGCACCCGGACATTGCTGCTCTTGCCGGTCACGTACACGCCGTCGCCGTAGGTGGCGCGGATCGTGATGCCGTCCAGCTCCACGTTCTGGGACTTCGCGACCAGGACACCGGCCTGGGCCTCGAGCGGGATCCGGTAGGCGCCGCGCGCGTTGGGACCCTCGATCGTGAGGTTGCGCACGGTGATCCCCACCGACCGCTCGATGTGGAGGTGCTCCCGGCTCCGCGGCCACTGGCGACGGAGCTGAGGACGGCGCGGGGTCTGGCCCGAGCCGTCGGTCCGGGCCACGATCCGCGCGCCACGGCCGTCGATCGTCACGTCGCGAAGGCCGTCGACCACCACCACGTTCTCGGCGAGCAAGGTCCCGTTACGAGGGAAGCGCACGGTCACACCGGGCGCGACCGTGGCGAGGAAGGCGCTGAGCGCGACGGTGACATCGGTGCGGCCGGTGGCGTCGATCGTGGCCGGGACGTCGACGGTCGTGGCCGCGCCCGTCCTCGACGCGGGGGCGGCGCCGGCCACCGTCATCGTCACGACCGCCGACACGATCACCACGAACCCCAGGCGGCGCATCACCTGCGGGACTGTATCGAGGCCCCGGCCTGCCAGGATGGCGGCCGTGGAGGGATCAGGCGAGTCGCACTGGGTGCGTTGGCACCGCAGCTACGAGGTGGAAGGGTCGAGCCTGCGGGTACGGCTCGCGATCGTGCAGCGGCTGCTCGCGGACGCGATCGACGCGAGCCCGCCCGGGCCCGTGCGGATCCTCAGCCTCTGCGCGGGACAGGGTCGCGACGTCATCGAGGTCGCGACCGGCCACCCGCGCCGTGACGACCTGCGCGTCCGCCTGGTCGAGCTGGATCCCGCGCTCGCCGCGACGGCCCGAACGGCGTGCGAGGACGCAGGGCTCGCCCAGATCGAGGTCGTGACCGGCGACGCGTCGACCACCGACGCGGCGGCGGGGATCGCGCCCGCGCACGTGCTCCTCGCGTGCGGGATCTTCGGCAACATCTCCCCCGACGACATCCACGGCTTCGTCGGCGCCCTCCCGATGCTCTGCACCGAGGGCGCGACGATCCTCTGGACGCGTCATCGCCGTCCGCCCGACCTCACTCCCACGATCCGCGCCTGGTTCGCCGACGCTGGTTGGGAGGAGATCGCGTTCGAGAGCCCGGACCCGGCCCGAGTCATCGGGGTCGGCGCACACCGGCTCGTCGCGGATCCGACCCCGCTCGTGTCCGGCCGGCGGCTGTTCTCCTTCACGGGTGACGGCAGCGCAGCGTGACACGAAGTCGTTCTCGCCGGGCCGCACCGTAGAATCGCCGACTTCCGGCCCCATCCGAGGGCCGACACGGAGTCAGCCCCCTCGCCGATGCGCACCGGTTCTACCGCGGATCCATCCACGCCACTCGCACATCAGCCGGCCCTCGACGGGATCCGCGCGGTCGCCGTCGGCGCTGTCATCCTCTTCCACGGCAGCGTCACCTGGGCGAGCGCCGGCTTCTTCGGCGTCGACATCTTCTTCGTGCTCTCGGGCTTCCTGATCACCTATCTCCTCCTCCGCGAGATCACGACGACGGGACGCGTCGCCGTCAAGGCGTTCTGGCTGCGCCGCGCCCGGCGGCTGCTCCCCGCTCTCGTGCTCGTGCTCCTCGTCGTCGCGGTCTACGGCGCGACCCTGGCAACGGACCAGGAGGCGCTCGGTCTGCGCGGAGATCTTCTCGGCTCGCTGTTCTACGTCCAGAACTGGCGACTCGTGCTCTCCGGCAATGCCTACTTCGCGCAGTTCGGCTCGCCATCGCCGTTGCGGCACATGTGGTCGCTGGCGATCGAAGAGCAGTGGTACCTCATCTGGCCGCTCGCATTCCTCGGCATCACCAAGCTCGCCCGTCGGCGCGTGCCCGTCATCGCCGGCATCGTGCTCGGGCTGGCCGCCGCGTCGGCGGTCTGGATGGCGGTGCTCCAGGGCAACGACGGGTCTCGTGCCTACTACGGCACCGACACCCGCGCGCAGGCGCTCCTCCTCGGAGCGGCGCTCGCGGTCGTCTTTTCGGCGCGGCCCGGCCCGCGCACGCGCACCGGATCGGTGATCGTGCAGACGACCGGCGTGGCCGGCGCGCTCTTCCTGGCGTGGGTCATCACCCAGCAGTCGGAGAGCTGGGACCGGCTCTACCAGGGTGGTTTCACGCTCGTCGCGCTCGCGACGGCCGCAGTGATCGCCGCGGCCATGATCCCGGGTCCGCTGCGGTTCGTGCTGTCGGTGCCGCCACTCCCCCAGATCGGGCTCATCTCCTACGGCCTCTACCTCTGGCACTGGCCGGTGTTCGTGTGGCTTTCCCCCGAACGCAGCGGGCTCGTGGGCCAGCGCCTCCTGCTCGCGCGCGTGGCCGTCACGCTGGTCATCGCGATCGCGTCGTACGTCCTGGTCGAACGGCCGATCCGCTCGCAACGGTTCCGGTTCGTCCGCGGCCGAGTCGCGTGGGTCCCGGCCACTGCAGTCGTCGCGACCGTAGCCATCCTCGGGCTCACCGCGACCGGCGCGGCGGCTCGTCCACGGCCGAACGCGATGACGGCCGCCGAGATCCGCAAGAAGTTCCTCGGTCCGCCGCGGGCCGGCGCGACCAGGGTGCTGCTCACGGGAGACTCGATCGCCTTCACGCTCGCCTTTGCCGGGCCACCCCCGAGCGACGCGGGCCTGATCTGGGTCCGGAGCGAGACGAAGATCGGGTGCGGTCTCCTGACCGGCGTGATGTACAGCAACGGCAAGCGCGGAGCGAACCAGAACGACTGCGGGGACTGGCCGAAGCGATTCGCGCAGGGGCGCGCCGAGAGCCATCCCGACGTGGCGGTGATGCTCACGGGCGGCTGGGAGATCTACGACCGCGAGGTGCACGGGAAGCGGTACCACGCGAGCACCCCCGCGATGGAGCGGCTCCTGCGAACCGAGCTCGACCGGGCGGCGAGGATCCTCACCCGCGACGGCGCCCGGCTCGTCCTCCTCACCGCCCCGTGCTTCGACGCGCACGACCGCAACCTCGGCACCTGGGGTGAGGCCGAACGGGCCGATCCGAGCCGACTCGTCTGGTTGAACGACGTGCTTCGCCGCTACGCGGCCGACCATCTCGGCGTCGACATCGTGGACCTCGCCGGCTACGTGTGCCCGAACGGCACGCCCCGGCGCGAGATCCACGGCGTGCAGCTGCGCGCGGACGGGGAGCACTACACGTTCAAGGGTGCCCGGCTCGTGTGGCACTGGCTCGCGCCTCGGCTGCACGCCGTCGACGCCTCGCAACCCTGACCCGGACGCGCCCGGTACCCTCCCCCCGATGCACGACCGGCTCCGACGGGTGGTGGCACGGGCACCGGAGCCCGTCTGGGCCGTCGCCGCGGTCCTGGCATTCGTCGGTGTCGTGTGCTGGTTGAGTGTCACCACCTGGCACCAGCTCTCGGGCAGCCGCCTCGACGTCGGCCTGCTCACGGACTTCCGCGACGCGGTCTACTACCCGGTCGTCGCGCTCCGCGACGGCGTGAACCCCTATTCGGTCGACACCTACTACCGCCACTACCCCGTCGGTCAGGAGTTCCCGCTCTACACCCCGTTGTTCCTGCTGCTGAACTCGCCCCTCCTGCTGTTCTCGTTCCCGACCGCGCGCGCCGTGGCGTTCGGCTGGAACATGGCGCTGGTGCTCGGATACGCCGCCGCGGTCCTCGGCCTCCTCGGCGCCCGGGTGCGCGTGGCCCCGCTGTTCGGGCTCGCCACGCTCGTCCTGCTGAGCGACCCGGGCCGATTCGACCTGCGTACCGGGCAACCGACGCTGCTCATCGTCATCGGGGTGCTCGCCGCGCTCCGTGCCGTCGAGCCCGGCGCGCGCCTGACGCGCATCGGTCCGGGCCGGGCGTTGCCGTTCCTGGCCGGGGTGGGCGGGCTCGCGATCGTCTGGATCAAGCCGACGTTCGCCATCCCGCTCGCGGTGGTGCTGATCGCCCGCGCCCGGCTCCGACTCGTCGCGATCGGCACCGCGGTCGCACTCGCCCTCAGTGCCGTGGTGCTCCCCTTCCTCGTCGACGCCGCCGGCGGGGTCGGCCATCTCGTCGACTCCTGGCGCGAGAGCGCGCGCATCACCAGCCAGTCCGGCCAGTCCCGACTCGGGACCTCGCTGCGCATCGACGTCGGGAACACGTTCGTACGCATCACGAAGATCCACATCTCCGAGACCGTCGCGATGCTCGGCGGCCTCGCCCTCCTCGCCGCCGGCGCCTGGCTCGTAGCGCGGCTCCACCAGCGCGATCCCGGACGGGACTGCGACGAGCTGACGATGACCCTGGTGTGCCTGCTGCTCCTCGCCAGCACATACCACGTGCCCTACGACTACCTGCTCCTCGTCGGCCCCATCGCGCTGCTGCTCCGTCCGGCCGCGCCCCGGGAGATCCCATGGCCGCGCCGGGCGCGGGCCACGGTCGCCGTCCTGCTGCTGGTCCCGGTGATCGACCCGCTCGGATGGAGCCCGATCAACGCGGTGATCGGCAAGAGCGGATTCGAGTGGATGCTCGGGACCACGATGCTCTCGACCTACGTGCTCGTGGCGCTGGGGATCTGCGCATGGACCGCCTGGCGACAGGTGCGAGCCGCGCCGTCCGCACCCGCGCCGGCGGCAGGGACTCCGGCCTGAGCCGGGGTCCTGGCTACGCTCTCGAGGTCTCCAGGAGGACCTCACGCATGCCCGCGAACGCACTGCTCGACGCCGAACGCGCACTCTTCGACGAGCGCCGACCGCTCACCCGCGACGAGGTCGACGCCGTGGCCGCCCGGCCCCTCGACGAGCTCCCCGACCTCATCGCGCTCGCCCACCGGGTGCGACTCGAGTTCTGCGGCGACGCCGTCGAGCTCGAGAGCCTCATCAACGCCAAGTCCGGCGCCTGCCCCGAGGACTGCGCGTTCTGCTCGCAGTCGGTGAAGTTCAACACCGAGATCGAGGTCTACCCGTTCCTCGACCTGGACGAGATCCTCGCGGCGGCACGCGCGACACGGGCTGCCGGCGCAACGCAGTTCTGCATCGTGGTCGCCGTCCGCGGGCCGTCGGAGCGCCTGCTCGACAAGGTGATCGCCGCGGTCGACGCGGTCCACGAGGAGACGGGCCTCGAGATCGCCTGCTCGCTCGGCCTCCTCGAGCCGGCGCAGGCCGCACGGCTCGCCGGTGCCGGGGTCAAGCGCTACAACCACAACCTCGAGGCGCCCCGCGCGGTGTTCCCGTCGATCTGCACGACCCACACCTACGAGGACCGCGTCGCGACCGCGCAACTCGCCATCGACGCGGGTATGGAGCTCTGCTGCGGCGGGATCCTCGGCATGGGCGAGACGCTCGACCAGCGCATCGACTTCGCCTTCGAGCTGGCCGAGCTCGAGCCGTGCGAGGTGCCGCTCAACTTTCTGCTGCCCTCGGGCACCCCACTCGGCGAGCAGCGCAGACTCTCCCCCCGCGAGGCGCTCCAGGCCATCGCGCTGTTCCGGCTCGTCCTTCCCGGCGCGTGGCTGCGGCTCGCGGGCGGTCGCGAGTACGTGCTCGGCGAGCTCCAGGGCATGGGCCTGCTCGCGGGCGGAAACGCCCTGATCGTCGGGAACTACCTCACCACCGGTGGGCGGGCCCCGGAGGAGGACCACGCCCTGCTCGAGGCGCTGGGGATGCCCGTCGCCGACGGACCGGGCGAGGGCCGCTTCGTGATCGACGCCACCGGTGCGCACTCCCTGCCGGCCAAGCCCGCGCGCCCGACGATCCCGGTTTCGGCGAGCTGAACGCCGCGCGTCAGCGCAGGTGCGTCGTCTCGTTGAAGCCGACGAGGGTCGGCACACCGTTGGGCGCACCGATCCGTGACACCGAGGCGACGTCGAGGAACATCCGCCAGGCAAGGAGCGGGTCGGCACCCATGGCCCAGATGACTGCGGCCTTGATCGGCGAGACGTGGCTGACGGCGATCACCGGTCCACCGTCGATGTGCTCGGCGCAGAGCGACGCGACCCGCTCGGTCACCGCAACGAGGCTCTCGCCGCCCGGCGGGGCGAACGATGCGTCGCGTCGCCAGCGGGCCAGATCCTCGGCCGGCAGTTCGGCGAACGAGCGCTCGTCCCACTCGCCGTAGTCCATCTCGACCAGCCGGTCGTCGACCTCCACCGCGATCGCCAGGACTCCCGCGATGGCCGCCGCCGTCTCCCGGGCCCGGCGCAGCGGGCTGCTCAGGATCCGGACCGCGCCGGAGCCGGCCAGGGCCGCCGCCAGTGCGGCGGCCTGCGCGCGGCCGGTCTCGGTGAGCTCGGGATCGGCCCGGCCGAGCGCGAGCCGCGCCCGGTTGGCCGCGGTCTCACCGTGACGGACGAGGACGATCACGCGACCTCGGTCAGCCGACCCGACCGGAGCAGGTCAGCGCGCGGCCCGGGCCGGTTCAGCCCGAAGCGCGGGATCGACCAACCGGCGAGCGCGATCCCGGCCGCCTCCCCGAGTACGAGCAGCGTCGGGGGCGGGAGCAGGCCGACGTCACCGACGTCGGCGCCGAGGAGCGGCCACAGGAAGACGTGGTCGTGCAGGAACGCGCCGCTGAGCACGAGCCCACAGAACCAGCCGATCGGCACGCAGACCAGGCGACGCCGCAGGAGACGCGAACGGCCGATCGTGCCGACCATGACCAGCGCGAGTGCGGCCACCACGACCACCAGCGAATGGCCCGGCCCCATGTGCCCGACCGGCAGGTCCACGAGCAGCGGGAGGAGCGAGCCCAGGGCGACGAGCCGGTAGTCCATCCCGCGACTGCGGAAGACCTCGTGCACCCCGATGACCGAGGGTGCGACATACCAGAACAGCACTACGACCCGCCGGCCTCGGCGGCGTCGAGCGCGGCGTTCACGAGTGCGTCGGCTTCGACGTTGTCCTCGCGCCGCACATGCGCGAGATCGACCTCGACATACGGCGCCAGGAGCTCCTTGGCCCGGCGGTACAGCGGGATCAGCCCGTCGTGCTTGACCCGGTAGCGGCCTTCGAGTTGGCGTACCACCAGTTGCGAATCGGCCCGGACCTCGATGCGTTCGGCCTGATGCTCCGCCGCCACCTCGAGCCCCCGGATCAGCGCCTGGTACTCCGCGATGTTGTTCGTCGCGACGCCGATGGTCTCCGAGACCGAGCCGATGAGGCGAGGAGGGTCCTCTGAGGCATCGAGCACGACGGCTCCGACCGCCGCCGGTCCGGGATTGCCGCGCGAGCCACCGTCGCAGAAGATGCGAATCGTCTTCGGCCCGGCGTCGAATCCGGGGAGCCGCGGGGCCGTCACCGACTCGGCACGAGGATCGCGCCGCAGTTGTCGCAGTGCTCGGGCTGGGCGGTGTCACCCGCCTTGCGGATCCGCGCGACCTCGGTGGCCGGGATCGTGAGCCGGCAGCCCTGACACGTGTTGCCCACGAGACGCGCCACGCCGATCCCACGGGCCTGCTCCCGGCACTTCACGTACAGCGCGAGGAGATCGGGCGGGACAGCGGCGGCGGCCTCGGCCCGCGCCGCGGCCTCGGCGGCGGCCGCGCGATCGATCTCGGCCTCGTTGGCCTCGAGCGAGACCCGCGCGCGGTCGATGTCCGCCTCGGCGGCCTCGATCCCGGACCGGAGCATCGTCAGCTCGGCGTCGATCGCCTCCTGGCGCTCCATCAGCTCGAGCTCGCGGTCCTCGAGCGCCCGCTGGTGACGTTGGATCTGCTCGACGTCGGCCTGCATCGCCTGGAGCTCGCGCGGCGAGGTGATCGAGCCGGAGTACATCGCGGCCTCGACCTCCTTGACCTTGTCCGCCGACGCGACCGCCTCGTCCTCGAGCCGGCGCACGTCCCGGACGACGACGTCCCGACGGTCGGTGGCCTCGATGAGCGGACCGGCCAGCGCCTCGATCACATCCTCGGCCCGCGTCAGCACCTGGCGGTCGGGCAGGGTCGCCCGGCGGTGGCGGAGCTGGTCGAGCGCGCTGTCGTGCTCCTGGACCACGAGGAGCTGCTCGAGCGACGTCATCAGCGCCGCAATATACCGGTCGCCGTCACCGGCGTTTCCGACGGCGACGGGCGACCCGTCACGGAGGTGGTGCGGCCGTGGTCGGGGTCGTGACGGGTCCGCTGGAGGTGGGCGGCGTGCTCGGGGGTGTGGGCGTGGTGTCCGGGGGGAGCGTGCTCGACGTGGTGGGCGTGAACGCCGGCGTCGAGATCGGCTTGCCGCGTCCGCCGGCCGGGTTCACCAGCGCCGGCTTGGGCCAGAGCGACGCGTCGGGTGGCGTGAACTGGAGGATCGGCGCGTCCTTCAGGGCCGCGCTCATGAACTTCTCCCAGATCATCGCCGGGTACGAGCCGCCGAACACCGTGACCCCGCCGAGTCGCGGCATCGGGATGTTGCCCGCCGGGTTCCCCATCCAGATCGACGCGACGAGCTGGGGCGTGTACCCGGTGAACCAGGCGTCGGTCTCCTGGTCCCGGGTCCCGGTCTTGCCCGCCATCGGGCGGCCGTCCGGCAGCTTGGCGTTCTTCCCGGTGCCCTCGGTGACGTGGCTCAGCACGTCGGTGACCGTCCGGGCGACCTGCGGGCTCAGCGCCCGGCGGCCGGTCGGCGCGCGGTAGAGCACCTGGCCGTCGGTGTCCTCGACCCGCTTGATGAAGATCGGGTCGTGTTCGACGCCCTCGGAGGCGAAGGTGCTGTAGACGGTCGCCATCTCGAGCGGCGAGTGGCCGTCGTCGCCGATCGCGGTCGAGAGGTACTTGTGGTTGGGCCGGATCGTGCCGAGGTTCTTGGCCATGTCGAGCACCTTCTGGGGCCCCACCGACGTGTAGAGGTTCAAGAACGCGCAGTTCACCGAATTCTTGGTCTGGTTGTAGATCGTGTCGGTACCACCGCCACCCGCGTTCCGGTACTTCACATTGATGTACCGCCAGGGCTTGTAGCTGATGAGGCACGGGCTCGAGCCGTTGACGAGATCCTTGGGCGAGTAGCCGTTCGAGAACGCGGTGGCGAGCGTGATCGGCTTGAAGTTGGAGCCGACCTGGCGCCCGTTCGTGTTCGCCGGACCCATGGTCGCGAGGTTGAAGCCCTGCGGATCCCTGCCCCCCGCGATCGCGAGGACCTCACCGGTCCTCGGGTTCATCACCGCCATCGACGCGGTGAACGGCGCGAACCGTCCGACGGTGGAGTCCACCGCCGACTGGGCGATGAACGTGCGCTCCTGATCGAACGCGGTGTAGACGCGCAGCCCACCGGCGAAGACACGCTGGGCGGCCTCCTGCTCGGTCGCACCCAGCTGGGGCAGCTCGAGCAGTCGATTCTTGACCTCCTCGGCGTACGGCGAGTGTGCCTGGAGCGTCGGCACCTGCGGCTTGGGTGGCAATGGCTCGGCCGCCGCCGCGGTGGCCTCGGCCTCGGTGATCTCGTGCTGGTCGCCCATCCGCGAGAGCACCTGCTCCTTGCGGGCCTGGGCGTTCTCGGGGTTCGTGAAGGGGTCGTAGCGGCTCGGGTCCTTGATGAGTCCGGCGAGCAACGCCGCGTCGCCGAGGCCGAGCTTCTCCAGGGGCTTGCCGATGATCCGGAGGGACGCCGCGTTCACGCCGTAGGCGTTCTCCCCGAAGTACACCGTGTTCAGGTACTCCTGCAGAATGCGACGCTTCGACCACTCGTTGGTGAGCCGCGTCGCGAGGACGGCCTCGCGCACCTTGCGGTCGAGCGTCTGCTGCGGATGCTTGAAGTACCGGTTCTTGATGAGCTGCTGGGTGATCGTCGAGCCACCCTGGTCGACCTGGCCGGCGTCGACGTTCTCCACCAGCGCCCGCACCGCCGAGCGCACATCGACGCCGGGGTTCGTGTAGAAGGTCCGGTCCTCCGTCGCGATGACGGCCTCCTGGAGCACCTTGGGCACCGCGTTCAGCGGCACCGGTGAGCGGTCCAGGTTGCCGAGGCGGTCGATGACGTTGCCGTCCCGGTCGTAGAGGATCGTGGGACCCTCGAGCGGGCGGAGCAACGGCGCGACCTTCCCCGAGTACCGCGCGCTCGCCGCCAGCGTCTCGACGCCCGGTGCGAGCGCGACGAAGCACACACCGAGAGCCAGGCCCCCGGTCGTCAGAATCGCGACGAGTCGGACGAGTCGGTTGGAAGTGTGCATGGGAGAGGCTCCAGGATCGCACACCGGCGACGCGTTCTCAGGGCACTGTCACCGGAGAACGCCCGGGCCGAGCGTTCGGTTCCCGGACGCTCAGCCGGCCGTCAGCCGAGCCCGGACGGCCTCGATGTCCAGCTCCGATCGGGGGACCCGGTACTCCGATGCCGTGGTCTCGCCGGCGAAGACGAGCACGCCCTCGACGACGGGCAGCCCGGTCGACGTCTCGACCGCCAGCGCGTACGCAGCGAGCTGCGCGCCGTACTCCCCCACCCGCGCGTCGAGCGCGGCGGCATCCCCGACGAAGTCGGTCTTGTAGTCGACGATCACGAGGCCGGCGTCGGTCCGGAACAGGAGATCGACGTAGCCCTCGACGACCCGGTCGCCCACCGGCGCGGCCACGTACAGCTCGCGGTGGGGATCCGACCCCGCGGCGACGCGCACCGCCGGCGCGGACCATACCGAGCGCGCCGCGGCCTCGACCTCGGGCGCCCGGTCCACCATGCCTTCCGCCGCGGCCGCGGCCGTCGCGAGCGGGGCGAGTGACGCGACGTCGTCGAGATCGGCGTGCTCGAGCACCCCGTGCACCGCGCGGCCGAACGCGGTGGCCGCGCGGCCCCGCCGCCACTCGGGAGCGACGACGTCCGCGCCGGTCGGGCCGAGATCGGATCGCCCGAGACCGTCGTCGTCCTCGGGCGCGACAGCGCGCGAGGACGACGCGAGCTCCCGGCGCAGCGCCGTCGCCGACACCGTCCGGCGGCGCGCGCCCGTGCGCAGCACCTCGGCCCGGCGGGTGAGCCAGGCGTCGCGTCGGGCGACGTAGTCCGCGACGTCGACCCCCGGCGGCATTGCGGTCGGGCCCGGTCGGGGCGGCACGGACTCGCCGCCACCCACGACGAGCCGGCACGAGTCGGCAGCCTCCTCGGACTCCCGCCACACCATCTGCGCGAACGACTTCACGTTCTCGACATGATGCGCGGCGACGAGCAGGTGATCGCGCGCCCGGGTGCACGCGACGTAGAGCAGCCGCAGCTTCTCCTCCTCGTCCATCTCGTCCTCGATGTCGGCGAGACGGTCGAAGCCGGAGGTGGCGACGTCCTTGCGGGCGGACAGCTCGACGGCGTCGCCCTCCCAGTGGACCGAGAACCGACCGCGCCGCGCGCTGATCCGGGTGGTCAGGCCCGACACCACCGTGATCGGGAACTCCAGACCCTTGGCCCCGTGGATCGTCATGATCCGCACCGCGTGGTCGTCCGACTCGGGGAGCAGGGGCTCGTGGACGCGGGCCATCTCGGAGCGCTGCAGCTCCGCCCACGCCACGAAGCCGACGAGATCGGCCGACTGGGACGCCTCGTAGAGCCGGGCCTGATCCACGAGGAAGCGGATCCGGCGCCAGGTGTCGCGCGCGCGGGGCGACGCGAGCGCGATGGCCATGACCCGGCGCTCCCGGACGACCGTCTCGAGCAGCTCGCTGGGTGCGCTCCACCAGCGTACGGCGTGCAGCGCGTCGAGGAATGCGAGCGCCTGGCCCACCGGGTGGTCCGCGTCCAGCTCCGGCCGGGATGCACCGAGGTCCCACCGGCCTCCGGCGCGGGCGTAGGCCACGAGATCGTCGTCCCCGCAGCCCAGGATCGGCGACCGGAGCGCGGCGACGAGCGCCACCGCGTCGGAGGGCTGCGCGACCGCCCGGAGGATCGACAGCAGGTCGCGGATCTCCTGGGTCTCGTAGACGAGCGTGCCCGTCTCCGAGCGGAACTCGACGCCGCGCTCGCGGAGCGCGTCCATCAGCACGCCGAGCGAGGTGCGGGTCGGTACGAGGATCGCGATGTCCTCGGGACGGGCAGGATGCCACTCGCCGTCGCGCTCGACCGGCCACTGCTCCGGCGCGGCCAGGATCCCCGCCACTGCATCGGCCACCGCGCCGCCCTCGAGCTCGCGCAGCTCCTGGGCCCGCAGCTTCTCCTCCTTCGGGTGCGGACCACCGAGCAGGCGGACCCGGTGATCGCCCGGGCCGTCGGCCCGGTGACCGTCGAGCGCCTCGTACCGGGGCCGCCGGCCCGGCACCTCCTCGTCCATGAGCCGGTCGAAGACGTGGTTCACCCACGCGAGCACGGGCGGCACGGTCCGGAAGTTCGTCGAGAGGCGTGCCGACGTGCCCGCGAACGTGTCCCGGGCGGTGAGGAACAGGCCGATGTCCGCCCGCCGGAACCGGTAGATCGACTGCTTCGGGTCGCCGACGAAGAAGAGTCGCTCGGGGTCGAAGGGAACGTCGGTCCAGTCGGTGCCCGGCGCGACCTCCCCCACCGACGCGGCGATCAGGGTGGCGAGCTCGATCTGGATCGGGTCGGTGTCCTGGAACTCGTCGATCAACAGACGCGAGTAGCGCCGGTGCAACGCCTCCCGCGCGGCGGCGTCCACGCGCAGAAGGTGCCGGGCGAACACGAGCAGGTCGTGGAACTGGAGCCGACCCTCGCGCCGGCGCTCCTCCGCCGCGGCGACAGTGAAGCGCGCCACCTCGCCGGCCAGCACGCGCAGCACGTCGTCGGCCGTCGCGTCGAACAACGCATCGAGCGCCTCCTCGGCGGCGGCGACCGTTCCCGACGCCCACGCCTTCGCATCGGCGTCGCCCCAGTTGGCGGCCTTCCCCCAGCTCTTGTGCCCCCACTTCTTCTTGGCGCGCCGCTTCGTGCCGGCAAGGCGCAGCAGCGCGCGGTCGGTTCCGTGGGCGAGCGCCTGGCGGACGGCGTCGATCTCGACCTGGTTCTGGAGGATCCTGGCGGCCAGCGAATCGTCCGGGATCTCCCGGCACCGCACGAGCACGGGCTCCACCTCGGCCATCGCGGCGCGCGCCGCGGTGCGGTCCACCGCCGGCGCCACCACCGGCAGGTCGACGACGCCCTCGAGGCGGTCCCAGTTGTCGGCGAAGCGCGCGGCGAGGTCTCGCAGCGACGGCAGCTTCGGGTGGTCGACCCGGATGTCGAGCAGGCGGGCCAGCGCGACGACCGGTGCCAGGGTGAGATCGGCGAACATCCGGTCGACCTGCTCCTGCCACCGCCGTCCGAACTCGAGCAGGCTCTCGACCTCGTCGAGCACCTCCACACTCGGCGGCAGCCCCGCCTCGACCGGATGCTCGGACAGGATCCGCTGGGCGAAGCTGTGCACGGTGCCGATCGCCGCCGCGTCGAGCTCCGCGAGCGCCGCCTCGGCCCGGGCCAGATCAGCGGCGTCGGTCGTGTCGTCGTGCACGCACCGCTCGAACGACTCCCGGATCCGGGCGCGCAGCTCGCTCGCGGCGGCCTCGGTGAAGGTGACCGCGGCGATCTCGCGCATCGGGACGTTCCGCCGCAGCACCAGGGCGACCACCCGGGCGACGAGCTGACTCGTCTTGCCCGTGCCGGCGCCGGCCTCGACGAAGAGCAGCTCGTCGAGACCGTCGGCGGTGATGAGGCGCCGGACCCCCTCGTCCGCGAGCACGGCGGCGCTCATTCCACCACCTCGGGCATGAGTCCGTGGAGGTGCTCCAGCTCGGGCGCGTCGATCTTCGCGTCGCACTGCGCCCCGCGATCCACGGGGCAGAGATCGTCGAAGTCGCAGTACGCGCAGTTGGCCTCGGTGTCGTGCAGCCAGCTCGGCTCGCCGGGCGCGGCCGGGAAGATCCCGCCGTCGATGCCCTCCACGATCCGGCCGACCACCGCGCGGAACCGCTCGGACGTCGCGTCGTCCAGTGCGACCTCGGCCCGCCCGAACCCGCCGCGCTGGGACACGTACCAGTACGCCGACTCCACGAGATCGGCGCCGAGGTGCTGGCGGGCCGCTTCGGCGTAGAGCGGCAGTTGGAGCCGGTCCCCCGCCCAGACCGGGTCGTCGTCGCACCCGTCCGGCGGTTGCCCGGGCCGACCCGTCTTGTAGTCGAGCACGACGAGCGTGCCGTCGGGCCGGCGGTCGATGCGGTCGGCGCGGCCACGGAACCGAACGACCGACCCGTTCGGCGTCTCGATCGTGACCGGCGGGACGTCCTCGAAGCCGAACGCGAACTCCACGCGCTCGGGAACCGCCCGCTGGTCCATGCGGTACGCGCTGTCCACCAGGAGGAACTGCACGAGGTCGGTCTCGATCTCGTCGCGGTGCAGCTCCCAGAGCACCGCCTTGCCGGTGAGACCGTGGGCCTCGGCCGTCGCCGCGGCCTCCTCGATCAGCTCCCGCATGCGCGCCACCGCGGTCAACGGCCACGGCTCACCCACGGGTACCCGCTCCTCGGGCGGCCGGGCCAGCTCCTCGCCGATGAAGCGCTCCAGCACCTCGTGCACCAGCGTGCCCCGATCGAGCGGCGACAGCTCGAGCAGCCGCTCCGGGGTCTCCTCCACCGGGACCCGGAGCACATTGGCGAGGAAGTAGCGGAACGGGCAGGAGGCCCAGTCCTCCAGACGGGTCGCCGACACGACGTCACCCGTCGCGGGAGACGCAACGAGATCGGCGACCGCGCTGACGTTGCCGTCCCAGCGGGTGAGCGCGGCCGACGCCCGGGCGCGCGTGGCCTCCACCCCGACCGCGACCCCCGCCGCGTCGGTGGCGGCCGGGTGGGCGAGGACGTCACCGCCGGCAGCCACGAAGGCGGCGAGCTCGCCCAGCTCCCGCTCGACGAGCGACGACGACTCCGCGCGGGCCAGGCCCGCGGAGAACGACGCGACCGCATCCACCGACGCGGCCGCGCCGAGCGCCCCGAAGTCGCTGGCAAACACCCGGGTCCCGGCAAGCGCGGAGGCGGTGTCGAGCAGGAGGCGGGACGGGAGCCGCTCGCGCGCGGTGCGCAGGTCGCCGCGGGCGAAGCTCAGCACCCGGTGGTCCGCACCCGCCGCCAGTGCGGCGAGCAACGCCCGCCGCTGGTCGGCGAGGCCCGACTCGCGCGTGGGCAGCTCACCGGGCGGCGCGAGCACTCGGTCCGCGTCGGCGAGCAGCGCGTCCTCGCGACGGGTGACGGGGTACTGCCCCTCGGCGAGGCCGACCGCGAACACCGCGTCGAGGTCCAGGCCGACGCCCGCCGCGATCGACGTGCAGAGCACGCCGTCGCCGAAGGTGCCCGAGCGCCCGACCGGCGCCGCCAGCTCGACGCCCACGGCCGCGGCGAAGGTCGCGAAGGACGGATCCGGCTCGATCGCGTCCAGCGCGGCGCAGCCGTCGAGCACTGCGAGCACGCCCTCCCACGCGTCGCGCTCCTCGTCGGGCCAGCCGGGCCCGGGTTCGCCGACCAGGTCGACGACCGCCAGCCGGGCCCGTTCCGCCCGCGCGGCCCAGCCGGTGGCCCGCTCGAGGTCCGCCAGCCGGGCGCCGAGGTCCGACACGAACTCGGCCAGCGCGCGCGTCGCCCGGGCCTCGCGCCGTACGGACTCCTCGCCACCCACACCGGTGCCGGCCCGGTCGGCCGCCTGCTGCTCCAGCTCGGCCGCGTGCCGCTCGAGCCGGATCTCCCAGTCCTCGCCGTCCACCACCCCGGCCCGCCGCGAGATCCGGTCCCACCGCTCGACCGGCACCGGCCGCCCGTCGCCGGTGCGGAGGGGCACGCTGGCGAACAGGTCGACGAGCTCGTCCCGCGCGAACCGCGCGCCGACGAGCGCGACCACGCGGTCGAGCGTCCGGCCCGCGACCGTGTCGGCCAACAGGCGCGTCGAAGCCCCGTTGTGCGCGAGGCCCGCGGCCCGCAGCTGCGCGTCCACCGCGCGTGCGTAGGGCTCGATCGGGGGCACGAGGATTGCCATGCGGTCGAGGCGGGTCCCGGCCTCGGCGAGCGCCAGCACGCGCCGCACCACGGCGCGAACCTCCTCGTCCACGTCCGACGCGGTCACGATCTCGGTCCCGGTGGCGACCTCCTCGACCGCGCCCGTCACGGCGACGCCCAGCGCCTCGCACGCCTGGAGCACCGGCGCGTCCGCGGACGCGTCGCCCGTCAGGCCCACGATCATCCCGCTCGGACGCCGCTCGCGGGCCGCCCGGACGACCCGGGCGAGCGCGACCGGGATGGGCTGGGGAAGATGCACGAGGACTGTGCCGAGCGCATCGAGCACCGGTTCCCCCGCCTCCACGGCGGCGAGGGCGTGCGCCGCGAGCGTCTCCTCCCCCGAGTAGCCCTCCAGCCGCGCGCGCACCCGCCCGCACAGCTCGATCAGCTCGCGGGCGCGCGGTGAGCCCTGCCCGAGGAGACGGTCCCGCGTGGCCTCCTCCACCCGCGACAGCTCCGCGAACCGTCGGGCGATGGCCCGCTCGGTCGCGACGTGGCCGGCCACGGGTCGGAAGCTCCCCGGCTCGGCGCGCAGCTCGACCCGGATCGCCGCGAGCAGCACCGGCTCGGTCAGGGGCAGGCGCCCGGCTGCGGCGGACCGAGCGCGCCCGAGCCGCTCCGCCAGCGCGAACGGCGTGAGGAACGCCACGTTCGCGAGCCCACCCTGCTCGCCGAGCCTGCGCCGGGCGGTGAGCCCGGCGAGGTTCGACGGCACGACCACCGTCACGGGCGCGAGCGGGTCCTCGGCCTGGGCGGCGCGCACTGCTTCCCGGAGGGCGTCGGTCGCGGGGCGGCCGTAACGCACGACCCCGGCCACGCGGCGCGCCGGGGCACGGCCCCCCACGTTCGCCCGCTCCGCCATCACCGCCGGAGCGTACGCGCGAGGTGTGACCACCTAGCCTCCCTGACGGCCATGCCTCCCCTCGCCCCGCTTCCCGACGCCCCCGGCTGGTTCCGCCGCGCGCTCGCAGTCCCCTTCGAGGAGGGAATCGTGGACGTCGACGGGCCGATCCACTTCCTGGCCTGGGGCCCACCCGACACCCGCGGGCTCGTGTTCGTGCACGGTGGTGGCGCCCACGCGCACTGGTGGACCCACGTGGCGGCGACCTTCGCGTCCGAGTTCCGGGTGGTCGCGCTCGACCTCTCCGGTCACGGCGACAGCACCCACCGCGACCGCTACACCCTCGAGCAGTGGACCGACGAGGTCATCGCCGCGGCCGGCGCCGGCGCGATCAGCGGACCGCCCGTCCTCGTCGGTCACAGCATGGGCGGCTTCGTGACCATCGCGACCGCCGCCCGGCACGCCGACCGCCTGTCCGGGGTCGTCGTCTGCGACTCGCCGGTGACCGAGCCCGACCCCGAGATCGGCGCGTACCACCTCAAGGAGGCGTTCGGGCGGCCGCGGACCTACCCGACCGTCGAGGAGGCGATCATCCGCTTCCGCACCGTGCCCGCGCAGGCGCACTACCTCGACTACGTGATGGACCACGTCGTGCGCCGCTCGCTCCACCCCGTCGAGGGTGGGTACCAGTGGAAGTTCGACCGGCGAATCTTCGAGCAGTTCGGTGCCGGCATGCGCTCGATCGCGCTCCCCTACCTCGACGACGTCACGTGCCGGCTCGCGCTGCTCAAGTCCGAGTACGGGCTCGTCACCGACGACATCGGCGCGTCGATGTACGACCGCCTCGGCCGGGTCACGCCGATCATCGAGATCCCCGAGGCGGGGCACCACGCGATGCTCGACACGCCGCTGATCCTTCTCACCGCGATCCGCACGCTGCTCGCCGATTGGGACCACTCGGAGGCCCATCGCCGACGGGCGTGACGGACTCCGGACCGGATCGACCCTTCGGTCCGTGAGCACGACCCGGTCCCTCTCGTCACGACGCTGTGTCGCTCAGACCGGCGGCGTATCGCTGACGAGACGGTCGAACTCGGCCACGCGCTCGGTGTCCTCGTAGTCCTCCTGGCTGCGCAGCTTCCCCCAGGACAGACGAGCGAACAGCACCGCGCGGTTCGCGTACACGTCCTGACCGTCGAGGCCGACGATGCCGTGCCGCACCCGGATCGCGACCCGCATGTTCCACGGCGGGCCGTTGACAAGGATGTCCTCGATCGTCATCTCGATCCCATAGCTCACGTAGCGCTCGAGGAACGCCTCGACCTCGGCGCGGCCCACGTGGGTCGGTGTGGAGACTCGACCCGTGCCCGGCTCGCGGAACATCCGCGACCACGTGTTGTCACCCGGAAACGTGAGCGTCGCGTCGTCGGAGAACATCGCGAGCGTCGGCTGGTACCGACCTTCGTTGAGCAGCCGGATGTTCTTGCGGATCATCGCCCGCGCCGCGGCCTTGTACACATGGACCTCCCAGCATCAGATTAGATCGATCGATCTAATAGTATGGGCCCATGCCCACCACCGCACCGGATCGGCCGGCGACCAAGGACCGGATCCTCGAGGCGAGCGCCGAGCTGTTCCGGCGCCACGGCTACGCCGGGACCGGCATCAAGGCGATTCTCACCGCCAGCGAGACCCCCTACGGGTCCCTCTACCACTTCTTCCCCGGCGGGAAGGAGGAGCTCGGCGTCGAGGCGCTCCGGGCCGGCGGCGTGATGTACCGCGAGCTGGTGGAGATGGTCTTCGCCCCGGGCGTCGACGTCGTGACCGCGACCCGCGACTTCTTCGAGGGCGCCGCCGCGGTCGTGGAAGCGGCCGATTACGCCGACGCCTGTCCCGTCGCGACCGTCGCGCTCGAGATCGCGACCACGAACGAGCCGATGCGGATCGCCGCCGCCGAAGCGTTCGAATCCTGGCTCGCGGTGCTGCGGTCCCGCCTGGTGGCGGCCGGGCTCTCGCGGCGCCGGTCGCGCGACGTCGCCGTCGACCTGTTCTGTCTCGTCGAGGGCGCGTTCCTGCTGAGCCGCACCACCCGGTCCGTCGCACCGATCCGGACCGCGGGCAAGGCCGCCGTCGCCATCGTCCGCGGCGCGCTTGCCGGCTGATCGCTGACGACGGTCGCTACGCCGTGCCGCGCGCGGCCCAGGCCCGGGCCGTGACGACGAACGGCTCGTGCGGAAGCTCGGCGCGACACGCTTCCCGCAGCGCGGCCCGCTCGGGGTCGCCGAGTCCCGCGACGTAGCGCCCGGCGGGTCCGACGCCCAGCGTGTACGGCTCCCACCACTCGTCGAACGTCGCGTGCTCGACGCGCACGCTGACGGCGCCGTCCTCGACGTCGCGCAGGCCCGCTTCCCGGAGCAGTGCCGCGAGATGGCCGCGCTTCGCACCGGCGCGCCCGGACTCGTCGTCCACGCCTGAGTCCAGCCGGCGCGCGCCGTCCCAGAACGAGCGGAGCGGCCCGGTCCCCTCGCCGTGGTCCCACACGCACGCGGCCACGATCCCGCCGTCGTGGGTGACCCGCGCCATCTCGCGGAGTCCCCCGACCGGGTCCTTCATGAAGTGGACGACGAGCTGCGCGAGCGCGGCGTCGAACGTGTCGTCGGTGAAGGGCAGGTCCTCGGCGGTGGCCTGGCGGACGTCGACCCCCGGACGCCGCTCGATCGCGGCGGCGACGAACTGCTCGGTCGGGTCCACCGCGGCGATCGACTCGGCACCGACCCGCCCGACGAGCTCGGCCGTCAGCGCGCCTGGTCCGCACCCCACGTCGAGCACGTGCATCCCGGCCGCGATGTCCGCGAAGTCGCAGAACTCGGCCGCGAGCGGGATCGAGTACCGGCCCATGAACCGGTCGTACGCGGAAGCCGCGACAGCGAAGGACACGCCCGGAATCTACGCCAAGCGACCACTGGCTACGCTCCGACCATGGCTGCTGTGATCAACCACCTCCGCTTCCGTGACCCCGTCGATCCCGACCTCTTCGCCGACGCGGACGCGACGCTCGTGCCCCGCATGCGCGCGATCGAGGGGTTCCGCGGCCTCCACGTGGTCCAGACCGGCGAGCGGGAGATCGTGCTCGTGATCCTGGGCGACACCGTCGAGGTGCTCGACCAGATCGCGACCGAGGTCGGCTCGCCGTGGATGGTCGAGCACGTGGTCCCGCTGCTCGACGGTCCGCCCGGCCGTCACCTCGGGCCCGAGCTCCTCACCGTCGTCTGAGCCGGGCGGAGGTCGGCGCCGGGCGGTCCGGGGTGGCTGACGGACCCGAACCCCCGACCACTGGGTTGTAAGCGCAGCGCTCCGACCCAGCTGACATCCTCGTCGACGGCCCGCGCTTCGGGGCGCTTGGCTCAACCGGCCCATGAACCGGTCGTACGCGGATGCCGAGACCGCGAAGATCACCGATTCACCGTAGGTCCGGCTGTGAGGTCAGAACTGCGGGACGGCAGGCGCGACCGGGTGGTCCGGATCGCGGGCGGGATCGCCCTCCGGCAGGGTGCCCTCGAACCACCGGTCGAGCTTCCAGTCGGGTACCGGAGGATCGGTCGACCCTCCGGGCACGAACGGCGAGCGCTCGACCAGCTCGTAGTGGTGGACATACCGCCGGCAGTTGGCGAACACGGCTTCGCCGTGCACGCGTACCACCAGCTGCGCCCCTGGATAACCGTCGATCAACGGATCGTCGTGGTCGATGCCGGCCACACCGTTGAACCGCAGGCGCGTCCCGTGCTCGAAGTCCGCGAAGAGGATGCCGACGTGGGGGTTCACGGCGATGTTGCCCATCGAGAGGAACATCCCGTTGCCGTCGTAGACCGGGAAGGCGATCGTGTGCGCGTCGACCACGCGCACGAACCCGGGTGCGCCTCCCTTGTACGAGCACTGCGGCAGGCCGTTGGCGTCCACGGTGGCCAGGAAGAACATATCCCGGGATTCGATGAACCTGCGGTGGGCATCGCCGATCGTGTCCCCGGTCGCTTCGTCGAGGCGGTCGGCGAGGCGGCGGGTGTCGAAGCGGTCCTGGAGCTCGCGCTGACCGTCGTGGTAGTCCTGACCCATTGTCGATCCCCTCAACTCGTAGGCAGATTGCCGGTGATGCCGGTGGGATACCGCTCGTCGACACGGGTCCAACTGGGCTCGCCCTGGACGAGGGCGCGCAGCTTCTGCGCCCACCGTTCGGTCTCCTCCCGCTGGTTGTTCGGCTCGCCTTCGGCGGCGGGAGGCAGGTCGCCAACGTATCGGATCTCGAACAGCCCGATTTGCGTCGCCAGCCACACGAAGACCCCTCGGATCGGGGTCGGCGCGCCCGCTGAGGGCGAACACCTCGCGCTCGCCATTGAGGTTGGTGCCGTAGTCGGCGAGCACGTGCACGAAATCGTGCTGGGCAAGGTAGGCGGAGGCCCCGTCGACGGATCCCAGTGGCCCGAAGCCGCCACTCCGGTACCTGTCCCAGGCGCCGCGACCGAGCGTGCCGTGCCCGAGACCGGCGAAGCCCATCCACCGCTCGGCCAGCACTTCGCGCTCGGCCGTCGGCGGCGGCGAGCTGAGATCGCGCTGATTCGGTGACCGGAGGGGAGCCGAACCTCGGCGCGCGAGCGGGCGAGCCCGCAGGGACGCCGAGATCCAGCTCGACCGCACGGACGGCTGCAGGTACCGCTACCGCGCCCGGGCCACGAGGCTCTCGATGACCGCCACCGCGTCCGCGGCGGCCGGCATCGCCGAGATCTCCTGTGCGAGGCGCCGTGCCACCGCCCGCTCACGACTCTCCTCGTCCGTGACGGCCAGCACCGCCTCACGAACGGCCGCGGCGTCGAGCTCCTCGGGTCGGAGGACTCGCGCCGCGCCCGCCTGCTCGCAGGCGAGCGCGTTCTCGAACTGATCGGCCCCCTGCGGGACGAGCACCAGCGGCAAGCCGGCGTGCAGCGCGGCCAACGTGGTTCCCGAGCCCCCGTGGCACAGCACCGCGTCGCACTGCGCGAGCAGCGGACGAAGCGGCAGCCACCGGTGCACGTGCACGTTGGACGGGCCCTTGGCCAATAGCTCCGGGTCGTTGTTGGGCCCGACGGTCACGACGACATCCAGGTCCTCGCCCCCCACCGCGTCGAGCAGCACTTCGAACGTCGAGAGCTGGTTGAAGAGCGGGACAGTCCCGAGCGAGACGTAGAGGACCCGGCGTGCATCGAGCGCATCCGCCAGGTCTGACGGGAGCGCCTCGGTGCCGTTCCCGGCGATCTCGGGACGGATCGGCTGCACGAGGCGTGCCGGCGCCGCGTCACCGAGGCGCATGCTCGGCGGGCACGGATCCAGGTAGCAATCGAGGTAGACGCCCGCACGGGGATCCGCGGCCAACCCCTCGGACTCCCAGAGCGGAGCCACCCGTGCCGCCGCGGCGGCAACCATCTCCGATGGGAGCACCTGCCCGAAGCCGTAGGTCACCGATGGGATGCGATGCCGCGACGCCACGATCGGTGACGCCATCTCCACCGGAGGGTGCACGACGGCGTCGGGCCCGAACTCCTCCACGATGCGACCCAGCTCGGGCAGCAGCTCGGTCGCGAAGACACCACCGAACATCGCGGCCCCGAACGCCGCATCGGCGCCTTCCCCACCGGCAACGCTCGGGTCGCTGAACGCACGCATCGCCGCCTCCGTCGCCGACGGCCCGATGACCACCGGGTCGAAGCCGGCCGTCTCGACCCGCTCGGTGACGCCGGGACCCACCGCGATCAGTACCTCGTGCCCGCGTGCTCGGAGCGCACCGGCGATCGGCAGCAGAGGGATGACGACACCTTCCATCGGAGTCGAGGTACAGAGCACTCGCATCGGGAATCTCCTTGGTCGTGCGGCTCGCCCGACGGCGATGCCGAGGTCACTTCTCAATCGGTTCGGCCAGGATCGAGCACACCCTCGATGATGCGCACCACGACCGCCTCCGCAGCCTTGCGCCCGAAACCGAGGTCGCGTCGCAGCAGCTTCCAGACGTAGGCGTCCGTGGCCACGAGGAGTGCCGCGATCACGCGCCGGCGCTCCCGCGGCCCGTATGTGGCCAATCGGTCGGCGAAGGTGGCCTCCACCCGTTCGCGGTGGATGGCCCGCCCGCGTGCGACCACCGCGGCCAGCCCGTCGATCCGATGTTCGTTCGCCAACATCCACATGAGGCGATCGCCGTTCTCCTCGAACTCGTCGAACACGCGGCCGACCACTTCCGGGACCGACCGGCCCGCCGGGGGCGGTGTCGCGTACTCCGAGCTGAGCGACCCCACGACCGTCGCGATGATGAGCCCTTCCTTGCTCCCGAATGCGCGCAGCACGGTCTGAACGCTGGTGCCGGCGCTCTCGGCGACGAGGGCAAGCGTGAAGTCGGGGGCCTGGGACGAGATCAGACCACGAGCCGCGTCGATGATTCTCTGCCTGGTGGCGGCGGCCTGCTCGTTCCGCTTGGCCATCGAGTACGACCGCGACGTATTCATGTCCAGGACAGTGACACGAATCCAGATTCATGTCAACCATGTTCATATGAATTGGTCTTGCCCAGGGTTCGAACGCCGGCCCTTGCCTCCGGCACTGCGTCGCGAACGCGCTCGACGCCATGCTCGCCGCCGCGATGGCGGGCCGACCCCCCTCCGGGCGTCGAGCGCCCGCGGGTGGGTTGAGTCAGGAACATCAGTTCGCCGAGCGGTCGGACACGCAACATCGGTCGTGACCGGGGAATCGTTGTCGAAACGACAACGGGTGGGCGCTGAGGGACTCGAACCCCCGACCACTGCGTTGTAAGCGCAGCGCTCTGACCAACTGAGCTAAGCGCCCCGAAGGGCTCCGAGGGTAGCCGCCCGTCGACGCGCCGACTCCGGGTCGCGCCCGGGCCGTGGACCACTTCTCGGAGCGTTCCGACGCGCGAAACGCGCCGAACAGAGCGCGTATTCGGCGCGCAAGGCGTCGGGCGGGAGGGGGATCCGCCGATGCGGGCCGGGGCTCGTCTGGGGACGAGGAAGTCGTCCCTGTCTCGGTCGGGGCGGCGGGGGGATGCGCCCCGACCACGACTCTGACTGCGTCACCCCGGCCCGCCGTCGATCGGCGGCGGCCCGGCCGGCCCGGGAGGGTCTCCCCGTCCCGGGCCGGTCGCCACCCTCAGCCCGCTTACGCGGACTGCAGCTCGGCGAGCACCTCGCGCACCGAGATCACCGGTGAGAGGAGCTCCGGAGGCCGGACCTTGGGCGGCCGGCCCCGGTTGCGCTTCTGGGCGAGGATCTTCCCGTTGGCGAGCAGCTCCCCTCCCCAGACGCCCCAGGGCTCGCGCCGGGCCAGCGCGGCCTCGAGGCACTCGTCACGCACCGGGCACTCGCGACAGAACGCCTTGGCCCGGGCGATGTCGTCGAGCTGCTCGGAGAAGAACAGCTCGGTGAGCGCCGCCGATCCGTCACGGCACCGCGCCTCGTCGCGCCAGGTCTCCGTGTCGGTCATCTCCCACTGCAGTGCGAACATGTCATGCCCCCTTCGTCGGGTGGTCGGGTTGTCGGGTCGGTGTCGGGCAGGGATCTCGGGCTTCGCGGGCCGGTGCGGAAGCGGGGCCACAACGAAAAAGCCGCCGGGGTTCGCCCCGGCGGCCTGGTCAGGTCTTGCAGTCGGTGTGAGCTACTGCGAGAGGATCAGGGGCCGGGGCCGGCGCTTCGTGGCGGGGTTGGCCACGAAAATCGGCGCAACGGTCCACGAGCGGGTCGACGGCATCGGGCACGCACCGCCGCCATACGCGCGCGCAAGCCCGGCGTCATGCCGGTGCTGGAGCTGAGCGAGGCGAGTCATCGTGGTGGTGTCCCTGGTCGGTGAGTCGGCCAGACACTTCCAGACGGAGGTGGGGCCGGTCAACCGATTTTATCGACCGGTCACCCCGAGCGCTGGATGCCCGATTCCCGGGCCAGGGCGAGCACCTCGGCGTGGACCGCCGGGGGTGCCGCCACGATGTCGCCCGAGTCCAGCCAGGCCCGGTCGTCGCCCACCCAGTCGGTGACGAGGCCACCGGCCTCACGGACGAGCAGTGCTCCGGCGGCGACATCCCACGGGCCGAGCCGCAGCTCGAAGTACCCGTCGAAGACCCCGGCCGCGGTCCAGGCGAGATCGAGGCTCGCGGCCCCGGCCCGGCGCAGGTCCTCGAACCGGTGCAGGGCCCGCCCGAAGATCCCGAGGTACGGATCCTTGAGATCCTCGTGGCGGAAGGGGAACCCGGTCGCGACCATCGCCCGATCCGGACCGCGGGTCGAGACCGCCAGCGGGGTGCCGTCGCGGAACGCGCCCCCACCTTCGGTCGCGACGTACGTCTCGCCGAGCAGCGGAGCATGGACCACGCCGACGATCGGCACGCCGTCGCGCACCAGACCGATCGACACGCCGACGGCCGGGAACCCGTGCAGGAAGTTCGCGGTGCCGTCGAGCGGATCACAGATCCACCCGAGCGGACCCCGCTCTCCACCCGACTCCTCCCCGAAGAACCGGATGTCGGGCGCGCCCTCGGCGAGCGCGGCGGCGATCGTCCGCTCGCTGGTGACGTCGACGTCGCTCACCCAGTCGCCGGGCGACTTCTCGCGGACGTTGCTCGGGTCCGAGAACCCGCGACGCACGACCTCACCGCCGGCACGGGCCGCGGCCTCGGCCAGCCGGGCGAGGCGGGCCAGGTCGAGGCCGGTCATCCGGCGGCCTTGCGCAACGCACCGAGCAGCTCGGGCGTGCCCGCCGCGACCAGGTGGCGACGCGCGTTCGGGTCCCCCGTCGCGAGCTCACGGTCCTGGATGTCCACCACGTGCGCTCCGGCCTCGAGACAGACGAGGTACCCACCCAGGTAATCCCACGGGGCGTGGACGCTGCCGCCGTCGAAGTAGCCGTCGAAGGCCCCGACACCGACGTCGCACAGCGCCAGCGCGCAGGAACCCATCGCGCGGAACTGCTTCCACTGCAACATGCGGCCCGGGAACGTGCTGATCGCGACGAACGCGTCCTCGACCCGGGCCGCACTCGACGCCTGGAGCTTCACGCCGTCGCGGTAGGCGCCCTGACCGCGGATCGCCGTCGTGACCTCCGAGGTCGCGTGGTTGACGACCATGGCGACGTACGGCCCCTCCCGGTCCAGCGCGCAGAGGCTCGTGGCCCAGTACGGCAGCTGGCGGGACGCGTTCGTCGAGCCGTCGACCGGGTCGATGACGACGGTGATCGGCGCCGACGCGGGGCCCGACACCCCCGACTCCTCGCTCACCACCGCGAACTCGCGCCCGCCGAGCACACCGAGGGCGGCGGCGTCGGCCACGAGGTCGATCGCGTACTGGCCGGGCCGAGCCGTGCGGGCGCGGCGGGCCTCGCCCGTGACCGGGCCGACGGCCCGGGTGATCGCCTCGCACACGTCGCCGAACAGCTCGAGCAGGAGGTCCGGTTCCATCGGAGGCGAGTCTGGCACGCCACTTGCTGCGCCCCGGGCACGGGCGCCGGGCGCTTCCGCCGGCGACCCGTCAGGCGGCCTCGACGCGCTGGTGGCCGGAGTAGACGTTGGCGCGCCCGTCCCGCACGAAGCCCACCAGCGTGACGCCGAGCCGGCGGGCCGTCGCGACCGCGAGACTCGACGGTGCCGACACGGCCACGATCACGGCGACGCCCGCCCGCGCCGCCTTCTGCACGATCTCGAAGCTGACCCGGCCCGAGACGACGAGCACGCGTTCCGCGAGCGGGAGCCCGTCTTCGAGCAGCGCCCGACCGATCAGCTTGTCGACCGCGTTGTGCCGGCCGACGTCCTCGCGCACGGCCTCGATGGAACCGTCGGCCGTGGCGAGCGCGGCGCCGTGGAGCGCGCCGGTGACGTCGAACACCGACTGGTGCGAGCGCAGCCGCGCCGGCAGGGCGGCGGCGACCGACAGCGCCACGACCGGGCCGGCGCCGAGAGCTGCGCACGCGACCTCGAGCTGGTCCATCGTCGTCTTCCCGCAGATACCGCAGCTCGCGCTGGCGGTGAACGTGCGGCTGCGATCCTCGAGGTCGATCGGGAGCCGAGTGGTGACGGTGACGACGTTGTAGGTCTGCTCGACGCCGGGACCAGTGCAGTACTTCACTTCGAGCAACTCGGCGGGTCCGTCGATCAACCCCTCGGTGAGACAGAGACCGACCGCGAGCTCGAAGTCGTGCCCGGGCGTCCGCATGACCACCGCGAGCGGATCCGGCGCCCGGCCCGGGGCGTCGAGGCGAATCTCCATCGGCTCCTCGGTGACCAGGCGGTCGGGCCGGTCCCGCAGCCGTGCGCCGTCCCACGCCCCCATGCGGACCGGCGTGGTCGGGCGACGCGTTGCATCGGTGGACACGGATCGAGGCTACCGGGGCAGCCGGATCCCGATCCGCGCCGCGTCCGCCGGATCGTCGACGTCGGCGAACGCGGCCCGCTCGAATCCCGCGACGAAGCGGACGGACTCCTCCGGCAGCGTTGCGACGAGGCTGCGGAGCGAGTCCGCGCCGGACGCGACGAGCGCCGAGGCCGCTCGCAGCGCGTCCTCCGAATAGCGCGCGCACACGTACTGGTCCCGACCCGAGCCGTCCCGCGGGATCACGGTGCCGGCACCGGACTCCGCCGCGAGGGCCTCCACGACGGGCGCGGCGAACGGCAGGTCGCAGGCGAGCAGGAGCACACCGTCCCGGCCCGTGTCCGCCAGCGCGGCGGCGCCGGCGACGAGCGCGGCGAGCGGCCCGGAGCCGGGCGGCTCCTCCCGCACGGACGGCAGCCCCGAACCACCGTCGCCGACCTCGACGACGTGCTCGCAGCACGCGCGCGCAGGATACGCGCGGCGCGCACGGCGAGCGTCTCCCCGTCGAGCACGAGGGTCGCCTTGTCCGCGCCGAGCCGCCGGCTCGCGCCGCCGGTGAGGAGGATGCCGCCGGCGGGCACCGGATCAGCGGGGACCGGCGGCCGGCGTGGGCGCGACCACGAAACGACTCACGCTCCACGCGCGCTGGCGGCGGAGGAGATCCACCGTGGCGCCCCGACCGGCGGCATCCACGACGAGCTCCACCCGCGCGGCATCGCCGGTCACCTCGGCGTGCGCGACGCGAACGTCGTCCACCGCGAGCACGGCGTGCGGCCGGGCCCGTTCCGCCTCCACCCACGCGGCACGGTTCCGGCCGCCGACCAGCTCAGGATCGGTCATCGCGTACACCGCGTCGAAGTCGGCCGCGCCGACCGCCCGGGCGTAGCCGATCGCGACGTCGGTGGCCGTCGGGCCCTCGTCCCGCGCGACGGCGACGATCAGCGCGACCGCGATCGCCAGGATCAGCACGATCACGATCCAGAGGCTCATGGCACGACCGTGTCGATCTCGGCCGCGAGATCGAAGTCCCGGTCGGACAGGCCACCGAGGTCGTGCGTCGACAGGCTCAGGTGGACCGTGCGCCACCGGATGTCGACGTCGGGGTGATGGTCCTTCGCCTCGGCGAGGAAGCCGATCCGGACCACGAACGCGATCGCGGCCGGGAAGCTCGCGCACTCGACGGTGCGCAGGATCGCGTCGCCGTCACGGGCCCAGCCGGGCACCTCCGTGAGGCGCTCGGCGATCCGGTCGTCGTCGAGGCGGGCGCGCACGCGTGCCAGGCTAGGTGGCGACCCGGACCGCGACCCCGTCGGCCCGGACGCCGGCGTCCGAGGCCCGGCCGCGCCGGACCCACCACCACGTGAGCGCACCGCCCGCCACCGGCACCACGGCGATCCCGATGGCGGCGAGCTGGATGCCCACGAGCCCGGCGACGAGCCCGACCGCGGGAAGGGCGACGAGATCGCCCGCGCTGTGGACCGTGCCGTCGAGCGCGAAGACGCGACCGTGTGCGTCCATGGGCGCGGCACGCTGCATCAGCGTGTGGAGCGGCGCGCCGAAGTACGCCGTCACGATCCCCCACCCGATGATCCCCACGAAGGCCACGACGACGTTCGCGGTACCGACGTAGACCATCGCGGTGGCGCCCGACGCGATCGCAGCGGAGCACACGACCGGCCAGCGCACCACGCGGTCGCCGAGCCGCGTCACCACGAGGCCCGCGACGAACAGCGCGATGCCGAAGCTGGACTCCAGCCACGCGAACAGCGCGGGCGAGCCGTGGAGGACCTCGCGCACGTAGATCGGCTCGACCACGACGAAGCCACCCCAGATCAAGTACACGCTCGCGCCGAGGAGCAGCAGCCCACGCAGATCGCGACGGTCGCGGACGATGGCCACGCCCTCCCTGGCGGACGCGAGCACGCCGGGTCGGGCCACGCGCGCGTCGGCCTCGGCGGTGGGCTCGACCGCGTCGATCCGGAACGGGACCAGCACGAGCAGCCCGACGCCGTACGTCATCGCGTCCACGACGAACGCCGCCTCGAACCCGAACGCACCAATGGCGAGCGCACCCAGCAGCGGCCCGATCGCGATCGCGGACTGGCTCGCCGTCGCGAGCAGCGCGTTGGCGGCGGCGAGGTGCTCGTCGTCGACGATGCGCGGCGCCAGCGAGCGAAAGGCCGGCTCCGAGAACGCCTTGGTGACGCCGTCGATCAGGGCCAGCGCGACGAGCGCGGGGAACGAGCCGGCGAGCAGGAAGCACAGCGCCACCAGCGCGGCGGCACCGTCGGCGGCCATGAGCACACGCTTGGGGCCGAGGCGGTCGACCGGGACCCCCGCGATCGGCCCGAGGAGCAGCGCCGGGAGTGCCCACGCCAGTCCGAGGACCGCGATCGCCGAGGGGCCGGCGTCGAATCGGAAGCTGGCGTAGCCCCACAGGGCGACGAGCGCGCACCAGCTCCCGATGGCGTTGACGGCCCGGCCGCCGACGAGGAGCGCGACGCGACGATCGCGGAGGAGGGACATGCGTCGACGGTACCGGCGCGAGGACCGAGCCGATCCTGGAATATCGGGCTCCGGCAACGTGGCGGGCGGCACGTCGCGGACCGTTTCGGTCCCGGCCGACCGGTCGTACGATGCGGAGCATGACCTGCCCCTCCTGCGGTTCGGACGCGCCGGACGGCGCCCGGTTCTGCCCGGCGTGCGGGCACGCGATCGTGAGCCGGCAGGACGAGCGCCGGGTCGCGACGGTGCTCTTCGCCGACCTCGTCGGCTTCACGCGTCTCTCGGAGAGCACCGACCCCGAGCAGGTGAAGAACATCGTCGACCGCACGTTCGAGCGGCTCGCCGCCGACGTCGTCGCCTACGGCGGGCAGGTGGACAAGGTCATCGGCGACGCGCTCGTCGCCATCTTCGGTGCGCCGGTCGCGCACGAGGACGACGCGGAGCGCGCGGTACGTGCCGGGCTCCGGATGCACGAGCGGCTCGAGCAGCTCAATCGCGACGCCGGGACCGACCTGCGCATGCGCATCGGCATCAACACCGGTGAGGTCCTCGTCGGAGCCCTCCGCGCCGGCGGCGACTACACGGCGATGGGCGACGTCGTGAACACCGCGAGCCGGCTGCAGACGATCGCCGCGCCGGGCCAGGTCGTCGTCGGTCCGGTCACCCACGCGGCCACCGACCGGGCCGTGCGGTACGAGCCGCTCGGTGCACTGAGTGTGAAGGGACGCGAGGAGTCCGTCGACGCGTGGCAGGCCGTCGCCGCCATCGCGCCTCCGGGCTTCCGCCGCGCCCGGCCGGAGACACCCCTCGTCGGACGGGACGACGACCTCGTGGTCCTGCGGGCGTCACTGACGACAGCGGTGACCCGTCGGCGGGCGCACCTCGTGATGGTCGTGGGCGAGGCGGGCGTCGGCAAGACCCGCCTGGCGGCGGAGATCGGCCGCGAGGCCGAGGACGGCTACGACGCACGGGTCCTGACCGGTCACTGCATTCCCTACGGCGAGACCGATCCCTGGTACCCGATCGCGTCGATGATCACGGCCGCCTGCTCCACGACCCCCGACGAGGACGCGGAGGTCCTGCGCCACGCCCTGCACCGATCGGTCGGACAGACCTGCGTCACCCGACCCGATGATCCCGAGATCGGGCGGATCACCGACGGTCTGCTCGCACTGATGGGCAAGGCGCTCCCCTCGGACGCGGTCGACCCGGGACGGGCGCGCGAGGAGTCGCTGCGCGCGGCGCTCTCCTACTTCGCGGCGCTCGCCGAGGAGCGGCCGCTCGTGCTGATCCTCTCCGACCTGCACTGGGCCGACCCGGACTTCCTGAACTTCCTGCCGCGCCTGCTCCGGCGCCTGAGCGGGCTCCCGGTGATGCTGCTCGCGACCGCCCGATCAGAGTTCGCCGACGACTGGTCGCCGCCGCCGGGCCGTCACAACATGGTCAACGTGCACCTCGATCCCCTCGACGAGAGCGACACCGGCGCCCTGCTCGTGGCGCTCCTGCCGGACACACCGGCGGCGGTCCGGGACGCGCTGCGGGACCGTTCCGGGGGCAACCCGTTCTTCGTCGAGGAGCTCGCGGCGATGGCCGCCGACAGCGGCGGGTCCCCCACCGACCTGCCGGCGACGCTCCACGGGCTCGTCGCCGCGCGCCTGGACCGCTTGCCGCCGTCCGGACACGCGGTCCTCGAGGACGCGGCGGTCATCGGCACCTCGGGTCCGATCGCGCTGCTCGAGATCCTCGGCGCCACCCACGCCGTCGACGCCCGCGCCGCGCTGGGCGAGCTCGCCCGCGCCGGACTCCTGGACGTCACCGACGACGAGTACTCCTTCCGCAACGAGCTGACCCGTGAGATCGCCTACGGCACCCTCACCAAGGCCGAGCGGGCCCGTCGTCACGGCGTGCTCGCGAAGCACATCGCGATGGAGGGCGAGCGCACCGGCCGCATCGAGGAGGTCATGGACCGCCTCGCCTACCACTTCAACCTCGCGGCATCGCTGCTGACCGAGCTCGGCACCGGGGCGGGGCTCCCACCGGGGATGGCACGCGACGCGGCGTCGTTCCTCTCCCGTGCGGCACGCCGGGCCGAGCAGCGCGAGGACTGGAAGTCCGCTGAGAAGTACCTGTCTCACGCGATCCCACTCGTCGACCACACCGAGCACGCCGAGCGCCTCGGGCTCCACCTGCTGCGGGCGCGGGCGCGGGCGGAGCAGCGCGACACGCCCGCGGCGCGGCACGACCTCGCGATCGTGGACCGGCTCGCGCGCGAGGCCGACGACCGGCGCTCGCTCGCGTCTGCGGGCACGATCCTCGGCGACGTGCAGTACAAGGAGGGCGACCTCACCGAGGCGACGGCCACCTTCGAGCGAGCCATCGCCGAATGGCGCGAGATCGGCGACTCCTACGGCCTCGCCGAGGCGCTCCGCTTCGCCGGCATGACGGCCCTGTTCCGCGGCCAGCACGAGGTCGCGGCGCGCAACATCGAGGAGGCCCTCGCGCTCTTCCGCTCGGTCCACGACCTCCGCGGTGAGGCCTGGGCCCTGCAGAACCTCGCGTGGCTCGCGTTCATCGACGGCGAATACACGAAGGCGGAGATCCGCCTGGAGACCTCGGCGGCCACGTTCTCCGAGATCGGAGACTGGGGCGGCGTGTCCTGGGCCCTCGGCCTCCTCGCGTGGGTGCGCTTCACCCAGGGACGGCTGACCGAGGCCCACGACCTCGCGGTCCGCATGGAGCAGGAGGCACGCGAGCTCGGGAACCGCTGGGCCGGCGCCATGATGAACGTCCTGCTCGCCAACATCGCCGTCTGGACCGGCGACCCGGAGCGGGCGCTCGACCAGGCGCGCGACGCCGTCGAGGTCTTCCGCGCCGTCGGCGACGCCTGGGGTGAGCTCCAGGCCATGAGCCCCCTGATCCTCGCTCACACACTGAGCGGGCACTACGACAAGGCCGTCGCGTTGATCGACGAGATCGAGACGATCGGCTTCCAGGTCCACGACGAGAACATGGCGCGCCTCCCGCAGTTGGTGCGTACCGCGATCGCGGTGATGACCGGCGACGACCGAGCCGTCGAGTTGGCCGAGCTCCTCGTCGCGGGGCCCGAGAGCAAGCGGTTCATCAACGACGAGCAACGGATGGTCGTCGGGCTCGCGTATCTCCAGCACGGTGACGTCGACCGGGCGCTCGAGCTGCTCGGCGAGGCGCACGAGGTCGCCTTCGGTGCCGGGAGCGACGCGGCGACCAACGTCGCACTCGCGATGGCGCTCGTCGCCGGTGACCGCGCCCAGGAGGCCGTCGTGCTCCTCACCGAGAGCCAGCCGACGCTCGTGACCTACGCCGACCGCTTCCGACACGGCCTGGCGACCGCCTTCGCGCGGATCCGCACCGGCGACCCGGCCGGTGCCGAACGCGCCCTCGAGGCCGCGATGGCCGAGGTCGACGGCACGGGTTCGGTGCTCGACCGGGCACTCGGGCGGTTCGCGCTCGCCGCCCTGTGCGGGACCTCGCGGCGGGGCGAGGCCGCCGCGTCCGAGGCGCTGGATCTCGTGGATCGGATGGGAATGCGACCGGTCGGCTGGGAGCGCGTCTTCGAGCTCATGGCCGGCGGCACGGCGATCCCCGGTTAGGCCCGGCCCGCCGCCGCACGGATCGCGTGCCCGCCGTCGACCGCCCGGCCGGCGCGCACGCCGGTCACTCGGCGAAGGTCGCGTCCGGGTCGGGGTCGGTGGTCCCGACACCGAGGTGGAACCGGTTCAGGAAGAAGTGACCGCCGGGACCGATGCCGAACGCGAAGATCACCGTCCCGATCCCCACGTCACCACCGAGGAGCCAACCGGCCCCGAGCGCGATCAGCTCGAGACACGTCCGGACGAGCCAGATGGGGAAGCCGCGCGCCGCGATCCCCGTCATCAACCCGTCGCGCGGGCCCGGGCCCAGCCCGCACCCGATGTAGAGGCCCACGCCCAACGCGGTGACGAGCACCCCGCCGAGCAGGAGCGCCCACCGGAGAACCAACTGGTGCACCGGACCGATCGCGTCGAACACCGCGTTGGTGATCAGGCCGACGGTCAGCGTGTTGACGATCGTGCCCACGCCCGGACGCTGGCGCAGCGGGATCCACAGGAGGAGGATCACCATCCCGAGGAGGATCACGACCAGGCCGAAGCTCACCCCGGTGCGCTCCGAGATGCCCTGGTGGAGAACGTCGTAGGGACTGAGGCCGAGCCGGGCCCGCAACGTGGCGGCGATGCCCACGCCGAGCAGGACGAGCCCGGCCACGAGCCGCGGGAGCCGCCGCCGGAGCTCGACGAGGTCCGTGAACCCCACGACGGCGCTCACGGAGCGGTTCGGGGTCCGGGTCACGACTGGGATGATCGCAGACCGGCCGCCGACGCACGGTCGAGATACACGACCGCGTGATCGACGCGCTGGAGGACCGAAGCCGGGCACGCGGTCGTGACCGGCCCGGTGAAGGCAGCGGCAACCGGCGCCGCCTTGCGCGCCTCGGGCGCCACGACCATGACCGCCCGTGCGGCGAGCAGGCCGGGAACCGTCACCGTGATCGCCTGCGGCGGCACGTCCGTGACGCTCGGGAAGTGCCCCTCCCCCACCTGTTGCGCGCGGCACGCGTCGTCGAGCGTCACGACCTTCACGACATCGGGGTCGTCGAAGTCCGCGACGGGTGGATCGTTGAAGGCCAGATGGCCGTTCTCGCCGATGCCCATGATGCAGAGGTCGAGCGGGTTCCCGGCGAGGAGACGCGCGTACCGCCGGCACTCGGCCGTCGGCGGCGCGGTGCCGTCGAGCAGGTGGAACGCCCGGGGTGTGACGCGGGCGAGGATCCGCTCCTGCATGTACCGGGCGAAGCTCGCCGGGTGGTCGCGGGCGATCCCGACGTACTCGTCCATGTGGAAGCCCACGACGTTTGACCACGGGACCGAGGCATCAGCGGTCAGGCGGTCGAGGAGCTCGAGTTGCGAGTTGCCCGACGCGAACATGACGTGCGCGACATCGCGTCGGGCCACCGCGGCCGTGATCCGCTCGCGTGCATCGGCCGCCGCAGCGGCCGCGAGCTCCGGGACCGTCGCGAAGATCTCGAGGCGCGCGCCGCTCACGCGAACTGCGGGAGCCACGGCAGCGGTCGCAGCGAGCAGCTCGTCGGCCATCCGTCCGGTCGCCTCGTAGTCGATCCGTCCCGCGAGCGGATCGGCGAGCATCGCGGCGCGGACGGCGTCACGGTCACCGCCGACGGCCGCCTCGACCGTCAGCTCCTGGGCCGCGACGACGCGCCGCAGCTGCTCAGCGAGCACCAGGGGCGCGACCGCGCGGTCCCGGCCGCGGATGCCGTCGCCGTCGACGGTGCAGATGCTCTCCACCACCGCCGCGTCCGGGAGGTCCGGGCACTGCCCCGCGTTCGGGAGGTTGAGTGGGAGGTGACGGGGGTGCCCGGTGATGATCGAGTCGATGGCCGCGGCGACGAGCTCGCCCGAGGGCATTCGGGAGACCTCCGGCTCGGCGAGCATCCGGTCCAGCTCCTTGCGGTACGTGCCCAGCCAGGCCTCCCGCTCCTCGATCGTCGTGAGGCGCACCCCCCAGCGACCACCCCACCCCGACTCCTCGGTCAGGAAACCGGGAAAGAACTCGGCGAGATGGCGGTCGCCGGCCGCGGGGAGGGCCCCGAACCGGCGGAACAGCTCGAACTTCAGGCGGTTCCCCGCGATGAGGTCGCCGCGGGTCCAGTGCGGCCCCGGCCCCGGCTTGGTCAACCCGAGGCCCTCGGGCAGATCCATCGCCAGCTGCTCCCGCGCGGCGCGGGTCGTCGAGCAACTCCGTCAGCAGGGCGAAGCCGTCGCAGTCGCCGATGGTGCAACGCGTGATCACCGGCAGGTGATTGACCCCGGTGATCTCCACGTGCACGTCGCGGAAGTCGGCGTCGAGCAGCAGCGAGAGGAAGAACTGCACGATCGTGACCTCGTGGCACAGGCCGACGGTACGGATCGCGGTCTCCCGGGTCACCGCACGGCAGATCGTGGTCATCGGGTTGGTGATGTTCATCAACCACGCGTCCGGGCAGAGCTCCTCCATGTCGCGCGCGATGCCGAGGAAGACCGGGATGTTTCGCAGCGCCCGCGCGATACCACCCGGGCCCACCGTGTCGCCCACGCTCTGGGCAATGCCGTACCGCCTCGGCACCTCGAGGTCCTGGCGCATCGACGCGAACCCCCCGGTCGAGATCGTGACGATCACGAAGTCCGCGCCCGGCAGCGCGGCGCGCCGGTCGGTGGTGGTGCGGGCCGTCAGCGCGATCCCCCGCGAGCGGGCGACGTGCTCGACCCATTCCGCCATGAGCGGCAGGGGTTCGGGATCGATGTCCTGCAGGACGATCTCCGCACCCTGGAGCGACGGGGTGTTGGCGACGTCGACGAGCAGCTTGGGCACCCACTGGTAGCTGCCGCCGCCGATGACGACGATGCGCGGGCTCATCGCAGCGCGACCTCGACCTCGATTTCGACCGCCGCGCCGCGCGGGAGCGCGGCGACGCCGACGGCCGAGCGCGAGTGACGGCCGGCGTCGCCGAAGACCTCGGCCAGCACCCGGCTCGCGCCGTCGACGACCAGGGGCTGCTGCACGAACCCCGGCGCGCTCGCCACGAACCCGAGCACGGTCAGCACGCGCGCGACTCGTTCGAGGTCACCCAGCTCCGCTTGCAGCACCGACAGCGCGTTCAGCGCACACCAGCGCGCGGCGTCGGCGCCGTCGTCGAGGCTCACGTCGTCCCCGAGCCGGCCCTGGTGGAGGATCACCCCGTCGTGGTCACGCGGGAGCTGGCCCGAGGTGCGGGCGCGGCCGCCGTGGACGACCACCGCGTCGAGCGGCTCGTGGGGCGGATACGGGCCCGGCAGCACGATCCCGAGCTCGGTCAGCCGCGGCGCGACCGGCGTCACAGCCACCGCTCCAGGAACGCCAGCGCGGTCGTGCCGTCCCACCGGTGGTCGCCGTCGAAGACATGGTGTTCGAGCGTCCCCGACGGCGCGCGCATCGCCTCGTACACCGAGCCGAGCTGATCGACGGTGGCACGCGCGACGTCGTGTGGGAACAAGAGGTCCTCGGTCCCCGACTCGATCATCAGGGCGCGGGGGGCGACGAGCGCACCGAGGTCGACGTGCTCGATCGTGCCGAGCATTCCGAACAGGACCTGCGAGCCGCAGAGGTTGTACGGCACGCGGTGCACCGCCTTCCACGAGGAGAAGAAGCCCGAGACGATCGCCGCCCGCACGCGGGTGTCCCACGCGGCGAGGAAGAGCGCCATCGTCCCGCCGTAGGAGAACCCCGCGACTCCGATACGCGCGGGGTCGACCAGCGGGTGCTCCTCCAGCAGGTCGATCGAGCAGACGAGGTCGTAGAGGTTCGCGGCCAGCGGGTTCCGACCGGCGGCGACCGCGGCCGCGAGGTTCGCGTCGCACGGGTCGCGGTCGTCGGGCGCCCAGTCGGCCCGTTCCCCGAAGCAGCGCAGGTCCGGCGCGAGCACGACGTAGCCGGCCTGCGCGAGCTGGTGGGCGTAGGCACCGGGACCCGGACCGTCCGGTCCCACTCCCGCGATCTCGTCCTTGCCGGGACCGTGTCCGTGGACCGCGACGACCGCGGGACCGCGCCGCTGGCGCCGGTGCGGGACCAGCAGGAAGGCGGGGACGCTCATCGTCTCCTCGGTGTCGTACACGATGCGCTCGCGGGTGTACTCGCCGAGGTCCTCGCGATGGGTCACCTCGCCCCGCAGCGGAACCCCCCTCGGGAACTCGCCGAGGTGGTCCGTGAGCCGGCCCCGGGTACGGGCCCGCCAGCCGGGCACCGCGCCCGGTATCGATGGGACACCCTCCTCGGGGACGGTCGCCGCCAGCTCGAGCTGCACCTGCGCCCACGGGGAGAAGTTCCGGTGCGCCGGTGGCGGCACGACCAGCCAGTCGTCGTCGCTCGCGTACGACTCCGTGGGTCCGTCGATCACTCCGCCTCCTCGTCGTCCGACCGGTCGAGGACCCACTCGAGCCCACCGGGCAGATGACGAAGGTACGCCGGACTCTCCCACGCGGCCGGGAAATGCCCCGGCGCGGTCGTGAAGACACGGCCCTGCCCCTCGGCGAAGCGCGCGCCGGTCAGACGTGCGGAGTACTCCCCTCCGTGCCCCGCGACCCGCGCGACCCCGACCCCGGCGCCGGCCGGCTCGAGCACGCCGTGCAACCCCGCCAGGCGGGAGGCCGCAGCCTGCGGGACCAACAGGAGCTCGGGATCGGTCACGCCGGTCACGGTACGAAGACCCGCTGATAGCGTCAACCGCCATGCGCGTCGGCTTCATCGGGCTCGGAGCGATGGGGTTGCCGATGTCCCGGCACCTCGTCGACGCGGGGCACTCGGTGAGCGTCGCCTCCCGGAGCCGACCCCCGGTCGACGCCGCCGTCGCCTTCGGCGCGACCGAACGCGAGGGACCCGAGGGCGTCGTCGCCGCGAGCGACGTCACGATCCTCTGCGTGCCCGACTCTCCCGACGTGGTCGCGGTGCTCGACGCCGCGCTCCCCGCGCTCGGGCCCGGTCGCATCGTCGTGGACACCTCCACGATCGATCCCGAGATCGAGCGCGCCCAGCACGCACGCGTGACCGCGACGGGAGCCGGCTACCTCGAGGCTCCCGTCTCGGGCGGGACCGCGGGGGCCCGGGCGGGCACGCTCACGCTGATGGTGGGCGGCGAGGCCACGACGCTGGAGTCCGCCCGGCCCGCGCTCGACGCGTTCGCCGCGCTGATCGTCCACGTCGGCGGTCCCGGCACGGGCCAGGTCGTGAAGCTGTGCAACAACCTGATCTTCGCGGCACAGATGCTCGCCACCGCCGAGGCCACCGTCATGGCCGAGCGGGCAGGCATCGACCCTGCTCAGCTGTACGAGATCCTCACGCATGCCACCGCCGACTGCGTGGCGGTCCGAACCCGGCTCCCGGCCCCCGGGGTCGTACCCGAGAGCCCGGCGAGCAACGACTGGGCACCGGGCTTCATGACCGACCTGATGGCGAAGGACCTCGACCTCGCGATCGGCCATGCCGCACGCACCCACACGCCCGTGCTCACCGCGGGGCTGGTGCGCCAGATGCTGAGCGCGGCGAGCGCCGCCGGGTACGGCCGCGAGGACTTCTCGGCGCTCGCCAAGGTCGTGCGCTCGCTCGCCGGCGGCTGAGCCCGGGATCGCGCCGGCGCCGATTGCGCGATTCGTGCGCGCGCCGCCCCGGGGGTGAGGCCGGTATGCCAGAGTCCCCCGGCACGTCCCGACCCCGGACCCTTCCCCTCACAGGAGCAAGGCGCATGCGCGGCTGGACCCGGATCTCGATCGCGCTCGTGGCGCTGTGCGCGCTCGTGCTCGTCGTCGTGGCGGCGACCAGCGGCAACGATGGCTCCTCCGGTCCCCGCGGGTTGATGACCCACCGGAAGGGTGCATTCGAGGGCTACACGCTCTACGCACCGCTCGAGCTGCGCCGGACGGTGCTCATCGACATGGACGGCAACGTCGTCCACGAGTGGAGGACCGACACCCGGCCGGGACTGATGCAGTACCTGCTCGAGGACGGCCGCCTCCTGCGGGCCGGGAACCTCGAACGGAAGGGCACGTTCGCTCACGGTCAGGGCGCGGGCGGGCGCGTGGAACTGCTCGACTGGGACGGCACCGTCCAGTGGCGCTTCGACCTCGCCTCCGACGACGTCATGCAGCACCACGACATCCAGCCGCTGCCGAACGGGAACGTCCTCGTGCTCGCGTGGGAGCGAAAGCCGGCGGCGGAGGCGATCGCACAGGGGCGAGACCCGAAGTTGCTGCCGGACCGGGACCTTTGGCCCGACAGCGTCGTCGAGTACTCGCCGACTGCTGGTCGCGTCGTATGGGAGTGGCACGTCTGGGACCACCTGGTGCAGGACCACGACCCGACGAAAGCCAACTACGGCGTGGTCGCCGATCACCCGGAGAAGATCGACGTCAACTTCGTGCTTCCGGGCAACGACGGAGACGAGGACTGGAATCACGCGAACGCTGTCACCTACAACGCCGCCACCGACGAGGTGATGATCAGCTCACGCTCGTTCAGCGAGCTGTGGGTGATCGACCACTCGACCACGACCGAGGAAGCGGCCGGGCCTGCGGGAGACCTGAGGTTCCGCGTCGGCAACCCTGCCGCGTACGGCCGGGGCACCGCCGCCGATCAGGAGCTGTTCGTCCAGCACGACCCGGAGTGGATCCCGGCCGGGTCGCCCGGCGCCGGTGACATCACCGTGTTCAGCAACGGGTTGCCCAAGGTCCGCCAGTACTCCACGGTGGAGCAGATCCACCCCGTCATGGTGAACGGCGCGTACGTCCTCGGCGACGACGGCCGGTTCGCGGCCACCGTCAAGCGGGTGTTCCCGACGCGCGAAGCCGACCGCCGGTTCGCGGCGATCATCTCGAGCGCGCAGCGGTTGCCGAACGGCAACACCCTGCTCGCCTACGGCTCGCTCGGAGACTTCCTCGAGGCGAAGCCCGACGGCACGATCGTGTGGGAGTACGAGAACCCCCGGTACACCGTGCGCAAGGCGACCCCGGCCCGGACCGGTGCCGGGTTCGTGATCGAGCCGTGGTGGACCTTCCGCATCCATCGCTACGCGCCCGATTATCCGGGGCTCGGCGCGCTCGCGACCTGAGGGACCCGGCGACGGCTCAACGATCGCGCCGCAGCGCGAGCCCCGCGACGGTGACGATCTCCTCCGCGACGTCGCCGAGCGCCCGGTGGACCGGCTCCGGCACCAGGCCGCGGGTGCCCGCCACCGGGAACACCGTGGCCATGACCCCGGTCTCGGCGTGCCCCCAGTGCGCACCGGCCTTGCGGAGGACCGCCCGCATCGCCCGGTTCTCGTAGAGCGCCTCGGCCCGGAACGTGTCGATCCCCGACCGTTCCGCCGCGGCGCCCAGGGCGCCGAGCAGCACCGTCGCGATGCCGCGACCGTGCCATTCGTCGGCGACCTCGAACGCGAGCTCGGCAACGCGACGATCGTTGCGAGAACGGATGAACCTCGCCGTCCCGATGCCCTCGAGCGGGTCGGCGACACCGATGACCCACGCGAAGTGACCGAGGTAGTCCACGTGGACGAGGTAGTCGATCAACGCCCGGCTCGGCGCGGCCGCGGAGAAGAAGCGCCGATGCCACCACTCCCGGTCCTGGCGCTCGATCGCCGCCTGGAACGTGGCGCGGTCCCGCCACACGAGCGGTCGGATCATCAGCTCGGCGCCGTCGGCGAGGACCACCGGGACGGGTTGGGCGATCTCAGCGAGACGGGGCGCGGCGAGCGCGATCAAGCGGTCGAGCACCACCGGAATCTGGATCAGAGCGTCGAACGCGAGGTGGTCGCCGATCGCGACCGAGACGCCGTTGCCGGCCGTGACGGTCGCCCGTCGCGGGTCACCGGTGATCGCGCTCAGCTCGCCGAAGATCGATCCCACCCCGGCGCGGCCCAGCCGGAGCACCGCGTCGCCGACGTCCCGCTCGACGCGCACCTCCCCGGCGAGCACGAGTACGAACTCCTCGCCGTCGTCGCCCTGACGCAGCACGACGGCGTCGGGCGCGTAGTCGCGCCGGACGAGCCGGCGCGCCAGCTCGCCGAGCACGTCGGGCTCGAGGTCGCGCAGCAGCTCCAGCTGCGCGAGATCCGCGACGCCGACCTCCGGCTCAGACCCCGGTGCTGACAACGGGCTGCGCTCCACGGTCGCTGACGAGCGCCACGAGGAGATCCGAGACCAGGTCGGCTCGCTGGTCGGTCGTGTCGTGCACCGGACCTCCCGAACCCGACCGGGCCGCCCGGCGGGCGACGTCCGACCACCCTAGGTTCGTCGCGGCCGGGGTGCGGGCCCTTCGCGGCGCCGGGCCGCCCGGGCCTCCTACGCGGTCTCCTCCCCAGCTGGTAGAGAGACGGGGTGCACCCGGCCGCCGGCAACCATCCCCGGACCGTGGGCTTCCTCCCCGAGGTCACGACGGACCGCCTGCGGCTCCGCCGGTTCGAGTCGGACGATCTCGATGCGCTCGCCGCGATCTTCGCGAAGCGCGAGGTCTGGCAGTACCCGATGGGTCGCGGCATCGACCGCGACGACACCGCGTCCTTCATCGCCAACCAGCGCGCCCACTGGGAGGCGTGCGGGTTCGGGCTGTGGCTCGTGGCCGAGCGTCCGACAGATCGCGTGATCGGCTATGCCGGCCTCTCCGTCCCGATGTTCCTGCCCGAGATCCTCCCCGCCGTGGAGGTCGGCTGGCGCTTCGACCCCGACGTGTGGGGCAACGGCTATGCGACCGAGGTGGCCCGGGCCGCGTTGGCCCACGCGTTCACGACCCTCGGCCTCCCCACCGTCTGCTCGGTCCCGCAGGTCGAGAACACCGCCTCCGTCCGCGTCGCGGAGCGGATCGGCATGCACCAGGAGCGCGTCGCGACCATCCCCGCGAACGAGCGGCGAGGCGAGCTCCAGGGCGCACTCTTCTGGCTCACCGCCGACGAGTGGCACGCCCGGCGGGGCTGACGGCGTGCCCGCGCGACCGCCACCTCCCGACGTCGGAGTACCCGACGCGGTCGCGGCGCTCGCGGGCGACGACCCCATCGTGCCCGTATGGGAGAACGAGGTCGGCGGGCTCACCTTTGCCGTCGGCGACGGACACGGTCGTCGCTTCGTCAAGTGGTCGCCACCTGACGCCGGCCTCGATCCGAGCGCGGAGGCCGAGCGGATGCGCTGGGTCGCGCCGTTCGTCCCGGTGCCCGAGGTGCTCGACCTCGGCGCCGACGCCGACGGGGTCTGGCTCGTCACCGCTCCCCTGCGCGGAGCATCTGCCGTCACCGACCGCTGGACCGCGGACCCCGCCCGCGCCGTGGCCGCACTGGCCGCGGGGCTCCGCCGGCTCCACGACCGCGCCCCGGTGGACGCATGTCCCTTCACCTGGTCGGCCCGCGACCGCGTCGCATCGGCGCGCCGCCGAGCGGCAACTGGAGTCACCGATCCCGGGCGATGGCACGTCGAGCACCGCGGGCTGTCGACCGAGGGGGCGCTCGCCCGCGTGGCCACTCCCCCGCCCGTCGACCGATCGGTCGTCTGCCACGGCGACGCCTGCGCACCGAACACGATCGTGGGCGACGACGGCACCTTCGCCGGCATCGTGGACCTCGGCGTGCTGGGCGTCGCCGATCGCTGGGCCGACCTCGCGATCGCCACGTGGAGCACCGTGTGGAACTTCGGCCCCGGGTGGGAGACAACCTTGCTCGAGGCCTACGGGATCGACCCCGATCCGGTGCGCACCGACTACTACCGCCTGCTCTGGGACCTCACGTGAGCGTGCCGGCGCGGTCGTAGGATCCGCGCCGTCGCCGCCGATACGGAGTGAGGACGTCATGGAGCTCGAAGGCAAGGTCGCGATCGTGACCGGAGGCGGCTCGGGGCTCGGGCGGGCCAGCGCCGTGGCGCTGGCCGCGGCCGGCGCGCGGGTCGCCGTGGGCGACGTCGACGACGCCGGCGCGGTCGAGACCGTCGCGGCGATCACCGATGCCGGTGGCGATGCGTTCGCCCGTCACACGGACGTCGCGATCGCGGCGGACTGCGCCGACCTCGTGACGACGACCGTCGACCGGTACGGCGCGCTGCACGTGCTGCACAACAACGCCGGCGTGGCCTGGCCCGGCCGGGACGGATTCGCGCCGGACGTCGAACCCGACCAGTGGGACCGCGTGATCGCCATCAACCTCAGCGGCACCTTTTACTGCTGCCACTACGCGGTCCCCGTGATGGAGCGGTCGGGCGGCGGCTCCATCATCAACACGGCCTCGTCGATGGCCCACGTCCCGCTCGGCGGGATGGACGGTTACGCGGCGAGCAAGGGCGGTGTGGCGCTGCTGACCAAGTCCATGGCGCCCAACGCGGGGAAGGTCGGGATCCGCGTCAACGCGATCAGCCCCGGATACGTCGACACGCCGATGAACGAGATGATCTGGGGCAACGACGCGGTGAAGCATGCGTTCGACCTCGGACACGCCACGGGCCTCCAGGATGCGGCCGAGATCGCCGCGGTCGTGGTCTTCCTCGCGTCCGACGCCTCGCGGAGCCTCACCGGTGCGGTGCTCAACTGCGACCGTGGCTGGACCGCGTTCAAGCAGCCCGACCTCCTGCGCGAGCTCTGAGGCTCGCACGTTCGCCGACTACGCGAAGAAGCTGCCCGGCGCGTAGCCGTCGGTCTTCACGATGCGCTCGGCGAGGAGCCACCGGTCGCCCACCGGCACCAGTCGGTCGCGGTAGCGCCCCCAGTGGTCGAGGCCGATGCCGGTGATGACCTGGAAGTAGCTCGATGCCTTCGCCGCCGCCGGGGCCGTCGACCTCGATGGTGAGGTTGGTGACGCAGTGGCGCATCTGGGTGAGTCCCGGGCGGGCCGTCGCCGACACGTCCGAGAAGAAGCGCTCCAGCGCCGGGCGTCCCTGATGCTCCGCGTCGTCGACGATCACCAGCCGACCGTCCTCGGTGAAGCACTCGATCATCTCCGCGTACCGGCCGCGGTCACCGGCATGGTTGTAGCGGGCAACGGTGTCCCGAATGCATTCCCGAGCGATCAGCTCCCACAGCTCCATGGGCCGAATCTAGGAGCCGCCCGTCAGTCCCCGGCACCATGGCACAGGATCGGTCCACGCGGCGGCGTCCTCGCCGAACGCGAGCGGGACTGGCGGTCGGCGTGACCGACGGTCACCAGGTGGGTCGTGAAGCGGCCAGCGAGCGGAACTCCTCGGCCGGGAGCGGCCGAGCGACGAAGTAGCCCTGGACCGCTTCGCACTTCAGGGCGCGGAGTTCGGCGAGCTGCTCCCGCGTCTCGACGCCTTCGGCGACGACGAACAGCCCGATGGCACGGGCGACCGTCAATGCGCTTTCCACGATCGCGCCGTCGTACGGGTCGACGCCGAGGCCCTTGATGAACGCCTGGTCGATCTTGAGGGTGTCGAACGGCAGGCTCTTCAGGTACGCGAGCGAGGAGTAGCCGGTACCGAAGTCGTCGACCGCGATGCGCAGGCCGTCCGCGTGGAACCGCGCGAGCAGGCCACGGATCGAGTCGAGGTCGTCGGCGAGGACGCTCTCGGTCATCTCGAGGGTCAGCCGGCCCGGGTCCACGCCGGCGCGGGCCACGACCTCGGCGATGGCGTCGGCGACCCCGGGCACCCTGAGCTGCTGCACCGAGACGTTCACCGAGACGCCGAGGTCCGCGAGCGCAGGCTCGCGCTCCGACCACGCGGCGAGCTGCCGGCACGCGTCACCCAGCGCCCAGAGGCCGATCTCGACGATCTGCCCGGTGTCCTCGGCGGCCCCGATGAAATCGACCGGATTGATGCGGCCGCGTACGGGATGGTTCCACCGGATCAGCGCCTCGGCGCCGATGATCCCCCCGGTCGAGAGCCGGACGACCGGCTGGTAGTACAGCTCGAACTCGCTGCGTTCGATCGCCCGGTGGAGATCGCTGATCAAGGCGAACCGCTCGTTGCTCCGGCGGCGCATCTCAGCGTCGTAGTACTCCACGCGGGCGTTGCCGGTCGACCGCTTGGCCCGGGCCAGGGCGAGGTCCGCATCGCGGAGCAGGTCGTCGGACGTCGCCGGAGGTCGATCCACGGCCACGCCGAGGCTGGCGCGTACGAAGAGCCCCTCGTCGCCCACGCCGACCGGTTCGGCCGTCACCGATCGCACCCGCTCGACGAAGTCGAGCGCCTCCGCGTCGTTCGCGACGCTGCCGAGGGCCACGAACTCGTCGCTGCCCGTCCGGGCGACCGTCTCGTCCGGCGTCGTGGCCACGCGCAGACGCGCCGCGAGCTCCCCGAGCACGACGTCGCCGGCGGCCTGCCCGTGCGTGTCGTTCACGAGCTTGAAATCGTCGAGGTCGACGGCGACGACGATCACCGACCGGTGATCACGCTCGGCCTGGGCCGAGACGAGAGTCAGCCGGTCCCCCAGGAGCAGTCGGTTCGGGAGACCGGTGAGCGCGTCGTGCAGGACCTGGTGGGCCAGGCGGTCCTCCGCCTCCTTGCGCCGGGTGATATCGCGCGAAATGCCCTCCACGGCGATGAGCTGGCCGTCGTCGTCACGGATCAGGGTGAGCTGCTGGTTCACCCAGCCGAGACTCCCGTCCTTGCGCCGCACCGCGACGTCGACGGGCTCGTCGAGCAGGTCCGCCTGGTAGCGCTCTTCCAACCTCGCAGAGTTGGCCGAGTCGACGAGGCGGTCGATGAGCGTCGGATCGTCGTACAGCTCCTCGGGCGTGAAGCCCGTCACCGCTCGCGAGGCCGGGCTCACGTATTCGAAGTGCGGGCTGGGAACCAGGGCGTAGCGGTAGATCAGGTCGGCAGCGTTCTCGGCGATGAGTCGGAACCGCTGCTCACTGGCACGGATCGCCGCGTCGGCCGTGTATCGCTCGGTGACGTCCTGGGCGACGCCGATGACCCGTCGCGGGGTCCCGTCGGCCTCGCACTCCGGCTCGGCCCAGACGTGGAGCCACCGGATCGACCCGTCCCGCCACAGGATGCGCAAGTCGAGCTCGAAGACGCGCCGGCCCGCGAGCGCCCCGATCAAGGATTCGCGGAGCTGGTCCCGGTCACCGGGATGGACAATCGACATGAACAGCTCGATGGTGATCGCCGTCGACTCGTCGATCTCCAGGATTCGGTGGCACTCCTTGGACAAGAAGAGCCCACGGGGTTCGCCGAGGGTCAGGATCCACGTTCCGGTCCGGCTCAGCGTCTCAGCCTTCTCGAGCAGCCCGAGGGTCTGCTCGAGCGCTGCGTCGCGGGCGCGTAGTTGTGCCTCGGCGCGTGTGCGCTCGCCGATGTCCCGGGCGATGGACGACGCACCGGCGACCCGGCCGTCCGCGTCATGGATCGGCGATACGGTCACCGAGACGTCGACCCCCGAGCCGTCCTTGTGGCGTCGGACGCTCGCGAGGCGCTCGACCCGCTCACCGCGCGCGACCGCCGCGAGCACGCTCTCGAACTCACGCGCGCGTTCGGAAGGCACGATGACCGACATCCGGCGCCCGAGCACCTCGGTCGCCGACCAGCCGTACATTCGCTCGGCGGCCGCGTTCCAGCTGAGGATCGTCCCGTCGAGGGCCTCGCCGATGATCGCGTCGTTGCTCGACTCCACGATCGCCGCGAGCTGCTCCAGCGTCGCCCGGGCCATCGTGTCGCGAATGGGCGCGAACTCCTTATTCCGCACGGAGATCCTCGGTGCGACCGCTCCCTACCACGCGTTCCCTGATCGGATGTGTTCTCATCCGATACCTCACATCCGCAGCCCTGGCCCTGGTCTCGAACCCGGCCTTCGTCTCGGTCAGACCTTCGTCAGGTGGGGTCACGACCTTGAGGCCGACTCGCCCCCTTCGAACCCGGTGGCGACCGAGGCCGGCCTACAGACATGCGCCAGACCAGCCGATCCGTGAGCGATGTCGGATCCGGGGACCTTCGATCCCGAAGTCGTGGAGACCGCCTGCCGGGCGCTGCTGCGAGGACATCCCGACGCGCCCGTCGCGGCGATCGGAGAACTGGGAATGTTCGTGCCGGTCCCCGAATCACTCGACGTCGGCGCCCATCCGGTGATGGCGGGACGGTCGGCACTCGACCTCGTCGTCCCGGCAGACCGGGCCACGGTCATCGCCGCCGGCGAGCGGGTTCGTCAGGCCGGGATGACGAGGCTCGTGATACGGCTCGCCAGCAACCCCACGGTCGAGCTGTGGGCGCACCTCTTCGACGTGCGACGGAGGCACGGCGCGCTTCTCGCGGTGCTCGTCGGCGCCGGCCCGATCTCCACCGCCGCGCCCCTCCCTGCCGAGCCGGTCCTGCGGCCACGCCTGTTCCGCATGCGCAAGAACGACATCGCAACCTTGACCCAGGTCGACGAGGCGGTGACCGGCATCCTCGGCTGGCGTCCTGAGGATCTCATCGGACGGGGATCGCTCGATCTCGTCCACCCCGAGGACCAGACCCGCGGCATCGAGCACTGGATGGAGATGCTCGGCGCGCCGGGCAGCCGGCGTCGGCTCCGGCTCCGGCATCGCCATACCGATGGCAGATGGGTCTGGCTGGAGCTGACGAACACGAACCGGCTCGACGATCCGGACGACCCGTGCATCGAGACCGAGGCCGTCGACATCTCCGACGAGATGGCGGCGCACGAAGCGGTCCGAACCCGCGAGCAGCTGCTCCGCCGCCTCGCAGAGACGATGCCGCTCGGCCTGATGCACGTCGACGGCGATCGACGCGTCGTGTACGCCAACGAACGGCTCGAGCAGGTCCTCGGCGCGGCCACCGGCGACACGGTGGACGCGCAACTCGAGCACGTGATCCAGGCCGATCGGGCGGCGCTCGACGCCGCGCTCACCGCCGTGCTCGACCAGGGCCGCGACGCCGACCTCGAGGTCCGTGTCCACATCCCCGAGCAGGCCGGCGAGCGCCGCGCCCGGCTGCGCCTGGGTGCGCTGGTCGACGACGACGGCAGATCTCTCGGCGCGGTCGCGTGCGTCGACGACGTCACCGAACGCGCGCGCCTGTACGCGGAGCTCGAGCACCGCGCCGAGTTCGACGTCCTCACGGAGTGCCGCAGCCGGTCGTCGATCATGAACGCGCTGGAGCAAGCGCTCGAGAAGGGACCGGTCGCCGCCGTCTTCATGGATCTCGACGGGTTCAAGGACGTCAACGACCTCTACGGGCACGCGACGGGCGACGCCGTCCTCGAGATCGTCGGGCAGCGACTTCGCAGCGTTGTCCGCCCCCATGACATCGTCGGTCGGCTCGGGGGCGACGAGTTCCTGGTCGTGGGCACCGGCGCCGTCGATGCATCGGCCGCAATCGCGTGGGCCGAGCGACTCGCCGCGCGCGTCCGCGAGCCGCTCACCGTCGGATCAGTGCGCGTCTCGGTCCGGGCGAGCATCGGTGTCGCACTCTCCGGTGAGAACGCCAACGCCGAACGGCTCGTCGCCGACGCCGACGTCGCGATGTACGAAGCAAAGCGCACCGGCTCGGGCCCACGGCTCTACACCCCGTCCCTGCGCCGTCACGCCGACTGACTCGGGCCGGCCCATCCAGGGCGACGCGCTCGGTAGCGTGCGGGCATCGGACACGGGGAGGCGGTCATGCCCACGACCCCACGAACCGCTCCGCGCCCATGGCGCGTGCGCGACGCCGCGTTTCCACAGGTCACACGGGTGGGGCCGGATGGGATCGAACCATCGACCGAGGGATTATGAGTCCCCTGCTCTGACCACTGAGCTACGGCCCCGCTGAAACGCACTGTATTGCCGGGTGTTCTCGCGACGACGTGCTCGGCGCTGCAGGAGCACAACGCTCCTCTACCAAGAGATTCCACGGATGGTCGCGCCTTCGACCGCGCGGGCTCACGGTGGCACGCTCCTCCCAGGTGTCGCGTCGATCATCGGAAGGAGCCACCTCCCGACCACATCTGCACCGGCCGGCGTCAGATGGACCCCGTCGAACCGAAGCTTCACGCCGCGGAGAGCCTCCAAGTAACGTCCTCCGGGGCAGATCAGGCGATGGAGGTCGACAACCGAGACGTTGGTCGGATGACGACGAGCCATCGAGCGAATCACGCGGTTGGCCGCACCTACGCGTCCTGCGTCGTAGGGCCCGTGGTCCATCGCCTTCGGTGCACTCCGGGTCACGCGGTGTGGAACAGGGCAACGTGACGAGGATGATCCGTCGTCCACCACCTCCGAGCATGTCGACCAGCTTGTCGAGCTGCTGCGTGTAGAGCGCGTTCCACGGTTGACTGCCAGGAGAGAGGACTTTGCCCGTGCCCGTCGGGATGACATCGAAGAGGTCCCAAATGCCATCCAGGACGACAACCTTGTCCGGGTTGTTGAGCCCGACGGCGAGCCGCCAGCCCTTCTCCCAATTGCAGTCCGCTGCGAACTCGGATTCGAAGGTGAGCGCGCCATGGATGATTCGGCAGCCCGGTGTGACCACGATGCCGAAGTGGCCACCTGCTCTCTGGAGTCCCGGAGCCAGCCGGCCCGCAAATGAGTCGCCTAGTAGGAGGAAGTCGTCGTCGGGGGACGGACGGAGCGACTCGGCAGAGTAGGAGTCCTGGGCCCGACCTGGCAAGAGGAAGGCGCCGAGGAGAAGGAGTGCGGCGGCCGACGGGGCGACGATGGCCCAGAGTCGGGTTGAGCCTGCGCCTCGTCGGATCGGCTTCTCGACGAAACGGTAGGAGACGACGGCGATGGCGCAGGCGACCGCGAAGCGGAGCAGGAACAACGGCCAGCCGTCGAGGCCGGTGACGTCCTGGTCGAGGACGACGTCGACCGGCCAGTGCCAGAGGTAGAGGCCGTAGCTGATGAGCCCGGCCCAGCACAGGGGGGTGAACGAGAGGAGTCGGGCGATGGGTCCCGGTCGGGGGTGAACCGCGGCAGCGATCACGAATGCGCCGCCGATCGCGGCGCAGAGGAAGCCGCCGCGGTAGAGCTGGGGCGAATCTCCCCCCAAGCTGGTCCACAGCATCGCGAGGCCCACCACGCTGAGGAGTCCGGCGGCCTCGAGCGCAATCCGGCCCTGCCGGCCGCGAATGTGACCTCGGTTCGCGATGGCTGCGGCGACGGCGATGCCCGCGAAAAGCGCCGTCGCTCGGGTGTCGGTACCGAAGTAGACGCGTGAGGTGTTTGCCCCGTCGTAGAGGGAGACCATGAGCACTGTGGAGGCAGTACCGAGCGCGAGCGCCAGCACGAGCACCGTCCCCGCGATTGGTCGACCGCGACGCCATCGAACGATCCCAAGGACCAGGAGCGGCCAGAGGACGTAGAACTGCTCCTCGATCGCGAGGCTCCAGGTGTGCTCGAGTGGCGTGGGGGTCAGGAACAGGTCGAAGTAGTTTCGGCTCGCAAGGATGAATCGCCAGTTCGCGACGTAACCAACCGTCGCGAGCGCGTCGGAGTGGACACGTGCCTGGGTGAGTCCGTCGGCGACCACCGCCGACCAGGCAAGTACCGCGGCGAGCATGAGCCCCAGGGCCGGGAGCAGTCGCCGCGCTCGGCGAGCCCAGAACGCTCCGAGGGCGATCGTGTGGGTGCGGGTCTCCTCGGCGAGGAGGAGCGAGGTAATGAGGAACCCCGAGAGAACGAAGAAGAGGTCAACGCCCAGATAGCCGCCCGCAAGTAGCTCACTGTGAAACAGCATCACGCCGATGACTGCGACCCCACGCAACCCGTCCAGCGCGCGGACGTGCGGAATCGACACACGGTTCGTCATGGGCTGGACATGTTCGCAGACCGCTGGAGACGCCAGCCGCGCCAGTCGCGTCCCCCGGGTGTCCAGACAAGGCCCGTCGAGACGCGCCGCTTGCGCAATGCTCCCGCATCGCTGAGGACCTTGGTGCCGGACTCATGGTCGACGCGGACCGCTCGGCGGTCGCGGATCTCGTCACCCGGTCGCACTGCTGGGCGGGAACGGCCTAACCGAGAGGTCACCTCGAACCCGACGCGACAGCAAGGGATTCGTGTCGCGACGCTCGACCGTGACCTGGGCAAACGGCCACTAGCACAGCGCACAGGCCCAGGCGGTTATGAGTCCCCTGCTCTGACCACTGAGCTACGGCCCCGCTGATTCGTACTGTACGAGCGGGTAGCTCGAGGCGATCGCATCCGTCCCTCCCGTTCAACAGGAATGACCGGTCGGCGACGGCCGATGCGGAACGGTCCGCCCCGTCCGGCAGGCGCCGGGACCTCGAGAGGAGCGCGCCCACCGTCTCCAGAGTCGGTCCGGCCGGTGTCCGGTACCGTTTGCAGGGTGGAAGCCCCGCTCACCCGCTACACGCGTGGCGGAGATGTCACGATCGCCTACCAGGAGTGGGGCGACGGTCCGCGGCTCGTGTGGGTACCCGGCTTCATCTCACACGTCGAGCTGAACTGGGAGGCGCCGTTCTTCGAGCGGGGTTTCCGGCGCTGTGGCGAGTTCGCTCGGGCCGTCACGTTCGACAAGCGCGGCACCGGGCTCTCCGACCACTCGGCCGACTTCGGTTCCTTCGAGGACCGCGTCGACGACATCCGTGCCGTGATGGACGCCGTCGGTTGGGATCGCGCGCACATCGGAGGAATCTCGGAAGGCGGCCCGCTCGCGCTGCTCTTCGCCGCGACATTCCCCGACCGCGTCGACAAGCTCGTGCTCTACGGCACGTTCGCTCGGTTCTCCCCCGCGCCGGACTATCCGATCGGGAGCACGGAAATCGCCGCGGCGCAGCCGTTCGTCGAGCAGTCCTGGGGAACCGGCGACTATCTCAGGCGCTTCGCCCAGCACGCGCCCGACCCCGACCGCGAACAACGGCTCGCCGCAAAGATGGAGCGTTACACCGCGACGCCCCAGCAGGCTGCCCACATCCTCGGACTCATCAACGAGATCGACGTGCGCTCCGTGCTCCCTAGCATCCAGAGTCCGACGCTCGTGCTCCACTGCACGGACGATCCCATCGCGCCCGTGTCCATGGGTCGCTATCTGGCCGAGCACCTGCCGTCGTGCGAGTACGTCGAGCTCCCACGCGACTTCCACACGAGCTGGCTCGCCGAGGACGCCGACCTCATCGTCGATGCGGTCGAGCGGTTCCTCACGGGACACGTCGCCAGTACCCCGGTCTCGTCGGAACGGGTGCTGGCCAGCGTGTTGTACACCGACATCGTCGATTCGACTGCGAAGGCCCGGAAGCTGGGCGACACGGAGTGGCACAGGCTCCTCGACGCCCATGACGCAGTGTGCGGAACCGCCGTGGCCTCACACCGCGGCCGGGTGGTGAAGACGACCGGTGACGGCGTTCTCGCGATCTTCGACGGACCCGCCCGAGCCGTCCATTGCGCGCAGGAGATCATCAGGCGCCTGCAACCGCTCGGACTCGAGATCCGCACCGGTCTCCACGCCGGCGAATGCGAGATTCGTGACGACGGCGACATCGCCGGAATCGCCGTCAACCTCGCGGCGCGCGTGATGCACCTCGCGGGCAACTCGGAGATCTTCGTCACCCGAACGATCAAGGACCTCTCACTCGGTTCTGACCTGTCGTTCGAGAGCCGTGGCCTCCACAGCTTCAAGGGCTTCGACGAGGACGTCGAGATCTTCGCGGTCGCCGGTTCGCGGTGAGCGGGCCGACGGTTGAGGTCTGGAGCCTCCAACGAACCCAGGGCGATTCAATGTCCCCAAGACAAGGAACGTTGGGACCGGCGCGCTCCACCGTCACCACGCCCGCGCACAGCCGAGCCGCCACTCCATCGCGCGCAGCGATCCACACCAAGAGATTCGCGTCGCGACGCTCGACCGTGACCTGCGGAAACCCCTGTTTTGCACAGCGTTCACGGTCATGGTGGCAGAGCGGCAACTCGGGTGATCACCGGCGAGCGGTGTCAGCAGGGAGTCGTCCGACCTCGTCTGGTCGGGAGTCTTCCCGGCACGAGCATGGGAACCCGTTCGCGATACCGCAGGTAGTCCGCGTCGAAGTGTCCGATCATCATCCGCTCCTCCGAGCGAATGTAGATGAGGTAGGCAGGCACGACGTAGGCGGCGAGGATGACCAGGACCACGAGGTTCTGAAAGCCCGCCGCAACCCCGGCCCAGATGAGGAAAGCAGCCAAGTAGAGCGGGTGGCGCACCCAACCGAATGCCCCGCGGTCGACGATTTGGTGTTCCGGGAGGATGTAGTGGCCGGGTGACACGGTGGGGAAGGAGGCAACGGCCCACAGCATCAGCGAGATCCCCACACACGCCAGTACAGCTCCTGCGACGGCGGCAACAACATGTATGGGCGACATCGCGTTCGGCGCGTCATGGGTCACGAGAAGTACGAGGGTGATCGCCAGGAGCAGGAAGGGCTCCGGTTGGGTGCATCGATCCCGCCACGACGACGGGTATGCCGTCGCCTTCGCCCGGTAGCGGACCTGGCGCAGCTTGGCAACGATGATCCCCGTCGACCGCCCGATCGCGCAGAAGCTCACGACGGCGACGACGGCCCAGTCGAACATCGGCATCACGCCCGCTGGCCAACTGATTCGATGTCGCTGCGCAGGCCGCGCACTACGACGTCGGCGAGTACCGCGCTGAGCTCGGCGTAGGACCGGTACGTCTGGTTGAACAGCGCGTGGCCTGCGGTGAAGAGGACCGTCGCGGTCCGCTCGGGGTCGATCGCTCGGATCGACCCCTCCGCTACCCCTTCCCGAAGGAGCCCGGCGATGACCGAGATGCTTTGCGTCGCGAGTTCGTTGTGCAGGTCCTCGATCATGGATACCGGAATCATCTGGCGGTCGCGCCGGAGCACGGCGAGGAGCAGCGCGCTGTCCTGGAAGTGCTTCGCGCTGGCTTCCGCCAAAGCACCGAGGCGCTCCAACGCGTCGCCGGGACCGCCCGAGGCCGCTTCGGCACGTTCGAGCCACGCCGCATTGTCCGCCTCGATGAGGTGGAGGAACAGCCCTTCTTTGCTGGTGAAATGCCAGTAGACGGTGCCGGTGGCCACTCCCGCATCAGCGGCGATCTCGGCGACGTTCGTGTGACGGAACCCAGCCACTTCGAAGTGCTGCCGCGCCGCCCGCAGAATCCGTTCGTCTCTGGGCAACGAAACCGGTCGGGTCATGACTGAATGATTGACGATATCGTTCAGTCTGTCAATCGCGAAGCTGCATTCGTGGCGCGGTAGGGCGAACCCACGCGATGGTCCCATTTCGTTCCCACGATGCAGCGCGCCACACCGGGAACCCGGACCTTGCCGTCCCGCTCGAACGCACTCACGTTCGCGATGGCGCTTGCCCGAATCCGCTCCCGCGCCAGTTCGTCGACCTGCTGAAGTGCCGCAACTGCGAGCGAGACGTGCTCGCTGATCATCTCCCAATACTGCGCGGGCGATCGCGTCACGAGTTCGACGTCGACGTCCCACTCGGCAACGTCGCGGAGCCCCGCGCTTTCGAACAGGGCATTCACATGTCCCGGAGCGGCGCACCGATACATATTCGGCCCGTCCGGGTCGGGTGGCGCCACCGCCACCTCGGTCGCGATCGCCTGCATGGCGATCGTCGTCCACGGGTTGTCCTCGGGCTTGACCCATACCGACGAACAGAGACGTCCACCCGGCTTGAGCACACGTGCGAACTCGGCCGTCGCCTTGCCCATGTCGGGGAAGAACATGTACCCAAAGCGCACCGAGACGCTGTCGAAGGTGGCGTCGTCGAACGGCAGATCATCGGCGCTGCACACCTCCGTCTCTATATTGGCCACCCCTTGCGCCCGGGCTCGTCGCGCGGCGACCTCCAGCATCTCCGGTACGAGATCGGTCAGCACGACGCGTCCCTTCGGCGACAGCCGCGCAATGCTCAGACCCGGCTCGCCCGTGCCCGAGGCAATGTCGAGATGCTGTTGATCGGAAGCGAGGTCGAGACGCTCGATCATCGCCGTGCCGACCGGGCCGAGTTGCTCCATGATGACCGAGTCCCACTTCTCCCAGCCCGCAGAGAGCCCGGCCCACGTGGCTCGCTGAACGTCTCGGATCTCATCGGCGCTCGGCATCGGCCCTCCCGCCATCGCTGCATCCACCCAACATGACGGCACTCCTTGGCGCCAGGTCATCATGCCCGCTCCGCGAGCGTTGCACCACGACCCAACCGTCCGTTTCGAGCCGAGATCCGCAGCAAGAGATTCGCGTCACGCCACGCGATTGCGACCAGGCAAACAACAGCTTGCACAGCGTTCACGCCGAGGTGGGTCGGTTTCCGGGAGCCGTCTCGGTACTCGAACATGCAACCCCAGAACCTTCCCGGCACGTCGCCGTCGCCCAGCGGTGGTCCGACATCAACGCCGACGACGTCACTTGCTTGCTGGGACGAGATCCACGAACAGGGATCGGGTAGCGATGTGGCCGGCCGGGAACCGGGGGACGTCGTGCTGGCGGACTTCACGGTCGATGGGCTCGACGATGAGCATGCGCCCCCCGCCGCCATCGCCCCGGCGACGAGCAGCCGGGCGGTCGTGGTCCGCAGCGAATGACCCTTGATCAGCGTTTCACGCCCAGGTGATGACGAGTCCCCCGCTCTGACCACTGAGCTACGGCCCCGCGAGGCGGCCAGCGCAGGACTCGAACTCGTTGAGGCCGCACGGCGCGCACGCGACGGCCGACTTCTACGAGCACCGCCTCGGGTGAGAACGCCCGATCACATCATCAGCGACGGGTGCATCATGTTGAAGATGTCCGTGGCCACCCAGTTGTCGTAGGGCGGGAGCCACACGTGCACCATCCAGCTGTCAGCGAACAGCGTGTTCGTGCCACCGAGCGCCGTGCACTGCTGATCGGTGAGGTGCTCGCCGACGATGAACGGGTACGAGCCCGGCTTGTAACAGAGCGCGTCGTGCCGGTGCCAGTGGTCGTTGTCACCCGGGAAGCCGGCCGGCGGCACCGAGTTCGCACCGCCCGGTTGGACCTCGAGGAACATCATGCCGGTGAGCTTCGAGCTCGGTGACGTGCCGTCGTACATGAGCCAGTTCGGCTTCGTCGGGTCGAACGGGCCGGTCACGCGCGTCGTGTCGACGTAGTGGATGCCCTGCCCCATTGCCCATACCGCGGCCTGCTTCCAGTTCGACGGGAGCGAGCTCACCGTCGGGTACTGCGACGCGAAGGCCGAAGCGGCGTCGAGGTCCAGTTGGAGCGCGGCGCAGTCCTGCGCGCTCAGCGGACCCTTCTCCTGCGTGTACACCGCCTCGAACGTCGGGTCACCCGGGTGGCTGTCGTTGATCGCGGTGTCAGTCGGGTCGCAGTACGAGGGCCGGTTCACCGTCGCGTCGTCATTGACGATCGTGCCCGTACCCGTCGCGTCCGCGATCGCCGCACCGGAAGCGCCCTGCAGCGTGACGTGGAATGTCTCGTCCGCCTCGCCGTTCAGATCGGAGTTGATCCTCACGCTCACGACCTTCTTGAACTGGTTCGTCTTGAACGTCAGGTTCTTGGTGACCGCCTTGAAGTCCGAACCAGCAGTCGCCGTGTCGCCGCTCACCACCGCCTGAACGGAGACCGGCGCCGGCGCCTTGTCCGACAGAGTCACCCACAACTTCGCAGTTCGCACCTTGGCGTCACCCTCGTAGACCGTTGCGTCACCCACCCCCAGGCGCAGGCCGGAGCCCGGATCGTCGTCGATGATCGTGCCCACGCCCTGGTCGTCGCCGATCACGGCACCACCCGTCGGGTTCTGCAACATCACGTGCAGCGTCTCGTCACCCTCCACCGCGGTGTCCGGGACCACCGGCACGGTGATCGGCTTCTGGACGCGGCCCGGCTTGAAGGTCAAGGTCTTGGTCGCGGTCTTGAGCGGCTTGAAGTCCGCACCCGCGGTCGCGGTCACCGGCACCAACGAGTAGTCGACGGTCACCGTCGAGGTGGAAGGCTCGGAGAGACTGAGAGTGAAACTCAGCGACCGCTTGCCGCCCGTGTCACCTTCGTGGACCGCGGCGTCGCCAACGGCGAGCGTCGGCGTTCCCGCGCCGGCGGCGATCGACGAGGTGATCGGCGCCGAAACGAGCGCCAGACCGGCGCCGGAACAGGCGGCGACCGCCACGACGGCCGTGGCACGACGGAAGATCTTCATGGATGGCTCCCTCCCCAGGATCCCAAGCCGGAGATACTAGCCAGCCGAGTTGTTGCCATCCGGTGACGATCGGGGTGCAATCCCACGCGCGAGAGTCCCCTGCTCTGAGCTACGACCGCATCCACGCGGCGCCGCGTCAGAGTCCGAGCACCGAGGGGATCCGATGGCGTCCGTCGATGCCGAGGACGCGGTAGACGCGACGGAGGTGGTTGTCCACGGTCCGGACCGAGAGAACGAGCCGCGCCGCGATGTCTCGACTCGCCTCGCCCCGACCGGCGAGCACCGCGATCTCCCGCTCGCGCTCGGTGAGACCCGGTGGGGCCACCTTGAGCGCATGCGGGATCCGGCCGCTGCACGTCGCCCACCGCACCCACGCGCGCGACGCGGCGCGCGCGGCGGCCACCTCCTCCCCGCTCGCGGCCCATGCGGTGGCCGCCTGGGCATCGGCCTCGACGGCGAACTGTCGGCACCCGGCTTCGAGAAGCTCAGCCGCGGCAGATTCGAGCGCGGCGGCGTCGGCACCCGCAGCCGCGACCGCGTGCGCGTGGAACCGGTCCACGAGCCCGCTGTCGTGCTCGGCCGCGAGCACTTCGAGGTCGCCGGCGACGAGGTCGGCGCGCCCCAGGCGCACTGCGTCGTACAGCGTGACGGCTCCCCACAGACAGTGGCTGGCGGCGACCGCCGACCGGCCGGTCTCGGCCGCGAGCGCGGCGGCGGCGTCGACCCCACCGTGCACGACCTCCTGCCAGACCGCGACGCGACCATCGATCGCGGCCCGGGCCCGCTCGTCGGCACTCACGCCGGTGGAACCGGCTCCCTCCAGCAACTGGGCGGCGAGCTGTGGTCGATCCGCCTGGAGAGCGGCGACAGCACCCACCGACGCCGCGAGATCGGCGAGACCGAACGGATCCACCTCGACGAGCGCGGCGTGCGACTCGAGGGCCGCGCCGACCGCGGTCTCGAGATCGCCCGTGAGGCATCCGGCGAACGCGACGCACACGGCCCAGTAGCCGGTCGGTTGATGGTTGCGGACGCAGTCCTCCAGGCCGGTCGTCGCCCGCACGTGGGCCCGCCCGACCGCGCCCCGGCCCACCATCGCCAGCACCTCGCTGACGTTCATCTGGTGCACCGCGAGGGGGAGGTCGGCCTGATGGCGCCGGGCGAGGCTGAGCCCACGGTCGAGGCGCGCCTCGACCCCGTCCAGGGTGAGCGACAACGCCTGGGCGAAGGTCGTAACGATCGCGACCGTCAGCTCCGTCGCCTCGTCGGTGACGCCCTCGAGCGCCGCGGGCGCGGCCGCGACGACCTCACCGAAGTCGCCCGAGAACGCGCCCAGGAATGCCCGCTCGATGGCCAGGCGCGCCGCGGCGTCGGGGCTCGTGACCGTCGCTGCGGCCACCCGCAGGCTCGCGACGGCCTGATCGATGCGCCCGAGCAGCAGCGACTCGGTCTCCGCGCGGGCGATGGCCGCCCGGGCGCGCTGGTCGTCGTCGGCGGCACGGTCCGCGGCGTGATCCAGCGCGGTGATCGCCTCCGCCCCGAGACCCTGCTGGCGCAGAACCTCCGCGAGCAGCAGGTGACCGTCCGCGTTCTCGGGATCGGCCGCGACCGCCGCGCGGGCCAGGCGCTCGCCGAGGGTCACGTCGAGCCGCGCCACGGCCTCGCGTGCAGCGGAGATCGCGAGCGGCGCCGCGATCTCCCCGCCGGACTCCAGCGACCAGCGAGCGGCGTTGAGCGTCGCATCCATCCCGGTGACCAGGCTCCACGCCGCGGCGATCCGCGCGGCGTGTGAGGTCCTCGTCGCCGCACCGAGACCGCTCACGACGACCTCGGCGAACAGCGGATGTGCGAGCTGCACCGCCGTCGAAGGAGCTTTGCCGACGTGCTCGACGAGACCTTGCCGCTCCAGGACCTCGAGCGCGTCGTCGGTGATGAGCTCGTGGGCCACGATCTCGGGGACGGGCGCAGCCAGCGCCAGCATCTCGAGCGCGCACTGATCCTGCGCCGCGAGCGACGCGAACCGCTCCCGCACCAGATCGACGAGCCGTGTCGGCGGGGACGCGTCCCGCTCCCATTGCCACGCGCCGGCGGTCCGGTGGACCGCTCCTGAGGCGAGCCCGCCTTCCACGAGCAGGCGCAGGTACAGGGGGTTGCCGCGCGTCACCGCCCAGAGACCGTGCTCGGTCGCGGGGCGTACCGGCCCGGCCAGGCGCAACTCCAGCATCCGGCGCACCCCGCCGCGCGGGAGCGGTTCGAGGTCGATCCGGTCGAGGTGATCGTCTTTCCACAGTGTCGTCAACGCCTCGGATGGAGCGGCGTCCCGACGTGCCGTCAGCGCGACCCGGACCCCTTCACCGGTTACGAGCTCGTGGATCAACGCCAGCGACCCCTCGTCGAGCCGGTGCGCGTCGTCGACGGCCACCATCACCGGGCGGCCGGCGGCGATCTCCTGGAGCCGGCGCCGGAGCCGCCCGAAGATGTCGACGGTCGGTTGCGTGCCCGCTCCGGACAGCAGGCCGGCGAACGCCGCGAACGGGATCGTCTCAGTGGCGGCCGACGCGAACGACCGTGCCACCGCGTATCCCCGCTCGCCGGCGGCCCGGCCGACCTCCCCCAGCAGCCGTGACTTCCCGACCCCGGCGTCGCCGACGATCAGGACGCCCTTCGGTCCGTCCCGGTCGAGGATCCGCGCGGCGCACGCGTACTCGTCGTCCCGGGACGCGAAAGGCCATTCCACCCGCCCAGGTTAGGGCGAGCACCCGCGTGGCGGACCGGGGCCGCGGCCGGCCCGCGATGGCCCTACGGGCAGCTCGCCTCGAGAGTCCCGGCGACACCCGCGTTCTGGGCGAACGACGAATCGTCCCGGGTGTCGACGAAGTCCACGGACGCGGTGACCGTCTTCCCGTCGATCTCGAGGACGTCCGTCGGCTTCGCCTGTCCCGAGCCGACCGGCACGAACGGGGCCGACCAGCCGACGCTCGGATTCTCGAAGTCCTTGATGTCGTTGAGTTCGACCGAGTCGCCGTACCGCCCACCGGGTGCACCGCCCGTCGCGCTGAGTTGCAGACCGTCCTGGATGGCCGACAGTGAGAAGTCCCAGTCGTCGTTCCGGGTCTCGTCGGTTCCGAACGCACACTGCACGGTGGTGAACTCCCAGCGGTCGTCGCCGATGGTCAGCGTGGCCGTTCCCCCGCTCGCGCTCCCCGACGGCGATCCGGTCGGTCCGCTGGCTGAGACATCGGCGTTCGATCCACCCGGCGGCGCCGGAGACGCCGAACCGCCACTGCTGCCACACGCGCCCAGCAGCACCGCCAGCGCCGGCAGGGCCATCGAGATCATCGCTCGCCGGGAACCGACTCCCCTCCGATGGTGTCGCATCTGTCCGTTCCTCCCGTGACGCCGGCATGCGGCGGTTCCGCACCTCGGCAGACGGTACGGGCGGCGGGCCGAACGCGCTTGCGGGAGCGCTGCTCAATCGGAGCGTCCGCGCTACTCATCTGCCGGGCTGCGGCACGGGTCCGACCACGTTCCGGTCGGCCTCAGCGGTAGGCGACGAGCCGCCGACCAGGCGACCCTCGGACCGGGCGAGCATCACGAGGGCGAACACGACCGTGACCACGGAGAGGATCACCGCGGCGGCCTGGACGGGCGTGCCGATGGAGACGCTCTCGTCGAGCAGGCCCACACCGAGCGCAACGGAGGCGATCGGCTCCGCCGCCTCGATCCCGGCGACCGACCCGGCGAGCGACCCCGCCTGGAACGCGGATTGGCCCATCACGAAGCCGGTCACGATGGCGAGGGCCATCACGTACGGCTCCCAGTGCGGGACCCAGGCGAGGATCCCGACGCCGAGGTAGTGGACGAAGGCCTTGGTCAGCACCGCCGACACCGCGAACAGGATGGCGGCCGCGACTCCGAGGCACGCGCCGCGCGCGGGTCGGGCCACTCTCGCCCCGGCGATGCACAACATCACCGCGCCCACGATCGCGGGCGCGGCGACCAGCCACCGTGATGGCGGCACGACGTCGAGCCCCTGCGTCGGCGACGTCTCGTAGAGGAACACGGACAGGCCGCCGCAGAGCAGGATCGCGACCCACCAATCCGAGGCTCCGACCCTTCGCCGTCGCCACGCCGAGCCGAGGAACAGCGTGATCAGCAGTCCCATCGACTGGATCGGTTCGACGAAGACCACCGCACCCACCGAGAGCGCGGCCGCACTCGCCGCGTACCCTCCGGCGTCCGCCGCGAAACCGAGCACCCACCGCGGCCGGCCGGCGAGCCGGACCAGGAGGCTCGGACGCAACGCGTACGCGTCGGGGACCCGTTCGGCCTCGCCTTGTTCGAGCACGTTGCTGAGCGCGTAGAGAAACGCCGCGAGGAGCGCACACCCGGTCGACAGCATGACCGGCTCGGTCATGACCCCCAGTATGAGCCCGTCACCACGCCGTGTCGACGGTTCGGCCCGGCATCTGGGCTACAGACCGGTCCGAAACGGTTCGATACAAGGGGCAGTCGCTCGACTGGCGATGCGCGGATCGGCCGTGCCGAGCGAAGGCGCGCGGTCAGGAGACCTCCGGATGCGAACTCGACGATTGGGGCCGGTGGCGAGAACCCTGGTCCTCACCACACTCGGCATGCTCGCGGGTCTCGCCATCGTCATCGCTTCCACGCTCACCATACGCGGAACCCGTTCGCTCGCTCGCGAGCAGGCGGCGCGCACCGTGCCCGCCCAGACTGCACTCCGCCGGACGTGGGAGGCGGCGACGGACGGCCAGGCGCTGTTCCTCACCTCCGTCCAGTCCCGGGATCCCGCGGAGCACGCGACGGCGCTCACCGCCGCCCAGACCGCGGGTCAGGTCAAGGACGCGGCGTGGGCCGAGTACCTCCGTCACGCGCTCGACCGGCCCGGCGAGCGCGCGCTCCAGCGCAGCTACACCGAGAACTCGGCCCAGTCCGTCAAGCTGGCGGCAACCCTGCTCGCCACGAGCCCCGACGACCCCACCTTCGCCGCGAAACTGGCGGAAGAGCGTCGCACCTCGAAAGTGGCCAACGAAACGCTCGCGTCGATCGAGTCACGCATCTACGCCCCGACATTGCAGCAGTCGACCTCAGCCGTCGTGAGCGGCCTCGACCGGCAGCGGACCGTCGACTATGTCTCGTTCGGCGCGACCGGACTCATCTTCTGCGGGTTCGCGCTCGTGCTCATGCGCGGCTACCGCGACGACGAGCGCCGGATGAGAACCGAGGCCGCCGAAATGCGCACCGAGGCCAGATACTCGAACGTGGAGACGACCCTGCAACGGGCGCTCGAGATGGAGCACTCCGAGGGAGGTGTCTTCGACGTGATCGCCCAGGCCCTGACGATCGTGGACAGCGAATGTCCGTCCGAGCTGCTGCTCGCGGACTCGAGCCATGCACACTTCCAGCAGGTGCTGAACACCGCGCCGGAGGCCGACGCGGCCTGCCGGGTCGGGTCGCCCGAGGAGTGCCCGGCGACGATGAGCGGCCAGACGCAGTTCTTCGCCACCAGCGCGGCGCTCGACACCTGCCCGTACCTTCGCGGCCGGACCGACGAGGTGTGGGCCAGGTGTGTGCCGGTGGGCATCGCGGGTCGCGCGACCGGCGTGCTGCACATGCAACGGCCGATCGAGTTCGTGGCCGGCGACAACGGCCGCGGGTGGGAGCTCATCGCCCGCAAGCTCGGCGACCGCCTGGGCATGCTCCGCGCGTTCGCCCGGTCGGAGACCCAGGCGCACACCGATCCCTTGACCGGATTGCTCAACCGCCGCAGCCTCGAGGCCCGCACGCGGGACCTCACCGAGGACGGTCTGCCCTTCGTGGTCGCGTACGGAGACCTCGACCACTTCAAGCTGCTCAACGACGTGCACGGCCACGACACCGGCGATCGCGCGCTGCGGCTCTTCGCACGGGTCCTCCGCGACTCCGTCCGCCCGAACGACATTCCCGCCCGGTACGGGGGCGAGGAGTTCGTCGTCGTGCTCCCCGACTGCACGATCGACAACGCCGTGGCGGCAATCGAGCGGGTGCGCGACCGGCTGCGCAACGACCTCGAGGAGACGGACATGCCCCTCTTCACCGTGAGCTTCGGACTGGCCGCGTCCTCGGCGAACGCCAGCTTCGGCGAGACCGTCGACGCCGCGGACCAGGCGCTCCTGCGCTCGAAGCGCGCGGGGCGCGACTGTGTCTCGATCGCCGAGCCCCATGGGAACGAGCCCCCGGTCGTGGCGTCGACCCCGCCGGCTCCGGATGAGTCATCCGCGGACGACGGAGCGCAGGAATCGGTCGGAGGCGACGTCGCACACCGCGGCTGATCCCCACGCGGTGGCACGGGGATCGCGCGTCGACGGTCAGCCTCGACCGATCGGGTGCAGCACCGGATCACTCACCGGTCCGTCGACGACGGAGATGGAGAGGTCGTTGCGCCCGGGGCGAAGGAACGACTCGGAGACGACGAACCGCGCGCGGTGATCGTCGGCCGGCGTATACGTGCCTGCGACCACGCCGTTCACGACGAGTGCAACCGTTGCGCCGGCGGCGCCCCGCACGTCGGCCCGGACCATCGTCGGGACACGCCCCGACGGCGGGTCGTACTCGAGCGTCGCCTCGTCCAGCCGAACGCTCCCGGCCACGGGACTCCCCGAACCCAGCGTGCTCGCCGCGCGTCCGACCACGTCGGGATAGGCCCCCGTGCGCAGCGGAGCCAGTGCGTCGCGCCCCCGGTAGCCCGGCGCGCGGGTGAGCAGATCCTGGAACCGTTGCGTCCCGTGGATCTCGATCCGCCCGTTGGCGTCGGTCGTGACCTGGTTCTGATCGAACGGCACGAGGTACTTCGTCGTACTCCTGCGCGCCGGTCCACGCAGCGAGCGCCCGTCGACCGGGGCGCTCAACTTCACTCCGACGATGTCGGCGACCGTCGGAAGGATGTCGACGGACTCGGCGTTGCGGTCGTCCACGCGGCCCGAGGTCTGGCCCGGCGACTTGATGAAGAGCGGACTCCACGCGATCTCGGTGAGGTTCTCCGGGGTGGTCGCGCGCAGCGGTTCCAGGTCGTCGAACGCGACGCCGTGATCCGCGGTCACGACGACCAGCGACCGGTCGAGCGCGCCCTGTGTCTGGAGGCGGTCGAGCACCTCGCCGAGCAGGTGGTCCGTGTACTGGAGTTGGAGCAGGTGACGCTCGCGGCCGACGCGTGCGACCTCCGGATCGACCCACGCGTACGTGTACGGCGAGATGCCGTTGTCGGTGCCTTCGTCGTAGGTCCGGCCCGAGGGCAGGAGGTTCCACGGAACGTGCGGGAGGATCGCGTGCACGAAGTCGAGGCGGGGTCCCGCGGTCGACGCGATGTCCCGGGTGAAGTCCTCGAACCTCGGCCCGCGGTCGGCCTGGTCGGATCCGATCATCACGTCGACGACCGGCGCGGCACGGTGGAACCGCTGCTTCCACAGGTCGACCGACGGCCGGACGAGGTGCCGGACGCCGCCGCCCGCACCTCCGGCGCACAGGCGCGGCGGGCACAGGGCCGTCAGTGGCTCTTCGACGTGGAACGTATACCCCGGCCCCAGCATCGTGAACAGGTTCTGGGGGAACTGGCTGACGACGGGCGCCACCGGATGGTCGGCGGGGATGCGACCGCTCAGGATTGCGGGCACGGCGCGACCCGTCGTCGAGGCGACGGTGGTGTTGTTCCGGTACCAGGTGCTCATCGACGCGAGCCGCGCGAAGTTCGGGAACACGCTCGCGTCGATGCCGCCGTTGCCGTCGAGCAGCGACGCGGTCGGGAACTCGTCGAAGGTCAGGAACACGACCGGGACGTGCGCGCCGCTCGCGGCCGTCTCCGGGTTCGCGCCCCCGAGGATGTCCGCGGCCGGCGAGAAGAACAGGAAGACGACGAGGAAGAGCGCCGGTGCCGCGGCGAGGTAGTCGACGAACTGCCGGGCGTTGACGAAGCGCAGCCAGAGCCAGCCCGCCAGCACCGCCGTCAGCACCGCCAATACCCAGATGAGCCCGCGGGACCACGTGAGCGACTGGATCAGCGACTGGGCCACGAAGATCGCGACCAGGACCGCCAGGACGCCGACGTGGACCGCCGTGCGGACCCTGGTACCGAACCACCGGGTCGGCAGGGCGGCCGCCCAGAGCACGAATGGTGGACCGAGGACCCAGAGGACGCCGAAGAGCACCACCGTGCGCCCGGTGGCTCCCACCTCGAGCAGCGTCTCGGGCGACGCGCCGAACGAGGCGAGCACCGGTCGGGCAAAGACGAATCCGCACACGCCGACCAGTTGCAGCAGGAACCCGAGCTCCTGACGGACCGTCGCGCGTGATGGCCGTCTCAAGTCCTAGATCCCCCGGGAACGGTCGGTCGGCAGTGGCCCCGAAGTCGTGTCCCCTACGTCCTCGGCGGACCAGTGAGACTACGCGAGCCGTCGATCGAGGTCCGCGCGGGCCGCTGCCGACCGCCGCCTACTCGATGACCTTGTCCTTGGGCGTCCGCATGGCGTGGACGGCCCCGGCGATCGAGGCGAGCAACAGCACGAACGCAGCCAGGAACGCCACGAGCGCGGCCTGCTCGGCCTTGCGACCGAACTCGCTGAAGCCGTACGAGGTGAGCAGCAGACCGCGCAGTGTCTCGCCGCGGAACAGCGTCTCGACCTTGCCCTCGAGTGCGCTCGCCTGGCCGTCGAGCGCCTTCGCGTCAGCCGCGCCCTGCTCCTGGGCGGCGGTGGCCTCCCCGCGCAGTGCACGAGCATCACTGCTCGTCTGCGAGTACGTCTTCCCGTCGTTGACCTCACTCAGGTGGAGCGCGATGTACTGGTTGGCGTAGCACTCGGCCTGCTTGCCCTCGACGAGCGGCTTGCCCGCGTTGTCCACGAGGCACGCAGCCTTCTTCTCGGCCGGCTGGAGCGCCTGCGCCGGCGTGAACGTGATGCGCTGCGCACGCAGCTGGTCGTGGACGTAGTTGTTCGCGAAGTTCGCGTTGGACTGCAACACCAACCCCAACGCGAACAGCAGCGCGGCGAGCAACAGGCCGCCGGCCACGAAGAACTTGTCCAGCGTCGATCGCTTCACGAGGATCCCCCTGCGGTCGGGCGCCCGGGAGTCCGGACGGCATATCGACGAGTGTCGTGGATCCGACGCCGAGCATCACAGGGTCGGAGGACCCTGATCGGGCGACCGACCGGCCCTCCGGCCGACTCCGGTGCGCCCGGGTCCGGCCGGCGCGCCAGACTGTCCCGCGATGACTGACTATGTCCCTCCCCTTGCCGACATCGCGGACGTCCTCGACGAATGCGGACTCGCCGAGATCGCCACGTATCCCGACTTCGAGCACGTCGACGCCGGCGCCGTCCCCGACCTCCTGAGCGAGGCCGGGCGATTCTTCGCCGAGACCGTGGCCCCGCTGAACGTGATCGGCGACCAGGTCGGGAGCGTGCACAACCCCGACAACTCGGTCACGACACCTCCGGGCTTCGCGGCGGCGTACCGGCAGTACGTCGACGCGGGCTGGGGCGCCGTCGCCGCGTCGCCGGAGTATGACGGCGGTGGCTTCCCCTTCCTCGTCGGCGTGGTGTTCGAGGAGCTCATCTCCACCGCGAACCTGTCGTTCAGCATGTGCCCGCTCCTCTCGCAGGGCGCGTCCCGCCTGCTCGAGGCCCACGGCTCGGACGAGCTGAAGGCCACGTACATGCCGAAGATGATCACCGGAGAGTGGACCGGCACCATGTGCCTGACCGAGCCCGACGCGGGATCGGATCTCGGTGCGATCCGGACCAAGGCCGAGCCCCGGCCGGACGGCACCTACCGCATCACCGGGACGAAGATCTTCATCACCTTCGGTGAGCACGACCTGAGCGACCAGATCGTGCATCTCGTGCTCGCGCGCACGCCCGACGCCCCCGCGGGCACCAAGGGCATCTCCTGCTTCGTCGTTCCCAAGCACCTCGTGAACGCCGACGGGTCGCTGGGTGACCGCAACGACGTCACGTGCCTCTCGATCGAGCACAAGATGGGCATCAAGGCGAGCCCGACGTGTGTGCTGTCCTTCGGCGAGGACGGCGAGGGCGCCGTCGGCGAGCTGATCGGCGAGCTCCACGGCGGAATGGTCGCGATGTTCACGATGATGAACCACGCGCGCATCGGGGTGGCCGTCGAGGGTCTGGCCCTGGCCGAGCGCGCCTACCAGCAGGCCCACGCCTACGCCGCCGAGCGGCTCCAGGGCAGAACCCCGTCGACGCCGCGCGGCGAGCGCGCGCCGATCATCGAGCACCCGGACGTGCAGCGCATGCTGCTCACGATGCAATCGACCATCCAGGCGATGCGTCGACTCATCTACACCACCGCGGCCGCCATCGACCGCGGCGAACACGCCCCGGATGTCGAGGTGCGCGAGCGCAACGAGGAGATCGCGGCCCTCTTCACCCCGCTCGCCAAGGCGTGGTCCACCGACGCCGGGTTCGACGTGACGTCGCTCGGCGTGCAGATCCACGGAGGCATGGGCTTCATCGAGGAGACCGGCGCCGCGCAGCACCTCCGCGACGCGCGCATCGCGATGATCTACGAAGGCACCAACGGCATCCAGGCGATGGACCTCGTGGGCCGCAAGCTCGGACTGCGCGGCGGTGCCGTCGTGATGGAGCACTTCGCGCGCATCGCCACCGACGTCGCCGCCGTCACCGATCCGGATCTCGCCGAGACCTGTGGCGCGATCACCAGTGCGCTGGCGTCCGCCCGTGAGGCCTCGGCGTGGTTGACCGGCGTGAAGACGGTCGAGGACGCGCTCGCCGGGGCGACGCCGTACCTACGACTCCTCGCGATGCTCACGGCCGGTCACCTGATGCTCCGCTCCGCGATCGCGGCCGCGGGGACGGATCGTGCCGCCGACCAGCAGCGCACCACACGGTTCTTCTGCGAGCAGCTGCTGCCCACGGCGACCGCGCTCCTGCCGGCGATCACGGCCGGCGCGGATGCGCTGACCGGTGCGTGAGTGGCTCCGGGGGAGAGACTCGAACTCTCAACATCATCGTTAACAGCGACGCGCTCTGCCAATTGAGCTACCCCGGAATAGCGGCCGAGGATAGCAGCGCACGCTGCAGACCCATGATCCGCCGGTGAGTCGTCGAGCAGCAGTACCGGACGTACGCACACCCGTACTCGTGACGTGTCCTGCGGATCGTCGGATCCGCCGGCGGGCGGTAGGGGGTCCGGAACTGCGCCAACGGAACCGCGGTCATCTCGGACCAGAAGCGGTGAGCAGCTTCGATGTCCAAGCCCTCGTGCAGGTACACGCGGACGCGGAGACGCGATTCGTCGATCTCGAAGAAGCGACGGAGCCAGGCGCAATGGAAGCGGATCATGAGCGGATCCGTATTCGCGAAGTTGACCTCACCACCTCCCTTGGAACCCTCCCCCGCGTACAGGGCGGTGCCGGCGGCGAGGAAGGCCTCTTCGGACAGGGTCCCGATCCGGTCCGCGCCCCAGGCGTTCATGGCGTCGATCTCGGCGAGCTTGGCCAGGTGCAGCGCGCCGGGGTTGCGGAACAACGGCCGCTGGCGGGGTCTCGGCTCGAAGATGACGTCGCGCACCCAGACCGAGACCGACGACCGGGAGACCCCGAGCTCCTGCGCGATCTCCGCGAGCGTCCAGGACTGCGCACGCAGCGCACGCGCCCGCTCCTGCTCGACGACCTTGCCGCGGTAGCCCATGCGGCTGAGCGTAGACGAACAGGTGTTCGGTCGACCCGGTCGGCATCACGACGGCCCGACGCGCTAGGAAGGGGGTCGATGAAGTTCCGACTCGGCCTCGTCCTCGGCTTCGGCCTCGGCTACTACCTCGGCGCCCGCGCCGGACGTGCCCGCTACGAGCAGATGCGCCGCCGGCTCGAGCGCCTGCGCGACAGCCGGGTCTTCGAGCGCATGCAGGCCGCCGTCGAGCTCGGAGTCGAGCGCCTGCGCACCGACGACGAGACTGCGGAGAACCCGCTCCGTCTCGTCGACCCCGCGGTCGACGCACGCGGCTGACCGCGACCGGGTGCCGCGCACCCGGATGACTCAGGTTTCCTCGAGGTAGTCCCGCAGGCGGTTCGATCGCGTCGGGTGTCGCAGCTTCGCGAGCGTCTTGGACTCGATCTGACGGATCCGCTCGCGCGTGACCTTGAACTCGCGGCCGACCTCTTCCAACGTGCGGACCTGACCGTCGTCGAGACCGAAGCGCATCCGCACGACCGCGCGCTCGCGGTCGTTCAGCTCCTCGAGCGCCTCCTCGATCGCCTCGGTGAGCAACGCACGCGCCGCGGCGGTCGCGGGAGCCGTGGCGTTCGGATCCTCGACGAAGTCGCCGAGTGAGGAGTCCTCCTCCTCCCCGACCGGTGCTTCGAGCGACACCGGCTCCTGGCCCAGCCGCTGGATCTCCCGCACGCGGTCAGGCGTGAGCTCGACCTTCTCCGCGATCTCCTCGACCGACGGCTCGCGGCCGAGTTCCTGGAGCATCTGGCGCTGCACCCGCGTGACCTTGTTCATCGTCTCGACCATGTGCACCGGGATGCGGATGGTGCGCGCCTGGTCCGCGATGGCGCGCGTGATCGCCTGGCGGATCCACCAGGTCGCGTAGGTCGAGAACTTGAAGCCCTTCGTGTAGTCGAACTTCTCCACCGCACGGATCAAGCCCAGGTTCCCCTCCTGGACCAGGTCGAGCAGCGCCATCCCCCGGCCCACGTACCGCTTGGCGATCGACACGACCAGCCGCAGGTTCGCCTCGATGAGATGGCTCTTGGCCAGCTCTCCGTCCCGGACGACCGCCCGCAGGCTCGCCCGCTGCTCGGGCGAGAGGTCCGGGTTGTCCGTGAGACGGGTCTCGGCGTCGATCCCGGCCTCGAAACGCTTCGCGAGGCTCACTTCCTGCGGCCCGGTGAGCAGCGGGACCTTCCCGATCTCCTTCAGGTACATGCGGACGGGGTCGAAGCTCGCGCCCGCCTCCACCGCTCCACGCGTGTGACGGGGGCGCGCCGGACGCGGCGCACGCGGCTCCTCGACCGGTACCGTCTCGACGACGGGCTCGGGGACCGGAGCGGGCGCGGGCGCGGGCACGGGCGGCGTGATCGGCTCGATCACCTTCCGGGGCTCGTCGTCGGCCGGACGGCTGGCGCGCCGTTCGTCCTCCCGCTGGAGCTCCTCGATGATCTCGTCGACGACCTGGACGCCGTTCACCTCGAGCCCGGCGTAGATGGCGGCGAGCTCCGCCGTGTCGGGCTCGAGGTCGGGCAGCGCCGCGAAGATCTCACCGGTCGTCACGAAGCCGCGATCGCGTACCCGCGCGACGAGGTCGTCGATGTCGCCGTTCGGGCGCGGCGGGGTGGTCGGCTCGACCGTCCCGTCCGCCTCGGGTGTGGTTGGTCCGTTCAGTTCCACGAAGAGATCAAGCGTACCAACTGCATCGCCGCACCTTCGCCGCTCGCCCACCCGGCGTGGGCGGCATTTCTCAGCGGATCGAGCAACCGCGTGATCTCCGCGGCCCGTTCGTCGCCGTCGGCCAGGAGCCGCTGTCGCAATCGTTGGGCCGCCGGACCCACGATGTTCACCACCAGTCGGGCCCGCACCGTCTCCGGCTCGTCGTCCTCGATCGGTTCCTCGACCGCGAGACGCTCGAGCAGCGCCCGCGCCGGCCCCTCGGCGCCGTCGATCGCCTCGGGCACCGATTCGGCCGACCACAGGTGCTCGAACGCCTCCCGGGCCACGGGATCGGCGAACAGCGACGCGTCGATCCAGTCCACCACGAGTTCGCCGCGATGGATCGCCCACCGCAACGCGTCCTCCTCGCGCCGGTCCACTCGCACCGGGGCGCGCCGGACGGGCTCCTCCGCGCCGGCGTCATCACCCGCACGACGGGGCGGGGGGCGGCGAGCGACCGCGTCCTTGACCGCCCGGTGGTCGAACCCGGTGCGCCCCGCGACCATCTGCACATACTGCTCACGGACGAGCTCGTTGGGGATCTCCCGCAGCACCGGTACCGCGAGGTCCACGGCCCGCGCCTTGCCCTCCGGCGTGCTCAGGTCCGCGGCGCCGAGAACCCGATCGAGCTTGAACTGCGCGAATCGGGGCGCGTGCTCGACCGCCTCGAGCAACGCGCCGGGATCCTCCCGCCAGAGGTCGCCAGGATCCCGACCGGCCGGGAGCGGCGCGACCTTGACCTCGATGTCGAAGCGCTGCTCCCACTGGTACCACTTCTCCGCCGCGTTCTGGCCCGCGGCGTCGGCGTCGTAGGCGAGCACCACATGACGGGTAAAGCTCTTGAGGATCTGCACGTGGTCGTCGGCGAGCGCGGTACCGCACGTCGCGACCGCATTCGGCACCCCGGCGAGGGCGAAGCCCATGACGTCGGTGTAGCCCTCGCAGATCACGACCTCGTCGCGCGCGCCGATCTCGGCCTTGGCCCAGTTCAGCCCGTAGAGCAGACGGCTCTTGTGGTACAGCGGCGTCTCCGCGGTGTTCTTGTACTTCGGGCCGTCGTCGGCGAGCGTACGCCCGCCGAACCCGACGGGCTTGCCGGCCCGGTCGAAGATCGGGAACATCAGCCGCGAGCGGAAGAAGTCCTGCGCCTTCTGGGCGCGGTTCACGAACGCGAGCCCCGCGGCGACGATGTCGTCGCGGCTGAACTTCAAGGTGTAGAGATGTCGCGCGAGCGCGTCGAACGAATCGGGCGACCACCCGAGTTGGAACCGGCGCGCCGCGTCACCGTCGAACCCACGACTGCGCAGGTAGCCGCGCGCGTGGCCGCCCGCGGGGTCCTCCAGGAGCAGCCGGTGGTAGTACTCGACCGCCGCGCCGACGACCTCGTGCAGTCGCTCGCGCCTGCGGCGGTCCTGGGTGGCCCCGACGGTGTCGTACCGCAGCGTGATGCCGGCCTTGACCGCGAGGCGCTCGACCGCCTCGGCGAAGTCGAGCCCTTCGATCTTGCGGATGAACGTGATGGCGTCGCCGCTCTCCTGACAGCCGAAGCAGTAGTAGAAGCCGAGCTGCGGGTTGACCGAGAAGCTCGCGGTCTTCTCGCCGTGGAAGGGGCACAGCCCCACGAATCGTCCACCGGCCCGTTTGAGCGCGACGTGCTCGCCGATCAAGGCGACGATGTCGGTGGTCTCCCGGACCCGCGCGACGTCCTCGTCCAGAATCCCCATGGACTCAGGGTACGGCGTCGCCCACCGATGCGCCGGAGCGATGGCGGTCGGTCACCGACCGGTGTCGAGCCCGGCCGGGAGCCCGGCGGGATCCCATCCGAGGTGCGCGCGTGCCTGGGCGAAGGCGAAGCGATCCGTCATGCCCGCGACGTAGGTCACCGCTTCGCGGAGCGCTTCGGGTGAGCCGGCCCGCGCCCGGTCGAAGCCGTGCCCGACCGCCGGGCCCGTGGCCGCGGCGACCTCGCGCTCGGGCAGGGCGTGGGGCCGGTCGGCGTAGAACTCCACCAGCGCCCGCAGCACCCGCACGACGACGTCGCCCTGGGCCACCGACGCGGGTCGCATGTAGATCTGCTCGTAGTTGAAGGTCCGGAACGCGCCCAGCGCCTCCGCCAGCCGCGCGGAGAGCCCCACCTCGCTGTGGTCGAGCGTGGTGGCGACGACCCCTGAGATCAGCGCATCGAGCTGGCGGCTCCGGCGGTCCCCGCATTGCTCCCGAACGATCTCGGGCAGCATCGCGGGCGCCACGATCCCCGCCCGGACCGCGTCCTCGAAGTCGTGGCAGACGTAGGCGATCCGATCCGCCCACGCTACGACCTCGCCCTCGGGCGTCGACGGCGCGGGGCGGGACCAGGAATGGTTGCGGATCCCGTCGAGCGTCTCGGCGCAGAGGTTCAGCGGCTCGAGCACGACATCGGCCCCCCAGACCGCGTGGTCGTAGCCGCCGGCGACGAAGGGCGTGAACGCGTCCTCGCTCGCGTGCCCGAACGGGCCGTGGCCGCAGTCGTGACCGAGCGCGATCGCCTCGGTCAGCGCCACATTGAGCCGGCAGGCACGCGCGATGCCCGTGGCGACCTGGGCGACTTCGAGCGCGTGCGTGAGGCGGGTGCGCTGATGGTCCTCCGGGAAGATGAAGACCTGGGTCTTGCCGGCGAGGCGCCGGAACGCCGACGTTCCGTGGAGGATCCGGTCCCGGTCACGCTCGAAGCACGTCCGCCAGGCGTCGGGGTCCTCGTCCCGCGCGCGATGGCCGCCCCCCCGGGCCCGGGTGGCCCCGGGGGCGAGGAGGGTGTCCTCGGACTCCTCGCGGTCCGGCCGCGTGAAGCCCTCCACCGCGCCAAGCTTGGCGGTGGCGTCCACGTGCGCCCGCCGGACCGGTCCGTCGCCGTGACCGGTCATCGTCGCGGCCCAGCGCCGTTCCCGCTCGGTCCGTTCCTCGCTCACGCGACGACCCTACCCACGGGGTGTGACACCACCGGGCACCCGATCACGGAGCCGTCGCCACCAGTCTCCGCAGGACCTCCGGGCGCCGGGTCAGGGCGATGAGGTGGTCTTCTCCGGGGCCGCGGACCAACTCGGCGTCGGGCAGCCGGTGCTGGAGCACCTCGCCCCACACCGGGGGCACCAGACGGTCCCGGTCACCCTGCCAGAGCGTGACCGGGCCCCCGACGTCCTCGGGGGTGAACCCCCAGGGCGCCGCGTAGGCGCGGTAGTCGTCGGCCTGCCCCTCGGGATCCCGGAGTGCCTCGGCCATGGTGCGACCCATCCAGTCCCCCGTCGCCAGCAGCGCGGCCCGTTCGGCCTCCGGGAGTCCCGCGGCCGCGCGCCGGGTCGCCCGGTCCGGATGGCGGCGAGCCGCGCGGCCGAGTCCGGCGAACACCGCGCGCGCGACCGGCGGGGTCCGCGTCGAGAGCAGCACCAGCGTCCGGTCGAGCCACGAGAGGTCCCGCCGCCGGGCCGGGTCGTCCACCGGGACACACCCCGCGATCACCCCCGTGTGCGTGACGCGCGCGCCGAGCCGAGCTGCGACCCCGAGGGCGTACTGGCCGCCGGCCGACCACCCCATCACCGCGCAGCGGCCGATTCCGAGGGTGTCGAGCAGTTCCTCGGCGTCGGCGGCCCAGTCGGCGGTGTTCGAGCCCGGATGGCGGTCCGAGCGTCCGACACCGGGACGGTCGGGCGAGACGATCCGCACGCCGAGCTCGCGTGCCACGGCGTCCGCGGGCTCGACGTCCATCCGGCAGAGGAGCCCGCCATGACAGTTCAGGACGGGGAACCCGCTCGGGTCCCCGTAGATCTCGTAGGCGATGCTCCGTCCGTCGCGCAGGCGGACGGACGCGACGCTCACGCCGTCGTGCCCGGACCCGTGGACTCGAGGGCCGCATGCGCCGCCGCGAGACGGGCCAGCGGCACGCGGTACGGCGAGCACGACACATAGTCGAGTCCGACGTCGTGGCAGAAGTGCACCGACGCCGGGTCGCCGCCGTGCTCACCGCAGATGCCGAGCTTGAGGTCGGGACGGACCTCCCGACCACGGGCCTTGGCCCACTCCACGAGCTTGCCGACGCCGGCGCGGTCGAGCTGCTCGAACGGACTCACCTTCAGGAGGCCCTGCTCGAGGTACGCCGGCATCATCCGGCCCTCCACGTCGTCGCGCGAGAAGCCGAAGGTCATCTGCGTGAGGTCGTTGGTGCCGAAGGAGAAGAACTCCGCCGTGGCCGCGATCTCGTCCGCGACGATCGCGGCCCGCGGGGTCTCGATCATGGTGCCGACGAGGTAGTCGATGCGGGTGCCCGTCCGGGCGAAGACCTTCTCGGCCTCCTCGCGGACCCAGCCGTCGAGCAGGTCCATCTCGGTCTTGGCGACGGTGAGGGGGATCATGATCTCGACCTGCGGATCGCCCCCCGCCTCCTTGCGGGCCACGGCCGCCTCGATCAACGCTCGCACCTGCATCCGGTACAGGCCGGGCTTGAGGATCCCGAGCCGGCAACCGCGCGTGCCGAGCATCGGGTTCGACTCCTCCCAGACCCGGAGCGCGTGCATGAGGACGTCGGCCTCCGGATCGCTCACCCCGTTGATGAACGCGTCGACCTGGCGGCCGAGCACCTCGCTGTGGCGGGGCAGGAACTCATGCAGCGGCGGGTCCAGCAGTCGCACGGTCACCGGGAGACCGTCCATCGCCTCGAGGATCCCGACGAAGTCGGTCCGCTGCTGCACGAGCAGCGCCTCGAGCGCGACGCCCTCGCTCTCCTCGTCGTCGGCGAGGATCATCGCCTGCACGATCGGCAGGCGGTCGCCGAGGAACATGTGCTCGGTCCGGCACAGTCCGATCCCCTCCGCCCCGAACTCGCGGGCCTTGCCCGCGTCCTCGGGGAGGTCGGCGTTGGTACGCACCTTCAGCGTGCGGTACTCGTCCGCCCAGCCGAGCACGACGCCGAACGGACCGGTCGGCTCGGGGGTGACCACGGCGACCTCACCGACGACGACCTCGCCGGTGCTGCCGTTGATGGAGATGATCTCGCTCTCGCGCACGGTCGTGGTGAGCGACGTGATCGTGCCGCCCACCTCGCGGTCGGCGGTGACCGAGAACTCCTTGCGGGCGAGGTCGATGTCGAGCATCTCGGCGCCGCAGATCGCGGGCGTGCCCATCCCGCGGGCGACGACCGCGGCGTGCGAGACGAGCCCGCCACGCGACGTGAGGATGCCCTCGGCCGCGATCATCCCGTGGAGGTCCTCCGGCGAGGTCTCCGGACGCACCAGGATCACGCGCTCACCCGCGAGACTCGCGGCCTCGGCGTCGTCGGCGGTGAAGTACACCTTGCCCACCGCAGCACCGGGAGACGCGTTCAGGCCCTTCGCGAGCACGTCGTAGGACGCGGCCGGGTCGAACTGCGGGTGGAGCAGCTGGTCGAGCTGCTGGGGCTGGACGCGCAGCACCGCCTCGCGCTTGTCGATGAGGCCTTCCTCCTCCATCTCGACGGCCATGCGCAGCGCGGCGACCGCGGTGCGCTTGCCGACGCGCGTCTGGAGGATGAAGAGGCGACCCTGCTCGATGGTGAACTCGATGTCGCACATGTCGTGGTAGTGGCCCTCGAGCCGGTCCATCACCGCGATCAGCTCGCGGTGACACTCGGGGAACTCGTTGCCCATCTGGTCGAGCGGCTCGGTGATGCGGATGCCCGCCACGACATCCTCGCCCTGGGCGTTGGCGAGATAGTCGCCGTAGGCCTTGTTCTCCCCCGTCGACGGGTTGCGCGTGAACGCGACACCGGTACCGCTGTCGTCGCCCTTGTTGCCGAAGACCATCGTCTGCACGTTGACCGCGGTCCCGAGATCGTCGGGGATCCGCTCCATGCGCCGGTAGTCACGCGCCCGGCGGCCGTTCCAGGACTTGAACACCGCCTCGATCGCGTACGCGAGCTGCTCGAGCGGATCGTCCGGGAAGTCGACCCCGGCGACCTTGGCAACGATGTCCTTGAACGTGGTGACGAGGCCCCGGAGGTCCTCGGCGGTGAGCGCGGTGTCGACCGCCACACCCCGATCCTCCATGAGGTCCTGGAGCGCCTCCTCGAAGTCCTCGCCGGGGACGTCGAGCACGATCTTGCCGAACATCTGCACGAACCGGCGGTAGGAGTCGTACGCGAAGCGCTCGTTGTCGGTCTGGCGCGCGAGACCCTGCACCGACTCGTCGTTCAGCCCGAGGTTGAGGACGGTGTCCATCATGCCCGGCATCGAGAACGGCGCGCCCGACCGCACCGAGACCAGCAGCGGGTCCGTGCCGTCGCCGAGGCGCTTGCCCATGTCGGCCTCGAGCGCGACCCGGGCCGCGGCGACCTCGTCCATCAGGCCCTCGGGCAGCGTGTCCTCGGCCGCCATGTACGCCTTGCACGCGTCCGTGGAGATGGTGAACCCCGGCGGGACCGGCAGGCCGAGGTTGGTCATCTCGGCCAGGTTCGCCCCCTTGCCCCCGAGCAGGTACTTCTGCTCCTTGGAGCCCTCACGGAAGGCGTAGACGTACTTCATGCGTGTTCCGATCCTTTGATCTCGACGGGTCGTGCGCAGCGTATGCGAAGGCTCCCGAGGGCTCAGCGGTTGTTGGCCGGCGGACGTTCAGCTCCCGATCAGCCGTCGGCGACGACGATCGTCTTGGCCATCTTGTCGTGGACGCCCTGGTGGTTCCGGTCCCGCAGGTTCCAGAGGACCGCGCCGAGCCCGAGCAGGAACGCGAGCGGCCCGAGCACGCCCTGGAGGCCGACCGCGATCACGATCGGGACAGCGAAGTGCGCGAACGATCCGCCCCAACCCGCCGGCGAGCCGTCGACCCGCACCAGCCGGATGTGCTGGAGCCGCTTCCCGAGCGTCTGCCCGGTCATCGCGCTCATCGGCACCGTGTAGGCGAGGCAGAGCAGGACGATCACCCCGATCATGACCAGGTAGGGGCCCTGCAGCTTCTTCTGCTCCGCGGTCACCTTCTTCTGGTACCCGTCCGAACGGGCCTTGGCGCGCTTCGCGTCGGCTGCCGCGGCATCCGCCTTCGCCTGCTGCGCTTCGATCTTCGCCTGATCGGGGTTCTTGCTCGTCTTCTCCTGCTTGATCGCGGCGTCGGCCGCCTTCTGCGCGTCGTTCGCCTTCGACTCGGCCTTGTCGGCCTTGTCCACGATCTTCACGTAGCGCGAGATGTTGTCGGTCTCGGTCGGGTACTGGTTCTTGATGACCGCGACGCCGGCGAAGTTCGTGGCGATGAAGATCACGATCAACACGACGATGTCGGTGAGCAGTGCCATGTTGCGCGCACGGGGCTCCGCGAAGCGCATCCCCTCGGGGAGCACGAGCGTGGGCTCGAGCGGCGGTCGTGCCGGCGGGCGGCTCTTCGCACCGGCCGCGCTGCGCGCGGCGCGCGAGCGTGGCGGCGGTGGCGCGGCGACGCCATCCTCGTTCTCCTCGGCGTCGCCGAGCCAGCCCTCGGCGCGCGCCTCGTCGTAGCGGCCGCGCTGGACCGGGTCCGAGAGCACGTTCCAGGCCTTGTTGAGCTTCGCCCGCGCACTCTGGTCGGCACCCTCGAGCTGCTCTCGGTACGCGGCGCGGATGTCGTCCTTGCCGGCGTCCGCGTCGACACCCAGTAGCTCGTAGTAGTCGGTCATCTCGTCCCCTCGGGCCCTGCAGGCCGGGGCGGTCGGGCCCCGTTCACCGCACCCCTCGATCGCGGATCGCGTCGGGCAACCGGTCGAGACCGACGCGCTCCTGGGTCATGGTGTCGCGGTCACGGATCGTGACCGCGTGGTCGTCGAGCGTGTCGAAGTCGATCGTGACGCACAGCGGCGTTCCGATCTCGTCCTGACGGCGGTACCGGCGACCGATGGACCCCGCCGCGTCCACGTCGATCATCCAGTGGCGCCGGAGATCGGCGGCCACCGTCGTCGTCACCTCGACGAGGTCGTCCTTCTTCGACAGCGGCAGCACCGCCACCTTGATCGGCGCGAGCCGAGGATCGAACCGCAGGACCGTCCGCTTCTCGACCTTGCCCTCGGCGGTCGGGGCCTCCTCCTCGTGGTACGCCGAGAGCAACACCGCGAGGGTGGTGCGGTCGACGCCACCGGAGGGCTCGATCACGTACGGCACGTAGCGCTCGTTGGATTCCTGGTCGAAGTAGGAGAGGTCCTGGCCCGACCACTCCGCGTGCTGCTTGAGGTCGAAGTCGGTGCGATTCGCGATTCCCTCGAGCTCACCCCACCCCCACGGGTACTTGAACTCCACGTCGGCGGTCCCGGCGCTGTAGTGGGACAGCTCGTCGGGGTCGTGGGAGCGCAGCCGGAGCATCTCGGCAGGCACGCCGATGTCGACGTACCACGCGAGGCGCGTCTCGCACCAGTACTCGAACCACTTCGGCGCCTCAGCCGGCGGCACGAAGAACTCCATCTCCATCTGCTCGAACTCACGCGTGCGGAAGATGAAGTTCCCGGGCGTGATCTCGTTCCGGAACGACTTGCCGATCTGCGCGATGCCGAACGGTGGCTTCTTGCGGCTCGTCGTCTGCACGTTGGCGAAGTTGACGAAGATCCCTTGCGCCGTCTCGGGCCGCAGGTACGCCGCGGCGGCGTCGTCCTCCACCGGACCCACGTGGGTCTTGAACATCAGGTTGAAGTTGCGCGCCTCGGTGAACGAGTCCTTCACCCCGCAGTTCGGGCAGGCACCGGACTCGGGAAGCTGGTCGGCGCGAAAGCGCTCCTTGCAGTTCCGGCAGTCCACGAGCGGATCCGTGAAGGTCGCGAGGTGCCCGCTGGCCTCCCACACCTTCGGAGCCATGAGGATCGCCGCGTCGAGCCCGACGACGTCGTCGCGCTCCTGGACCATCGCGCGCCACCAGGCTTCCTTGACGTTCCGCTTGAGCAGGACACCGAGCGGCCCGTAGTCCCAGGTGGATCGGAACCCGCCGTAGATCTCGCTGGACGGGAAGACGAGCCCCCGGCGCTTGGCGAGATTGACGACGCGATCCATCAAGTCGGATTTGGCCATGAGGTCAGCAGGCTAGGTGAATCGACCCCCCGCCCGGGAGTCGAAAACCCGCTGCTCAGAGGAGGCTCGCGCTGCGGAGCCGACGCTCGGAGTGGTATTCGAGCGCGGCGATACCGAGGCGCTCGACCTCGGTGACGTGGACCGGGTCCGGCGGCGACGCGATGGCCAGGCGCAGCTCGCCACCGACGAGGCGGCCGAGCAGTGCCAGCGCCTCGGGCGCGACCCGCCGACCGCCGAGGCGGCCGCAGCTCGCGCACAGGACGCCGCCGTCGACGAGGTCGAAGGCGACGAAGGGCCCCTCGTCGTCCCCACAGCGGACGCAGCCGTCGAGGTGGGGGTGGTAGCCCTCGAGCGACAGCAGCTTCCAGAAGAATCCCGGGGTCACGACGGGCGACGGCGTGGTCGCGAGCGCCTGCAGCGCCCCGACGAGCATCCGGTAGAGGGCCGGGGCCGGCTCCCGCTCCTGCGCGACCTGGTCCACCGCTTCGAGCATCGACACCGCGTGGGTCAGCAGCCCGTAGTCCTCCCGCAGCACCCGGTGGGCATCGATCGACTCCACCTGGGTGACGACGTCGAGCTCGCGGCCCCGGTAGCACTGGATGGCCACGTGGCTCGTCGGCTCGAGCCGGGCACCGAACCGGGACCCGCTCTTGCGGACGCCCTTGGCCACCGCCCGCACCTTCCCGTTCCCCTGGGTCATCAGGCTGACGATGCGATCCGCCTCGCCGAGCTTGATCGTCCGCAGGACGACCCCCTGATCGCGGTACAGCCCGGCCATCCCCCGAGTGTACGGACCCCCCGGCCCGGAGCCGTGCCGTCAGCGCGCGGTCCAGAGCGGCGACGCGACCTCGTGGACGCGCACCTCCCGACCGTGCACGACGACCTCGCGGAACTGGAAGAGCATCGCCGCCGTCGGCGGGTTGATCCACTCGCCGCCCACGGGCATCCGCAGCACCGGGCCGTCGACACCTTCCAGCGTGACCCAGCGCGGCGCCTCGGGGTGGTCGAGCTCCGCGACCGGTCGGATCCAGGCATCGTGCACCTCCGCCGGATCGGGCGTCAGCTCCACCGCGCCACCCGCCCACAACACGACCGGCGCCACGATCCCGCCCGCCCGCGTCGGAAGGTCGTCGAGGACCCCGAGCACCGACTCCGGCCCGAGCAGCACGCCGAGCTCCTCGGCCAGCTCCCGGCGGGCAGCATCGGCCACCGACTCCCCCGGCTCGAGCCGGCCACCGGGGAGCGCGTACTGGCCGGGGTTGCGCCGCAGGTCGAGGGCCCGGCGCAGGAAGAGGTACCCGACCGCACCGTCGGACTCCACCAGCGCGATCGCCGTCGCCGCGTGGCCATCGGGCTCGGCGATGCTCCTGCGCTCGAACCCGGCCAGGTGCTCCGCCCAGCGGTCCCGCACCTCGTCCGAGTAGGCGTAGCTCACTCCGCGTCCACACCCCGGAAGCGTCGCTCCCGGCGCCCTCCTCTGCCGCAGCGACGCCCACGCCGGCAGCTCATTCGGAGTCCACACCCCCGAAGCGTCGCTCCCGGCGCTGAAACTCACGGACGGCGTCGAAGAGGTGCTGGCGGCGGAAGTCGGGCCAGAGCACGTCGGTGAAGAGGTACTCGGAGTACGCGCTCTCCCACAGCAGGTAGTTCGAGATGCGGAACTCCCCCGACGTGCGCACGACCAGATCGGGATCAGGCATGTCCGGCGCGTAGAGGTGCTTCGCGATCGTCTTGTCCGAGATGTCGCCGGGGCGCAGCCGACCAGCCGCGACCTCCGCCCCGATCGCGCGCACCGCGTCGGTCAACTCGGCTCGGCCGCCGTAGTTGAACGCGAACGTCAGGGTCATGCGCCGGTTCTTCGCGGTCAGCGCCTCGGTGTCGGTGATGTGGCGCAGGACCCGCTTGGGCACCCGGCCGCCCCGGCGGCCGATGAAGCGGACCCGCACGCCCCGCTCGTTCAGATCGTCGCGCCGGCGGAGCAGCAGCGACTCGTTGAACCGCATGAGGAACCGGACCTCGTCGAGCGGCCGCCGCCAGTTCTCGGTCGAGAACGCGTACACGGTCATCCACCGGAGCCCGAGCTCGAGGCCGCCCTCGACCGTGTCGAACAGCGCCTCCTCGCCGGCCGCGTGGCCGTCGGTGCGCTTGAGGCCACGTTGCTGAGCCCACCGGCCGTTCCCATCCATCACCAGCGCGATGTGGCGCGGCACGCGGGAGAGTTCGAGGCCGGGGATCACGGCTGCAAGCTAGCGGGCGCTCACTTGACGGTCAGGGTGCCCTCCATCCCGGCGGCGCGGTGACCGGGGATGTCGCAGTAGTAGGTGTACTTGCCGGGCTCGAGCTTCACCTTGCCGGTCGCGGTCTTGCCGTTCGTGGTCTCGAGCTGGAAGCCGGGCACCCCCTCGATCACGAACGAGTGGATGTTGTCCGTGCTCGTGAGGTCCACCTGCAGGATGCCCGCCGGTGCCGTGACGGTGTGCGGGGTGAACTCGAAGTTCTTCGCGGAGATGTCGAGCGTCTTGACCGGCGGTCCCTTGGGCTCGACATACGCACCGCCGCTCCCGCTGCTCCCACATCCGACGAGCACCGCGGCCGACACCGCCACGCAGCCGACGACCCTGAGTGATCGGCGCACCGTCAGTTGCCGAGTTGGTTGCCGGACTGCGAGGAGCTGTCCACCTGGGACTTGCCCGACGGTGTGGTGGTCGTCGGGGCCCCCGGGAGGGTCGTCGTCGGCGTCGAGGTCCCGGCCTCGGGCTTGCCGCCCGGCGGACCCACCGTGATCGTCGCCTCCATGCCCGCGGCGCGGTGGCCGGGCAGGGTGCAGTAGATCGTGTACTTCTGTCCCTGCACGGCCTGGATCTTGGTGGCGTCCTTGCCGCCCGGCACCGAGAGCCCGACGTAGGAGAACTGCGGATCGTCGAAGGCGAGGGTGTGCGATCCCTCCAGGCTGACGTACTTGAGCTCGAGCACACCGGCCGGAACGTCGAAGTTCTTCGCCTGGAACTGGAAGTTCGAGGCATCGACCTGCAGCGTGTTGTCGGCCTTGGCGGTCGGCTCGGCGGAGACCTCGACCTTGTTCTCCGAGGCTCCCAACACGACGGAACCCGACAGCAGGATCAGCGCGGTGATCATGCACATGGTGAGCACGAGCGAGGACGTCCGGAGCTTCGGGATCGCGGCGACGACCGACGCGCCGACGAGCACGCTGAGGGTCAGGATCACCCCGATGACCACCGCCGGGTTCTTCGAGTTCTCCGACGCGGCCAGGAAGATCCGGGAGATGTTGATGGTGAAGAGCGCCACCGTGAGGATCGCACCGACCGGGATGAGGAACGGCAGCCAGAACCGGTCCTTGCGGCGGGCGACCTCGATCGGCTCGCCGGTCGGCGCCAGCGCGCCTGGCCGTTCGGCCACCGCGACGGCGGTCGAGGTGCTGTCGCCGCCCTCGGCGGGCTCGATCTCCTGGCCCGGGGTGTTCTCCTCAGCCATCTATGCCTTCACCTCGGTGAGCTGGGGTTCGAAGCCTTCGACTCCGACCCGGGGCACGGGTTCGTCGGTCGCCACCCAACGGAAGAAGATCACGGCGATCAGGGCCGAGAGCAGCAGTCCCGCACCGATCTTCATGATCAGTCCGGCGATCAGCTGATCGTCCAGCGCCGAGAGCCCCCACAGCTTCGGAAGCGACTCGTACCGACGATACAGGGGGTGGCTCCCGAAAGTGAGAAACGAGGCCGGCACCGTGGGGACGATCGTCTGGAGGAAGAGGAACACCATGCGCGAGAGCGGAGCCAGACGCGGGATCTCGGGCAGGGGCGAGAGGATCGGCATCCAGACGACGAACGCGGAGAGCAGCAGGAGCGTGTGGGCCAGGAAGTGCACGAAGCCGTTCCGCAGCGTGAGGTCCACGAAGGCGGGCCAGTGTGCGAAGACGATCACCACGTTGAACGTCACGATGGCCGGAACGAACCGCGTGAGGCCCCGCACGGTGCGGAACAGCCAGCGGGGCCGGAGCACGTAGCGGGCCAGCCAGGCCGGGGTGCCGAGGAGCAGGAGCGGGGCGGCCACCATCGTGTAGGTGAGGTGCTGCACCATGTGGACGCTGTAGAGGTAGCCCTCCGCGACATCGTGGATCGGCCACTCCGACGCCAGGAAGATGGCGAGGAGGCCGAGGGTGAAGCACGTGGTCTGGAACGGGGTCGAGACCGGCTCTCCCGGCGTCGCCAGCTCCGGCCCGAGCCGGACGAGGGCGGTGATGTACCCGACCGCCATGAGGCCGACGAGGAGGATGACGTCGGCGTGTGGGGTGAACGCGGGGAGGCTCGCCGCCGGCATCGCGCGCTACTCGAACACGTGCAGGGTGGCGAGCACGATCGCGTACAGGCTGATCGCCCCGACCGCGCCCAGGATGAAGAACCGCCGGAAGATCAGCCGGTCGGTGCGCAGGTGCATGTACCACGCGACGACGGTCACGAACTTCGTGAGTGCCATCGACAGCAGGATCGCGACGTAGAGGCCCTTCGGCACGTCGCCCTCGAGGTAGTACATGCCGACCTCGAGCGCGGTGATCACGCAGAGGACCACGGCGATCGTCACGTACTGGAACGGTGAGGGGTGCGGTCGCAGCTCCCCCGGGAGCATGGGCAGCTCGTCGGACGCGATGGCCGACATGCCGTGGGCGGCTTCGGCCGCCCGCTCCTCCGGGGTTCCCGGCAGCAGCGCCGGGTCGTCCTCGGTCGTGGCGATGGTCTCGTCAGTCATGTTCCGTCCCTACGGGATGAGGTAGACGACCGTGAAGATCACGATCCAGACGATGTCGACGAAGTGCCAGTACAAGCCGGCCATCTCGACCCGCTCGGAGTGCTGGACGTGCAGCCGGTTCTGGGTCGACAGACCCCAGAGCGACAGCAGCCAGATGATGCCGACCGTCACGTGGGCGCCGTGGATACCGGTCAGGACGAAGAAGCTCGACCCGAACACGCTCGTCTTGAGCGCCAGCCCCTCACGGTAGAACTCGGTGAACTCGTAGATCTGGCCACCGATGAAGATCATCCCGAACAGTGCGGTCGCGAGGATCCAGACGCGGAAGCGACGGTGGTCGCCGCGCTGGATCGCGGCGAGCGCCAGCACCATGGTGAGCGAGCTCATCAGCAGGATGAACGACGTCACCGATGTGAACGGGATGTTGTAGACGTCCTTGGGCTGCGGGGTGCCGGCCGGGCTGCGGCCGCGGTAGAGCAGGTACGTGGAGATGAATGCACCGAAGAAGATGCATTCCGACGACAGGAACACCCACATCGCCAACTTGACGTTGGTGGTGCCGGTGTTGGTGTCGGCGTGCCCGTGGACGTCGGCGTGGGCGTCGACGTCCTCGGTGGGCACGGGAACCGTTGCCTGGGCCATCGCTCAGTCCTCCGCCGTGCCGGGTTCGATCGTCCACGCGTAGATACCGAAGAGCAGCACGATCACGCCGGGGACCGCGAGCCATGGCATCTTGAACACCGCGGCGTACCCGAGGATCGGCAGACCGAGGGCGAGGACCAGCGGGTAGAAGGACGGCGACGGCAGGTGGATGCCGTGGCCCCCATGACCGTCGGCGGCGCCGTGCGACGACCCGTCGTCGGCGCCACCGGCGGGGAGGCGCACCAGGCGGCCCTCCTCGTCCTCGGTGTACTTGCGGTGCCAGAAGTCGTCCGCGGCGTGGACCTCGGGGATCTCGGCGAAGTTGTACTCGGGCACCGGCGACGGGATCGACCACTCCAGGGTGCGGCCGTCCCACGGGTCGGCGCTCGCGACCTCACCACGCCGGGACGTCTTGATCACGTTCACGAGGAACACGAGGACCGAAAGCGCGATCGTGAAGCCGCCGATCGTCGCGATCAGGTTGAGGTTGTCCCAACCCATCCCGGCGGCGTAGCGGTAGGTCCGGCGGGGCTGGCCCTCCAGGCCCAGGAAATGCATCGGGAAGAACGTGAGGTTGAACCCGATGAGCATCAGCCAGAAGTTCACCTTGCCGATGCGGTCGTCGAGCATCCGCCCGAACAGCTTCGGCCACCAGTAGTAGAAGCCGCCGAAGATCGCGAACACCAGGCCACCGAAGAGCACGTAGTGGAAGTGCGCCACGACGTAGTACGTGTCGGTCTGCTGGGTGTCGGCCGGCACGATCGAGTGGGTCACCCCGGACAGGCCACCGATGGTGAACATCGCGATGAACCCGAGTGAGAACAGCATCGGCGTGTTGAGCCGGAGCGATCCGCCCCACACCGTGCCGAGCCAGTTGAAGATCTTCACACCGGTCGGGATCGCGATGAGCATCGTCGAGAGGCCGAACGCGGTCGTCGCGACCGGGCCGAGCCCGGTGGCGAACATGTGGTGCGCCCACACACCCCATCCCAGGAAGCCGATCGCGATCCCGGAGAAGATCACGACCGAGCGACCGAAGAGCGGCTTGCGCGACATCACCGGCAGGATCTCCGAGACGATGCCCATGCCCGGCAGGATCAGGATGTACACCTCCGGATGGCCGAACAGCCAGAAGAGATGCTGATACAGCAGCGGATCACCGCCCGCGGCCGCGACGAAGAAGTTCGTCGAGAAGTTGCGGTCGAAGAAGACCATGATCAGCGCCGCGGTCACGGCCGGCATCGCGAAGACCGTGAGGAAGGCGACGACGAGCATCATCCACACGAACACCGGCATCCGCATGAGCGTCATGCCCGGCGCGCGCATGTTCAGGATGGTGACGATGAAGTTCACACCGGAGGTCACCGAGCCGATGCCGAGCATCACGAGGCCGACGGCCCAGAAGTCGGGACCGTGGCCGGGCAGCGCACCACCCGTGAGCGGGGTGCTGGTGAGCGGCGTGTAGCCGAACCAACCACCGTTCGGGGCCCCGCCGAGCACGAAGCCGGAGTAGATGAACAGCCCACCGAAGGCGAACACCCAGAACCCGAACATGTTCAACCGCGGGAAGGCGACGTCACGAGCGCCGATCTGGAGCGGGATGAGGTAGTTGCCGAACGCGACGGCCAGAGGCATGCCGACGAGGAACACCATGGTCGTGCCGTGCATGGTGAAGAGCGTGTTGTACTGGTTCGCGGTCAGCACCTTCCCGTTCGGGCCGGCGAGCTGGAGCCGGATGAGGAGCGCCTCGATCCCGGCGATGATGAAGTACACGAGCGCGAGGCCCCCGTAGAGCATCCCGATCTTCTTGTGGTCGACCGTCGTCCACCAGGACCAGAACCCGGTGCTCTCCTTCGGACGCCGCAACATCCCGCGCGGAGGCGCGATGGGGGCGGGCACGGCCGTCATCGGCGGGCTCCCTCGGTCACTACTTCTCTCCCAACAGGAAATCGACGATCGTCGCCGCGTCCTCCGGCGTCATCACCTTCTGGCCCTTCGGCGTGTTCTTGGTGAAGGACGGCATCCCGGTGCAGGTGGCCGGGGGCGGAAGGCGGCAGTCCTTCGACTCCATCGCGACCAGCGACGGCGCGTCCATGATCCATTTCGTCAGGTTCGTTCGGTTCAGGTCGAGCGTGCCACCCGCGAACGTGCTGCGGCTGGCCAGGTGCGTCAGGTTCGGGCCGTAGTTGTCGCCGAGCGCGTCGTTGAGCACGTGGCAGTTGGTGCAGCCGTAGGTGTTCGTCGTGAGCTTGTAGATCTCGGTGTCCTTGGCATCGCTCTGCGCCGGCGGGCCGGAGATGTCGGCGAGCCAGGCCTTCCACTTGTCCATCGGCTCGGCGATCACGCGGAAGCGCATGTCGGCATGGGAGAGCCCGCAGTACTCGGCACAGGCGCCGAGATAGGTGCCGGCCTCGTTCGCCTCGATCGTGACGTGATTCGTCCGGGCACCCACGACGTCCTTCTTGCCCGCCAGGGACGGGACCCAGAACGAATGGATGACGTCGAAGGAGTGCAGGGCGACGTCGACCTTGGTCCCCACCGGGATGTGAAGCTCGGTGCTGGTCGTGACCATGCCGGACTTCCCGCTGCTGTACCTGGCGCGGGTCGCCTGCGGGACCATCGGCTGCTTCGGCAGCTGGAACTCCCACCACCACTGCTTGCCCGTGACATCGACCTTGAGCACGTCCGCGCCCTTGGGCCGCGCCGCGAGGTCCCAGATGGTGGCGACGGTCGGCACCGCGACGATCGCGAGGATCAGCGCCGGGACGATCGTCCAGCCGATCTCGAGGACCGTGTTCCCGTGGACCTGCTTGGGATTGTCCGGCCTGCCCTCACGGTGTCGAAACCGGATCCCGGCGTAGAGCGTGGCGCCCACCACGAGGATCCCGATGACGATGGCGACGAAGAGGATCGGGATGAACAGGTCGTCGATCGTGGTCGCCGACGCCCCGTGCGGCTTGAGGGAGTTCTGGTGGTTGTCGCTCCCGCCGCACGCGGAGAGCGCGACCACGATCCCAGCGAGCAGGACCGGCGCACCGATGCGCCATCTCGGATGCCTCATGCCGTCGTCCCCACGCGGACCGGTCCGAAGGCACGCACCCTCGAATCCGTCCCCGGCCACGTGGCGGCGACTCTATCGCCGGGCGATTCGCGTCGGGCAACTCAACGGGAACAGGTTCTCGCGGCCCACCGGCGCGCATGCCGAACCGATGGGAATCCCCCGGTCGAGCGGGGTGACGTGCTAGAGGCCGAGCCGATCGAGCGCGTGCGCCCGGCGCTGCCACTCCTTGTCGACCTTCACCGACGTCTCGAGGTAGACACGGGCGCCGAGCAGCCGCTCGAGCTCGAGCCGGGCCCGGGTCCCCGCATCGCGGATCACCGCGCCGCGCCGACCGATCACGATGCCCTTCTGGGAGTCCCGTTCGACCCGGACGATCACCCGGAAGCGCAGCACGGGATCCCGCTCGGGCACCTGGGGCTCGGGGGCACCGCCGTTCTCAGGTTCGTCGCCGGGCTCGTCCTCGTCGAGATGCTCGGCCGTGACCGCGATCGAGTGCGGCAGCTCCTCACGGGTCATCGCGAGCAGCTGCTCGCGGAGCAGCTCGGCGACGAGCGTCGTCTCGGGTTGATCCGACACCACGCCGTCGGGGTAGTAATGCGGTCCTTCGGGCAGACGCGCGCGAATCTCCTCCACCAACACGTCGACCCCCTCCCCCGTCCGGGCCGAGACCGGCAGGTAGGCGTCGAAATCGCCCAGCTGCGCGCCGGCGCGGGCGAGCTGCGCGCCGATCTCGTCGCGGCCGGCGACATCGACCTTGTTCACCACCAGGAGCTTCGGGGTTCTGACCTTCCCCACGAGGTCCGCGATGAAGCGGTCGCCCGGGCCGACCGGTGCGTTGGCCTCGATCAGCTGGCACACCACGTCGACCTCACCGAGGGTCTGGACCGACCGCTCGTTGCACCGCTCCCCCAGCAGCGTTCGGGGCTTGTGGATGCCCGGCGTGTCGAGCAGCACGATCTGGTCGGTGGTGGTGGTGCGCACGCCACGCACCTGGGTACGGGTGGTCTGGGGGCGGCTGGAGACGATCGAGACCTTCGCCCCGACGAGCTGGTTCACGAGCGTGGACTTGCCGACGTTCGGCCGCCCGACGAGCGACACGAAGCCCGAGCGGAATCCCTCCGCCATCAGCCGGACTCGGCCCGCATGGCATCGCCCACCGGCGAGTCGTCCTCGTCGGGCGCGTGCGGCACCGGCGTGATGACCACGGACGCGATACGGCGACCGTCCACGCGCTCGGCGCGGAACTCGAGACCTTGGAACCGCACCGTCTCGCCCGCGTCGGGAACGTGCCCGAGCAGGTTGAACACGAGACCCGCGACGGTGTCCCATTCCGTGTCGGGCAGCTCGTGGCCGAGCGCCTCGCTCACCTCGTCGATCGGGGTACGGCCGGGAGCGCGCAGCGCGCCACCGGGCAGCTGCTCGAGCCCGGGGCCTTCGACGTCGAACTCGTCGGTGATCTCGCCGACGATCTCCTCGATGAGGTCCTCGAGTGTCACCAGGCCCGCCGTTCCGCCGTGCTCGTCGACGACCATCGCCATGTGGAACTTCTCGGTCCGCATCTCGCGCAGCAGCTCGTCGGCGCGCTTCTGCTCGGGCACGAAGACCGCGTCGCGTACCGCGACGCGGACGGGTTGGCGCCCCGCGCCGGCACGCGCCTGCTGGACGAGGTCCTTCAAGTAGACGAGTCCGAGAATGTCGTCCGTGGTGTCCACGAAGCACGGCAACCGCGAGAACCCGGCCTCGATCGCGCGACTGATCGCGTCCTCGACGGTCATGTCGGCCTCGACCGCGACCATGTCGGGACGCGGCACCATGACCTCCCGCACGAACGTGTCACCGAACTCGAAGATCGAGTGGATGAGCCGGCGCTCCTCACGCTCGATCGCCTTCTCGTCGGCCGCGACGTCCGCCATCGTGCGCAGATCCTCCTCCGTGACGAACGGGCCCTCCTTCAGGCCGCGGCCGGGGAGCAGCACGTTCGCGAGCCCGATGAGACCGCTCGACAGCAGACGGAGCGGCGGGAACCGCGTGATCGCCCACAAGAACGGGGAGAGCCGTAGCGCGGCGCGGTCGGGGTGCTGGATGGCGTAGGTCTTGGGCGCGACCTCACCGATCACGAAGTACACGACGATCTGCAGCATCAGGCCGACTACGAGGCCGGCGCTGCCGAACGAGCTCTCGAGCAGCACACCGAGCAGCGAGGCGCTCGTCATCTGGCTGACGAGCACGAGCAACAGGAGCACGTTGAGCGTGCGCTCCGGTCGCTCGAGCATCGCCGCGAGCCGGGGCGCGCCCTTGCGACCCTCCTCCTCGAGCGCGAGCGCCCGGATGCGGCTCATCCGGGTGAAGGCGGTCTCGGCCATCGCCAGCACGATGGAGACCAGGAAGAGCACGACGATCGCCACGACGATCGCCGAGTCGCGCCCGTTCAGCGCTCCGTCTCCCGCTCATGGAACTTCGCGAGGAGCTCACGCTCACGCAGTTTCATCGCTGCCTCGTCCCGCGGGTCAGCATGGTCATAGTTGAGCAGGTGTAACACGCCGTGGACGACGAGTAGGGCGATCTCGTCGTCGACGGTGGACCCGTGCTCGGGCGCGTTGGCCGCGGCCACGGCCGGGCAGACGACGACATCGCCGATCAGCGTCGGTGGCTCGCCGCCCTCGCTCGGTGCGCCCGGCCCCCGACCGCCCTGGTCCGGCTGACGGCCGGGCACGACGAGGTCGTCGTCCATCGGGAAGGCGAGGACGTCGGTCGGCCCGATCCCTCCGAGGAACTTCTCGTTGAGCTCCGCGATGGTCCGGCGGTCCACGAAGAGCAGCGACAGCTCCGAGGTTCCCGGGACATGCTCCTGGTCCACGACGAGCTGCGCGAGCGACACCCATCGGGCGACGTCGACGCGGACGTCGCGCTGCTCGTCGCCACCGAAGATCGAGACGTTGCTCATCCCGCCCGCTCCCGCGCCTCCGGCGCAGGCCGCTCCGGCCCCGCTCCGGGCGCCGCACGATTCGTGCTGCGCCGATCCTCGGCTTCGGTGGTCATGGTTCGTCGCGAGCCGCGTAGGCGTCGACGATGTCCTGCACGATGCGGTGCCGCACGACGTCGCCGGAACCGAGATCCACGAAAACGAGGTCGTCGACACCATCGAGGATGTCGCGCACGGCGCGGAGGCCGGACCGGCCGCGCCCGTCGGGGAGGTCGATCTGGGTGACGTCACCGGTGACGACGATCTTCGAACCGAAGCCGAGGCGCGTGAGGAACATCTTCATCTGCTCGGCCGTCGTGTTCTGCGCCTCGTCCAGGATGATGAACGAGTCGTTGAGCGTGCGCCCGCGCATGTACGCGAGGGGTGCGACCTCGATGACGCCCCGTTCCATGAGTCGCGCGACGGCCTCGGGATCGAGCATGTCGTAGAGCGCGTCGTAGAGCGGTCGGAGGTACGGGTCGACCTTGGCAAGCATGTCGCCGGGCAAGAACCCGAGTCGCTCCCCCGCCTCGACCGCGGGACGCGTGAGGATGATGCGGTTGACCGCCTTGGCCTGGAGTGCCTGCACCGCGAGCGCGACCGCGAGGTAGCTCTTGCCGGTCCCCGCCGGACCGATCGCGAACGTGATCGTGTGGTCGCGCACCGCGTCGACGTAGCGCTTCTGCCCGGCGGTCTTCGGTCGGACGCTCTTGCGCCCCTTGATGACCTCGGTGGAGAGGACGTCGCTCGGTCGGAGGTCCGATTCCACCATCGCGATGGCCCGCTCCATGCCGTCAGGGTCCAGTTCGTGGCCCTGCTCGATCACGACGACCAGCTCCTCGAACAGGCGGGCGACGCGCGCCGCCGTCTCCGGGTCACCGGTGACGGTGATCTCGTTGCCCCGGACGAGGATGCCGACCGGGAACGCGGCCTCGATACGGCGGAGCAGTCCGTCGTGCTCTCCGAGCAGGTCCACCATGAGGTGGTTGCCGGGGACGAGCACCTTGACCGTGGTCGACGCCGAGACTGTCACGACGCGACGAGGCTAGTGGTGCGGAGGCCGGGAGACTGAGTGACTCAGGCGACGGCGGCGCCGGCCCGCAGGCCGAGCTCGTCGAGCCGGATCCCGAGCTCCTCGGGACGCCGGCCGAGCACCGCCGCGAGCACACGGAGGTCGTCCCGACGGATGGTCAGCAGCCGTCCGTTGAAGTCCTGGCGCTGGAGCTGGATCGTGGCGGCGTAACGCGACAACACGGTGGCCTCGGGCTCGTCGAGCGCGTGCAACTTCACGAGGTCGATCGTGAAGCCGGCTTCCATGTCGCCGGCCTCGTTGAGGTTGATCTCGACCTCGACGTCGCGCGGGAGCAACTGGTCGGGCGGCACCTCGTAGATCTCCGACAGGCGCAGGAGTCGCGGCACCGAGATCGCGCGCTCGCCGCGCTCGTACGCACCGAGCACGCTGGCCTTGAACTCGAGGTCCGATCGCGCTTCGACGTCGTGCAGGGAGAGCCCCTTCTGCCGACGGATCGCTCGGAGTCGCTCTCCGACCTGGACACCATTCATCTGACTACGACTGCCCCTCACAACACTTCAGCCCCGGAACGGCCGCGACTATGGCAGAAAACTCCGCGCAAGTCGAACCTCCGTGCGACCCGCGCCTGGGTCGGACGAACGACTCGCGTCAGTCGGCACGGAGCGGCACGAGCGCCGCCGCGACCGCCACCGCAGCCGTCACGGCCCGCAGCGTGTGCGGCCCCAACGCCAGCGAGCACTCAGGCCGAATCCCGTCGAGATCCTCGGTCGCGAAGCCGCCTTCGGGACCGACGAGCACCACCCACTCGGCGACGGTCGGGTCGATCGACCCCAAGGACCCGTGCCCGTCGCGCGCGCCGACGACGACACCGGGATGATCCCGCCATCGCGCCGGCGAGGACGGCGCCGCTATGAGCGGCAGCCGCGCCCGCTGACACTGCATCCCCGCCTCCCGTGCGACGCGTCGCAACCGATCGAGGGGCTTGCGGGCCCGCTCGCCCTCCCATCGCACGACACCACGGCGGGTGATGAGCGGCACGATCTCGTCGACGCCGAGCTCCACGAGCTGGCGCACGACCTCCGCGCCGTGGTCCTGGCGCGCCGGCCCGAATCCGATCGTCAGGCGGGGCCGGCGGAGGGGCTCGACGACCAGGTCCCCGGTGCGCTCGACCTGTACCGCTCCGGGCCGCGTAGCGACGATCCGCGCCGGGTACCAGGAGCCCGCGCCGTCGGCCACGACCACGGTCTCGTCGACCTCGAGGCGACGAACCCGCTGGAGATGATGCCCGTCCGGCCCGTCGATCCAGCGCCACGCGTCGTCGGCGATCGGGCTCTCGGGCGTCGCGTCGACGGCGGCATCGCCATCGGGGTCGGCCGGCGTTTCGGTCGGCGGTCCGATCGGCTCGGGCACGTCGACGAAGACGAGCGCCCGCGCCCCGACACCGGCCGCCCAGCCGCGGCCGGTCACCGATCGAACGCGGCGCGCAGCTTGGAGAAGAAGCCGCCTTCGGGCGGATCGATCGTTTCCCCGCGAAGCTCCGCGAACTCGCGCGAGCAGCTCGGCCTGCTCCGCGTCGAGGCGCGTCGGCACTTCGACGGTGATCTCGACGAGCAGGTCGCCGCGACCGCGGCCGTTCAGCACCGGCACTCCCCGGCCGCGATGGCGCACGACCGTGCCCGACTGCGTGCCCGGATCGACGGTGATCGTCTCGGGACCGTCGAGGCTCGCGAACTCGAAGGAGCTGCCGAGCGCCGCCTGGGTCATCGCGATCGTGTGGCGGTAGACGAGGTCGACGCCGTGCCGCTCGAGGAGCGGATCGGGGCGGACCCGGACCAGCACGTAGAGGTCGCCCGACTGACCGCCGCGCGGCGCCGCGGGACCGCGACCCGGGATGCGGAGCCGTTGCCCGTCGTCGATGCCGGCCGGCACCTCGACGTCGATCGTCTCACGCACGCGCATTCGGCCGTCGCCCTGGCACTGCGTGCACGGGTTCAGGACGATCTGGCCGAGCCCCTGACACCGCGGGCACGGCGCCGCGGTGACGAGCTGACCGAGGATCGACCGCCGGATCTGGCGCACCTCGCCGCTGCCGTCGCACTCCGGGCACGGCTCGGGGTGCGTGCCCGGCTCGCCGCCGGAACCCTCGCAGCGGTCGCAGGGACCGGGCAGCTCGAGCTCGACCGAGGTCGTGACGCCGAACGCCGCCTCGGCGAGGTCGAGGTGGACGACCGTCTCCGCGTCCTGGCCGCGTGGCGGCCCGCTCCGTCCGCCGCCGAAGCCGCCGGAGAAGAAGGCGTCGAAGAGATCGCCGAATCCGAACGCGTCGCCCGGCGCACCCGCGCGGCCGTCCTCGCCGAACGTGTCGTAGCGGCGTCGCCGCTCGGGGTCGCGCAGCACCTCGTACGCGGCGGACACCTCCTTGAACCGCTCCTCCGCGACGGGATCCTCCGGGTTCGCGTCCGGGTGCAACTCCCGTGCGAGCGCGCGGTAGGCGCGCTTGATCTCGTCGTCGGTGGCGCTCCGCTCGACACCGAGCAGCTCGTAGAAGTCGGTCATCAGTCGGCCGGCAACAAGAGGCGGCCGAGCTGCTGCGACACCGCGGCCACCGCCGCGAGCGCCTGCGGGTAGTCCATGCGCGTCGGCCCGAGGACCCCGACGGTCCCGGCCTGCTCACCGTCGACCTCGTAGGGCGCGAGGACGAGCGAGCAGTCACGGAGCTCGTCCACGTCGTGCTCGGAGCCGATCGACACGTTCACGCCGAGGTCGAGGAGATCCCTGACGAGGCTCACCACCACCACCTGCTCCTCGAGCATCTCGAGCAGCCGCGCCGTGGTGGCCGTCGTGGAGAAGTCGTCCTGCTCCGCCGCGAGCCTGCTGACGCCGCCGACGTACAGGTGCTCCGAGAGGCTCCGGGCCCGAACGCACAGGAGCCCGATCGCGTCACGGACGAGCCCGTCGACCTCGGCGTCACCCGACGGTTGCGCCTCGGTCGCGAGGAGGGAGCTCCCGCCGAGGGTGGCGTCGAGGATCGCGGAAGCGCGGGCGAGGCGTTCGGCGTCGAGCTCGGTGCGCAGCACCTCGCGCTCGACCGAGCCGTTCCCGAGCACGACGACCGCGAGCACAGCACCGGACTCAAGTGCCACCAACTGCGCGGACCGGACGCGTTGCGCGTCGGCGCCGGGACCGACCACCACCGCCGCGTGGCTCGTGAGCCGGGCGAGCAGCACGCTGGTCTGGTGCAGCACGTCCTCGAGCGCCCGATGGGTGGTGGCGAAGAACTCCGACACCGCGCGGCGCTGCCCGACGGGCAGGGACCGGGCCTCGGAGAAGTGGTCGACGAAGTAGCGGTAGCCCTGGTCCGTCGGGATGCGGCCGGCGGACGTGTGCGGCTGGGTGAGATAGCCCTCACGCTCGAGCTGGGTCATGTCGTTGCGGACCGTCGCGCTCGACACGCCGAGGTCCCGCGCGTCGGTCACGGTCTGGGACGCGACGGGCGCCGCGGTCCGGACGTACTCCTCCACCACGGTCTTGAGGACGGTGGCTCGGCGTTCGGCTGCATCCATGAGCTCGGTCCTGGCTTCGCTCGGGCCTTCTCGGACCCGACTGGGTAGCACTCGAGTCTACCGACTGCTAATCGCCGATCTCAGACCACGGCGCCATGTCGGCGGGCGGGCGTCTCAGACGCCGCCCTGCAGGCGGATCGTGACCTCGTTGGCGATGAGGCGACCCCGCCGGGTCAACCGGACGCGCGAGCCCGTGACCTCCACGAGCCCCGCGGCACGCACGACGGCGAGCTGGTCGGCGTCGACGGCCTCGGCCACCACGCCGGACCGGGTGCGCAGCGCCAGGCCCAGCGCCTCGACCGCCCGTCCCGCGGGATCCAGCGTCTCGTCGCCGGCCTCGGGCGAGCGCCCGGCGCGGACCGCGTCGATGTACCGCTCCGGGGTGCGCACGTTCCACCACCGGCGCGGGCCCGTCTTGCCGTGGGCGGCACAGCCGATCGCGAGATAGTCGTCCCCCTCCCAGTAGACGAGGTTGTGGCGACACTCCTCCCCCGGGCGGGCCCAGTTCGAGATCTCGTACCACTCGAGGCCCGCGGCGGTGAGCACGTCGTCGGCCACCTCGTACTTCTCGGCCTGGTCGTCGTCGTCGGGCGCGGCCCGCCGACCGGCGGCGATGTCCTGGCCGAGCGGCGTACCGGACTCGACGGTGAGCGCGTACGCGCTCACGTGGTCGGGCTCGAGCGCGAGCGCACCCTCGAGGCTCGCACGCCAGTCGGCGACCGTCTCGCCCGGCGTGCCGTAGATCAGGTCGAGGTTGAGACGCGTGATCCCCGCGCCGCGCGCCCACCCGACCGCACGCGTGACGTTGGCCGGATCGTGGGTGCGCCCGAGCGCGGCGAGCACCGGACGCCGGAACGACTGCACGCCGAGCGAGACGCGGGTGACGCCGGCTGCGACCAGCACGTCCAGCTGCTCGGCGTCGACGGAATCCGGATTGCACTCGACGGTCACCTCGGCGTCCGACGTCCGCGGGATCGCGGCCAGGATCCGGGCCAGGTCCGCGGCCGGGATGCGCGACGGCGTACCCCCGCCGAAGAAGACCGACGTCGCCGGCGGAATGCCTCCCCGCGCGCGCTGCGACTCGACGTCCGCGACGCACGCGTCGACGTAGTCGCGCGACGAGGTGGTCCCGGTCCGTCCAGGTCGCGAAGTCGCAGTAGTCACACCGGTGGGCGCAGAACGGGATGTGCACGTAGACGCCGAAGGCCACGGTCGATGGTCTCACTTGCGGGGGCTCACCGCATGGCGTAGGCCGAGGTCATGGACTTCGAGCTGCCGCCGGAGGCGGACACCTACCGGGAGGGCGTCCGGGCGTTCCTCGCCGAGCACGCACCGGGTGGCGTCTTCCCGCCGGACTTCGCCCGCCGGCTCGCGGCCGAGGGGTACGTCGCACCGCACTGGCCGGCACCGTGGGGGCGGGGTGCGGGCGCCATCGAGCAGCTGGTGATCGACGAGGAGCTGCGCGCCGCGGCCGCGCCGAGACCGATGAACCCGATCGGGATCGGTTGGGCCGGCCCGACGCTGCTCGTCGCGGGGACCGAGGAACAGCACCGGCGCTACCTGCCCGGGCTGCTCGACGGCTCGGAGATCTGGTGCCAGCTCTTCTCCGAGCCCGGTGCGGGCAGCGACCTCGCCGGGCTGACGACCCGCGCCGAGCGCGACGGCGACGAGTTCGTGGTGAACGGGCAGAAGGTCTGGACGACGCTCGCGCACGTCGCGCAGTTCGGGATCCTGCTCGCGCGCACCGACCCCGACGCAGAGCCGCACCGGGGCATCACGTACTTCGTCCTCGACATGCGCTCGCCCGGGATCGAGGTCCGGCCGCTCGTCCAGATGACCGGGACGCACGAGTTCAACGAGGTCTTCCTCACCGACGTGCGGGTCCCCGTCGCCAATGTCGTCGGTGACGTGGACGACGGCTGGCGGCTCGCGAAGGTCACGCTCGGCAACGAGCGCGTCTCACTCTCGGGGGAAGGCGCACTCTGGGGTCGTGGGCCCACTGCGATGGACGTCGTCGACCTCGTGCGCGCCGCGGGCGGCGTCACGGACCCTGTTGCCCGTCAGCGCATCGCGCGGCTCTACATCGAGAGCGAGATTCTGCGCCTCATCCGGCTGCGCACCGTGTCCGCGACGGTGCGCGGCATGGAGCCGGGACCCGAGGCGAGCGTCCGCAAGGCCCTCTCCGACGAGCACGGCCAGCACGTGATGGAGCTCGCGATCGAGCTGGCCGGAACCGACGGGCTCCTCGCCGAGAGCGGACCGTTCGGCGACCCGGCCGGGGGCATGTGGAGCTACGGCTACCTCTACTCCCGCGCGCTCACCATCGGCGGCGGGACGAGCGAGGTACAGCGCAACATCCTGGGCGAGCGCGTCCTCGGGCTCCCCCGCGACTGACCGTCGGTCGCGCCCGCTGCGCTGCAGGCGCGAGCGCGAGTGCCGGAGCCGGAGCCGAGCAATCAACGTCGCACGTACCGTGCGGCGCCCGAGCGGCCCGCGCCGAAGGCGCGAGAGCGGGAGAGTCGGGTCAGTCGCTGAGCTTGAGGGCGGCGACGAAGGCCTCCTGGGGGACCTCGACGCTGCCGATCTGCTTCATGCGCTTCTTCCCGGCCTTCTGCTTCTCGAGCAGCTTGCGCTTGCGCGTGATGTCACCGCCGTAGCACTTGGCGATGACGTCCTTGCGCTTGGCCTTGACCGTCTCGCGGGCGATGACCCGACCGCTGATCGCGGCCTGGATCGGTACGTCGAAGAGCTGGCGCGGGATGAGCTCGCGCAGCTTCTCGGTCATGCGCTTCCCGTAGTCGTAAGCCTTGTCCCGGTGCGCGATCGACGAGAACGCGTCGACGGGAGTGCCGTTCAGCATGATGTCGACCTTCACGAGCTTCGACTCGCGGTAGCCCGCCGGCTCGTAGTCGAGCGAGGCGTAGCCCTTCGACCGCGACTTCAACTGGTCGAAGAAGTCCATGACGATCTCCCCCAGCGGGATCTGGTACACGAGCTCGACGCGCTCCTCGGAGAGGTACTCGAGCTTCTGCATCTCGCCGCGACGCTGTTGGGAGAGCTCCATCAGCGTGCCGACGAACTCGGTCGGTGTGAGGATGGTGATGGCGACGTACGGCTCCTCGATGGCGGCGATGTCATTCGGCGGCGGGAGCGACGACGGGTTGTCCACGACCTCGACCCCGCCGCTGGTGGTCACGGCGCGGTACTCGACGTTGGGCGCGGTCGCGACGAGGTCGAGGTCGTACTCGCGCTCGAGCCGCTCCCGCACGATCTCCATGTGCAGCAGGCCGAGGAACCCGCATCGGAACCCGAACCCGAGCGCGCCCGAGGTCTCCGGCTCGTACGTGAAGGACGAGTCGTTCAGCCGCAGCCTCTCCAATGCCTCGCGCAGGCTCGCATACTCGTCGCCCTCGACCGGGTACAGCCCGCAGAAGACCATCGGCTTCGGCTCGAGGTAGCCGGCGAGCGGCTCGGACGGGCGCGCCGCGGTCGTCACCGTCTCACCGACGCGGGCCTGCCCGACGTCCTTGAGACCCGTGATGAGGTACCCGACCTCCCCGGGACCGAGGGACGGCACCGGCGTGGGAACCGGGAGTCGCGTCCCGATCTCCTCGGCGTCGTGGGTGGTCCCGGCCTGGATGAACCGGAGCTTGGCGCCGGTGTCGAGCGAGCCGTTGAACACGCGCAGCGAGCTGATCACGCCGCGGTAGGTGTCGTAGTGCGAGTCGAAGATCAGTGCCTGCAGGGGCGCGTCGATCTCGCCGACCGGTGGGGGGATCCGCTCGACGATCGCGTCGAGCAGCTCGGAGACGCCCTCCCCGGTCTTGGCCGAGATCCGCAGGATCTCCTCGGCCGGGACACCGAGCACCCGCTCGATCTCCTCGGCCACCCGGTCCGGATCCGCCGCCGGAAGGTCGATCTTGTTCACGGCGGCGACGATCGCGAGGTCGTGCTCCAGCGCGAGATAGCAGTTCGCGAGCGTCTGTGCCTCGATTCCCTGGCTGGCGTCCACCACGAGGACGACGCCCTCGCACGCGGCGAGGCTGCGGGAGACCTCGTACCCGAAGTCCACGTGGCCCGGCGTGTCGATGAGGTTGACGACGTGGTCGCGCCAGCTGATCCGCACGTTCTGGGCCTTGATCGTGATGCCCCGTTCGCGCTCGATGTCCATGGAATCCAGGTACTGCGCCCGCATGTCCCGGGCCTGGACCGCCCCCGTGATCTCGAGCAACCGGTCCGCCAGCGTCGACTTCCCGTGGTCGATGTGGGCCACGATCGACAGATTCCGGTACCGGGAGAGGTCGGACACGGCTCCATTCTCGTCGCTCGGCCGCGGACACCTCCGAACCAACCCGTGCCGGACCGTCCTGCTAACGTTCCCGCGTTCCACGAACATCTTTGGGAGATCTGTCGCGCCGTGGCCAACATCGTCAGCCAGAAGAAGCGGAATCGCCAGAACGAGGTCCGTCGGGTACGGAACCTCGCGGTGCGGTCCGAGCTCAAGACGCGGCTCAAGTCCGCACGCGCTTCCGCGGTGGCGGGTGACGATTACGCGGCCGAGGCCCTCCGCCAGGCACAACGCCGACTCGGCAAGGCCACGTCCAAGGGCATCGTGCACAAGAACCAGGCGGCTCGTCGCACCTCCCGGCTGATGAAGGCCGCGAACCGCGCCGACCAGGGCTGACGCCCGCTAGCGCCGCGCCCCGGCCCCCGCGCCCGGGCCCTCCGCCCGGCCGAGCCCCCACCGTGGAGGCTCGCGAGCCGGGCGACCGTGATCTCCAGGACCGACTCGGCCGGGAGCCCCGTCGCGCCCTTGATCCCGACGTCGGCCCGGTGGAGCTGCGAGAAGGCGCGGGCGAATCCGTCCGGGCCGAGCGCACGTGCCGCCTCCAGCCCCTTCTTCGCGGGGTAGGAGCTCTTGCCGCCCCACACGCGGTGGGCATCGTCGACGGTCTGCACCGCGTCGGCGTCGAGACGGGCCAGCTTGCGGTAGCGGCCGGCAAGGATGCCGAGCACCTGCAAGGGGTGCATCGGCTTCGGCTGGGTCGGGCTCGACACCGTGAGGAGACGGTGGAGGGTCTCCAGCGCACCGGCGACGTCCCCCTCCTCGATGCGGTTGGTGAGCTCGAACGGCTTCACGGCACCGGCGTCGTTGAGGTACGGCGTGACGTCCGCGAGCTCCAAGCGCGTGCCGCGGTCGAAGGTGGACGACCAGAGGTCCGCCAACGCCCCGAGCCGACCTGAGTCCTCGCCGAGGTGCTCCACGACGACGCGCGCCGCGTCGGCCTTCATCGTGAGCCCGGCGCGGTCGAGCTCGCCCTGGAGGAGATCGAGCGGCTTCTCCGCGGTGCCGCCCCGGACGTTGGCGGACTTCGAGCGCGTCGGCCAGCGCCTTGACGATCCGACCGCCCGCGCCGGTGACGAAGACCAGCTCGGTCGTGTCGAGCAGATCGTCGACCACCTCGATGATCGGCGCGACCGCGTCGGCGGGCAAGGCCTCGTAATCGCGTACCACCACGATCCGCTTCGTGGTCATGAACGGCGGGCTCTGGGCCGCGTTCACCACCCCGGTGACGATCGGCACCGCACCCGCGACGTCCTCGGTGGGCGCGTCGTCGTCGGGCGCCGCGGTCTGGGCCTTGGCGGGCACCCGGTACTCCTCGACGAGGAATGTGCGCTCCTCGTCGCCGGCCAGCTGTTCGAGGAGTCGGGCCAGCTCGCGGTCACGCAGGATCGGATCGCTCCCCTTGACCACGTAGACGCCGCCCACGCCGGTCGAGCCTACCGGTGGCCCTCCGCCACGACCGCAGAACCGCCCCGGCCGCGATCAGTACCGCCAGAACCGCCGTCGGTCCCGGACCGATCGCGAGCGGAACCCGCGCGGCCTGGTGGGCGACGACGGTGACGGCCTGCAGCATCGCGAGCGTGGGGAGCTCCAGCCAGGCCGAGGCCGCACGCCCCAGCGCCCCGCCGAGCGCGCTGGCGACGAGACCCCAGATCGTGAGCGGCCCGACGAACGGCGCCGCGAGCAGATTGGCCGGGAGCGCGACGAGTGGCAGGGAGCCGAATGTGGCGAGCAGCACCGGCGCGACGCCGATCTGGGCCGCCGCGGTGACGCCGAGCGCCTCGCGCAGCGCCACGGGGCCCGGGAGCCGCCGCATGATCGGACCGGCCGCGACGACGATCCCTGCGCACGCGCCGCAGGAGAGCAGGAACCCGATCGAGTGGAGCAGGAACGGGTCGACGGCGAGCAGCGCGCTCGCGGCCAGCACCAGGACGCGCGGTGCGGCCGCCGGACGGCCCAGCGCGCGAGCGAGCAGCACGAGTCCCGCCATCACGACGGCCCGGGCCACCGACGGCTCCCACCGGGTCATCGCCCCGAAGAGGACGAGCACGCCGACGCCCGCGACGAGCCGTCCGGCTCGTGGAAGTCGCGCGAGCAGCGGCGCGGCGATGGCCAGCGCGAACGCGACGTTCGCGCCCGACACCGCGAGCAGGTGGCTGAGCCCGGCGTCCCGGAAATCCGTGACGACGGCGGCGGGGATCGCGCGCGTGTCGCCCAGCACGAATCCGGCCAGCAGGGCCCGCGGCGTCGCGGGGAGGACGGCGGCGCCGCGGAGGACCGCCCGCCGCGCACCGTTGGCCAGCCGGAGCCACGGGTCCGCCGGTGGCGCGAGGGCGAGCACGTCGTCCACCCGCAGCGTCCCGACCGCATGACGCCACCGGAGCCGGGTCGAATAGCCCGCGAGCGGCTCGAGGCGCCCGTGCACCAGGACGCGGTCGCCCGCGTCGAGCACGAGGAGCGCGCTCTGCGCATCACCGGACGCCACGGCGAGCACGGTCCGGCCGCCGGCGTCGCGACCGCGGAACCGGGTCACGCGGACGAGCACCTCGGTCGAGAACCGCGCGCCGCCGGGATCCTCGGTGAGCGTCACCTCGGCGCGACCGTCCTCACCGTGCGCCACCGCCGCGGCGAGCGGTGAGTGAACCCGCCCGTCGAGTGCGCGTTGTTCGAGCGTGCAGCCGAGCAGCACCGCGACCAGGAGCACCAGCAGTGCGGCGCGGCGCCCAGCGGGCCGGAGGACCCACCCGGCCCCCGCCAGGACGACGGCGGCGGCGAGCGCGAGCGTGCCCGGGCCGGATCCGAGCCGGTCGGCGAGCAGGATCCCGAGGACGAGGCCGGTGAGCAGCGCGAGCGGGCCCCTCACACGACGACGAGAGGTTGCAGGTCCGCGAACCGCTTCTCACCGATGCCACGCACGTCACGGAGCTGGTCGACCCGCGTGAACCCACCGCGCCGCTCTCGTTCCCGGATGATCGCGCCGGCCAGCGTCGGACCGATGCCGGGCAACGTGTCGAGCTGCGCCTCCGTCGCCGTGTTGAGGTTGACCGGACCCGCCGCGCCGTCGGTCGCCCCGGCCGGGTCGACGGTGGCGTCGACCGGACCCACGCCCGGATCGCCGACGTGCGCGACCGCGATGCGCTGACCGTCCGCGACCTTCGCCGCGAGGTTCAGCCGGTCCAGATCGGCGTCCGGAACTCCGCCACCGGCCGCGGCGATCGCGTCCGCGACGCGCGAGCCGGCCACGACCTCGACCAGGCCGGGCCGGCCGACCGCGCCGGCGACGTGGACGAGCAGCTTCGGCCCGGTGGTGGTCGTGGTCCGCACCGACGCGACCCGCGCGCCGGCCGCGGTGGGCGGCGCCGCGTCGGTACCGCGCCCGACGCGGTACCAGGCCAGACCGACGACGGCGGCGGCGACCACCAGTGCCCCGGCCCGCACGCGGGGATCGCCCCACCAGCGGCGGAGCTCGTCGAGGCGCGCGTGGTGACGCGCGGGCGGACGGGGTGGGACGAGCAGAGGGTCGGACACAGCTTCCTCCGGGCGCGTGGAGCCAGACGGAGGAAGTCCCGGGGAAGGCGGAGCGCACGGTACCAGGTCCGGCCGACCGTACGACCGGGGTCGGGCTCAGGCCCCGGCGCGCCGGCGCGCCTCCTCCTCGAGCGTGATCGCCGCGTACGCGGCCCAGTGCCCGAGCCCGCCGACCCGGCCACGGACGTAGTCGCCCAGGTAGCGCCGGAGGAAGCCGAACGGACCGAGCACGCGCCACTGCTCCACGTGGACCAGCTCGTGGCCGAGGAGCGACGCGTCGGTCTCGAAGCCGCGGCGGACGAGGATCCAGCGTCCGAGCGTCATCGCGGCGACGCCCGGCGTGAGCCGCGCCACGACCACGACGTGCGCCCGGGCGACGTCGATGGCCGACACGTGCCGGTAGTGGGCACGCGCCGCCGGGGTCAGCCGCACGTGCTCGCTCGTCAGCCGACCACGAAGTTGACGAGGCGGCCCGGTACCACGATGACCTTCCGCACCGTCGAGCCGTCGAGGTACGACGCGACGGCCACACGCGCCGCCGCCTCGACCGCCGCGTCGTCGGCGTCGGCGCCGACCGCGATCTTGCCGCGCACCTTGCCGTTGACCTGGACCGGGTACTCCACGGTGTCCTCGACCAGCCAGGCGTCGTCGGCGATGGGGAAGGCCTCGTAGGCCAACGACTCGGGATGGCCGAGCCGGCTCCAGAGCTCCTCGGCCACATGCGGTGCGAGCGGTGCGAGCATGAGCACCATCGGCTCGATCACGTCTCGGGGCGCGCCGCCGGCGGCGGCGACCTGGGTCACGTGGTTGTTGAGCGTGATGAGCTTCGCGACGGCCGTGTTGAACCCCATCGTCGGCATGTCGGCCCGCACGCCGGCGATGGTCCGGTGCAGGAGCCGGCGCGTGTCGTCGTCGGCGGGCGTCTCGACGACCGTCAGGGCTCCGGTCTCCTCGTCGACCACGTTGCGCCAGAGCCGCTGCAGGAAGCGGTGGACGCCCACGATGTCGCGCGTGCTCCATGGACGCGATGCGTCGAGCGGCCCCATCGCCATCTCGTACAGCCGGAGCGTGTCCGCGCCGTAGTCGCGGTACATGTCGTCCGGGGTCACCATGTTCTTCAGGCTCTTCCCCATCTTCCCGTACTCGCGCTGCACCGGCTCGTCGCCGAGGAAGAACTCGCCGTCACGCTCGGCGACGGCGTCGGCATCGACGTAGACGCCGCGGTCGTCGGTGTAGGCGTAGGCCTGGATGTATCCCTGGTTGAACAAGCGCTGGAACGGCTCCGGCGTCGACACGTGACCGAGATCGAACAGGACCTTGTGCCAGAACCGCGCGTAGAGCAGGTGCAGGACCGCGTGCTCCACGCCGCCGACGTAGAGGTCGACGCCACCGGGACCCGGCTGCATCCAGTACCGCTCCGCCTCGCGACTCACGAACGCGTCCTCGTTGGTCGGGTCGAGGTAGCGGAGGTAGTACCAGCACGACCCGGCCCACTGCGGCATCGTGTTGAGCTCCCGGCGGTACGTCCGCACGCCGTCGCCGAGGTCGAGGTCCACCGTCGTCCAGCCCTCGGCGCGCTCGAGCGGCGGCGCGGGAACCGTCGACGCGTCGTCGGCCACGATCTCGGGCTCGAAGTCCACGATCTCCGGGAGCTGCACCGGCAGCATGGACTCCGGGACGGCGACGGGCAGGTCCAGGTCGTCGTAGAGGATCGGGAACGGCTCGCCCCAGTAGCGCTGTCGGCTGAAGAGCCAATCGCGCAGCTTGTAGTTGACGGTCGCCTCCCCGAGCTCGCGGGCCACCAACCAGTCCGTGATCGCCGCCTTCGCCTCGGCGACCCCGAGCCCGTCGAGGGAGACCTCGGTGTTGGCCGAGCTCATCGCGACGCCGTCGCCGACGAACGCCGCGGGCCACGCTTCCGGGTCGGTGCCGCAGGAGTGCTCGAGCAGCCACGAATCGGGAGGTCGGATCACGCACGTGATCGGCAGGTCGAACTCGCGCGCGAACTCGAAGTCACGCTGGTCGTGCGCGGGCACGGCCATGATCGCCCCGGTGCCGTAGCCCATGAGCACGTAGTCGGCGATGAAGATCGGGATCGGCTCGTCGTTCACGGGATTGACCGCGAACGCGCCGATGAAGACACCCGTCTTGTCCTTGCCCTCGGCCTGGCGCTCGAGCTCGCTCTTCTGCGCGGCGAACTCGCGGTAGCGGCGCACCGCGTCGGCCGGGCCGACGTCGAGGCCGAAGATCCCCTTCCACGCCGCCGGGACCTCGCTCAGCTCCTCGCCGATCGTGGCGCCGGGCCAGTCGGTCGGGACGAGCTCGTCGACCAGCGGGTGCTCGGGCGCCAGCACCATGTACGTGGCGCCGAACAGCGTGTCGGGCCGGGTCGTGAAGACGGTGATCACGTCGTCCCGGCCCGGCACGCCGAAGTCGACCGACGCCCCCGTGCTGCGTCCGATCCAGTTCCGCTGCATGACCTTGATCGAGTCCGGCCAGTCGAGCCGCTCCAGGTCGTCGAGCAGGCGGTCGGCGTAGGCGGTGATCCGCAGCATCCACTGCTTGAGCGGGCGGCGGTAGACGGGGTGGTTGCCCCGCTCGCTGCGGCCGTCGGCCGTGACCTCCTCGTTGGCGAGCACCGTCCCGAGTGCCGGACACCAGTTGACCGGCGCCTCGTGCCGGTACGCGAGGCGGTACGAGTCGACGAGCTCGCGCCGGGCACGCTCGTCGAGGTCGCTCCATCCCACGTCGGGATCGGACTCGAGGATCGGCAGCAGCTCGACGACGGGCCGCGCCCGGTCCTCGGTCTCGTCGTACCAGCTGTCGAAGATCTGCAGGAAGATCCACTGGGTCCACCGGTAGTAGGACTCGTCGGTCGTCGCCGGACCGCGGCGTGAGTCGTGACCCAGGCCCAGCGCCCGGAGCTGGCGCCGCATCGTGGCGATGTTCTGCTCGGTGGTCACCCGCGGGTGCTGGCCGGTCTGGACCGCGTACTGCTCCGCCGGGAGCCCGAACGCGTCATACCCCATCGCGTGCAGCACGTTCCGGCCGTTCATCCGCTGGAACCGAGCGAAGACGTCGGTGCCGATGTAGCCGAGCGGGTGGCCGACGTGGAGCCCGATCCCGCTCGGGTACGGGAACATGTCGAGCACGAACATCGGGTCCCGCCCGACGATGCGCTCCGATCCCTCGGAGAGCAACCCCGTCGGGTTGGGCGCCCAGAACGTGTGCTCCGCCTCCCACCGGTCCTGCCATCGGGCCTCGATCTCGTTGGCGAGGCGTGCGTCGTAGCGGTGCGTCGGGATGTCGTCAGTCATCGCCGTCGAGGCTACCGGCCGACCCGCGTCGACCCCGCGCCGTACCCTCAGGCCGGGGAGGGACCATGGGCAACGTCGAGGTGATCGTGATCGGGCGGGTCGTGGGTGGTCGCGAGGCCGCGATCGACGACGACTGGGAACGCGTCCACTCCCGCATCGACCTCGACCCGTCCGTCGTCGATCCGGCGGCCACGCTCGGCTTGGCCGACTTCTCCCACGTCGAGGTGACGTTCCTCTTCGACCGGGTCCGGCCCGAGGACGTGTGCACCGGCGCGCGACACCCCCGTGGGCGCACCGACTGGCCGCTCGTCGGCATCCTCGCCCAGCGCGCCAAGGACCGGCCGAGTCGGATCGGTGTCACGGTGTGCCGCCTGCTCGGTGCCGACGGACTCCGGATCGACGTCGCCGGCCTCGACGCGATCGACGGGACCCCGGTCCTCGACGTGAAGCCGGTCATGACGGGGTTCCTCCCCCGTGGCGAGATCCGCGAGCCCGCGTGGGCGCCCGAGCTCATGCGGGGCTACTGGTAGCGGCGATCTGCCGCAGCCCGGTCCCCGGAGACGCGGCACCCGAGGACACCGTCGGGCCGGCCACCCGCGTCTGACCGACCGGGCGAGATCCTGCCGGGCCTCCTTCGACCTCGCCGCCGCCGAGCTCGCGTCCTTCGTCGGGCTCCCAGCTGCGCGCCGACGCCCGGAGCGCCGGTCCTGAGAGCGGCGGTACCGGGCCGATCGGAGCCCGGCTGCTACCTTGGAATCTCCCTTCGGGGGCTGTAGCTCAGGCGGTAGAGCACTTCCATGGCATGGAAGGGGTCAGGGGTTCGAGTCCCCTCAGCTCCACTCGCGTCGAGGTGGATCCCTCGCTCCGACAGGGCGGGACGAGGATCCGATTCCGTCTCCAGGGGACGTCGTGGACTCGAGGATGCTCCCGGCCACGCCCGCGATCATCGGCACGAGCATCGTCTTCGCCACCATCGTCGCGGCCACCGAACCGCTCGACGCCGTCGGCACGTTCCAGGCGCGTTGACGACACCTACAGTGCGGGAGACGTGACCAGCCGGGCGACTCGACGCAGAGTGCGCGATCAGCGACGGGCGACCGCCCGGGCGACCGCGCTCGTCGCGGCGCTCCTCGTGGGGCTCGCCGTCGTGCTCTACGGCGCACCGGTCCCCCGCCTGTCCGAGGAGCTCTACCTCCCACTGGTACGTCACACCGGCGACGCCGCGTACCTCGCGGGCGACTGGACGATGCGCGGGCCCTTCGGTGAGCACTGGGTGTTCGACCACGCGTTCGGCCCCGTCGCGGCGGCGATCCCCCTCACGTGGTTCGGGTGGATCGGTCGCATCCTCACCTGGTCCGTCCTCGCGGTCATGCTGGTCCGGCTCGGTCGGCGCTTCGGCCTCTCCCCCGCGCTCGCCGGCGCCGGCGTGGCGCTCTGGCTCGTGATGAACCAGTCGCTGATCGGGTCCGACTGGATGTTCGGCACCTTCGAGGCCAAGACCGTCGCCGACTGCCTCGTCGTCGGCGCGATCCTCGCCGCGACCTCAGAGCGCGTGCCGCTGGCCGTGGTCAGCCTCGGCCTCGCGGTCTCCCTCCATCCGGGGATCGGCGGCTGGGCGGCCCTGAGCGGTGGGCTCGCCCTGCTCGCCGTCCCCCAGACCCGCCGCCCCGCGCTGCGCTGGGCGCCGGTGGGCCTGCTCCTCGCCGCGCCCGGGGTGCTCGGCATCGTCACCACGATCGGGGTGAGCTCCACCGCCCTGCAGCGGTTCGTGGTGCTCCACGCGATCCCCCAGCACGCCGATCCGTTCTTCGGCGGCGCGCAGCACCCCACCGCCCAGGTGGTGGTGCGCGCGGCGGCGTTGACGCTGATGCTCGTCGCGAACGTCGTCTGGTACCGGCGCTCGGAACGGAGCCCGGCGGCGCGATTCCTCATCGCCTTCCAGCTGATCGCGATGACCACGGTGCCGCTCGCCTTCGCGGCGCGGGCGCTCCACCTCTGGTCGGTTCTGCTCCTGCAGCCCTTGCGGCTCGGTCCGCTCGTCGTGCCCCTGTTCTTCTTCCTCGGCCTGGTGCAGCAGGCGAAGCTCCGGCGAGCGGCGGAGACGCCGGGACGACCGTGGTGGCGACGGCGATCGGTCGCGATCCTCGCGGCCGGCGCGTTCCTCGCGGTGTTCGTGACCTCACCCCTGCTCGCGGCACCCCGTATGGCCGCCCGGACGGCGAAGGCCTGGGTCGAGCACGACGACGAGGCGGACGCCTTCGCGTGGCTGCGCGACCACACTGCGACGACCACCCGGTGCGTGGTGCCGGTCGACCGCCAGGACGCGTTCATGCGGGCGGAGCGCCCGATCGTCGCCAACTGGCAGGCGATCCGCTACGACGCGCTCGGACCGTGGAAGCAGCGCGTCGACGCGCTCGTCGGCGGTCCGCAGGCGTTCGACCCGACGCCGACCGAGCTGCCGGCGCTGCGGGCGGACTACGACCGGCTCCGGATCGGACAGATCGTCGGGATCGCCCGTCGCTATCACGCCGACTGCATCGTGGCGACCACGCGCTACGACCTGACCGTCATCCACCGGACCGGCTCGGTGCGGATCTATCGGACCCCCGGAACGGGCACTCCGTAGACTCCGACGTCCATGATCGGAGTCGTCGACTATCGCGCGGGGAACGCGCCGAGCGTCATGTACGCCCTCGCCCGCTGCGGGATCGAGGCCCGACTCGTCCGGAGCGCGGCGGATCTCGCGAGCGTGGACCGCATCGTCCTCCCGGGCGTGGGCGCGGCCGCGGCCACGGTCGCCTCGCTCACCGAGTCCGGGCTCGTCGAACCGCTCCACCGGCGGGTGATGGACGACGGCACACCCTTCCTCGGCATCTGCATCGGGCTCCAGGTCCTCTTCGAACACAGTGAGGAAGGCCCCGCCGAGTGTCTCGGTTGGTTACCGGGCACGGTGGCGCGCTTCCCCACCACCGACCGGGTGCCCCAGATCGGCTGGAACGAGGTGACGCCGACGCGGGCCCACCCCCTCGTCGCCGGGTGGCCGGAGCACCCCTACTGCTACTTCGTGAACAGCTTCCACGCCGTGCCCGCAGACCCCGACGCGGTGCTCGGGACCACCGAGTACAGCGTGACGTTCTGCTCGATGGTCGCACGCGACAACGTCGCCGCGACCCAGTTCCACGCCGAGAAGAGCGGCGAGATCGGGCTCCGCGTGCTGTCGAACTTCGCGACCTGGGACGGTGCGCCGTGCTGACCAAGCGGCTCATCGCCTGCTTCGACGTCGTCGACGGGCGGGTCACGAAGGCCCAGAACTTCCAGGACAACATCGACGTGGCTCCCGCCGCGGACCTCGCGCAGCGGCTGTACGAGGACCAGATCGACGAGATCGTCTTCTACGACATCACCGCCAGCGCGCAGCGCCGGTCGATCGACCTCGACACCGTGTCCGCCGTCGCCGAGCACGTCTTCGTCCCGTTCACCGTCGGCGGCGGGATCCGGCACCTCGACGACATGTTCACCGTCCTCAAGGCCGGGGCCGAGAAGATCAGCGTCGACTCGATGGCCGTCCGCGATCCCTCCATCATCCGGGCGGGTGCGGACGCGTTCGGATCCCAGTGCATCGTGCTGTCGACCCAGGTGAAGCGCGTCGGCGTCCGGGACGGCCTCCCGAGCGGCTACGAGGTCTTCATCGACGGCGCGCGGCAGGCCACCGGACTCGACGCGATCGAGTGGGTCCGGCGCGGCGCCGACCTCGGCGCGGGCGAGATCGTCGTCAACAGCATCGACGGTGACGGCACCGCCGCGGGATACGACCTCGACATCACCCGCGCCGTCGCGGACGCCGTCGCGGTTCCGGTGATCGCCTCGGGGGGTGCCGGCACCGTCGACCACATCGCGGCCGGACTCACCGACGGGGCCGCGAGCGCGGCGATCATCAGCTCGATCCTCTACTCGCCCCGGTTCGAGCGCAACGTGACGGTGCGTGAGCTGAAGGACGGACTGATCGAGCGAGGCGTGCACATGCGCCCCTGGATCGACCGGGCGGCCTGAGCGACCTCAGCCGGCGGCGCGGGCGCGTTCCCAGTCGACTCGGGGCGCGTCGGACCAGAGCCGCTCGAGGTCGTAGAACTCCCGGGTCTCGACGAGGAACACATGCACGACAAGCTCTCCGTAGTCCATGAGCACCCAGGACGCGTCCCGGAGTCCCTCGATGCTGCGCGGCGCGAGATCGGCCTCCACCTTCAGCGCGAGCTCCACCTCCTCGCAGATGGTCCGCACCTGCCGGGTGTTCGTGGCCGAAGCGACGACGAACGCCTCCGTGATGCCGATGATGTCGCCGACGTCGAGGACGACGATGTCCGTGGCGTTCTTCTCGTCGGCCGCACGGGCGGCGACGGTCGCGAGCTCACGAGTGTTCAGGGGGTGCCTCCCGGGGTGCCGTACTCCGGACAGTCCGCGCCGACGACGATCGTGACGTCCGCGATCCCGACATCCCTACCCGCCTTGCGGAGCGAGCCGCAATTCATCGCGGCGAGAAGCCGTTGGGCGTCGGCCCGCCAGCGGTCCTCGTAGTAGACGATCTGGGTCGTCGGAACGCCGAATCCGGGCACGTTGTCCGTGAGCGTGACCTTCCCGCCCGCAGGGACGACCGCATCGGCGACGACCTCGTCCACACCGAGCGCCCCCGTCCCGTTCAGGATCTCGACGCGTGGTCGGGGCCCGTGGCCCAGGCGCAGGTCCGGGAACGCGCGACTCACGTAGTCGATCAGCTCCGGGCCCTGGACCCGGTACCGCTCGCTCCCACCGGTGGCGATGGACTCCACGGCGAGCGTGTCGATCCGGCGCTCGGGAGCGCTCGCCACGGCGGCGAGCGGACCCAGCCCCTCCGACAGGGCGACGGTGCCACGCGCGATCGCGGGTTGCTGCATGCGGTCGAGCCAGGCGCCGAGGACCGACGACGCCGTCACCATCCGCTCGAGCTGGTTCACCGACTGCTGGCCACCGAGCAGCTCGGCGGCCTGCGCGGCCGACACGTCCTGGGTCCCCGCCGGGTACTTCGACGGTCGGTCGACGAGGTCCACGGGATTCGCGAGGTCCACCGACATGGGCGCGGCCGGTCCGAGCATCGCCGTCAGCGCGGCGTCGTCGACGACCGTGGGCTTGCCGACGTCGACCCCGACGATGTTCTCGACCGCGGTCGCGAGCGCGACACCCCCGTCGTCCACCGGGATCTCGGCGAGGGTCTCCGCTCCCCGGTAGGGCGAGCTGAGCTGCACCGCCGTTGGCACGAGCAGGACCGAGCCCTTGGAGCCTCCACGTCCGACGACCGCGATGAGGTCGTTGCCGGAGGCGTCGCTGTGGTGCACGAGGAGCATCGACTCCGCCGTGTCGGCTGCCCCGCGTGTCTCGGTGTCGGGCCCTGGAGCGTCGTCCGAGGCGCGCACGATCACGCCGATGACCACGACGAGGGCGAGCGCGGCGCCGATCGCGGGCATCACCCGCGTCCAGAACCGCCGGCGGTCGGGTGCGCTCGGACGCCGGCGCTCGGGCCTCGCCGCCGGTCGGGCCGGTGCCCGGCGGCCGCGCGATGTGCCGCGGGCCCGCGCGCGGCGCGAGCGGGCGGGCGCGCCCTCGGTCTCGGCCGGCGTCGTGGCGGGGACGACGGGCTCCGACTCCGCCTCCGGGCCCGCGACCGCGACCGCGGGCTCCGGCTGGTGCGCGACCGGCGAGCGGGCGGGCGCTGGCGCGGCGCGCCGGGCGCGCCGGGCGCGCCGGGCGCGCTCGGCGGGCGCGCCGGCTCGGCGCGACCCGAGGGGCGCTGGGCTCGTCTGCATCGACCTCGACCGGGCCGGGTAGGTCGGACGCCGGCTCGGGCCCGGCTCGGGCTCGGGCACGGTGACGGCCGGGAGCGGTTGCTCGAGCGTCGGATCGTCGGCGTTCGCCGCGGGCGCATCGGCCTCGGGCTTGCGACGGGTGACGGTATCGGCGCGGTCCCCGGCACGGCGGGCGTTGCGTCGGGCCCGGCGCCGGTCGGACCGGGACCGCTTCGCCCGGCGCTCCGCACGAGTCGGCGGCGGTACCGGACCGTCGGCGCGCGGGTCCGTCATCGCGCGGGAGTGTAGAGGCCGTATCGGCGGATGTACTCGAGCACCGGCTCGGGCATCAGCCCGGTCACGGGCCGCCCGGCGCCGAGCCGGTCGCGCAGGTCCGAGGACGCGATGTCGAGTCGGGGCACGGCGACGTGGCACCACCGCCAGTCGGGTCCGGGCGGATCGGCATGCTCCCCGGCCCGCTCGACCACGACCACCGTCGCGAGCGGACGCGTCTCCTCCAGCCGCCGCCACGTCGGCATGTTCGACGCGGCATCGGCACCGAGCAGCAGGAAGAGGTCCCGACCGGGCGCGGCCAGCGCCTCGAGGGTGTCGGCGGTCACCGACGGCCCCTCACGGTCGATCTCGATCCGGCTCACCGCGAGGCCGCGGATTCCGGTCACCGCGATCTCGGCCATGGCCACACGATCCTCCGCGGGCGCGACCACCTGGCCGCGCTTCTGCCACGGGTCACCCGCGGGCACCAGCCAGACCTCGTCGAGCCCGAGTACCGACCGGACCTCGGCCGCGGCGGCGAGATGCCCGTGGTGCACCGGATCGAACGTGCCGCCGAGGATCCCGATGCGCATCGGGGGGATTCTACGGGGGGACCCCCGCGTGGACTCGCCGGGCCGAACCGCGGCGCAACTAGGGTGCCCTGATGAAGGGTTACCCCGCGTTGCTGCGGGTGTTGGTGCCGGACCGCCCCGGTGCGCTCGGTCTCGTGGCGTCACGCATCGGCGCGCTGAAGGCCGACATCGTCGGCATCGAGGTCCTCGAACGCGGCGACGGCGGCGCGCTCGACGAGCTCGCGATCGTGCTCCCGGACGAAGCCCTCACGCAAGCCCTGATCCGGGAGATCGGGGAGGTCGACGGCGCCTCGGTCGTCTCCATCACCGCGGTGCAACAGTTCTCCGAGCCCCGGCTCGACACCGTGCGCGCTGCGCTCGAACTCGCACGGGCGGAGGACGAGCGTGTGGTCGCCGAACGCCTCACCGGCGTCATCTCAAGCTTCCTCGCGACGGAGTGGTGCGCCGTCGTCGCCGACCACGTCGTGCTCGCGCGCGATGAGCACGCGCCGACCGACATCGAGCGCATCCGGGACACCGCATCGCATCACGCGCCGATCGGTGACGGGACGATCGTCGTATTCCTCGCCCGCTCGCGCTCGATCACCGACGCGGAGCAGCGACTCGTCGATGCGTTCTGCGAGCTCGGGAACCTCGGTCGTGCTCCCGGGATCGAGCCCTGAGCCCTCAGGCCTCGATCACCGCGGTCACGAACCGCTCGAGCTGGCGGAGGTTGCGACACTCGTAGACCCCGTCGCAATACACGCCGTACTCCGACACGACGGAGTCGCCGGTGTCCCAGTAGCCGCGCGGCTCGGGGTTCAGCCAGTAGAGCCGGCGGGCCTTCTGGCGGATCTCCTTGAGCACCCAGGCCTGGGTGGCGTGGTAGTTGTTGCGCGCGTCGCCGAGGAGGATCACCGCCGTCTTCGACGTGATCTCCGCGAGGTGCCGATCGTGGAACACCTCGAACGCGTGGCCGTAGTCGGAGTGCCCGTCGACCCACACGACGTCCGCCTCGGTGTTCACGCGGTGCACGGCCTCGGTGAGCTCGTTCGACTCGTCGAAGTAGCGCGTCACCTCGTCGATGCCGTCGATGAACACCCAGGACCGGACCTTCGAGAACTGACCCGCCATGGCGTAGACGAACTGCAGGGTGAAACGGGCGAAGCTCGCGACCGAGCCCGAGATGTCGGCGACGACCATGATCTCCGGCTTCGACGGGCGCGGGTTCTTGAACTTCGGCTCCGCCGGCACGCCTCCGTAGGAGAGTGAGTGGCGCACCGTGGCACGAAAGTCGAGATGCCCGCGGTTGCGCCGCTTGCGCCGCTGCGCGAGCCGGGCGGCGAGCGCGCGGGTGAGCGGCTCGATCGCGCGCTGGAGCTGCTGCATCTCCTCGCGGGACGCGTGCATGAAGTCGACGTCCTCGGGGAGCGGCTTGCGCAGCGTGCGCGCCATCGCCTCGACCCCGCGGTCGGCGACGAGACGCCGCCGGATCTCGGCCTCCACCAACTCCCGGAACTCCTTGAGCCGAGCCTGGAACTCCTCCTGCTCGAACCGGGCCGCGAGCTCGTCCTCGGGCTCGCCGGCGCCACCCTGCTGGGCGCTGCGCTCCATGAGCCGCTCGGTGAGCCCGTCGTAGTCGAGCTGGCGCAGCGTCCGGTACAGGTAGTAGGTCCCGCCGACCGGCCGGCCCGGCTCCATCCCCGCGAAACGCGCCACGGCCATGGCCGCGAGCTGGCGGAGCTGCTCGTGGTCCATGCTCATGAGCGCGTTCATGAGCATCTCGGCGAGCTCCTCGTTGCTCACACCCTCGCCCGAGCCGCCACTCCCCTGCTGGCCCGGCACACCGCCGGACTCGTCGCGGTCCGCTCCCTCGGTGCCCTCGCCGTCGGCACCCTCGCCATCGATGCCGCCGGCGTAGAGCGCGAAGTAGACGTCGAAGACGGTGTCGAAGGCGCGCCGGTGCCGGAAGTGCTTGACCAGGGTCGCCGCGAGGACCTCCCGGAAGGAATCGCGGTCCGAGAGCGGGATGTGCTCGACGGCCCGCATGGCGTCGAGGTTCTCGGTCATCGAGACCGGGAGGCCGGCGGCGCGCAACTCGTGGACGAAGCCCTGGAGCACGTCGAGCATCACGCCCGACCCGACCCCGGAGGGGATCTCGACCTGGTTGCGCGTCATGGCGTCCGCCAGCTTCGCGAAGTGGAGGCCCAAGGGTTCATCCCCGCGTCGGCGAGGTCGTGTCGACGAGCTCCTTGCGGGCCTTGGCAATGTCGGTCTGGTACTTCAGCAGCACGTGCAGCGTCTCACCGATCACCTGCGGGTCGATCGAGCCATGGCCGAGGTAGAGCAGGGTGCGGGCCCAGTCGATGGTCTCCGAGATCGAGGGCGCCTTCTTGATGTCGAGCGCCCGGATCGAGCGCACGACCTGCGCGATCTGCTCCGCGAGCTCCTCGTCGATCTCGGGCACCCGCACCCGGACGATCTCCTTCTCGCGCTCGAGCTCCGGGTAGTCGATGTGCAGATACAGGCACCGACGCTTGAGTGCCTCGGAGAGCTCCCGCGTGTTGTTCGACGTGAGCAGCACGATCGGCCGCTGCCGGCCGACGATGGTGCCGAGCTCCGGGATCGAGACCTGGAAGTCCGAGAGCACCTCGAGCAGCAACGCCTCGGTCTCGATCTCCACCCGGTCGACCTCGTCGATCAGCAGCACGATCGGCTCCTCGGAGCGGATCGCCTCGAGCAACGGTCGGGTGAGCAAGAACGACTCGGAGAAGATGTCCGACTCGACCGTGGCCCAGTCGGTCTCGTGCTCGCGGTCGGCCTGGATCCGCAGGAGCTGCTTCTTGTAGTTCCACTCGTACAGCGCCTTGGACTCGTCCAGGCCCTCGTAGCACTGGAGCCGGATCAGCCGGGACCCGGTGATGGCCGCGACCGCCTTGGCGAGCTCGGTCTTGCCCACACCCGCGGGGCCCTCGACCAGGACCGGCTTCTCGAGCCGGTCGGCGAGGTACACGACGCCGGCGATGCCGGGGTCGGCGAGGTAATCGACCGTCCGGAGGCGTTCCACGACCTCCTGCACGGAACCGAAGCGCTCTGCCACTATCCCCTCACCTGTCCTTCTCCCCAGACCACGTACTTCGCGGTCGTCAACTGCCGGAGCCCGAGCGGGCCCCGTGCGTGGAGCTTCTGCGTCGAGATCCCGATCTCGGCGCCGAACCCGAACTGCTCACCGTCGGTGAAGCGCGTCGAGGCGTTCACCACGACCGCGGCCGAATCCACCTCGCGCGTGAACCGGCGGGCGGCGTCGAGGTCGGTCGTCAGGATGGCTTCGGTGTGCCCGCTCGAGTACCGGTTCACGTGGTCGATCGCCTCGTCCAGCGACGCGACCGTGCCGACGCTCATCTTGAGTCCGAGGAACTCGGTGGCGAAGTCCTCGGCGGTGGCCGCGCCCATTCCGGGGATCCGGGCGCGTGCGCCGGGGTCGCCCACGAGCTCCACTCCTTCGGCCTCGAGCGCGTCGCACACGCGGGGCAGGAACTCGTCGGCCACCGACTCGTGGACGAGCAGCGTCTCGGCCGCGTTGCACACGCTCGGTCGCTGCGTCTTCGCGTTGACGACGATGTCGAGCGCCTGGCCGAGGTCGGCCGAGGCGTCGACGTAGACCTGGCAGTTGCCGTCACCGTCGATGATCACGGGGACCGTCGCGTGCTCCCGGATCGAAGCGATCAGCTCGGGACCGCCGCGCGGGATCAGACAGTCCACCGACTCGGTGAGCCGCATGACGCCGACAGCCGTCTCGTGCGAGGCGTCTTCGACCATCACCAGCGAATCGCTCGGGAGCCCCGCCTTGGCGAAGCCGGCGCGCAGGACGGTGGCGATCGCGATGTTCGAGCGCAGCGCGGTGCCGCTCCCGCGGAGCAGTGCGGCATTGCCGGCCTTCACGCAGAGGCCGGCGGCGTCGGAGGTGACGTTCGGACGGTTCTCGTAGATGATCGCGATCACGCCGAGCGGGACCCGGACCGACTGGATCTCGAGGCCGTTGGGCCGGACCCAGCCGTCGACGATCTCGCCGACCGGGTCGGGCAGGGACGCCACACCCCGCAGCCCCTCCGCCATCGCCTCGATGCGCCCCGTGTCGAGCCGCAGGCGATCCAGCGGACCCGCCTCCAGGCCGGCCGCGGCGGCGCGCTCGAGGTCATCGGCGTTCGCGGCGAGGATCTCGCTCGCGCCCTCTACGAGCAGGTCGGCGGCGGCCAGCAGTCCGGCGTCCTTGGCCGCGGTGCTCGTGCGTGCCAGCACCCGTGACGCCGCCTTGGCGCGTCGACCGAGTTCGGCTGCAGCGGACATCGCCGGAGCATAACGGTCGCTGTCGCACGCCAATCCTGGGGTTTGCGCCACCCACGAACCCGTCCGGGCGGCTCGGGTGTGACGGGAAGAACGAACGGGGGGCCGCAGGATGTCCTGCGGCCCCCCGTCTCCTCGTCCGCCGTGGGCCCGGGCACTCGGCTCGGGCCCTCCCCCCGTTCCGGCGGGCGAGCAACGGGCGTCAGTGTGACCCGAGACACAGACCCGATGCAAGCGTTCGTCCGAATTTTCTCCGGGCCCGCGCACCCCGGTCAGGTCAGCACCACGAGATCGTCCCGGTGGATCACCTCGGTCGGCAGTCCGGGCGCGAGATCGGCCGATCGGCGACCTGCCATGGCCCGGACGGTCGGCGCATCGACCCGCACCAGGCCCTTCGCGAACACCCGGCCGGACCCGTCCACGACCTCGACGGCATCATCGGCGTCGAACCCGCCCTCGACGCCCCGCACGCCCGCCGGCAGCAGAGACCGCCCGTGGGAGACGAGCGCCTCACGGGCGCCGTCGTCGACGACGACGCGCCCCGACGCGGCGACGGCGAATGCGATCCAGAGCTTGCGGCTCGAGAGGCGCTCCCGGTGCGGCATCACGACGGTGCCGACCGGCGCGCCGTCGATCGCGGCACAGACGACGTCGGGGGCACCGGCGGCGGCGATCACGGCCCGGGCCCCGCTCCACGACGCGATGCGGGCCGCGGCGAGCTTGGTGGCCATGCCGCCGCTCCCCCGCGCCGATCCGGCGCCGCCGACTGCGGCATCGAGCGCCTCGTCGACCGCGGCGATCTCCTCGATCAGCGAGGCGCTGTCGTCGAGCCGTGGATCTGCGGTGAACAGGCCCTCGGTGTCGGTGAGCAGGACAAGCACGTCCGCACCGATGAGATTCGCGACGAGCGCGGCGATCCGGTCGTTGTCCCCGAAGCGGATTTCGTCGTCGGCAACGGTGTCGTTCTCGTTCACCACCGGGACCACTCCGAGCTCCAGCAGCCGCGCGAACGTCTCGCGCGCGTGCAGGTACTGGGTGCGGTGCAGGAAGTCGTAGGGAGTCAGCAGGACCTGGCCCGCCACCACACCGTGCTCCCCGAAGCGGGCGTTCATCCGCTCCATGAGGCGGGGCTGGCCGACCGCGGCGATCGCCTGGAGCGTGCCGATATCGGTCGGCCGCTCGGTGAGCGACAGCGCGGGCATCCCCGCGGCGATCGCGCCCGAGCACACGACCGTGACCGAATGTCCGGCGCGCCGGGCGGCGACCAGCTCCTCGCACAGCTTCGCCAGCACCGCTTCGTCGAGCTCACCCAGCGCGTTCGTGATCGACGAGGTCCCGATCTTGACGACGGCACGCATCAGAGGCCCTCGACGTATTCGAGCTCGACGTCACCAATCCGCACGACATCACCCTCGCGCGCGCCGGCCCGCGCGAGCGCGCGTTCCACGCCCATCTTCCGGAACCGCTGGTGGACGTACTCGATCGCCTCGAGGTTGGTGAGGTCGGCCATGGCCACCACCCGCAGGGCGGCGCGACCGTGCAGTCGGTAGGCGCCGTCGTCGTCGCGCGTGATCGAGAACCCCTCCTCGGTCGGGCGGTAGACCACGTAGCTCTCCGTCTCGGGCTCGGTGGCGCGCGCCTCGTCGACGAGCGTGCCGATCCGACCGAGGAGCTCGTCGAGGCCCTGATGAACGACCGCCGAGACGGTCATCCCGTCGTACGGGAACTGCGCCACGTCGGCCTTGGCGCCGACGACGATCCGGGGCCGCTCGAGCAGGTCGGGCCGGTACCGGCCCAGCTCGTCGAGCAGGATCCGCTCCTGCTCGTCGGGAGGGCGGCCATCCATCGGGGCGAGGTCGAGCAGCACGACCAGCACGCGGGTCCGCTCGACGTGCCGGAGGAACTGATGGCCGAGCCCACGCCCCTCGGCCGCACCCTCGATGAGGCCGGGGATGTCGGCCAGCACGAACTCGTGGTCCTGGAACCGCACGACGCCGAGGTTCGGTACGAGCGTCGTGAACGGGTAGTTGGCGATCTTGGGCTTCGCGGCGCTCACCGCCGCGATCAGGGTCGACTTGCCGCAGTTCGGGAATCCCACGAGCGCGGCATCGGCCATGAGCCGCAGCTCGAGGCGCAGCCAGCGCTCCTCGCCGTACTCGCCCTGCTCGGCGAAGGACGGCGCCCGGCGCGCGTTGGTCAGGAACCGCTGATTGCCGCGACCACCACGACCACCGCGGGCGGCGAGCCACCGGTCGCCGTGGTGGACGAGGTCGGCAAGGGTCTCGTCCGTCTTGGCGTGGCGCACGGTCGTGCCCTCCGGCACGGCGACGACGAGGTCCTCACCGTTGGCGCCGTGGCGCTGGTTGCCCGAGCCGTGGGTCCCCGATGTGGCCCGACGGTGGGGATGGTCACGGAACGCGAGGAGCGACGCGACGTTGCGGTCGGCCTGGAGCCAGACGTCGCCGCCCGTGCCGCCGTCGCCGCCGTCGGGTCCACCCTTGGGCGTGTGCGACTCACGTCGGAACGACATGCAGCCCGCGCCGCCGTCGCCGCCACGGACGTTGAGCTGGGCCTCGTCGACGAAATTCATCCTGTCGGCTCCTCCGGCATGTCGGCACCTCCGCTCGACGCCGGGGCACCTGCGAGTCGGGGCGCGACCCCTTGCTCGCTCGGAGTGCTAGCCGGGGACGATGTCGACGAGCTTGCGGCCGCGCCGCTGCCCGAACTTCACGACACCGTCCGCGGTCGCGAACAGGGTGTCGTCGCCACCGCGGCCGACGTTCTCACCCGGGTGGAAACGCGTCCCGCGCTGGCGGACGATGATCGTGCCGGCCGTGACCTCGGTGCCGCTGTACACCTTGACACCGAGCCGCTGGGCGGAGGAGTCGCGACCGTTGCGGGAGGACGCAGCGCCCTTCTTCTTCGACATGGCTCAGCCCTTCGTGATCGCGGTGATCTCGATCGTCGTGTAGTGCTGGCGGTGTCCCCACCGCCGGCGGTTGTTCGACTTCGGCTTGTAGAGGAAGCCGTCGATCTTCGGGCCCTTCGCCTCGCCGACGACCTTTGCCGTCACCGAGGCGCCGCCCAGCTCACCCGGGGTCGAGAGGACCGTCGAGCCGTCGACGAGCAGCACGGGTCGCAGATCGACCTCGCCCTCGTCGATGCCGAGCCGCTCGACGTCGAGCTGCTGGCCCGTCTCGACCTTGTATTGCTTACCGCCGGTGGCGATGACTGCGTACATGGCGCGTGGGAACCTCGGGAGAAAACGGCGGGAGAACCGTCGGACTCTACAGCATGGTCTCGTCGACCACGAAACCACGGCCGCCACAGACCGCGCAGGTCTCCGAGAACGCCTCCACGAGACCCTCGGAGATGCGCTTCCGGGTCATCTCCACCAGCCCCAAGTCGGAGATGTCGAAGACCTGCGTCCGCGTCTTGTCCCGGGCCAGGGCCTCCCGGAGGCCCTTCACCACGGCCTCGCGGTTCTTCTTGATCTCCATGTCGATGAAGTCGATCACGATGATCCCGCCGATGTCGCGCAGCCGCAGTTGCCGGGCGACCTCGTCGGCGGCCTCGAGGTTGTTCTGGAACACCGTCTCCTCGAGGTTCGACTTGCCCACGTTCTTGCCGGTGTTCACGTCGATGACCGTGAGGGCCTCGGTGCGCTCGATGATCAGCGAGCCGCCCGACGGCAGCCAGACCTTGCGGTCCAGTGCCTTGTGCAGCTGCTCGTGGACGTGGAACCGCTCGAACACCGGCAGCGCCGGCTCGTCGTAGCGCTCGACCCGCTCGGAGAGCTCGGGGGCGATCGCGTCCACGTAGGCCTTGACCTCGGCGAACAGGTCGGCGTCGTCGATCACGACCGACCGGTACTCCTTCGTGAACTCCTCGCGGATGACACGTACGACGAGCGGTGGCTCACGGTAGAGCAGCGTCCCCGCCTTCGAGCGCGCGGCCAGCGAGGAGATCTGCTGCCACTGGTCCTTCAGCCGGGCGAGGTCGCGCGCGAGCTCCTCCGCGGTCGCACCTTCGGCCGCAGTGCGCACGATGAGGCCGGCGTCGTCGGGACGGATCCCCTCGAGCACCTTCCGCAGCCGCTTGCGCTCGTCGTCGGGAAGGCGCTTGGAGATGCCGTAGGTCGTCGGCTGGTTCGGCACCATCACCACGAAGCGGCCGGCGAGGCTGACGTCCTGGGTCAGGCGCGCGCCCTTGGCCCCGATCGGGTTCTTCGTGACCTGCACGAGGATCGGCTGGCCGTTCTTCAGCACCTTCTCGATCTTGGGCGCGCCCCCGACGCCGTCCTCGAGGTCCGACGCGTCGAACTGCACGTCGCGCTGGTAGATCACGCCGTTCTTGGGAGTGCCGATGTCGACGAACGCGGCCTCCATGCCCGGCAGCACGTTCTGGACCTTGCCGAGGTAGATGTTGCCGTCGATCGACGTGGCACCGTCCTCGGGACGGCTGACGTAGTGCTCCACGAGCGACCGACCCTCGAGGACGCCCATCTGGATGGTGCCGTCCGCGCCGACGTGGACGACCATCTGGTACCGGCCGGTCGGACGACCCTTGCGGGTCCGGCCCCGCCGCCGCTCGAGCGTCTCCTCGTCCAGCTCGTCGAGCACGGAGGTGTCGTCGTCGGGGATCCCGCTGGTGACGACGGTCCCTCCACCGCCTCCACCGCCTCGCCCGCCTCCACCGCCCGAGCGTGACCGACCGCGGCCCCCGCGACGGCGCCGCTTGCGCGGCTCACCCGCCCCGTTGCCCGACCCGCCGGAGGCAGCGCCACGGCTGCCCGAGTCCGACTCGACCGCGGGCGCGGGCCGCGTGTCGCCGATCCGCGGCTTGGCCACCGACCCCGGGTCGGGCGTCGCCAGGCCGGCCTCCTCGCGGGCCTCGGCACCGATGTCCTCGGTCGTGAGCCCGCGATCCGCGCCGGCGTGCCGGTCCCTGCGCGCTCCGCCGTCGGTACGGTCGTCGTCGCGCCCGTCCGCCGGACGTCCGCCACCGCCGGCGCGTCCTTCGCCCGACGCGGAAGCGCCGGCGTTCCCACCGTTCCCGCCCGATCCGCCCGACGATCCGGAGCGCTTGCGGTTCCGACCGCCGCGCGAGCCGCGCCGACGCGGTCGGGGCACGCCGTCGGGGCGGGGGCCGGACGCACCGGACCCCTCGCCACCGCCCGGTGGAGCGGTCGCGCCCTCAGGCGCCGCCGCGGCCGCCCGCGGGGCCGGGGGCGGCGCCGTCGGGCGGGGAAGAGCATCGGAGACCGGGGACGTCTCGCGTGGTTCGTCGGACATGCATGCCTTCTCTCATGACGCGCGCGCCTCCAGGGCGATGCGCGGGTCGGCGGTGAGCGGGTCGCACCGCTCACCGCCGCGCTCGATCCACTGACGGGTCCGGCGGACCCGCCCTTCGCGGAGTTCGGGACCCAGCGCCACGACCAGCTCGGCCGGTCGGACGCTGGTGGGCCGGGTTGCCAGCTCGGCCCCGATCAGGGTGCCGTGCGCGGTCGGGCCGAGCACGGTGATCCGGCGCAGGGCCGGACGGATGTCGTCGGAGCTGGTGCGACCCTTGCGCACCCGCTCCATCGGGAGGGTCTCGGCGCGCAGCAGCGCCTCGACCCGGGGCGTCACCGCCGGAGGCCCGGCGTCGGTCGCGGGCGTGGCGCCCACGACCTCGATCTCCCATTCGACCGCGCTCACGCCCTCCTGCAGCGCAGGGGCGCGGTCGGCCAGCGCGACCGCGCCGAACACGACGATGCCCGCGGGCAGCGCCACCGCAAGCGCGTCGGGCAGCCCGACGAGGTCGATCTCCTCGGCCAGCTCGAAGTCCAGGTACTCGGCGTCGGACTCGTGACCGACGGAGAGGGCGAGCCCGAAGCTGACCTTGGGCCGGGGCGAGAACCCCTGGGTGAACGCGAGCGGCAGGTCGGCGACGCGGAACGCGCGCTCGAACGCGCGGGCGACGTCGCGGTGCGAGATGAACCTCACCTTGCCGTGCTTGGTGAACGCGATCCGGACCGGGAAGCCGGCGTCGCCCCTCACGGGGTTGCCACCCTCGTCGCACCCAGGGCCACGGGGACGGCGCCGCCGGTCGTGAGATCCTGCCCGGTGCCCTGGCTGCCGCCGGCGGGAGGCACGGACGACGCGACCACGTGTTCGAGCGCGTAGTCGGTGCACACCCCGCAGTCGTAGCACGGAGTCCACCGGCAATCGGGGAGCCCGTGGGCCGCCAACGCGGCCTGCCAGTCCTGCCAGAGGAAGTCCCGGTGCAGCCCGGCCGCGATGTGGTCCCACGGCAGGACCTCGTCCTCGGTGCGGTGGCGGGTCGCGTACCAGTCGGGGTCGAGGCCCTCCGCCGCCATCGCGTCGAGCCACCGGCCCAGCCGGAAGTGCTCGCTCCACTCCTGGAACGTGCCGCCGGCCCGCCAGACGCGCTCGATGACCGCGCCGATCCGGCGGTCGCCACGGGACGCGATGCCCTCGGCGAAGGTCGCGTCCGGGTCGTGCCAGCGGACGGTGGCCGCGGTCTTGCGCAGGTCGGTGCGCAACAGGTCGATCTTGCGGCGCAGCTCGACGGTGCCGTTCTGACCGAACCACTGGAACGGCGTGTGTGCCTTGGGCACGAAGCCGCCCACCGAGACCGTGCAGCTCGCCTGCTTCGTGTGGCGCTTGCCCACGGCCACGACGTTGCGGGCCAGCTCCGCGATCCCCAGCGTGTCCTCGTCCATCTCGGTGGGCAGCCCGACGAGGAAGTAGAGCTTCACCCGGCGCCAGCCCTGCGAGTAGGCGCCGTCGACCGCGGCGTAGAGATCCTCCTCGGTGATCAGCTTGTTGATCACCTGACGCAACCGCCAGGACCCGGCCTCGGGCGCGAACGTCAGTCCGGTACGGCGGACCTTCTGGATCTCGCTCGCGATCCCGACGGTGAAGGCGTCGACCCGGAGCGACGGCAGCGACACCCCGACGTTCCCACAGCCGTTCTGCTCGGACACCAGGTCGGCCACGACCCGGTCGATCCCCGAGAAGTCGGCCGAGGACAGCGAGGTGAGCGCGACCTCGTCGTACCCGGTCCGGCGCAGGCCCTCCTCGACCATCGTCCGGACCTGGTCCGCGGGACGCTCCCGCACCGGGCGGGTGATCATCCCCGCCTGGCAGAACCGACAGCCACGGGTACAGCCCCGGAAGACCTCGACGTTGAGTCGGTCGTGGACCACCTCGATCAGCGGAACCAGCTGGCGGCTCGGATAGGGCCAGTCCGCGAGGTCGGCGACCGTCGCCTTGTCCACGACGGCCGGCACGTCGGGAAACCGCGGCGTGACGGCTCGGAGAAAGGCCCCGTCGTAGGTGACGTCGTACATCGAGGGGACGTAGACGCCGGGGATCGACGCGAGCTGGCGGAGCACGCCGGCGCGACCACCGGGCCGCCCCGACCGCTTCCAGTCACCGATGCGCTCGGTGAGGTCGCCGACGGGCTCCTCGCCGTCGCCGATGACGAACGCGTCGACGAAGTCGGCCATCGGCTCCGGGTTGAAGGCGCAGTGGCCGCCCGCGATCACGACCGGGTGCTCGGGATCACGGGCCGCGGCCCGGACCGGCACGCCGGCGAGGTCGAGGCACTCCAGCACGTTCGTGTACACGAGCTCGGCCGAGAGATTGAAGGCGACGACGTCGAAGTCGCCCGCGGCCCGATGGGTGTCGACCGAGAACAGGGGCACCGCGTGCTCGCGCAGCGCGCCGGCGAGGTCGAGCCAGGGCGCGTAGGCACGCTCGGCCGCGGCGTCGAGGCGTTCGTTGAGGATCTCGTAGAGGATCTGCAGGCCCTGGTTGGGCAGCCCGATCTCGTAGGTGTCGGGGTAGACGAGCAGCCAGGAGACCGAGCCCGGCCCGTGGTGGGGAACCCGGGCACCGCGCTCCATCCCGATGTACCGGGCGGGCTTCTCGACCCCGGCCAGGAGCGGTTCGATCCGCGGCCAGAGGCTGGTCATGACCCTGGGAGCCTACCCGGCATCCCTCAGGGTCCCGGTGGCGCCGTGGTGGTGGTCGTGGTCGTCGTCGTGGAGGTCGACGTCGTGGTCGATGTCGCCGTGGTCGGTGGCGGAGCCGGCGGCGCCGTCGTGGGGGTGGTCGGTGGGAGCGTGGGGGGCGGGACATTCGAGAACGGCGCCGGGACGTGGGGACCGTTGACCACGTAGACGGCCGTGCCGACCGGCAGCGAGGCGAAGATCCAGTCCGCCGAGCTCATCGGCACCCGCACGCAACCATGTGACGCCGGGCCCCCGGGCACGGAGAGCGCCCCGTGGATCGCGATGTTGCCGTTGAAGTACGACGGCTTGTAGAGCCGCCCCAACTCCCCCGTCTGCCAGGCGTTCACCTTGCCACGCACCCGGAACGACCCTCCGGGGGTCACGGCGGTGGCGCAACGCCCGCCGACGCAGAAGCGCTGACCGCTCCCCGTCGAGACGGACACGATGCGGTAGAGCGCGTTCGACTTGTAGAAGAACAGCACCTGCCGCGCGACGTCGACCTCCACCCGGGTGGACCCGCCGCCGGCGACCATCGGCGTCGGCACCGCCGGGTCTGCGAGCTTCGCCCGGGTCTGGGGCCCCGCCACGCCGTCGCGTCCGAGGCCGTTCATCTTCTGGAACGCCATCACCGCCTGAGTGGTGGCCGCGCGGTACTGCCCGTCCGGGGTCACGTCGTAGTGCAGGTCGGCGAGCCGCTGCTGCAACGCGCTCACCTCCGGGCCGCTGTCGCCCGGACGCAACCCGTCGAACGGCGCGGTGGTCGTCGTCGTGGAGGTCGAGGTCGAGGTGCTCGTCGACGTGGTCGCCGACCGGCGGGCCGCCCGGACCACCGCCGGCGAGTCGGCGCGTGGACCACCCTCGGAGCTGCACCCGGCGAGCCCTACGGCCACGACGGCGACCGCGATCGTCACCCCTCGTACTGCCCTCAACTGAATCTCCTCATCCGGACGTTGATCACGAGCCCGATGCACGCGAACGACACGATGATCGACGAGCCCCCGTAGCTCATGAAGGGCAACGGGATGCCCGTGACCGGCATGATCCCGATCGCCATCCCGATGTTCTCGAACACCTGCGCCACGAACATCGCGAGGACTCCGATACAGCACAGCGTGCCGAAGAGGTCGTGGGCAAGCCGGGCGGCCCGCAATGTCCGCCAGACCAGGATCGCGAACAGCCCCAACACGATCGCACCGCCCACGAATCCCAGCTCCTCACCCACCACGGTGAAGATGAAGTCGGTGTGCTGCTCCGGGACGTAGGCGCTGTTGGTCTGCGAGCCGCCGAAGAGTCCCTGACCGGTGAGCCCGCCGTTCCCGACCGCGATCTGGGACTGGTCCTGGTTGTAGCCCGAGCGGTCGGCCTCGGCGCCGGTGCTGGTGTTGGCGAAGGAGGTGAGCCGGTCGATCTGGTACTGGTCGAGTACCCCGGCCTCGACGGCCACCACCGCGAACGTCATGCCGACCAGCAGCAGCACGACGAGGTGACGCGCGCGCACGCCCGCCACCATGAGGACGGCGAACACCATCGCCATGAGCACCAGGTCGGTACCGAGGTCCGGCTGGAGCATGATCAGCCCCATCGGCAGCGCCGCGATCCCGAGCGCCACGATCAGCCGACCGCCGTGGAACTCCTCGCTGTGCATGGCGCAGTACGCCGCGAGCACGAGGAGGAGGAAGATCTTGGCGAACTCTGCCGGCTGGAGCTGGAACGGCCCGATGTCGAAGCGGGCCTGCGCGCCCTTGACGTTGGCGCCGAACTTCAGGACTCCGACGAGCATCACGATGGTCGCGCCGTATCCGAGCAGTGCGAGCTCGCGCAGGCGCCGGTAGTCGATCGCGGCGATCACCAGCATCGCCGCGAGGCCGGCGATGATCGCCAGGCCCTGACGCTTCACGAAGTCGAACGGGTCGAGCCCGGCGGCCTCGAGACGGAGGTGGGTCGACGAGTAGATCATCAGCAGCCCGAGGCCGGCAAGCAGCAGCGGCGCGCCCACGAGCAGCGGGTCGAGGTGGCGCAGCGGGGACTCCTGGAACCGCGCGCGCCGGTCCGAGACGATCACACCCGACATCTCTACCGCCCTCTCGGCCCTGCGGGCCGGGCCGGGCGGCCCCGCTCGGGGCGCACGGATCGTCGGGAAACCCTGGCCTCGCGCACGTCAGTTCCCCGTCGGTGGGGAGACGCTCTGGACCGGCGTCATCGGCAGGTTGTTGAGCTGCTCGATGACCGCGCGCACGATCGGGGCCGCGGTCTGGGCGCCGTAGCCGCCCTCCTCGACCACCGCGAGCACGACGTACTTCGGGCTCGCGGCGGGGGTCATGCCCACGAACCACGAGGTGTTCTGCTTGCCCGCGACCTGCGCGGTCCCGGTCTTGCCGGCCGCCAGGCCGGCCGGGAGGCCGGAGAACGCTCCGGCCGCGGTCCCCTTGGAGTTCTCCACGACACCGGTGAAGCCCTCGAGCAACGTTTCTCGGTTCGGGATGTCCACGTGGCCGAGCTCGATCGTGGGGAGATTGCGCACCTTGTGGCCGCGCACGTCGAAAACGGCGTCGGCGAGCCGGGGCGAGAAGCGGGTCCCGCCGTTGGCGAAGGTCGCGTACGCCGTGGCGAGCTGCATCGGTGTGACGAGGAGATCGCCCTGCCCGATGGCCGACTGGATGTTGTCGCCCGGCAGCCAGTCCGGGTACGGGAAGCTCGCCGGGTCCTCCTCGTGGATCTTCCGCTTCCACGCCGCGTCCGGCACCCGTCCGGTCGCCTCGTTCGGCAGCGCGATCCCGGTCGACTCCCCGAAGCCGAGCGCGTGCGCGGTCTGTTGGAGCTCGTCACCACCCGGTTGCTGGTGGCGCTGCTTGAAATACAGGTCGCCGCCGATCGTGTAGAAGTACACGTCGCTGGAGACCGTCAGCGCCCGGGCGAGGTCGACGCGGCCGTTCGCGCCCTCGCCGCGGAAGAAGAAGTTGGGATCGGTCGGGTACGCGTACTTCCCGGTGTCGTTCACGGTCGAGTAGCGCGTGATCACCCCGGCCTTCAGGCCGGCCATCGCCGTCACCAGCTTGAACGTGGACCCGGGGGCGTAGAGCCCCGAGACGGCCCGGTCGACGAGGGGGAGATTGTTCGCGGGATTCTTCAGCAGATCCCAGGTGGACTGCGGGATGCCGTTCTCGAACTCGTTCGGGTTCCACGTCGGCGCCGACGTGAGGGCCACGACCGACCCGGTGGTGGCGTCCAGGACGATCACTGCGCCCGCGGGCGCCTTGAGGGTCCGGAATCCCTGCTTGTACGCGGTGTCCTTGGAATGGCGTGCCGCCTCCATCCCCTGCGCGAGTGCAGTCTCCGCCGCGCGCTGCACGTCGAGATCGAGCGTGAGCTGGACGTCGTGGCCGGGCTTCGGCGCGCGCACCTCGGTGCGGTGCAGCACCTTCCCCGCGCTGTCGACGACGACGCGCGCGAGTCCGGGGGTCCCGCGGAGGTCGCTCTCGTAGGTGAGCTCGACGCCGCTCTTGCCGATCTTGTCGCCCAGGTCGTACTTCTGCTTGGTGAGCTTGGAGGAGATCTCCTTCTGGTCCGCCTCACCGATGTACCCGAGGACGTGGAACCCCGTGTTGCCGTTCGGGTACACCCGGACCGGCTGCGCCTGAGCGCGGACGCCGGGGAACTCCTCCTTGTGTTCGGCGATGTACGCGAGCGTGGCGTAGTCGACGCCGGTCGCGACGGGCACGGCGGTGTACGGGGAGATCCTCGGGTCACCCAGCCGACCCTCGAGCTCCTTGACCGACTGGCCCACGACCGGCGCGAGCCGTCGCAGCACTTTCGCGCGCGTGACGTCGTCGATCTTGCGATCGACGGTGATCACGTTGGCGACGCGGTTCTCCGCGAGCACGCTTCCCTTGTCGTCGAGGATCCGGCCGCGGACCGCCGGGACGTGGATATCGCGCACGGCGTTGTCGGTCGCCGCCGCGTGGAACTGGTCCGCCGCCGCGACCTGCAGGTACCACAAGCGCGCGAAGAGCGCGCTGAAGAGGGCGAGCACGATGACGCCGATGATGCTCATCCGCACCCGTGTCGTGGTGGTTAGCTCCATCCTGCTCAGTATCCTTGCGCCCGGACGCCGCCCGTGGCACGCGGCTCGGGCCGACCGACCGAGATCGCGAGCGGGAACAGCACGAGCGCCACGACCCCGTCATAGACCGCTGACAGCAGCACGATCCGCACGCTGCGCAGCGCCCAGAGCTGGCTCTGGCCCACGAGCGCACCAAATCCCACGAAGATGACGCCGGCCACAATTCCCGCGAGTGCGGCCACGACGGGTGCCACCCACCACGCGGGACGGACCAGCGCGTTCTGCGAGAGGCCCACGAGATACGCGGTGAGCCCGAAGGCGAGCGCGCCCAACCCCAGGGGGGTCTGGAGGAACAGGTCGCTCGCGAGGCCGGCCGCGAACCCGAAGCCGGCACCGATCTCGGGTCCGTACCGCGTCGCGAGCGCGACCGCGACGACGAGGCCGAGCTCGGGGACGACGCCCGCGATGCGCAGGTGCGGGAACACGGTCGTCTGGAGCACGACCAGCAGGACGAGCAACAGTGCGAGCCGGAGGTACCGGACCATCACGGCGTCGCCGGGGTGGGCCACTGCAGCACGCGCACGTACTCGGTCGTGCTCGGGTCCGCGAGCAGGCGGATCGTCACGTGGTACAGCAGGTCACCCGGCGCCCGAGTGACGCTGACGACGCGCGCCACGGGAATGTCGGGCGGGAACGGACCGTCCTGGCTGCCGGCCGTCACGAGGAGGTCGGCGCGCCGGATCTGGTGCTGGTGCTCGATATCGGTCACGCTCGCGTCGAGATCGAGCTGCTGCACCTGCGATCCCGGTCGACCGTTCAGCACCCCGAGCACCCCGGTCCGGGCGACGCGCAGGTTCACGCCGGACTCACGGTCGGTGAGCAGCAACACCGTGGACCGCTGACCCGACGCGCGCGCGACCCGCCCGAGCAGACCGCGCCCGGACACGACGGGTTGGTCCACGGCGAGCCCGTCGTCGGTTCCCTTGTTGAGACCGACGGTCGCCTCGAAGTTGCCCGGCGACCCGAGGACGATCTGTGCGTCGATGCCGGGGATGTCCGCGGCGAAAGGAAGGTCCGCGAGCTTCTTCAACGCGCGGATCTCGTTGATCGCGGCCTGCGCCGTCGCGACCCGGCCCTTCTCGGACTGCAGTTGGCGGCGCAGCTTGCGGTTCTCGTCCTTGATCGAGCCGGCGCGGGTGACCCCGTCCCACCAGTTCTCGATCGGCGAGATGATCTGGTCCACGCCGTCCTGCACGGGGGCGAAGACGTCCCGAGCGGTGTTGCGCACCGTCGCGCCCACGCCGTTGTCACCGCCCCGGGTGTCCAAGGTGATGATGGTGATCGAGCTGAGGATCAGCAGGATCAGGATCGCTCGACGACGATTCACCGGGAATGAGCGAGGGCGGGGCTCGGACGGTGCCCGGTCAGGTGGACTTCTGGCCGATCAGGCTCTTGAACGCGGCTTCCTCGAGGTACTGCCCCGAGCCGATCACCACGGAGAAGAGCGGGTTGTCCGCCACGACGATGGGCATCCCGGTCTCGGACTCGAGCCGGCGGTCGAGCCCGTGCAGCAGCGCGCCCCCGCCGGTGATCACGATCCCCTTCTCCATGATGTCGGCGGCGAGCTCCGGCGGTGTCTTGTCGAGCGTGACCTTCACCGCGTCGACGATGGCCGACACGGGCTCCTCGATCGCCTCGCGGATCTCCTCGGTCGACACCACGATCGTCTTCGGCAGTCCGGTGACGAGGTCGCGCCCGCGCACCTCGGCGTACAGCTCCTCCTGGAGTGGGAACGCGCTCGCGAGCGCCTTCTTGATCTCCTCGGCCGTCCGTTCGCCGAGCGCGAGCGAGTACTCCTTCTTGACGTAGTTGATGATCGACTCGTCGAGCTCGTCGCCCGCGATCCGGATCGACTCGCTCGACACGATGCCCCCGAGCGAGATGACCGCGACCTCGGTCGTGCCGCCGCCGATGTCGACGACCATGTTCCCCGCGGGCTCGTGGACCGGCAGCCCCGCACCGATCGCGGCGGCCATCGGCTCCTCGATGATGTCGGCCGGCTTGCGCGCACCGGCGTGCTCGGCCGCGTCCACGACCGCCCGCTGCTCGACCCCGGTGACGCCGGACGGAACGCAGATGACCATTCGTGGGCGTGCCCACCGGCGCGTGTGCACGCGCTGGATGAAATAGCGCAGCATCTTCTCGCAGATGTCGAAGTCGGCGATGACGCCGTCCTTCAAGGGCCGGATCGCCTGGATGTGCCCGGGGGTGCGGCCGATCATGCGCTTCGCCTCGGTGCCGACCGCGAGCGGGCGGCCGTCGCGCGTGTTGATCGCGACGACGGACGGCTCGTTCAGGACGATGCCGCGCCCGCGGACGTAGACGAGAGTGTTGGCCGTGCCGAGATCGACGGCCATGTCCCGCCCGCCGAGCGATGAGAACCAGGGTTCGGACACGAGGCAAGAGCTTCCGGAGGTCTGCTGAAGCCGCCCAGGCTACGGCGTCGCGGGGCGCGACACCACTCGCAGCCGCGGACGACGACCCGGCGTTCCGTGAAGGGGCGTCGGCCCCGCCGCGACCTTCCGGGGCTCAGCCGAGCGACGGGAAGAAGAGTGCGATCTCGCGGGCGGCCGATTCGGGCGAATCGGATCCGTGCACGAGGTTCTCGCCCATCTCGATGGCCAGATCGCCCCGGATGGTGCCGGGCGCGGCCTCACGCGGGTTCGTCACGCCCATAAGGGTCCGCACGACCTTGAAGGTGTCCGCCGGGCCCTCGACGACCATGGCCACCAGCGGGCTCCGGGTGATGAAGGTCACCAACTCCTCGAAGAAGGGCTTGCCGGCGTGCTCGGCGTAGTGGGCCTCGGCCGTCGCCCGGTCGAGCGTCCGGAGCTCGAGCGCGACGATCGTCAGCGCCTTGGCCTCGATCCGACCGACGATCTCACCGACGAGCTTGCGCTCCACGGCATCGGGCTTGCAGAGAACGAGGGTGCGATCAGTCATAGGGGCGGCGACTGTACGTGGTCGGGACCTCGGTGTCGCAACCGGGTCGCATGTCCGTCCCGGCACTTCATGTGGACGCGCCGCGTGGGCGGCGGAGCCACCGTTTCCGACCGTCGTCGCCCCTCTGAGCCGTGTGGGAGGAAGAGGGAGGGGGTTCAGGCGTAGATGTTGATGGCGGGGTCGAGGCCCAGGGTCGACGGGTCTCCTCGTCCGGTGGCCGCGAGGGCGAAGGGCCAGGGGGCTCCGGTGACCTTGTCGCCGCCGCCGGAGACGTCGAAGACCGGGAGGCCTTCGAGCGCGATCGTCATGGGGCTCCAGTCGCGCAGCGTCAGCGTGTCGGCGATGTGCGAGACCGCGGCAGTCGGATCGACCTCGGCCGGCGCCGCCTGCCCGATCGCGTCGCGCAGGTCGTCGGCGTGGAGGATCATGTCCGACCACAGCGCCTCGACTCCCTGACCGAGGGTGCCCGCCACGCCGCCCGGCCCGGGTGCCGCCCAGGCGTCGTCGTCGAACATCGCGAGCAGGGCCTCCAGCCGCGGCCGGAGCGCAGCGAGCTCGTCGGCCAGCTCCCCGGCCGACCGACCGGCGCGCTCGTCGACCTCGCGCTGGGTCGCCTCGTCGGACCCGAGACCGTCGAAGCGCCCCTCCACCACGTCGGCGAACTGGCCGACGACGTGCCGGGCGACATCACCTGCGGTCCATCCGGCGCAGCGGCTCGAACGGTCCCATCCGGCGGCATCGATGGAGCGGAGCAGCGCTTCGAACCGCCCGACCTCGGGAGCGAACTCGGCTTGGGTGACGGTGCGGGGCAGGCTCATCGGGACGCTCCTCGGGTCGGGGGAAACCTACCGCGAGCCGCTGTCGCCGCGCAGCGCGGTGCGAGCGGCACCGACGACGTAGAGCGATCCCGTCACGAGGATCTGACCGTCGGCCGCGGTCACGTCACGCGCGCGGGCGACGGCGCGGTCCACGGCGGGCGCGAGGTCGATGCGATCCGGGTCCAGGCCGAGGTCGATCGCGGCCTCGGCCACCGTCGCCGGGTCCATCGCCCGGGGCGAGGGCGGCTGCGTGCACACGAGTCGCTCGACCCCGGTGATCTCCAGCGCCGCCAACATCTCGCGGGGATCCTTCTCGCGCAGCAGCCCCACGACCAACGTTCGCGGCGCCGGCACGAACTCCTCCGCGAGCGCACGAACGAGCGCCGAAGCACCCCCCACGTTGTGCGCGCCGTCCAGCAGCGTCAGGGGCTGGGTGCCGACGACCTCGAGCCGCCCCGGCGAGGTCACCGCGGCGAACCCGGCGTGCACGATCGCCTCGTCGAGCGGGGCACCGCGGGCCGCCTGCGCCGCCGCCAGCGCCACGACGGCGTTGTCCACCTGATACGCACCGTGCAGCGGCACGAATACGTCGTCGTACATGGCATCGGGGACCGCGAGGTCCACCAGGTGTCCACCGTGGGCCAGACGCGACCGGCGCACACCGAAGTCGCGATTGCGGATCCAGGTGTCGCGCGGGTGGCGGTCCCGGAAGATGGGGACGAGCTCAGGATCGGTCTCGCCGAGCACCAGGATCGCGTCCTCGCGGATGATGCCGGCCTTGTCGGCGGCGATGTCCGCGCGCGTCGGGCCGAGGTACTCGACGTGGTCGATCCCGACGTTGGTGACGACCGCGACCTCGGCGTCGAGAACGTTGGTCGCGTCCCACGTTCCGCCCATGCCGACCTCGACGATCGCGGCGTGCACCGCGACGTCCGCGAAGTACGTGAAGGACGCGGCGATCATGATCTCGAAGTAGCTCGGCGACTCGGTGAGGAACTCCTCGATCGTCCGGATCTGGGTCAGCACCCGGGCGAGCTCGTGATCGGGGATCGGGTCGCCGTTCCACTCGATCCGCTCGTTGACGCGTTCCAGATGGGGACTGGTCGTGAGCCCGACCGACAGCTCCGACGTCTCGAGGAGCGTCGCCACCATGCGCGCGACGGAGGTCTTCCCGTTGGTGCCGGTCACGTGGACCGAGCCGAACTCGGCCTGCGGCGTTCCGAGCAGCGTCGTCAGCTCGCGGATGCGCTCGAGCGTCGGTGCTCCCCGCGCGCGACCGGGCCGGAACCCGACGCCGGTCTCGAGGTTGACGTGGCTGTCGAGCCAGGCGAGGGCCTCGTCGATCGTCACGATCCGGCGTCGGCGAGCGTGACCGCGACCGAGAACGCCGCACCGGTCCCGGTGACGAGCTCGGCGACCACACCAGCGTTCATCACGTCGGGCCGGGCCGACTCGAGCGCCCGCAGTCGGGCCTCGACATCGGTGACCGCGACCCGGGACACCTCGGTGCGCATCGAGACGCTCGCCTCGGACTTCGCCTTGCGGATCGCGCCCAGCACGTCGGCCGCCACGGCGAACACCGCCGGCTCCCCCGTCGGACCGAGCTCGGTCGCCGTCGGCCAGACCGCGCGGTGGATCGATCCCTCCTGCCACCAGGACCACACCTCCTCGGTCACATAGACGAGGAAGGGGGCCAGGAGACGTTGGAGCACCGAGAGCGCACGGCTCAACGCACCGCGAGCCGAACCCGCCCCCGGATCGTCCGCGTCGCCGTAGGCCCGGTGCTTCACCAGCTCGACGTAGTCGTCACAGAAGTCCCAGAAGAACCGCTCGACGCGCTCGAGCGCACGCGCGTAGTCGTAGCCGGTGAATGCGGTCGTGCAGTCGTCGACGGTGCCGGCCAGCGCGGCGAGCATCGCGGCGTCCAGGGGCTCGGTCACGGCTCCGACCGGCGCGTCGCCCATCACGCCGAGGACGAACTTGGAGACGTTGAGCAGCTTGATCGCGAGCCGGCGACCGACCTTCATCTGCCCTTCGTCGACCGCGGTGTCGGTGCCCGGCCGGCCGGAGGCCGCCCAGTACCGGATGGCATCGGCGCCGTGCTTCTCCAGCAGCGGCATCGGGGTCACGACGTTGCCCTTGCTCTTGGACATCTTCTTGCGATCGGGGTCGAGCACCCAGCCGTTGATCGTCGTGTCACGCCACGGGAGCGTGCCGTGCTCGAAGTGGGCGCGCACGATGGTGTCGAACAGCCAGGTCCGGATGATCTCGGGTCCCTGGGGTCGGAGGTCCATCGGGAAGGTGCGGGTGAACAGGTCGTCGTCGTCGCACCAGCGCGTCGCGATCTGCGGAGTGAGCGAGGACGTCGCCCAGGTGTCCATGACGTCGGGATCGGCGACGAATCCGCCCGCGACCCCCCGCTGGTCCTCGGTGTAGCCCGCCGGCGCGGACGACGCCGGGTCCACCGGCAGTGCCGACTCGTCCGGCACCAGCGGCTCGTCCCACCGGGGTTCGCCCGACGCGTCGACCGGGTACCAGACCGGGATCGGAACACCGAAGAACCGCTGCCGGCTGATCAGCCAGTCGGTGTTGAGGCCCTCGACCCACGAGTCGTAGCGCTGCTTCATGTGGGGCGGGTGCCAGGCCAGCTCCGCGCCCCGGGCCAGGAACGCAGCGCGCAGGTCGTCGTCGCGACCGCCGTTGCGGTAGTACCACTGGCGAGACGTCACGATCTCGAGCGGCCGCGCGCCGCGCTCGTAGAACTTCACGGGATGCGTGATCGACTTCGGCTCGTCGGTGAGCTCACCCGACTCGGCGAGCAGCTCGACGATCCGCTTCTGCGCCTGCTTGACGGTCTTGCCCGCGAGCTCCGCGTAGCGCGTGCTCGCCTCGCCGTCGACGTCGGTTCCCCACTCCGGGTCGGTCGCCAGGATCCGACCGTCGCGCCCGACGATGTTGCGCAGCGGGAGCTGCAACTCGCGCCACCACACGACGTCGGTGGTGTCGCCGAAGGTGCAGATCATCGCGATGCCGGACCCCTTCTCGGGATCGGCGAGTGGGTGCGCGACGACCGGGACGGACACGCCGAAGAGCGGGGTGCGGACCGCGTGGCCGAAGCGGTCGCGGTAGCGATCGTCGTCGGGATGCGCGACGAGCGCGACGCACGCGGGCAGCAGCTCCGGTCGGGTGGTCTCGATCACGATGTCGGCCGCGCCGTCCGTGCCGTGGAAGGCGAGCGCGTGGTACGCGCCGGCCATCTCGCGGTCCTCGAGCTCGGCCTGCGCGACCGCAGTGCGGTCGTCGACGTCCCACAGCGTCGGCGCCTCGGCCGAATACGCCTCGCCGCGGGCGAGCATGCGCAGGAATCCGCGCTGGGACGCGCGTCGGGAGACCTCGCCGATCGTCGTGTAGGTCATCGCCCAATCGACCGACAGCCCGAGACGCCGCCAGAGCTCCTCGAACTTCTTCTCGTCCTCGACGACCAGGGTGTCGCACAGCTCGACGAAGCGCTGGCGCGAGATCGGGATCTCCCGCTCACCGGGCTTCTCGGGCGGGGTGAAGTCGGGCTCGACCGGCAGGGTCGGGTCGCAGCGGACGCCGTAGTAGTTCTGCACCCGGCGCTCGGTGGCGAGGCCGTTGTCGTCCCAGCCCATCGGGTAGAAGATCTCGTCGCCGACCATCCGCCGCTGGCGGGCGATCGTGTCGGTCTGGGCGTAGCCGAACACCGAGCCCATGTGCAGCGAGCCGCTCACCGTCGGCGGCGGCGTGTCGATCGAGAAGATCTGCTCGCGCATCTTGGTGCGGTCGAAGGCGAAGGTCCGGTCCGCCTCCCAGCGGGCACCCCACTTCTCCTCGAGTCCGTCGATCGTCGGCTTGTCGGGGACGGTCATCCGGGGGATCTTAGGAACCCGACCTCGACCGGCACGCACGACGAGCGGCCACCCCCCCCCCGTCCGATGGGCGTGCCGATCCGGGGTCCCCCCTGGATCTCCCGCGCGCGGAACGGGGGGTAGGGCTCCAGAACCGCGCGTGGGTCGGTACGGGTGGTCCCCGACTCCGACCCGAGCGGGGTCGGCCTACGCGCTCTTGAGCTCGGTCTGGCCCTCGTCGTCGTCGGTCACGAGGGTCGGGTGGACCTTCTCGAGCACGACGGCGCGGTCGACGACGCACTGCTTGACGTCGCCGCGGCTGGGCAGGTCGTACATGACCTCGAGCAGGACCTCCTCCAGGATGGCCCGGAGCCCGCGCGCACCGGTGCCGCGTGCGAGTGCCTGGTCGGCGACGGCCTCGAGCGCGTCGTCGGTGAAGTGCAGGTCGACGTCGTCGAACAGGAAGAACTTCTGGTACTGCTTCAGCAGCGCGTTCTTCGGCGCGATCAGGATCTGCATCAACGCGTCGCGGTCCAGGTTGTGGACCGCGCCGATGACCGGGAGACGGCCCACGAACTCGGGGATGAGCCCGAACTTCAGGAGATCCTCCGGCATGATCTTGCCCAGGATGCTCTGGGCCTGACGCTCGGCCTCGCCGCGCACCTCGCCGCGGAAGCCGATCCCGCGCGCACCCTGGCGCCGCTCGATGATCTGGTCGACGCCGGCGAACGCGCCACCGCAGATGAACAGGACGTTCGTGGTGTCGATCTGGATGAACTCCTGGTGCGGGTGCTTGCGCCCGCCCTGGGGCGGCACCGCGGCCGTCGTTCCCTCGAGGATCTTCAGCAGCGCCTGCTGCACGCCCTCGCCCGACACGTCCCGCGTGATCGACGGATTCTCGGCCTTGCGCGCGATCTTGTCGATCTCGTCGATGTAGATGATCCCGGTCTCGGCCTTCTTGACGTCGTAGTCGGCCGCCTGGATGAGCTTCAGGAGGATGTTCTCGACGTCCTCGCCGACGTATCCGGCCTCGGTGAGCGCGGTGGCGTCCGCGATCGCGAACGGCACCCGCAGCAGGCGGGCGAGCGTCTGGGCGAGGAGCGTCTTGCCACACCCCGTCGGCCCGATGAGGAGGATGTTCGACTTGGCGAGCTCGACATCGGGGTCGCCGTAGGCGCCGGCCTGGACGCGCTTGTAGTGGTTGTAGACCGCGACGGAGAGGATCTTCTTCGCCTGCTCCTGACCGATCACGTAGTCGTTCAGGTACTCGTAGATCTCGCGGGGCTTGGGCAGCTCGTCGAACTTGACCTCGGTCGACTGCGAGAGCTCTTCCTCGATGATCTCGTTGCAGAGATCGATGCACTCGTCGCAGATGTAGACGCCTGGGCCCGCGATCAGCTTCTTGACCTGCTTCTGGCTCTTCCCGCAGAAGGAGCACTTGAGGAGGTCGCCTCCGTCACCGAACTTCGCCACGCCGTCTCCCCCCGGAGTCCCGTCGTTCCCGGATCTTGCTCAGCTCACGCCCGCGGGCACGCTGACCGCGGCCAGCTCACGGTTGGTGATCACCTCGTCGACGATGCCGTACTCCTTGGCCTCGTTCGCACCCATGATGAAATCGCGGTCCGTGTCGGACGCGACCTTCTCGACCGTCTGACCGGAGTGATGCGCCAGGATCTCGTCGAGGGTCTCACGCATCCGCGTGATCTCCTTGGCCTGGATCTGGATGTCCACGGCCTGGCCCTGTGCACCACCGTGTGGCTGGTGGATCAGCACCCGGGAGTGCGGCAGGATGAACCGCTTGCCGTGCTCCCCGGCCGCCAGGATGACCGCGGCGGCGGACGCGGCCTGGCCGATGCAGATCGTGGACACCTCGGGCTTGATGAACTGCATCGTGTCGTAGATCGCGAAGAGGCCCGTGATCTCGCCACCGGGCGAGTTGATGTAGAGCGAGATGTCCTTGTCCGGGTCCTCGCTCTCCAGGTGGAGCAGCTGGGCCATGATCAGGTTCGCCACGTGCTCGTCGATGGGCGTGCCCAGCAGGATGATCCGCTCCTTGAGGAGCTTGCCCAGCAGGCTCGTCGTGCGCTCGCCCCCGTACGGAGTCTTCTCCCAGACCTCGGGGACGTAGAACGAGTTGTACGCCGGCTGCATCACTCTGAGGGCTCCTCTGGGTTCTTCGCTTCGGTCTCGGGTGGTGCGACCGCCTCGTCGGACGTTGCGGCTCCTGCGTCCTCCGGGTCCGGGATCGAGACGTCGATCTCGTTGCCGGAGGAATCCACTGCGATCGCGGCGTCGACGACGAGTTGCAACGCCTTGCCACGAGCGATGTCAGATCGTACCGCCTCGACCAGGCCCCGACGGTCGAGATCACGCCGCACCTTCTGGGGCTTTTCGCCCGCACGCTCGGCCAGGCGGGCCACCTCGGCGTCGAGCTCGTCGTCCGACGCCTCGATCGCTTCCTGGGTCACCACCGCGCGCAGCGCGAGATCGGCGAGCACTGCCCGGCCGGCCCCGGCCCGCAGCTCGTCCAGGAACTGCGACTGGTCCTGCCCGGTGGCGGCCAGGTACTGCGGGATCGAGAGCCCCTGGGGCTGGAGACGGTGCATGAGATCGTGCAGCCGGGACTCCAGCTCCTGGCCCACGAGAGACTCGGGCGGTTCGACCGAGACGAGCCCGGCGAGCGCGTCGAGCACCCGATCGCGCAGCGCCATCTGGACCTGGAGCTTGCCGAGCAGGTCCATCCGCCGCCGGGTCTCGGACCGCAGGGTCTCCACCGTCTCGGAGTCGGTGTTCTCCACGACCCATTCGTCGCTGAGCTCGGGAAGAACCTTGCGCTTGGCATCCTTGACGAGCGCTCGGAACGCGACCTCGCGGCCGGCGTCCTCCCCGAAACGCTCGGGCAGCTCATCGGTGAACTCGAGCACCGAGCCCGGCCCGGCGCCGCGCAGCTGCTCGTCGAGCGCGGGGACGAGGCCGCCGGACCCGACCTCGTAGAGGAGGTCGGTGGCGCTCAACGCGTCGATCGGCTCGCCGTCGGCGGTGGCGCTGAGATCCACCGACGCGTAGCTGCCGTCGACGAGGGGGTCGTCACTGTCGGTGAGGTCGGCGAAGCGGTCGCGCAGGGCGTCGAGCTGACGGTCGACGTCCTCGTCGGTCGCGGGCGTGAAGTCGAGCTCGACCCGCAACCCCTCGTAGCCCGAGAGCTGGACGACGGGCCGGGTCTCGACGACGGCGTCGAACTCGACCACGCCGGACTCCTCCCCCGCCGTGATCTCGATCTCGGGCGGCGCGATGACGTCGATGGACTCCGCGACGACCGCGTCGGCGTAGAACTCGGGGAGGCCGTCCTTGAGCGCCTGCTCGCGCCCGACCTCGGCCCCGAAGCGGGCCTCGAGCAACTTGCGGGGCGCCTTCCCCGGACGGAAGCCGGGGATGCGCACCTCTCGGGCGAGCTTGCGGAACGCGGCGTCGATCGCCGGTTCGAACTCGGGCTCGGAGACTGCGATGTGCAGCTTGACCTTGTTGTCGTCGAGGGGCTCGACCGATGTCTCCATAAGGGTCGGTCACCTTACCCGGGGACCCCACCGATCCCTGGATGGTTCACCGCCTCCGGGAGGCCCCCGCCGGTACTGTCAGCCGACGATCCTTCGACGTCCGGGGCCCGATGACGATCAACATCACGAGCGGAGTCCTCGAGTTCGTCCTGGTGATCATCCCCTGGATCGTCACGGTCGGCTGGCTGTCGTCCCGGGTCCTCGGCATCCACCTCGGACGCTGGCGCGCCACCGTCGTGGCGGTCGTCGGATGGTTCGGCGGGATCGTCGTCGCGGCCCTGGTGCTGAACGGCAATCCCGGCGACTGGCAGCTCGTCCCGGTCAGCCTCTTCTTCGGCGTGATGATCTCGATGCCCGTCGCCATCGTGCTCGACCTCATCACCCGGTCGACGCGCACCCGGCGCCGGCGGGGAACCTGGCGCGAAGTCGTCCACCCCGTCCGGTCCGCGCGCCAGGCGCTCGCCCCGATCGGCCGCATGCGCGAGCTCGCCCGTGATGCCCGCCGTCACAACCTGCTCCACGTGCGCTATCGCTCGGCCGACGCGATCGACTCGCCCGACTTCGCGCTCCGTTTGCGGCTCACGATCGAGGACGCCGGCGGGATGATGGTGAAGTTCGGCCAGATCGCGTCGACGCGTACCGACCTGCTCCCCGCCGCGCTGACCGACGAGCTCGCCGGGCTCCAGGCCAGCGTCCGGCCGATCGACGCCGACGAGGTCCGGGAGGTCATCGAGTCGGCGCTCGGCGAACCCGTCGAGACCGCGTTCGCCAGCTTCGAGTGGGCACCGCTCGCGGCCGCGTCGATCGGCCAGACCCACCGGGCGGTGCTGACGACCGGCGAGCCCGTCGTGGTCAAGGTGCAACGGCCCGGCGTGGGCGAGCTGGTCGACCGCGACGCCGCGGTGATGCGCCTCGTCGCGCGCCAGGCGGAGCGCCGGATCGACGCGGCGCGCCGGGTCGGCGCGTCCGCGCTCGCCGACGAGCTGATCACCGGCATCGAGTCCGAGCTCGACTACCTGCACGAGGCCGCGGCCGGCCGTCGCTTCGCGGCGAACCTCGACGGGTCCGACGTGCGGGTGCCGCGGGTCTACCCGTCGCTCTCGGCCAGCACCGTGCTCGTGATGGAGGAGGTGCCGGGTCATTCGGTCGCCGAGGCGGACGTCGTCGACCGGTGCGGCGTCCCGCGCGAGGAGCTGGCGCGCCGGCTGCTGCGCTCGTTCCTCCAGCAGATCCTCCAGGACGGCCAATACCACGCGGACCCGCATCCGGGGAACGTGTTCGTCGACGCGGAGGGCGGGCTCTGGCTCATCGACTTCGGCGCGGTCGGCACGATCGCACCGAACGTCCTCGAGGGTCTCCAGGGCATCGCGATCGGGCTCGGGCTGGGCGACGTCTCACTCGTCGCCCGGGCTGTCCGGCACCTCGCGGCCGACGAGGTCATGACCGACCTCCGCGCGCTCGAGATCGACCTCGGAGCCGTGCTCGCGGGATTGGGCACGGGCTTCGATCCGAAGCTCATCCGCGAGGTCCTCGCGATCATGGACCGGCACGGTCTGCGGGTCCCGAGCGCGCTCACGCTGCTGTCGCGCTCGCTCGTGACGCTCGAGGGGACGCTCGGCGTCCTCTGTCCCGGGTTCGACTTCGCAGGTACCGGCACCGAGCTCGCCCGGGCCGACGCGGCGACGACCGTCGGCACCCCCGACGAGGTGCTCCAGCGCGAGTTGGTGCGCGCCCTCCCGTCGCTGCGGACCCTGCCCGAGGCCGCCGAGGCGATCAGCGCCCAGCTCCGGAGCGGACGGCTCACGATCCGGACCGAGCACTACAGCGGTGCCGACCGCGCGGTCGTGGACCAATGGATCAACCGCGCGCTCGTCGCGGTGACCGGTGGCATCGGCGCGGTCGCGTCGTCACTGCTCCTGCTCGGCGCGGCCGGGACCCACGAGGAGGGTGTCCGCGAGACGCTCTGGGTGCTCGGATTCGGTGGGCTGACCTTCTCGACCACCCTGCTCATGCGGACCGCGGCACAGGCGTTGCACCGGCTCCCGCTGCGCGACGAGGAGCACCGCCGCTGAGCCGGGCTCAGCCCGCGACGACGTACCCGTTGTCGACGATCGCGATCCCACCGGCGTGGTCCGCGTTGCGATAGGCCCAGTTCGACCGGACCGTGGGCGCACTCCCCGACCGGTGGACCCCACCGAAGCCGTCGAGCACCGCATACCCGCCGTTGTCCGGTGCGATCACGATGTCGCGCGCGATGTCCCAACCTTTCCAGTAGCCGGTGCGACGGGACCGCGCGTCGCCGGCCACGTGCACGCCGCCGAACGCGTCGAGCAGGTAGAGGCCGCCGCCGCCGGGCGAGTAGTCGAACGCCCGCGCGATGTCCCATCCCTTCCAGTAGCCGGGCTGGAAGCGCGGAGCCGTTCCCGCGACGTGAATGCCGCCGAAGCCGTCGAGCACCGCGAACCCGGTGCCGTCGGGGGTGAGCGCGAGATCACGCGCGATGTCCCAGCCCGGCCAGTAGGGACCGCGCCGCCGCCCGAGCGTGCCACGCGCGGCGCTGCCGTAGCGGTGCACCCCCCCGTACCCGTCGAGCACGAGATACCCCTGGCCGTCGTCCGCGGCGACGATCGCGCGCCCGAGGCCGCCGGGGAGCGCGGGCGAGCCGAAGTACGGCGCGCCGCCGTAGGCGGTCACGGTGCCGTTGCGAGCGAGCGTGTAGAAGCCGCCCTTCGGATTCGTCGCGACACGGCGACCGAGCTTGGGCACCGCGAGGCCGGTCAGATCCGTCGTCGTCTCGACGACACCCGCCGACATCACCTGCTGGAACCGGGCGTAGGCCGGCTTGGCGACGCGGTTGCGATGCAGCAATCCGAGGTTCTGCCACTTGTCCGCGAGGTTCGTCCCCGAGTCCCGGATCTGGTACCAGACGAGCGGTCCGGTGAACGCTCGGAACGTCGTGTTCCAGCCCAGGTAGTAGTCCGAGACCCACTGGGCCTGCTTCGACTCCGACAGCACATCGCTCGCGGTGCCCGTCGGTGCGCCCATCTCGGTGCCCCAGACCTTCTTCGCGCTGTCACCGTGCTCGACCATGACGTCGTAGAGCATCTGTGTCTGTGTGTAGGCGTTCCAGGTGTGCGCGTCGAGCGGATTGGTCGGGAACGAGTACGGGTGGTGACCGACGGCGTCGAACGATCCGCCCGCGCCATTCGCGTAGAGGTCGCGCAGCCAGGTGAGTGGCGAGTACTCCGTACCGTTCGCCGCGTCGGGCGCCGGCGAGGTCCCCCCGGTCACGACCGTCGCCGACGAGTCGGCGGCCTTGATCCGGGCGTACGCGGACTTCACCATCGCGGCGTACTTCACCGGATCGGGCTTGGGCTGGGAGAACTCCCGGTGGTTCGGCTCGTTCCAGAGCGACCACACCTCCACCGTGCCCCGGAGCCGATCGATCGGACTGTCGGCGCCATAACGCGCCGCGGCTGCACCGAGGAACGCGCCGTAGTCGGACGCGTGCTCGGGGAAGCAGTGCAGGTTGCCGGCGGGGCAGTCGCTGCGCCGCGCCCAGGGCGGGCTGTACCCGGCGACGCCGATGATCTCGAGCCCGCGCGCCCGAGCGTTCAGCACTGCACGGTCCGTCGCGGCGTTCCACCTCCACGTCGTCGCGCTGTCGTACTGGATGTGGTTCCAGTCGATGTCCAGCGTGATCCACGTGGCGCCCGACGCCTTGATCGCGTCGAGGTCCGCCGCCTGGGCGGCGTCGGACTCCCAGAGGATGTCCGGCCCGGCCGACATCCCAGCGCGCGATGCCACGTCGGTCGCCGCCGCGCTCACAGTCGCGGCACGCCCGGCGGCCGCTGCCGGCCGGCTGCCGGTCACGGCCGGCGCGCCGGCGCCGGCGACCATGACCACCGCCACCGCGCTCGCGACGCGGCGACCCAGAATCCGGCGCATGCCGAAGACCCCTTCTTCGCCCGAAGATGCACTCCAGACTTCGGCCACCGAGCGTGGGTTCTTGAGTCGTTGTACCTACGCAGCGTCGAACTCGCCCCAGGGTGAGATGGCGGTCGACCGGACGCCAGGGGGCATACCGGACGGGTCGAAAGGGAGGCCCCGACCTCGTCCTCACACCTCGATCGCACCTGCGAGGATGACGGCGTGACCGGGGGGAGCGCGGACCACCACGATCGGCACGCGCCAGGGCCGCGGTGGTGGGTCACCGGCATCGGCGTGCTCCTGGTCGCGGCCAGCGTGGCGCTGCTCGCCCTGCGCTGGCCGGAGCCCACCGGCGACGCGTCGACCGGTGCCGACGGGGCCGGCCTGGCGTTCCGCTGCGCCGGACCGACCGACTGCTGGACCGTGAGCGTGATCCCGTTGTTCGAGACCGCGTCCGTCTTCCGGACCCGCTCGGGAACCCGCCACCTCGTCCGCAATCTCGGGTCGATCGGCACGTCGGGTCCGGTCACCCTCGGAGTGACCCTGACCGGGGACCGGATGACGTTCCTCATCGACGGCGAGCAACGCGCCGTGGTCACCGACGGTCGCATGGCCCGCCAGCACGGCGTGGGCCTGAGCGCGCTGCCCTCCACACAGCTGGGACACGGGCGCTGGACGGACCTCGCGATCGAACGTGCGGACGGAACGACCGAGACGGACTCGCTCCGGCGGGCCCGGCCCGTCGCTCTCGACGCGATCACCGACCCCTTCTCCTGGGCACACGTGATCGGTCGATGGGTGGTCGGCGACCGCGGCGCCCGGCTCGCAGGGCACACGAGGGCTCCCATGGACGTCGCGCTCGTCGATGAGCCCGTGACCGAAGGCTCGATCCGTGTGACGTTGAGGAAGATCCGGTGACCCAGACCGCCGCGCGCGTCGACGATGGACCGGTCGCGTTCTGGCCGTGGCTGACGATCTGGCTCCTCGGCGGTCTCGCGCTTCGCCTGGCCTATCTCGCGTGGTTCCGCCTCCCCGTGCTTCCCCTGGGCGGTGACGCCGTCTTCTACAGCCACGGCGCGAACCTCCTCGCCCACGGCCACGGCTTCGTCCAGCCCGTCGATCTCTCCTTGCCGCAGGCCGCGTCGCATCCGCCGCTGTACAGCCTCTGGCTGGCCGCGGCGTCGCTGGTCGGGTTCACGAGCGAGGCCTCCCACCTCGTGTGGTCGGCGGTGCTCGGGACCGCGACCATCGCGGTGTGCGGGTTGGCCGGACGCGAGGTGGGCGGCGCTCGGCTCGGGATCTGGGCGGCGGCGCTCGCCGCGATCTACCCGAACCTCTGGGTCCACGACGGCATGCTCCTGTCCGAGACCGCGGCGATCCTGGCCGCCGCGGTCGTGATCTGGCTCTCGTACCGCGCGATCGCGAAGCCCTCGATCGGGCGGATCGCCGCGCTGGGTGCCGGATGCGGGTTCGGCGCGCTGGCCCGCGCCGAACTCGTGAGCCTCGTCGTGCTCGTCGCTCTGCCGATCGTCCTACTGGCGCGCGGCGTCCCGCGGCGCACTCGCGTGCTGCGCTTCTGCGTCGGCGCGATCGTGGCCGTCCTCGCGATGTCACCCTGGGTCGGATACAACCTGTCGCGCTTCCATCGGCCCGTCTACCTGTCCAACGGTGCCGGCATCACCCAGGCCGCCGCCAACTGCGACAGCACCTACTACGGCGATCTGCTCGGATGGAAGGACCTCGTCTGCCAGTTCCGCACCGAGGACCGTGTCAAGGCGCCCGGCGACGACGAGTCCGACATCGACGCGAAGTCGGGACAGGCGGCGCGTCGATACATGCGGAACCATCTCGACCGCCTGCCCGTCGTCGTCGCTGCCCGCGTCGGTCGCCTCCTCGGCGTATACCGACCCCTCGACGACATCCACTACGACATCGACAACTTCAAGCGCTCGCCGTGGATCGCGTGGAGCACCCTGTTCTCCTACTACGTGGTCGCGGCCCTCGCGATCGCCGGTTTCGTCGTGCTGCGTCGCCGACGGATCCCCATCTACCCGCTCCTCGCGCTGATCGGAGCAGTGGTGTTGACCTCGATGATCTCGTTCGGACAGCTGCGCTACCGCGCGGCCGCGGAGCCGGCGTTGGTCATCGCCGCGGCGGCCGCGCTGCATCGGTGGACCGATCGCCGGCACCGGGCCGCTGATTAGCATCACCGCAGGTCAGAGGACACCATCACCGGGAAGTGGCGCAGCTTGGCAGCGCACCTGCTTTGGGAGCAGGGGGTCGCGGGTTCAAATCCCGCCTTCCCGACCAGTGACGGACGGAGCAGCACCCGTGCAGATCACCTTCCCGGCGCTGACGCTCGCGGACCTGTCCCAGATCCGGCGCTGGCTGAACTCGCCCCACGTCTACGAGTGGTGGGGCGAGGACTCGGGCCCCGGCTCGCTCGGCGGAGCCGGCACCCAGGCCGCGACCGACGAGCAGGTCCAGGAGAAGTACGCCCCGGGGATCGATGCGGAGGCGACGGGCACGCGCCGCCACGTGATCACGGTCGACGGTCGCGCGGTCGGGCTCGTCCAGTGGTATCCGCTCGACGGTGAACCCGAGTACGCGGCCGCGATCGGTGAGACGGCGTCCGGCGGTGCCGGCATCGACCTGCTGATCGGCGAGCCGGACGCGGTCGATCGGGGGCTCGGCCCTCAGGTGCTCGACGCGTTCGTCAGGGAGGTCGTGTTCGCAGACCCGTCGATCACCCGCGCGGTCGGCGCGCCGCATCCCGACAACGCGCGGTCCTGCCGCGCGTTCGAGAAGGCCGGGTTCGTGTTCGTCCGCGACGCGACGGTGCCCGGTGAAGGCCCGGAGCGCGTCCATGTGCGGCACCGCTCATGAGTCCCGCGCCACGACCTCGCGACCGAGCTCACTGAGCCGGTACCCCACCTCGAGGCTCTCGGTGAGCCCGAGCGCCTTCAGCTTGCGCACGTCGGCCTTGAACGCCATCCGCGCCCGCCCCGCCGCCGCGGCGAGCTCGGTCGACACGGTGCCCTCGTGCGCGCCGATGAGCGTGAGTACCCGTCGGGTCCACGGCCCGAGCGGGGACCGTGCGTCCATCCGGTCGAGCTCGGCGATCACGCCGTCGACAGCCTCCGGATCCGCCGGTCCGGCCATCGGTTCGGGCCGGTCCCCCGCGACGTGGAACTCGATCCGGTAGAGCAGCGTGTCGTCGTCGATGGGTCCCGCGTGCGCGGCGCGCTCGCGCAGCGCCCCGCGGTCGGCGGCGCCCGCGCGCTTCACGTCGGTACGCGTGACGGTGTGGAACGGCACGAGCTCGATGTCGTCGACCTCGATCACCACATGCCCCACGGTGTAGCGACCACCGACCTTCGCGTGCGGCCGCTTCCAGAGACGGAACGTCAAGGTGACCGCGCCGTTCGCGATGGCCTCGTGGGCGTCCTGGGTGAACTGCACGACCACGAAGCTACGAGGCGATCGCGGGGCGCGCTGCTACCCTCGGCGCCGTTCGCGGGTGTAGCTCAATGGCAGAGCCCCAGCCTTCCAAGCTGGCCATGCGGGTTCGATTCCCGTCACCCGCTCCATGCACAAGCGGGCACCATTTGGGTTGATGTTGATCGTCGGCCTGACCGCTGGGTCGGCCGCCTGTGGAGAGCATGACAACGCGGGCCACGGGCTCGGATCAGACGACCACCACGACACGGGTTGAGCACACAACCCTGGACGGGATCATCGACGACATCGTCTACAGCCAAGACGTGTTGACCCGCACCCTCGTGGCTGAACGCCGGCCGTACCATCGTGCAGATGCAGGTCACATCGCGCGACCTCAAAGCCGCGGATCGCCACCTGACCCGACCAGACCTCGGCGTTCCCCCGTCGACAATGGATGCGATGCGCAAAGCCATCGCCGCCATGGATTCTGCACTCGAGGACGCCATGCAGTGCTTGAAGACCCACATCGCCGCGTCGGCGTGCGAGCCCAAGGTTTCTGTTCTTCGCGACCGCGCCGACACCGTTGGCGAGGAGTTGGCGAGCCTGATCCCCTACGGGACACGCTCCGCTGCCGATGTCAGACATCGCGTCTGGCCGCAGAACCAACCGTAGACCTGCACCGGCCCCAACTCGTACCCACCCCATGGCGCGCGGCTCCGTTCGCACCGTCATCGCTTGGCGGGAATGAAGGCCGCGCGCCCGAGTGCCGAACGCGGTCGGCACCCTCGGGCAATCTCGTACACCGCTCCGCCGACGCCGACGCCGACGCCGACGCCGACGAGGCAACCAACATCACGATCGTCTCGGGACACACGCCGTCGCGCTCGAGGCCTCGGCCCCGCCGGCGGATTGCAGCATGGACGTGCGACTGACCAGGGTCTGCGCGCGCGGACGCGCCAGGAGCCGATCATCGGGTCCGACCCGCACCCCGGCCTCGAGGAGATCCCCGTGCCCCTCGGGCGGATCGACGGGCGGCTGACCGAGGTCGGCTGATCTGAGCACGTCGCGCGAGCCGCGAGCGCGGCTTGCGCGGACGTCCGCACCCTCCCAGCCGGTCGAACAGTCGCCCGGGACCGGGGTGACAGACTCGCCCGATGGAGGCCTACGTCACGGTCGGTGCCGGGTTCCTGCTCGCGGTCCTCTGGTTCGACCTCATGTTCGACGTGCAGGCTCGCCGCGCGCCCGTCGACCCCGGCGCGGTCCGGTCGATCGCGACGTACTACCGCCGGGTGACCACCGACGCCCGGCCGATGAACGGCCTCGTCGCTCTCGCGATGCTCGTGACGGCGATCGCGATCGTCGTCGAGATCGTGTCCGACGAGGTGGCCGCGTGGGTCGGGTGGATGACGCTCGCATTCGCCGTCGTCCCGATGGGCGTCGCCGCCACGCGTACGGTCCCACGTGCGAAGCGGCTCGGCGCCGCCACGGATCCGCCCGCGCGTCAGGCCGCGATGGCACGGACCATCCTCGCCGAGCACGTCGCGTGCTTCGTCGCGATCGCGGTCGTCATCACGATCCAACTGGCCAGCGCCGCGTCGCGCTGAAGAAGGGACGCCTATGGACCCGATCGTCGCCCGCCGGACCTGGCGCACCGTCGAGCCGCTGCACGGGATGATCTACTTCTCACCCGAGGCCCACCACGAGTTCGGTGCGCTCGGGCTCGAGGGCCGCATGGGCTACTTCGGCTCACGCGCCGCGCCGATGGGCGCCGTCCCCGCCGAAGTCGTGATCGCGACCTTCTTCAACTTCCGTCCCGCTCTGGTCCGGGCGTCGATCCCCGAGGCCTGGAACCGCGCGACACCCGGGGCGATCCTCGCGGCGCGGCTCCGAGGCGTCGACGGCGCCCTACGCCGGACCCTCGGCGACGCCGTCGGCTCACCCGAGCTCTCGGAAGCCGCCGAACTGGCGCGCCGCGCAGCCATGACCGCCACCGAGCACGTCGAGGGGCGCCCGCTGTTCGCCGGCCACGCCTCGCTCCCCTGGCCGGACGAGCCCCACCTCGCGCTCTGGCACGCGCAGACGCTTCTCCGCGAGTTCCGCGGCGACGGGCACATCGCGGCGCTCGTCGCGGCCGGGCTCAGCGGTCTCGAGGCCGCGATCACCCACGTCGCGACCGGGGAGGTGCCGGGCGCGGTGCTGGTCTCGACCCGCGCCTGGCCCGAGGACGAGTGGGCCGCGGCCGTCGAGGAACTCCGCGCCCGAGGGATCCTCGACCGCGGTGAGCCTCTCGCCCTGACCGACCTCGGTCGCGCCCAACGGGAGTGGATCGAGGACACCACCGACGCGGCGGCGACCGCGGCCTACCTCCCCCTCGGCGACGACGGCTGCGCCCGCCTCCGCGCGCTGACCCGTCCGTGGAGCCGAGCGGTCATCGATGCCGGCGGCCTCACGACCCAACCCGGCTGAGCTGGCGCAGCACCGCTCCGGCCATTTCGACGCGCCGAACGTGCCCCCTCCCGTCTTGGGCGCGCACGACGTCGGGGGGGTCAGGCGGTGGTGGGCTCCGCCGGGTCGACGGGGACGGGGTGCTTCACGAGGCCGTGCGACACCCAGTTGCGCTCGTCCGCCCAGACCAGCATCGGCGGCAGCACCACGAGCGCGCTCAGCAGCGCGACCGCGACGTTGACGGCGACGATGATCCCGAAGTCCCGCAACAGCGGCAGCGACGACGCCGCGATGACCGCGACCCCCGAGATCGCGGTCAGAGCCGACACGATGAACGCGCGGCCGGTGCGAGCCGCGGCGACGTCGACCGCCTGCTTCGGCGTGAGGCCGCGCCGCCGCTCCTCGACGAACCGCAACAGGATCAGCGACGTGAACTCCGTACACGCCGCGACCACGAGCGGGCCACCGACCGCGGTCATCGGGCTCAGCGTGAAGCCGGCGGTCCACGCGAACAGCGACGCAGCGCCTACGGCGATGAGTACCGGCACCAGCGAGAGCAGTGCGCGGATCACGCTGCGCAGCCGGATCGAGAGGAAGGCGAACACGAACGTGATCGCGAGGTACGTCAGCAGGATCCGGTTCGCCTCGAGGTTCTCGAGCAGGCCCACGCCCACGACCGCGAGCCCCGAGGGCGTGGCGCTGATCCCACTGGGTGGGTGCACCCGGTCGCGGATCTCGTTGACGACCACCGCCCGCTCGGCGAGCGACGCCGGGGTCGTGGCGAAGATCAGGTTCATCGCCCCGGCATCCTTGCTCACGGTCGACTTCTGGATGCCCACGGGCGCGGCGCCGTAGACCTGCCGCACTTCCGAACCCAGCGGCGGGACCGGCGTGGTCCCCGGGACCTCCGTCAGCGACGCGACGATCCCCACGATGCTCGACGCATTCGCGAGGACGCGCTTGGCGGAGGTTGCGGTCGGCACCCCACCCGTCCCCGCGGTGCACCCCTGCGGGAGTCGCGGTGGCTCGCCGTAGCGGCACTGCTGCTCGGCGGTGAAGTCGTCGACGAACTTCACCACGTTGTCGGAGAAGACGTCCTTGGCCTGGACGTAGATCCCGAGCTCACTCGAGATCCCGGCCTGGTCCTCGACGGCGTGGATCGACTTCACCGCTGTCGAATCCGGATTGACCCAGTGAATCGGGTCGGTCTGGATCACGAGCTTGTTCTCGACCAGGATCCCGCCGACGAAGATCAGGATGCTCGCGACGACGAGCACCGGTGCGATCCTCGACGGCATCCCGCCGAGGAACTTCACGAGGCGTCCGAGCGCTCCCTCACGGTAGTCACGTGACTTCGTCGGCGACTTGTACTCGCGGATCCCGAGCGCCGCGAGCGTCACCGCGATGCTGCAGAAGCAGATCGCAGCGATGCCGACGGCGAGCAGCACCCCGAAGTCGCGGATCATCGGGACCTTCGAGAAGTGGAGCGCGGCGAAGGCGAAGATCGCGTCGAACGTCACCACGAGGAGCGCGGGGCCCAGGTTGCGGGCGGTCTCCTGGATCGGATGCTCCGCATGGTCGATCACGACCTCTTCCTCGACGCGCGCGTGCATCTGGATCGCGTAGTCGATGCCGATCCCGAGCATCACCGGAAGCCCGCTGATGGTCACGAGGGTGAGCGGCACCCCGAGATATCCCGCGAGGCCGAACGCCCATATCACCCCGATGAGTACGACGGCGAGCGGGAGCAGGCGCCAACGCACGTCGAAGAGCACGAGCAGGATCACGATCATGATCGCGACGGCGATCGCCCCGAGCGTGAGCATGCCGCCCTTGAGGTAGTCGTTGATCTCCTTCAGCAGCGCGGCGGCACCGGCGGTCGTGACCTTGGCGTTGGGGAAGGTGAGGTTGGCCGTCTCCGCGATCGTGTAGTTCGAGCCCTTGCCCTCCTGGGCGATCGACGCGTTGCCCTGGAGCCGCGTGATGATCAGCGCGTGCTGCGGGTCGGGGAAGAACGGGAGGAGGGCGGTGCGGATCTGGTGCTGGTTGTCGTAGAGCAGGAACTTGACCCATTCCGGGTTGTCGAAGTTCTGGTCGGCCGGCGGGATCGCGCCGGCCCGGGTGAGCGTGGTCGACGCGTCGGCCAACCGCTTGGCCTGGTCCTGGCTCGGCGCGCGGGCCTGGGTCGCGAGCGTGATCTTGCCGGCGATGCTGTCGGTGATGTTGCCGCTCTTGCTGGCGACCAGGTTGTCCGACAGCTGCATCGCGTCGACCGGGGTGATGACCCCGAGGATCGGAGCCTTGTCCGACGCGAGCGTGTTGCCGATCTCGTTCAGCTTCTTGCGGTTGGCCGGCTGGAAGAGCTCGACGACGGTGTGGCCCGGGTCCATCGTGATGACGGTGAGCATCGCCTCGCCGCCGAAGAGATCCTGGTAGGCGACGTTGTCCTTGTAGACCTGGTCCGTCGTGTTGAGGTAGGCGTCCTGGCCGGTCGCGAACTCCAGCTTCGGGATGCCCGCGCCCAGGGCCAGCGTGATCAGCAGACCGATGATCGAGACCAACCCGGCCCGCTTCCCAAGATTGACCGCGAGCGACGACCAGAACCTCTGCATCCATCCTCCCCGAGGATTCGCAGGTTCGGGACACTATCGGCGTGGCGCAGCGACGAGCAGGAGCAATGGCACCGACGGCCGAGGGGGCAGCCGTTACACTGCTCCGGCCCGGGTCACGAGCGCCCGTAGCTCAGATGGACAGAGCAGCGGACTTCTAATCCGCCGGTCGGAGGTTCGAGTCCTCCCGGGCGCGCCGGCGACGGTCCATTCGTCGATCGACGCTTCTCCGGCTTCGGCCGGGCATGGTGGCCGTAGCTCAGTTGGCTAGAGCGCCGGGTTGTGGTCCCGGAGGTCGGGGGTTCGAAACCCCTCGGTCACCCCAATGAACGCGACGCCCTGGCGTCGCGCGCGCTCGACGCGAGGATCGCGGCGAACGCGTCGGAGATGTCCGGATGTGAGAACGCGTAGCCGGTGTCGAGCAGCCGGTCGGGCAGCACCCGCTGGCTCGCCAGCAACAGGTGCTCGACGAGCTCGGACCCGTAGAGCAGCCTCAGCGGGAGCAGCGGCGTCGGCAGCACGGTCGGCCGGTGCAGGGCGGCGCCCGAGCGCGTCGGTGAACGCGCGGTTGGTCACCGGGTTCGGCGCAGTCAGGTTCACGGGGCCGGCGAGCGCCGGCGTGTCGATCGCGTGGAGGATCGCGCCGACCTCGTCGTCGATCGAGATCCAGCTCATGTACTGCGTTCCCTGGCCGAGGCGGCCGCCGAGACCGAGCTTGAACGGCGTGAGCAGCCTCGCGAGCGTGCCGCCGTCCTTGCTCAGGACGATCCCGGTCCGAAGGTGCGCCGTCCGGATGCCTGCCACGCTCGCCGGCGTGGTCGCCGCCTCCCACGCAAGACACACCTGCGCCAGGAAGTCGGGCGGCGAAGGCGGTGGGCTCGCCTCCGTGAGCAACTCCGTCGTCGCGATCGCCGTACCAGCCGATCGCGCTCCCGGACACGAGCACCGACGGCGGCCGGATGCGATCGGCGAGCGTCGTCGCGAGCATCGACGTCCCGACGACCCGTGAGTCCCGGATGCGGTCCTGCTGCTCCTGGCTCCAGCGCTTCTCGCCGATGCCTTCGCCGGCCAGGTTGACCACCGCGTCGATTCCCTCGAATCCGTCCGCGTCGATCGTCCCCGCGGCAGGATCCCAGTGCAGACCGTCACGCCTTCCGCGCACCACGGGCACCACACGATCGCCGCGCGCCTCGAGTGCCGCGCGCAGGGCCGTGCCGATCAGTCCACTCGCACCGGTGATCGCGACGTCCATACGCCCTCCCGCGTCCTCGGGTCGAGGGTAGGACGTCGGGCAACGAATGGCGGCCTCGGGTGGCCCGTCGTCTAGATTCGTCCCGCGCCGCTAGCTCAACTGGTTAGAGCAACAGACTCTTAATCTGTAGGTTCAGGGTTCGAGTCCCTGGCGGCGTACCACCGCTCCGCACGAGCCGGGATCAGGCTGATGGATCCGATCCGGTCCGCGATCGTCGCGATCGTCGACGCCGAGCACGACACGGTGCTCATGTTGCGCCGACGTGCCGACGCCCGATCGTTCCCCGGCTACTGGTGCTTCCCCGGCGGCCAGGTCGAAGCCGGCGAGTTGCCGACGCACGCGGCGCTCCGGGAGGCGCTGGAGGAGACCGGGCTCAGGATCTCGGGCCCGCGACCTCTGGGAACCCGCCCGAGCGTGGACGCTGATCTCCGCCCCTACGAGGTCGACTGCTCCGTCACGTCCCGCTGGCGCGGCCGGCTCCGGGTATACCCGACGTCCGAGCACGTCGAGGCCCGCTGGGTCCCCATCGCGGTCGCGCCGACGCTCGCGCCGATCGGGCCGGTGACCCGATGGCTGGCGACCCGACTCGCCGAGCGTGGGCACGGCACGTCGCCGACCGGGACACCCACTCCATGACCTTCGACCCTTGGCGATACCGGCCGGACGGTGAACCATGGGGTGGTCAGGAGGTCCATGGTGGGGAGCACCCTCATGGTGGACGCCGGTGACATCCCACCCTGACCAGTTCGACCGACACACGAGGCCGAGAAGGAGACACCGAAGATGCGTGCAGCAGTCGGCGATCGGCTCATCATCAAGGGACACAACGTCGGCATGCCCGACAAGGACGCGGAGATCCTCGAGATCCACGGAGACGACGGTGAACCGCCGTGGCTGGTTCGCTGGGGCGAGGACGGCCACGAGGGGCTGTTCTTCCCGGGGCCCGACGCCGAGATCGAGCACTTCCGCCACGAAAACGGGTAGCGGCAGCCGGACGGAACGACCGGAGCACGCCGCGGGCTCGCATCATCGACCGTTCGTCGCGCAATGGTGCGCCCACCGCGCCGCGACCGGTCGGGCGCGGCGTTCGGCGTCGAACAGGCCGACCTCGGTCACTGCGCCGGTCGGCTCCATGAGCAACGTCTGCCAGTCGTACTGGTCGCCCCGGCTGTACCAGCACAGACCTCGCACCGGAACCCCGTCGGCGCGCAACCCCTCGAGTCCTTCGACCATGGCGTCGAGCCACACCGACTGGTCAGCCACGGGCAACGAGAGGTTCGAGGTCTCCGCGACCCAGAACGGCACGCGGTAGCGCTCGTACCAGCGTCGAGCCTCCGCCACATAGGCATCGAGGCGGTCGGCGATCGTGAGCGATGCCCGGTCGTCACCGACCACGTACACCGACGTCGGATAGACATCGTGACCCGCGATCAGATGCTCGGTCGTCGCGAGGTCTGCGATGCGCGCCAACGTGTCGCCCGGGACGTCGCGGAGCAGCTCGCGCCCGCCCGGTGACGGCTCGACGCCGAAGTGCAGGTCCCAGATCAGCCAGCTTCGTTCGCGCCGTCGCGTCACGCGCGGTTCATCGGCGGGTGTCGAGGCGATCGGCACCTCGAAGACCTCCGCGCCGATCCAGCACCCGTCGCGATCCGCGCGGATACGGGCCAGCGCCTCGAGGTTCGCACGGACGACGTTCGTCAGGGCCAGCGCATAGTCCCGCGTGGACGATCGTCGGTCGTTCCAACCCCCGAGAAGACCCGACGCGAGGGCGACCCCGCCCGGCTCGTTGACCGGCGTGAACCAGCGCGGTTCCGGATAGCGCGCCAGGAAGGCATCGACATACCGGCAGAACCCCTCGACCCACGACGCGTCACAGAAGCCGGGAGAGTGGTCGGGCAGACCGAAATGGCACAGATCGACGACCGGCACCAGTCCTGCGCGCGCACAGGCGCCCAGCGCGCGGTCCCACCAATCCCAGTCGTAGACGCCGGGCTCCGGCTCGGTCAGGCGCCACGGCATGCCGTAGCGGTACACCTGCACCCCCAGGGAGGCGACGGCGTCGAGGTCGCGCTGCATGAGGTCGTAGTGCCGACTCGCCGCGAACTGGTCGTGCCGATAGGGCACGCCCTCACGCAGCACGACCGGGTCGGAGCCCTCCTCGCCGACCGCCCACGCGAAATCCGGGAAGCCGCACAGGCCCCTGCTCACCACGCGTGGATCCTACGCGGACCGCCTGCGCGGCGTTCCCGGTACTGTCGTCAGCGATCACCGAAGAGGGCACGGAGCGCGTCGCGCTCGGAGACCACGCCGACGACGACGCCGGCTTCGATCACGGGGACGTGCCGGATCTCGTTGTCCAGCATCTGAGCCGCGACGTCGAGCACCGAGCTGGTCGGCGAGGCGGACGCGAGCTGCATCGTCATGACGTCCTCCGCGCGTGACTCATCGGGATCGAGACCTTCGGCGAGCGAACGGACGATGTCACGCTCGGAGACCACGCCCTCGGCCCGATCTCCACGCGCCCCGGCCGGCCTCGTCCCCCGGACCACGACGACGCCGATCAACTCCTCGGTCATCGTCTCGGCCACCGAACGCAGCGTTGCGTCCGGCTCCACCTCCACCGGCGGACGGGCGACGAGATCCCGAACCGCCTGTTGCTCGATGGTCATGGTCGCCCTCTCCATTCCGTCTCCACACCTCTTTCGAGATCAGGGTCCGTCAAGACGGCCGGCTCCGGTAGGGCCGTCGGTCACAACGAAAAGAATCGGCGGCGTCACCGACGTGTTCGGCTCGGCCACACGACAGCGCGCTTCAGCCCGCGCCCGTTCAGCAACGGTGCCCGTCTACTCCGATGGACGCGGGTCGGTCGCGTCGAGCCTGACCTCGACCAGCTCGCCGGGCCCGAGTCGATACGTGTCGCCCGCGATCGCAACCGTGATCGTCGCACCCTCGTCCGCGTCGATCCGGATCCGCGCCCGCGACGTCGTGAAATCGAGGTGCAGCAGGTGGCCCTGGTACCGGATGTCGAACTCGAGGGACGCCAGTTCCGACGGGATCACCGGATCGAAACGGAGCACGTCGTCGCGAATCTCGAACCCCGAGTAGCAACGTTGCACGAGATCGATGGTCCCGGCCATGGCACCCAGGTGAATTCCCTCCTTCGTCGTGCCGCCCTGAATGTCGTTGAGGTCGGAGGAGAGGGCTTCCACGAACAGGTGCCAGGACCGCTCCCGATCGCCCCGAGCGCGAACCCAGGCGTGCACGACGCGGCTCAGGGTCGAACCATGCGACGTACGGGGCTCGTAGTAGTCGATCATGGCGTCGAACAGGCTGTCGTCGCATTCGTAGCCGAGACGCTCGAGCAGTTCGGTGAGCACCTCACGCGAGAGCACATAGAGCAGCATCCTGGCGTCGGCCTGCTTGGCGAGTCGATAGCGGCTCGGCGCATCGCCCTCGGCTTCGAGAATCCGATCGAGCCGCGCGATGTCGCCGTACCGCGCGCGGTAGGCGTCCCAGTCCAGCTCCTGCAGCAGCTCGTAGCCCTCGAACTGGCTGATCACGCCGTCGTGGAAGCAGACGCGCATCTTCCGGCTGATTTCACCCCATCGATCCAGCTCCTGCTCGCTGAGCAACAAGCGCTCGCGCAGCTCCCGGGACGCGGCCGCTGGAAGCGCATCGAGCGTGTCGAACGCCCGACACAAGCACCACACCGCCATGATGTTCGTGTACGCGTTGTTGTCGACACCGAGTTCCTCGCGATCGGCGTAGCGCTCGTGGTACTCGTCCGGGCCCATGACCCCCTTGATCTCGTAGCGATCGAGCGCGTGGTCGTACGTCGAGATGCTCGCCCAGAACCGGGCGACCTCCAGGATGAGCTCGGCACCGAACGCGATCAGGAACTCGAGGTCACCGGTGGCCTGGTAGTACTGCCACGTGTTGTGGACGATCGCGGCGTTCACGTGGCGCTGGAGGTGTGACGCGTCGGGCAGCCAGCGTCCCGAGAGGGGGTTGAGGTGCATCGCCGGAGTCTCCTCACGCCCGCTGCTCGCGCTCTGCCACGGGAACATCGCTCCGGACCCCCCGGCGGCAACGGCGCTCAATCGCGCCTGGTCGAGGCGCCGGTAGCGGTACAGGAGCAGCTCCCGAGCCAGCTGTGGGAACCGCAGGCTGAGGAACGGGAGGATGAACAGCTCGTCCCAGAACACGTGGCCCCGGTACGCCTCGCCGTGGAGTCCCCGGGCCGGCACGCCGACATCGAGGCCGATCGTGTTGTTCGAGACGGTCTGCAGCAGGTGGAAGATGTGCAGGTGCAGCGCCCGCGCCACCTCGCCATCGGCACCGAGCTCGATGCGCGCGTGATCCCACAGCTGGCGCCAACTCACCACGTGACGCTCGAGCAGAGCGTCGAAGGTCCCCGCCATGGTCAACAGTCGGCTGCAGGCTTCCTCACCCGGCTCGCTGATGCCGCGGTCGCGCGACGTGAACAGCGACACGACCTTCTCGATCACGGTCTCCTCACCTCGTCCCACGTCCAGCGTCAGGTCGTGAGCGACATAGCCCGGTCGTTCGATCAGCTCGGGGGTGACACGGACGCGCTCGCCGTCGCGGTAGACCCGCGTGCGTGCCGCCTCGGCGATGCGGACATGGGACTGATTCGTCTCGACATGGAGGCAGATCAGCTCATCGCTCTCCTGATCCGTGCACAACGAGGTGAGGTGCCGGGTCGGGAGCGCCGCGTACCGTTCGACCCCGGCGTTGGTCACCGTGCCGTCCAAGGCGCTGCGAACCAGCAGACTCCCGGACCAGTTCTCCGCGACCAGCGTCGTCTCGAGGCCGGCCACGTGCGGATCGCGCATGCTGACGAAACGTCGCTGGGTGATGCCGACGACACGTCCGTCCGGATCGCGCATTCGCGAGTGACGCGTCAGCGTCCCTCGGAACATGTCGAGCTCGAGGCGATGCTCGAGCACCTCGCACGTCGAGTCCCCGAACCACTCCCCTCCCTCGGCGCGGAATGCGAGCGGCAGCCAGTTCGGCAGGTTGACCAGGCTCTCGTCGGCGACACGCCGACCCGCGAGCTCAACCGACAGACGGTTGTAGACGCCGGCTGCGTAGGTGGCGGGATAGTGAACGTCGTCGGCACTCGATTCGGGAGCGGCGCCTCGGGTTGCGAAGACTCCGTTCCCGAGCACGCAGAGCGCCTCCCGATGACCCTCCGCCTCCGGGTCGAAGCCGTCGAAGGTGACGAAGAACTCGCTCATCCGTCGATGCCCTCCAACCGGAGGGCGACCTGGGCGTGGACCGCTCGCACCGCGGCCCACGCAGCGGCGAACTCAGTCATCGACGTCACCTTCACCGCTCCTTCGCCATCGACCGCGGTCGTCGAGCTCGAGCTCGGACAGGTCGGACGCCACGATGTCGGCGCCACTCGCCGCGAGCGCGGCGGGATCACCGGCGCGATCGAGTCCGACGACGAGTCCGAATCCACCGCGTCGCCCGGCCTGGACTCCGGCGATCGCGTCCTCCACCACCGCGGCCGCATCGGGGGCGACCGCGAGCCGGCGCGCGGCTTCGAGGAAGAGCGCCGGATCGGGCTTGCCGGCCAGCCCCAGCGCGGCAGCATCCAAGCCGTCGACACGCACCTCGAAATGCTCGGCCGCCCCGGCCGACTCCAGGATCTCCCGGCAGTTCTCGCTCGCGGACACCACCGCACTGCGGACGCCCTGCTCGTGCAGCGCCTCGACGAACTCGAGGGTCGAAGAGAACGCTTCGACACCGTGCTCTTGCACCTCGGCCAGAAAGGCCTCGTTCTTGCGATTTCCGAGGCCGCACACCGTGGCGACCTCGGGAGAATCGTCGGGATGCCCGGGCGGGAGCCGGATGCTCCGAGACTCGAGGAACGCGGCAACGCCGTCGTAGCGGGCCCGCCCGTCCACGTACCGGCGGTAGTCCTCGTCGCCGAAGGGCACGAACGGTTCCCCGGTCTCGGCGGCCCGGGCCGCGAGGAAGACATCGAACATGGCTTTCCACGCAGCGGCGTGCACCGTGGCCGTGCGGGTGACCACTCCGTCGGTGTCGAAGATGAACGCGACGATTCGTCGACGAGGCGGGGTCACGGAACCTGCTCGGTCCAGAAGCGTCAGAGGTAGGCGGCCGGAGAGAACGACCATTCCGCGTCGGCACGCCGGAGCCGTCGGCCGGTGATGTCGAACGGTTCGATGACGAGCCACACGTCGCGGTCGTCGGTGAGCCACGGCGTTGGATCGAATCGAGCGCTGAAATCGGCCGCCTCGGCATCGGCGTGCAGCAGCGAGCCGCGCACCAGCACCGACCAACCCTGCTCCGTCGCCAGTTCGACCATGTCGATCTCGAGCGCGACCGGCTGCGGCGCGCGGTCGATGACGCCGCCCTCGCGAGTCCGGATCGCGATCCAGGTGCCTCCGCTGTGCTCGGCCACCCGGTAGTTCACCGGCAGGACGACGGGAAAGCCGTGGACCACCACCCCGACTCGACCGACGCGCCGGGATTTGAGCAGGTCCAGGCACTCCTCGGCGGAAAGTGGCTCGAGCCACGAATGGTCCATGTGCTCCTCGCTCGCTGGGGTGCGCCCGTGCCGTACCGTACCGTGCCTACGGGCCGCGCGGTGACGTCCCCGGGTCCTCCGGGGACGTTCGGCACTGGACGGGCGGGCGGCCCAGGGACGAGAGTCGTGCCTGACGTACCGGTCGGCATCCGGACGGGGAGGATCATCGGATGAACAAGGCATCGCCGAATGAGCGCACGCGGGGGCGGGGGCGGACGCGAAGCGGAGGACGAGGACGTCTTCCCGGAGCAGCGCTCGCCACGGTTGCTGCGCTGAGCTTGGTGTTCGCGGGGTGTGCGGGCAGCTCGAGCAGCACGTCGAAGGGCACCACGAGCCCGAAGACCACCAAGGTGTCCAACAACTGGGCGCTCGCCTATACCGGCGGTACCGCGGGCAAGGCCGACACGAGCAAGACGCCGGTCGTCATCGGCTATGTGAACGAGCAAGGCGGTGTGCCGGCGTTCCCCGAGGCCACCCAGGGCCTCGACGCAGCCGTGCAGTACGTGAACGACGAGCTCGGCGGTATCCAGGGTCATCCCGTCCAGATCGAGAAGTGCTTCGTGATCGCCAACGAGGACGGTCAGAAGTGCGGGACGAAGCTGGCCAACAACGAGAATGTCAAGCTCGTGATCGAGGGCGCGATGACCGTCGGCAACCAGGCGCTCTACAGCATCGTCGCACCGAAGAAGCCCGTCCTGATCAGCAACCCGGTCGTCACGCCCGACTTCCTCACCGCGGGCACGTACGCCTACACACCGGGTGGACCGGGCGTCGTACAGGGCATGGCCGTCTTCGTCGCCAAGTACCTGAAGAACATCCACAAGGTCGCGGTCGTCTACGGCGACAGCGAGGCCGAGGTGTTCGGCGCGGAGAACCTGCTCGTGCCCAAGCTCAAGACCTACGGCATCACGGACGTCACCCTGCAGAAGATCTCCGACGCTCCGACCGCCCCCGATGTCCAGAACGCGCTGAACGCGGCCGACGCCGCGGGGGCCGACGTCGTGATGCCGATCGTCACCGTCCAGGGGTGCATCGCCACCTATGACGCGCTGAAGTCTCTCGGGATCAAGACGCCCGTCGTCACGACCGGACTCTGCTTCGGCACCCCGATGACCAAGCACCTCGCCGACCTCGGCTCGACCGACACGGTGCCCAACGGCTGGTACTTCGGAGACTATGGGTACAGCTACTTCGTGCCCGACAAGGCGTCCGGGATGACCACGTACCTGGCGAAGATCCAGCAGTACGCGCCGAAGAACGTCGAGTACACCGGCTTCGCCGGCCCGACCTTCGCGAACCTGATGACGGCCGTGAAGTTCTACAACGAGCTCGGACCGGACGCCTCGACCACGGCGCTGCTCTCGACGATCAAGTCCTTCAAGGGTCCGATGATGATCGTGGCCGGGCCGATGGACTGCGGGTTCTCCACCCTGTTCACATCGCTCTGCGGTACAGAGATGGGAATCATGCAGTACAAGAACGGAAAGTGGTTGACCATCGCGTCGGGCTTGAACGGGAAGCCCATCGACCCGTACACGAGCTGACGCCCGCGCCCCAGCCACGAGTCACCCATGCCCGACGAAGACCAGCCCTCCGATGAGCTCCTGGCGCCGGCACCGAGCTGGTTCAGGTCGCTGAGGCTCCGCATGCCGGGGGCCCGCGTCACCGGCATGCTCGTGGCCGCGCTGGTCGGCCTGGTGCTCGTGGTCGTGGTCGTGACCCATCACGACCAGCTGACAGCGGTGTTCGGCGGGATCGGGACGGGCGCGCTGTACGCGGCGATCGCGTTGGGCGTCGTCCTCACCTTCAAGGGTTCGGGTGTCGTCAACTTCGCCAACGGTGCGACCGCGATGTACGTGGCCTACATCTACAACGACCTGCGCACCCACGGCCAGGTGTTCCTCCCGCCGCTTCCCAATCCGCTCGGTCCGGTCGAGGGCCTGCTGCACGCCGCCGGAGCGAACGGCGTCAACCTCCCCGATTGGCCGACGCATCTCGGGTCGGGCACCCCGATGGCTGCGGGACCCGCGATGGCTGTCGCGCTCCTCGCGGCCATCGTGCTGGGGCTGTTGTTCCATGCGCTGATCTTCGGCCCGCTCCGCGACGCACCGCCGGTCGCGAAGGTCGTCGCGTCGGTCGGGCTGTTCATCCTGCTCCCGGCGATCGTCACCCTCCGCTTCACCTCGCAGGCCCAGGCGATCCAGCCGATCCTGCGCAAGCAACCGATGAAGTTCCCCGGTCGGCTCGTGATCCCCAGCGACGACCTCACGCTCGCGATCATCGTCGTCGCCGTGACCGCCGCGCTCTGGGCGGTGTTCCGCTTCATGCGCTTCGGCCTGGCCACGCGCGCCGCGGCCGAGAACGAGAAGGGCGCGATGCTGATCGGCTTCTCCCCCGACCGGCTCGCCAGAACCAACTGGATCCTGTCGACCCTGTTGACGGGTGCCTTCGGCATCCTGGCCGCGTCCGTCAACAGCTTCATCGACCCCTTCACCGTCACGCTCCTCATCGTGCCGGCCCTCGCCGCCGCGTTGCTCGGGAACTTCAGCTCCTTCTGGATCACCACCGCGGCCGCGTTCGGGATCGCCATGGCCCAGTCCTGGCTGGGATTCCTGGGCACGAAGCACTGGTTCCCCCACGCCGGGACCGGTCCCATCCCCGGGATCAAGGAAGCCCTCCCGTTCCTCCTGATCGTGGTCGCGCTCTATCTGCGCGGACAATTGCTCCCGACCCGGGGCGCAGTCGGCACCGAACGCCTCCCCTTCGCACCACGCCCGACGCACGTGGCCGCGCGGGCGACCGTCGCCGGCGTGCTGTGCCTCGTCGGCTTGCTCACGCTCGGCTCGCAGTGGCGGACTGCCATCAGCGTCACGCTCGTCGGCACCGTCGTGTGCCTGTCGTTGGTGATCCTCACCGGGTTCCTCGGCCAGATCTCGCTCTCCCAGATGACGCTCGCCGGCGTCGCGGGCTTCACGCTGTCGAAACTGGTCACCGATTGGAACGTTCCCTTCCCCATCGGACCCCTGGCCGGCGCGGCGGTCGCAACCCTGTTCGGCCTCCTCACCGCGATCCCCGCGCTGCGAGTCCGCGGCGTCAACCTCGCGGTGGTGACGCTCGCGTTCGCGGTCACGATCGAGAACTTCGTGTTCAAGAACACGTCGTGGAACGGCGGACTGAACGGCGCGACGGTGCCCCCGCCACGCCTGTTCGGCCTGAAGTTCGGCCCGAACGACGTGACCGGGTTCGGCGACGGCAAGCTGCCGAGCCCGTTCTTCGGCATCTTCTGCCTGATCGTCGTCGTGCTCCTCGGCCTCGTCGTGGTGAACCTGCGACGATCGGTCACCGGCCGGCAGATGCTCGCGGTGCGATCGAACGAACGGGCCGCCGCCGCGATCGGCATCAGCGTGTCGGGAACCAAGATGCTCGCCTTCGGGCTCGCGGCCTTCGTCGCCGGGCTCGGAGGTGCTCTGTCCGGGTACAACTTCGGCTCCGTGACCGGGCTCACCTTCGGGAGCATCGCGTCACTGACGATCTTCGCGTTCGCGTATCTCGGGGGGATCTCCAGCGTGACCGGCGCCGTGCTCGGCGGCTGCCTCGTGACCGGCGGGCTCGCGTTCACCGCGTTGTCGGAATGGTTCCACATCGACCAGAAATACAGCCTCTACCTCGGCGGTCTCGGCCTCATCATCACCGCGATCCTCAACCCCGAGGGTGTCGCCGGTGCCTTCCGTGCCGGCGCGCACTACGTCTCGCGCCGGGTCGCGCGTCACGGGGAGCACCCCATCGCGCGCGTCGCCACATCCGAGGACGCGTGATGCCGCTCCTCGAGACCTCGGGCCTGCGGGTCACCTACGGCGGGCTCCGAGCACTCGACGACATGAGCATCGCGGTCGGTGCGGGCCAGCTCGTGGGACTGATCGGACCGAACGGTGCCGGCAAGACGACCTTCATCGATGCGCTCACCGGGTTCGCCCCCGCCGCGGGTCGGATCCGGTTCGCGGACCGGGACATCACCGGGCTCCCCGCCCACCAGCGGGCCCGGCTCGGCCTCGGACGAACGTGGCAATCGGTCGAGCTCTTCGACGATCTCGACGTGGTCGAGAACCTCCAGGTCGCCGCGGAACACCAGAGCGCGACCGGGTTTCTGCTCGACCTCGTGCGCCCGCGACGCCCACGCGACACGTCAGCGGTCGACCGGGCGCTCGCCGCGCTCGACCTGGAGGAGCTGCGCACGCGGACACCGAGCGAGCTCTCGCACGGGCAACGGAAGTTGGTCGGCGTCGCCCGGGCACTGACCGCCGAGCCGCAGCTGGTGTGCATGGACGAACCGGCCGCCGGCCTGGACACCGCGGAAAGCCGGATCCTCGGCACGCAGCTGCGCCGTGTCGTCGACAGTGGTGTCGCCATCCTGCTCGTCGATCACGACATGAGCCTGGTCCTCTCGGTGTGCGACTACCTGTACGTGATCGAGTTCGGCAAGCTCATCGCGCGGGGCACCCCGGAGGAGATCCGTGCCGACGAGCGGGTGATCGCCGCCTACCTCGGCGAGCAGCGAGACCGCGGCGCCGAGGAGTCACCATGAGTCACCCGCCGCTCGAGATCCAAGGGCTGGACACCGGCTATCACGGCGTCGCCGTCGTCAGGAATCTCGATCTGGTCGTCGCCGAACGGGAGGTGGTCGCGCTCCTCGGGCCGAACGGGGCGGGCAAGACCACCACACTCCTCACCGTCTCGGGCTTCGTCCCGGTGCTCGCCGGCGACATCCGCATCTTCGGCCGGTCGGTGAAGGGCCGCGTGCCGTACCGGATCGCGCGCACCGGCGTCGCCCACGTTCCGGAGGATCGATCCCTGTTCTTCGGCCTGACGGTGAAGGAGAACCTGAAGCTGAGCACCCGAAAGGGCGGCGTCGGCATCGACCAGATCGTCGACTACTTCCCGGTGCTCGAGAAGTTGATGGGCCGACGAGCGGGCCTCCTCTCCGGAGGCGAGCAACAGATCCTGGCGCTCGGCCGGGCCCTGACCAACAACCCGCGCCTGCTGATGGTGGACGAGATGAGCCTCGGCCTCGCGCCGATCATCGTCAGCAACCTCCTCCCGGTGTTGCGCCGCATCGCCGACGACACCGGATGCGGCGTGCTGTTGGTCGAGCAACACGTGCACCTCGCCCTCGACATCGCGGATCGCGCGTATGTGCTCTCGCACGGCAACATGGTCCAGCAGGGGACCGTGTCCGAGCTCCTTGCCGACCGCCGTCTGCTCGAAACGAGCTACCTCGGCGAGCAGAGCCCCGACTCCTGAGCGGGGAGCTTCGCCCGCACGCGTACTCGTCCCGGATGCCACACTCCCCCGGTGCGCATCGGTGTCGTCATCGTCCCCACCGACCCGTTCCCGGTCGCGGTCTCCCAGGCGCGCCGGGTCGAGGCCCTCGGCTACGACCACCTCTGGACCTACGACCACCTGTCGTGGCAGCACTACCGCGAAGAACCGTGGTTCGCCGCGCTTCCCTGGCTGACCGGGATCGCCGCGGCGACCGAGCGGATCCGCGTCGGCACGATGGTGTGCTCACCGAACTTCCGTGAGCCGCTGACCCTGGCCAAGGACGCGATCGCCCTCGACCACGTGTCCGGGGGCCGGGCCATCCTCGGGGTGGGCGCGGGCGGCCTCGGCTTCGACGCGACCGTGTACGGCGGCGAGCCACTCGACGGCACCGCCCGAACCACGCGGTTCGCCGAGATGATCGAGGCGTTGGACGGCCTGCTCACGCACCACGCGTACTCCTACGCGGGCGAGCACTACACGATCGCCGACGCCCGAACGACGCCCGGGCCACTCCAACAACCGCGCCTGCCGTTGGCGGTCGCGGCGTCCGGGCCCCGGGCCCTCGCGCTGACCGCGCGCTTCGGCGACGCGTGGATCACGATCGGCGATCCCTGGCACGACGGGTCGGCCGCAGGATGCGAGCGCGCGGTCCGCGATCAGTCGCGCCGGCTCGACGACGCGTGCGTCGCGATCGGGCGGGACCCGGCGTCGGTCGACCGGATCTTCCTGAGCGGCGCGGGCGAACAGCGTCCGCTCGCGAGCCTGGACACCTTTCGTGACGTCGAGGCGACCTACGCGTCGATGGGAATCACGGACCTGGTCGTGCACCACCCGCGCGCCGGAGACCCCTTCTGGGACGACCCGCCGGAGATCCTCGACGCGATCGCCGCCGAACGAGCGTCGGACGGCCGACCCACCACCTGATCCGTGGACCCGGCGGCCCGACTGCGACAGAATCCCGCCGCATGACCCGCAACCTGTTGCTCCTCGTGCACATCACCGCGGTCGCCGCGTGGCTCGGGGCGAACTTCGTGCAGTTCGTGCTCGCACCCCGGTTCCGGCGTCACGGTCCGGCCGAGGCGAAGGCCTGGTCGGAGGCGGCGCGCTTCCTGGGACGTCGCTACTACAACGTCGCGGGCGTGCTCGTGGGAGCAAGCGGGGTATTCCTGGTGCTCGACGGCGACTGGGGCTGGCACGGCTTCGTGCTCGTCGGCATCGTGACGGTGGTCGTCGGCGCGACGCTCGGCGTCGCGGTGTTCGAGCCCCTACTCAAAGGAGAGGCCGCGGCGCTCGAACGGGGCGACGACGCGGCGGCCGCCCGCGCCCAGCACAACGTCGCGTCCGTCGCGTTCCTCGATACCGCGCTCTTGCTCGTGACGGTGCTCGCGATGATCGACAAGTGGAGGGCGTGACTCAACGCGACGGGTCGAGCACCACCGTGCCGATGCCGCCCGACCGAGCGCGGAACCGCGCGTAGGCATCCGCACCGGCCCCACCGCCTCGAGCACGACGTCCGCGCCGCGGCCGCGGGTCAGCTCACGCACGACCACCTTCGGATCCCCCGATGCGGACGAGATTGCCGTCGCGTCCGATTCGCTCCGATAGTTCCTGGGTCGATCGGCCCGTTTCGAGCGCGCGCGGCCACTCCGCGTGCCGCGGTCGTCAGGACCGTCACCGCCCGTGACGATAGGGAGGAGGAACCCGAGAGGTTGGAATGCGCCACCACCGTCGTCATCGCACCGCCATCGGCATCGCCGTCGCCACCCTTCTGCTCGGCGCGTGCGGCGTCCGTCCCGGACCCGTCATCGGCTCTTCCGCCGACCCGGCACCGGCCTCTCCGATCCGAGGCGACGGCGCGCCCACTCCGGGGACGACCGGCGCGCTCGGCCGCCGCGCCGGGTTCAACCCGGGCTCGGGCATCCTCTGGATGGACGACGCCGATCGTCGACACGAGCTCGACGCCATGGCCGCGACCGGGGCCCGCTGGATCGCGGTCGACTTCGACTGGAGCTCGATCCAGGGTGACGGCCCGGACAGCTTCCGATGGGACCGGGCCACCGACACGGTCGTGCGCGAGGCGCGCGAGCGCAACCTGCTCGTGATCGGCTCGCTCGCGTACAGCCCGCCCTGGGCGCGTCGCTCGGCGTGTGCCGGCACCAGCCACTGCCTGCCTGCCCACGCCGCGGACTTCGCCCGCTTCGCCGGCGCCGCATCCGCGCGGTACGGCGCCGGCGCGACCGACCCGGCCCGGCGCGGGTCAGTGCGCGTCTGGCAGATCTGGAACGAGCCCAACCACTTCCCGTTCGTGCAGCCGCGCGTCGACGTCGCCGGCTACACGACGATGCTGCGGCTCGCGTACGCGCAGATCAAGGCGGTGGATGCCGGGTCCACGGTGCTGGCCGGCGCGACCTCACCCGCCGCGAACGACCCGACCGGCATCGACATGAGCCCGGTCACGTTCCTGAAGGGCATCTACGCGAACGGCGGGCGCGGATCGTTCGATGCCTTCTCCCACCACCCGTACACGTTCCCCGACAGCCCGCTCGATCCAGCCCCGTGGAACGCGTTCACCCAGACCCAGACCCTGCACGACGTGATGGCCGCACACGGCGACGGGGCCAAGAAGATCTGGGCGACCGAGTCCGGCGCCGGGACGGGCACCGACGCGAAGGCGGTCAGCGCCGCGCGTCAGGCGCAGCTCCTGCACGACTACTACTCGGGGTGGAACGGCGAGTACCGCTCGTTCACCGGCCCGCTGCTGTGGTTCTCCGTCCGTGACTCGGGCACCGACCCCTCCGACATCTACGCCAACTTCGGGATCCTCCGGCACGACTTCACGGCCAAGCCCGCCCGCGCCACGCTCGTCGCGCTGCTGCACGGCCTCTGACCCACACCGGTGGCTCGGACCCCGGCTACGGTCGCCGCCCGTGGATCCGCTCGCACCGTTCCGACTCGACGGTCAGGTCGCGCTCGTCACCGGCGCCAGCTCCGGGCTCGGAGCCCGCTTCGCACGTGTCCTCGACGCCGTCGGCGCGCGGGTCGCCATCACGGCGCGGCGTGCCGATCGCCTCGAGACGCTCGCGTCCGAGCTCTCTGATCCGATCGTCGTCGCGGCCGACCTCACCCGGGACGACGGCCGGGCCCGTCTGCTCGATCACGTGCTGGGGGCTGCCGACCGGCTCGACGTCTTGGTGAACAACGCCGGGCGCAGTGAGCCGATGCGCGCGCTCGACGAGCCGATCGAGCACTTCCGGGCCACGATCGAGGTCAACCTGGTCGCCCCCTTCGCGATCGCGCAGGCCGCAGCACGGGCGATGCACGAGCGGTCGATCCGGGGACGCATCGTCAACGTGACGTCGATCTACGCGCTCACCGGCGTCGGTCGCGTCCCCGAGGCGGGGTACTCGGCCTCGAAAGGCGGGCTCGCCAGCCTGACCCGAGAGCTCGCGAGCCAATGGGCCCGCAAGGACATCCGCGTCAACGCGATCGCACCGGGCTGGTTCCCGAGCGAGATGACCGACGGGCTGTTCGCCGACGAGCGCCTCGTGAGCTGGGTCGGCGAACGCACCCCGCTCCGGCGGGCCGGGCGCGACCACGAGCTCGACGGCGCGCTCCTGTTCCTCGCGTCGGAGGCGAGCAGCTACGTCACCGGTCAGATCCTCGCGGTCGACGGGGGCTGGACGGCGGTCTGACCCGGCGGTCCGCTCGGGAGATCCGCCGGCTCGTCGTCCCGGTCGTCGTCGCGGTCGTCGCCCTGGCCCATGGGGCCTTGCGGCCGCTCAAGATCGGGACAGATGGGTCGATGTCTCCCACTGTGGACGCAGGGACACCTCGATGGTTCGCGCACGTCGACCAGACGTTCGTCTCGTTGATGCTCGAGCACGCGACCGACGGAACGTGCCTCGTCGCGCGTGACGGCACCATCCTCGCCACCACGCCGCCCATCGAGCGCATGCTCGGCATGGCACCCGGCGCGCTCGTGGGCCGCAACGGGGTCGAGATCCTGCACCCCGACGACGTCCCGGCAGCGCTCGACCGCCTCAGCCGGGTCGGCGAGGTCGCGCGCGAGGACAACCGGATCTTCCGATTGCTCCACGAGGAGGGCCACTCCATCACGGTCGAGCTGGTGGCGAGCGAGAACCCGGAGCCGATCCCCGGGTTCCCCGACGGCACACTCGTCCTCACGGTGCGCGACATCACCGCGTGTCACGACGCGCGGCTCGCACTCAGCCGGAGCCAGGTCCGCAACGAGCTGATCGCCAGGGTTGCCGCCGTGTTCGTCGACCGCGTCGACGCGGAGATCGACCGTGCGGTCACCGAGGCGCTCGAGATGCTCGCGACCGACGCCGGTGCGGACCGCGCGTACGTGTTCCGGCTGTCCGACGACGCACAGACGATCGCGCGCAGTCACAGCTGGGCGCGGCCGCCGCAGACCTTCCCGCGACCGGCCGGCACCGAGAACCCGACCGACGATCATCCCGGTCTCCGAGAGGCACTGCTCGCCCTCGAACCGCTGATCGTCGACGACTACCGGGGCCGGAACCCCGAGCGCCCCGACGCCGGGGCCCCGGCTCGGCCGTCGCCGATCGGCGCGATCCTCGGGATGCCGCTCGTCCGGGAGGGCCGGGCCACCGGGTTTCTCGCCCTCGACGTGGTCGACCGTCCCCACAGCTGGCAGGACGAGGACGTCGAGCTGCTTCGCGTCGCCACCGACATCGTCGGGTCGGCCCTCGCCCGCCGGGACGCCAGCGAGGCGTCCCGCGCCGCCGAGGCCCGGTTCCGCACGCTCGTGGAGCACTCGAGCGACGCGCTGATCGTCATCGATCACGAGGCGCGGATCAGCCACCTGCCGATCGGCACCCAGCTCTTCGGGTACCGGCCGGAGGATCTGATGGGTGCGAACGCGCTCGAACTCGTCCATCCCGACGATCTCGAGTTCGCGGCCGGCGAGATGCTCAAGTCGGTGACCGATCCCGGGTACCAGGCGACGAACACGATGCGGATCCGCCATGCCGACGGCCACTGGGTGCCGATCGAGCTCGTCGCGTCGAGCCACTTCGACGACCCGGCGATCAACGGCGTGGTCATGAACGTCCGCGACCACACCGAGCGCGACCGCGTGGCGACCGCATTGCGGGCGAGCGAGGAACGGTTGCGGCTCGTGATCGGGAACCTCCCCGGCGCCGTCTTCCGGTGCGAGGCTTCGCCGCCCTACCGCGACGAGTACGTGAGCGACATGATCGAGACACTCACGGGATACGCGGCGCTCGATTTCGTCGCCGGTCGCGTGTCGTTCGACGAGCTCATCCCCCCGGCGGACCGCCGACGGACCGACCTCGAGATGGCCGATGCACTCACCGCGACCAACTCGTACGTCGTCGAGTACCCGATCCGCCATCGCGACGGCACCGTCCGGTGGCTCTCCGAGCACGGCCAGGTGCTGGCCGACGCGGCGGGCGAGCCCAAGCATCTCGAAGGCTTCGTCTTCGACGTCACGTCACGCGTGAACGCCGTCAACGAGACGCGCGAGACCGAGATGAAGCTCGCGAGCCTCGTGGCCAAGGTGCCGGGCGCGGTCTTCCGGTGCGAGTTGACCCCGCCCTACCGCGACCTGTTCATGAGCGAGGCCATCGAGGACCTCACCGGCTATCCCCACCACCGCTTCAGCCATGACCTCGAGCTCTACGACCTCATCGTCGACCGGCACCGCTCCCACGTCGACGCCGAGATCGCCGGGGCGATCGCTGCCCATCGGTCCTATCTCGTGGAGTACGAGATCGAGCACCGTGACGGCCGGCTCCGGTGGATCGAGGAACGCGGACAGGTCCATTGCGGCGACGACGGCGAACCCCTCTGGATCGACGGCGCCATGACCGACCTGACGCTGCGCAAGGAGCTCGAGGAGCGGCTCGCCCACGACGCCAGCCACGACCCTCTGACCGGGCTGCTCAACCGGGCGCGCCTGCTCGAGCACCTGGAGAATGCGCTCGCCCGCGGCGAGCGGCTCGGGTCCCGGACGGCGGTGCTCTTCGTCGACCTCGACCGGTTCAAGCTCGTGAACGACGCGCTGGGGCACACGGCCGGGGACGAGCTGCTCGTGCACTTCACCCGCCGCCTCAGGAGCGTGCTGCGCGAATCGGACCTCGCGGCGCGTCCGGGGGGCGACGAGTTCGTGATCGTCTGCACCGACCTCGACGGCACACGCGAGGCGGAGGCCATCGCGAACCGCGTCTCGCAGGTGCTGAGCGACCCCTTCACGGTCTCGGGCCGCACGGTGTTCGTGACCGCGAGCATCGGGATCGCCTACGGCGAGCGGGGTGCCAACGCCGGTGACCTCCTGCGCAGCGCCGACGCCGCGGCGTACCGCGCCAAGGACCGCGGCCGGAACCGCTACGAGGTGTTCGACGACGCGCTGCGCGCCGCCACCTCTGCGGCCCTCGAGCTCGAGACGGACCTCCACCGCGCAATCGAACGCCATCAGTTGTTCCTGCGCTACCAGCCGGTCGTGGAGCTGGCGACCGGCGGGCTGCTCGGTGCCGAGGCGCTCATCCGCTGGCAGCATCCGACCCGGGGTCTCCTCACGCCCGACCACTTCCTCGCCGCGGCCGAGGCGTCGGGCCTCATCGTCGCGATCGGCAACTCCATGCTCGAGCTCGCCGCCGGCGCGTTGAGCCAGGTCCCGGTCGAGGCCCTGCCCGGGGTCGCGATCAACATCTCGCCACGCGAGCTGGCCCAGCGAGACCTCGTGGCGCGCGTCCGGGACGCGCTCGAGGAGCGCGCGGTCGACCCGCACCGACTCACCATCGAGATCACCGAGAACGCCGTGCTCGACGAGATCGACGCGGCCGTCGCCACCCTCCAGGCTCTCCGCTCGGTCGGCGTCGGACTGGCGATCGACGACTTCGGCACCGGCTACTCGTCGCTCAGCTATCTGCGCCGGCTCCCCGTGGACACGGTCAAGATCGACCGCAGCTTCACCAACGAGCTCGGCGCCGCCGACGCGAACGTCACCATCGTCGCCGGGATCATCGGACTGGCCCGTGGGCTCGGCCTCGAGATCGTGGCCGAGGGAGTGGAGACCCGAGCCCAGGCGGAGATGCTCGTCGAGCTCGGGTGCACCCGGGCCCAAGGATTCCTCTACGCCCCGCCCCTCCCGCTCGACGAGCTGCTCCGGGACCGGTCCTCCGACCCGCCACCCGCAGTGACGCGCGACACTGCATCCGACGCGAGCGTGGCGGAACGGCAGACGCGCCGGGTTTAGGACCCGGTCCCTTCGGGGGTGAGGGTTCGACTCCCTCCGCTCGCACGGGCCTCTGGCCCCTTGCCCGCCTCGGGGATACCCCTCGGCGGCCCTTCGGGGACGCGGGCGAGCGGGCCTACTTGCGCTTCTTGCGCTTGCCGAAGCGGCGCTTCTTCCTGGCCGGGTCGAAGTCGGCCAGGATGTCGGGCGCGGCGGAGTTCACGATGTCCTCGGCCGCGTCGAGCAGGGCCGCCACGTCCTCACCCATGGGTTCGGCCGGCGTCGGCGTCCCGAGGTCCTGGCCCACGGTCCCCACCTGCCATCCGGCGTCGAACATGCGCCGGTTGTAGCTCGGGCAGTCGTCGGGACACCGCCACGGCGCCTCGGGGGCGAGGTCGAGCTTGCACTTCCGCACCATCTCGCCGTTGGCGTAGGTGCGGGATTCGTAGTGGCGGCAGTCCTGGCGCATCGACACGGGCGCAATGTTGGCAGACGCGGCCGACCCAGCACGCGCAGCCGGTCCCGCCGGCCGTGCTCCGAGGCAGAACCGCGGCTCCGGCCCCGGCGGGGTGGCCGGGCGGGCGACCTGGTCACGACCACCCGCGCCGACCGGCCGAGCGTTCCTCGGAACACTCCAGACACCGGGAACCACGCGTCCCCGGACACGTCACCCGAGCCAGTCGGACGACCGCTCGAGGAGGTAGCGGCTCACGCCGAGGCAGCGGTCGAGGGTCTCGCAGGGGACCTCGTCGCCGTCGCGGATCCGCAGCAGCGAGACCCGCTGGTGGCCGACCACGCGCAGGCTCGTCTCGGGCGCGTCGGTCACCGACGGGTACGAGTCGATGGCCGACACCTCGAGTGGGAGATCCGGTCCGCCGACCGCGGCAAGCTCGGTCGCCAGCACGAGCAGGTCGGGCGCGTGTGGCAACGGCGGCAGCGCCCAGGTGAACGAGAGCGGGAGGTGGAACTCGTCGGGGGGATCCTCGAGACCGTCGCCCGCGATCACCGCGTCCTCGAAGCCGAGCAGGACCCGCGGGTCGATCTCGAGCGAGAGGTACAGGTCCACGGGACCGTCGCACCCCTCCTCGGGATGCAGGTCGACCTCCCAGTTCTGGCGGAGCGAGTAGCTCTCCACGAAGTGACGCTCGTCGTGCACGTGGAAGCCGTGCTCGACGGCGTGGTCCTTCAGGTCGGCGACGAATCCGGCGAGGTCGATGACCGCCATGGGCTGCTCAGGCCACCGCGGTGCGCACCGCGGCGACGGCGCAGTCGAACTCGATGAAGTCGATGATCACCTGGGCCTGCGGATCGAGCGGCATCGTTCGGTCAGCGCTCCTCGTCGTGCTCATCGTGGCGGGCAGCAGCCTCGCGCAACTGCGTGGCCAGCGCGCGCAACGCCCGGCCCCGATGGGACAATCGCTGCTTCTCGGCGAGGCTCATCTCGGCGAACGTGCGTCCGCCGCCACCGGCAGGGACGAAGACCGGGTCGTACCCGAACCCTCCGTCGCCCCGTGGCACCTCCGCGATCACACCCTCGATCGTGCCGGTGGCGACCACCTCGGACCCGTCCGGACGCGCGAGCACGAGCACGGTCCGGAACCGGGCAGTGCGGGCGTTGCGGCGCGCCTCGGCCATCGCGGCCACGAGCCGTTCGACGTTGTCGGCGTAGGTGGCGGCCTCGCCCGCGTACCGCGAGCTCCGGACGCCCGGGGCGCCCCCCAGCGAGTCGACCTCGAGCCCGGTGTCGTCGGCCAGCGCCGCCCGGCCCGTCGCGTCCCGGAGGGCGTAGGCCTTCAGGCGCGCGTTGTCGAGCAGCGTCTCACCGGTCTCATCCACCTCCGGGACCACCTCGGGTCGTGGTACCAGTTCGACCGGGAGTCCGGTGAGGGAGTCGAGGATCTCGCGGGCCTTGTCCGGATTGGCCGTCGCGAGCACGATCTGCTCGGTCACCGCGGCGGCGGCGGCACGGAGATGAGCTCGCGCTGCAGGGCGAAGATCTGGTCGATCCCGTGCTCGGCGAGTCCGAGCATCGACTCCAGCTCACCGCGGCTGAACGCCTGACCCTCGGCGGTGCCCTGCACCTCGATGAACTTCCCAGCGCCCGTCATGACGACGTTCATGTCGACCTCGGCGGACGAGTCCTCCACGTAGTCGAGGTCCAGCGACGGCAGGGCCGCCACGACGCCGACGGAAATCGCCGCGCAGAGGTCCTGCACCGGATGGGCGGCGAGCTTGCCCGCGGCGACGAGGCGCGAGCAGGCGTCGTGCAACGCGAGGAACCCTCCGCAGATCGAGGCGGTCCGCGTACCGCCGTCGGCCTGGAGTGCGTCGCAGTCGACGGTGATCTGCACCTCCGCGAGCATCGGGAGATCCGTGACCGCCCGCAACGAGCGCCCGATGAGGCGTTGGATCTCCTGGGTGCGCCCGCTCTGCTTGCCCTTGGCCGCTTCGCGCGAGACCCGTTCGGGGGTCGAGCCCGGCAACATCGAGTATTCCGCCGTCACCCAGCCGCGCCCACTCCCCCGCAGCCACGGCGGGACTCGTTCCTCCACCGACGCGGTGCACAGCACCCGCGTCCGCCCCATCTCGACCAGGACCGAGCCCGTGGCGAGCTCGGTGAAGTCCCGGGTGAAGGCGAGCGGCCGCAGGTCATCCGGCTCGCGTCCGTCGTGACGAATACCCATCGAGTCCCTTCCGTGGTGGGTTCAGATCGTGAGCCTGAGATCGACGGCGGCGCGGGTGACCGCGGCACCGAAGGCGTCCGATCCTTCCGTACAGACGGCGTCGGGGTCGACCCCGGGCCAGAAGTGCGTGAGCACCAGGCGCTGTACCCCTGCGGCGCGGGCCGCCGCGCCCGCCTCACGGCCCGAGAGGTGGATCGGCGACCGCCGGTCGGCGTGGAGGTAGGTCGCCTCCGACAGGACGAGGTCGGCGCCGAGACCGAACGCGTCGACCGTCCAGGCGGTCCCGGTGTCGGAGGTGTAGACGAACCGGCGGCCATCGGGGTCCGTCGCCTGCACCGCGTAGGTCGGCACCGGGTGGTCCGTCCGTGAGAAGTCCAGCCCGAGCTCACCAACGCGCGCGCTGGCGCCGTCGGCGAGGTCGTGCCACGCGAACGTGTCCTCCCAGCGGGCAAGCGCGCCGAGCTGGCGCTCGGCGCCCTCGGGTGCGTAGAGCGCCAGACCGTGGCGCCCGAGCGCGTAACGCAGCATCACGTGGAGGCCGTACACGTCGACGCAGTGGTCGGGATGGACATGGGTGATCACGACCGCGTCCAGCTCGCCCGGGTCGACGTGGCGCGCGAGGTTCGAGAAGGTGCCGTTCCCGCAGTCGACCCAGACGCTGGTCGCACCGTGCCGCAGGAGGTACCCGCTGCACGGGCCGTGCAGCGGTGAGTTGTAGGAGCCGGAGCAGCCGAGGACGGTCAGGTCCACCGCCACTCCTCCACCGCACCGACCTCCGGGCCGAGGAACCGGGCCCCGAGGCCACGGAACCGCTCACCGTCACCCGACGTCACGAAGGTCCGCTCGACGTCCATGGGCTCCGCGCCGGACTCCCCCCCGGTGCCGAGCACGCGCCGGGCTTCGAAGGCGGTCTCGTCCGCGCTCGAGACCAGCACGACGTCGGGACCCATGACGTCGGCGATCGTGCGCGCGAGCAGCGGGTAGTGCGTGCACCCGAGGATCAGCGTGTCGATGTCGGCCCTGCGCACCGGCGCGAGCAGCCGTTCGGCGAGCACGTGCACCTGGTCCGAGTCCACGTCCCCCGACTCGACGAACTCGACGAAACCAGGGCACGCGGCACACGTGAGCTCCACGCCGAATCCGGTCGCCGCCCGTTGGTAGGAGCCGCTCGCGATGGTGCCGACGGTACCGATCACCCCGATCCGTCCCGTGCTGGTCACCGAGGCCGCCGCGCGCATGCCCGGCTCGACCACGCCGATCACCGGGACGTCGCAGCGGGCGTCGAGCACCTCGAGCGCCGCGGAGGTGGCGCTGTTGCACGCGACCACGATCGCGCCGACGCCCCGGTCCACGAGCAGGTCGCCGATCTCGACCGCGTACTTGAGGACTTCGTGGACCGGCTTCGGACCGTAGGGGAACCGACCCGTGTCACCGAAGTACACCGACGAGCGGGACGGCAACAGGTCGATGAGCGCCCGCAGCACCGTGAGGCCTCCGAGGCCCGAATCGAAGACGCCGACGGGTCGACGGTCGGCGGCCACCATCCGCGCCACGCTACCGGGCCGCGGCGGCCCGACCGAGCCGGTCCGCGATCGCAGCGCCGAGCCCCGTGGGATCGGGTGGGATGGCGAGCACGACGTCGAGGCCGACGGCGTCCGCCTGGCGAAGCGCGGCGTAGACGACCTTGGCGTACGCGTCGAGCGACTCGGGTGCCGCGAGCGTCACGACCCGGTCGGCGTCGACCAGGCCGATGAGTCTGTCGAGGTCGCGACGGAGCGCGATCAGCCCGACCCGGTGGTCCTGGCCCACCAGCGCACTCGCGCGGGCCGCGAGGTCCGAGGCCGAGACCGTCTCGACTCGCGCCTCGGGCGCATAGTGCGTCGCGTGCGTGCCCGGGGCTCGGGTCGTCCCACCCACCCCGACGTCCCGGCCGAGCACGTCCGCCACCATCTCGACCGTGATCGCGCCGAGGCGCAGCACCCGGGGGTCAGATGTCGAGCAGTCGACGATCGTCGACTCGACGCCGATCGTGCACGATCCACCGTCGAGCACGAGATCGACATCGTCTCCGAGGTCCTCGACGACGGCCGCCGCGGAGGTCGGGCTCACCCGTCCGTACCGGTTGGCCGACGGTGCCGCGATCCCGCTGCCGAATGCGTCGAGCAGAGCGAGCGCGACGGGATGGGCCGGCATCCGCAGCCCGACGGTCTCGAGGCCTCCCGTCGCGACGCGGCTCACCCGGTCGGCGGCGGGGACGATCACGGTGAGCGCGCCCGGCCAGAAGGCCGCCGTCAGCGCGGCGACCGCGGTGTCCGCTCCGCCGCTCGACCAGTCCTGGACGCGGGCCGCGCGCCCAGGTGGACGATCACGGGGTGATCGGTGGGCCGGCCCTTGACCTCGTACAGCCGGTGGAGCGCGTCGGGGTCCGTGGCATCGGCGCCGAGGCCGTAGACCGTCTCGGTGGGGAAGGCCACCAGGCCGCCGCTCCCGAGCACCATCGCGGCCCGTCGGACCTCGGGCGAGACGCTCACCAGTAGTTGATGCGGCGCGCGCGTTCCTCGACCACGTCGAGGTCGTCGGTCCACGCGCCCGAGGACAGGTACTTCCAGCCGCCGTCGGGCAACAGCGTGACGATGGTCCCGGCCTCCATCTGCGCGGCGACCTTCGCCGCGCCGGCGACGGCCGCGCCCGAGGAGATCCCCGCGAACACACCACACTCGTCGAGCAGGCGTCGGGTCCACTCGATCGACTCGCGGTTGCGCACGATCGTCTTGCGGTCGAGCACGTCGGGATCGAAGATCGGCGGGACGAAGCCGTCGTCGAGGCTCCGGAGCCCCTGCACGAGCTCCCCCGCCGGCGGCTCCACCGCCACGATGCGGACGCCGGGCCTCCGCTCCTTCAGGTAGCGGCCGACCCCCATCAGCGTGCCGCTCGTGCCGAGTCCGGCCACGAACGCGTCGACCTCGGGGCAGTCGCGCCAGATCTCGGGACCGGTGCCCTCGTAGTGCGCGAGCGGGTTCGCCGGGTTGCCGTACTGGTACAGGAACACGTAGCCCGGATCGGCCGCCGCGATCTCCTGCGCGCGGCGAATCGCACCGTTGCTGCCCTCCTCGCCGGGGCTGAGCGTGATCTCCGCGCCGAAGATCTCGAGCAGCTGACGTCGCTCCACGCTCACGTTCTCGGGCATGACGACCCGGAGCGAGTAGCCGCGCAGCTTCGCGACCAGGGCCAGACCGATTCCGGTGTTGCCCGACGACGGCTCCAGGATCGCGGCGCCCGGGCGCAGGACACCGTCGGCCTCGGCGAGCTCAACCATCTTGAGGGCGATCCGATCCTTCGCGCTGCCGCCCGGATTCTGGCCCTCGAGCTTGGCGTAGATCCGGACGTCCGGGTTCGGGCTCAGCTGGTGGATGCCGACGAGCGGCGTGTCACCGATGAGACCGAGGACGCTCTCGTGCTTGACCACGCGGGACGGACCGGGGCGATCAGCCGCCGGCGACGGCGGGAAGGATCGACACGACGTCGGCGTCGGTCAGCGGGGTCGCGAGCTGCTCCAGATAGCGGATGTCGTCGTCGTTCACGTACACGTTCACGAACTTGTGGAGCACGCCGGATTCGTCGACGAGCTGGCCCTGCAGGCCCGGATACTGCGCGGAGAGGGCCGAGAACACCTCGCCGACGGTCCTGCCCTCGGCGGTCACGGAGGAGGCACCGGACGCGTGCACGCGCAACAGGGTCGGGAGACGAACTTCAACGGCCATCACGCCAGCCTATAACTCCGACCTCGGGGGTCGACATTGCGTGACGGATGCCACCGTCACGCGCGCGGACGCGGGCTCGGGTCAGGCGTCGAGGACGACGGAGCACTCGGCGACGACACCGTCCCGGATGCGGTACGCCCGCAGCATCGGCTCGTCGTCACGAAGGGACACGATCACGTAGATCCACATCGGGTCGACCGCCAGGCGGATGTCGGTCGGCGACGGGTACGGGTCGGTATGCGTGTGCGAGTGCCACACCCCGACGATCTCGTGCCCCAGGTCGTCGGCGGTCCGGCTCGCTCGGAGGTAGTCCCGACCGTCGACGGTGTACGTGCGCGCCGAGGCGTCGACGTTGGTCGCCGGCACCACCTCGCTGACGACGCCAGTCGCCTCGCGTGCACTCAACGGCCCCGCGACGGGACCGACGAGCAGGCCGCACGCCTCGTCCGGGAGGCCGTCGTAGCAATGACCGACGACCCGCCGGAAGCTCTCGGCCGAAAGTCGGACCAGGGGCGGGGCGAAGGTCATCGGCCCGCGGCGCGCTCGATCGCCTCCCACACCTTCCGAGCGGTGAGCGGCATGTCGATATGACGGATCCCGAGGTGCGACACCGCGTCGACGACCGCGTTCTGCACCGCCGGCGCGGACCCGATGGTGCCGGACTCGCCGACGCCCTTCGCCCCCAGGGGGTTCAGCGGCGTGGGCGTCTCGGTGTTGGACGTCTCGAAGCTCGGGAGCTCGGCGGCGCTCGGCATCGCGTAGTCCATGAGGTTGGCGGTGAGGGGGTTGCCGTCCTCGTCGTAGGCGACCCCCTCCCACAGGGCCTGCGCGGAGCCCTGGGCGATGCCGCCGTGCTGCTGGCCGGCGACGAGCATCGGGTTGAGCACCCGACCGCAGTCGTCGACGGCGACGTGCCGGACGTGCTCGACCCTGCCCGTCTCGGTGTCGACCTCCACCACCGCGATGTGCGCGCCGAACGGGAACGACGCCTCGCCCTGGTCGAAGTCGAGCGCGTGGTCGAGGCCCGGTTCCATCCCGTCGGGCAGGCGCGCCGGATCCTTCGCCGCCGCCGCCAGCTCCGACCAGCCGAGGGCGCTCGCGGGCACGCCCGCCACGCCGAGACCCGCTCCGGGCATCACGACGATGTCGTCGGCGTTCGCCTCGAGCAGGTGCGCGGCGAGCGCCTTCGCCTTGGCGAGCACCTCCTCACTGGCGCGGTAGAGCGCGCTCCCGCCGATCTGGAGCGACCGGGAGCCCATCGTGCCCTGCCCCCGCGGGACGAGCTTCGTGTCCGACTGGACGAGGCGCACCTGTTCCATGGGCACGCCCAGGAGCTCCTCCACGATCATGGCGAACGCCGTCTCGTGGCCCTGGCCGTGCGCGGAGGTCCCGACGATCGCGGACACCGAGCCGTCGTCCTCGATCCGGATCTCGCCGTACTCCTGGAACAGGCCGCCCGCGGTGATCTCGACGTAGGTCGACACGCCGATGCCCAGCTGCTTGACGTCCCCGCGGGCCCGACGCGCGGCCTGCTCCGCGCGCAGCTCCTCGTAGCCCGCGATCCGGCACGCCTCGTCGAGGGCGCGGGCGTACTCACCGACGTCGTAGTTCGCCCCGGTGACGGTGGTGAGGGGGAACGCCTCGGGCGGGATGAAGTTCTGCTTGCGGATCGCGACCGGATCCATCCCGAGCTCGTCGGCCGCGATGTCGACCATCCGCTCGAGCATCTGGGTCGCCTCCGGCCGGCCCGCGCCGCGGTAGGCCGCGATGGTGGTGGTGTTCGTGGCGGAGCTGTAGGTGTTCACCTCGACCTTGGGGATCGTGTACACGCCCTGCGCCATCGTGCGCGTGAAGTAGGGCAGGAACGCGCCGATCGCCGGATACGCCCCGCCGTTCTGGAAGATCTTCGCCCGCAGGCCCGTGATGGTGCCGTCCCGGCGCAGCCCCATCTCGACGTGCTGGATCTGACCCCGGCCCTGGGTCATCGCCACCATGTTCTCCGAGCGCGTCTCGGTCCACTTCACGGGTCGGCCGAGCAGACCGAAGGCCCGCACCGCCAGCGCGTACTCGACGTAGAAGGGCATCTTGGCGCCGAACCCGCCGCCGACCGCCGGGGCGATCACGCGGACCTCGCCGGCCGGCCGGCCGGCGGCCACGGCGAGATCGTTCACGAGCGAGTGCGGGTTCTGGGTCGGGATGCGGCAGACGAGCTGGCCGTCCTCCTCGGTCACGAGGATCCCGTTGGCCTCCATGGGGACCGCCGCGACCCGCTGGTTCTCGAGGCGGGCCGACACGACGACCTCCGCATCGGCCAGGAGCTCCGGGTCCTCCCCGAACTCGAACGCGAACGCGAGGTTCGAGCCGTGCTCCTCGAAGAGCACGGGCGCGTCCTCCGCGAGCGCAGCCTCGGCGTCGACGACCGCCGGGAGCGGGTCGTAGTCCACGATCACCTGCTCGGCCGCGTCGACGGCCTGGGCCCGCGTCTCGGCGAACACCGCGGCGACGATGTCGCCTACGAACCGCACCCGGTCGGTCGCCAGCGGTGGGCGGTTGAACTCGGGCGCGAGCATCACGAAGCCCTGGATCGGGTCGATCGACAGGTTCGCCGACGTGTACACGGCGAGCACGCCGGGCATCGACTCCGCATCGGCGATGTCGATCCCCTCGATCCGGGCGTGCGCGATGGTCGAGCGCACGAACACGACGTGCGCGAGCCCCTCGACGGCGAAGTCGTCGAAGTACCGGGACCCGCCGCGCAGGATGGTGGGATCCTCCCGTCGGAGGACCGCATTCCCGAGTATCGAACCGGACGCTGCCACGTGCGCACTCCCTGTCGGCGGTCGGCGCAATCTATCCGGCGGCCCCAGGAGGCTCGGGCGGCCCGACGAGCGTCGTCTCGTGCCCCGGGTGGTCCATGAACCGCGCGACGTCCGCCATGATCTCGTCCCGGCCCTCCTCGGAGTCGAAGAAGCGCTCGTCGAAGTCCGTCCGGGTCACGAACCCGAGGCGGGCGACGCCATCGATCGGCGGCGTGTTCCCGGTCAGCGTCTCGGTCACGACGTACTGGTGGTAGTCGGCGAGCCCGACGTGACGGCGCAGCGCCAGCGGCGCATGCCGCTCGGTCCAGTGCCGGGCGAACGCCGCGTGGTCCATCGCCGGACTCCGGCGCATCAACGAGACCATGGCGACCGCGCACTCGGATGCACCCGCCGCGGGACGTGCTCCTCCGCGCGCCAGGCCCACACCTCCTCGCCGAGTCCGTCAAGCCGTTCCCGCGCAAGGTCGTCCGGTGCGACCACGAACGCGTCGAACGGACGACCTCGTGCGGAGGGGCCCTGATCGGACAGCGCGCGGCTCACCGTGAACACACCGTCGGTCCCCAAGTCCCCGTCCGGACGCCAGACGGCTGCGATCACCACCATCGCCGCACGGTACCGGCCGTGCGGCGACCGCACTGCCTCGCCGTGCTCCTAGGCTCAGCGGCCGTGACGCCCCCGGTCATCATCGAAGTGGCGCTCAACGGCGTCAGCAGTCGGTCCCGGAACTCGCGCGTCCCCATCACGCCCGCCGATCTCGCCGCAGCCGGGATCGCGTGCGTCGACGCCGGCGCCACCATCGTGCACACCCACGCCCACAACCTGGGCGCACCCGTCGAGGAGCTGGTCGCCGCCTACGCCGAGAGCTACGAGACCGTGCTCGACGCCCGCCCGGGGACGGTGCTCTACCCGACGACCGGACTCGGGACGACGCCGGCCGCGCGCTACCACCACGTGCTCGAGCTCGCGGGCAGCGGCATGGTGCGCAGCGCGTTCGTCGACCCCGGTTCGGTGAACCTCGGCGGGACCGGACCCGACGGCCTGCCGCCGCCGATCGACTACGTGTACACGAACACGTTCGCCGACATCCGCTACGGCTTCGACCTGTGCGCACGGCATCGACTGGGGCCGAGCGTCGCGGTGTTCGAGCCCGGGTTCCTCCAGGTGGTGCTCGCCTATCACGAGGCCGGCGCGCTGCCGCCCGGCACGCTCGTCAAGCTGTACTTCGCCGCGGGCGGCTACCTCACCGCCGGCCGGCCGCTGTGGGGAGTCCCGCCGATCGACGAGGGGCTCGACCTCTACCTCGCAATGCTCGCGGGCACCGGGATCCCGTGGGCGATCGCGATCGTCGGCGGCGCGGCGCTCGACCACCCGCTCACCCGGCGGGCACTCGAGCTCGGCGGGCATCTGCGCGTCGGGCTCGAGGACGATCCGGACGGTCCCGAGAACGCGGAGATCGTCTCGGCGGCGGCTGCGCTGTGCCACGACCTCGGGCGCCCGGTCGCCACCCTCGCCGAGACCGAGGACCTGCTCGGTCTTCCCCGCTGAAGATCAGCGCCCGCCGTCGGCGCGCACGACCGGGTGCTCGATCGCACCGATCCGGTCGATCTCCACCCGCACGACATCGCCGATCGCGAGGTAGCGCGGCGGGACCATTCCGTGACCCACGCCCGGCGGCGTCCCGGTGAACACGAGGTCCCCGGGCTCGAGCGTGATCGCCTGGGTGATGAAGGCGATCAGGTGCGCGACCCCGAAGACCATGTTCGCGGTGGAGTCCTCCTGACGGACCTCGCCATTGACGAGGCATCGGATCCCGAGCACCTGCGGGTCGGCGATCTCATCGGCGGTGACGATCCAGGGACCCGTCGGCGCGAAGGTGTCCAGCGACTTGCCCCGCACCCACTGCGTGTCGCCGAACTGCAGGTCACGAGCGGACACGTCGTCGCCGCACGTGTAGCCGAGCACGACGTCGAGCGCCCGGTCCTCGCTCACCCGGGACGCGTGGCGGCCGATCACCACCACCAGCTCGGCCTCGTAGTCGAGCGCGCCGGTGATCGTCGGGTACCGCACGGCGTCACGCGGACCGACGACCGCGTTCGCCCACTTGGCGAAGAGCTGTGGGCGGTCCGGGACCGCGGAGCCGGTCTCGGCCGCGTGCTCGGCGTAGTTGCGGCCGATACCCACCACCTTCCCCGGTCGCGGGACGGGAGCCAGGAGCTCGACGACGTCGAGCGCCCCGACCGCGTCGCCCGGCCGGATCCCGGTGAGATCAGTCCCCGCGTCGAGGACGGTGTCGCCCTCGACCACCCCGAACCGCACGGCGCCGTCGTCGCGACGGTAGGAGACGATCCGCATCCGCCCACGCTACGGCCGGCGAAGCCATGCGGCCCGGCCGAGGAGAACGGGTAGCGTCGCCGGATGTCCCGCCGGGGTGACGAGATCGTCCTCACCAACCGCCGGGCGCGGCACGACTACCTCATCCTCGAGACCTGGGAGTGCGGCATCGTGCTCGCCGGTGCCGAGGTGAAGTCGTTGCGCGAGCACCACGCCAACCTCCAGGACGCCTATGCCCGCGTCGAGGACGGCGAGGTCTGGCTCCACGGCATGCACATCCTCCCGTACGCGTTCAGCCGCGCCGAGCTCGATCCCGTCCGCCGACGCAAGCTCCTCCTGCACGCGAAGGAGATCGACACGATGGCCCGGGGCACCCAGGAGAAGGGGCTGACGCTCGTGCCGTTGCGTGTCTACTTCAAGGACGGCCGGGCCAAGGTGGAGCTCGGCCTCGCCAAGGGCAAGAAGCTCTACGACAAGCGCCAGGCCCTCGCCAAGCGGGACGCGCAGCGCGAAACCGAGCGGGCGCTGCGCGGCCGACCCGACTGACGTCGGGTCAGGCGGCGGGGATCTCGGGCCGCCCGGGCCGGAGTGTCGCGACGTCGGTCGCACGCCGGAGGTCGGCCGGGGTCACGATCCCGATGAGCGCACCGCCGTCGAAGACCAGCAGCACCGGGACGGGCCCGGCGCCGAAGCGCGGCGCCACCGTCAGCACGTTCTCGTCCGCGGCCGCCGTGGCCACCATCGACATCGGGAAGGCGACGTCCTGGACGCGCACGCCGTTGCGGTCGGCGGCGGGTACCCGGGCGAGCCGCTCGAGCGTGACGACGCCCATGATCCCGCCGTCCCACCCGACCACGGGGAGCACATGGTGCCGCGGCGGCGTGTCGGCGACCTCCCGCGCGTAGCCCTCCACGGTCATCCACCCGCGCACCGTCTCCGGGTCCGCGCTCATGACGTCACGCACGCTCGCATCGCCGAACACGTCCAGCAACCGCGCGTGCGCGAGCTCGGCACTCGCGGCGCGGTAGACGAAGAGGCCCATCAGCGCCGTCCACAGGGACACGAACGGGATCCCGACGAACGGGCCGAGCACCCCACTGACCACGAGCAGCCCGCCGAAACCCTGGCCGGCGCGGGTCGCGACGACCTCGGCCCGGGTCCGGTCGCCCGTGATGGCCCAGACCGTCCCGGCGAGGATGCGCCCGCCGTCGAGCGGCGCGGCCGGGAGCAGGTTGAAACCCCCGAGGATCACGTTCACGAACGCGAGCCAGCCGATCGCCTGAACGATCAGGTCGGGGGCGCCGAGCACCGAACCCAGGGCGAACAACCCGAAGAAGCCGGCGCCGAGCAGGAAGCTCATCGCGGGTCCGGCGGCGGCGATGCGGAACTCGGCCCCGGCCGACGGCATGTTGCCGTCGAGCTGGGCCACGCCACCGAGCAGCCACAGCGTGATGCCGCGGACCTCCATGCCGTTCCGGCGGGCCACGACCGAATGCGACAGCTCGTGCGCGAGCAGGCTGACGAAGAAGACGGCGACGGTGGGGACGACCACCGCCCAGAGCACAGGGTCCGCGAGTCCGCCCGTGAGGCCGAAGCTGATGAGCCCGGCGATCACGAGGACCGACCAGTGGACCCCGATCTCGATGCCGAAGACCCGGCCCAGTCGAACGGTTGCGCGCATCCCGACCTCCTCGTGGATTGCAACGCCAGCATGGGCCATCGCGTTCCCCGAGCCGGGGATCGTGGGGACCGAACCCTTCAGCGCGAACTCAGGGAATACCCCCGCCGGTGGCGGCGTAGACTCCTACCAGCGCCCTCGCACGCATCGGGGCGCGCTTGACAAGGGGGTGCGTGGCTTCGATTCCTGGGATCGAGGTGGGTGAAGCGAGCCGACGTCGCCGGATCGTCGTGAAAGAGCCGGCACCACAAACACTTGCTGAGGAAAACCTCACACTCGCTGCTTAGAGATAAGTAGCGCGTTCCTCCCGGCCCAGCCGCTCGGCCGGAACCGGAACGTCATCAAGAGCGGCTCACCGCCGGGACCGGCCTCGTGGCCCGGCGGGACATCACAGCGAGGCTGGGATCCACGCAGGCCGCCGGTGGGCGGCGAGGGTCCGAGATCTCCCCACCGGCTGCGCTCGGAGAAGCCCCACTGAAGACCGGGAAGACGGGGGTTCGACTCCCCCCACCTCCACCACACCGAGCAACAACGACCCGGTTCAGGAACCCGGTCGTTCGACCTCGGCCTTGATGCGTTCGAGCGTGGTCCGCATTCCGGTCCGGTTGGTCCTTCCGCGCGCCCATCCGAGCAACGCCCAGTACGTGCGCAGCGCGAGCGTGTCGGTCAGCTCGAACGACTCGGTCACGTCGGTGCCGTCGCCGGACGGCTCGAGGACGTAGCGCCAGGTGTTGAGCACCTTGCCCGGTGCGCCCACACCGAACGCGAACTCGCGATTCGGCTCACAGACCGTGATCTCGCACGGCGACCAGTACGTCGGACCCCTGCCATTGCGCTTGACGTGCCCGCGGAAGCGCACGCCGACGGCCGGGCCGGTCGCGCCGTCGAGCCACTCGGCCTCGAAGGTCTCCGGGCTGTACGCACCGATGCGCGTGACATCGCTCAGCAGGGCCCAGATCCGCTCGGCGGGCGCGTGCATGTGGAGGGTCACGGAGTCGCGCATCGGCCCACGGTAGGCCGCGGCCAGCACCTACGCTCCGTCCGTGGTCGATGTCGAGGTCCAACCCATTCAGCTCGCCCAGATCCGCGTGACCGCCGAGGTCCTCGCCCGCGCCTTCGACGACTCGCCGATCATGACCCATCTCCTCCCGCGGGACCGCTCGCGCACCGTCGGGATGCGCGCGTTCTTCATCGCGGCAATCGTGGACGCCCACGAGCACGGTGAGGTTTGGGTCGCGACCGTGGACGGCACGATCGTGGGCGGTGCCATCTGGCTCTCGCCGGGCTCCTACCCGCCGGGCACGTCACGCCAGCTCCGTCAGCTGCTCCACCTGCTCGCCGTCGCCCCGATCGCACCCCTCGCGCTCGTCCGGTCGCTCAAGTACCTGCGCAAGGTCGAGGCGGTGCACCCGAAGGCCGAGCACTGGTACCTCGCAACACTCGGCGTCGACCCGCCGCACCAGGGGAAGGGGTACGGGACACTCCTGCTGGACGCGGTCCTGCCCCGCGCCGACGCGGCGGGCCGGTCCGCCTATCTGGAGACCGACAAGGCGCGGAACCTCGCGTACTACGCGCGCCAGCGCTTCGTGGAGACCGACAAGATCTTCCCTGCCGCCGACGGACCGCCGACCTGGACGATGTGGCGCGACCCCGTCCAGGGTTGAGCAGCTAGAAGCCCGAGGCGTCGCGCACCGGCACCGCTTCGCCCGACGACACGGCCACCTGGGTCCTCGCCTTGCCGTGCGCCTTCGCGTCGAAGAGCGCGTGGTCAGCAGCCTGCAGCGCCGCCTCCGGATCGCCGTCGGCAACGACCGCGGCTCCGACGCTGAACGTCGCATCGGGATTGGCGAGGTTCCAGTCCTCGGCGATGCGCTCGATCAGGGGGAAGGATGCGGGACCGACGTCGTGGAGGAAGACCACGAACTCGTCGCCGCCCAGGCGCGCGACCGCATCGCCGGCTCGGATCGCGTCGCTCAGGTACTGGGCGACCGCCTGGAGCGCATCGTCGCCGCCCCGGTGGCCCGAGCGGGCGTTGATCCCGCGCAGGTCGTCGAGGTCGACGACGGCCACGACGTCGCGATCGCGCAGCTGGTCCAACCACTCGACGGCCTGCCGGCGGTTGCCGACGCCGGTCAGGGCGTCACGGCGGCTCTCGTCAGCGAGCGCGTCGAAGGTCGCGAGGTCGTCGAGACGGTGCCCGGCCTGCTCCCCGAGGATCTGCGCGAGCCTCAGCATGAACTCGTCCTGGCGCCGGCGCCCGGCGCCGACCGCGATTCCCCGCACACTCCCCGACCGGCCGACGAGCGGAATCGTGAGCTCGGTGCCGGCGTCGACCGCGCGGACCGAGATGCCCGTCGTCGAGGAGAACGGTCGGTGCCCCTCCCACCGGGCATCGCCCTGCGACGCGGCGAGCGCGAAGCGGCCGTCGCCGGCGTTCAGGTAGACGGCCACGTTCGGGACCCCGAGCAGGCCGGCGACCGTGTCCACCAACCGGGCCGCGGCCGCGTTCGAGTCGGTCTCCTCGCGGAGGTCGGAGTTCCCCTCGATCACCCGACCGAGCTCGTCGCTGCGCGTCGCGTCGGCGTGCTTCACGAACGCGATCAGCTCGCCGATCATTGCCGAGAGCAGGACGCACACCACGGTTGTCGTGACCGACGCGGGTGCGCCCTCGGCCCGGAACGCCAGACACAGCGCGATGGCCACCACCGGCGCGCACGCCAGCGGCCACCAGCGCTGCTGGGTGAGCCCGATCCAGACGAAGATCAACGTGACGATGCTCGACGTGGACATGACGCCGTCGACCGTGCGCGACGAGCGCGAGCTGATCTCGGCCGCCACGAGCATGCCGACCGCGAGCAGCGGGAGCACGAGGGTGGCGCGCATTCCCCACCGCCGCCACGGCAGGAACGGGATGATCGCGGCGACCAGGATCGCGGCGACACCGGCCAGGAAGATCGGCGCCGTCGATCCACCCTTCGCCGTGTAGGCGTTGCCGTTGGCGATCGCGCCGATGATGGTGATGGGCCCGGCGACTCCGAACGCGCCCGCCGCGTACACCGCGGCTCGGCGCGGATCGTCTGCCCATTGCATACGTGCATGGATCGACCCGGTTCAGGCCCGGTTGAGGCCTTTTTGGCGCCTGGGTCGGTCGCCCTACGCTCGCGCTCGTGCTCGTCGAGATCTACTCCGACATCGTCTGCCCGTGGTGCTACATCGGCCAGCACCAGTTCGCCCGCGCCCTCGCCGCGTCGGCCCACCGGGACTCGCTGGAGGTGGCCTGGCGGGCCTACCAGCTCGATCCCCGCGCCCGGAACGAGCCGACGCCCGTCGCGGACGCCTACGCCCGCAAGTTCGGCGGGGAGGAGCAGGGGGCGGCGGTGATCGCCCGCATCACGGATGCCGCCGCGGAGGTCGGCCTCGAGATCCGCCTGGACCGGGCGCTGCGGGTCAACACCTTCGACGCCCACCGGGTGGTGTGGATGGCCGCGAACGCCGAGCAGCAGTGGGCGATCGAGCGCCGGCTGCTCGAGGCCTACCTGGTCGAGGGCCGCAACGTCGCGGACGAGACGACGCTCGTCGGACTCGCGGAGAGCGTCGGCTTCGACGCGGTACGGGTGGAGCGGGGGCTGCGCGCCGGTGAAGGCGTCGACGAGGTCCGCGACGAGCTGCGCAGCGCCGCCGACCGGGACGTGATGGCGGTCCCCACCTTCTTCTTCGCGAGCAGCGTCGGCATTCCCGGCGCCCAGGACCCGGAGACCTTCGGCCGCATCATCGATCGGGCCGTGAGCCGCCTCAGCGGCTGAGCCGGCCGAGGTCGATGAGGAGGTGATCGGAGACGTCGCCGACCTGCTCGACGCTCATCTCCCGCCGCGCGAAGCCCCACTCCCCGTCGACCCGTTCGAACCGGTCCTGGTACCGACCGGCCACGATCGGCTGGAGCGGGACGGTCGGCGTCGCCTGGAAGACCACGAACGACGAGCGCGACACGGCGACGTCGGCGCCCTCGTCGACATCGACCACCACGTTCGTAGTGAGGTGCCGGGTGAGCAGCGTTCCGTCGGGGTGGACCTTGTTGGTCTTGCGGTAGAGGGCTGCGACGGCGTCGGCGCCGACGATCGCTCCGGGCACACCGCGGTTGGTGATCTCACCGCGCGCGAACAGCGCGCCGATGCCGTCGAAGTCCGCCGCGTCCACGCACTCCGCGTACTGGTACATGAGGCTCGTGATCGCGTGGTGGCTCGCCCACTCCCCCGCGCCCACGTCAGGAGACCCCGACGTCGACCGACTCCGCGTAGAACTGCGAGTACCACTTGCGGAACTTCAGGATCGGGCCATCGGTGGCGGCGAGCGCGGGAACCGGCAGGAACACCTTGTGCTCCCAGATCGGCGTGTCCTCCACGATCTGCTTGTTGATCTCGGCGACGAACGCCTCGGCGACCGTGGAGGTCATCCTGGCGTCGTCGAACTTGCGCACGGTGAAGCTGAACCGGACCTGGGTGTGGTCCTCATCGATCGGCGTGGTGGTTGCGACGTTGATCGCGTCCACGATCCCCGAGAACCAGACCTTGGCCATGCCGGGGCCGTAGTTGTAGACGTCGATGCGGCCGTAGGTGACGCCGCGCGGCGTGACGTAGCTCTGCTTCGAGAGCATCGTCGAGAACGGGCCGTCCTGCTCGTAGCTCTCCACCTCCGCGACGTCGTCAGTACCGTGCACGTACCGGAAGTGAGCGGGGTCCACGCCGTTCTCGGCCATCTCCTGGGGCACGGTGTTGATCACGTAGGACGAGCGGTAGTACTCGCTCCACGCGGGATCGCCGACCTCCTCGATGACCGGGATCTCCCACTGCGGCTCGACGTTGTCGGGGTGGCGCCACGCGAACACCATGCCGTTGCGCACGCAGACCGGGTAGGTCTTCAGCTGCGCCTTGCGATTCGAGCGCTCCGAGTACGGGATGTTCGTGCACGCGCCGGCGCCGTCGAAGGTCCAGCCGTGGAACGGACACTCGAGGCTCGCGCCCGCCACCTTGCCCCCCACGCCGAGGTGCGCGCCGAGGTGCGGGCAGTACGCGTCCTGGAGGTGGAACTCCCCCGACTCGTCCCGCCAGAGGACCAACTCGGCGCTCCAGTAGGTCAGCGCCGTGACCTCGCCGGGTGCCAGCTCGTCGGCGTAGGCCACCATGAACCAGCCGAACGGGTGCGGAAACGGGAATCGACGCTTCACTGGTGCCCTCCTCGCGGAATGAGAACAGATTCTAATTCCGGGTGTGCGGTCGCGTACCACCCCGCCCTGGCACCATCCGATGCCCTCGGCTCCCCGCCGGCGTCGGTCACACGCCGAAGAGATCCTTGCGGGGCCGTCGCTGTAGACCGGATCGCGTCCGGCGTCGCCTCAGTCGGCGAGGACCTCGGCCAGGGTCACGGGCCGTCCGGCCTCGATCGCCCGGTGGGCGGCGACGCCCATGGCGACCGAGACCAGCCCGGCCTCCACGTCGACCTGCGGCGGCCCCCCGGACCGCACCGCATCCAGGAAGTCCACGTGCTCCAGGTAGCTCGAGCCGTGGTGGAAGCCCTCGTGGGCGACCCGTGGGTCGTGCACGGTCTCGGATCGCACGCCGGCCCGACCCCCGGCGCGTGCGCCGACGCGTACCTCACAGCTCGGGAGGAACGCCTCCACCTTGCCCGCGTCGCCCACCACCGAGAGCTCTTCCTGGTGCTCGGATCCCTCGGCGAACATGCACAGGTCCAGGCACCCACGGGTCCCGTCCTCGTAGTCGACGATGACGAACGCGTTGTCGAGGATGTCGGGCCGCTCGCCGTCATAGGACTCGTCGAGGTGGTTCACGTCCTGGCCCCCGGACGCGAGGACCCGGACCGGAGACGCCCCCACGATGTGATTCATCAGGTCGAAGAAATGGCAGCACTTCTCCACGAGCGTGCCGCCGGTGTTCCGGCTGAAGCGGTTCCAGTCCGCGACCTTGGGAAGGAACGGGAACCGGTGCTCGCGGATCGCCACCATCTTCACAGCGCCGACCACGCCGCCGTGCACTTCCTCCACGAGCCGGGCGACCGGAGGCATGTACCGGTACTCGAGCCCCACCCAGACGATCGCGGCGCGCGCCCGCGCCGCTGCGACCACCTCCCGACAGTCCGCGACCGTCGTGCAGAGCGGTTTCTCGACCAACACCGGGAGTGGCGACGCGAGCACCTCGCGCAACACCGCCGCGTGAGTCATGTTCGGCGTGGCGACGACGACCGCGTCGACGAGGCCGGAGTCGAGGAGCTCCCCGTGGCTCTCGAAGCACGCGAGCGGGTCGTCGCCGGCGGTCACCCGCGCCCACTCGCGCGATTCCTCGTGGGGGTCCGCGACCGCGGTCACGACCGCGCCATCGAGCGCCTGCAGGTTGCGGAAGTGCTCGAGCCCCATCATCCCGGCACCCACGATTCCGTAGCGGATCGGGTCCATGGGTGTCCTAGCGTACGAACCGTGGACAATCTCGTCGATGCAGGGACGCGCGAGCTGGGCTCCTCCGGGATCCACGTCGGGCCACTCGCCTTCGGATGCTGGCGCTTCACGCACGAGCACGTGCGCGACGCGCGCACTGCGCTCGACACCGCGCTCGAGTGCGGGATGCACCTCGTCGACACCGCCGACGTCTACGGACTCGACTGGGGCGGTGCCGGCTTCGGCGCCTGCGAGGCCTTGCTCGGTCGGGTTCTCTCCGACGCACCCGGGTTGCGCGACCGGATCGTGCTCGCCACCAAGGGCGGGATCCGCCCACCGGTCCCGTACGACTCCAGCGCCGACGGGCTGCGGCGCGCGTGCGAGGCCTCGCTCCACCGCCTCGAGGTCGACACGATCGACCTCTACCAGGTCCACCGGCCGGACCTCTTCGCCCATCCGGAGGTCGTGGCCAGGACGCTCCTCGCGCTCCGCGACGAGGGCAAGATCCGCGCCATCGGCATCTCGAACCACTCCCCCGACCAGCACGACGCTCTCCGGTCGTTCCTCGGCGACCGGCTCGTGACGTCCCAGCCCGAGTACAGCGCCGTGCACCTCGACCCGCTGCGCGACGGCACCTTCGACCGGTGCGCACGCGACGATATGACTCCGCTGGTCTGGAGCCCGCTCGGCGGAGGCCGGATCGTCTCCGGCGACGACGTACCGCCGGAGCTGCTCCACGTGCTCGACCATCTCGCGGCGCGCGAAGGGGTGAGCCGGGCGGCGGTGGCGATCGCGTTCACGTTGGCGCACCCCACGCGCCCCGTGTCGATCGTCGGGACGCAACGGCCGGTGCACCTCCGGGCCGCGACCGATGCCCTCCGCGTCCATCTCGATCGGACCGACTGCTACCGCATCGTCATCGCATCGGACGGACATCCGCTGCCGTGACCACGATCCCGCCCGCCCCGACGCCGGAGATCGCCTGGTTCGGCGCGCTGTGCGACGACGACTACGAGTATCTCGGCGTCGCGGACGCCGCGCTCCGATCGTCGTGGGAGCACTGCTCGGACATCGTGCGCGCCGCCGACCGTGCCGGCTTCGACAACGTGCTGCTCCCCTCGGGCTACCAGCTCGGCATCGACACCCTCGCGTTCGCGAGCGGGATCGCGCCGACACTCACCCAGACGCGGCTCCTCGTCGCGGTGCGCTGCGGTGAGTCCTGGCCGCCGCAGCTGGCGCGGCAGCTCGCGACCCTCGACCGGATGCTCCACGGTCGGCTCACCGTCAACATCATCTCGAGCGATCGCCCGGGCGAGACCGTGGATTCGGCGCCCCGGTACGCGCGCACGCTCGAGGTCATGCAGCTGCTCCGGACACTGCTCGACGGAAAGCCCGTGGACCACCACGGCGAGTTCTACGACCTGACCGTCGAACCGCCGGCGGTCACGACCGTCTCCGGGCACTGCCCGCCCCTCTACTTCGGGGGTCTGTCCGAACCCGCCCGCGAGGTCGCAGCCCGCGCCGCCGACGTGTACCTGATGTGGCCCGACACGCGCGACGAGGTGGCGGCGATCGTCGCCGACCTGCGCGGCCGTGCCGCGCGGCACGGCCGCTCGCTCCGCTTCGGGTACCGCGTCCACGTGATCGTGCGGGAGACCGAGGCCGAGGCGCGTGATGCCGCGTCACGCCTCGTGAGCCGGCTCGACGACGGGGTGGGCGATGCGATCCGCAAACGCTCGCTGGACACCACCTCCGTCGGGGTGCGCCGTCAGTCCGAGCTGCGCGAGTCCGCCACCGACGACGGGTTCGTCGAGGCGCATCTCTGGACCGGCATCGGCCGGGCCCGCTCCGGCTGCGGCGCGGCCATCGTCGGCGATCCGGACCAGGTCACGGCCAAGCTGGCCGACTACCGCGAGATGGGTATCGACGCCTTCATCCTCTCCGGCTATCCCCACCGCGAGGAGGCGGAGCGCTTCGCCCGACTCGTCCTCCCCCGACTCCGGCCCGCGGTCCACCCATGAGGCGCATCCTGCTCGCCGTCGCGATCGCGGCAACGGTCGTCGCCGCCAGCGTCGCCGTGGCCGGGACCGGTGGCGACGACTCCGGGGGAAGCCGCTCCGCCGCCCAGACGGTCCGCACGGGCGAGGCAGCTACGCCGTCGTCCTCGTCGTCCACGACGACCACCACCACGCTCCCCGTGCCCGACTCCGACGGCACCCTCACGCTGCTCGACACGGTCACCGGTGACATCTCGCCCAAGAGCGTGGTCGCGTCCGGCCGCGGCCTCGTCTTCGCGCAGAACATGATGTACAAGCACTCGATCACGGTCTACGACCGTTCCGGTGGTCTCGTGAAGACGATCCCGGACACCGTCGACCTCGCCGCCTTCGGCGTCACCGACCATCCCGGGACATCGCGCGGTGCACCGGTCGAGGCGGCGTTCAGCCCGGACGGCTCCCAGGCCTACGTCTCCAACTATTCGATGTACGGCGAGGGGTTCGGGCCCGAGGGCAGCGACCAGTGCCACCCGTCGGATGGTTACGACCGCAGCTTCGTCTACCGGATCGACGTCAAGACCCTGACGATCGACAACGTGATCCTCGTCGGCTCCGTACCGAAGTACGTCGCGACCACCCCGGACGGCCGCTACGTGATCGTCACCAACTGGTGCACGTTCGACGCGAGCATCATCGACACCGTGACCCAGACCGAGGTGAAGCGCATCCCACTCGGTGCCTATCCGCGCGGCATCGTCGTCACTCCCGACTCGAGCACCGCCTACATCGCGGTCATGGGCACGCACGACATCGCCCGGGTCGACCTCGCCACGTTCGGCGTCTCGTGGATCTACGACGTGGGCTCGGCACCGCGCCATCTCGTGATGTCACCCGACGGCGCGACGCTCTACGCGACGCTGAACGGCGAGGGCACGGTCGCCAAGATCGACGTCGCGAGCGGCACGGTCCAGACCAAGGTCCGGACGGGCAGCGCGCCCCGCAGCATGGCGATCTCGACCGACGGCAAGCACCTCTACGTCGTCAACTACGAGTCGGGCACGATGAGCAAGCTCGACGCGACCACGATGGCCGACGTCCAGGACGTCCAGACCGGGTACCACCCGATCGGGATCACCTACGACCGCACCACCGGCGACGTCTGGGTCGCGAACTACACCGGCACGCTCATGATCTTCGGGACCGACGCGGCTGGCTAGCGTGCCGGCGTGGCGATTCTGCTGGGGCTGCTCGCCGCGATCGCGTGGGGCAGCGGGGACTTCACCGGCGGGCTCGCTTCACGCCGGACGCCCGAGACCACCGTGGTGCTCGGCACCGAGACCCTCGGCCTCGTGCTCCTCGTCGCGATCGCGCTGTTCACCGGTGGCTCGCCCACGGGCCGCGACCTCTGGCTGGGTGGTCTCGCGGGCCTCCTCGGCGTCTTCGGTCTCGTCTTCCTCTATCGCGGGCTCGCACGAGGCCGCGCCAGCGTCGTCGCGCCGCTCAGCGCCGTCGGCGCCGCCGTGCTCCAGGTCACATGGGGCCTCGTCGGGGGTGAGGATCCCGGCGTCACGGCGATCGTCGGCATCGTCCTCGCGCTCGTGGCGATCGGCGTGGTCGCCGGCGCGGCGGAGGCGCCGTCGGAGTCCGCGTCGATGAGTCGGGTCGAGGAGATCCGCTGCGGGCTCATCGCCGCGGCCGGCTTCGGCTTCTACCTCATCCTGATCTCGGAGACGTCCGACGGCGCCGGCCTCTGGACGGCGGTGGCCGCCCGGGCGGCGCCGGTCGCCGTGATGCTCATCGCGCTCGCGGTGCTGCGCCGCCGGCTCGTGCCCGCGCCCGAGTCCCGCCCATTGGTCGTGATCTCGGGCATCACCGACGCCGGCGCCAACGCCCTGCTGCTCGTCGCGGTCCGGCAGGGACTGCTGAGTGTGGTCTCGCCGGTCGCGAACCTCTATCCCGCCGTCACGGTCCTCCTCGCCCGCGGCCTCGGCCACGAGCGGATCGGACGGGCACGGCTCGCCGGCCTCGGCCTGGCGGTCGCGGCGTTGATCCTCATCGCGCTCTGAACCGAGGCCGGCACGACGCCTGGGTGATCGGGCAAGCTGAGGGCGTGGACGCGGCGCTCTTCGACGACGTGGGTGACGCGGTGCGCGGGCTGCTCCCGGAGGAGCTCGGACTCGCGCGCCTGCGCGCCCACCGGTACGGCATCAAGGTCTGGTTCCGGACCGAGCGCGCGACCCGGGAGCACTACGAGGCGCAGGTGGTCGGCGCCCGGGACGTCCCCGGTGCCCGCCTGCTGGCGATCGAGGTCGGCTTCCACTCCGAGCATCCGAAGGAAGCCGACAACGACGCCGTGATCACGCGCCTGATCGCCGTCGAGAAGGTCTGGCGCCGGGACGTGGGGAGCGAGGCCGAGGTCGGACCCTTCCTCGGGCGGGCCGAGCACTGGCGCCGGATCTCCGAGACGTGGCTCGACCCCGACCTCGGTGAGCCAGGGCTGGCCTGGGAGATCGCGTCGCGCCTCGTCGACTACATCACCGCGCTGGAGCCACTCGTCCATCCGGACTGAGACGTGTGCGACGACCTGCCGGTCAGGCCTCGACCACACCCGCGGGACACGACACGCCCGTTCCGCCGAGACCGCAGTAGCCGCCGGGATTCTTCGCGAGGTACTGCTGGTGGTAGTCCTCGGCGAAGTGGAACTCGGGCGCGTCGAGGATCTCGGTCGTGATCTCGCCGTAGCCGGCCGCCGTCAGGCGCTCCTGGTACGCGGCACGGGAGCGCTCGGCCAGATCCCGCTGGACGTCCGAGTACACGTAGATCCCGGATCGGTACTGCGTGCCCACGTCGTTGCCCTGGCGCATGCCCTGGGTCGGGTCGTGCGACTCCCAGAAGACGCGGAGGAGCTCGTCGTAGGAGATGACCTTCGGGTCGAACACGACGAGCACGGCCTCGGTGTGCCCGGTCCGGCCGGAGCACACCTCTTCGTAGGTCGGGTTCGGCGTGATGCCCGCGGCATAGCCGACGGCGGTCGTGTACACGCCCGGCACCTCCCAGAACTTCCGTTCGGCGCCCCAGAAGCACCCCAGCGCGAACATCGCGGTCTCGAGACCGTCCGGGTACGGGCCTCGGAGCGGGTGGAAGTTCACGAAGTGCTGCTCGGGCACGGGCATGGGCGTGTCCCGACCGGGGAGCGCACGCTCCGGGTCGACCATCGACATCTTCTCGGGGTTGCGGAATCGGAAGACCACGCGGATCCTTTCGACGAGGTCCGGGACGGCCCCGGGGAGCGGCGCGTCCGCCCGTCATTGTCTCCCATCGGGCTCCTTCGTTACGGTCCTTCCATGACGCATCGCGTGATCCAGTGGTCCACCGGGAACGTCGGTGCGCACACCCTGCGCTCCATCGTGCTCCATCCCGACCTCGAGCTCGCCGGGGTCTGGGTGCACTCGCAGGCCAAGGCCGGCAAGGACGCCGCCGAGCTGTGCGGGCTCCCCGAGCCGACCGGGGTGCTCGCGACGACCGACGCCGACGCGCTGCTCGCGTCCGACGCCGATGTCGTCTGCTACACCGCGACCGGCGACCTGCGTCCGCAGGAGGCGGTCGAGGACATGTGCCGCTTCCTCGCCGCCGGCAAGCACGTGGTGTCGACCTCGGTGGTCTCGCTCGTCTACCCGCCCAGCGCACCGAGCGGCTGGGTCCGCCAGCTCGAGGCGGCGTGCCGGGAGGGCAACGCCGCGTGCTTCACGTCCGGCATCGATCCGGGCTTCGCCAACGACCTCCTCCCCCTGGTCGTGAGCGGGTTCAGCGAGCGCATCGACACGATCCGCGTCGTCGAGAACCTCGACTACTCGACCTACATGCAGCCCGAGGTCCTCTTCGACACGATGGGGTTCGGCCAACCCCCCGAGTCCACTCCCCTGCTCATGCTGCCCGGTGCGCTGACCTTCGCGTGGGGCGGTGTGCTGCACATGATCGCCGCCGGCCTGGGCGAGCAGCTCGACGAGGTCCGCGAGGTCGTCGAGCGATTCGACGCTCCGCACGACTTCACCACCGCGGTCGGCGAGATCCGGGCCGGGACGATGGCCGCCCTGCGGTTCGAGGTGCAGGGCTGGATCCGGGACCGCCCGGCGATCGTCGTCGAGCACGTCACCCGGATGCACCCCGACATGGCGCCGGACTGGCCCGCGCCGCCAGGCCACGGCGGCTACCAGCTGTCGGTCACGGGCTCGCCGTCATACACCCTGGACCTCCAGATGATGGGCGAGGACGGCGACCACAACACCGGCGGGCTCGTCGCGACGGGGATGCGCATCCTGAACGCGATTCCGGCGGTGTGCGCAGCACCCCCCGGTCTGCTCTCCACGATCGACCTCCCGCTCGTCACCGGTCGCGGGCTGCTGTCCTGACCGCTCAGTTCAACGTCGGGTCCTCGGCCGCCATCGCGAACAGCGCCAGGCGGCCCCGCTGGCGCCGCAGCACGTCGCGCCAGAGCATGTCGGGTACGCCGGTGACCACATCGCCGCCGAGCGCGTCGACCACCATCCAGTCACCGCGGGCGATCTCGCCGTCGAGCTGCGCGGGGCCCCATCCCGCGTAGCCGATGAAGATCCGCACGTCCTCGTGACCGGCCGCGTCGGCCTCGAGGTCCACCGGCGCGAGCTCCCCCACGATCGGGTCGTCGCGGTTGGTGAGCCCCCGTCCCAGACCGATGGCCGCTTCGGGCTGGACCGGCCCGCCCATGAACAGACAGCCCGGCGCGGCGGCGACGGCCGCCCACTCCTCGAGCACCTCGGCCACTGGGATGTCGGTCGGGCGGTTCAGCACGAGACCGAGCGCTCCTTCGGCATCGTGGGTGAGCACGAGGATGACCGTGCGCCGGAAGTTGGGGTCGGCGAGGTCCGGGGACGCCACCAGGAGGCGGCCACGGGTCGATGGAGCCATCGCACCATCGTCGCGCCCGGCGGATCGGCCGAGCGCGACGAGCCGGGATACCTTCTGGCGCCCATGCCCGACGTCGCCGAGTACCCACCCGCCCGGCACGTCCTCCGGGACCTGTGCGTGACCACCGAGATGGGCCCCGGCCTCGAGGCCCGAGCGTTCCTGGACGTCCCCGATCCGCTGGTCGGCCCGGGTGGCACGCCGCACGCGGGCGCCCTCGCGACGGTCGTCGACATGCTCGGCGGCGGCCTCGCGGCCGCTGCCGCGCAGCCCGACTGGATCGCGACCGCCGACCTGACGCTCCACCTGCTCCCGCGTCGCGGGATCACCGCGATCGACGCGAGCGCCACCGTCCTCCGTCGCGGTCGCACCACCATCGTGGTCGACGTCGTCCTCCGCGGCGACGGTGAGCCCCTCGGCCTCGCGGCCATGACGTTCGCGGTGCTGCCCCGGCGCGACGGCAACCCGACGATCGCCGGCACCGACACGGTGACGCGCATGACCATGGCCCTCCCCGACTCGGGGTTCACCCGTCCGTACGCGGAGGCGATCGGGATGCACGTCGACGACGGCACCGCGACGTTCACGATCGCCGACTACGTGCGCAACAGCCTCGGCGCGGTCCAGGGCGGCGTGATGGCCTCCGCGGCGGTCGTCGCGGCGCACGACGCGCTCGGGGCCGACGGCGGTGCGCCGACGGCGGTGGTCGAGCTGCAGATCAGCTACCTGGCGCTCGCAAAGGTCGGGCCTGTCACGGCGCGCGCCACGCCGATCGACGTCGGCGCCGACGCCGGGACCGCCCGGGTGGCCCTCGTCGACGGCGGCGCCGAAGAGCTCGTGACCTCGATCGCGCGGGTCAAGGCGGTCGCGGTCCCGTGACCGGCTTCACCGATCCCGATGCCGGCCGCGATGTCGCGCGCTATCTCGGGTTGACGATGCGCGAGACCGGCGAGCCGCGGCCCGGCGCCGCGACCATGGAGGGAACCGTCGAGACCGCCGCACATCTCGTCGACGCCGACGGGCGCGTCGGCACGGGTGTGCTGTTGGCACTGGCCGACAGCGTCGCCGGGCTCTGCGGAGGGCTCGCGGCGTTGCCGGGTTGGGTCGTCTCAACCAACCTCCTCCTCCACGCCGTTGCCCGGACCGTGGTCGGACCGCTCGGCCTGCATGCCGACGTCTGGCGCGCGGGTCGCAAGGCCGTCGTCACCGGCATCTCGGTGGTCGACCTCGGCGCCGGCCCGGCGCTGCTCGCCGATGGCGCCCTCACCTCGGCGGTCCTCGAGCCCGAAGGCGGTCCGCCGGTCTACGAGCGACCCCTCGTCCTCGCGAGCCCCGCACCCGCCCCGACGGCGGGCCCGGAAGAATTCCTCGGCAGTCGCGCGCTGGACGCCGACCGGCTCGCGATCGATCTCGCCGATCCGCTGCGCAACCCCTGGGGGATCCTCCACGGCGGTGTCACGGCGATGCTCGTGGACCTCGCCGGCCGCCACGCCACCGGCGGCACCGTCACGACCGATGTCGTGCTGCACTTCCTGCGGCCGGGGCGCGTGGGTCCCGTGATCGCGTCCGTGACCCGAGTCGGCCACCGGGTCGACGGCACGCTGTGCCGGATCGAGGTTCGCGACCAGGGCGCCGAGGACCGGTTGATGGCGCTCGCGGTCACGACCGTCGGCGCCTGACCCGAAGTGGTCAACCGTCGACGTCGACCTCGTCGGCCAGGCGCTTGGCGAGCACCAGGTGCGCCACCGACGATCCCGCGGCGAGCACCCCGAGCAACCGGGCCCGCCACCCGAGCCGACGACTCGTGAGGTTCACGACCGCGTCGAGGCCGTCGCCGACCGCGATCATCGACACCCAGCCCGCGCTCTGGCGGCGCTCGCCGACGGCGATGGCTGCGCCCGCGCCGAGCACCGCCTCGCGGGCGCCCATCATGCGGCCGATCGTTTTCGCACTCGCCTCGGAGGCACCGGCGCCATAGAGCGGTCCGAACACGATTCGGGGCGAGATCATCATGACCAGGCCGAAGCCGACCCGCGATCGGCTGACGTAGAGCGAGAGGCGCCGAAGATCCATCGACCGATCCTGACACGCGCCGGTCAGGCCCCGGGAGTCGACGGCTCCCGCGGCGCCAGCCCGGCGGCCCGGTACACCGCGTCGATCACCCGCATGTTCGCGATCGAGTCCTCGGGCCCCGTCGGGACCGGCCGGCCGTCGCGGACGGCATCACGGAAGGCCTCGAGCTGGTACGTGTAGGTCGTGCGCTTCGCGCCCTCGACCCGGATCCGCTCCTTGGCGCCCCCGGCGCGCACCGTCATGCGGTATCCCATCTGCGGCCCGGTGGGGTTGAACACGCGCAGCTCGCCGTCGGTGCCCTCGACGCGCAGTCCGACCTTCAGCAGCGTCGAGGACCACAGCGCGGCAGGTCATCCGGCCAGTGACACCGCCCGGGTAGGCGAGCTCGGCGCGCATCCAGCGGTCGACGCCGGGTTCGGCGAGCCGAGCCGCCGCGCTCGTCACCTCTGGCTCCGCGCCGGCGAGCAATCGGTTCATGTGGATCGCGTAGCAGCCGGTGTCCATCGTGGCGCCGCCGGCGAGCTCGAGCCGATAGCGGATGTCCTTCGGTAGCGGCAGCGGGATGCACATGGAGGTGTCGATGTGGCGGACCTCACCCAGGCGCCCGCTCGCGACGAGCTCCACCATGCGCCGGGCCACCGGGTGGTAGCGGTAGTGAAACGCCTCCATCACGACCAGCCCGGTCGTCGCGGCCGTCGCTGCGACCCGCTCGGCCTCCTCGGCGTTCGCGGTGAACGGCTTCTCGCAGAGCACGTGCTTGCCGGCCTCGAGCGCCCGCCGGGTCCAGACGCCGTGGAGCCCGTTCGGCAGCGGGTTGTAGATCGCGTCGACATCCGCGGCACGCACGACATCGTCGTAGGTGTCGAGGACCTCCGGGATGCCGTGCTTCGCCGCGAAGGACTCGGCGCGGGCTCGGTCCCGGGCGGCGACCGCGACGATCTCGACCCCGTCGACCAGGCGTGCCGGCTTCACCAGCGCCGGTGGGGTGATGCGCGCGGCGCCGAGCACGCCGATCCGGAGGGTGGCCATCGCGAGCACCCTAAGCGGGCTAGGTGAAGCGGGTGATGAAGCCGCGCCGGCGGAAGATCCTCAACATGCGGACGACGAACCAGGCCGCCAGCACCGCGAAGCCCGCCGTCTCGGCCGCGGCGATCCCGATCTGGGACCAGTCCAGCGCGTGACCGTCCACGAGACCCCGCAGCGCCGCGAACGCGTGCGTCGTCGGCAGCGCGAGCGCGACCGGCTGCAGCGGTCCCGGGAGCGCGTCGACCGGGTAGAAGATCCCCGACAACGGCATCACCACGAACATCACGCCCCACGCCAGGGCCTCCGCACCGGCACCGAAGCGGAGCACGATCCCCACCACGAAGAGCGCGATCGTCCAGCCGACGAGCAACAGCACGGCGGCGATCGGCACGAGCCCCATGCCGAGCGACGAGACGTCGAACGAATAGAAGGCGAACGCGCCGATCGCCACGACACCGACGCCCATCGCGAGCTTGACCATGCCGAAGAGCGCGACGCCGCCGACGTATTCGACCTCGCGGAGTGGCGTGACCATCAGGTTGAGCAGGTTGCGACTCCACGTCTCCTCGAGCAGACCGGTACTGACCGAGATCTGTGACTGGTACACGACGTGCCACAGCACGATCCCGGCGATGAGATAGCCAGCGGCCCGGCCGCCGGCGGTCGCGTCCCCGCGCCCGACGTAGGTCGCGAGCGCACCGAACAAGAGCGCGTCGACCAGCGGCCACAGAGTGACATCGAACAGCCGGTGCGGGCTACGCATCAGCACGTACGCGTGACGACGCGCCACCCCGCGGATCCGCAGCCAGGTCAGCGCGGGTCCGTGGAGCCGCACCGGCGCGGTGTCGGCGGTCATGGCAGATGCTCGGTCTGCTGGTGCTCGGGTGCGGGCCCGGGCGGCGGGCGGAGTCGGTCCTCGGCGAGGTGGAGAAACACGCCTTCGAGGTCCGAGCGCCCGAAGCGCCGCGCGACCTCGGCCGGGGTGCCGTCGGCGACGATCCGACCGGCGGCGATGAACACGACACGCTCGCAGAGCCGCTCGACCTCGGCCATGTCGTGCGAGGTGACCAGCAGTGCGGTGCCGTGCTCGTCGCAGATGGCACGGAGACCCTCCCGCACGCGGCGCGACACATCGGGGTCGAGCGAGGCGGTCGGCTCGTCGAGCACCAGCAGTCGGGGCCGGTGCAGCGTCGCGCGCACGATCCCCACGAGCGTCCGCTGACCCGAGGACAGCTCCGTGCCCATCGCGTCGGCGAGGTGCTCCACCCGGAACCGGGCGAGCCCGTCCGCGATCGCGTCCTCGGGCCGGGCCAGGCCGTAGAGGTTGCCGTACAGCCGCAAGTACTCGCGGACGCGGAGCCGCTCGGCGAGCGGCAGGTAGCCGGCTGCGAACCCGACCTCCTCCGCGGCGTGGCTGCGCTCGCCGGCAATCGGCCGGCCGCACACCGAGACGGTCCCGGCATCGGGCGCGACGACACCGAGCAGCATGAGCAGGGTGGTCGTCTTGCCCGCCCCGTTGGGTCCGAGCAGCGCGACGCGCTCGCCGGCGCGGACGGCTGAGGTCGACGCCGTCGACGGCGCGCGTGCGTCGGTAGTCCTTCACGAGACCCCGGGCCTCGAGCACGTCCATGCCCGGAATGCTGACAGGTCCGCCCCGAGGGGGTGGCGGGTTTGGCGGCTCGGGCACCCGACGGTTCGCGGGCGCGAGCCGGCACGCCGTACGCTCTCGACCGTGCCCGACTACGCGGACGAGACCACGACCGAGCTCGAGCGCAAGGCCCACGCCCTGCTCTGGATCGCCGCGATCGAGACCGTCACGTACTCGGTGCTCTTCTACTTCTGGCTCGTCCAGCCCAACGTGGCCGGCAAGGCCATCACCGGCTCGGTGCACGGGATGGTGTGGCTGACCTTCTGCGCAATGGTGATCATGATCACTCCCGAGATGCGATGGAGCCGGACGTACGCGGTCGTGGTGATCGTGCTCGGACCGATCGGCGGGATCATGGTGTGGGATCGCATCCGCCGCGAGGGCGTCCCCGAGGACCGACGCAGTCGCGCGCATTGACCGCTTGCGACCCCGACGGCCGTTTGGCGACGTCGGCCGGCGTCGCCGAGCGGGGCTGCGCCTCCGGCTGAACACCGCCGTGTCGGCCGCGCGCTCTGCGAACCCTGACCACGGACCGCGTCTGCTTTTCTGCTCAAACCGGGCAAACCATCTGTGACCTGGGTCCGATGACCTGCCCGAACCGCGCCGAACGCGCGCAAAGTCACTAGGGTCCGTGAAGCACGTCGGGGTGGTTGCGGAGTCGCCCCGGCTCAAGGTTTCCTACCCCGGTGCCGATCCCTTCCTTGGCTGAATGCCGGCCGATCTGGTGTCGCCCGGCCGTGGAGGGATGGGACAGATGCGACGAATTCTCGTGGCGCTCCTCGTAGCGCTGACGGCGACCGTCGTCCTCGGCACCGCGCCGAGGGCGCAGGCCTCCGACCGGGGCGCCGAGGCCGATTTCGCGAACCGGGTGAACCAGGTGCGCGCCGCGCACGGTCTCGGCGGGGTCGCGACCCACTCCGTCCTCACGGCGAAGGCCGAGGCCTGGGCCCAACACATGGCCGACAGCGGCTGCCTCTGTCACTCGAACCTCCCCGACGGCGTGACCGTCGGCTGGCGCAAGCTCGGAGAGAACATCGGCCGCGGTCCGAGCGTGACCTCGATCCACACCGCGCTCGTCAACTCGCCCCCGCACTACGCCAACATGGTCGACCCCGCGTTCCACTGGATCGGGGTCGGTGTCGCGTACGGCAACGGGCAGATGTACGTCGCGGAGGTGTTCATGGACGGCAACCCGCCGCCCGCACCCAATCCGCTGCTCGCCTTCGACACGAAGGGCCGAGCCATCGCGGCGCGGCCCCAGGGTGGGTTCTGGGTCATGTCCGGCAACGGCGCGGTGCACGCCTACGAGGGGGCGCCCGCGTACGGCTCCCCGCGCTTCCCGGGCGACTACGCCCGCGACATCGCGGTCATGCCCGACGGCAACGGGTACGTCATCCTCGACGCGCTCGGTGGCGTCCACCGCTACGGCTCTGCGCTGTTCACGCTCTCGGGCGTCGGCGGTCCGTGGTTCGGCTTCGACATCGCCCGGTCGATTGCGGTGACCTCGGACGGCAAGGGCTTCGGGGTCCTCGACGGCTTCGGTGGCTACCACCGCTACGGCGACGCGCCCGTCGTGAAGAACCTCCCGTACTGGCGCGGGTGGGACATCGCCCGGTCGATCGCGTTCCGGCCCGGAGGCGGGCTCTACATGCTGGACGGGTTCGGCGGCGTCTGGGCACGCGGCGGCGCCTCGTCCTACGGCGCGGCCTACTTCGGCTGGAACATCGCCCGCGACATCACCGCCTGGCCCGACGGCAAGGGCTACGCGGTCCTCGACGGCTTCGGAGGTCTGCACCGGTTCGGCTCGGCCAAGAAGCCGGCCAGGACCCCGTACCAGCTCGTCGACCGGTGGCGGTCGGTCGTGAACCAGGCCGGGACGTTCCTCGCCGTGCGCAACGACGGCTTCCCGGTCCGCGTCTAGCTATCCGCTGACGCGCACGATGAGCTTGCCGGTGTGGTCACCGGTGAAGAGCCGGTTCAGCGTCTCGGGCGCGTGCTCGAGCCCGTCGACGGTCTCGGTGGCGTAGGTGATCCGGCCCTCCGCGACGAGCGGTGCCAGGGCCATGATGGCGTCGAAGAAGCGGTCCACGTAGTCGAGGATCAGGAAGCCCTCCATGCGAGCGCGCTTCATGATCAGATTCGGCGTGTTCCGCACGCCGGGGAGCTCGTCGAGGGTGTAGGTCGAGATCGCACCGCAGCACGCGATCCGCGCCCCGACCGCGAGATTGGCCAGCACGGCGTCGAGGATCTCGCCGCCGACGTTGTCGAAGTAGACGTCGATCCCGTCGGGGCACAGCTCGACGAGTCGCGCCGCGACGTCCTCGGTCCGGTAGTTGATGCACGCGTCGAAGCCGAGGTCCTCCACCACCCAGCGACACTTCTCGTCGGTCCCGGCAATGCCCACCACGAGCCGGGCACCGCGCTCGCGCGCGAGCTGACCGGCCACCGAGCCGACACCGCCGGCGGCCCCGGACACGACGAAGGTCTCGCCCTCCTGCAAGCGGCACACGTCCTCGAGCCCGAACCAGGCGGTCAGGCCCGTCGCGCCGTAGATCGAGAGCAGGTCGGTCGGCTCCAGCCCCGGCGGGACGACGTTGGCGAGGTCGTCGGGGCCGAGCAGCCAGTAGTCCTGCCAGCCGGGCATCCCGAGCACGAGGTCGCCGGAGGCGAAGCCCTCACGCCGTGAGTCGACCACCTCCGCGAGCCCCGCGGCACGGACCACGGCCCCGATCGCGACGGCGGGCAGGTACGAGTCCTCCTCGCGCATCCACACCCGGTTCGTCGGGTCCACCGAGAGTGCGCGCACGCGGAGCAGGACCTCGCCGTCGGCCGGCTCGGGCACCGGCTCCTCGACCCGGGAGAGGCAGGCCTCGGTGACCAGGCCGTGCGGGCGGGCGGCGAGCAGGATGCGACGGTTCGTGGCCATGGGCGCAGCTTGCCACCTCCTACGATGCCACCGGTGCGGCTCGATCCGGGGACGATCCCCGACCTCGACCGAGGTCCCGAGCACCACGACGCGCCAGGGAGCGAACCATGCAGGACCTGAACGGCAAGGTGGCCGCGATCACCGGCGGCGCGAGCGGCATCGGACGCGCTCTGGCCGATGCCTTTGCCGCGGCCGGCATGGGCATCGCCCTCGCCGACGTGGAGGCCGAGCCGCTCCGCACGGCGGTCGTCGAGCTCGAGGCGCGCGGCGTCGACGTGATCGGCGTCGAGTGCGACGTGGCCGACGCCCAGCAGGTGCAGGCGTTCGCCGCCGCGACGTTCGAGCACTTCGGCACCGCGCACGTCATCTGCAACAACGCCGGGGTCGGCGGCGGCTTCGGTCCGGCGTGGGAAGTCACACCCGAGGGGTGGGAGTGGACCGTGAGTGTGAACCTCATGGGCGTCGTGCATGGCATTCAGGCGTTCGTCCCGCGGCTCATCGAGCAGAACGAGGGACACGTCGTCAACACCGCGTCGCTCGCGGGCCTGCGCGGCTCGCCGATGATGGGTCCCTACGTCGCTACGAAGCACGCGGTCGTGGGACTCTCCGAGTCGCTCCACCACGAGTTCGTGATGTCCGGGAGCACCGTGGGCGTGTCGGTGCTCTGCCCCGCGTTCATCCGGACCCGCATCGCGGAGTCGGGGCGGAACTGGCCCGCGCACCTCGGTGCGAATCCGACGCCCGAGGGCGACTCGCCGGGCATCGACTTCATCCGCAGCATGGTGGAGTCCGGCATGGACCCGGCCGACTACGCCGCCACCGTGGTGGACGCGGTCCGCACCGACCGCTTCATCGTCCTCTCGGACCCGGCCCACGCCGGCGCGATCGCCGCCCGGCACTCCGAGACGCGCGACGGCGCGCGCCCCGGCGGGTTCGCGCTCTGACCCTTCGCTACGGCAACCCGGCACCCGGGACCTCGACGGGACAGACCTCGATCGCGCCGCGCATCGCGCCGGTCTCGGCCGGGTTGCTCGCATCGGCCGTGCAGACGAACAGCGTGGTGCGATCCGGCCCGCCGAGCATGCACGCGTAGGCGCCCCGCCGGTCCACGGCGACGACGTCGGTGACCTCACCGCCCTCGTGCACGCGCAGCACCCGCCCGGTCAGCGGGCACGCGGACCAGATGGCACCGTCGGCGTCGAGACAGATGCCGTCCGGGACCGCGCCGGAGAGCTTCGCCCACTCTCGCCGGTCGGACAGGCTGCCATCGCCGCCGACGGTGAACGCGGTCAGGCACCCGGCCCAGCTCTCGCCGATCACGAGCGTCCCTCCGTCGGGCGTGATCACCGTGCCGTTGGGAAACCGCAGCTCCTCGGCGACGACGTGCATGCTCCTGTCCGGGTCGACGCGCACGAGGTTCGCCGTGACCGGATCGGCACCCGAGTCGAGGTCGAATCCGAAGTTGCCGACGTAGGCCCGGCCGGCGGCGTCGACGACCATGTCGTTGCAGTGCCAGGACGCGAGTGCGCTGAGGTCGGCCACCTCGGTGAGCACGCCGTCCGCGAACCGCAGCAGCCGACGGTCGTCCATCGAGACCACGAGCATGCGGCCCTCGGGATCCCATCCGAGCCCGGACGGCCGCTGAGGAACCTCGACGACCGGTGCGAGGTCGCCGGCCGCCGTGAGCGACCACACCCTGGCATCGTGCTGGTCCGAGAAGACCAGGTGCTCCTCGTGCCAGCGCGGCCCCTCCGGGAACCGCAACCCGCTCGCCAGGACTGTCGTCGTCCGCTCCGCCATCGGGCGAGTCTCGCAGCCCGGCGCGCCCGTCAGCGGGCGATCGCGCCGAACTGCCCCGACTGGTAGTCGCGGATCGCGGTCTCGATCTCGTCCGAGGTGTTCATCACGAAGGGCCCGTACCGCGCGACCGGCTCGTGCAGCGGTGCGCCGCCGAGCACCAGGTGCTCGCTCGGCCCGGCGCCCTGGTTCGTGAGCACCACCTCGTCGCCGTCGCCGTCGTAGACCCGCAAGGTTCCGTCACCGTCGCCGGCGAACGTGTACACCATCGCGGTCTCGTCGGCCGGCACCGCGACGCGCACCTCTGCGGCGGGTGCGAGTGTGGCGTGGAGGTAGGTCACCGGCGAGTGTGTCTCGACCGGTCCCCGCACCCCGGCGTGGGTCCCCGCGAGGACGCGCACCGTGGCGCCCTCCTGCTCGACGACCGGGATCTCCGACGCGAGGAACTCCTGATAGCGCGGGGCGATCATCTTGTCGGCCGCGGGCAGGTTCACCCAGACCTGGAAGCCGTGCATACGGCCACCGTCGGCGAGCAGCTCCCGCGCCGGCATCTCCGAGTGGATCACGCCCGATCCTGCGGTCATCCACTGCACCGCGCCCGGACCGATGCGGCCGGCGTTGCCCGCCGAGTCCTCGTGCTCAGTCGCCCCCGAGAGCATGTAGGTCACGGTCTCGAAGCCGCGGTGCGGGTGGTCGGGCGCACCCTTGCCCTGGCCGGGCTCGAACTCCGCCGGTCCCATCTCGTCGATGAGGAGGAACGGGTCGACGAAGGAGAGCTGCGCGGTGGGAAACGGCCGGCGGACCTCGAAACCCGCACCCTCGAGCTGTCGCTGCGCCGTGATCGTCGCCGTCGCCGTCCGTGCCGTCATCGTGGCTCCCGTCTCGAATGTCGGTGTTCAACGCGTACAACCCCCGCTCATTCCCGGACCCCGACTACGTTCCGGGACCCATGGACGCCGTCGCCTTCTACGGGCTCGAGGCCACCTCCGACCCCAACCACTGGCGGCTCCCCGTGGTGCCCACCCTCTGCTCGGGGCTCGGCGCCCTCTTCGGGGGCTGCGGCCTCGGGGCGTGCGTCGAGGCGCTCGAGCAGGTCACGGGCCGTCCCCTCGTCTGGGCCACGGGCCAGTACCTCTCCTACGCGCGACCGCCCGCCGTGCTCGACATCCGGGTCACCGAGGTCGTCCGTGGCCACCAGATCTCCCAGGCGCGGGCCGTCGCGAGCGTCGACGGCGACGAGATCCTGACCGTGAACGCAGCGCTCGGTCGCCGGGACACCGCCCACTCCGGCCAGTGGGCCGAGATGCCGACGGTCCCACCACCGGCCGCATGCCCGCCGCGGATCGTCGAGGATCGGCACGAGGGCACGATCATGGACCGGATCGACATGCGCCTCGCCGACGCGCGCACCTTCGACGACCTCGACGGCACGCCCGGGACCGGCCGGTGTGCGCTGTGGGTACGACTTCCCGGCCTGCTGGACCTCGGCCCGGCGACGCTCTCGGTCGTCGGCGACTACGTACCGTTCGGGATCTCTCAGGCGCTCGGCGAGCGGGCCGGCGGGAACAGCCTCGACAACACCTTGCGCGTCGCCAGCCGCGTGCAGACCGAGTGGATCCTCGCGGACATTCGCGTCCACGCCATCGCGGACGGCTTCGGGCACGGCCTCGTGCACCTCTGGGCCGAGGATGGCACGCTGCTCGGCACGGCGAGCCAGTCCACCATCGTGCGCAACTGGCGCGACCACCCTCCGGAAGGATCCCGAGCATGACCGTCACCCAGCGTTGGGGCATCACCATTCCCCTGGCCGGCGTCCCGCTGATGGAGCACCGCGAATGGCTCGTCGAGCTCGAGGACCTCGGCTTCACCGACGTCTGGTCGGCCGAGACCAACGGCACCGACGCGTTCACCCCGCTCGTCCTCGCGGCGGTGTGGGCTCCGTCGCTCCGGCTCGGGCAGGCGATCGTGCCCGTCTACACGCGCGGTCCCGCGCTCCTGGCGCAGTCCATCGCGACCCTGGCCGACCTCGCGCCGGGTCGCGCCGTGCTGGGCGTCGGCGCGTCGAGCAACGTCATCGTCGAGCGCTGGAACGGCATCCCGTTCGAGGCGCCGTACCAGCGCGTCCGTGACACCGTCCGGTTCCTCCGGGCCGCACTCGCGGGCGAGAAGGTCACCGCCGACTACGAGACGTTCTCGGTGAGGGGGTTCCGACTCGGGATCCGCCTGCCCGAGCCGCCGCCGATCCTCGTCGCCGCGCTGCGCGAGGGGATGCTCCGCCTCGCCGGCCGTGAGGCGGACGGCGCGATCGTGAACTGGCTCTCGGCCGAGGACGTCAAGACCGTCGCCCCGATCGTCGGCGAGGGCAAGGAGGTCGCGGCGCGCATCTTCGTGCTCCCGACCGAGGACCGCGACACCGTGCGCGCGATCGGCCGCCGAATGATCGCCGAGTACATGAACGTGCCCGTCTACGCCGCGTTCCACGAATGGATCGGTCGCGGGGACGCGTTCCGGCCCATGTGGGACGCATGGTCGGCGGGTGACCGTGCCCGCGCGACCGAGGTCATCCCGGACGAGGTGCTCGACGACCTCATCGTGTGGGGCTCACCCGAGCAGTGCGCCGAAGGTGTGCGGCGCTACGCGGACAACGGGATCACGACGCCGGCACCCATGATCATCGCCGACCCCCCGACGGCGCGGACGACCATCCGCGCGCTCGCGGCCATGAGGCCCTAGCGCTCAGAACCGGCGGATGCCGTCGCGGTCACCGATCACGGCGAGGTCACCGAACACGTCGAGCCCGTCGAGCTCGCGCCGGCCGACGAGGAAGAGGAGCAGGTCGCTCGCCGGTCCGCGGATCGCGCAGTCGCCCTTGGCGTGCTCCCGGGTCACCGTCATGCCCTCGGGATCGAACCGGATCAGCCACTCGCCGTCCGCGTCGGTCGTGTGGAGATGGAGCGTCTGACCGGTGCCGGTGAGGATCTCGGGCGGGTCGGGCCCGAACTCCAGGGAGGGCGGGAGGTTCGCGAGGCGTTCGTCGATGCCGTCGACGGCGAGCCCGGTCGGGATCGGCGCCGACGCGCCCAGGGCGGACTGCGCGTCCCAGCGGTGCACCGCCGTCTCGTGGGCCATGCGGCGGGACCAGAACCGCACGTGCGGATCGGCACCCCAGCTCCAGCACTCGGCGTCGGGGTCGGCCGCCGCGAGGGTGGCGCGGAACGCCGCCGCGCCCGCCTCGATCCAATCGGCGTAGCCGGCATCGGTCTCGGGGAGCCCGAGGTCCAGGTCGCCGGGGTTCGCGAATGCACGCGTGGTGACGACCGCCGTCGCCCACCGGTGCGTGGTGCCGGTGTGCTTCGCCAGCTTGGCCATGGACCACTCGGGCGTCGCGGGCACTGCAGCCTCGGGGCCGGCGGCGCGCGCGGCGTCCGCGAGCGCGCCGGCTTCGGCGACGACGACGTCGAGGAATTCGCGGTGCTCCATGACGAACGACCTTAGGGGCTCGACGCCGCGCGCCGCGGCGGATCTCGACGGTCAGGGAAAGAGCGTGAGGGGGTCCTCGCGCACGATGAGCGACGGGTCGTCGACGACGTGCGTTGCCGACGCGCGGGCTCACCGGCCAGACCTCGAGGAGGTCGTCCGGCGCCGGTCGGAGCAGACGCGTCAACCCCTCGACGTCGTCCCCCTCGCGGTCGAGCCACTCGTCCCAGTCCTCGGCGGCCAGCATCACCGGCATGCGGTCGTGGATCGGCGCGACCGTGGCGTTCGCGTCCGTGGTGATGACTGCGCACGTGCGCAACCACGGCGCATCGTCAGGCAACTCCGGATCGCGCCACACCTCCCACAGGCCGGCCATCGCGAGCGGTGCGCCGGAGCGCGCGTGGAGGTACATCGGCTGCTTCCGCCCCGGCGCGGGCATCGCCTGCCACTCGTAGAAGCCGTCGGCGGGCAGGATGCACCGGCGTCGCTCGAACGCGGCCCGGAACGCCGGCTTCTCGAGCGCGGATTCGGCCCGGGCGTTGATCATGCGGTCCCCCACGGACGGGTCGGACGCCCACGACGGGACCAGCCCCCACCGCATCCGCCCCATCCGGCGGACTCCGTGGCGGTCCACGACGCTCAGCACCTCGGCGCGGGGCGCGACGTTGTAGCTGGGGACGGAGGGCGCATCGACCGCGACCTCGTCGACGTGGAAGTGCTCCGCGAGCAACGACGGGCTGCTCGCCTGCACGAACCGGCCGCACACGGGACGGGTTCCGCGTCAGCGCCGGGGCCGGCGGTCGGCGACGCGGGTGACGAAGCGCAGTCCGGACCAGGTGTCGTCGATCGCGCAGACCTTGTTGTCCACCAGCCCGGCGGCGAGGCCGATCTCCTGCACCGGGTCGAAGGTGAGGTCCGTGGCCACAGAGCTGCGCTTCTTCGGCCACGCGACCCACAACCCGCCTGCAGGCTGTAACGCCCGCGCCATCACGGGAAAGCGACGCGCCAACTCACGCTCACGCGTCGCGAAGAAGACGATCACGTCGAAGCGACCGCGGGCCTGCGTGCGGATCTCGACCCCGGGCGGCAACGAGCCGAGCGTGCGGTGGAAGCCGTCGGGTGCCGCGAGCAACGCGACGAGCGCACCGTCCCTGATGCCCAGCTTCCTGGGCAGTGGTGTGCCCGAGTACCCCGCCATGGCGTCCCATCCGAGCGCATCGTCCGGATCGAGTCAACTCGTCGCGACGCACCGCGCGGCCGCTGGCGGCGATCTGGATCGGAGGGATCTCGACGCGGTCCCGGTGACGTCGGGCCGCCCCCGGGATTTCCCGACCGTTTCACTCGACTTTTGCGACGCGCGGCCACTAGCTTCGGCGCAACGACCCTCACCCACCTCACGAGGTACCTGCGATGACACTGCGACTCGGCGACGAAGCCCCCGATTTCACGGCGGAGACAACGGAAGGAACCGTCAGCCTCCACGACTACCTCGGTGGCAGCTGGGGACTGCTCTTCAGCCACCCGGCGGACTTCACCCCGGTCTGCACGACCGAGCTCGGCGAGCTCGCACGACGCAAGAGCGAGTTCGACGCCCGCGGCGTCAAGCTCATCGGACTCTCCGTCGACGACCTCCAGTCGCACAAGGGCTGGGCACCCGACATCAACGACGTGAAGGGCACGCCGCTCAACTTCCCACTCATCGCCGACCCCGACCGCAAGGTCGCGGAGCTCTACGACATGATCCACCCGGCGGCGAACGAGAAGCTCACCGTCCGATCGGTGTTCGTGATCGGCCCCGACAAGAAGATCAAGCTGACACTGACCTACCCCGCGTCGACCGGTCGCAACGTGGACGAGCTGCTCCGCGTGATCGACTCGCTCCAGCTCACCGCGAAGCACTCGGTGGCCACGCCCGTCGACTGGAAGGCCGGCGACGAGGTCATCATCGGCGCCACCGTGTCCGACGACGACGCCAAGGCGAAGTTCCCCGAGGGCTGGCGGGCCGAGAAGCCCTACCTACGGTGGGTTCCCCAGCCCCGGTAGCGCCGGCTCAGAGATAGGCCATCGGATCGACGGGGACGCCCCGCACCCGCACCTCGAAGTGCAGGTGCGGGCCCGTCGAGTTCCCGGTATTCCCGACCGCGCCGACGGTCTGGCCGACGTCCACCCTCTGACCCGTCCGCACCGCGAAACGGGACAGGTGGCCGTAGAGGGTCGCGATGCCGTCTCCGTGGTCGATCACCACCGCGTTGCCGTAGCCGGAGATCACGCCGGCGGTGACGACGACTCCCGTCGCGGCCGCGTGCACCGGCGCGCCGTAGCCCGCGCCGATGTCGATGCCGGTGTGCATCCGCATCTCGTGGAAGATCGGGTGCATGCGCTCGCCGAACGGCGAGGAGATCGGCCCGTCCGCCGGGAACCGCAACCGGCCGGAGTCGCGCGCCGCCGACCGGCCGGGCCCGCAGCGTGTCCTGCACCGAGCGTGACGCCTCCCGGGCCGCGCTGGCGGCGCGCTCGAACTCCGCGCGCCGTGCCTGCGCCGCGGCAAGCGCGGCGTTCTCCCGTGCCTCGACCGCTCGGGCGCGGTCGAGGAGCCGGCGACGCCCCGCGCGCGTCGCCGCGACGGCATCGGCATCGCGGCGGGCGGCAGAGGCGGCTCGCGTCGCGGAGGCGCGCCGCTCCTTCAGCGATCGCAGCGCGCTCTGCACGTCGTCGTTCGCGACGCGCACGGCATCGAGGTCCGCGGTCAGCCGGTCGCCGACCACCCCCATGTAGTGACGGCGGCTCACCGCGTCGCGAACGGAGTGGGCACCCAGGTTGGCGAACGCCGTCGCCGCCGATCCCGAACGGCGGTAGATCGTTGCGGCCGCGGTGCGGGCGCGAGCGCGAGCGGCGTCGAGCACCCGCTGGCTCCGCACCACCTGGACGGCCACGTTGTGCGAGCGCGGTCCGGACCCGGGCCAGGTCGGCGGCGGTGCTCCGGGCCTTGACCGACGCGGCCGCGACCTGGGTGTCGAGGGTGGCGACCTCGGCCTCGAGTTGCCCGCGCTTGGCCCGGGCGCCGGTCACCGCGGCGACCGCCGCCTGCTCGGCGCGTGAGGCGGCCTCGAAGTCGTCCGCGGACGGCGTGGCCCGCGCCGCGGTGGTCCGGGTCGGGGCGGCTCCGGCCGGAGCCAGCGCGAGCGACGCCGTCAGGAGGAGGGGAAGCGCTGCGAGCGCGCGCCGCCGGGGCAGCTGCATCGGAGAATCACAGTAGCCACATCAGCAACAACAGTCGCGGATGCCCACAGGGGCTCCAGCGGCCTCAGACGTCGAGGAAGCGTCGGAGCCCCACGGTGGCGCCGAGGACGCCGATCGCCGCGCCGAGCAGGAGCACGATCAGGCTGATCTGCATCGCGTCGGCCGAGCCCACGTACCAGCCCTTCCAGAACAGGCTGTCGGTGGGGATGGCGTTGGTGAGCACCTCGCGTAGCCCCCAGACCGCGGCGACACCGACGCCGGCACCGAGCACGCCCTGGAGCATGCCCTCCAGCATGAAGGGCACGCGGACGAACCAGTTCGACGCCCCGACGAGCTTCATCACCTCGATCTCCCGGCGCCGGGCGTAGGTGGCGAGTCGGATCGTGTTCACGATGAGGAACAGCGACGCGAAGAGCAGCGCGAAGAAGATGCTCAGGAACCCGAACCGGATCCACCTGCTGGTGGCGAGGAGGTCCTTCACCTCCTTGTCGGCGGTGTTGACCTCGTCGACCCCCGGCAGGCTCCGGTACCGCAGGGAGACCTCCTTGGTCAGCTCTGCCGTACGGGGCGCAACCCGGAACGACTCCGGCAGGTCCTGCGGGGTGATCGTGCTGACGAGGTCCGGCTGGTCGCTGTAGAGCCGCTTGAACTCCTTGAACGCGTCCTGCTTCGAGAGGTACGTGAAGTGGTCGACATCGCTGTCCCCGCTCAGCTGGGACTGCACCGCCTTGACCTGCGAGGTCGTGGCGTCGGTGACCATGAAGATCTCGAACTGCACGCCGTCCTTCCACTTCTGCGTGCCGTGGTCGACGAGGCGCGTCATCAGCAGGGCGCCGCCGAGCACGCAGAGGGAGACCGCGACGGTGATCACGCCGGCCGCAGTCATGAGCTTGTTGCGGCGCAGCGAGACCCACGTCTCGCGCGCGAAGTACCTGAACCGGGACAGCATGAGGGTCTAGCTCCCGACGCCGTAGATGCCGCGAGCCTGGTCGCGGACGAGGGATCCGTGTTCGAGCTCGATCACCCGGCGACGCATCGTGTCGACGATGCGCGAGTCGTGCGTGGCCATGACGACCGTCGTACCCGTGCGGTTGATGCGGTCGAGCAGGCGCATGATGCCGACGGTGGTCTGGGGATCGAGGTTTCCCGTCGGCTCGTCGGCGAGGAGGATCAGCGGTCGGTTCACGAACGCGCGCGCGATCGAGACCCGCTGCTGCTCACCACCGGAGAGCTCGTCCGGGAAGCGGTCGAGCTTCTGGGACAAGCCGACCAGGTCAAGGATCTGAGGGACCTGTGACTTGGTGACGTGGGCCGGTCGACCGATGACGTCGCTCGCGAACGCGACGTTCTCGTAGACCGTCTTGTTCGGCAGCAGCTTGTAGTCCTGGAAGATGCAGCCGATGTTCCGACGCAACTGGGGCACCTTCCACTTCGACAGCGCGGTGACGTCACGCCCGGCCACGATGATGCGGCCACGCGTGGGGACCTCGTCGCGCAGGAGGAGTCGGAGGAAGGTCGATTTCCCCGAGCCGGAAGGACCGACGAGGAAGATGAACTCGCCCTTGCCGACATCGAGGCTGACGTCCCGCAGGGCGTGGATGTCGCCCTTGTAGGTCATGGTGACGTTCTCGAAGCGAATCATGAGAGCACGTCACGTTACCCGCCAGGTCCGCGATTTCGGGGGCAGAGGACCCGTCCGCCGGGCTCAGGTGCCCGAGGTCTCGCGGCGCCACTGGAGGTAGGCCTCGATCAGCTCGTCGAGGTCACCGTCGAGCACGGCCTGGACATTGCCGGTCTCGTAGCGGGTCCGTTCGTCCTTGACCAGCTGATACGGGTGCAAGGTGTACGTCCGGATCTGACTCCCGAAGTCGATCCCGCGCTTCTCTCCCGACAGCTCCTCGAGCTGGGCCCGGCGCTCCTCGCGCTGGCGCTCGGCGAGCCGCGCGCCCAGGATCTGCAACGCCTTGGTCTTGTTCTGGAGCTGGGACCGCTCGTTCTGGCAGCTCACGACGATTCCCGACGGGAGGTGGGTGATCCGGATCGCGGAGTCGGTCACGTTCACGTGCTGGCCACCCGCGCCCGACGAGCGGTACGTGTCGATCCGGAGATCGCCCGGGTCGATCTCGGGCGCCTCGGCCTCGTCGAGCGTCGGTACCGCGTCGAACGCCGCGAATGCGGTCTGGCGGCGCGCGTTCGCGTCGAACGGCGAGATGCGGATGAGCCGGTGCACGCCCTTCTCCCCCGTGAGCATGCCGTACGCGTAGCGGCCCTTGACCGTGAAGGTCGCCGAGCTGATTCCTGCCTCGGTGCCCTCGCTCACGTCCTCGATGTCGACGGAGAAGCCTCGGCGCTCCGCCCAACGCGTGAACATGCGCAACAGCATCGCGGTCCAGTCCTGCGCGTCGGTACCACCGGCTCCCGAGCTCACCTGACAGATCGCGTCGCGCTCGTCGTGCTCACCGGTGAACAGCGCGCGCAGCTCGAGCCGGTCGAGCTCGGCGCGCAGTGCGACGAGCTCCGTCCCGATCTCGGGCTCGACGGAGTCGTCGGACTCCTCGCGTCCCAACTGGTACAGCGTGTCGAGGTCGTCGATCCGACCGGCGAGCCCGTCGACCAGCTCGATGTCGTCGCGCACAGCGGACAGCTCGCTCGTCACCCGCCGCGCCGCGTCCTGGTCGTCCCAGAGATCCGGACGTCCGGCCTCGGCCTCGAGCTCGTCGAGCCGCGCGCGTTGTGCGTCGATGTGCAGATACGCGTTTGCCTCGCCGATGCGCTTGCGCACCGCCCCCAGCTCGTCGGAGAAATCACGCATCTCGCTGACTCCTCCGCTCCGGACCCGCGCGCAACCGCGAGATGAACCCCCGGGCACGCTCCCGAGCTGTCGGTCCTCCGCTCCGCTCCGGACCCGTCACACGCGTCCGTGGCACTGCTTGAACTTCTTGCCGCTCCCGCAGTAGCACGGCTCGTTCCGGCCGGGGGTCTTCTCGACCCGCACCGGCTGCTGGGGTGCGGTCTCCTCGATCACCTGCACCGGGGACTCACCCAGCTCGTCCATCGGCATGGCCGCGGCCGTGGCCGAGAGCCCACCCGCGCCCTGCACCGGGTCCTCCGGCGCCGAGTAGCGCAGGTCCCGGACGGGCCGGGGCGCCTCGTCGGCGACGACCTCGAGGCGGAAGATGTAACGGACGAAGTCGTCCTTGATCGCCTCCATCATCGCCTGGAACATGTCGAAGCCCTCGCGCTGCCACTCGGCCAGCGGGTCGACCTGACCCATCGCGCGGAGGTTGATGCCCTCACGGAGGTAGTCCATCTCGTAGAGGTGCTCACGCCAGCGCTGGTCGACGACCGAGAGCATCACGCGGCGCTCGATCTCGCGCAGCTGCTCCGCGCCGATCATCTGCTCCTTGGCCTCGTACTGCTCCAGCGCGTCGCCGTTCAACAGCTCGAACACCGACTCGGGCCCGGTCAGCTCGGCGAGCTGCTCGCGCTGGACGCGCACCGGGAACAGATCCGCGGCCTCTCGCATCAGCTCCTCGACGTCCCACTCCTCGGAGAACTCCCCGCCGCCGGTGGCGGACTGCACGAGGTGGTCGATCGCACTCTCGATGAACTCGATGGACTCGTCGCGGAGGTCACCGCCCTCGAGGATCTGCTGGCGGCGGCGGTAGATCACCTTCCGCTGCTCGTTCATCACCTCGTCGTACTTGAGCACGTCCTTCCGGATCTCGAAGTTTCGATCCTCGACGGTGTGCTGCGCGCGCTCGATCGCCTTGCTGACCATCTTCGCCTCGAGGGGCAGTTCGTCGGGGAAGGCCTTGCCCATCACCCAGCTCATCGCGCCCGTCGCGAAGAGTCGCATCAGCTCGTCCTCGAGCGACAGGTAGAAGCGGCTCTCGCCAGGGTCCCCCTGACGGCCCGCACGGCCTCGGAGCTGATTGTCGATCCGCCGGCTCTCGTGTCGCTCGGTGCCGAGCACGTAGAGCCCGCCGACGCCGCGGACACGCTCGCCCTCGTCGTCGCATTGCTCCTTGAACTGGGCGACCAGCGCCTGGTACTTGTCGGGATCCTCCTCCGGCGACGAACCACCCGCGAGCATCTCCTCGCGGGCGAGCCCTTCCGGGTTCCCTCCGAGCAGGATGTCGACACCACGGCCGGCCATGTTCGTGGCCACCGTCACCGCACCGATGCGTCCGGCCTGGGTGACGACCGTCGCCTCCTGCTCGTGCTTCTTCGCGTTCAGCACCGCGTGAGGGATCCCCCGGCGGTCGAGCAGCTGGCCGAGGTGCTCGGACTTGTCGACCGAGATCGTGCCGACCAGCACCGGCTGCCCCCGGTCGTGGCGCTCCTGGATGTCGTCCGCGAGCGCCTCGAACTTCGCGGGCTCGGTCTTGTAGATGAGGTCGGGCTCGTCCTGGCGGATCATGGCGCGGTTGGTGGGGACACTCACGACCTCGAGGCCGTACGTGTGGGCGAACTCACCGGCTTCGGTGTTCGCCGTCCCGGTCATGCCCGAGAGCTTCTCGTAGAGCTTGAAGTAGTTCTGCAGGGTGACGGTCGCGAGGGTCTGGTTCTCCTCCTTGATCCGCACCCCCTCCTTGGCCTCGACGGCCTGGTGGAGCCCGTCGCTCCAACGCCGGCCCTCGAGAATGCGGCCGGTGAACTCGTCGACGATCTTCACCTCGCCGTCGGCCACGACGTAGTCGACGTCGGGCTTGAACAGCTCTTTGGCCTTCAGCGCAGCCTGGATCTGGTGCACGAAGTTCTGGTTGACGTGCTCGTAGAGGTTCTCGACCCCGAGCGCGGCCTCGACCCGGTGGATGCCCTCCTCGGTCGGGACGACGGTGCGCTTGGCCTCGTCGACCTCGTAGTCGCGCTCGTGCTGGAGCGTCTTCACGATGCGTGCGAACTGGAAGTAGAGCGCCTGCGCGTCGTCGGCGCGCCCCGAGATGATGAGCGGGGTCCGTGCCTCGTCGATCAGGATCGAGTCCACCTCGTCGACCACGGCGAAGAAGTGACCCCGCTGGGTCTGTTCGTCCAACGACCCCGCCATGTTGTCCCGCAGGTAGTCGAACCCGAACTCGTTGTTCGTCCCGTAGGTGATGTCGGCGGCGTAGGCCTGACGCTTCAGGGCGGGCTCATCGATGTCGGGCAGGACCGCGCCGACCTCGAGGCCGAGGAACCGGTGGACCCGACCCATCCACTCCGCGTCGCGCTTGGCGAGGTAGTCGTTCGTCGTGACGAGGTGCACGCCCTGGCCCGCGAGCGCGTTGAGGTACGCGGGCAGCGTCGACGCGAGCGTCTTGCCCTCACCGGTCTTCATCTCGGCCACCCAGCCGAAGTGCAGTGCCGCGCCGCCCATGACCTGGACGTCGAAGTGGCGCTGCCCGAGCACGCGCTTGGCGGCCTCGCGGACCGTGGCGAACGCCTCGGCCAGCAGGTCGTCGAGGTCCTCACCCCGATCGAGGCGGCCGCGGAACTCGGCGGTCATCCCAGCGAGCTCGGCGTCGGAACGCCGCTCCATCTCGGACTCGAACGCAGCGACCTCGGGCACGATGGACTGGAGCAGCTTCAACTTGCGGCCTTCGCCGGCGTTGAGCAGCTTCTTGAAGAGGCTCATTCCTGGTGAGCATACCGGCGGGTCACCCGATTTCCGGGCCGTCGGAGGCTCAGAGCGGGCCGGTCAGGCCGCGGTCACCCTCAGTGCTGGCGGCGGGTCACCCGCTTGCCGTGCACCTTGCTGAGCTGGTGCTCGGCCTTGTCCACCACCCGGTCGAGCGCAGTGCGGGGATCGGCGGCGACGGCGTGGGCCTTCACGAAGTTCTTCGTGAGGTGGACGACCATCTCACAGCACTGGTCGTCGGCGACACGCGGGTTCTTGATCTCGGAGAACTCGAGCTCGACGCGCCGGATGTCGGATGCGAGCCGGGGAAGGCGCTCGATCTTGCGGCGACTCGCCGCCTCGACGTCGGGATCGACCTCCACGTTGCGGCCATGCACCACGATCTCCATGCACTCCTCCGGTTTCGACGACTGACTCTCTGCAGTATGCGGTGCCGAGGGATCCCCGGGAAGGGGCCCTTGGTCCTCGATCGCGGCATCGGCCGACTCCGGCGCGGACCGTTGCCCGTCGAAACGATCCGGCGGGACGAGCCAGCCGAGGAGCGATTCCGCCACCTTCTCCGCGCTCGGAGCGTAGGTGCCGCTCTCGATGGCCGCCCGAAGTCGCCGCACGCGTTCGGAGGGTGCCGCCGCGGTGTGCTCGATTCTGCTCATGTCACGCCCCCCCTCGCCCGCCTTCACCGTAGGCGACCGGTCAGGGCCGACGCGCGGCGGCCGCGCCCATCACGGTCCTCGCGCCGCCGTCCCGCAGCGCCGCCGCCGCGGCGCGCATCGTCGCGCCGGTGGTCACGACGTCGTCGACGAGCAGTACCGACGAGGGCGTCCCGGAACGACCGGGTACCCAGCGCGGCTCGAAGGCCGGACTGCACTGGCGGGTGGCGCGATCCGCGCCGGTCTGGGCCGCGCCGGCGAGGCGCCGCAACCCGGGACGCGCGGGACGATCGATCTCGGCGGCGAGTCGACGCGCGAGCAGCTCGGCCTGGTCGAAGCCCCGAACCCGCCGACGCGCGGTCGTGGTCGGGGCCCACGTCACCACCTCGACCCGGCGCTCCTCGGGCGCCAGGGACTCCGCGAGCTCACGCGCGAGGAACGACCAGGCCGCGTGGCGGTCCCGGTACTTGGCACGCGCCACGAGCTCGCGCACCGCACCGGTGTACGCGAAGGGCACCCGCAGGCGGTCGAGGCCGACCGGTGGCGGGAGCATCGGTGCCCCCGGCGCGGCGCGCCGGCACTCGGCGCAGAGCGCGACGCCGAGCGCGCCACAGCCCGGACAAGCCTCGGGGAACACGAGCCCGGCCAGCCCTCCCGACCGGGGAGCCCGTATGGTCGACCGCTCTGCTCGCCCCACGTGGACACCTCCGCGTCGTCGCGCTCCGGACTGCAGCGACCGTACGCGCGGGGTGCGACCACGCCGACGGTCACCGACCGAGTGTGGCGATCGCCGCGGCACCGGGCGCCCTGATCACACCTCGATCCGTGATCAACGCGGTGACGAGCCGAGCCGGGGTCACGTCGAACGCGGGGTTGTGCACGCGCGCGGTCGCCGGCGCGGTGGCCACGTCGACGACCTCGTGGCCGGACCGGAGCTCGACCCGGATCGCGCCGCCGTCGGGGGTTCCGGGGTCGACGGTCGTGACCGGAGCCGCGACGTAGAAGGGCACGCCGTGCGCGTCGGCCAGCACGGCGAGTGGATAGGTGCCGATCTTGTTGGCGAAATCCCCGTTGGCGGCAATGCGGTCGGCGCCGACGATCACGGCGTCGACCCGGCCGGCCGCGAACAGCGATCCCGCCGCGGCGTCCACGACGATCTCGTAGGGGATGCCGAGCCGCTCGAGCTCCCATGCGGTGAGCCGCGAGCCCTGCAGAACGGGTCGGGTCTCGTCGACCCACACCGAGACGCCGCGGCCCTGCTCGTGGGCGGCGCGTACGACGCCGAGCGCCGTGCCGTACCCGACGCACGCGAGCGCACCTGCGTTGCAGTGCGTCAGCACCCGCGCGCCCGGCGCGAGCAGGGCCGCCCCGGCCGCACCGAGGGCGCGGTTCCCCGCGACGTCCGCCGCCGCGATCTCCTCGGCCCGTCCGAGCACGGCGCCGGCGCCGGCCGCGTGCCACGTCGCGATCCCCTGGTCGACGCCCCAAGCGAGGTTGACCGCCGTCGGCCGGGCCGCGCGCAGGTGCTCGAGCTCAGACCCCGCGGCCGCGAGATCGGGCCGGGACGCCGCGGCGAGGGCCACCCCGAACGCACCGACGGCACCGAGCGCGGGTGCGCCGCGCACGGCGAGGTCCCGGATCGCGACGATCAGGTCGGCGACGGCTGTGACCCGGAGCCGGCGCAGCTCGGCGGGCAGGCGTCGCTGGTCGATGAGCTCGACCGCGCCGTCGTTCCAGGCCACCGTCGGTGGGATCGGATCCGGGGGCAGGACGGTCACGCGGGCACGCTACGCGGTCGCGATCCCCCATCGGAGCCCCACTAGCCTCTCCTTGATGTCGTCCGTCGACCCCAGCGGCACGAAGCGGGACGTTCGGCTCGCCTGGGCCATCCACGCTCTCACCGCGAGCGGCGTCCTCCTCGGAGCAGCCGGGCTGGAGGCCGTCGTCCGCGGCCGTCCCCGCACGGCGATCGTGTACCTGATCGCTGCGATGATCGTCGACGGGATCGACGGACCCATCGCCCGCGCCGCGAACGTCACCGACTCGCTCCCGGGCATGGACGGCAACATCCTCGACCTCGTCGTCGACTACCTGACCTGCGTGATGCTCCCTGTCGCGTTCATGGCGTACTTCCACGCCTTCCCGTCCGGATGGACGGTGTTGCTCGGCGCCGCGATCCTCTTCACCTCGGTGCTGTGGTTCGCCCGGACCGAGCTCATGACCGAGGACCACTGGTTCCGAGGATTCCCCGCCATCTGGAACCTGGTCGCACCCACCTTCTTCCTCCTGAGGAGCCCGCAGTGGGTCAACATCGTCGTGACCGTCGCGCTGTGCGTCCTCACGCTCACGGACGTGAAGTTCGTCCACCCCATGCAGGTCCGCGAACGGCGGGTGATCAACATCGCCGTCACCGCGATCTGGCTCGCGGCGATGCTCGCACTCACCATCACCTGGCCGACGACCTACCTGCCGCTCGAGATCATCCTCGTTCTCGCCCCGGCCTGGTTCGCGTTCATCACGATCGAGCGCACCCTGCGGCCCGACCCGGTCGCCTCGTGACGACCGGACGATGACCCCCGCCGTTCTCGGGTCAGTCCGCCACGGCTGAGGGCGAACTGACCCACGAAGCGTGGGGGTGGAGCTAGTAGCGGTAGTGCTCGGGCTTGTACGGACCCTCCGCCGGGATGCCGAGGTAGTCGGCCTGGAACTCGGTCAGCCGCGTCAGCTTCACACCCAGCTTGTCGAGATGCAGCCGGGCCACTTCCTCGTCGAGGTGCTTGGGCAGCGTGTAGACCTTGCGCTCGTAGAAGTCCGGGTGCCCGAACAGCTCCATCTGTGCCATCACCTGGTTCGTGAAGCTGTTGGACATCACGAAGCTCGGGTGACCGGTCGCGCAGCCGAGGTTCAGCAGCCGGCCCTCGGCCAGGATGATGATGGAGTGGCCGTCCGGGAACGCCCACTCGTCGACCTGCGGCTTGATGTTGATCCGCTCGATACCCGGCGTCTTGGCCAGGCCGGCCATGTCGATCTCGTTGTCGAAGTGACCGATGTTGCCGACGATCGCGTTGTGCTTCATCCGCGCCATCTGGTCGGCCGACACGATCATCGTGTTGCCGGTCGTGGTGATCACGAGGTCGGCCTCGCCGACGACATCCTCGAGGGTCGTGACCTCGTAGCCCTCCATCGCTGCCTGCAACGCGCAGATGGGGTCGATCTCGGTGATGATCACGCGGGCACCCTGGCCACGCAGGGACTGCGCGCAGCCCTTGCCGACGTCGCCGTAGCCGCAGACGACCGCGACCTTGCCGGCGAGCATGACGTCGGTTGCGCGGCAGATGCCGTCGACGAGCGAGTGCCGGCAGCCGTACAGGTTGTCGAACTTGCTCTTGGTGACCGAGTCGTTCACGTTGATGGCCGGGAACAGGAGCTTGCCCGCCTCGGTCATCTGGTACAGCCGGTGCACCCCGGTCGTGGTCTCCTCGGTGACGCCCTGGATCCCGGCGGCCATCCTGTGCCACCGCTGGGGGTCCTCGGTGAGCGCGCGGCCGAGGGTCGCGAGCACGACCTCGAACTCCTCCGAGTCCGCGGTCGACGGGTCGGGCACGGCCCCGTCCTTCTCGAACTCGACGCCCTTGTGCACGAGCAACGTGGCGTCCCCGCCGTCGTCGAGGATCATGTTCGGGCCGTCCGCGCCGGGCCAGTCCAGTGCCCGCTCGGTGCACCACCAGTACTCCTCCAGCGTCTCGCCCTTCCAGGCGAACACCGGGATCCCGGCCGCGGCGATCGCGGCGGCCGCGTGGTCCTGGGTGGAGAAGATGTTGCACGACGCCCAGCGCACCTCGGCGCCGAGTGCCGTGAGCGTCTCGATCAGGACCGCGGTCTGGATCGTCATGTGGAGCGAACCGGTGATCCGTGCGCCGGCGAGCGGCTTGCTCTCGGCGTACCGGTCGCGCAGCGCCATCAGGCCGGGCATCTCGTGCTCGGCGAGCTGGATCTCCTTGCGGCCGAACTCGGCCAGCGTCAGATCGGCGACCTTGAAGTCGGACGTGGACGGGCGGGCTTCGGTCGTGGTCATGGTGGGACTCCGTTTCATCGCGTCGATCGGGCCGGAAGCGGCGACCGTGAGACAGAGTCGGCCCGGATCACCGGATGACAGCCCCGACGGGGCCCGACCAGGTACTCAGACTAGCGGCTCTCCGCCGCCCAGCCCCGCCCGGGTCGGGAGCGGATCGACTCGGTCTCGTCCGGGCGGGCGTAATCGTCGTCGAGTCGGTACGTCGTCCCGATCTCGGGCGTCGAGACCTCCAGGATGTCGCAGTCGGTGATCCCGACCAGGCGGTGCCGCTGCCCGACCGCCACCGAGTAGCCGATGCCGGGCTGGAGCTCGGTCTCGACGAGCGCACCCGAGCCGTCGTCCCAGACGACCTGCGCCCGACCCGCGACGAGGAACCAGGTCTCGAGCTTGGCGTCGTGCACCTGGAGCGAGAGGCGACGACCGGCCCGGACGTGCAGGAGCTTTCCGACGTAGGGCCGGTCCTCCGGAGTCCAGTGGATCTCCCACCCCCAGGGCTTCTCGACCCGATGGGCCAGCCCGGCGGTGGTGAAGGTGGTCGGATCGGCGTCGATCGGTGGGCTCGTCACCCCGGCAGCATCGCGCAGGAGCGCCGTCCGAGCAGGAGACCCGGACGGCACGCGGCGGTGGCACACCCGCTGACGGGCACGGGTCCGAGCGGTTGCCCGATGCACGCCGTCGGTTCAGCTGCGGGCGAGCAGGTCCTTGAGCGCTGCGATCGCCGGGATCGGACCCGGGTCGACGTCGTTGGCGAGGGCCAGATAGCAGCTGACCCAGTCACCGACGTACATGAGGTCGAGAATCTGCGCGAGGCGGCCGTCCCCTTCGGCTCGGACCTCGAGGACCCCGGCGACGCACTCCTCCATCTGGTCGCGCACGCCGGCGAACCGCGGCGTCAGCCGCTCGTGCTCGAACCCGTGCCGCAGCTCGACGAGCGTGAGGATCTGCCGGGTCACGTCACCGTGCTGGCCCCAGGCGCAGATCTCGTTGTGGTCGAGCTCAGGATGGGCGTTCCAGAACGCGGGTGCCTTCGCGTTCTCATTGACGTCCGCCTTCCACCGCATCGCCGCGACCGCTCCCAGCGCGCCACCCCCGTAGATCAACGGGATGGTCCGTCCGATCCGTCGCGCCAGCTCCCGGGCTGGGTTCCGCTCACCGCTCACCGCCGGGACGCACTGGTCGCGCCGCCGGGCCAGCTGGTCCTGGGCCCCGACGAGCAGGCCGTGTGCCTCGGGGAGCAGCCCCATGCGGAACAGCGTCACGAAGAGCGGGACGACGAGCGCACCGAGCGCCGCCCGCGGCATGAGCCCGGGCGGGCACGTGACGTGCAGCCCGCCGCGCGAGGTCACGAGCGCGGCCAGCGGACCCCCGCTCGAGACCGCGACGACCCGGGCGCCCGCGCCGAGCGCACCGTCGGTCATCGACAGTGTCTCCTCGGTCCCGCCCGAGTACGACATCGCGAACACGAGCGTCCCGGGGCCCACGAACGCCGGCGTGCGGTACTGCTTCAGCACCGTCACGGGAACCGGCAACATCCCGTTGGCCACCGCGGCGAGCACATCGCCCGCGATCCCGGATCCACCCATGCCGAGCACGACGATGTTGCGAACGTCCTCGGCGCCCGGCAGGTCGGCGGGGTCGATCGCGCCGGCGGCGTCGGTGTGGGCCGCGGTGAGCTGCTCCGGGAGCCCGGCAACCGCGTCGAGGAAGCCGAGCGAGTCGGTCATCGCCGCGCGTCCCGTGCCACGAGGTGAGGGAGGTGCGGCGCCGAGGGGCTCACGGGCCTCAAGCGTCGAACGTGGGGCGGATGCCCTCCGACTCGGCCTTCGCCATGAGGCGGTCGTGCTCGGCGTCGCTCACGGTCTCGGCCTCGTCGACGAGCATGATCGGGATGTCGTCGCGCACCGTGTAGCGCCGCTTGAGCCGGGGGTTGTAGAGCGCTCCCTCGGCCTCGAAGTACAGCAGCGGGCCCTTGTCCTCCGGGCACGCCAGGATCTCGAGCAACTGGGAATCGAGGGCCACGACTTCTCCTAGGACTCTGCTCGGATGAGCGCCAGCACTTCCTCGGTGTGAGCATCGCACGCGGCGCGATCCGCCGCCTCGAGGTTGAGGCGCAGGAGGGGCTCGGTGTTGCTCGGCCGGAGGTTGAACCACCAGTCGCCGAGGTCGACGGTGAGCCCGTCGAGCCGGTCCTGCTCCGCGCCGACGAAGTGTCCGGCGACGGCCTCGATCACCCCGTGGGGGTCCGCCACCTTCGTGTTGATCTCGCCCGACGCGGCGTAGCGCTCGAACGGCCTCCGCAGCTCCGAGAGCGGGACGTTGGCGACGCTGAGCGCCTCGAGCACGACCATGGCCGCGATGGAGCCGGAATCGGCCCGCCAGTTGTCGCGGAAGTAGTAGTGCGCCGAGTGCTCACCTCCGAACACGGCGTTGGTCTCGGCCATCACCTGCTTGATGAAGGAGTGGCCGACGCGGGCGCGCACCGGCTCGCCGCCGTTCTCCCTGATGACCTCGGGCACGGTCTTGGAGCAGATCAGGTTGTACACGACGGTGCCGCCGCCGCTGCGGATCAGCATCGACTGGGCCACGATCGCGGTGGTCGTCGATCCACTCACCGGCTCGCCACGGTCGTCCACGAGGAACACGCGGTCGGCGTCTCCGTCGAACGCCAACCCGATGTCGGCGCCGGTGTCGAGCACGCGCTTGCGGAGCGACTCGAGATTCTCGGGCTGGATCGGGTCCGCCGGATGGTTCGGGAACGTGCCGTCGAGATCGCCGAAGAGGACTTCGAGGTCGAACGGGAGCCCGGCGAAGACCTGGGGCACCACGAGCCCGCCCATGCCGTTCGCGGTGTCGGCCACGATCTTCAACGGCCGGAGCGCCGTGACGTCCACGAACGAGCGGACGTGGGCCGCGAAGTCGGCGAGGAGGTCCTGCTCCCGCACCCGGCCGCTCTCCTCGGCCCGCTCGAGCAGTCCGGCTGCGACGGCGTCCTTGATCTGGGTCAGCCCGGTGGCCTCGCCGACGGGTGCGGCGCCGGCCCGGCAGAGCTTGATGCCGTTGTACTGCGCCGGGTTGTGGCTGGCCGTGAACATGGCGGCCGGCGCGTCGAGCGTGCCTGCGGCGAAGTAGACGAGGTCCGTCGACGCGAGGCCGACGTCCACGACGTCGGCGCCGGCGAGCGTGGCCCCTTCGATGAAGGCGCGGCTCAGCGGGATGGACGACGGCCGCATGTCGTAGCCGACCACGACCGTCGAGCTCGCGGTGAACCGGACGAACGCGTTGCCGATGCGCTTGGCGACGGCTTCGTCGATCTCGTCCGGGTAGATGCCGCGAACGTCATAGGCCTTGAAAATGGTGTCGAGCGAATCGCCCACGATCGAGCCCTCTCGAGGCTCCTCACCGCCCTCCGGGCGGGACCGCCATGGTAGTGCCGGGTTCGGCGGGAGCCCCGCTCGGACGGTCCCGATCGGGATCGACCGGCGGGTCCGTCACGTCGTCGTCACGCCCCGAACCGACGCGAATCACCCGGCCGCGTCGCCACTCGGCCAGGACCAGCCCGGCGAGCGCGAGGAGTCCGACGAGGGTGAGCAGGCCACCGAGCTTCTCCGGGCCGGAGCGGGCGAAATGCAGGTGCACCGAGTGGCCCGTCGGGATGACGACCATGAGGTTCGGGGTGAGCCGCCACGGCCCATCGGCCCCACTGGCCTCCCAGTTCGGGAAGTACGACGTCCGCACGACGACCGGCACCCCCGGGCGGGAGACCCGGAACGTGATGTCGTTGTTCGTTTCGTGAATTTCGGTGACCGAGTTGGCCGGCAACGCGCGGCGAGGGGTCCCGGGGGCCTCGGTCCTCGTCGACCGGCGCCAGGACGCGGGGCCGTCGGCGGCCAGCGGCCGGGTGAGGTTCGCCGGGTCCGACCACCACCCCACCGCGGTGCACTCCCATGCGCCGAGCGTCGGGCCGGGGACGCCGCCGGGCGGGTGGTCGAAGCACTCGGCCTGTGTGCCGGCCGCCGAGGAGACCACCACGGGCTCGTAGGGCATCGGGGCGACGAGCGACTGATCCCTGACCTCGTAGATGTTCCAGGCCTCGGGTGCCTGGCCGTCGCGGTCCGGGACCGTGGCGAGGAGCCGGAGCCCCGGGCTCTTGTCGGCGGCGGTCTTCGCGGCATCCGAATGGGCGAGGTAGTAGCGGCCGCCGAGCGCGCGCAGGTATCGCACGCCGTCGTCGAAGTGCTCGAGGTCGAGGTAATCGAGACCGCGCACAGGATCGGAGGAGTTCTCCGACGCCGACAGTGGCGAGATCATCATGAAGACCGGCGACGTGCTCGCGGCCGACTCGTAGTAGAGACCCTCGAACGACTGAATCCGACCGTGCGTCCAGTACGGCAGCAGCATCAACGCGAGCGGCGTGCCGTACGCGTCGAGCGACGGGCCGCCCTCCCACATCGCGCGTCCCGGCGGCAGCCGGTCCATCCGGTCGATCAGGGCGCGGTACTCGCCGTACTGCTTGCGCGAGTGGGCCTTGGCCTGGGGATCGTGCGGACGCGCCGCGTTCTCGTAGCCGGTCTCGTTCCAGCTCACCCAGAAGGGCAGGAACCCGCGATGGGCGAAGCTCACCCAGATGCCCGCCGTCGTCACACAGACGAGGACGACGAGCATCGAGACGCTCGCCACCGTTCGGTAGACCCGGCGCTCCCGCGGCCCGGGAAACTCGTACGCCTCGGACGTCTCGGGCGGCGGACCGGTCCAGAGTCGGGCGAGCTCGCCGCTCAGCCGGCGGATGACCTCGGCGGCCCCGATGGCCGCGAGCAGGAACACCCCCAGGTACCAGAACGGTAGGAACCGCAGGTTCCAGGCGTGGGCCTCGGGCCAGAACCGGAACACCGCCGCCCAGAGCCCCGTGAGGACCGCCACGATGATGCCGGCACGGTCCCGGAACGCGATCGACAGCGCCACGCCGATGATGGCGAGGACGTACACCCAGGTCCACTGATCGAGGATCAGGTAGTCCAGGTACCGGGTGAGCTTCGTGTACCGCATGTTCTGCGTGTACTGGAACGTGGCGACCAACGGCAGGGACCAGAACGCGGTCAGCAGCGCAGCGACGCCGCCGATGATCGCAGCGACCGCCAACGCCGGCCAACGGCTCCGGCGGGTCATCGCGACCGCGACGATCACGACCGCACCGGCGCCCGCGAACATGCCGACCACCACGTGGGAGAGCACGGTCGCGACGAGGAGCAGCACTGCGAGCCAGAGGCGGCGCCCGGTCCGGACCGAGAAGGCGATGGCCCCGAGCCCGAACAGCGCCAGCGCCAGCGCGAGGGAGAACGAGTACTCCCCCGCCAGCGCGCTCACGAGCGGCCCGCCCATGATGCGCTGGTTGAACTGGATCGTGGTCCTGGCGGCGTCGGCGGGCTGACCAGCGGAGATGCCGGTGAAGAAGAGGAAGAGCACCGTGCCGACCGCGAACAGCTCGGGCGCCGGACGGCGGGCCCGGATCCCGCGACCGAAGGCGTAGGCCCCCGCGGGCATGAGCACCGGGCCGATCGCCGTCGTCAGCTTCAGCGCGATGTTGTACGGCAGCACCAGGTCGAGCGCGACAGTGATCAGCGCCGGTAGCGGAAAGTAGAACTGCCCGGCGGGGAAGCCTCCGAACCAGTCGTTCGACCAGCCGGCGACGCGCCAGTTCGGGAGCAGATGGTCCCGGAGGAAGGCGGGGAACCACACGTGGGCACCGAGATCGCCGCCGTTGGGAGTCGTGTTGCGCAGGAGCAGGCGCGGCTCGAGCACCCAGAGGACGACGATGCAGCACGCGAGGACGACGCCGGCGCTGACCACACGCCACGCCCGGCGCAACTGCGGATCCGACGGTGGGACGGCCCGATCGGCCGGCGCCGGGAACGGCGAGCGCTCGACCGGCGTGGGCGCCACGGAGCCCACGGAGTCCGACGCGCTCACCACCGGGTCAGCATGTCAGGTGCGCCCCCCGCACCTTCGTCACCCGCCGCGAACGGGCCACCGCGCACAAATTCGGAAGCGGGGCCCTTGCGGGCCCCGCTTCACTGCACTCGGGCAATCTCCCACGCCGCGAGTGGATGCCGGGGCCGTCACTCCCCGCACCCGCGTGGGGCGCCGCTGAGTCCTCTATCGAGCGCGAGCCATGTCGAGCACGCGGTCGAGCGACATCGGGCCGTCGAGCGAGCTCCACTGACGCGACTCGCACCGTCCGCAGCTGTGGAAGGTCACGTCCTCACCGGCGATCTTCATCCGGATCTCGACCATGCCCTGCTTGGCGCATCGGCTGCATTCCATCCTGGGTCCCTCCTCGGTGTGCCCTCGTGGTTCTGATGTCGACGGTTCGGGCGAATTTTCTGGAGGATGATCCCGGGATGATGAGGGATGATTCGAGGGATGAGGGCCGCGTTTTCCCTGGTCAGAGCGACGCAGGCGGTGACACCCCGGCCGGGCGAACGGTCAGGACGAGAGGAGGATGACGGCGCTCAGCAGGTTGAACCCGGCGTGGAGCAGGATCGACTGGCTGAGCTCGCCCGTGCGCACGGCCCGGATCCCCGAGACCACGCCGACGAGCAGCAGCGGCGCCAGGAGTGGCGCCGCCGAGGGGTCCAGCAGGTGGACCACGGCGAACACCCCACCACCGAGCAGCACGGCGACCGGCGCGCCGAACCGGCGGAGCAGGCCCCGCAACAGCAGGCCCCGGAACAGCAGCTCCTCGGCGATCGGCGCCGCGACCACCACCGCCACCGCCCCGGCGAGCCGGGCGGGCGTCGACGCCCGTTCGAGCGCGCGGGCCACTTCCTGCTGGGGCTCGGAACCGCTGATGGCCTGGATCAGGCTGACCGCGCCCAGGCCGACCACCTGGAGGCCGAGCCCGGCGACGAGCCACGGCCAGTCGGCGAGGCGCACCACGAAGCCGAAGTCCGCGCGGAGCGACCCGCGGCCCCGGCTCGAGGCGACGAGCGCCAGCAGGGCCACCGTCACGACGGCGCTGCCCGCCGTCACCGCGGCGATGTCGACTGCATCGACCTTGTGACCCGCACCGAGTCCCCGGAGCGCGAACACCACGCTCGCGATGACGATCTGGGCCACGACGCCGACGACCCAGACCCAGACGAAGTCGCCGAGCCCCCACCGCACGCGGCGATCGGTTCGCGGGGCTGTTGGCACGGCGGCCGAGCTTACGGCGCCCCTATCGGGAATCGGGGCCCCGGCCACGGTGTTCTGCACCCCTGCGACCGGGTGCGGGCCGGCCCGGGTCGTAGCATGGAGGCTGGCCCTTCCCGACCGAGGAGCACCCCTCCGCCGTGAGCACACCACCCCCTGAACGGCCCCCCGTCCGGCCGGACCGTCCGTCGGGTCCCGGCACACCCGGTCCGGCCCCCAAGCCTTGGTCGCGCTGGATCACGCTGCTCGTCATCGCGGCGGTCGCGCTCGTCCTGTTCATGACCACGCTGCGCAGCGACAACGGCACGAGCGCCAAGCTCAGCTACAGCCAGTTCTCCAACGCGGTCACGGACGGTCGCGTCAAGACGGTCAACTACGACCCGGATACCGGCAAGATCTCCGGCGACTTCGTGCGCCCGAACAACAACGGCGCCACCAGCTTCACGTCGTCGGGCCCGAACAACGACCTCCAGCCGACCGAGCTCAAGGAGCTCTCCCAGCAGGGCGTGGACGTGACCTACCACCGCGAGGGCTCGAACCCGTGGCTGCCGATCCTCGTCTACCTGCTCCCCATCGCGGCGCTCATCGGATTCTTCGTCTGGATGAACCGCCGGGCCCAGGGCCAGATGGGCGCGGTCATGAACATCGGCCGGAGCAAGGCGAAGGTCTACAACGCCGAGAAGCCGCAGACGACCTTCGAGGACGTCGCGGGATACGAGCCGGTGAAGCAGGAGATCAAGGAGGTCGTCGACTTCCTCAAGAATCCCGGGAAGTTCGCCGAGATCGGCGCGCGGATCCCTCGCGGCGTGCTCCTGGTCGGCCCCCCCGGCACCGGCAAGACGCTCATCGCCCGTGCCGTGGCGGGTGAGGCGGGCGTGCCGTTCGTCGCCATCACCGGGTCGGACTTCATGGAGATGTTCGTCGGTGTCGGTGCGGCACGTGTCCGCGACCTGTTCCAGACTGCACGCAAGCAGGCGCCCGCGATCATCTTCATCGACGAGATCGACTCCATCGGCCGCAAGCGCGGTGCGGGGCTCGGTGGTGGTCACGACGAGCGCGAGCAGACGCTCAACCAGATGCTGGCGGAGATGGACGGTTTCGAGTCCGGCGACGGCGTCGTGATGATCGCAGCGACCAACCGACCCGACATCCTCGACCCCGCGCTGCTCCGCCCGGGCCGGTTCGACCGCCAGATCATGGTGCCGCTCCCCACGCTCGAGGAGCGGATCGACATCCTCAAGGTGCACTTCCGCTCCAAGAAGATCGCCGACGACGTGCGCATCGACCTCGTCGCACGGGGCACGCCCGGCATGTCGGGCGCCGACCTCGCCAACCTCGTCAACGAGGCCGCACTGTTCGCGGTCCGCCGGGGCGAGAACTCGGTCCACAAGGAGGACTTCGAGGACGCCCGCGACCGCGTCCTGATGGGTCTCAAGCGCCCGACCATCGTGATGAACGAGGAGGAGAAGGAGCACACCGCCTACCACGAGGCGGGGCACGCGGTCCTCGCGTACGTCCTCGAGCACGCGGACCCGGTGCACAAGGTCACGATCCTGCCGACGGGAATGGCGCTCGGGATGACCCAGCAGCTCCCCGAGGAGGAGCGCTACTCCCACGACAAGTACTTCCTCCAGGACATGTTGAGCGTCCTCCTCGGTGGTCGCGTGGCCGAGGACAACGTCTTCGGATCGCAGTCCACCGGCGCGAGCAACGACCTCGTGCGCGCCACCGAGATCTCGCGGCGGATGGTGCGCGAGTGGGGAATGTCGGACCGCATCGGTCCGATGGCGTGGGGGTCCCAGGGCGCCGTGTTCCTCGGCGAGGACCTCGTCCACACCCGCGACTACTCCGACGAGACCGCCCGGGTCATCGACGAGGAGGTCGAGCGGGTCCTGCGGACCGAAGAGGAGCGGACCCGTTCGCTCATCACGAAGTACCGCTCCGGCCTGGATGCGGTCGCCCAGGCGCTGCTCCAGCACGAGACCCTCGACGGGCTCGAGGTCGAGCGCCTCGTCGACGGTGCCGTGGGCTTCCATGCCGGTGGTCCGCGCGAGATCCTCACTGCCGACGGTGAGGTCGAGCAGGTCGACGAGGAAGGCGTCCCGATCACGCCCGTGGGCGACTGAGCGTCGACGCGGGTCCGCGTGATCGGGCGCGTCCCTAGCCCAGAGCGTCGAGGCCGTGGCTGACGTCGAGCGACGGGTCGCGGGCCGCGGCCACCGCGGCCCACAGGTCCGTGGCGGTCACCGCACCGACGAAGGCCCGCTGCACCGCACCCTCGTGGTCGGCCACGACGACCGTCGGGACTCCTGCGATCCGGTAGCGCTCGTGGACGTCGCGCGCGGCTTGCCACGACACGTCGACCGTCGCCACCTCGGGTGACTCGAGCGCGGCGACGCGCTCGCGCATCACCTCGCATCCCTCGCACGTCGTCGACGAGAACAACGCCACGAGCCACGGCGCGTCGGGACGCACGAAGTCAGCCCGGTGCAGCTGGCGGGGCACCGGATACGGGGCGGCGACCGGCCCGGCCCGGTCCTGTCGCCGACGCTCGAGGACCAGCGCCACCGCTCCCACCACCAGCAACAGGACGACGGCGATGAGGATGCGGGCGGCCATGGCGCCGACGCTACCGGCGGCCCGCGAGCCCCCGCCGCTCGCGGCGAAACGGCGCGTTCAATCTCGTCTCGATCGTCCTCGGTGGTGCAGCCGCTCCGTTACTCGTCGGCGGCCTCGCCGACATCTGGAACCTGCGGATCGCGTTCCTGCTCGTGACCCCGCCGGTGTACCTCGGCGCCTTCGTCCTGTACCGCGCGGGATCACCTCGACGAGGACGCCGCGAAGATCTTCGCCGCGGTCGTCGCCGCCATCCAGGCCGAGCAGGACCAGCAATACACGCCCGACGGGCCGGCGCTCGGACCGGAGGGCTCAGCGGGGAACGGCGTGTGAACGGGTCACGCCGGGAACACTCGAGTCGCGCTCGACGACGACGGGCCCGTCACTGCGGAGCACCAGCGTGACCGACGCGTCGTCCACGAGCGTGTCCAGGTCGACGAGCGCTCGGCCCTTCGCGGGAACGGTCGCCCGCCCGACCACCTCGGCCGCGCCGCGATCGGTACGGAGGAGCCTGACGCGGTGCATCCTCCCGTCGGGAGCGACGACCGCGACCCGGTCGTTCGACGCGCTGCTGATCCGCGCGGGCACGATCGCCCACTCCCGTGCCGGGCGCGTCATCCCGAGGTCGGTGGCGATCCCCCGCGCGTTGGCGGGCTGGGGGGCCGCGCTCGAGCCGAGCAGCTCGGCGACGACGGGTCGCTGCGCCTCGACCACCATGGAGAAGCCGACGTCTGGGGGCACCAGCGACAGGTCCACCGCCGTGACCGACTGACCCGGCAGCAGGAGCGACTGCGGCTCGAGCGCGGCGGCGGCATCGAGCGAGAAGCTCACGCGCACCCGCACGTCCCGGTCCGCCGGGTTCGCGACCACGAGCCGCTCGTCGTGGCCGGAGCCGATGACCGCCGACGGGAACCGCCACACCCGGGACGGATCCCCACCGAGACTCAGCGCGATGCCGGTCCGGCCGTCCGAACCGTCGAGCGTGAGCGTCTCCTCGGTCACCACCCGCCCGCGTCGGGCGACGACGTTGGTCGCCACGAGATCGACCCGCGGGATCGCGTCGTGCAGCGGGACGCTGACGCGGGTGAATCGCGGCACCACGATGCCCTGGAGCTTGCCCGGAGCGCGTACGCCCGATCCGGTGAAGGCGCTGACGTCGACGATCGCGTCGTCCGGGAACGGGTTGAACAGCGCCAGCCAGAGCTGCGCACCCCTTCGGGTCGTCCCGGCGGCGAACCGAGTCGAAGTGGACGGCTCACGGGCACAGGGTCCGAGCGCGTCGTCGCGCCGGGCGCGGATGCGGTGCTCGACCACGGACCGGCCACCCCGCACCTCGACGATCACCCCCGGCTCGGCAACGGGCGCGATCTCCGCCACGCGCGCGTGAACGACCTTCCCGGCAGGCACGTCGTACTCGTGCCGGGCAGGCTCGGCATCACTGCCCGACATCACGGTCACGGTCGCGTGGGACTCGCGCGTGTCGACATTGCCGATCAGGATCTCCTCGTCCGCGCGACCGTCGGGCGACCCCGTCCCTTCCGGGCAGTACCAGGCAACGGACTCGCGCGACACCGAGTCGTAGCGCGGACCGGTCACGACGCGCGGCGTGCTGTCGGTCGTCGTCGTGGTCAGGATCCCCCCGATGACGAGCGCGAGCACGACGGCCGCCAGCAGCGCCGTGCGGCGGCCGGTCACGCCGACACCGGTGCTTCCATCTCGGCGGCCGGGGACTCGGCCTCGGCCCGGACCCGGCGACGCTTCCTTCGCAGCACCCGCCCCGTGTACCAGCCGACGATCGCGAGCTCGATCGCGACCGCCACCCACCGCCACCACTGGCGGGAGAACGTCACGTCGATCGGCGAGCGCCGGGAGACCGGGAACGCGTTCGTCCAGCCGAAGGCGGGCCGGTGGGCCAGGGCGCGCCCGCCGTTCGATGCCTCCCAGGCCGACGAGTACTGCTGGGACCACAGCCGCGTGGCTGCGGGACCGGTCGGCGCCGCCCGGACGGGCACGGCGTCGGGTCCGAGTGCTTCCGGACCGTTCGCGAGCAGCCCGTCACCGGGGACCCAGGCCGTGTTCTCGAACACCCGAATCCCCGGCGTCGACTGGAGCTCGCGCAGGTCGAGCTGGTCCGCGAACGCCGACGCGAGGTGGACCGGCGTCCGGCCGGTCGGCGAGTCCGGTGCCGGCTGCAGCGGTACCACCACGTACCGGATCGCGGCCGCCGCGACCTCGGCTCCGAACCGGCTGGTACGGCGGGCCTGGAGCTTCTGGACCGCGGCGTCGATGGTGGCGGTCGGGCTCGCACCTCCCGGCGGCGGGAGCAGGTCACGCAGGTCTCCGGGTCCGTCGACCGTCAGGCTGTAGACGTCGGGCCCCGCACGGTGACCGGCCCCGGGCACCGCCGTGGGACCGCCCAGCCACAGCACCCGGAACGGTCCGCCGTCGCGCTGCGCCGGCATCCAGTCGAGCGACTCGGTCCAGTCGGCGTTGGGCTGGTGGAACCGTCCGCCGACCGTGTCGCCCGCGAAGCCGAGGGCCCCGAGGACGAGCAGCGCTCCGGCGCCGATCGCGGCGACCTGCTGCCAGCCGAGACCCCGGGTGCGGACCTCGTCGCGGAAGCTCACGACGCCGACACCCGCCAGGAGCGCCATCGCCAGCGCCGCCGGGACGAGCACCCCCTCGACCTCGGGCGCGGCCGTCCCGAGCCATGCCGGGAGCGCGGCGAGCCACCACGAGATCACCGCGAGCCCCCACAGGCGCGCACTCCACGCGGCGCGCTCGCCCGTCGCGATCGCCGCCACGAGGAGCCCGGCGAGCACGAACGCCCACCCGGCGATCCCCGCGCCGTTCGACGCGGTGAAGAACCGGAGGAGGTCGGCGAAGGACGTGACGGGCGCGCCGACGATCCCGAGTGCGCCGAGACGGTCGCCCGACGCGAGGAACGCGAACGGCCAGGGCACGAGCACGAGCAGGGCGAGCCCGGTGATCGCGAGGGTCGCTCGGGTGCTGCGGCGCAGCACGAGCACCCCGTCACCACTGAACGGCGCGGCGAGGAGCAGCCCGGTGAGCAGCACCAGGGGCAGCAGCAGCGCCGGTGGCCACCAGGCGGTCGCGACACCGACTGCCACGGCCGCGAGCGTTCCGACCCGCCGGCGAGGCCACCGCAACGGGAGCAGTCCGGAGAGCTGGAACATGGCGAGCGCGACGAAGGGTGCCGCGACGTAGACGCCGAGCGAACCGAGATGGCCGAGCTCGATCGCGTTGCGCGGGAGCGGCACGATTCCGTAGACGCACGCGGCGACCACAGGTCCCCAGCTCCCGGTGCTGATCCGTCGCGCGAGCTGGTACACCCCGACCATCGCGACGGGGATCGCGAGCACGAGCACCAACGATCGCGCCAGGCCTGAGGACCCGAGCGCGAGCACCTCGAGAATCCCGGCCACCGCGAACGCCGGCGGTGCCGGCGACTGGGCCCCCAACCCGGCCGAGCGCCACTCGGACGTGAAGCTGCGCAGCAGGTCGCCGATTCCCGGCCACGGGGCGAGCTGGCCGACGGCCGCGACGCGGTCGACGAGGAAGCCGCGTGTGCCGATCAGCGCCAGCGCCACGACGCCGAGGAGGAGCAAACCCCGGACGCTGCGCAACGAGCTGTTCGCGGTGTCCGCGACCGACCGGCCGCGCTCGGAGAGCGATCGCACCCGGTCGGGTGCGTGGAGCGACGTCGTGACGAACGCGGCGAGGCGGGCGCTGCCGTGATACTGGAAGGCGCGCAGCTCGCCGTCGGGCACGACCCGACCCCGCTGCGCGCGGGTCCGGGACCGTCGCAACGGACCCAGATGGCGGAGGTTCCACGTCCACGCGCCGGCCAGCGCACCGGCGCGCGGTCGCCGGCGTTGCACGAGGAACGCGAGGGCCTCGGCCATCTGCATCAAGAAGGCGATCGGGGCGATCCAGCAGAGGCGCAACCCGCCCGTGGCCACGAGGAGGGTGCGCACGCGTTGGCGGTGGACGAGCCGGCCGTCGACGGCCTCCGGGCCGTCCGCCTCGATATGCCCGACCCGCGCGTCGGGCACGACCATCACCCGCGCGCCCGCCAGCCGCGCCCGCCAGCACAGGTCGAGTGGCCGCGCGCCGGGGTCGGCACCCTCGTCGAAGCCACCGAGCTCGGTGAAGAGGTCGGCGCGCATCAGCATGCACGCGTCGCTGACGAAGAAGACGTCGCGTACGGCGTCGTGCTGCTCCTGGTCCAGCTCGTCCGCCTGGATCTCGGAGTGGGGCACGCCGAAGCGGTCCACCGACCAGCCGACCTCCCGCAGGATCTCGGGCCGCTCCGGATCGACGATCTTGGGACCGAGGATCGCGGCGTTGGACCGGTAGGCCTCCGCCACGAGGATCCGGATCGCGTCCGGATCACAGACGACGTCGTCGTGGCAGAACAGCAGGAACGGGGCGCCCGCGACAGTGGTGAGCGCCTCGTTGGCGGCGCCGGCCCAGCCTGTCGCCGCGACCGGGCGCACGAAGGCGGTCGGCAGGTTGGTCGCGACCCGTGCCGCGAGGTCCTCGGTGCCCGCGCCCACCACCACCACGGTCAGGTCCGGGTAGTCCGCCGCGGCGAGCGCGGCGAGGCAGCGGTCCAGATGGGCGGCCTCCCCGAGGGCCACGACGACCGCGACGACCGCAGGGGTCGGCGGAGCCGCCTCGGCGGGCTCGTCGGGTACCTGCGAGGCCGATTCCGACGGCGGACGATCGGCATCCATGGGCCTGGCGAGCCTACCGGGCACCCCTCCCGGATCCGTTGCTCCCGCCGGCGGTGACCCTGGTCACTGGTGCTTGCAATAGTTAGCACTTCGCTGTACGGTGCGAGCACGCCGACGCCACCCCGGTCGTCGCGACACCCCAGGAGTCACCATGGAGCTCGACCTTCGCAAGACCGCCGCCGACGCCGCCTACATCGCCGTGGGCGCCGGCGTCCTCGGCTTCCAGCAGGCCCAGGTCCGCCGCCGCGAGGCCGGTGCCCGCATCGCCACGCTGGCCAAGGACGCTCAGGGCGTCATCGAGACCCGCTCGGACGCGATCCGCAGCCGGGTGAGCGAGACCACCACCTCGGGCCGGGACTCGGCCTCCGCCGCGATCAAGACGCTGGACCCCCGCCAGTGGGTCGAGCCCGTGATCGGCGACGTCCGCAACCGGGTCGAGCCGGTCGTGGAGCAGCTGAAGGGCATCAACGTCAGCCTCCCCGTCCAGTCCGTCCCCGAGCAACTCACCAAGGCCGTCGAGGTCGGGCGGGCCCGCGTCCAGTCCTTCCGGGGCCAGTCCGCGAACTGACCCCAGGGAACACCGTCGTCGGCGTCTCCCCCCGACGCCGACGATCGGAAGAGAACGGCCCCCTCTTCGGAGGGGGCCGTTCTGGTTTCACACGTTCGATCCGTACCGCCGTCACTCCCTACGCTGGGCGGATGCTCGTTGCGCTCGCCGGTGGTGTCGGTGCCGCCCGCTTCCTCCGCGGTCTCGTACGCGTCGTCGACCCCGAGGCGGTCACCGTCGTCGTCAACACCGCGGACGACGACCGGTTCCACGGCCTCGCCGTCTCCCCTGATCTCGACACGGTCACCTACACCCTCGCCGGCGCCGAGCACCCGGAGCAGGGCTGGGGCCTCGCCGGCGAGACGTTCACCGTCATGGACGCCCTCGACCGCTACGGCGCGCCCACGTGGTTCCGGCTCGGTGACCGTGACCTCGCGACCCACCTCTACCGGACCCGCCGGCTCGATGAGGGCGCCACGCTCACCGAGGTGACCGCGGAGATCGTCGGGTCCTGGGGCGTCCGCACCCGGCTGCTGCCGATGTCGGACGACCGCGTCGCGACCCGCATCACGGTCCGACGCGATCCGGGCACCACCGAGACGCTCGCAATGCAGGAGTGGTTCGTCCGGGAGCGCACGCAGCCCCCGGTCATCGCGGTCGACTTCGCCGGCGCCGACGACGCGAGTCCGGGCCCGGATGTGCTCGGCGCGATCGAGGCCGCCGAGACGATCCTGATCTGCCCGTCGAACCCGGTGATCTCCATCGGTCCGATCCTCGCCGTCCCGGGAATCCGGGAGGCACTCGTCGGGCGACGCGACCGCGTCGTCGGCGTGAGTCCGATCATCGCCGGGGCGCCGGTCAAGGGGCCCGCCGATCGCCTGATGGATCCGCTCGGGATCGAGGTCAGCTGCGTGGGCGTCGCTCACGCCTACGCCGAGTTCTGCGGCACCCTCGTCATCGACTCGGGGGACGCGAGCCGGCTCGCCGAGGTGGAGGCGGCCGGGGTGCGCGCCGTGGTCGCCGACACGCTGATGCGCAACGCACGCGTCGCCGCAGCACTCGCGCGTCACACGCTCGACGCCGTCGCCTGATGCGGTCGCTCTCGATCGTCCCCCTCACCGGCATTCGCGAGATCGCGCCCGGCGACTCGATCGGCGCCGCCGTCGTCGAGGCGTGCGCGGCCCAGGACACGCCCCTCTGCGACGGCGACTGCCTGGTCGTGACTCAGAAGATCGTGTCGAAGGCCGAGGGCCGGCTCGTCCGCCTGGACCATGCCGATCGCGCGGCCCGGCAGGCGATCATCGCCGCGGAGTCGGTACGCGTGCTGCGCCGGCGCGACGAGCTCGCGATCACCGAGACCCGGCACGGGTTCGTCTGCGCGAACGCCGGGGTCGATCTCTCCAACGTCGACGAAGGTGTCGCCGCGTTGCTCCCGGTCGACGCGGACCGGTCCGCGCACCGGATCCGCAACCACCTCCGCGCGGCCACCGGCGTGGCGACCGCCGTGATCGTGTCCGACACTTTCGGGCGCGCCTGGCGACACGGGCTCACCGATGTAGCGATCGGGGTCGCGGGGATCGGCGCGGTCGTCGACCTGCGCGGTGGGACCGATGACCGCGGACAGGAGCTGCGCGTCACCGAGGTCGCGGTGGCCGATGAGATCGCGAGCGCCGCCGAGCTCGTGATGGGCAAGTCGTCGGGCATCCCCGTGGCGATCGTGCGCGGGCTCGACCCCGAATGGTTCCGCGACGGCTCGGTCCGCGAGCTGATCCGATCCGCTGAGCACGACCTGTTCCGGTGAGCACGGTCCCACGCTTCCTCGAGGCGCGCCGGTCGATCCGGGCCTTCACGACCGAGCCCGTCGCCGGCGAGGATCTCGACGAGCTCATCACCGCGGCGTGCATCGCGCCGGCTCCGCACCACTCCCGTCCGTGGCGCTTCGTGACCGTCACGACACCCCAGGCGCGCTCGGCGCTCGCGACCCGCATGGGCGACCGCTGGCGCGACGACCTGCGCCAGGACGGGGTCGCACCCACGCGCATCGACGAACTCGTCGAGCGCTCGCACGAGACGATCGACGCCGCGCCCGCGATCGTGCTCGGCTGCCTCACGTGGGACGGCCTCGACCGCTATCCGGACCCGACGCGCCAGCGCGCCGAGTGGGGCATGGCCCTGCTGTCGCTCGGCGCCGCCGTCGAGAACCTCATGCTCGCCGCCGTCGACCGAGGGCTCGCGTCGTGCTGGGTCGCGGCCCCGATCTTCTGCCCGGAGGTCGCCCGCGATGCGCTCGAGCTGCCGCCCGAGTGGCTCCCGCACGCCATGGTGCTGGTGGGACACCCGGACCCGGGCTACCAGGGCCGGGCCCGCCCTCATGTGCCGCTCGACGAGCTGCGCGCCCGCCGGTGACGATGCGTCCGCTCAGCTGCGAGCGTCGCGGAACCAGTCGAGCGTCCGCCGCGCACCTTCGTCGAGCGATGTGAACGGCTGCCAACCGAGCTCGGTGACGGCACGCGATACGTCGAGCGCCGAACGCTCGAGCTCGCCGGGGCGCGCGGGTGCGTAGTTCGGCTGCTCGTTGAAGCTCGTCGCTCGAGCCATCGACGCGTAGAGCTCGTTGACGCTCGTCTCGACGCCGGTTCCGATGTTCACGATGCCCTCGCCCCGCGCCGAGGCCCGCACGAGCGCGTCGACGACGTCGTCCACGTAGACGAAGTCCCTCGTCTGGTTGCCGTCACCGAAGATCGTCGGCCGGCGCCGATCGAGGAACAGGCCTGCGAAGATCGACACCACCCCGGCCTCGCCGTGCGGGTCCTGGCGCGGGCCGTACACGTTCGAGAACGCCGTCGCCGTGTAGTCGAGGCCGTGGATGACCTTGTAGTAGTGCAGGTAGTCACCCCCGGCCTTCTTGGCCACGCCGTAGGGCGACTCGGGGCGTTGCGGGTGCGTCTCGGGTGTCGGGATCTGCTGCGGCGTGCCGTAGATCGTCCCCCCCGAGCTCGCGAACACGACCTTGCTCGCCCCGGCCGCCATCGCGCCCTGACACACGTTGATCGTGCCGATGAGGTTCACCTCGGCGTCGAACTGCGGCCGCGCGACGGACACGCGCACGTCAGCCTGCGCGGCCAGGTGGAAGATGACGTCCGGCTTGCGCGCCTCGATGAGCTCGGAGACCGCGGCGTTGCGCACGTCGATGCGGTGGAACGAGAAGCGACGGTCCCCGACCGATCGCGCCCCGGCGAGGTTGCCGAGGTTCCCGCTGGAGAGATCGTCGACCACGTCGACCGCCCAGTCCTCGGCGAGGAGCCGATCCGCCAACGTGGAGCCGATGAAGCCGGCTCCTCCCGTGATGAGCCCCTTCACGCTGCCCCCTTGACTGGTAACCGCACGTCGTCGGGTCCGACGATCGTGCTCTCGATCAGACTGCCCGCCGGCACGCCGGCACCCGGGAGGACCACGCTGTCGGTCAGCGTGGCGCGGGCGCCGATCACGACGTCGGACGCCACCACGCTGTTCGCGACCCGCGCCCCCGCCTCGACCTGGACGCGCGCACCGAGCAGCACCGGTGCGCCGAGCTCGGCCGCCGGGTCGACCGTCACACCCGGCTCCCACCAGACGCCCGGGGCCTGCTCGTACGCGTCGGGGACCGGCGGGAGACCCATCCGGCCGGCCAGCACGTCGACCTGCGCCTCGAAGAACTTCGCCGGCGTCCCGATGTCGAGCCAGTAGCCCTCGGAGCGCATGGCGTACAGGAGGCCCGGGCGTTCGAGCATGCGCGGGAACGTCTCCCGCTCGATGGAGACATTGAGCCGGGGCGGGATCGACGCGAGCACCGAGGGCTCGAGCACGTAGGTCCCCGCGTTGATCCAGTTCGTCGGCGCCTGCCCCCGTGGCGGCTTCTCGACGAACGCGATCACCTCACCGTCGGAGCGGGTCGGGACGACGCCGAACGCGGACGGGTCCTCGACGCGGGTGAGCGAGATCGTGGCAGCAGCACCCCGGGACTCGTGGAACGCGACGAAGGCCGCGAGATCCAGGTCGGTGAGGACGTCGCCGTTGCACACGACGATCCGCTCCTCGATCCCCTCGGCCGCGAAGCGGATCCCGCCGGCGGTGCCGAGCGGCTCGTGCTCGACGACGAAGCGCAGCTTCATGTCGCCGAACGTCTCCTCGGCGAAGTGCTCCACGAACGCGTCGGGCAGGTACCCGAGCGACAGGACCGCTTCGTCGACGCCGTAGGACGCCAGCCACGCGAGTTGGCGCTCGATGAACGGGACGTTCGCGATGGGGAGCAGCGGCTTGGGCGTGGAGTAGGTGAGCGGCCGGAGCCGCGTCCCTGCCCCACCGACGAGCACGACGGCCTTCACGGTGTGCCGGAGCTGCCGCCTGCCGGGCTGCTGGAGGACGTCGTGGACTCCGTCGCCGGCGCGCTGTCGCTCGGGGTCGAGGACGCGGGGACGGTCGACGTCGTGGACACGGCCGACTGCCCACCGAGGTCGTTGATCTTGCTCAGTGCGTCCTGGGCGCCGGGCGGCTCTTCGAGCTTGTCGCCCTTGGGGACGAAGTACAGGGCGATGATCTGGCCGTTCTCGATGCGGAGGTCCGAGGGGTTGCCCGACCGCGCCGTGCTCGGCCACGGCTGCTGGGACATTCCGACCTTCCACTGCAGGATGCCGGGCTTCGCACCGCACTTGTCGCCGTTGGTCTTGTCGACGCCCGGGGCCCAGTTCGCCCACAGCTTGATCGAGTCCGACGACACGCTGGACTGCGCGTACTCGAGGTACCTGCCGAGGGTGGCGTTCTTGCCCGACTCGTCGCTCGCGAAGGGGTGGGTGTGGATCAGGTAGTCGCCGTGGGAGTGGATCCCGGCCCGGGGGCTGCCGTTCTGGCTGCCGTCGCGACCCTCGAACGCGGGCACGGCCGGCTCCCAGGTCCCGCAGATGTTCACGCCGAGATAGGCGTGCCAATGGTCCGTGAGCGTCGGGGCACCCGACGCCTGGTCCTTGTTTTCGTTGTAGGTGAACACGACGAGCAGCACGCCCACGAGCGCGACGCCGATGGTGGCGTAGAGCCAGCTCCGCGAGGCACCCTGCTTGGGCCGGCGCACCCGGGAGCGGACATGCGCGCGGCTGTACTTGCTCTGCTTCGGCTTGGCCATGGCGGCGGTCAGGCTATCCGGTCACCGGTGCGATTCCTGGACGCCCCCGAGCGCCGACCGAGGCCGCCACGATCTCCGTCCCGGCCCGCAGGCCCAGGAACACGACCGCGGCGGGGAGTAGCGCCCGCCGGGGGCCCTCCCACCACTTGGCGGCGTACGCGTAGGCCGACCGGTGGTGGGCGACGATCGAGCGGACCGGGTGCGCGGACCGGCTCGCCCCGACCAGGTGGGTGACCACCGCCCGGGGTTCGTAGCGCACCCGTCCGCCGGCGGCGCTGACCGCCCGGCAGACGTCGACGTCCTCGAGGAAGAGGAAGAACCGCTCGTCCCATCCCCCGATCCGATCGAGCCAGTCCCGACGGAACCAGACCATGGCGCCCGACACCCACCCGACGTCGCGCGCGACGCCGGGGTCCGCGTCGGGCTGGAGGTACGCCCGGGTCCAGCGGTTCTCGGGTCGGATCCGGCCGAGCGCGGCATGGCCCACCGCGACCCCGACCCCCGGCGTGGTCCGGGCCGACGGGTACACCGAGCCGTCGGGGTTCAGAATCTTCGGGCCGACGGCTCCGAGCGCGGGATCGGAGTCGAGCGCTGCGACCACCGCGGCGGCCGAACCCGCGGCGAGCACGGTGTCGGGATTCATCACGGCGACGACCGGCGCGTGGGTGGCGGCAATGCCGAGGTTCGCAGCGCGGGCGTACCCGAGGTTGGCGTGCGGCTCGAGTACCGGTACCCCGGGGTGCACCGCCCGGAGCCGCGCGACCGAGTCGTCGGTCGAGCCGTTGTCCACGACGACGACCTCGGGCGGGCCGGCGGAGTCGTCCGCGAGGAGCGCGGAGACGCACTCGGCGAGCAGCGCACCGCCCTCGTAGTTCACCACCACGGCGGCCCAGGTCGGGGTGGGGTCCATCAGGAGGTGAAGCGGTACTTCAGGAGGGCGAAGAGCGCGGAGAAGCCGTCGCGCCAGGTGATCTTCTTGCCGTCCTCGACCTCACGCCCCGTGTAGGACACCGGGACCTCGTAGATCCGGATGCCCTTCCGGAGGATCTTCGCGGTGATCTCCGGCTCGAAGTCGAACCGGTCCGAGCGGATCCGGATGCCGTCCAGCGCGCTGCGGGCGAAGACCTTGTACCCGGTCTGCATGTCCGAGAGCGTCGTGTTGTAGAGCACGTTCGTGAACAGTGCGAGCAGTCGGTTCCCGACGAGGTGGAGGAACATCATGTTGCGGCGCTCACCGGTGAACCGCGACCCGTAGACCACGGTGGCCCGGCCGCGGAAGATCGGCGCGAGGAGCTTGGGCCAGTCCGACGGGTCGTACTCGAGGTCTGCGTCCTGGATCAGCACGATGTCTCCGGTCACCAGTGCCAGCGCGGTGCGGATCGCCGCGCCCTTCCCCCGGTTGGTGTCGTGGGCGACGACATGAACGGTGCTGTCGCCGAGTTGCGCGAGCACCTGACGCGTGCCGTCGGTGCTGCCGTCGTCGACGAGCACGAACTCGCGCTCGACCGGCAGGTCGACCGCGCGCATGCGCCGCATGATCTCGACGACGGTGTTGCGCTCGTTGAAGATCGGCACGATGACCGAGAGCCTGCGGTACCCACCGGTGTCGACACCCGGGTCGGCTGCGGTCACCCGCGGTCCTCGAGCTCGTCGCGGTACCACTCGAAGGTCCGCTGAAGGCCCTCGCGGAGCTGGATCTCGGGTTGCCAGCCGAACAGCGACGTGGCGAGCGAGATATCGGGCTTGCGCTGCATCGGGTCGTCCACCGGCAGCGGCTCGAACGCGATCTCGGACGTGGAACCGGTGACGCCGATCACGGCCTCGGCCAGCTCGAGGATGGTGAACTCGTTCGGGTTGCCGACGTTGACCGGCCCGACGTGGTCGCTCTCGAGCAGTCCGATGATCCCGCGGATCTCGTCGTCGACGTAGCAGAACGAACGGGTCTGCTTGCCGTCGCCGTAGACGGTGAGCGGCTCGCCGCGCATTGCCTGGACGAGGAAGTTCGACACGACCCGTCCGTCGGCCGGGCGCAGCCGCGGTCCGAAGGTGTTGAAGATGCGGACGATGCGGACGTCGAGCCCGTGGCTCCGGTGGTACGCGAGCGTGAGCGCCTCGGCGAACCGCTTCGCCTCGTCGTAGACGCCACGCGGGCCGACGGGGTTGACGTGGCCCCAGTAGTCCTCGGTCTGGGGGTGAACCTGCGGGTCGCCGTAGACCTCACTCGTGGAGGCGAGGAAGAACCGCGCGCCCTTGGCGAGCGACAGCCCGAGCATGTTGTGGGTCCCCAGCGCGCCGACCTTCATGGTCTTGATCGGGTGCTCGAGGTAGTCGACCGGGCTCGCAGGGCTCGCGAAGTGCAGCACCGCGTCGACGGCGCCCCCGACGTGCACGAAGTTCGTCACGTCGTAGTGCTCGAACGTGAACTCCTCGCGACCGAGCAGGCCGTTCAGGTTGTCCATCCGTCCGGTGAGGAGGTTGTCGAGCCCGACGACGTCCCAGCCCCGTTCGATCAGCCGCTCGGAGAGGTGGGATCCCAGGAACCCCGCCGCGCCCGTCACCACGGCCCGGGGCCGGGGTGAGTCGGTCGACCGCCGGCGCGGATGGGTCTCCACTAGCGGCCGACGCCTTCGTAGGTGTAGCCCTGGCGCCGCAGCGCGGCCGGGTCCAGCAGGTTGCGGGTGTCGAGCACGGTCGGAGTCTGCAACATCTCGGCGACGCGGTCGAAGTCCATCCAGCGGAACTCGTCCCATTCGGTCAGCACGGCCAGCACCCGGGCGCCGTCGCAGACCTCGTAGGGGTCCGAGCCGACCTCGAGGCCGGGAACCAGATCGGCCGCACGCTCACCGGCCGCCGGGTCGTAGGCGCGCACCGTGGCACCCTCCGCCAGCAGGCGCTTGACGATCACGAGCGCCGGCGAGTCGCGCAGGTCGTCGGTGTTGGCCTTGAACGTGAGGCCCCACACGGCGATCGTCACGCCCGCCAGCGAGCCCCCGACGAGCGCCGTCAGCTTCGTGACCATGCGCTCGTGCTGCTCCTGGTTGACCCGCACGACCCCCTTGAGGAGCGAGAAGTCGTAGCCCGCGGTCTCCGCCGCGTAGAGCAGCGCCGCGGTGTCCTTCGGGAAGCACGACCCGCCGTAGCCCGGGCCGGGGTGGAGGAACTCGAAGCCGATGCGCTGGTCGTAGCCCATGCCGAGCGCGACCTCGCGCACGTCGGCGTCGACGGCCTCGCACAGGTTCGCGATCGCGTTGACGAAGGAGATCTTGGTGGCGAGGAACGCGTTCGACGCGTACTTGATCATCTCCGCCGACGCGGGGTCGGTCACGAGAATCGGCGCGTTGAGGTTCCGGTAGAGCTCGGACACGCGGACCGCGACCGACGCATCGGTGCAGCCGATCACCACGCGGTTGGGCTGGAGGAAGTCGCGGACCGAGCTGCCCTCGCGCAGGAACTCGGGGTTCGAGGCGACGAGCACCTCCTCGGGCGGTGCGCCCGCCTCCGCGAGCACCCGCTGCACCATCTTCGTGGAGCCGACCGGCATCGTGGACTTGTTGATCACGACGGTGCCCGGTCGCAGCACCGGCGCGATCTCCCGCGCGACGGCGTCGACGAAGGAGAGGTCCGCGGAGCCGTCGTCGCCCTGGGGCGTCGGGACGCAGAGGAACACGAAGCCGGCGACGCTCGCCGCGTTCTTGGCGCCGACCACGAACCGGAGCCGACGCGACGACAGACCCTCCGACAGCAGCTCGGGCAGCCCGTCCTCCAGGATCGGGACCTCACCCTTGTTGAGCCGCTCGACGCGCTCGGCGTCGATGTCCGCGCACACCACATCGTGGCCGAGATGCGCGAGGCACACCGCCGTCGTCAACCCGACGTACCCGGCCCCGATGACCGCAACGTCCACATCACCCATGATCTTCTGGTCCTCTTCGCTCTGGCGTTCGATCCGTGCGGACCGGCTACTTCGTGCCCGATCCCACGCCCACCCAGGCGTCTTCGACCACCGGGGCGCGGTCCCTGAGGGGCTCCCACCACTCCCGGTTCTCCGCATACCACCCGACCGTGTCGCTGATGCCCTCGTCGAAGCCGATCTCGGGCACCCATCCCAGCTCGGTGCGCAGCTTCGAGCTGTCGAGCAGGTAGCGGCGGTCGTGACCGGGCCGGTCGGGGACGATCGTCTTCAGCGAGTCGGGCTTGCCGAGCGCAGCGGAGGACGAGATCGGCGATCTCGACGATGCTCGCCTCGACGCCACTGCCGACGTTGTAGGTCTCCCCCACCCGGCCGGACCCGAGCACCAGCTCGATCGCCCGGCAGTGGTCGGCCACGTGCAGCCACTCCCGGCGGTTGGCCGTGGACGCGTACAGCGGCAGCACCTGGTCGTCGAGGGCACGGGTCGCAAAGACCGGGATCACCTTCTCGGGGAACTGGTAGGGCCCGTAGTTGTTGGAGCAATTGGTGATCGTGATCGGCAGTTCGAAGGTCTCGTGGTACGCCCGAACAATGTGGTCGGCGGCCGCCTTCGAGGCGTTGTAGGGCGTCCGCGGCCGGTAGGGCGATTCCTCGGTGAACGCGCCCGGGTCGTCGAGCGCCAGGTCGCCGTAGACCTCGCAGGTCGAGACGTGGTGGAACCGCTCGACGCCGACCTTGCGCGCCGCGTCGCAGAGCACCTGGGTGCCGAGGGCGTTGGTGCGCATGAACCGGCCCGGGTCGAGGATCGCCAGGCTGTTGTGGGATTCCGCCGCGAAGTTCACGATCACGTCGACGCCGTGGTCGGCCAACGCGGTCTCCATCGCCGGGCCGTCGCCGATGTCGGCCTGGAGGAAGGTGATGCGGTCCTCGACATCCGCCAGATTCGGTCGATTCCCCGCGTAGGTGAGCAGATCGACCGCCACGATCCCGTCCCCGGGGTGCCGCTCGGTCCAGTGGCGCACGAAGTTCGATCCGATGAAGCCGGCGGCACCGGTCACGAGGAGCGTGGGCATCGGGGCAGTCTACGGCCTGGTCCGGAGCGGATTTCCCGTCGGCGGACCGGGTTCGTGCGATGGGGGGCCGGGATGGTCCGAAGGGCTCAGCACGCCGCGGCGGGGTCCGCGGCGGGCTTCGTGGACTTCTTCGGGGCGGTCGTCGTCGAGGTCGCCGTGGGCTTGACGGCCTTGTCCTTGCCGTGGATCCCGCCCCAGTCGGCGCCGATGACGATCGTGACGTCCACACCGGACAGGGTCGAGTCCTCGACCAGCCGGCCCACACCGCCGAGGTACCGCGCGACCAACTCGGCCTGCGCCCGGGCGTCGGGCAGGTAGCGGATCGTGGTGGTGTCGGTGAGGGGTGCGTTCCCCACGCCTCCGGGAGCGAAGCCGCGCTCCTGGAGCTTGGCGAGCGACTCCCCCGCGGCACCGTTCTTGCTCGAGCCGTTGAGCACCTGCACGGTCACGTCGGCGGGCGCCACCGTGGCCCCCTTGGCCGTCGCGCCGTCCCCGAACGTCCGGAGCCGGGCGATCAGCTGGTCGGCGTCGGGCTGCTTGGGCACGAGCCGGCCGGCTTGAGTCGTGGACTCGCGCCACGGCAACGTCACCATCTCGAGCGCACCGGTCTGGGTCGGGTCGACGTTGCGGAACGTCTTCACGAGCCGCAGGATGTCGTCCTTGCTGAGCTTGTCGTCGACGGTGAGCTTGGCCACCACGGCGTCGGCGATCTCGATGGCGGTCAGCGGGTTCTCGCCCGCCTTGGCGGATGCCTGGCTCGCGAGCTTGCGGATGAAGTCCTGCTGGCGGCCGATGCGGTCGATGTCGGCGAGCGGGCTGGCGTCGGTCCAGCTCCCGTTCTTCAGGTACTGGAGATGCCGCGAGCGGACGTAGGCGAGCGCTCCGTTGCCGTCGAGCGCGCGGCATCCGGCGAGCGGGATGTCGAGCCCGGAGTAGGTGTCGCGTGCCGGGTACGGGAAGTAGACGTCCACGCTGCCGATCGCGTCGACGACGTTGATGAACGCCTGGAAGTCGACCTCGACGTAGTGGTTGATGTCGAGGTTGAAGTTCGCCTTGAGCGTGTCAATGAGCAGCTGTGGGCCCTGGTCGAACGTCGAGTTGATCTGGCCGAGGCCCTGGCCGGGGATGTCGACGAGGAGGTCCCGGGGGAACGAGACGAGCAGGCTCGTCTTCGTGACCGGGTCCACGTGGAGCACCATGATCGTGTCCGACCGCTTGCCCCCGGTGTCCGACGTCGTCCCGAACGCCTGCGCCTGGGCGTTGTCCTGCACGAATGCGCGCGAGTCGGAGCCGACGAGGAGGTAGTTGCCGCCCTCGGCCGGGCCATCGGGGAACGTGATGCCCGAGATCTTCTTCGTGGCCGCGAGCGTGTCGTCCACCCGGATGTTCAGGTAGACGATGCTGGCCGTCATCACCACGACGGCAGCAACGCACGCGGTGAAGAAGCGGCGCCGGAAGACACGCCAGAAGGCGGGGGTGAGTGGCACGGCCCTCCGATGGTAGTGGGACCTCACCACCGTTCCCCGGCGCGACGAATCCCCCGGGTCGCGCGGTCGGTGTCCGCCTAGCCTCGGGCGGATGTCCCTGGCCCCGGCGCTCGCCGCGCTGCCCGACCCGCTCGCCGCCACGATCGTGCGCACCGGTGACAGCGTGGTGCTCGCAGTCGGCGCGGGCGATGCGGTTCCGATCGGTTACGACCCGTTCGCGCAGATCGACCGGATCGGTGAGGGATGGTGGGCCGGCTTCGCCGCGTACGAGCTCGGCCACCGCGTCGAGCGCGTGGTGCCGCGCCGGAGCGGCGCCGCCGACCCCGCCGCGGTCCCCGAGCTGGCGCTCGTCCGCTTCGAGGCACGCGTCGAGATCACCGCCGGCGGCTCGTGCACGTGGTGGGGGCACGGTGCCGAACGGCGGGCCCTGGAGCGCGCGCTCGACGCCCCGGGGACCCGACCTGCGCGCCCGGGATCGAGCGGGCGCTGGTCGTCGAGCCTCGACGAGCACGAGTACGAGGCCGGCGTGCGCGCGGTGCAGGACCTGATCCGCCGTGGGGACTGCTACCAGGTGAACCTGACCCGCCGACTCACCGGCCCGCCGGTCGATCCCGTCGCCCTGTGGTCGGCGCTCGAGCGGAACCACCCCGCGCCACACGGGACCTTCTGGCGTGACGGTGCCGGTTTCGCGGTCGTCAGCGCCTCGCCCGAGCGGTTCCTCGGGATCGACGGCGCCTCGGTCGAGACGCGGCCGATCAAGGGCACGGGCGTCGAGGCGGCAGGGCTCATGACGAGCAAGAAGGACCGCGCCGAGAACGTCATGATCGTCGACCTCGCCCGGAACGACCTCGGGCGCGTCTGCACGCCGGGGTCGGTCGTGGTCCCCGAGCTGTGCAGGGTGGAGCGTCATCCTGGTCTCGTGCACCTGGTGAGCACCGTGCGCGGACGCCGGCGACCGGACGTCGGTCTCGGCGCACTGCTGCGGGCCACGTTCCCGCCGGCATCGATCACCGGCGCGCCGAAACCGCGGGTGATGCAGACGATCGAGGACCTCGAGCCCGTGCCGCGCGGGGTGTACTGCGGCGCGCTGGGCTGGTTCGACGCCGACCGCGACCGGGCCGACTTCGCCGTCGCGATCCGCACGTTCACCTGCACGCCGGCCACGACGACCCTCGGCGTCGGCGCGGGGATCACCATCGACTCGGAGCCGGCCGCGGAATGGGCCGAGACCGAGCTCAAGGCCGCCCGGCTGCTCCCCCTGGCGGGCGAGCGGCGGGGTCGGACCCTGGCCGGGACGCGACCATGACTCCGCGGCTGCGCGTGTGCGTCAACGGCGAGATCGGACCGGCCGACGAGCTGCGCATCTCGCCACTCGACCACGGCCTGCTCGTGGGCGACGGCGTGTTCGAGACGCTGCGGGTCTACGACGGCGTGCCCTTCGCGTGGCGCCGGCACCTCGCGCGGCTCGAGCGCTCGGCCGCGGGCCTCGGCCTCGCGGTGCCGTCGATCGCGTCCTTGCGCGAGCAGTCCGACGCGGTCATCGCCGCGAACCAACTGCGCGAGGCGCGCCTGCGGATCACCATCACCGGTGGGCCCGCGCCCCTCGGCTCGGAGCGCGCGATGGTCGAGCCGACAGTGATCATCGCCGCGAGCGCGCTCACCCCCTGGCCGCCGACCACGGACGTCGTGACCGTCCCCTGGCCGCGCAACGAGCAGGGCGCGACCGCCGGCCTGAAGACGATCAGCTACGCAGAGAACGTGCGCGCGCTCGCCCACGCGCACGAGCACGGTGCCGGCGAGGCGATCTTCGCCAACACGCGCGGCGAGCTGTGCGAGGCGACCGGCTCGAACGTGTTCGTCGTGCAGGGCGGGACGCTCGTGACCCCTCCCACCGACGCCGGATGCCTGCTCGGCGTCACCCGGGCACTGGTCCTCGAGCTCGCCGTCGAGCTCGGCATCGGCTGTACCGAGACCGCGCTTCCCATCGACGCCCTCGCGGCCGCGGACGAGGCGTTCCTCTCGTCCACCACGCGTGAGGTCCAGGCGATCGCGCACGTCGACGGCACTGCGCTCCCCGAGGCTCCCGGCGCGGTGACCACCCGTCTTGCCGGCGCCTTCGCCACCCTCGTCGCGTCCAACCCCGACCCCTGACCGACCGCGCCCGAGCACGGTGCGTTCCGTCGCGCCGGCGCGGACGAACGGGCATCGGTTCGGGAGTGGATCAGTCCGCGGCGCGCAGGTGGACGACGTCGCCGACGGCCACCGCCACGACGGAGCCGTCGCTCTGCTCGAGCAGGAGCCGCCCGACGCGGTCGACGCCACGGGCGGTCCCGGTGAGCGTGCCGGCACCCTGCTCCACCCGGACCCGCCGGCCCGTGGTCACGAGCCGGGCGCGGTAGGAGTCGCGCGCGGCCTCGAGGTCGTCGAGGTGGACGGTGTAGCGGGCGAGGTACGCGTCGAGGATCCGGCGCCGGTCCAGCGTGTGCCCGCCCTCGAGATCGCACGCGGTCGCGATGGCCGCCAGCTCCTCGGGCACCGCGCCCCACTCCACGTTCAGGCCGATGCCCACGACGAGCGCGTCGCCCGCCGCCTCGGCGAGCACACCGGCCAGCTTGCGGTCGCGCACGAGGAGGTCGTTGGGCCACTTCAACCCGGCCACCACCCCGGTGACGGTCTCGATCGCCTCGGCCATCGCGAGCCCGGCCGCCATCACGAGCGAGTGCCGGTCCTCGACCACGATCGAGGGACGCAACAGCACCGAGACCAGCAGGGACGCAGCGGGCGGAGCAATCCAGGCGCGGTCGAGACGACCCTTCCCCGCGGTCTGGTGGTCGGCCACGACGACCAGGCCCGCCGGGGCGCCGGCGCGGGCCTCGTCGAGCAGGTAGCGGTTGGTCGAGTCGAGCTCGGGGAACCAGCGAACCTCGCCGAAGCGGGTCGGACTGGCCTGGGGCTCCCGCACGGCCCGTAGGATACGGCGTTCCGTCACCGGCCGACGCGGGGGAAGCGTGCTCCAGAAGATCCTGATCGCCAACCGCGGTGAGATCGCCGTGCGGGTCATGCGGACGTGTCGGGAGCTCGGAATCACGACGGTCGCCGTCTACTCCGACCTGGATCGGGAGGCCCTGCACGTCCGCTACGCCGACGAGGCCTACGCCCTGGGCGGCCAGACCGCCGCCGAGAGCTACCTCGACTCGGACGCCATCCTCGACGTCATCGAACGCAGCGGCGCCGACGCGGTGCACCCCGGCTACGGCTTCTACGCCGAGAATGCCGACTTCGCCCGCACCATCACCGAGCGGGGCGTGACCTGGATCGGCCCGCCGCCGGACGCGATCGACGTGATGGGCGACAAGATCTCCGCCCGGAAGGCCGCCGATCGCGGCGGCGTCGCCAGCGTGCCCGGCACCCTCGAGGAGATCACGAGCGTCGACGACGTGATCGCGTTCGGTGAGCAGGTCGGCTGGCCGGTCGCGATCAAGGCTGCCTACGGCGGTGGCGGCAAGGGCATGAAGGTCGTCGCCGATGCGGCTGCCGCGCAGTCGGCCCTCGACTCGGCGGCCCGCGAGGCGCAGGCCTACTTCGGCCGCTCCGAGGCCTACCTCGAGAAGTACCTCACCAACCCGCGTCACATCGAGATCCAGATCTTCGCCGACACCCACGGCAACGCGGTGTGGCTCGGCGAGCGGGACTGCTCGGTGCAGCGCCGGCACCAGAAGCTGGTCGAGGAGTCCCCGGCCGCGGGGCTGTCGGAGGACACCCGTCGGGCCATGGGCGAGGCGGCGGTCCAGGTGGCCACGGCCACGGGCTACGTGAACGCCGGCACGGTCGAGATGCTCTACCAGGACGGCGAGTTCTACTTCCTGGAGATGAACACCAGGCTGCAGGTCGAGCACTGCGTGACCGAGATGGTCACCCAGCTCGACCTCGTCGCCGAGCAGATCCGCGTCGCGTCCGGCCAGCCGCTCTCGTTCTCCCAGGACGACATCGAGCGCCGAGGTCACGCCATCGAGGTTCGCATCAACGCGGAGAACTCGGCCAAGGGCTTCCTCCCCTCCCCCGGCACGCTCACCGAGCTCGCGATCCCGTCGGGACCCGGCGTGCGGTGGGACGGCGGGTACGAGACGGGCGACACGGTTTCGCAGTACTACGACAACCTCGTCGGCAAGCTGATCGTCTGGGCCCCCGACCGGGAGCGCGCCCGGCGCCGCATGCTCCGTGCGCTGGGTGAGCTGCGCGTGCAGGGCATCCACACGACGGTGCCCGTGGACGAGCTCGTCCTCTCCCACCCGGACTTCGCCGCCGGCGAGCACTCGACCCGCTGGCTCGAGGAGCAGGTGGACCTGTCGGGGCTCGTGTCGGACTCCGGCGCCACCGCGACCCCCGAGGAGGACGGCGAGGCCACGGTCGTGCCCGTCGAGGTGAACGGCAAGAAGTTCGACGTGAAGCTCTACCTGCCCGGAGGAGTTCCGGCCGCGTCCGGAGCGAGCGGACCGGCGCGCCGGGCGCCGAAGCCGAAGTCGGCTGCCCACACCGGAGCGGGTGGCAGCGGGACGATCACCGCGCCGATGCAGGGCACGATCGTGAAGGTGACCGCGGAGGTCGGACAGGCCGTGACGCTCGGCGAGTCGGTCCTCGTCCTCGAGGCGATGAAGATGGAGAACCACATCAACGCCGACACCGAAGGCACGGTGAAGGAGATCCGCGTCGCGGCGGGCGACACCGTGAGCGCCGGCGACGTGCTGGTCGTCATCGAGTAACCCCCGGCGGCCGCGAGGATCGGGCGCGTAGCGTCCGGGGATGACCACTCCGCTCGTCTGGGTCGACGCGTTCACCGACACGCCCTTCGCCGGCAATCCCGCGGCGATCGTCTTCCTCGAGGCGCCCGCCGACGAGGCCTGGATGCAGGGGCTGGCGTTCGAGCTCGGGCTCGCCGAGACGGCCTACGTCGTGCCCCGGGGGCCGGACCAGTTCGGGCTCCGCTGGTTCACGCCCACCGTCGAGATCCCGCTGTGCGGACACGCGACCCTGGCGAGCGCCCACGCGCTCTACGAATCCGGCCGGGCCGACGGCCCGATCACGTTCCACACCCAGTCCGGCGCGCTCGTGTGCACCCGGCGCGAGGGGATGATCCAGATGGACTTCCCGGCCGTGCCCCCCAGGCGCGTCGACCCGGCCCCCGGACTGCTCGCCGCGCTCGGCGTCTCCGAGGCGGTCGCAGTGCTCGACAACAAGCAGTGGTTCATCGTGGAACTCGCGACCGCGGCGGAGGTCGAGCAGCTCACGCCCGATCTCCGCGCCCTGGAGCGGATCGTCGACGGGGCTTCGGTGACCGCTCGCTCGGACCGGACCGGCGTGGACATCGTCTCGCGCGTGTTCGGCCCGGGCGTCGGTGTGGACGAGGACGCGGTCACGGGCTCGGTGCACTGCGCGCTCGTGCCGTACTGGGCGGCCAAGCTCGGCCGCACCGAGCTCGTCGCCCGCCAGGCCTCCGCGCGAGGTGGCACGTTGCACTGCCGACTCGACGGCGACCGCGTCTTTCTCGCCGGTCCCGCCGTCACCGTGCTCCGCGGGGAACTGCCGGGCGACCGCTCGTGAAGGTCAGGCCTCGGCCGCATCTCGCGGTCGGTAGCTGCCGTTCGGGCCGGGCGTGACGTGCACCAACCGACCGGGCTCCGTCGCTTCGAGTCGGTGCCAGACACCACGGGGCACGACGTACGCGTCGCCGGCCCGCAGGACGACGTTCGTCTCGACACCCACCGTCTGCGCGTCGCCGTCGTCGAGGACCAGCTCCATCGTTCCGCTGACCACGTAGAGAAACTCGTCGCCGTCGGGGTGAACCTCGCCGAGGTGTGGTCCCGGCCCCGTCCCGACGGGGACCACTCCGATGGTGTATCCGTCGATCCGCTCGGGCGGACCCGGCGACGCGGATCGGATGGCCATCGACCAGTCGCGTGCGATGTCCGCCACGCTCCCGGCGAAATGAACCGGCGACGGGTCGGGCGCATTGGTCATCCACCCAGACTGCCCGCCCATCACGTGTGCTCGCCACGGCGCCAGGCGGCGCGTCACGCGGCCGGACCGAGCGTTCCGCGGAACCTCCCAGGAACTGGAAATCGCGCGTCAGCGGGCGCGTCAGGAACTGGCGTCGGCGAGGGACTCCGCCATCGCGGGGTGCACCAGCAGGGAGTCGACGATGTCGACCACCTTGAGATTGTTCGTGACGGCGACGGCGATCACCGAGATCAGCTCCGCCGCGCCGCGCCCGACGATCGAGCCGCCGAGCACCACCCCCGTCGCCGGGTCCGAGATGATCTTGACGAACCCCCGCGGATCGCCGTTGATGAGCGCCTTCGGGTTGGTCGCGAACGGCACCTTGGTCACGCGGATCTTGCGGCCGGCCGCGAACGCGTCGGCCTCGGCCAGTCCGACGTCGGCGATCTCGGGATCGGTGAAGATCGCCGAGGCCGCCTTCTCGTAGTCGAGGTGGCGGTGCTCCCGTGCGTGGAGGCCCATCAGGTGCTCGGCGATCTTGCGACCCTGCATCGCCGCGACCGACGAGAGCGGGAGCTTCCCCGACACATCGCCGGCGGCATAGATGTGCGCCGCCGACGTGAGGCAGTTGTGGTTGATCGTGATGAACCCGCCGTCGTCGATGGCGACGCCGGCGTTCTCGAGGTCGAGCCCCTCGGTGTTGGGCAGCGAGCCGATCGCGAGGATCACGTGGGACGCGTCGACCCGACGACCGTCGTCGCAGTCGATGCGCACGCCGTCGTCGCTCGCGGTGATCGCGGTCGCGCGCGCGCCCTTCAGGAGGTGGACGCCGCGGCCGAGGAACTCGTCCTCGAGCACCGCCGCGACCTCGGGGTCCTTCCGGGGCAGCACCTGCTGGCGCGACACGACGAGCGTCACCTCGCTGCCGAGAGCGCTGAACATGTGCGTGAACTCCACACCGGTCACGCCCGAGCCGATCACGCACAGATGCGTCGGGATCTCGGGCGGCGGGTAGGCCTCCCGCGTGGTGAGGACCCTCGTGCCGTCGAGCGGCGCCCAGTCGGGGACCCGCGGGCGTGAGCCGGTGGCCACCACGAAGACGTCGCCGGTGATCTCCTCCGTCCCGGACTCGCCGTCGACCGCGATCGTGTAGGAGTCCAGGAAGCGGGCCCGCCCCAGCACGAGCCGGACCCCCTGGGACTCCAGCAGCTCGTTGATGCTCGTCCGCAGCCGGGACTCGATCGTCGCGACCCGCGTGCGGAGGGCGTCGACGTCGAGGGAGCCGGTCGCCTCGAGGCCCATCGTCTTGGCCCGCCGGAGGTCGGCGAGCTCGCCGCCCGTGGCGATCATCGCCTTGGACGGGATGCAGTCGAGCAGGTGCGCGGCACCGCCCACGATGTCGGACTCGATGAGCACGACGTCCGCGCCCATGGTCGCCGCGACGGTGGCCGCGGTGTTGCCCGCGGGGCCGCCACCGATGATCACGAGCCGCCTCGTCATGGGGAGGAACCTACCGCCGCGTACGGTGTCCCCCGTGCCGACCTACCGCCACGACCCGATTCTCGACCGCACCGTGGTCATCGCCGCCGAGCGGGCCGCCCGCCCGTACACGAGCGCGACCACCCCCGACGACACCGGCAGCACCGCCGACGAATGCCCGTTCTGCCCCGGCCACGAGAGCCAGACCCCTCCCGAGACGTGCCGCACCGGCACCGGGGTGGCCGACGGGCCCGGGTGGAGCGTGCGGGTGGTGCCCAACCTGTATCCCATCGTCGGCTCCCCCGAAGACGGCGACGCCACCGGCGCGCACGAGGTGATCGTCCTCTCCCCCGCTCACGACCGTGACCTCGCGCACCTCGACCCCGATCAGGCGACCGAGGTGCTCTGCGTCCTGCGCGACCGTGCCGCGTTCCACCTCGCGGCCGGGCGCGCGTTCGTCAGCGCGTTCGTGAACCACCGCCGCGCCGCCGGCGCGTCCCTCGCGCATCCCCATGCGCAGCTCGTCGCGCCCGACCGGATGGCCGAGAGCATCCTCGCGATGACGGAGCGGTTCGACACCGACCTCGTCGCCCGCGAGCTGGTGCACGCGCAGCGCTCCGGCCTCGGCGTCGTCGAGGGGCCTGCCGCCGCGTGGTGCCCACCGGCGGGCTGGGCGCCGTACCTGATGCGCGTCGCCCATCGTTCGACTCGGGCCCGGTTCGACGAGGCAACCGAGGCCGAGCTCCGCGTCGTCGCCGAGACCCTGCTCGACGCCCTGGGCCGGTTGGAGCGGCTCCTCGGGCCTGCGCCGTACAACGTGATCGTCCACACCGCGCCACCGTCGGTCCGGCCCGGCGAGATGCACTGGCACCTCGAAGTCGTGCCCCGCACGAGTGTGATCGCCGGGTTCGAGCTCGGCACCGGCGTCTACGCCAACGCGGTCGCGCCCGAGCAGGCCGCCGCGCTGCTCCGGGACGCCTGATGCACCTTCACCTCTGCACGACGATCGGCGCGTCGGTCGAGTCGGTCTGGCGCACGGTCGAGGACATCGAGACGCATACCAAGTGGATGACCGACGCCGAGCAGATCACCTTCCACGGTGAGCAGCGCGCCGGCGTGGGCACCGAGTTCGACTGTCTCACCCGGGTCGGTCCGCTCTCGACCGTCGACACCATGCGCGTCACCGAATGGGAGCCGGGATCAGTGATGGGCATCGAGCACCGGGGCCTCGTGCTCGGCACCGGTCGCTTCACGTTGCGGACCGTCGGCGCGGCGCTCACCGAGTTCTGCTGGACCGAGGACCTGCGGTTCCCGTTCCGGCTCGGCGGGCCGCTCGGGGCGCGGGCCGCCCGGCCGATCCTCGAGCGCGTGTGGCGCAAGAACCTCGAGCGGCTGCGCGCGCTCGCCGAGGCGCAGTCGTCCGCCTGAGCGGGATGGGCGAGGTGTGCGCGCTATCGGCCCCGAAACTTCGCCTTGCCCGGCCCGTGCTCCAGGAAGCTCGCGACGCCCGCGCGCGCGTCCTCGGTGCCGAAAACGTCGACGAACGCGGTCGCCTCGACGTCGAGCCCACGCAGGAGCGAGCCGTCGAGGCCTTCGTCGATCGCGCGCTTCGCGAGGCCCATGGCGACGACCGCACCCGTCGCGAGCTCGGACGCCCACGCGAGGGCGGCGGACTCCAACTCGTCGGCCGGCACCACCCGATCGACGAGACCGATCGCCAGAGCCTCGTTCGCCTTGACCTGGCGTCCGCTCCACACGAGCTCCTTGGCTCGCGCGGGTCCGACGAGGCGTGGCAGGCGCTGGGTCCCTCCGGCGCCGGGGATGACACCGAGCAGGATCTCGGGCTGACCCAGCCGCGCGGTGTCGGCCGCGATCCGCAGGTCGCACGCGAGCGCGAGCTCCATGCCCCCGCCCAGCGCGAACCCTCGGATCCCGGCGACGACGGGCCGTGGGATCGCGGCGAGCGTGTCGAACGCGCGGCGGAACGTCGCGCCGATCGTGCGCGCGGCGCGCTGGTCGCCGAACTCCTTGATGTCGGCCCCCGCCGCGAGCGCCTTCTCGCTCCCGAACACGACGACGGCCTTGACGTCCGGTCGGCCGTGCAGCTCCGCGGCCGCGTCGCCGATCGCGGTGAGGAGCGCCTGGGAGAGCGCGTTCATCGGCGGGCGGTTGAGCCGCAATGCGACCACGCCGTCGTCGTGGTCTTCGAGCAGGACCAGGTCGTCGGTCATGGTCCGGACCCTATCCGTGCGTCCGTCAGGTCGACGCGAGCAGCTGACCGGCGGCGGTGTCGGGATCGAGCTCGCGGGTGAGAACCCGGGTGACCAGCTCGTCGAAGTGGGGCCCCGAGCACGCGGCATCGGCCTGGGCCCGCAGTCGCGCGGCCACGATGGACCGCAGCTCGTCCCGGAGACGCGCCTCCCGACGCCGCACGAGCCGACCCTCCTGCTCCTGGAACTCGCGGTGCTCCCGGATGGCGTCCCAGAGCTCGTCGATCCCCTCGCCGCGAGTTGCCACCGTCGACACGATGCGCGGCCGCCACTCGGGATGTCCTGAGAGATCCAGCATCATCTCGAGGTCACGGATCGTCTCGGCAACACCGTCGCGGTCCGCCTTGTTGACCACGAACAGATCGGCGATCTCCATGAGCCCGGCCTTGTTCGCCTGCACGCCGTCACCCCAGCCGGGGTTGACGACGACGACGGTGGTGTCGGCCGAGCCGGCGATCTCCACCTCGACCTGGCCGACACCGACGGTCTCGATCATCACCCAGGGCTTGCCGGCCGCGTCGAGCACGCGAGCCGCCCGCGGCGTCGCGATCGCGAGCCCACCGAGATGACCACGGGTCGCCATCGAGCGGATGTAGACCCCGGCGTCGGTGGCGTGGTCCTGCATCCGGACCCGGTCACCGAGGATCGCGCCGCCACTGAACGGTGACGTCGGGTCGATCGCGAGGACCCCGACCTCGAGGTCGTCCTTGCGGATCCGGCGGATCAGGGCGTCGGTGAGACTCGACTTCCCCGCGCCGGGGGCTCCCGTCAGTCCGACGGTGTACGCGTTGCCGGTGTGGGGGTAGAGCGCGGCGCCCGCGGCGTCGGCATCCGGTCCGCCGGACTCGACGATGGAGATCAGCTTGGCGATCGAGCCCCGATCGCCCTCGACGGCGCGCGCGACCAGCGCCGGGATGTCGCGACGCATCCGCTCAGTCGGCGACGACTTCGGTGATCCCGGGGACCCGGTCCATGATGATGCGCTCGACCCCGGCCTTCAGGGTCATCGTCGACACCGGGCACGTCCCGCAGGCGCCGACCAGCTCCACGTGGACCACGCCGGCATCGTCGATCGTCTTGTAGACGATGTCGCCGCCGTCGGCCTGGAGGGCAGGACGGATGGCGTCGATCGCGTCGAGCACGCCTGCTTCCATGGTGTCTGTCGCCATCTGGGCACCTCCGGACCGGGTGGAACGCCGACGATACCGGACTTGTTCCCTCACACCGTGATTGCGACCTAGCGTCGGCGACGCCCGCAGCGCCCGGCGGGCCGGGACCGGAGGAGGCGGAGCGGATGACCCACGACGTGCTGAACCAGCCGCCGCCGCTGGCGGACTACGACGTCGGTGCCCGCGATCCGGCGCTGCTCGAGGGGGTCGTGCGGGAGGGCGCCGGATGGGCGACGTCCGATCTCCGCACGGTCGGGACCCTGGCCGGCTCCGCCGAGGCGCAGGCGTGGGCCCGCCGCGCCAACGAGTCGCCGCCGGTGCTGCGCACGCACGACCGGTACGGGTTCCGCATCGACGAGGTCGAGTACCACCCCGACTACCACCGGCTCATGGACGTCGGGGTCCGCCACGGCCTCCACGGCGCGCCGTGGTCGGATCCCCGCCCGGGCGCGCACGTGGCGCGAGCGGCGGCGTTCTACGCGTGGTCGCAGGCCGAAGCCGGGCACACGTGCCCGATCTCGATGACCTACTCGATCGTGCCGGCGCTGCGCGCCGCGCCCGACGAAGCGAGCGTCTGGGAGCCGCTGCTGACGACGCGCGCGTACGACCCGTCGTACCGGCCGGCGCCGGAGAAGGCGGGCGCGATCGCGGGCATGGCGATGACCGAGAAGCAAGGCGGCTCGGACGTGCGGGCCAACACGTCGACCGCCGTCGCCGACGGGGACGACTACCGGCTCACCGGGCACAAGTGGTTCTGCTCCGCGCCGGGCTCGGATCTCTTCCTGATGCTCGCCCGGACCGACGCCGGCATCACGTGCTTCGCGGTTCCCCGCTATCTGCCCGACGGCACGCGCAACCAGATCCGCATCCAGCGGCTCAAGGACAAGCTCGGCAACCGCTCCAACGCGTCGGGCGAGATCGAGTTCGAGCGCGCGTGGGGACGCCGGGTGGGCGAGGAGGCACGCGGGGTCGCGACGATCATCGCAATGGTCAACCACACGCGGCTCGACTGTGTGATCGGCTCGTCGGCCGGGATGCGCGCCGCGCTCGCGCAGGCACGACACCACACCGCCCACCGGACGGCCTTCGGCAAGCGCCTGGCGGACCAGCCGCTGATGGAGCAGGTGCTCGCCGATCTGGCCATCGAGAGCGAGGCCGCCACCACCCTGATGCTGCGGCTCGCCCGCGCGTACGACGCGGTCGCGACCGGCGCCGACACCGACACCGAACCCGCGTTCCGGCGACTCGCGACCGCGGTCGCCAAGTACTGGGTGTGCAAGCGCCAGCCCCCGTTCGTGGCCGAGGCGCTCGAGTGTCTGGGTGGTGCCGGCTACGTGGAGGACTCCGGGCTGCCCCGCCTCTTCCGTGAGAGCCCGCTGAACGGGATCTGGGAGGGATCGGGCAACGTGATCGCGCTCGACGTGCTGCGCGCCGCGGCGCGTGAGCCCGGGACCCTCGACGCCGTGCGGGCCGAGATCGCGCTCGCGGCCGGCGCCGACATACGGCTCGACCGCGCCATCGCCGACCTCGACGCGGCCCTCGCGGACCTCGCGGCCGACCACGCGCCGGAGCGGCGCGCCCGGAACCTCGCCGAGCGGCTCGCCCTCACGCTGCAGGGTTCGCTACTCGTCCGCCACGCTCCGCCGGCGGTGGCCGACGCGTTCTGCGCGACCCGCCTGGCCGGTGACTGGGGCCGGACGTTCGGCACGCTGCCCGCCGGCGTCGACACGGCGAAGATCCTCGCCCGCGCCGTCCCGCCGCTCGGCTGATCGCGCCTCGACCGAGCCCGGCGCGGGTGCCGTCAGATGCGCTCGACGTCGGCGCCGAGCGCCACCAGCGCGGCCGGGAGATCGGGGTACCCCCGGTCGACGTGGAACCAGTCGTCGATGACGGTCTCGCCGTCGGCACGCATGCCCGCCAGCGCGAGCGCCGCGCCCGCCCGGACGTCGAGCGCCCGTACGGGTGCGCCTGACAGGCGGGCGCGGCCCCGCACCACGGCGTGGCGGCCCTCGTGCCGGATGTCGGCACCCATGCGCCCGAGCTCGTCGACGAAGGAGAGCCGGTTGTCGAACACGTTCTCGGTGACGATCGCGGTGCCCTCACTCAGGGCGAGGAGCGCGACCGCCATCGGCATGAAGTCGGTCGCGAAGCCGGGGTAGGGCAGCGTCGCGATGTCGACGGCGTGGAGCGGCTCGGTCGCCTGGGCCCAGATCCCGTCGGGCGTCGGCGAGACGCGCATGCCCATCTCGCCGAGCTTCGCACCGACCATCTCGAGATGCTCCAACCGTACGCCGGTGAGCTCGACCTCGCCGCCCGCGATTCCGCACGCCATCAGGAGCGTGCCGGCCTCGATGCGGTCGCCCATGATCTCGGTGTCGGCCGCGGTCAGGGAGTCGACACCCTCGATGGTGATGGTGCTCGTCCCCGCCCCGATCACGTGCGCGCCCATGCGGTTGAGGAACGCGGCGAGGTCGGTGATCTCGGGTTCGCGCGCGGCGTTCTCGATCACCGTCTCTCCCTTCGCGAGTACCGCGGCCGACAGGAGGTTCTCGGTCGCGCCCACACTCGGGAACTCGAGCACGATCCGCGCTCCGCACAAACCGTTGCATCGTGCCCGAATGAAGCCGTGCTCGACCGCGATCTCGACACCCATCGCCTCGAGGCCGCGCACGTGCATATCGAGCCGGCGGCTCCCGATGTTGTCGCCGCCCGGGAGCGCGACCCGCGCCTCGCCGCAGCGCGCCACGAGGGGGCCGAGCACGTTGATCGAGGCCCGCATCCTGCGGACGAGCTCGTAGGGGGCCTCGGGCTGGAGCGGTCCGGTGGTGTCGATCGTGAGCTCCTCGGCGCCGGTCCACTCGACCGCGGCCCCGACGGCGCGCAGCACGTCGAGCATGACGTCGAGGTCACGGACCCGCGGGAGGTTGCGCACATGGGTCACGCCCGACGCGAGCAGCGCGGCCGCGAGCTGCTTGAGCCCGGAGTTCTTCGTCGCGCCGGAGACGCGGATGGTCCCGGACAACGGGCCACCGGGGCGAACACGCACGGCGTCCATCCACTCAGGGTACCGGGCCACCCCGCGGTGGGCACCGATCCGCGCCGGTCCGCCGCGCCGGCGCGTCGCACCCGTAGCCTCGATCCATCCGGAGGCCCAGCGCATGACCGACGAAGACCCGACGCCCGCCGACGCGACCACGCCGAACGATGAGGGCGCTCCCGACGACGCCGACGTCAACCAGCGCCTCGCCGCGGTCGAGCGGCTCCTCGGTCCCGTGATGCGACCGGGTCGGGGCGCGACGAGAGCCGTCGGCGACCGGGTCCGACCGGCGTGGCAACAGGTCACCGACGTCGAGTCGCGCGTCGCGGTCTCCATCGCGCTCGGCATCGCGATCGTGCTGCTCGCGATCCTCCCCGACCGGGTGGTCAACCATCCGCGCTGGCTCATCCCGAGCCTCGGAGCGGTCCTGCTCCTGATCGTGGTCGTCGTCAACCCCTTGCGCGTCGACCGGGACGCACGCCGGCTCCGGCCCTTCTCGTTCGCGCTGCTGGCCCTGGTCAGCATCGCCAACGCGGCGTCCGCGGTCCGGCTGATCGTGGACCTGGTGAACGGCGAGGGCATCCGGAACGCCGAGACCCTGCTGCTGACCGCAGCGGCGATCTGGGGCACCAACGTCATCGTCTTCGCGGTCTGGTACTGGGAGTTCGACCGTGGCGGACCCGCGGCCCGGGCACTCGGGACCGATCCGTATCCCGACTTCCTGTTCACCCAGATGACCGCGCCCGAGTTCGCACCGGCCGGCTGGGAGCCGAGCTTCGTGGACTACGCCTACCTGTCGTTCACCAACGCGATCGCGTTCAGCCCGACCGACACGATGCCCCTGGCCCCGTGGGCCAAGCTCACGATGCTGGGCCAGGCCTCGGTGTCGGTGCTCCTGCTGCTCCTCGTCGTGTCCCGCGGTCGGCATCCTCGGCTGACGAGAAACGCCTCCGATCGCGCCGGAACTGGGTGCGACCATGGGCGTCATGGAGCGGTTGCCCGACCATCTCACCACGCCGCGGCTCGTGCTCCGGCGGTGGGAACCCGCCGACGTCGACGCGCTCGCCGCCGCGATCGCGAAGAGCCGCGAGCACCTCCTGCCGTGGATGCCCTGGGCCGCGGCGGAGCCGGTCGCGCGGCGTGCGCCTCGCGTGGATCGACTCGGCGAACGAGGACTGGTCGACGGGCGGCGACGCCGTCCTCGGCATGCTCGAAGGAACGAAGATCGTGGGCGGGACGGGACTCCATCGGCGCCGGGGACCCGACACTCTCGAGATCGGCTACTGGCTCCACGCGGATCACGTCGGCCAGGGGCTCGCCACCGAGGCCGTCGCCGCGCTGACCACCGCGGCCTTCACGGTGCCCCGCATCGAGCACGTGGAGATCCATCACGATCGCGCCAACGCCGCGAGCCGACGAGTTCCGGAGCGCCTCGGCTTCCGACTGGTGGCGGAGTCGCCGGACGCGGCGACCGCGCCCGGCGAGGAGGGCGTGGACTGCCGCTGGCGGATGACCCGCACCGACTGGCCCGGGTCAGGCGGCGTGGGGCGTGAGCCTCACTCCCCGCGGTAGACGGGCTCGCGCTGCTCGACGAACGCGGAGATCGCTTCCTTCATGTCGTTCGACGGGAGGCAGACGCCCTGGCCCTCGGCCTCGAAGCGCAGACCGTCGGCCATCGGCAGGTCGAAGCTCGCGTTCACGGCGCGCTTGGCCTCGCGGATCGCGAGCGGCGGCTGGGCGGCGATGCGCGCGGCGAGAGCGCCGGCGGCCTCCTCCAGCTCCTCGTCGGGGACGAGGTGCTCGCACAGGCCGATGCGGTACGCCTCGTCGCCGTCGATGCGCGCCGAGGTGAAGATGAGCTCCTTGGCCTTGCCCGGGCCGACGAGGCGCGGCAGCCGTTGGGTACCGCCGAGATCCGGGATGATCCCGTACTTGTGCTCGAGCAGTCCGACGCTGATGCCGTGGGCGAAGATACGGACGTCGCACGCGAGCGCGATCTGCAGACCCGCGCCCAGGGCGTAGCCCCGCGCCGCCGCGATCGTCGCGAACGGCGCGGTCTCGAGCCAGGAGAAGGCCTCCTGGGTCCGCATGATGCCGTCGACGACCGGGTTCTCGTGCCGGGTCCCGGCATCGGGCCCACCCGCGATGCTGTCGCCGGCCGGACCCCCGGAGAACACCGACGTGTCGATCCCGCTGGAGAACGCGCGCCCCGCGCCGACGACCACGAGCGCGCGCAGGTCACCCGGGTCGGCGCACAGCCCCTCCCCGAGCTCGCGCAGCTCACGCCACATCTCGATGGTGAAGCTGTTCAGCTTGTCGGGTCGGTCGAGGACCAGCCGGCCGACGTGACCATCGCGTTCGAGGCGCAGGGTGTTCCAGGATTCGCTCATCACCCGAAGGGTAGCGAGACGCTCAGACGCGCGGGAGGGGTGTCTCCCCGGTGACCTCGAAGCGGGAGGCGTGCACCAACCGGACCACCTCGACGGGCACGGCGAGCCCGGCCACGGAGTAGTCCCCGGCGGGGATCGCCGCGATGCCCGCCGGCACGTGGTCCCCGACGTCGACGGTCGCGAGCACCTCGAGCGGCTGCGCGAGGTCGCAGAGCCGGGCCGCGAGGTTGATGGCGCCGCCGGTGTAGTCGTCGCCCTCGAAGAGGATCACGTTCCCGAACGCGAGCCCCGCACGCAGCGGGAGCAGGCCCTCGTCGGCGAAGTCGTCCGCCATGGAGACCGTGGCCTCGACCAGCGTGGCCGTGTCGACCGACACGAGCATCGCGCCGTCGCCGAGCCACTTCGCGACGCGCACGCCGATGTCCGAGGCGGTCGAGCGCAGCTTCGAGCGGAACTGCGTGAGAACCGCGACCGCCTCGTCGTCACCGTGGAGGTCGGTGAACTGGGTGAAGCCGGAGAGGTCGACGAACGCGAACGCGCGCGGGACCCGCACCTCAGAGGCTCCAGCCGGCTTCTTTGCGCTCCTTGCAGGTGGGACAGATCGGGTAGGACTTCGGGTCGCGCGTGGGCACCCACTTCTTGCCGCACAACGCGACGATGGCCTCGCCGGTGACGTACGCGCGCGTGACGTCGTCCTTGCGCGCGTAGTGGGCGAAGCGGTCGTGGTCGCCGTCGTCGCTGACCGGGCGGCTCGGCGATTCCACCGGCGTCTCCGCCGGGGCGATCGTCGGCGCGGTGATGGGGTCGGTGATGGTCTCGGACACTGTCACCCACGCTACCCGGGGAGTGCGGCCACCCACGCGGTCGCGGCCGCCGCGACATCCGCCAGGACGCCGTCGATGGTGAGGCCGCTCGACTTCAGCGGCTTGAAGCCGTGGTCGCCACTTTCGATCCAGTGGAACGTCCGTGTTCCCTTCACCCTGCGTGCAGCCTTGGTGAGTGCCGGCCGCGACGCGAGCGGGTCGCGGGTGCCGCTGACGAACAGGACCGGCATCGTCAGGCGCGGGAAGTGATCGCTGCGCTCCTTCTCGGGCCTGCCGGCCGCGTGCAACGGGTACCCGAGCAGCAGCAGGCCGAGGCACGGAACCGGGTCGTCGGCGTCGCCGGCGACGAGCGAGCAGTACCGGCCACCCATCGATCGGCCGCCGAGCACCAGGCGGTCGGACGGGAGCTTCGTGCGGCGGGCGAGCTCCGCGACCGCCGTCCGCGTCGCCTCGAGCAGCACTGCGGGACGGTCGGGCGCCTTCTTCCCCGCACTGCGGTACGGGTACTGGAACCGCAGGCTCGGGATCCCCACTGCACTCAGCGCGGCGGTGACGGTGGTCAGGGTGGGCGCGTGCATGTCGGCGCCGGCCCCGTGCGCGAGCACGACCGCGCGGTCGGCGACACGCGTCACACCACGCTTCGCACCCTGGTACTCCACCTCGAGCTTCATCCCGACACCCATCGATCCAGGAAGGCGAGCGTGCGCTCCAACTCGTCGGCGATCGTGGACTGGCGCGACCACCCGTGCCCCTCGCCCTCGTACACGCGGTAGTCGACCGTACCGCCGGCGGCCCGCACCGCTGCGACCAGCGCGTCCGCCTGGGCCTTGGGCACGACCTCGTCGGCATCACCCTGCAACACGAGCAGCGGTACCCGGATCCCCGCGGCGTGGGTGATCGGCGACCGGTCACGGTACGCGGCATCCGCCTCCGGGAGCGGGCCGACGATCTCGTCGAGATAGCGGGACTCGAACCGGTGCGTCGTGCGCGCGAGGTCGAACAGGTCCGTCACCCCGTACGCGGAGACCGCGGCGCGCACGAGGTCGCCGTACCGGGCGCAGAGGAGCAGCGCGGTCAATCCGCCCGAGCTGCCGCCGGCGATCGCGATGCGGTCCGGATCGCACCATCCCTGGGCTGCCGCGGCCCGGATACCGGCCGCCACGTCGTCGACGTCCTCGACGCCCCACTGCCGCCACGCGACCTGGACGTAGTCCCGGCCGTAGCCCGTCGAACCTCGCGGGTTCGGCCGCAGCACCGCCCACCCGCGACTCGTGAAGTACCGCAGCCAGCCGTCCCAACGGACCACCGCCTGCCCGGTCGGCCCCCCGTGGACGTCCACGATCAACGGCGGGTGCGCCGATCGGTCGTCGGGCAGGTAGAGGAGTCCCGGGACCGTCGCGCCGTCGGACTCCCAGGTCACCACCGACGGCTCCCGCGCGTCGTCCCCCATCCCCGAGTCCGTGCTGCGGGCGACGACGCGGCGGTCTCCCGTGGACGGGTCGACCACCGCGACCTCGGGCGGCGTGCGCGCACCCGAGCGAACCGCGACGATCCCGGCGCGGTGCCAGTCGATGCCATGGTGCCAGCCGCGCGTGAGCTCGCGCGTATCACCGCCGAGCGTGATGACGACCAGGCGCGCGAATCCGGCCTCGTTCCGGCACAGCGCGATCGCGTCCGAGCCGGGCGACCACGCGAACGAACGCTGCCCGGACCCCCACGCCGGCTCGGCGTGGTCGTACGGCTCGGCGAGCAGCGGCCGCGCGTCGGAGCCGTCCGGGCGCGCGACGACCACGTTCCACCACCCGGACTCGTCCGACACGTACGCGAGCCGGGCGCCGTCGGGCGAGAAGCGCGGCTGACCGACCGACACCCCCGGACCTCCGGCGACAACGCGGGCGTCGTCGCCGTCCCGGTCCGCGACCACGATGCGCGACCCGGTCCAGGACATCGCGCCGAGATCCCACTCGTGCCAGGCGATCCAGCGGCCGTCGTCGGTGGTCGCCGGGTCCCACGCGAAGTCGCTGTCGGACCAGCGCCGGAAGGCGGTGGTGCCGTCGAGGGAGGCCTCCTCGACCGCCATCGAACCCTCGCCGCTGCAGGAGAAGAGAATCCGACCTCGGCCGTCGGCTGCCGGGGCCGACCGGCGTCCGTCGCCGACGACGGTCGCGGCGCGCCCGTTCAGCCCGACGACACTGACGATGCCCCGCTTCGTGATGAGCGCCACGCGATCGTCGTCGACCCAGCACCACATCCCGCCGCGGTAGGCCCCCACCGATCCGAGGTCGATCCCCACGCCGACCATGACGGGCGGGGCGGAGCCGTCGGCCGGGGCGACCTCGAGCACGGGCACGTCGTCGGTCGCCGCGAGCCAGCCCAGACGCTCACCCGACGGCGAGAAGCGCGGTTCGGCCACGACCCGGGCGCGGGCGACGTCCTGGGCGGAAACCGGCACTGCCACGGGCCCGAAGCTACGCCAGGAAGCCGGAGTCCTCGCGCAGGTAGGCTGCTCGCTCTCATGGCGACCTCCCCCCGACTCGGTAGCTCGCGCTCCGGCCCGAAGCTGCCCGAGTCACTCCGCGTCGCCTGGCTGATCTACCGGGGCAACCCCCACTGTGGCGGCCAGGGCGTCTACACGACCTACATCGCGCGCGAGGCGATCGCGCTCGGCCACCACGTCGAGGTCCTCGCGGGCCCGCCGTACCCCGAGCTGGACGACCCCCAGGGACTCGTCAAGATCCCGAGCCTCGACCTCTACCCCTCCGGGAACCCGTTCCGGGTGCCCTGGCCGTGGGAGTTCCGGGACGCGATCGACCTCGGCGAGTTCGGTCTGATGTGCACCGGTGTCTTCCCCGAGCCGTGGGCGTTCACCCGTCGGGCCTACCGCTGGCTCGCGGCGCATCGCGCCGACTTCGACCTCGTTCACGACAACCAGTCGTTCGGCTCCGGCCTCGCCTCGATGATGGACGACGGCTGGGCGGTCTGCGCGACGCTCCACCACCCGATCACCGTCGACCGGGACCTCGAGCTCGCGCACGCGACGAACGCGTTCCAGCGGTTCAACCTGCGGCGCTGGTACGCGTTCCTCGAGATGCAGATGAAGGTCGCACGCCAGGTCCCACGACTCGTGACGGTGAGCGAGAACTCCCGCAAGGACATCATCGCCCAGATGCGCGTCCGCGAGGAGCAGCTGCGCATCGTACCCGTGGGCGTCGACCAGGACGTCTTCCGCCCGCTCCCCGAGATCGAGCGCGTCCCGGGCCGGCTGCTCGTGACCACGTCGTCGGACCAACCGCTCAAGGGACTCGTCCCGCTGCTCGAGGCGGTGGCCAAGGTGCGGACCGAGCGCGACGACGTCCACCTCGTCGTCATCGGCAAGCCCAAGGACGGGTCGAAGATCCCCGCCCTGCTCGACAAGCTCGGGCTGCGCCCGCACGTCGAGTTCGTCTCCGGGGTCGCGACCCAGCGGATCGTGGAGCTCTACGCCGAGTGCGAGGTCGCGGTCATCCCGTCGCTCTACGAAGGCTTCTCACTCCCCGCGATCGAGGGCATGGCCTGCGGGACCCCGCTCGTGACCACCACGGGCGGTGCGCTCCCCGAGGTGACGGGCCCGTCGGGTGGAGCGGCGCTGACCGTCCCGCCGAGCGACCCGGGTGCGCTCGCCGGCGCGATCGTCACGATGCTGGACGACCCGGAGCTGCGGGCCCGCATCGGCGCGGCCGGCCGGGAGCGGGTCCTGGATCGCTTCACCTGGCGCAGGACCGCGCTCGGCATGATCGAGAACTGGTACGAGACGCTGGAGATCACCGAGGGCACTCGCGCGCTGGAACAGGCGGGATAGGGATGCTCACCGTCGACTTCGACCGGCTCCGCCTCCAACCCGGCGACCGCCTCCTCGACATGGGCTGTGGCGGTGGCCGCCACGCGTTCGCGGCAATGAAGCGCGGCGCGTCGGTGATCGCGCTCGACTACTCCGAGGCCGACCTCAAGGACGTGCGCGCCACCGTCGGCGCGATGCACGAGGCCGGCGAGGTCCCGACGACCCAGCCGTGGCTCACGGTCAACGGCGACGCCCTCCGACTCCCGTTCCCCGACGCCTCGCTCGACCGCGTGGTCTGCTCCGAGGTGCTCGAGCACATCTGGGACTACCGCGGCGCCATCGCGGAGCTGGTCCGGGTGCTCAAGCCCGGCGGGCGCATGGCCGTGACCGTGCCGACGCGCTGGCCGGAGCGGATCAACTGGGCGCTCGACTACGAGTATCACGACGCGCCCGGCGCGCACGTGCGCATCTTCCGCCAGCACGAGCTGGAGCAGGACCTCGAAGCCGCCGGGCTCTGGCTCCGCGGCTCGCACCACGCGCACGCGCTCCACTCCCCGTACTGGTGGATCCGCTGTGCCGGCGGTGTGGGCCAACCCGACCGCCCGATCGCTCGCCGGTACCACGACTTCCTCGTATGGCAGCTCACCAAGAACCCCAAGTGGCTCGCGGGCGTCGACCGCGCGCTCAACCCGCTCATGGGCAAGAGCCTCGTGATCTACTCGCAGAAGGTGGACGTGTGATCGGAGGGACGCGATGACCGTCGAGGGCGTGTTCGAAACGCCACACCTGGCCGCGACCGTCGACGCCATCGCGTCGGTCCAGCAGGCGGACGGCAACATCCCATGGATCCCGGGCGGGCACACGGACCCCTGGAACCTCGTCGAGGCCGCGATGGCGCTCGACGTCGGCGGCCACCACGACGCCGCCGCTCGCGCCTACGAATGGCTCCGACGCATGCAGAACCGCGACGGGTCCTGGCACGCGTACTACGTCGGCGACGAGGTGAAGGACCCCACGCTCGACACGAACGTCGCCTGCTATGTCGCGACCGGGGTCTGGCACCACTATCTGACCACCGGCGACACCGCGTTCCTGCGCGAGTTCTGGCCGGTCGTCGAGAAGACCATCGACTACGCGCTCGGTCTCCAGACCGAGACGGGCGAGGTCGCGTGGCGCGCCGACGACCCCGCCGACGGAGCACTTCTGACCGGGTCGTCGAGCATCCACCACAGCCTCCGATGTGCCATCGCTGTCGCCGGGCGCCTCGGCCACGACCGTCCCGACTGGGAGCTGTCGGTCGGTTCGCTCGCCATCGCCATCGCCCACCGCCCCGAGCGCTTCCTCGACAAGTCGCGCTGGGCGATGGACTGGTACTACCCGATCCTCGGGGGCGTCCTACGCGGAGGACCGGCCCAGGCCCGCATCGCGGCCTACTGGGACACGTTCGTGGTCCCGGGTCGCGGCGTGCGGTGCGTCTCGGACCAGCCCTGGGTCACCGCCGCCGAGACGTGCGAGCTGGTCATGGCGCTCGACGCGATCGGCGAGTCCGAGCGGGCGCACACGCTGTTCGGTTGGATCCAGTTCCTCCGTCACGACGACGGCGCGTACTGGTGCGGCATGAACTTCGACGGCGAGCTCTTCGACCGGCCCGGCGAGCACTTCACTGCCGACCATCCGACCTGGAACTCCGCAGCCGTCGTACTCGCCGCGCATGCACTCGGTGGCGAAGGTCCGACGGCGGGTCTGTTCCGCGGCGAGGACCTGCCGGTCGGCCTCTCGGCCGAGGAACTCATCGAGGCCGGCACCGAGATCGATCGCCAACGCCGGTGACCAGGTCCGGCCGACACGTCGTCTCGGCCGGGTTCGCCACCCTCGCGATCCTGGCGGCCGGCGCCTGCGGCAGCGGCTCGTCGAGCACGCCGGATTCGACCACCCGGCCCCGCGCCACGACCAGCTCCTCGACCACCCCATCGCCCCGCGCCGTGCTCGCGGCGCCGCTGCTCCCGCTGTTTCCGTTCCAGTCCGCCGCCGAGGCCGCCGCCTGGTCGCACGACTCCGAGCACGACACCCGGTTCGGCGACGCCGGGGCGACCGCGCTGGCCTTCGCCCGGTTCCTCGGGTACGCCGAGATCGACCGCGTCGTCCGCATCCGGACCGACGCGACCGGCGCGCACGTCTCGGTCGGCGCGTTCGTTCCCGACACCGACCGTCTCACCATCGCCGCGGTCGTCCACCTCGTCCGGTACGCGGCCGACGCCGCGTCGCCGTGGGAGGTGGTCGGCACCGACGACACCGACCTCACGCTGACCGAACCGGCGTACGGGTCCGCGGTCGCCTCGCCGCTCGCCGTCGCCGGAAGGATCAGCGGAGTCGACGAGAGCATCAAGGTACGCGTCGTGCAGCTGCACGCGAACGGTGTGCTCGGGGAGTTCTGCTGTACGCCCGCCGGCGGCCGGGACTCGGCCTGGTCGTCGTCGGTGGCGTTCACGACTCCGACCGATCCCATCCTCATGGTCAGTGTGTCGACCGGAGGTCACATCCTGGACGTCGAACGATTCGCGGTCAACGGGGTCCGGCGCGCCGATCCGGGTTGAGCGCGAGCTGCCCGACGGATCAACCTCGGCGGAGGGTCCGCAGGGAGCCGGTCGTCGCGATCGGGGTGAGTCCGTCGGCGACGGCCCGCTGCCAGATGCGGAACGGCGCCTGGCCACCGGCGTCGGGATCCTCGAAGACGTCGTGGATCGCGAGCACGCCGCCGGGGAGGACATGCCCGGCCCAGGTCTCGTAGTCGGCGGTGGCGACGTCCTCCGCGTGGCCCCCGTCGATGAACAGGAACCCGAGCGGTGTGGTCCAGAACCGTCCGACGGTCGGCGAGTCGCCCAGCACCCCGACGACGACCGACTCCAGCCCGGCATCCTCGATCGTCCGCCGGAAGAACGGCAGCGTGTCCATCCGCCCGGTGCGCGGATCTACCACCTCACTGTCGTGGTGCTCCCACCCGGCCTGGTTCTCCTCGGACCCGTGGTGGTGGTCGATCGTGAACAGCACGGTCGATCGCGCCCGTGCCGAGGCCCCGAGGTACACGCCGGACTTCCCGCAGTACGACCCGATCTCGAGCAACGGCCCGACCCGGCCACCGTCGAGCCCGGCCTCGTGCAACGCGAGCCCCTCGTCGTCGGGCATGAAGCCCTTCGCGGCGCGAGCGACCGCCAACTCGTTCGGGGTGAGCACGACTAGATGACCGGGGTCTCGCGGTACCGACCGAAGACGTCGGCGAGAGCATCCATCGTCTCGCCGACGGTCGCGTACGCGCGGGCCGCGTCGAGCAACGCGGGCATCAGGTTGACGGTCGGGTCGGCGGCATCCGCACGGAGCCGGGCGAGGGCGGCGTCGACACCTTCGGAGTCGCGGTCCGCCTTGACCGCGGCCAACCGCTTGAGCTGCTGCTCCTCGCACTCGCGACCGATCTCGAGGGTGTCCGGCGGCGGCGCGTCGTTGCCCTCGAAGAAGTCGGTCACGCCGACCATCGTGTGGCGTCCGTCGTTGAGCTTGCGCTCGACGTCGTAGGCGGCTTGGGCGATCTCGGTCTGGTACCAGCCGCGCTCGATGCCGACCAGCGCACCCTCGAGCATCGATCCGCCCCCGAGGCCGTCGACGTAGGCGAACATCGCTTCGGCTTCACGCTCCATCTCGTCGGTCAGCGCCTCGACGAACCAGGAGCCGCCGAGTGGGTCCGCGACGTTGGCGACGCGCGTCTCGTGCGCGATCACCTGCTGCGTGCGCAACGCGAGGCGTGCCGCCCTCTCGGTGGGCAACGCGAGCGCCTCGTCGAACGAGTTCGTGTGCAGGCTCTGGGTCCCGCCCATCACGCCCGCGAGCGCCTCGATCGCGGTGCGCACCAGGTTCACCTCGGGCTGCTGGGCGGTCAGTGACACGCCCGCGGTCTGCGTGTGGAAACGCAGCTGCATCGATCGCTCGTTCCGCGCGCCGTAGCGGTCGCGCATCCAGCGCGCCCAGATCCGGCGCGCGGCCCGGTACTTCGCGATCTCCTCGAAGAAGTCGATGTGCGCGTTGAAGAAGAAGGAGAGCCGCGGCGCGAACTCATCGACGTCGAGGCCGGCGGCGATCGCGGCCTCGACGTAGGCGAACCCGTTGCCGACGGTGAAGGCGAGCTCCTGCGCGGCGGTCGAGCCCGCCTCGCGGATGTGATAGCCGGAGATGGACACCGAGTGCCATCGCGGCATCTCCGCCGCGGTGAACCGGATCACGTCGCTCACGAGACGCATGCTCGGTCGCGGCGGGAACACGAACTCCTTCTGGGCCTGGTACTCCTTGAGGATGTCGTTCTGGAGCGTGCCGCCCAGGCGCGCCCGCTCGACGCCGCCCGACTCCGCCGCGGCGACGTACATCGCGAGCAGGACCGGCGCCGGCGAGTTGATCGTCATCGACGTCGTGACCGACGCCAGGTCGATGTCCCGGTAGAGGTCCGTGACGTCGGCGAGGGTGTCGACCGAGACCCCGCACTTGCCGACCTCGCCGAGCGCGAGCGGGTCGTCGGAGTCGCGGCCCATCAGCGTGGGCAGGTCGAACGCGGCGGACAAGCCGTCGCCGCCGGCCGCGAGCAGCTCCTTGAAGCGCAGGTTGGTGTCGATCGGCGTGCCGAACCCGGCGAACATCCGCATCGTCCACAGCTTCGAGCGGTACATGTCCGGGTACGGGCCCCGGGTGTAGGGCCACTCCCCCGGTCGTTCGGCGCCGTCGGGCCCGTAGACCGAATCGACCTCGAGCCCGGAATAGGTGGAGAAGTCACGCTCGGCCATCGCGACAGTCTCGCATGCCCGCCCGCCGGCCGACGCGGTGGCCCGCGCCCGGGCGAGCCGGGTCAGGCGAGGCCGAGCATCTCGCTGACCCCGTGCCGGTGCCCGGCGGTGTACCCACCGTCCACGGGCAGTGCGACCCCGGTCACGAACGACGCGTCGGCGGAGCAGAGGAACAGCGCCGCGGCCGCGATCTCCTCGGCGCGTCCGAGACGCCCGAGCTGGTGCGCGGCGGCGATGTCGGCCCGCACCGGCGCCATGCCCTCCATGGCGAACACGTCCTCCAGCATCGGCGTCTCGATGAAGCCGGGGCAGATCGCGTTCACGCGGATGCCGGAGCGGCCGTAGTCGATCGCCATGTTCTTGGTGAGAATCACGACGCCGCCCTTGGCCGCGTTGTAGGTCGAGCCGCCCTCGGTCCCGGCGAGGCCCTCGACGCTCGCGATGTTCACGATCGTTCCGCGTTCGCCGTCGACGAGCTCCTGTCCGAGCATCACCGCGACCGCGTGCTTGTCGACCAGGAACGTGCCCTTCAGATTGATGTCGACGACGCGGTCCCACTCCTCCGCCGGCACCAGGTGCACGGGTCCGCCCCCGGCCACCCCCGCGGCGTGGACCACCGCGTCGAGCCGACCGTGCTCGGCGACCACGGCGGCGACGGCCGCCTCGATCGCGGGCTCGTCGCGCACGTCCAGGTCCACGTCGGACCCCGCGAGGTCCCAGCCGACGACGGTCGCGCCCTCCTCTCGGAACCGCGCGGTGGCCGCGGCCCCGATGCCCGACGCCGCGCCCGTGACCACGGCGACCTTGCCTGCGAGCCGACCCATCGAGCCCTCCCGGTGCGCGAAATGGAACGCGTTACTGTCCCGGCGACTCGCCCCTGCCGTCAAGTTCCGGAGCGCCCATGAGCATGGACTTCGCCCTCTTCTACGAGATCCCCGTACCCCGGCCCTGGGGACCGGACAGCGACCACCGGGCCTACCGGAACGTGATCACCCAGGCCGTGCACGGTGAGCGGGCCGGCTTCAGCTCCTTCTGGACCGTGGAGCACCACTTCCTGGACGAGTACTCCCACTGCTCGGCCCCCGACGCGCTCTACGGCGCCATCGCCGCGCAGACCACGACCATGCGGATCGGGCACGGCGTGCGACTCCTGCCGTACCCCTACAACCATCCGGTCCGGGCCGCGGAGGCGGGAGCCGTGGTCGACCTCGTCTCGGACGGACGGCTCGAGTTCGGGACCGGGCGCTCCTCGACCCGCGCCGAGCTCGAGGGCTTCGGCGCGGACCCGAACCTCACGCGCGCACAGTGGGAGGAAGGGCTACGTCTCGTCGTGCGGGCCTGGACCGAGGACACTTTCGAGGCCGACGGACCCACCTGGAAGGTCCCGCCGCGCCGCCTGCACCCCAAGCCGCTGCAGCAGCCGCACCCGCCGCTGTGGGTGGCCTCCACGAACCCCGAGAGCCACGGCATCGCCGGCGAGCTCGGGCTCGGGCTGCTCTCGTTCACCATCGGCGTGCCACCCGAGGAGCTCGGCGAGCGCATCAAGATCTTCCGCGACGCGCAGACCCGCGCGGAACCGATCGGCAAGTTCGTGAACCCACGCGCCGCCACGTTCACGATGGTGCACTGCGCGGAGACCGACGAGCAGGCCTTCGCGGAGGCCGCGGAATCGTTCGAGTGGTACGTCCGCACGGCGCTCTGGCACATCGGGACGGTGGCGGAGTGGCAGGCCGGCGAGCCACTCGGGACCTATGACTACGCCGAGGCCATCAAGGACCTCGATCTCTCACTGCTCACGTTCGACTACCTGCAGTCCTCGGGTGCATGCATCGTCGGCGGACCGGAACGGTGCCTCGAGGTCGCCCGGCGATACGACGCGGCCGACTGCGACCTGCTGTTGTGCCTGCTCAACCCGTACAAGATCGCCCACGACTCCGTCATGCGCTCGATCGAGCTGCTCGGCGAGCACGTGATCCCTGCGCTGGCGGCGTAACCGAGTCACGGCCGCGCCCGGGATCTCCCTTCCCGGATCCTACAATGGTCTGCCCGAAGGTCGGGCTGGAGAGTTGATGAATCGGCCCCGCATCACCTACCAACCCGCCCTCGACGGGCTCCGTGCCCTCGCGGTCGGTGCGGTGATCGCCTACCACCTCGACTACCGCTGGGCGCAGGGTGGCTTCCTCGGTGTCGATGCGTTCTTCGTGCTCTCCGGGTTCCTGATCACGTCGTTGCTCCTGGCCGAGCACCACGACACGGAGCACATCTCGCTCGGCGCCTTCTGGGCCCGCCGCGCCCGCCGCCTGCTCCCCGCACTGTTCCTCATGCTCACGGTGGTGTGCCTCTACGCGGCGTGGAACGTGCCGGCGATCCAACTCGGCCGGCTCCGGGCCGACGCGATCTCGAGCATCTTCTATGTCGCCAACTGGCACTTCATCGCGGCCGGACAGTCCTACTTCGACCTGTTCACCAACCCGCTGCCCCTGAACCATCTGTGGTCCCTCGCGATCGAGGAGCAGTTCTACCTCGTCTGGCCCCTGATCGTGCTCGGCCTGCTCAAGCTGGGGCAGGGCACCCGCAGGTACCTCACCGGCGTGACGATCCTGGGGATCGTGTTCTCGCAGCTGGCGATGGTCGCGCTCTACACCGCCGACAACCCGTCGCGGGCGTACTACGGCACCGGGGCGCGCGCCCACACGATCCTCGTCGGCTGTCTCCTCGCGCTCGCATTGCGCGCCGTCCCCGATCTCCCGGCGCGGGGCGGTGCCGCGCTGCAGGGCTTCGGTGGCCTGATGCTGGTCGCGGGCGTCTTCGCGCTCGACCGTGGACGCGCCAGCGCGCTGTACTTCCACGGCGGGAGCCTGCTCTTCGCGTTCGGCGTCGCGATCCTCATCGCCGCGGTCATCGCGCCGAAGGGTCTCCTGCGCCAGGCGCTGTCGCTGCCTCCACTGCGCTACGTCGGACGGATCTCCTACGGCCTCTACCTCTGGCACTGGCCGATCATCGTGTTCGTGACCGCGGACCGCACCGGCCTCGCCGGGAACCGTCTCAACGCGCTCCGGATCGTGATCATGTTCGCGATCACGATCGCGTCGTACCACCTGATCGAGCAGCCGATCCTCCGGCGCCGCCCCCGGATGGCCCGCGCCCGCGCGCTCCTGCCGATCGGGCTGAGCGTCGTGCTCGTCAGCGTCCTGGCCGGGACCGCCGGCGCGATCTCACCGACCCGGGAGCTCGGCCGCATCACCGGCACCGTGGGTCGCTGCGGCCCGGCCCCCGACTTCGAGACCGTACGCGCCACGAAGCAACTGCGTGAGCTCGGTGGCGTGTCGATCCCGCGTTCGCCCACCCCGCTGCGCCTTGCCGTCTTCGGCGACTCACGGGCGTGCTCGATCATGACCGGCATGGAGGTCGTCGGGCGCCAGATCAACGCCAAGGTCGCGAACGGGGCGATGCTGGGGTGCGGGATCGTGGCGGGCGCCATCTCGAAGCGGTACCCGATGATGCCGCGCGCGTGGGCCGACAGCTGCCAGCGCCGGGTCAACCGGGCGGTGACCAAGGAGCTGGCGCAGTCGAACCCGGAGGTGGTCGTCTGGCTCTCGGGGTGGGAGCTCAACGACCTCGACCTCGGGGACCACGACGCCATCGAGGGCACCCCCGAGCACGACCAGGTGCTCCTGGACCGGATGGAGAAGATGTACGAGCGCACCCGAGCGCCGGGGCGCAAGCTCGTCATCCTCACCCTGCCGGTCGAGTCACCGGGCAAGTACCTTCCCCACCCGGATCCGGGGCTCGGCCAGAAGGTCCTGAACCTCAACATGGTGTTCCGTCGCTTCGCCGCGCTCCACCCCGACGACGTGACGATCGTGGACCTCGCCAGCCACGTGTGTCCGACCGGTCAGCCCTGTGACCCCACCCGGGACGGGATCGAGCCCCGACCCCTCGACGGCATCCACTTCACGGCCGAAGGTTCCGCCTGGGCCGCCCAGTGGATCTGGCCCCAGTTGCTGGCGGTCTGGCCGCGACCGGCCTCGGGCTGACCCACCCCCTCGCCACTACGATCCGGCGATGGATCAATCGCCACAGCTCCCAGACCGCAACCTTGCGATGGACCTCGCCCGGGCCACCGAGGCGGCCGCGCTCGCCTCCGGACGCTGGTTCGGCCGCGGCGACAAGAACGGTGCCGACGGTGCCGCCGTCGACGCCATGCGGCTCGTCCTGAACTCCGTCCCCATGGAGGGCGTCGTCGTCATCGGCGAGGGCGAGAAGGACGAAGCCCCGATGCTCTTCAACGGCGAGGAGATCGGCGCCGGCGGTCCGGCGGTCGACATCGCCGTGGACCCGATCGACGGCACGACGCTCACGTCCCTCGGCCGCGAGGGAGCGATCTCGGTCATCGCCGTCGCCGAGCGGGGCACGATGTTCGACCCCGGGCCCTGTGTCTACATGGACAAGATCGCGGTCGGGCCCGAGGCCGCGGACGTGATCGACCTCGACGCGCCGATCGCCGCGAACCTCGAGGCCGTCGCCAAGGCCAAGGGCGAGAAGGTCCACGACGTCACCGCCGTGATCCTCGACCGGCCCCGCCACGAGGACATCATCCGCCAGTGCCGGGATGCGGGCGCCCGCATCCGGCTCATCCCCGACGGCGACATCGCCGGCGCGATCTCGGTCGCGTCGCCCGACTCGGGCTCGGACATCCTCTTCGGCATCGGCGGGACGCCGGAAGGCGTCACCGCCGCGTGTGCGTTGCTGTGCCTCGGCGGCAGCATCGTCGGCCGCCTCTGGCCCCGGAACGAGGACGAGCGTCGCGCCGCGCTCGATGCCGGGTACGACCTCGACCAGATCCTCACCACGACCGATCTCGTCTCGGGCGAGGAGGTCTTCTTCGCAGCCACCGGCATCTCCAACGGCGACCTGCTCCGGGGCGTCCACTACCGGGGCGACGGTGCCAGCACCGAGAGCCTCGTGATGCGGGCCAAGTCGGGCACGATCCGCACGATCCACTCCGAGCACCGCTGGCAGAAGCTCATGCGGTACTCGGCGGTGAAGTTCGACTGACGGCGCCCGCCCCGGCGGAGTCTGGTGACACCACGCCACCCGGCCCTCTAGCCTGTCGCCCGTGATCGACCGAATTGCCCGGATCGACGAGCGCCGACTGGCGGTGGTGCTCGGGGCGGCGATCCTGCTCTTCGGCCTCATGGGCGCGCGCTACATCCACGACGCGGACTTCGTCCACGAGGGGTGGGTCGGATCGGTCCACCTCTTCGGTACGCACCTCCACGGGTGGAACCTCGACGGCGAGATGAACCTCCCCACCGCGTTCTCGGGGCTCCTGCTCGTCGCCGCGTGCGGATGCGGCCTGATCGTCGCGACCGAGAGCGCGTCCGTCGGGCTGGCCCCGCAGCGACTCGTCCCCGTGGCGATTCTCATCGGGTACATGAGCCTCGACGAGGTCTGGCAGTTCCACGAGCGGCTCCAGACCTGGACGGGGATCAACTGGGAGGCGCTCTACCTCCCGGTGTTCGGGATCGCGGGGATCCTCGCCCTGAACCTGCTCCCCCGACTCCGGCGCTGCGGCGCTGCCGGCCTGCTCTTCGTGCTCGGGGGCATCGCGTGGGCCATCGCGCAGATGATCGAGTACTTCCAGTGGGACGGGCGGTACACGCTCGTGGCGCCCTGGTCGATCGTGCCCGAGGAGTGCCTCGAGATGACCGGCTCGCTCCTCTTCCTACTCGCCTTCCTCGCGATCGCCCGACACATCGTCTCCCAGCGGGCGGCCGCCGCGACGACGGCGTCCCGCGCACCCGTCGGCCCGAACGCCTGAGCGCGCATCAGCGCGCCAGGACCAGTACCGAGCACGCGAACGCGACCCGCGCGGTGCCGGTCCATCCCGCCAGCGCGTCGGCGCACCACGTCCGGACCTCCGCCGCGGCGGTTCCCGCCGCCACCGCCCGGGCGACGTTGCTCTCGGTCATCAGGTAGGCGAGGTACGCGTCGAGCGACAGGTCGAGCGCCACGACGAAGCGCTCGTCCGCGACCATCCGGAACGGACCGTCCGCGAACGTGGCCGCGGTCACCGCCGGGACCGGACGACGCGGCCACCGGGCGGCGAACGCGTCGGGCCAGTCCGCGCGGGCGGCGTCGGGTCGCCCGAAGGAGAAGTTCGAGACCATGATCGACCCGTCCCGGGTGAGGACGCGCTCGGCCTCGGCGACGAATGCGCCGACGTCGGTGTACTCGAGCGATCCGGTGGCGGAGATCAGGTCGATCGCGCCGGCCGCGACCGGCAGCGATTCCGCGCCGGCCACCGCGAAGGCGGCGTCGGGCACGGTGGGCACCGCGGCGGCGACCATCGCAGGAAAGCGATCGATACCCAGTCGGCGACGGGCCAGGGGCGCGAGCGCCGCCGTCGACGCCCCGGCGCCACACCCGACGTCGAGCGCCCGGACCACCGGACCACTCCAGCCCGGCCCGGCGAGGACCCGCCGCACCAGATGGGGATGGACGGCCGGGCGGGACCGGGCGTAGCCGGCCGCGAGGTCGCTGCGCCCGAAGACGGCGCCGGCCGCGTCGTCGCGATCCGGGACGCCGGTCGAGTCCGTCAGACGGCTCCGGCGATTTCGAGGCGCAGGTCGGCCCGCTCGCGGGCCTCCTGGGCGGCCTCGTTGTCGGCGTCGCCCGCGAGGATCTGGTCGGCCCGCTCCTTCGCGGTGTGGGCCCGGACGACGTCGATCTGCTCGGGGAGCTCGGCGACGTCGGAGAGGATCGTCACCGTGTCGTGACTGACCTCCACGAACCCACCGTGCACGGCGGCCGCGACCTCACCGCTCCCCGGCAGGATGACGCGCACCTTCGCGATGCCGAGCGCGCCCACGAACGGCACGTGGCCCGGCAGGAACGCGATCTCGCCGTCGCTGGTGCGGCACACGACCATCTCGGCCTCGCCCTCGTAGAGGACGCGCTCCGGCGAGACGAGCTGGGCCACCATCGGCATGGTCAGCTGCCCTCTTCCAGGGACTTCGCCTTGGCCAGCACGCTCTCCACGCCACCGACGTTGAAGAACGCCTGCTCCGGGATCTCGTCGAGCTCACCGTCGACGAGCGCCTCGAAGCTCTGCACCGTCTCCTCGACGGGCACGAAGATCCCCGGCAGTCCGGTGAACACCTCGCCGACGAAGAACGGCTGGCTCAGGAACCGTTGCACCTTGCGGGCGCGGGACACGATGACCTTGTCCTCCTCGGAGAGCTCGTCGAGCCCGAGGATGGCGATGATGTCCTGGAGCTCCTTGTACCGCTGGAGCACCTCCTGGACGCGCCGGGCGCAGTCGTAGTGACGCTGGCCGACGATCTCGGGGGCGAGGATGTTCGACGTCGACGCCAGCGGGTCCACGGCCGGGTAGATGCCGAGAGCCGCGATCTGACGGGAGAGCTCCGTCGTGGCGTCGAGGTGGGTGAAGGTGGTGAACGGCGCAGGGTCGGTGTAGTCGTCCGCCGGGACGTACACGGCCTGGAGCGACGTGATCGAGTGGCCCTTGGTGGAGGTGATGCGCTCCTGCAGCTCACCCATCTCATCGGCGAGCGTGGGCTGATAGCCCACCGCGGACGGCATCCGGCCGAGCAGCGTCGAAACCTCGGAGCCGGCCTGCACGAACCGGAAGATGTTGTCGACGAAGAGCAGCACGTCCTGGTTCTTCACGTCGCGGAAGTACTCGGCGACGGTCAGGGCCGAGAGCGCCACCCGGAGGCGCACGCCCGGCGGCTCGTCCATCTGGCCGTACACGAGGGCGGCCTTCTCGATGACGCCCGACTCCTGCATCTCGATCCAGAGGTCGGTGCCCTCACGGGTCCGCTCCCCCACACCTGCGAACACCGACACACCACCGTGCTGGGTCGCGACCCGGTTGATCATCTCCTGGATGAGCACCGTCTTGCCCACCCCGGCACCGCCGAAGAGGCCGATCTTGCCGCCCTGCACGTAGGGCTCGAGCAGATCGATGACCTTGATGCCCGTCTCGAACATCTGCGCCTTCGGCTCGAGCTGGTCGAACGTCGGCGGGTCACGGTGGATGTCCCACCGGTCCTCGATGCCGGTGAGCTGGTCCTCGGCAATGTCGAGCGGCTTGCCGAGCACGTTGAACACGTGACCCAGCACACCGTCGCCGACCGGCATCGAGATACCCCGGCCGGTGTTGCGTACCGGCGTGCCGCGCTTCAGGCCGTCGGTCGGGCTCATGCAGATGACGCGCACCCGACCCTCGCCGATCTGCTGCGCGACCTCGGCGGTCACCATGATCGTCTTGCCGTCGAGCTCGATGTCGAGCTCGAGCGCGTAGTTGATCTCCGGCAGCGCGTGCGGAGGGAACTCGATGTCCACGACCGGTCCGGCGATCGCGACGACGCGCCCTTCCTTGAGGTGGGTTCCGGTATCGGCGGTGACAGTCATGCCTTGCGCTCCTCGTTCGTCACTCGGGATCGCCGAGCGACATCGCGGTATCGAACATCTCGTCGGGAACCCCGGTACCGGCCCGCAGGGCCTCGGCGCCACCGACGATCTCCATGATCTCGGTCGTGATCGCGTCCTGACGGGCGCGGTTCATGACCCGGGTGAGTCGGATGATCAGGTCGTCCGCGTTGTCGGTCGCGGACTTCATCGCGCGCTGGCGGGCCGCATGCTCCGATGCGGCCGCGTTCAGCAGCGCGGCGTAGATCCGGGCCTCGATGTAGCGCGGCAGGAGTGCATCCAGGATCGAGTCGGGACCGGGCTCGAACTCGTAGGCGGCCGCGACCGTTCCGTCGGGGTTCTCGTCGGGTCGCCCGTCGCCACCTGCCATCACCTCGCGCTCGAGCGGGACCAACGGTCGGCGCACGACCTCCTGGCTGCCCGCGCTGATGAACCGGGTGTAGACGAGCTCGACCATGTCGACCTCGCCGTCGACGAACGCCTTGGTGACCGCCTGGCCGATCTTCCGGGCGTCCTCGTAGGTGGGACGGTCCGAGAAGCCGGTGAACGACTGGTCGATCCGGAAGTTGCGGTACCGGAAGTACCCCTCGGCCTTGCGCCCCACGAGGAACAGGGCGTAGTCGCGACCGAGCTCGGCCTGCTCCTTCATCGAGCCCTCGGCGGCGCGGATGACCGACGAGTTGTAGGCCCCGCACAGTCCGCGATCGGCGGTGACGAGAACGTGCGCGACGCGACGGATCTCCGGGCGCGGCGTCAGCAGCGGGCTGCCGCCGGCGCCACCCGCGGCACCGAGGTCCCGGACCACCTCGGTGATGTGATCGCTGTAGGGAACCGCCGCCTGCACCGCCTGCTGGGCCTTGACGATCCGGCTCGCGGCGATGAGCTCCATCGCGCGCGTGATCTTCTTCGTCGACTGGACCGTCGCGATGCGCCGCTTGAGGATCCGCTCCTGGCCACCCGCCACTTAGATCACTCCGTGTCGAGGGTCTTGGCGGAGGCGGCCTCGCCCAGGGCCTCGGCGTCGGTCGCGGTGACGTCGGCCGCCGCGGCGGCGTCGGCCGACTCCGACGCGGTGCGGGCGACGAACGCCGCCTTCACATCGTCGACGGCCTGGCGGAGCACGCCCTCGTCGGGCAAGGCGCCCGAGTCGCGGATCTGGCCCATGAGGTCCGCGTGACGGGTCCGGAACGAATCCAGCATCTCGGCCTCGAACGCCTTCACCTGATCGACCGGGAGGTCGTCGAGCACGCCGTTCGTGCCGCAGTAGATCGAGATGACCTGCTCCTCGACCGGCATCGGCGAGTTCAGCGGCTGCTTCAGCAGCTCGACGAGGCGGTACCCACGCTCGAGCTGCGCCGAGGAGACGGCGTCGAGCTCGGAACCGAACGTGGCGAACGCCTCGAGGTCACGGAACTGTGCGAGGTCGAGCTTGAGCGTTCCGGCGACGGACTTCATCGCCTTGATCTGCGCGGCGCTCCCCACACGGGAAACCGAGATGCCGACGTCCACGGCCGGGCGGACGCCCGACTTGAAGAGGTCGTCCTGCAGGTAGATCTGGCCGTCGGTGATCGAGATCACATTGGTCGGGATGTACGCCGAGACGTCACCCGCCTTCGTCTCGATGATCGGCAGCGCGGTGAGCGAGCCCGCACCGAGATCGTCGGAGAGCTTCGCGGCGCGCTCGAGCAGACGGCTGTGCAGATAGAAGACGTCGCCCGGGTACGCCTCACGGCCCGGTGGACGTCGCAGCAGCAACGCGATCTGACGGTAGGCCTCGGCCTGCTTCGACAGGTCGTCATAGACGATGAGGGCCGCTTCGCCGTTGTCCATCCAGTGCTGGCCCATGGCGCAGCCGGCGTAGGGGGCCAGGTACTTGAACACGGCCTCGTCACCCGCGGGTGCGTTCACCACGACCGTGTAGTCCATTGCGCCGTGTTCGGCGAGGGTGCCGACGGTCTGGGCGACCGAGGACGACTTCTGGCCGATCGCCACGTAGATGCACTTCACGCCCTGACCCTTCTGGTTCAGGATCGTGTCGATGGCGACGGTCGTCTTGCCGGTCTTGCGGTCACCGATGATCAGCTCGCGCTGGCCACGACCGACGGGGGTCATCGCGTCGATGGCCTTGATGCCGGTCTGGAGCGGCTCGTGGACCGGCTTGCGGCCGACGATGCCGGGCGCCTGCACCTCCATACGCCGCTGCTCGTCGGAGGCGATCGGTCCCCTGCCGTCGATCGGCTGGCCGAGCGCGTTCACCACGCGCCCGACGAGCGCGTCGCCCACGGGAACCGACAGGATGCGGCCGGTGGCCTTGACCGCCTGGCCCTCCTCGACGTGGTCGCTCTTGCCGAGGACCACCGCGCCGATCGTCTCCTCGTCCAGGTTCAGCGCCAGGCCGAGCAGCCCGCCCTCGAACTCGAGCAGCTCGTTGACAGCCGCGTCGGGCAGGCCCGCGACCCGGGCCACACCGTCACCCACCTCGAGGACCCGACCCAGCTGCTCCTGGGAGAGACTCGAGGAGAACGACTCCACGTGGGTCCGCAACGCGGCGGCAATCTCGTCTGCATTGATGGTCAGCTCTTGAGCCACGACTAGATCGTTCCTTTGAGTTGTTCGAGCCGGTGACGGATCGAGCCGTCGATCACGGTGTCGCCGATGCGCGTGACGAGTCCCCCGAGGACCGTCGCGTCGACCACCACCTTGACCTCGACCTGCTTGCGAGTCGCTTCCGAGAGCGCCGCGGCGAGCCGCTGCTGCTGCGTTTCGTCGAGCGGGATCGCGGAGCGCACCTCGGCGACCTCGTGGCCGCGCTCGGACGCCGCCTTCTCCAGGAACGTCGCGACGATCTCGGACAGCTCGCTGGCCCGGCCGGCGCCGACGATCGCGGCGACGAGCGACGTGCTGGCGGGAAGCGCCTTGCCGCCCATCAACTCCTCGACCACGGCGATGCGACGAGTCGCGGGCAGCGACGGGTCGGTGAGCGCAGTCCGGAGCGCGTCATTCCCCTCGAGGATGCGCGAGAAGCGGAAGAGGTCGTCCTCGATCGCGCCGAGGACTCCCTCCGCGCGCGCGATGGCGAGCACCGCATCTGCGTATCCGTCAGTTCTCTCAGTCATGGTCGCTCTGCTCGTCCGGGGCGCGGGTTCACCGTCGGGTGCCCCCGACCTCGTTGATGTAGTTCTCGATCAGCTGGATCTGGGTGGCCCGGTCCAGGTTCTGCTGGACGATGCGCTCGGCCAGCTCGATCGAGAGGTCCGAGACCTTGGCCTGGACATCGGCCATGGCCCGCTCGGACGCGGCCCGGATGTCGTCGGAGGCCTTGGCGCGGATGTCCGCGGCATCGGCCTCGGCCCGCGCGATCAGGTCCTTGCGCACCTGCTCGGCCGACTGACGGGCCTCCTCGATGATCCGACCGGCCTCGTTGCGGGCGTCGGCCAGCTGACGCTGGTAGTCCGCGAGCTCCGTCTCGGCCTGCGTCCGGACGGTCTCGGCCTGCTCCAGGTCCCCGCGGATCTTGTCCTCGCGGTCCTGGAGACCCTTCTTGATCGCCGGCCACGCCTTCCAGGCGAGCAGTCCGAAGACGATCGCGAACGCGATGACGGCCCAGAAGATCTCCTTCGCCTCCGGGACGATCGGGTTCTTCGCCTGGACTTCCTCGGCGGCGACGACGAGTGCTTGCAGCAACACGATGCCCGCCTAGCTCTTCGCGAGGAAGAAGAGGACGAATCCGAAGAGGGCGAGAGCCTCGGTGAAGGCGATGCCCAGGAACATGGTGGTGCGGACCTGTCCGGCCATCTCGGGCTGGCGCGCCATCGCGGTGATGGCGTTGCCCACCACGATGCCGATGCCGATGCCGGGGCCGATCGCGGCGGCGCCGTAGGCGATACCGGCGCCGATCGACTGGAGCCCGGCCTTGAGTTCGCCGGCCTGCTGGACGGCGACGAGGACGTCGTGCATTTCTTGGTTCTCCTAGTGCTCGGGGTGTAGGGAATCTGCGATGTAGACGGCGGTGAGGAGGGTGAAGATGTACGCCTGCAGGAAGCCGACGAGCACCTCGAAGCCGGTCACGCCGACGTTCAGCAGGAACGGACCGATGGTGATGATCGGTGCGTTCGTGACCGTGTAGGCCGTCAGCAACGCGAGCGCGGTGAGAAGGATGTGCCCCGCCATCATGTTGGCGAGGAGTCGAACTGCCAGCGAGAACGGCCGGACCAGGAGGATCTGCACCAGTTCGATCGGCGTCACGAGGATGTAGAGGAACCACGGGACACCGGCCGGGAACAGGTGACCGGTCAGGTACTTGATGCCGTTGTGCCGGAAGCCGAGGTACCAGTAGATGACGTAGACCATCAGCGCGAGGAACAGCGGGATCGCGAAACGGGACGTCGGCGGGAACTGGATCCCGGGGATGACCTCCCAGATGTTCAGGAACAGGATGAAGAGGAACAGCGTCCCCAGGAACGGTGTGAACCGCGTGGCGTCATTGCCGATGACGTCGCGCGTGATCCCGTGGTCGACGAACTCATAGGTCATCTCGACGACGTTCTGGAGCCCTCGGGGCACCAGCTTCATCTTGCGCGATCCGCCGATGAAGAGGATGAGGATGATCGCCGACGAGATGAGCACCAACAGCGACGTCTTGTTGATCGCGTAGTCGGTGTTGTCGAAGACGATGTCCTTCCACCGGAAGAGCTCGTCGATAGGCGGGAACGTGAAGGCCGCGAACACGCTGGGCGCTACTCCTTGTCCTTGGAGGACTCACCGACGCCCGGTTTGAGACCGGGGGCCGCGAGCGTGAGGCTGACAGAGCGGGTCTCCCACGCCAGCAAGGCGAGGTGGGCGATCCCGACGGTGAGCACGAGCACCGGGATGTCGACGAACGACACGGGCTCGAGCGCGAAGACGATGCCCACGAGCGCCGCGAGGCGCACGAAGAAGCCACCGAAGATCGCGCCGTAGATCGCTCCGACCGAGCGGCGCGCGGCCCATCCGATGATCCGTGCCGATGCGAGGAAGTTGAGGGCTACCAGACCGAGGCCGATCGCGGCGCTGATCGCGCCGTCGGGCCCGCGGACGATCCCCACGCCGAGCACCACGACGGGTGCGGCGAGCAACGCGTGCCGAGCGAGGTGGCGGGCAATCCGGAGCTCGTGGTTGACGGGCACGTCACTCACGGGTCGGCCCGGCACCGTCAGTGCGTGCGCCTGGTCCACGGCTTTCCCTCGTCCTGACGCGCGGTCTGCGCTTGGTACCGGTAGAAGAAGGACACGAAGGTGGCCAGCAGGCCGAAGATCGCGAAGATGAGGAGGAACAACGGACCGGTGTCGTTGGCGCGGTCGATCAGCCAGCCGATGCCACCCATGACGATGGGGCCCGCGGCGAACTCGATGGCCTGGCTCAGACCGTCGTCGCGATACTTCCCGCCCGTTGGGGCTACTTCCGCTCGGTCTCGCACCCACACCCCGGTTCGGCCCACCGCGCCCGCGACGAGCGAGCACGGCGCTTGTGAAGTCCTTCCCAAGCTAGGACCGACCCCGGTATCCACGCAAGCTGAGCGCAGCCTGAATCTGGCGCCGCGGACGAGGACCGCGGGCGCCGCCGGGGGCTACCCGCCGGCCCGGCGGCGGCGCTCGTCGAGGTCGATCACGCCGGCCTCCCCGGCGGCGGCCACGGCCTCCTCCTCGGCGATGATCGCCTGGGCCTCCTTCTTGCCCGGGAAGAAGAACGCGTAGAGCAGCAGCGCCAGCGCCATGAGCCCGATGGGGACGAGGGCGTTGCCCTCGTTCGTGTACGCGGGGATCAGCGCCAGCCCCGACAACAGTGCGGTCCAGAGCCAGAGCATCACGACCGTGCGCCGGGGCCCGTGGCCCAGGCGCATGAGCCGGTGGTGGAGGTGGTCCTTGTCGGCCATGGCGAAGGACTGGCCGCGCACGACCCGTCGCACGAAGCTGAAGGCGGTGTCGACGATCGGGACACCGAGGATCAGGATCGGGATCACCAGGGGTGCGAAGAAGAAGTACGTCGTGCCCGTGTACTGGTAGTCGGCGCGCCCGCCGACGGTGATGGTCGTGGTCGCCATCAGGAGGCCGAGGAACAACGCACCCGCGTCGCCCATGAAGATGCGAGCGGGGTTGAAGTTCCACGGGAGGAACCCGACGCAGACGCCCACTGCGATCACGGCGACGAGCGGCGCGACGTTCGAGCCCTCCAGGAACCCGTTGTCGAAGAGCCGACTCGAGTACAGGAACAGCGCCGTGCCGGCGATGATCACGATGCCCGCGGCGAGACCGTCGAGACCGTCGATGAGGTTGATCGCGTTCGCGAAGACCACCACCGTGATGACGGTCACGAGGGGTGCGAGGTCGGGCGAGAGAACGAGGACGTCGGCACCCGAGAACGGCACCCGGAAGAAGAGCATCGACACACCGAAGAGCGACAGCAGGCTCCCGGCCAGCACCATCCCGGCGAGCTTCGCCGGGGGCGAGACCTCGCGGAGGTCGTCGAGCGCACCGACCGCGAACATCACGGCAGCGGCGAGGATGACGCCGGCCGGCTCCGACGAGCCGTCGAACATCTCGTGGAACTGCGGGATCTGCGACGCCACGGCCATGGCGATGAGGAAGCCGACGAACATCGCGGCACCGCCCAGCATCGGCATCGTTCGTGTGTGGACGTCCCGGACGCCCGGGATCTTCACCGCGCCGATGCGCAGCGCGAGCCATCGCACGACGGGACAGAGCGCGAAGGTCAGGACCGCGGCGACCGCGAAGACGACGGTGTAACCGCCCATCCCCTAGCGCCCGGCGATCCGGCGCACGCGGTCCGCGTCCATCAGGAGCCGGCCAGCTCCGGGTACGGCGTGAACTTGGCGCACAGGCGGTTGGCCTGGTCACAGACATCGGCCCGCACGTCCTCGTCGTCCGGCGCGCGCAGCACCGCGGCGATGAGGCGAGCGATCTCGCCCATCTCGGGCTCGCCCATGCCCGCGGTCGTCACCGAGGCCGTCCCGAGACGCAGCCCGCTCGTGACGAACGGCTTCTCCGGGTCGTTCGGGATCGCGTTCTTGTTGCACGTGATGCCGGCGCGGTCGAGCGCCTCCTGGGCGACCTTGCCGGTCACGGAGAAGGGCCGCAGGTCCACCAGCATGAGGTGGTTCTCGGTCCCGCCCGAGACGATGCGGAACCCCTCGTCCGCGAGGCCCGCGGCGAGGGCGGCCGCGTTGGCGACGATCTGCGCCGCGTAGGTCGCGAAGTCGGGTTGGGCCGCGAGCTTGAACGCGACCGCCTTCGCCGCGATCACGTGCATCAGCGGCCCGCCCTGGAGCCCGGGGAACACCGCCTTGTCGATCGCCGCCGCGTGCTCGCCCCGGCTGAGGATGCAACCGGCCCGGGGACCGCGCAGCGTCTTGTGGGTGGTGAAGGTGACGACGTCCGCGTGCGGTACGGGCGACGGATGGGCACCCCCCGCGATCAGGCCGGCGATGTGGGCGGCGTCGACGATGAGCAGTGCACCCACCTCGTCCGCGATCGAGCGGAAGGCGGCGAAGTCGATGATGCGGGGGTAGGCCGTGGCACCGGCGATGATGGCCTTCGGGCGCGCCGCGACGGCGAGCGAGCGGATCTCGTCGTAGTCGAGCATCTCGGACGACTCGTCCACGCCGTAGGCGACGAAGTCGTAGATCTTGCCGCTGAAGTTGACGGGCGACCCGTGGGTGAGGTGACCACCCTGGTCCAGCCGCATGCCCATGACCTTGTCGCCGGGGTCCAGCAGGGCCAGGAACGCGGCCATGTTCGCGTTGGCGCCCGAGTGCGGCTGCACATTGGCGTGCTCGGCACCGAACAGCTCGCACGCGCGGGTACGGGCCAGCTCCTCCGCCTCGTCGACGACGAAATTGCCGCCGTAGTAGCGCTTGGCCGGGTAGCCCTCCGAGTACTTGTTCGTGAGCACGGTGCCCTGCGCGGCCATCACCGCCGGCGACGTGAAGTTCTCCGACGCGATCAGCTGGATCGTCGTGTTCTGGCGCTCCACCTCGCGCGCCACGATGTCGGCGAGCTCGGGATCGGCAGCGGCGAGGGGATCGGGACGGGCGCTCACGCGGGACACCTCTGGAGAGAGTGGACGGTCCCTGCAGACTACCGCCGGCCGGTCCGCGACCCCGGTCCTGCCGTGCCGCCTATCCCTCGTCGATCACGTCCGGCGACCGGCGGGGTGGGAGCCGGCGCCGGATCGAGGTGCCGAGGTGGTACAGCTCCTCGAAGTAGCGCTTCGCCTGGGCCGCCACCAGCCCGAGCGTGATCAGCTGGAACGCCAGGATCGAGGTCACGCCGGTGATGAGGAACGCGTGGGGCGCCCGCTCGTAGGCGTTCTGGATCGCGCCGGTGAGCCCCGAGTTCCCGTGCGCCGAGGGGTCGCCGTACACCTGCGCGACATGCCAGACCACCCAGCCGAACGAGTAGGCGGCGACGAGCAGGAGCACCAACCCCGGCACGACGAAGAAGAGGAACGGCCGGAAGAGGAACGACGAGAACAGCGACGAGATCGTCGCGCCGCTGAGCCTTCCCTCGACGGCCCGACGCTCGCCCGCCGTGGCGGCGAACGACCAGTCGAGGTGGGCGGGGATCTCGACGATCCGGGCGTGCAGGATGCGTGCCTTGGCCACGATCTCGACGTTGATGTCCGCGTCGACCGCCCGCAGGTCCAGGCTGCGGAGGAACGGGCCGTCGTAGACCCGGACCATGCCGGTCAGCGTCGTGAGCCCACCACCCGCGGTCAGACCGAGCAACCGGTTCGCGCCGTGCGAGAGAGTGCGCCGCACGAACGGCACGTTGGTGGTCGTCCCACCGCGCAGGTACGGCGACGCGATGACGATGCGCGCGCCGGTGTCCTCGGCGGTGTGGAGCATCCGGGTGATGTGGTCGGGCGAGTAGCTGAGGTCGCAGTCGATCACGGCGACGTAGTCACCCTCGGTCTGGCCGAACGCGTAGCGCAACGCCTGGCCGAGACGGAAGTTCACGCGGTGGCGCAGGACGCGCACGCCGTCGTGCTCGGCGGCGAAGGACTGGGCGAGATCGCCGGTGGTGTCGGTGCTGCCGTCATCGACGACCACGACCTCCCACCGGAACCGCGGCTCGAGCGTGCGCAGGTGCTCGACGAGGGTGTCGAGCGTGGCGACGATCACGTCCGCCTCGTTGAACGCCGGGACGATCACCGACACCAGCGGTGGGCGCACCCGCTGTCCTGCGGTCGCCGGGTCGGTCATTGCGCGAACCTCGCCGCGCGCGTCGGCAGCGACCGACCGGCGGCGAGCGCGGCGTGCTCCCCCACCGGGACCACGCGGAACTCCTGCGCCAACAGATCCAGGTAGCTCGCCACGCGGGCGAGCTTGGTCGCTCGGTCGATCTGCATACCCGGGAAGAATCGCAGGTCCGGCGCCTCCTCGCCCGAGAGGAGGTCCAGCGGATGGAGCAGGATGGATGGCTCGACCCGCGCGAGACGACAGGCCCCGAGCGCGAGCCGGAAGTAGCCGCGGGCCGCGGCCTCCGAGTAGGCCGACAGCATCAACAGGTAGCTCACGTGGATCGGCAGCCGCAGGACCGGCAGGGTCGTGACGGGTAGCTCGAGCAGCTCCGCACCGTCGATGGCGAACCGGTACGGCCGCAGCGGGCGCAGGCCGTCGGACCAGGTGCCGTAGAGATGCTCCCGCTCCTCGCGCTGGGCCGCGTCGAGCCGGGCAGTGCGGAAGTACACCGCCCGGGCCACGGGACCGATCACGGTCGGGAGGGTGGACGCGTCGTAGCGGTAGCCGCGGCGGACGAGCACCCGCAGCGCGTCCTCCGAGAGGCTGTATCCGGGCCCGCGGAACCCGTCGGGCCTCACCCCGGTCGCACCGACGATCGCGTCCTCGGCGCGACCGAGCTCCTCCTCGAGCTCTGTCTCGCTGTAGCGGTGCAGCCAGGGCTGGTGGCGGTAGGAGTGGTTCCCGACCTCGTGTCCGGCCGCGGCGATCGAGCGGAACACCGCGGCGTCCTCGTCCCGGTCGGCGTCGCGGCCCACTGCGAACACGGTGATGCGCAGGTCCCGCTCCCCCACGAGATCGAGCAGCCGGGGCCCGAGCACCGGGAGGTAGGACGGCGCGTCCGCCCACGTCGGGACCCCGCGGATCGCGAGATAGGACCACTGGTTGTCGGCGTCGAGCGACAGACTCGCGACGGATTGCATCGCCACCCCTTCGGGAGCGGATCCTACGGGCCGGGGGCGACCCTGCCCGTCAGCGCCGGCAGCGCACCGACGGCCAGCGCGACGGTCTCGTTCACGTTGAGGGTGCCGTTCACGATCTGGGCCGACGTCACCAGGCTCACCCCGGGAACCCCGGTGTCCGTCGGCGGCACGGTCTCGGAGTAGCGCAGGCGCGGGAGCGGGAACACCTCGCGGCTGCGCGCCACGCGCACCGCGACCACCGCCGCGGCGGCGCCCGGGTGCACACGCTCGAGACCCGCGAGCATCGTGGCCGCGACGTCCTCGTCGGAACGGTCGAACCAGTCGTCGTCGGGCGCGCAGTACCGCGGCAGATACACGAGGGCGTGCCCACCGAGCCACGCGGGCGGGATGAGCGTCGTCATCTCGACCACCGCGGTGAACGGCAGGTCGTCCATCAGGTAGGTGAGGTAGTACGGGGACAGCGGGCGGGCGAGCACGACCGACACGCAGACCACGCCCTGGAAGCGGACCGCGAGCATCCGCTCGCGGTCCGCGTCGGGCGCCGACGGCACGAGGGCCGCGGCGACCCGGGGCGTGGTCGTGAGCACGACGTGGTCGAACTGCTCGTCCACGCTCCCGGTCGTGAGGGCGACACCCGGCCCGGTCGCCCGGACCTCGTCGACCGGGGTACCGGTCCGGATCGTCGCGCCGACCGCGCGCAGCCGCTGCTCGAGGACCGCGAGCACGCGCCGGTAACCGCCCGGGACCGAGCCGAACCGCTCGTCGCCGATGCCGGCACGGCGCGCCGCGGTGAGGCGCTGGATCGTGGCCCAGATGAACGCGGCATTGGCCTCGGTCCACGCCGGGCCCAGCTTCGCCGCGAGCAACGGGACCCAGAACCGACGGAACGTCGCGCCACCGGACCAGCGGGTGAGCCACTCCTCGACCGTCATCCGTTCCAGTGGGCGCCAGTCGCGCACGATCGCCCCGCGCGCGAGGGTCGCCGCGAGGCGCCCCTTGGCCCACCAGGACAGGCCGGGCAGTGCCAGGAAGTCCCGCGGGGTCGAGAGCGGCGACAGTCGGCCGTCCGCCAGGTAGCCGGTCCGCGTCGCCGTCCAGTGGACCTCGCGGTCGAGGTCGAGATCCGCGAGCAGCGTGCGGAGTTCGGCGTCCGATTCCAGCGTGACGTGGTAGTAGCGATCCCAGCTCACGTCACCGTCGGGCGTGCGGATCGTCCACGGCGCCGCCAGGCCACCCAGGGACGGTGCGGCCTCGAGGACCGACACCCGCGCGCCGGCCTCGGCGAGCCGCAGCGCGAGCGTCAGGCCGAGCATCCCCCCGCCGACGATCCCGACGGAGTCGCCCGCGCGGATCACGACGGCGGGTCCAGCTCCTCGACGACCCCGTCGCGCGTGGCGTAGCGCAGACCGCTGACCGGGCAGGTCAGCAGCTCCCGGTCCGGTGGACGCGCGCCGGAGAACCGCAGCAGCGGCTCGCCCGCTCGCGACACCACCGCGATCGGGCGGGCGGGCTGACCCACTACGAGATGGAACGGCGCGACCGAGCGGGTCACCACGGCACCCATCCCCACCATCGCGAACCGGCCGACGGTGAGGTCGGCGCCGATGACGCAGCCGGCGCCGATCGTGACACCGTCCTCGACGATCGTGGGCCGGGTGTGCCCGTCGGGTTCGGAGGGTCGCAGCGAGCGGAGGTCGGGGGTGGTCGCGCGGGTACCGGTCGTTGGTGAAGATGGACCCGGCACCGACCATGACACCGCGCCCGAGCGTCACGCCAGTGCACAGGTAGGCGCCGGCGTTGATCTTGGAGCAGTCCCCGACCACGACCCCATAGGCGATGTAGGCCCGCTCCCCCACGATCACGGAGGCACCGATCGTCGTCGCGGGTCCCCGGACGTGCACTCCCGACCAGATCGCGGTGCCCGGGCCGATCGTGACGCCGGGTTCGATCTCGGCGGTCGGGTGGATCGAGAGGTCATCGCGGGGCGGCGTCACGGGATGTCTCCGCCCGCGGCCTGGACCCGCCGGGTCGGCTCGACCGGCGCCCAGTCGCCGAGGGCCATCGAGCGGTACCCGGCATCGATGACCTGGACCGATGCGATGGCATCCGCAGCGGACACCGCGAGGACCTCCCGGCCCTCGAGCGCGCCGCAGAAGTTGCTCACCTGCGCGCGCATGCACCGGACCTTGTCGTACCGGCTCGCGAACCCGCGCCACTCGGCGTCTGCGTTGGTCCGGTACTCCGAGCGCCGCCACCCGATGCGGAGCGCGCCCTCGCTGCCGTAGACGCGCAGGTAGTCGTCGTCCACGTTGTCGTAGCTCCAGGACAGGTCGATCGTCGCAGTCGCATCGGTGTCCGCCCGGAGCAGCAGCTGCACGCTGTCCTCGACGTCGAGCGACTGGGTGCGCGGCGCCTCCACGACGAGCGCGTCGCGGATCGGCCCCAGGAAATGACGGGCGACGTCGACCGAGTGGGTGCCGCTGTCGATGAGCACCCCGCCGCCGCTGACGGCGCGGTCCGAGTTCCAGCGCTGCGTCATGTCGACGCGGGACGCGAACACGTTCTCGACGTGGATCAGCTCGCCCAGCACGCCGGACTCCACGAGTCGGCGGGCCTCGACGACCGCATCGACGAACCGGAACTTGGTCGCCATCGTGAACTGGACCGACGCGAGAGTCGCGGCCGACACCATGTGGCGGGCCGCGTCGACACCGATCGCCAGCGGCTTCTCGCACAGCACGGCCACCCCGGCGCGGATCGCGGCCAGTGCCACCTCGGGGTGCACGTTCGGCGGGGTGCAGACCACGACCGCGTCGACGTCGGCGTGGGCCAGCAGGTCGTCCACGTCGGTGTGCGCCGTCGCACCCGTGCCGCGGGCGACCGCGGCCGTGGCCGCAGGGTCGACGTCGGCGACCGCGACGAGCTCCGCGCCCGCGAGCCCCGAGAACACCTGCAGGTAGCTCCGCGCGATCCCCCCGGCGCCCACGATCCCGAACCGGACGGTCATGCGGTGGCACTCAGCTCGCGCACCGCGGCCCCGACCGCATCCGCGACCGCGTCCGCGTGCGCGTCCTCGTAGCGCTCGTTCCAGGGCAGCACGATCACGCGGTCGAGGTATGCGTAGGTGCCGGGGAATCGCGTCGGCGAGTAGTCGAGCGCGTCCGTGTCTGCGAGCGGGAACGGCCACCGGCTCGTGCCGAACGTCTTCTGCTCGGTGAACACACGACACGCGAAGGCCGGCTTCTGGATGTAGCGCGGCGCGCTCGGCGACACCTCGCGCCGCGAGGGCAGCGGCAACCGCGCGGGGTCCGCCCGGTACCGACGGGTCGACGAGGAGCGGCACCTTCCAGTACGTCGCCACGTCGTCGGACGTGAGGTTCGGGAAGGCGACACCGGTCAGACCCGCGATCGCGGTCGCGAAGCGCGCGACCGTCGCCTGGCGCCGGGCCACCCCGGCGTCGAGCTTGTCGAGCTGCGCGTTCGCCACCGCGGACTGCAGCTCGGTGGTCCGGTAGTTGGGCGCGAGGAACTCGTGGTCGGGGTCCGCCTCCCCGTAGGGCCACGCCTTGTTCACGAACATCCGGGCCCGGCGGGCCAGCACGTCCGAGTCGGTGAGCACCAGCCCGCCCTCACCGGTGGTGATGTGCTTGCCCTGCTGGGTCGAGAAGCACGCGATCGCACCGAACGAGCCGACCGGCCGGCCGGCGCGACGAGCACGGAAGGCCTGCGCGCAGTCCTCCACGACCGGGATACCACGTGCGTCGGCCAGCGCGACGATCTCGTCGATGCGGGCGGGCAGCCCGAAGAGGTGGGTGACGACGACCGCGCACGTCCGCGCCGACAGGGCGGCCTCGACCGTGGCCGCGGTAACCATGCCCGTCGTGGCGTCGACGTCCGCGAAGCGCGGGATCGCACCCTGGGCCAGGATCGGCGCGAGTGCTCCCATGTCGGTGATCGCGGTCGTCACGATCTCGTCGCCGGGCTCAGGGTCCAGCGCGGCGACCGCGGCGTGGATCGCCGCGCTGCCGGAGCTGCATGCGATCGCGTGGAGCGCGCCGGTCAGCTCCGTCGCGCGCCGTTCGAGCTCGGGCGTCTGGACGCCCTTGGTCGCGGTGAGGGTCCCGGACTCGATCACCGCGCGCAGTCGAGCCAGCTCCTCCGTGCCCAGCGAGCGCCCGGACGCGTCCTGGTCCGAGGGCAGCAGCAGTGGTGCTCCGTGCAAGTACAGCTCCCGATCTCTACCCCGTGCCATCATCGACGGCGCGACGATGTCGCGTCCGTACTGTATCGGTGGGGTTTTGCGGCCTTCTGACTGCTCGTCGCGAAACTTCGACCACGACCCGGGAGCACCGATGCGCGCAGGCGAGGTCGCCGTCGTCTACGGCACCCGGCCCGAGGTGGTGAAGCTCGCCCCCGTGCTCTGGGAGCTCGGAACGGCAGCGCTGACGGTCCACACCGGCCAGCACCCCCTCGAGTCGCTCACCCCGCTGCTCGCCGACCTGGACCTCGCCTCCCCCTCCCGGTCGACCACCGTGCGCGCGCAACCGCGGGGGCGGCAGATCGGCGACGCGGTGATCGGCCTCACCGAGATCCTCGCCGACGCGGCACCGTCGGTGGTCGTGGTCCAGGGGGACACGAACTCGACGCTCGCGGGCGCGCTCGCGGCCTCGGCCCTCGACCTCGCCGTGGTGCACGTCGAGGCCGGGCTCCGCAGCTTCGACCGGGCGATGCCCGAGGAGCGCAATCGGGTGGTCACCGACCACCTCGCGGACCTCCTGTGCGCGCCGACCACCGTCGCCCGCGGCCACCTGCTCGCCGAGGCGATCGACCCCGACCGCATCGTCGTCACGGGCAACACCGTGGTCGACGCCGCCCGCCGGGTCCTCCCGCCAACCGAGGTCCGCCGGGGCCTGCTCGCCGAGCTCGGCGTGGAACCGGGCGCGTACGTGCTGGCGACGTTCCACCGCCCGGAGAACGTCGACGACCCCGAGCGGCTGGCTCGCATCGTCGCCGAGCTGGCCGCGCTCCCGCTTCCCACCCTCCTCCCCGTGCACCCGCGCACGCTCGACCGGGCCCGCCACGCAGGCGTGACGCTCGGAGGCGGCGCGATCGTGACCACCGAGCCCCTCGGCTACCGCAGCTTCCTGAGCGCGTTGGCCGGCTGCGTGCTCGCGGTCTCGGACTCGGGGGGCGTGCAGGAGGAGGCGTCCGTCGTCGGGCGACCGGTCGTGGTCGTGCGGGGGTCGACCGAGCGCCCCGAGATCCTCGGCACGTTCGCGACGCTGATCGACCCAGGCCCCGCGATCGGCAAGACCGTCCGCGCGTTGCTCGACGACCGCGACGCGGTGTCCTCGGCGCTGGCGACGACACCCACCCCCTACGGGGACGGCCACGCCGGACGCCGGACGGTGACGGCCATCGAGCGGCTCGTCGCCGGGTCTCGACCCGGCGACAGTGCCGAGACCCGTCACTACGATGCGGCGCGTGGTCGAGACGACGATGACGCGACCCGATGACGGCATCCGCCGCCCGGTGACCACGCGACCACTCGAACTCGAGGCGGCGCGCTGCTGCATCTGCGGGACCCGCGACTCCGAGCCCGTCGGGACCGGTCCGGACTTCGAGTACCGCACATCTCCCGACAGCTTCCTCGCCGTGCGCTGCGTGCACTGCGGCGTCGTCTACCTCGACACCCGTCCCACTGCGGGTGAGCTCGACCGGATCTATCCCGACCACTACCACGCGTTCGCGTTCACCGAGGACCGCTTCGGCTTCGTGTACTCCGTCCGCCGCCGGCTCGAAGCGCACCGCCTGCTGCGCGCGTTCGGGTCGCTCCCTCCGGACGCGCGCATCCTCGACGTCGGGTGCGGCGACGGGTTCCACCTCGACCTGCTCCGCCGGTTCGGCCCGCCCCGTTGGACGGTGGAGGGGGTGGACCTCGACGACCGCGCCATCGCCGCCGCCCGCCGCCGCGACCTCACCGTGCACCGGGGCCGCGTGGAGGACGTCGGGCTGACCGCGGGGTCCTTCGACGCCGCCCTGCTCATCCAGACCGTCGAGCACCTCGCTGACCCGGCCTCCGTCCTCGCCGAGGTGCGGCGGCTCCTGGTCCCCGGCGGCCGCGTGCTGGTGGTCACCGACAACACCGGTTCGCTCGACTTCCGGATCGCCAAGCGGCGGCACTGGGGCGGCTACCACTTCCCGCGCCACTGGTACCTCTTCGACGGGCCGTCGCTCCGCCGGCTCGCCGAGGCGAGCGGGTTCGAGATCGCCGAGCTCGGCACGATGATGAGCCCGGTCAACTGGGTCTACTCCCTGCGGAACGCGCTCGACGACTGGGGGGCGCCGACCGGGCTGGTCGACGGACTGTCGCTCGAGTCCCCGGTCGCGCTCGCGGCGGGCACCGTCCTGGACACCATCCACCAGCTCGCCGGACGGGGCGCACTCCTCCGCGCGGTGCTGCGCCGGCCATGACGGCCTCCCCGCCGATCGTCGTCCTCGGCGCCGGCTTCGCCGGACTCGTCGCCGCCGTCGAGATCCAGCGGCTCGGACGGGACGTCGTCGTGCTCGAGGCCGGGGAAACCGTCGGCGGCCTGGCGCGGAGTCACCGCGAGCGGGGTGGCGTGTCGTTCGACACCGGTGCGCACTTCGTGACCAATCGGTTGGCAGCCGCGCTCGGCGTCATGGACCGGTGCGACGACGCGGCTTGCTACGGCGAAGCGGTCTGGATCGACGGACGCAGCGTCAGCTACCCACTCGGCCTACTGCGGACCCCGCGATTCGCGGGCGCCGCCGCGGCGAGCCGCCTCCGCGCGCCGACCGACACGCGCTCTGCGGCCGACCGGTTCCGCGCCCGGTACGGCACCGCGCTCGCCGACGAGGTCGCGCTCCCGTTGCTCGAGGCGTGGTCCGGCCGACCGGCCGACGAGCTCGCCCCGTCGGTCATGGACAAGATCCCGGGCAGCGTCGGCGGCACGATCGCCCTGACGGCGGCGCGCCGGATGACCGGCCGACCCGTCGCGATCGGCTACTGCGCCGAGGCGCCCCAGAGTGCCAACGTCTGGCACGTGTACCCGCGCGAGGGACTCGAGGTGTTCGTGCGGAAGCTCGCCGACGAGCTCGACGGGCAAGTCCGGCTGCAGACACCGGCCGAGGCGGTGCACCTCGACGGCGACCGGGTCGTCGGCGTGCGGGCCGCAGGACAGGACCTCGACGCCGCCGCGGTCGTCTCGACGCTGCCCGCCCCGGTCCTGCCCCGTGTCGTCGACCACCCCGTGGTCGCACCGCTCGCCGGGCTCCGCTTCCGGGCCATGGTGTTCGTCCAGCTCCATGTACGCGGCCGGAACCTCCTCGACCAGCCGGTGATGTGGTTCCCCGACCGGTCGCTGCCGTTCTTCCGGGTGACCGAGGCCCCGATGGCCATGCCGTCCCTCGCGCCGCCCGGCGAGACCGTCCTGACGGTCGACTTCGGCGCCGAGGTCGGCGACCCGATCTGGTCCGCCGACGTCGACGACCTTGCGTCGGTCGCGCTCGACGCGCTCACCGACCTCGTGCCCGATCTGCGCCGGCGCCACCTCGGGACGTACTCGACCCGGACACCGCTCGCCTATCCGGTGTTCGCGATGGGGACGGAGCCGGCACGGCGCGCGATCACGTCACATGGCGTGCGCGGGCTCGCGAGCGCCGGCCGCAACGCGGAGTTCGCCCACCTGCTGATGGAGGACGTCTACTGGCGGACGCGGCGCACGGCACGCGCGGTCGCGGCGCCGGCCGGAGCTCAGGCGGGTGCCGGGTACCGATAGAGCCCCTGGTGCTCGAAGAAGTACGGGTCCGGCTCCAGCTCGCGGACCCGGTTCGGACGTCGGAGGCTGAGGAAGTCCGCGATGGCATCGCACTGCCGGTCCACATCGGTGCCGTTGTTCGTGTACACGAACCAGATCGCGTGGTTCCCGGCGCGCTTGAGGATCGTCGCCGCGAACTGCTCGGGCTCGATCGCCCGGACGCGTGCGGCGTAGTCGACCCAGTCGATCCGGCTCGGTGAGCCCGGACCCGGAACGGCGACGGTCTGCACGTCGGCGCTGATCCGCCCGACGACGTCGGTTCCGATCGAATCGGGGCAGTAGACGACGACGTCCCCCGGCGTCGCGTGCGACTGGATGATGGGCGCGAGCTGGTAGGCCTGGGTCCGGTTGCGGGCGGCGTTGCTCACACCGCCCCACGCTCCGAGCGCGAGCGCGAGCACCAGCACACCGGTCCGGATCCGGCGGTCGCCGAACGCGGTCAGCCCGAACGCGGCGATCAGCACGAGGAGCGGGAACACCACCGAGGCGTACCGGCCCTCGAACGTCGTACCCGAGACGCGGGCCACGAGGAGCCCGAGGGCGATCGTGCCGAACGCGATGAGCGCCTCGAGCCGGACGCCGGGCCGGGTCGTCATGTCGATCGTCAGCTGCCGGTCGCCCGCCGCGGTCGCGAACACCCCGAGCAGCACGAGCAGTACGAGCAGCCAGCCCGCCGCGTGCGCGTTGCCGCCGAAGGACTTGAACGCGGCCGCCCAGCTCCCGAACGGGCTCACCGGCGCGCCCCACGGCGTTCCGGTGTGCCGCAGCTGGAACACGAAGTTCGGGACCCACGGCGCGAACGTGAGCACGCCGACCGCCAGGGCGCCGAGCAGACGGGTGCCCGTTCGGCGCGTGCCCGCGTTGCCGCGGAGCACGCGGACCACGAGCCAGCCCGTGACCAGGGCGAGGAGCGGGAACGACCAGTAGTGCGTGTAGAGCAGCAGCCCGGTGACGGCGGCGACGGCGGCGAGACGTCCGAGGCTCGGCCGGTCGAGCGCGCGCTGGACCGCGAGGTACCCGACGGCGACGAGCAGCATCACCAGCGCGTACATCCGGGTCTCGGTCGAGTACCAGATCGCGAACGGTGACAACGCGAAGAGCAGCAGCGCGCTCCACGCCACGGTCGGTCGGGGCGGGTCCTCGGCGAGGCCCAGCCGGACGCGGCGGGCGTCGAGCCGCCGACCCGCGAAGAAGATCGGGACGAACGTCAGCGTGCCGATGCAGCCCGACAGCGCGCGTACCGAGGCGTTGCCGGTGCCGAAGACGCGCATCCAGCCGTGCAGGAGGAAGTAGTAGAGCGGTGGGGCACCGTCGTGACGGAGCGCGCCGGGGATCCGCCCGATCGGCAGCTTGGCGATGTTGACCGAGAGGACCTCGTCGGCCCAGAGGTCGGATCGGCATACGAAGCGGAGCACCACTCCGAGCGCGAGCACCCCGGCGATCCCGAGGATGACGAAGGGGCGGTCCCTCGCGATCTCCCGGACCGACGCACCGCCGTCGGCGCCGGATTCCGCGGCGCGCCGACGCTGCGAGAGACCCACACCCATCGGGAAAGGCTACCTGGCTCCGGCGGGCCGTCCCGTCACGCTCGGTGGTCGTCGGGCCCCGATCGCGTCGCGGTAGGCGGCCTCCAGCGCCCGCAGGTGCCCCGCGTCGTCCATCGGCTCGGCTGCCGGCACCGGGGCGAAGGTCGCGGGGTTCGTCACGACGAGGCGCATGGCCCCGGCGAGCGCACGAGCGTCACCCGGGCTGACGAGCAGTTCCTGGTTCTCGGGCGCGACGAGCTCCGGGATTCCCCCCGCCGTGGTGCCCACGACGGTGATCCCACGACGGCGCGCCTCGTTGACCACGAGTGGCGCCGGGTCCTCCCATTCGGACGGCACGACGAGGCAGTCGACCTCGGCAAGCATCGCCTCCTTGTCCTCCTCGGCCACCCACCCGCGGTACTCGACCCCGCGCGCGCCGCGCACCGCATCGGCCTCCGGGCCGCGTCCGGCCACGATCAGCCGCACTTGGGAACCCCGCTCGTCCGGCACGAAGGTCGCGTACGCCCGCAGCAGGGTGAGGATCCCCTTGTCGCGCCCGAGCCGTCCCAGATAGCCGAACGTCACCGGCGAGCCCGGTGGGCGCGGCGGGCGCGGCGGGGTTGGCGGTCCGACGGGGTTGTGGATCACGCGCGTGCGACCTCGCATCCACGCGAGACGGGCGAGATGCGAACGCGCGACCGCCTCGGAGACGGCGATCACGACCTCGGGTGGATGCCGTTCGACCCGGTGCTCCCGCACCGTCCCGATCGCCCGGCACGAGCGACACTGCTCGGTGCATACGGTGCCGTCGCGCTGGACCATCGAGTTGCGCGGGCAGAGCAGCCAGTAGTCGTGGAGCGTGTGGACGTGCGGGATCCCGAGCACGCCGGGCGCGGTCAGAGCCGTCGTCCCCATGCCCTGCACGACATGGCTGTGCACGACGTCGGGCCGGAACTCCGCGCACGCGCGGGCCAGGACGCCGCGCGTGTCGGTGCGCAGCACATCGGTGAGGTGGAACCGCGCCCGCCGGTGTGCGGGCTGGGACGCGAACGCCGAGAGCGGGTACGGACGCGGTGCGACCATGGCGACGACGTCCTCGCCCTCGACGCCCAGGGTCACCACGCCGACCTCGTGACCAGCCGTGCGGAGCCGGCGAGAGAGTGCCGCCGCGTACTGCTCGGCGCCGCCCAGCACCTCGGGCGGCCAGAGGCTCGAGACCATCAGGACGCGCATCAGGAGGCCGTAGGCTACTGGTCCCCGTCGTCCCCGGAGAGCACTGAATCGCGTGCGTCAGCCCCTGCGCGTCGGCATGCTCGCCGACACCGTCGACCTGCCGGGCGGCATCGGCCGCTACGTCCGCGAGGTCCTCGCCGCCTGCGCGCGCCGCACCGACGTCCGGCTGACCGTGCTCACACCTGCGAGCGGCGTCCCCACCGTGCGACGGCTGACGGCGCCCGTCCTCGACGACGTCGTCGTCCCTCCCCGCCCCGACCAGCTCTCGCTCGCGCTCTGGGACCGGTTCCGATCCGGCGCGGCGTTCGCGCGCGCCGGATCGGAGGTCGTCATCGGCACCAAGCACCTCGTGCCGCGCACCCGGCGCCCGACACTGCTCGTCGTGCACGACGTCCTGACCATCACGCGCGCGCGAGAGAACGCCCTCGCGAAGCGACTGCTCCTGCCCGCGCAGTACCGGTCGTCGCTCACCGACGCCTCCCGGCTCGTCGCGGTGAGCGCGGCGACGCGGACCCGGCTCGGCGCGCTGGACCCCGCGTGGGAGCGCAAGTGCGACGTGGTCCCGAACGGCATGAGCCGCGACCTGATCGAGGCGGCACCGGACCCGATCCCGTCCATGGAGGACCGGCCCTTCGCGCTCGTCGTGGGCGACCTCTCCCCGCGCAAGAACCTCGGCCTGCTGACGCGCCTCTGGAAGAGCACCGACCCGCCGGCACTCACCCTCGTGGTCGTGGGACCCGACGTCGGCGGCGACGACCGGGCGCGGGCCGAGCTCCAGGACCTCGAGCGGACCGGTCGCGCCGTCTGGATCCGCGGGGCGGACGACGCCCGCCTCCGCTGGTGCTACGAGCAGGCCCGAGTGGTGCTGTTCCCGACGCACGAGGAGGGGTTCGGGCTCCCGCTCCTCGAGGCGATGACCTTCCACGCGCCCGTGCTCGCAAGCTCGGACCTCGCACTGCGCGAGGTCGCGGCCGGCGCCGCCGGCGTGCTGCACCTCGACGCGAACGATCCCGCCGCGTGGCGCCGGGCGCTCGCGGTGGCGGCCGGCGGGACGCGGGCGCCACACCCGCCCCGGGTCCCCGGGGGCGCGATCACCTGGGATCAGCACACCGACCGGCTGCTCGCCGTCGCCCGGGAGCTGGCACGCGGCGCACGCGTCTGAGCGCCACGTCGCGGCACCCGGTGGCCGGTAGTGTCGGACGCTCATGACCGCGGTGCGCGATGAGATGCGGCGGCACCCGATCCGGGCGCCGTGGACCTTCGGCGTCGGCCTGGTGCTCCTGATCGCGGCGCTCGCCACGGGCTACGGGATCTGGTTCGCCGGGATCGCTCTGCTCGTGCCCACGGCGATCATCGTCATCAACCGCCCGCAGCTCGGCATCATCGGCCTCGCCGCGCTGCTGCCCTTCGACGGGATGATCCACGTGCTCGGCCCGTCCTGGACCGCCCCGTGGAAGCAGGCAGTGATCCTCGCGTTGCTGGTGGCCACCTTCCTCTGCCCGCCGACGGCACGCGCCGGGGCGAAGCGGAAGCTGCCGCGCTTCGTCGGACCGTTCCTCGCCTACCTGGCCGTCGGGCTCGTCGCCGCGTTCTTCGTGGACCGGACGACGGCGCTCGTCGGACTCCGCCTGTCCTACTTCTCCGCGATCATCGGCCTCGTGATCTGGCGGTGTCCGCTGAGTCGCAAGGAGCGCGACCACCTCGTCACCGTCTTCATGGTCCTGGCCGTGGTCACGTCGCTCGTCGGGATCTGGCAGCAGATCGTGGGGCACGAGTACCTCCACACCATGGGGTACACGTACGGCGACAACATCCGATTCACGACCGGATTCACCCTCCGGTCGTTCTCCACCTTCAATCTGCCGTTCCCGTTCGGCTTCTACCTCATGCTCGCCGTGCTCCTCGGCCTTCCCGTGTCGCTCGCAGACCCCCGACGCCTGCGTAGCAAGCTCTTCTTCCTCAGCCTGCCGCTCATCGCGACGGGGCTGCTGTACTCATTCGTTCGCGGTGCCATGCTGGGCCTCGCCGTCGGGCTCCTCTACCTCGCGTTCCACCGGTACAAGCTGCTCGTGTACGGGATCCCGTTGGTACTCGTGGCCGCCTTGTTCGTGCCCTCGGGCGCGGTGCTCACGAGGGCGGTGTTCAGCTCCAGCAGCCTCCACGAGCGCACGTTCTCCTGGGGCGACCGCTTCGAGCTGTTCGCGGAGCACCCGTTCGGCACCGGGGTCGGGACCACGGGCGCCGCCGCGGAGAAGGCGGCCAAGCTCAACGATCGGAACCCCGACGCGACCTACGTGCCCGACAACAGCTGGCTCAAGGTCCTGTTCGAGCTCGGCGTGCTCGGATTCTGGTTCTTCGTGATGATGGTCGTGTCGATCTTCCTGTTCTTCCGGGACGTGGAACGAAGAACCACCGGCGCGGACCGCGACTTCGTCAACGGTGCCGTGGCACAACTGCTCGCCATCATGGCGGCCGCCCTCGTGGCCACCTACCTCGAGCTCGCGCCCATGGACCAGCTGTTCTGGCTCATGATCGGCGTCGTCGCGACCATCGCCCCCGAACCCGCGCCCGGACCGGCGATGGCCGGTGAATCCGCCGCGGGCTCTCGGCGGCGGCTGAGCGCCCGCGGCTGGTCGGCCCTCGCCGGGCCCACCAGCCGCGGTTTCCGGGCCGTTCGCGGCTCGAGGGGCGTCACCGATCCCCGCCCCCGACCCCCCTATCATGAGCGCCCTCATGGATCTCGCCGCGCACTTCCGCGTCATCGCGCAGAACTGGCTCCGGATCGTCGTGATCTCGGCAGTCATCGCCGTCGCGGTGTTCCTGGCGTCGGGACTCCGGGCGGACACCTACGAGGCGAAGGACGTGATGACGGTGCAACCGGGCACTGTCATTCCCGGGCAGTCCGGGCAGGATGCCGCCAGCTTCCTCGCCCAGACCTGGGCGCAGTACATCGAAACGCGCAGCGTGCTCATGTCGGTGCTGAGGTCTTCCAAGCTGAAGATCTCGACGAGCGAGGCTGCGAGCCGCCTCTCGGCCTCCGCCCTCGGCGACCTGGGCTTTCTGCAGATCAAGGGCACGGGCCCGACCCGTGCTGACGCCGAGAAGCTCACCCGGTACGCGGCGCAAGCACTGACCGACTACGTGAGCGCCACCGGCGACCGCAAGCGGAACAACCTCCTGGACCCGATCCGACTCGAGCGCAAGAACGTCGAAGATCAGCTCGCCGCGCTCCCGGCGAACGATCCCGGCCGTGCACCGCTCCAGCAACGCCTGCTGTCGCTCGCCGCTTCGGAGGCCGACGCGTTCCGCGTACCTGTCGACGTGCTCAACAACCTCTCGGGCACGATCACCACCAAGGACCCGATCTCGCCGAAGCCGGCACGCGACGCGCTGCTCGGCTTTCTCGTCGCCCTCGTCGTCGTGAGCGAGCTGACCGTGCTCGCCCATTACGTGGGTGACCGGTTCTCCGGGACCGAGGACACCTCGGACGTCGCGGAGCTCACCGGCCTGCCGATCCTCGCCAAGATCCCCCGCGGCGAGGGGATCGAGGTCACCGAGGCGTTCCGCGTCCTGCGGACGAACCTGATGGTCCTCGAAGGAGCCGGGAAGCCCCGGACGGTCGCCATCGTCAGCGCCAACCAGGCCGCGGGCAAGACCTTCACCGCGACCCACCTCGCCGACTCGGCCGCGGGGCTCGAGGAGAAGATCGTCCTCATCGACGGCGACCTGCGCAAGCCCACCGTCCACGAGCGGCTCGGCATCCCCCGGGCGCCCGGACTGTCCTCGGTGCTCCAGGGTGGGGACCTCACGACGGCGCTCACCAAGGTCCCGAACAACGCGTACCTGCGGGTGCTCCCGAGCGGTGCGCCCGTGCAGGACGCGTCCGGCGTGCTGGGAGCGCGGTCCTTCCGCCACGTGCTCGACGCTCTCCGGGCGGTGCGGCTGGTGATCGTCGACACGCCCCCGGCCGGCCTGTTCGCCGACGCGATGGCCGTCGCCTCCCAGTGCGACGCCACGATCTTCGTGCTCGACGTGAAGACCAGCCGCCGGCGGGCCGTCCGCCAGTCGGTCGAGGCACTCGAGCGCGCCGGCGCCAACCTGATCGGCGTCGTCATCAACCGCGCCACCGTGCAGAAGACCGCCTCCTACTACGAGGGCTGAGCCGGTCCGGCGACGGCGCCGACCCGCCTACTCGGCCTCGCCGGTGCCCAGGTTGCGATGGTCGAGGTCGTCGGCGACCGCGGCGGCGAGATCGTCGGTCGGCTCCCCCGCGAAGGCCCGCAGACCGCCGGCGCCGTTCGGGCTCAGGAGGTGCACCAACCCGAGGTAGAGCACGGCGAGGATCGCGAGTCCCGCCGGCCAGGGCACGACGTCCAGCATCGCCCACCCCGCCAGGCCCGTGACCACCCCCGCGCCGAGCGTCTTGACGGTCGGCAGCCACGGGAACGGGCGGAGGCCGGGGATGCGCGCCACCCCGGCACCGAGCGCGGCGAGCACGAGCAGCTCGGTGACGACCGTCGCCCATCCTGATCCCATGTAGCCGTACTCGGGGATCAGGATCAGGTTCAAACCGATGTTCACCACCACCCCGAGGAGCATCGCGATCGGGTAGAGCCGGTTGCGCTTCACCGCGACGAGCGTCGTGAACGCCAGCAACGTGAAGAAGTGCAGACCCTGACCGACGACCAGCAGCCGGGCGGCGTCAGCGCCCTGGACGTACTGCTCCTTCTCGTAGAGGGCGCGGATCAGCGGCTCGGCGTAGACGAGGAACGCGGCGATCGCCCCCACCGCACCGACCAGCAGCAGCACGTAGGTGTGTCGGAACGTCCGCCGGAACGCGGGCCGGTCGTGCGGCCACGCCGCCACCATCAGCGTGAGTGCGGGCGTCATCACCGCGATCGGCACCGCGCCGATGAGGTCCGAGAACTTGTAGCCGATGTTGTAGACGCCTGCCGCGCTCGCCGACGCCATGATCGAGAGCATCACGATGTCGATGCGGAAGTAGATGGTGTCGAGCGCGGCCCCGAGCGCGAGCGGGGCCGCCTCCTTGAGCCAGACCCACCACTGGGAGCGATCGAAGCCGATGCGGATCCCGGTGCCCCGCCGCAGCGTCAGCACCAGCCAGGCGAGCACCACCAGCGCGTTCAGGACGGTCGCCGCGACGAACCACTGCAGCGATCCGATCCCGGCGATCGTCACGCCGACGATGAGCGCGAACGCCCCGGCCTGCCCGAGCACGTTCGACAGGGCGATGTCGCGGAGCCAGAGACGCGCCTCGAACAGCAGGATCACGCCGAAGGCGACGGACAGGATGACCAGGTTGAGTCCTCCGAGGGCGGTCCCGATCACGATCGACGACGAGTAGTCGCCCGTGGCCCCACCGATCAGCACCACGATCACCGCGACCGCGTAGGACGCCAGACCGATCATCAGTCGCAGCCCGGTGTAGGACCCGACGATGCGTGTGGCCTCGGCGTCGTCGGCCGCGAGCACGTCGGCGAGGACGATGCGTGAGATGCGCAGGTCGGCGATGAAGCCGACGATCCCGAGCAGGGAGAAGATGACCGAGTACTCGCCGAACTGCTCGACCGTCAGCGCACGGACGATGATGACCGTGCCGACCCACGCCAGCGCGGCGACCATGTAGCGCCCGGCCACGAGCACGCTCGCGCCCGACAGCAACGACCCCGAGGAGCGGGGCTGGACCGGACTGCTGTCGTCGGAGGACATCGCAGTCCCGCCGATCAGCCGGCGCTGGGCGTCGACCGCGCTTCGATACGGGCTCGGAGCGGGAAGTGCACGAGGCCCACGTCGCGGCCCTGGCTCAGGACCTCGATCGTGTCCTGCTCCGCCCGCTGGTCGTAGATGACCCCGCTGTCGTGGGAGTGGATCCCGATGCTGACGAGATACACGCCGTCGAGCACCGGGAACCGATCGAACACGAACCGGCACGTGCCGTCCCCGGACACCGACCCGGGGTCGTCCCCGGTGAGATCGGTGTTGGTGCCGATCAGGAGCTTGCCCTCCTGGTCGAAGATCGCGATCGAGAACACGACGTCCTCGACCCGCCGGGGAGCGGAGAAGTCGACCTGGACCTCGACCGGCTCGCTGGGCAGCAGGTAGGTCCGCTCCGGGTCGGGGTACATCACGCGAGCGTCGGTGATCTGGATCTCGAGGTTGCGCAGGAGCGTCGGGTCGTTGAGATCGCCGGGGACCTCGGCCCCCTTCTTGCGCAGGTGCTCCCGGAACGCGAGCGCGGCCTCACCCGGCGCACCGACGGCGACGAGGTTGCCGTGATCGAGTACCGCCGCGCGATCACAGATCTGGCGCACCATGTCGACGGCGTGGGTCACGAGCAAGATCGTGCGGCCTTCGTGCTGGAACTGTTTGATGCGCTCGAGGCACTTGCGCTGGAATGCCTCGTCGCCGACGGAGAGCACCTCGTCGACGAGGAGGATCTCCGGCTCGACATTGACCGCGACCGCGAAGCCGAGCCGGGCCGCCATGCCCGAGGAGTAGTGCTTCACCTGGTTGTCGATGAACTCCTCGATCTCGGAGAACGCGACGATGTCGTCGAAGATTCGGTCGATCTCGGGGCGGCTCAGGCCGAGGATCGATCCGTTCATGTAGATGTTCTCGCGGCCGGTGAGGTCGCCGTGGAAGCCGGCGCCGAGCTCGAGCAGCGCCGCGGTCCGCCCGCGCTTGCGGATCGTCCCGGTCGTCGGGCGCATGATCCCGGCCACGCACTTGAGCAACGTGGACTTCCCGGAGCCGTTGTGCCCGAGCAGCCCGACCGTCTCGCCCTGGTCGACGTGCAGCGTGACGTCGCGGAGCGCCCAGAACTCCTCGTGGGTCGCCTTGCGGAAGTTGACGACCCGCTCCTTGAGCGAGTCGGCGCGCGCGTGGTGGAGTCGGAAGTGCTTCGAGACGTTCTCGATCTCGATGGCGGAGCCCATCAGATGTTCTCCGCCAGGTTGTCCTCGAGCCGGCCGAAGACCCAGAACGCAAAGAACACGAGACCGATCGAGACGGCGCAGAGGATGCCGAGGTTGCGCAGGTACCACCACTGCGAAAGGTCCGGCACCGCGGGGACATCCTTCAGCTGCGTGCCGGCCGCGATCTTGACGGTCCGGTCGCCCCAGATCGCGCGCTGCATCGTGATGATCACCGGCGTCAACGGATTGAGCAACGCCCAGTCGCCGATCTTCTCGCGCACCTGTGCGTAGGGGTACACGATCGGAGACATCCAGAACCACGCGAGCATGACCAGCTCGAGCAGGTGCTGGGTGTCCCGCGCGTAGACGTTCACGGCGGCGAGCGTGATCGCCAGCGCACCGAGGAAGACCAGCAGGGTGAGAAGCGCCGGGATGATCAGGGGCAGGTACGACCACGAGGGCTGGTAGCGGAACGCCACGAGCGCAGCGGCGAGGACCAGGAACTGGAGCCCGAAGTGCACGAGCGCGGCGCCGATCGACGCGAGCGGCAGGATCTCGCGCGGGAACCACACCTTGCCGACCAGGCCGGCGTTGCCCACGATCGAGCCGGTGCCGCCACCGAGCCCGGCGGAGAAGAGGTTGTACGGCAGCAACCCGGCGAGCAGGAAGATCGAGAAGTACGGGATCGACGCCGGGATGAAGTACGTGAACACCAGGTAGAAGACGATCAGGTACAGGAGCGGGTTGAGCAGCGACCACACGAAGCCGAGCGCGCTGTTCTTGTACTTGACCTTCAGCTCTTTGCGGATGAGGTTGCCCAGAAGCTCCCGATAGGTCCAGATCTGGCGCAATCGCTGGATCGGTCCCGGGCGATCGGAGACCTCCGGCCGATCCGCGGATCGGGGCGGGGCGGCGGGTTCGAGCGTGCTGGCCAAGGTGGGAGACGGACGACCGCGCAGGGGCGGTGCCGAGCGGTGAGTCTAGGACGGGTCGGCCCGGATCCTGGGCCTCGTCAGGGTGCGATCGACAGGCCTCGGGCCACGATCGCACCCCAGTAGGTCTGGGTCTGGACGCCCGGCGCGCCGCCGAATCGCCAGATCGCGCCGGCGCCGTCGAGCACGTAGCCCCGGGCGGGCGCGCCGCCGCCGATGAGGGCCACGCCCCGGGCGACGTCCTGGCCCTTCCAGTACCCGCCGGTGGAGCGCCCCGGGGCTCCGCCGAAGGGATGGAGCGCCCCGAACGCGTCGAGCACGTACCCGCCCGGACCCGCCGGGTCGAGCGCGAAGCCTCGCACGATCTGCCAGCCGGGCCAGTACGCGGTGGTGCGCAGCCGGGGCGCGCCGCCGAAGGGGTGCAGGCCTCCGTAGCCGTCGAGCACGTAACCCCGGGGGTGGGCGAGCGTGCTGTCGGTGGTCAACGCGACCCCGCGGGCTATGTCCCAGCCGGGCCAGTACCCGGACACGGACGCCGCCGCGTGGGACGCCCCGAAGGGATGCAGCCCGCCGAAGCCGTCCAGGACGAGACCGCCGAGCCCGCTCGGGTCGAGCGCGATGCCACGCGTGATGTCCCACCCGGGCCAGTACCCGGATGCCCGCAGGCTCGGCGCGCCGCCGAACGGGTGCACTCCCCCGTATGCGTCGAGCTCGTACCCGCCCCCACCGGGTGCCGCCGCAACTCCCCGGGCGAGTGGCGCCGCGAACCGCGGTCCGGTCACGGGCGGGCTCGAGACCGCGGAGACCGGCCCGAACACCGAGCCGGCGTACGCCGAGTGGAAGGGCTGGCTGAGCGTCGCGCCGGCGTCGAGCACGATCGTGCCGAGGTCGGACCAGGCCGAGCGGTTGCCCGCACGATCGCGCGCGGACCCGCACCGTGTAGCTGTGCCCGGGAACGCCGTAGAGCTTGCGTGCGGTCCCCACGGTGGCACCGGGCGCGCCACGGCGACCACCGTTGCTCAGCACGCGGACGTAGCGATCCGCGTCCTGACGCATGTCGATGTCGAAGCCCGAGATACCGGTCTCGGCATCGGTCCCGCTCACGTCGACGCGCAGCTGGGTGACCCCAGGTGCCGTCGCCGCGAACGAGCCCGACACGGTCGGCGGGACCGAGTCGTCGTAGGTCCCCGTCCGCTTGAGGTTGTTGCGGAACATCGGCCACGTGAGCGCGCCCGCGCCGTTCCCGGTCCGGAACACGGACGTGACGAGCTGGTCGCCGGCGTCACGCGCGGCGTTCCCATTGGCGTTCACCGTGGCAGTGACGACGATGTAGGTGTCGTTGTTCCAGTGGACGATCGTGGGCTGCGAGCCCGGTGCCCAGGTGTAGGGCATCGCGGTCTGATACTCCAGCGCACCGGTCGCGCCGTTGAACACCCGCAGGTGCGCCTCGGTGAACGCGACGACGTCCTGGACGCCGTCGCCGTTCACGTCGCCGACCGACGGCTGCCCGTCGAGGCCCAGGGGCGTGCACGGCCCGAAGCTCCGGTTGCACCAGCGCTTCCAGACGCCGCCGTCGCGGGCAACATAGGAGATGCTGCCGTCGCCGGACTGCTCGACCACGTCGAGGCGGCCGTCACCGTCGAGATCGGCGATGGCCGGTGAACCCATCGTGGGCGCGGGCATCGACACCGGCCAGCCCGGCAGTCGGTTGCCGAAGCGGTCGACGGCGAAGAGCGCGTGGCCCTTGCCGCCCCAGTTCTCGCCGGTGCCGACGACGATGTCGAGGTGTCCGTCGCCGTTCAGGTCCACGACCGACGGGCTCGACCAGATCACCTGCGAGGAGAGGTGACGTGGGAAGCCGGGCTGACTGGACCCGTCCTTGCGGAACACCCACAGCAGCCCGCCGGGCGCGAGGTTGTACGGCGGCAGGTTCGCGGCGTTGCCGATGTCCATGTCGCCACCGACGATCACTTCGAGGCTCCCGTCGCCATCGAGATCGGCGAGCGCCGGGCTCGACCACGAGCTGTCGTAGATGAAGCGGGTGAACAGCTGCGTCCCGTTGTGACGGTACGCCGTCACCCATTGGCCCCAGGTCGCGATCACCACGTCGGGCTTGCCGTCGCCGTCGAGGTCGCCGACCGCCGGGGTCGAGAAGGCACCTCCGCCGGTCGCGAAGACGAAGAGCGCCGTCCCGTTGCCGCGCCAGCCGTAGATCCCGCCGTTCACGCTCGACACGATGATGTCCTTCACGCCGTCGCCGTCCCAGTCGACGAGCGCGGGTGAGCTCTGGACCGCGCCTCCGCCGGCCGAGAGACACGACCGCAGGATCGAAGCGTTGAGCGTGAGCACCCGCACGCAGCCGTCCATGCCGCCGGTCACGATCTCCGGGACGCCGTCGCCGGTGACGTCACCGACCGCGGGCGAGGAGAACGCTGCCGTCGGGCCGATGCCCGGGTGGAAGCTGCCGTAGGTGACCGAGGACTCGCCCACCTTCACGAGCGAGCCGGCGGCCGCCGCACGCGGGCTGTGTGGCACCGCGGTCAGCGCGCCGAGCGCGACGGCGGCGGCCAGCGCACCGAGGAGCAGACGATGTCGGGCGTGAGTGATCACAGGACCTCCAGGCCCGGTGATCGGCAGTTCCGGCACCGGAGTTGACCCGGCTCAGTCGGTACGGGACTCCGCCGGTGGTGCCGACACCGCGGCGGACTCGGCCATCGCGTCGATCGTGGCCTGCTGGAGGCGGTTCACCTGCCCGATGATGGGATCGATCTGCCAGGCGGTGAGCCGGCGCACGATCCGCTTGAGCGACGACGCGCCCGGCCGCGCCGAGCGGGCCTCGGGCATCGCCAGCGGGGTGACCCGCCGCAGCGGCGCGGTGCGCGCCGCCAGTCGGCGCCGGACACCCGATGACGCCGCACCGGTCCCGGGTTGGCCGACGCGGCCGGGGTGACGCCGCCCGGCGCGCGCCCGGATCTCGGCCAGGACCGCGTCACGCCCCGTCGTCGGCCAGTTCCCCGACACCCGCACGTCGTCGACGAGCCCCGCGACCGCCCGCATCGCCCGCTCGAGCTCCTCGTCGCTCCCGACGAGCGTCGCCTCGCCGACCACCTGGTCGGCGAGGCCACCGGCGCGGGATGCGATCACGGGTCGGTCGTAGAGCGCAGCGCGCTCGCAGACGCCCGAGGACCAGATCAGTCGGTACGGCAGGACGAGCGCGTCGCACGCGACGATCCACACGTCGAACTCGGCGTCGCTCACGTACTCCTCGTGCAGCGACACGCCCGGAGTGCCTTCTGCGAGCTCGCGCAGCTCGTCGACGTAGGCGACGTACTCGTTGTCCTCGACGCGCACCGACCCCACGATGTCCAGCCGACAGCCATGGTCAGCGAGCCCCGCGAAGGCCTGGATCGCACGGTCGAAGCCCTTGTGTGGCTGGAGGAAGCCGATCGACAGGAACATGAACCCTTCGGCCGGGAGCCCGAGTCGCTCGCGCGCCTCCGAACGCTCGACCGACGTCCGGCGCTCGAAGTTCGCGCCGTGGTCGGCGACCGAGACCTGCTCGGGATCCAGGCCGAACGCGGCGCTGAGCTCGATCCGCTCCCGTTCGGTGTGCGTGCTCACCCGCGTCGCGGCGCGGAACATCGCGCGCGCCGCCACCGCCTCTGCACGCGTCGCCGGACCGTGATGTGGGTACTCGTGCACCCGGAGCTCGATGTCATGCGCCGCGGTCCAGGCCGCCGCGAGCGCGGCGTAGGTCGCGGCGCGCTCTGACGGAGTGGCGGTCGGTGCGAAGAACACCGCGGGGTGGTACTGCACGATCACGCGGTCGTAGGCGCGCACCCGGCGGGCCAGCGCGAGCACGCCCCGCACGCCGACGAGGTCGAGGTGGTGATGGGCGGCCGACGGACCCGGGGACAGCACCTCGACATCGTGCCCGGCGGCGCGGAGGCGCTTGACCTCCTGGACCGCGTAGTTCGCCAGGCCGTCCCGGACCGGCGGATAGGGGCTCACCATCAGGATGCGCACGTCAGCCCCACGGCAGCCAGGCGTCGATGGTGCGTTCGACCGCGTCGAGGACCGGGGGCCAGGTGTAGTGCCCGAGGACGTAGTCGCGTCCCGGTGCCGCGATGCTCGCAGCGGTGTCGGGCGCCTCGGCGACGAAGCGCAGGCACTCCTCGAACTCGTCGTCGTCGTCGTAGATCAGCCCGGCCGCCGAGCGGTCGCAGTGCCAGCGGTTGACCGCGCTCGCGCCCGTGGCGATCACGAGCGTGCCGGCGAGCCAGGCCTCCATGATCGTGCGCGAGAAGCTCTCGTAGGCCGAGGGCTGGATGTACGCGGTGGCCGCGGCCATCGCGTCGTTGCGCTCGGACTCGGTGACGTACCCGAGATCGAACACCCGGTCCGCGATCATCGCCGGTGGGTCCACGACACCGTGGCCGACCGTGACGAGCGAGAGGTCGAGGTTGCCATCGACCACCGCCCGGGCGAACGCTTCGAGCATCCACTCCCAGTTCTTCCCGCCCTCGCGCCGGCCGGCGAAGAAGACGAACGGGCCCTTGATCCCGTGGCGGCGCCGGAACCCCTCGGGGTCGTACGCCTCGGGCACGTCGAGGCCCGAGCCGATGACCTCGTGATCGGCGAGGCGCGGGTGGATGGCCCGGGCGAGGTCACGCTCGGGGTCCGAGAGGAACCAGAGCCCGCGCGACCCGGAGAACAACGGGTGGAACAGATCCAGATGCGCCTCCGGCTCGTCGTGCAGACAGGGCATCAGGATCGTGCGGTCGGGCACGATCTGCCCGCACGCGAACGCGGGCCAGAACAGGTACGGCGCGAACACCAGCGCGCGGTAGTCGTCGGCGCGGTCGAGCAGGTAGTGGAACATCTCCGGCACCCGCAGGTCGTCGTTGATCCAGCGCTCCTGCTCGTGCATGCGCAGCGGTGCGCCCGCGACGATCGCCGCGTTGAACGCGGCGCGCTCGGCCCGGGGCGTGGAGATGACGGTCGGGAAGCGCCGCAGCGTGACGCCGTCGGCGACGTCCTCGACACCCGGCGGGAACTCGTTCGCCCATGTGAAGTGGTCACGGGCGCAGGTCGTGAGGATGTCGACCTCCCAGCCCCGCCGCGCCAGCCCGTGCCCCATCTCGCGGAGGACGGATTCGGCGCCACCGACGACGCCATCCCCGTAACGTGCCGGGACGAACCCCAGCCGGCCTTTGCGCTCCACGGTGGGGCAACTGTATCGGGCGCCCACCGCCGTTCCGGGACCCCTCGGGGTCGACGGGGCCGGCACTACCATCCACCCGATGGACATCTGCGTCTGCGGTGCACAGGTGCCGTTCATGCGTGGCGGCGCAGAGGCCCTCATGGAGAACCTGGTCGACGCGTTCGTGGGGGCGGGGCACCGGGCCGAGTTGGTGCGCCTGCCCACCGTCTGGGACAAGGAGCGGATCTTCGACGCCGCGCTGGCCTGGCGCATGGTCCCGGTCGACGCCGACCTCGTGGTCGCGATCAACTTCCCCGCCTACTTCGTGCAGCACCCACGCAAGGTCATCTGGCTCGCTCACCAGCATCGCGGCGCGTACGACATGGTCGGTGGCCCGTGGTCGGACTTCGGCACCGACGACGACAGCCTGGAGCGCCAGCGCCTGCTGACCGAATGGGACACCCGAGCGCTCTCCGAGGCCACCCGGCTGCTCACGATCTCGGGGGTCGTGGCCGACCGCCTCGCCCGCTACAACGGGCTCGCCTCGGAACCGCTGTACCACCCCGCTCCACTGTTCGACCGGCTCGCGCCGGGCCCGTTCGGGACTGCGCTCTTCTGCCCGCTCCGCCTCGAGGGCAACAAGCGCCCCGGACTCCTGGTGGACGCGCTCGCCCATGTGCGCTCCGGCACCCGGCTCGAGCTCGCCGGCCGCGGCTCACTGGCCGAGGAGCTGCGCGGCCGCGCCGTCGAGCGCGGCGTGGCCGACCGGCTCGACCTGCTCGGGTTCGTCGACGACGACGAGCTGGTGGCCCGTTACGCGCGTGCCCTTGCGGTCGTCTACGCCCCGCTCGACGAGGACTACGGGTACGTCACCCTGCAGGCGTTCCGCGCCGGCAAGCCCGTGATCACGGCGGTCGACTCGGGCGGGGTCCTCGAGTGGGTCGAGGACGGCGTCAACGGATTCGTGACCGATGGCAGCCCCGAGGCCATCGCCGCCGCCGTCGACCGGCTCGCGGCCGATCCCGCGCTCGCGGAGAAGATGGGCGCCGCCGGCCGGGAGCGGGTCGCCGACCTCGGCTGGGCGCCGGTCGTCGCCCGGCTCAGCGCGCCGTGACCCTGCCCCTGCTCGGGCTCGTCGCGGGCTTCGACAGCGCCGACGCCATCGTGCCGCTGGTGGTCGCACTCCGTCCGTGGTGCCGACCGCACGCGTTGGACACCTCCCTCGGTGCTCCCGACGCGTATCTCGTGGCGAGCCCGTTCGCTCCGGGCATCGACCGAGCCCTGCGCGCCGCGGCGCCCACCGCGGTGGTCGTCAACTCGCTCGAACTGATCCCCGACAACGTCGTCGAGCACGCCGACGTCCTGGTCGCGCGCGATCGCGCCGTGGCCGACGCGCTCGGGTCGCGTGCGATCGTGTTCGCCCGGGACTGGGTCCGCGCCGCCGACCACCCGCCGATCAGCCCCTTCGTCCGCGCGCGATGGCGCGAACGGCTCGGTATCGCCGACCGGTTCTTCGTTCGGCTGGGTGTCCAGGATGCCTGGACCGGCCCCGACGCCACCATCCCGGCAGCGCTCGCCGTCTGCACGGCCGCCGCGGTCCGCGGGCCCGCGTTGCTCACGGCGCTGGCGCTCGGCACACCCGTCGTGACCGACGACGACTCCGCGCGCCGCGTCGGCGCCGAGCCCGGCGTCCACGTGCTGACCGCGACACCCACGGCGGTGGACGTTGCCCTCGAGGAGCTCGCCGCGAATCCCGCGCGGGCGACCGCGATCGGCATCGGCGGGCGTCACCTCGTGGAGACGCGCCACGATCTCGGTGCGCTCGCGATCGACCTCCTCGACCGACTCGGGATCGGACCGGCACCGTTTCCGGACGCGCCGCTCGCATCGCTCGACGCCGAGCTCGCGGCGCTCGGCACCCCGGACGCCTCCCCGGTGGTGATCCGCGCGCTGCGGCGTGCGAGCAGGATCGCCGGTCCCGCCGACTGGGCCGACCTGACCGGACGGCGGCGATGACCCACCCCGACCTCGACGACGCCGCCCGTGCGCAGCTGCGCGCGGCGGTCGCACCGACCTCGACCCCCGACACGATGTCGGTGCCGCCCGCGGCGCCCGAGCCGGCGCCGCCCGGACGACGGGCGGCGATGAAGCAGCGGATCCGCGACGCGACGCGCCCGGTGGCCGATCCCGCGCTCGACCGGCTCGCGAGCCTCGTGGCCGGCCGGCTCCGCCACACCATGCGCTCCGAGTACGACGAGCTCGCCGCGACCGTCGAGACGATGCGCGCCGAGCACGCCGAGCTGCGCCAGGCGCTCGACGGCGTCAACGCGTTCGGCGCAGGCGGTGCGGCCGGCCGGCTCGACTCCCTCGAGGTCAACAGTGAGCTGATGAAGGCCGAGCTGGGCGCGTTCCGGGCTTCGCTCGACGCGCTGGGGCGGGCGATCGCCCCCGCGGCCGGGTTGCCCGGGGTACCCGAGCGCTTCGCCGAGCTACGCGAGCAGGTGAACCAGATCGACCGGCGACTGCGCGCCGGTGGTGCCGTCGCGCCGACCGCACCCGCCGCGGACACGGCGAGCCCGCCCGTGGCGCTCCCGACGAGCGACGCGGAACCCACCGGCGGATTCGACTACGTCGGCTTCGAGCGCCGCTTCCGCGGCGACTCCACCGAGGTGCTCGCGACACTCACCGAGCGCTATGCGGACCTCCTGGCCGACCACCAGCCGGTGCTCGACTTCGGCTGCGGCCGGGGTGAGCTCGTGGCCGCGCTCGCCGTACGCGGGATCCGCGCCGAAGGCATCGACCCCGATCCGGGCATGGTCGCCGAGGCCCAGGGGCACGGTCGCGCCGTCCACCTCGGCGACGGGATCGAGTACCTGCGCGCGCTGGCGCCGCACTCGCTCGGCGCGATCGTGTCGGTCCACGTCGTCGAGCACCTGCCGCTCCCGGTGCTGGTCGAACTGCTCGAGCTCGCGGCATCACGGCTCGTGCCCGGCGGGCTCTTCGTCGCCGAGACCCCGAACCCGATGTCGCTCATCGTGCTCGGCAACTCCTACATCCTCGACCCGACCCACGTCTGGCCGCTGCACCCGTCGCTCATGACATTCCTCGCGGAGCGCGCCGGGTTCCGGGACGTCGACCTCGCCTTCTACTCCCCGGCCGAGGCCTATCGGCTCGCGCCGATCGACGCCGGGCCCGACGCACCGGAGTGGGTGGAGGAGATCAACGACGCGCTGGGCCGCCTCAACGAGGTGCTGTTCGGTCCCCAGGAGTACGCCACGATCGCGCGGACCCCGCCGGGCTGATTCTGTCGGACGCGAGCAGCGGCTCCGGGGCTCATACCCGTTGTGACCGGATGGTCGGGGACCGGGGCCTCCGTACGCAGAGCCATCGTGGGGTGCTCGACCGGCAGGCACGGCCAGGGCCGTCGCGATGCTCGCGCGACCGTCGCGAAGTTCGCGCGATCTCACGGAGCGCGCGCACATCGTCGGCTCACGCCGCGCGAACTTGCCAATGTCCTGACGTTCCACTTCGGTTTCATTGGCGCTCCTGCGCGGTTCTCCGCCTGGCATTGACGCCCTCCGTGGCCGGGCGCACCATCGGCCCGACCGCACGGTCGACCCGGACTGCACGCTGAGTCGAGACGGCTCCTCATTGACCGGGACGACGGTTCATAGGCGGGCCGGCAGTTCGCCGGCCGGTGCCGGAGGGAGTCCACATGACGAACGACACCGCAACGGTGGCCCCGTCACCTCCTTCCGTCTCCCACCGGCCCGTCGCGGTCACGGCCGGAACTTGCAGACGACCAAGGAGATCCATCTTGATCCGCAAACGCATCCTGGGTGTCGTTGCGGTCGGTGGGCTGGTATTGGGGACGCTCGCCGTCTCCGTACCGGCCGGTGCCGACCTCGACGCCGGCACCGCAGGCAACCAGCTCGTGTCCTGCACGGGCATGACGACGATCACCAAGCTGAACCCGGCCATCACCGACGGCGCCACCGCGGCGTACACGAAGGGCAACATCAAGGCGTCGGACGGCACCAAGGTCGACCTGCTGGGCAATCCGGTCCCGGCCGACGCGACATCGTGTGACATCGACCTGGGCATCCGCACCGACCAGCCCGGCCAGTCCGTGAAGTACACCCTGGACACCCAGGCGACCACCAGCCCCCTCACCGTCACCGGCGGGAGCGGGCTCTATGCCGCCAAGGGCAAGTTCGCCGGCCACTTCTCCGGATCCTCGAGCTGTGTGACCGCGAACAACACCTACACGACCGACGGAAGCAACGGCGCCTACCCGCTCCAGGGCAAGCTGATCTTCAAGTTCCAGCAGGCTGACATGAAGGGCAAGCAGGCGCAGATGCAGCAGTACTTCCGTGCCGGCGCCTTCGACAACCCGCTGAACCCGGCGGAGCAACGCCTCACCGTCACCGGCATGGTGATCAAGGGCCCAGGTATTGGCGGCGACGTGAGCGCCACCATCTCGTTCTTCCCGACGAACTTCAAGAAGAACACTGACCCCTTCGCCTGCGTGGGTCTCGACGACCCCGCCGTGCCGACGGCACTGTCCGAGCTCATCATCACGCAGTCGCCGAACGGTACCGACGGCAGCGGGAACCCGACCGGACCCGTCGACCCCTGGAAGGTGAGCATTCCCAGCTAACCCCCCCCAAGCACATTGGTTCGGGTCCGCCCGAAAGGGCGGACCCGAACCGCGTCCGCAGGCGGTGGGTCGACCCGCGACCGCCCGGTACCTTTGCTTGCGGTTTCCCGTTCCCTGCCCCGGAGACCCGGTGTTCTCGCGATCTCTGCCTTCCGTCATCACGATCCTGGTGCTCATCGGCCTCGCGGCGCTGAGCGCCTGTAGCAGCTCGGGAAGCGCCACGAGCGCCACGACCATCACGACAACGGCCGCGAACCGTGCGCAGATCGCGGCCCGCACCACGAAGTGGCACGAGTACAACCGCGGCCGCACCAAGTTCCACCCGGCTGACACTGCGATCGCCCGTGACCTCGCCGAGCGCCTCCGCGCCTCCGCAATCACCTGCTCGGACTTCGGCGTCCTCGCGTTCGACATCACGACCGCTCCCTACATCGCGCAGGGCCTGCCGATCCCGTCCAGCGGGTCCAGCTGCACCGGCCCGAGCGATGAGGACGTCCTCTTCGAGGTCTACCGGGCGGCGAAACGGCCGAATGCCGCGGACCTCGTCGCGGCGAAGCGCAAGCTCCTCTGCCAGCGAGGCAGGGACCTCGGCCGCCTCCCGGACGGATCGAGCGACTTCCCCGGGATCCCCTACGTCATCAGCGCGGACAAGGTCTGGATCGTCGAGCCGGACACCTTCGAGACGAACCAGCGGATCGCCACCGCGCTCGGTCTGGAGTCACGTGACATGTGTGCGGGTATCACCTAGCGACCCGGGATCGTCGTGCGCGTCGTCGGCGACGCACTCAGGAGAGGTCGGCGGCGAAGAGGCAGTTCCACGGGTCGTTGTGCACCTGGTCGGCATCCGCGGCGTCGAGATCCTCTACGTCCTTGGGCGTCGCGATCATGCCCGGTGCGCAGTACAGCTGCCGCTGATCGGGCAAGGTCACCGTGGCCAGCGCACCAGCAGTGGCCAGCGGTCCGGCGTAGAGCGCCAGTCCGTCGGCAACGACGGGCACCGGCACGTGCGTGCCGCCGATCAGCTCCATGTCGACGGTGCTGCCGGCGGGCACCAGGAACCCGAGCAGGTCGTACGGGGAGGTCTCGGTCGAGTCGATCGGGAACCCGACGAGGTCGTCGTCGCCGGTCGCCGGACCCAGCGGACCGATGCAGTAGCCGCCGTCCTTGCCGGGCCTGGCCTGGGGCACATACGTCGGGTCGGAGTCGACCTTCCAGCAGGTGCCGCCGTCTGACGATGGCGCTCGGAGGACGCGATACCGGACGCCCCCCGCGGCTCCGCCCGCGGCCTCGGTGTACGGCCCGGTCGCGTGCGGAGCCGGCGGGACCTTGTAGATCTGATTCGCGGGTGGCGGCGACACGGTCACGTCGTGGCCGGCGCCGATGTCGTAGGTGCTGGTGACGCCCTGGGGAGTCCGGAGCGAGATCCGGACCGGCCGGCCCGAGGCCGTGGTCCACACGGTGACGGCGAGAGCACCAACCGTCGTGATCGCCGGTCCGGTCAGCGTCGCGCGGTATCCGGCGCGGCGCGTCCCGGCAACGTCGGCCGCGGGCACATCACGGAACCGGGCATGCGCGGCGTCGAGCGCCCGCATCAGCGCGAGCGGGTCGTAGGGCTGGGTCACCGACTCGACGATCGGTGTCGTCGGGGCCACCCCCAACCACGGGGGTTGCGTCGGCGCGCGCAGAACGACGAGTCCCACGCCAAAGCCCACCCGACCCATGCCCTTGGCACTGGCTCGCTTCACCCACGCCTGGTTCCCGTCGCGGCGCCACGTGACCGCCACGAGCTTGTTGTTCACGGCTATCGGGAAGCGCTCGTCGATCTTCCTCGTCGTCCCGGAGCCGATTCGCCCGCGGATCGCACCCTTGGTGGCGCTGCCCTGCTTCGCGGACTTCGGCGGGTGATCGAGCCGGCCGGTTCCGTTGATGGCGATCGCTCCCTGACTCCGCAGCGCACGGGCCGCGTCAGCAGGGCGGAACGTCGCGGGACCGGCAGGCCGGCTCGTGCCCGAGCTACAGCCCGCCAGCGCCAAGACGGCGGTGAGCGTCACCGTGCCTATGGAGACACGTCGTCGATGCACTCTGGGATACTCGCGCGCGCCGGGCGAACTCGGGACGCGGAGGGACCGCCGGGTCCACCGTGCGGCCGCTCTTCGCGACACGCGAGTCGGGATGTCAGGGCGTAGGCAGGTTCGGCCGTGGTGCCGTGGTGGATCACCAGCAGGGCCTGCCGGGTGTTCGCGCATCGCAGCATCTCGCCGATCGCGAGCATCGGGTCGGAGGAGCGGTCGAACGCGTCCCGACGACAGCCTGATCAGCTGCCGGATCGACCCAGCGCGGCCGGGACGGTGCGGAAGAGGATTTGCAGGTCCGTGCGCAGGCTCACCGTCGCGACGTACTCGAGGTCCACGTCCGTGTAGAGGTGCATGAGACCCTCGCCCCGGCGCGAGATCTGCCACAAACCGGTGAGCCCCGGCTTCACGAGGTGACGCTGGTGCTGCCACGGCTCGTACCTCTCGACGATCTCGACGAGCTCGGGTCGGGGACCGACCAGGCTCATCTCGCCGCGCGCGACGTTCCAGAGCTGGGGCAGCTCGTCGAGACTCCACTTGCGCAACCGCCGACCGAGCCCGGTGTGGCGCGGGTCCTCGTCGCTCTTGTGGGTGAGGCGACGGTCCTGGCTGACCGAGAGGGCGCGCTGACGCCGGTCCTGGCGCATCGTGCGGAACTTCACGACGTCGAAGGGGACGCCGTCGAGTCCGCAGCGGGGCTGGCGGAACAACACCGGGTGGCCGATCCGCAACCGGACGGCGATCGCGACGAGCGCGAGGAGCGGGCTCGCGAGCACGAGCAGGATCGAGCCGACCACCCGATCGAAGATCGGCTTGGTGACCCTGACGTAGAAGCTCCGGGGTGGTGCCACGAAGGAGAGGTGTCGATGCTCGCCGGGACCCGATGCCAGCGGCGCGGATTCGGCGCTCATGGCCGGTTCATTCGACACGTTCACCACCGCGCCTGAGACACGGCCGTCGAAGTCACCACAATCCGGACGCGAGAACGCGGCCGGCTGGGCCGGCCGCGTTCCGCAGTCATGAGGACCATCCTCGGTCAGGCAATCACCCGGCGCCGCGACTGGCGCACGATCACGACACCTGCGAGCACCGCGCCCGCACCGATGGCTGCGAGCCCGGCCGCGTCACCACCGGTGAACGGGAGCGTCGCCGACTTGGCGGCGGTCGCGCCCTGCACCTGGGAGCCGGGGTCGTTGGGGGTGTTGGAGCCGCCACCGCCGGGGTACGGAGCTGCGAACGCCGTGACGGGAGCAAGCGTCCCGAACACGATGCCGCTGACCGCAACCACCTTGAGCGCCCGACCGGCGAACTTCCGCTGCTTCTCCACGTTGCTTGACCTCCACTGCCCGATCGGTCACCGATCCGGGTTCCGTCCCCGCTCACTGCGCGAGGAATGCTCACGCAATGTACAAGCTGTCCACGGACCGTGCAAGGCCAAATCGGGAAAAATCACCCAACTTGATAGGTCATTCGGGCTGTTTCGTCGGGTCCCTTGGCCCCTCACCACTCCAGCAGCCGGGGCCCGTCGTCGTCCCAGTTCTGGCCGTCCATCGAGTACTGCACGGCCGGGTAGCGGGCCGAGGGAATCACGTCGAGGTGCTCGGAGCCCCGCGGGAGGGTGAAGGTCACGGTCGCCGCCGCGTGCCCGCCGCGCAACGCCCGGATGTCGCCCGCCTCGACGCGGGTCGTGCCGTCCGGACCCGAGGCCACGAGGCGCTCCACACCGTCGAGGTGGATGTCGTACGCGGTGCGCGGCACGTTCACGGCCAGGATCCCGCGGTACTCCCCCGCCACCAGATCCGAGAACGGGTACGGGCCCTGCACGTAGCGGTTCAGGCCCTCGACCGGCGCCTCGTTGCTCACGATGATCGTCGCGGTCACCCTGGTCCCGGTGGGAACCGCCTCCCGCTTCAGGACGACCGCGGTCCGGACGAACTGGTCGAGCTTGTTCCCCGCCCGGTTCTCGAGCGAGACCATGAAGCCGTCGCGAGGGAGCACGCCCGAGACCCCGGCCGCCTCCCACCCGCGCTGCTGGGTGGGGTGACTCGACCAGAACAGGACGTGGCGGCCACGCGCGGCGCTGCGGAGGTCGTCGACGAGGTTCGCGACGTTCCAACCCGCCTTGTCGAGCTGCTCGACGATCGCGCGGGCGATCACGCCGTTGCGCTCGCGCCGCTGATCGTTGAACGGGAGGTCCGACTCCGGGTCGGCGAGGTCCGCCGGGTAGTCCAGGTACTGCTGGAGCAGGATCTCCTTGACGACGTTGCCGGCGTCGATCGTCGTGCCCTCGACGTCCACGGGGCCCGAAACCTTCACGAGCGCGCGCAGCGCGATGGGATCGAGCGCGAGGACACCGTCGACCTGCTCTCCCGTCTTCGCCTTCCACATCTCCGCCGCGAGGCGGCCGGTCTCGGCGAACTGCGGCGACATCGCGAGGTACCGCCACTCCTGGGTCGGGTCGAGCCATCCCCACCGGTCCGCGTAGTCGCCGCCGACCGGGACCGCCCCGGCCGGGAGGGCCAGATCGGCGACCGACGTCATCGGTCCCAAGGTGAACTCGCCGTCCGCGATGTCGAGGACCCCGGCGGAGAGGAGCATCCCGGAGCCGGCGCGCATCTCCGCGTTGTTGGCCGCGAGCACGAGGTACTTCGACGGGCCCTTGGCCATCGCCTCGATGCCGTTCGACGCGAGGTGCACGTCGCGCATGGCCCGCTGCGCCTTGTGGAGCTGGGTGGCGAACTTGTCGCGTGCGTCCGCGAGCGGCGCGATGAGCGCGTCACCCGGCCCGAGCCCGATGCCGCGCAGGCGCGCCGACGCCGCCCCGCCGATTCGCCCGAGCTGCTCGACGAGCGCGACGCGATCGGCACCGGACCGGGTGGTGGTGTCGAGCTGCTTGGTCGATGCCTCCATCGTGTCGACGCCGACCTCGACCACCCGCGACGCCCCGGAGGTGAGCGCACGCACCGAGCGAACCTGCCGGCCGACGACGGGGAGCACCTGGAACGGCGTCAGGAAGAAGGAGCCGGCGGCGGAGGCGGCGGCGTCGAAGTCGGCCCGGGCGGCGCGCATGTCCGAGAGCCCCCGGCCACGGATCAACTCGGCGGGATCGAGGTTCTGCTGCGCGACCTGCAGGCGGTCGAGCCCCACCTGGGCGTGCCGACGGGCCTGGACCAGCTGGTAGGTCGCCACCGCGGTCCAGCCGACCAGCACGACCAGGACGGCGACGACGACCGGCCAGCGCCGGCGGCGGGTGGGTGGACGCGTCCCGGCGGTCGGCGGCGCAGTCGTCACCCCTGGATCGTACGGGCCCATGCCTCGATTGTCGGTTCACCGTCGGGGGTCCCTGAGCACCGCTACGGTCCCGGCAGGATGGACGACGAGCTGCCGAAGATCACGTTGCGCCAGCTGGCGACGGCGGAGCGCACCTGTCCGCGCCGTCTGGCCCTGGATCTCGATGGCCAGCGCGCGAACCGGCCGGCCGACCGTCAGTACCGGGTCGCCAACCAGCTCGAGGCGGACGCCCGGCTCGCCCACGCCACACTCGGAGTGCCCGACGCCCGCCACTTCCGTCCGACCGACGACCTCCACGTCGAGGAGGCGCGCGTCTACGAGCTGGCCGCTGCCTGGTACGTGGCCCTCTTCGGCGACGAACCCCGACGGACCGCCGACGAGGACACGGACCGCTTCGAGACGGTCGCGCGGCGTACCGGCGTTCGGCTCGTCGGACCAGCCGGTCTCGCGCTCGAGACCGCGGACGGCGGACGCGAGCTGCGGCTGCTCTCGCTCGGCGCCCCGTTCGTGGAGGAGCTCCTCGAGTCCCCGGGAACCCGGTTCGCGCTCCTACGCCGGGCCCGCTGGACCCGCCTCGGTGAGCTGCGGGTGGTCCGGGCCGACCTGCTCGAGGGCTGGTCGGTCACCGAGACCCTCGACGGCGCGACGGCCTGGGACGAGCTCGTCGCCTGGTTCGGTGAGCGGCTCGCGGTCATACGGGCCCAGGCCGATCGCTCGGCCCCGCGCACCGGCTGGGAGTGCGCCCGGTGTCGCTACATCGCGGGCTGCGCGGCCGTCCGATGAGCGGCGACCGGCTCCTGCCCGAGATCCCGACCATCTCGCCGAGCGCGCTCGACGACTGGGAGCGCTGCCCCCGGCTGTATCTCGACCGGCATCTCCTCCGGCTGCCGCCGAGCGACGCGGGATCCAGCTCGGAGGTGGGCAACCTGGTCCACGACCTGTTGCGGCTGCTGCACCGGCAGGGCGACTGTCACGACTCCGAGCTCCGCCGCGCCACGCTCGAGAACCACGGCCAGTCGCCGGACGGCGCGATCGGGGCGATGCTGGCGCGCCACGCCGACCGCTGCCCCGCCCCGGCGCCGGCCCGCGGCCACGAGCTCGAGGTGGTCCGGGTGAGCCGGACCGGACCGGTCTGGATCGGGACCGGGCGACTCGACGCCGTCTGGGAGCACGACGGCATCCTCGACGTGCGCGACTACAAGACCGGCGCGCCGCGTGACGGCGACCTCAGCGAGGACTCCCGGGCGCGGTTGCAAGCGTGGCTCGCCGCGCCGCTGGCACCCGAGCTCCAGGTCCGGGTGCGCTACGAGCACCTCGGCCACGACCGCGATCCGGTGGAGCTCGAGCCCGACGCCGAGGACCTCGTGCGGATCGAGCAGGACGTCACCGTGGCGATCGACGCGATCCGCCATGCCGCGGCGCACGACGATTTCTCCGGCGTCGCGGACGCCGAGATCTGCCGCACGTGCGCGTTCCGATCGATCTGCCCGGACAGCGCGGCGGCCGGCACCCCGACCTGGCCCGTCCCGACCGCTTCGAGCTGAACGCCGCGGTGCCTGACTCCTAGGCTGCCCGGCTCATGCCGATCGACCCGCGTACCCCCGTCATCGTCGGCGTCGCCCAGGCCGGCCAGCGACTCGCCGACCCCGCCGCCGGTCTCGAGCCGATCGAGCTCATGGCGGACGCGGCGCGCGCCGCGCTCGCCGACGCCGGAGCGGCGCTCACCGTCGACACGGTCGCGGTGGCCGAGATCATCTCGTGGCGCTACCCCGACCCGGGCGCGCTCCTGGCCCGCGTGCTCGGCATCGAGCCCCGGACGACCATCCTCACCACGACCGGCGGGAACAGCCCGCAGATGCTGCTCAACCGGCTCGCGGCCCAGATCGTCGCCGGCGATCACGACACCGTGCTCCTCGGCGGCGTGGAGTGCATGTACAGCCGGCGCCGGGCCCGGCGCCAGGAGCCGAAGGCGTGGCTCCCGTGGTCCCAACCCGACGATCCGCCGTGTCCGGACGTCTGGGGCGACGACCGCCCGGGGTCGACGCAGTACGAGATGGCCCACCGAGCGCTCGCACCGACCCAGGTGTATCCCCTGCTCGAGACCGCGCTCCGCCACGCGTCCGGTCGCGGCATCACCGAGCACCAGCGCGCGATCGGCGAGCTCTGGTCGCGGTTCGCGGCGGTCGCCGCGACCAACCCGCACGCGTGGACCCCGGTCGCGTACTCCCCCGACGAGATCCGGATCCCCTCGCCTGACAACCGCCTGGTCACCTTCCCGTACACGAAGCGCATGTGCGCCAACCTCGACGTCGACCAGGCCGCGGTCGTGATCCTGACGTCCTACGGCACGGCGACCGCCGCCGGGATCGCCCCCGACCGGATGGTGTTCCCCCTCGCCGGGGCCGACGCGTACGACCACTACTCCATCACCGAACGGGCATCGCTCGGCGCGTCGACTGCGATCGGGATCGCGGCGCACGCGGCGCTCGGCGCCGCCGGTCGCGTGCTCGACGACGTCGCCCGGTTCGACCTCTACTCCTGCTTCCCGTCCGCGGTACAGCTCGCGCTCGCCTCGATCGGTCTCGACGCGACCGACGACCGACCGTTCACCGTCACCGGGGGGCTGCCCTTCGCCGGTGGCCCGGGCAACGACTACGTGACCCACTCCATCGCGGCGATGGTCGAGGCCTGCCGCGCCGATCCCGGCAGCATGGGTCTGGTGACGGCACTCGGGTGGTACGCGACGAAGCACAGCGTCGGGCTGTACTCGACCGATCCGGGCACGCGCGGCTTCCGCGCGGTTCCTCCGGGAGAGACCCAGGCCCGGGTCGACGCGCTCCCCGTCGCGAGCCCGCCGGCCTGTACGACGGAACGGGGACGGTCGAGGCGACGTCGGTCGCGTTCGACCGGGACGGCACGCCGACGATCGGCATCCTCGCGGTCCTCACCGACGACGGCCGGCGCGCACTCGCCAACTGCACCGACCCCGACGCGCTCCTGGACCAGTGCGCGACCCCGTGGGAGGGCCGACGGGTGACGCTGCGCCCGGAGGGCGACGTCAACCTCCTCGTCTGACACACGCGGTGGCGCGCTCAGCGCGTCTGCTTCCACCCGTTCCAGTACGTGACCTCCTCGGCCGGTCGGCGGGCCGCGGGCTTGAAGTCGCCGCCGGTGAAGTAGGCGACCGGGACCAGCCCGACCTGCGTGACGCCGTCGGGGATGCCCAGCAGCTCGGCCGCGCGGTCCGCGTGCGGCAGGTGCAGCGTGGTGAGCACCGACCCGAGCCCGCGACTGCGCAACGCGAGCTGGAAGCTCCACACCGCGGGGAAGATCGAACCGTAGGCACCCGCGGCCTCGAACGTCGCCGCGCCGTCGAGCGAGCCGTACAGACACGGGATCACGTGGACCGGGACCTCATGGAGGTGCTCGGAGAGGTACGACGCCGAGTCGATCACCCGTGCCTGCCGGCCCGACACCTCCCCGCCGCCGAGCCCGGCGGCGAGGTACGGCGTCGCGATGTCGCGGTACAGGTCGGCGAGCGCCGCACGGAGCCCGGCGTCGGTGACCACGATCCACCGCCACCCCTGGGTGTTCCCGCCGGTCGGCGCCTGGATCGCGAGCCGGAGGCACTCCTCCACCACCTCGGGCTCCACGGCTCGTGCGAGGTCGAGCCGCTTCCGGACCGAGCGCGTGGTCGTGAGGACGTGGTCGACGGCGGTGAGGTCCAACGCGGGCATGCGGTTCCGATCGGTCGGGAGTCGGGAGCTATGTTGCCCGACCGTGTCGACCACCGCACCGACCCGAGGCCGGACCCTGTGGTGGGGTCTGACCCGGCGGTGTGCGCGCTGTGGCGGCGGCAAGCTGTTCACGGGCTACTTCCGCATGACGCCGGAGTGCCCCCGCTGCGGCCTCCACTTCGAGCGGGAGCAGGGCTACTGGACCGGAGCCCTGGCGATCAACATCGTCGCGACCGGCGGGCTCTTCGCGCTCGTGTTCGTGACGTTGCTCGTGCTCACCATCCCGGACGTCCCGGTGGTGCCCCTGCTGCTCGTGCTGATCCCCGAGGCGATCCTCGGTCCGATCGTCTACTACCCGTTCTCGAAGACGGTCTGGGTCGCCATCGACCGTGCGTTCCTCCAGCGGCTCGACCCCAACGAGCGCTTCGACGAGAAGCTCTGAGCCGACGCGTGCGTGGTGCGCGCGTCAGGCACCCAAATCGACCCGGAGCGTGAGCACGCCGTCGACGAACTCCCAGGTCGCGTCGCCGACGATCGCGTAGTCCTGGAAGTCGTGTTGGGCCTGGGTGAGGAACTTCTCGCGCTCGGGACCCGCGACCGGCGGCAATGGGCGCTCCCGCACTGCCGCCGCCCGGGCCCGGAACCGCTCGAGCATCGCGTCGACGTCGAGCTCACGCTCGGTCTGCTCTTCTCCGGCCATCGACCCAATCTACCGATCGGCCCGTCGCCGTGCGACGAGGACGCGCTCGCGACCCGCGAGATCGTGCAGCACCCGCGCCTCCGCGAATCCGCGCGCCTCGGCCCGCGCCCGCGCGATCGCCGCCTGGTGCGGCGCGAGCTCCATCACGAGCGTGCCGGCGGGGTCGAGCCAGTCCGGCGCGTCGTCGATCAACGCCTCGATCGCCTCCAGCCCGGTCGGACCCGAGACGAGGGCTCCCGCCGGCTCCCAGTCCGCCACCACCGGCGGGAGGACCTCGTCGGCGGCGATGTAGGGCGGGTTGGAGACCACGAGCAACAACCGGCCCCGCAGCTCGTCGGGCAGCGCCTGGAACCAGATCCCGCGCGCGATCCGGACGCGCGCGCCGACCGTGCCCGAGCCCGCGACGTTCGCGCGCGCGACGTGCAGTGCGTCTGCACTCACGTCGGTGGCCCAGACCTCCGCGTCGGGCAGCGAGTCGGCGAGCGCCAGCGCGATGGCGCCCGAACCGGTCCCCAGATCGGCGACCGCGTAGTGCGTGAGCGCCGCGGCCCACGGGTCGCCCCGACCGATCCGCTCCCCCAGCCGCTCCACCTCACGGATCGCGGTCGTCGCCACGACCTCGGTCTCGGGCCGCGGGATCAGCACGCGCCGGTCCACGAGCAGATCCAGCCCGCAGAACGCCCAGGCACCGAGCACGTACTGCAGCGGCTCCCCGGTCGCGCGCCGTGCCAGCAGCTCGTCGAGCGCCAGTGCGGCCCGCCGGGTCGCCGGGACGGCGCGTGCCAGCACCTGCTCGGCCGCGTCCATGCCCGAGACCTCTTCGATGAGCCAGCGCGCCTCGGAATCGGGATCGTCGACCCCGATGGTCACGAGCCGCGTGCGCACCGCGAGCGCCAGGTCTCCCCAGGTCCCGGTCAGGACTCGCCGTCCCCGAGTTGGCGGCGTCGCTCGTCGGCGCGCAGCTCGGACACGAGCGGATCGAGATCACCCGCGAGGACTGCGTCGAGACTGTGGAGGGTCACCTTGATGCGATGGTCAGTGACGCGGTTCTCCTTGAAGTTGTACGTCCGGATCTTCTCCGACCGCCCGCCGCTGCCGACCTGACTGCGCCGCGTGTCGGCCAGCTCGGCCGCCTGCCGCTCCTGCTCGATCTGGAGCAGGCGGGACCGAAGGATGCGCATCGCCTTGTCCTTGTTCTGGAGCTGGCTCTTCTCGTCCTGGCAGGTCACGACGAGCCCCGTCGGCTTGTGGGTGATCCGGATCGCGGAGTCGGTCGTGTTCACCGACTGACCACCGGGCCCGGTCGAGCGGTAGGTGTCGACCTCGAGATCGCCCGGGTCGATCCGCACGTCGACCTCCTCGGCCTCGGGCAGGACCGCCACGGTGGCCGCGCTCGTATGGATCCGACCCTGACTCTCGGTCACGGGGACCCGCTGCACTCGATGCGGGCCGGCCTCGTGTTTCAGGTGCGACCACGCGTCCTTGCCGCGCACCACGAAGGTGATCTCCCGGAACCCGCCCATGTCCGACGCCTGACTGGAGAGCACCTCGGTCTTCCAGCGGTGCGCCTCGGCATAGTGCTCGTACATCCGGTAGAGATCCCCCGCCCAGAGGTTCGCCTCCTCGCCGCCCTCGGCGCCGCGGATCTCCATGATCACGTTGCGGCCATCGTTCGGGTCCTTGGGCACGAGCAGCTCGCGCAGCTCCGCCTCGAGCTCCTCGCGGCGCGCCTCCTTCTCGGCGACCTCCTGGCGGAGGAACTCCTTCATCTCCGGATCGGCCTCGCCGTCGGTGAGCTCGCGGGCATCGGCGAGATCGGCGAGCACGGCGCGGTGCTGACGGAATACGTCGACGACCGGCGCCAGCTCGGCGATCCGGCGACCCGCCTCGATCGCGGCCTGCTGGTCGCCGCTCGCGAAGAGGTCGGCCTGTTCGGGCTCGAGCTTCTCGAGCTCGCGCTCGAGGTCGGCGAGGCGTTCGAACATCCCGGTCAACCTACCGGCGAACGTGGCGCGAGCTCGGGCCGGGTCGGGCCTCAGGCAGTGCGGTCTCGGTCGGTCGGCTCTCCGAGCCGCTCGTATCCGGCCAGCACCTCGTCCCGGTCCGGTCGGTCCGCGATCGCGTCCTCGAGCTCGGCCCGAGCCAGTCGCAGGGCGTTCTGCCGGCGGGGACCGGTCGAGTCGGCGAACCCCCGCGCCCAGATCGCGCCCACCACCTCGGTGCCGGGGTGCTGGGCACCGTCGGGCCCGCGGAAGGTCCGATCACGCATCTCGCTCAGCGCGGTGCGGAGGTACTCGACGTGCGGCGACTCGTCCTGGCGGATGTACCCCACCAACCGGGCCGCCTCGCCGTCGCCCGCGACGAGGTCGCCGTCGGCGAGCAGCTCCTCGGCCCACGCGAAGGTGTGGGCAGCGGAGATCTCGACGAGCAGCAGGTTCACCATCCGGGCGATCATCGACTCGACGTCGAGATCGAGGTCCGGGAACAGCGCCAGCGCGCGTTGGCGACGCCGGGAATCCTCGGCGCTCGGAAGCGGCGCACCGGGCGCGCTCGTCACACCGAGCCGGAAGAGCATCTGGTCGGTGAGGTCCTCGACGTCGGGCGACTCGAACGCGAGGTCCCGGGCGACGAACCACATGTCGCGGTGGCCGAGCTCATCGCCCCATCCGGCCTCGTCACGCGCCTGGGCCTCGAACATCGCCGGCAGATGGTCGAGCGTCGTGTCCACGATCGACTCGACGAAGTGCGACTGGAGGTCCTCGACGGTCCACATGCGCATGGCGCCGCCGAAGCCCTCGACGGTCCCGATGCGGGTGAGTGCGGAGATCGCCGGCGCGCGGATCCCGAGCTGGAGCAGGTACCGGGACTGCGCGACGTTCGGTGTCGACGCCGGCCAGGACGAGAGCCCGGCGTCGAGCAGTTCGGTGCCGAAGCGCGCGCGGTGCGCATCCTGCCAGGATCGAATCGCGGTGGTTCGAAAGCGCGTGCGAGGCGAGCGGTACCGGGCCGACTCGTCGAGTCCGCCATGGCAGCGGCGTCCCGCCACCATCAGCGGCTCGAGCCCGACGTCGTCGGCGAGCAGCTCGGCGGGGCTCCAACGGGTCGGCGCGCTCGTCATGGATCTCGAACCACCTAGGCGGCGACGCGGGCGTCGACCTCGGCGATCTGCTCGGCGGTGAAGACCGCCCGCAGCGCCGCGATGGCGACCTCGATCTGGTCCAGGGAGGGCTCGCGGGTCGTGAGCTTCTGCAGCGTGAGCCCCGGGACCATCGCGACCTGCACCCAGCGGCGGTCCATGTGCCGCGCCGCGAGGCGGATGAGCTCGTACGCGATGCCGGCGATGACCGGGACGAGCACGATGCGGGACAGGACCAGGTACGGCAGCGCCGGTCGGCCGATCAGCGCATAGACGAGGATCGCGATGGTCAGCACGGTCAGGAGGAAGTTCGTGCCGCACCGCACGTGCGCGGTCGTGAACCGCTGCGCGGACTCGGGCGTGAGCGGGACCCTGTTCTCGTACGCGGCGATCGACTTGTGTTCCGCGCCGTGGTACTGGAATACCTTCTTGATCTCGGCGAGCCGACCGATGAGCAACAGGTAGCCGAGGAAGATCCCGAGGACCATGAGGCCCTCGATCACGTGGAAGCCGAAGCCGTCGATGCCGGCGAGCCCCGAGATCCCGCGGGCGCCGAGCGCCGGCACCACGATGAACACCGCCATGAAGAGCGTGAGCGAGATCGCCATGGTCGCGCCCATCGCCCTGCCCGAGAGCCGCTCCTCTTCCGGCACCTGCTGGTTCGCCGACCATGTGAGCGCGCGCATGCCGAGCGTCATCGACTCGGCCAGGTTGACGACGCCGCGGACGAACGGGATCTTCGCGTAGCGATCACCCCAGCCCGGGACCTCGTGGACCTCGACGTCGATGTCGCCCTCGGGCGTGCGCACCGCGACCGCCCAGTGGCGCTCGCCGCGCATCATCACGCCTTCGACCACGGCCTGACCACCCATCGGGCGGGGCTCGGCCGGCGCGACGTCCGCGCTCATCCGGGAGCTACTTCTTCTTCGCGTACCGCTTGTTGAAGCGCTCGACGCGGCCGCCGGTGTCCACGAGCTTCTGCTTGCCCGTGTAGAAGGGATGGCACTCCGAGCACAGCTCCACGCGGAGCGCGCTGACCGTCGAGCGGGTCACGAACTCGTTCCCGCAGGAACAGTGGACCTTGCACTCGGTGTACGTGGGGTGGATGTCGGTCTTCATGATCATTCCAGTCTAGGTAGTCGACCCGTACTGCCCACAACGCCCGGGTATTCCCGGAAGGCAAGGACGGACGCTGCGGTGCGATCGAGCAGGGAGGGACGCCGCTGTGCTCCGAGGAGCGACGGTGCGATCAGCGGAGCCGACGACCGGTGTGGCGGCGTCCCACGAGCAGTGATCAGCCGCCCGGGGTGGGCGCCTTCGCGATCTCGGCGAGGAACTCGTCGTTGGACTTGGTGGTCTTGAGCTTGTCGATGAGCAGTTCGAGGCCCGGCGCGGAGGATCCCTCCTGAGCCAGGGCGTTGAGCACCCGGCGCAGCTTCCACACCTGGTTGAGCTGGTCCCGGGTGAAGAGCAGCTCCTCGTGGCGGGTGCTCGACGCGTTCACGTCGATGGCCGGGAAGAGCCGCCGCTCGGCGAGCTTCCGGTCGAGCTTCAGCTCCCAGTTCCCGGTGCCCTTGAACTCCTCGAAGATGTGCTCGTCCATCTTGGAGTTCGTGTCGACGAGCGCCGTCGCGATGATCGTGAGCGAGCCGCCCTCTTCGACGTTCCGGGCCGCACCGAAGAACCGCTTGGGCGGGTACAGCGCACCGGCGTCGATACCACCCGACATGATCCGTCCCGACGCCGGGGCGGCGAGGTTGTAGGCCCGGGCAAGACGTGTGATGCCGTCCAGCAGGATGACGACGTCCTTGCCCAGCTCGACGAGCCGCTTCGCCCGTTCGATGGTGAGCTCGGACACGTGCGTGTGCTCGTCGGACGGCCGGTCGAACGTGGAGGCGATGACCTCGCCGCGCTGCACGTGGCGGCGCATGTCGGTCACCTCTTCCGGGCGCTCGTCCACCAGCAGCACCATGAGGTGCACTTCCGGGTTGTTGCGCTCGATCGCCGCCACGATCTGCTTCATGATCGTGGTCTTGCCCACCTTCGGCGGTGAGACGATGAGTCCGCGCTGGCCCTTGCCGATGGGCGACAGGAGGTCGACGATGCGCCCGGTCAGCAGTGACGGATCCTCGAGCAACTCCAGCGGGAGGCGCTCGTCCGGGAACAGTGGCGTCAGGTCCTCGAACCGCGGCCGGTTCCGGGCCGCGTCGGGGCTCATGCCACTGATCTCGTCGACGCGCAGCAGGGCCGGGTACTTCTCGTTGCTGGCGGGTGGGCGCGTCTGGCCCTTCAGGTAGTCGCCCTTGCGCAGCGCGAACCGGCGGACCTGGGACGCCGAGACGTAGACGTCGCTGCGACCGGGCAGGTAGCCGCCCGTACGCAGGAAGCCGTAGCCCTCGTCGCGCAGGTCGAGGAGGCCTTCGATGTCGATGGGCTCACCGGAGTACTCGCGGGGCTCGCCGTCGGGCAGACCGCGCTCCTGGTTGCCCGAGCCCGAACCCTGACCCGAGCCGCCGCGGTCACGGCCGCGGCGGCGGCGGCGGCGGCCGGTGCGGTTGCCCTCGCCGAACGACGCACGCTCGTCCTCGGGGTCGATCGCGGGTGCGTTCCCGCCCCGACGACCCGATGGCGCGTTCCGGCCCGAGGACTTCGCGGCGGGTTCGGACGACCTGGCGCCCGAGTCCTCGCCCGAGCCCGCGTCGGGCTTGGTGCCGCCACTGCCCCGGCCGCCGGACTCCGAGCCGGCGTCCCCGGACGAGCGGCGCACGGGTCGGGGCGCGATCTCGGGCTCCTCGCCTCCGGCGAGCGCATTCTCCTCCTCGGCCAGCGCAGCGAGGTCACCGTCGCCGGCTTCGAGCTCGGAGGCCCGCTTCGAGCGGACCGCACGCCGCGGCTTCTCGTCGGCGGCCTTCGGCTCGTCGTCCGACACCGGAGCGTCGTCGTCGGTCTTGGTGGCGGACTTGGCCTTGGTCGCCTTGGTCGCCTTGGTCGCCTTGCCGTTCGCGGCGCCGGAACCGTTCCCGCCACCGGGACCGGACGCGGCGTCGAGAATCGCGTCGACGAGATCCGCCTTGCGCAACCGCGTCACGCCCTTGATGCCCATGGCACCGGCGATGGCGTGGAGTTGCTCGCGGTCCTTGCCGTCGAGCATCGAACGCTCGAGTTGCTGCTCGGCCATGTTCTTGTGACTCCTTGGGTCGGGGGGACCACTGAGGATGGGGCCCGCTTCGCAGGGAATCGGGCACGATGCCCGGAGCGAATGCCCGGGCGGTGAGAAGGAACTCGCCAGGCTCGGGAGCATCCCGATCCGTGACGGGGAGGATTCCCGGGTGGGAGTCCGGCGCCCGCTCCTCGACCGACCGGACCGGGCCCGGAATCTCGAGGGGGTTGCGCCGCCCCGCACTATAGCGGCGTTCTCAGGCGGATGTGAGCATCCGGGCCAGCAGGGTGTGCGCGGCCACCGCATCGCAGCCCTCGGTGGCAGCCTCGGTGTAGGGCCGTCCGACGACCTCGGACCCGGAATCGTGCAGCAGGTACGGCACGGGCTCGGAGGTGTGGGTCCCCCGCTCGACGGGCGTCGCGTGGTCCGGCATCAGGAGGATCCGGAAGGGGCCGAACGCCGGGAGCGCATCGAGGAGCGGGCCGATGATGTCGCGGTCCCAGGCCTCGAGCGCCGCGACCTTGGCGGCGGCGTCCTGCTGGTGGCCGGCCTCGTCGGTCGCCTCGACGTGGAGGAGGAAGAAGTCGCGGTCGCCGAGCGAGTCGATGCACGCCACGCGCTGGGCGACGTAGTCGTTGTCGAACCCGGCCGTCGCCCCGGGGACGTCGAGCACCTCGATGCCGGCGAGCACCCCGAGCCCGCGGACCAGGTCCACCGCCGAGGTCAGGCGCCCGGTCACGCCGTAGCGGTACGCGAAATCCGGGAGCTGCGGACGCACGCCCTGGCCCCACAACCAGATCTGGGTCGCGGTCGAGGACACCTCCGCCGCCGCCGCGCCGACCACCGGGCGGGACGCGTCCATGAGCGCCCGCAGCCGTGGGGCCGCGGGACCGGTCGGGAACACCGCGGGCCGTCCGGTCAGGTCGTGCGGGGGCACGCACTCGGCGTCGGCCCATTCCGCCGGCACGACGACCAGGTGCCGGTACTCCACGCCGGCATGGAACCGCACACCGTCACGGCCGTTGCCGAGCTCGGCGTCGAGCGCCGCGACGATCGGGTGGCTCTGCTCGCTCGAGAGGTGACCGGCGGCGAAGTCGACCATGGTGCCATCGTCACCGATTGTCACGAGATTGCAGCGGTAGGCCACCTCGTCGGGCGCGAGGTCGATCCCCATCGCCGCGGCCTCGATCGGGGCCCGGCCGGTGTGGAAGGTCTCCGGGTCGTAGCCGAGGATCGCCAGGTTCCCGACGTCGCTGCCGGGCGGCAGGCCGTTCGGGATCACGTCGGCGCGGCCGACCTCGCTCCGCATCGCGAGCTCCTGCAACCGGGGCATCGACGCCGCCTCCAGCGGAGTGCGGCCACCGAGCGCGGCGACGGGCTCGTCGGCGCAACCGTCGGGAACGAGCACCACGTACTTCACGAGTGGCGATCGTAGGTGACCGTTCGCACCGGACTCGGCTCGGTACCGTGACGAGATGCCGCGCACCCTCCTCGTGACCGTCATCGTCGCGACGCTCGCCGTCGGGTGCGGCTCGGACGACCACTCCAGCGCTCCCCGGAGCTCGACCACCTCGCGTCCAGCGACGAGCCGGTCGACCGGCGCGACGACCACCACCGCAGCACCGAACCCGCGGGACGCCCGCTTCGTGCTGACCCCGATCGCCCAGCTCGACGCGCCCACCGCGTTCGCGGTCCGACCCGGCGACGACACGCTCTACGTGACCGAGCGGAGCGGCCGCGTCCGCGCGATCCGCAACGGCGCCCTCGACGACCGCCCCGTGCTCGACCTTCGCAACGCGGTGCGCGCCGGAGGTGAGCAGGGGCTGCTGGGAGTCACGTTCTCCCCCGACGGCGCCACGATGTACGTCGACTCCACGAACACGAACGGCGACACACGCGTCGACGCGTACCCGATGCAGGCCGACGGGACCGCGGACCGCGCCGGTCGGCGCGAGCTCCTCGCGATCGACCAGCCGCAGTCGAACCACAACGGCGGCAACATCGTGACCGGCCCGGACGGGATGCTCTGGATCGGCACCGGCGACGGTGGCGCCGCGGGCGACAGCGGCGCCGGGCACGCGCCCCAGGGCAACGGACAGTCGCTCGACACCCTGCTCGGCAAGCTCCTGCGCATCGACCCGACGCCCTCGGGGGCCGAGCCGTACTCGATCCCGCCCGACAACCCGTATGCGAACGGCGGCGGACGGCCCGAGATCTGGGCGTACGGTCTGCGCAACCCGTGGAAGTTCTCCTTCGACGCCGAGACCGGCGACCTCACCATCGCCGACGTCGGCCAGAACGCGTACGAGGAGATCGACTGGCTCGCCGCGGGCACCAAGCCACCCGTCAACTTCGGTTGGCCGAAACGGGAGGGCACGCACAAGTTCCGCAGCGACGACGCGTCCGGCACCGTCGAGCCGATCCTCGAATACTCGCACGACACGCGGTGCGCCATCAGCGGCGGCTCCGTGTATCGCGGCACCAAGATCCCCGACCTCGTCGGGACCTACCTGTACTCGGACAACTGCGACGGGAAGATCCGCGGGACCCTCGTGGGGCGGCGGGTGGACCACCAGGAGATCGACTTCGGTATTCAGAGCAGCCAGGTGAGCGGCTTCGGCCAGGACAACGCCCACGAGTTGTACGTGCTGTCGATCGACCGCGGCGTGTTCCGCATCGATCCCGCCTGATTCGACGTCACTTCTCCGCGCGCTTGACCACGAGCCCGGCGATCTTGCGCGACACCGTCGAGGGCACCGCGGCCGAGAAGCCGGCGGTGACGCGGTTGAGGGGGCCGGGCACGCACACCGCGCGGCCTTTCTCGTAGGCGCGCAGGGCGAGGTCGACGACCGTCACGGCGTCCTGCCACAGGAAGTCGGGGATCTCACTGCTGTCGATGCCGGCGCGCTCCTGGAACTCCGTCCGGGTGAAGCCCGGGCAGAGGACCATGCACCGCACGCCGGTGCCGGACAGCTCCTCGTGCACCGCCTGCGTGAGGCTGCTCACGAACGCCTTCGTCGCGCCGTACGTCGCGTTGAGCGGCGTCGGCTGGATCGCGGCGATCGAGGCGACGTTGATGACCCCGCCGGCGCCACGCGCCACCATCCCCGGCAGCGCCGCGTGTGTGAGGCGGGCCACCGCGACGACGTTGAGCCCGATCTCCTGTACCTCGCGCGCGATCGGCAGCTCGTGGTACCGACCCATCGTTCCGAACCCGGCGTTGTTCACGAGCAGATCGACCGGGCGGTCGTCGTCGGTCAGCCGGATCTCGACGGTCGCGACGTCCGCGCCGACCGACAGGTCGGCACCGAGCACCTCGGTCGTCGTCCCGTGTGCGGTCTCGAGCTCCTTGGCCAGCAGCTCGAGCCGCGCCGTGTCGCGGGCGACGACCACGAGATCGTGGCCGCGTGCGGCGAGCGTCTGTGCGAAGGCGCGACCGATACCGGCGGAGGCGCCGGTGACGAGGGCGACGGGTCGGGACATGCGGTCCTCCTGCGACGGGCGGCCGAGTCTCGCGCGCCGGAGACCGGCGCCGCCCGGCCGGGCTACAGACCGAGCTCGTTGGCGACGGCGGTGAGATCGGCGGCCACCGGCGCGCCGACCGCGACCTCGTCGATCGCGCGCTGGGGGTCCTTCAGGCCGTGGCCGGTGACGGTGCACACCACCCGCTCCCCCCGTTCGACGAGACCTTCGGCCGCGGCCCGCAGCAACCCGGCCACCGAGGCGGCGGAGGCCGGTTCGACGAAGACGCCCTCGGTCGCGGCGAGGAGCCGGTAGGCGGCGAGGATCTCGGCGTCGCTCACCATCCCGATCGCGCCACCGGACTCGTCCCGCGCTGCGATCGCACCGTCCCAGCTCGCGGGGTTCCCGATGCGGATGGCGGTCGCGATCGTCTCCGGGTGCCGCACCGGCTCGCCCAGCACGAGCGGTGCCGACCCCTGCGCCTGCCACCCGAGCATGCGGGGACGTCGCGAGGCACGCCCGAGAGTCTCGTACTCGGCGTAGCCCTTCCAGTACGCGGTGATGTTGCCCGCGTTGCCGACGGGCAGGCAGTGGACCTCGGGCGCGTCGCCCAGCGCCTCGACGATCTCGAACGACGCCGTCTTCTGACCCTCGATGCGGAAAGGGTTGATCGAGTTCACCACTTCGACGCCCTCGACGTCGCCGAGCGCGCGCACGACGTCGAGCGCCTGGTCGAAGTTGCCACGGATCTGCACGACCTTGGCGCCATGGATCAACGCCTGCGCGAGCTTGCCGAGCGCGATCTTCCCTTCGGGGATCACGACACCGCACGTGATGCCCGCGCGCGCGGCGTACGCCGCCGCGCTCGCAGACGTGTTGCCGGTGGACGCGCAGACGACGACCTTGGCGTCGGTCTCGACCGCCTTGGAGATCGCCATCGTCATACCCCGGTCCTTGAACGACCCGGTGGGGTTCGCGCCCTCGACCTTGAGGTGGACGTCGAGCCCGAGCTCCTCCGAGAGCCGCACCGCCGGGATCAGCGGCGTGTCGCCCTCGAGCAGGGTGACGACCGGTGTCGTGTCGGTGACCGGCAGGTGCTCCCGATACGCCTCGATCAGGCCGGGCCAGGGCGCTCGCGGGGCGTGGCGTCCACCGCCGCTCACCCCTCGTCCCCCATGACCCGGAGCACCGATCCGACCTTGTGGACCGAGGCGACGTCCCGCAGGGACTGGATGGTGGCGCGCAGGTCGGCCTCGCGCGCCCGGTGGGTGATGAAGATGAGGCGGGCATCGTCGCCGATGCCGGCCTGCTGCATCGACTTGATGCTCACGCCGTGCGCGCCGAACTGCTCCGCGATACCGGCGAGCACACCGGGTTGATCCGCCACCTCGAGCTGCAGGTAGAACTGGCTCTCGACCTCGTCGATCGGACGGATGGGCTTGCGGGCGAGCGTGCCGATCGTGGCCCCCCGCGCGCCACTCACGACGTTCTTCGCTGCGTCGATCACGTCGCCGAGCACCGCGCTCGCGGTCGGCGCGCCACCGGCGCCGCGGCCGTAGAACATCAGCTCGCCGACGGCGTCGGCCTCTATGAACAACGCGTTGAACGACTCGCGCACCGATGCCAGCGGATGCGACATCGGGATCATCGTCGGGTGCACCCGGACGGCAATGCCGTCGGGGGTCTCCTCCGCGACCGCGAGCAGCTTCACCGCGTAGCCGAGCCTGGCGGCCGACGCGATCTCGGCGATGGTCAGCTCGCTGATGCCCTCGCGGTACACGTCCCCCGCCACGACCCGGGCGCCGAACGCGATCGACGCGATGATCGCGGCCTTCGCCGCCGCATCGAAGCCCTCGACATCGGCCGTGGGGTCGCGTTCCGCGAATCCGAGCGTCTGGGCCTCGGCGAGCGCGTCGACTGAACGACGCGCCGGACTCGGACATGCGGCTCAGGATGAAGTTGGTCGTGCCGTTGACGATCCCCATGACCCGCCGGATGCGGTCGCCGGCGAGCGACTCGCGCAGCGGCCGGATGAGCGGGATCCCACCGGCGACCGACGCCTCGAACAGGAGGTCCACCCCGGCACCCTCGGCCGTCGCGAAGAGCTCGCGCCCGACGTTGGCCAGGAGTTCCTTGTTGGCGGTCACGACCGGCTTGCCGGCCTTGAGGGCCTCGATGATGTGTTCGCGTGCAGGCTCGATCCCGCCGATCACCTCGACCACGACGTCGACGTCGTCCGCGGTCACCACCGCGGCGCCGTCGTGGGTGAAGACCGACGCCGGCAACGCGACGTCGCGCTCGCGGGCGAGGTTGCGGACGGCGACGCGCGTCACCTCGAGCCGGACACCGGTGCGCGCCTCGATCTCGCTGCCGTTCTCCGTGATGAGCCGCACCAGCGCCGAGCCGACGTGGCCACAGCCGAGCAGTCCGACGTGCACCGATCGTGAAGTCATGGCAGGGAGTTTCGCACGGGATCCGAGCGCTCAGGCATCCAAACGGACGAGATCGTCGGGAGTCTCCCTGCGGACGACGATCCGGGCCGTCCCGTCGCGGAGGAAGACGACCGCCGGGCGAGGGACCTTGTTGTAGTTCCCGGCCATCGAATAGCCGTACGCGCCCGTCACCGGCGTCACGAGCAGGTCTCCGACCGCGACGTCGGCCGGGAGGTGAGCGTCCGGGACGATCACGTCTCCCTGCTCGCAGTGCTTGCCGGCCACGGAGGCGGCCAGGAGCCGCGCGGAGCCACGGGCGCGCGGGAGGTAGGCCTCGTACCCCGCGCCGTACAGCACCGGTCGGGGGTTGTCGCTCATCCCGCCGTCGACCGCGACATAGGTCCGGCCACCGGGGATCGCCTTGACCGTGCCGACGCGATAGAGGGTCACGGCGGCGACGGCCGCGATCGACCGGCCGGGCTCGACCATGAGGCGGCGGTCGCCGATTCCGTTCCGCAACGCCGCCGCGTACTCGGACACCGAGGGATCCGGATCGCTCGCGAGGTACCGCGCGCCGAGACCGCCGCCGAGGTTGACGAGTGGGATCTCCACCCCGGTCGCCCGCTCGCATTCGTCGGCGAAGCGCGCGACCACACCGGCGGCCTCGGCGTAGGAGTCCAGCCGGAACACCTGGGACCCGATGTGTGCGTGGATCCCTCCGAAGCGGAGCTGGGTCGAACGTGCGACCCGGGCGACCGCCTCGGCCGCGGCACCGGTCGAGACGGTGAAGCCGAACTTCGAGTCGTCGGTGCCGGTCTGGATGAACTCGTGGGTGTGCGCTTCCACTCCCGGAGTCACCCGGACGAGGACCTCGCCGTCGAATCGAGCCGCCTCGAGCCGGCCGAGCTCGTCGAACGAGTCGGCGACGATCCGCCCCACGCCGGCGCGGTGCGCAGCAGCGATCTCGGCCTCGCTCTTGTTGTTGCCGTGCATCACGAGGCGCGCGGGCGGGAAGCCGGCGTGCAGCGCGACGTGGAGCTCACCGCCGGTGGCGACGTCGAGCAGCAGATCCTCCTCGTCGACCAGCCGGGCCATCGCGGTGCACAGGAACGCCTTGCCCGCGTAGGCGACGTTGCCCGCGCCGAAGCTCCCCACGTACGTCCGACAGCGCGCCCGAAGGTGCTCCTCGTCGTACACGAACAGCGGCGTACCGAACTCGTCGGCCAGTGCGTCGAGATCGGCCGCGGCCAGGGCGGGTGGCAGCAGCGTGACGTCGAAGGGCGCGTCGGCGGCGCTGGTCACTCGCCGTCCGGATCGTCGAGGCGCTCCATGGCGTCCGGCGCGGACACGCCCAGGATCCCGAGCGCGTTCGCGAGCCCGATCCGGACCGCCTCGACCAGCCAGAGGCGCGCCTGGGTGAGCGCGTCGTCGTCGGTGATGACCCGGCAGTCGCGGTAGAAGCCGTGGAGGCGCGCGGCGAAGTCGCGCACCCAGGTCGTGACCCGGTGCGGCGCGCGGAGCTCGGCCGCGCTGCGCATGACGTCGGGATACTCGGCGAGCGCACGCAGGAGATCGAGCTCGCGCTCGTGCGTGAGCAGCGCAAGGTCCACGGAATCGAGCGGCGCGCGCGTGATACCGGCCTCCGCGGCCTTGCGGCCGATCGATGCCACACGCGCGTGCGCGTACTGGACGTAGAAGACGGGGTTCTCCATCGACTGCGTGGTCACGACGTCGAGGTCGAACGTCATCGCCGTGTCGATGCCCTGGAGCAGGAACGTGAGGCGCGCGACGTCCGGATCGACGTCGTCGAGGATGTCCGCGAGCGTGATCACGTTCCCGGTCCGCTTCGAGATCCGCACGACCGCCCCGTCCTTCACCAGCGTCACGAGCTGGCCCAGGATGATCTCGGGCTCAGGCGCGGCGTCGGTCCCGATGCCGAGTGCGCGCAGCCCGACCTGGACCGACTTCACCTGCCCGTGGTGGTCGGCACCCCAGATGTCGATCAGGTGGTCCCACCCACGCGCCACCTTGTCGCGGTGGTAGGCCAGGTCGTTGGCGAGGTACGTGGTCGTGCCGCTGCTGCGCACGAGGACCCGGTCGCGCTGGTCGCCGAGCGCCTCACTGGCCAGCCACTCGGCACCGTCCTGCTCGTAGGTGTGCCCACCGGCGCGCAGCGCGTCGAGCACGCCGGCGACGTCACCGCGAGCGTGCAGCGTCCGCTCCGAGAACCACGTGTCGAACTCCACGCCGACCCGTCCGAGGTCCTCGCGCAGCCCCGCCACGATCTCCCGGTAGCCCCAGTCCGCGGCCGCCTCGGTGGTGACGTCGTCGCCGAGGGCGGCGCGCAGCTCCTCGGCCATCTCGCCCACGTAGGCGCCCCGGTAGCCGTCATCGGGGATCTCGGTCCCGTGGTAGCGGGCCATGAGGGAGGCGGTGAAGGTGTCGAGCTGGGTCCCGGCGTCGTTGAGGTAGTACTCCCGGTGCACCGTCGCGTCCTGGGCCGCCAGGAGGTTCGCGATCGCGTCGCCCACCATCACCCAGCGGCCACCGCCGGCGTGGAGCGGACCGGTCGGGTTGGCGGAGACGAACTCGAGGTTCACCTTCAGCCCGGTGTACGCGGTCCCCCGCCCGAACCCCGTGCCCCCCGCGACGGCCGCCCCGAGGACATCGTGCAGCCATGTCGGCGCCAGGAAGAAGTTGACGAAACCCGGCCCGGCGATCTCGATCCGCTGCACGTGCCGGGGTCGTGCCGCCTCGAGCGCGGCGACGAGGCGTTCGGCGACGGCACGGGGCGCCACGCCGGCCGGCTTGGCGAGGACGAGCGCCACGTTGGTCTGCCAGTCGCCGTGCTCGCGGGCCTTGGCCGGCGAGACCTCCACCCCCCGAGGTGGCTCCGGCAGACCGGCCGCGACGAGGGCCGCGGCGATGGCGGTCGAGAGGTCGTCGGCAATCACGGCAGTCGCAGGGCCCGGCGGGAGAAAGGACGGAGGATTCGTGACCATACTGTCCGGACTGCTCGGTCCCGACGTGCAATCGGGGTCGGGCGGCGCGATCTGTTCGGGCACGGTGCGACCACCCGTCGCGCGACGGATAATCTGGACATCCTTCCGGAGATTGGACACAACGGTCCGGGAGCATCATCGAGGGGCGGCGCAGCGTGACCACACGACTGCGATCGGGAGGAGGATCGTGGCACGACAAGGCGGATTGGGGCGCGGCCTGGCCTCGTTGTTGCCGGCCGCTTCGGAGCCCCATCCCGTCGGCCACATCCTCGCTCCGTTGACGGAGGGCGACGACGTGAGTGACCTCGGGACCGCGATGGTCGACGAGCTCGCAACCAGCCAGAGCGGTCTCGCGATCATCTACCACGCGCTCGACACGCTCGTCGCGGAGCACGACCTGCGCGACGCCGCGGTCGTGATCCAGGAACCGGGACTCGGACGCCAGGTGTTCCGCGCCGGTCGACGACCCCTCGACGACCCCGGCGGTGAGGCGCTGCTCGACGCTCCTGCGGGGCTCTACACCGATCCCGCGGTCGACGCCGGAACCGTCGACGCGACGCTCGTCACGAGCCTCTGCGTGGTCGCGCTGCGGATGGAGATGCTGCGCTACGACTCGTGGCACGACGGGCTCACCGAGCTGTTCGACCGCAGGACCTTCGACCGGTTGCTCGAGATGTCGGTGGCGCGCAGCGTGCGGTACCGGTGGCCGTTCACGCTCGTGCTGGTGGACCTCGACGAGCTCAAGCAGATCAACGACAGCGAGGGCCACCAGGCCGGCGACGCGGCGATCCGTGCGCTGGGTGAGCGCTTCCGGCGGGTGCTGCGCTTCGGCGACAACGCCGCCCGCATCGGGGGCGACGAGTTCGCGTTGATCCTCCCGAGCACCGATCCCGACGACGTCCCGCCGCTGCTCGAGCGAATCGGTGCGGCCGACGTCGGCCAGCGCAGCTGCCCGCCGTTCTCCTACGGAATCGCGCACTGTCCGACCGAGGCCGAGTCGACCGAGGAGCTCGTCGCCCTGGCCGACCAGCGACTCTACGAAGCGAAGGCGGCGCGTCGTGCCTGACAGTGACGTCGGTCCCGTGAACCTCGACGACCTCGAGCTCGAGCTCCGCAAGCTTCCCGGCGTCCGCGCGGCCGGGTTCACCGATCGCGAAGACATGCTGATCGTGCAGGTCCAGGTCGCGGGCGACGATCCGGCCGCCGGGCTCGCGCACCAGGCCGCGCGTATCGCCTACCGGCACGCCGACAAGCCGGTCGCGCTCGAGGTCGTCCGCTGGCGGACCGTCGTCGGCCCCGGTGCGTCCGGACCGCCGGCCGTCACGGGTTCGAGCACGAACGACGCCACCAGCGCCATCGCGCCGCCGACCGACGACGACGCGGTGGAGGAGCCCGTTCGCGCTCGGGCCACCGACGACGCGGCCCGCGGACCACGCGTCCGGCTGCTCGCGGTCCTGACCTTCCCCGACACCGACGAGCTCGAGGTCCACCTCACCTACGGCGGTCGGCGCGTGATCGGACGGGCCAGCGCGAGCACCGGGGTCAGCGGCGCGGTCGGCGCGACGATCGAAGGACTTCGCTCCTTCGTTCCCGACCTCGATGCCGATCTGCTCTGGGCCGAGGAGCTCGCGGGCCACGACGCCGCGCACGCGTCGGTCGTCGCGTGCGCGGTCGCCGTCGGGACGAGCCCGGTGCTCGGCATCGCGGCGGGTGGCAGCCGCATCGAGGCCGCGGCCCGCGCCACGCTCCACGCCTTGAACCGCACGCTCGAGGGCCGCACCGAGGACGCCGAGTAGGCGGCACCCCGGCCCCGGGCGATACGGGGCCCGGTTGGTAGGCTCCCCCGCCTCGCCCTCGTAGCTCAGCGGATAGAGCATCGGCCTCCGGAGCCGTGTGCGCAGGTTCGAGTCCTGCCGAGGGCGCAAGACGCCGATGCCAGCATCGGCGATCGACGCGGATTCATCGCAAGGTCGGGGGGACCACGGATGAAGCGGAGTGCAGTCGAGCGCCGGCGACGAAACCGAGGAACACGGCTCCTGGCGGTGATCGCGACCCTGGCGGCCGCCACCCTCACGTTCGGTGCGACCGGAGCCGCCGCCCGTTCCGATCGGACCGACCACGCCCGCCGCGGTCGCGACCGGCTCGAGCACGTCTTCGTGATCGTGCTCGAGAACTACAAGGCCGAGGATGTCACGCCGGCCACGGCACCGTTCCTCACCTGGATCACCCGCGCCGGGGTCTCGCTCGACCAGATGTACGGGGTCGACCACGCGAGCCTCTCGAACTACATCGCGATGACGAGTGGGAACACCCCCAACGCGAAGACCAAGGCCGACTGTTTCCTGTACGACTGCATCGTCGAGCCGCCCCAGGACGCCAACATCGGCGACCAGCTCGAAGCCCACGGGCTCGACTGGAGGGCCTACCTGGAGTCGATGCCGGCGCCGTGCAGCCATCCGACGGTGTCGGGTCAGCTCGATCCGTATCTGGTCGGGTACGCGACTCGGCACAACCCGTTCGTCTACTACCGCGACGTCGTCGGTCCGGACATCACCGTGGCATCGCCGCGGTGCGTCCGCCACGACGTGCCCTTCACACAGTTCTCGAACGACCTCTCGCACCATCGGGTGCCGAACTACTCCTTCATCGTCCCGGACACCTGCAACGACGCGCACGACCGCGGCGCGTCCTGCGCGCTGCCGACCGCCGATGCGTGGCTGATCCGGAACGTGCCGGCGATCCTCGCGTCGCCGGAGTACCGCCATCACGGCGCGCTCATCGTCACCTTCGACGAGTCGGAAGGCACCGACAGCCGCGGATGCTGTGGCAACGCCGTGGGCGGCCGGATCTTCACGAGCGTGCTCTCACCGTTCGTGACCCACCCGGGGACGCACAGCTCCGTCCCGTACAACCACTACTCCGTGCTCCGGTCGATCGAGGACGCCTTCGGGCTGGGCTGTCTCGGTCACGCGTGCGACGCCTCGACGACGCCGTTCGGGCCCGACGTCTGGTCACTCGGCGGGCGGCACCACGGGAGCCATGGTGGCCACGAGAACCATGACGGCCACGGGCGCCACCGGCGCCCGCCGGGCCGGGATTCCCGGGGCGACTGAGGCTCAGGTCGCCCGACCGGAGCGCCGATGACCCTGTGGTACCTCGCCTCAGGGAGTCCGCGTGGCCACAATCGACGAAGCACCACCGTCCGGCCCGGCCCGGCCGTATCGGGGGCCGGACCGACGCGGTGTCGCGCGCTTCGTCGTCCCCGCGGGCATCCCCACCGCGCTCCTCGTCGGACTCGCAATCCTGGCGCTGGCGACCGGGCCACACCTCGTCGTCCACGCCTCGCCGGCCGTGTTCGTCGAGCTCCGCGCGGTCGCAGCGACACTCGCGCTCCTCGGTGGCATCGCCTGCCTCCTGCGCTGGCGGCTCGACGGGATCGCGATGGGCTGGTGGTGCGGATGGGCGCTGCTGGTGATCGGGGTCGGCCAGCTCAGCCTCGAGCCGGTCGCCAGCCCCAGCACCCACGCCATCGAGCTCGCCACCTACATCGTGGCGGTCGTGCTGTTCGGACGCGCCGTCGTCGGCCCGGAGGTCGATGCGACGATCCACGTCGGGGCCACCGTCGCGATGGTCACCGCGGGCGCTGCGCTCGCGACGGTCCCGGCCCTCGTCGTCGGCCGCTCCACGTCGGCCGCGGGCGCCGCGCTGGCGATCTCCGGCGCCCTCTGGATCGCGGTCGCCCTGGCCGCGTTCCTCCAGTCCCGGCGGGGACGCCAGCACCCGGAAGCCGGTTGGATCATCCCGGTGGCGGTGGCCTTCGGGCTGGCCGAGATCATGCCCGAGCTCCTGCACCACCAGGGAACGGCGCTGCTCGCCGACCGATCCTTCGAGCTGGCCGCGACGAGCCTCGCGTGCGTCGGCGCACTCGGCGGCCTCGTCCGCGCCGCGGTCCACCACCGCACGCGCGCCCTCCGCGAGCACATCGACCACGAGCGCGAGATCGCCAACCGCCAGCGCGTCGAGGAGTCCTTCGCCGACCGGCTCCACGAGATGCGTTCCACGGTGGTGGCGATCGAAGGCGGCGTCGAGACCTGGGCTCCCGAGCTCGCGGCCAGCACGGACGCAACGCTGCGTGCGGCGCTCATCGCCGAGATCCGACGCCTCCGGACGCTCGTGAACGAGTCCCCCGCGGCCGCGGGCGTCGAGGCGTTCGACATCGAGACGGCCCTGATGCCCACGATCGCCCTGCACCGGGCGAACGGGCAGGTCGTGACGTTCGAATGCGACGGTGCCTGCAGCGCGGTGGGCCGCCCGGCCGAGGTGGCCCAGGTGGTGCACGGCCTGCTCGCCAATGCCGCCAAGTACGCGCCCGGGTCACCGGTCCTGGTCCGTGTGCACCATGCCCTCGACGAGATCGCGATCCGCGTCCAGGACGAGGGGCCGGGGATCGACCCCGTCTACTGGGACCAGATCTTCGAGCGGGGGGTCCGGCTCGAGGGCACCCGGGCCGAGGGATCCGGGATCGGGCTGAGTGTGGGCCGCCGGTTGATCCGGAGCCAGGACGGCGACCTCTGGGTCGAGGAGGCCCCGACGGGTGGCGCCGCCTTCCTCATCTCGATCCCGGCCGCACCGGCCCTCAGGGTCGTGGCCGGGCGTGCCGAAGCATCTCCCGTGATGTCCCCGTCCATCCAGGAGGCCCGGTGACCGGCGCTGCAGTCGACGACCACTGGTCCGGCGTATCGGCGTCGTCGACCTCGGAGCCGGCCGTCGCCCGCGCGCCTGGCCATCGTCGAGGATCACGCGCTGCTGGCCCAGTCCCTGGCGTTCGCGCTGATGAACCTCGGCGTCGACGTGATGGTGGTCGCCGACCTCAGTCCCGCAGCCGTCGTCGAGACGCTGCGGGCCAACCAGCCCGACATGGTCCTGCTCGACTTCGACCTCGGCGACGCGGGAGTCGGTCTCGACCTGATCCCCTTCATCACCGAGCTCGGTCTCCGGGTCGTGATGCTCACAGGCGAGAAGAGCCCGATCACCCTCGCCGAGTGCGTCGAGGCCGGTGCGATCGGCATCATCGACAAGTCCGAGCCGTTCGCGCGGCTCATCGAGCAGGTCAGCGATGTCGCCGACGGTCGGGGGATCCTGAGCCGACCGGCACGCGACGCGCTCCTGGCCGATCTCCGTGCACACCGCACCCAGGTGAGCCAGCAGCTCTCGCCGTTCCAGCGGCTGACCGTGCGCGAGAGCGAGGTCCTCCAGGACCTCGTCGAGGGCAAGAACGCGGAGCGCATCGCCGAGGACAGCTACGTCTCGGTGGCGACCGTCCGGTCACACATCAAGGCCGTGCTCGCCAAGCTGGGCGTCAACAGCCAGCTGGCCGCGGTCGCGATGGTGCGGCGCGCGGGCTGGTCGACCGGCGACCGCCGGCCCGCCGCCGACGACTGAGCCCGCCACCTCGCGTTCACCGAGAACGCCCCGTCCGCTCGCGAATTCCCGAAACTTGAGGATGCCGCAACCGGATGATTCGGTCATCCTCCTCGAAGCGCACAGTGGCGCATCGGGCTCGGACACCGGAGGTGGCATCGGCATGAGGGAATGGTCGGTCGGGCTCTGGATCCGCACCGTCGGGACACGCGACCAACGCGGCACGACCGCCGTGGAGTTCCTCATGATCGTCGCGCTCGTCGCCGCCGTCCTCGTGACGGTCGCGGCGGCGTTCGGCGGCCTCGTGGCCGCGCCGTCGGCGCGGGTCGGAGGGGGGCTGCCCTAGCGGCCCCGCCGTCCGACGCTGTCCATTCGACGCACCACCCGGACCTCGGAGGCCGAGCCATCAGCAGCACCGTGACCAACGAGGACGACCGGCACTCCGCCTACGTCGCTGCGGCCAGCGCCGCCGAGCTGCTCACCACGGCGAATGAACCGCGCGCGTCCGCCCGTTCCACTCGCTTCGCGACCGGGTTCCAGCCCCTCGACGACGTCCTCGGGGGAGGCTTTCGCGCCCAGGACCTCGTCGTGCTCGGCGGCCGACCGGGGGTCGGGAAGACCGTCGCCGCCCTCCAGTGGGCGCGCACCATCGCAATGGAGGGCTCCACCGCCATCTACGTGTCGTACCAACACTCTCCGCAATCGCTGTTGCACCGCGTGCTCGCGCTCGAGCTCGGGAGCATCGCCCGCGCCGACGAGGTGACCGATCTCACGCGGCTGCGCACCGTCGCCCAGGAGGTGGTGCTCGGCGCTGCACCGGTGACCCGTCTCACGGTTGATCCACTCGGCGAGGAGGCGATCCGCCGGCTCGAGTCCTACGGAGCGCGCCTGCGCCTGGTCCAGGCCTCGGGATTGCGGACGGGAACCGTCGAGCTGTCACGGATCCTCGCGGAGCAGCGGAGCGGGCCCACCGCACTGTTCGTGGACTACCTCCAGAAGATCCCCGTGGAGAGTCGTCCCCAATCGGACGAGGACCGCACCACCTTCCTCGCCGAGCGGCTGAAGGAACTCGCGATGATCGCCGAGGTCCCCGTCGTCGTCGTCGCGGGCGCGGACCGCGAGGGCCTGACGTCCAGGAGCATGCACCTCCAGCACCTCCGCGGCTCCACCGCCCTCGCGCACGAGGCCGATGTCGTCATGCTGCTCAACGACAAGATCCGCGTCGTCTCGCGGACCCACCTCGAGTTCGACCCGGTCCGAGCCGAGGAGTTCCGTCGCCGGGTCGTGCTCAGCGTCGAGAAGCACCGCGAGGGATGGGCCGACGTGCACCTCGAGTTCCGCAAGGACCTCGCCAGCTACCGGCTCGATCCGCACGGCGCGTTCGTGACCGAGACCCTCGCGGACCGCGTCGGGTTCGAGGAGTAGCGGAGCACCGACCACCCGGCCGCCGCGATCCGGGACGCAGGTAGCCTCGGAGCGTGACGACTCACGAGATGCGCATCGGATCCGAACGGGTGACCACCGACGAGCTCGCAGTGGTCCGCTCCCCCTTCGACGGCTCCGAGCTCGGCGCCGTCCCGGTCGGCCGCGCCGAGCACGTGAACGCCGCCGTCGCGGCTGCCGCGGCGGTGCGAGGCACGCCGATCCCCGCGCACGAGCGCGCGCGGATCCTCGACGCCGCCGCCGATCTCCTCCAGGCGCGCCACGAGGAGTTCGCCCGGTCGATCGCCGGTGAGGCCGCCAAGCCCATCAAGACCGCACGCGTCGAGGCGGCCCGGGCCGTCGGAACCTTCCGCTTCGCCGCGGTCGAGGCTCGCTCGCTCGCCGGCGACATGATCCCGATGGACGCGAACGACGCGGGTGCCGGCAAGCTCGGCTTCACCCTCCGGATCCCGATCGGCGTCGTCGGCGCGATCAGCCCGTTCAACTTCCCGCTCAACCTCGTCTCCCACAAGGTCGCGCCGGCCATCGCGGCGGGCTGTCCGGTGGTGCTGAAGCCGGCTTCGCAGACCCCCCTCACCGCGCTCCTGCTCGCGTCGGTCCTGCTCGACGAGTGCGGACTACCAGCCGGCTGGTTCAACCTCGTGATCGGTGGGGGCGGCACGGTGGGCAACGCGCTCGTCGAGCACCCGGACGTCGCCTACATCACCTTCACCGGCTCCCCCGACGTCGGCTGGAGCATCAAGGGCCGCGCCCCGCGCAAGAAGGTCGGGCTCGAGCTCGGCAACAACGCGCCGGTGATCGTCGAGCCCGACGCCGACCTGGAGATCACGGCCAGCAAGATCGTCGCCGGCGGCTTCGGGTACTCGGGCCAGACGTGCATCTCCGTGCAGCGCGTCTACGCCCACGAGGCGATCCGCGACGAACTCGTCGACCGGGTCGTGGCCCGGGTGGACCAGCTCGTCGTCGGCGATCCCATGGACGACGCCACCGACGTGTCGGCGCTCATCAACGAGGGTGAGCGTGACCGCATCGTGTCGTGGATCGACGAGGCAACGGGCGGGGGCGCCAAGATCGCGACCGGTGGCACCGTCGAGGACGGTGTCCTCCGGCCCACCGTCCTGACCGGCGTGCTCCCCGACATGCAGGTGTGCTCCCAGGAGGTCTTCGGTCCGCTGATCGGGTTCCAGGGGTACTCCTCGCTCGACACCGCGCTCGCGCTGGCCAACGACACGCGCTACGGGCTCCAGGCCGCGATCTTCACCAACGACCTCCGCAACGCGCTCCGCGCCGCGCACGCGCTCGACTTCGGCGGCGTGACGGTCAACGAGATGCCCACGTTCCGGACCGACCAGATGCCCTACGGCGGCGTCAAGGACAGCGGGAACACCCGTGAAGGCCCGCACTACGCGGTGCGGGAGATGACCGAGGAGCGACTCGTCGTCATCCAGATGTGACACCGCGAGCGTCCAGCTCGTGCGTGAGTGTCGCGGCGTCCTCGAAGGGGATCGCCTCCCAGCCCGCGGCGCGCGCACCGTCCACGTTGCCGATCGAGTCGTCGACGAGCAGCAGCCGACCGGGCTGGACCCCGCACCGCTGGGCTGCCCGGTCGAACGCGGCCCGCGTGGGCTTGACCGCGCCGAGCTCGGCCGAGAGCATCACCGGGTCGCACCGCTCCGCGAGCGGCGCGAGCGCGCCCCGGAGCAAGTGCGCAACGACCGGACCGTTGTTGGTGAGCAGCGCCCGGCGGGTGCGGAGCCGGTCCGCGATCGCGACCACCTCGTCGTCGATCGCGAAGCCCGCGCCCCAGCACGCGAGCACCGTCGCCCGGTCGAGCCGCCCGTCGAGTGACGCGAGCTCGAACACCTCGTCCTCGGTCAGTGCCCCCGAGTCCGTCGCGAGCTCGCGCCCGCCTCCCCAGATCCGCTCCTCGACCCTCTCCGTCGACCAACCCGAAGCCGCGGCGAAGGACGCGAGGCGGGCCTCGGGGCGGAAGCGGCACAGGACCCCGCCCAGGTCGAAGACGACGACGTCGGTCATCCGAGCACGCGCTGCACCAGCACCAGGTCGAGCCACCGCCCGTGCTTGAAGCCGATCTCGGGCATCCGCGCCACCTCCACGAACCCCAGCTGCTCGTGGAACCGTATCGAGGCCGTGTTGTCGCCGTCGATGGCACCGACCATCGCGTGGAGCCCCATCGCGCGGCCTCGTTCCATCAATGCCTCGAGGAGCTCTCGACCGATCCCGGCCCCTCGCCGGTCGGTGCGCACGTGGATCGAGTGCTCGACCGTGAACCGGTAGCCCTCCCATCGTCCCGTGTCCCGGAACTCCCCGAAGCTCGCCACCCCGACGACCTCGGGGCGGTCGGCGTCCGCGATCTCGGCCACGAGGACGGGAAAGCCCCGAGTCCGTTGGTCGGCGAACCAGGCTGCACGCGCCTCGCGGGTGACCGGCCGGTCCGTCCACGCCACGGTGGTGGTGGGGACCAGCTCGTTCAGGATGACGAGCGTCGCTTCGAGATCGCTCTCCCCCGCGTCACGGATGCGCAGCGTCACGGCCGGGCCCCCTCGCCGGCCAGTCCGGCGAGCAGCGCCTCCAGGCCCAGGCCGAAGTGGCGATCAGTGTCGATCGACGCGAAACGGCCCTGGACCCGGACCAGGTGGGGAAACCGATCCGGTTCCGCGGTCACCGCCGGCAGCGCCCGGCGCCGTCCCCCGGCGAGGACCGCGCGCTCGGCCATCACGCGCGTCAGGACGTAGACGAACACGGCGTTCGCGATGCCCACCACGACCTCGTCGTCGTCGGTGCCGTCCGACACCACGGCGAGCAGACTCTCGACGATCCGACACCCCGCGGAGAGCGTGACCCACTCCGTGAGCACCGCGTCGGCGAGCCCCGGGTACCGGATCAGCACGGCGCGGGCACCGTGCGCCCAAACTCGGAGCCGGGCGGTGACGGTGCCTTCGGGGGGCGGCGGCCGGACGTCCGCCAACAAGAAGTCCAGGGTGGCCAGGCGCAGCCCGGCGCTCGACCCGACGTGGCGATACAGGGCCATCGGGGTGACGTCGAGCGCCGCGGCGACGGACCTCGTCGTGATCGCCTCGATCCCCCGCCGCCGCGCGATCGTGCGCGCGGCGCGGACGATTGCGGCACGGCTCACCTTGCGCGGCATGACTCGAAGTATACAGCTGTATACCCGAGGGACCTCGCGTCACCGGGCGTCCCGCGCCTACGGTGCCCCGCATGGGTGCACTGGATGGCAAGGTCGCGCTGATCACAGGCGCGGCGTCGGGAATCGGGCAGGCGACCGCCGAGCGGCTCGCGACCGAAGGGGCGCGGATCTGCGCGGTGGACTTCGACGACGGCGCCGGTCGGGCCGTGGCCAACTCGGTGGACGGCGTGTTCGTGCACGCCGACGCGGGCGAGGCGAGCGAGGTGGACGCCGCGTTCGCCGAGTGCGAGCGCACGCTCGGTGGCGTGGACATCGCGTATCTCAACGCGGGCATCGCGATCGGCGTCGCCGACCTCACCACCCTGACCGATCAGGACTATCACCGGATCATGCGCGTGAACGTGGACGGCGTGGTGTGGGGCACCCGGGCGGCCATCCCGACGATGGAGCGTCGTGGTGGTGGCGCGATCGTCGCGACCAGCTCGCTCGCCGGGTTGATCCCGTTCCCGTTCGACCCCGTCTACGACCTGAGCAAGCACGCGGTCGTCGGGTTCATCCGCAGTGTCGCACCGACGCTGACCGGCAGGGGCATCACCGCGAACACGGTGAACCCGGGCATGACCGACACCAACATTCTGAGCGAGGACGCGAAGGCGATGTTCACCGCCAACGACTTCCCGTTGATGCCACCGAGCCAGATCGCGGAGGCGGTGCTGACGATCGTCACGACCGGCCGGACCGGCGAGTGCTGGGTCTGCCAGCCCGGCCGTGAGGCCGAGCCGTACCGCTTCCACGACGTCCCCGGGCCCCGGGCCGCCGGGGCGATCGGCCGCCGCCCACCCGCTGTCGGCTGACCGCACCCCGCCCGCCGCCGAAACTCGCTGCGAGCGACCCGCGGCCCCACCGGTATCGTGGAACGGATGTCCCACCCCGACCCGAGCACCGATCCTCGCACCGTGGTCCCCGAGGTCGTCGACGGCCCACCGCTCCCGGGGGGTGGAGATCCGGTCGACGCCCTGCTCAACGTTCCGGCCGAGGGATCCGGCCCGGAGACCGACGAGCAGGTCCTCCGTCCGACGAAGCTCATCCGCATCGCGTCGATGGTGCGCACGATGCTCGACGAGGTCCGCCGGGCACCCCTCGACGACGCCGGGCGGCGGGCACTCCGCGAGATCCACGAGCGGTCGCTCCACGAGCTCGAGGGCGTGCTGTCTCCCGAGCTGCAGCAGGAGCTGAGCGAGGTCGTGCTGCCGTTCAGCGCGGAGACGCCGACCGAGTCCGAGCTGCGCATCTCCCAGGCCCAGCTCGTCGGCTGGCTCGAGGGACTCTTCCACGGGATCCAGGCGACGCTCTTCACCCAGCAGGCGATGGCACAACAGCAGTTCGAGGAGGTGCGCCGCCGCCAGGCCCTGCAGATCGGTGCGCCGGACGGCAGCGGCGAACCGCGTCCGCCCGGCGCGTACCTCTGACCATGAGCGCACCCGTCGAATCTCCCTGGAGCCCGGACTCCTGGCGCGCGCGTCCCGCCGCGCAGCAGCCCGGGTGGCCCGACTCCCTCGCGGCCGTCGTCGATGAGCTCTCCACGATTCCGCCCCTCGTCTTCGCGGGTGAGGCCCGGTCGCTCACCGAGTCCCTCGCGCTCGCCACCGAGGGCAAGGCGTTCGTGCTCCAGGCCGGCGACTGCGCGGAGACGTTCAGCGCGTTCTCGGCGAACGCGATCCGCGACAAGCTCAAGATCATCCTGCAGATGTCGGTGGTGCTGACCTACGGCACCGGTGTTCCGACCGTGAAGATCGGTCGGATCGCCGGGCAGTTCGCGAAGCCACGGTCGTCCGACACCGAGGTCCGCGACGGCGTCGAGCTCCCGAGCTTCCGCGGCGACATGGTCAACGACATCACATTCGACGTGGACGCCCGCCGTCCTGATCCACAACGGCTCCTGCAGGGATACCACCAGTCCGCGTCGACGCTGAACCTCCTGCGCGCCTTCACCAAGGGTGGCTACGCCGACCTCGCCCAGGCGCACGCATGGAACCAGGACTTCGTGACGTCGAGCCCCGAGGGGCGTCGCTACGAGAGCCTGGCCGCAGAGATCGAGCGCGCGCTGCGGTTCATGGCCGCGTGCGGCATCGATCTCGACGCCGAGCTCCAGCTGCACCAGGTGGACTGCTACACCTCCCACGAGGCACTCCTCCTCGAATACGAGCAGGCGCTCACCCGTCAGGACTCGCTGACCGGCGACTGGTACGACTGCTCGGCGCACCTGCTCTGGATCGGCGACCGCACCCGCCAGCTCGACGGCGCCCACGTCGAGTTCCTCGCGGGCGTGGGCAACCCGATCGGCGTGAAGCTCGGACCCTCGATCGACCCCGACGAAGCGGTGGCGCTGTGCAAGCGGCTCAACCCCGAGGCCCGACCGGGACGGCTCATGCTGATCAGCCGCATGGGTGCCGACCTCGTCGAGGAGCGCCTCCCGCCGCTGATCGCCGCCGTTCGCGACACCGGCCAACCGGTCGTATGGGCCTGCGATCCGATGCACGGCAACACCTTCGCCCATTCCAGCGGCCTGAAGACGCGCCGGTTCGACGACGTGATGCGCGAGCTCCGCGGATTCTTCCGCACCTGCCACTCGCTCGGCGTCTGGCCCGGCGGCGTGCACGTCGAGCTGACCGGCGAGGACGTCACCGAGTGCCTCGGCGGCACCGAGGAGGTGCTCGACGCACACCTCGAGCAGCGGTACGAGACCGCGTGTGACCCGCGCCTCAACGCCCGCCAGTCGCTCGATCTCGCCTTCCAGACGGCCGAGTTGCTGAGAACCTGAGGCTCGGTCCGACGCGACCCGAGAGCGGTACCCTCGAGGTCGTGGCCAACACCTTCGAGGATCTCGGACCGAACTCGGGGCTGGTCGACGAGATGTACCGCCAGTACGTGGCGGATCCCTCGTCGGTCTCTCCGTCGTGGCAAGAGTTCTTCTCCGACTACGTCCCGCCCGGCACCCGCCCGACCAACGGGGACCTCGCCGGGCGTGAGGAGCCCCCCGCGTCCTCGGCCCCGACGTCGTCGGTCACGTTGCGCCAGGAGCCGCCGGCCGAGCCCCGCCGGCCGGGTGCTGCGGCCCCGATCGTGCTCGACGGTGAGACGTCCCGGCCGATCCGGGGCGCGGCGGCGCGGATCGTCGAGAACATGGAGGCCAGCCTCGGCGTCCCGACGGCCACGTCCGTCCGGGACGTGCCGGCCAAGTTGCTCGAGGTCAACCGCCAGATCCTGAACAACCACCTCGGGCGCACGGCCCGCGGCAAGGTGAGCTTCACCCACCTGATCGCCTACGCCACGCTGCGGGCGATCCGTCAGGTCCCGGCGATGAGCGCCGGGTACGGGGTGGAGGAGGGCGCCCCCGTGATCGTCCGCCACGACCACGTGAACCTCGGGCTCGCGGTCGACGTCGCCAAGTCCGACGGCTCACGCACACTCCTCGTGCCCAACGTCAAGCACGCCGACGATCTGGACTTCGCGGGGTTCTTCGCCGCGTACGAGGAGTTGATCCGCAAGGTGCGCACCGGCGCGATCACCCCCGACGACTTCGCGGGGACCACCGTGACCATCACCAATCCCGGGATGATCGGCACCGTCCACTCGGTGCCGCGCCTCATGCCCGGCCAGGGGTTCATCCTCGGCGTCGGCGCGATCGGCTACCCGGCCGAGTACGAGGGCGCCGACCCGGCGACGATCGCCCGACTCGGCGTGTCGAAGGTCATCACCCTCACGAGCACGTACGACCACCGCGTGATCCAGGGCGCGGAGAGCGGCGCGTTCCTCGGCGCGGTCCACGATCTCCTGCTCGGCGAGCACGGCTTCTACGACGCCATCTTCCAGAGCTTCGCGGTTCCCTACGAGCCGGCCCGTTGGTCCACCGACATCAGTCCGCTCGACGACGAGGCCGCCCTCAACGAGAAGGTGGTCCACGTCCACCAGCTCATCAACATGTACCGCGTGCGCGGCCACCTGCTCGCGAACCTGGACCCGCTCGGTCGACGTGAGCCCGACACCCACGCCGAACTCGACATCAACCACTACGGGCTGAGCATCTGGGACCTCGACCGCGAGTTCCCCGTCGGCTCACTCGGCGCCGGGCGCGGCGACCGCCGCTCGATGCCGCTGCGCGACATCCTCGGGGTGCTGCGCGACGCCTACGCGCGCACGGTCGGCGTCGAGTTCATGCACATGCAGGATCCCGAGCACAAGGAATGGATCCAGACTCGCGTCGAGGCACGCGCACCCGCGCCGGACCCCGCGGTCCAGCGGCGCATCCTCGACCGCCTCAACGCCGCCGAGGCGTTCGAGAGCTTCTTGCAGAAGAAGTACCTCGGCCAGAAGCGCTTCAGCCTCGAGGGGGCCGAGTCGCTGATCCCGATGCTCGACGCGCTCCTCTCCTCCGCGGCCGACGGCGGTCTGAGCGACGTCGTCCTCGGAACCGCGCACCGCGGCCGCCTCAACGTGCTCGTCAACATCGTCGGCAAGAGCTACAACCAGATCTTCCGCGAGTTCGAGGGGGCGCTCGACCCGTCGTCGGTGCAGGGATCCGGCGACGTCAAGTACCACGTCGGCGCGACCGGGACCCACGTCGCACCGTCGGGCGCGACCGTCGGCGTGACACTTGCGTCCAACCCGAGCCACCTCGAGGCCGTCGACCCGGTCGTGGAAGGGATGGCACGCGCCACGGGGGACCGGATCGACGACACAGAACGCTCGCACGTGCTCCCGGTTCTCGTGCACGGCGACGCGGCGTTCGCCGGGCAGGGTGTGGTCGCGGAGACGCTCAACCTGTCCGAAGTCCCCGGCTACGAGGTCGGCGGGACCGTCCACATCGTGGTGAACAACCAGCTCGGGTTCACGACCGCGCCGGAGCTCGGGCGCTCGGGCGTCTATGCGACCGACGTCGCCAAGATGGTCCAGGCTCCGATCTTCCATGTGAACGGTGACGATCCCGAGGCCTGCGTGCGCGTGGTGCAGCTCGCGTACGAGTTCCGCCAGACGTTCCGCAAGGACGTCGTCGTCGACATGGTCTGCTACCGGCGCTTCGGACACAACGAGGGAGACGAACCCGCTTTCACCCAGCCGAAGATGTACGAGCTGATCCGCGCGAAGCGCAGCATCCGCAAGCTCTACACCGAGACACTCGTCAACCGCGGCGACTTCGGCCTCGAGGAGGCGGAGGCCGCCCTCGACGACTTCCACGACCGGCTCGACCGGGCGTTCGACGAGACGCACCAGTCCGGGCCGCCGACCATCCCCGTCAACATCGCCATCTCCGAGGAGGTGGAGCCACCCGTCGCGACCGGAGTCGCCGCGCTCGGATCTCGAACGGGTGATCCACGCGCTCACCACCTGGCCCGACGACTTCCGGGTCAACCCGAAGCTCGCCCGTATCCTCGGCGCCCGCGCGACCGACTTCGCGGCCGGGCACGTCGACTGGGCGCTCGCCGAGGCCCTCGCCTTCGGCACGCTCGGGCTCGAACACACCCCGGTCCGGCTCGCCGGCCAGGACACCCGGCGCGGCACGTTCAGCCAGCGCCACTCGGTGCTCGTCGACCGCGAGACCGAGGCCGAGTACTTCCCGCTCCGGAACGCGAGCGAGGACCAGGCGCCCGTCATGATCTACGACACGGTCCTCAGCGAGTACGCCGCGCTCGGGTTCGAGTACGGCTACTCGGTGGCCGACCCCGACGCGTGGGTCGGATGGGAGGCCCAGTTCGGCGACTTCACCAACGGCGCGCAGATCATCGTCGACCAGTTCATCGTCGCCGCCGAGGACAAGTGGGGGCAGAGCTCACGACTCGCGCTTCTGCTCCCGCACGGCTTCGAAGGCCAGGGCCCCGAGCATTCGAGCGCGCGCATCGAGCGCTTCCTCGCGCTCTGCGCGGAGAACAACCTGCGGGTCTGCTACCCGACAACTGCGGCGCAGTACTTCCACGTGCTGCGCCGCCAGGCCCGGACGTCGACCCGCAAGCCGCTCGTGTGCTTCACCCCCAAGCGCTATCTGCGGTCGCCACACACGCAGAGCCCCGTGAGCGCGTTGGAGCAGGGCAGCTTCAACGAGATCCTCGACGACGACCGTCTCGCGATCGACCCCGCGTCGGTCACGCGCGTCCTGCTCTGCGCCGGGAAGATCGGTCACGAGCTCATGGACCGGCGCGACCAGCTCGGCGCGCCCGTCGCGGTGGTACGGGTGGAGCAGCTCTACCCGTGGCCCGAACCCGCGCTCGTCGCGCTCGCCGACAGGTACACCGCGTGCGAACAGGTGTGGTGGGTCCAGGAGGAGCCGGCGAACATGGGCGCGTGGAACTTCGCCCACGGCAAGCTCCACCGGATCCTCCGGGACCGGGCCCAGCTCCGCCACATCGCGCGGCCACCGTCACCGTCGCCCGCGAGCGGAAGCTCCGCCGTCCACGACCGCGAGCAGGAGCAGCTCTTCCTCGACGCCTTCGCCGAGCTCTGAGACGAGCCCCCGGGCCGCTCGGGATGTGACAGCTCAGCGGGCGAGGAGGAGGTCGACGAGTGCGTCGATGTCGGCCTCGGTGACGCCCCGCCCGGTGACGAACACCCGCATGAACAGCGCACCGGAGAGCATGTCGGCCACGATCGTGGCATCGGTGGGCGCGGGCAGCTCGCCGCGGTCGATGCCGGCCTGGATGATCGCGACGAACGCGCCGCGCCGCTCCTCGACCAACGCGTTGTGCGCCGCGGCCAGCTCCGGACTACGGGACTTGGCCGAGAGCATCATCGGGATGGAGCGCCCGGCGTAGGAATCGGTGAGCATCGCGAGGTAGCCGTGCGCGATCGCGAGAAGATCGGTGCGCAGGTCGCCGGTCGACTCGGTGGGGATCACCGCGTGCGCCACGCACCCGAGTGCGTCCATCACGAGGTCGAGCTTCGCGGGGTACCGGCGGTAGATCGTCGACTTGGCGACGCCGGCACGCGCCGCCACCGCCTCGACCGACAGACCGTCGTACCCCTGCTCGCAGAACGTCTCGATCGCAGCCTGGAGGATGGCCGCGTCGGCCACGGTGCTCCGCGGCCGGCCGCTCGCTCCTCCGGCGGTCGTGACCTGCGGCTCGTCGCCGATGGCAGGAGTCGTCACGGGACGATGCTCTCCGCGCGCAGTTCGACGATCTGCTCGGCCTCGCTCTCCTCGGTGGCCCGCGCCGGCAGCCACCGCAGCACGATGACCACGCCGATCGCCAGGACGATCGCGCCGACCCGGCTCCCCCAGCGGAACGCCTCCACGAACGCGTGGTTCGCGACGTTGACCAACGACGCCGACAGCTGCTTGGCGTTCGGGACCGGCTGCTTCGCGAGCTGCTGCGACACGCCGATCGCGCCACCGAGCGAGTTCTTGGCCGCGTCCACCGCCGCCTTCGGCGCGGCCTTCCCGACGAAGAACTCGCTGATCTTGCTGCCGTAGACCGAGGAGACCACGCTGCCGATGATCGCGACGCCGAGTGCGCCGCCGACCTGGCGGGTCGTGTCGTTCACGGCCGAGCCGACACCGGCCTTGGCCAGCGGGAGCGAACCCATCACGGAGTCGGTCGCGGGCGCCATCACGAGCCCCATGCCGGCGGCGAGGATCACGAACCGCCACACGATGTCCAGGTACGGCGTGTCCACCTGCAGCCCGGTCATCAGCACCAGCGCGAGGGCCGCGAGCCCGAGGCCCAGGGCCACCGTGTACTTCGACCCGAACCGCTCGACCACACGCGAGCTCGTGGGTGCCACGACCATCATGGTGATCGCATACGGGAGCAGACGGATCCCCGACTCGAGCGGCGTGTAGCCCAGCGTGAACTGCAGGTACTGGGTCAGCAGGAAGATCGAACCGAACATCGCGAAGAACGTGAGCGTGATCGCAGCGTTCGCGGCACTGAACCGCGGGTTGCGGAAGAAGCCGACGTCGAGCATCGGATGATCGGATCGGCGCTCCCACCACACGAAGACGCCCAGCAATGCGAGGCCCCCGACGAGCAACCCGACGGTCCGTTGGTCCGTCCACCCCTGGTTGGGTGCCTCGATGAGCGCGTACACGATCGTCATGAGGGCCGCGATCGAGAGCAGGGCGCCGAAGGGATCGAGCTTGGGCGCCGACGGGTCCTTGCTCGTCGGGATGAGGACGAAGCCGGCGACGAGTCCGAAAACCACGATCGGCAGGTTCACCATGAAGATCGAACCCCAGTAGAAGCGCTCGAGCAGGAACCCGCCGGTGAGTGGCCCGAGCGCCACGCCGATGCCCGCCGTGCCCGCCCATACCCCGATCGCCCGGCCGCGCTCGTGGGGCGGGAAGACGTTGGTGATGATCGAGAGCGTCGCCGGCATGATCAGCGCGCCCCCGATGCCCATGAAGGCCCGGGTCGCGATCAGCTGGTCGGCGCTGCCGGCGAAGGCCGAGGCGAGCGAGCCGAGCCCGAAGAGCAGGTAGCCCGCCTGGAGTGCGCCCCGGCGTCCGTACCGGTCGCCCATCGCGCCCATCGTCAGGAGCAGTCCGGCGAAGACCAGCGTGTAGCTGTCGACCATCCACTGCACCTGGCTGTTGCTCGCGTCGAGGTCTCGGATCAGCGTGGGGATGGCGACGTTGAGGATCGAGTTGTCGAGCACGATCACCAGGAGGCTCACGCACAGGACGACGAGGATCGCCCATCGCCGCTGGTAGGCCTTCTCCTGGATCGCTTCGGCGCTGATCACGAACTGGTCCTTCGGAGAGGAGGGGTCGGGGGTCCGGCGAGTGTGGCGGCCCGGGTTACGAAACGCAACCGTTTCGTTTCGAATGTGCCGCGGGGCACGGCGACCGCGCGGGCTTGTCGCGCGGTCGCTTTCCGGCCGCGGCCAGGTGTCTGAAATTCCCGGTCTATGGGCATCTCCACACTTTGCCCGGGCCGGGGTTCGCCCCTAGAGTCCGCCGCTTCACACCGGGCGGTCGGAGGACAGTCGTGTTCACGAACAAGCGTCTCAGGGTTCTCGGCGCGCTGGTGCTCGTCGCGAGTGCGGCCGGCGTCATGGTCGCCGTCGCCAGCAGCGGCGCCGCACCGAACGAGGTTCGGCTCCACCTGGGCAGTGACGCCCGGTTCTTCCAGTACGGGAGCACCACTCAGACCCTGACGACCGCGTCGAACTCCTGCAAGATCAACTCCGCCGAACCCGTGATCGACCTCGCGACACCGAGCGGGTCGATGGCACCCGGCATCGGCCCGGACGACTCGATCGGCGTACGCAGCAACAAGGGCGGCAACGGCACACCGTGCTCCCAGATCGACCCGAGCGAGAGCCTCTCGTTCAAGCCGGGGACGAGCATCGCGGGACGGTCCTTCAGCGGTTTGCGCATGGACCTCGAGATGACCGGCAACGCCACCGTGGAGCTGACCCTCGCCAACGGGACCACGAGCGCCGTCTACCAGCTGCAGACCGGCACCTCGATCACCGCGGCGCAGGCGGCCGAGCCCGACTACGACACGACGGTTCCCTACAACGTGAGCTCGAGCCCGGGCGACGCCATCGACGCGTGCGCCGCGCCGAACAGCTCCGGGCCGAACAGCGGTCCGAACGACAACTGTGAATGGACCGTGCAGCCCGGGTTCAACTTCACGACGGTCACCCTCACCGCGATGACGGGAACGGTGTCGCTCGAAGGCAGCGCCGACTTCGGGAACGACCCCGCCTTCGACACGCTGTTCTACCTGTCGAACACGCCGCCGTCCGCGACGAACGACACCGTGACCACGGCCGAGGACACCGCCAAGAGCGGCAACGTCCTGACCAACGACACCGACGCGGACGGCAACCCGCTGAGCGCGACGCTGCTGACCGGCCCGAGCCACGGCACGGTCTCACTGGCCGCGTCGGGTGCGTTCACCTACACACCGGCACCCGACTACAACGGTCCCGATTCGTTCACCTACGCCGCGTCCGACGGTCTCGCGAGCTCGAACGCGACGGTCAACATCACGGTGACCCCTGTCAACGATGCGCCCGTCGCCCAGAGTGGGAACGCGTCGACGAACGAGGACCAGAAGGTGACGATCACGATCGCCACCGATATCGACAGCACTTCCTTGACCGCAAGCTGCACCGGCGCGGCCGGCGGCACCGTGCAGGACAACGGCGATGGCACGATCGACTTCACCCCGGCCGCGAACTTCAACGGCGCGATCACGCTGACGTGCACGGCCACCGACGACAAGGGTGCCCAAACGAGTTCCTCGGCGACGATCGTGGTGGGAGTGACGCCTGTCAACGACGCACCGGTCGCACACGACGACACCGCGGAGGTCGCTCAGAACGGGACCGTCGACATCCCCGTGCTCGCCAACGACACCGATGTCGACGGCGACACGCTGACGCCGACCAGCATCGGCAACCTCAACCCGAGCGGAGCGAGCGCCGTCGCCAACCTCGACGGCACGGTGACGTTCACGCCGCCGGCCGGATACACCGGATCAGCCTCCTTCACCTACAAGGCGAGCGACGGACAGGCGACCTCGAACCCGGCGACCGTCGATCTGACCGTGTATCCGGTCATCTGCAGCAACGAGACCGTCACCGACACCGACGCTGGCGTGACCGGTTCGTTCACCCGACTCGACGACTCCTTCAGCTGCAAGCGCTACACGCTCGACGCTTCGTCGGCGAACGGCACGATCGTGTTCCAGCCGAACGGTGCCGCGGCCGTCGACTACCGCGGCTTCGTCTCCTTCGGCAGCACGGCGGCGCCGATCGGTCCGTTCCCGCTGCTCCTCGAGTACGACCCGACCGGCGGCGACACGTTCCGCCCGGTGCAGTGGTGCGTGAACCCGCAGTTCGACGCGAGCGACCGCGTCACCTCGGCCACGATCCCGGCCGGTGAGACTTGGTGCATCGCGTCCGCCGACACCCGCGGGAGCAGCAGCGGAGCGCTGGTGACCACGTGGCAGGTGTTCGGCCACGACGACCCGAAGTTCCGGTAATCGGCTGGGGCTGATCGTTCGGGGCGGAACTCGGCGAACGAACGATCAGCTCAGGTCGTCCCCGAGGTAGGGGACCGAGCGCACACCGAGGCGGTCCAGGATCTCCTTGCCCTCCGTCCGGAGCACCGCGCCCTCGGCGCCGGCCGTGAGCCGGCCGAGCGCGACCGACGTCAGCGCGATCTCGTACGGACGCGTGGCGGGACCGACCCGCCTCCAGGCTGGCCTCGAGCGCCGTCCGCGCCTCCGCGTCCGCTCGTCCGCACAGGGCCAGCGCCAGGCCCCGGACCCGCAGCAGCAGCGGAAGCTGCGCCGCGACCCCGCCGAGCGTCTGCGCCTCTCGGAGCGCGTCCTCCACGCACGCCAGCGCCCGTCCGGCGTCACCCGCGGCGAGGTGGCTCTCCGCGATGCGTGCGGCCGCCTCGAGCGCGTCAATGTGCGCGCCGACCTCGATCGACGCGACACGCGCCTCGGCCAGGAGCCGCAGCCCCTCCGCGTGGTCACCCGACAGGCTCCTTGCTCGTCCGAGGAGCAGCTTGGCGAAGGCCGAGGCCGGGCGGTCGCCGGCGACCCGCCAGATCCGCGCCGCGTCCTCGAGGAGCGTGGTGGCGGGCTCCGGCTCGCCACGATCCAACGCGATCTCACCGATGTTGGTCATACAGAACGCTCCGAGGACCGTATTGCCCGTCTGCCCCGCGAGCGTCCTCGCCTGCTCGTAGCGCAGCAGCGCGGCATCCCACTCCCCGCGCCAGTACGCGAAGCCTCCGAGCAGGTTCAACACGCTGGCCTGGCCCGGGAGGTCCTCGACCTGCTCGTAGAGGTCGAGCGACGCGGCGCAGGCTGTCGCTGCTCTCGAGGTCACCGAGTTCCATCTGCGCCCATCCGAGCACCTTGTACACGTCCGCGAGGGCGCCCGCGTCGCCAACGAGCGTCGCGGTCTCGATCGCCCGCTCGCACCATGCAATTGCCAGCTGATAGCGGCCCGCCTCCTTGCAGAACTGCGCGTACCAAGCGAGCATCCGGGCCCGCTGCCGGAGGCCTTCGGAGCTGTCGACCGCCTCGAGCAGCTTGAGGCCCCGCGTGATCGCGGCTCGCGCTTGCGAGTAGCTCTCCAGCCAGCCTCGGATCCACGCGCGCTTGAGCTGTACCCGCGCGTGGGCGACCGGATCGTCACCGATGTACTCCGCGCGCGGCACCGAACGCGTCCTCGGCACCGGCGAAGCTCCCCGACCGATGGCGTACGTCGCCGAGCGACTCCCGCAGGCGCGCGTGCTCGGCCCGCGGCACCTCGGGGAGTCTCCGGGCCGCCGCGAGCGCGCGCTCGTACAGCTCCGCCGCCTCGTGGTCGGCGAAGACCGCGCGGGCCTGTTCAGCGGCAGCGCGCGCGTACGTGAACGCCTCGTCGAATCGCTCCGCACGGAGGTAGTGAAGCGCGAGGAGTTCCGATGCGTCGTCGCCGGTCTGCTCGGCGCCATTCCGGATAGCGTCGCCGACGCGTCCGTGCAACTCCTTCCGGGAGCGATACGCGAGGCCCTCGTACGCGGAGTCACGCACCACCGCGTGCTCGAAGGTAAGACGCGAAGGCTCCCGCACGAAATATTCGCTCACGCGTGACCACGCCGACTCGTCGAGCTCGCGGGGATCGAGCACCGCAGCAAGCAGATCCTCCGGGAACGACCGTCCCAAGACCGCGACCCGACGCAGGAGGTCGCGATCCTGCGGTGGGAGCCGGTCGATGCTCGCGGCGACGAGGGCCTCGACCGAGTCCGGCAGGCCCTGCACCCCGCCGGCCGACCGCGCCGCGGCCACGAGTTCGGTGAGGAACAACGGATTCCCGGTGGAGCGTTCCGCGAGCAGCTCCACCTCCTGGGCCGAGATCGGCGAATCCACCGTGGCCCCGTGGACCAGCGCGATCGCATCGACGAGTTCGAGCGGCGCCAGCTCGACCGTGATCACCTGGGTCGCGTCGTCCGGTCGGCCGCCCTCGACATCGCGACGGGTGACCACGACGAGCCACGGCACCGACTCGATCTCAGCGGTGAGCGCTTGCAGCAGCGCGTACGAGGCATCGTCCATCCATTGGACGTCCTCGATGACGAGGACGGCGGGGCCGGTGAGGAGGCGCTGCGCCAGGTCACGGAGCACGTCGGCCGTACGAGCCGTCCGAAACTGGCCTTCGAGCCGAGCCGTCTCGGGACTCTCCTCCATCGGGACGTCGACCAGCGAGGCGAGCAGCGGCGTCCAGGGCTCGAGCTCGGGGGCCGCGGCCCGCACGACGGCCAGAAGGTGCTCCCCGTCCGACGCCTTCCGTTGCGCCGGATCCAGCCCCACGAGCTCGCGAACGATGAGCCGCCAGGGCGAGTACGGCGTCGTGGACTCGTACAACTCACAGCGGGTCGCGCGCACCGTCAGGTCGACGCACGCGGCCCGCAACTCGTCGACGATCCTGGACTTGCCCATTCCGGCCGCGCCGACGATCTCCACGAACCGGCCCGACCCGCCGGTCACCGCGTCGCGCGCGGAGCAGCTGGTCCAGCTCGGCGTCGCGGCCGATGAACGGGAGCCGGAGAGCCGCCGCGTCGGCCTTGGCGCCCGCCACCGGCCCGACCTTCCACGCTTCGACGGGTCGGGCCTTCCCCTTGACGGAGAATGGTTCGACCGCTTCGCGCACGAACGCCGTCGGCGATCGATCGAGGACATCGTGGGTCGCAAGAATCTCGCCCGGAGCGGCGTGCGCCATCAGTCGAGCCGCCAGGTTCACCGCGTCGCCCATCACGGTGTACGTCCGCCGGTAGCTGGGACCCACATCACCCGCGAAGACCGGCCCGCGGTTCACGCCGATGCGAATCGGGATTCGAGGTGACGCGTCCACGATGTCGCGGAGCGCCAGCAGCATGTTTCGCTCGTCGTCGCCCGAACTGGTCGGGACGCCCGCAGTGAGGATGAACTTGCCGCCGTCACGATCGACGTCACTCGCGAGGAAGGTGACGCCGTGTCGATCGACAGCCTCTTGGACGGTCGTGACCAGCTCGTCGAGCGCCCGGCCGACCTCGTCCAACGGGTGATCGCGGATGAGTACGTCGGTCCCGTCGAAATGAACGAACGCAATCGTCGCCCGTCGGTGCTCCGGGGCGCGCGTCTCAGCCAACGATTCCCGGAGCCCGACCGGGATGCATGTCGTCAGGTCGACGCCCTCCGGCGTCGGCGTCACCTCGTAACCGACCGGCCCGGTCGCGAGCGCCGGAGCCCGGCGCAGCAGGAAGCCGGGACCCTTCGCCCGTCCAACCGCCGATTGGCGAAACCGACGGGCCATCGCCGGGCTGATGAGGATCTCCCCGGCGTCGGCGGCGCCTTCGAGGGTCGCCGTCTCACTGGTCCCGGGTCCCGTGACCACGAGCTCGCGGTGGGATCCGCCGACGAGGAAGAAGTGGAACGTTCCGGTGTGGGCCCCGATCGACATGCGGAGGCGCACCTTCTGTCCGAGCACGCTCAGCTCCCCGCGCTCGCGAAGGGTACGGCGCATCCCGACCGCCGAGTACGCCGCCCGGGCCGCGTGCTCGTCGCCGGTGAACAGCAGGAGCAACGCATCTCCGCCGAACTTGAGGAGACGGCCGCCATGGTCGTAGGCGACGGCCAAGAGGTCGGTGAAGGTGGCGCCGATGGTGGCCGCGAGCTCCTCGGCGCCGATGTTGCCCTGACGTGCGAGACCCTCGGAGAGCTTCGTGAACCCCGAGATGTCGATGAACACGACGCTGCCCTCGAGGGCCCGCGCGGTCGCCGCCGGACCCTGGCCCAGCCACTCGATCACGAGGCGGGGCAGGTACGGCGAGAACCGCTCGTTCCGCCCGCGGTCCTCACCCATGAGGTCGGAGTCTCGCGCGCTCCGCGGCCGACCGATCACGCTGGCGAGTCTCGCGCGACCCCGTGGCCAACCGGGTTGCACGGCGTTCAGGCGCCGGTCGACGACGCCGGACCGCTTCTCGCGGACGCGGGCGGCGGCGAGCGCGGTCTCGAGCACGCCGGGCATCCGGACGTCGGGTCGTCCACGTGCGCCGATGGGGAGATCACGCCCGCGCCACCATGAGTCAGACTGCGGCAGTGGCACGAGACCGCGAGGCCCTCACCGTCGGCGCGGATCCGGCCCGATCGGTGCCGCGGCGCGGCCGACGACTGATCCTGGCGGCGGCCGCGATCGCCGTGGTGGCCGCGATCGTCGGCGTCGTGGTGCTCGCTCGCCACCACGATCCGCCGACCGCGTCCGAGATCTCGAAGTTCTGCAATGTCATCCTCCGCGGTCAGCCGGGTCAGGGCTCCGACCCGGCGGCCGCCGTCGACCGGAAGCGCGCGGGTCGCGCTCGCACCCGATTCGCTCCGCGCCGACGTGCAGGCGGTGACGCGCGGCGGCACCACGTCCGCGCTCGCACCGGACGCGCGCCCGCGACTCGAGAGGAGCCTGGATCGTGTCACGGGATGGATCGAGACCCGCTGCTATCCGGCGGCGGCGCAACCGGGTGCCATGCCCGCCGAGCAACGTTTTGCCCCCGCTCGTTTACCTTCGGGATCACACGTCTGCGTCGTGAACAATGCCCGGCGGTCGTCCGAGGACGCCTTCGGCGTACGCACGTCGAGCATCACGATCTACGCCGACACCTCCCGCGCCGACCCGTGGGCCGGACCGCTCCTCGCCACGGCGTTCTCGGTCCCGTCGCTGCTCGACGAGAAGAGCAGGAATGACGTCCTCGTGCCCGCCGTCGGCGCCGGCCGTCAGGGGTCGATCCTGGGCTCCAGCCGGGATCGCCTCCGCACGGGCACCGGCATCGAGATGTACGACGCCGCGCAGAACGGCCGGGTTTCCGTGCTCGCCCGCGGGGAGCTGCTGGAGCGCCGGATCCTCGCGCTGGCGTCCCACATCGTCGACGCGCAGGGACACCCTCGGCTCGACGCCACCGCGGTCCCCGCCGGGTATTCGGTCGTCTACGAGGGGGCGGTCGAACCGATCAGCCAGGTGCCGAGCCTGCTCAGGCCGCAGTTCCCCACGTTCTCGGTCAGCGCGACGGCCGGGACCGGTCCGCCATCACCGTCGCAGGGCCTCCAATGGACGGGTGCCGTCCTCGACGACGCCACCTTCGAGGCGACCCGCTTCTTCGTACCCGATCCAGGTCTGCGACCAGTCGGCACGAAGCAGGCGCTGGTCTGGGACACGACGATCGCGTCAGGCTCGCCGCTGACCGTCGCGCGCTGGCGGGAGGGACGCGTCGTCATCACGGCGGGTATCTACGGCGAGCACGCCGGGACACGGAGGAAGGCCATGGAATCGTTGGTCACGTCCATGCGCAGGCTGGACCGTGACGAGTGGACGAGCCTGACGTCACAGTTCAGCTTCTGCAGGATCCTGTCGACGACGCCCTGAGTCAGGACGCGAGCGCGATGGCGGCGAGGGCCGCCTCGACCGCGGCCGACGAGGCGTTCGTCAGGGGCATCCGGACGTCGGGGGTGGGGATGCGGCCCTGGGCGTGGAGGACGCCCTTGAACACCGCCGGGTTGGGTTCGGTGAAGCAGGACTGCACGACGGGCAGCAGCCGCTCGGCGTGGGCCCGGCCCTCCTCGACCTTGCCCGCGACGCCGCACTCGATCATCGAGACGAACTGCTCGGTGCACACGTGCGCCGACGCGCAGATCGCGCCCGCGCCACCCATGAGCACGATCGGGAAGAGGAACGGGTCCTCACCGCCGAGCACCGCGAAGTCGTCCGGCGCGCCGCGCAGGAGCTCGAGGGTGTCGAGATCCAGCCCCGCCGCCGCCTGCTTGATGCCGACGATGTTCGGGTGCTGCGCGGCTTCGAGCACTCCGGCGGCCGACAGGTTGCGTCCGGTGCGGATCGCGATGTTGTAGAGGATCACCGGAACGGGCGACGCGTCGGCGACGGCCCGGAAATGCGCCACGATCCCGGCTTCGGACGGGCGGACGTAATACGGCACGACGATGAGGACACCGGAGAGCCCTGGCGTGCCCGCGAGCCCCTCGACCGCAGCGACGGTCGTGGCCGTGCTGTTCGTCCCGGCACCGACGATCAACTGCGCGCCGCGCTCCACGCACACCGCCGAGCACGCAGCGACGACCGCCTGCTTCTCCGCCGCGGTCAGCGCGGCCGACTCACCCGTGGTGCCGAGCGGGACGATCCCCGACGCGCCGGCGTCCAGGTACTCGTGGCACAGGGCGGTCACCGCGTCGAGCGCGACCGAGCCGTCGGACGCGAACGGGGTGATCAGCGGGACGTAGACACCGCGCAGCGTGAGTCCGTCGGTGGGTGCATTCGGCATACGAGCCAGGGTACCGGCCGGGCTTCGGTAGTGTCGGCCTCAATGTCGGACCTGGTCACGGTCGTCCTGGTCCTCATCGCCGGGTTCTTCACCGGCGTCCTCTCCGGGGTCTTCGGCGTCGGCGGCGCGGTCATCTCGACCCCCGCGATCCTCCTGCTCGGCGCGACGCCGCTCCAGGCCGTCGGCAGCACGCTCCCCTCGATCATCCCGTCGTCGATCTCGGGCACGCTCCGCTATCAGCGCGAGGGACTCGTCGTCCGGCGCGTGGTGCTCGGGACCGGCCTCGCCGGCGCCACGTGCGCGGCACTCGGCGCGATCGCGAGCGACCTGATCCCGGGACGCGGCCACGTGCAGATGGTGCTCACCGCGGGCCTCATGGGCTTCACCGCCTACCGGACGGGGACGATGGGACGGATCCCGCCCCGCGTGGACGACCAGGGCGAACCCGATCTCGACCTGCGCGTGGGGAAGCTCCTCGCGATCGGCGTCGCCGCGGGGCTGCTCTCGGGGTTCCTCGGGGTCGGCGGCGGGATCCTGATGGTCCCCGGCTTCACCGGCCTGCTCGGCCTGCCGCTCAAGTCGGCGATCGGCACGTCGCTCGCCTGTGTCGGTGTCATCGCGATCCCGGGCACGCTGACCCACCAGTTGCTCGGCAACGTCAACTGGTTCTACGCGCTGCCGCTCATGGTCACCGCGATCCCCGGTGCCCGCGTCGGCGCGCACCTCGCGATCCGGACCACGGACCGGGTGCTCCGGCGCGTCGTCGCGAGCGTGCTCGGGACCATCGCCGTCGTGTACGGCACCGTCGAGCTCATCCGCCTGTTCCGCTGAGCCCTGCGAGGTCCCGGGCCCGGGCGAACACGCCGTCGATCATCGGCTCCGTGAGCTTGCCGGTGAACGTGTTCTGCTGCGACGGGTGGAAGCACCCGAGCACCACGGCGCGCCGGGTCACCACCTCGAGCCCGTGGGTGAACTTCGGGCGCGGCCGCGGGAGGTCCGCGCCCGACGCGCGGAGCACGCGCCACAGCGCCTCGAACGCGAAGGCGCCGAGCGCCACGATCACCCGCACGTCCCGGAGAAGCGCGAGCTCGCGCTCGAACCAGGGCACGCACGTGTCGCGTTCGGTCGGCGTCGGCTTGTTCGCGGGCGGAGCGCAGCGCACGACCGCCGAGACGTAGGCGTTCCGGAGCGCGAGACCGTCATCGGCGTGGACCGACGTCGGCTGGTTGGCGAGGCCGTTGCGGTACAGCGACGCGTACAACCAGTCCCCCGAGCGGTCGCCGGTGAAGACGCGCCCCGTGCGGTTCGCGCCGTGGGCGGCCGGCGCGAGCCCGACGACCAGAATCCGTGCCGCCGCGTCGCCGAAGCCGGGTACCGGTCGGCCCCAGTAGTCCTGGTCGCGGAACGCAGCGCGCTTCTCGCGCGCCACCTCCTCCCGCCAGGCGACCAGGCGCGGACACGCCCGGCACGAGGTGATCTCTTCGGCCAATACACGGAGGGAATCGGAAGGCACGGCCGATAGCCTGCCCCGTCGTGCGGGTCCTGCTCATCGTCAATGCGACCGCGTCGTCGGTGACCGCCCGCCGGAGGGTCGTGATCCAGAAGGCGCTGGGCGCCGATCACGACCTCGTGGTCGCCGAGACCTCGCGGCGCGGCCACGCGGCGCGGCTCGCGCGCGGTGCCGCGGCCGAGGGTGTGGAGGTCGTCGCGGTCCTCGCCGGCGACGGCACGCTCAACGAGGCCGCCGACGGCCTGGTCGGCACCGACACCGCCCTCGCGCCCCTCCCGGGCGGCTCCACCAACGTCTACGCCCGCTCGCTCGGGATCGCCGACGACCCGGTCGAGGCCACCTCGGAACTGCTCGAATCGCTCGACCGGAAGTCGTTCCAGCGCATCGGGCTCGGTCGGGTCGGCGACCGGCACCTCCTGTTCCACTGCGGCGTCGGGTTCGACGCGGCAGTGGTCGAGTCCGTCGAGCGCCGGGCCGCGTACAAGCGCTACGCAGCACACCCGCTGTTCGTCGTCGCGGCGTTCGACACCTGGCTGCGGACCTACGACCACTCCCACGGCCGGTTCGCGGTCACGTTCCCGGACGGCGAGACCGTGCCCGACGCGACCCTCCTCATCATCTCCAAGACGAGCCCGTACACCTACCTCGGGCACCGGCCCCTGGTCGTCGCGCCCGCGGCGTCGCTCACCAGCGAGCTGAGCTTCACCGTCGTGCGGGCGCGGCATGCGCCGGGAATGCTGAGCATCGCGGCGCGGGCGTTCCTCTCTCCTCGCCTGCTGCACCGGCAGCGGGACGTCGTGCAGCGTGACGGCGTCGCCGCCGCGACCATCTCCTCCGACGAGCCCTTCCCGTACCAGGTCGACGGCGACTACCTCGGTGACGTGCGGCGACTCGACGTCGCGTACGTCCCCGACGCGCTCACCCTGGTCGTGCCGTGACCGCCCTCGCGGCATCCGGGCCGGCGCAGGACCCTCCCGAGCCCGAGCCCGTCCCGCAGCACGTCCTGCGGCGCGGGCTCCGGGTCCTGATCCGGTTCGTCCGCCTCAACCCGCTGCCGTTCTCGATCGCAATCGTCGGGGCGGTCGTCTACGCAGGCTCCTCGGTGCTGGGCACACTGGTCCTGGGCCGCGTGACCGACAAGGTCCTCACCCCGGCGTTCAAGGCCGGCGGCGCGGACCGGGCCACGACGTGGACGTGGGTCACCCTGATCGTGGGCGTCGCGGTGCTCCGGGGCGTCGGCACGGTCATCCGCCGTTACTTCGCCGGCAAGACGACCTGGCTCGGGCAGGCGTGGCTCCGTCGCGAGATCGCCGACCACTTCCTGGCGGTGCCCCTCGGGTTCCACCGCACGACCTCGACCGGGGAGCTGCTCGCCCACGCCGACGCGGACGTGCTCGCGGCCACCGAGGTGGTCAACCCGCTTCCGTTCTCGACCGGCCTCGTGGTCCTGGTCATCTTCTCCGTGATCGCGCTCATCGCGGTCGACCCGGTCCTCGCACTCGTGGCGCTCGTCCTGTTCCCGACCATGGCCGTGCTGAACCGCTATTACACCCGGCGGGTCGAGCGCCCCGCCGCCGCGGTGCAGCAGCACGTCGGGGAGGTGTCGGGGATCGCGCACGAGAGCTTCGACGGCGCCCTCATGGTCAAGACGCTCGGCCTCGAGCACCACGAGGTGGACCGGCTGGCGGTCGCGGCCGACGCGCTGCGTGTCGAGCGCATCGAGGTGGGCCGGCTCCGTGCCTTCTTCGAGCCGGCGCTCGACGCGCTCCCGAACCTGGGGATCGTCGCGATCCTCGCGGTCGGGAGCTGGCGCATCTCCGAGGGCGTCATCTCGCCCGGTGACGTCGTGCAGGCCATGGCGCTGTTCACGCTCCTCGCGTTCCCGATGCGCGTGGTCGGGTTCCTCCTCGAGGAGATGCCGCGCGCCGTGGTCTCGACCGAACGGCTCGACCGGGTCCTCGCCGCGCCCCACGCGCCCGAACCCCACGAACACGACGAGCCACCGTCGACCCCCGCCGAGGTCGTCCTCGCGGGAGTGGACTACTCCTACCCGACCGGCGACCCGGTCCTCGTCGGCCTCGACCTCACCATCGATCCCGGAGAGATCGTGGCGCTGGTCGGGCCGACCGGATGCGGCAAGAGCACGCTGTGCGAGCTGCTCGTGGGCCTCGACGAGCCTGATCGGGGCTCGATCACCGTCCATGGTCTGGCGCCGCACCGCCTCCGTCGCGAGGCCCGCCGGGACCTGCTCGCGCTCGTCTTCCAGGAGTCGTTCGTCTTCGCCGACACCGTCACCGAGAACATCCTCGTCGGCACCGACCACGGGTCCGACCGGTTGGAGTCCGCCCTCGCGGTCGCACAGGCCGAGCGCTTCGTCGCTTCGCTCCCCGACGGCCTCGACACCGTGCTCGGCGAACGGGGCGTCACGCTCTCGGGCGGCCAACGCCAGCGCCTCGCCCTCGCCCGCGCGCTCGCGCGACGGCCGCAGCTCCTGGTCCTCGACGACGCGACCTCGGCCGTCGACCCCCGAATCGAGGCGCGCATCCTGTCCGCGCTCCGCGACGAGCTCCGCATGACGACGCTGGTCGTGGCGCACCGCCGCTCGACCGTCGAGCTCGCCGACCGCGTCGTACGCATGGAGGCCGGCCGCATCGTCGCGTCCGGCACCCATACCGAGCTGGTCGCCACCGACGCCGAGTACGCGGCCATGTTGTCGGCCTACGACTCCGCGGTCCCCGGGGAGTACGACGATGTCTGAGCACGACGCTGCGCTCGACGCGCTCGCCGAAGTCGCACCCGACGCGATGCTCGACGAGCTCGTGGACCGCAGCCACGCCCACCGCGGCCGGGAGCTCGGCGGAGACGGGGAAGCCGGGGCCGAGGTCGAGGAGCCCTCCGGCGCGCTCGCGGTGCTCCGCAAGGGCGCGGCGAAGATGCCCGAGATCCGTCAGGGGATCGCGGTCAGCCTCACGTTCGCGATCATCGTCGCGGCCGGCCGGCTCCTGATCCCCGTCGCGATCCAGCAGGTCCTCGACCGCGGGGTGCTGCACGCCGAGGGGTTCCGCGGCGGGTTCGTCATCACCGCCTGCGTCCTGACAGGCATCGGCGTCCTCGTGCTCGCGACACTGTCGCGGCTCACCTACATCCGACTGGTCCGGGCCGCCGAGGGGGCGCTCTTCTCCCTGCGAGTCCGGGTCTTCGAGCACATCCACCAGCTGAGCGTCGCCGAGCAGAACGAGACCAAGCGCGGCGTGCTCGTGTCCCGCGTGACCAGCGACATCGAGACGCTGGCGCGGTTCGTGAACTGGGGGGCGATCAGCTGGGTCGTCAACAGCGCGCTCGTCCTCGGGACCCTGGTCGTGATGGCGATCTACTCCTGGCAGCTGACGCTGGTGACCATCGTGGCGTTCCTGCCCGTCATCCCGATCCTGCGCTTCCTCCAGCGGCGCCAGCTGCGCGCCTACGACCGGGTGCGGGTCGCGACGGGCGACATGCTGGCCGAGTTCTCCGAGAGCATCACCGGCGCCGCCGCGGTCCGGGCCTACGGGCTCGAGGAGCGGTCCCGCACCCGGCTGCACCAGCGGATCCACACCCTCTACCTGGCTCACAAGGAGGCGGGCCGGTACTTCGCGCTGATGTTCCCGGTCGGCGACATGTTCGGCTCGATCGCCCTCGCCGCGATCGTCACGATCTCGGCCTTCGCCGGCGTCGAGCTCGGGCTCGACCTCGGAACCGTCGTGGCGTTCGCGTTCCTGACCAACCTCCTGCTCTACCCGATCGCCGAGGTCAGCGAGATCATCGACCAGACCCAGACCGCGATCGCGGGATGGCGCAAGGTCCTCGACGTGCTCGACATCCCGATCGACGTCTCCGATCCCGAGGCCGGCGTCGCGCTCCCCGCCGGACCCCTTCCCATCCGCAGCGAGCACCTCGACTTCGCCTACCGCACCGGACCCATGGTGTTGCGGGACGTCTCGATCGACGTTCCCGCCGGCACGAACGTCGCGATCGTCGGCGAGACCGGGTCGGGCAAGACGACGTTCGCGACCCTCCTCTGCCGCCTCGCCGACCCCACCGCCGGGCGGATCCTGATCGGCGGAGTGGACCTCGCCACCGTCGCCGGCGACGCGCGCCGCGCCCGCGTCCGGCTCGTGCCTCAGGACGGGTTCCTCTTCGACACGAGCGTGCGTGAGAACGTGCGGATCGGCCGGCTCGGCGCGACCGACCGCGACATCGAGCACGCCTTCGCCCAGCTCGGACTCGACGACTGGCTCCAGCGCCTCCCGCTCGGGCTCGAGACCCACGTCGGCGAGCGCGGGGACTCGCTCTCGGTCGGCGAGCGCCAGCTCGTGGCGCTGGCCCGCGCCCACATCGCGCGTCCCGGCCTGCTCATCCTCGACGAGGCCACGAGCGCGGTGGACCCCGAGACCGAGCGGGCCCTCACGACCGCGCTGCTCCGCGTGGCCGCGGGTGCCACGACCGTCTCCGTCGCCCACCGGCTCTCCACGGCCGAGGCGGCCGACCTCGTGCTCGTGTTCGACGCGGGCCGGATCGTGCAGCACGGCGCGCACGCCGAGCTGGTCGAGCAGGACGGCATCTACCGCGATCTGCACCGCTCGTGGGTCGGCGCCACGCGCTCACGCGCCTGACCGCGGCGATCGACGGAGGCGACGGGCGCCGAGCTCAGCCGGCGAGCGCGGCCCGGGCGTCCGCGGGGGCGTCGGTGATGACGGCGTCGACCCCGGCCGCGGCGAGTCGGCGGATCTCGTCGGGCTCGTTGACGGTCCAGGCGTTGACCGCGATCCCGAGCGTGTGCGCGGCCTCCACGACCGTCCCCGCGGCCCGGTCGGCCAGGATCCCGAAGAACGGATGGATCGCGCGGTGTCCGCCGGAGACGGCGACGGCGATCGCGTCGAGCGGCGGCGGGTCCAGGACGGCGAGGTAGCCGGTCGGGATCGCCGGGTCGCGGGCGTGGACCCGCCCGATCGACGGCAGGTGGAACGAGGACACGAGGACCTCGTCACCCTCCCGGCCGTGCAGCAGGTCCACGACGAGGTCCGAGACGCCCAGACCGGCGTCGAAGTCGGCGTCACCGGGCGAGTTCTTGATCTCGATGTTCACGAGGAGCCCACGGCACTCGTCCAGCACCTCGGCCAGCGTGGGCAGCCAGGCCAGCGCCCCCCGGACCGCTGCGAAGGGCTGCGTCGCCAGGACGCCCACCGTCTCGGCGTCGGCGTCGTGATGGACCACCAGCACGCCGTCCGCGGTGCGATGGACGTCCAGTTCGACCCCGTCGGCGCCCTCGTCCCGCGCCGCGGCGAACGCCTCGAGGGTGTTCTCCCGGGCCCGGTGCGGCGCCCCCCGGTGACCGACGATCAGTGGACGGGTCTCGCTCATCCGCCCAGCGTATTCGCAGACGGTCTGCAAAACGGCAGGTCAGACCCCTTGCAACGCGTTCTCATTCGACCGTAGCGTGACGTCCGCTCCGAGGCTCGGGCCCGGAGACCTCCGGCCCGCACCATCGGCCCCGATCGAAAGGCGCAACGTGGCACTGACCTGGGTTCGCACGCACGACTGGGACGCCGACGACTGGCGGGACCGCTCACTCTGTCGCGATTCGAACCCGGAGCTGTTCTTCCCGATCGGGGCCACCGGGATCGCGCTCGACCAGATCGACGCCGCCAAGGAGATCTGCGGGGTCTGCCCCGTCCACGCCGAGTGCCTCGAGTTCGCGTTGGCCACGAACCAGGAGGCCGGAGTCTGGGGCGGCACCACCGAGGACGAGCGCCGCAAGCTCCGCAAGAACTGGCTCGCCGACCAGCGCACCGGCTGAGCCCGGTCCGCGGCCGTCGCCGCTCCTAGCTGGGCTCCACGACCTTCGTCGCCGCCGCGGTGGCGAGCGGGACCCGGGCGTGGAAGCGGGTGCCGGCGCCGTCGTCGCCCGGTCCGACATCGAGCGCGCCGCCCAGCTCTCCGGTCACGAGCGCCTGCACGATCGAGAGCCCGAGCCCCTTCCCGGTCTCGAGGTCGAACCCCTCCGGGAGCCCGACGCCGTCGTCCACGACGTCGACGTCCACCTGGTTCTCGTGCCGCCGCAACCGCACCTGAACGGTGCCCCTCAGGGGCACGTCGTCGAGGTGAGGAAACGCGTGGTCGACCGCGTTCTGCATCAGCTCGTTGAGCACGACGGCGAGCGGCGTGGCCAACTCCCCCGGCAGCTCGCCCGCGTCGCCGACGACCTCGAACCGCAACCCACCCTCCGGCGTCGAGACCGTCTCCTCGACCACCCGGACCAGTGGCTTCACGATCTGGGCGAAGTCGACGAACTCGCGCGCCTCGCGTGAGAGCGTCTCGTGCACGATTGCGATCGAACGGATCCGGCGCTCGGATTCCGCGATCGCGTTGCGCGCCTCGCGCGAGTCGACCCGCCGGCCCTGCAGGCGGAGCAGCGACGCGATCGTCTGCAGGTTGTTCTTCACCCGGTGATGGATCTCGCGGATCGTCGCGTCCTTCGACATGAGCATGCGGTCACGACGCCGCAGATCGGTGACGTCGCGCAGCAGCACGAGCGCGCCTGCGGGCTTCCAACCGTCGAGCAGCGGGATGACGCGCACGAGCACGGAGGCCTCCTCGCGCTCCACCTCCTCGATCACCGGCAGCCGACCGCGGACCGCGGTGTCGACCGCGGTCTCGTCGAAGCCGATCTCGCCCAGCCGCACGCCCGACGTGTACGCGTGGATGCCGAGCCGGTGGAGCGACGAGACCGCGTTCGGGCTCGCGTACCGCATGCCGCGATCGGCGTCGAGCACGATCACCCCGTCGCCCACGCGTGGGGCACCCTCGATCTCGACCTCCTCCCGGGTGAACGGGAACGTGCCCTCGGCGACCATCGCCATGAGCCGGTCGTAGACCTCGAGGTAGTACCGCTCGAGCTCGCCCGGCCGCCGGCCCGAGGTCGTGGGCGCCTCCCGGGTGAGCACCGCGATCTCCTGTCCACGGTGGCGCACCGGCACGCTCTGGAGCCGCACGCGCTCCTTCCCCCCGAGCACGTTGGCCTCGCCCTCGTGGATCTCGGCGTGACGCCACGACCGCGCCAGCGCGGGTCGCTCGACCTCGTCGACCACGTGACCCACGAGGTCGTGCACGTAGAGCGTCTGACCGGTCGTCGGCCGGACCTGAGCGAGGATGACGAACCGGTGCCCGTCCTCGTGCGCGATCGGCGCCAGGAGCAACAGGTCCGAGAACGAGAGGTCCGCCAGCAGCCGCCAGGACACGGCCAGCCGTTCGAGGTGGGCCAGCGACTCCGGTGTGAGCTCGGTCCGCAGGATCGCGAGCTCCGGGAAGGCGGCCATGCCCGAAGGGTATTCGCCACCGTCACCTACTCCCTGGGACTCCCGCCAATAGTCTCCCGACGATGCGGCAACGGTGGTGGAGTGGCAATTTCCTCCGCCTGTGGACCGCCGGCGCGGTCTCCAACCTGGGCGACGGCGTGGTCCTCGCGGCGCTGCCGTTGCTCGCGGCCTCGCTCACCGCCTCGCCGCTGAAGGTCTCCCTCGTCTCCACGGCCGCGACGCTGCCCTGGCTGCTGTTCTCACTCGTGGGCGGCGCCATCGCGGACCGCACGGACCGGCGCCGCACGATGGCGGTGGTCGACACGTTCCGGGGCGTCGCGATCGCGCTCCTCGGCTTCGCGATCGTCACCGACACCGAGTCGATCCCCTTGCTCGTCATCGTGGCGTTCTCCCTCGGCATGGCCGAGACCGTGTTCGACAACGCCTCGCAGGCGATCCTTCCGAGCGTCGTCGAGGACCGGCACCTCGAAGGCGCCAACGGCGCGCTCGAAGGTGCCCAGATCACCGCGAACCAGTTCGTCGGACCACCGCTCGGCGCCTGGCTGTTCGGCCTGGCCCTGTCGGCGCCGTTCTTCCTCGACGCGGCATCGTTCGCGATCGCAGCCCTGCTCGTCCTGACCGTGCGCGGGTCGTTCCGTCCCGCCCGCGACCTGACCAAGACGTCGATCCGCGCCGACATCAGCGAAGGCGTGCGCTGGCTGCTGCGTCACCGCGTCCTGCGCACGCTCGGAATCGCGCTCGGCGTCATGAACCTCATCGGCATGGCGTGGATGAGCGTGCTCGTGCTCTACTCACGCGAGCTCCTCCACCTGAGCGACTTCGAGTACGGGCTGCTGCTGACGACCGAGGCGGCCGGTGCGGTGCTCGGCTCGACGTTCGCGTCACGGATCGGGCGTCGCGTGGGTTCGGGAACCACGCTCGGGCTCGCGATCGGCGTCGCCAGCGCGTCGATGCTCGTTCCGGGCCTGTGGGCCCAGCCGATCGTGGTGGCGCTGTCGCTCGCGGTCGGCGGGTTCGCCGGGCTCGTGTGGAACGTGTTGACGATCTCGCTCCGCCAGTCGCTCGTCCCGGATGCCCTCCTCGGCCGGGTCAACAGCGGCTACCGGCTCCTGGGTTGGGGAACGATGCCGATCGGAGCGCTCGCGGGTGGCCTCGTCGCCCAGGTGTTCGGCCTGCGAGCCCCGTTCCTGGTGTCGGGTGTCTGCGGCCTCGCGCTCGCCCTCTGGATCACCGTGCGCGTGACCGACCGGTCGATCGCCCGGGCCCGCCGCCGCGCCGCTGCCTGAGGGCCGGTCGCCGCACGCCCCCGAATCGGCGCCGGCACACCGGCGGGACCGGCATCAGTCGGGGACGAGGGAATCGGCGATCCGCGCCAGACCGGCGAGGTCGGCGATCTCGTCGGCGAAGGTCCGCACGTCGACGACGATGTCGGGCCGGTGCTCGAGCTCGGTACGCAGCTCCGCCTCCCGTCGCGCCACGACCGCGAAATTCTCGAACGACGTCCCGATCGTGATCAGCACTCGCGCCGCCGTGCCGCGGTCCTCGATGCCCTCCACCTCGGCGGCGATCCGCGCGCCGTCCCGGCGCAGCACCGCGGCGGCGTGGGCGCCGTCGTCGCCGAAGAGCTCGACCGGCAGCGTCTTGTTGAGGATCAACGCCCCGAGGTGGAACTCGCGCTTGACGAGCTCGGAGCAGAACCGCTGGCCCTCGCGGAACGGCGCGTCCTCCAGCGTGGTCACGACCGCGAACGTCGTCCGGCGGTCGTGCAGCAGCTCCTCGACCGCTCGGGATCGCTTCACGAAACCGTCGTACATCGACTGGAAGTTCAGGAAGAACTCGGCGATGTCCTGGAGGAACTGGCTGCCGAGCAGACGGTCGGCGACCTGGTAGAAGGGCTTGCTCGCCATGGTCAGGAAGCGCGCGCCGCGTTTGCCGCCGACGCGGTAGGGCGCAGTCAGCCAGCGCAGCAACCGCCCGCCGAAGAACTCGGCCATGCGCGCGGGCGCGTCGAGGAAGTCGAGCGCATTCCGGGTCGGGGGGGTGTCGACGACGATCAGGTCGTACTTTCCCGTCTGGTGGATCTCGAAGAGCCGCTCCATTGCGACGTAGTCGTGGCTCTGGACGAAGCGCGAGGTGAGGTTGTCGTAGAGGCGGTTGTCGAGGATGCGGTACGCCGTCTCCTCGTCGGGGGCATGGCGCAGCACCAGCGCGTCCCAGCTCTGCTTGGTGTCGAGCATCGCCGCCCAGAGCTCCCCGCGGGGCGTGAGGCCGGCCTCGGCGAAGGCCTGCTCGGGCACCCGCACCTCGACGTTGCCGATCCCCTCCACACCGAGCGCGTCGGCCAGCCGCTTGGCGGGGTCCACCGTCACCACGAGGACCTTCCCGCCGAAGCGCGTGGCCGCCGCCAGCCCCGCCGCGGCCGCGATCGACGTCTTGCCCACGCCCCCCGAGCCGCAGAACACGACGATCTCCTTGGACGCCAGCACCGACTCGAGGCTGTGTACGTTCGCGAGGGCGGCGTCGCTCACAGGCCCAGCTCCGCGGTCAACGCGTCGGCGACGAGCTCGGTCTCCCGCCGGCCCTGCGAGCGCGCGAACAGGTACGGGACGTAGAGCGTGGGCAGGTCCACGGTGTCCCTGAGCTCGCGGAGATGCTCGACGCGGCTCCGGCGCATCATGACCGCGAGCCGCGCCGCCTCGACGACGGCTGAAGTTCCCGGGCCGGCCCGCTCGGCGACCCGGTCGAGCAGGGGCGGCGTCGCGAGCTGCTCGAAGACCGCCTCGTCCCGCGTGGTGAACAGCTCCGGCAGGACGCGGTTGACGATCACCGCGCCGAGCGGGACGTCGAGCTCCTGGCGGGCGCGGGCGACGAGGTCGATCGTCTCCTGCACCGGCATCTCCTCCGGGGTCGTGACGACATTGAGCGCGGTGATCGCCGGATCCGAGAGCAGCTCGCTCATCCATGCGGTCTGACCGCGGACCGGCCCGACCGCCACGAGATCCCGGATCGCGTCCGCCGCGCCGAGCTGCGCGATGACGTGACCGGTCGCGGCGGCGTCGACGACGACGACGTCCCAGTCGGCGCGGCCCTCGATCGACTCCCGCACTTCCCAGCACACCTTGCCGATCGTGAGGATCTCCTTCACGCCGGGCGCGGCCGTCGCGACGAAGTCGAGCATCCCGGCGAGCGGGCCGAGCCGACCGAGGATCGGGATTCGCAGGTTCAGGCGCAGGTACTCGGCGAGGCTGGCCTCGGTGTCCATGGCCATGACCGACACGCCGGGCATGACCTCACGCGGCTTGAACCCGATCGTCCCCGCCTCGAAGCGCTCGGCGATCGTGCCCTTCGCGTCGACGTCGACGACGAGGACCCGCTTGCCCTGCCGGGCCGCCACGAGCGCGAGCGCGGCGGCCACGGTGCTCTTCCCCACGCCGCCTTTGCCGGTGACGACGAGGAGGCGCCGCCCGAGGAGGTCGGGCTCGGCCATGGCTGCTCCGGGCCTAGCGCCCGAACCCGACCTTGCGGGTGCCGTCGTCAATGGTCAGCTCGACGTAGGCGATCTTGTCGGTCGGGATGCCCACCTTCCGGCCCTTGCCGTCCTCGAACCAGACGAACGCGGAGTCCGAACCGACGCCCGCCTCGATCACGCCGATGATCTTCGCCGGGTCGTCGTCGACCTCGATCGAGATCTCCTTGGGCGTGTGCACGACACCGATGTGGATTTCCATGCCTGGGGGGCCTCCGGAATGGGCGAACGCGAAGCGCCGCCGATCGTAGGCGAGTCGGGCGCGAGGGTCCGGCTCGGAGTCAGTGGGCGCCGGTGTTGGCGAGGTCGCGTCCGAAGCGCGGCCACTGGTGGACCCGGCCCGCCGCGGTCGGCGTGTGCCACACGATGAGCACGCCGTCTCGGCGCACGACCGCGAGCTCGAGCCGGCCGTCCCCGTCCCAGTCCCCGAGGCTCGGTGTCCCCACGAGCCAGCCGCCGGTGAGCTTCGGCCATCCGGCCGGAACGGTCCCGTTCGGCGTCACCGCGCTGAGCGTGTACACACCGTTGCCGGCGATCACCTCCGTGCGCCCGTCGCCGTTGACGTCCGCGATCGCCGGCGTCACGAAGAAGGCGAGGTCCGGGGTCTCGCGCGGGTACGCCGGACGCATCGCGCCGGTCGCGCCGTCCCAGGCCGCGAGCAGGTCATCGGACGGCAGCTGCAGTTCGGGCGACGCCGTGTCGAACAGGCGGGAGAGCCCCGACACCGGCGCCGCGACGTCCATCCGCCTTCGGCTGCCCAGCTTGCCGACGCTCGGACCGCCGAAGGCGCTCAGGATCACGCCGACGTCGTCGGAGTTGCGCAGCGCGCCGGTCCCGGTCGGGTCGTTCGCGAAGAGCCCGCCGTACCAGTGGAGCGGGACATCCTTGCCGCCGACCTGGCCCAGCGCCGACTTCCCGTCGAGACCGAGGACGTAGATCGGGCCGACCGCGGACGTGGCGACGATCTCGCGGCCGGGATGCGTCGGGACGACGTCGCCGATCGCGGCCTGGGCCGCGACACCGTCGCCGATCACCGGGAGGACCTCGCGCTGGAACATGCCGAGCTTCACCGGCCACCCCGGCAGGTAGGCCTGCGCGTCCGGGTGCGCGGGATTCGGGTTCGGGTTCGTCGCCAGCGTTCCGCGCGGCGAGATCACGTACTCACGCGAGTTGCCCGATGTCCCCGGCAGGCCGCCGAACTCGGGCGCGTTGAAGGGCTCGTCGTACTCCTCCTGCGCGCCGACGACGATCTCGGCGCGTCCATCGCCGTCGAGGTCGGCCAGCGCCGGGGTGGCGACGAGCTCCCCGCCGTCGCCGACCCCGGCGTCGGGGCGGAAGACGACATGGTGGGTGACGGGGTCCACGCTCGCGACCTTGGCGGGATCGACGACCAGGACCGGGAAACCCGCGACCGGCGAGCCGTCACCGTGCCAGGCGTACACGTGGCGGTCCATCGCCGCGCCGACGAGCTCGACGCGACCGTCGCCGTCGAGGTCGGCCGCGGCGAGCGAGTTCGCGAAGCCCGGCTTCGTGCGGTTGACGTGATCCTGCGCCGACGGATCGTCACGCGAGAAGTCCGGGTTCGTCTGCGCGTCGCGCGAAGCCCGGCAGCTCGTGGCCCCACCGGTTCCATGCGTCGACCCGGCCTTCGAGATCCGCGACGGCGATGTCGGGCGAGCCGTCGCCGTCGAGGTCCGCGATCGTGGGCGCGCCGACCATGACCGCACCCCCGGGGCCCGTGATGCCTGCGTACGCCGCGGCCCAGGAGCGGATCCAGTACGGCGCCGGACGGGTGTGCACCGGGAAACCGGGCAGCTCCCGACCGTCGGCGCGTCGCACGTGCACGGCCCCATCGTCGGTGGCGACGACGAGCTCCTGCCCGCCGCCCGGCTCGAGATCCGCGAACACCGGCGACGCGGTGCCCGCCCCCGCGATCCGCTGGGGCATCCCGCGCACGAGATCGGGGTCGTCGTGCACGAACAGCTGCTTCTGGGACTCACCCCGGAGCCCTCGGGTGGGACCGTCCTCCGCGGTGACCACGACCCGGACGCGGACGCTGAAGCGCTCCTCATCGGTGCGGCCCGTCGTGGCGTCGGCCGGTGATCCCGTCGCCCCGGCGAGGGCCGCCGCGACCTCGCGTCGGTGCAGGGTGGCGAGCCGGCCGTCGACGGCATGGTGGCGACGGCGCTCGGATTCGATCACGTGCCAGGTGTCGGCGGCGGGATACGGGGGCGGCTGGAAGCCCGCCGCCCACTCCACCCGGTACGAGTAGCGGTGCGCCCGCGGTGCCGCGACGTGACCGGTGATCGCGACCGAACCGGAGGTGGGCAGCACGTCGAACCACCGTGGGCCCGTCAGGTCGGCCTCGGGCGGGATCCGCGCGTCGCGGACCGCCTTGACCAGCTCGTACGCGTTGAGCCGGCCGTAGCCGTGGGTCGCGTCCCACCCGGCACGGCTCGGATAGCGCACGGTGCTCCCCGTGAGGAAGTCGTTGGCGGGATCGACCGCGTTCGGAGTTCCGAAGTCGATGTCGTCCGCCGAGGCCCGGGCGAGCTGGAGGATCTCGTTCGCCGTGAGCGTGATGCCGCGGTCACGCGCCTCGCTGATCACCAGCCCGGCGACACCGCTCATGACCCCGGCGGCCTCCGACGAGCACGACGACGACGGAACGGAGAGGAACGTGCGCCCGCCGTAGTTGGTGCAGCCGTTGAGCGCGAGGTAGCTCGGCGGCGAGCTCGTGGTCGTGACCGAGTTGACCGCGAGCGTGTGCTCGAGCGCGCCGGGGAGGTTCGGGTGCTTGGAGGCCTCGTCGGCCATGGAGGCGATGACGGGGATGCCCCGCGCGTACGCGGCATCGATCGCCTGCTGGGCCTGGGGCGGGTTCGTGATCGCACCGAGAGCTTCCTGGATGACCGCCGCACCCGAGTCGATCCCGAAGAGCGTCCCCGCCGCGAACCGCCCACCGTCGGCGATGAACGAGTCGCCGACGCGGACGGGGATGAACGTGCACCGCGGGCAGGTCCCCACGCCCCCGGTTCCGTTGTCGGCGGCGGTGGAGTCCTCGGCTTCCCCGGTGCCGTGGCCGTACTGCACGGTGTCGAGGGGGTCGTTGTCGCCGAAGAGGAAGTCCCACCCCGAGATGTCGTCCACGTACCCGTCGTGGTCGTCGTCGATGCCGTTGTTCCATCGCGGGTCGAGGATCAGGTCCTCGGGATCGGCGACGCCGTTGCCGTTGCGGTCGGCGATCGCGCCAAAGTCCGCGATCGAGAACCGGCCGTCGCCGTTGCAGTCGCCGCTCCGGATCGCGCACGGGGGCGTGACCTCACCGCGGTTGAGGTAGGCGCGATCGGCGAGGTCGGCCATGGCTCCCGCGTCGCGCCACTTGATGCCGGAGTCGAGCACCGCGATGCGCACGTCCGGACGACCGCGCGTCACACCCCAGGCCAGGTCGACCGCCGCGCCCTTCTGCCCGCAAAGATGGTGCGGCGAGGTCGCGAGGGCCGGGTCCCGCAGGCTGGTGCGCTTGAAGTTGGTGCGGTCGAACTCGGCCGGGAGGCTCGCGGGCTCGTCGGCCGGTCCGTAGCGCCAGTTGGCGCAGTCGAGCGCGTGGACCACCGGCGGTGGGGTCCCGTGGTGCGCGCCCGCCGCGGGCACCAGGCCGCCGAGACCGGTCAGCGCCACCACCACCCCTGCGATCGCAAGTCTCCGCACCGGCCCCCCTGAACTGCGCGAAACGCCCGAGGTTAGGGCAGCGGCGCGTTGCAGTGCGAGGACGGCCCGCGCGGCGCGCCGGCGGGTCGGTCAGCCGATCGTGAGCTCGGAGCGGTAGATGCGGCGCGGCGTGATGGCGTCGATCTGGGTGGCGATCGAGACGAACGCGGCCGCGGCCTCCGAGTCGGGATCGGTGACCACGATCGGTGCGCCGGTGTCGCCGCCCTCGCGCAGCGCCTGGACGAGCGGGACCTTGGCGAAGAGCGGGACCTCGAGCCGGTCGGCGAGCTCCTGACCCCCGTCGGCACCGAAGATCTCGTACGCGACGCCGTCATCGCCGCGGAACCAGCTCATGTTCTCCACCACGCCGATCACGTCGAGCTCGACCTTCTGCGCCATCGCGGCCGCGCGCTGGGCGACCGCCTGGGCGGCGCGGCTGGGGCGTCGTCACGATCACGACCTCGGCACGCGGCAGGAACTGGCTCATCGAGAGCGAGACGTCGCCGGTCCCCGGCGGCATGTCGATGACGAGGTAGTCGGGCTCGCCCCACGCGACGTCGGTGAGGAACTGCTCGAGCGCCTTGTGGAGCATCGGGCCCCGCCAGATGACGGCCTGGTCCTCGGGGACGAAGAAGCCCATCGACAGCAGGCGGACACCGTGGGCCGACGGCGGGATCATCAGGTTGTCGTCGGTGAGCTCGGGACCGTTCTCGACGCCGAGCATCCGCGGCATCGAGAAGCCCCACACGTCGGCGTCGATCGCGGCGACGTCCTTGCCCATGCGGGCCAGCGCGACCGCCAGGTTGGTCGTGACCGAGGACTTCCCGACACCCCCCTTGCCCGACGCCACCGCGATCACACGGGTGCGGGCGTGCGAGAACGGGTTCGTACCGGGCACGGGCGTCTCCTCGGATCGGGGGTCACCCCGGGGGCGGGGCGACATTTCCACTACGGACATAGGTAGAATACCCGTCCATGCCGACCACGCCTCCGCTCGACGCCGACGAGTTCAGTGCGGCGGTCACCGCGGTCACCAGCGCCTTCGGGGATCCGACCCGGCGGGAGATCTATCTGCTCATCCGCGAAGCGCCCGACGGCGTCACCGCGGGTGAGGTCGCCGAGCACTTCGACCTGCACCCCAACGTCGCCCGCCACCATCTCGAGAAGCTCAGCTCCGGCGGCTACCTCGTGGTCGGCGTCGGCCGCAGCGACGGCGCGCGCGCCGCGGGCCGGCCGTCCAAGCGCTACCGCGTGTCCGAGCTCGACCATGCGCTGAACTTCCCGCCCCGGCGCGACGACCTGCTCGGCACGCTGCTCGCCCGCGCGCTCCAGATGCTGCCGCCCGATCAGGCCGAGCCCCTCGCCGAGGAGGTGGGCTTCGACTACGGCCGCAGCCTCGCGACGCGCATGGCCCCGTCGGAGGGGCAACGCTCCGTGAAGGCCGCGCTCGCCTCCGTCGCCGACGCGCTCACCGCGCACGGGTTCGCCGCGCACGCCGAGTCGCGCGGCGAGGTCCTCACCATCGTGAACGACCACTGTCCCTTCGGCGACGCGGCGCGCCAGTTCCCCCACGTCGTCTGCGCGGTGGACCGCGGGATGATCCGCGGGCTCATGGCCGGGCTCTACGGCGATACGGATCCGCGCTTCGAGTCGAGCCGCCCCGACGGCGACGACCACTGTGTCGCCCGCGTGTGACGTGAGCGAGGCGTCGACCCCGGCCCAGCACCAGCAGACCCCGCCGAGCGGGGCCCGAACGGCCCGGCCCCCAGGGCCGAGAGTGGAAATGACGTGAGCGAGGCGTCGACCCCGGCCCAGCACCAGCGGACCCCGCCGAGCGGGGCCCGAACGGCCCGGCCCCCAGGGCCGAGAGTGGAAATGACGTGAGCGGGCGGAGCTACCTCGACCACGCGTCCAGCGCACCCCTCCGACCCTCGGCGCTCGAGGCGATGGTGCCGTACCTGCGCGACCACCACGCCGACCCCGGTCGCGTCCACTCCGACGGTCTGATCACCCGGGTCGCGATCGAAGATGCCCGCGAGCAGGTGGCGGCGTTCGTGGGGGCACGCGCGCGCGAGGTCGTGTTCACGAGCGGCGGCACGGAGGCGGTCGACACCGCGATCTTCGGCGCGTGCCGGGGGATCGAAGGCGCCGACCGCATCGTGACCACCCGCGTCGAGCACTCGAGCGTGCTCGACGCGTGCCGGCGCGAGCCCCTCGCGACCGTGGCCGTCGGCGTGGACCGCCAGGGTCGCTTCGACGCGACCGCCGTGCTCGACGAGATCACGCCGACGACCGCCGTCGTCTCGGTGCAACTCGCGAACCACGAGGTCGGCACGCTGCAACCCGTGGCGGAGATCTGCGCCGGAGCCCGCGCCCGGGGCACGCTCGTCCACGTCGACGCGTGCGCCGCGGCGGGCTACCACCCGGTCGACTTCGCGGGTCTCGGCGCCGACCTGCTGAGCGTCACCGCGCACACCTGGGGCGGCCCGAAGGGCACCGGTGCCCTCGTCGTCCGCCGCGGCCTGCGCCTGCCGCCCTTCGTCGTCGGCGGTGCGCAGGAGCGAGCCCGGCGCGCGGGGATCGAGAACGTGCCCGCGATCGTCGGCTTCGGTGCCGCCGCGGCGGAGACCGGGCCGGCCCTGGCTGCCGAGTCGGCGCGTCTCGCGGCCCTGACGGCCCGGCTGCGTCGGGACCTCGAGCACTCCGTGTCCGGTCTGGACTTCCACGGCCCGGAAGCCCCCGACGGCCGGCTCCCGAACCTGCTGTGCTTCGGCGTCCGGGGCGTCGAGGCCGAGCCGGTGCTGCTCGCGCTCGACCAGCACGGGGTCGCCGTCCATTCCGGCTCCGCCTGCTCGTCCGAGTCGCTCGAGCCGTCGCCCGTGCTCGAGGCAATGCGCGCCGACGCCGACCACGCACTGCGAATGTCGGTCGGCTGGTCGAGCACCGACCGCGACATCGACCGGGTGCTCGACGCGCTGCCCGGAATCATCGAGCGGTTCCGCGGGTTGCGCAGCGCATGATCCCGGTCCAGCGCCTCAACCATGCCGTGCTCTACGTACGGGACGCCGCGCGATCCGCCGCGTTCTACCAGGAGGTGTTCGGGTTCGAGGTGGTCGAGCAGATGCCCGGCGCCGTCTTCCTGCGCGCGTCCGCCACGAGCAACCACCACGACCTCGGGCTGTTCTCGGTCGGCCCCGACGCGCCACTCCCCCAGCGCGGTCGCGTGGGCCTCTACCACCTCGCGTGGGAGGTGCCCTCGATCCACGACCTCACCGTCGCCCGCGACGAGTTGATGCGCGTCGGCGCGTACGTCGGCGAGAGCGATCACGGCGTGTCGAAGTCCCTCTACGCCCATGACCCCGACGGCAACGAGTTCGAGGTGATGTGGGCGGTACCGGCGACGGCGTGGGGCGAGTACGCCGGCCGGGCCGTGGTACAACCTCTCGACCTTCCCGCCGAGATCGAGAGATTCGGATGATGCAGAACTGGAACGACCTCGCCCGGCGGCTCCAGGGCGCGCTCGCGCTCGCGGCGCCGCCGATCGCGATCACCTTCGCCGACGCCCCGCCGACCGACGTGGCGGCGTTCGACGCGCCCCTCCCGGCACCGCTCGAGGACGGCCGGACCGGGCGGGTCCCCGCCGGGTGCGTGTTCTGGATGCACGCGGCCGAGTCCACGTTCTCGACCGTCAAGGCCGACCACGCCAACTGCTCGGTCGGCAGCCTCACTCACGGCTTCGTCACGCTGGACGAGGTCGCGGGCAACGGCGACGTCGCCGCGCTCCTCGAGACCGGCTGGGTCACGATGGACGTCGTGCCCGAGATCCCGGTCGTCACCCAGACACCGGGTGCGGTCACCTACGGGCCCCTCGGCGACACGACCGTCGATCCCGACGTGGTGCTGCTGCGCGTGAACGGCAAGCAGCTCATGGTGCTGTCCGACGCCATCCCCGGCCTGCGCATCGAGGGCAAGCCGCAGTGCCACATCGTCGCGATCGCGAAGGAGCAGGGCGAGGTCGCCGCGAGCGTCGGGTGCGCGCTCTCCCGCGTGCGCACCGGCATGCCCGCCACGGAGATGACGTGTGCGATCCCCGCCGCCAAGGTGGCCGTTGTGCTCGAGTCGATCGAGCACAACGCCGTCGCCGACGCGGCCGTCGCGCGCTACGCCGGCGAGGACGCCCGGCGCTTCGCCTGAGCGGGGCTACTTCTTGGCGGCCTCGTAGTAGGGGTTCGTGCCGCTGGCGTGATCGGTCACGTCGACAACCTCGGTGATGTCGGGCACCGTGTCGAGGATCGCGACCTCGATCCCCTGCGACAGGGTCGCCGCGGCCATCCCGCACCCCTGGCAGCCGCCACCCATCCGCAGGTACGCGATGGCGCCCTCGACCGCGACGAGCTCGGCGTAGCCGCCGTGTGCCGCGATCTGCGGATTGATCTGCACCGCGAGGACCTCGATCACCTTCGCGACGACGGGGTCGTCGAGGTCCAGTTCGGGCATCGGACCCATCGGCTCGGGTTGGGGCGAGTTCGGGTTCTGGAGCACCATCCCGCCGCCCGACAGGTCGAGCGTGGAGCCGCGGATCTTGTCCACGTGCTCGGAGGGCACGACGATCGAGAGGTCGTCGCCGTGCTGGACGGCATCGTCGTCGCCGGCCTCGTCGGTGCGCCGGAAGTACATGTCGTAGGTGAACGCCGTCCCGGAGACACCGTTGACCTCGAGCCAGAGCGCCAGGCTCCCGGGCTCGGGCTCGCCGGCACGCACCTCCAACACCCGCTCGCGCGCATCGTCGGTCACATGGAGGAGCGGGACGGTGGTTTCGGTCATGTGCACCATGATACGGGAGATGGCCCGGGTACTTCTCCTCGTCCCCACCGCGTCCTACCGCGCCCCCGACTTCCTCCGGGCCGCCCGGGCGCTCGACGTGGAGGTGGTGCTCGCCTCCGAGGAGCCGCCGGCGATCAGCGCCGAGGGCCGATCGATCACCTTCCCGCTCGAGGACACGAGCGCGGCCCTGCACGAGATCGACGCGCTCGATCGCGCCCGGGGATCGACGCGGTCGTGGCCGTCGACGACCAGGGCGTCGTGTCCGCCGCGACCGCCGGTGAGCGCCTGGGCTTCCCGCACAACCCGCCCGATGCCGTCGCCGCGACCCGGGACAAGCTCGAGCTGCGCACGCGCCTCGCTCGCAGCGAGATCCCCCAGCCCGCGTTCGGCACCGATCCCGATGCCGTCGGCTACCCCTGTGTCGTCAAGCCGGTCGGCGCGGCCGGGAGTCGCGGGGTGATCCGGTGCGACTCGCCGGCCGAGTGGGCCGCCGCCGTCGAGCGCATCCGCCGGTTCTGGGACGGCGCGCTGATCGTCGAGCGGTACGTCCCCGGCGTCGAGGTCGCGGTCGAGGGCCTGCTGCGCGACGGCGAGCTCACGATCCTGGCCGTGTTCGACAAGCCCGATCCGCTCGAAGGCCCCTACTTCGAGGAGACCATCTACGTCACGCCCTCGCGGCTGCCCGGGACCAAGCTCGCCGCGATCGACGCGCTGGTCGCGCGCGGCGCGACGGCCGTGGGCCTTCGCGAGGGACCGGTCCACGCCGAGGTCCGCGTGGACGGCGAGCGCCTCGCCCTGATCGAGATCGCGGCGCGCACCATCGGGGGGTTGTGCGCGCGGACGCTGCGCTTCGGCGCCGGGATCTCCCTCGAGGAGGTCGTGCTGCGCCACGCGCTCGGGCGCCCGATCGAGGACCTGGAGCGACCGCGGTCGGCGTCGGGCGTGATGATGCTGCCGATCCCGAGGGCGGGCACGCTGCGAGCGGTGAACGGCCGCGACGCCGCGCTCGGGGTGCCCGGAGTGGTCGGCGTCGAGATGACGATCCCGATCGGATCGCCCGTCGTCCCCCTCCCCGAGGGCGACCGCTACCTCGGATTCCTGTTCGCGCGCGGCGACACCCCGGCCACGGTCGAGGCGGCGCTCCGGGCTGGCGCCGACGCCCTCGATATCGTCGTCGGGTGATCCGCGCGTGAAGATCCTCCTCATCTCGACCTACGAGCTCGGCCACCAGCCGCTCGGGGTCGCCGCACCCGCCGGCGCCCTCCGCACCCGGGGCCACGAGGTCCGGGCCCTCGACCTCGCGGTGGACGACTGGGATCCGTCGCTCGTCGCCTGGGCCGACCGGGTCGCCGTCTCGGTCCCGATGCACACCGCCACCCGGCTCGCGCACGAGATCGCGGGCCGTATCGACCGACCGCTCGCGTGCTACGGCCTGTACGCGGGCATGTGCGCCGACGTAGGGGACGCGCTCGTCGGCCGCGATCCGGTCGCCGAGGTGGTGCGCTGGGTCGAGGACGATCCCGGGCTGACGGTCACCGGCTCGATCCCCGCCCGGGACCTGCTTCCGGCGCCGGACCGCTACGCGCACCTGATCCGCGACGGGGTGCGCTTCCCGATCGCGTACGTCGAGGCGTCCCAGGGCTGCGCCCACCGGTGCCGGCACTGCCCGGTGCCGGTGGTCTACGACGGCCGGATCCGGATCACCGACGTCCCCACCGTGCTCGCGGACGTCGACGCCCAGGTGGCGCTCGGCGCCCGGCACGTGACCTTCGGCGATCCCGACTTCTTCAACGGGGTCCACCACGCCCGCCGCGTCGTGGAGGCGGTCCACGCCGCGCACCCCACGCTCACGTTCGACTGCACGGTCAAGGTCGAGCACGTCCTCGCCCAGGCCGAGCTGTGGCCGTGGATGGCCGAGCACGGCTGCCTGTTCGTGATCAGCGCGTTCGAGTCGGTGTCGGACCGCATCCTGGGGATCCTCGACAAGGGCCACACGGCGGCCGACGGCGCACGGGCCGTCGGGATCCTGCGTGCGGCAGGCATCGAGCCCCGGCCGACCTGGTTGCCCTTCACGCCCTGGTCCACCGTCGACGACATCCGGGCCATCCTCGAGTTCGTGGACGAGCACGCTCTGATCGGCAACGTGGACCCGGTGCAGTACTCGATCCGGCTCCTCCTGCCCGCCGGCTCCCTCCTGCTGGGCCACATCGACGACCTCGGCCCCTGGGACCCGGCCGCGCTGTCGTACCGCTGGTCGTCCCCGCTCGACGGGCTCGCCCGGGCGGTGGCCGAGGTCGTGGAGCAGGGTGGCGAGGACCCTCCCGCCGAGGTGTTCGACCGGGTGCGCGCGCTGGTCGACCTGCCGCCGATCACCGCCGGGGGGATCACCGAGGCCCCGCGCCTGTCCGAGTCATGGTTCTGCTGCGCCGAGCCCACCGCGGGACAACTCGAAGGGCTCTGACCTCGCCGGGACGGGCGGCCGCCGGAACCTCGCAGGAGCCGGCGGAACCGCCTACGCTGCGCCGGTTGCACGGGCACGAAGGGGCCGCGGGCGGAGGCAACGGCAACCCGGGCACCCTCGCGATGCTGTGCTCCAAGTTCGACGGGACGGTCTGCACCACCTGAACCTTCAGTTCGGGGACCTCGGAACTCGTCGAACCGTCGTAGGATCGACGCATGGCCAAACCGAAGAAGAAGGGCGACGCCAGCACGCCCGCAGGTTCACCCGAAGGCCCCCCGGGCAAGAAGCAGCGAGCGAAGGCGCGTCGCAACAGCGGAAAGAAGAAGTAGCCCACCGGCACTGGATTCGAACGACCGACGCGTTGGTGAACGCCTTCGGTGCGCTGGCCACCGGGCGGTACCGCCCGGTGGCCAGGGTCACGATCGCGGGCCGCCGCCGGCGATTGAGCGCCGATGCCCCTGACCGATTGTCCGACCTCGGAAGGCGGGTGCGATGATCGGCCGGTGGTGCCCTGGCCGTTTCTGACGCTCGCCGGCGGCGCGGTCGGGCTCGGCTTGGGGCTCTTCGGCGTCGGCGGGTCCTCGGTCGCGACGCCCATTCTGTCGATGCTCGGCGTGCCGGCCTTGGCGGCGGTCGCCTCGCCGCTCCCGGCGATGATCCCGTCGGCGCTCACCGCGGCTCGCCCCTACGTACGCGACGGCACCGCGTGGCCGAAAGCCGCGGGCTGGACCCTGCTCGGCGGAGTGCCGGCCACGATCGTCGGGGCGATGCTCTCAAAGGTGGTCGGGTCCACCGCCCTGCTCGGCATGTCGGGACTGGTCCTCGTGATCGTCGGGATCCGGGTGCTGCGGCCGATCCACGAGGCCGCCCGGGAGGCGGGCACGGCTCGACGACAGAACCGCCCGCTGCTCGTGGCCGCCGCCGCCGGCGTCGGCCTGTTCACCGGCCTGCTGGCCAACGGCGGCGGGTTCCTCCTCGTGCCGATGTACCTGCTCATATTCGGACTCGAGATGCGCCAGGCTGTCGGGACGAGCCTGATCGTCATCGCGGTGCTGTCGATCCCGACGCTCGCGACGCACTGGGCGCTCGGCAACATCGACTGGATCGTGGCCGCGGCGTTCGGCGCAGGACTGCTGCCGGGGGGAGTCCTCGGAAGTCGACTCGGCCAGCGGGTCGACGGCGCGTCCCTGCGCACTTCCTTCGGCTGGTTCCTGATCGTCTTCGGGACCTTCTTCACCCTCTACCGGGTATTCGGCGGCTGAGGCACGAGCGATCGAACCGGCCGACTCCGACCCAACGATCGCGCGGCTCGATCAGCCTCTGTCAGTTCTTCACCTCGGCGGTCGAGCGGCGCGCCAAATGGAACGGGCAGCGCAGCCGCGCCGCACCCTTGTCCCACGGGAGCGCGGATACAGCTCGGGCCAGGAGCAACCGAGACGCAAGTCGTGCTGCATCGTCCCCGATCGCGGCGCGAAAAGTCCTGACCGCCGCCTCCAGGGCAGGTCGGTTCCACTTGCCCCTCGGATACGCGGTCGGTACTGTCCGCGACCTGGTCGGCGGAGGGGGCGGAGATGACTCGACGCGAGCGGCGTCTTTCCAGACGTACGAGCAACATGCGCAGGTCGCGCCGTCCATTGTCGACGGCGGCCGTCTCAGTGGCGGTGCTTTCGGTCATCGCGCTGATCACGGTCACCGGATTGGCGACGCTCCGCTCAGGTGCGGCCACACCGCCCTCGCGACCCCGATCTCCCGTGGTTGTCTCAGGCCCGGCGGTCGGCCAGATCGCCCTCAGCTGGCGCGCACCGTCGAGCCTCGGCGGGTCTCCGATCACGGACTACGGCGTCGAGATCTCACTCAACGGCGGGACCTCCTGGGGATCGACGATCTGGCTCGGGTCGACAGCCCTGACGGCTTCGAGCGCCGATCACGCGGCCATCCTGTGCACGCAAAGTGGGGCAGCGAACGTGACCGGGCTCGGTTGCGAATATCGGGTGCTCGCTCGTACATCCGCGGGTGACGGCCCTCCGAGCGCTGTCGTCACCGCGTGGGTGGTTCCGTCCGCGCCACGATCGGTGACGGCGACGCCCGATACCACCTTCAACCTGGTCACCCTCAGTTGGCTTCGACCAGCTGAGGACGGAGGATTCTCAACGATTCTGTATCACGTCGAAGCCTCCATGGACGGCTCGCCGTTCCTCGAAGTCGCCAGCGGAACCGACCTCGGTGCGGATGTCCTGTGCACCGGGATCGTTGCATGCGAGTATCGAGTGACGGCCTCGAACGGCCAAGGTACGGGAGCCGCGTCGGCCGTCAGAACCGTGGGAACCGCTCCGGGGCCGGTCCGTCGGATCGACGCACGTATCCAGTCTTCCGACCTGGGAACGGGCGTCTCGGGCATCGGGCTCACCTTCGACCTTCCGGCGAGCGGGATGCCGGTCGACCAGGTCGAACTCCGCGGTGCACGATCGCCGCAGGGGCGACGTCTGGGTGCGGAACCAACGCGAACCCAAACATTGGCGATTGGGGCCCTAGCGAGGTCGTCGCTGCACCGCTGCAGCCGTCGATGACCCTGTCAGAAACCTGCAGCTCCGGGGTCGCGTCGTGCTACTGGCGCGTCCGAGCTGTCAACGTGCGCGGCGGGGCGGGACCGTGGCGGTCAGTCGACGCGCGACCTTGGGCTCCGATCGTTTCGCTCGTGCCGGCAGCTGGGCCGAACCAGGTCATGATTCTCTTCTCCGGGCCGGCCGAGAGCGGTCCGGACGGCGCACCGAAGTACTACTCGGCGTTCATCTGCAAGACCTCATGCAACAACGCGTCGAGTTGGGCGGATTCCGGACTGTCGATCCCCTACCCACCGTCGGGAGCCGCACCTCACCCCGCGGGAACGTTCACCTGCGAGGACGGCCTCGTATGTCAGGTACGCATGCAACTGACCGATGGAAGAGGCGACCACGGAATCCTGTCCGAGGCGGCGATCGTGCTGGGCTCCGGCGGTCGAGTACTCAACGTCAACATTGTCGGCTCAGGAAGGGTCGTCTCGAGTCCGGGCGGAGTCGACTGCGCGATCAGCTGTGCGGCTGCGTTCCCAGACGGTTCTCTGGTGGGGTTGGTGGCGACGCCGGTACCCGGCGGCACGTTCGTCGGGTGGAGTGGTGACTGCTCGGGTGCCGACGGGTGCATCCTGACCATGAACCAGGACCATTCCGTGACCGCGACATTCACGCTCTACCCGAACGCCGGAACCCCGCCGGCAATCGCGGGCACCGAGCACCCGTAGACCTCCGACGCTTGCTGAGGACGGCGTGCCCCTGGGCGCCCCGCAAACCCGAATCTTGATGACGAAGTTGGCTGCCTCCTTCCGGTAGAACGGTGGGAGTGAATCCGTCGACACGAGCGGGCGGCGAAATGAGAGACAGCAGAACGATGTTGGAGCGGCCGACCCCAAAGGGTGGTCCAGGCAGTCGACCTGCGGCGCGGGTTCCCCGCTGTATCGAAGTCGCTCAGGCTCGCGTGATCGAGGCTCTCGTGTCGATCCTGAGTGATGCGCCGCCCATAAGGCATGCCTTGGTCGATCCACCAGAATCGCATCTCGCGCCCCTGTCACGGTGACACGGTTCTCGGACCTCACCAAGCTCATCGAGCCTCGCGCCGACTCTAAGTCTGGTTGGATATCGCCGTTCGCTGTGATGGCGGAACGCACTGCCCTCGACGGCCCGAAGATCCGAACGCCAATCGAGTGAGCGTCGGCCTCGTCGGCCAACGGAACAACGTCGCTCTACGGTACCCCCCAGCCCCTCGGAGTTGCCCCGCTCGAGACGTCGGCAAGATCCGAGGCGGCGGCCGGCGCGGGAGCCGGGACCGCGGGGGTGGCGGTCACGACCATCCCGCCCGCCGGCCCCGCGGCCTGGGGGGTCTCGTGTGACGCGCCCTCCAGATCGAGATGCGGCAGGATGCGGTCGAGCCACTTCGGGAGCCACCAGGCCGCGGGGCCGAGGAAGCGCATGACCGCGGGAACGAGGAAGAGGCGCACGATCGTGGCGTCGACGAACACGGCCGCCGCCATACCGACGCCCATCATCTTCACCGTCGGCTGCGGGCTGATCACGAAGCCGAGGAAGACCGAGATCATGATCCCCGCGGCGGCCGTGATGACCCGCGCCGTCTTCGCGACTCCGACCGCGACCGCCTCGCGTGCGTCTCCGAGTCGGAGGTACTCCTCCCGGATGCGCGAGAGCAGGAACACCTCGTAGTCCATCGAGAGCCCGAACAGGATCGCGAACATCATCAGTGGGATGAACGCGACGATCGGGATCGCCTGGTGCACTCCGATGAGCTCACGGCCCCAGCCCCACTGGAACACGGCCACGATCACGCCGTAGGCCGCGCCGATCGAGAGCAGGTTCATGACCGCGGCCTTGAGCGGAACGAGGAGCGACCGGAACACCACCATCAGCAGCAAGAACGCACCGGCCACGACGATCCCGATGCACGCGAGGAGGCGGTCCGAGATGCGGTCGGTCACGTCGATCAGCGAGGCGGTCTGCCCGCCGACGAACACCCGGCCGGCGAGCACGGTGCCGGCCGTCGCCCGCGGGATCGTCGTCCGCCGGAGCGTCCGGACGAGCCGTTGGGTCGACACCGCGTTCGGGGCGTGCTTCGGCGTGACGATCACGATCGCGGCGTTCTTGCTCGGGCTGGGAATCGGTGGGCTCACCCCGTCGACGTCCGGTGCCTTGCCGATTGCGCCGACGAGCTTCTCCACGGCCGCGAGCTCCGCGCCTTCGGTCGCGGCGGTCGGCGTCGGCAGCGACATCGCGACGAGGAGCGGTGCGTTCGCGCCCTCGCCGAAGCCCTCGGAGACGAGGTCGTAGGCCCGGCGCTGGGTGAAGGTCGTGGGGACGTTCCCATCGTCGGTGAAGCCGAGGCGCAGATCGAGCAGCGGAGAAGCCAGCACCGCGAGCAGCAGCACCGAGACCGCGGTGAAGAGACCGGCCCGGTGCGCGACCGCGTGGGCGAAGCGGTACCAGACGCCACCGACGTCCTCCGCGCGCTCCACGTTCCGGTGCTTGCGGGTGATGCGCTCGCCCGCGATCGCGAGCACTGCGGGCAGGAGCGTGAGCGCGGCGACGACCATGATCGCCACGTAGAGCCCGGCCGAATATCCGAGCGTCGCGACGTACGGGATACCCGCGACCGCAAGACCGCACAGCGCCATTGCCACGCAGCACCCGGCGAACAGCGACGCGGCACCGGCGGTGCCGAGCGAGTGCCCGATGGCCGCGACGTGTGCCATGCCGCTGTCACGGTTCTGGAGGTACCGGCTGACGACGAGCAGCGAGTAGTCGATGCCCACGCCCAGGCCGATCATCGCACCGAGGATCGGGGCGACCGTCCCGATCGTCATGTGCGACGCGACGAGCATCAGCGTCATCGAGGAGACCCCGACCGCGAGCAGCGCCACGCCGATCGGGAGCACCGCGGCGAGCAGCGTGCCGAAGAGGAAGAGCAGGATGACCACCGCGGCGACGATCCCGATGAGGTCGGCCGAGTCGGAGCTCTGCGAGTTCTGGATGTCGACGACCGTGCCGCCGTACTCCACGTCGATCCCGGCCGCGCGGGCCGGCGCGCCGGCGGACTCGAGCGCCTCGAAAGCGCCCTTGGGCAGATCCGAGAACGAGCCGTGGTAGCTGGCGGTCGCCACTGCGATCCGCCCGTCGGCCGACACCCGCGGCACGGTGCCGAAGGGGTTGGTGACGTTCGCGACGCCGGGCAGGTCCGACACCGCGGCGAGCACCTTCCCGATCGCGGCGCGATCGGCGGAGTCGGAGAGCGTGCCCGTCCGCGTCGCGAACACGATCGACGCCGTCGGGTCCTGCTGGGACGGGAACCGCGTCTCGAGCAGGTTGGTCGCGTCCTGCGAGTTGGTGCCGGGAACGCTGAACACGTCGCGGTAGACATCGTGCAGGTGCGACGCCGGGACGAGCAGCGCCACCACCGCGAGCAGCCATGCGCCGATGACCCACCACCGGCGCCGGGCCATGAAGCGGCCGAGCCGCTCCAGCCCGCGCGGGCGGGACGCGCCGTCCGGCGGGTCCGATGGGTCTACTGCTGTTGCTGCGCCAACAGGTTGAGTGCCGAGCCCGCTCGGAACCACGCGATGTGCTCCTCCGACATGGTGTGGGTCGTGGTGACCTCGTCGGTGGTGCCATCGGCGTGGTGGAGGACGACCTTGACCGGGCGCCCCGGGGCGAGCTCGGCGAGCCCGGTGATGTCGACGGTGTCGTCGGCCTGCACGCGGTCGTAGTCCGCGGGATCGGCGAAGGTGAGCGCGAGCACCCCCTGCTTCTTGAGGTTCGCCTCGTGGATCCGGGCGAAGGAGCGCACGATGACCGCTTTGCCCCCCATGAAGCGGGGCTCCATCGCGGCGTGCTCCCGCGAGGAGCCCTCCCCGTAGTTCTCGTCGCCGATCGCGACCCAGGCGATGGCGGCGTCCTTGTACCGCTTCGCGAGTTCGGGCAGGCCGACGTGCTCGCCGTCGCGCACGTCGATCCCCACGCCCGACTCACCCGGCGTGAAGGCGTTGTTCACGCCGATGAAGAGGTTCCCCGAGATGTTGGTGAGGTGGCCACGGAAGCGCAGCCACTGCCCCGCCGGCGAGATGTGGTCGGTCGTGCACTTCCCAGCCGCCTTCATGAGCACGCGCAAGCCGGTGGAGTCCTCCCCGTCCCACGCCGCGAAGGGGGTCAGGAGCTCGATCCGCTCGCTGGTCGGGCTGACCACGACCTCGACCGAGCTCGGATCGGCGGCCGGCGCGGAGAACCCGGACTCCCCCCGGTCGAAGCCCTTGCTCGGCAGCTCGTCGGCGACCGGTGCGACCAGGCGCACCTCGGCGCCATCGGGTGCGGTGATCGGCTCGCGGACGAAGTCCACGTCGAGCCGACCGGTGAGCGCCATCGCGGTCACGGTCTCGGGGGACCCGATGAACGACAGCGTCTGCGGGTTGCCGTCGTTGCGGGCCGGGAAGTTGCGGTTGAACGACGACACGATCGTGTTGACGTCGCCCTTGCTGATGTCATCGCGCTGCCACTGGCCGATGCACGGCCCACACGCGTTGGCGAGCACCGTCGCGCCGATCGCCTCCAGGTCGGCGAGGAGTCCGTCGCGCGCGATGGTGGCGCGCACCTGCTCCGAACCGGGAGTGATGAGCAACGGTGTCTTGACCCGCAGACCCGCGGCCGACGCCTGGCGGGCGACGTTCGCGGCGCGCCCGATGTCCTCGTAGCTCGAGTTCGTGCAGGAGCCCACGAGCGCCGCGGAGATCTCGGCCGGGTAGCCCTCGGATTCCACCGCGGCCCGGACCTCCGAGATCGGGCGGTCCAGGTCGGGCGTGTGAGGACCGACGAGGTGCGGTTCGAGCGCGGAGAGGTCGATCTCGATCACGCGGTCGTAGAACCGCTCCGGATCCGCGTCGACCTCGGGGTCGTTGCGCAGGTGCTCCGCGGAGTGGTCGGCCAGGTCGGCGAGCTCCTCGCGGCCGGTGGCCTTGAGGTAGCGGGCGATCGCGTCGTCGTAGTGGAACACCGAGCAGGTCGCCCCGATCTCGGCACCCATGTTGCAGATCGTGGCCTTGCCGGTGGCCGAGATCGACGCCGCGCCGGGTCCGAAGTACTCCACGATCGCGCCGGTGCCACCCTTCACCGTGAGGATGCCGGCGACCTTGAGGATGATGTCCTTGGGCGCGGCCCACCCGGACAGCTCCCCGGTGAGCTTCACCCCGATCAGGCGCGGTACCCGCGTGTTGAACGGCCACCCGGCCATGACGTCGACGGCGTCGGCACCGCCGACCCCGATCGCCACCATGCCGAGCCCGCCGGCGTTCGGCGTGTGGCTGTCGGTGCCGACCATCATCCCGCCGGGAAAGGCGTAGTTCTCGAGCACGACCTGGTGGATGATGCCCGACCCCGGCTTCCAGAAGCCGATGCCGTACTTGGCGCTCACGGTCCGGAGGAACTCGTACACCTCGGAGTTCACGTCGAGGGCGTACTTCATGTCGGCGGCGGCACCGACGCGGGCCTGGATCAGGTGGTCGCAGTGCACCGTCGTGGGAACGGCCACGGTGGGGAGCTTCGCGAGGGTGAACTGGAGCAACGCCATCTGCGCGGTGGCATCCTGCATCGCGACCCGGTCGGGACGGTAGTCGCCGTAGTCCACCCCGCGGTCGAAGCCAACCGTCTCGGGGTCGTCGGCGTGCGCGACGAGGATCTTCTCCACGAACGTCAGCGGCCGGCCGAGCCGGCGACGCGCAACGGCGGTGCGCTCGGGGAACTTCTCGTACGTAGCGCGGACGAGCTCGATCGGGGTGTTCGGTTCGACGACTTCAGCCATGACTGACTCCAGTGACGTGGGGGGCGGGGAACTCGACTTCGAGGGCGGTCGACTGGGCGGGATACCGGTGCTCCGAGACCATGACCGCGGCGCCGCGCCGATCGTAGGTGACCCTCCGGCACGCGAGCACCGGGTCGCCGGCGTGCACCCCGAGCCGGGGCGCCTCCGTACGCTCGGCCGCGCGAGCCACGATCGTCTGCACCACGCGCCCGGCCTCGACGCCCTGGAGCGGGAGCAGCTCGAAGAACGTCGCGCGCTCGACGTCGGCCCGACTCACGTGGTCGCCGACGGCGGCCGGCAGCCACACCGTGACGAGCGCGAACGGCTCGCCGTCGGCCAGGTTCAGCCGCAGCACGCGCAGGACCTCGGCGTCGGCCGCGAGCCCCAGGGTCTTCGCGATCTCGGGCGAGGCCGGCTCGAAGCCGAACTCCAGCACCCGCCGCTCCGGCCGGGCGCCCGCGGCCTCGAGCGCGGCCTCGATCGTGGTCACCCGACCGAGTGGTTGGCGGATCGGGTCGGAGAGCACGAACCACCCGGCGCCGCGCCGGCTCGCGACGAGCCCCTCGTCGCGCAGCAGCTCGAGCGCCCGCCGGACCGTGACCCGGGAGACGCCGTGGCGCTCCCCCAGCTCGGCCTCGCTCGGCAGCGCCCCGGTCACACCGGTGGCGATCTCGTCGCGTAGCTCGGAGGCCAGGTCCAGGTACCGCATCACTTGTATCGTACTTGTATTAGTACGACCAATGCAAGTGTGACGGTCAGCCGGCTCCGTACCGTTGCTCGCGGAAGGGGTCGCCGTAGTGGTGGTAGCCGTTGCGCTCCCAGAAGCCGGGCTCGTCGTGGTCGAGCAGGTCGATGCCCCGGAGCCACTTGGCCGACTTCCAGAAGTAGAGGTGCGGGATCACCATGCGGACCGGCCCGCCATGCTCGGGTGGGATGGGTGCGCCGTCGTACTCGTAGGCGACGATCGACGTGTCGCGGAGCAGATCCGGGAGCGGGACGTTCGTGGTGTAGCCGTACTCCGCGGTCTCGACCACGTGGGTGGCGCCCGGGAGCGCACCTCCGCAGACCGCGAGGAGGTCGGCCGCGCGCACCCCCTTCCAGGCGGTGTCGAACTTGGACCACTTGGTCACGCAGTGGATGTCGGTGACGAGCTCGGTCGCGGGCAAGGCCGCCAGCTCGTCCCACGAGAAGGTCCGCGGCTCGGCCACGTGCCCACCGACTGCGAGCGACCAGTCGGACCGGTCGGGCCGGTAGGTGGGGACGTCGCCGACGTGGAGCACCGGGTACCGCTCGGTCGAGTACTGGCCGGGCGGCAGCCGGACCGGGTCGATCCCGCGCTCGGCGAGTGAGGCGCGGTTGCGATCGAAGAACCCCATGGCGGTGCAGTCTCGTGGAAACCCCGGCTGTTACGGGCGCGAGATCCGTCGGGTCCGCGCCCCTCCGTACTCTTCCTACAGCGACGGCGTTCGGGGCCGATATCACCCCCATGGCGCCACCCCCCAGGGAGACCGCCGGGACGACGGTCCGACTGGTCGTCCAGTACGTCCGCCACCACGCGGGCGACGAGGGTGTCGCGCGCCTGCTCTGGCTCGCGGGCGAGACCCGACCCATCGAGGTGCTCGAGGACGAGCAGCGCTGGAGCACCTACGAGCAGAAGATCGCCCTGTTCGACGCGGCGTGCCTCGTGCTCGACGACCGCGACGCGATCCTCCACGTCGGCGAGACCGCATTGGACCACCAGGTCGGCCCCGGCATCCGCATCCTGATCCGCCGGTTGGGATCGCCGCGTCTGGTGCTCGCGAACGTCGCCAAGGCGTGCCCGAAGTTCTCGACCGTCGCCACCATGCGTGTCGAGGAGCTGGCGAAGGAGCACGCGGTCATCACCTACCGGCTCGACGACGGCAAGGTCCCCCATCGCGGCGATTGTCAGCTCAACATCGGGTTGATGCGCACGATCGGCCCGATCTTCGGCATGCCCCTCCTCGACGTCGAGCACCCCGACTGCCAGGTGCTCGGTGCCCCCGAGTGCCGCTACGTCGTTCGCTGGACCAGCAAGCGGCGACTCGGCCGGGCCGGTGCCAGGCGCGAGGCCGCGCTCCGCCACCAGATCGAGGCACTGGGGGCGCAGATCGAGTTGCTCCAGTCGACCACCGCCGACCTCGTGTCGTCCGACGACGTCGACGACGTCCTTTCGCGAATCGTGACCCGCGCGGGCCGGGCGGTGAGCGCGCCGAGCTACCTGCTCGCGCTGTACGACACCGTCGACGTCACCACGTCGGTGCACGCCGACGGCATCGCGCCCGACCGCGTGGACGCGGCGACGGCCGAGGTCCTCGAGTGCGAGCCGGGGGCCTCCGACCAGCGGATCGTGATCGAGGTCGCGTCGAGCCAGCGGGCGTACGGTCGCCTCGCCGCGTTCTCGGACGGCCCGGGCTTCTTCCCGTTCGAGAGCCGGCTCCTGGCCGCCTACGCCCGCAGCGCGGCCGCCGCGCTCGACGCCGCCACCGCGCTCGACGCCGCCCGCCGGCGCAGCACGACCAACGGGGCGTTGTTCGGACTCGCCCGCGCGCTCGCCGAGCCCTCCGCCCCGCGTCGGATCGCGCGGATCGTCGCCGGTGCGATGATCGAGATCCTCCACGTCCCTTCGACCGCCGTGCTGCTGTGGAACGCCGAGCGCACCGCCCTCCGCGTCGCCGGTCGCTCCGGGTGGCCGCCGGCTGCGGTACCGCTCGCCGACCAGTTCGCGCTGAACGCCGACGTCCTCAGCCGGCTCCCCGGGGTCAGCTCCGGCCAGCAGGCCTCCGTGATCCCGGTCGCAGCGATGCTCGGTACCGAACTCGGCGACGAGCTCGGTACCGAGCTCGCGAACCACGACGTCGAGACGGTCGCGATCGCACCGATCCGCGCCCACCACGGCGAGCTCTTCGGTCTGGCCGTCGCCGCGGTCGGCGCGATCGGTCCGGCCCGCGTCGAGGCGCTCACGGAGCGACTCGCCGCCATCGGCGACCAGGCCGCCGTCGCGCTCCAGAACGCGCAGCTGCTCGAGCAGATCCGCCACCAGGCCGTGCACGACGGCCTGACCGGCCTCGCGAACCGCGCCCTGTTCGACGAGGAGCTCGACAAGGCACTCGCCCGCGCCCGCCGGGACGGCTCACCCCTCAGCGTGCTCTTCATCGACCTCGACGACTTCAAGTCCGTGAACGACCGCTTCGGTCACGGCGTGGGCGATCACGTGCTCCGCACGGTCGCAGCCCGCCTGCTCGACGCCGGACGCAAGGGCGACTCCGTCGCGCGACTCGGTGGCGACGAGTTCGTGATGCTGCTCGCCGGCTCCGCCCGCGCCGACTCCGAGGTCGTGGCGACCCGCACGCTCGCCGCGCTGCGCGAGCCGATCCCGGTCGGCGGATCGGAGATCCGCATGCACGCCAGCATCGGGATCGCGAGCGCGCCGGAGGACGGCGACGACCGCGAGGCCGTGATGCGCGCGGCCGACCGCTCGATGTACGTGACCAAGCACGGCAACCGGGGAGCCGTCGAGGTGACGGCGCCCCCTGGCGCGGAGTCTGCGACCGTCTAGCGGTCGCGCTCCTCGACCACGACCGAGGTCATGACGTCGCCGACCTCGGTGGCCTGCGCGACGTCGATGCCCTCCACGACGAAGCCGAACAGGTTGTAGTCCTTGGTCAGCTTGCGCGTGCAGTCGTCGATCGTGATGAAGAACTGCGAGCCGTTCGTGTTCGGCCCGGCGTTGGCCATGGCCACTGCACCGAGCGTGTACTCGGCGACGACGTCCTCGTCCCGGAACTGGTAGCCGGGGCCGCCGCGCCCCGTGCCCTCCGGACAGCCGCCCTGGACCACGAAGTCGGGGACGACGCGGTGGAACGTGAGCCCGTCGTAGTAGCCCTGCCGGGCGAGGCCCACGAAATTGTTGACGGTGTTGGCCGCGAGCTGCGGGTCCAGGTCCATCACGATCGTGCCGCGGTTCGTGGTGATCGTCGTGCGGTAGATCTTCGATCCGTCGATCTGGTACTCGGGGGGCTCGGCCACGGTCGCGTCCTCTCGGGGGTCGGGGAATGGTGCTCAGGGGGTCGTCGTGGTGGAGGTCGACGGGCTCGCCTTCACCGCTTCGGCCAGCAGGGTACGCACCTGGGCCGCGAGCGGCGAGCCCGGCGCCGCGACGAGGTAGCGCTGGAACTGCGCGACGGCGCCCTCGGGATCGGACTTGTCGCGCAGCAGGATGATGCCCTTGAAGAACCGGGCGTCGGCGTAGTCGTCGCGCAGGGAGATGGCCTTGTCGATCAGGGTCAGGCCCTCGTCGGGGAATCCCTGGAGCCGGATCAGCCAGCCGCTGTAGGCATAGGGCTCGGGATTGCGCGGATCGAGCTTCGCCCCGACCCGGAACTCCTTCAGGGCCTCCACGCCGTCGGTGGCCATGAGCGCCCGGGCGAGCGCCAGGTGCGCCGCCGGGTCCTTCGGGCTGCGGGCTGCGGCGGCGCGCAGGTCCCGCAGCTGCTGGGTCGCGCCCGGGCCGGTCGGGCTCTGGCGGCCGGTGATCGTCTGGCCCGGCAGGCGCGCCCCGAGCCCGTACGCGAGGCCCACGCCCACGACGACCACGAACGCCACGATCCCACCCGCCGTCAGCAGCCGGCGCGCCGTCGAGGGACGCGACGCGGACGGGTCCTCCGCGAGCTCCGCGGCGACCGGATCACCGTGGAGCTCGCGGATGACCCGCGCCGCCCGTGCGGTGTAGTCCGCGCGCAGGCGCTCGTAGGTGTCCTCGTCGATGTTCCCCTCGGCGCGCTCGCTGTCCAGGTCGTCGAGCGACCGCAGCAGGAACTCGCGTTCCTCCTCGAGGACCTCGCGAGTGGGCGCGTCATTCATCGCCGACCTCCGCCCGGGCCTCCTCGACCATGGCCTCGTCGGCCGCCGTCGGCGTCAGCCGCGGCTGGCGCGACCAGCGGCGGAGCGCCACGCCCAGCCCGATCGCGCCCAGCAGCACGGCCATGATCGGCAAGCCCCATACGAGGATTCCGACCCCCGAGCCGGAGGGTCGGAGCAGCACCGACTCGCCGAAGGTGTCCACGTACGCCTGGCGGATCGCGGCGTCGGACTCCCCCCGCCGGATCCGGACCGCGATGTCACGCCGCTCCTCCCGCGCCGACGCCGTGGAGCTGTCGGCCACCGAGAGGCCCTCGCAGTCGACACAGCGGAGCTCGGACGCGAGCCGGCGGGTGTGGGCACCCACCGACTCCGTGCCCGACCGTGGCCAGAGCGCGGCGACGAGCACCGCCACCACGACCAGGGCGAGGCCGATCCACACGGCGCGGCGGCCGCCACTCATCCGATCTTCCTCGCCCGCTCGAGCATCAGGTCGAGCTGCTCCACGTTCGCGGGACCGAAGAGGGAGCCGACGACCACGCCGCTCGGGCTCACCACGTAGGTCTCGGGCTGGCCCCGGGTGCCGTACGCGAGCGTCGCGGCGCGCGCGCCGGCGTTCTCGGCGACGGCCCACGCCATCCGGTCGTCGGTCGCGGCCTGGCGGATCGCGCTCGCGGTGTCGTCACGCGGCACGCCCACCATGACGAGATCCGGGTCGTCGCGGTGGGTCGTGTACCACTGCTGCAATGCCGGGAGCTCGTCGTTGCACGGCACGCACCACGAGTTCCAGAAGTTCACCAGCACGACCTTGCCCGCGAAGTCGGCCGCGCCGAGCGGCGTGCCGTCGAAGCGGGTCAGCTCCATCGTCGGTGCAGGCTTGCCCACGAGCCGGCTCGTGTTGAACTCGGCACGCGGGTCCGTGTCCACGTTCACCGCGAGGACCACGGCGAGCGCCGCCACCAGGACGCCGACGGCCAGGGCGATCCAGCGGAACTTGTGCTTCACACCATCACCGGGTCGGCGTCGGTGGCGTCGGGCCCGTCACCGGGAACCGCGTCGTCGGTCACGGCGGGCCCGGGCGGCGACGCCGAGGGTCGCCGGACCTGACGACGCGCCCGCGGGATGAGCGCCACGATCGTGCCGCAGGCCATGAGCGCGCCCCCGACCCAGATCCAGAGCGTCATCGACTGGATGGCCACGCCCACCGTGACGCGCCCGGTCGCGTTCGGCGAGGAGACGAGCGTGAGGTACACGTCCTCGAACAGCCCGGTGCGGACCGACGGCGTGCCGATGCCCTCGTTGGCGTTGCGGTAGGTCGAGATCGCCGGGGCGTAGGTCCCGAGCACGTCGCTCCCCCGCGCCACCTTCAGGTCCACCGACACGGTGTTCTTCTGGTCGCCGCGCTCGATGCGCTTGCCGACGTAGGTGACCGAGTAGCCACCGACGTCCGCCGACCTGCCGCGCGTGAGCCGCACCTCACGCTTGGTGCCGAACGAGCCGGACGCGCAGAGCGCGACCGCGATCGCCACCACGCCGGTATGAACGAGCAGCCCGCCGTAGCGGCGCGGGTTGCCGGCCACGGTGCGCCCCCACGAGCGCACCCACCCCACCGAGTCGGTTCGCCGCCGCGCCCGCACGGCCACGAAGGTCTCGCGTGCGATGGCGCTCAGCGTGAACGCGGCGAGCCCGAAGCCGACCACCGTCGTCCAGTCGCGCGTCCAGACGATGAGCGTGAGCAGCATCACCGCGGTCCCGACGATCGCCGGCGGGAGCAGCCGGTTCTGGAGCACCTCGCCGCTGGTCGCGCGCCACGGCAGCGCGGGCGCGATCGCCATCAGGAAGAGCAGCAGCAGTCCGAGCGGGGCACCGAGGCGGTCGAAGTAGGGCTCACCGACCGAGAGCGTGCTTCCCCGGATCGCCTCGGCGAGCAACGGGAACACGGTGCCGAGCAGCACGATGAACGCGAGGCCCGCGAAGAGCAGGTTGTTGGCGAGGAACGCCGCCTCGCGCGAGACCGGGGAGTCGATCCGCCCGGGCACGTGGAGCTTGTCGGCGCGCCAGGCGATCAGGGCCACGCCGCCGAGCATGACCACGAGCAGGAACGAGAGCAACCACGGCCCGATGGTCGACTGGGTGAAGGCGTGCACGGAGTTCACGACCCCGGACCGGGTCAGGAACGTGCCGAGGATCGTGAGCGCGAACGTCGCGATCACGAGCGACAGGTTCCAGACGCGCAGCATGGCGCGCCGCTCCTGCACCATCACCGAGTGGATGAACGCGGTGGCGGTGAGCCACGGCATCAGCGACGCGTTCTCCACGGGGTCCCAACCCCAGTAGCCACCCCAGCCGAGCACCTCGTAGCTCCACCAGGCACCGAGGATGATCCCGACGGTGAGGAACCCCCACGCGATCAAGGTGGTGCGGCGGATGTCGGCCAGCCAGCCCTCGCTGAACCGTCCCGTGATCAGCGCCGCGACCGCGAACGAGAACGGCACCGTCATCCCGACGTACCCGAGATAGAGCATCGGTGGGTGGAACGCCATGAGCGGATGGTTCTGGAGGAGCGGATTCGGGCCCTGCCCGTCGAGCGGGGACAGACCGGGCACGAGCGTGAACGGATTCGCCGCCACGGCCATGAACACGAAGAAGAACAGCGCGACCCCGAGGCCGACGATCATCGCCCACGCGACCATCGGATCCTGCAGGCGTGCGCGGAACCGGTGGGCGACGAAGGAGAGGTAGCCGGCGAGCAGCAGCACCCAGAGCAGGATCGACCCTTCGAGCGCAGCCCAGAGCCCCGTGATCGTGAACAGCAACGGCGTGGACCGGGCGTTGTTCTCGGCCACGTACTTGATCGTGAAGTCGTGGCTGATGAGCGCCCACTCCATCGCGACGACCGAGAGGATCGCGCCGCCGAGCACGACGAACACACACGCCCGCCCGCCGCGCAGCGCGGTGACGCTGCCGGTGAGGACCCCGCGCAGCAACAGGAAGATGCCGACGGCCGACGCGCCCACGCCGATCGCGATGCCGAGGATCCCGAGGCTCGCCCTCATGCGCTCTTCGCCTTCGGCGCGTGCTTCGTGTCGACCTTCGGCGGCGTGTACTTCGCGCCGTGGCGGATCAGGATGCGGTCCGAGTCGAAGACGAGACCCCGGCCCCAACGCCCCTCGCACAGCACCGGTGCCTTGGGCTTGAAGAGCTCGGGCGGATCCCCGTCGTGGCGCACCTTCACCGTGTGCTTGCCGTCGGTCACGGAGAAGTCCACGCCGTGCCTGGTCTCCTGCACGGTCCCGGGCACGACCGCGCCCGCGAGGCGGAAGCGCGAGTGACCCTGGCTCGTGCGCTCGCGGACGGCCTCGGACACCGTGCGGTAGTAGACGATGTTGTCCGAGAGGACCACGAGCAGGACGATCGCGATCACCACGACGACGCCACAGACCACCGCGGCGGCGATGGCACGGGTCCGTCGCACGTCGCGCCGCACCGGCGCCGTCACGTGGGGCGATCCTCGTCGGCCGACGCCTCGGCGCGCTTGAGCCGCCGCGCGAGCCGGAAGGTGTAGCCGCCGAGCACCACCGCCGCGATGCTCCAACCCGCCGCCACGTATCCCGGATCGGTCATCGCCGGCCCCTCATCGCGCACCCGCGGGCACGCCGGTCCGCTCGGCGATGGCCCGTTCCAGCTCGAGGTCCTCACGGCCCTCCTCGAGGACGGCCAGGCGGTAGCGCCGGTCGAGCAGGTACACGTACAGCAGGGTGAACGCGAGCGTGCCGATCCAGAGCGTGAGCCCCATGACGCCCTCGATCTTCGGGTCGAGCTCGGGGTTGAACACGGTGGCCTTCTGGTGCAGTGTGCGCCACCACTCCACCGAGAAGTGGACGATCGGCACGTCGACGAAGGCGATCAGCGCCGCGATCGCGTTGCGCTTGGCCGCACCGACGGGATCGCCCGGGATCCGGCGCAGGGCGAGGTAGCCGACGAACAGGAAGAACAGCAGCGCGGTGCTCACCAGGCGCGCGTCCCACGCCCACCAGAAGCCCCAGACCGGCTTGCCCCAGATCGAGCCGAGCACGAGGGCGAGGCCCGTGAACATGACGCCGAGCTCGGCCGACGCCCCGGCGATGCGATCCCACGCCTTGGAGCGCGTGCGCGGCCACAGGAACAGCGCCGAGGCGATCGCGGTCACGAAGAACGCGAGGTAGGCCAGCCAGGCGGAGGGCACGTGGAGGTACATCACCCGCTGGGCGTCGCCCTGCACCTCGTCGGCCGGAGCACCCCAGAGGCCGAAGGCGGTCAGCGCGACGAGAGCCACGATCGTGAGGCCGCCGACGGTCCGCCGGACGACCGGCGCCAGGAGCTCGTCCTTCGCCGCTCCCCGACTCTGCGTCATGCCGCTTCCTCCCACAATGACCCGAACGCCAGCACTCCGATCGCCGTGTACAGCACCGCGAAGACGGCGAGCATCGCCACCCACGGCCACGCATCGCCGGGCGTCCCGTCGAGCCCGTCCTCGAAGGCTCGCGTGGCGCCCAGCATGACCGGCGCGAGCACCGGGAGCAGCAACAGGGGCAACAGCGTTTCGCGCAGCCGGAGCCCGGCCGCGAGGACGCCGTAGAGGGTACCGGTCGCCGCCATTCCGACGGTCGCGGCCAGCGCGGTGAGCAGGACCACCGCGATGCCGTGCACGTCGACGCCGTACACCACCACCACCCCCACGCCGAGGACGACCTCGAGCACGAGGAGCTGGGCCGCGATCGCCGCGGCCTTCCCCAGGAAGATCGCCCCGCCGTCGAGGCCGGAGAGCCGGAGACCGTCCCGCGCACCGTGGTGGGTCTCGATGGCGAACGCCCGGCCGACGGCGAGCAGGTTGGCGAGGAGGATGGCGACCCAGAACAGGCCCGGCGCGACCCGGGCGAGGATCCCCCGGTCCGGGTCGAGGGCGAACGCGAACAGCAGCAGCACGATGAGGCCGAACGGCAGGATCTGGCCGAGCGCGACCCGGGCCCGGGCTTCGATTCGCAGGTCCTTGCCGGCCACCAGCGCGGCCTCGCGCCAGATCACGACGTTCCCGTCGGGGCGGTGGCGTCGACGACGAGCCCGCCGTCGACCCGGATCTCCCTGCGTCGCGAGGGGGCGGGCGACCTCGAGCTCGTGCGAGACCATCACGACCGTCCGGCCTTCCCCGGGCGCGTGACGCACGACGTCGTCGAGCACGGCCCGACCGGTCGCGTCGAGGCCGGCGTGGGGCTCGTCGAGCAGCAGCAGCTTCGGGTCCCGCACCAGCGCCACGGCGAGCGCCAGGCGACGACGCTGCCCGGCCGAGAGCCCCCGGTGGACGACGTCCGCGGCCGGGCCGAGCGCGACGCGCTCCAGCGCCGTGCGGACCTCACCCTCGGGGTCGGGACGCTGGGCGGCGCGGGCGAAGAACTGCAGGTTCTCGAGTGCGGTGAGGTCGTCGTAGCAGTACGACTCGTGCCCGACCAGTGCCGTGCGCTCCCGGGCCCCGCGCCGGTCGGAGAACAGGTCCCGGTCCCACACCACGGCCTCGCCCGAGTAGGGAGGCACGAGACCGGCGAGGAGGCGGAGCAGCGTGGTCTTGCCGGCACCGTTCGGGCCGGTGACCAGCACGATCTCCTCCGGGGCGACGTCAAGATCCGCGCCTGCGAGCGCCGGGAACCGACCCAGGAGACAGACGACGGATCGCAGTCGGACGACGAGTGACACACCGAGCCTCCGGGCCCCGGGACCGGGGCTGATCGAGCCCGGAAAGTCTACGGAGCGCACCCGAAACTGGTCGAACCGCGGGCGAGCCGGCCGACGGTTCGGCCGCCGCCGGGGTGGCCCGGGGGCGGCCCGGCGAGCCGCTACCGTCGGCCGGTGCGCCGCGTCGCCAATGCCCTCGGGCGCTTCCTCGTCACCGCCGGGCTCCTCCTCCTGCTCTTCGTGGCGTACCAGCTGTGGGGGACGGGCTTCTACGAGCAGGCCCAGCAGAGCACCCTGCGCTCGGACTTCGGTCAGTCGCTGGCCCAGGTACACCGGGCCGAGCAGCCGGTCTCGGGCACGACCACCACGACCCAGCCGCCCCCACCGCCCGCCGCGGGCGAGCCGCTCGGCATCATCCATATCCCCCACATCGGGCTGGACCGCGCCCTCGTCCAGGGGGTCGAGGTCCCCGACCTGCGCAAGGGGCCGGGCCACTATCCCGACTCGCCGATGCCCGGGCAGCTCGGGAACGCGGCGATCGCCGGGCATCGCACCACCTACGGCGCGCCGTTCAACCGGATCGACGAGCTGGTGCCCGGCGACGAGATCACCATCGTCACGCTCTCGGGCACGTTCCACTACCACGTGACCGGGCAGCTCGTCGTCTCCCCCAAGGACGTCTACGTCCTCGACCAGACGCCGACCGCGACGCTGACCCTCACGACGTGCAACCCGAAGTACAGCGCCCGCCAGCGCCTCGTCGTGAAGGCGGCGCTGGACCTGGAGAAGAGTCCCGAGCCCGTCGCGGCCCCGGCGCGGATCCGCGCGCGGGCGGTGCGGCTCTCCGGGAACGATGTCGGCGGGAACCAGTCGTCGCGCCTGCCGGTCATCTGGTCGGGGCTGTTCGCCGCCGCGGTCGGCGGCCTGTGGTGGTTCCTGTTCCACCGCAAGCCGCGCTGGTGGGTCTGGGTCCTGGGCGCGATCCCGTTCCTCGCCAGCTACGCGGTGTTCTGCTTCTACCTCGAGCGCGTGCTGCCGCCCGGGTTCTAGGAGCGCCCGCCGACGCGCAGCTCGCGCGCGAGGGCATGGAGCCCGGTGGCGAAGTCCTCCTCGGCGGCGAAGCCGAGCTCGGCCCGGGCGCGGTCCGGGCTCGCGAACACGTGCCGGACGTCGCCTGCCCGCCATCGGCCCACCACCTCGGGTCGCGGCGCGTCCGGCCCGAACGCGTCGGCGAGCGTCTCCGCCATCGTGATCAGCCGGCGTGGAGTGCCGCTCGCGACGTTGAACGGCCCGGGGACACCGGCGTGCAGTGCCAGCACGTTGGCACGCGCGACGTCCCGGACGTGCACGAAGTCCCGGATCTGCGCGCCGTCCTCGAACACGCAGGGCGCAGCCCCCGACGCGAGGGCGTCGGTGAAGATCGCCGCCACGCCCGCGTACGGCGTGGAGCGGGGCATCCCCGGCCCGTAGACGTTGTGGTACCGCAGCGCCGTCACCGTCACACCGGTGTGCTCGCGCGCGAAGGCCGCCGCGAGGTGCTCCTGGGCCAGCTTCGACGCCGCGTAGACGTTGCGCGGGTCGAGCGGCGCGGTCTCGGGCACCGACTCGGGCACGAGCGGCGCACCGCACTCCGGGCAGGCCGGCTCGAAGCGTCCGGCATCGAGATCCTCCGGCCGTCGCGCGGGGGCGGGCACGATCCCGTGGGCCGCGCACCGGTACCGACCCTCGCCGTAGACGACCATGCTCGAAGCGAGCACGAACGGTCCGGCAAAGCCCACGTCGTGCAGGGCACGGAGCAGAACCGCGGTGCCGAGGTCGTTGTCGCGCACGTAGTCGGGCGCGTCGGCGAAGTCCACGCCCAGCCCGACCTTCGCCGCCTGGTGGCACACCGCGTCGACCCCGACGATCGCGCGGGTGACCGCGTCGAGATCACCGACGTCGGCACGGATCGCGGCGCCGCCGGCCGGCGCCTCGCGGTCGAGCACGACCACCTCGTCGCCGTGGTCCGCCAGCCGGTCGGCGACATGAGTGCCGATGAACCCGGCCCCGCCGGTGAGCAGCACCCTCACGCGATGGGATCCAGCGGCAGCTGCACGGTGAAGCGCGCGCCACCGTTCTCGTTGCGGACGGTGATACGGCCGCGATGCGCCTCCACGAAGCCCCGGGCGATCGCGAGCCCGAGTCCGGCACCGCCCGCGGTCCGCGAGGGGTCGGACTGGTAGGCGATGTCGAAGATCCGGTCCAGGTCGTGTTCGGGCACTCCCCCACCGGAGTCGACGATCGAGACGAACGCGTGGCCGGGCTCGGCCGCGCCCGCCTCGACCATGACGGACCCGTCGGTCGGGGTGTGGCGGATCGCGTTCTCCAGCACGTTGCGCAACGCGCGCAGCACCTCGGGCGTCGACACCACGATCTCGGGGGCCGGGCCGTCGAGGCGCCCTTCGAGCCGGACGCCCTTGGCCGCGGCCACGGGCGCGACGCCCGCGATCGCGTCCGAGACGAGGTCCCCGAGCGAGACACGCTCGAGCTGCAGGCGCAGCGCACCGGCCTGGGTGCGGCTCAGTTCGAAGAGGTCGTCGACGAGCGCGGTGAGCCGCTCGGTCTCGGTCCGCATCGACGCGTGGTACCTCCCCACCGTCTCCGGATCGGTCACGACACCCTCCTCCAGGGCCTCCACCATCGCCCGCAGCGCCGCGAGCGGCGTCCGCAGGTCGTGCGACACCCAGGCCACCAGCTCCCGCCGGGACTCCTCGACGGCACGCTCGCGCCGGCGGGCGTCTTCGAGCCGCTGCTCCATGAGATCGAGCTCCGCCGCGAGGCGCGCCAGCTCGGGCGGACCCGAGACCTCGGCGCGTTCGCCGGTCTCGTCGCCGCCGATGCGGCGGGTGACCGCGACCAGCGACGTGCTGGTCGCCGCCACTCGTGCACCGAGCAGAATCGCCCCGGCGACGCCGACGGTCGCGACCGCCACCAACACGACCTCGATCGCGCCGAGGTCGTGCGACGAGATGAACATCGCCTGCGCCGCGCCGAACACCCCGAGCGCGACCGCAGCGACGACGACGAGCGCCAGCACCGCGATCTGGAGCGCGAGGGACTGCCGGCGTAACGGCCCGAGGATCGCGAACCCGGCCGCGATCGCCACGAGAGCGACACCACCGGCGATCGCGACGAGCTCGCCCGCATCGGGGGCGGACATCGCGGTCAGCCCGGCGACGAGTGACGTCAGCGCGAGGCCGCCGACCAGGACGAGCGCCGCGACCAGGATCGACCGTCTCATGGGTCCCACCGGTACCCCACGCCCCACACCGTGACCAGGTGACGCGGCTCCGACGGCACGACCTCGATCTTCTCCCGCAGGCGTCGCACGTGGACCGTCACCGTGGCGGTGTCCCCGAAGCTGTACCCCCAGACGCGCTCGAGGAGCTCCTCCCGCGTGAAGGCCTTGCGAGGGTGGCGGGCAACGTGCGCCAGGAGGTCGAACTCGCGGGCCGTGAGCGTGACGTGCTCCGCAGCTCGCGTGACCTCGCGCGCGGGGAGGTCGATGCGGAGGTCGTCGTGCTCGATGATGTCGACTCCGAAGCCGTCGGGGACCCCCGTCGCGACCGCGCGCCGCAACACCGCGTGGACGCGCGCCGTCAACTCGCGCGGCGAGAAGGGCTTCACGACGTAGTCGTCCGCACCCAGCTCCAGACCGAGCACGCGGTCCTCCTCGTCGCCGCGGGCGGTCAGCATGATCACGGGCACCGGCGCACGCGCGCGGAGGCGCCGGCACACCTCGAGACCGTCGAGGCCGGGCAGCATGAGGTCCAGCACGACGAGGTCGGGCCAGCGCGCGTCCGCGGCCTCGAGCGCGTCACGCCCGTCGGCGACGGCCGTGACCTCGAGACCCTCGCGCGCGAGATAGCGCACGACGACCTCGGAGATGTTCGGATCGTCCTCGACCACCAGGACGTACGGGGCGGGCTCGGTCACCACGGCGACCGTACCCCCACGGCGACGAGGATCGTCACCAGCGCCTGGGCCGCCAGCCAGCCGCGCGTGGAGCGTCGCGTGGTCGCGACGGCCGTGGCCGCGAGCACCACCCACGGGACGAACGGGATCCAGATCCGCTCGATCTCGGCCTTGGACAACCCCGAGAGGTCGGCGAGCAGGACCGCACCGACGGCACCCAGGACCACCGCGCCGAACGCTCGGGTGCGCGGCCGATGGCCGAGACCGGCGACCGCCGCCGGACCGATCATGATCGCGAAGGCCGCGAGATCGGCCAGGAGGAAGAAGTCGTAGGGCCGGATACCTCCGACGCCGGCGTAGTAGCGCTCCTTGGTCGCCGCGGCACCGTCCCACCACGCGAATCCGCTCACTGCGGTGATCACGAGGAGCGTCACCGCGCCGACGCCCGCGGCGAGGAGGACCGGGCGCAAGCGGCGGCGCACGACGGCGACCGCGAGCGGGATGAGCGCGAGCAGCACGAGCCCGTAGGAGAGGTAGGCCGTCGCCACGAAGGCCAGGCCGCCGAGCACCGCGAGCGCGTCGGCGCGCGCGGCCGTCGCGATTCGTGGCCACGACGAGCAACGCGACCGCGGTGGCCCCGACGCCGGCGAAGAACGGGTCACCCGAGGACCACCAGATCGCGGCGGGTGCGAGCACGAGGAACGGCGCGGCGCGCCGGGCAACGGCTTCGCCGGCGACGTCGCGCGCGGCGACGAGCGTCGCGACGACGGACACGCCGCCGCCGAGGAACACCAGCGCCGCGTACCAGTGCAGCCCGCCGAACCCGAGTCGGTCGAGCACCCAGAGGAACACGACCATCCCCGGGGGATGACCCTGGGTATGGACGTTGTAGCCCGCGATGCGGTCGGTGAATGTCGACAGGAACGTTCCGAGGTCGTGGATCTGCGGAACGGTCTGGAGGTACTGCGGGCTGCGCAGCGGCTCGGTGATCCCGAGGACACCGTCGACGAGCGCGAGCGCGAGCGCCCACCCGATCGCGGTCACGCCGGCCAGGGCGAGGAGCGAGCGCCATCCGAGGCGCTCGCTGACGCCTGGCCACCACCAGAGCACGAGCAGGGCGACGGCTGCGCTCCAGGCCACCGAGCGTCCGAGCCGCCAGTCCGTCGGTCCGCGCAGCGGTGGCGTGTGGATCTTCATGCGCACCCCGTCGGCGAGCAGCATCTCGCCCCACCGCGACGCGACGACGATCAGCACGGCCGCGACCACGAGCGCGACCACCGACGCCCTCGCATGCGCGCGGTGCTCCCGCTCGTCGCGCGCGGGCGCGTGTTCGGGTGGGCGATCCGGGCGCGGCGGATCGGTCACGGCGTGGGCCACCCGGCGAGGGTACCGATGCTCCAGACCCCGGCACGCGCCGCCACGCACGAGTTTCGCGTTTCGTAAGCGCGCAATGGTTCCTTCCGACGGTGCCCGTGGGTACGGTCGGAAGGATGATCGACGTCGTCCTCCCCGCGCTCGACGAGGCCGGCGCGATCCCGGGCGTCGTGGCATCGCTGCCGTCGGGATTTCGCGCCGTCGTCGTGGACAACGGGTCCACCGACACCACCGCTGCGGTCGCACGCGACGCGGGCGCGCTCGTCGTCGCCGAGCCCCGACGCGGGTTCGGCAGCGCCTGCTTCGCCGGCCTGCTCGCCGCCACGTCGGACATCGTCTGCTTCATGGACTGCGACGGGTCCCTCGACGGTCACGACCTGCCGCGCGTCGTCGCGCCCGTGGCGGACGGCACGGCCGAACTGGTGCTCGGGGCCCGGCAGGCCGCCGCGCGTCGCGCGTGGCCCCCGCACGCGCGGTTCGGCAATCGCCTGCTCGCCGCTGAGGTGCGCCGCCGGACGGGCGTGCCACTGCGCGACCTCGGGCCGATGCGTGCCATGCACCGGACCGACCTCCTCGCACTCGACCTCGCGGACCGTCGCTTCGGCTGGCCGCTCGAGATGGTCGTGAAGGCACACCGGGCCGGTTGGCGGATCACCGAGGTCGACGTGCCCTACGCGCCACGCGTCGGTCGCTCCAAGGTCACGGGCACCGTCCGGGGCACGGTCCGCACCGTGCGCGACATGACCGCGGTGCTGCGGTGACCGACGCGACGCTGCTCGTCATCGCCAAGGAGCCCCGACCCGGCCGGGTCAAGACTCGGCTCTGCCCACCCTGCACGCCCGACGAGGCGGCCACGATCGCCCGCGCCGCGCTCACCGCGACGCTCGAGACCGCGCGGAGCACGCCCGGAATCCGTCCCGTGCTGGTGCTGGACGGCCGGCCCGGCCGCTGGCTGCCACCCGGGATCCCGGTCGTCCGCCAGGCCGCCGGCACGCTGGCCGACCGCCTCGGCGCCGCCTTCCGGGGCACGGCCGGCCCGACGCTGCTGCTCGGCATGGACACCCCCCAGGTCTCGCCGCGCGACGTCCGCACCACGCTGGACGCCCTGCTCGCCCCCGGGGTGGACGCCACCCTCGGCCTCACCGTCGACGGCGGCTGGTGGACGATCGGCCTGCGCGACCCGCAGGTTCCGGCGTTCACCGGCGTCCCGATGAGCACCCCCACCACCGGGCGCGCCCAGCTCACGCGCCTGGGCGTCCTGGGGCTGCGGACGCGGCTGGTCGGGCGCGCCGTCGACGTGGACACCATGGCCGACGCCGTCACCGTCGCCCGGTCCATGCCGGGCAGCCCGTTCGCGCGAGCGGTGGCCGCGGTCGATCCCCGGGCGACGGGCCGCCGAGCCGCCGAGCCGGCGGCATGACCACGACGACGCCGGTCGGCCGGGCCCAACTCCGCGACGAGACCGGCAGGGTGCTGGCGGCGCCCGCGGACCGCTGGTTCGGCCCCGCCGCACCGGCCGAGCAGCGGGCACTGGACGGGGTGCACGGACCGGCGCTCGACATCGGATGCGGTCCGGGTCGCCACGTCGTCGCGCTCGCCGAGCGCGGGGTGCCCGCGCTCGGCATCGACATCACCACGGGTGCGCTCGACCACGCGCGAGCCCGTGGGGCGATGGTGCTCGAGCGATGCGTGTTCGACCAGATCCCGGGCACCGGGCGGTGGCGGAGCGCTCTGCTGCTCGACGGCAACATCGGGATCGGTGGCAACCCCACCGCGCTCCTGCGCCGGGTGGCGCAGGTCCTCGCGCCCGACGGCCGCGCGCTGATCGAGGTCGGCGCGCACGGAACGGGCCGGTCGGGGACGCGCGTGCGCTTCGAGATCGACGCGGCCGCGGGACCGTGGTTCGACTGGGCGGTCGTCGACCGCGACGACCTCGCACCGATGGCGAGCGCCGCCGGACTCGCCGTCGAGGACCTCTGGTGCGACGACGGCCGGTGGTTCGCCTGGCTCGGCCGATGAGGCTGGCGCCGCCCGACGTCGGGCCGTTCCGGCGCGGCGCGTTCCACAGTCCTGCCCACTCCGAGCGCACCGCCGCGATCCTCGGCGTGACCCTGGGGGTCTGCTTCTCGGTGTCGTTCGCGACGGGCATCTACTCGCACCTCGCCCAGCACCCACCGAGCTGGTTCCACCTCTGGGCCCGCCCGGCCGGGCTCTACCGCGTGACGCAGGGCCTGCACATCGCGACCGGGCTCGCCTCGATCCCGCTCCTGCTGGCGAAGCTCTGGACGGTGTACCCAAAGCTCTTCGCGTGGCCGCCGGTGACCGGCGTCGCGAACGCGATCGAGCGCCTCATGCTGCTCCCGCTCATCGGCGGGAGCCTGTTCCTCCTCACCACAGGCCTCGCGAACATCAACCTCTGGTACCCGTGGCCGTTCAACTTCCCGATCGCGCACTACTGGATCGCGTGGATCACGATCGGCGCGCTCATCGTCCACATCGGCGCCAAGGTGACGACGACGCGCGCGGCGCTCCGGCGCGGCGCGGCGGCCGACCGCGAGCTCGGGTCCGAGACCGTCGACCGGCACGGCCTGTCCCGCCGCCAGCTGCTCCTGGCCGCGTTCGGCACCAGCGGCGTGATCACGCTCGTCACCGTGGGCCAGACCTTCTCGCCGCTGCGCAAGCTCGCGCTCCTCGCCCCGCGCCGACCCGACACCGGACCGCAGGGCTTCCCGGTCAACCGGACGGCGCGCGCCGCGGGCGTGCTCGAGTCGGCGCGCGCACCCGGATACCGGCTCGAGGTCACCGGCCGCCACGTCCCGACACCCCTGAGCCTGGAACTCGACCAGGTCCGCGCGCTCCCCCACCGGACCGCCACCCTGCCCATCGCGTGCGTCGAGGGATGGAGCACGAACCAGACGTGGGACGGCGTCCCCCTGCTCGACCTGCTCCGCCTGGCCGGCGTACCCGACGCACGGGACGTGCGGATCGAGTCCCTCCAGCTGCGCCGCTCCTATCGCACGTCGCTCGTCGACGCCCGCCAGGTCGCGGACCGCGACACCCTTCTCGCGACGAAGGTGAACGGCGAGACGCTCGAGCTGGATCACGGCTTCCCGTTGCGACTGATCGGACCCAACCGGCCCGGCGTGATGCAGACGAAGTGGGTCACCCGGGTGGTGGTCCTGTGACGGTGCCCACCGAGACCGACCGGGACCGGCCGGGGCCCGCGTTCTGGATCGGCCTGGTGATCGGCGGCGCGGTGATGGCCTTCGGCATCCGCGGCGTCTTCATGAACTCACACGCCACCGATCCGGTGGTGCTGGTGCAATGGGTCGTCGGTGCGGACCTCGTCCACGACCTGATCGTCGCACCCGTCGCGATCGCGGTGGGCTGGGCGGTGACCCGCGTCGTGCCGCTCGTCGCGAAGGTTCCGGTCCAGCTCGGGCTCGTCGCGACCGGCGTGGTCCTGGTCGTCGGGTGGGCTCCGCTGCGCGGGTACGGCCGGGCCACCGTGCCCGACAACCCGAGCGTGCAACCGCTCGACTACTCGACGGCCGTCCTCACCGTGCTCGCCGCCGTCTGGATCGTGGTCGCGGTGTGGATCACCGTCCGGCTGATCCGCGCCAAGAGCTGACCGGACCGGATCACCCGCGCCGCGCCAGCTCGGCGAGCATCGGGGCGCTCACGTGGTCGGAGAGCCCGGCGTCGCTCCCGACCCGTCCGGGTCCGCGGAGGACGACGGCCGGCTCGTCGGGTTCACCACCGACCTGTCGGACCGAGCTGCGGTCAGCGCCCCTCGAACTTCGCGGTGCGCTTCTCCGCGAACGCGGCGAGTCCCTCCTGGAGATCGTCGCTCAGGAACGCTCGTTGCTCGAGGGCGCGGATCTCGTCCGCCGCGGCCTCGTCGAGCATCGCCGTCGCCTTCACCAGGTTCACCGCGCGCTTGTGCGCGGACACCGTGATCGGTGCGAGCGATGCGATCTCGGAGGCGAAGGCCAGCGCCTCGGCGCGGGTGTCCTCCACACAACGTGTGACGAGTCCCAACCGCAGCGATTCATCGCGATTCACGTAACGGCTGGTGACGAGCAGGTCCGATGCGTTGGTCGCCCCGACGAGCTGCACGAGCCGGGTGATGTTCTTCGGGCTCAGCACGATCCCGAGCTTCGACGCGGGGATGCCGAAGACCGCGTCGGGCCCGGCGACGCGGTAGTCGCATGCGACGACCAACTGGGTCCCGGCGCCGATCGCCGGGCCGTGGACGGCCGCGATCACGGGCGCCGGGTGGTGCTGGATCTCGTCGCAGAGCAACTCGAACGCGGGCCGGAAGGAATCCTCCTTGCCGTGGGCGAGCCCGCTGTGGTCGGCGGTGCGCCGCACGATGTCGGCGCCGGCGCAGAAGGACGAGCCTTCACCGGCGATCACGACGGCGCGCAGGTGGTGGTTGGCCTGGAGGTGACCGCGCAGGTCGTCGCACTGCTCCGCGTTGAGGGCGTTGCGCCGCTCCGGACGGTCGAGGATCGCGAGTCCGACGTGGGGCGCCGGCTCCTGCCAGTGGATCACGATTCGTCGATGACCGCGATCAGGTCGCCCTCGTGGACCACCTGTTCGGGCGCCACGTGCAACTCCCGGACGACCCCCGGCACCTCGGTGATCACCGGGATCTCCATCTTCATCGACTCCAGGATGCAGATCTCGCCGCCCTCGGCGATCATCTGACCCTCCTCCACCACGACCTGCCACACGTTCGCGGTGATCTCCGCGCGGATCTCAGCCATGGCGGCGCACCCTACCGCTTGGGCCGCCGCGAGCCGGTCCCGCGGCGGGCAGTGACGTCGCGTCCGACATCCCCGGGATGCACCGCCCGGGATCAGACCGGTAGGACGCCGTGCTTGCGCCAGGGGCGCACGACCTGCTTCTCGCGCGACACGTGCAGTCCCCGCCAGATCGCGTGGCGCGTCTCGGCCGGGTCGATGACGTCGTCGAGCTGGGCGTGACCGGCGGCGATGTACGGGTCGATGTTGGCGCGGATCTCCTCGGCGAGCTCCAGCCGCTTCGCGGCGCGCTCCTCCTCCGGGACGGCCTCGATCGTCTTGCGGTGGATGATGTTCACCGCCCCGTCCGGGCCCATCACCGCGATCTCGGCCGTCGGCCAGGACACGATGTAGTCGGCCTCGTACGCCAGACCGTTCATCACGAAATACCCGGCGCCGTAGCTCTTGCGCATGATCACGCTGATCTTGGGCACGGTGGCCTCGCTCACCGCGAAGAGCATCTTGGCGCCGTGGCGGATGATGCCCTGCTTCTCCACCGCCGAGCCCACGATGAACCCGGGGACGTCATGGAGGAACACGAGCGGGATGCCGAACGCATCGCAGAGCCAGACGAACCGGGCGGCCTTGTCGGCCGCGTTCACGTCGAGTGCGCCACCGAGCACCATCGGCTGGTTCGCCACGATGCCGATCGGCTCGCCGCCGATCCGGGCGAGCCCGGTCACGATGTTCTTCGCCCAGTCCGGCTTCATCGGGAAGAACTCGCCGTCGTCGACGATCGTGGCGATGACCTTGCGGACGTCGTACGCCCGCCGGGGCGCGGTCGGCACGATGTCGTAGATCTCCTCGGCGCGACGCTCGACCGGGTCCGAGGACATGCGGACGGGCGGGCGCTCCTGGTTGTGCTGCGGGAAGAACGAGAGGTACTCGCGCACGATGCGCAGGCACTCGGCGTCGTCGGCGACCTCGAGGTCGGCCACGCCGCTGATCTTGGTGTGGACGCCCGAGCCGCCCATCTCCTCCTCGGTCACGTCCTCGCCCACCGCAGCCTTGACGAGGTGCCGACCGCCGAGCGCCATCGACGACGTGCCCTTCACCATCGGCACGAAGTCCGCGAGGGCCGGGATGTAGGCGGTGCCCGCGGCGCAGTGGCCGAGCATCGCGGCGACCATCGGCACGACACCGCTCATCGCGACCTGCTCGCGGAAGAGGTCACCGGCGCCGGCGAACGTCGAGCCGCTCGTCGACTGGATGCGCGCCCCTGCCGAGTCGAGCAACCAGATCATGGGAACGCGCTGGCTGATCGCGTGATGGCGCATCCGGCGGATCTTGTTCTCGCCGACGCCACCCATCGACCCGGCCATCACCGTGAAGTCGTACGCCGCGATCGCGACCGGCCGGCCGTCGATCTCACCGATGCCGGTCACCGCGCCGTCGGCCGCGAGGTAGCGGTCGCCCAGTCCGGGATCCATGTGGTCGGCGAGCATCCCGTACTCGACCCAGGTGCCGGGATCGAGGAGGAGGTCGAGGCGCTCGCGCACCGTGAGCTTGCCCAGCGAACGCTGCCGCTCGACGAACTTCTCCCCGCCCATGCCCAACGCCCGCTCGCGCCGCCCGGCCAGGTCGGCCACGAGCGGGCCCCAGTCGTGGACGTTGCCACCACCCGTCGACGCGGTCTTGTCGGTCACGCGATCTCCTCAGCTCCCGCCGGACGACGGGCTGAGGCTAGGTGAGACGTGGCAGGCCCGGTTCCGACCGGGCCGTCGACATCCGCCCGGGACCGGTCCTAACGTCATGGCTCCCCGTGCCGAGGAGCCATGCATGGACGACGACCCGATCGACACCACGCCCGGGAAGACCTTCATCGGCGGGCGCCACGGCAGCCCGTCGGTCTCGATCGCGTTTCCGTTCTCCAAGATCGCCAACGTGGACTCCGAGCTCCGCGAGCTGCTGGAGGAGCTCACCGGGCTCGTCGCACGCCTCGCGAGCGCGTCGTCCGACGCCGAACGCGCGGAGGTCGCCACCGCCGCGCGTGACCTCCTCGAACGGGTCGCCCCCGCCGAGTAGCCCAGCCGATCAGGGACTGCGAGGACCTACCAGGCGGTCGGCAGATCCCACATGAGGTCGAGATGGCGTCGAATCCGGGAACCGAAGCGAGATCGATCGGTCAGCGCCCCTTCCATTGCGGCGTCCGCTTCTCGGCGAACGCGGCCACGCCCTCGGCCGCGTCCTCCGACTGCGTGTGCACGGTGAGCATGCCCTGCAGGTAGTCGAGCGCGGCATCCGCGTCCATCTCCAACACGCGGTAGAACGCGTCCCGACCCCACCGCAGCACCAGTGGCGACTTGGAGGCCAGCGCGGTCGCGAACTCCTCGACAGCTTCGTCGAGGTCTGCGACCGGCACCACCCGGTTGACGAACCCGATGCGCGCCGCTTCCTCGGCACCGACGCGCCGGCCCGTCATCTGCAACTCGAGCACCGTCTTGGGCGGCATCGATCGCAGCATCGGGACGGTGATCATGTAGGGCCACAGCCCGACGTTCACCTCCGGCGTGCCGAACTGCGCGTCGTCGGAGGCGATCACGACGTCGCACGCGAGCGCGAGCCCGAACCCCCCGGCGAGGGCGAACCCCCGGACCCGGGCGATGACCGGCTTCCCGAGCGCCCACATCTCCCGGAAGAGGTCCGCGAGCAGGCCTCGACCGTCGTGCGCGGCCGCCGCGCCCGCGTTGTCGGCGATCCCACCGAGATCGGCACCGGCGCAGAAGGCCTTGTCTCCCGCCCCTGTGAGGACCACGACCCGCACCGCGGGGTCGGCCTTGGCCGCGGCCATCGCGTCGCGCAGGCCCTGCATGACTCCGTAGGACATCGAGTTGCGGCGCTCGGGGCGGTTGATGGTGATGCGGGCGACGCCGTCATCGACGCGGGAGAGGACTTCGGGCTCGGTCATCGGCGGCGCAGCCTACGCGCCGCTCCGGGGCCGGTCCCATGACGCATCCGGTCGGGTGCCGTGGTTGAGTACCGTGCCCCGGTGCTCGCGTACGCAATCGCGCTGGCGGTCGCGGTGGCGATCGTGCCCCTCACGAGCGGTACGTTCACGCGGCTCGCCGAGCTCGAGTTCCGGCGGGTGTGGCTGCTCGCCGCCGGACTGGTGATCCAGATCGGCCTCGACGTCGTCGACCTCCCACGGACCCGCGACGAGGACCTCGGGCTCGCACTGCTGCTACTGAGCTACACGGCGCTCCTCGGATTCTGCGCGTCGAACCTGCGCACGCGTGGCTTCGTGCTCATCGCGATCGGCATCGCGCTGAACGCCTTCGTGATCGCGTTGAACGCCGGCATGCCCTACCGAGTCACGAGCGACCTCCCGCGCGAGACCACGGTCAAGCACCGGCCGACCCGGGATTCGGATCTCGCGGTCTTCCTGTCGGACCAGATCGTGGTCGGTGGGCCCGTCGGCGCCGCGATTTCGGTCGGCGACCTCGTCATCGCCGCGGGCATCGTCGAGTTGGCCTACGTCGGGAGTCGGCGCCGCCGACGTCGGACGCCGCCGCGACCGGTGCGCTACGTGGACCTGCCCGCCCTCGAACGCGAGATCGACCTGCGGGAGGGTCAGGCCGACGAGCCCGCCAGCGCCGCCGTCGACGCGCCGGCAGACACGACCCGCTCCAGTGCGTCGAACACGCGTCGGTCGTAGAGGAACCCGGGGCCGACCCCGAGCGCATCGAGCGCGGACTCCACGTCGTGGTCCGCGCGCAGATCGTCGTAGGCGCTGGCCAGGCGGAGTACCTGGCCGCCCACGCTCACCGACTCCGTGGCGAGCAGGTCGCCCGCCGACGCGAGGTCGGTCTGGCGAAGGATCGCGGCACTCTGGTCGGCAACCTCGTACGGCTCGATCGGCTCGTCGCGCACCTCGGGCGCATCGAGGCAGAGGTGGCCCAGATGGTGGAGCAGCGCGGCGGCCCGGAGGTCGTCGAGCGCCCGGCGCCGGAGGCCGAGCTCGTCGCCGACCCGGACGGAGAGCTCGGCGACGCGGGCGGCGTGCCCCTCCGCGGCGAGGCCGGCCATCTCGGGAACGACTGACAGCGCTTCGATGGTCTGTTCCGACGTGCGGCTGATGACCGCGAGCCGCTCGAACGAGTACCAGGCGGCGAGGAGCGGCACCGCGAACAACCCGACGCCCCAGAGGCCGACGCTCTCGTGGCCGCCGACGGCCCGGAAGCCGATCGCCATCAGCATCGCCGATGCGATGAGGGCGAGATCCGCTCCCCCGACCGGAGGGACCCGCCGGGTCCTCGCGAAGACGAACCCCTCGTGGACGGACAGGGTGGTGACACTCGAGACGGCCAGCGTCGTGAGCATCCAGGGCGTCTCACCCAGCAGCGCGAGCGGCAGGAGCAGGTGGAAGACGAGCAGTCCCGCCGCACCCGCCGCCGCGTGCTCGGCGCTGGTGCGGATCCGGGCCCCGAGGGTGCCCTCGGGCCGCAGCGGCACCACCACGATCTCCGCGGCGACGATCGCCACGAGGGCCGCGAGCGGCGAGAAGGCACGGATGAGCACCAGCATCGGGGCGTACCCGAGCGGGACGGGCTCGCGGTGCCGAGGCCGCATCGCCACGAGCTCCCCGATGGCGACGCCACCGGCGATCACGACGAGCGCGGTCATCCGGCCGCCCGGAGCGACGATCTCCACCACGACTGCAGCGACGGCGCCGAGCACCGTGACGATCGCGATGCGCGCGCCGATGCTCACGGCCGCGCCACCGGGTCGACCGCCGGGAGCAGGTCACCGAGTCCGGCGGAGCCCACGCCCTGCCGCGGCGCGTCGATGTGGTGCACGTAGAGCTCGTGGCCGTCGCCGTGGACGGCCCCACGACGCCGGAGCGACGAGATCAACGCGTCGACCACCCGCGGGTGGAACTGACGACCGGAGTTCTTGCGCAGCTCCGCGAATGCGACGTCCTGGGTGAGCGCGCGACGGTACGACCGGGTCGACGTCATCGCGTCGTACGCATCGGCCACCGCGACGATGTGCGGCTCGATCGGCTGTCCGTGCTCGTCGGCGACGGGCGAGAACACTGCGGCCTCGCTCGTCGCGCTCGGTGCCACCGGCGCGAGGAAGTCGATGCGGGTCAGGATCTCCACCGACACGTCCTCGTGCCGGCGCACGACGTCGAACTCGTCGGCCGTGAGCTTGCCCGGCTTGTTGAGGAGGTGGTTCGGGACGACGAGCTTGCCGACGTCGTGCATCAGGGCGGCGAGCCGCAGCCGCTCGAGCCGGCCCGCGGGGATGCCGAGCTCCAGCCCGATGTATTGCGCGTACTCGGCGACCCGCTCGGCGTGGCCAGCGGTGTAGGGGTCCTTCGCCTCGAGCGCTCCGACGAGGATCCTCACCGTCGCCTCGTGCGAGCGCTTCAGGGCCAGGTACGAGGAGAACGCCTGCCGGGCCACGAGGATCGGGACCAGGAAGAGCGGGAGCAGCGCCAGCTGGTAGTCGAGGTAGAGCAGCCCGAGGAACACGCCCATGATGGCGAACGGGTAGAAGACGAGGTACTCGCGGCTGCCGACCATGATCACGTCGCGGAAGCGCTGACCCGTCGCGAGGGTGACCACGAGGCAGGTGAGGGTCACGTTGACGATCGAGTACACGGCCGCGGCCGGCAGGGCGGCCAGGAGCAACTCCGCCGGGGACGCGTGGCCGCTGCCGAGGATGGCCCAGAACACCATCGCCCCGGACACGGCCGAGAGCGGGAACATCGAGCAGTTGAACAGGAGCTTGCGCCACTCCCAGCTCCGGACGTGCACGACGTAGAGCCCACCGGCGAACGCGACGAGGAAGACGCCCAGCGCGCTCTGGTCCGCCCGGAACACGACCATCGCCGCGGTGCACAGCAGCACCCCGGCGCTGGAGCCGAGCTCGGTGGTCAGGTAGGTGATCTGGTTCTCGGCGAACGCGTGCAGGATCGCGAGCGCCAGGACCGGCGCCAGCGCCGGCAACGGTCCGCGCGCGGTCAACGCGATGCCGACCCCGGTGGCCAGCACCGCCAGCCCGACGCAGTACGCCGTCAGCTTCGCGGTTGCTCGGTCGTTCATGGGTTCCCGTCAGACGTAGGCGGCAAGGCCTCGGCGCGGATCAACTTCGGCTTACCGCCACTTCAGAGCACCGCCGGCGAGCAGCAGTGCTGCCGCGCTCGATGAGAGCAGGGCGAGACGGACGTAAACCTTCCGCATGAGAGATCACCTTCTTCGATAGGTCCTCTCTGGCGGTCCGCTTTGGCTTCCAGAGGGCAACGCTCCGCTCGCGGGACTCTTCAGTCCCAGTGACGCCGAGGCCTTGCCGTCTGCATCTGACCGACGCACCCTCCTTCCTGTCGGGAACCACCTCGCGCGGTGGCCGGATCATCCTGATATGCACGGGGATTTCGGCAACTCCGCGGTTCGACTGTAGGCACCCGTCGATGACGGCACCACCCTGAGCAACCCCGGGTCACTCCCGATTGCGGGACCCACATGCACAACAACTGCATCAGGAGTCTCACAGACAACACGCCCCGCGCGCAACGACCCGCTCGGAAAGCCACCACCTGTGGTCGAACCGGTCCTAGGCTCCCTCAGACGATGGAGCACGGAGTGGACGAATCCCTCGAAATCCCTGGCCCTGAGGACGAGATCCTGGAGCTGGAGCGGGAGCTCTGCCGTCTCCCGGAGGTCTCCGCGGCCCGGGTCGTCACCGACAACGTGGGCCGCGCGACCGAGGTCCACATCCTCGCCACCGGCGCCAAGCACGCCAAGCAGGTCGTGCGGGACGTCCAGTCGGTCGCGCTGGCCAGCTTCGGGATCGAGCTCGACCGTCGCATCGTGTCGGTGGTCCAGCTCGGCGACAACGGCGAGCACGTGGTCGCCGATCCCCCCACGGTCGAGCTCCACCGGGCGGTGCTCGGCAACGTGGTGTCGGAGGTCACGGGCCTTCGCAGCCTCGTGCGCGTCACCCTCGCCCGCGGCGACGAGGAAGCCGTCGGCTTCGCCGAGGGATCGGTTGCCTCGAGCGCGCGCTACCGACTCGTGGCCGCGGCGACGATCGACGCGCTCCGCCAGCTGCAGAACGCGGCCGAGTGCCTCGACATCGACAGTGCCCAGATCGTGCGAGTCGGCGCGCGCGACGTCGCCATCGTGACCGTGGTCTTCGTGATCCCACCCGCCGAGCAGCTCGTCTCCGGCTCGGCCATCGTCCGCGATCACGCCGACGCGGACGCCATCGTCCGCGCGGTGCTCGACGCGACCAACCGCCGCCTGACGAACCTGTAGCTGCGGGCCCGGCCGTCCGTCGACGTCCGGAGCGCGTCAGCCGAGGCGGCGGCCCAGGAGGGTGACGAGGTCGCAGGCGGCCTCGACGTCGTGCACGCGGATCACGTCCGCCCCGTACTCGATCGACACGGTCAGGTACGCGAGCATCCGGTGGTTGACGGGCTTGCGCGGCACGGGGATCAGCACCGGCTCGCCGGCCCGGCGCAGCACGTCCATCGAGCGGATCGTCGCCAGCTGCAACCGCCCGTACGCCTCGTAGTCGCTGCGATAGTTGATCGACAGCCCGGGATCGACCAGGAAGGTCCCGGTGAGTCCCTCCGCTCGCAGCGCGCCGACCCGGAGGCGCAGGCTCTCGGCGACGTCCTCGGGGCGCCCCTCGGCGAGCACCCGGTCACCGACGGCCAGCGGGTTCTCGCCCTCGATGTGCATCACCACGGCACCGGCACCCGAGTCGCGCACCAGGGCGACCATCGCCGGATCCTTGAGCCCCCCGGTGTCGTTGACGATCGCGGCACCGGCGTCGAGGGCGGCGGCGGTCACCTCGGGCTTCCAACTGTCGACCGACACCAGGAATCCATCCTCGACCAGCAGCCCGAGGGCCGGGAGCAGGCGGGCCAGCTCCTCCTCCGCCGGCAGCTCCTCGTTCTCGAAGTGGCTGGACTGGGCCCCCAGGTCGATGATCGAGGCACCCGCCTCGCGGTACTCCCGCGCCCGGCTCAGGGCCTCGGCAGGCGATCCGACCACCGAATGGCGCACCCGGGACTCGGGAGAGAGGTTCACCACCGCCATCACATGGGTGATCCCCGGCCCGAACTCGAGCTCGCGCAGGCGGTCGGACGGCACGGGCGGCATCCTACGTATCCTCGGTGAGATGGAATCCGATCCGGTCCTCGCCCGCCGGGCGCGGATCGCGAGCCAGGTCCGGCTCGCCAAGCGCATCGGCTACGCCGCCCTGCTGCTGGCGATCGTGGCGTTCGCGGTCGCGATCGTCACGTCGTTCTCGGGGGCCGCGGTCGCCATCGCGGTGATCGGCCTCGCCGTCGCCTTCGTCGTGCTGCCGATCCCGATCGTGCTCGGCTACGGAGTGCGGGCCGCCGAGCGCGAGGAACGCGGTGGTGGCGCGTTCCATTAGATTGCCGCCCGCCACCCCTCCCAAGGAGCAAGCATGACCAAGGCCGCCATCGCCACCGCCGTCGGTTCCCCCCTCGAGATCGTCGATGTCGACGTCGCTCCGCCCAAGGCGGGCGAGGTACGCATCGAGATGGGAGCGTCCGGCGTCTGCCACTCGGACCTCTCCGTGGTTCGGGGCGTGCTCCCGATCGCCTTGCCCGCGGTCCTCGGCCACGAGGGCGCCGGAACGATCACCGAGGTCGGCGAGGGTGTGGAGCACCTCGCGATCGGCGACCACGTCGTGGTCTCATGGGTGCCCCAGTGCGGCACCTGCTACATGTGCACCCACGACCAGGGTGAGCTCTGCGAGGTCGGCAGCATCGCCTCGATGAGTGGCGGACTGCTCGACATGACTTCACGGGTGTCCCGCGACGGCGTGCCCGTCTCGGTCATGGCGGCGTCGGGCACCTTCGCCGAGGAGGCCGTGATCCCGGCCATCGGCGCGGTGAAGATCGACCCGAGCATCCCGATCACCGCCGGCGCCCTCATCGGCTGCGGTGTGCTCACCGGCTTCGGTGCGGCGGTCAACACCGCGAGCATCCGCAAGGGCGACAGCGTCGTCGTCGTCGGCTGCGGCGGCGTCGGGCTCAACGTCATCCAGGGCGCCAAGCACGCCGGTGCCGAGCGCATCATCGCCGTCGACATGGTGGACGGGAAGCTCCAGACCGCACAGAAGTTCGGGGCGACCGACGTCGTGAACCCATCGACCGACGGCGACGCGATCGCCAAGGTCATGGAGCTCACCGACGGGCGCGGCGCCGACGTCGCGTTCGAGGTCATCGGCCTCGGACCCACGATCGAGCAGGCGTTCCAGATGACCCGCCGCGGCGGCCAGACCATCATCGTGGGAGTCCCCGCCTTCGACGTGCAGCTCACTCTCACCCCGGCCATGGACCTCCTCGTGAACGAGAAGCAGATCCGTGGATGCTGGTACGGGTCCTCGAACGTCCACCGCGATGTCCCGATGCTGGCCAAGCTCTACCAGGACGGCGCGCTGATGCTCGACGAGCTGATGTCGGCCCAGATCTCGCTCGACCAGGTCAACGACGCGCTGGACAACATGGGCTCGGGCGAGATCGCCCGGTCCGTCATCGTCTACTGAGCCGCACCACCCACTCGTCCGCGTTCCGGGGTTCCGCCCCGCGGTCGGTACGCTCGCTCCGTCACGCGACGCGGGAGGAACGTCATGCGCTACCGCCGATTGGGTCAGAGCGATCTCCAGGTCTCCGAGGTCGGATTCGGCACCTGGACACTCGCGAGCGATTGGTGGGGCGAGGTCGCGGACAAGCAGGGCATGCTGCACGCCGCCCTCGACGCCGGGATCAACTTCATCGACACCGCGCCGGTCTACGGCGAGCACGGCTTCGGAGAGAGCCTCCTCGCCGACGTCCTCGCCTCGGACCGCGCCGGCATCGTCCTCACGACCAAGTGCGGCTACGACATCGCGGCCGAGCGGCGCAACGGCACCCAGCGCGAGCGTCCGCACGACTTCCGGCCCGAGTCCGTCCGAGCGCAGGTCGAGGACTCCCTCACCCGCTTGGGGACCGACTACATCGACCTGTACCAGCTCCACAACGTCCGCATCGACCACGTCGAGGACGACGCGCTGTGGGAGACGCTCGTCGAGCTGGTGGCCGAGGGCAAGGTCCGTGAGCTCGGCGTCGCGCTCGGACCCGCGATCGGATGGATCGAAGAAGGCCTCGAGGCGGTCCGCCGCCGCCCCATCTGCTCGCTCCAGACCGTCTTCAACGTGCTCGAGCAGGAGCCCGGGCTCACCTTCGCGCGCGAGCCCAAGGTCGCCGACGGTTCCGTGAGCCTCATCTCGCGTGTCCCGCACGCGTCCGACACGCTGTCGGGAAAGGTCGTGCCGGGGCAGAAGTTCCCGCCCGGCGACCACCGCGCGCACCGGAACCAGGACAACATGCTCGACAACTTCGAGAAGGCCGAGACGATCGCGTTCCTGTGGGAGGGCACCGGCCGGACCCGGGGCCAGGCCGCCATCGCCGGCATCCTCGCCAACCCGTCCTTCGCGACGGTGCTGCCGACCTGCGTCGACGCCGACGAGGTCCGCGAGTACGCAGCCGCGTCGGATCTCCCCCTCGACCCCGACGAGGCAGTTGCGCTCGAAGCCGCGTGGGCGCGGAACTTCGATCACGACGATCGCTTCGAGATGCCACTGAAGGCGAGTCGGTAGCGACGCCGGGCGGAGCAGGGACATGCGACTCCCCGCCGAGCAGCGACGGAGCCAGCTGCTCGAGGTCGCGACCGAGATGTTCGCGGCGCGGGGCTTCCACGCCACGTCGATGGACGATCTCGCCGAGGCGGCCGGGGTCACCAAGCCGGTGCTCTACCAGCACTTCCCGTCCAAACGGGCGCTGTACCTCGAGCTCCTCGCCGACGTCGACCGCAAGCTGACCAGCCGGCTCGTCACCGCGACCACGCACGCCGCGACCGGTCGCGAGCGCGTCCAGGGCGGGTTCGCTGCGTACTTCCGATTCGTCGGCGAGAACCGGGCGGCGTTCCGGCTGCTGTTCGGGGCCGCGGTCCGCAACGATCCCGAGTTCATCGAGGTGGCGGAGGGGACGATCGACCGCGTCGCCGACATGATCGCCGACCTCATCGAGATCGACGCCCCGCCCGAGCACCGCCGAACGCTCGCCCACGCCATCGTCGGTATGGCCGAGGCGACCAGCCGGCGCGTCACCAACGATGACGGCGAGGACGACCCGGATCGCCTGGCCGCGTGGCTGGCGGAGATGGCATGGTTCGGGCTCCGCGGTGTCCGGACCGACACCTCTGCCGTCGAACGGAACTGACCCGATGCCGACCCTCGGCCCGCTCGTCCCGGCCGACGAGTCTTTCCATCACCAGATCACCGACACGTTCGCGACGGTCGCCCAGTCCGACCGGTCCTGGACCGAGAAGGTGTGCGCGATGGCCTGCGCCAGAGGCGGCGCGCTCCAGCTCGCGTTCGGGATCGGGAAATACCCGAACCGCGGCGTCATGGACGCGTACGCCGGCGCTTCGCGCGGCTCCGAGCAGTGGACGGTCCGCGCGAGCCGCGAGCTCGGCGCCGACCCGGCCACGACCGCCGTCGGTCCGATCACCTACGAGGTCCTCGACCCGTTGCGCGCCATCCGCTTCTCCCTGGCGCCCAACGATGTCGTGCCCGTCAGCTTCGAGTGGACGTTCACCGGGATCGCCCCGCCGGCGCTCGAGCAGCGAGAGCAGCACCGGTCGCGCGACGGCTTCCGGCTCGACGCCGACATCGTCCGCTACCACCACAGCGGCCACGGGGCAGGCTGGGCCGAGATCGACGGCGTCCGGACCGAGCTCGACGACTGGGTGTCGACGCGCGACCACTCGTGGGGCGTCCGCTACCAGGTCGGCACCCCGCCGGAGGACGTCGTGCCCGCACCGGTCCCCGTGGGTGTCCGCATGCTCGTGCTCTGGTGCCCGGTGGTCTGCACCCGTCCCGACGGCAGCGAGTACGCCCTCCACTGGTACTACCAGCGCCACGCGCTGGGCGACTGGTCCCGCATCGAGTTCCAGGGCGGCGTCGAGCACCCCGACGGCCGACGGGAGCCCTTCGCCGCGCTCGTCCCCGATCTCGCCTTCCGGGACGACAATCGCCGGTTCGTGGGTGGATCGCTCACCATGACCATGACCGACGGCTCGCTGCGACCGCTCGCCCTGACCCCCGTGTCCGAGACCGGGTTCCATCTCGGCACCGGGCTCTACCACGGGTTCGACGGGATGAGCCACGGCCAGTGGCGCGGGCGCCTGCACGTGGACGGTGAGCACCTCGCGGACTGCTCCGACCCCGCGGTCGCCCGGCGCGTCCACCAGCACCGCGACTGCGTGATCCGCGTCGAGGACCCGGTGGGCGGTGGCATCGGCATCGGCAATCTGCAGTCGATCGTCCTCGGCGCCGACGACGCGATGGGCCTCACCGCCGAGGCGTCATTCCTCTGACCGGATCCGGGTCAGGGCCGCCTCGGTCGGGTTGGCGCGGGTGAGCCACGAGTCGTCGACACCGCGCGCGGCGAGGAGGCGGGCGATGCGCACCATGATCGCCCCGCTCCGCACCAGCGCGAACACCTCGTACCAGTGCAGGTCGGTGCTGCGGCGGCCCGCTGCGGCGTCGTGGACGGCGAGCATCCCCGCGCGGTCGCCGAATCCGGGGAGGTCCACCCCGCCGGCGGTCGCGACCGTCATCTCGTGCAGGGCGAGGAACCAACCGAGGTCCAGCTCGGCCGGGCCCACCCCCGTCAGTTCGAAGTCGAGCAGTGCAGCCACTTCCCCGTCGTCGTGGAACACGCAGTTCGCGAACTGCACGTCGCCCCAGAGGACCGACGACGGTGGGCTCACCGGGATCGTCGATTCCACCCAGGCCAGCGCGTCGAGCAGGTAACCCGGCACGGCTCGCTCCCCCGCCGCCCACTCGAGGTAGCCGCGCCAGCGTGCGACCTCGCCGGCCAGGGGGTCGCCGGCCAGGGGATCGCCGGCCGCGTACGGTGCCGGCACCGCCGACGGGTCGAGCGCATGCAGGGCACCGAGGGTCGAGAGGAAGCGCTCGGCGACGCGCTGCTGCTCGGCCCGCGTCGCGCTCGCGGGCCACCCGGCCGCGACGTAGGACGGGTGCGTCGTCATCAGCCGGCCCGCGATCCTCGGCATCACCATGAAGGGCGCCCCGACCCAGCTCCGATCGGGCTCGAAGCGCGCGGGTGCCGCCGGGATCCCGGCCGCGTGCAGCGCGTTCTGGACCAGGACCTGGTGCTCGAGGTCGTACTCGGGGAACAGCCCCTCGCCCGCGGGAGGGAGTCGCAGGACGTAGGACCGCACCGTGCCCGGCGGAAGCGTCGCCTCGACCAGGCACGTGTCGCTCGACAGACCGCTGGTCGGGCGCGTCAGCGGTGCGACGACGACCGGGGCCGCCTCGGGGTCGTGCGCACCCAGCCACCGCTCGATGCCACGGCGTACCGTCTCGTCGTCACGCGCGTCGGACGCGATCGCCACGGCACCTCCCGGTTCCCGACCGCCAACCCGTAGCATGCCGCCTTTCCACGAGGGGAGCATCGATGCAGGTCCAGGGAACCGGAGCACTCATCACGGGTGGCGCGTCCGGGCTCGGCGCCGCGACGACACGACGGCTCCACGCGGCCGGTGCCGTGGTGACCGTGTTCGACCGCGACGGCGACAAGGCCGGCGCCCTGGTCGACGCCCTCGGCGACCGGGCCGGCGCCTTCACCGGCGACGTCACCTCCGAGGACGACACGCTCGGGGCGATCGCCGCGGTGACCGACCGGGCGCCGCTCGGGATCGTCGTCGCCTGCGCCGGTGGTGCGCGCGGGGGCGGCCGGACCGTGGACCGCGAGGGTGCACCGCACTCCCTCGCGCTGTTCCAGGACACCGTGGACCTGAACCTCGTCGGCACGTTCAACACCGCGCGCCTCGCCGCCGCCGCGATGTCAGGATCGCCCGAGGGACCCGATGGCGAGCGCGGCGTCATCGTCACGACCGCGTCCATCGCGGGGTTCGAGGGCCAGATCGGACAGATCGCGTACGGCGCCGCGAAGGCGGGCATCATCGGGATGACGATCATCCTCGCCCGGGACCTCGCCGCGCTCGGTGTGCGGGTCAACTGCATCGCGCCCGGGACCATGGGCACCGAGATCTGGGGGATCGCGCCGGCGGAGCTGCGCGAGAAGCTGGAGGCCAAGGTCCCGTTCCCCCGCCGCTTCGGCGAACCCGACGAGTTCGCCGCGTTGGCGGAGCACATGATCACCAACCGCTACCTCAACGGGCAGGTGATCCGGCTCGATGGAGCCATCCGCTTCGACCCGAAGTAGCGATGACGCCGTCCGGCCACGACGGAGGCTGGGGGACCCGCGTCGTGGCCGGCCGCGCGTCAGCTCCGAGCGGGGCGTGCGGCCCTCGATGACGGCCGCACGCCGTGGCCCGGAACCAACCCGACTCCCGGAGTGACGGACCCCTGCCGAGCGCACACGAGCTCATCGAGCACGGTGCGCGTCCGCCCGCCGAGTTGTCGGATCATGGAGATCGCGAGCGGGGGCGCGCTCGCGAGCAGCGTCGCGAAGTCCGGCGCCGAGACGACCCGGGCGACCATCGCGGTCTGTGCCACCACCGTCCACGGGTGCAGGGCGCCGTCGAGCGCCTCCGGACCGCCGATGACGGCGCCGGGCCCGAGCACCACGGTCGGCACCCCCTCGATCTCGGCGCCGGCGTAGCCGTCGAGCACGATCGGCACCTCCCGGACCCTCGTCCCGGCCGCGACGAGGGTGTCGCCGGTCCGGTAGCGCCGCTCCCCGCTCATGGCCGCGACGAGGGCGAGCGCAGCGTCGTCGCATCCGGAGAAGAGGCCCACCGAGCGCAGCTGGAGGAGCATCAGCTCGTCGGTCAGACCCCGGACCGACCGACCGTTGCTTGCACTGAGGGGGGCTGCCACGCCAGCATTGGACGCTCCGGCAATTAACTCGGGGTTAACCGGGGCCGCTCGGAGGGCCCCACGGCGGATCGGGGCGGTCGAGCATGGAGTTCCGGGTTCTCGGACCTCTCGAGATCACCCACGCCGGCGTGGAGGTGACCCTCTCACGCCGCCGGTGTGCAGCGGTGCTCGCGGTGCTCCTGAGCCGCTACCCGGAGCCGGTCACGACCGAGTCGGTCGCGGACGCGATCTGGCCCGACGCGACGCCCGACCGGGCGGTCAACTCCGCGCGAGTGCACGTCACCCACCTCCGCCAGGCGCTGCCCGACGGCCAGGAGGTGCTCCCCCGGCTCTCGGACCGCTACGCCCTGCGCGTCGACCCCGACGCGATCGACGCGACCCGGTTCGCGGACCTCGACCGGCGCGCCCGCCAGGCCGCGGCGTCGGGTGCGCCGGCCCAGGCGGCCGCGCTGTACATGCGGGCGCTCGCGGAGTGGCGCGGCGCGCCCTACGTCGACTTCCTCGAGATCGACGCGCTGCGTGAGGAGATCACCCGCCTCGAACAGCTCCGGCTCGACTGTTGGGAGGGCTGTGCCACCGCGCTCCTCGACGACGACCGCGCCGACGAGGCGTGTCGCGTCGTCGAGCCCGTCATCGACCGCCACCTGACCCGCGAGACGCTCGTCGCACGGCTGATGCTCGCCCTGTACCGCACGGGTCGCCAGCCCGACGCGCTCACCCTCTTCGAACGGGCCAAGGCGGAACTCGCGGAGGGTGGGATGCCGCCGAGCGCGTCACTCGTCGCGCTGGCCGACGCGGTGATCCTCCAGCGGCCCGAGCTCGACGCCACCGGCGCCGGCACCCGCACCCGTCCCACACGCGGGACGGTCCGGACCCGCCGCCGCGCCGACTTCATCGGCCGGGGGCCCGAGCTCGAATCGCTCCGCGCAGCATGGGCGACCACCGCCGACGGGAAGCCGCAACTCGCTTTCGTCGCCGGCGAGGCGGGCCTCGGCAAGACGTCGCTGGTCCAGCACTTCGCCGCGGGGGTTCGGGACGACGGTGGCGAGGTCCTGATCGGGAGCTGTGATCCGGATCCCGGCGACAGCTTCCAGCCGTTCCCGGCCCTCGTGCGCGCGCTGCTCACGGATGCTCCACCGTCGGAGAGCAGCCCCTCCCTCCTCCGGGACCTGGGCCGCCTCGCGCCGGATCTCGTCGCACGCCTCCCCGAGCCGACGGTGGCGGCGGACCGTGCCGCCGGTCGTCAGCGACTGCTCGGTGCGGTCGCCGGCGTCCTCTCGGTGCCCGCGCGCCCCGGCTCGTCGTGATCGAGGACGTCCACTGGGCCCAACCCGACGCGCTCGACATGCTCCGTCACGTGATCCGCGGCTCGTCGGGTCAGCTCATGGTCCTGGCCACGTTCCGCAATGACGTGGACCAGGGCGCGGCCCTCACCCACGCGCTCGGCATCGGCCGTCTCGCCCGACCCGACCTGCGGATCGATCTCCGGGAGATGAACTCGCACGAGGTGGCCGCGGTCATCGACGCGGTCGCGCCCGTGGAGCGCCGTCGTCAGTGGCTCAACGAGCTGGACGATCTCGTCACGATGAGCGCCGGCAATCCCCTCCGCCTCCGCGAGATGCTCCGGCAGCTCGAGCTCGAGCCGGAGATCCCGATCTCGGAGATCACGCCCGAGACCGTCCGCAGCCTGGTGGACCGCCGCGTCCGCGCCCTCGATGACACGACGCGCGCCGCGCTGCATGCAGCCGCGGTGCTCGGGCAGAGCTTCACGCTCCCGATCCTCGCCGAAGTCTCCGAGCTCGACGTGCACGTCACGCTCGCCGCGTTGGAGCGTGCCGCCGACCAGGGCATCGTCGTGGAAGGGCCCCACGTCGACGACTTCGCCTTCGCGCATCCACTGTTCCGCAACGCGATCTACTACAGCCTCCTGAGGAGCCGCCGCGCCCGAATCCACATGCGCGGCGCCGAGGTGCTCGCCGCCGAACACGAGCGGGCCGGCGCACCGACCCGCTGGCCCGAGATCGCTCGTCACCTCGTCACCGCCCGCCCCGCATCGGATGCGGCACGGACGGTGCACGCCGCCCGACTGGCCGCGGAAGCGGCCGCGCAGCGGTATGCACACGACGAGGCGGTGCAGTGGTACGGCCACGCGCTCGAGGGCACGAGGGACGCGGGGTGGAGCCGGCAGGAGACCGCCCGTCTCCAACTCGCGCTGGGGATCCAGCTGGAGGGCTCCGGGGAGCTCGAACGCGCTCGCGACCAGTACTTCGCCGCGGCCGAGGTCGCGCGCGCCGAGCGGGATCTCGGGCTCCTGTGCGATGCGATCCGCGCCGCGACGCCACAGACCACCGTCCTCGACCACGACTACGCGACGAAGCTCGGGGCTCTCGCCGACCAGGCGCTCGCCGAGCTCGAGCCCGACGACCTGCGTCGCGCCCGCGTCATCCAGACCGCGGCCTTCGCGCGTCAGTACTGGGCTCCAGAGCTGCTGCCGGGGTACACGGCCGACGCGGCGCGACTCGCGCGCACGTCGCACGACGCCGATGTGCGCCACCGCGCGCTCGTCGTCCGCTACATCGGGACCTACGACGAACCCATCGCCGCACGCCTCGAGCTCTCCCGGCAGATCCGCGAGCACGCACGCCGCGAGGGGCTCGAGTCCGACGAGGCCGCGGACGCGCGCCGCCTGCTCAACGATCTGCTCCAGATGGGTGACACCGCGTCGTTCGACGCCGAACTCGAGGCGTTCTCCCAACTCGGCCGGTCGACGTCGTCGCCGTTCGTCCTCTACTGGTCGGCAGCCCTCCGGGCGACCCGCCGGCTCACCCGATCCGCGGCGAACGACGCCGAAGGGCTGATCAACGCGGCCGTCACGATCGGTCGGCGCCTCCAGATCGCCGACGCGGAAGGAGTGTTCCTGCTCCAGATGTTCGCGCTGCGGTACCAGCGCGGGCACGTGCGTGAATCGGCCCACGCACTGGCGACGCCCCGACCCGAGGACCCCAAGGTGATCGCGGGAACGGCGCTGCTCGCGCTCATCTTCGCCGAGTCGGGCCGACCCGACGCGGCCCGGTCCTATCTCGACCGCGTGGTCACGCCGGCGGGCATCACGCTTCCCCATGACAACTTCTTCTTCGGCGGCGTATCGCTCTTCGCCGGTGTCGCGGCGATCTGCGGCGGTGCCCGGCAGCGAGCGGCCCTACGCGCGGTCTTGCTCGAGGACGCGAGTCGCTTCTGCCTGTTCGGCAGCGGAGGTGCCGTCTTCGGCACCGGGCACCACTGGCTCGCCCGACTCGCGCTCGCCGAGAGTGACCTCGATGGGGCGCGCCGCCACCTGGCGGAGGCGGCACGGGTCTGTCACCATGCAGACGCACCATTCTGGGCAGCGCGGGCACGGCAGGAGTCGGCACGGATCGCGGACGCATCCTGACCGCACGGGCGCCAGGAACTCCCGATCGAACGGCAGGAAGGCAGAGCAATGCCCGGTGGCATGGAACTCCCCCAGGAAGCGGCGCGCGTCTGGACCGATCCGGCCCGGCGCGCCGAGATCCTCGCGATGCACGACTCAGGTGTGTCGTTGATCGACATGGTCGACCGGCTCGGCCTGACCCCGGCACTCGAGGCAGACGGCCTGGGCCCCGTGCTCGGTGGTCTCGACGAGGCCGAGGTCCGGGCGATCCGAGACGTGTTCGTCGCCGAGGCCCAACGATCGCAGGACGGCGGCGCCAACTTCCCGGTCGACTGCCGGGTCGACGCTCCGGCCGCCGGTGTGCGGGTCACCGCGGTGCCGGGCACGCGCGCGACCGTCTCGCCGGTCGTGCGGATCGATCCCGCCTGACCCCTCCGTCTCCAGCGCGCGACATCGCGCGCCGCGGCCGGATCCAGGCCGAGGAGTTGCTGGGCACTGAAGCGGTCCAGATCGAGGCGGGGCCCACCCCGCTCGCGTGGATTCCGGGCATATGACCGGCGGAGGAAGAACCACCGCGCAATCGCGGGTTCCTCCCCGGTGCCAGGGCGAGCCCGAGGCGCCGTCGCGTCGGCTCTCAGGTGCGATCGGGCACCATCGACCGGTCGCCGAGGTTCGGCGGAGGAGGACGGGATGGATCTCAGCGTGCAGGAACGGGAGTGGACGCCACCGGGAGACTTTCCGCCGGGTCCACCCCTGACCCCCGGACCGCCACCCTCCGGCCCCGGCTGGGTGCGGACGCTGGTCGCGCTCCTCGCCGTCGGCGCCGTCGCCCTCTCGGGCTACGCCGGCTACGCCGTGCGGCGGGCCCAGGAGACCGGGTCGACCCCACCGGTCCGCAGCGCCTCCCAGCCCGTCGCCCCTGCGACCGGAGGGCAGTCGGACCGCTCGACCAACGGCAACCTCGACACCGCCTCGATCGCGAGCACTCTCGACGATTCCATCGTCAACATCACGACCACGCTCGACTCCGGAGGCTCCGCCGCCGGGACCGGAATCATCATCTCGTCGTCGGGCCTCGTCCTGACCAACAACCATGTGATCGCGGACACCACCAGCATCCACGTCGAGAACTCGGCGAACGGCAGGAGCACGAGCGCGGTCGTCCTCGGCTACGACACCGGCACCGACGTCGCGCTCATCAAGATCCAGAACGCCTCGGGCCTCATCCCCGCGCCGATCGCCTCCGGGAACCCCTCGGTCGGCGAGGCGGTCGTGGCGCTCGGCAACGCCGGCGGACAGGGCGGGTCCCCGGCCGTCGCGGAAGGTCGGGTGACCGACCTCGACCAGCAGATCACCGCGTCCGACGTCGGGGGCTCGAACCCCGAAACCCTCTCGCACCTGATCCAGATCGACGCGCCGATCCAGCCCGGGGACTCGGGCGGGCCACTCGCGAACCGGCGCGGCGAGGTCATCGGCATGGACGTCGCCGCGTCGCGCCGTACCGGTCGCTTCGGTCAGTTCGACGCCGGGACCGGCTACGCGATCCCCATCGCCGACGCCATCTCCGTTGCGCACAAGATCGAGTCCGGCACCGGCGGCGGCACCATCCACATCGGCGCGACCCGGGGCCTGCTCGGGGTGCAGGTGACCGACGACTCCCAGTCGGGCGCGGGTTCCGCCAATGACGGGGCGCTCGTGGTCGGTGTCGTCGCCAACTCGGGTGCCGAGGCGGCCGGGATCCAGGAGGGCGACCTGATCGTGCGGGTGAACGGCACGGCGATCAGCTCCCCCACGGACCTCCGCTCGGTCCTCGATCCGGCCGGTTCGCACTCGACGGTCTCGGTGACCTGGCTCGACCGCGGCGGCTCCGCCCACCACGCATCGGTGCGGCTCTCCCCCGGTCCGCCCGCCTGATCAGAGACCGCGGCGGGTGCGCGTGCCGCGGTCCGGTCGAGTGACACCCCGCGCGGGGACCGAGTAGACCACCTCTCGCGTGTCCGACGGCCGGGCGCGACCCGGACGATCGGAGCACCCAGACATGGTGGGCGGCGCACTCAGGATGGCCAGCATCGACGATCTCGACCTCCGGATGTCCGAAGAGGTGCGGCCGTTGTACAACTCGGTGGTCGCGTTCATCAGCGACGAGGTCGAGCCCATCACCGAGGAGTTCTACCGACTCGGTGCCGGCCGGGCAGAGCGCTGGAGCTGGGGCGACGGTCAGCTCGAGCTGCTCGACGGCGCGAAGGCCAAGGCCCGCGAGCAGGGACTCTGGAACTTCTTCCTCCCCGATGCCGAGACCGGTGAGGGTCTCTCCAACCTCGACTACGCCTACATCGCCAACGAGCTGGGCAAGAACCGTCTCGCGTCGGAGTGTCTCAACTGCTCCGCGCCCGACACCGGCAACATGGAGGTGCTCGAACGCGTCGGCACGCCCGAGCAGAAGCGGGCCTGGCTCGAGCCGTTGCTCCGCGGCGAGATCCGGTCGGCGTTCGCGATGACCGAGCCGGGCGTCATGAGCTCCGACGCGCGCCAGATCCAGACCAGCGCCGTGCTCGACGGCGACGAGTGGGTCATCAACGGCGAGAAGTTCTACATCTCCGGAGCCGGCGACCCCCGGTGCCGGGTGCTCATCACCATGGTCCGGACGAGCCCGGAGGCCGATGCATACCGCCAGCAGTCGCAGATCCTGGTGCCGATGGACACGCCGGGCGTCGAGATCGTCGAGCCGATGCTCGTGTTCGGGGCCGACGACGCTCCCCACGGTCACATGCACCTGCGGTTCGACGACGTGCGCGTCCCGGAGTCGAACATCCTCCTGGGTGAGGGCCGCGGTTTCGAGATCTCCCAGATGCGACTCGGCCCCGGACGCATCCACCACTGCATGCGGTCGGTCGGGGCCGCGGAGCGCGCCATCGAGATGATGGTGGACCGCGGCCTGAGCCGCGAGGGCTTCGGCAAGAAGCTCATCAACCTCGGCAAGAACATCGAGGTGGTCTCCCGCGCCCGGATCGAGGTCGAGGCCATGCGGCTCATGGTCCTGCGCGCGGCGAAGGCGATGGACACGTTGGGGAACGCCGAGGCTCGCGTCTGGGTGAGCGCGGTGAAGGCCATGGTGCCCGAGAAGTGCTGCGACATCATCGACGAGGCCATCCAGATGCACGGCGCCGCCGGCATCTCTCAGTGGTTCCCGCTCGCCGACATGTGGCACGGCCAGCGCACGCTTCGCCTCGCCGACGGGCCCGACGAAGTGCACCACCAGGTGGTCGGTCGGGCCGAGGTCAAGAGCCGCGCCGCGGATCTCGCCGCGAACCCGTCGGCCAACGCCGCACGCGGGCCGGTGTTCACCGGACCGTAGGCACGACGACGACCACCGGCCCACCGGTACGGTCGGCTCGTGTCCCCGACCCGACGCCGCCGAGCGATCGGACGGTGCGCTCGCTCTAGGGCGCGTCCACCGGTCCCGCGAGATCGGCGCCGAGGCTCAGCACGTCCTCGACCACGCCCCGCCGGTCCCGCCACACGTCGCGGGCGACCACCTGGAGCGCCCCGGCGACGGGGATGGCGAGGAGCGCACCCACGAGTCCACCCAGCTCGACCCCGGCCAGCACGGCGAGCAGCACGCCCAGCGGATTGAGCTTCACCGCCCTGGCCATGATCGTGGTCTGGAGGACGTGGTTCTCGAACAGCTGGTACAGCACGAAGAACGCGAGCGTCGCGATCCCCGACCCGGGCGACTGGAGGAAGGCGACGAAGATCGGAGGGATCGCGCCGAGCGTCGCGCCCACGAGCGGGAGCATGTCGGCGAAGGCGACCCAGAGCGCGAGCACGAAGGCGAAGGGGATCGACAGCGCGCGCAGCCACGCGGTAGATCGCGACCCCGGCGATCAGCGAGATGAGCAGATTGCCCGCCATGTAGCCCGTCACCGCACGCGCCGCGTCGGTCGAGACGCGGCGGAGATGCTCGGCCCGCCGGTTGGGGAACAACTCCACGAGGAAGGCACCGATGCGCGGGCCCTCGAGGAGCATCAGGAACGTGAGCACGAGGATCGTCAGCGTGGCGACCGTCCCGGTGACGAGTCCGCGGCCCGCGGCCAGCAGCCCGTTCGAGTCCGTCAGCGAGTTGCGGAGCTTCGGCAGGTTCTTCTTCGCCCAGTCCTGCGCGCCGATGTCGTGGAGCCAATGGCCGATCTGACCCTTGCCGTTCTCGGCCTGGCGGATCGTGCGGGGCAGGTCCTCGGTGAAGGTCGACGACGCGTCGTAGATCGGACGCGCGAACGCGTAGACGAGCGCGCCGAACACGAGGACCCCGATCAGGAACACCGCGAGCGTGGCCGCGGCGCGCGGGAGATGCGCTCGCCGCTGCAGCCATCCAACCGGTGGCGAGAGTGCGATCGCGAAGAACGCCGACACCGCGACCAGCGCGAGCACGGTCGCGAGCTCCGTGAGCACGGAGTAGCTCGCGAGTGCGGCGCCGACCACCAGCACCCCGATGGCCCAGAACGCGAAGTAGCGACGGACCGGGATCGGGCGGGCGGGCGGCGGCGCTTCGGGCTCCATCCCCACCAGTGTTCCCGCCGTGCGTCGGACCAACCGCCATGGTCCTGCCCGGCCGTGCGGATTCGACGTCGGCGTCGGCGAATACGGCCGAATCGCCGACCCGACCCTCGGTGATCGGCGACCGTTGCGGTCGTTGCCGGGGTTCGTGGTCGTCGCGAAGTTGGTGGTGCAGACGTCAGGTGGTCCTGACCTCGTTCGCGAGGTCGCCGGTTTCGAGGAGGGTCTTCAGGTCAGCGAGAAGACGCGGCCACCCCTGGCTGCACATCTCGCGCAGTGTCTTGGCAGGTCCGAAGGTGTGGGTGAGAGTCAGCTTCACGACGTCTCCCTCGGTGTGAAGATCGAAGGTCACGGTCGAACGCGGTTCGGCGGACAGTTGATCGACAAGGTCGGCTTCGAATCCGTGCGTTCGCGCCCACTCCATGTTGAAGGTGTGCCACGTATAGGCCAGGCGCCGGGGTCGGTCGCACTCGAGGACGACCTGCTCGGGATCTTTGATCGTGGCGCCACGTTCGTGCCAAACGATCAGTGAGCCGGGCCGCCAGTCCGATTCGAGTTCCACTCCCCAGTAGCGCCTGGTGAACTCGCGCGAGGTCAAACCAGCCCAGACGGCGTCGACGCCGGCGCGTATGTAGGTGGTGTACACGAACTCCGTGGTTGGCATGTGGGAGTCCTCCAGTGTCTTCTTCAGGTCGTCCACGGCGGTTGCTCGGTGGCGGTCGTAGCTGTTCATCCAGCGCGCGGCGATGGCGTTGATGGGTTCGACATTGAGGAAATGGCACTTCTCGCGACCTTGTCGCGTCGTGGTCACGAGGTTGGCGCGTTCGAGGACGGCGAGATGCTTGCTGGCGGACTGGCGCGCCATCGTGAGCTCGGCGCAGAGCTCGTGCAGGGTCTGACCGTTCCGCGCAAGGAGACGATCCAGCAGCAGTCGCCGCGTCGGATCGGCCAGTGCTCTGAAAGCGTCGTCATCCGCCGTCATAGGCAGCCATTTGGCTGCCTATGACGCTAGGCAGGCGATCGGCTGCCGGTCAAGCTTGACCGGGTCGCCGGCCCACGACCCTCGATCCCGACCCGAGCAGGGCCCGACTAGGGAATGCGCACGCCGGAGATCGCACGCGCGATCACCAGACGCTGGATCTCCGAGGTGCCTTCGAAGATCGTGTAGATCTTCGAGTCCCGGTGCCACTTCTCGACCGGATACTCCCGGACGTACCCGTAGCCACCGAGGATCTGGATCGCCTGCTCGGTGACCCACACCGCCACCTCACCGGCCTTGAGCTTGCTCATCGAGCCCTCGCCCGCGGTGAACTCCTTGCCGTTGCGACCCATCCAGCACGCCCGGTGCACGAGCAGTCGGGCCGCGTCGATCTCCATCTTCATGTCGGCGAGCTTGAAGGCGATGCCCTGGTTCTCGATGATCGCCCGGCCGAACGCCTTGCGCTCCTTGGCGTAGTCGAGCGAGTACTCGTACGCGGCCCGCGCGATGCCGAGCGCCTGCGCGCCCACGAGCGGACGACTCGCCTCGAACGTGCTCATGGCCGCCTGCACCCGGCTGGACCGGCCCTCACGCGCCCGGGCCATACGGGCATCGAGCTTCTCCTTGCCGCCGAGAAGGCAGCTGCCCGGCACCCGCACGTCGTCGAGGACGACCTCGGCGGTGTGGCTGGCGCGGATCCCCATCTTCTTGAACTTCTGGCCCATCGACAGGCCCGGGGTCCCCGGCGGCACGACGAAGCTCGCCTGGCCGCGGCCCTTGAGCTCGGGGTCGACCGACGCCACGACCACGTGCACGTTCGGCACCTTGTCGATCCCGCCGTTGGTGATCCAGGTCTTGGTGCCGTTGAGCACCCACTCGTCCTTGGCCTCGTCGTAGACCGCGCGGGTGCGCAGGTTCGACACGTCGGAGCCGGCGTCGGGCTCGGACACCGCGAAGGCAGCGACGTGGATGTCGTCGGCGGTGCCGAAGCACTGGGGCACCCACTCGGCGATCTGCTCCGGGGTGCCGTTGCCGACGATGCCCGACACGCCGAGCGTGGTGCCGAGGATGGCCAGGCCGATGCCGGCGCAACCCCACGCGAGCTCCTCGCTCACCAGCGCGAGCGTCAGGCCGGTCGGGTCGGCGAAGAAGGACGAGATGGCCTCCCAGGAGTAGAGGCCGATGTTGGCCGCCTCCTGGATGACGTCCCAGGGGGTCTCCTCCTTCTCGTCGTACTCCGCGGCGACGGGACGGATCACGTTCTCCGCGAAGTCGTGGACCCACTTCTGCATCTGCAGCTGGTCCTCGTTGAGATCGAGGCTGTAGTCGGCCATGGTCGTGCTCCTCGTTCCGCCCGCGCGTCCGGGCTGAGCCAAGTTACCGATGAGTAACCTCAATGGTAGCCGCCCGTCCGGCACCGACAAACGTCGGAGGTTTCTCGGTGCCAGGTGTCACGATGGCCCCATGTTGCAGGTCCGGGGTCTGACGGTCGAGGTCGGGGGGAAGGTCCGCGTCGAGAACGCGAGCTTCAGCCTCCACCCCGGTGACACCGTCGGGCTCGTCGGTCGCAACGGCGCCGGGAAGACCTCGATGCTGAAGGTGATCGCGGGTGAGACCCCGGCCGCCGCGGGCATCGTCTCGCGTCCCGCGGCGGTGGGGTACCTCCCCCAGAACCCGCGACCGCGCGGCTCGGGCGTGGACGCGACAGGGCTCTCCCACGTCCTGTCCGGCCGCGGGTTCGACGCAGCGATGCTGCGCATCGAGAAGCTGCGGATCCGGATCGAGGAGTCCGCGAACGACAAGGACGTCGCCCGCTTCGCGCACGCCGAGGAGGAGTTCCGCGATCAGGGCGGCTACCGCGCCGAGTCCGACGTGCGCACGATCGCTGCGGGACTCGGCCTCGGTGCCGACCGGCTCGACCTTCCGCTCACCGCGCTCTCCGGTGGAGAGCGCCGCCGCGTGGAGCTCGCGCGCATCCTCTTCGCGGGCAGCGACCTCCTGCTGCTCGACGAGCCGACCAACCACCTCGACAACGACGCCAAGCAGTGGCTCATGGGGTTCCTGCGCACCTACCGCGGCGCGCTGCTCGTGATCAGTCACGACCTCGAGCTGCTCGACGCCTCCATCACCCGCGTGCTGCACCTCGACGAGGGCGAGGTCATCGAATACAAGGGCACGTACTCGCAGTACCGGGTCGCGCGGGAGGCCGACGAGGAGCGCAGAGCACGCCTCGCATCCCGACAGAGCGCCGAGATCGAGCGGCTCTCACGGCTGGCCGACAGCATGCGCGGTCAGACCGAGAAGCGGGCGCGTACCGCCAAGTCGATCGACACGCGGGTCGCCAAGCTCGTGCAGGGCCAGGTCACGGGGCCGAAGCGGGAGCGTCGGGTCCGGGTCAAGTTCCCCGATCCACCCCGCGCCGGACGGGTGGTGCTCGAGGTCGACGGCCTCAGCAAGGGCTACGGTGGACCGACCGTGTTCGACGACGTCACGTTCGCGGTCGAGCGCGGTGAGCGGCTCCTCGTCATGGGCCTCAACGGCGCCGGGAAGACGAGCCTGATGCGCATCCTCGCGGGGCAGACCGACGCCGACTCCGGCACCTGGTCGCTGGGCCATGGCGTCTCGGCCGGCTACTACGCCCAGGAGCACGAGGGCATCGCCACCGGCAAGACGGTGATGGACCACCTCCGCACCGTCGGTCTGCCTGATCCGCAGCTGCGGACACTGCTCGGCACGTTCGGCCTCACCGGCGACATCGCCTTCCAGGACGCCGGCACCCTGAGCGGTGGCGAGAAGACAAAGCTCGCGCTCGCGCAGCTCGTCACCGGCCGTCACAACCTGCTGCTCCTCGACGAGCCCACCAACAACCTGGACCCTCCGTCGCGCGACGCCATCGGCTCGGCGCTCGCGGACTGGCCCGGCGCGATGGTGATCGTGAGCCACGACCCGGACTTCGTCGCCGGGCTCGAGCCCGAGCGGGTGCTGATGATGCCCGACGGCGACCTGGACTACTGGTCCGAGGACCTGCTCGACCTCGTCGCCCTCGCGTAGCCAGACCCTTCTTACGTCGTCAGGGTGAGGTCGTCGTGGTCGTCGTGGTGCTCGTCGACGTGGTGGTCGGCGTGGACGACGTGGTGGTCGCCGGCGTGGACGTTGTCGTGGTCGTCGGCCCGGTCGACGTCGTGGTCGGCGCGGTCGTGCTGGTCGTGGACGTCGTGGTGCTGGTGGAGCTGGTCGAGGTCGTCGTGGTGGTCGTGGAGCTGTCATCCACGACCTTCGCGACAGCGACGCCCGATCCCGCGCCCACGAGCAGCAGGACGAACGCGATGCCCAGACCGCGGCGGGTCTCATCGGGCGGTCATCGCTTCGCCATCGCCATGAACGCCCGGAGCTCCCGCTCGACGTCGTCGCCACCGGGCTGGAACAGGATCTCGCTCGTGCCCGCCGCCGCCGTCGCCTCCAGCCGTGCCCGCAGGGTCGCCGCGTCCCCGGTCCAGGTGAACCCGGACAGTCCTTCCCCCGACAGCAACGGCTTGTCCCGCTCGGTCACGCGCACGAGGTGATCCTCGTGGATCGCGAGGTGCCGGAGGTGGACCGGTGTCCGCTCGAGCTCGACCCGCCACTCCGGACCACCGGGGAGGAGGTCCACCTGCGCCGGGTCGGCCTCGTACATCCCGTGGTACACGACGGCCAGCGCGGGGCCGGCGGCGAGCAGCGCCCGATCGGATCCCGGGTCCTCGCCGTCGTCGAGCACCGTCCCGAACGCGAGCAACGCGCTCCAGTCGAACTCGGGATGCCCGCCGAAGATCGACATCACCCCGTCGCCGACCTCGCGGGCCACCGCGAGGCCCTTCGGTCCGTTGGCCGCGACGAGGATGGGCGGCCGTTCGGGGAGCTCCCCGAACGCAGGCATGAGCCGGACGACCTTGCCGTCGACGACCATCGACTCGCCCTCGAGCAAACCCTTCACCTGGGCGATGTACACACGGGTCTCGGCCCAGGTGAGCGGTCGTTGCCCCATCGCCATTCGCGCGGTGAATCCGGTGCCGATCGCCACCGCGAGCCGGCCCGGTGCCAGTGCGGCGACCGTCGCGATCGCGCCGGCCTGGGTCACGGGGTGGCGCAGGTTGGGCACGAGCACCGCGGGCCCGAGCCCGATCCGGCTGGTCGCCTCCGCAATGCGCGCCAGATGGATCCAGACGTCGTCGTAGAGCACCGGCGAGTCGTAGAGCCAGACCCGCTCGTACCCGAGCGATTCGGCGAGCTGCGCGTGGGCGACGATGTCGGGCCGCGGCGGGAACGCGCACGAGATCCGGATGTCGGTCACGCCTCGCCTCCGAACAGGTCCCGCCGGCGGTGGTCGCCGCTGGGCACGGTCGCGCGGATGGCGCGTTGCGCGTCGAGGTCCAGGTCCGCCGCGATCCAGCACTCGCGATCGGGGGCCTGCGCGAGCACCACACCCCAGGGGTCGACGATCATCGACCGTCCGTGCCAGTGCAGCTTCTCGGTGGAGCTCCCCCGCTGGTCCGGCGCGATCACGAAGACCTGGTTCTCGATGGCGCGGGCGCGCAGCAGCGGCTCCCAGTGGTCCTTACCCGTCGCCGCGGTGAACGCGGACGGGAGCACCACTGTGTTCGCGCCCCGGTCGAGCAGGGCGCGGAACAGCTCGGGGAAGCGCAGGTCGTAGCAGGTGGCCATGCCGATCCGGAGCGGTCCGGCGTCGGTCACGACGATCTCGTCGCCGGGCGTGATCGTCGCCGACTCGCGGTGGACGGCGCCGGGGACGTCGACGTCGAACAGATGGATCTTGCGGTAGGTCGCGACGATCTCACCGCGAGCGTCGATCAGGCACGACGTGTTGTGCAGGTGCTCGGTGCCGCGGTCGCTGCGCTCGACGATGCTGCCGGCCACGAGCGTGACCCGGGCCGACCGCGCCAGCTCACGCGCCCAGGTGATCGACGGCCCGTCGAGCGGCTCGGCGCCCTCGCGGAGCTCGGCCGCGCTCCCCCACCGGTTGAACAGCTCGGGCAGGGCGACGAGCTCCGCACCCGCGTCGACCGCCTCTCCCACGAGCTTCGCCGCCGCGGCGACGTTCCGGTCCTTGTCCGGCGTGGATGTCAGCTGCACCGCCGCGACCCGCATGCCCCGGACCCTACGCGAGGGGTGCGAGACACGCGAGACCGCCGCAGGTGTCCACCACCGTGCCGCCGGGCCGGAGGAAGTCCGACTTCTGCTGCTGCGCGTTGATCGCGCGACGCGGCGACTCGTGCGGATCCTTGCCGTACTCCGGGTCGGTCGGCGCGACGTTGCCGAGCGGTGGGGCAGGCGTCCCGCTGTCCCAGTAGACGATCGCCGAGCCGTTCCACGGCAGGAACGAGATCGGCGTGATCCCCCAGAACGGCACGACGTCCGGGCTCCGGCCCGGGAGCAGCCCGGGGAGGAGGATGCGGGCGCCGATCGTGCGCGCCTCGACCTCGGCCGTCACGTTCGCGACCTGGTGATCGCCGAACGCGACCTGCATCAGCACCTGGTGGCGCGGCGTGTGCGGGTACGGGTCGTCGGTCATGTGCTCGGCGTAGCCGTTGGCCTCCGAGCGGTCCCAGAGCATCTGCACGACCGAGAACCAGATCATGCGGTCCATCTCGTCGGGATACGCGGGCTTGAGGATCAGCGCGTAGGTGCTGAAGTCCGAGCTGCGTTGGAGCAGCGTCGAGTAGTTCATGCCCGGCACGCCGAGGACCGAGTGCGTCCAGTCGGTGGCGATCGCGGTCAGCGCGCCGCCGAGGATGCCGCCCTGGCTGTTGCCGTCGTAGGACACGGTGCCGTCGAGGACCGGCGTCGACGCCGCGCCGGCGCGGAACGCCGGATCCGACGCGAACCCGTGTGGGTCCTTCACGAGGCGGGCGAGGAACAGCTGGTTCAGGAACCCCTGCTGGGTGCGGTCCGCGATCTTCGGGAAGTTCGACACGTCCTGCAGCGCCGACACCGCGACGCCGATGTCCTCGTCCGCGAAGCCGGACCACTTCGTTGCGCAGAAGACGATCCGGTGGTCGTTGCCCATCTGGCGGACGTTCCCGGAGTTCACCTCGTCGTTGCTGCCGAGCAGGCCGTGACCGTAGATCGCGCCGCGCGCCGGGCTGACGGGATCGTTCCCGTCGGCAGTCGCGGACCGGGGGATGTTGCAGATGAAGCTCGCCTGGAGGTTGCCGTTGCGCACCGGCAGCGCGTCGGGGCCGGCACCGGCTGGGTAGTCGAAGCGGTTGCCCGGCGAGCCGTCGCCGGTCAGGTAGTTCGGGACGGTGAAGGTGCCGGTGACCCGCCGGAACGTGCTGGCGTCGAGGTTGTCCTGCACGCTCTGCACCGTGAACTGCGGCGCCGCGGTGCCCAGGGACGCGAACGCATCATCGCGGATGTGCAGCATCCGCCCGGCGAGGTTCTGCTCACTCGCGACGGTGAAGTCCCACGCGAGCGTGAGGTCGTTCCGTGCGACCCCGGCGTGCGCGAGCGTCGTGAAGATGGACTCGAAGTGCCCCCGGCGCGCCTCGATGGCGGGAGTGAAGGTCGGGACGGCGTCGCGGTAGAGCGCGAAGCCCCGCTCGGGCGCAATGGTGGCGCCGGTCGCGTCGCGCAGGCGCCGCATCGCGACGATGAACCGGTGGCCCTCGGGCAGGTTCTTCGCGACGCGCACGACGACCGCGGCCTGATCCGCGGGATCCGCCTGGTGGTCGAGCTCGGTCCAGATCGGCCAGTGCTCACCGGTCGCGGCGTCCACCAACACGATCGGCTGGTCGGGCCCCAGCGAGGCGCCGATGTCGGTGATCGGCGCGGCACCGGTCCGCGTGAGATCGAGCCCGGGTACGTAGGTGAGGATCATCGCCCCGGGGCTGAACCCGTCGTTGCGGTTCCACTCGGTGGGGTCGATCGGCACACCGCTGGAGTTGGTCGGCATCGTGCCGGCGCGGAAGTGCACCCGCCTGCCGGTCTCGGACGTTCCGTCGGCGACGGTGAAGAAGTCGTTCGGGAAGGGCATGAGGCACTTGCGGGCCGCGATCGGGTCACAGCGGTCGGCCGTCGCGATGTCGACGGCCGGCTCCCACGAGACGCTGGCGTACCCACTCTCGTGCTCGTCGCCGTGGCGCCGCTCGGCCCGTGCCTTGATCGTCACCAGACCGGGCGTCAGGTCCGCGGCGTGGAGCTGCGCGGTCGCGCCGTGCGCGTCGATCACGATCCGCTTGGTGATCTCGGTCGTCGTCGTGGGATCGGGCCAGCCCGCCACGACCCAGACCCGCAAGGACGCTGGATCGAGATCCGAGTCGACCCGGACGTCGACGGCGATCTCGCCCGATGCGGGCGCCTGGGTTGCGTTGGCGGGCGCCACCACGTGCACCCCGGAGGGCCCGGCCGGGCCGTGACCCGGGAACCAGTGCCCGGGCACGCGACAACCGGCCAGCACGAGCGCGATGACCGTCACCATCAGCGCGGCACGGCGCGACTTGCTCTTCATGTCCCCAACCTCCCGAAGGTCCCGAAGCGTACCGCCGCCGCCGCCGTGGCCGCCACGATGCCGCGGTCAGGAGGGCGAGCGCTCGGCGTGCGCGGCGAGCCGCGTCACGACGTCGCCGGCCGAGCCGTCGGCCAGGACCTCCACCACGAGGTGCCCGAGAGCGGTCCCTACCGACCCCGCCACTCGGGTGGGCGACCCTCGCGCGCGGCACGCAGCCCCTCGGTCGCGTCCTCCGACGCGGCCACGACGCGCCGCATCGACTCTCCGAGGCGCACCGCGTCCTGCCACGGCAGGCGAGGACCCCGCGCTGCCATCTCCTTCGTCGCGCGCTGCGCCAGCGGAGCCGCCGCGACGAGGCGCGCGGCCAGAGCGCGCGCCTCGTCCATCAGCGCATCGCGCGGGACGACGCGCCAGACGAGCCCCATCTCCTTGGCGGTGGTGGCGTTCACGCGGTCGCCGGTGAGGAGCAGCTCCATCGCGTTCGACCAGCCGACCCGATCCGGGAGCCGCATCGCGCCGACGATCGTCGGGACGCCCAGACCGACCTCCGGGAACCCGAACTCCGCGTCGTCGGCCGCGATGACGAAGTCGCAGCGCAGCACTGCGGTCAGGCCGTAGCCGAGGCAGTACCCGGGGACCGCCGCAATGGTCGGCTTCCAGATCTCGAGCCCGCTCTCGAACGAGTTGACCGTCGGGATCTCCCAGAACGTGCCCGGCCACTCCCCCACCGAGCCGCGGCCGTCCTTGAGGTCGGCACCCACGCAGAACGCCCGACCCGCGCCGGTCACGATCCCCACCCAGGCGGCCTCGTCCTCGCGGAACCGCTCCCAGGCCGCGTTGAGATCCTGGCGCAGCTCGCCGTTGATCGCGTTCAGCGACTCCGGACGGTGGTAGGTGATGGTCGCGACGTGACCGTCGCGGTCGTAGCGCACGGTGTCGGCCATGCGGAGAGCTTCGCGCCGTCGACCCGCATCGTGCGCGCCCGGAGCACGAGCGACTCCAGGTGCCCGGTGAACGCCTCCGCGAGGCACCGGTGCCCGGCGCCGTTCGGGTGGAACCGGTCGGCGACGAAGAACTCCTCGCCGCGCGCGGAACGCCTCGTTCACCCGCCGGCCGATGCCGGCGTAGGCCGCGCGCGCGGCTGGATGGGTCGCTCGGATCTTGCGGCGCTCGTAGGCGGCGCCGCGCAATCCGAGCAGCGGCTTCAGGGCGGCCGGGACCCGTGGGATCGCGCCGAGATCGATGAGTCCGCACACGAGGGTGTCGATTCCGGCGCGGTCGAGCGCACCGACGACGGCGCGGAAGTCGCGTTCGAAGCGGGCGAGGGGCGTCGAGTGGACGGCGTCGTTCGCGCCGACGGAGATCACGGCGATGTCCGGACGTTGGTCGAGCACCGCCGGCAATTGGTGCATCAGCACGTCGGCGATGCGGGATCCCCCGACGGCGTGCCGCGTCAGGTGCAGCGACGACGGGAGGCGGTCGGCGGCGTGCGCGACGAACACCTGGCGGGCGTGGTCGAGTCCCGGTCCGGTCAGGGTGCTGTCGCCCACGACGGCGACTCGCACGGGGTCGGAGGTCACGTTGCGGGCGGTCCCGTAGTACCCGGTGACGTCGAGGTCCTCGAACTCCGGCAATGGGGCGTGCGCGGCGCGATGCGCCTGCACCCACAGGCTCCCGACCACCGCCGGGACCGCAACGGCCGCCCCCCTGGCCCGCATAGGACCACTGATCGTGATCTTCCGGCCACTGACGGTCAATAGGTCGCCCGGCCCGCTCGTGGCGCGGCGCGTGCCACACTCCCGGCGAAGGGATCGCCGAACGCGAGGAACCGCGGCGATGGAGGGAAACCTTGGGTGAGCGACCGCTTCGGCAGCACTACGGCGGAGTCGCCACCGCGGTCGACGCGAGCCTCGGCGTGCCCGTCGACGAGTGGCACCGTCACCGTGACCGGTTCCTCGGTCGGCTGCGCGCGTTGCCCGTGGCCGAATGGTCGGGCCAGACGCGCTGCACCGAGTGGTCGGTCTTCGACGTCGTCGCACACCTCACGAGCGCGGACCGGTTCTGGGTGTTCACCCTCGGCGCGGCGCGGTCGGGGGTCGAGCCCGCACGGGTGCTCGACGGGTTCGATCCGTCGAGTTCGCTCGAGCCCTTCGTCGACGGCATGCGCGGGATGCAGGTCGACACGCTGCTCGCCACGATCGAGGCGAGCACGGTCGCCGTCGACGAGGCCGTCGCCGAGTTCACCGACGCCGACTGGACGAACCCGGGCGAGTCGCCTCTGGGCCATCTCGACGCACGGTTCCTCTTCGCGCACTGCTTCTGGGACTCGTGGCTGCACGAACGCGACATCTTCCTGCCGCGCGGCCCGTCGGCGGTGGAGACGGACGAGCTCGCCTCACTCACGTGGTGGTCCCTGTTGATCGCCGGACTCCAGGGCGGCCTGCTCGACGACGCGGGCGCCGTCGCACCCGGTCCCGACACCGCGATCGACGAGACCGTCCGGTTCGACGAGCTCCCCGACCTGGCGCTGCGGGTGCGGGTCGACACCGGCGTCCGGATCGACCGGGTCGACCCGGAAGCGGCCACGCCGGCCGGTTCCGCGCTGGCGCTCGTCGAGCACTTCGCGGGCCGTGCACCGGACGACGGACTCGAGCTCCCAGGCCCGCTCGCGGCCCAGTGCACCCGGGCGGCCGCGATCCTCTAGCGGAGGCTCAGGGGAAGCCGGGCGGCCAGTTGTACTCGGTCCACCCCGTCCCGACGATGCCGTCGCCGGTGCGGTAGCGACACATCGCGCGCGGGAAGCGGGTCTCGCGTCCGTCGGGCGCGACGAGCAGCACCGGCGCATGACCGACCGGCTCGGTGACGAAGGCGACGTCGCCGATCCGCTGCCGCGCGGCCGTCGGCAGCTTCTCCGCGTCGATGTCGACCGAGTTCTCCACCGTGGCCGCCGGGGTGAGCACACCATCGGGCGTGATCGTGTACCCGGTGGCGAACACGTCGAGATCCGGGATGATCGAGCGGGCCGCGTGCACGAACGACCCGTCGGCGAACGCGCCCGACGTCCAGTTCCAGGGGAACAGCCACCAGTCCCGCACACCCCAGGAGTGGTCGCGCTGGCCGCCGCAGTCGACCGCGATCGTCTCGTCGCCGACCGTGACGGTGCCCGTCACCCAGCACGAGATCTCGTAGCGCGTCGTCATCGCATACGGGAACACCTCGGCACGCGATTCCCAGGTCAGGTCGAGTGCGACGGGCACCGTCGGTGCCGACGCGAGGTCGCCGAAGGCCTGCGCGGGATCCGGGAGCACCCGCCCGGTGGCGGTGCTCGAGACGCGGAAGCGCCGGAAGGGCTCGGGCCACGCGATCGAGTAGGCGGTGCCGTCGACGTCCTGGGTGAGTGCGCCGTCGCCGGCCGGACAGGGCAGGTCGTGCTCGACGGTCAGCACCAACGGCCGCTCCGCGCCGACGAGAGCGATCCACCACCAGGCCTTCCCGAGATTCGGGTACAGACCGGCGCGGACGTAGCCGCCGTACGAGCAGTCCGCCGCGGCCCAGTCGAGGTACCAGGACTCCCCCCAGAGCTCCTCGTCGCCCGTGGGATGGCGACCCTCGTCGGTCGCGGTCGGGACGAAGAGCGGCGGGGCGATGTCGCTCACGGTCAGTCCGGCGCCGGCAGCGAGCTGCGGCCGCCGGTGCCCCAGTACGACGCGGTGAGCTGCAGACCGCTGCGACCTGTCCGCGGTGACAGCTCCTCCATGACCCGCTTGTACGCGGTGCGGAGGATCTTCCACTCGCCGTCGCGCTTGACGTAGTCGTCCTCGTAGAACGCGGCGCCGCGGATGTCGAGCTCCCACTGCAGATCGACGACCCAGTCCTCGAGCGCCCAGATGCCGGTCGCGGTGTCGCTTCCGGTCAGGGTGATCTCCGGGTGGTGCGCCTTGTGGGAGGAGAGGAACGTCTCGCGACCCATCGACTTGCGGAAGAACTCGACGATCGCGTCGCGCCCCTCGTAGGTGTACGCGCCGGCGCTGTAGGCACACGTGGCCTCGGGGACGAAGAGCTCGGCGATCCGGTCCCACTGCTTCAGGTCGAGGAACCGGAAGTACCGGTACTTCACCTGTTTGATCGCCTCGATCTCGACGAGGTCCTCCGGGGTCATGAGTAGCGAGCCTCCTTGCCGCGGGACGCGCCGTGGTGCGCGACCGCGTCGGTCAGGTCGGCCACCAGCGCGTCGACGACGGACGCGTGCGCGGGCGAGAGCATCAGGTGGAGCCCCTGCGGATCGGTGTTGCGGTTCACGTGCCAGCCGCGGTCGTCCATCACGTCGGCAACCGCGTAGAGGTCGATCGAGTCCGAGCGCGTCGCGAGCACCGGCCCGATCGGCTCGCCGACGACATCGACGCCGTCCAGCCCGTCGATCGTGGCGCGGACGCGGTCCACCGTCGCGAGCAGGCCTCGCATGATCTCGAGATAGCCGTCGCGCCCGAGTGCCTGCATGACCGCCCACGCGGTCGCGATCGGCGCGGCGGGCTTCGCCCCGGCGACCCCGGGGGACCCGTAGAGCCCGGACCCCCACTCGTCGTAGACGAAGAACTGATGACCGAACCAGTCGGCGTCGCGGTGCAGGACGATCGACGCCCCCTTGGGCGCGTAGCCGTACTTGTGCACGTCGGCGCTCATCTCGGTGACGCCCTCGACGCGGAAGTCCCACGGTGGCACCTCCCGGCCGAGCGCCTCGAGGAACGGCAGCACGAACCCGCCGATGCAGGCGTCCACATGGCAGCCGATTCCCCGCTCGGCCGCGAGCCCCGCGAGCTCGGTGACCGGGTCCATCACGCCATAGGGGTAGTTGAACGCGGAGGCGACGACCACCGCCGTGCGGTCGGTGAGCCGCGTGCGCGCCGCGGCGACGTCGGCACGGAAGCGATCGTCGAGCGGGACGCGCACGACGTCCATGCCGAAGTAGTGGGCCGCCTTCGCGTAGGCGGGGTGGGCCGAGACCGGCACGAGGATCTCGGGCCGGTCGACGCCGCGCGCCCGCGCGCGCTCACGGTTGACGAGCATCGACATCAGGATCGACTCGGTGCCGCCGGAGGTCATCGACCCCCCACCCCCCTCGGGCAGGTGCACCAGCCCACCGGTCATGGCGACGACCTCGCCCTCGAACCGGGCGATCTCGGGGAACTTGAACGGGTTGAGCGCGTTGCCGAACAGGTATCGGCGGTTGACCGCAGCGATCAGCTCCTCGAGGTCGTGCCGGCCCGTCGGGTACACGAGACCGAACAGCCGCGCCCCGTGCACGTCGGGCTCGCGCGCCTGGCGGACGTCGATCTCGGTGAGCAGCGCGTCGGCCGGGGAGCCGTGTTCGGGCAATCGGGTCGCGGTCGCGTCGGGGATGTCCACGAGCGCGCACGCTAGGGCGCGGTCGTCGACCTGGTCGACCGGCGCTACGCCGCGAGCCGCGCCGAGATGTCCGAGCACTCCTCGCACACGGACTCGGGAATCACCCCGAAGCGCATGAGCAGCGCGAAGGCCTTGCACCCGAGGCAGAGCCCGACGAAGGCTTCCAGGCTCGCGGCCACGAGGAGGAGGCCGAGCACGACCACGGCCGCGGTCGTGAGCCCGAGCACGACGAGCACCGACGCGGTGAGCGAGAACGCCGCTCCGATGCCCTGCGCGAACCGCTTGGGCGGGCCGGGCACCAACCGGGGCCGAGCGCCGAGGCGCGGCCGGAGAACCCGCGTGACGACCAACCCGAGCGGGCTGAAGCGCGGACCGCTCGCGACGCGCGCCACGAACCCGAACGCGAGCGGGGCGAGGAGCCACCAGGCGCCGGTGACGAGGGTCAGCACGGTCAGCGTGACGACGCCGGCCGCCACCAGTCGCGCCGAGATCTCGTCGACCGGGTTCGGGAACTCGAAGAGGCGGGCCACGTGGTCACCCTGGCGTCTGATTCCCGACCTGTCAAGTCGGAAATAGGTCACGTCCGTGTCGGATGATTCGTCCGGGGTGTCCGGAACACGAGTTCCGACCCTCACTGGCGATTCCGGAGAAATGACCGTCATAATGCGCTATCGGCCGAGGTCCGGGACCGGCCGGGATCCCCGGGGAGAGCGAGGTGGGCGAATCGTGCTGCGCGGGCTGACGGTGCGCACGAAGCTCGGCGCCCTGGTGGCGCTCGCGGTCGTGGCCGCGCTCGCCGCGGGCACGATCGGCGGCTGGAGCCGGCTGCAGGACCGCCGGGCCGCCGATCGGCTCGGCGCACTGGTGCAGGCGGGCCACCTCACCGGTGATCTCCTCGCGCGGATCGAGACGGAGGCCACGACGTCCTCGTGGTACCTCGCCTCGGGCGACCCCGCGGCACAGTTGCAGCTGCGCGCGGCGCGCCCGCTGACCGACGGCGCCGCCCGCGCACTGTGGGACGCATTGCCGGTGACCGCGGACGGGACCACCGTCGATGCCGGTGCGTTGCGCGGGCAGTGGGACGAGCTGCGGGCCGCGCGCGCCGCGATCGACCGTCGCACCGTCGGCGACCTCGCGACGCTCGAACGATTCGCACGACTGGAGACCGCGACGAACGCCACGCTCGAGCGACTCGCCGACGCGGCATCCGGCGACACCGCGCCGGTACTGCAGGACCGCGCCGGTCTGGCCGCACTCGAAACCGCGATGGCCCAGGAGCAGGCGACGGTCGCGACCGAGCTCGCGCGCGGCCGCGTGTCACCCCTGCTGCGCGACCAGGCACGGGCCGCACGCGTCGACCAGGCCGCCGCGATCGACGCGACCACGGTCTCCGGCACCCCCGTCAGCCGGACCGCACGCGACTTCGCGCGACTGGTCGACGCCGGCGCGACCGCCGCGATCCCGGTGCCCCGGTGGCTCCAGGTCACTGACCGCGACCTCGGCGCCCTTCGGTCACGTGCCGCCACACTCGACCGCGCCGCCACGACCGCGGCCGCCACCGCACGCTCCCGGGTCCGTGACTCCGGAATCGCCGCCGCCCTGGCCATCGCCGGCCTGCTCCTGGTGCTCGTCGCCGCCGGCGCGCTGCTCGCCCGCGCCATCCGGCGTCCGATCCGCGAGGTCGCCGAGACGGCACGGCGCGCCGCGGATCGTCGCGCCGGGCCCGATCCGGCGGGCGCGGATCCCGAGCCGGTCCCGGTGGCCTCGCCCGATGAGGTGGGCGCGACGGCGCGTGCGGTGCACGATCTCGACCAGACGGTGGTCGACCGTCTGCGGGGGAACGGAGGACACCACGAGGCGACACTCTCCGCGCATCTCGCCCGCCGGAACCGTCCGCTGCTGGACCGCCAGCGCGCCCTGATCGCCGAGCTCGCCGCAACCGACATGCCCCCCGAGCGCGTGCGGGTCCTCCGCGACATCGACGCGCTGGCCACGCGGATGCACCGCAACACCGACAGCGTGCTCGTCGTCGCGGGACTCGAGGAGCCACGGGAGGCGGCACCGCCCCGCCAACTCCGGGAACTGGTCCGCGACGCGATCGCCGACGTCGCTCAGTTCGTGGGCGTCGAAGTCGTCGGACTGCCCGACGGCGTCGAGATCGCGCACGACGCCGGAGACGACGTCGAGCACATCCTCGCCGAGCTGCTCGAGAACGCCGCCCGTGCCGCGACCGAGGGCACCCCGGTGCTCGTCAGCGCGCGCCGGGCCGGGGATCGCCTCGAGCTGTGCGTGTCGGACGAGGGACGGGGGATGCCCGTCGACCGGCTCGACGCCCTGAACGAGGTCCTCGCCCACCCCCCGCTCCCCGGCTTTGATCGTTCTCTCTCGGTGGGGCTCGTGGCCGTCGCCCGGCTCGCGGAGCGCATCCGCGCGTCGGTGACCCTGCGCAGCGCCGCGGATGTCGGCACGGTGGCGACGCTGAGCCTCCCCGCGCGCATCCTGCGGACCGCGTCGCGCGTTCCCGGAGCTGTCGCCCCCGACACCGGACCAGCGGCGCCGTCGGGCTCGACCCCCGACGAGGGGACCCCGATCGTCGCGACCCCGGAGCCGACCGGGCCGACCGGGCCGACCGGGCCGACCGACGATGCGCCGCCCCCGCCCGCGCCGGTGCCGCGCGCGATCCAGCCGATCCTGGTCGTGCCCACCTCACCGCCCGCCGCCATCTCCCCGGTGCCCGTCCCGGTCGTGCTGTCGCGCACGCACCCGCAGGTCCCGCCGATCGACGGCGAGGAGGGCGAGGAGGAACCGCCCCGGCTCGTTCGATTCAGCCCGGTCCCCGTCGTCGGCGGCCACGATCTCCTCCCGCCGCCCGCCCGTCATCCGCGCCACCGGCGCCACCGCGAGGGCCGCGGCGCGCCGGCGCCGGTGCCGGTGCCGGAACCACCCCCCGGACCCGACGCGGTCGCGTTCGCGCGGGTCGACCGTCGCGCGGAGTGATCCGGACCCCGATCCCCGCTGCTTGCGTTGACCGCACGGACGGGGCAATGTCTGGCAATCTGACGGCTCGTCAGGTTGGAGACGGTCGCGGCGCGACCGAGAGGGGGACTCGTGAGGCGCTTCCGATGGTTGGCGTTCGTATGTGTGATCGCACTCGTGCTCGCAGCGTGCGGACGCAGTGACACGGAATCGGGGACCAGCGGTTCCACCGGTTCGTCCGCGACCACCGCGACCCCGGCCTCCACGAGCTCGGGGGCCTTCGGGACCTCGGACGTCGTCTGCCAGGACGGCACGCCGTCGGGCTCGCCCGCCATCGGAGTGACCCCGACCGAGGTCCATCTGGCGACGTTCTCCGACACCGGCTTCGTCGGGCGCCCCGGCCTCAACCAGGAGCTGTTCGACGCCGCCACCGTCTTCTCGAAGTGGTGCAACGACGCCGGTGGCATCAACGGCCGCAAGATCGTGGTGGACCAGCGCGACGCAGCGCTGACCAACGACAAGGCGCAGATGGTCATCAGCTGTACCCAGGACTTCATGGTCGTGGGCGGCGGCGCGGTCTTCGATCAGGACGGCGTGGCCACCCGACTCGGCTGCGTGATGCCCGAGATCCCCGGCTACGTGGTGAGCCCCCAGGCTCGCGGGGCGGACCTCAGCGTCCAGCCGCTGCCGAACCCGGTCGACACCGTCCCGATCGGCGACTACCTGTACCTCCAGAAGAAATTCCCGGCCGCGACGAAGGCATACGGAGTCCTGACCGGCGACATCGACACGACCAAGATCGTGGCCCGCCAGTCGGACGAGGTGGCCAAGAGCCTCGGCTGGAAGAAGGTCTACGACGACGCCTACCCCGCCGCGGGGACCGTCGGCTGGACGCTCTACGCGCAGAAGCTGAAGGACACGGGCACCAAGGCCCTGCTCTGGACCGGTGAGCCCGAGAATCTCGCCAACCTGCTCAAGGCACTGAGCGACATCAACTACCAGCTGGACTTCATCCGGACGGACGCGAATCACTACGACCAGAAGCTGCTCGACCTGGCCGGCAACGCCGTCAATCACGTGTACGTCCGGAGCGCGTTCACTCCCTTCTTCCTCGCCAAGGGCGACAACCCCACCCAGCAGTATCTCGATGCCTTCGACAAGTACCTGCCGAACGGCAAGTCCGAGGCGCTCCTCGGTCTGCAGGCGTGGTCCGCGTGGCTGCTCTTCGCCACCTCGGCGAACGAGTGCGGGAACGACCTCACCAGGAAGTGCGTGTACGACAACGCCCACAACATCACCGAGTGGACCGGCGGCGGGCTCCACGCGCCGGTCAACCTCAAGAGCGGCAAGGCGCCCGACTGCTTCACCGAGCTGATCGCATCGCCGAACGGCTTCGCCGTCGTCAGCGACCTCAAGCCGAACGAGGGGATCTTCAGGTGCGACGCCGCGTCGGTGTACACGCTGAAGGGTGACTACCCCCAGGGCACGACCCTCGCTGACGTCGGAAAGTCGATCGCGGACCTCAAGTAGATCCGCTGCATCCCCGGGACCGGACTCGCCGGCCCCGGGGTGCGTCGCCGCCCAGGAGCCCCGTGGACAAGTTCCTCACCTTCACGATCGTCGGCCTCAGCGTCGCGGCCATCTACTCGGTCATCGCGAGTGGCCTGGTCCTGACCTACACCACGACCGGGATCTTCAACTTCGCCCACGGCGCCGCGGGAATGCTCGCGGCGTTCCTGTACTGGCAGCTCCGGTTCGCCTGGGGATGGCCGGCCCCCGTGGTGCTCGTGCTGATCCTCGGAGTCATCGCACCGCTCTTCGGAGTGCTGCTCGAGGTCGTGGTGATGCGCGGGCTGCGGGGCACGACGGACACCGTCAAGCTCGTCGTCTCCATATCGCTCCTGTTGTTCATGATCGCCCTCGCGCAGCTGATCTGGCCGCCGGGCGTCAGCCGCCCGATGGCTCGATTCTTCGAGTCGAGCAGGCCGATCACCCTCGGGCCCACGACGATCACCTGGCACCAGGCGATCACGATCCTGGTCGCGATCGGCGCCGCGATCCTGCTCCGGATCGTGCTCACCCGGTTCCGGTTCGGCATCGCGATGCGCGCCGCGGTCGACGATCCCTCGCTCTCGGCGCTCAACGGCGCGCGGCCCAACCGCGTCTCGATGCTCGCGTGGGCGCTGGGCACCTCACTCGCCGCGCTGGGCGGGGTCCTCATCGCGCCCAACGTCACCCTCGACGCGGGTTCGCTCAGTCTCATCATCGTGAGCGCGTACGCCGCGGCGATCTTCGGTCGCCTGCGCAGCCTCCCGCTCACCTTCATCGGGGCCATCGTGATCGGCCTCACCGACGGCTACCTGACCGGCTACCTGCCGATCAACCAGTACCTGCCCGGGTTGCGCATCGCGAGTCCGGCCGTCCTGCTCTTCCTGGTCCTGCTCGTCCTGCCGAACCCCCGGCTGCGCGGGCGGACCGGGAGGAGCCGCGAGTACTTCCCGATGCCGAGCGTGCGCGGCTCGCTGATCTTCGCCGGCGTCATGGTCCTCGCGGGCATCACGCTCGCGGTCACGCTCTCCACACCCGACCAGATCATCTACGGCCGCCTCTTCCCGATGGGGATCGTCGCGCTCTCCCTCGTGCCGCTCGTGGGCTTCGGGGGCCAGATCTCGCTGTGCCAGCTCAGCTTCGCAGGGATCGGCGGCCTGGTGATGGCCCACCTGGGTCAGAACGGCGAGCCGATCGCGCTCCTCTGGGCGGTGCTGATCGCCGCCGCGGTGGGCGCGCTGATCGCGCTCCCCGCTCTGCGCCTGTCGGGCATCTACCTCGCCCTCGGCACGGCAGCGTTCGCGCTCATCCTCGACCGCTGGATCTTCAACCTCCCGAAGCTCCGCGTGTTCGACCAGTTCGACGTGTCGTTCTTCAACGGCTCGATCGACGTCCATCCGCTCCGGGCGTTCGGCACCACCTTCGACGACCCAGGATCACAGATCGTGATCAGCGCGGTGACGTTCGCGCTCATCGCGCTCGTCGTCGTGGGGATCCGGCGCGGCCGTCTCGGCCGGCGGCTCATCGCGATGAAGGACAGTGAGGCCGCGTGCGCCACCCTCGGGATGAACCTGCTCGGGACCAAGCTGCTCGTCTTCTCGATCTCCGCCGGCATCGCAGGTCTCGGCGGCGCGCTGTACGCGACCCAGCTCACCTCGATCCAGGGTCAGAACTTCGACCTGGTGAGCAGCCTCCAGGTCTTCGCGCTGACGGTCGTGGGCGGCATCGGTGCCGTCGGCGGCGCGCTCTTCGCCGGCATCTCCCTGTATGTCGTCCTCCCGCTGATCTCCACGCTCTGGCCGAGTGTCACCCGCTGGACCGGGCTGCTTCCCGGCGCCACCGGTATCGGACTCGGGCGGAATCCGAACGGTGCGGTGAGCGAGATGCGCGATGGATTCGCGCCGCTCGCCCAGTCACCTTCGTCCTTGCTCGTCATGTCGTTCGCACTCGCGGCCCTCCTCGGACTGCGAATGATCGACGCCATCGACAACTGGGCCTTCGTCATCGGCCTCGTCGTCATCCCGCTCGTCGCGTCCGTCGTCGCGACGCTCTCGGCCGCGGCCACCGCCCGCACGCGGGCGCGCCTGGCCGAGACCGAGGCCCCGACGCCGTTGGAGTGGGTCGGGATCGACCGGCCGTGGCGGGACTCCGACATCGAGGCCCTCGACGCGGTGCTCGGCGCGAGCGACTGGGAGCCTCATGGCGCGGCTTGAGGTCCAGGACGTTACGGTCCGGTTCGGCGGGAACATCGCCCTCGACCAGGTGAGCCTCGATGCCGAGCCCGGCGTCGTGACCGGCCTGATCGGCCCCAACGGCGCGGGCAAGACGACGCTCTTCAACGTCGTCACCGGGCTGCTCCCCCCGAACCAGGGACGGATCTGCCTCGCGGGTGACGCCCTCAACCGCCTGTCCCCCACGAAGCGAGCGCGACGGGGCCTCGCCCGGACGTTCCAGCGGCTCGAGCTCTTCAGTCTCCTGAGCGTGCGGGAGAACATCCGGGTCGCGGCCGACGTCCGGCGCGGCTGGTCGCGCGACAAGGAGGATCCCGCCGAGGTGGTCGAGCGCATCATCGAGCGCGTCGGGCTCGCCGAGGTCGCCGACGCCCGGGTCGACTCGCTCCCGACAGGCCAGTGCCGGCTCGTCGAGCTCGGTCGTTGCCTGGCGACGAAGCCACAGGTCCTGCTCCTCGACGAGCCGGCATCGGGCCAGGACGAGAGCGAGACGGTCACCTTCGCCGAGCTGCTCCGCGAGCTGGCGGCCGGCGGCATGACGGTGGTACTCGTCGAGCACGACGTGCAGCTCGTCATGGACGTCTGCAGCCGCGTCCACGTGCTCGACTTCGGCCGCATCATCGCGTCGGGGACCCCCGCGGAGATCCAGACGGATCAGGCGGTGCTCTCCGCCTACCTCGGTGGTGGCGCGTGAACCTCCTCGAACTCCGGAACATCCGCGCCGCCTACGAGCGCATCGACGTGCTGTACGGAATCGACCTCGAGGTCGCCGAGGGATCCGTCGTCGCGCTCCTCGGTCCCAATGGCGCCGGCAAGACCACGACCCTCCGCGTCGCGGCGGGTCTCCACCCCCCGACGTCGGGCGAGGTGCTCGTCGCGGGGCGGCGGGTCAACGGCGTCGCCCCCGAGGAGCTGGCCCGCCGCGGCCTGTGCCTCATCCCGGAAGGCCGGGGCATCTTCCCGAACCTCACGGTCCGGGAGAACCTGCGCATGATGACCTACGCGGGCACGTCGCTGAAGGCCGTCGAGGAGGAGTCCTACGCCCGGTTCCCCCGGCTCCGGGAGCGGCGCAAGCAGCTCGCCGGGACACTCTCGGGCGGCGAGCAGCAGATGCTCGCGATGGCACGCGGCCTGGCCACCCACCCCGCGCTCCTGCTGCTCGACGAGCTCTCGATGGGCCTCGCGCCGATCGTCGTCGAGGAGCTCTACGCGCTCGTGGCCCAGATCGCGCGCGAAGGTGTGTCCATTCTCGTGGTGGAGCAGTTCGCCAGCACCGTGCTCGGCGTGGCCGACCTCGCTGCGGTGCTCGTGCACGGCAAGGTCGCTCGGGTGGGGACACCACACGAGCTCGAACGTGAGTTGTCAACGGCATACCTCGGCGGAGAGCCGCGGTAGCACGACCGAGGAGTTTGCAGAGATGATCGAGCACCCCGAGCGGGTCGACCAGTTCAAGCAGGACATCGCCGCGATGCAGGTGCGCGACCCTGCGGCCGGCCGCGACCGGCTCGCGCTCCGGGGCGGGTTGACCCTGATGGTCATCGGGTTCATCGTGGCGATCGTGGCGTACCTCCAGTCGCACAACACGTCGAACCCGTTGGGTCAGCGCGACGCGATCATCGTCGGACTGATCGGTGTCACGGTGACCGTCACCGGGGCGGCGCTCTTCATCCGCGGTTCCCTCGCGTCGTTTCTCCGCTTCTGGCTCGCGCGCCTGATCTACGAGCAGAAGGCCCAGACCGACCGCATCGTCGAGGGCCGGTAGGCGCGGGCCGCCGAACCCGTGCCTTCCACCGCGTCGCCGGAGGAGCTGAGCGCGCGGCTCGCGGATCTCGGCACCGCCATCCGGGACGAGGTCCTCGCCCAGCGCGCCGGCCGCGAGCCCGGCGCGCTCGCCACGCTCGTAGGCGCGGTGACCGCCGACGTCACCTACGAGATCGACCGCGTCAGCGAGGAGCGGGTCCTCGAGTGGCTGCGCGGCAACTGGCCGGAGTCCGAGCCGGTCCGGCTGGTCATGGAAGGCCTGGAGGACCACGACCTCGTCACCGTGCCCGACGCGACCGCGCCCGGCGACGTCCGTTGGGTCTGCATCGTCGACCCCGTCGACGGCAGCCGCAACCTGATGTTCGACAAGCGCTCCGGCTGGGTTCTCGCCGCGGTCGCACCCGCGACCCTGGGGGCCGACGGGCTGCCGGGCAGCCGGCTGACCGACGTCGTGGCCTCGGTGATGACCGAGATCCCGACCACGCGCTCATGGCGCGCCGACCAGTACCGCGCCACGCGCGGCTGCGGTCCCGACGACGTCGTCGCGACCGGGGAGGACCTCCAGACCGGGGAGCACACCGACCTCGTCCTGCGCCCCAGTCGCGCCACCGGCTTCGAGCACGGCTTCGCGTCGTTCTCGCACTTCCTCCCCGACGGCAAGGCCTGGCTCGCCGCCGTCGAACAGCAGGTGTGGGACCGGCTCCTGCCTCCCGGCGGTCCCCCCCGCCAGGTGTTCGAGGACCAGTACCTCTGCAGCGCCGGGCAGCTCGCGGAGGTCATGTCCGGGCGGGACCGCATGATCGGCGACCTGCGCCCGTACGGGCTGCGTGCCGTCGGGCTGGCCCCGACCCTGGCCTGCCACCCCTACGACGTCTGCACCGCGCTGATCCTGACGGAGCTCGGCGGCGTCTTCGAGGACCCGTTCGGCGGTCCGGTCGACGTCGCGCTGGACACGACGTCGCCGGTCGCGTACATGGCCTACGCCAACGAGGACCTCGCCCGGCAGGTGCGGCCGGTCCTCACCGAGGTGCTGGCCCGCGCCGGAGTGACGCGCTGACGCCGCCGCGGCGGGTCAGCCCAGCGTGGCGAGCTTCGCGATCGCGTCCTCCAGCACGTGCCGCTGCTTGCAGAACGTGAAGCGCACGAGCGAGCGACCGGCGTCGGAGTCATAGAAGACCGAATTCGGGACCGCCACGACGCCGGCGCGGGCCGGGAGCGCCCGGCAGAACGCGAGCCCGTCGGTCTCGCCCAGCGGGGTGACATCGACCGTCACGAAGTACGTGCCGCGCGGCGGGAAGACCCTGAACCCGACGTCGGCGAGCCCGGTGACCAGCAGATCGCGACGGGCACCGAGATCGGCCGCGAAGTCGCGGAAGTACGTGTCGGGAAGCCCCAACGCGGTGACGACCGCGTGCTGGAACGGCGTGCCGTTCGTGTACGTGAGGAACTGCTTGACGGTCCGGACCGCGTCGAGCAGTGGCGGCGCAGCGCACGCCCATCCGATCTTCCAACCGGTGAAGGAGAACGTCTTGCCGGCGGACGAGATCGTCACGGTGCGGTCCCGCATGCCCGGAAGGGTCGCCAGCGGGACGTGCTCGGCGCCGTCGTAGGTCAGGTGCTCGTACACCTCGTCGGTCACCGCGACGAGGTCGTGCTCGATGCACAGCGCGGCGATCTGGTCCAGCTCGGCGCGGTCGAACACCTTCCCGGTCGGGTTGTGAGGCGAGTTCAGCAGGAGCAGCCGGGTCCGGGGACCGATGGCCGCTCGGAGCGCCGCGACGTCGAAGTGATAGTCGGGGACGTCGAGCGTGACGACCCGGCGGTCCGCCCCGGCCAGCGCGACGCAGGCGGCGTAGGAGTCGTAGTACGGCTCGAACATCACGACCTCGTCACCCGGTTCGCAGAGCGCGAGCACGGTGGCCGCGATCGCCTCGGTCGCGCCCGCCGTGACCAGGACCTCGGTGTGTGGGTCGTACCACAGGCCGTACTGGTGCTCCTGGTGGCGCGCGATCGCCGCGCGGAGTTCGGGGATTCCCGGACCGGGCGCGTACTGGTTGTGCCCGGCGCGGATGGCCGCGACCGCGGCGTCGGCGATCGACGCCGGACCGTCCGTGTCGGGGAAGCCCTGGCCGAGGTTGACCGCCCCCGTCGCCACGGCGAGCGCCGACATCTCCGCGAAGATCGTCGTTCCGAACCCCTCGAGCCGCGACGCGAGGAGCCGCTCAGGCATCGACGGAGGTCCGCCGGCGGACGAGGAGCGCGATCCCCCGCCAACCGAGCGTGAACGCCGACAGCACCACCATCGCTACGAGCGAGAACGTCGAGAAGACCGGTCGCCCGGTGAGCCACCGCAGCGGACCTCCCACGAGGACCGCGATCACGACGGTGCCGAGCACCCGTCCGGGCCAGTCCTCGGCATCCACGTACAGCCGGGTGACCAGCCCTCCGACGACGAAGCCGACCGCGAGCGGCCACCAGACCGTGAGGTACCAGACGATGCCGCCGGACTTGCCGTGGTCCGCCTTGCCGAGCGCCGCGAACACGAGCACGCAGAGCCAGTCGGCGAGGAGCGGCGCGATGGCGCGCCGGTCGAATCGCGCGGAGGTCGCCGGTCGAACCTCGGTCACCCGACACCTCCGACCACGGACTTGGCCGGGTACTTGCCGAAGCTGGCGAAGTGCTGGCTCAGGCCGGCGGTGAAGGCGTCGAGGTAGGGGATCTTGCGGATCATGTAGGAGTGCTGCTCCTTCGGATCCAGGTACAGGTTGTACAGCCGGGAGTAGGTGTACTTCTGCGTCACACCGCTGAACCCACCGGAGCTCTGGAGATCCCGGTCGTCGTCGGAGGTGGAGGCGAGCATCATCTTGTACTCACCGCACCGCACTGCGGAGAACGTCGTGCCGAGCCAGTAGTAGAGGTACTTGCGGTTCGACGGCGTGTCGTCACCGAGCAGGAACGAGGTCTGGTCGACGGCGTCGAGATAGCGGTCGTCGGGAATCGCGTCGGAGGCGCCCGCGAGCCGCAACAACGTCGGGTACCAGTCCATGAGCGAGAAGAGACCGTCGGTCGCCGACCCGGGCTCGACCATGCCCCGCCAGTACAGGACCCCCGGGACCCGTTGGCCGCCTTCCCAGGTGCTGCCCTTGGCCGAACGGAACGGCGAGTACGCGCTGTCGGGCCAGGTCTCCATCTCCGGCCCGTTGTCGGAGGTGACGAAGATCATCGTGTCGTCGAGCTGGCCGGTCTCCTCGAGAGTTGCCACGAGCCGGCCGACGATGTCGTCGAGTTCGACGATGGAGTCCTTGTACGGGTGCTTCGACGGGGACTTCCCGAGGAAGTCGGGATGCGGGTAGTTGTCGAAGTGCGTGCCCCGGGTGCAGTGGTAGAGGAACCACGGCCGATCGTCCCGGGCCATGCGCTCGATGTACTGCTGGGAGTACTTGCACCACATGTCGTCGAGCAGCGCGAGCACCGGGATCGTGACCTCCTCGACCTCCTCGACCTCACCACCCTTCTCGGCGTGGACGAAGCACTTGCTGAACGGGGCGTTCTCGATCCAGCGGGTGCGCTCTTCGCTGTAGACGATCTCGGGGAAGAAGTACGGGTCGCGCCACTCCGTGTACATGTCCGAGACCGAGAGGAAGCCGTAGAAGTCGTCGAAGCCCACGTTCTGGGGCTGGGACTCGCGGTTCTCCCCCATGTGCCACTTGCCGACCGCCTGGGTCGCGTACCCGGCCTCGCTCAGCAGCGCCGCGATCGTGATCTCACCTTGGAGCCCACCCGCCTCGCCGTACATCGGCGGCCGCATGAGCCCGTGCCGCATCGGGAGCCGGCCGGTCATGAGCGACGCGCGCGACGGCGTGCACGAGGGCTCCGAGTAGCAGCTCGTCAGGAGCTTGCCGTCACGGGCGAGCCGGTCGATGTTCGGGGTCGGCGCACCGACGGCCACGCCCCCGCCGTAGCAGCCGAAGTCGCCCCACCCGACGTCGTCGAACACGACCATCAGCACGTTCGGGCGCTTCGTGCGGGCCGCGAGCTTGGCGTCGACGGCAGCCTCGGCCTCCGGGAACCGGAAGTGCGGTTCGAGGTGGTCGGCGTCCTGCACCGTCGCCGCGGTGATCGGATCGTGGGCCATGCACACTCCTCAGCGGTCGGGCCGGTCCGCCGGGCATCGTTTCACGCTCACCCTCCGGCGGGCCACACCGGGCGATGCGTCATACCCGGAACCGCTGGACGGGCCCCTCCTCGTTGGCGAGCTCGGTGAACGGAACCGGGATCGTCCGCCGCCAGAACGCGGTCGCGCCCGCGTTCTCGAACTGCTGACGCGTCTGCCACTCGCCGGGGAACCGGGCGAAGACGGCCCGGGCCGCGTCGGTGCCCACTCCACCTCGGCGGTACTTGCGCAGCACGAAGAACTCGGCCATGTCGTGCGGATCGCCCGACCGCACCAGCGCGAAGCCCGCGAGCTTCCCGTCGATCCGGAACAGGAAGGCGTGCCGGTCCGGCTCGGCCCAGTACCGGTCGAGAAACCGCCACCCGAACGTGCCGTCGTCGCCGACGTCGGCACCGGTGCGCTCGGAGAAGTCGTGCGCGTACAGCTCGAGGAGCCGACCGAGCACCGGCTGCTCGGCGGGCATCGCCGGATCGACCGCGAGGGAGCTCACGCGTCGATCAACCGACCCTGGGGCTGCTCGAGGTCGAGCAGCCGCTGCTTCCACGCCAGCCCGCCCCCGAACCCGGTGAGCGAGCCGTCGGCGCCGATGACGCGGTGGCACGGCACGATGATCGCGATCGGGTTCTGGCCGTTGGCGGCACCCACCGCGCGAGCGGCACCGGGCCGGTCGACCCGCTTGGCGAGCTCCCCGTAGGAGATCGTCTCGCCGTACGGGAATCCGCGCGGAGCTGCGCCCACACCTCGAGCTGGAACGGGGTGCCCTCCGGCGCGAGCTCGAGGTCGAACTCGTGGCGCGTCCCGGCGAAGTACTCGTCGAGCTGGGTGACGACGGGATCGAGCGCCGCGTCATCGCGCTCCCATCCCGGCTCGACCGGCGGGCGGCCGGCGACGAAGTGCAGGCGCACGACCCGGCCGGCGTCGTCGATCGCGAGCAGCAACGGGCCCTCCGGACCCTCGTAGATCCGGTACTTCGTCACGGTCTCGTCTCCTCGTCGGATGACGGGGGCGAGTGACGCCCAGAGATGGGCGTTCGCGTACGCCCGCCAGGGTCGCCAGGCCTCGGCCCGGGCGAGCACGGCGCGCGGCTCGGCGTCGAGCCCGCACGCGACGAGCGCGCGGCGGATGCCGAGGTCGGTCGGGAGGAACGCGTCCGGGTCGCCGACCGCGCGCATCAGGACGTACTCGGCGGTCCAGGGGCCGATCCCCGGCAGCGCGACGAGCCGGCCGCGCAGCTCGTCGCGGTCGGCGCCGGGGTCGATCACGACGTGGCCGTCGGCGATGGCGGTGGCGGTCGCGATCAGCGCCCGGCCCCGGGCACGGGGCATCGGAAGATCCTCCGGGGTCAGCGCCGCGATCGCCGCGGCGTCCGGGAACCGGCGGGTGACCGAGCCGACGGCGGCGTCGAGCGGTTTGCCGATGCGGGCCGCGATCCTCCCGACGATCGTGCGGGCCCCGGCGACCGAGACCTGTTGGCCGACGATCGCGCGCGTCACCAGCTCGGTACCGTCCGGGTGGCCCGGCACGCGGAGACCCGGGCGGGCGGCGACGAACGGTGCGAGCACCGGATCCCGGCCCAGCGTGGCATTCACGGATTCCGGATCTGCATCGAGGTCGAACAGGCGGCGGGTGCGCGCCACCGCCGCGGTGAGGTCCCGCAGGTCGTCGAGCCGGTAGGCACCGGTCACGTGGTCCGTCGCCGGGCGTGATCGGTGATGACGCCGGAGCCGTGCGGCAGGTCGAGCGACCGGCGGTACGCGCCGTCGGTCACCTCCTCGATCCCGGCGAACGGCACGAAGCGCGAGGAACGCGAGCACGCCCGCCGGCGTCGAACGGCGTGCGCACTGCGAGCCGCACGACCACGTGGCCGGGCTCACTCGTCGGCGCGGTCCCGGCCCGGAGCGACGACGGCGTCACCGCGAACACGTCGCGGATCGTGTCGTTGAACTGGCGGATGCTGGCGAAGCCGGCGGCGAACGCGACATCGGCGAAGCGCAGGTCGGTCGTCTCGATGAGCACGCGTGCCGTCTGCGCGCGCTGGGCCCGGGCGAGCGCGAGCGGTCCGGCCCCGACCTCGGCGACGAGCAGGCGGTGGACCTGGCGCTCGCTGTACGCGAGCCGTTGCGCCAGGCCTCCGACGCCATCGCGGTCGACGACGCCGTCCGCGATCAGACGCATGGCCCGCGCGACGATGTCGCCGCGCGGGTCCCACTCCGGCGAACCGGGCGACGCGTCGGGCCGGCACCGTTTGCACGCGCGGTAGCCCGCCTTCTGCGCGGCGGCCGCCGTGGGGAGGAACTCGACGTTGCGGGCGAAGGGCGTCCGGGCCGGACAGCTCGGGCGGCAGTAGATGCCGGTGGTCTTCACGGCGGTGAAGAACCAGCCGTCGAAGCGAGCGTCCTTGCTCTCGACCGCTCGCAGGCAGGTCTCGACGTCGGGGGTCACCCGAGCACCATCGCAGACCTGGTGGGGCATTGCTAGCGGATTTCGGACATCGCGGTACCGCGGGTGCCCCGAAGTGGTGCGCACCGCTCCGGCACGATCCCCGTCCCGCCGGACTCGCCGATTCCGGGTCCGGCGGAGGAACGGGATCCGGTGGGAAGCTCGACGCATGGCGCCCGCACTGCCCAGCCTGGTCCTCTTCGAAGGGTTGCCCGGGTCGGGCAAGACGACGACTTCACACGAGGTGGTCACCTTGTACGCGGCGCGGGGGGTCGCGTACGAGTGGACGTCCGAGGAAGACAAGGATCACCCGTTCTTCGGTCCCGAGGTGTGGCGGCTCCACCGCCGGTCGGACTACGACGAGATCTGTCTTGCTCGCTGGCAGCACGTCGTCGACTCGTGTGAGGGGCGGGGCTGGGTGCTCGACGCGTGCGCGATGCAGAGCACGGTCCGGTTCATGTTCGAGCAATGCTGGAGCTTCGAGCGGATTGCCGGGTACTGGCGGCGGTTCGAGGACGTCGTCGCGCCCATCGGCGCGGTCCACGTCTCCATCGCGCCCGGCGATCCCGAGGCGTTCGTCCGGCTGCACACGATGAACGTCCGGGCCGGCGTGTGGCCGAAGATCGCTCGACACGTCGAAACCACACCCGCGGGCCAGAGGCTCGCGGCGGCGGGATGCGACGCCGTCGCCGTCGAGTTCTGGGTCCGCTCCAGCGAGCTGTGCAACGAACTTCATGACCGCTCTCGCCTACCGGTGTTCGTGCTCGACCCGGGCGACGGATGGGTTCACGCCGCCCACGACGTCATGGGTTGGCTCGGTGCTCGATGAGACGCAATCGTGCTCGGCCACGCCCGGAGCTCCCGACTGCGTCGGAGGTCATGAGCGGTCGCCGGGGAGCATCGGCGGAGCGTTCCGCGGAACGTCCCAGGATCTTCCAGCGCCCCTGACCCCGGTACCGGGAATCCGGAGGAACGGGGGCTGCAAGGATCGGGCCGTGCTGCTCCACGACGTGCTCGCCGACGCGGCGCGGCGCGTGCCCGACACGCCGGCGGTGATCACCGAGGCCGAGACGGTCACGTTCGCCGAGCTGGCCGAGCGGGTGGCCGCCCGGGCGACGCGGATCTCGGCCCTCACCGGGCCGGGGGACCGCGTGGCGGTCCTCGCGCAGAACCGGATCGAGTACGTGGAGCTGTACTACGCGGCACCGCTCGCGGGTCGCGTGCTCGTGCCACTCAACCACCGACTGCACCCCGAGGAGTGGCGCCAGACCCTCGACGCGTCGGGGGCACGCCTCGTCTTCGGCGACCGGGCGTTGCTGGACCGACTCGACGCCGACGGGCCGCGCTCGATCGCGTTCGACGACGAGCTGCCCCCCGAGACCGCGGGATCGTTCGCCCCTCCGGCCCGTGACCCCGACGACGTCGCATGGCTCATCGGGACGAGCGGCACGACGGGTTCGCCCAAGCTCGCGATGCTCTCGGACGCGAACCTCCTCGCCGCGGTGGACGCGACGTTGCCGGCGCGCCCGGTCGGCAAGACCGACGTGCTGCTCACGCCGTTCCCGCTGTGTCACGTCGCGGGGTACAACGTGTTCGTCCTCCACCGGCGGGCGCGACCGATCGTGCTCCAGCGCACGTTCGACGCGGTCGGGCTCACCCGGCTCGTCGCCCGGCACCGGGTGACGATGCTCTCGCTCGCGCCGACGATGATCGCGATGCTGCTCGATCATCCCGACGTGGACGACGCGGATCTCACCACCGTGCACGCGCTCGGGTACGGCGCATCGCCGATCCCCGGGACCGTGCTGCGGCGGGTGATCGACCGGTGGGACTGGGACTGCTCCCAGGGGTTCGGGATGACCGAGCTCGCGGGCAACGCGCTCTTCCTCGGGCCGGAGGAGCACCGCCGCGCCGCGGCCGGCGACGACCGTCTGCTCGTGGCCGCGGGTCGGCCGTCGCCCGGCGTCGAGGTCCGCGTCGGCGAGCACGACGAGCTGCTGATCCGTGCCCCGCAGGTCATGATCGGGTACTGGCAGGACCCGGATGCGACTACGACGGCGCTCGGCGACGGTTGGCTCCACACCGGCGACGTCGCCCGGATCGACGACGACGGGATCGTCACGATCGTCGACCGCAAGAAGGACGTGATCGTGAGCGGCGGCGAGAACGTCGCGTCCCGCGAGGTCGAGGAGGTCCTGCACACCCATCCGGCGGTCGGCGACGTCGCAGTGATCGGTATCCCCGACCCACGGTGGGGGGAGCAGGTCTGCGCGGTCGTCGTCGCACGCGAGGAAGTGGACGCGGCCGACCTCGTCGCGCACTGTCGGGCGCAGCTCGCCGGCTTCAAGTGCCCGCGCCGCGTCGAGTTCGTGGACATACTCCCGCGCAACGCGTCGGGCAAGATCCTGAAGCACCGCCTCCGCGCCGAGTTGGCGGGTGCAGCCGACTGAACGAGCACCGCGAAGGAGATCGAAGATGGAACAGTGCGAGGTCTGTGGGTTCGCGTGGGCCGCGGTGACACCGGAGGAGACCGCACGCCGGCTGCGCGCCGTCGCCGCCGACGTCCACGGAGTGTTCGCCGGCGTCGGTGACTGGATCGGCGCACGTCCGGACCCGGAGACGTGGTCGGTCCGGGAGTACGGCTGCCACATCCGCGACGTCCTGCTGAACCTCCGCGACCGGGTCGTGCTCGGCGTCGCCGAGGACAACCCGCATCCCCACCCGATGCACGCACAGGTCCGGCTCGAGATCGGCATGTACCGCACCGAGGACGCCGCCACGCTCGCCCGCGAGATCGACGGCGCCGCGCAACTGCTCGCCCGGACCGTCGACGCGCTCGACCCCGACCGGCTCGCCCGACCGATCTTCTACCCCTACCCCCGGCCCGAGACCCGCTCCGTCGGCTGGGTGGCGGCGCAGGCGCTCCACGAGGCCGAGCACCACCTCGACGACATCCGCCGCGCGGTCGCGATTCGTGCCTGAGCCCGCTCGCCCGACGGCCGAGGAGGTCGCAGCGTTCGCCGCCGACGGCGTGGTGTGCCTGCGCGCCGCGCTCGACGTCGCCGCGGTCGAGGCCATGGCCGGACCGGTCGAGCAGGCGCTGACGTCGACGGCGGTCGCCGACCTCTCGGAGATGGGACGCGTCCTCGAAGCCGCGGGCGAGCGCGTGGTGCGCGACGACACCGGCGCCAACGACACCGGCGCCACCGGGACCGGAGCCTTCGCGAGCGGAGTGGACCACTGGCGCGAGCAATCGACGTTCGCGGACTTCGCGTGCCGGTCTGCGCTCCCCCGCCTCGTCGCCGGGCTGCTGCAGAGCGCCGAGCTCTGGCTCTACGAGGACAGCGTGCTGGTCAAGGAGCCCGGCGCACGCGAGCACACCGTGTGGCATCAGGATCTCGGCTACTTCCATGTCGACGGCGAGCAGCTCGCCACCACGTGGTGCCCGCTCGACGCCGTGACCCCCGAGACCGGCGCGGTCCGGTACGTGATCGGCTCGCACCGCTGGACCTCGACCTACCGGCCGAACCTGTTCGTGAGTCCGATGGCGATCCCGGGCACCGCGGGCGAGGACGTGCCCGATGTCGACGCGCTCGCCGCCGCCGGCGAGTGCGAGATCGTCACGTTCAGCACCGCACCGGGCGACGTCGTCGTGCACCACGCGCGGACGCTGCACGCGGCCGGACCCAACACGTCCGGCACCACCCGGCGGCGGGCCATCTCGGTGCGGTACTGCGGCGACGACGCGCGGACGCTGGTGCGGGCCGGCGCACCGCGCAAGGCACATCAGGAGGGCTGGACCGACGGCGAGCCCCTCCGCGGCCCCGACCACCCCAGGGTGTGGCCGCGCTGAGGTTGCCGCCCGCGCCGCAGCGCGACCGATAGGTAGAACGGGTTCTACACTCGGGGCATGACGATGTACGAGGGACCCGTCTTCGACGCCGACAACCACTACTACGAGGCGCTGGACGCGTTCACCCGACACCTCGACCCGCGACTCGGACCGCGCTGCGTGCAGTGGTGCGACATCGACGGCCGCAAGTACCAGGTGGTCGGCGGGCGCGTGAGCCGCGTCGTCGCGAATCCGACGTTCGACCCGATCGCCAAGGCCGGCGCGATGCACGACTACTTCCGCGGCAATCCGGATGGCCGCAACCCGCTCGAGTTCTTGCAGGACCGCGAGCCGATCCGGCCGGAATACCGCGACCACGACGCTCGGGTCCGCGTCCTCGGCGAACAAGGGCTCGCGGGCTGCTGGATGTTCCCGACGCTCGGCATGCTCTACGAAGAGCTGCTCCTGCCCGACGTCGAGGCGTTCACCCTCACGTTCACGGCGTTCAACCGCTGGGTCGAGGAGGACTGGGGCTTCTCCTACCAGGACAAGATCTTCGCGGCGCCGTACGTGTCGCTCGCCGACCCCGAGTGGGCGATCACCGAGCTCGAGTGGGCGCTCGAGCACGACGCCCGCATGATCGTGATGCGCCCCGCCGCGCAGTTCACCCGCAACGGGCCGCGCACACCCGGCAGCACCGAGTTCGACCCGTTCTGGTCACGCGTGGAGGAGGCCGGCATCACGGTCGTCGTCCATGCGGGTGACAGCGGCTACACGGCCAACGGCTACGCGCCGGACGGGTTCAGCGCGAGCTTCTCGGGCCAGAACATGGGACCGAGCATCAAGATGCTGCACATGGAGCGCGCGATCTACGACTTCCTCGCGTCGCTGATCTTCGACCGCTTCTTCACCCGCTTCCCCGGCATCCGCGTCGCGAGCGTCGAGAACGGCAGCGAGTTCCTGCCCGATCTGTTCCGCAAGCTGCGGTCCCAACACCGCCGCATCCCGGGCTTCTTCCCCGAGGACCCGATCGAGACGTTCCGCCGCAACGTGTGGATCAACCCGTTCTGGGAGGACGACGTCCACGAGATCGCCGAGCTCATGGGGACCGACCGCGTGATCTTCGGCTCGGACTGGCCCCACATCGAGGGGATGCCCCAGCCGCTCGACTACGCCGTCGAGGTCAAGGAGTTCGACGTCGCCGACCAGGGCCGGATCCTGCACGACACCGCGCTCGCGCTCACGACTCGCGGCTGAGATCGCGTCCCGGTCCCCGGGTCAGCCCTGGGTCTGGGAGCGGCCGCGCTCCATGATGCCGGCACGCCGGCGCTCGATCTCGGCCGGGTCGAAGCCCGGGCCTTCCCAGCCGCGGGAGACCTCGTCCTCGATCGTCCACGCCTCCGCGTCGGTCACCAGGCTGTTGCGGTCGTAGGTGCTGAGCATCCGCCGCACCGCGAGTTGGTCGACGGTCCGGCAGTCGGCGGCGAGCTGGCGGCAATACGGCAGCAGCTCGTCGTGAGGAACGACGTGGTTGACGAGCCCCCAGTCGTACGCGAGCTGCGCGTCCACGAAGTTGCCCGTGACGCTCATCTCGCGTGCCCGGGCGACCCCGACCCGCTGGGGCAGCAGCACCGTGAGCCCCCATCCGGGCATGACCCCGACGCGCGCGTGCGTGTCCGCGAACCGGGCGCGGTCGGAACCGATCAGGAAGTCGCACGCGAGCGCGAGCTCGAGCCCGCCCGTGACCGCAACGCCGTTCACCGCGCCGATCAGCAGCTTGGTGCGCGGCGGCAACGCACCCCGCCATGGCAGCTGGCCCTCGCGGGTGCGCCCGCCCATGTCCATGTCCGCCGGCGTGGGCCCCGAGCCGGATCGCAGCTCGTCGCCGCCGACGGCCCCGGCGCCGAACTCCTTCAGGTCCACCCCGGCGGAGAAGGCCGGATCGGCTCCGGTGAGGATCATCACGTCGACCGAATCGTCCGCTTCGAGCTCGGTGACCAGTGCCGGGAGCCGGCGGCGCACCGCCCGGTTGAGCGCGTTGCGCGCCTCGGGCCGGTTGAGGGTGATCAGCGCGACGCCGTCGGTGACGTCGACGAGCACCGGATCCTGAGCCATGGAGCGCACCTCTCGCCGTGATCAAGCAAGGTCGTACTCTGCCACGATGATCATGGATCGGTTCGACCTCACCGGACGCTGCGCCATCGTGACGGGCGCCGGCAAGGGCATCGGCGCCGGCTGCGCGCTCGGGCTGGCGGAGGCAGGTGCCGATGTCGCCCTGGCCGCCCGCACCGCCGCCGACCTCGACGCCGTCGCCGAGCGCATCACGGACCTCGGGCGGCGGGCGGTCGTCGTCCCCACCGACGTCACCGACGCCGACCAACGCGCCACGCTCGTCGAGCACGCCGCGGCGGAGCTCGGTCGGATCGACGTGCTGGTGAACAACGCCGGCGGGTGGGACCCCCGCCCGATCATGCATACGAGCCTGCGCAGCATGGAGGCCGCGTTCCAGTTCAACGTGCTCGCGGCGTTCTCGCTCACCCAGCTCAGCGTCCCGCACATGGTGGAGTCCGGCGGCGGGAGCATCGTCAACATCTCCTCGCGGGCCGCGAGCATGGTCCAGCCCTGCTTCGTCGCCTACGCGACCGCGAAGGCCGCTCTCTCGATGATGACCCGCGCCATGGCCCCCGAGCTGGCCCCCGTGGTCCGGGTGAACGCAATCGAGGTGGGCGGCGTGGAGACGGCCGCGCTCGAGCACGTGCTCACCGACGACGCCGTCCGCCGCCGGCTCGAGTCGAACACCCCCATGCAGCGGATCGGCCTCCCCGAGGACATCGCGGCCGCCGTGCTCTACCTCGCGTCCGACGCCGCGAGTTGGGTCACCGGCAAGGTGTTCGAGGTCGACGGCGGCGTCGAGGCACCGGCGTTCACCATCCCGTTCGAGCCCCTCGGAGGCTCCACCACCTGAGGCCACCCCCGGCGTACCGTGACGCCCGGCGGTGAAGGGGGAACCGGTGGCATTGAGGAGACGGCGGGCGCGGGCACTCGACCTGGCCGTGCTCCAGGCCGAGACCGCCCAGCTCCAGGTCGAGACCCTGCGCGGCGAGTTGTCCGAGTTGCACCACGAGTGTGCGCGCCGCGACGTCGAGATGCTCCGGGTCCTCAGCGGCCTGGCCGCCGCCACCGACCGCCTGCAACGCCAGCTCGACGAGGACGCGATACGCCAGGACCACCTCGCCCGCGCGATCGAGCGGCTCGCCCTCTTCGCCCTCGCGCCCGCGATCGGCGAGGCCGCGCTCGCTCCCTCGCCGGCCGACCAGGGCGCCGGCGCGGTGATCGGCGGGAGCGTCGATCCGGCCCGGGCGTCGGCCCCGAGCATCGACCTCACGGCCGACCTCGACACCGACTGGCCTGACGAGATCCACGGCGAGCTGCACGGCGATCTCCCGCTCGCGCCGGCCACGTCCGACGAGCGGCCGCTCGACTGTGAGGTGCACCTCCAGTTCGGCGACACCTGGATCAGGGGCTTCCAGATCGAGGAGACGATCCGCACCGCCGGCCGAACCCAGTTCCGGCTCCGCCGTCAGGTCGACGGGTGGGTCCTCCCGGAGCTGTTCGACGAACGCGAGGTCCGGGTGTTCACCCGTCCCGTCGTCGAGACGCCCCGCTGAACGCCGTCAGGCGGTGTGGGCGCGGCCCGCGATGAGCGGGAGGTCGAGGTAGGTCTTGACCCCCGCCTCGGCCGCGCACACGTAGGGCACGGCGTTCACGCAGTGCATCGCCGGCGCGGTGAGCCCGATCTCGGGATGCTCGCCGACGACGGGCGGATGCAGGCCGTGCACCACCACCGACACCGGCGGCTCGGCGTCGAGCGCGGCCTCGAACCTCTGGCCCTCGGCACCGAACGTCCAGGCCGGGTCGAGATGCTCCTCCCCCATCAGCCAGTTGACCCGGACCGTGATCACGGGTTCCCCGTCGACCAGCCCCTCCCAGGTGAAGCGCTGGGCGGCGACGGTCCCGGCCTCGATCACGCCGACCGGGGTGTCCAGATCCTGGGTGGCGACGGCCATCTCGTGCGTCGTTCGCTTCTCCGCGTCGAGCATCCATCCGAGCTCCGCCGCGATCATGTCGATCGACTCGCAGAAGCCGAGGCCGAGGATCGTGGGCATCGGCGACGTCTGCGCGGCCGCGGGTGGTGTGCCGAACATCATCACGTCGCGCACGACCGACGGCGTCGGGTAGTTGCGGATGTCGGAGAACTCCTCGGCGCGTACGTGGCGGACGTCGCGACACCACGACGAAAGGAGGAGGGGGAGTCGCTCGGTGATCCCACCGGGGTTGATGCCGGTGCCGTGCAAGGTCGCGTTCCCCCGTCGGCACGCGCCCTCGATCGCGGCGATCTTGGGCGACTCCCCGGGATAGATCCAGCCCACGGGCGTCACGACGTTCTTCCCCGACTCGAGCAGGCGGATGACCGTCGTCGTGCTCGCGAGGACCGGCGAGTACACCACGCAGTCCGCATCCATCGCGACGAGGGCATCGACGTCGGTCGTCGCGGCGACGCCGATCGGGTCGATGCCGCAGATCTCGCCGACGTCCTTGCCGTCCTTGTCGGCGCTGTGCACCCACGCGCCGACCAGCTCGAGCTCGGGGTGCGCGAGCACACCCAGGATCGCCTCCTGCCCGACCATCCCCGTCGCCCACTGGATCACTCTGAACTTCGGTCGCTCCATTCGATCGGAGGGTACCTGGGGTGGCCCGGACGGAACATTCCGCGACCCGTTGCCTCGGAATCGGCTCCGGCTCCTCGTCGCAGCGGCTTTCGACGCCCCCGGTCCGTATGGGAGGCTTCGCCCATGGCTGATCTCGTCATCCGCAACGGCACCATCGTCGACGGCACGGGTGCGCCCACCTTCACCGGTGACGTCGCGATCCACGACGGCGTCATCACCGAGGTCGGACGCGTCGACGGGCGCGGCGACCGCGAGATCGACGCCGACGGCCTGCTCGTGACCCCCGGCTTCGTCGACATCCACACCCACTTCGACGGCCAGGTCACCTGGGACCCGATCGTGGCACCGTCGTCGTTGCACGGCGTGACGACGATCGCGATGGGCAACTGCGGGGTCGGGTTCGCTCCCGCGGCCTCCGACACCCACGACTGGCTCATCGGCCTGCTCGAGGGGGTCGAGGACATCCCCGGCACCGCGCTCGCCGAGGGCCTGACCTGGGACTGGCAGACCTTCCCGGAGTACCTGGACTCGCTCGACGCGAAGCCTCACACGGTCGACGTCGGCGCCCACCTCCCCCACGCGGCGCTGCGGACGTACGTGATGGGCGCACGTGGTGCGGACCACACCGAGGTCCCCTCCGACGCCGATCTGGCCCGGATGGCAGCACTCACCCGGGAAGCGATCGACGCCGGCGCGATCGGGTTCGCGACCAGCCGCACCGACGTGCATCGCACCAAGGACGGCACCAACATCGGCACACTCACGGCGAGCGAGCGCGAGCTGCTCACCATCGCCGACGCACTTCGTGCCGCGGGAACCGGCGTCACCCAGTTGATCTCGGACTGCTACCAGACGGCCGACGACGACTTCGCCAACCGCGAGATGGACCTCATCGAGGCGTTCGCCCGGACCTCGACCCGGCCGCTGAGCTTCACGGTCCAGCAGGCCTACCACTCACCGGATCGGTGGCGGCACCTGTTCGCACGGGTCGCGCGCCTGCGCGAAGCCGGTCTCGACGTGAAGCCCCAGGTCGCGCCGCGACCGATCGGCGTGCTGCTCGGGCTCGAAGCCACCGCCAACCCGTTCCTCTTCACGCAATCGGCGCACGAGCTTGCGGACCTTCCGCTCGCGGCGCGCGTCGCGGGACTGCGCGATCCCGAGCGGAAGCGCCGCGTGCTCGCCGAGCACGCGGCGATGGTCGAGACGCTCCCCGAGGGGCTGTTCCGCTCGATCGTGTCCGGCTGGGACGTGATGTTCCTCCTCGACGACCCGGTGGACTACGAGCTCGACGCGACCCGCTCGATCGGCGCGCAGGCCCGCGCGCGCGGCGCCGATCCGGCGTCGGTCGTGTACGACGCCCTGCTCGAGCGCGACGGCCGCCAGCTGCTGTACCTCCCGCTGTTCAACTTCGCGCACGGAACCTTCGACGACATCCACGAGATGATCACCGCCGAGTTCTCACTGTTCGGCCTCTCCGACGCCGGCGCTCACTGCGGCGCGATCTGCGATGCGTCCATGCCCACCTCCTCCATCGCACTGTGGTCCCGCGATCGCGCGGGAGGCGAGCGCATCCCGCTCGAGCGGATCGTCCACGAGCAGACCCAGCGCACCGCGACCCATGTCGGATGGCTCGATCGCGGCGTCCTTGCTCCCGGCCATGTCGGCGACGCCAACGTGATCGACCTGGAAGCACTCGCCTGCCGGATGCCCCATCTCGTGCACGACCTGCCGGCCGGTGGACGTCGCCTCATGCAGGAAGCCGAGGGCTACCGCCACACCGTCAAGTCCGGCGTGGTGACCTTCGAGTCCGGGGTCGCGACGGGCGAGCTCCCCGGGCGCCTGCTCCGGGGCACCCGGGCCCGGCCCTGACGCGCGCGCGTCACGTCGACCGTAGGCTCGGCCGATGGCTGAGTTCGGGGGCATCATCGGCGACACCTGGCGCGAGTCGGAGCCCTGGTGGCCGCCGGATCCGGAGCCGCCCTCCGGCGCGCCGAACGTCGTGCTGATCGTGCTCGACGACGTCGGGTACGCGCAGCTCGGCTGCTACGGCTCGGACATCGCGACCCCCGTGATCGACCAGCTCGCGGCCGACGGCGTGCGGCTGACGAACTTCCACACGACTGCGCTGTGCTCCCCCACGCGCGCGTGTCTGCTCACCGGCCGGAACCACCACTCGAACGGCATGGCACGCGTCGCCGACCTCGCCGTCGGGTACCCGGGGTACAACGCCATCATCCCGCGGCAGAACGGCTTCCTCTCGGAGATCCTCGCGACCCGCGGCTACGTGCCGCTCGCCGTCGGCAAGTGGCACCTCACGCCCCAGGACGAGACCCACTTCGCCGCGCCGCGCGACTCCTGGCCGTGTGGCCGTGGGTTCCGGCACTGGTACGGGTTCCACGGCGGCGAGACGCACCAGTTCGTGCCCAACCTCTTCCGCGACCACACCGCGACCGTGCCGCCACGGACCGAGGCGGAGGGCTACCACCTCACCGAGGACCTCGCCGACGAGGCGATCTCGATGCTCGGCTCGCTGCGCAGCGTCGAACCCGACGTCCCCTTCTACCTCCACTTCGCGACCGGCGCGTGCCACTCGCCGCACCACGCGCCGCCCGAATGGCGAGAGCGCTACCGCGGCCGGTTCGACGGCGGTTGGGACCGCTGGCGGGAGGAGACCTTCGCCCGGCAGCAGGCACTCGGACTGCTCCCCGAGACCACGCAGCTCGCGCCGCGCCCGCACTGGGTGCCCGCATGGGAGGACCTCGAACCCGAGGACCGGGAGGTCGCGGCGCGATTCATGGAGTGCTTCGCCGCGTTCCTGTCGCACACCGACGAGCAGATCGGCCGCGTGCTCGCCCACATCGACACGATGGGTGAGACCGACAACACGATCGTCGTGCTCGTGTCCGACAACGGGGCGTCGTCCGAGGGCGGGATGCTGGGCTCGATCAACGACGCCCGCATCTGGAACGGCGTCCCCGCCGGCCGGAGGGAGCTGCGGGCCCGCATCGACGAGATCGGCACCGCCGGCACCCACAACAACTACCCGTGGGGCTGGACGATGGCCGGCAACACGCCGTTCCGTCGTTGGAAGCGCGAGGTGCACGAAGGCGGAGTCGCCGATCCGTGCATCGTGCGGTGGCCGGCCCGCCTCGCCGGCCGCGGCGAGCTGCGCAGCCAGTTCGCACACGCGATCGACGTGGTGCCGACCCTGCTCGAGCTCATCGGCATGGAGCCGCCCGCCGAGATCGGCGGCGTGCCCCAGACGAGCATCGAGGGGACGAGCTTCGCCTACCTGCTCGACGACGCGGCCGCACCCGAGCGGCACACGACCCAGTACTTCGAGATGCTCGGCTCCCGGGCGATCTACCACGACGGCTGGAAGGCGGTGACCTTCAAGCCCCTCGGCCACATGTACGACGACGGCCTCGACCCGGATGCGCCCTTCTCCGAGGACGTCTGGGAGCTGTTCGACGTCCGGACCGATCCCAGCGAGACCCACGACCTCGCGGCCGCGGAACCAGAGCGTCTCGCCGCGATGATCGACCGGTGGTGGGACGAGGCGCGCAAGTACCAGGTGCTCCCCCTCGACAACCGGCCCGTCGCCGCGTTGATCGCACCTCGCCGCCCGTTCCAGGAGCGGTGGCACGCGACGTTCTGGCCCACACCCCATCCGGTACCGGAGGAGAACGCGATCAACGTCCGTGGCCGCAGTCACGAACTGCGCGCGGGTCGACGTCCCGGAGGGTCAGCGACCCGAAGGAGTGCTCCTCGCCATGGGTACCGTGCTCGGCGGCTGGTCGTTCCAGGTGCTCGACGGCTGCCTGCGGTACGTGTCGAACTACGTGGGCCGCGACGTCTTCACCGTCGAGTCCGACGCGGTCGTGACGCCGGGGGCCCACGATCTCGTGGTGCGCTTCGACGCCCGTCCCGACTTCTCGGGTGCCGTCACGCTCCTCGTCGACGACACCGAGGTCGGCGCCGGCGAGATCCGCATCACGACACCGGTCCGGCATTCGATCAGCGGCGCGGGGATGACCTGCGGCTGGGAGCAGGGGCCGCCCGTCGGTCCGGGTTACGCCGCCCCGTTCGCGTTCACCGGGACGGTGCACCACGTGACCGTGACGGTGGCCGACCCCGCCCGCTCGCGCGACCCCGCGACGGAGTTCGAAGCCATCATGAGTGAGCAGTAGGAGGGCGCCCATGGCCGTGATCGACGTCGACCAGCATCTCGTCGAGTCGCGTGACCTCTGGCGGGCGCACAGCGACCCGGCGGACCGCGACCTCGCGCTGGGGATCACCGACGACGATGTCGGCAACGCCTGGCTCACCTGGCGGGACGATCGGCTCGGCCTCGCCGACGTGCAGACACCGGGCGAGACCGCCGAGATCGGGGAACGCCACCGCCGCGCCCGCCGCGGCGACGCGCCGCCCGTGCACTACGACGACGCCCTACCGCGCGACCACTGGGAGCCCGACGCGCGCGTCGCTCGGCTGGACGCCATGGGCGTCGACGAAGCGGTGCTCTTCCCCAACTACGGCCTGCTGTGGGAGCGGCGGCTCTCCGGCGACCGGCGCGCGCTGCTCGCCAACATGCGAGCCTGGAACCGCTGGTGTGGCGTGGTCGCGCTCCAGCCTCGCCTGCACCCCGTCGGACACTTGAGCCTTCGGGATCCCGAGTGGATCGAGACCGAGCTCGCGACCCTGTCCGCCGCCGGGATCCGGCTCGCGATGATCGCACCGTCGGTCGTCGACGGTCGGCCGCTGTCCCACCCCGACCACGACCGCATCTGGGCGTCGTTCGTGGACCACGGGATCGCGCCCGTCTTCCACGTGGCCGATCAGCCTCGGGTGTTCGACGACGCGTGGTACCCGCCCGACGGCGAGAGCTTCGTACCGGTCATCGACTCGGTGTTCCTGCACACCGCCGCCGCGCTCGCGTGCACCGACCTGATCGTGCACGGCGTGCTGGACCGTCACCCCGGGCTGCGGGTCGGCATCGTCGAGCTCTCGGCCGTGTGGGTGCCCATGTTCCTGATGATGCTCGACGGGGGGTACGACTTCACGGCCCGCCTCAACGGATCGGTGCCCACGCCGCTCACGCTCCGCCCGAGCGAGTACTTCCTCCGCCAGGTCCGCGTCTCATCGTTCTCCTACGAGCTGCCCGAGCGGTTGCGTACTCAGCTCCGGGGCGCCGACGTACTCATGGCGTGCTCGGACTTCCCCCACTCGGAGGGCACGGCGACCCCCCTCGCGGACTACGCGGCAACGGGTCGGTTCTCCGTCGAGCCGGCCGGCGCACCGGGCCTCTTCGCGGACAACGCCGCGTTCCTGCTCGGCCGCTGACCGATCCCTCGGCGCCGACCGGATCCCGACCGGTCAGGCGATGCCGCCGCGGGCCGAGGTGGTGGACCCGAGGAGCATCGAGACGAGAATCCCGAGAGGAAGCGCGCCCCAGTACCCGAGGTTCACCCCGACGTTGCCGAGGAAGAGCATCAGCAACCACGTCGCGGGGAACGTGGCGATGAGAAAGACCGCGGTAAAGACGAGAATCGCACGGAACATGAGTCCCTCCTGGCTGGAAGCGGACACCAGCCTGCCCGCCGTGGCTCCCCCGATCGGGGACCCCACCCCTCGGGGACTGCGTCAGGCTGCTCCCAATGCCGCGACGAGCGCGTCGGGGTCGGCGACGGTGACCGTGAGCGCCGAGTGCCCGCCGCGACTCAGCGGGCTGCGCACCTTCTCGGCGAAGTGCACGCACACCCCCCGCTCGGCATTGGTCCCGAACGTCAGGCCGTCGTCGACGAAGGAGCGCCGAGCGCCCGCTGCCGTCCACCACCGGTAGCCCTCGGTCACGTGCGCGCCGTCGACGTTCGCGAGCGGCGTCTCGACCCGCACGAGCCCGAACGTGGCGACGAACCGGCCGTCGTCGGTCAGGGTCACCCCGTCGCGCGACGGCCGCACCCCGAAGGGCCCCCAGAACGGCAGGAGCTTCTTGTCCACCTCGTACGCGAAGAACTGACCCATTCCGCTCCCGGGCCGACGACATCCGTCCGAGACTACGACGGTTGTGGCACGGTGGTGCCCGTGAGGACGCTCGTCGTCGGTGCGGGGATGGCGGGGTTGACCCTGGCGGGACGGCTCGCGCAGCAGGGCCGGGCACCGACCGTGGTCGAGCGCGCGACCGAGACCGCGTCGGGATACGCCATCGGCCTCTACCCGCTGGGCAGCAGCGTCCTCCACGGCCTCGGCACCTACGACGAGCTCGTCGCACGCTCCCTGGAGGTCGGGCGCTACGAGCTTGCGGACAGGTCGGACCGCACGATGCAGACGATGGACATGTCGGTGCTGACCGGCGCCGTCGGGCCGATGCTCATGGTCCCGCGCGCCGGTCTCGTCGAGGTCCTCGAGCTGAGCTGTCCCGCGGTCGAGATCCGGCGCGGGCTCTCGGTCACGTCGCTCACCCCGCACCGCGACGAGATCGTCGCGACCTTCGACGACGGCACCGACGGGAGCTTCGACGTCGTCGTCGCCGCCGACGGGATCGGGTCGGCGACCCGCGACCTGGTCTTCGGCGCAGCGCAGGGATTCGACTCGGGATGGGCGCTGTGGACATGGTGGACCGCACCCGACCGGTTCCCGCCCGACACCGTGCGCGAATGGTGGGGCGACGACTTCTTCTTCGGTGCGTATCCCGCACCCGGCCACACGATGTGCGCGGCCGGCGCACCGGTCACGGCCTGGCCCGGTCCCGTCACGGAGGCCGACCTCCGGGCACGGCTCGATCCGCTGATCCACCGGGCACCGGCCGTGGACGAGGCCGTCGCCGACGCGACGCCCGGCTACCGCTGGCCGATGCGCGACGTCCGGGCCAGCTCCTGGATCACCGGGCGGATCGCGCTGTGCGGCGACGCCGCGGCCGGGTTCCTGCCCACGGCGGGGATCGGTGCGTCGATGGCGATGCGGGCCGCCGCCGCGCTCGCCGACGAGCTGTCACGCGCCGATGCGTCGATGGTGCCGCTCGCGCTGGACCTCTACGAACAACGGTGCCGCAGCACCGTCGAACGCAACCAGACGGAGTCGCGCCGGCTGGCCCGCCTGATGTTCCTCCGTCATCCGAGCCTGGCCTGGGCCCGCGACCAGGCCGCCCGGCGCTACCCAGCCCGGCGCGCCCTCGACCAGATCATCTCCAGCATGCGCCGACCCCTCTGAGCGCGCCTGGCGCGGGGCCGCGTGGGCGTGGTCGACTCGATGCCGTGCTGCACCGGCGGAGGGGTCTGCCCGACGAGTGGACGACGATCGTCGAGTCCGGCGTCGCGGTGTGGAAGCTCCTCGACGACCGGGAACGCGCCGCGCTCTCGGAGGCCGCCGACTGGCTGCTGCGCCACAAGCACTGGGAGGCGTCCAACAGATTCGCGCTCGACGACGAGATCACGGTCACCGTCGCGATGCAGGCGGCACTCCTCGTGCTCGAGCTCGGGGTCGACGCGTACCGCGAGGTCAGCGCGATCGTCGTCTACCCGACCGCGATGCAATCCCGGGGTGAGTACGCCGGGCCCGCGGCCGGCACCGTCGTCGACGGCGTGATCCCCATCCTCGGCGAGGCCCACGACCGCCGGGGACCCGTGCTCCTCGCCTGGGACCAGGCCCGCGCCGCCGCGCGCGATCCAGGGACCGGGCACAACGTCGTGTTCCACGAGTTCGCGCACAAGCTCGACATGCTCGACCAGATCTCCGACGGCACACCCCGGCTCGACGGACGCGTGGTCGGACACCGCTGGATCGAGGTCTGCAGCGAGGTCTTCGCCGCAATGCAGCGCGGGATCGACCGTCCACCGCTCCAGCCCTACGGAGCCACCAACCCGGCGGAGTTCTTCGCAGTCGCGACCGAGGCGTTCTTCGACGTGCCGACCGCGCTCGCAACCCACGAACCGGAGCTCTACGCGGTGCTACGCGACTACTACCGCCAGGACCCTTCCGCCCGCCTGACCAGGAGCCGATGAGATGGACACGCCGATGATGGCCGAGACCGTGACGATCACCGGCCACGGCGGTGACGACATCGAGGCCTACTTCGCCCGTCCGCTCGGCTCCGGCCCGTTCCCGGGCATCGTCGTCATCCACCACATGCCGGGGTACGACCGCGCCACCAAGGAGATGGTGCGGACCTTCGCCGTGTACGGCTACGCCGCGATCTGCCCGAACCTGTTCCACCGCTACGCGCCGGGCGCGAGGCCGACCGACGCGGCCAAGGCCGCGCTCGAGGCGGGCGGAGTGCCCGACGAGGTGTGCATCGGCGACGTCGCCGGCGCGCTGCACCTGCTCCGGGCACTCCCGACCGCGAACGGACGCGTCGGCGTCATCGGCCACTGCTCCGGCGGGCGCCAGGCCTACGTCGTGGCCGCGCACCTCGACCTCGATGCCGCGATCGACTGCTACGGCGGGCGGGTGGTCGCCACCCCCGAGGACCTCGGCCCCGCCCGGCCCGTTGCGCCGATCGACATGACGGCCGACCTGCGCTGCCCGCTGCTCGGCCTGTTCGGCGTGGAGGACTCGAACCCCTCACCCGAGCACGTCGCGCGAATGGAGGACGAGCTCCGCCTGCACGGCAAGGACTTCGAGTTCCACTCCTTCGCCGACGCGGGTCACGCGTTCTTCTCGGTCGACCGGCCCCTGTACCGCGTGGAGGCGGCCAAGGAGGGCTGGAAGCGGATCTGGGACTTCCTCGACCGCCACCTCGGAGCGACGCCCGTCGCCTGAGCGCTACCCCGCGAGCGGGCGGAGCGCCTCCGCGATCGGTTCGAGCACCGCGGGCGTGTGCGGGAGGGGCAGGTACACGATGCCGATGTCGGCCCCGGCGTCGACGAACCCGGCCGCGGTCTCGGCGATCGCCTCCGGACCCTTCGCCGGGTCGAAGCGCAGGTTCACGGAGCATTCGACGGTGGCCGGGTCGCGTCCGATCTCGGCGCAGCGCTCGTCCAGCGTGGCCTTGATCGCGGGCCAGTGCTCGAGCCCAGCCGTCGAGTTCCACTGCTGTGCGAACCGCGCGACGGTCCGGAGGGTACGGGTCGGCCCGTTGCCGCCGATGGTGATCGGCGGGTGGGGCCGCTGGACCGGCTTGGGCTCACAGCGAGCATCCCGGAGCTGCACGTAGCGGCCGTCGAGGTTGCTCGTCTCCTGCGAGAGCAGCAGCACGATCGCTTCGACGCCCTCGTCGAAGCGGTCGAACCGCTCGCGCAGTGGAGGCAACGCGATGCCGTACGCGTCACACTCCTGCTGGTTCCATCCCGCACCCAGGCCGATGTCGAGCCGGCCGTCGGAGACGAGGTCGATCGTCGCGGCCATGTTCGCGAGCACCGCCGGGTGCCGGTACACCATCCCGGTGACCTGACAGCCGACGCGGATGCGCCCCGTGGCCTGCGCCATCGCCGCGAGCATCGTCCATCCCTCGAGGCACGGCCCGTCCGAGTCGGAGAAGATCGGGTAGAAGTGGTCGAAGTTCCACGCGGACTCGAACAGGTCGATGTCATCGGCGGTCCGCCAGACGTCGAGCATGTCCTTCCAGGTCGTGTGTTGGGGTGCGGTCTTGATCCCGAAGCGCATCCCCGCACGCTAGGCCGGATGCGCCGACGCGCCACCCCCACGCAGCACCGGCGCCACCTCGTCCATGAAGCGACGGTTCGCGGCCATCAGCTCCCCGGCGTCGGCGTCACGCGAGCCGCCGATCACCACGAGCCGGTCCAGTCCGAGATCCACGAGCGCCCGGAGCCGGCGGGCGCACTCCGTCGGCGCGCCGACGACGCCGAAGCGGTCGACGAAGTCGTCCGGCATCGCCTGCTGGTGCGCGGCCACGGTCTTGCCGTGCCCCGCGAGGTCGTAGCCCTCCCCCAGTCGCCGGAACACCTCGGCATCGCGGCCCGCACCCGCGGCTGCGCCCCGCATCCCGGAGAAGTGTGCGAACGCGCCCAGACCACCGCGGATCAGCTCCCGGGCCCGGCCGACGTCCGGATGGGCCACGACGTTCACGTACGCGCCCAGCGACACGCCCATCGGATCGAGCCCGGCTTCGTCGCGGGCACGGCGGGCGGTCGCGATCGCGGCCGCGACGCGCTCGGGCTGGGCTCCCACCGCGAACGTCACGCGCTCCGCGTGCCGGGCACCGACGCCGATGACCCTGGGACCGGTCGCCGCTACGTCCACCGGCACCTTCGCTTGGCCGGTGGTCCCGATCCACTCGCTCCGGCTCTCGACCCCGTCGCCGAGGTCCGCCGTCTCGCCCCGCAGGTACTGCTGCACGACGCTCACATACCGCTCGAAGGCGGCGACGGCCTCCGGCTCGCGTCCGATGTGGGCGAGCGAGGAGTCACCGCGTCCGATGCCGAGCACCGCCCGGCCGGCCGAGGTGACCTGCACGGTCGCGATGGCGGCCGCGGTGACGGCGGGATGGCGCGTCACCGGGTTGGTCACGCCGGTCCCGAGCTGCAGCCTGGTCGTCGCCGCGGCGGCGAGGCAGAGCGATCCGTAGACGTCGGCCGCGAGGTTCTGGGTGTCGGCGAAGACCAGGCCGTCCCACCCGGCCGACTCGGCGAGCTCCGCCAGCATCGGCGCGAACCCGGGAACCGGGAACGTGAGCATCCACAGCTCGGGCGCGCTCATGGTCATGCGTGCAGACCGAGCGCCCATCCGTCGACGGCTTCGAGCCGGCCGCGCCAGCGGACGCCGTCGGCGACGATCGCGTCACCATGGCGGATCCGAGCCTGCTCGAGGTGGAGGTAGATCGGCAGGTCCTGCACCGGGTCGGCGCCGTCGCCGGCCGGGCCCGGCGACTCCTCCGCGATCCCCGCGAGCAGCCGCAGCGGATCCGCGAGCACCTCGGCCTCGGTGGTTCCCCGCTCTTCGAGCTCGGCGGCGACGTTGCCCATGAACTGCGCGACCCCGACCGCCGTCCCCGAGATCACGAGCCCACCCTGGGCGACGGTGAGCGCGAACGTGAGCGTGCCGCGGTTGCACACGCTGACCAGCACCCGCAGGATCGGATCCGGCAGCGCCATCTCGGCGACCTCGTACTGGATCCGGGCCAGCTCGTCGACTGCCGGCACCCGCCCCGCCCCGCTCCCCTCGTCTGCCCCGACCATCCGGCCAGGGTAGGCGGCCTCGTCCCGCCGGGTCGTTCCCGCGGCGTTGAAGCACCGGCGCGGCCGGGTGCGCCAAGATGACGGCCCCGACCAGACGTCGAGAACGATCCCGGAGGTCCTCCCCATGGCACACGATCTGGTGATCAGCGGCGGCACGATCGTGGACGGCACCGGCGCCGAGCGTTCCACCGGCGACGTCGGAATCGACGACGGACGCATCGCCGCCGTGGGCGGCCGGCTCGACGGCACCCGGAAGATCGACGCGGGCGGTGCGATCGTCACACCCGGGTGGGTGGACGTCCACACCCACTACGACGGGCAGGTCACGTGGGACGACGCGCTCGACCCGTCGTTCGGCAACGGGGTGACCACGCTCGTGATGGGCAACTGTGGGGTGGGCTTCGCGCCGTGCCCCCCGGGCGAGCAGTCGACCCTCATCGAGCTGATGGAGGGCGTCGAGGACATCCCCGGCACCGCACTCCACGAAGGCGTGCCGTGGGGCGCATGGCAGAGCTTCCCCGAGTACCTGGACTTCCTCGGGTCGCGCCGGTACGCGCTCGACGTCGCCGCCCAGCTCGCGCACGGCGCGGTGCGGTTCGCGGTCATGGGTGCGCGCGGCGTCGCCAACGAGGACGCGACCGCGGACGACGTCGCCGCGATGCGACGCCTCGCCGCCGGGGCAGTCGCGGCCGGGGCCGTCGGCTGCTCCACGTCGCGCACCGTCTTCCACCGCTCGATCAGCGGTGAAGCGGTCCCCGGTACGTACGCCGGGGACGTCGAGCTCACCGAGCTCGTCGCCGGGATGGCCGACGGCGGGGGTGGCGTGTTCGAGGCGATCACGTCGTCGTCACTCGGCGACCTCGCCCAACTCGGCGGCGAGCGATTCAGCCAGGAGCACGAGCTCGCGCTCCTGGCCGACATCTCACGGGTGACCGGGCAGACGATCACGTTCACGACGGTCCAGCACGTCGACGATCCCGAGGCCTGGCGAGCGGTGCTCGACTTCGCGGTCGCGGCCAACGACAACGGCGCACATCTCGCGCCGCAGGTCGCCTCCCGACCCGTCGGCATCCTCGGTGGCCTCGCCGGATACCACCCGTTCATGCACCGCCCCACCTACCGGGAGCTCGCGCACCTGCCCGTCGCGGCGCGGGCCGAGCGGATGCGGGACCCGGCCGTGAAGGCGCACATCCTCGCCGAGCACGACGTCGCGCCCGACCACGAGGGATCGATGGAGATGTTCGCCGGCGTGATGCAGAACGTCGCGGACTTCATGTTCGGCCTGGACGAGATCGTGGACTACGAGCCCGATCTCGACCGCACGTTCGGTGCGGTCGCAGCCCGCCGCGGGGTTCCCGCGATCGAGGCGATGTACGACTTCCTGGCCGCGGGCGACGGCACCGGCATCGTCAGCCTTCCCGGCGCCGGCTACATGCACGGCGACCTCGAGGCGATCCGGGAGATGATCACGCACCCCGCCACCGTCGTCGGCCTCGCCGACGCGGGAGCACACGTGAAGCTGATCTGCGACGGCTCCAGCCCCAGCACGCAGCTCACGCACTGGACGCGCGACCGCACCCGCGGTCCACGTATCCCGCTGGAGTACATGGTCGAGCAGCAGACCCGGCGTACGGCGCGGCTCTACGGCTTCGACGACCGCGGCACGCTCGAGGTCGGACAGCGGGCCGACGTCAACGTGATCGACCTCGACGGCCTCACGGTGCGCCGCCCGGTGATGCACGCCGATCTCCCGGCCGGGGGGCAGCGCTATCTGCAACCGGTCTCGGGGTACGTCGCCACGATCGTCGCCGGCGTGCAGACCCGCGCGCACGACACCGACACCGGCGAGCGTCCCGGCCGACTCGTGCGCAACCACCGGTAGGCGCAACGTGCTGAGCGCGGCGCAGCGGTCCGAGTACGCGACACGCGGCTGGATCGCGATCCCGGGTCTCGTCGACGCCGTCTGGCTCGACCGGCTGCGCGACGTCACCGACGGGTTCCTCGACCAGTCCCGCGCACTGACCGAGTCCAACGTGGTCTTCGACCTGGACACCGGGCACCGCACCGAAGAGCCGCGCCTGCGCCGGTTGAGCTCACCGACCGACCTGCACGAGACGTACTGGGAGTTCGCGTCGCAGTCGCCGATCGTCGACGTGGCCGTCGACCTGCTCGGCCCCGACGTGAAGTTCCACCACTCGAAGCTCAACTTCAAGGCGCCTCGCGGCGGCGAGGAGGTCAAGTGGCACCAGGACATCCAGTTCTGGCCGCACACCAACTACGACCTGCTCACGATCGGGGTCTTCCTCACCGACGTCGAACCGGGAATGGGCGAGGTCGGGTTCGTCCCGGGCAGCCACGACGGTCCGCTGTACGACCTCTACGACGGGGACCGCTGGGTCGGCGCGCTGGGCGACGACGACGTCGCGCGAGCGGGGGTCGAGCGCGCCGAGTACCCGGTCGGGCCGGCGGGCACGATCACGGTGCACAACTGCCGGACGGTGCACGGCTCGGCGACGAACACGTCCGACCGCGCCCGTCCACTCCTGCTCCAGACCTACGCGGCGGCCGACGCGCTCTCCTACACCGATCTCGTGCGGCGCTCGCCCCACGGTGAGGAGCTGATTCGGGGCGATCCACCCCGTTGGGCGCGGCACGACCCCCGGCCGTGCCTGCTCCCACCGTCGGGCCCGTACCGGCCGATCTTCACCGCGCAACAGCGCGAGGAGTAGCCGGTCAGGCGCCCGGGAGCAGGGCGCCGGCACCGACGATTCAGTCGCGACGGGGCTACGTGCAGGGAGGGACCGGTCCCAGCACCGGCTGGGTCAGGTCGGGCCGGGGCGGGATCGAGCCGTCCGGGTTCGGCAGCCCCACCTCGATCGCCATCAGGAACGGGTCGCGCGGCGGATCGACGCCCTGACACACGGTCGTCGGCAGGCCGAGCGCGAGGTTGCCGACGTCGGTGAGCCCGTCCACGCCGTCGACCCAGCGGAACGGATCGGGGTTGCCGACGATCTCCGAGCGGTTGCCGACGATCGACGTGTTGTGGATCGGATCGCTCAGGTACTGCGTGCGGTACGGGGTGCCGACGATGATCGCGTGGTGTCCCGCGTCCGGTCCGAGGAACAGGTTGTCGACCACGCGGGTGCCGTCGTCCTCGACCCGCACGCCGTAGTCGGGGCCGACGAACTGGTTGTTGGCGACGACGTTGTTCTTCGCCCGGTCCAGGGTGTACTGGATGTACGGGGCGTCGAAGAACGGCGGGTTCGTGCACTGCATCGGGTACACGTTCTCGGCCATACGAGCACCGACCCACACGCCGTTCCAACCGCCGTCGAACACATTGGTGGAGATGAGGTTGCGATCCGACGGGTAGCGGCGCTCGAAGTAGCGGGCCCGGTCGGGGTACTCGCCGCAGTTCGTGTACAGGAAGATGCCCCCGGCGGAGTTGCCGTGGAAGTAGTTGCCCGTCACGACGTTGTCGGACGAGCCGTCGATCGCGAGGCCCTCGCGGCCGGTCCCCCAGAACGCGACCTGCGCGCCGCCGAGGTCGAAGAGTGTGCCGTTCGGCCCGTTCTCGATGAAGCCGTTGTCGACGATCATGTTGTTCGCGACCGTATTCTCCCGCGACCCGGTCTCGAGGTAGATGCCGGTGCTGCCCGCACGACGGATGAGCATCCCGGCGATCGTCACCTTGGTGACGTACGCGTCCACGTAGACACCGACCCCGCGCGAGTCCTGCACCGTGCTGTGCTCGATGACGACGTTGCGGAGGAAGTGGTCGTACTCCACGCCGGCGGGGAGGTCCCGGAATCCGTCCCGCGTGACCCGCATACCGTTGAGCCAACCCTTCGTCGTGCAGTTGCGCACGGTGACGTCGCTCATGTCGACGTCCGAGGCGCTCACGATCAGGATCCCGACGCCGTTGCTCCCGCCCTGGACCACCGCGCCCCGGCAGTCGAAGGTGACGTTCGACGCGTTGATGGTCACGCCGCCGGTGTAGGTGCAGCTCGGGTCGAGGTACGAGCTGGTCGACACGACGATCGGATCAGAGGGGTTGGCACAGCCGATCGGAATGCCGACCGGCGGGTCGGTCGACGGTTGCGGGCCGATGAGGGCGCAGCCGCTCGCCACCAGGGCGACCGCCAGTGCGGCCAGCAGCGTGCGCCTCGTGCGTCCCACCATCGTGCCGACCATCCCCATCCCGGGCCCCGCTCGGGGTCGCCGGTCCGCGCAGGGTGGCGTCGCCCACGCGGACGTGTCAAGTCGGACGAGGTGGTCGCGACGGGAGCAGCCGCACGGGCGCAATATCATCAATCTGTGATCTCTCGCCGAATCCTTCCCGCCGTCGCGCTGCTCGCGATCCTGGCCGCCGGGTGCAACTACCCCGTGATCGACCCGCCCGGGACGGCGCCGGTGCGGTACCGCGATCCGGTATTCGCCAATGTGACGGTGACCAACGGCATCACGTACGGCACCGCGACGAACCTGAGCAGCCAGACGGTCACGCTCCAGCTCGACATGTACGCGCCGACCGGCGACACCGTCACCAAGCGTCCCGCGATCGTGTGGGTGCACGGTGGCTCCTTCTGCTGTGGGAACCGCACGTCGGGCGAGCTCGTCGACGAGGCGAACACGTTCGCCAAGGCCGGCTTCGTCAACGTGTCGATCGACTACCGGCTCGAGTCACCCGGCTGCTCGGGCGCGAGCACCAACTGCGTCCAGGCGATCCAGGAGGCGACGGCCGACGCCCAGACCGCGGTCAGGTTCCTCCGCACCAACGCCACGACCTACGGCATCGACCCCGATCGGATCGCGATCGGTGGTTCCTCGGCCGGGGCGATCGCCGCGATGAACGTCGCGTATGCCACCTCGGAGGACCCGTCGGCCCGCGTCCGCGCCGCGCAGTCCATCTCGGGCGCTCACCTCGTGGTCGGTGCGACCTCGGCCGGCGACGCCCCGGTGCTCGACTTCCACTGCACCACCGACCCGCTCGTGAACTTCGGGTGGGCCACGGCCACGATCGACTCCGCGCACTCGTTCGGGCTCGATGCGTTCCTCGAGTCGTGGGACGCCACGTGTCATGTGCCCTACGCCGAGCACCGCCAGCAGATCCTCGACCACACCCGGAACTTCTTCTGGTGGGAGATGGACCTCGCGCACGCCGCGACCTGATCGCCGGTCGACCGCGGGCCCGGCGGGCACCGGGTGGGCGCCGGGTGGGCGCCGGTTCAGCCCACGAGTCGGGCGATCTCGACATCGCCGGTCACGTGCACGATCTTCGACCGGTGGTGCTCGCCGCGGACGATGACGACCGCGGCTGTCGGGATGCCGAGGGTCGCCGCAAGGAACTTGATCAGACCGGCATTCGCCTTGCCGTCGTCGGCCGGGGCGGCCACCCGGATCTTCAGCGCGTCTCCGTGCTCGCCGACGACCTCGGTCGTCCGGGCCCGGGGCTGGACGCGCAGGGCCAGCTCCCACCCGCCGTCGACGGCGCGTGCCCACACCGGTGCGGTCACGGCACCCGTCCCCTCGACGAGCGGAGGGAGATCGGTCCGCGCCCGGTGCTCACCATCGCTCCTCCTCCGGTCGACCCGCTGCCCAGGTTCGCGCGCATTGCCGCGATCGAGCCGGTCGGTCAGAGCCGGAGGTCGGACGCGATCGACGCGAGACGCATCGCCCGGACACCGGACGCGAACTGATCCGTCGCCACGCCGTTGTGTACGTACGCGAACGAGATACCGGTCGCCGGATCGGCCCATCCCACCTGCGCGTGCGCACCGGCGTGGCCGAAGGCACGCGGCGAGACGCCCCGACCGAAGATCGCGTAGCGGAGCACGTGCTGGCCGTCGTCGCCGGCGATCACGAGTCCGAGCGAGCGGTTCACCGGCGCGCCGAGGAGCGGGTCCGGGAACGTGCAGCGGGTGTGCTCGGTCGCGTCGCGCAGCACCGTCGGGTCCCAGAGGTCGCCGGGATTCTGGAGCAGTCCCTGGTAGAAGCGGGCGAGGTCGGCGGCGGTCATGAAGGCGCCACCTCCGGGGTTCCCCGCGGAGCGGACCTCGGGGTCGTTGAACTCGACCGCGAAGTCGTCGTGCGCGTCGTCGCCCATCGGGACGAGCTGCGCGATGTCGTCCTGGTCGTCGGCGCGCAGCCCGAGGGCGCGCGACAGCCCGAGTGGGGCGAAGACGCGTTGCTCCACGACGTCTCGGAAGTCCAGCCCGGTGGCGCGCTCGAGCAGGTCGGCGAGGACCCAGTGCGCGACCGCGGCGTGATACTCGAAGCGCGTGCCCGGCTCCCATTCGAGACTCCACCGCGCGAAGCGGGCACGGCGCCTTTCCGGATCGGCGCCTTCGACGTTGCCCATCGGCGCGTTCGGGAACCCCGAGGTGTGCAGCATCACCTGCTCGACGGTCACGACGTCCTTACCGTTCGTCGCGAACTCCGGGATGTACTCGGCGACCGGGCGACCCACGTCGATGCTGCCCTCGGCGAGGCAGTGCCAGACCGCGGCCGCGACGATCGGCTTCGTCGCGGAAAAGATCGCGAAGCGTGTCGTCGGCTCGGCCGCGCCGAACGTCTCGAACGCGACGATCTCCCCACGATGGCCGACCGCGACCTGGCATGCGGGCGAGTGCCCGTCGGCCACGTCCGCCGCGGCTGCGCTCATCAGCTCGTCGAGGCTGCTCATCAGATGTGGAGCCTAGGGACACGCCGGCCGCACCGCGAGGGAGGACCGACCACTCGGTACGCTGCGGAGCGTGTCGGACTGGAAGGACCTGAGCGCGCGGGCGTCGAAGGCCTCCCATCGCGTGATCGGTTGGATCTACTGGGATCCCGATGCCGTCGCCGCGTACAGCGCGCTCGGGATCGAGAACGGGCTCGGCTACTACGTCGCCAGTCGCGCGGCACCGCTCGCCGCGGCCGGTCACCAGGCGGTGGCCGCGGCCTTCTATTCGATCCATCCGGGGTTCATCGAGCTCTCGCTGTCGCTCGCCGAGGCGGCGACCACGTGGGAGCAGATCGCCGAGGTACGCAACGACGCCGCGGGTGCGGGGCTCCGCCGCATCGCACCGGAGATCTGCGACGAGCTGGTCGGCCTCGCCGATCCGCTGTGGGCGACGGCCGACGCGCTGCCGGCATCGGGTCGGGTCCTCTTCGCCGCCCACCGGCAGTGGCCGCGACCGGAGGACCGGCTCGTCTCCGCCTGGCTGGCGCTCAACTGCCTGCGCGAATACCGGGGCGACACCCACTTCGCCGTGCTCCTCGCGGAGGACCTCTCCGGCACGCAGGCCGGGCTCCTGCACGACGCGTACCTCAACTACCCCGGCGACTGGATCCCACGCAGCCGCGGCGCCGACGACGCCGCGCTCGCCGAGGCGATGGCCGACCTCGAAGCGCGTGGCCTCGCCACCCACGGAAAGGTGAACGACGCCGGGCTCGCGCTGCGGGAGCGGATCGAGACCCGCACCGACCAGCTGACCGAACGTCCGTGGCGGACCCTCGGCGAGGCACGCACCGTCCAGCTGTTGGAGCTGATCGAGCCGGTCGGGCCGCGGTTCATGGCGCAGGTCGACGCCACCGCCGGTCCCGACTGGATGCCCGCCGCCCGCGATCGCCGCAGCGGCTGAGCGCAAAGTGGCCGACGCGCTTCCGACCCGCACCGGCGAGGCGGCCCGCCGTGGAAGAGTGTCCCGATGACCTACGCCTTCGATCCCGAACTCGCGCCGCTCGTGGCGCTCCTCCCCCACCAGGACCTCACCGACGTCGCGGCGGCGCGTACAGGCCTCGCCGCGCTCATCGATCCCCTCAACGAGCACGTCGACACCACCGGCGTGGACGTCACCGACCGTGCCCTCCCCACCGCCGACGGCGAGGTGGCCGTCCGCGTGTACGCACCCTCCGGTCCACCGCCCGCCACCGGACGACCGGCGCTGCTCGACATCCACGGCGGCGGGTTCGCCGTCGGCTCGATCACGATGGAGCACGCGTTCGCGACCGAGATCGCGCGGGAGCTCGGTGCGGTCGTCGTCACCCCTGAGTACCGGCTCGCACCCGAGCACCCCTTCCCCGCCGGGCTCGACGATTGCTACGCCACGTTGCGCTGGCTGCATGACGGCGCCGAGGAGCTCGGGGTCGACACGACGCGCGTCGGCGTCGGCGGGCAGAGCGCGGGCGGTGGGCTCGCAGCCGCGACGGCGCTGCTGGCGCGCGACCGCGGTGGACCCGCGTTGTGCTTCCAGTTCCTCGGGATCCCCGAGCTGGACCACCGGCTCGAGACCACGAGCATGCGCACCTTCGTCGACACCCCGCTCTGGAATCGGCCGAGCGCCGTCGTCAGCTGGCGTTTCTACCTCGGCGAGGACCCGACCGACGTGTCGCCGTACGCATCCCCCTCCATGGCCGAGGACCTGCGCGGCCTCCCGCCCGCATACGTGACCACGATGGAGTTCGACCCCTTGCGCGACGAGGGCATCCTCTACGCGCTGCGCATGATGGAGGCGGGGGTACCGGTCGAGCTGCACTCGTTCCCCGGCACGTTCCACGGATCGGCCATGGTCCCGACCGCGGCCGTCTCCCGCCGCGCGAACGCCGAGATGGTCGAGGTCCTGCGGCGCGGCCTGCGGGCATGATCCCCCCGCGGTGATGACGGGTCGCTCCTGTCCGGCGGGCCGAGCGATACTGAGGGCGAATGGCGGACGCAGGCTCGGAGCACACCCGGAGGTTCACCTCACGCGCATGGTGGTTCCGGGACCGCCACACCGGCGAGACGGTCGTCGCCCAGTTCCCGAATCTCCCGCTCTGGATCTTCCTCGCGAGCGTCGTCGCGAGGGCGTTCCTCGCCGAGGACACCTCGGCCGACTCGGCGGTCGCGTGGATCGGCACCGGTGCGCTGACCTGGTGGGCGCTCGACGAGGTGATCCGAGGCGTGAACCCATGGCGGCGCGTGCTCGGCGTCGGGGGCTGCGCGTATGCGGTGGTGCGCGTCGTCCAGCTGCTCGGCTGACCGGCCCGACACCGCCAGGGTCGGGGTGACGCTGCCGCGCGATCGGGCCGAATGCGGACAGGGAGGCGTGATCTCCGCGCCGGCGAACAGAGATTCGGCCTTGCCAAACGACGGCCGATCGTGTTGAACAGTGGTAAGCGGAGCCAGGGAGGCGCGACGCCCAACACGAAGGGTGGGGTCGATGCCATCGGAGACGGAGAGCCTGCGGGCCGCCATCGTCCAGTACCGGGACCGGTGCCAGCAGTTCGGGGCGGACGAGGCAACCCGGGCTCTGAACCGGGTGCTCGCGATGATGGAACAGCAGCGTCGGCCGTCGGCGGGGGTCCGAACCGACTGAACCGCCGGCGCCCGGCGACGCCCCGCTCAGAGATCAGAGCGGCGGGCACGAGCGACGACTATCGGCTGGTCCATCGATACTTGGCCGTCGACGACGAGGTCGCGCGCACCGTCGACCATCTGGCGTTCGAGCGCGGCGAGCGCGTCCGCGGGCGCGTCCGCGACGAACGAGCCCAACGGCGTCAGGTTGATGTACTGCCAGAGGAACTCCCCTGGCGGCGGGAGCACGAGCCGAGCCGAAGTGACCGTCGCCGAGGCGTCGGCGAACCCGGCGTCGGCGAGCAGTGCCGCGAGCCGGTCGGCGTCGGACATCGAGAAGACCGCCCCGACGAAGCCGCCGAGCTCCGGGGCGATCTGATCGACGATCGCGCGTTCGAGGATCTCGAACAGCGGCTGGATCGCGCCGGGCGTGCTGACGACGATCCGACCGTCCGGGGCGAGCACGCGACGCATCTCGCGGAGCGCGCCGAGCGGGTCCGGCATGAACATGAGACCCATCTGGCACACGACGAGGTCGTAGGCGCCGTCGGGGAACGGCAGATCGGCGGCATCGGCGACGTGCCACTCGACATCGGCACCGTCCGCCGCAGTCGTTCCTCTGGCGACCTCGATCATTTCCGGCGCGACATCGACACCCGTCACCGATCCGCCGGTGCCGACGCTCGACGCCGCCAGACGCGCGATCACGCCCGTGCCGCACGCCACGTCGAGCACGCGCTCACCTGGCTGGATCGCGGCGGCGCGGAGTAGGTACTCGGCGACGGGCGTCGCGATCGCGGGGACGAAGAAGCGCTCGTAGTTCTCCGCCGCGGTCCCGGTGAACTCTCGAAAGGTGGGTGTGGTCATGACGGTCTCCCGGTTCGGACGGACGGCTGGTCAGGGTCGGAGCAGCGGCGCCTCGGCCGCGTGCCGAGCACGCAACTCGTCGTCCCAGCCCCCGTTGCAGTAGGTGGTGACCGCGTGGATCTGTCCGTCGCGAACCTCGCACAGATGCATGCGGCGGGCAGTCATGACACCCGACGGTGTGTGCTGGGTCTCGACGTGCTCGGTGACGAATCCGGTCGCCGTCGGCAGCGTGCGGAGCACGTCGATCTCGGCGGGGCCCTCGGCGATCGATCGGAGCTGCGCGGTGAAGGCATCGCCGGGGCCCTCGAACTGGAACCGCCACATCGGTGGCATCAGGTCGAAGAACGTGTCGGAGGCGAAGAGATCGTCACGGGCTTCGAAGTCGGAGAAGCAGCGATGGAACTCGGCGCTGAGTCGGTCGGCGGTCGCCTGGTCGAGCAGGCTCGACGTCGGTGCGGACATGGGACCCTCCTGGGCCGTCTCGTCGGTACCCGGACGACGGTACGGAGAACTCCCCCATCCGGCATCCCCAGGACACCCCATTTCGGCATCCGTCACGGCATGGGGTGAATACCCCATGCCTGACCGCGACGACCAGAACGTCAGAGCAAGCCGTGTTCGTAGGCGTGGGCGGTGGCCGCGGCGCGCGTCGTGACACCGAGCTTGGTGAAGATGTTCTCCAGGTGCCGGCTCACGGTGTGCCGGCTGATCACCAGTGCCGCCGAGATCTCGCGGTTGGTGCGGCCGGCGGCGACGTGTCTGAGCACCTCCTGCTCGCGCGGCGAGAGGGAGCCGGGCGCCGAGCGTGCTCCGCGTGCCGCCGAAGCGGCCGCGTTCATCGCGTCGAGATCGGCGCGGGCGCCGAGCGCCGCGAAGGTCTCGCGAGCACCGGCGAGCTCGAGCTCGGCCGAGACGCGGTCGCCGGCCGCTCCGCACGCCTCGGCGATCAGCACGGCAGTCCGAGCGAGCTCGTAGGGCATGTGCAGGTTCCGCCAGGCATCGGCGGCGGCGCGGAGGTGTCGAAGGGCCGCCGGCGGATCGTCGTCGAGCGCCGTCGCCCCAAGGCCCTGATCGGCGGCGGCGCGGAGCACGGGCGACCCGACCTCCGCGGCGATGGCGTCGAGCTCGCCGGCCGCGGCCCGCGCGTGCTCGTGTCGACCCTCGGCGCGGAAGATGACGACTGCAGCGGCGAGCAACGGTGGCCGGGCCAGCGCGTCGACGGTTTCGGTCAGCGCGCGATTGATGACGGCGGCCGCGATGTCGACTCGACCCCGCGCGAGCTCGAGCAACGCGCGACCCGGCACCGGTGAGTGCCCGGACCGCAGCGCGCTCGTGTACCACTGTTCTGCGACGTCGAAGTCGCCGCGGAGCCGCGACAGTTCGGCCGCCTGGTAGCGCGCGAGCCCCAGCGCGGGATGGGGCGGATCCTCGAGCCGGCGGCACGCGGATTCGGCGACGCTCTTCGCATTGTCCCACCGACCAGCCGCCTGCTCGACCTGTGATCGGTGGACCAGACACTGGCCGCGGTAGAGCACCAGATCGGGTTGCTGATCACACCAGGCTTCGAGCGCATCCGTCCACTCGGAGGCGCGACGAAGATCGAAGAGCTGCATGCATTCGAGGATCACGGCGCAATAGACGATCCCCGCCGTGATCGGTCCGACCTCGCCGGCGGTCACGGCGACCATGACCTCGTCCAATCGCGCCGTCCCCTCGGGGATCTCGCGCTTCGCGATCAGTGCCTGGCCGAGACCCAGCGTGGCGAAGGCGGTGAGGTCGGGCTCGTCGAACCGGCGACCGATCTCGACGGCCTCGATCGCGAGGTCCCGGGCACGTTCGGCGTCGCCCTCCTCGAGGGCACCGAGTGCGCGAGGGATCATCAGATATCCGGCACCGGCACAGACACCGACCTCGTCCTCCACCATGCGGCCGGCACGACCGAACCAGCCGCCGGCCTGAGCCATCTGGCCGGCCAACATGAGACCGAGGCCGAGCCAGAACGCGCACCGAACCGCGTCGGCGTCGTTCCCGGTGCGGCGGTGGCCGCGGTAGGCGGCCCCCCAGGCCGCGGCGCTCTCCGCGTCGCGCCCGGTGAGGTGCGCCGCGACCGCGAGCCTCTCCGCGTCCCCCGGGTCGAGCTCCTCGACATCGACGGTCGCGAACGCATCGAAGGCATCGGCCCATGCACGGCGGGTGAAGTGTTCTCGTCCCGAGCTGAGCCGGTCCCCCATGGCTCCAGTCTGTCCGCATCGCCGGCGGTGACGCGTGCGAGCTAGTCCTCGTAGGCGCCGTAGCGGATCGGCGTGCGGAAGCGGCGGACGTCGGGATGCCGTTGCGACGCCGCACCGCGGGCCCGGTTGCCCATGCCGGCGATCATCTCGCCGATGGCGTGCGCGTGGTGGGGGCTGTCGAGGTTGCGGATCTCGGGGCCGAACTCCACGATGCTCGGCTCCTCGCGGTCGCCGTAGTCACCGAAAACCGGGTAGATCGACGCGCCGGCCCGCACCGCGTCGAAGAGGTCCTCCCGCGTCCCCTGCGCGAACGGCTCCATCACCACGAACCCGTGCGCGTCCTTCGCGTCCCGCGAACCACTTCCGGCCTCGATGACGATGTGGCCGTGGTCCGAGGTCATGAGGTTCATGAACTCCGACCGGGTCCCCGCGTTCTGCCGGCGGCGGAAGTTCCGCACCCGGCGATTCAGATCCTCGTCGGTGATGTCGCCCTCGTTGACCGCCTCTCCCCCGCTGACCGGGAACGTCTTCAACACGTTCGCGGCCTTGCGGAGGACGTCGTCGATCACGTTGAGGCCCATCACCTCGAGGTAGCCGAGGAGGCGGCCGATCATCAGGGTCGTGCGCGTGTCGAGCCGGTCGAAGCCGCGCTGCTGTGCGGCGCGGGTCAGGTACCCGAGGTTGAAGCCGACGTCCTGGAACTCGAGGTGTGAACCCACGAGAATGAACGACTGGCCGTCGACGAGGCGCTCGAAGAACTTCTCCCGCTCGGTGAACTCCACGAACGCCCGGACGTTGGCCGCGGCGAACTGACCGTGGAGGATCTCCAACAGCGCCAGCGACGCTTCGGTCTCGGCCGATGACAGCGGCGTGGACCGCAGGAACGCCTGGTCGTGGTTGATCGCGTCCTTGCGCGGCGTGACCGTGATCGCGTCACGCGGGATGGGCTCGAAGATGGTCTCGAACTCGACACCGCCGACGCGCCGGGCCGACTCGTAGAGCACCTGGTCCAGCTTGCGGTGCACCCCGAACATCTCGTGCAGCTGCCCGGCGGCCGCGTGCAAGATGCCGCCCTCGGGCCGGGGTGGACCGTGGAACGGGCGGTCGTCGTCGCTCGTCATCCCTGAAGTCTCGCGTCCCGGACGGCTCGACCGAAGGACTCCGGACCGGCCGACCCGGTCGATCACCGGCGGTGGCGATTCCGGCGCGCCACGACGGTCGCGGCGATCGGGACCTCCGGGTCGAGATAGCGCTCGATGGTCGGGGCGATCGCGTCGAGCAGCGTCTCGGCGTCGGCCTCCACGATCGCCGCGACCGGCACGACGAGGCGCAGCATGGCGAGACCGGCCATCTGGCTCGCAACGAGCGCCGCCCGCAGCTCGGCGTCCGGCCCCGGCGCCCACTGGGAGAGCATGGCCACGAGCTCACGGGTGAAGAGGTCACGCACCACGGCCGCCGCTTCGTCGTCGGACACCGCGATGCGCAGGAGCGCGCGCAGTTGGAGCCGCGTCTCCGGCGCGTCCCAGATGCCGAGCGCGCGGCGCAGCAGCTCACGACCGTCGACGCCGGTGTCGGGATCGAACGCCGCCGCGAGCGACGTGGTGTCGAACGGCAACTCGAGGGCGGCGGCGAGCAGATCGCGCTTGGAGCCGTAGTGATGGTGGACCGAAGCCGGGTCGACGCCGGCCCGGGCTGCGATCGCACGGATCGTGGCCCGGTCGTACCCGACGTCGGCGAAGAGCTCCCGGGCAGCCTGGAGGATGTCGCTCGCCGCGGTGCTCGGACCCCGCGGCCGGCCGCGCCCGCGCGGAGCGGTCATGCCGCGTCGTGACCCACGAGCGTGACGACCTCCTCGAGCGTTGCCGGCACCGCGTCGACGTCGGCCGCGACGCCGGCCGCGTCGAGCACGCGTCGCACGGCATCGGGCGGTCGGTCGGCCACCCGCACCCGCGTGCCCGCGAGCGTCACCGGCAGGTCGGCGGCGCGCAGCGCGGCGAAGGCCTCGGACCACGAGGCGGCGGCCACGATGGTGGCGGTCCGGCCGGCGAGGATCTCCTCGAGCGTGCCTCGCACCACGGCCCGCCCGGCGGCCATGAGCACCAGCCGGTCGCACTGCTGGGCCTCCTGGAGGTAGTGGGTGGTGACGAGCACGCCCGTTCCGCCCTCCGCCTGCTCGTGGATCTGGTCCCACAGCCGGGCCCGGGCGAGCGGGTTCACCCCGGAGGTCGGCTCGTCGAGCACGAGCAGCTCCGGCGTGTGCGCGAGCGCGGTCGCGAAGGCGAGTCGCCGCTGACGACCGAGGCCGATGCTCCCGACGAGGTCGTCCGCGACCACGGCGAGATCCTCGGGGAGGTCCGCGGGCGGCGCGCCGAATGCCGCCGCGACGAACTCGGCGTTCTCCGCGACGGTGAGGTCGGGATAGAGGCCGAGACCCTGGGCGACATAGCCCAGCCGACGCCGGGAGCGTCGGTCGGGCGGCGCGCCGAAGAGTTCGACCCGTCCCGCGCTCGGTGCGAGGAGCCCGAGGAGCATGCGGATGAGCGTGGTCTTCCCCGCGCCGTTCGCGCCGATGAGCCCGACGATCTCACCGGGTCGCACCGCGAGTGAGACGCAGTCCACGGCGACGTTCGTGCCGAAGCGGCAGGTGACGTCGACAGTTGCGGCGAGCTCGGTCACGCCGCACTCCCCCGCTCGCGCGCGCCGAGCATCGCGGCGATGACGACGTCCTCGAGGTCGGGCGTGATCGGCTCGTCGCCGGGTTCGGGGCCGCCGGGGCGGCGGGCGTGGAACGTCCGGCCGCGCCGCCACGCGTCCGCGGAGCCGGTAGCCGTCGCGACGATGGTGCCCGCGCCGTGGTCGAGCACGTCCTCGGGGGTGCCGGCGAGGAGCGCGATCCCCTCGTCGAGAACGAGGACCTGCGACGCGCGTTCGGCCTCGTCGAGGTAGGTGGTGGCCATGAGCACGGCGGTGCCGGCAGCGGCCGCCTCGGCGATCATGCGCCACAGCTCCACGCGGCTGACCGGGTCCACTCCGGTCGACGGTTCGTCGAGCACCAGCAGCGCCGGTTCGTGGAGGGTCGCGAGGCAGAATCCGAGCTTCTGGCGCATGCCACCGGAGAGGTCACGGGCGAGTCGGTCGTGGGCGTCGGCGAGCCCGGAGTCGGCCAGGCGCCGGGTCCTGCGTTCGGCGAGCACGGCGGGCGGGACGCCGTAGCTCTGGGCAACGAACTCGATGTTCTCGTCGACGGTGAGATCCCCCCAGGTGCCCGACGTCGACGGCATGGAGCCGATGCACTCTTTGGGCGTGCGGTCGATGGTCCCCTCCGTCGGTTGCACCTCGCCGACGAAGCACCGCAGCAGTGTGGTCTTGCCCGCGCCGTCACCGCCGACGACCGCGGTGACCGCTCCGGGCTCGACCGCGAGCGAGATGCCACGCAACGCACGCTTCCCACCGAAGGCGACGGTGACGTCGGTGGCGCGGTAGGTCACGACGACTCGATGGTGGACGCGGCCTTCACCCGCGGGGCGAGGTCCCGGCGGAAGCGCAGCACCGCGGCGCCGAAGATGCCCACGGCCATCCCGGTGAGGACGACGAACGGGATCCAGAGACCGCTGATCGACTCACCGCGCAGCATGATGCCCTGGGAGATGTCGATGAAGTAGGTGAGCGGGAGCAGGTAGCCGATCCAGCGGATGCCCCAGGGCATGGCAGTGAGCGGGAAGATCATTCCCGAGAGCAGGATCTGCGGGAGCAGGAAGAACATCGCGGTCTGGATGGCCTGACCCTCGGTCTGGGAGATCGACGAGATCAGCACCCCGAGGCCGAGGACCGCGATCAGGAAGAGCGCGGCACCGAGCGCGAAGACGAACGGCGACCCGGCGAACGGTACGCCGAAGAGGACGAGTCCGAGCACGGTGACGAGGACCATGTCGATCGACGCGACGAGGAAGTACGGCGCGATCTTGCCGACGATCACGTCACTCGGCCGGAACGGCATGACCGCGAGCTGCTCGAGGGTGCCCTGCCGGCGCTCGCGGACGAGACCGAGACTGGTGACGATCGTGCCGATGAAGGCGAGGATGAGCCCGATCAGCGCGGGCACCATCACCCACGACGTCTCGAGGTCCGGGTTGAAGATCACCTCGACCGTGAGGGCGTCCCCGGCCTGGCCGAGCGCGCCGTTCGCGGCCTGCGCGGCGAAGAGCTGCGACCCGTTCACGAGGGCGACGGGCTTCGCCGATCCGCCGGTCACGATCGCGACGTCGGCATCGTTGTCGGCGAGCGAGGCCTCGGCGTCGCTCCGGGTGCCGGCCGGGTCGGTCGACTGGACGTCGAAGAGCGGCGGGATCGCGTGCCGGACCTGCTCGGCCTGGGGTCCGTAGACCTCGGTGCGCAGCGAGCTGACGGTGAAGTTGGCGGCGTAGCCGAAGATCACGAGGAGGATCAGCGGGAGGGCGATGAGCATCGCCATCGTCCGCCGGTCCCGCCGCAGCTCCCGGAACTCCTTGACGATCATCGCGAGCACGACGGGGACGGTAGAGCGTCGGCCGGAATAAATCAACAACCGTTGAAATACGCGGTCACCGGAACCGGCGGCCGGTTCAGCCGCCGACCCGTGCGTTGTACGCCGCGATGACCGCATCGGCCTTGCGCTGGGTGGCGGCGAGAGCCGCGCGGGGTGACTCGTCGCCACTCAACATCGACGTGATGCCGTCCACCACCGCGGCGCGCACGCCGAGGAAGTCGCCGATCACCGGCCCGGTGGTGGCGAGCGTCGTGGGGCCGCTCAGCAGCTGGTCGTAGGACACCCGGTAGTTCGGGTCGCTCGCCCACCGGGCCTGGACCTCGGGTGAGTTCGCGACCGAGCGGCGGATGGGGACGTAGCCCGTGTCGAGATGCAGGCGGATCAGCTGCTTCGTCGAATCGAGGTACTTGATGAACTGCCATGCGGCGCCGCGCTGCGCGGGGCTGCTGCGATTCACGATGTAGAGCGACCCCTCGGCCGTCTGCACTCCCCCGCCGGGGCGCACGCCGGGCAGCGGCCCGGTGCCGACCTCGACGTCGGGGTACTGCCCGCTCTCGAGCACGTTCACGATCGGGCCGAGCACCCCCGAGCCCTCGATCGTCATCGCCGAATCGCCGGTCCCGATCGCGAGGAGGTGTGTCGCGCTCCCCGGGTCGGCGCCGGTGTTGAGGGCAAGACGGTCGCGGACCATGTCGTGCCACCAGGTCCAGACCGTCCGCAGGGTCGGGGTGTCGATCCGCGCTTCGGTGGCACGCCGCAATCGGCCATTGCCGTTGTTCGCGTACACCTGGTTGTTCTTCGACGACCAGAACTCGCTGAAGAACTCCGCGATCCGCAGCGAGATGCCGTACTTGGCCGCGCCGCTCGCCACGATCTGCTTCGAGTAGTCGCGGACCTCGGCGAGCGTCTGCGGCGGGCGATTGGGATCGAGCCCGGCCTTCTCGAAGGCCTTCTTGTTGTAGAAGAGGATCGGGTTCGACGGGTTGTAGGGCATCGAGCGCAAGACGCCCTGCACCGTGTAGTAGCCCACGACCTTGGGCAGGAAGTCGCGGAGCCGGTAGTGGTCGGCGTCGATGCACGCCTGGACCGGCACGGTCGCCTTGCTGTCGATCATGGTCTGGAGTGCGGTCTCCTCGAGTTGGATCACGTCGGGGAGATCACCGGTGGTGAGGCCGGCGCGGAACTTCGGGAGCCCGCTCACGTCGGCGGACTGGTCGACGAGCTTCACGTGCACGTCGTGCTGAGATTGGTTGAAGCCGTCGACGATCGAGGTGAAGACGCGACCGTTGTTCGAGCCCATCTGGTGCCACATCGTGATCTGCACGGGCTTCGCCGCGCGGTGGAAGGCCGCGAGCCCGCACGACGCGGACGAGGTGCTCGACGGCGAGCTCCCTCCGCTGCATCCGACGACCGCGAGCGTCGTGAGCACCGCCACGAGAGTCGACCGGAACCCTCGAGGTTGGATCACGGGCCGGACGGTACCGGCCCGCCAGGGACCGCGCACCTCGGTCGCGTGCCGGAGGTCCGCACGAGGGTCACACCATCGGCGGCAGGTGACCGGGACACCGCGGCACCCGACGTCCTACGCTCGAGACGACGTCTCCCTGCAGAAAGAAGGCGAACCCATGGGCTTGCTCGACAAGATCAAGGACACGGCCGGCAAGGCCGCCGAGGGCGTGCAGAAGGCGGCGGAATCCGGCCAGGAGAAGCTCGAGGAGACGAAGCTCAAGAAGCGGGTCGGGGACCTGAAGGAGGAGCTGGGCGGCGTCGTCTTCGCCCAGCGCACCGGCGGTGCCACGGCCGATGCCGACGCCGAGGTGACGCGCCTCGTCGGCGAGATCCAGGCGGCCAACGATCAGATCGCTGCACTCCACACGCACGACGACACGCCACCGAACGACACGCCCGACGCCGGCTGAGCTCGCAGACGACCACGGGTACCGGCCCCAGCATCGCAGAACCGTGTGACCCGCTCGGTAGGGTGCTCCGGCCCCGATCCACCGCGACCGAGGACATCCCATGAGCGCGAACCAGCAGCAGTCCGAGGCCTGGAACGGGCCTGAGTCCGCGCACTACGTGAATCACGCCGACCGGTACGACCGTCAGCTCGCACCCTTCGCGGACGCGCTCCTCGACCACGCCAGGATCGAGCCGGGGCACTCCGTGCTCGACGTCGGGTGTGGCAGCGGTGCGACGACGATCGCCGCCGCGCGGGTCGCGGGCCACGCCGTGGGTGCGGACCTGTCCGCGCCACTGCTCGCGGTCGCGCGGGAGCGGGCCCGGGCCGCGGCGGTCACCAACACCGAGTTCGTCGTGGCCGACGCCCAGACGCATTCCTTCGGTGAGGGCAGCACCGACCGCGTCATCAGCCAGTTCGGAGTGATGTTCTTCGACGACCCGGTCACGGCCTTCACCAACCTGCGCCGTTCGCTGGCCCCGGAGGGCCGGGCCGCGTTCGTCTGCTGGCAGGGGCTGACCGCCAACGAATGGCTCATGATCGTGGGCCGCGTGGTCGCCGAACACGCCGAGCTCCCCCGCCTCGGCGGCCGGGCGGGCGGACCGGGGATGTTCGCGCTCCAGGATCCCGACGAGATCACGGAGCTGCTCGCCGCGGCCGGCTTCGCCGATGTCGACGTCGAGCCGTGCACGCCGACGTTGGTGCTCGGCGGGGGTGGCACGCTGGACGAGTCGGTCGAGTTCCTGCTCGGGGCCGGGATCGTGCGCGGGCTGCTCGAGCGCGTCCCGCCCGAGGCCCGGACGGGCGCGGTCGCGTCGATCGGCGACGAGTTGGGGGCGTACTACGAGCCCGGCGTGGGCATCCGCGTCGGTGCGAGCGCCTGGCTCGTCTCGGCCCACGCCTGAACCGACGCGCCCTGGCTACCGTGCCGGTGTGCGGATCGGCGCCGATAGCGGAGGGACCTTCACCGACGTCGTCGGGACCGACGGCCGCCTCCTCAAGCTGCTGTCGACCCCGCACGACCCCGGCCTCGCCGTACGGAGCGGCGCCGAGGAGCTCGCACCCGACGGGATCGAGGTGCTCGCCCACGGCACGACCGTCGCGACCAACGCCTTGTTGGAGCGTCGGCTGGCGACGGTGACCCTCTTCACGTCCGCCGGATTCGCGGACGTCATCGAGATCGGTCGCCAGGACCGGCCGAGTCTCTACGACCCGTTCGCCGATCGTCCCGCGCCGCTCGTCGCGCGCGATCGGCGCCTCGAGGTGGACGAGCGCCTCGCGGCCGACGGCTCGGTGCTCCTCCCCTACCGCTCGGGTTCCGCGCCCCGACTACCCCCCGGTACGGAAGCCGTCGCGATCTGCCTGCTGCACGCGGACCTCGATCCGGCTCACGAGGTGATGTTCGCGGCCGAGCTGCGCGCGCAAGGGCTCGACGTGTGCGCGTCGCACGAGGTCTCTCCCGAGATGCGCGAGTACGAGCGCACGGTGACGACCGTCGTCAACGCGGCCCTCCGCCCCGTGTGCCGCCCGTACCTCGAGGGCCTGGCCGACGCCGCCGGGCAGGTGGTCGTGATGACCTCGGCCGGCGGCCTGCTCGACGTGGAGCGCGGCGCGGAGCTGCCCGCGGCGCTCCTCCTCTCCGGTCCTGCTGCAGGGGCCCGCGCCGCGGCCGAGGTGGCGCGCGCCTGCGGCCATCCCGACGCGCTGAGCTTCGACATGGGCGGCACGAGCACCGACGTGTGCCTGATCCTCGACGGTGCGCCCGCCGTCACCGCCGAGCAGACGGTGGCGGGCTTCCCGGTGCGGCTCCCCTCGGTGGACCTGCACACCATCGGTGCGGGCGGCGGCAGCATTGCCCGCATCGACGCCGGCGGCGCGCTGGTGGTCGGGCCGGCGTCGGCCGGCGCCGATCCGGGGCCGGCGGGGTACGGGCGCGGCGGCGAGCAGCCGACGGTGACCGACGCCAACCTCGCGCTCGGTCGCATCCCGGCCGACTCGTCGTTCGGCGCGGGCGGCACCACGCTCGACGTCGACGCGGCGCGCCGCGCCCTGGCGCGCGCGGGGGTGGACGCGGACGGGGTCGTCGCGGTCGTGAATGCGGGGATGGAGCAGGCGCTGCGCCAGGTCTCGGTGGTGCGCGGGGTGGATCCGGCCGGGCTCGCGCTGGTCGCGTTCGGCGGCGCGGGCCCGTTGCACGCGTGCGCGCTGGCCGACGCGATGGGAATGGCGACGGTGATCGTGCCGGCCGCGGCCGGAGTGCTCTCGGCGGTGGGGCTGCTGATCTCGCCCCGGCACCGGGAGCTGGCGCGCAGCTGGCCGTCGGGCACGGACCTCGACGGGTTGGACGACGCGCTGGCGGGACTCGCCGCCGAGGCGCTCGCGGAGCTCGGCGTGGAGCCGTGCACGGTCACCACCGCGGTCGACTGCCGCTACGACGGGCAGAGCCACGACCTCCGGGTGCGATCGGTGACCGAGTTCGCCGCCGCGCACGAACGCGTCAACGGCTACCGACGCGAGGATCCGGTGGAGGTCACGGTCCTGCGCGCGGTCGCCGAGGCGCCGGCGCCGTGCACGCTGCCGGAGGTGTTGGCGGGTTGGACGGGCCGATGGCCCGGGCCGGTGGTCGGCCCGACCGTCGAGGTACGCGAGGACTGCACCATCTGGATCCCCGCGGGGTGGACCGGCCGGGAGGGCCCGCTCGGGTCGCTCGTGCTCGAACGGAGTGTGCGGTGAGCCTCGATCCGGCGGCGCTGCAGGTGCTCATGGCCCGGCTGAGCGGGGTGGCGGCGGAGATGGGCGCGGTGCTGCAGCGGGCGGCATTCAGCCCCAACATCAAGGAGCGGGCCGACTGCTCGGCGGCGGTGTTCGACCCGTCGGGCCGGCTCCTGGCCCAGGCCGAGCACATCCCGGTACACCTCGGATCGATGCCGGCGTCGGTGGCGGCGGTCATCGCCCGATTCGACGGCGCCGGGGATCCGCTGGCGCCGGGTGAACAGGCGGTGGTGAACGATCCGTACGAGGGCGGGACGCATCTCAACGACGTGACCGTGGTGGCACCGTGCCGCGTCGACGGCCGGCTCGTCGGCTGGGTGGCCAACCGCGCGCATCACGCGGATCTCGGCGGTGCCGCGCCCGGCTCGCTGCCCGCGGACGCAACCGACATCGCGCAGGAGGGGCTCCGCATCCCGGCGGTGCGGCTGACGCGCGAGGTGCGCGAGCTGATCGTCGCGTCGTCTCGGACGCCGGTCGAACGCGCCGGGGATCTCGACGCGCAGATCGGCGCGAACGTCGTCGGCATGGCGCGCCTGGCCACGCTCGACGGTCAGCCGTTCGGCGAGGCGCTCGACTACGGCGAACGCCGGTGCCGTGCCGCGCTGGTCGCGCTGGGCGACGGCGAGTGGTCGGCGACCGACGTCATGGACTCGACCGGTCCGCGCGAGGACCAGCAGCACGCGGCGGTGATCCGCTGCCGAATCGTGTCGTCCGACGGCCGGCTGGTGTTCGACTTCTCCGGGACGGATCCGCAGTCGACGGGGAACGTGAACGCGGTGGAGGCGGTGACGGTCTCATGCGTCGAGTTCGCGCTGCGCAGCGCGCTCGACCCGACGCTGCCCGCCAACGCCGGCGCGATGCGGCCGGTCTCGGTGATCGCGCCCGAGGGCACCCTCGTCGCGGCGCGCTTCCCGGCCGCGGTCGGTGCGGGCAACGTCGAGGTGAGTCAACGGATCGCGGACGTGTGCCTGCGCGCGCTGGCCGCGGCGGTGCCGGAGCGGGTGGGCGCCGCTTCGCAGGGGACGATGAACAACGTGCTCGTCGGCGGAGCGCACGTCGGTGGTGGACCGTGGGTGTACTACGAGACCGTCGCCGGCGGGCAGGGCGGACGGCCGCCGGCCCGACCCGGGATGAGCGGTGTGCACACGGGGATGACCAACACCCGCAACACGCCCGTGGAGGCGCTCGAGCGGGCGTTTCCGCTGCGGGTGCTCCGGCAGCGACTGCGGCGCGGCAGCGGTGGCGCCGGCGCGGCGCCCGGAGGCGAAGGGTTGGAGCGGGACCTCGAGGTGCTCGTCGACGCGACGGTGTCGCTCATCACCGAACGCCGCGCGTCGCGCCCGTGGGGTTTGGCGGGTGGCGAGCCCGGGTCGGTCGGCGAGAACTGGCTGCTTCCCCACGGTGACGAGGCGAGCGCCGAGCGCGTGCCCGACAAGTGCACGCTCCATCTCCGAGCCGGCGACGTGCTGCGCATGCTCACGCCCGGCGGTGGTGGCTGGGGGCCGTCGAACCCGGCCTGACGGCCGGCAGCGAGCCGGGCCGCCGGTCGCTGACCGGACCCCACCGCTCCCGTCGCGGCAACATAGGGTCCGAGTTCGTCCGTCGAGATGCGCGGAGGCCCGACCACCATGGCGATGCGATCGTCGGCAACCGACTACCTCGTCGTCGGTGCGGGCGCGACGGGTATGGCCTTCACGGACGCCCTGATCGACCACGCGGACGTGCACGTCACGATCGTCGACCGCCTTCCGGCCGCCGGCGGCCATTGGCAACACGCGTACCCGTTCGTCCAGCTCCATCAGGCGTCGGTGTTCTACGGCGTGGCGTCGACCGTGCTCGGCAACGGCGCCGTGCAGGAGCGCGGCCCGGAGACGGGGCTCCAGGAACGGGCTCGCCAGTCCGAGATCCAGGCGTACTACGACGACATCCTCCATCGCCGCTTCCTCGGTTCGGGCCGGGTGAGCTTCCTCGGGGGCTGCGAGTACCACACCGACGGCACCTCGCACTTCGCGACGTCCCGGGTGTCGGGCGAGACCGTCGAGATCGACGTCCGGCGCCGGGTGGTCGACGCCACCTACCTCTCACCCACGATCCCCGCGACGACCCCGCCGCCCTTCGGCGTCGCGGAGGACGTCCCCGTCGTAGCGATCAACGAGCTCGCCGCGCTGGACACGGCGCCGGCGAACTTCGTGATCGTCGGTTCGGGCAAGACCGCGACCGACGGGATCGTGTGGCTGGTGCGCAACGGTGTGCCGCCCGACCGGATCACCTGGGTGCGCCCGAGGGATCCGTGGATGCTCAATCGCGCCGTCGTCCAGCCCGATCCGGTGGTGGCGCTCGGGCTCTCGGCGGACACCATGGCCGCGGCCGCCGACGCCGCGTCGCTCGACGATCTCTTCCTGCGCCTCGAAGCGGCCGGCGCGATGCTGCGGATCGACCCGGACGTCATGCCCACGATGGCCAAGACGCCGACGCTCGGCGCGTGGGAGCTCGACCTGCTCCGCACCGTGGAGCACGTCGTGCGCCTGGGCCACGTCCGGCACGTGACCTCGCGGGAGATCGTCCTCGACGGCGGGAGCGTCCCGCTGGCGCCGGGCTCGCTCGTCGTGCACTGCGCCGCGTCGGGTCTTCGGTACCCGCGGGTGGTGCCGATCTGGGGGCCGGACACGATCCGGCTCCAGACGATCCGGGCCGGCTTCCCGTGCTATCTGCGCCGCACTGGCCGGCTACGTCGAGGCGACCCGCGACGACGATCGCGAGCGCAACCGGCTGTGTCCGCCCAACACGCTCGCCGACGATCCCGGTGACTGGGCGTGGATGCAGGTGCGTGGCACCGTCGCCGGGCGCAGCTACGGCGCGGAGCCGGACATCGCGGCCTGGGCCAACGCCTGTGCGCTGAACCCCGCACGGGTCGAACCGTCCCGGCGCGACGATCCCGCGGTGCGGGCCGCGGCGGCACGCCTGGACGCGATCACCGACCGGGGGCTCGCGCGGTTGGTGGAGCTCGCCCAGGAACCACGGGCGGGCGTCGGCCCGGCTCCCGGCTGAGGGAAGAGGCCCGCGGCCACTGGGGCCACATCGCGGACGGCCCGCTCAGCCTGCGCCGATCGCGCGGGTCCTCGAGCCGAGCAGGTTCAGCTTGTACTCCCGGATCACCTCCGGCGCGACGCTCGTGCCGTCGGGCGCGGCGAAGGAGAGCGCGTCGAACGGACACTGGACGATGCACGCGCCGCACTGCACGCATTCGTCGGGCCGGGCGAGCTCGGCGAGGCGTCGGGCCCGGTCGATGACCAAGACGTCCTTCGGGCACACCTCGGCGCAGAACGCCGCCCCCGTGCATCGCTCCTGGTCGAGTGCGATCGTCAGGAGCCGATCCTCCTGCAGCCCGCTCTTGAAGATCGGGGTGCTCCCCGACAGGTCCACGCCGAGGACGAGGAGCACCACCAGGGCGCCGAGGAGCCACGGCCAGCCGGGCACGGCGGACCCGCCGATCCAGGCCCCGATCGCGAGCCGGGCCGCGACGAGCGCGAGCCAGAACCCACCGACGACGGCCAGGGGCCCGAGGTCGAGCGTCAACCCGCCGACGGCGCGCCGGCTCGTGACGGAGAGCCACCGCCGGTAGAGCGGGAACGCAGCGAACACGGCGACGGCCAGGCCCCAGACGAGCGCGATCGCGGGGAGCACGGCTCCGGGGCTGACGGCGAGGAGCACCAGCGCGGGAAGCGAGAGCGGGAAGGCCCACGCGATCGCCATCTCGAGCCGTCGGCCGAGCGGGAATCCGACGGTACGGGCCGCGCGCGCCGCAGGGCCGTCGGGCACCCGGGCGTGGCGCGTCTCGGCCAGGAACGCCGGCAGGTCGGTCGCCTCGACCGGTCCCCAGACGACGCGCCAGCCGGTTCGCCGACGACGGCGGCCATCCAGCGTGCCAGCACGAGAAGTCCGGCCACGACCGAGTTGACGAAGGACTTTGGCGCCGCTACGCCACGTCGACCCCTGCGGCGATATCGATGCGGTGATGGCACTCGTCGGCGAGCGGCGCACGGCACCGTGTTGCTGAATGCGATCGTCATGCCGCCTCCTTCGGTGGTGAGCCGGGTCATGGCGATGATGTCCGGACTTTCGCCGGACTGGGAGATCGCAAGCGCGGCGGCACGTTCCAGCTCTCGGTGTGGCGCTGGAGCATCGACGCCAGCGACGGGCCGAGCGAGGCGACCTGCAGACGCATGGTGCGTTCGATCGCGTATTTCAGGAACACGGCCGCATTGTCCGACGAGCCACGGGCGATCGTCACGACGAGGCGCGGATCGAGCGCGCGCAACGCCGCCGCCGTTTCCTCGACCTCTTCCCTGCTATGCGTGATGAGTCGCCGCACGGCCTCGGGAATTTTGTCGATCTCGTCGCGCATATGGCTTTGCGACGTCATGTGTGTCCCTTCATGATTGTGCCGGTCATTGGCCCGGCAGGGTGAGCTCTGCGACGAAATCGTAGGCATCGCCGCGATAGAGCGTATGGGTGAGCTCCACGACCCGGCCCTGCACGGCAGATAGGAAATGCGTTCGAGGAACAGTCCCGCATCGCGCGGCTCGACCTTGAGGAGCCTGAAGTCTTCTGTTCCTCGATATTGAGCGCCTAGATACGCTGGATGGCGCGGGCCGGCCGCGCGCCCCGCGCCTCGAGCACCCGGTAGAGCGAATCCGTGACGGCCGACGGATCGGGGATGAATTCCGCCGACACGCTCGACCATTCTCGAGCGCGAGCGGGACGTCGTCGGCGATGCGCAGACGATGGAACTGCGCGACCCGCGCCTCCGACGACAGGCCCAGTTTCATCATCTCGTCCGGCGAGGCGGATAGATGCCGCGGTCCAGCCATCGGCCCGCGTGCGCAGCCCCCGCCTTTCCATGTCCGTGAAGGAGGTGAGCAGCGACAGATGCTGTTCGGCATGCATGATCGGCCTTGCAACGAAGGTTCCCGACCCTGTGGCGGCGAAACAGGAGACCGGCTTCGACCAGCTCGTCGAGCGGCCTTCGGACCGTCACCCGGCTGATGCCCGCCTGCTCGGGACCTTCGCGCTCGGTTGGCAGCGCGTCGCCCGGCTTCAGCGTACCGTCGGCGACAGCCGCCTCGATCGCCAGTCGCAGCTTGAGATAAAGCGGTCCGGCACCCACCGTCTGCAGGCGCTCGCGTGTGAACAGGACGGGCGCGGTCGTACTCATGCGGCGGCCCCCCTGGCGAAACGCTCGACCGCCAGCGCGACCGCGCCGTCGAGCGCGGTTCCGAATGGGTCGATGAGGATGCCCTGGTGTCGTTCCGCGAGGAATGGCGGGTAGAAGGGCGCAAGCCCACCCAGGAGGCAAAGCCGGTCACAGCCCGGCCAGATGATCGCGTCGATGCATTTGGTGATGAAACCAGCCTCCGTTTCCATGATCTCTCGCGCAATGGCGTCGCCATGGCTGGCATGGTCGAAGACGGTCACTGCATAGCGCCCGAAGTCAGCGGGCTTGGCGCCGTCGGCGAACGCGACGATGCGCTCGGGATCGCCCCCGAATTCCCCCAGCAGGCTTTCGCTGAGATCGGACGAGGGAGTCATTCGGCGATGCGCCAGAAGGCATTGCTCGAGTGCCAATCGCCCGATCCTCGCGCCGCTGCCCTGATCACCGAGCGTGAAGCCCCATCCGCCGACCTGGGTGACCTGCGTGCCGTGCCTCGACAGGAACACGGAGCCCGTACCGAGAATGGCGACGGCGCCGTCGTTTTTGCCGAGCGCCCCGTGCAGCGCGATGCTGGAATCCGTCTCCAGCGCAAAGCGCGCGAACGGCAGCCTTGCCGCGATCCTTTCGGCGCAGGCACGGATATTGACGCCGGCGAGGCCGAGCACGGCCGGTGCCGAAAGCGCGGTCGCCGGATTCCAGACCGGCAACCGCCGCCGCCGCCTTCGCCGCCGCTTCGATGCTGGCGAGCGCGCGGTCCGGATCCGTCATGATATTCGGCGATACCGGCTCTTCCCGCGGCCGACAATGCGGCCGTCGGCATCGGCCAGCGCAGCCCGGCTGCTCTAATCGACTCATCGATGCCAGGTAATAGTCCATCAGAGAGCCTCCTCGGCAAGGATACCAAAAAAAGACGATTTACCAAGCGAATTTCGATCATGCACGTCACAGAGGCTCATTCGGTTGATTCATCTCATCTGAATTCGCAACCGAAGCCGCAAAAAGCTGAAAAACTGAAAATTGCTCTGGACTATCGGGATTTTTTTTGGGCATCATCGGCGCACGGGTCTGACCATGCAGGGGGGGCATTCGGCCTTGGCATAGGTGCCAGCCTGGTTGCACTCTTCGCCTTGCCGGCAGGAAGACGCCCGTATCGTAGCGCCGGCACGGCGCGAAAGAGGGAGAACGACATGAAAAGCCACGCACTGAAGACATTGCTGGTCGCGGAAGTTCTCTCCGGGATCGGCAGCCACTGCCTTTGCGCAGGACGTGAAGCTGACGATCGAGAGCTGGCGCAACGACGACCTGCCGGTCTGGAAGGACACGATCATTCCCGCCTTCGAGAAGGAAAATCCGGGGATCAAGGTGTGTTCGCGCCGGCGGCGCCCACCGAATACAACGCCGCGCTCAACGCCAAGCTCGCCGCGGGCTCGGCCGGCGATCTCATCACCTGCCGGCCGTTCGACGCTTCGCTCGAACTCTACAACAAGGACTATCTGACCGCCGTCGACGACCTCAAGGGCATGGCAATTCTCCGAGTCGCCAAGGCGGCCTGGCAGACCGACGACGGCAAGACCACGTTCTGCGTGCCGATGGCCTCGGTGCTGCACGGTTTCATCTACAACAAGGACGCCTTCACGAAGCTCGGCCTGACGCCGCCGAAGACGAGGCCGAGTTCTTCGAGGTGCTCGAAAAGATCAAGGCCGACGGCACCTATGTGCCGCTCGCCATGGGCACCCACGACCAGTGGGAAGCCGCGACCATGGGCTACCAGAATATCGGCCCGAACTACTGGAAGGGCGAGGAAGGCCGGAGGCGCTGATCGCCGGCAAGGAGAAGCTGACCGATCCCGAATGGGTCAAGCCGTTCGAGGAACTGGCCAAATGGGCGCCCTACATGGGCGACGGCTTCGAGGCCCAGACCTATCCCGACAGCCAGAACCTGTTCACGCTCGGCCGCGCCGCGATCTACCCGGCCGGTTCGTGGGAGATTGCCGTGTTCCGCCGCGCAGGCGGATTTCGAGATGGCGCCTTTCCGCCGCCGGTGCCGGAGGCGGCATACCTGCTACATCTCCGACCAGCCCGACCATGCGCTCGGCATGAACGCAGGCGCGCCAAGCACCCGACTGCGGCCAAGAAGTTCCTCGAATGGGTGGCCTCGAAGGAGTTCGCCGAACTCTACGGCAATGCGCTGCCCGGCTTCTTCCCGCTCACCAGCGAGAAGGTCACGCTCAAGGATCCGCTGGCCAACGAGTTCGAGCTGGCGGCAGACCTGCAAGTGGACGATCCGCTCCACCTACCAGATCCTGTCGCGCGGCAAGCCCAACCTCGAGAATGCCCTGTGGACGGCGTCGGCCAACGTGATCAACGGCACCGAGACGCCCAAGCAGGCCGCCGAAAGCCTGCAGAAGGGCCTCGACAGCTGGTATAAGCCTGGCATGTACGAGAAGTAGGGCTGACCGGACGAAACCGGACCGCGGCCTCCCAGAGAGGCCGCGGGTCCCCACTCACGGGGCGAGGGGCAATGGCTGACCACAGGCGGAACCGGCGCCGATGGCCGGCCTCAAAGCGGCAAGGCCGCCGTGCGTTGCACATCGCGGTGTTCTCGCGCCGGCGGTGCTCATCTACACCGCGATCATGGTCCTCCCGCGGTTTCGACCCTCGAGAGTCCTTCTTCCAGGTCAAGTGGACGGCACACGCTGTTCGTGGGCCTGGCCAATTTCAAGGCCCTGTTCTTCGATCCGCGCTGGTCCGCGGATTTCTGGAAGCACTCGCGGAACAACGTCAGGTTCTTCATCGTCGTCATGCGCGTGCAGAACCCCTGGGCATCCTGCTCGGCCGCGCTGCTGTCGAGCCCCAGCTCAGGCTGCGGGCCGCCTACCGCACGGCGATCTTCATGCCGACGATCCTGTCCTTTGTCATCGTCGGCTTCGTCTGGAAGCTATCCTCAGCCCCTGTGGGCGTGGCGCCGCATCTTCTCGCGCTCGTCGGCCTGAG
>CAWDDH010000004.1:0-15800 GCA_963801105.1 uncultured Acidimicrobiia bacterium
ATCGGCGCACCAACGGCGAGCTGGTGCTCGTCGGTCGCCGGGACCTGCGCTCGAACAACTCCCTGATGCACACAATCGACTTCTTTGCGGGAAGGGCAAGCCCCGTTCTACGCCTTAACATCCACCTGGATGATGTGCCTCGCCTCGGGGTGCAGGACTGGGCGCCCGGCGCGGGTCCGGCCGCGTGTCGGCGAAGTCGACATCGGCGCCCAGGTCACCGACGGCATCATGCCTGGGGTCGGGAGCATCCCGCACGGCTGGGGCCACGACGCCGATGGCGTGGAGATGGACGTCGCCGCGGTGACGTGGGGGTGAACAGCAACGTGCTCGCCGACGGCGAGCTGATGGACCTGCTCTCGGGGAAATCCGCGCTGAACTGTATCCCCCGTCACGGTCGAGGTGCTCGTCCCCACCCCCGCCTGATCCACCGTCCCGACGCTCGTCGGGTCAGGCGTTGCCCGCGGCCATCTGGGCCATGGCGGCGAGGAACTGGTCGCAGTCCGTGGCGCCGACGACCAGGTCCTTCTGGGCCGATCCGCCCGGCACCAGCTCCGGGACGCAGTACTCGAAGCCGTCCGGGTCCTCGATGGCCCGCACCATGTCGGCCCCGCAGTCCTGGGCGGTGACGAAGGGCCCGTCGTAGAGGCCGGGCAGCTCACCCGGTTGGGTCTCCCAGAAATCGCGGCGATCGGGCCGGGGAGCACGAGCTTCACCGTCACCCCCGTGCCGTCGAGGTCGATCCGGGCCGACTCGCTCCACCCGCTCAACGCGAACTTCGACGTGCAGTACGCGGCTTCGTGCGCGATCCCGAGCCGCCCGCCCATGCTCGACACGTTCACGATGAGGCCGATCCCCGCTCGATCATCGTGGGCAGCAGCGCCATCGCCATGAGGATCGGGGACGTGAAGTTGGTCCGGAGTGTCGTGTCGAGGTCGTCGCGGGTCAGGGTGTGCACGAGCTTGCGCTTGCCGATCGCCGCGTTGTTCACGAGCACGTCGATCGGCCCGAGCTGCTCCTCGGCGTCGGCGACCACACCGGTCGCGGCCTCGAGGTCGGAGAGGTCGGTGCTCCACATCGCCGAGTCGGGGCTGTGCTCCCGACACCGGACGAGCACCTCCTCGAGCCGCGCGGTGCGGCGGGCCACGATGCCGACCGTCGCACCGCGCTCGGCGAGCTGCGGGGCGAGTGCCGCGCCGATGCCCGACGACGCTCCGGTGACGAGAACCGTCGTTCCGGTGAGCTTCACGTGCAGCCGCCTCCGTTCGCTCGGTACCCGGGCATCGCGGCGGGTCTACACGCGGGCCGCCGAGCCGGTCAACGGCGCGGGCGCTCGCTGTCTCAGATGCGTGTCGGGTGGTCGGCGCGCGCGAGCAGCTCGTCGTCGCCGCTGCTGTCGCCGTAGGCCCACAACTCGACCGGGCCGTCGCCGAGCCAGGCGTCGAGCCGGCGGACCTTCTCCGGCCCGCGGACGTTGCCGCCGAGCAGCCGGCCGGTGACGATGCCCTCCGCGGCCTCGAGCCGGCAGCCGATCACATGGTCGGCTCCGAGCCGGGGTGCGAGGGGACGCAGGTAGGCGTCGAGCGACGCCGACACGATCACGATCTCGTGCCCTGCCTCGCGGTGCCAGCGCAGCCGATCGAGCATCTCGCGCCGGAAGCGCTGTCGCGCCCACAGCAGCTCGGCGTAGGCCGCGCCCGCCGCGTCGATGCTCTCGGCCGTCCGGCCGGCGAGGAGCCGCCGGATGAGCGCCTCCTTCTCGAGGTCGCGGTCGACGCGGCCGAGGGAGACGCCCACGAGGTGCGGGGTCCGGCCGAGGACGGCGCGAGGAACGGCCGGGTGCCGACGACCTGGGCGAGGAACGGCGCCAGGGTGTCGCGCCGGGAGATCGTGCCGTCGAAGTCGAACGCCGCGACCGCTCGTCGCGCCGGTGGCGCCGTGCTCACAGAGGCAGCCGCCGGAAGACGACGCGCGGGACGTGGCGCAACGCCGACATGACGTACCGCAACGGAGCCGGTGCCCAGACGACCTCGCTCCCACGCGCGAGCGCAGCGAGGATCGCGTGCGCGACGTGCTCGGGATCAGTGGCGAGAGGCGCGGCCTCGAGCCCCTCGGTCATCTTCGAGTGGACGAAGCCGGGCCGCACGACCAGCACCTTGACGCCCGAACCGACGAGGCTGTCGCCGAGGCCCTGGCAGTAGGCGTCGAGCCCGGCCTTGCTGGAGCCGTACACGAAGTTCGACTTCCGCGCTCGCTCCCCGGCGACGGAGGAGAGCACCACGATCGTGCCGTGCCCCTGGTGCCTGAGCGCGTCGGTGGCGGGGACGAGCACCGAGACGGCCCCGACGAAGTTGGTGTCGAGGATCCGGATGGCCTCGGTGGGGTCGTGCTCGGCGCGGTCCTGGTCGCCGAGGACACCGAAGGCGACGAACACGAGGTCGATGTCACCGAAGCGCTCGAAAGTCCGGCGGACGAAGGCGGGGTGCGACGCGTGGTCGAGTGCGTCGAACTCGACCGCCTCGACGGTCGTCGCGCCCGCGCGCTGCAGCTCCTTGGTGACGCCCGAGAAGGACTCGGGGTCGCGTCCGGCGAGGATCACCGTGCGGCAGCGCTGGGCGACCATGGCCTTGGCCGTCGCGAGCGCGATGTCGGAGCCGCCCCCGAGGATCAGGATCGACTGGACGGAGCCGAGTGCGTCGTTCATCGCGGCAGAGCCTTTCAGAGACCGAGACGGCGGGAGAGGTCGGACGTGATCTTGTGCTCCGGGTCGAGTCGCCGGCGCACCTCACGCCACGCGGGGAGCCGGGGGTACATGCTGGGCAGGTTCTCCGGCCGGGTGCGGGCGTCCTTGGCCAGGTACACGCGACCGCCGGCCTCGAGCACGATCTCGTCGAACCGGTCCAGGGTGCGGGCCAGGCTGGCGCGACTCACCGGGATGTCCACGGCCAGCGTCCACCCCGGCATCGGGAACGAGAGCATCCCGGGGTTGGCGGCGCCGAAGCGCTTGAGCACGGCCAGGAAGGACGGCAGGTTCTCGTTGCTGAGCGTCTCGACCACGTGCCGGAGGCTGTTCTCCTGCCCGAAGGGGACGACGAACTGGTACTGGACGAACCCTCGCCGGCCGTAGACGCGGTTCCACTCGTCGACGAGGTCGAGCGGATGGAAGAACAGCCCGACGTCCTGGATCGCCCCCCGATGGCTGACCCGGGACTTGCGGTACCAGAACTCGTTGAAGGCCTTCACCGTCCAGGGGTTCACGAGCCCCGACGGCATCACCGGTGGCGCGATCCGCGATCTGGCGGGGACCGAACGTGTGCGCGTGGGCCCGCTTCGCCTTCGGGATCTCGTCGAGAACCGCGTGGTTGCCCCGCCCGAGGATCCCGCGCCCGAGATGCTTTCCGCGAGCGCCGCAGTCGATCCACGCGACGGAGTACCGGTAGGCCTCGTCGCTCTCCTCCATGGCGTGGAACATCGCGTCGAGATCGGCGCATCGTTCCTCGTCGACACGGATGAACCGGGTCTCGGTGGGGATGAGGTCGAAGGTGGCGTCGAGGATCACACCCGTGAGGCCCATGCCCCCGGTCGTGGCCCAGAAGACGTCCGGGTCGCGGTCCCGATGGATGTCGAGCACCTCGCCGGTCCCGGTCACGAGCCGAAAGGACTGCACCTTGCTGCCGAAGGTGCCGTCCACGTGGTGGCCCTTGCCGTGGATGTCGCTCGCGATCGTGCCGCCGACGGTCACGAAGCGCGTCCCGGGGGTGACGAGGAACCAGCCGCGGGGGATGAGCCACCGCATGAGCGAGTCGAGGCTCGTCCCGGCGTAGGCGGTGACCGCCCCGGCCTCGAGGTCGGCGCTGACGATGCCCGACAGCGCGGTGGCATCGAGTACGAGCCCGCCGGCGTTCTGGGCGGCATCGCCGTACGCGCGTCCGAGCCCTCGGGCGACGACGCCACGCTCGGGGGCGGCCACCACGAGGTCGCGCGCGTCGTCGGTGGTGATGGGCGTGGAGAGCCGCGCGGCGACGGGGAGGTACCGCCCCAACCGAACAGCAGCGTCTCGTCTCCCGCGACGGGTGCTGCCGGCGCCTCAGGCGACATACAGCGCGATTCCGAGCACGACGACCCAGAGTGCTCCCATGACCTGGAGCGGGCGGTCCGCGAGGACGAGATCTTCGGGCGCGCCGCCCTGCCCCCGCTCGACGAGGAGCGCGTAGCGGAGGAACGCAAGGACGAACGGCACGATGGAGATCTCGAACCACACGAGACCGTCGACGTGGATGCTGGCGTCGAAGGCCCACAGGCAATAGGCGACGAGCGCCACGCCGGAGGCCACCGAGCGCACGTAGCCGAGGTACTCGACCGAGTACTCCTCGAGCGTTGCCCGGTGCCCCGCCCGGTCGATGCCGAGCTCAGTGTGCTCCGCGTGTCGCTTGCCGGCGACCATGAACAGTGAGCCGAAGCTGCCGACGACGATGAACCAGACCGAGATCTTCACGTCGACCGCGACCGCACCGGCGATGAGGCGCAGGACGAAGCCCGAGGCGACCATGCCGAGGTCCACGACGGCGACGTGCTTCAGCCAGATCGAGTAGCTGGTCGTGATCGTGATGTAGATCGCGATCACGAGCGCCAGGTGCCAGTTGGCGAGGAACGAGACCGCGATCCCGGCCGCGAGCAGCACGACGGCAACGAGCTTCGCGGTGGTGACCGGGACCGTCCCGGCGGCGATCGGCCGGTGCCGCTTCTTGTCGTGGCGGCGGTCGGCCTCGACGTCGAACGCGTCGTTCAGGAAATAGGTGCCGCTGGCCGCGAGCGAGAACGCGACGAACGCCACGATCGTGTCGAAGATGACGGATCCGTGCCCGAGGACCCCGGCGGCCCCGGGCGCGGCGACCACGAGGACGTTCTTGATCCACTGCTTGGGTCGGGCGGTCGCGACGAGCCCGCGAGCGAAGGACTGCGGCGGCGGCGGGCTCGGATCGGCCCCGGACGTCAATGGGGCTGGATCGGCCATCGGGTGATTCTACGCGTCGGACGCCTCGTGCCCGTCCGGGTGGTCTCGGCGCCGCTCCGACTCCGCTGCGGCCCACGAGAAGACGCCCTTGGCCATCACCGACGCCTCCTCTGCGACTCTCGCCCGGTAGACCTCGGCGCGGGCGCCGTGGAGCACCGCGGATCCGGGCTCCGCCCGGGTCGCGAGCTCCACGAGTTGCGCCGCGAGCCGGAGATCGCCGGCCGCGGCCAGCTCGGCCGCGCGCGCGGCGAGCGCGTCAGCGCCGCCCGCGAGGCGCGCGACCTCCGCGGCGAACGCGGACGCCGGTGCCGGCTTGAGATGGCTCGGATCCCCGTCGTACCAGCCGCCGAACAGCCGCCAGACGTTGCGCACCACGAACTCGGGCTCGTCGTAGATCGCACCCAGGTAGGGACGGTCCAGCAGTCCGTCCGGCGCCCGCACGGTGGTGACGATCTCGTCGAGGGTCGCCCCTTCGTTCATCATGCGGATCGTCTCGTGGTGGAGGTGCTCCAGCAGCGTCGCCGACTCGGTCAGCGCGAGCCGGATCCGGTCGGCGCCCACGATGGGGAGCCCGTGGCCGGGGAGCAGGATCTCGGCGTCGAGCTCGGCCATCTCGCGGAGCGTGTGCGCCCACTCGATGGCATAGCGCTGCACCTTCTGGGGATTGCCGCAGTTCGGCGACGCCCAGATGAAGAGGTCGCCCGTGCAGAGGACCCGGCGGGCCGGGACCCAGACCCAGACGTGGTCGTCGGTCTCGCCGCGAGCGTGGTGGCACTCGATCGACTCGCCACCGACGGTCAGGTCGATGCGGTCGCGGAAGGTGTCGTCCGGGTAACGGAACTCGCTGGGGAACGTCGGTCGCGGCAGCTGGAACTGGCGCTGGTTGATGATCCCGTTGTAACCGGCCGTCTCGCGGTAGCGGTCGAACCGTGCGGCGATCGCCTCGTGGGCCAGGACGCGCGGCGGCCGCCAGCCATGATCGCGGGCCTGCTCCTCGTAGAGCTCGACGCCGAAGCAGTGGTCGGTGTGGCCGTGGGTGAACACGGCCGTGTCGAGGCGGAGCTCGCGCCAGCGCTTGATCGAGTCGTGGACCGTCGGCGCGGCGAACCAGCTGCTGGTGTCGGCGAGGACGAGACCGTCGTCGGTCGCGATCACCGCGACGTTGGAGAACGCGGCCACGAACGCGGTGTCGGGCGCGACGTCGGCCAGCTCACCGTTCCAGGAGAACAGGCGCCGCGGGGTGGCCTCCACCTCTCCCGTGAACATGCGGTCGGCGAGGTCGAGCAGGTCGGTCATGGGCCGATTCTCGCAGCTACGCGGTGAGCGCGGGCAGTGAGGATGCGGAAGACTGCGCGGTCATGGACGTCGACGTCATCATCGAGATTCCCCGTGGATCCCGCAACAAGTACGAGATGGACCACGACACGGGCGCGATCTGGCTCGACCGGATGCTGTTCACCGCGACCCAGTATCCGGCCGACTACGGCTTCGTCCCCGACACCCTGGCCGAGGACGGCGACCCGCTCGACATCCTGGTGCTCCTCGACGAGCCGACCTTCCCGGGCTGCCACATCCGGGTGCGACCGGTCGGCGTGTTCTGGATGTCGGACGAGGCCGGGCCCGACGCCAAGGTGCTGTGCGTGCCGTCGGGCGACCCCCGATCGGGTGCCGTACACGACCTGAAGGACCTCCCCCAGTTCCTCCTCGCGGAGATCGAGCACTTCTTCGCCGTCTACAAGGACGTCGAGCCGGAGAAGTCGGTCGAGACGCGCGGGTGGGAGGACGTCGTCGCCGCGGAGCGCGCGGTCACCGAAGCCCGTGAGCGGTTCGCGAACGGGAAGCGGGATTCGTCGGACGCCGCGGGTCGACGGATGCCCTCTGGTCCAGCCCGATGATGGCGAGCGCCGCGGCGATCGCACCGACCGCGATCGCGACGCCGCCCCCGAGGACCGCCTTCACGTCCGTGCCGGACGAGAGGGAGTGGATGGTCGCGAGCGCAAAGAGCGGGTAGCTCCCGAGGTGCACCGTGCGCCAGACCCGGTGGGGGACGCGGTTCTTGAGCAGCGACGTCACCTCGATGGTGACGAGCAGATACATCGCGATGACGCCCCACGCGACGGCAACCGGATGCCACGCCGCCGCGAACGGCACGAGGACGGCGACCAGCGTGAAGTGCGTGAAGCTGTCGGCGACGAGGGCGACGACGTGCACACCCGTGAAGACGACGGCGAGCGCGCCGAGGAAGCGGTGGACGCCGAGGAGCCACCATGACGACACGCGCCGGCCGAACGCCCGGGTGGCATAGAGCAGGCCCCACGTCATCGACGCGACGAGCAACCCCCAGGTCACGATGCCCGCGCCGCGGGCGACGTACCAGGCGAGGTGGTCGTTCACGCGGTGGGCGCCGGGGTCAGGGGGACCAGGTCCCGCAGCCGGCCGAAGGCCCGCACCGCCCCGTCGTCGCGCACGAGCAGCGCGGAGATGCCGTGGTGGCGCACGAGGTCCGGCGCCTCGTCCGCCCCGGCCAGGAAGACCGCCGTCGCGAGGGCCTCGGCCCACCACGCGTCGGGAGCGAGCACGCTCACGCCGGCGAGCCCCGTCCACGCAGGGCTCCCGGTCCTCGGGTCGATGAGGTGGTGGCGGCGGTCGTCGGCCGAGCCCCAGACCCGCCGGGTGCGCCAGCTCGACACCAGGGCCTCGTCCTGGAGCTCGACGCGACCGAGGGTGCGGCGGGGCTCGAGCGGGTGCTCGATCGCGACGGACCATCGTGGGGTCGCGTCGGGACGACCGGACACGTGCAGGTCGCCCCCGAGGTTGACGCACGCGCCGCGCGCTCCCGCGGTCGTGACGAGATCCAGCGTGATGTCGGCGGCGAGTCCCTTGCCGATCCCGCCCGGGTCGATCATCACGCCCGGCGGGAGCGTCACATCGTGTCCGCGGATCTCGATGCCGTCACAGCCCGGCGCGGGTCGCGGGTCGACCGGCGGCGGCAGGCGGTCGTCGAGGCCGGAGCGGAAGTCGCGGTCGTAGCCGGCGGCGATCAGCGCGGGGAGCACCGTCGGGTCGAAGCGCCCGTCGGTGCGCTGCCATGCCGCGATGGCTCGTTCCACCAGCAGGAGCGTGTCGGCCGAGAGCGTGACGGGTCGCCCGGCGCTGGCGTTGAGACGGCTCAGCTCACTGTCGGGGATGAAGCGGGACCACTGCCGCTCCAGTCGCACGAGCCGGGCGACGGCACTGTGGGCCAGCACCTCGGCCATCTCCAGGTCCTTCGCACTGACGATCACATGGGCACGGGTGCCCATGACGTCGACGACGTGTTCAGCTTCCGCCACTGCTGGTGTTCCCACCACCGTCGTAGCGGGGGTCGTAGGCCGGTGGGCTGTAGGAGCCGTACGGGTCCCCGTACGTCCCGCTGCTCGGGTCCACGTACGTCCCGGGGTTCGGGTTCCCGGACCCCGAGCCGGGCTCGGGGTAGCCCCATCCGCCGTCCTGGGGCGCGGAGGGCTGCGGCGCGGCGGTGGGGTTCGGGGTGACCGTGCTCGTCCCACCCGAGTTGATGGCGGCGGTGGAGGAGTTGGCCGACGACGGTGCCGGGTTCGCGGCGGCGACGCCGGCGGTGACGGCGACGAGCGCACCGACCGAAGTGCCGGCCGCGATCCAGCGACTGCGGTTCATGCGGCCGGCGCGGACGTACGGGCACGCGGGGCGACGGGTCATCGGAGTGCCTCGGGGGGAGAAGAGAACCGAACGACGGACCGACCGAAGGGCGCCGGAGCGAGGGCTCTTGGGGAGGGGGCACGTCGCAGGGGCGCACGATCGGTCGGTCCGTTCACGATGCGATCATCGCAACCGCAACCTGTGAGGCAGATGAGCCGTCAGCCCGGCTTTACCGAGATTTGGGACAGTGGTTGCGGCTCGGAATGAGAACGTGTTCTCATACGGCGATGACCCCTTCCGACCGGGCCGATGGTGCACTCGCGCGCAGCCAAGCCGCCCGGCGGCGCCGGGTGATCGACGCAACGCTCGAGCTCGCGGCCGGCGGGGGGTTCGACGGAGTGCAGATGCGGGACGTCGCGGCCGAGGCCGGGGTGGCCCTCGGGACCGTCTACCGGTACTTCGAGAGCAAGGAGCGGCTGCTGCTCGAGGCCAACCTCGAGCAGGTCGAGGCGCTGCGCGAGCTGCTCGCCGATCGCCCGCCGGCCGGGGAGAACCCCGCCGACCGCGTCGTCGACGTGCTCCGCCGGGCGTCTCGGACCCAGACCCGACGGCCCGAGGCGACCGCGGCCATGGTCCGGGCGCTCGGCACGGCCCGCCCGGAGGAGTCCGACGCGGTCGCGCGGGTGAGCGAGTCGATGACGGCCATCATCACGGGCGCGATGCACGAGGGTGTTCCGACCGAGCGGGACCGGGCGGTGGCCCGGGTGCTGAGCCAGGTGTGGTTGTCGTCCCTGATCGGATGGGTCGGCGGCGTTGACGGCCCCGGCGTCGTCGGTGACGATCTCGAACGCGCGGCCCGACTGTTGATCACGGAGTAGGAGAGAGCTCGATGGAATGCAACTTCGCCGACATGTTCGAGGCCATCGTGGACCTCGTGCCCGATCGCACCGCGTGTGTGGTCGTCGGAGGCCCGCGCCGCACCTATGCCGAGCTCGAGGAGCGGGTGAACCGGCTCGCGCACCACCTGCAGTCCGCCGGGGTCGGTCCGGGCGACCATGTCGGGATCTACGCCTACAACGGCATCGAGTGGATCGAGACGATGATGGCGCTCTACAAGATCCGCGCCGTCCCCGTGAACATCAACTACCGGTACGTCGAGAGCGAGCTCGAGTACCTGTGCGCCAACGCGGATCTCGTCGCGGTGGTGGCCCAGCAGGAGTTCGCGCCGCGGCTGGCGGCGATCCGCTCGCAGCTTCCGAAGCTCGCGCACGTGGTCATCGCGGCCGACGAGAGCGGTGGGTCGACCGAGGGGATCGAGTTCACCGACTACGAGGAGGCCGTTGCCTCGGGATCGCCCGATCGTGACTTCGGTCCGCGATCGGGTGACGACATCCACATCATCTACACCGGCGGGACGACGGGGATGCCCAAGGGCGTGATGTGGCGCCAGGAGGACATCTTCTATGCGCTCTGCGGCGGGATCGATGCCCACTCGAACGAGAGGATCGCGCACCCGGGTGTGCTCGCGGAGAAGGTCGCCGCCGGTGGTGGGCCGATGATCAGCTTTCCGATCGCACCGATGATGCACGGTGCCGGTCAGGTCTCGATGATCCGCTGCTTCATCCACGGCGACACCGGTGTCGTGACGCCGAGGTTCGACGCGGCGGAGACCTGGCGGATCGTCGCCGCGGAGAAGGTCAACCTGCTGGGGATCACCGGGGACGCGATGGCGCGCCCACTCGCCGACTCGTTGGAGGACCTGCCCGAGGACGTGGACCTGTCGACGCTGTTCTCGATCGGATCGAGCGCGGCGATCTTCAGTCAGTCCATCAAGGATCAGCTCATGGACCGACTCCCGAACATCGTGGTCGTGGACTCGGTCGGCGCGACCGAGACCGGCATGAACGGCATCAAGATCGCGACCAGGGGCGAGATCCCGAAGGGCGGACCGGCCACGGTGCAGCCGTCGCTGGACTCGATCGTCGTCGACGCGAACTACGAGCCGATCACACCGGGCTCCGGCGAGATCGGTCGCATCGCTCGCACCGGCAACATCCCGCTCGGCTACTACAACGACCCGGAGCGCAGTGCCCAGGTCTTCTTCGAGCACGGTGGCAAGCGGTACTCGATCCCGGGCGACTTCGCGACGGTCGAGGAGGACGGTCAGGTCACGTTGCTCGGGCGCGGCTCGATCATGATCAACACGGGCGGCGAGAAGGTCTTCCCCGAAGAGGTCGAGGGTGTCCTGAAGGCCCATCCGCAGGTGTTCGATTGTCTCGTGGTCGGCATCGCGGACGAGCGCTGGGGCGAGCGCGTGACGGCCGTCGTGCAGTCGCGGCCGGGGACCGCTCCGACGGTGGAAGATCTCGACGCGCACTGCCGGCAGCACATCGCCGCGTACAAGGCGCCGAAGCAGGTGTTCCTCGTCGACCAGATCCGGCGCGCTCCGAGCGGCAAGCCCGACTACCCCTGGGCCAAGGAGTACGCGAAGGCGGCCGCCGGGACGTAGCGTCCCGCTCGATGGACGCCCACGAGTACGAAGCCGCCGGGCTGTTGGACCCGACGGCGTCCGATGTCGCCGGACGGTACGCGCTGCTCGAGCACTTCGCGTCGCTCGGGATCTCGATCGAGCACATGCGTCGTGCGGCCGAGGTCGGTTCGCTCCACGCGCTCGGATCCGACCAGGCGATCCGTCCGGGCCCCGCCCTGTCGATCGACGAGGTCTCGGCGGCGGCCGGCGTCGACGTCGAGATGCTGGGTCGGGTGCTGGTCGCCGCCGGCGTCGCGTTGGCCGACGACGACTTCCGCCCGGCCGACGTGGCGACGTTCCAGCTCTTCGCCTACGCGGCGGAGCTGTTCGGTCCGGAGGCGACGCTGCGCTTCATTCGGGCGATGGGCTCGGCGCTCGCCCAGATCGCCGATGCCGCGATCGCGATCTTCCTCGTCGAGGTCGAGGATCCGATGCTGCGTGGCGGAACCGACGAGCTGGCCCGCGCGGTCGCGACCGAAGGCGCCGTCGCCCAGCTGATCGAGCTCCCGACGGTGATGGACGGCCTGTTCCGGATGCACGTGGAGCAGGCGATCCGCCGCCAGCGCGCGTCGAGTGCCGAGAGCCTCGGGCCCGGCATGTTCCGGTTGGCCGTGGGCTTCGTCGACCTCGTCGGCTTCACGCCGCTCGCTCGGGACCTCGCCCCCGCCGAGCTGGCCGAGCTGATCGAGGACTTCGAGATGACCGCGAACGAGATCGTCGCGTCGGCCGGGGGCCGGGTGGTGAAGCACATGGGTGACGAGGTCATGTTCGTCGCCGTGGACGCCACTGCCGGTGCGCGGATTGCGCGTGAGCTCGTCGAGCGGTTCGACGAGCGACGCGGCGTGGCACCGCACGCCGGCGTCTCCTACGGTGCGGTGCTCGGTCGCGGCGGCGACTACTACGGCTCGGTGGTGAACACCGCGTCGCGGATCGCCGACATCGCGGTGCCGGGGGAGATCCTCGTCACCGACGACCTCGTGCGGGCCGCGACCGGTGAGCCGGACCTGACGTTCGTGTCGGCCGGACGCCGGATGCTGAAGGGGTTCGACGAGCCCGTCGCGCTGTGGTCGCTGGGCTGATGTTCCCCGGAACGGCGAGGATTGCCGCTTCGGTCGGGGGTCCGGTCCGGCGTCGACCGGCGGACGCTACGCCACGCCGCCGCCCGCGAGAAGGGTGTCCACCTCTCCCTCGGTGAGTCCCCAGTCGATGAGCGCCGCTCGAGTGTCGGCACCCGGGACCACGGGCGCGCGCTCGACCGCGCCGGGTGTGCGGGAGAAGCGCGGTGCGGGGGCCGGCTGCGGTGCGCCCTCCACCTCGACGAAGGTCTTGCGGGCCACGTTGTGGGGATGCGCGCGCGCTTGGTTCATGGTGAGGACCGGTGCGAAGCACACGTCGTGGCCGGCGAAGAACTCGGTCCATTCGTCACGGGTGCGGGTGCGGAACAGCGCGGTCATCCGCTCCTTGAGCGTCGGCCACGTGGTCTTGTCCATCTGGGTCGCCGGGTCGAGTGGGATCCCGAGGGGCACGAGGAGCTCGCACAGTGCCGCGTAGAACTGCGGCTCGTAGCTCGCGATCGAGACGTACGCGCCATCCGAGCATTCGTAGGCGCCGTAGAAGTGTGCCCCACCGTCGAGCAGGTTCGTGCCCCGCTCGTCGGACCAGAAGCCGGTGGCCGCGAGGCCGAAGAAGAGGCTCATCAGCATCGCCGAACCGTCGACCATCGCGGCGTCGACGACCTGGCCCTTCCCGGAGGTCGCACGCTCGACGATCGCGGCCAGCACGCCGAACGCGAGGAGCAATCCGCCGCCGCCGAAGTCCCCGATCAGGTTGATCGGCGGCGTCGGCGGTCCGCCCTCCGGCCCGATGTGCGCGAGCACGCCCGCGAGGGAGATGTAGTTGATGTCATGGCCGACGTCATGGGCCAGCGGACCCTCCTGGCCCCAGCCGGTCATGCGTCCGTAGACGAGTCGGGGGTTGCGCCCCGTGCACGCGTCGGGCCCGACCCCGAGTCGCTCGGCCACACCCGGGCGGAAGCCCTCGATCAGCACGTCGGCCTGCTCGCACAGTCGGAGGACGGTCGCGACGCCGTCGGGGTGCTTCAGGTCGACACCGACGCTGCGACGGTTGCGATCGAGGCTGGCGTACGGCGAAGCGGGGATGATGCCCACTCCGCTGGCGACGGACGTCGCCCGGTCCAGCCGCAGCACCTCGGCTCCGAGATCGCCGAGGGCCATCCCCGCGAACTGCGTCGGCCCGATGTTGGGCAGCTCGATGACCTTGATGCCCGAGAGAGGTCCGCTCATGGGCGCACCTCTTCGTCGAGCTTGTAGGCCCTGACCGCGTTGTCACGCAGGAACTTGGGCCAGACGTGGTCACGGAAGGGAACGTCGGGCAGCTCCGCGAAGATCCGGTCGTAGGTCAGGCCGGCGGGGAAGTACCCCGACCACATCACCTTGTCGGCCCCGCGCGTGTTCGCGTAGTCGACGATCTCGCTCGGGTAGTACCTGGGCGCGAACGCCGTGGTCGAGTAGTAGAGGTTCGGCCACTTCAGCATCAGCTTCACCGCGAGGTCGGCCCAGGGCTCGGCACCGTGACGCATCACGACGCGCAGCTCGGGAAAGAACCAGCACACCTCGTCGAGATGCGCGACTTCCTGCGGGGCGAAGGGGATGCGCGGACCCGGGACGCCGATCGTCGTCGCGAACGTGACGTCGAGCTCCACGCACTTCGCGTAGATCGGATAGAACTTCTTGTCGTTCACTGCGACCTGGGGGTACAGGCCGGCCGGAAACGCGCTCACCGACTTGAGGTCGAACTCGTCGGCGATGCGTTGGATCCGGCGAACCGCCTCCATGCCCTGATTCGGGTCCACGCCGATGCCGGCGGCGAAGCGGTCCGGATGGTCGCGGACGGCTCGGGCGCCGTTGCCGCCGTCGTCGACGTTCGTGATCACCTTGGTGATCCCGTGGCGGTCCATCTCCGAGAGCAGGAACTCGACCGGGTCGCCCAGCTTGTCGGCCTCGATCTGAACGGGGTCCTTGAACATGTAGCCGGCGGGGAACTCGAGCCCGCCCTCACCCGCCTTGCTCTCCGCGTCGCGCGTCTGCTTGCGGATGAACTCGTAGAACTCGAACATCTCCTCCCGCGACTTGGGGATGCCGGTCGCGGTGTCGATCGCACCACCCACGAGTGCGGCTTCGTACGCCTCTCGACTCACGGTGCCTGGGCCTCCAGCTTCAGCAGGCGGGCCGCGTTGTCCCGCAGGAATTTCGGCCACACGTCGTCACGGAAGCCGACGCCGGGCAGTTCCGTGAAGATCCGGTCGAGGCTGAGCCCCATCGGGAAGTAGCCGGCGTACATGACCTTGTCGGCGCCGCGCGTGTTCGCGAAGTACACGATGTCGTCCGGGTAGTGCTTGGGCGCGAAGGCCGACGTGGAGTAGTGGAGGTTCGGCCACTTGAGCATGAGCTTCACCGCGAGCGCGGTCCAGGGCTCGGCCCCGTGGCGCATCACGAGCTTGAGCTCCGGAAAGAACCAGCAGACCTCATCGATCAACGCCACGTCCTGGCACGCCATCGGCACCCTCGGTCCCGGGACGCCCGCGTTGAGGAAGATCGGGATGTCGAGCTCCACGCACTTCGCGTAGAGCGGGTACATCTTCTTGTCGTTGATCGGCACCTGGGGGAGCAGGCCGGCGGGGAAGACCTGGGCGGAGCGCACGTCCAACTCGTGCACCGAGGCCTCCAGCTCGCGCACGCAGTCCATCCCGCGGTTCGGGTCCACGTTGAACGAGGCGACGAACCGGTCGGGGTGCGTCGCGACGGCCTGCCGGGCGGCCGGGTTCGTGGCGACGTTGAGCATCCCGTGGGTGATGTTGAAGCGATCCATCTCCGCGACCAGGAGCGCGACCGGATCGTCGATCTCGCCGTGGTCGGGCACGTCTTTGAACATGTACTGCGCCGGGAACGTGAACTGCTCGCGGGCCTCCTTGTCGAGGATCCCCGCGTTCATCTGTGCGTAGTGCTTGGTCTTGCGCTCCTCGCTCGACGCGGGCATACCCATCATCGTGTCGACGACACCGCCTCGCCACGCGGTGAAGTAGGCGTCGCTGCCGACCGGCTCAGGCATCGAGCTTGAACACCCGTACCGCGTTCTCGCGGAGGAACTTCGGCCAGACGTGATCGCGGAACGGCACGTCTGGCATCTCGGACCAGATGCGATCGAGCGTGAGCCCCATCGGGAAGTAGCCGGCGTACATGACCTTGTCGGCGCCGCGCGTGTTCGCGTAGTTGATGACGTCCTTGGGGTAGTACTTCGGGGCGAAGGCCGACGTGGAGTAGTGGAGGTTCGGCCACTTGAGCATGAGCTTCACCGCGAGGTCCGCCCACGGCTCGCAACCGTGGCGCGTGACGAACTTGAGCTCGGGGAAGAACCAGCAGACCTCGTCGATGTGCGCGACGTTCTGGCACTCGAACGGCACGCGCGGGCCGGGGACCCCGGCGCACACGCAGATGGGAATGTCGAGCTCCACGCATTTCGCGTAGATCGGGTAGAACTTCTTGTCATTGATCGGCACCTGCGGCGACATGCCCGCCGGGAAGG